>NZ_JXJM01000002.1:0-1971 GCF_001593325.1 Bradyrhizobium sp. DOA1
TGCGGGCAGCTGCCTTGGAGAGCTCGCTGACGCGCTCGGTGGTGGCGCGCGCCTGACCGACGGCATCGCCGGCCATCCGGGCGGACTCTTGCACCTGACGGCTGATCTCTCCCACCGATGAGGCCATCTCCTCGGTCGCCGACGCCACCGACTGCACGTTGGTCGAGGCTTCCTCCGAAGCTCCGGCGACGGTGGTCGCCAGCTTCTGGGAGCGCTCGGCGGTGCCCGTAAGCGTCGTGGCCGATGATTCGAGCTGGGTCGAAGCAGACGACACCGTTCCGATGATCTGGCCGACGGCGTTCTCGAAGTCATCCGCAAGCCTGATCATGTCGTGCTTGCGTTGTTCGGCATTCCGTCGCTCGACTTCGACCTGCTCCGCCTTGAGCCGCTCGACCTCGATCGCATTGGTCTTGAACACCTGAACCGCCTGGGCCATCTCGCCAATCTCGTCCTTGCGCTCAGTCGCCGATATCGTTACCGAAGTGTCGCCCTTCGCAAGTACCCCCATCTCGGTGGTGATGCGCTGGATGGGCCGGGTGACCGCAAAGGCAACGCCGAAGGCGCCGGCGAGCGACAACAGCAGGGTGACGACGCCGCCGATCAACATGGACAATGTCGCGTTGCTCGAGGCAGACGCGGCAGCGGCACCCCGCACCGACAAGAGCGACCGCTCTTCTGCATCCATCTCCTGCACAACCGCCCGGAGGCCATCCATCGCCTTCTTGCCAGCGCCAGAAGCCTCGAGCTCACGGGCCTTCGACTGGGTTGCGGGATCCTTCATCAGTGTGATTTCGCGGTGCGCGACATTGGCCATCCAGTCGCCGGCGAACGCTTTCACGCGCTCAAGGCGTTTTTGCTGAGCGGCATTGTCCGAGGTCAGGCTGCCGACCTTCGTCGTCGCGGCCTGAAACTCCTTCTGTCCGCTCTCGTAGGGCCCGAGGAAAGCGGGATCGGCCGACACCAGGTAGCCGCGCACGCCGGTTTCCGCATTGACCATGGCGCCGACGACTTTGGAGAGCTCCTCGAGGACCTCGTAGGTGTGGACCGTCATTCTTGCCGTCGAGTTCATCACGCTCAGCGAATTGTAGATCGCCCCCGTGCTGCCAGCGACAACCAAACAGATCGCTATGAATACAGCAGAAACCTTGACCGAGATGCGAACGTTGTTGATCCAAGACATGACCACCCCAAAGGCAATGACTACAAAAGTTGCCGGTACATCGGTTGCGCACGGACGCGAGTTCACCCAGCCGCGCGCCGACCACGACCCCACTTCGATACTGATCACACATGATCGAAACTTTAGCGCGTGCTCCGCACTGCTACGGAGATGCCGCCGGGAACGCCCCGTGCTTCTACTGCGACAAGTCGACTCGGCCCACGCGCAGCACACCTAAGCACGACGAGAGCGGCGCATTGGCGCCGCTCTCTCCTCAAGACGCTCTGTCTGAGTTACGCCGCGCTAGGCTGCGCGTACGTTGGTCAGGAACTTGCTGACCTCGCTCTTCAGCCTGTTCGAGTCGTTCGACAGCATCTGTGCTGCCGACAGCACCTGCGAGGAAGCCGTGCCGGTCTCAGTCGCGCCGCGCTGCACGTCGGTGATGTTGGAGGAGACCTGCTGGGTGCCCTGCGCCGCCTGCTGCACGTTGCGAGCGATCTCCTGGGTCGCCGCGCCCTGCTCTTCCACCGCGGCCGCAATCGCCGAAGAGATTTCCGACAGACGCTCGATGGTCGAGGAGATCTCCTTGATGGCACCAACCGAGTCGTTGGTCGCGGCCTGGATGCCGGAAATCTGCTGGCCGATCTCGCCCGTCGCCTTCGCCGTCTGCTCGGCGAGCGCCTTCACCTCGGAAGCCACCACGGCGAAGCCGCGGCCGGCCTCGCCGGCGCGCGCCGCCTCGATCGTCGCGTTCAGCGCCAACAGGTTGGTCTGGCCAGCGATGGTGTTGATGAGTTCGACGACGTCGCCGA
>NZ_JXJM01000003.1:0-1818 GCF_001593325.1 Bradyrhizobium sp. DOA1
GGCGTTGGTGGTGTCGCCGCCGGCGTTGGCGAGGCCGATGATCTTGGCCTTCGACGATTGCGCCTGAAGCAGGAAGGACGAGAAGTCCGCGGTGTTGAGCGGGTGCTTGACACCACCGAGCAGCTTGCCGCCATTGGCAGTGACGACCGCGCCGGTGTCGCGCTCCAGCGCATGACCGAAGGCGTAGTCGGCAGTCAGGAAGAACCAGCTGTCGCCGCCGGCCTTGGTCAGCGCCTTGCCGGTGCCATTGGCGAGCATGTAGGTGTCGTAGGTGTAGGAGACCGTGTTCGGCGTGCAGGCCTTGCCGGTGAGGTCCGCGGTGGCCGCGCCCGAATTGAGCAGCACCGCATTCTTCTCCTTGACGAGGTTGCTCACCGCGAGCGCCACGCCGGAACTTGGCGTGTCCGCGATCGCGTCGACCTTTTCGTTGTCGATCCACTGCCGGGCGATGTTGACGCCGACGTCAGGCTTGTTCTGGTGGTCGCCGCTCAGGACTTCGATCTTCCAGCCCTTCTTGAGCAGGCCGGAATCCTCGACCGCCATCTTGATCGCGACCACAGAGTTCGGTCCGCCGATGTCGGCATAGAGGCTGGACATGTCGTTGAGCACGCCGATCTTGACGGTCTTGTCCTGGGCCTGGGCGGATGTGGCAAAACCGAAAGCGGCGCAGGCCAGAAAGGCGGCGGTATGGCGTGCGAACGTCGTCATCATGAAAGACTTCCTCCATTGTCAAATATGCGGACGGCTCTCTTGGGTGGAGCCTTTGTTCCGGCTGATGGCTCTAGCCTGTCCCACGGGCGGCGGCAATCCGCCTAAAGCCGGATGACGCTGCGTCGAAGCGTCATCCGTCGGTTAACTTTTGGTCAAAATGCGTTAAGGCGCTATTTGAGCGCGTCCGATGTCAGCTTGAACTTCTGGATGCGCTTTCCGGTGTCGACCTCGGCGGTATAGACGTTACCCTTGGCATCGATCGCCATGGCATGCACCCAGTGGAATTGCCCGGCATTGCGACCATTATGGCCGAAGCTGCCGACCACGCTGCCGTCCTCGCGCTTGATCACCCGGATCTCGTTGTTCTCGCCGTCGGCGCTGAGCAGATAGGTCTGCTTCGCATCCGGCCAGATCGCGATATCCCACACGGCGCCGTTGCCGAGCGTGTTCTTCTCGTAGAAGAACTCTTTCACGAAGGTGCCGTCCTTCCTGAACACCTGGATGCGGTTGTTAATTCGATCGCAGACGTAGACCAGCCCGTCATTGGCGAGCTTCACGCAGTGGACGGGATTGCCGAATTGCTGGGCAACCGGGGCCTTGGGATCATAGGGCGGCTGCTTGGCGTCGTCAGGCTTGTTGCCATAGGCCCCCCAATGCCGCTTGTAGGCGAGCGTCGTCGCATCGAACACGATGACGCGGCGGTTACCATAGCCGTCGGCGATGTAGATCTCGTTCGCTTCCTTGTCGATCGCGGTCTCGGCCGGCTTGCCGAGCTGCGTCGTGTCGTTGCTGCCGAGGCTCGGTGCGAATTTGCCGATCTGGGCGATGAACTTGCCGTCGAGCGTGAACTTCAGGATCGCGTTGTCGTTGTCGGCATTGCCGCCGACCCAGACGAAGCCGCGCTCGTCGACCTCGATGCCGTGCTCGCGGCCGACCCATTCATAGCCCTGGCCTGGGCCGCCCCATGAGCGCAGCAGGTTCCCGTCGCTGTCGAATTCGAGCACGGGCGGCGCCGACACGCAGCACTTGGAGCGCGGCGGGTTGAGGCTTGCGCCTTTCTCGTCGTCGGTGAGCGAGCGCGGGCGATGGATCACCCAGATGTGGCCC
>NZ_JXJM01000004.1:0-1327 GCF_001593325.1 Bradyrhizobium sp. DOA1
CAACATCCTCCAGCAGATCGACTCGACTGCCCAGGACTCCTCGTTCAACGGTGTCAACCTCTTGAACGGCGACCAGCTCAAGCTGGTGTTCGACGAGACTGCAAAGTCGAGCCTCAGCATCACGGGCGTGACCTACAACTCCAAGGGTCTGGGCCTCGCCTCGCTGACCAGCGGTGTCGACTTCATCGACAACGCTGCCACCAACAAGGTGCTGACCAACCTGAACGCCGCGTCGAGCACGCTGCGCTCGCAGGCCTCGAGCCTCGGCTCGAACCTGACGATCGTGCAGGTTCGTCAGGACTTCAACAAGAACCTGATCAACGTGCTGCAGACCGGCTCGTCCAACCTGACGCTGGCCGACACCAACGTCGAGGCGGCCAACAGCCAGGCGCTGTCGACCCGCCAGTCGATCGCGGTCTCCGCGCTGTCGCTGGCCAACCAGTCGCAGCAGAGCGTGCTGCAGCTGCTCCGCTAACAAGCGGACGACATCGCAAGACGATCACGGCGGCGGGGCTTCGGCCCCGCCGCTTTTTTTCGTCTGCCGGCGAGGTTTCGAGAGAGCAGGCGACGGGCGAAAAAGTAACCAGCGGTTATGGTTAATGGAGCGTAAGCGGCAAAAAACGCCAATCATTTCAGGACGATTGTCTCATCCCGCAATCGCTTTCAGACGCTTATGGTGAACCGGCGCTTATGCGGGCGATGTTCGTTTCACCCTTTGTTAGCCATGTCGGCTCACCCTGTGCCCGTCACTCGATCCAGAAGCGATCGAACGAAGACGCGTAAGCCAGAAGGGTAAGAGTCATGTCCGGTATTGTTCTCTCTGCGTCGGTTCGCCAGAACCTCCTATCTCTCCAGTCCACCGCCGATCTCCTCGCCACCACACAGAACCGTCTGTCGACCGGCAAGAGCGTCAACTCGGCCCTGGACAATCCCACCAACTTCTTCACGGCACAGTCGCTCGACAACCGCGCCAGCGACATCAACAACCTGCTCGACGGTATCGCCAACGGCGTGCAGGTGCTGCAGGCCGCCAACACCGGCCTGACCTCGCTTCAGAAGCTGATCGACAGCGCCAAGTCGATCGCCAACCAGGCGCTGCAGACCACCGTCGGTTATTCCACCAAGTCCAACGTCTCCACCACGATCGCAGGTGCGACGGCGGCCGATCTGCGTGGCACGACGAGCTTCGCCAGTGCGACGGCGAGCAGCAACGTGCTGTATAGCGGCACGGCCGGCGGTACCACGGCGGCGAACGGCACCACCACGCTCGGCGCCACCATCGGCGCCTTCGCGGGCACCGCGGCCACGGCCGGTGACGGCACCACGG
>NZ_JXJM01000001.1:0-22735 GCF_001593325.1 Bradyrhizobium sp. DOA1
GTCTCTCTCCGCGGATGCGGACCTCTCGACCGATGCAACGTCAGACGCGGAGAGAACCCCTCATCCGGCGCGCTGGGCGCGCCACCTTCTCCCACAAGGGGAGAAGGAAGAAAGAAACAACGTGCTTGCCTATATCGCCAGACGCATCGTCTACGTCGTCCCGATCATCATCAGCGTGGCGCTGGTGTGCTTCCTTCTTGTGCACATCACGCCGGGCGATCCGCTGGTCGCCGTGCTGCCGGCCGACGCCTCGCAGGAACTCGCCGCGCAGCTGCGCGCCGCCTATGGCTTCGACCGCCCGCTGCCGGTGCAGTTCGGGCTGTGGCTGCTCCGGGCTCTCCATGGCGATCTCGGCAATTCCATCGCCACCGGGCGCCCCGTGCTCGCCGAGGTTATGCGCGCGGTCGGCAACACCGTCACGCTGGCGATCGCCGCTGCGATCATCGGCTTCACCATGGGCATCCTGCTCGGGCTGATCGCCGGCTATTTCCGCGAGACCTGGATCGACAAGGTCGCGACCTCCTTCGCCATCGCCGGGGTCTCGGTGCCGCATTATTGGCTCGGCATGCTGCTCGTCATCATCTTCTCGGTGCAGCTGAACTGGCTGCCTGCGGTCGGCGCCGGGCCCAGCGGCTCCAATTCCTGGGCCTGGGACTGGGCGCACCTGAAATATCTGGTGCTGCCGGCGATCACGACATCGGTGATCCCGATGGGCATCGTCACCCGCACGGTGCGCGCGCTGACCGGCGACATCCTCAGCCAGGATTTCGTCGAGGCGCTGCGGGCCAAGGGCCTGCGCGAAACCGGCGTATTCCGCCACGTCATCAAGAACGCTGCGCCCACTGCGCTCGCCGTGATGGGGCTCCAGCTCGGTTACATGCTCGGCGGATCGATCCTGATCGAGACCGTGTTCTCCTGGCCTGGTTCGGGCTTTCTGCTCAACTCGGCAATCTTCCAGCGCGACCTGCCGCTGCTCCAGGGCACGATCCTGATCCTGGCGCTGTTCTTCGTCTTCCTCAATCTGCTCGTCGATATCGCCCAAGCCGCGATCGACCCGCGCATCAAGCGGGGCTAGCGATGAGCGAGCTTCCGTTGTCCGCCACCACTGACGCCGCGCTTCAGGCCGCGCCCGCGACCAAGGCGCGCGGTTATTGGGCGACGGTCGGCCGCCGCATCATGCGCGACAAGGTCAGCCTGGCCTGCGCGCTGGTGCTGCTGCTGATCTTCCTGTCCGCGATCCTCGCGCCATGGCTGGGTCTCGAAGACCCTTACAGGGGCTCGATGATCCGCCGCCTGCGCCACATCGGCACATCGGGCTATCCGCTCGGCACCGACGAGCTCGGCCGCGACATGCTGGCGCGGCTGATCTATGGCGGGCGGCTGTCGCTGGTCATCGGCATTTTGCCTGTCATCCTTGCCTTCTGCATCGGCACCTCGCTCGGTCTCGTTGCCGGTTATGTCGGCGGCAGGCTCAACACCGCGATCATGCGCACGGTCGACGTGTTCTATGCTTTCCCGTCGGTGCTGCTGGCGATTGCGATCTCCGGCGCGCTCGGCGCCGGCATCCTCAACTCCATCGTGTCGTTGACCGTGGTATTCGTGCCGCAGATCACCCGCGTTGCCGAAAGCGTCACCACCGGCGTGCGCAACATGGATTTCGTCGAGGCCGCGCGCGCCTCGGGGGCCGGCGCCTTCACCATCATGCGCGTCCACATCCTCGGCAACGTGCTGGGCTCGATCTTCGTCTACGCCACCAGCCTGATCTCCGTCTCCATGATCCTCGCAGCCGGTCTCTCCTTCCTCGGCCTCGGGACGAAGCCGCCGGAGCCGGAATGGGGATTGATGCTGAACACGCTGCGCACCGCGATCTACGTCAATCCCTGGGTCGCAGCATTGCCGGGCGCGATGATCTTCGCGGTCTCGATCTGCTTCAACCTGCTCTCGGACGGCCTGCGCAGCGCCATGGACATCAGGAATTGACGATGATGATGCAGATGGACACTGGCGCGGCAGGGAAGGTCGTCATGCCCGGGCTTGTCCCGGGCATCCACGTTCGCCTTTCCGCGTGGCAAGGCGTGGATGGCCGGGACAAGCCCGGCCATGACGGCATCGAGGCATTGGCGCAGGCCATATGCGATCAAGGACTGCGGCCATGAGCGAGACCGCACCCTTCGAGATGCTGGAGCCTGTCGAGGATCGCGGCGGCGTTGCGCAGCCGCTGCTTCAGGTCAACGGCCTGACCAAGCATTTTCCCGTGCGTGGCGGCTTGTTCGCCGCAAAGCGCACCGTGCGGGCCGTCGACAACGTCTCCTTCACGGTGGCCAAGGGCGAAACCGTCGGTATCGTCGGGGAGTCCGGCTGTGGCAAGTCGACCACCGCGCGCCTCCTGATGCACCTGATGCCGCGCGATGACGGCGACATCATCTATGACGGCATGACCGTCGGCCAGTCACTTTCGCTGCGCGAGCTCCGCCGCGGCATGCAGATGGTGTTCCAGGACTCCTACGCCTCGCTCAATCCGCGCCTGACGATCGAGGAATCGATCGCCTTCGGTCCCAAGGTCCACGGCATGGCCGATGGCACCGCGCGCAATCTCGCGCGCGAGCTGCTCGGCAAGGTCGGCCTCCGCCCGGAGAATTTCGCCAACCGCTATCCGCACGAGATTTCCGGCGGCCAGCGCCAGCGCGTCAACATCGCCCGTGCGCTGGCGCTGTCGCCGCGGCTGGTGATCCTGGATGAGGCCGTCTCGGCGCTCGACAAATCCGTCGAGGCGCAGGTGCTCAATCTGCTCGCCGATCTCAAGCGCGAGTTCGGATTGACCTATCTGTTCATCAGCCACGACCTCAACGTGGTCCGCTACATCTCCGACCGCGTGCTGGTGATGTATCTCGGCGAGGTCGTCGAGCTCGGCCCGGTCGATCAGGTCTGGGATAGCCCTGCGCATCCCTATACGCGTGCGCTGCTGGCGGCGATGCCGTCCTCCGATCCCGACAGGCGCACCGAGACGCCGCCGATCACGGGCGATCCGCCCAATCCGATCGATCCGCCGCCGGGCTGCCGCTTCCATACCCGTTGCCCGTTTGCGGAGCCGCTCTGCGCAAATGCGACACCAAAGCTCACCGAGCTGGATAAGATGGGCCACGAGGCCGCGTGCTACATGGCTATACCGGGTTCAGGCCATAGCCGCGCACCCAGGGGAGAAATCGTATGACGAGACCGACACCGAAAGAGATCAAGCCGATCGCACACATCGCGGGCGTCCCCGTGGATGACGAGATCGCGACCCGCATCTCCAATTCCATCGGACCTGCCTTCGAAGGCTTTGCGGCCATTGCAGGCACGCTGCCGTTCGACCTCGAGCCCGCCGGCTATGTGCTCGCGCAGACGCAAAAGGTGTCGAAATGAGCACCGAACCCGCACTGATGACGCTCGCCGAGGTCGCGCGCGCGATCGCGGCAAAGCAGCTGTCCTCGCATGAGGTGACGCGCGCGCTGCTGAAGCGGATCGCGCAATGGCAACCGCATCTCAACGCCTTCATGTCGATTGAAGCGGATGAGGCGCTGAAGGCGGCAGAGACCGCCGACGCCGAGCTCGCCAAGGGCAATGTCCGCGGTCCCCTGCATGGCGTGCCGCTCGCGCACAAGGACATGTACTACGACGCCGGCAAGGTCTCGACCTGCGGCTCGCTGATCCGCCGCGACTTCGTGCCGACCACGACATCGACTGCGCTGCAGCGGCTGAAGGACGCCGGCCAGGTCAGGCTCGGGACATTGCATCTCGCCGAGTTCGCCTATGGCCCGACCGGGCACAACGCCCATTACGGCCCGGTGCGCAACCCCTGGAACGTCGCCCATATCACCGGCGGCTCTTCATCCGGCTCCGGTTCGGCGGTTGCGGCGCGATTGACCTATGCGGCACTCGGTTCGGACACCGGCGGTTCGATCCGCATGCCCGCCCATTTCTGCGGCGTCACGGGGCTGAAGACCACCGTCGGTCGCGTCAGCCGTGCCGGCGCGATGCCGCTGTCGCAATCGCTCGACACCGTCGGCCCGCTCGCCCGCACTGCCGAGGATTGCGCGCTGCTGCTGGCGCTGATGGCTGGCGCGGATCCGGCGGATTCCACCTGCAGCCACGAGCCGCTGTCGGACTATGTCGCCGCGACCAAGGGCTCGCTGAAGGGCCTGAAGATCGGCGTTCCCGCGTCCTTCTATGTCGACGATCTCGACAGCGAGGTCGCGCGCGTGCTGGACGAGACCATCGCGGTGCTCAAGCGCGAGGGTGCCGACATCGTCACGGTCGAGCTGCCGGACCAGCGGCAATTGTCGTCGGCGAGCCAGCTGGTGCTCGCCGCGGAAGCCGCCGCCTTCCACAAGCGCTGGATGATCGAGCGTCCCCAGGATTATGGCCCGCAGGTCCTGATGCGGCTCCAAAATGGCCTAGCCGTTCCCGCCATTACCTATCTCGAGGCGATGCGCTGGCGCGGGGCGGCGCTCGCCGCGCACAACGCAGCGACCGCGCACGTTGATGCGGTGATCGCGCCGGCCTCGCCCGTGCCGGCGCCGACCATCGAGGAGAGCGACGTCGGCGGCGGGCCGAATGCGCCGGCCATGGTGCAGCGGCTGACGCTGTTCACCCGCCCCGTGAACTTCCTCGGCCTGCCGTCGCTCACTGTGCCATCAGGCTTCACCAAAGCCGGCCTGCCGGTCGGCATGCAGCTGATCGGCCGTTCCTTCGACGAAGCCACCCTGCTCACCATCGGCGCCGCGTTCCAGCGCGTCACCGACTATCACGACCGATTGCCGAAACTGCCGTCATGACCAAGCTCGTCGAGATCTCAGGCCTGAACATCCGCTTCACCGGCGAGCGCACGGTCTATGCCGTGAACGACCTCAGCCTCTCGCTCGGCAACAGTGAGGTGCTGGGCCTGCTCGGCGAATCCGGTTCCGGCAAGAGCGTGACCTTGCGTGCGCTGATGCGGCTGTTGCCGAAGAAGCGCACGCAGATCTCGGGCACGGTCAACGTGCTGGGCCGCGACGTGCTCGCCATGAATGACGAGGAGCTGTCGTCGTTCCGCGGCCAGACCGTCTCGATGATCTTCCAGGAGCCCGCGCTCGCGCTCGATCCGGTCTACACCATCGGGGCACAGATCGCCGAAAGCGTGATGCGCCACGAAGGCAAATCTTATGCGGAGGGCAGGGCGCGTGCGCTCGAAATGCTCGAGGTCGTGCGCATTCCCTCCGCAAAGCGGCGCCTGGATGCCTATCCGCACGAGATGTCCGGTGGGATGCGCCAGCGTGCGATGATCGCGCTCGCACTGGCCTGCCGGCCGAAGATTCTGCTCGCGGACGAGCCGACCACGGCGCTCGATGCCACCGTGCAGATCCAGATCCTGCTGTTGCTGCGCGAGCTGCAGCGCGAATTCGGCATGTCCGTCATCTTCGTCACTCACGACATCGGCGTCGCGATCGAGATCTGCGACCGTGTCGCGGTGATGTATGCCGGCCAGATCGTAGAGCAGGGCAGTCTGCGCGACATCGTCCGCTCGCCGGTGCATCCCTACGCCAAGGGCCTGCTCGCCTCCACCATCCACGGCGCCAAGCGCGGCGCGCGGCTGGAAACCATTCCCGGCACGCCGCCCTCGCTCTCCGAGAAGCCCCACAACTGCTCCTTCGCGCCCCGCTGCAAGCTCGCCGAGCCGCGCTGCCTGGAGCGGCTGCCTGGGAATGTGGAGGTCGGCCCGGCCCGGGCGGCGAGATGCGTGCTGGCGGAGCCGGTCGCGGTAGCGCCGTAAACTGCGGCGCGCCACTGCGGGCGCAGCCGCGCTCCCTCGCGCAGCTCTTGCGGGAGAGGTGACGAGCCGAGTTCCCTACTTGAGAATTTTCTCCACGAAATCATCAACTTGTCTACTGTGCATGGGGTTGTTTTGGGCCCTTGAATCGAGACTCCCGCAACTGACCGGCCGCGAGCAGCATTCACACCTCATTCATCCCGGTTCCCGTTCCATGCGGGCATTCACGGAAGGGGGACTTAACGGATGCACATTTCCAACGAAGGCCTGCTCGTCATCCTCTTCGTCGGCCTGGTCGCCGGCTGGCTCGCCGGAAAGATCGTGCGGGGCGCTGGATTCGGCATCATCGGCGACATCGTGATCGGCATTGCCGGTGCGCTGGTGGCGAGCCTTCTGTTTCCCAAGCTCGGCATTCGTCTCGGCACCGGGCTCGTCTCCGAAATCGTCTATTCCGCGATCGGCGCGGTCATTCTGCTGCTGGTGGTCCGGCTGGTGCGTGGCGGCGGGCGGCTCTAGCCCGGCATTGGGGGCTGGAACTTTGGGTTTCTCCCTTTCCCCTGAAGCGGCTGAAAGCCTGCAAGAAAAAGCCGTAAGCCTGTGAAATTCCGGATTGCGCGAAAGGCAATCAGGGGTAGATGTGGCCTGTCAGGGGCCAGGATTATTTCGACCGCGTTGGACGGCCGGAAAACAGATGTTAATCCGCGGCGAGTACCCCCTGAATCGTCTTTGAAATCAGGGGCCTCGCCCCTTACCTGAAAGAGACAAGACTGATGGCAGCCATCCCTGGCGTCCGCCGTTCAGAGCTCGGTGACGCCTTGCGTGCTTGTCGCACGGCGTTCATCGGCGTCGGCTTGATGAGCTGCATGATCAACCTGCTCTATCTGACGGGGTCGATCTTCATGCTGGAGGTCTACGACCGGGTGCTGCCCAGCCGCAGCGTTCCGACCCTGGTCGGCCTCATCATCCTCGCCAGCTTCCTCTACATGGCGCAGGGCCTGCTCGACATGATCCGCAACCGGATCCTCGGGCGGATCGGCACCGCGCTGGACGAAGCCCTCAACAAGCGCGTGTTCGACACTATCGTGCGCCTGCCGCTCCTCGTCGGCAGTCGCAACGAGGGCCTCCAGCCGCTGCGCGACCTCGACAATGTCCGCTCCTTCCTCGGCGGCATGGGTCCGAGCGCGTTCTTCGACCTGCCCTGGCTGCCGCTCTATCTCGCGATCTGCTTCGCCTTCCACGTCATGATCGGCGTCACCGCGCTGGTCGGCGCCATCATCCTGGTCGGCCTGACGCTGGTCACCGAATTCATGTCACGCCAGCCGGCGAAAGAGGCGATGGGCCTTGCCGCCCAGCGCAACGATCTGGCTCAGGCCAGCCGTCGCAATGCCGAAGTCATGGTGTCCATGGGCATGGCCGGCCGCATGAACCAGCGCTGGAGCGAGGCCAACGAAAAATATCTCGCCGGCAATCAGCGGGCGAGCGACGTCGCCGGCGGTCTCGGCGCGGTCGCAAAAGTGCTGCGCATGATGCTGCAATCGGCGGTGCTCGCGGTCGGCGCCTATCTCGTCATCCACCAGGAGGCGACCGCCGGCATCATCATCGCCGGGTCGATCCTCTCCGCCCGCGCGCTCGCGCCGGTCGATCTCGCCATCGCGCATTGGAAATCCTTCGTCGCGGCGCGCCAGAGCTGGCAGCGCCTGACCCGCCTGTTGGAGCAGATGCCGGCGCAAGCGACGCCGACGCAGCTGCAGCCGCCCACCAGCCGGCTCTCGGTCGAAGGCATCGCCATGGTGCCGCCGGGCGACCAGCGCCTCATCGTGCAGGACATCACCTTTGCGCTCGCCGCCGGCAACGGCCTCGGGGTCATCGGGCCGAGCGGTTCCGGCAAATCGTCGCTGATCCGCGCGCTGGTCGGCGTCTGGCAGCCGGCGCGCGGCAAGGTGAGGATCGATGGCGCCGCGCTCGATCAATGGTCGAGCGACGTGCTCGGCCGCCACATCGGCTATCTGCCGCAGGACGTCGAATTGTTCGGCGGCACCATCGCCCAGAACATCAGCCGGTTCGATCCCGAGGCCACCTCGGATGCCATCATCGCGGCGGCCAAGGAGGCGGGCGTGCACGAGATGATCATCAAGATGCGCGAGGGCTACAACACGCAGGTCGGCGAGCAGGGCACCGCGCTTTCGGCAGGCCAGGCGCAGCGCGTGGCGCTGGCGCGCGCGCTCTATGGCAATCCGTTCCTGATCGTGCTCGATGAGCCCAATTCCAATCTCGACACCGAGGGCGACGAGGCGCTGACCCGCGCCATCCGCGCCGCGCGCGAGCGCGGTGCCATCGTCGTCGTGGTGGCGCATCGGCCGATCGGCGTCGAGGCGGTCGACCAGATCCTGGTGCTACGCGAGGGCCGCATGCAGGCCTTCGGTCCCAAGGAGCAGGTGCTCGCACAGGTGCTCCAGCCGCGCGCGACCCCGCCGGCCCCGATTAAGATCGTCAGCGAAGGCGGAGTGCCCAAGCCATGAGCACATTGGCGATCGGTGGACCTAAACCTGCCGCGAACAAGACCGTGCGCGATTCCATCAAGTTCCACCTGATGCTCGGGCTCGGGATCGTGCTGGTGCTGGTCGTTGGGCTCGGCGGCTGGGCTTCCACGGTGCTGATCTCGGGCGCGCTGATTGCGCCGGGCCAGATCGTGGTCGAATCCAACGTCAAGAAGGTGCAGCATCCGACCGGCGGCGTCGTCGGCGAGGTGCGCGCACGCGACGGCGACGTGGTCAAGGCCGGCGACGTCGTGGTGCGGCTCGACGACACCGTCACCAAGGCCAACCTTGCCATCGTCACCAAGAATCTCGATGCCGCGCAGGCGCGGGCGGCGCGGCTGCAGGCCGAGCAGCGCGGTCTCGACAAGATCGAGTTTCCGCAAAGCCTTCTCGAGCGCGCCAACGATCCCGACGTCAAAGCACTGCTCTCGGCCGAGACCAAGCTGTTCGACGTCCGCGTCAACGGCCGCACCGGACAGAAGGCGCAGCTGCGCGAGCGCATCACGCAGCTCAACGAGGAAATCTCCGGTCTCAGCGCCCAGGAGAAGGCCAAGGACCAGGAGATCTCGCTGGTGCAGAACGAGCTCACCGGCGTGCGCGAGCTCTACGACAAGCGCCTGGTGCAGATCTCGCGCCTGACCCAGCTCGAACGCGACTCGGCCCGCCTCAACGGCGAACGCGCGCAGTACATCGCCTCGCGCGCCCAGGCCAAGGGCAAGATCACGGAGACCGAGCTTCAGATCATCCAGATCGACAAGGACGTGGTCAGCGAAGTCTCCAAGGACCTGCGCGAGACCAACGACAAGATCGGCGAGCTGATCGAGCGCAAGGTCGCCGCCGAGGACCAGCTCCGCCGCGTCGACATCCGTGCGCCGCAGGACGGCATGGTGCTGCAATCGACGGTGCACACCATTGGCGGCGTCATCACCGCAGGCGACGCGCTGATGCTGATCGTGCCGCAGGCCGACGATCTCCAGGTCGAGGCCAAAGTCAACCCGGTCGACATCGACAAGCTTCAGATCGGCCAGAAGACGCTGTTGCGACTGTCCGCCTTCAACCAGCGCACCACGCCCGAGCTCAAGGGCGTCGTCAGCCGCGTGTCGCCCGACGTCACCACCGACCAGCGTACCGGCCAGAGCTACTACACCATCCGCGTCTCGATGCCCGCCGAAGAGATCGCCCGCCTCGGCGACGTCAAGATGATTCCCGGCATGCCCGTGGAAGCCTTCGTGCAGACCGGCGACCGCACCATGCTGTCCTACCTGATGAAGCCGCTGCACGATCAGCTGATGCGCGCCTTCCGCGAGAAGTGACGCGCGATAGCGCGTCGTCTTCACTCGTAATTGCGAGCACAGCGAAGCAAATCCAGTCTGTCTCTACGGAGAGATTTCTGGATTGCTTCGCTGCGTTCGCAATGACGACTTGGCTGCCAGTTTGCTATACTACGATCGCAAACAGCAACCCGGCGGTCGAACAATGCAAACCCTACCCTCCATCGCCACCGAATCCTTCTCCGATGCAGGCCGCGCCGTCGCGCGGCTCGAAGAGATCTACGAGCGCAATACGAAATTCCTGCGCGAGCGGTTCGAAGCCTATGTCGGTGGCGAAGCGATCACGACGCGGGTTCGCGCTTACTATCCGTTCGTCCGTCTCACTACCGCAACGCATGCGCGGCTGGATTCGCGTCTCGCTTACGGTTTTGTCGCCGGCCCCGGCGTGCACGAGACCAGCGTCACGCGGCCCGATCTGTTCCGCAGCTATCTCACCGAGCAGATCGGTTTGCTGATCCAGAACCACGGCGTGCCGGTGGAGATCGGCGAATCCGCCGAGCCGATCCCGATCCATTTCGCCTATCGCCGCGACATCAACATCGAAGCCGCCATCACCACCAGCGAGAACTCGTCCGTCACGCGGACGCTGCGTGATGCGTTCGACGTGCCTGATCTCGCCACGATGGACGATTCGATCGCCGACGGCACCTTCGAGCTGCGGCCGGGGGTGGCCGAGCCGCTGTCGCTGTTCCGCGCCGCCCGGGTCGACTACTCGCTGCGACGGCTCTACCACTACACCGGCACCGATCCCGAATACTTCCAGAACTTCGTGATCTTCACCAACTACCAGTTCTATGTCGACGCCTTTGCGCAGCTCTGCCAGCAGCGGCTTCAGTCCGGCGAGGCCGGTCTCGATGCTTTCGTCGCGCCCGGCAACGTGATCACCACCAGCGGCGGTGCCGTCAGCGGCACAGCGCCGGCGCGCACACCACAGATGCCGGCCTTCCATCTGGTCGCACCGGATTATCGTGGCATCACCCTGATCAACATCGGCACGGGCCCGTCCAATGCACGCAACGTCACCGATCACGTCGCCGTGCTGCGGCCGCACGCCTGGCTAATGCTTGGCCATTGCGCGGGCCTGCGCAACACGCAGCGGCTCGGCGACTACGTGCTCGCCCACGGTTATGTGCGCGAGGATCACGTGCTCGACCGCGAGCTGCCGCTGTGGGTGCCGATCCCGGCACTGGCCGAGATGCAGGTCGCGCTCGAAGAGGCGGTCGAGGACGTCACGGGGTTGGAAGGTTTCGAGCTCAAGCGCTTGATGCGCACGGGAACGGTGGCGAGCGTCGACAATCGCAACTGGGAGATCTCCGGCCCGGAGGTGATCCGCCGCCTGTCGCAATCGCGCGCAGTGGCGCTCGACATGGAATCGGCCGCGATCGCCGCCAACGGCTACCGCTTCCGTGTCCCCTACGGCACGCTGCTCTGCGTCTCCGACAAGCCGCTGCATGGTGAGATCAAGCTCGCGGGCATGGCCAGCGAGTTCTATCGCCGCCGCGTCGGCCAACATCTGGAGATCGGCCTGAAGGCGCTGGATCGGCTCAAGCAGCAGGAATCCGAGCGGCTGCATTCGCGCAAGCTCCGCAGTTTCGCCGAAGTCGCGTTCCAGTAGGATCAAGCTGCGCTTTGCTGCTGACAATCGGAGCGATCTTCAGCATTGTTCAGAGCGGGAGCTCGACCAGGACGACTTGATGCCACTCATGCGCGACAAGATCATCGGCCATGATCTGGAACGGCTGGCCTTTCGCTTCACCATGCTGAACGACGGTGATGTGGTGCAGTGCCAGATCAGCGACGCCGCGATGGACGAGCTCGCGGGCATGCAGGGTACCGAAAGCAGCGCACGCCAGGCGCAGTTCCTGTCGTTGCGCGAGACCATCGAACGGATCGCATCCGACCTCTACGACGAAGCGCCGCGCTTCCACGGCTATGTGGTGCGGATCTTCATGCGGCATTTGGGCAGGTAGCTGC
Source organism: Bradyrhizobium sp. DOA1 (assembly GCF_001593325.1). NCBI lineage: Bacteria > Pseudomonadati > Pseudomonadota > Alphaproteobacteria > Hyphomicrobiales > Nitrobacteraceae > Bradyrhizobium > Bradyrhizobium sp. DOA1. The sequence continues at coordinate 11,631 of NZ_JXJM01000001.1, forward strand.
GGCTCCATTCTCCGCTGTCATGCCCCGCGAAGGCGGGGCATCCAGTACTCTGCGGCCTCGATTTCAATCACAACCTCCTCGGAGTACTGGATCGCCCGGTCAAGCCGGGCGATGACAGCTGTGACGTGGTGACCTCGCTCCGACTCGCTTGAGTCACGCTCGTTCACCCCTCCAGCTTCCTCAGCAGCAGCTTCAGCGCCGTCACTGCGAAGACCTGCATGTTGCCGAACCGGTCGTGGCTACCGGTCTCCAGCGTCATCACCTCTACCGCTGGCCCTGCGACTGCCATGCAGCTATGGCCCGCGGCATCGCCGTAGCGATTGCCGGTGGGGCCGGCGGCGCCGGTCTCTGAGAGGCCCCAGTCGGAGCTGAATCGTGATCGCATCCGCTCCGCAAGCAGCTGCGCATAGGGCTCCGAGGACGAGCGAAAGCCCTTCATTCCTTCATCCGAAATATCCATCAGCGCGCGCCTGGCATCGCGGGTATAGACCACGGCGCCACCGAGGAAATAGGCGGACGCGCCGGGCACGGCGAGGAGGCTGGCTGAGATCAGCCCGCCGGCGGAGGATTCCGCCACGGCGATGGTCTGCTTGCGCGCGATCAGTTTGGCGGCGACCTGTTCCGCAATGCCGACGAGCTCTTTCATCCCTTTGACCTCTCCTTCCCTCGCAACCGAGCCCAGCCTTCCTAGCATATGACAGAAGGCTTGGCCGAGTTGCGGGCGACGGGCAGGCCTGCTTGAATGGCGGACAAGACGGAATGAGACGAGGAAACGTGAAGGAGGCGTCATGGCGTCCCTGATCGCTGGCGGGGTGGATTGCGATGTGCATCCGGCCGTGCCGCATCTGACTAGCCTGTTGCCGTACCTGAACGACTATTGGCGCGATCAGGTGACGACGCGCGGCATGGTCGATCTCGTCTCACAATCCTATCCCGAGAAATCGCCGATCGTGTCGCGGCCCGATTGGCGCCCAGAGTCCGGCAAACCCGGCGAACGCCTGGAGGACATGCAGCGCCATGTTCTCGATCCTTTCCAGCTCAGCTACGCCATCTGCAATCCGCTCTACGGCGTGCAGATGGTGTTCTCCGAGGACATGCAGGCGGCGTTCTGCCGCGCGCTGAACGATTGGCTCGCCAGGGAATGGCTCGATCGCGATCCCCGCCTGCGAGGCTCGATCGTGATCCCCACGCAAAGCGTCGAGAAGGCCGTGGCGGAGATCGAGCGCTGCGCGCAGGACAAGCGCTTCGTGCAGGTGCTGATGCTGGTGATGGGCGATACGCCGCTCGGCAAGCGCGCGCTGTGGCCGATCTACGCGGCCGCGGAGCGTCTGGAACTCCCGATCGGCATCCACGCCGGTTCCGCCTATCACAATCCGCCGACCGCGGTGGGATGGGGGTCCTATCACATCGAGGATTATGTCGGTCAGGCCCAGGCGTTCCAGACCCAGCTCACCAGTCTGATTGTCGAGGGCGTGTTCGCCAAATATCCGCGGCTGAAGATGGTGATGCTGGAATCCGGCGTCTCCTGGATCTCCCCTTATCTCTGGCGCCTGCACAAATTCTGGCGCGGGGTGCGGATGGAGACGCCGTGGGTCGACCGCGCGCCGCTGGACATTGTGCGCAGCAACATCCGCTTCTCGTTACAACCATTTGATGCACCGCCAGACTCGGCGACATTAAATCGCCTGTTTGATCATATGCAGTCGGACGAATTGGTCCTATTCTCCACGGACTATCCGCACTGGCAGTTCGATGGCCAGGACGCGCTGCCCGAAGGTCTGTCCCCCGATCTCGTGCGCAAGATCATGATCGACAATCCGCATGCGACCTATCCCCGCCTGAAATGAGCCCGCTGCCAAAGGAGGCAAGGCGATGAATATCCAGTTCCGCGAGAGCCAAGAAGCTGCTTCCCCACTGACGACGAAAACCGCGATCGCGGATTGCGACATCCATCCGGCTCGCGCCACCCGCACCGAGCTCTATCCCTATCTCGCCAAACGCTGGCAGCATCACCTCGAGATCTACGGTGTCCATGCCTATCAGGGCATGATGGAAGGCCCGCCCTATCCGAAAGCCCAGCCCAACGCCTCGCGCCGCGATGCCTATCCGCCGGAAGGCGGGCCGCAAGGCTCCTCACTCTCCTTCATGCAGAAGCAACTGCTCGATCCCAACAACGTGCAATTGGGCGTGCTCAACCCGCTCAACACCGGGCAGGGCATCCGCAATCACGAGCTCTCGGCCGCTCTCTGCTCGGCGATCAACGACTGGCAGATCGACAAATGGACCAGCAAGGACAAGCGGCTGAAGGCGTCGATTGTCGTTGGCAATGAGGACGGGCTGTCGGCCGCCGCCGAAATCCGCGAGCGCGCCGGCGACAAGAATTTCGTCCAGGTGCTGCTGCTCAGCCGCAATGTCGAGCCGCTCGGCCAGCGCCGCTACTGGCCGATCTACCAGGCCGCGGAAGAGGCCGGCCTTCCCGTCGGCGTGCACGCCTTCGGCTTCGGCGGCAATCCGATCACGCCCTCGGGCTGGCCGTCCTATTACATCGAGGAGATGGTGGGGCACTCGCAGTGCCAGCAATCGGCGCTGGCGAGCCTCGTGCTGGAAGGCGTGTTCGAGCGCTTCCCGAAGCTGAAGATGGTGATGATCGAGGCCGGCTTCGGCTGGGCGCCGTCGCTGGCATGGCGGCTGGACAAGACCTGGCAGCGCCTTCGCAGCGAGGTCCCGCACGTGAAGCGGCCGCCGTCGGAATATATCCGCGAGCAGGTGTGGTGGACGACGCAGCCGATGGAAGACCCCGAGCGGCGCGAGGATCTGTTCGACGTCATCAACTGGATCGGCTGGGACCGGCTGTTGTTCGCAACGGACTATCCGCATTGGGATTATGACGAGCCGTCGCGCGTCTTGCCGGCAGGTGTCAGCGAGACAAATCGCGAGGCGTTCTATCTCGGCAATGCCAAGAAGCTTTACGGACTGGCTTGATGGCCCGTCATGTGATCGCCGCGGTCGACGAGCTTCCGCCGGGCACGCGAAAATTTCTGGAGATCGACGGACGGCCGATCGCCGTCTTCAACATCAAGGGTGAATATTTCGGCCTGATGAACCGCTGCCCGCATCAGGGCGCGGCGCTGTGCGAGGGCCCGCTGATCGGACTCGCGCAATCCAGCGATCCCGGCGAGATCGAATACACCAAGCTCGGTGAAATCATCCGCTGCCCCTGGCACGGCTGGGAGTTCGACATCCGCACCGGCCAATCCTATTGCGATCCCCGCCGCTTCCGCGTGAAGGCCTATCCCGCTCATGTCGAGCCGGGCGCCAGCGTGGTGAAGGGGCCGTATGTCGCCGAGACCATCCCGGTGAAGGTCGAGAGCGACTACGTGGTGGTGGAGCTGTAGATCCCACGGTCATTCCGGGGCGATGCAAAGCATCGAGCCCGGAATCCATCGTGCGACGGGAATGCTGGGAGAAATGGATTCTCCGATGCGCAATTGCGCATCTTAGCTCGCGCTATGCGCGCCCCGGAATGACACCGTCTAATGCCCCGCCACCGGCTCCGGCACCGCATCATAAACGGGCACCGTGCCGCCACCGCGATACACCGTCGAGGCCGCGATGATGCCGAGCAGGGCTGCGAACATCAGCCAGAAGCCGGGCGCCGCCTTGTCGCCGGTGCGTTCGATCAGCCAGGTCGAGGCAAACGGCGTGAAGGTGCCGAACAGGGCGGCGGCGAGTGCGAAGGCGAGCGAGAAGCAGGTGGTGCGCACATGCGCCGGCACGATCTCGACGAGTGCGCCGAGCATGGTGCCGCTGTAAACGCCGAAATAGAACGAGAACATCATCTCGACCGCGAGCAGCTTGCCGAAGGTCGGCGCCGCCACCAGCCAGTGCAGCGCCGGATAGGCGGTGACGAGCGAGAGGCCGGCAATGGCGAGCAGCACCGGCTTGCGGCCGATGCGGTCGGACAGCGCGCCGCCGACCGGATTCCAGATGAAGTTGCTCACTGCCACCAGTAGGGTCACGAGCAGCGCGTCCTGCGTCGACAGCTTCAACACGGTCTTGCCGAAGGTCGGCGTGTAGACGGTGACGAAGTAGAACGTCGTCGTGGTCAGGATCGCGATCATCATGCCGAGCACGACGATGCGCCAGTTGGTGAGTGCGGAGGCGAACACCTCGCGCGTCGTCGGATGCTTCCTCATGGCGAGAAAGGCCGGCGTCTCCTCCAGCGTCCGTCGCAGGACGAAGATCAGCGGAATGATCAGGCAGCCCACGAAGAACGGAATGCGCCAGCCCCAGGCGGCCACCGTGTCGGCCGGCATCAGTTCGGAGAGGATGAAGCCGAGGATCGAAGCGACGAAGATCGCGACCTGCTGGCTCGCCGATTGGAACGAGGTATAGAAGCCGCGATTGCCGGGCGTTGCGATTTCCGCGAGATACACTGATACGCCGCCGAGTTCGACGCCCGCCGAGAAGCCTTGCAGCAGCCGGCCTGCCAGCACGATGATTGGCGCCGCGATGCCGATGGTTTCGTAGCTCGGGCAGAACGCGATGACGACGGTGCCGAACGCCATGATGCCAAGGGTGACGATTAGCCCCTGACGGCGGCCGATGCGGTCGATATAGGCGCCGAGCACGATCGCGCCGACGGGACGCATGAGTGCGCCGAGCCAGAACACGCCGAATGTGTTGAGCAGCGAGGCCGTCTCGTTGGTGGAGGGGAAGAACGCCTTGCCGATCGCGGCGGCATAGAAGCCGAACAGGAAGAAGTCGAACTGTTCGAGGAAATTGCCTGACGTTGCGCGCAGGATAGCGCCGATGCGCGAGTTGATCGCGGGTGGATTGGTCGATGCGGCTGATCCAGCCATGGCGTTCTCCCCTTGGAAAGGCGTGGCAGGCCGAAAATCGTCCTTTCGGCAAGGCGACAGATTGATGCTGCGACAATCTGCCATACCCCTTCCCGCGCGGGGCGAGGCGAGTCAACCGCTTTTGCCGGCGAAGCTGATGATTTTTCAGGCTTTATTTTGCGCTGCAGCGATCATCCAGTCCCGGAAAGCGACCAGTTTCGGCGCCTCGCGCCGGCCCTCGGGTGAGACCAGGTAGAAGCCGGCGTCCGCCGGCAGCGCGATCTTGAAGGGCACCACCAGCCGGCCCTTGGCGATGTCGTCCTGGACGTAGGACGTGCGTCCCATCGCCACCCCGATGCCGTCGATCGCGGCCTGGATGGTCATGAAGATCATGTCGAAGGTGATGCCGGGGTGCCTCGCGATATCGGAGGGCAGGCCGGCCGCTGTCAGCCACAGCCGCCAATCGTCGCTGTTGGCGTTGGAGGTGTGCAGCAGTGGATGGTTGCTCAGATCCTCCGGCCGGCGCAGCGGCTTGTCGCCGCGCAGCAGTGAGGGGCTGCACACCGGAAACAGCTCGTCCGCCATCAGCCAGTCGGCGCGCAGGCCCGGCCATTGGCCGCGGCCATAGCGGATCGCAGCATCCACGTCGTCGCGCTGGAAATCCACCAGGCTGGTCGAAGTGGTGATGCGGACATCGATGCCGGGATGCTGCTCCTGGAAATCGGCGAGCCGCGGCAGCAGCCATTTCGCGGCGAGCGAGGCCAGCGTCGACACCGTCAGCACCTTGTCGTCGTCCTTGCGCAGCAGGCGGTCGGTGGCGAGTCGCAGGTCGTTGAAGGCAGCGCGCACACCGGGGAGGTAGTCCCGCGCCTCTGGCGTCAGCGCCAGCGCGCGGTTCTGCCGGACGAACAGGCGGATGCCGAGCTCCTCCTCCAATCTTCGGATCTGATGGCTGATCGCGGTCTGGGTCACATTCAGCTCGCTCGCGGCCAGCGTGAAGCTGAGATGGCGCGCGGCGGCCTCGAACGCCCGCAATCCGTTCAAGGAGGGCAATCTGGCAGTCATCTGGCAGCAGGATACATGACGTTATTTCATGCGAAAAGGTACAAATTGTCGTTTGTCGCGGCGCAACAGAAGGCGGATACTAGCAGTCAACTTAGCTCAAGGAGCTGAAGATGTCCATTTTGACCCAGAATTCGATGACAAATCATCATGCGCTTGGTCTGCTCTACCAGATCGGTGACACCCTTCATGTCTGGCACGAGCGCTATCGCAACAGGCGCGAGCTCTCCAACTGGACGGCCCGGGATCTCCAGGACGTAGGCCTCTCCTGGTCCGATGTCGCCTATGAGGCCGAAAAGCCCTTCTGGCGGGCCTGATTGGCCGCCAGGCCGGCGCCGCCTGAGCACAGGGGCGCCGGCGGTCCTCTTTCCCCACGGCATGTGTATGAGCACGCTTCGCCTCGAAGACCTCGCGCAATATTCGGATACACTGCGCACACGGCAGGGTGACGCCGTCACCGTCCGCTTCGTCGAGCCGCGCGACACCGACGAGCTCCAGCACTATTTCCGCTCGCTCTCGACCCGCTCGCGTTACAACCGCTTCTTCGGCGCGATCAGCGAACTGCCGAAGGGATTGCTGCACGATTTCCTCGAGGTCGGGGGGCACGAGCGCTTCACCGTCGTCGCGACCATGATGGTCGATGGCTTCGAGACCATCGTCGCCGAGATGCGTTATGCGCTCCATGCCGAAACCGCGACGGTCGAGTTCGGCATGTCGGTCGACGATCGCTGGCACGGCCACGGCATCGCCACCGCGCTTCTGAAGAACCTCGAGTGCCGCGCCGCTGCGCTCGGCGCCGAGCATATCTTCGGCGACACGCTGCGCTCCAACGAGACCATGATCTCGCTCGCGCGCAAATCCGACTTCACGTTCGTCAACCATCCCGACGATTGGAAGCTGGTGCGCTTCGACAAGGAGATCGCGGTCGCACCGAAAGACATTCCTTGCGCGAGCTGGCGCCTCGCCGCCCTTTCCCGTCAGGCCGATAGCCCCTCAGCCTCGGCCTGACACCACTGCAAGCCCGGCCTGGTGAGAACCAGCGCCGGGCGTCTTTTTGCGCAGCAAGCCCAGTTGCATCCCGCGAAGCGCCGGCCTCTGATGGTCGAGAACGTGTCGCTTGGATCAGCTGATTGTCAAGCGCACGGCCGCCCTCTAGCTTGAAGGAAGGGGTCTATCCGGCCACTTGTTTGCCGATGAACTGAAAAAGCCGCTTATCACATGCGCGTTGTCATTCTCGCACTGTCGCTATTTGGTATTTTGGCGTGCCCGGGGACAGCGGAAGCACTGGATTGTCCAATTCCTCTGAATATCTGGTCCCCACCAGCTGGCAGCGATGAAATCCCCGCTGAACAAAGACGTCGCGATGTGGAAGACCGCTTGAACCTCTATCGGCTCAAGCAGGCGCCGATCCTATTTCGCGGCCGCATCGTCTCCGCGCGCTATCTAACGGATGCCCGCAAGACGAATATCCCGATCAGCCTCCTCGTTTTTGATCGCGTCGAGGTTTTGAAGGGACGGCTATTCACGACGTCGAAAGATCGAAAAGCCTTCGTCATCAGCGAAGGATGGTGTGATGCCAGCTGCAGTGGCAAGACGGCAACGGGAGAATGGCCGCCTGGAAAAACTGTCGGTGTGGCGGCATATCCCAATACGTTTGCCGATCCGTGGAAGGCGGTGGAGACTACCACAAAGCGGGTCGTCTATCGCGGTCGAATTGATGCTAGGTTTGGACCGTGCGGCGGTGGATATCTGAGTGACCGGGCACTAGAGCTGTTCAATAATCACGACGAGCTCGGTCGTACAAAGCGCTAATCCGCACAGCGTCGCGTTGACTGATGCGTCCGCGCTCCATCCGAGTTACTGATGAGCGCCTATTTTACCGTGAACACCGGCTTGCGCTTCTCGATGAAGGCCTGCACGGCCTCCTTGTGATCCGCGGTCGTGGTCAGGCGCACCAGCCGTTCCGCCTCATGGTCGCGGGCGGTTTCGAAGTCGAACAGCACGGCTTCGTCGAGATTGTCCTTCATGTAGCGCAGCGCCAGGCGCGGACCTCCGGCGAGCGACCTCGCCAAGGCGAAAGCTTCGGCCTGCAGCTTGTCATCAGGCACAACACGGTTGACGAGGCCGATCGCTTCAGCACGTGCCGCATCGACGCGGTCGCCGGTGAACATGAGTTCGCGCGCCCGCGCGGTGCCGACGAGGCGGGTGAGCAGCCAGGCGATGCCGTAGTCGCCGCTGAGCGCGATGCGGGCATAGCCGGTGGCGACGAAGGCCGATTGCGCGGCGATGCGGATGTCGCAGGCCATGGCGATGGCAAGGCCCGCGCCGACCGCGGGGCCGGGCAGGGCGGCGATGGTCGGCTTGCGCACCGACACCAACGCGCCCGTGAGCAGCCGCTGCCGCTCCTGCAGATCGGCGACGCGCTCTTCCAGCGACATCTCCAGCTTCTTCGGATCGCGATGCGCGCCCATGCCCTTGACGTTGCCGCCGGCGCAGAAGGCTTCGCCCGCGCCGGTGAGCAGCAGCGCGCCGACATCCGGGTTCTCGCCGCAGCTCCGGATCATCGTGCGCAGCGCCGGCGTCAGCGCATCCGACAGCGAGTTGCGCGCCTCCGGCCGGTTCAGCGTGATGATGGCGACGCGGTCGCGAATGACGCAGAGGAGTTCGTTCGTGCCGGTGTCGATGGTGGTTTCCGTGCTCATGTCGCCTCCCATTAGCTTCGTCATTGCGAGGAGCGAAGCGACGAAGCAATCCAGTCTGCTTCCGCGGAGGCATCTCTGGATTGCTTCGCTTCGCTCGCAATGACGGTTGTTGTTGCCTTATCGGCTCAAAAATTCTCCACCCAGGGCCGCAGCTCCAGCTCCCAGCTCCAGGCGCTGCGCGGCTGCTGCAACACGCTCCAATAGCTCTCTGCGATCGCGTCGGGATCGAGCATCGAATCCGGCTTGTCCGCGGGTTCAGTGCGCGCGGCACTGCGAATGCCGCCGTCGATGACGAAATGCGCGACATGGATCCCTTGCGGCGACAATTCGCGTGCGAGGCTCTGCGCCAGCCCGCGCAGCGCGAACTTGCCCATCGCGAACGACGCCGACTGAGCATAGCCCTTCACGCTGGCCGAGGCGCCGGTGAACAGGATCGCGCCATGCTTGTTCGGCAGCATGCGCTTGGCCGCCTGCTGCGCCACCAGGAAGCCGCCATAGGCGCTGACCGCGATCGCCTGCGCCACATCGGCGGGGACGAGATCCACGAACGGTCCGCGGGTGCGGCCGCTGGCGTTGTAGACGACGAGATCGGGCGTGCCGATCTCGCGCTCGACGAGGCCGAACAGCCGCTCGACTTCCTCGGGGTCCGTCGCGTTGCAGGCATAGGCCTTGGCGCCGGTCGCGGTGCAGAGCGCGCCGAGCTTCTCGATCTTGCGCGCGGCAAGGGCGACGCGGATATTCTGGGCGGCCAACAGCCGCGCCAGCGACGCACTCAATCCTTCGCCGGCGCCGACGATGAGCGCGATCTTGTATTTCGGGTGTTCCATGGCGTGATCTCTCGCAGACGGGGAGCCGTTGATCTATGCATGGTCCGCGCGGAGAACCAGCCGGAGCGTTCACAATTCCGCACAGCGAATTGCTCACGCACGGCGATCATGCGGCCCTGACGATTTGCGGCTTTATCCGCGTCCGCCGCTGGAGCATGATCGACATCATCCCAAGCGGCAAGCGCCTAGACAAGTGAAGACTTGCCCCCGGGCGGAAACGAAGAGGACGATCATGCACAAGCCGGTCCAAGCGCAGCCCGAAAAAGTCGCGGCCGAGCCGTCCGGCCTGCTGGCGCCCGACACCTCGGGCATGAACTTCTACCGCGCCGATCCGGCGCTGACCGACCTGTTGCGCATCCATCTGCCTGATAGACTTTTCCGTCACATCGAGCCGCATCTCGACCGTCTCGGCGAACTCGCCGGCGGCGTGCTCGACGAATGCGCGCGGCTCGCCGACCGGCACACGCCCATTCTGCACCAGCGCGACAAGTTCGGCCGCGACGTGCAGTGGATCGAATATCATCCGGCCTATCGCGAACTGGAGAAGGCCGCGTTCGGCGAGTTCGGCATTCACGCGCTCTCGATCCGCAAGGGCATCATGGGCTGGCCTGACAAATATCCTGTTGTCGCCAAGCACGCCTTCACCTTCCTGTTCAACCAGACCGAATTCGGCATGGGCTGCCCGATCAACGTCACCGACGGCTGCGCAAAACTGCTGGCGAATTTCGGCAGCGACGCATTGAAGGCCAAATATCTCGGCGGTCTGACGCAGACGGACATGAGCAAGCTCACCCAGGGCGGCCAGTTCATGACCGAGAAGGAGGGCGGCTCCGACGTCGGCACGCTGACCACGCGCGCGGCGCAGGAGGGCGACCATTGGCGCCTCTATGGCGAGAAATGGTTCTGCTCGAACGCCGACGCCAAGGTGGTCATGCTGCTCGCGCGCCCCGAAGGCGCCGGCCCCGGCACCCGCGGTGTCGGTCTGTTCCTGATGCCGCGCTTCCTCGACGACGGTTCGCAGAACCACTACCGGATCGTGCGTCTCAAGGACAAGCTCGGTACCCGCTCGATGGCCTCGGGCGAGATCAAGTTCGAAGGCGCCATCGCCTATGCGGTCGGCAAGCTCGACCGCGGTTTCGTGCAGATGGCCGAGATGGTGAACTCGTCGCGGCTCTCCAATGGCGTCAAGTCCACCGCATTGATGCGCCGGGCCTATCACGACGCGATGACGGTCGCGAAGAACCGCGTGGTGTTCGGTCAGCGCGTCATCGACCTGCCACTGGGACGGCGGCAGATGCTGAAGATCATGCTGCCGGTCGAGCAGGCGCTGTCGATGAGCTTCCTCACCGCCGATGCGCTCGACCGCGCCGAAGCCGGCAGCCAGGACGCAGCGGCGCTGTTGCGCATCCTCACGCCGACGCTGAAATTCCGCGCCACCCGCGACGCGCGAAAGGTCTGTGGCGATGCGCTCGAGATGCGCGGCGGCATCGGCTATATCGAGGAATTCGCGACACCGCGCCTGCTGCGCGACGCCCATCTCGGCTCGGTCTGGGAAGGCACGGGCAACATCGTCGCGATCGACGCGCTCAGGCGCGCTGTCGGTCGTCACGGCGCGGAGTCCGCGCTCGCGGCCGATCTGCATGCCCGGCTCGACGACAGCGCGACCGTGCCGC
>NZ_JXJM01000001.1:23313-145059 GCF_001593325.1 Bradyrhizobium sp. DOA1
GGCGCGCCACCAGCCTGCTCTATCACGTCGCAAGCGCGGTCGCGCTCGCCTGGGAGGCGCACCGCATCCACGACATGCGCGGCGATGCGCGCCGGCTGCTGCTGTCGCGTCTCGTGGTCGACCATCGCGTGTCGCCGGGTGATCCGTTCCGGCTGACGGAAAATCCCGTGCAGGCCAAGATCGCCGCACTGCTGCTTGGCGACAGCTCAGCCGGCATGAGCCAGGTTGGCGAACTGGTTCTGGCGGCGTAGGCTCGCTGCTGCCGCGACCGCAGTCCACCTCTCCCATGGGGAGAGGTGCCGAGCGGACGACCAACGAAACAAAAACACCGAGGAAACACCGATGAAGGCCGCCGTCCTCCATGAAGTCAACCAACCGCTCGTCATCGAGGACATCAGCCTGCCGAAGCCGGGCCCACGCGAGGTCTTGATCCGCACCGCGGTCGCCGGCCTCTGCCACTCCGATCTGCATTTCATGGAGGGGCTCTATCCGCATCCGTTGCCCGCGGTGCTCGGGCACGAATCCGCCGGCGTGGTCGAGCAAGTCGGCTCCGACGTCACTTACGTCAAGCCCGGCGATCATGTCGTCACCTGCCTCTCGGTATTCTGCGGCACCTGCGACAACTGCACCACGGGCCGCACCGTGCTCTGCACCGACACCACGGTGAAGATGATGCCGGGCGTCTCGAACCGGATGCAGTGGTCGAGGCCCGAGAAGCTGCACCAGTTCCTCAATCTGTCCTCCTTCGCCGAGCAGATGCTGGTGCACGAGAACGCCATCGTGAAGATCCGTAAAGAAATGCCGCTCGATCTCGCCGCCCTGATCGGCTGCGGCGTTATCACCGGCTACGGCGCGGTGGTGAATACGGCCAAGGTGACGGCCGGCGAGACCGTGGCGGTGATCGGCTGCGGCGGCGTCGGCATGGCCGCGATCAACGGCGCGCAGATCGCCGGCGCCGGCCGCATCATCGCCATCGATACCAATCCGGCCAAGCTCCAGCTCGCGACCAAGCTGGGCGCGACCGACATCATCAATCCTGCCGATGGCGACGTCGTCAAGCAGGTGCGCGATCTCACCAATGGCGGCGTGCATCATTCCTTCGAGGTGCTCGGCCGCAAGGAGACCGCCGAGCAGGCCTTCGGCATGCTGACGTCCGGCGGCACCGCCACCATCGTCGGCATGATCCCGTTCGGGCAGAAGATCGAGCTGCATGGCTTCGACTTTCTGCGCGAGCGCAAAATCCAGGGCTCCTCGATGGGCTCGAACCACTTTCGCGTCGACATGCCGCGCCTGGTCGATTTCTACCTGCGCGGCCGGCTGCACCTGGAGGACTGGATCTCGGCCAAGCTGAAGCTGAGCGAGATCAACGAAGGCTTCGCCAACATGAAGGCCGGCAAGACGCTGCGCAGCGTGATCATGTTCGATAGCTGACCACACTGACGGCGTCATCGCCCGCGCAGGCGGGCGATCCAGTACGCCGCGGCAGTAGTTCGTTGGCACAAATGCCGCCGCGGAGTACTGGATGCGCCGGTCAAGCCGGGGCATGACAGCGAAGGTTCGGAGGCAATATGCTCGACTCACCGCGACACGTGCGCGGACACCGCGAGCCATCTGCCGTTCTGCTTGGCCCAGCAATCGGTGTACCGCCCCGTCGCCTGCTGGCCATCGGCCGTCGTATAGCTCGTTGCGGCGTGGATGATGGCGAAGTCACCCATGATGCGGATATTGACGTCGTGCGCGTGCAGATTGCGGATCGCGATCGGCCGCGCCGTCTGCTCCAGGAAGGCGGCGCGGTTCACAAGCGTCTTGTCCGGATTCGAGCAGTAGAACTCCGGCGCCAGGATCTCGTCGAAGCGCTTGACGTCGCAATTCTGCACGGCGGCGACATAGTCGTGGTTGAGCGCGGTGAGCCGCTCGAGGTCGTCGCTCATGGTGTTCCTCCTCCTGTTATTCCGGGGCGCGAAGCGCGTATCCGCAATCTCTATGTTGCTTGACCCGTCATTGCGAGCGTAGCGAAGCAATCCAGAAATGTCTCCGCGGATGCTGTCTGGATTGCTTCGTCGCACCAGCGCAAAATTGCTTCGCAATTTTGTCGCGGGCTCCTCGCAATGACGCGTGGGCGAGCGCTAATCGTCAAACATAGGCGGCGGCACGAATCCGCCGAATTCGCGCTCGATCAGCTCGGCAAGCTTGAGCGGCGTCCTGTCCTCGAGAAAGGGGCCGACGATCTGCACGCCGATCGGCAGGCCGTCCTTCGACAGGCCGAGCGGAACGGCCGTTGCCGGCAGGCCCGGAAGCGTCGCAATGCCCGGCCAGGCGAGTTGGTCGGAATAGGGATAGTCCTTGCCGTCGATGCCGATCGTTCGCAGGCGCTGCTCTGGCGAATGATCATGCGGAAACGCCGGCGTTGGCATGATCGGGCAGATCACCGCATCGAAATTCTTGAACAGCGCGCGCCATTGCGCGCGCAGGCCGGCGCGGGCACCGGCGTCGAGCACCCAGGCGCGGTGGCTTTCGGTCGCGCCCCGCAGGCGCTCCGCACTGAGGCTGCGGTCCTCGGGCGACAATTGGCTCGCCCGGGCCTGCACGTCCGCAAGCTCCTCCGGCAGGAAGAACGCGCCGAGAAAGCCCAGCAGCATGCGCATGTACAGCCGGGACGTCTCGGCGAAGTCCGGCAGCAGCGGGCTCTCGCGCGCGACCGCCACGCCGGCCTTCGAAAGATCGGTCGCGAGTTTGTCGATTGCGCCGCGCACGTCCCGGTCGGTCGGCAGCAGCGGGTGGCTCTCGATCAAGAGAACACGGAAATCCCGCAGTGACTGATGCCGTGCCGCCGGCAGATCGAGCTTGTAGGCGACCCCGGCTTCGAGCGGATCCGGTCCAGCCATGACGTCGAGCAGCAGAGACAGATCCGCTGCCGTGCGCGCCATCGGACCGATGACGGCGAGATCGCCCTCGCGCGGAATGGCCGGAAACGGCGGCGGCGTCTCGCCGCGCGCTGCGCAGAGATTGATGGTCGGCTTGTGGGCGAAGATGCCGCAATGAAACGCCGGCACGCGCAGCGAGCCGCCGATGTCGGAGCCGGTGGCGAGCGCGCAATAGCCCGCGGCGAGGGCCGCCGACGATCCCCCGGACGATCCCCCCGGCGTGCGGCCGAGGTCATAGGGGTTGTTCGTGGTGCCGTAGATGTCGTTGTAGCTCTGCCAATCGCCGAGGCCGACCGGGACGTTGGTCTTGCCGAGGATCACGCCACCAGCCTGCTTGATGCGCGCCACCGGCAGCGCATCTTCGGCAGGCTTGAAGTTCTTCTGCGGGACGAATCCCCAGGTCGTCGGAAGGCCGGCGACGTTGAAGGATTCCTTGATCGTCAAGGGTAGGCCGAGCAGCGGCTTGCGCTCGCCGCGCGCCAGTGCGACATCCGCCTCGCGTGCTGCAGCGAGCGCGCGATCGAAATCGCGCACGCAGATCGCGTTGATTCTGCCGTCGTGCCGTTCGATGCGGCCGATCGCGTCCCGGGTGAGCTCGACCGCGGAAACCTTCTTTGCCGTCAGCGCAGTCGACAGCTCGACGGCGCTCTCGAAACTCCATTGCGATCCGGCCACTGCACGTCTCCTGTTCTTATTATCCAAGATGATGCGCAGTTTGGCCGGATGCCGCAACGGGTGTTTGATCGCGATTGATGTGCTGCCGGTGACTCACCGGGAAGGTCCAGCCCATTTTATGTGTCAGCTATGTCTCCGAACACCTGTCAGTGATCTGTCCGGTCTAAACATCAGGCCGGGGCATGACAGCGAGTATGAGGTTGCTACGCCGCCCCGATCACGATCCCCACCGCCAGCACGATGGCGCCGCCGAGCACGATCTGGAACACGGCCTGGAGGAACGGCGTGTCCATGTAGCGCGAGCGGATGAAGGCGATCGCCCACAATTCGAAGAACACGACGACGCAGGCGATTGCGGTCGCGATCCAGAATGCGTTGGCCCAGCTGTCGGGTACCAAATAAGGCGCGGTGTGGCCGAGGCCGCCGAGCGTCGTCATCGCGCCGCAGGTGAGGCCGCGCAGCCAAGGCGAGCCGCGCCCGGTGAGCGAACCATCGTCGGACAGCGCTTCCGCAAAGCCCATGCTGATGCCGGCGCCGATCGAGGCGGCAAGGCCCACCAGGAAGGTCTGCCAGTTCTGGTGCGTGGCGAAGGCCGCGGCAAACAGCGGCGCCAGCGTCGAGACCGATCCGTCCATCAGCCCGGCGAGCCCGGGCTGCACATACTGCAGCACGAACATCCGCCGCCGCGTGCGGTCTTCCTCGGCGCGCACGTCAGGCTTCAAGATCTCGTCGGTGAGCGCGATCGCGCGGTGCTCATGATGCTTCTCTTCCTCGGCGAGATCGCCGAGCAGGCGGCGCACGCTGACATCCTCGGCCTGCTCGGCGGCGCGCGCGTAGAAGCGCTCGGCCTCGAGCTCCATGGTCTCGACCTCTTTCCGGATGGTGTCGAGCGGCAGGTTCTTGGTCAGCCAGATCGGGCGCCGGCGCAAGAAGCCTTTGACGTCGTCGCGGCGGATCGGCGGCAGGTGTGGGCCAAAACGCTGCTCGTAGAGCTGGAGGAGGCGATGCCGATGGCCGCGCTCCTCCTCGGCCATCTGCTCGAAGATCCTGGCCGTGTCCGGATAGCGCTCCCGCAGATCTTCGGCGAAGGTCATGTAGATGCGGCTGTCCTCCTCCTCGGAGGAGATCGCGACCGCAAGCACCTCGCGCTCGGTCAGCTCGGAAAAACTCTTCACGGCGGCCCTGGCACAAGTTTAGAATTATTCTAAACTATATAGGGTGCCCTCGTTCCCCGGTCAAATCAGCCGGTGCAAGTCTTGGCGAGAAACTCCAGCAGCAACCTGCTCACCTCGGCCGGCTGTTCCTGCTGCACCCAATGACCGGCGCCGTCGACGAGATGGCAGCCGAGCATCTTCGTGCAGCCGCGTCCCTGCATTGCTTCGTACACGCCCGGGCGCTGGTAGGTGCCCCAATCCTGCTTGCCCGAGATGAAGCAGGAGGGCACGTCGATGCTTCGCCCGGCGAACAATTGCATCTCGTTGTTGAGCATGCCCGACGTGCCGTAGCGATACCATTGCAGCCCGCCCTGGAATCCGGTGCGGCCATATTCCGCGGCGTAATAGGCGAGATCGCTGTCCGGCAGCCATTGATTGGCGGCGATCGCAGCGGGCGAGGGCATCTCCTTCGAGACCGTTTCGGCCATGGTCTCATTCAAGTCCATGACGTAGTAGGTCGGCAGCTTTGCCAGCTCGCCTGCGGACCATGACTTCAGCGGATAAGGCTTGTTGTCGGTCCAGTCCGCACTCTTGTGATGATAATAGGCGCGCAGGAAATCATGCAGGCCCTGCGGGGCCTGCTGCATCTCGGCATTGGCCTGGCGTGTCGAATAGTACCATTGATAGTGCTTTCGCGGACGCGGCAGCGCGGCGAGCTCGCGATGAACGGGATCTTCCACCGCGGGCTTCGACGGACGGTCGACCGTGTCGAACGGCAGCGCCGGTGGTCCGCCGAAGGGCGCGCTCATCATCGTGACCGAACGAAACACATCGGGCCGGATCAGTGCGCACCAGGCCGCGACCGGGCTGCCGAAATCGTGCCCGGCCAGATCGACCTGCCTGTAGCCGAACGCCGACACCAGGGCGAGCGCGTCGCGCACCAGATTCAAGAGCGAGAAGGGGGTGAGATCGTCGTCATACTCGGCGCTCCATCCCGTCGTGCGGCCATAGCCGCGCTGGTCCGGCGCGATCACGTGATAGCCGGCGGCGGCGAGTGCCGGCATCACCTTGCGCCAGGAGAAGGCGAGCTCGGGAAAGCCGTGGAGCAACAGGATACAGGGCCGCTCTTTGGTTTCGAAGCCGGCCTCCAGCACATGCATCCGCAAGCCGTTGATGCCCTCGACGTAACGCGAGCGAATGCCGGCGGGCAGGGGGATTTCGGGGAGATCGGTCATGGTGTTCTCCACTCGGGCAGTATTGTAGGGTGGGCAAAGGCGCAAAGCGCCGTGCCCACCGATCTCCCACAACAGCCTGGTATGGTGGGCACGCTTCGCTTTGCCCACCCTACAGGTGCGGTGTCTTAGTCACACCGCCGCGCAGACGAATGCGTGGCCCTTGCGCTTGATCTTCCCGACCGACGGCGAGGGGAAATGCGCGGTGCAGCACAGCGTATCGGTGTCACAATAGCGCTCGAGAAAACTGCGGCGCGTTTTTGCTGCTGCGGGCGGATCGACGTCGAACTTGATCGACAGCTCCGGATAGAGCGTCTGAAGCGGCGAATGCATGAGATCGCCGGAGAACACCGCATCGTCCTTGCCACGGCCCATCGTGATGGCGATATGGCCCGGCGTGTGGCCGGGGGTCGGCAGGATGCGCACGTGATCGCCGAGCTGGTGGTCGTTGCCGACGAGCTCATGGCGCTTGGCCTCGACCACCGGCAGCACGCTATCGGCGAAGGGTGGCACCTCCGCCTTCGCGTTCTGGGCGAACCAGTGATCGAATTCCTGCTTGGCGAATAGATAGCGCGCCTTGGGGAAGGTCGGCACCCAGCGGCCGTTTTCCAGCCGCGTATTCCAGCCGACATGGTCGACATGCAGATGCGTACACATCACGAAGTCGATGTCATCGACCGAGAACCCTGCGGCCTTGAGGCCGGTTAAATAGGTGTCGTCGGTCTTCATGTTCCATTTCGGCCGCTGCGGTCGCGGCTTGTCGTTGCCGATGCAGCTGTCGATCAAAATGGTGTGGTGCGGCGTCTTCACCACGTAGGACTGGAAGCACAGCAGCAGCACGTCATGCTCGTCCAGCGCCTTCGCCTCACGCATCCAGGCCCGGTTCTCGGCCAGCACTTCCGGTGTCAGCCCCGGCAGCATCTCCAGTGCCGGGACGAACGAGGTTTCCTGCTCGATGACGCGATGGATGGTGAGATCGCCGACCGAGTATTTGAGGCTCATGAGGAACTCCGCTGCTATGCGGCTGGAGGCACCGAGATCTTCACCGAGGGCCGCTCCAGCATCTTCTGGTGGAAGGCGTCGAGCTTCGGATAGGCCTTGCGCCAGCCGCAATCGGCGAAGCGGAAGTCGGCATAGCCGAGCACGCAGACGAGACCGATCTGCGAGATGTCGAACGGGCCGTTCAGCACCTCGGGCATGTTCTCGAAGCGCGCCATGCCGGTCCAGGCCCTGTTCCAATGGTCGTCCGACCAAGCCTGCCATTGCAGGCCCTGCGGCCGCACCATCTTCTCGTAGCGACACAGCAGCATGGAATCGAGCATGCCGTTGATCAGCGAGTGATTGGTCTTCGTCTTCCAGCGCCGCGGGCCGTAATCCGGCACCAGGCTGCCGCCGGCGAGCTCGTTGAGATATTCGACGATGACGTAGGAGTCCAAAATGACGTCGCCGTCATTGGTGATCAGCACCG
This sequence comes from Bradyrhizobium sp. DOA1, assembly GCF_001593325.1. Classification (NCBI taxonomy): domain Bacteria; kingdom Pseudomonadati; phylum Pseudomonadota; class Alphaproteobacteria; order Hyphomicrobiales; family Nitrobacteraceae; genus Bradyrhizobium; species Bradyrhizobium sp. DOA1. The sequence goes on from NZ_JXJM01000001.1 coordinate 30,767, forward strand.
GCAACTTCTTCAGCGGGGTGATCTTCGAATAGTCCTCGTTGGCCGTGCCCGGCGCGACGGTCGCGGGCACGAGCTCGATCTTGTCGATCAGCCCGAGCTCGATCGCGGCGATGCGCACCTTGCGGGCAAAAGGCGAGGCGGGGGAGAAGGTGAGTTTCATTGAAGGTATCCTACGATGACTTAACGACAGCTCTCTCATCCGTCATGGCCGGGCTTGACCCGGCCATCCACGTCGTTCCGCAATCCGCACCGTAAGACGTGGATGCCCGGGTCAAGCCCGAGCATGACGACGGAGTGTGACGCGCGCGCCTTACGCCGCGATGATCTCCTGGCGCTGCTCGCCAAGGCCTTCGATGCCGAGCGTGACGACGTCGCCGACATTGAGGAAGGTCGGCGGCTTCATGCCGAGGCCGACGCCGGGCGGGGTGCCTGTCGTGATGATGTCGCCCGGCAGCAGCGTCATGAACTGCGAGACGTAGGAGACGCACTTGGCCATGGAGAAGATCATGGTCTTGGTCGAGCCGGTCTGGCGACGCTGGCCGTTGACGTCGAGCCACATCGACAGATCCTGCACGTCCTTGATCTCGTCCTTGGTGGCGAGCCACGGCCCGAGCGGGCCGAACGTGTCGTGCGACTTGCCCTTGGTCCACTGGCCCAGGCGCTCGGTCTGGAAGTGGCGCTCGGACACGTCGTTGCAGACGCAATAGCCGGCGACGTAGTTCAGCGCGTCGGCCTCCGAGACATATTTGGCGCGCGTGCCGATGATCGCGGCGATCTCGACCTCCCAGTCGAGCTTGGTCGAACCGCGCGGCTTCTCGACCGCGTCGTTCGGCCCGGACAGCGAAGTGTTCGCCTTCATGAAGATGATCGGCTCGGTCGGGATCGCAGCGCCCGTCTCCTTGGCGTGGTCGCTGTAATTGAGGCCGATGGCGACGAATTTCGAGATACCGGTGACCGGAGCGCCGAAGCGGGGCTTGCCGGAAACGGCCGGCAGCGAGGCAGGATCGATGGCGGCCAGCTTCTTCAGGGTATCAGGCGAATAGGCTTCGCCGGTGAGGTCCTTCACATGCGCCGACAGATCGCGCAACTGGCCGGATTTGTCGATCAGGCCGGGCTTCTCCGCACCCTTCTCGCCATAACGAACAAGCTTCATTCTCGTTTCTCCCTGGGAATGGACCGATCGGTTAACAGCTTCATGGAACAGGGCGACGGGAAATTCAACCGCCCAAAACGGGGATCACCCCAGCGCCACGAACCTGAACGCGTCACCGTCGCGCTTGATATGCCCGGCCGAATAATGACCGCCGATCACCAGCGTCGGCGTGTTGGCAAACCGCGAGAACAATGCGTGCCGGCTTGCCGCCGATTGCGCGGGGTCGGTATCCACCGTCGAGCACCAGTCGAGATGCGCCATCTGGCAGGGATGATGGGCAACGTCGCCGGTCAGAAGCGCCTGCTCGCCATCGGACTCGATCAGGACGCTCATATGTCCCGGACTGTGACCTGGGGTTGGGATCAGCTTGATCTCCTCGCAGAGCCGCTGGTCGCTCTGGACGAGCTCGGCCTGGTCGGCATCGACCACCGGCTTCACGGAATCATTGAACACCGCGACCTTGTCCGGCTCGGCCGTGTAATCACGCCAGTGCTCATATTCGATCTTGCCGAAGACGTAGCGCGCCTTCGGGAAGGTCGGCACCCATCGGCCGTCGACCAGTCGCGTATTCCAGCCGACATGGTCGACGTGAAGATGCGTGCACAGGACGGTGTCGATGCTGTCAGGCGGAAACCCCGCCGCGGTCATGGTCTCCAGGAACGGCGTGCTGCGGTTGTTCCAGGTGGGGACGCCGCGGCCCTGCTTGTCGTTGCCAAGACCGGTGTCCACCACGATCCGGCGCGAAGGTGTCTCCACCACCAGCGAATGGATCGACATTTTCAGCCGGCCTTCTTCAGTGGCGAAATGCGGGATCAGCCAGGGCAGCTTCTGGATCTCGTCGTTGGTCGCGGCCGGCAGGATGAAACGGGTCGAACCGACCGTCTCCATTTCGACAAATTTCGTGATCTTGACCTTGCCGACCTTCCACTGCATCCGGCGCCTCCCTGTGTTCTTGCTCTTGCGCTGGAACATGCACGCTTTCTGCCAGCGAGCGCAATGGATCATCTGCGGTGATGTGGCGTTATCGCGGGGAACCGGAAAAGAGTCGAAGAGGAAGCCATGCCAGAGCTTGCGATTTCCGCGGAGAAGGTCGCCTTCATCATCGAGAAGGCGCGTCAATTCGACGTCAAAGAGGGGGCGTCCGATCCCGATTCCGGCTCGAACGCGGCCGACGACGATATGATGGACGTCCTCGATGACGACGGCTCCGATCCCGTCGTCAACGAGCTCGGCAGCTTCATGATCGCGTTGAACGAGGACGAGCAGCTCGATCTCGTCGCGCTGACCTGGCTCGGTCGCGGTGAGGGCACGATCGACGATTGGAATGATCTGCGCGCCCGGGCCGTGGAGGCGAGGAGCGAGTATCACAGCCCGCGCCGCGAGACCGTGCACTATCTGCTCGGCGAACCTATGCTAGGTGACCTGCTCGCCGACGGGCTCGAAGAATTCGGCATCGACTGGACCGACGAACGCACGACGGCCGATTCCTCCGCTCCGAGCCAGCAGGACGAAGACGAGCCGACGAAGCAGCGGTGAGTGCCGGGCCTCGCGGCGAGCTCGAATTCATCGCGCCCCGACACCTCCACATCGTCATGGCCGGGCTTGACCCGGCCATCCACGTCGTCCTGCACAGTCAAAAGAACGTGGATGCCCGGGACAAGCCCGGGCATGACGATCTTCCGTAGATTGCGCAGTTGCGGATGCGCTGATGACTCACAACGTCCCGGGGAACGCGCCGCCATCCAGCAGGATGTTCTGCCCCGTGATGAAGCCGGCCTTGGCGCCGCACAGGAAGGCGCAGGCATAGCCGAACTCGTCGGGCTGGCCGAAGCGGCCGGCGGGGTTGAGCTTGGCGCGCTCGGTCAGGATCTGCTGCGGCGTGACGCCGCGTTTGTCCGCTTCGGCCTTGGCTGTGCCGGTCAGACGATCGGTCTCGAACGGGCCGGGCAAGAGGCCGTTGATGGTGACGTTGTTGATCACGGTCTTGCGCGACAGGCCGGCGATGAAGCCGGTGAGGCCGGCGCGCGCGCCGTTGGAAAGGCCGAGAATGTCGATCGGCGCCTTCACCGCCGCCGAGGTGATGTTGACGATGCGGCCGAACTTGCGCGCCATCATGCCGTCCACCGTGGACTTGATCAGCTCGATCGGGGTGAGCATGTTGGCGTCGATCGCCTTGATCCAGTCGTCGCGCGTCCAGTTGCGGAAATCGCCGGGCGGCGGGCCGCCGGCATTGTTGATGAGGATGTCGGGATCGGGGCAGGCCTTCAGCACGGCATCGCGCCCAGCGGGCGTCGTGATGTCGCCGACGATCTCGGTGACGGTGACGTCAGGATAGGCTTTACGGATCTCGTCGGCCGTCTTCTTCAGGGCTTCGGCGCCGCGCGCAGTCAGCGTGACGTGAACGCCGGCCTCCGCCAGCGAGATGGCGCAGGCGCGCCCGAGGCCCTTGCTGGATGCACAGACGATGGCGCGGCGACCTTTGATCCCAAGATCCACTGTTTCACTCCCGTAAATGTCAGGCAGGTTTGGATGCAGCTACTCTAGCCAACATCGCGGCCGCTGGTAAGGGATGGGCTCGCACCAAAATGCATGCGCGTCCGCGCCGCGATGCAAATGAGCATGCATGATCCGGACCCGAAGGACGCGTAGCGAAAGTGCGCAGCGGTTTTCCGAAAAGATCATGCGAAAACATGAGGTGCGATCTCATCGCGCTCAGATGCGGCGCTCCCGCTTGAGGCGGTCGATGGCGGCCGCGGCGTCCGGCGGCAGCGACTTGAAGCCCATCTGTCCCGCCGCCGAGAACAGCGGCCGCAGATGCGAGCCCGCCAGGAACGGCGGCTGGTGGCTGACCGGCACGATCTGGTCGAACACCAGCACCAGCGTGGTGGCGACGAGGCCGACCCTGGCCGCGCCGAGCGCCGCGCCGCCGAGCCGGTCGCCGATGCCGGCCTCGCCAACGGTGTCGTTCAGCGCGACGCGGCCGATATGGCCTAGCAGCATGCCGACCACAACGAAGATGGCGAAGAACCAGATCCAATTCTGCAGCAGCGGTGGATTCGGGTTGGCCGCGATCTGCGGCACGATTAGCGGCATCAACGTCACTGCCATCGGCGCGGCGAGGAGATAGGCGAGGATCGTCATGGCGCTGCGCAGCAGGCCGGTCCTGAAACCGAGGCCGACCGCGATGGCGAGTGCCGAATAGACCGCAAGATCGAAGCTGTTCATGGGAGCCCTGCCGCGACGGAACGAATGAACGCCGAACCGATCATTCCGGTTTCAGATCGCTAAAATCGTCTGTATTGATGGCTCCAAAGCTCAGGACACGCGCAAGGAATACGTCATGTCAGACCTATTCGACGTCAGTGAAGAAAACATCCTCGTCACCGGCGCGAGCCAGGGACTGGGGCGGCAATTTGCCCGGGTGCTGGCGGCCCATGGTGCATCCGTCGCGCTCGCCGCGCGCCAGACCGAGAAGCTGAGGGGCCTTGAAGAGGAAATCCGCGGCAAAGGCGGCCGCGCCGCCGCAATCGCGCTCGACGTCACCGACACCGCCTCGATCGCGAAGGCCGTCGATGCCGTGGAAGCCGCGCTCGGCCCGGTCACGGTGCTGATCAACAATGCGGGCATCGCCATCGAGAAGCTCGCGACCGAGCAGACCGAGGCTGATTGGGACGCCGTGATCGGCGCCAATCTCAAGGGCGCCTATTTCCTCGCGACGGAAGTGGCGCGGCGCATGATCGCGCGCGGGCAGCACGGCAACATCGTCAACATCGCCTCCGTGCTCGGCACCGGCGTGCTCAAGGCGGTCTCGCCTTACGCGATCTCCAAGGCCGGCATCCTCCAGGCCACGAAAGCGATGGCGCTCGAGCTTGCGGGCCAGAACATCCGCATCAATGCGCTGGCGCCCGGCTACATCGACACCGAGATGAACCACGCCTTCTGGTCGACGCCCGCAGGCGAGCGCCTGGCCAAGCGCATCCCCCAGCGCCGCGTCGGCGCCGAATCCGATCTCGACGGCGCGATCCTGCTGCTGGCCTCGAACGCGTCGCGGTACATGACGGGGAGCGTGGTGACGGTGGACGGCGGGTTCTTGTTGAATTGATTTTCTCCCGCGCCCAACAGGCGGTTTTCACTCGACGTCGTCCCGGACAAGCGCGTCCAAAGTGCGCGCCGGTCCGGGATGACAGCGGAGAATGACGCGCCGGCCTTGCGCTACTGCAGAACGCGCGGCCATGGTGCGGAGGCATCCTCCAGCATTCCAAGCGGGGAGCGTGTCGAGGATTGGTCCAAGCTGCGACCCGGGGCAGGGTCCACGGCGATCCCCTCAATGGGCGTCCGCCCCTGGTTTTCTTGCGGCCCAGCGGCCCTTGGCGGAACTCCCCGCAAGTGCGCGCCAAGCGGACCCAAAATCGGTCCATCCGCCTGTCATAAAGTCGAAAAAAACGTGCCCGCAGCCCTTTCCAAAGGGAGCCCATCTTGATACATACGCCCCGCACCCGACGGGCTTGGCCCCGGGGTTGCCTTCCAAGGAAGCCTTTGGGACGAATGAGGCAAGCCACGCCACCAGCGTAGGCCTCAACCCACCGTCCCCGAGATTTAACAGAAGGCGTGCACGTGTTTAACGCGGGGTGGAGCAGCCCGGTAGCTCGTCAGGCTCATAACCTGAAGGTCATAGGTTCAAATCCTATCCCCGCAACCAAATTCGGATTGACCGGATCCGATACGAAAATGGCCCGCTTGATGCGGGCCATTTTTGTTTTGGGATGAGGCGCCGAGCTGATGCGGCCTCGCGCGACAATGTTGTCGCGCTGTGCAGGATCAAGTTGCATCTTCCAAGTGCGACAACCTGACGCATTTCATATAAATATCAATAACTTAGGTCGGCTTCGACTCCGGAATGTCGAACTTGTTGTATGCGCGCAACGGCTTTTCATTTGCTCTTCCGGTAACATTTTCTTGTTCTGGAATTTGGAATTGGAATTGGGGGTTGGGGTGAAAAAGCTGACATCACTGACGGGCGCTTCGTTGGCTGGCGCCTCGATCATGGTTTCTGCCGGAGCTCTAGCCGCCGACCTGACTGTGAAGGCGCCACCCCGACCGGCCTGGGTCAACAGCTGGGCCGGGCCCTATATCGGCGCTTATTTCGGTGCGGGTGCTGGACATGTGACGGACTCCTCGACTGGCAGTTTCGCCAACAGCTCACTCTCGACCAACGCCGGCGTGGTGACGTCGAACTCGACCTTGGTCGGGACGACTGCGAGCAATCTTTCGGGCGACGTGACCGGTTCGATGGTCGACCTGTTCGCGGGGTATAATTGGCAAACCGGGAATATCGTTGCCGGCGGGCAGGTTGAAGGCACGGTCTTTTCCGATGTCGCCTTGAAGCCGTTCGGCAACCAGACGTTCAACAGCGTCAGCACCAACGTGCTGCTCGGTGCGGTGACCTCGACGACTGCCGGCACGGCGACCGTGCAGAGCAACCAGCAGCTGCGCTCGCGGGTCGGTCTGATCGGCCGGCTCGGTTTTCTCGCGCGTCCGGACCTGCTGCTGTATGGCCTCGGCGGCCTGGAGCTCGGTCACTTCACCTTTGCCGACAGCGCCGACCCTTTCGGCGGCGGCAACAACAAGTGGGTGGCCGGCTACACGGTCGGCGCCGGCGGCGAGTTGAAGCTGACCGGAAACTGGTCGCTGCGCGGCGAATACCGGTACCTGAATTTCGGCTTCAACCGGAGCGCAGCCACCAACTCAACGGCCAGCTCGGCGACTGGCGCAACCACGTTTATCTCGACCAGCAGCGAATCTTCCTCGACACGGACGAATGCCGATTTCCACCTGGCCAAGATCGGTCTGGTCTACCAATTCGGTGATTCCGGGCCGCTGTCCGCGATGGCGGCGATACCGCCGGCGGGACGCGGGCCTTCATTCGCTAGCGCCTGGGGTGACAGCTGGGCCGGACCCTATATTGGTGCTTACTTCGGTGCCGGCGCCGGGCGCGCAAGACAGACCTCCACGAGAATCGACGACGAAGGCAGTGTCAGCACTGTCGGCGGGACGTCGGCGTTCACGCAATCAGGATTCGGCAATCTCGCCGGCGATATGACCGGTTCGATGGTCGATTTGTTCGCGGGCTACAACTGGCGAACGGGCAATGTCGTACTTGGCGGACAGGTCGAAGGCACCCTGTTCAGTGATGTCACCACGAAGACGGTCGGCAACGAGGCATACAGCTCGGTTTCGACCAACAACGGCGTCGTCACCTCGACAAGCTCAGGGACGAACAGCATCGAGGACCGGCAGCAGTTGCGCTCGAACGTCGGCGTGATCGGCCGGGCCGGTTATCTGGTGACGCCGAATGTACTGCTGTATGGCCTGGGCGGCCTCGCGCTGGGGCATCTGACCTATCCCGACAACTATCCCGACTCGGAAGTCCGCGTCGGCGGCAAGAACGGCAAATGGGTGGCTGGTTACGTCGCGGGCGCGGGCGGCGAGGTCAAGCTGACGGACAGCTGGTCGCTGCGCGGTGAATACCGCTACATGCATTTCGGATATGACCGCAACGAGCCGACGGGTAGCTCGCAGACATCCGTATCGGGTGGCGGCACCACCACGTCCACCAACAGCACCGTCAACGGGCGGCATATCGACGCCGATTTCCACGTCGGCAAGATCGGACTGGTTTATCAATTCGGCGCGTCAGGAACGCGGTCGGCAATGGCGGCACTGCCGGGCCCGGCCTGGAACGACGGCTGGGCGGGACCTTATATCGGCGCCTATTTCGGTGCCGGCGCCGGACGTGCCGCGGAAACCATCGCGACGAACAACACCAGCACCAGCACGATCACCATCGTCGGGACCACGACGTCCACCAGCACCCAATCGACGAACGGCCGTCCCGTCGGCGACGTGACGGGTTCGATGGTCGATCTCTTCGCCGGCTACAATTGGCGCGCCGGAAGTGTCGTGGCCGGCGGGCAGATCGAAGGCTCGGTCTTTTCCGACGTGACGTTCAAGACCATCGGCCCTCACACATTCACCTCGGTTGACACCTCGAACGGAGCCGTCACCTCGACGTCTTCAGGCTCGCAAACGGCCGGCAACCGGACCCAGCAGCAACTGCGTTCGAACGTCGGCGTCATCGGCCGGGCCGGATATCTGGTGACGCCGAACGTGCTGCTCTACGGCCTCGGTGGCCTGGCGCTGGGACATTTCACTTACGCTGACGGGGACTTCAGCAGCGGCGGCGCCAACGGCAAGTGGGTGGCCGGCTACACGTTGGGCGCCGGCGGCGAGGTGAAGCTGACAGGCAACTGGTCGCTGCGCGGCGAATATCGCTATGCGCATTACGGCTTTGGCCGCAACGAAGGCAGCAACTTCGCATCGAGCACGCAATCGACCGGATCTTCCAGCACCTCTCTCTCCACCGACAGCACCACTCGCCAGATCAACGCCGACTTCCACACCGGAAAGATCGGCATGGTCTATAGGTTCGGTGAAGGAGGACCGCGATCAGCCATGGCGGCGCTGCCTGGCGCCCCCAGCGACCATTGGGCAGGCCCCTATCTCGGCGCCTATTTCGCTGCCGGCGCGGGCCGTGCCCGACAGATCCTGGCCTCGACTGCCGACTCTGCCCAGCAGAATTTCACCGGTGCGGTGCAGACGACTGATTTCGTCGGCAATACGACGACCCGCGGCAGTGCCGCCGGCGACACCACGGGCTCGATGGTCGATCTGTTCGCAGGCTACAACTGGCGAGCCGGCAATATCGTGGCCGGCGGTCAGATCGAAGGCACGCTCTTCTCGGATGTTGCCTTCAAGATGAACGGCGAGCAGACGAGCAATACCCGTCAAGTTCTCAACGGTGTCGTGACCACGAGTGTCAATCCGACGGCGATGCAGGCCAGTGAGCAATTGCGCTCGAACGTCGGCGTGATCGGCCGGGCCGGCTATCTCGTCACCCCGAAGCTGATGCTCTACGGTGTCGGCGGCTTGGCGCTCGGCCATTTCACCTTTCCCGACCCCGGCGGCGTCAACGGACCCAACGGCAAGTGGGTGGCGGGCTATACGGCTGGCGCGGGCGGCGAGTTCAAGCTGACCCAGCGATGGTCGCTGCGCGGCGAATATCGCTACCTGCATTTCGACATCGACCGCGCCGAGACGCGCACCAGCTCGAGCACGCAGATCCAGGGCGCCACGACCATTCTCAGGGCCAACGCGGACAGCACGTCGCGAAAGACCAGCGCAGACCTCCACATTGCCAAGATCGGCGCAGTCTACGCGTTCTGCTATTGCGACTAAGGTGCGACGAGAACAGGATGAATCGTCATCATCCGGAAAAGTGCACTGCATTTTTCCGGATCATGCTTTGAAAGCTCCGGGACGGGGCTCCCTCAAAACTCCCTGATCGCCTTCCCGTCCGCCCCCGAAGCGGATCATCTTCATGCGACGGGCCCGTGACGGGAGGTGGACACCGGCGACCCGCCACAGTCCCGGCATATCACCCGCGTGCGATGATGATGTCCGCACAAGCCAGAACGCTTCCAATCACGATCTGTGCGGACAGACCATCGTCAGATGGAGCAGTGTCGGCTTGTCCGAGCCCTTCTTGTATTCCCATTCCAGCCGGATCTCGTGCCGGTGGGCATAGGCGTCATTCGGCGCATGGACGATGATGTTGGTCTTCATCGGGATCGGCGGCTCGGAGTTGAAGCACTTCCGCACGCAGGCATCGAGCAGGTCGCATCGCGTCAGGGGGATCACGCCGGGCTCGTCCCGCGATAGGGGGACCGTGTTCGGCTGGGTGCTGAGGTCGAGACGAGCCCGGCCCTTCTCCTTGTGCCAGTACTTGGCACTTCCCTGCGGCCATTTCGATGGCGGCGTCAGGATCAGGTGGTACTGGCCATATTCAAGGGTCGGCAGATCGATGTCGTCCGACGCTTTGAGCTTGGCCACGCTCCTCTTCATGTTCGCCAGGGGGTAGTAATTGCTGTTCATCAATTCCCTGAACGCCTTGCCGCTATATGTCTTGCCGCCCATCGCCTTGCCCTTCGATATGTTCTAATCAATCGGGGTGACGTGCAGCCCAGCAAAGCTCGTCGGCCAGAAGAAAAGCCGCGGCGCCCCTAGAACGCGCGGCCCCATATTTCGCGCGTGCAATTGCTATCACTCGAAATTGTGCTTCGTCCAGAGAGCTGCGGATCGGTGATGGTGCCATACGGCGTGCAAGTTCGATTGCCATGACTCTTTCGATGGGTAATCTTGCGCCGGGCTCCTTGCGAGCGCCGGTCGACAAGCGACGGCGCTGCAGCTTTTGAAGGCACGGAAATGCAGTGTGTCGCGTGTCAGTCGGCGATCGACCCAGGCGATAGCTGGTGCTCCAATTGTGGGGTGGCCGTGCGCCGTTCCGAGCCGGACAACGAACGCCGGTTCGTGACGATTCTCCGTGCCGACGTCGTCGATTCCACCGGACTCGTCGCCGATCTCGATCCGGAGGAGGCGGTCTCGCGCCTGGAGCCGGCGCTGGCCGCCATGAGAGGCGCGGTGCGCCAGTTCGGAGGCATCGTCAGCAAGGAATTGGGCGACGGCATTTCCGCGGTGTTCGGCGCCCCGATCGCGGACGACAATCATGCCCCCCTGGCCTGCCATGCAGCGATCGAATTGGTCCGGCGTGTCGTCGGCTTGGGCGATCCCGGGCTTCAGGTCCGGGTTGGCCTGCACTCGGGCCATGTCGTCGCCTACATGGTCTCCAGCGAGTTTTCCAAGGTCTACGAGATCGGCGGTGCCGCCCAGCATCTGGCCGCCCGCCTGGAATCTGCGGCGGAGGCGAATCAGATTTACGTGTCGAAAGCGTGCCAGGAGCTTGCCGAAGGGCATGTCCGATTCGAGTATCTCGGCGGCAAGCCGCTGCGCGGCTTCAATCAGGCCGTGCCGGTCTACCGCATCGTGGGGGCGAGCGATTTGTCGAGCTGGCGGGTGCGGCGTGCCCGCAGCGTCTCGCGGTTCGTCGATCGTACGACGGAGCGGGCATTGCTGGCCCGTGCCGTCGAGAGCGCCAGAACGGGCCGGCGGACGGTCCTGCTGCTCGGCGACGCGGGCATCGGCAAATCGCGGCTCGCGCACGAATTCGTCCAGGAGCTCAGATCCCGTGGTTGGCGCCTGATCAACGCCGAGTGCAGCCCGAACCTCAAGGGGGCCCCGTTCAGCACCCTCAAGCGCGTTCTGCTGTCCGCCCTGGAGGCCGCCGCAAAGGATCCCGACAGCCCGTCGGATCCGCGGAAGGATCTCGGAGAGATTGCGCAATGCGCCCTCGACGCGGTGCTCGATCTGCCGACGACGAATCCTCGCTGGTCCCAGCTCGAGCCTCACGCCCGGGGGCGCGCGATCTCCGATGCAAGCTGCGCCGTCATCGAGAGCATCGCGCGTCGTCAACGAACCATCCTTCTGCTCGAGGATCTGCACTGGATCGATCGGGCCAGCGATGCGGTCATGGCCACGATGGCGTCGCTTCAGGCACCAGGTCTTCTCGTCCTCCTCACCTCCAGGCCCAACGGCATGCCGGTGTGGATTGCGCGCTGCCATGCTGAGGTCGTCGCGATGCAACCCCTCGACGACGATTCCGGGCTGGCCATGCTCGCCGACATGCTCGGACCCTCCGCGGCCAACGACGATCTGAAGAATCGCATCATCTCGCACACGGCGAATGTCCCTCTGTTCATCGAGGAGGTGTGCCGGGGTTTGCGGGACAGCGGGACGCTCCACGGCCAGTGGGGCGATCTCGCGCTGATGCGTCCGATCGACGAGCTGGGCATTCCATCGAGCATCCAGGGCGTGATCGCGGCGCGCCTGGATCGCGTGTCGCGCCAGGAGCGCGCCATCCTGCAGATCGCGGCGGCGCTGGGACGGCGATCGAGCGTCGCCACGCTGCGAGACCTCGCCGAGCTGCCCGAAAGCGTCCTTCAGGATTGCCTTGCGGCGCTCGATCGCGCCGAGCTGTTGGTGAGGATCGACAGCGAACTGGACGATGTGCTCGAGTTTCGGCACGAGATGGTCCGCCAGGTGACCTATGACTCGATGGTCGAGAAGGTGCGCGAAGGCATCCACGCGCGCATTCTTGCGAGGCTGGAGGGCGATGGAGCAGGCTCAGATCAACCCGATACGCTGTGCTATCACGCCGTGCGGGCCCGCGATTGGTACAAGGCATTCAGTCACGGCAAGAGCGCAGGGCGAAAATGCCTGAGCCGGTCGGCGTTTTCCGACGCGGCCAGCTATTTCGAGATTGCGATGGGCTCGCTCGACAAGACGCCGATGACGCCTTCGCGGGAGGCCGATGCCATCGATCTGAGGATGGAGGCCCGCGCGGCGTTCATCGCGTCCGGCCAGGTCGCCGAGTGGCTCGACCTCGGAATGGATGCCGAACGGCGGGCGGACGGGATCGACGATATCGGACGCAAGGTCGCCGCGATGACGGTTCGAGCCGGCGCGCAAAACTTCTACGGAGCGCCGGTCGAAGCCGTCGCTGTCTCGGAAGAGGTGGTCCGCCTCGCTCAGGAATGGGACAACCCGGGTTGGCTCAATCTCGCCCGGTACGGTCTCGGGCAGGCCTATTTCCTCGCCGGCCGCTACCCCGAAGCCGAACGGACATTGGCGCTGGCGCGCACCCAGCTGGCGGGTCCGCAAGCCCGCGCTCCGATCGGGACGACGCCGAGCTATCTGCTGCTGCTCTGCTGCATGATGAAGAGCTTCACCCACACCGTCATGGGTGAGCTCGATGCGGCCGGGCAGCTCCAGCGCGAAGCCGCTGCGATCGCGGAGGAGACCGGCCGTCCCTATGACCGCGTCGCCGCCGCCTATAGTGGCGGCTGGCTGAAGCTCGGGCAGAACAATCCGGCCGCCGCTGCGTCCATCCTCGAAGACGGGTTCGTGCTCGCGCAGAAGCACGGCATCCGCCTGTTCGTGCCGGTGCTCGCCTGCCATCTCGGCATCGCCTATCTGGAGCAGGGACTGTTCGACCGGGCGCGGGGCATGCTGACGGAGGCGCGCGAAGAGGCCAAGGCGGTCGGATATACCTCGGCGGTGCTGCGCAGCTCGATCTATCTGGCGCTGGCCGCCCACCGGTCCGGCGACGTCAGGGCCGCTCAGAACATGCTGCGCGAGGCCCGCAATACGGCGCGGCAGCAGGGGTTTTCGGGCCTCGAGGCCGAGGCTCTGTTCGGCGAAGCCGTGGTGACGCCGCCCTCCGATGCCGAAAGCAAGGCGGCCATCCGCGCTTCCCTGCGTGCCGCCATCGCGATCGCCTCCGAAAACGGCGCGCGGCCGCTTCAGCACAAGGCCGAGGCGATGCTGAACGAGATGCTCGCGAGCGGTGACGAGGTGACCTGACGGTCGGCTGGAGCCACTCGGCTGCGGGCAGTTCAGGCGCGCGCGGCCGTGCCGCGCGCGCGCGGCCGTGCCGCGCGCGCCTGTGAGCCTCACTTCACCAGCGGACAGCCGCCGTCCTTGAGCGGGCGGAACGCCTGGTCGCCGGGTACTTCCGCGAGCAGCTTGTAATAATCCCACGGTCCTTTCGACTCCTCCGGCTTCTTCACCTGGAACAGGTACATGCTGTGCACCATGCGGCCGTCCTCACGCAGGACGCCATTGTCGGTGAAGGCATCGCGCACCGGCAGCTCGCGCATCTTGGTCATCACGGTCTTGGTGTCCTTGGTGCCCGCGGCCTGCACGGCTTTGAGATAATGCAGCGTCGCACTGTAGGTCGCGGCCTGGTTCATCGTGGGCATCCGCTTGACCCGCTCCATGAAGCGCTTGCCGAAGGCGCGGGTCCTGTCGTTGAGGTCCCAGTAATAGGCTTCGGTGACGATCAGCCCCTGCGCAAGCTTGAGGCCCAGGCTGTGTACGTCGGAGATGAACATCACGATCGCGGCGAGGTTCTGGCCGCCGGCGACGATGCCGAATTCGCCGGCCTGCTTGATCGCGTTGATGGTGTCGCCGCCGCCATTGGCGAGCCCGATGATCTTGGCCTTGGAAGCCTGGGCCTGGAGCAGGAACGACGAGAAGTCGGCCGTATTGAGCGGATGCTTGACGCTGCCGAGCACCTTGCCGCCCGCCTTCTTCACCACGTCGCCCGTGTCGCGCTCGATGGAATGACCGAACACGTAGTCCGCGGTGAGGAAGTACCAGCTGTCACCGCCATTCTTGACGATGGCGCTGCCGACAGTCTGCGCATTGGAGTAGGTGTCGTAGGTCCAATGTGCGGTGTAAGGCGAGCAGGATTTTCCGGTGATGTCGGAGCTCGCCGCATCCGTCACGATCATGATCTTCTCATACTGTTTCGACAGCTCCATCACCGCGAGTGCGGTCGCCGAGGTCGGAAGGTCGATGATCATGTCGACGCCCTCGGTCTCCCACCATTTGCGCGCGATGGTGGAGGCGACATCGGGCTTGTTGAGCACGTCGGCGCTGATCATGTCGATCGGCTTGCCGAACATCTGCCCGCCGAAATCCTCGATCGCCATCTTCGTCGCTTCGACATTCCCCATGCCGCCGATGTCGGAATAGACGGAGGAGAAGTCGGAGAGCACGCCGATCTTGAGCGGTGCCTGTTGGGCGAAGACGGGAGAAATCAGGGCAGCCGACAGCAGGCCGGCCGCAGACATGAGTGCCGCGATAGGTCTCATAAGTACGTTTCCTCTTGCATGGGACTATCCTGTCCCTTTGTCCGACAAAGTTAGAAGCAGCTATCCGCGGAGTCAATTTATTCAGGATGCAGCTTACGTGATGTAGTTTGACGCACCCTTGGCGGCCCAATATAGTTTGTCCGACAATCGACATCGGAGGCCGTCTTGCCTGTCGCGCCGCTGTTTCGTCCCATCGATGTCGCGCCGGCCTATCAGAAGGTCGCCGACGCCATCGAACGTGAGATCGTCAATGGCCGCATCAAGCCGGGCGATCCCATCGGCACCGAGCACGATCTCGTCCGCCAGTTCGGCGTCAACCGCTCGACCATCCGCGAGGGCATCCGTGTGCTGGAGGAAGGCGGTCTGATCCGCCGCGATTCTTCACGCCGACTGCATGCCTGCCTGCCGCGCTACAGCAAGCTGGCGAGCCGGCTCAGCCGCGCCCTGGTCCTGCATGAGGTCACCTTTCGCGAGCTCTACGAGGCCTCGATGACGCTCGAAGTCGCCAGCATCGAAGGCGCGGTGGAGCGCGCGAGCGAGGAAAACATCGCCGAGCTCGCGGCCAATCTCGTGCGCAGCGAGGCGGTGGTCGGCGATCCCGCGATGCTCGCCGAATGCGACGCCGAATTCCACGTGCTGGTCGCAAAAGCATCGCAGAACCGTGTGCTCCAGCTCGCGCGCGAGCCGGCCGCGCAATTGTTCTATCCGACCACCGAGATGATCGTCAGCGGCGTTGCCGAAGGTGGCCCGCGCCTCGTCGCGGCGCACCGCCATCTGATCGATGCGATCCGCCGCCGCGACCGCGAGGCCGGCGTGCTGTGGACGCGCCGGCACTTGCAGGACTGGCGGCGCGGCTTCGAGAAGATCGCCTCGCTCGATCGCTCGGTCGAGCACATGTACATGGAGCACGCCCAGGCGGCCCGGCGCAGATAGCGCAAAAACAAGACGCAAGATTTCGATCAAGTAATCCCGCAAACAAAGACGTTAGACGGAGGAACACATGACCGGCGACACCGCAGCCATCATTGCGAAGGCACGCGAGCATTCCATTGGCGATCTCTTGCGCCGTTCGGCGGCGCGTGAGCCGAACAAGCTTGCGGTGAGCTGCGGCGGGGTGAGCTGGAGCTTCGCCGAGATGGACGTGATCTGCAATCGCCTCGGTCGCGGTCTCCTCGGCCTCGGTGTCAAGAAGGGCGACCGTGTCGCGGTGCTGTCGCGCAACTCGCATGCCTTCGCGGCACTGCGTTTCGCGGTGGCGCGGATCGGCGCGGTCCTGGTGCCGATCAACTTCATGCTCAATCCGGACGAGATCAATTTCATCCTGAAGAGCTCCGGCGCAAAGCTGCTCGCGACCGGCCCCGATTTCGTCGAGCCGGCGCGCGCGGCTAGCGCGAAGGATTGCGCCGTCGAGAAGATGATCTGGCTGCCGGGCGAGGATCCGGCGACGGCGCCTGCGGGCCTCACCACCTTCGACGATCTCCTGCATGCCGACGGCTCGTTCCTGGAGGCGTCGGTCGACAGCCGCGATCTCGCGCAGATCGTCTATACCAGCGGCACGGAGTCGCTGCCCAAGGGCGCGATGCTGACCCATGAAGCCGTGATGTGGCAGTATGTCAGCTGCATCATTGACGGCGGCATGAGCGTGGAGGACAAATTCCTGCACGCGCTGCCGCTGTATCATTGCGCCCAGCTCGACGTGTTCCTGGGGCCGCAGGTTTATCTCGGCGCCTCCGGCGTCATCACGGGCAAGCCGACCGCGGACAACATCCTGGCGTTGATCCAGGCCCACAAGATCACCTCGTTCTTCGCGCCGCCGACGATCTGGATCGCGATGCTGCGCTCGCCGAACTTCGACAAGACCGATCTATCGACACTCCAGAAGGGCTATTACGGCGCTTCGATCATGCCGGTGGAGGTGCTGCTCGAGCTCCAGCGCCGCCTGCCCAACGTCAAGTTCTGGAATTTCTACGGCCAGACCGAGATCGCGCCGCTCGCGACCGTGCTGCGGCCCGAAGACCAGCTGCGCAAGGCCGGCTCCGCCGGCAAGCCGGTGCTCAATGTCGAGACGCGGGTGGTCAATACGTCCATGGAAGACGTGAAGGTCGGCGAGGTCGGCGAGATCGTGCACCGCTCGCCGCATCTGTTGTCCGGCTATTACAACGATCCCGTGAAGACGGCGGCGGCGTTTGCCGGCGGCTGGTTTCATTCCGGCGATCTCGCCACGGTCGATGACGAGGGCCACATCACCGTGGTCGACCGCGTCAAGGACATGATCAAGACCGGCGGCGAGAACGTCGCCAGCCGCGAAGTCGAGGAGATGGTCTACCGCATCCCCGCCGTCTCCGAGGTCGCAGTCGTGGGCCTGCCCGATCCGCGCTGGATCGAGGCGGTGACCGCGATCGTCGTGATCAAGAGCGGCGAGGCGCTGGACGAAGAAACAGTCATCAAGCATTGCGCCGGTCAGATGGCACATTTCAAGGTGCCGAAGCGCGTCATCTTCGTCGATAGCCTGCCGAAGAATCCGAGCGGCAAGCTCCTGAAGCGCGAGCTGCGCCAGCGCTTCGTCGGCGGCGAGACGCTCGACAAGGCGATCCAGACAAATTTTGGTACCTGAAACGGAGCGATTGCCATGAAAGCCTGGCAGGTGGCGCGTGACTGGTCGATCGAAGGGATGGAGCTGGCCGATCTGCCGGAGCCGACGCCTGCCCCGGGCCAGGTCTCCGTGCGGATGAAGGCAGCATCGCTGAACTACCGCGACCTGCTGACCGTGCAGGGCAAGGGCGGCGTTTCCAGGTTGCCGCTAATTCCGTTCTCGGATGGCGCCGGTGAAGTGATCGCCGTGGGTGAGGGCGTAACCCGTGTCGCCGTCGGCGACCGCGTCTGTCCGATGTTCTTCCAATCCTGGATCGATGGGGAAGTTTCGGCAGCCGCGCGCCGTTACGCGCTCGGCGGCACGCGGCCGGGCGTCCTGCAGGAGGTGATGGTGCTCGACGCCGAGGGCGTCAGCCACATTCCGTCGCATCTGTCGTTCCAGGAGGCCGCAACGCTACCCTGCGCCGGCCTCACGGCCTGGCGTGCGTTGTTCGAACACGCAAAGGTACAGCCCGGCGACACCGTGCTGGTGCAGGGCACAGGCGGCGTGTCGATCTTCGCTCTGCAATTTGCAAAGCTCGCCGGCGCAAGCGTGATCGTGACCTCGTCGAGCGACGAGAAGCTCGAACGCGCCAGGGCGTTAGGTGCCGACCACACCATCAACTATCTGTCGGTTCCGGAGTGGGGCAAAGCCGCGGCGGCGTGGACCGGCGGCGGCGTCGACCACATCGTCGAGGTCGGCGGCAAGGACACGTTCGCGCAATCACTGGAAGCCGCGCGCGTCGGCGGTACCATCTTGGTGATCGGCATCCTCACGGGAGTCTCGCAGCAGATCGCGATCTCGAGCCTGTTCGCCAAGAACCTGCACGTCATCGGACTCTCTGTCGGCAGCCGCCGCATGTTCGAGGCCATGACCGCTGCGATCGGGCGCAACGCGATGAGGCCCGTGATCGACCGCGCCTTCGGCTTCGACGCCGTGCCGGATGCATTGCGCCTGATGCAGAACGGTGGTCATTTCGGGAAGATCGTGCTCGAGTTTGGCTAGCCGGCGTCGCCGGCCAGCTTCCGGACGTCATCAGGCGTCTGCCCGAAGCGGCGGCGAAACACGCGGTGGAAGTAGGACACGTCGTGGAAGCCGGCCAGATGCGCGATCTCGATGATCTTGCGCGTGCGCATGGCGGGATTTCGAAGCAGACGCTCGGCGCGCAGCAGGCGTTGCTCCAGCACGAAGCCGCTATAGGTGATGCCGGCCTGCTCGAACAGCAATTGGATGGTGCGCGGGCTGATCCGATGCGCGGCGGCAAGATCGGTGAGCGACAGTGCGGGACTGTCCAGCTGCGCCAGAATGTCTGATTTCAGCGTTTGGAAACGCGCCGCCGCAAGGCCGCGCAGCCGCGCCTCGTCGGCGACATCGCCGCGCGCCCCGATCATCAGCACGGCGAGGTCGAACAGATGTTGCGAGACGGCATCGAGCTCTGCGGGCGCGAGCTTGTCCGCATGAGCATGCGCGAGATCGTAATATCGCAGGAACATCGACGTGATCGCATTGGCTCCGGGGATCGACTGCGCGATCAGGTCCTCGGCATTCGGGCACGCGCGCAGCAGCGCCTTGCGCGGCAGCAGCGCGGTCTGGAAATTGCCGTGCTTGATCTGGGTGATGCAGGCGCCCTTGATCGAGGGATCGCCGATGGTGATGTCGCCGGCGGCGACCTCCAGCGGACGTTTGCCCATGGCCCCGCTCAAGGCCGAATTGGGCGACATCGTAATGATCAACTCGTCGTTCGTCCCCAGCGACACGAAAGACATCGGCGTGCCGAACGAGGCCGAGAGCCTGATCCGGGGAAGAATGGCTGGCGCAATGGTCCGGTGAACGCGCCCTTCGCCGACCGGCACGAAATCAACGTTCGCCACCCGACGGCAGAACTGCTCGCGCCATTCTTCATAGGCCGGACCGTTCGGATCGCCATCGAATGAGAGTTGCGGCTGGGTCATCGGTCGCTGGAAGACATGCGCTGGCGATTTGGTGCGGATTGCATCCTCGTCGGCGCGTCGCGGTGCGGCAACCAGAAAATGCGCGATTGCGCGAAAAACCACTCGCAACTGCGCGCTGAGCCAGTGACGAGGTGCCGCAGCCAGGCGATCGGCGACGTGTGCTCGGATCGCAACAAACGATAGCCGATTTGGCGGTTTTCATGTCAGTCCATCCAACGCTTCGCCGCTCCCCACGATCCGCGACTGCCGCCTTGCCTATTGTCCCGCTCGCAATGACTGGCCGATTGGAAGGAAATGACTCGATGACACGCCGTGCGAGGGGTTTGCTGGCTATTCTGGCACTTGGCTGTGGGGCGGCGACCGCCACCCCTGCGACGGCCGGCGATACCGCTCCAGTCTTCAGCTGGGTCGGTTTCTACGCGGGTGTTCACGCCGGTTATGGCACCGGCGATGGCAATGCTGCGTCCGTCGACCCCGGCGCACTTCTGGCGCTGTTTCCTGGCGTCAACAATGCGACGTCGACGGCATCTCCACCGTTCACGCTCGGTGTCAATCAGTCCGGTTGGCTCGGCGGATTGCAGGCCGGCTACAATTGGCAGGCCGGTCATTTGGTCGCCGGCGTCGAAGCCGACGTCAGCGTTGCCGGGATCGGCGGACGGGCATCGGGCGCTTATGCGCTGCGACCCGTTTTCCTCGTCGGCGATTTCGATAACTACACCGGCACCGTGACGGCGACCCAGGACATCGATTATCTCGGCACGCTGCGCGGCCGCCTGGGTTATGCCAGCAACAATTGGCTGCTCTATGCGACGGGCGGTCTCGCCTGGGCGCATGTCAAGGCGAGCCTCGACAGCAGCCATGCACGCCTGACCAACAATTTGATCATCGCGGGATTTCCGGGCGCGCTGGACGGTCGCGCCTCCGTAAGCGGTTACAATCTCGGATATGCCGTCGGCGGCGGCAGCGAATGGTCGTTCGCGCCGCGCTGGTCGCTCAAGGCGGAGTATCTGTATCTCAACCTCGGCCGCCAGCTCTCTCTGTCGATTCCCGGAACGAGCATGCCGGCCAGCGACATCGAGCTGCACACATTCAGGATCGGCCTGAACCGACAATTTGCGCCGTGACGGGGGCGCCCGCGGTGAAGCTCAATACTTCTTCACCGTCGCCCCGAAGGCCAGCCACAGCGCCATGGAGGCGAGCCCGAAGCCGCCGAGCAGCAGGAAGGTCGGGCCATAGCCGATCCATTGCGCGATCCAGCCGCCGAGCGCGGGGCTGAGGCTCGCGCCGACGCCTTGCACGGTGATGACGGCGCCCTGGCCGAGATTGATGCGGCCGGTGCCGTTGAGCGAGCGCGCGACCATGCCGGGGACGGCAACCGTCTGGAGTCCGGTGCCGATGCCGTCGAGCACCTGCATCGGCACGACGCCCCACCATCCCGTGACGAAGAAGGCGAGCACGCCGCGGATGGGTAGGAACATGAAGGAGACCAGGATGATCGGCCAGTAGTTGCGCTTGCTGGCGACCTTCATCGCGATCAGCGAGGTCACGACCATTACGCCCTGCGCGATCACCACGGTGGTCGCGACGAAGGTCGGTCCGTTGGCTTGCCCCTCGGCCACCGCGGCAAGTCCGTAGAGCGGCACGATCGCGGCGTTGCCGAGATGGAATAACGCCAGTGCCAGCGCTAGAACCAGCAGCGCGCGATGTTTGAGCAGCATCGTGAAGGCGTCGGGCGCGCTGTCGGGATCGTCCTCCTTGCAGCCACGCGCGGCGCGGTCGTCGATCGCCTTGGCCGGAATCATCATCACGCAGGCGATCGCGATGGCGCCGAACAGGGCCGCCAATGCGAACACGGCAAAATAGCCATACTTGTAGCCGAGATAGCCCGAGAGCGCGGCGCCCACCATGTTGCCGGCGTGGTTATACGCCTGGTTGCGGCCGTTGAGCGCGTTGAAGCCTTTCTGCTTGGCAATGCCGAGCGTGATGCCTGTGACCGCCGGCACGATCGCGGCGCTCGCCAGCGACTGCGCGACTTGCGAGAACGTCACCGCCCAGAAATTTTGCGAGATCAGGATGATCGCGGAGGCCGAGACCACGCAGATGCCGGGAATGACGACCCACATCCGCTTGTTGCGGCTGGAATCGATGAAGCCCCCGATCGGCGTGGTCACCAGCATGCCGGCGACATTGCCGATCGTCATCGCAGTGCCGATCAGACCGGGCGCCCAGCCGCGCTCCTGGAGGAAGACGCCGATGAACGGCCCGATGCCCGACTGCATGTCGGCCATGAAGAAGTTGAGCGCAAACAGTGGCCAGATACGAGACGTTGAAGGGCGCGATGTCATCGAGACGCTGAACTTGGTGCTGCCGATCGAATCGGATCTCGCATGAGGCGGGGAGTGCGGGCCAATGGGCCTGCGGCGGACCAGAACTTAACCTGTGCTCATCGCGTTGGTTCCGATCGCGCTTGTGATCGCATGGCGCGCGACGTCATGTCATACTCGCGATGTTTCAACCAGGATCATGGCCATGCCACTCTGGATTTGCGAAACCTGCGGCGCACAATTTCCGGACAGCGGACATCCGCCCGCATCCTGTCCGATTTGCGAGGACGAACGGCAGTATGTGGGTTGGAATGGGCAGATTTTCCTGACGCGTGCGATGCTGGCCGAAGGCCACCGCGTCGTTTGGCGCGACGATCTCGGCCTCACCGGCCTCTCGCTCGAGCCGAGCTTCGCCATCGGCCAGCGCGCACTGCTGGTGCCGCTCGGCGATGGTTGCTTGATGTGGGACTGCGTGCCGCTGGCAACTCCGAAGGCGATCGCGCATGTGCGTTTGCTCGGCGGACTGAAGGCCATCGCAATCTCGCATCCCCACTACTATGGCGCGCTCGCCGATTGGAGCGACGCCTTCGGCGGCGTGCCGGTCTATCTGCACGCCGACGATCGCCAATGGGTGACACGGCCGCATGCGTCGATCGTGCATTGGACCGGCGAGAGCCAGCGCATCTCCGACGAAGTGTTGCTCCTGCGCGCCGGCGGTCATTTCGCGGGCGCCACCATGCTGCACTGGTCGGGCGGCGCGGAGGGCACGGGCGCATTGCTCACCGGCGATATCGCGCAGGTGACTATGGACCGCCGCTTCGTCAGCTTCATGTATTCCTACCCTAACTACATGCCGCTCAACGCCGCCGCGGTGCGGCGGATCGCAGCCGCGGTGGAGCCGCACGCCTTCGACCGGATCTATGGCGCCTGGTGGGGCCGCAATATCGCAGGCGGAGCCAAGGCCGCGTTCGCGGCGTCGGTGGAGCGATATATCGCGGCCATCGCGTGAGGCGGCGCGTCGCTGCCCATCTTGCGTTCGTCAAATAAATGTACTAATGGTACAGTATATGACGAGGGCGCAACGATGCGTTTGCTGGTCCGGCACGATCGATGCATTCGTTTGTTTGGACGGGCGCGTTCTGCGGCCGTGTGAGCGGAAGATGGACGCATGAGCGGGCCGAGCAACTACGAGATTTTCGAGGCCGGAGACGTCACGCTCCAGTCCGGCACCGTCTTTCCGTCGCTGAAGCTCGCCTATAAGACCTATGGCACGCTGAGCCCTGCCAGGGACAATGTCATCCTCTACCCGACCTCCTTCAGCGCCCAGCATTTCGACACCGAATGGTTGATCCGGCCCGACGGCGTGCTCGATCCCTCGCGCTACTTCATCATCATTCCGAATCTGTTCGGCAACGGCCTGTCGTCGTCGCCGTCGAACACCGCCGCGCCGTTCCCGAAGCTGACCTATCACGATGCGATCGCGGTCCAGCACCGGCTGCTCACCGAAGGTTTCGGCATTTCGAAGCTCGCGCTGGTCTATGGCTGGTCGATGGGCGGCATGCAGGCCTACCATTGGGCGGCGCTGCATCCTGACATGGTCGCGCGCGCGGCGATCGTCTGCGGCAGCGCGCGCTGCGCGCCTTATAACCATGTCTTCCTCGAAAGCGTGAAGGCCGCTCTGACCGCCGATCCCGCTTTCCGTGAGGGCCGCTTCGTCGACAAACCTATTGCTGGCTACCGAGCGATGGGGCGGGTCTATGCCGGCTGGGCCATGTCGCATGGTTTCTATCGCGATGAGCTCTGGCGCGAAGCCGGCTTCGCCGCGCTGGAGGATTATCTCGTTCGCACCTGGGATACGACCTTCGCGCGGCGCGACGCCAACGATCTCCTGGCGCAGATCGACATCTGGCAAGGCGGGGACATCAGTGGTTGCCCGGCTTTCGCAGGCGATCTCGATCGCGCGCTGGCGGCGATCAAGGCGGACATGCTGCTGATGCCGGGCGCAACCGATCGCTATTTCGACGTCCGCGACAACGAGGACGAACTCGGGCGGCTGACCCACGCGAAATCGGCCGTGCTGCATCCGATCCCGTCGCTGCACGGCCATCGTGCCGGCAATCCCGTTGGCAATGCGCGCGATGAGGCCTTCATCAAGGCCGAGATCGCGGCGCTTCTCAGCAAACAGGTGGGCTTCCGATCATGACCGACGCAACCGTCTCAGAGCCTGGTCATCGCCTGAAGCCCCTGACGCCGGCAATGCTGCGCGAGCTGTCGGTTCGCTCCAATCTCAGGGGCGCCGTGCAGAGCCTCGGCCATTACGGTGCGATCCTGTTGATGGGCACGCTGATCTGGATCGTCAGCTCGCGCCATGGCGTGCTCTGGGCGCTGCCGCTGATGGCCATGCAGGGTTATGTCGTCGCCTTCCTGTTCATGGCGGTGCACGAGACCGCGCATAAGACGGCGTTCAAAAGCCGCAGCCTCAATCTGATCGTGGGCAATCTCTCGGCTTTCCTGATCGGATTGCCTTACGAATATTACTGCCTGTTTCACTGGGACCATCATCGCTACACGCAGGATCCGGAAAAGGACCCGGAGCTGATCGTTGGCGTGAAGCCGACATCCGACACCCAGCTTGCGATCGCCTATAGCGGCCTGCTCCAGGTCGCCGTTCGTCTCCGGCTGATGCTCGGCCACGCCGTCACCGGGAGGGTCACCGCCCCCTGGATTCCCGAGAACAAGCGCGCCGTCATCGTACGCGAGGCGCGCGCCTATCTCGCGCTTTATGCGCTGCTCTTCGCGCTGTCGCTGTGGTTGTCCTCGGCCCTGCTGCTCTGGGTCTGGGTCCTGCCGCTCGTCATCGGGCAATTCTTCCTGCGGCCCTATCTCTATGCCGAGCACACCGGCTGCGACCGTACCCGCAGCGCCTTCGAGAATACCCGCACCACCTATACCGGTGCGATCGTCAAATGGTTCGCGTGGAACATGCCCTACCATGTCGAGCATCACGCCTATCCCTCGATCCCCTTTCACGCGCTGCCGAAGCTGAACGAGATCGTAGACGGCGAGATCATCCATCGCGGTCGCGGCTACATCAGAACGACGCGCGAGACCTGGGCTTGGTTTCGCCGGCAGCGGCAGACGGGGTAGCTGAACGCAAAGCTCCGGTCGCGGCGCGACCGGAGCTTTGTCGTGACGGCGAGATATCAGTAGATGCCGTAGGCGCAGACATTCACGACGCGAACGCGCAGGCCGTGACGGGTCTGGACGAGGCGTTCGCGATAGCAGCTGCTGACGCCGGTGTTGAGGTAGATGCCGCCAACGCCCCAGCCGGGACCCCAGTGGTGATGACCGTGATGATGGTGATGGAAGCCGCCGGCCGAAGCCGCGGTGGGCGCGAGGGCGGCAACGCCGAGCGAACCGGCGGCGATCAGACCAAGTGCAAGCTTACGAAACATCTTCATTCTCCATGTGGCGCAGGGCCATTGTTGTGTCCCTGCATCTCGGTCGGGTCGAAGCGAGAATGCGTTCACGCCGTTGGCTGAGAATCGTGTTTCAGGACTGTTTCGTCGCCCTCGGCGATGTACGCCGCCGCCCGGCTTTCGGCGCCGTGCGATAGCGCGCGGCCATGGCCTGCGTCAGCTCGGCCAACTTGTCGCGGAGATCGGCAGGCTCCAGCACTTCGGCCTCGGGGCCCAGCCGCAGCAATTCGGACGCCGCATGCCATGACGTCTTGCCCACCGGCACTTTCGCAATGCGCCAGCCATCGGCATCAACTGTCTCCTCGATCTGCGTGCGCGCCTTGACGTAAGGCTGGCTCAGCGCGTCGAGCAGCTTGACGCCGAACGGCGACAGGCGAACGATTGCGACATTGGGATGCATCTCGGTTTCGAGACGAAGTGTCGCAGTCTGCCAATAAGCAGCAAGAGCGAAATCGGCGGGGCGATCGAAGCGCTCGTCGAGCGCCGTGCAGTCGAGCACGCGTGCGATGCGATAGGTGCGCACGCTGCGGTCGACCTGCCCTGCGAGATACCAGCTGCCGCCCTTCAGCACGAGGCCGAGCGGTGCGACCCGGCGCTGCTTCTCCGAGCGCCAGCTCTGATAGCGGATTTTGATCAGCGTCCCCCGTAGAGCCGCGCCGGCAATGGTGCGCAGATGTTTGGGATCCTCGGCCTCGCCGAACCAGCCCGGCGCGTCCAGGTAAAAGCGTTCCTGCATCCGCCCGGCGTCCTCGCGCAGATTCGCGGGCAATGCCGCCATCAGCTTGTTCTGGGCGGCGATCATCGCAGCGTCGAGCCCGAGCGCCGCGGCCGGCCCCGGCAGTCCCGCCAGGAACAGCGCGCCAGCCTCGCTTTGCGACAGGCCATTCAGCCGCACGCGGTAGCCGTCGAGCAAGCGATAGCCACCCTCCGCGCCGCGGTCGGCATAAACGGGAACGCCTGACGCTGCCAGCGCATCGATGTCGCGATAGATCGTGCGCACCGACACCTCGCAGGCCTCCGCAAGCTCGGGCGCGGTGACTTGGCCCCTGGCCTGGAGGGTGGTGAGGATCGACAACATCCGGCTCGCGCGCATGATGCCTTAAACCATACCTGACACAGGATGTCAGGTATGGTCCGCTACAAGCTGCGCCATCGCCAAACGCCAGATGGGATCCCCGCCATGACCGACCGCATCACGCTGTATTACTCGCCGCAGAGCCGGGCCACAGGCACGCGGGTGCTGCTGGAGGAGCTGGGCGCGCCTTACGATCTGCACGTCCTCAACATGAAGGCCGGCGAGCAGCGCCAGCCCGCCTATCTCGCCATCAATCCGCTCGGCAAGGTGCCGGCGGTCCGCCACGGCGAGGCGCTGGTGACCGAGCAGGTCGCGATCACCATCTATCTTGCCGATCTGTTTCCGCAGGCGGGGCTGACGCCCGCCCTCAACGATCCGCGGCGCGGGCCCTATCTGCGCTGGATCGCCTATTACGGCTCATCTTTCGAGCCTGCCATGATCGACAAATTCATGCAGCGCGAGCCGGCGCCGATCACGCAATCGCCCTATGCCGATTACGACACCATGCTGGGCGCGCTCGAGACGCAGCTGTCGAAAGGGCCGTACCTACTCGGCGAGCGCATGACCGCAGCCGACGTGCTCTGGGGCGTGGCGCTCAGCTGGACCATGATGTTCGGCATCGTGCCGAAGAAGGACGTTTTCGTCCGTTATGCCGAGCGCATGACCTCGCGGCCTGCGTTCCAGCGCATCAATGCGGCCGATGATGAGATGGCCGCGCAGCACGCGAAGGCGGTTGGGGGATAGCTGTCGTCCTACCTGCGCCGTCGTCCCGGGGCGCGCAAAGCGGGAGCCCGGGACCCATAACCACAGGATTTGGTTTGGCGAAGACTTGGAGTTACCAGCCCTTTCCATAACCACACCCTGTGGCTATGGGCCCCGGATCGGCGCTCCGCTTCGCTGCGCTTGTCCGGGACGACAGCGGAGAATGAGGCGCCTCCTCGTACTCCTTGGTCAATCCTCAAAACTGCGGCGCTCTCTTCTCTCCAAACGCCTTAATGCCTTCCTTGATCTCGGTGCCGCGCATGCTGTTGCGGTGACGCTGGTCGGCGGCGGCTTCGTCGAGCTCGCCGCGGGTGAACTCGTTGATGGCGCGTTTCATGCCGCGCATCGCCTGCGGCGCGTTGCCGGCGAGGACGGCCGCGAGCTTCTCCACCTCCTCGTCCAGCAATTCCACGGGCACCATCGCCGTGAGATAGCCGATGCGCAGCATCTCCGGCGCACTGATCTTTTGCGCGGTCAGGAACAGCTTCTTCGCATTGTCGAGGCCGAGCCTGGTCACGTAGCGCTTGATGCCGCTCGGGTAATAATGCAGCCCGAGCCGGGCCGCCGGCATGAACATCTCGGCGGTGTCGATGCCGATGCGGAAATCGCAGGCCAGCGCGAGGTCGGTCGAGCCGCCATAGACCCCGCCGTTGAGCCGGCAGATCGTGGGAACGCCGAGATCCTCGAGGCGGTTGACGACCACCTCGAACGCCGAGCCCGCGCTCTGCTGCTCATGGGCGCTGACGGCGCGCTCCGCCACCGAATTGAGATCGTAGCCCGCGGAGAAGGCGCGCCCGGTGCCGGTCAGTACCAGCACGCGAATGGCGGGATCAGTCTCGATCCGGTCGAACAGTCTCACCAGCTCGCCCAGATCCTCTGCCTGGAGCCTGTTGAGATGCTTGGGACGGTTGAGGCGGATGGTGGCGCGTGCGCCATCGATTTCGAGCACGGGGCCGGATGCTGCGTCGGCTGTATCCGACATTCTTGTCTCCACTATTGTTTTCGAGCGCGGGCGTTTTGCATCGTTGCGGCCGGCCGTGGCAACCGCAAACAGGGCCAAGGCAGAGATCAGCGAAGTGAGACATGCAGGACTGCGGCTCGGTTTGGTCTGGGTCCAAGGTTGGACCTCTCGCTGCAAAGTGCCCGCCTGGGCCGAGGCCGTCAACGACAGCGCCGGCAGCGTGGCCGGCATCGGGGCGAGCTTGGCCGCGAACAGCGCCTCGTCGCTGTTGGCAGCACCGACGGCAAAGGTAAGCGTTTCCGAATTGTGCAACAGCGTGCGGCCGGCCCAGACGGTGGCGAACGACAGCAGCAGGGTCAGCACGACGTAGAGGAAAACCTGCTGCTGGTTGGTCTTGATCACCTTGGGACGCCGGGGCGCCGGCTCGGTCGGCGATGGGCCTTCAGCACTCATGGCAGCACTCCGGCCTTATTCTTTGGTGGCGGCGCGCGGCATGGAAAGCGCAGCGAGCGCCCTGTAATTCGTAAACGTTTGAAAAAAGAACGAAATTCTCTGCCGTCGATGATAGCGCCAAGGCAGCGGGATGCAAATTTCGAGCCGGGGGTAACCTTACCCCGCGCCACCGCGGCGATTGGTCATCCTATCACCAGTTAGCCACACTTGGCGATTTTCCGGTTCCCCCGGCTGCATTCCGCCGCGGGAGATGTCATAAATCGCACGTCCCGGCGATTTGACCGGTCCAAGAAGAAGTTGCGCTGAACGCTCCAATTTTTTCTTGTCCACGTCAATGAGGGCGTCAGCTTGTCGTTTCCATCCATGTCATCGGCGGTTCCGGTTGGCGCGCTCATTGGCTGGATGCTGCTGCTCACCTTCAAGCACATCATCGCCGATTTCGTCCTGCAGACCGCCTGGATGGCGCATGGCAAGGACCAGAAGCACGGCTGGGCCCTGCCGCTTCTGGTGCATTGCTTCGTTCACCTCTTAGTTGCGCTGCCGCTGATCCTGATCGTGGCGCCGAGATTCTGGTTCGTGGCGTTCATCGACTTCGTGATCCACATCACGATCGACCGCGCCAAGGGGTTCGTCTCGGCCAATTTCGGTGTCGACCTGGCCCATCCCTGGTTCTGGACCTTGATCGGCGTCGACCAGGCGCTGCACCACCTCACCGGCTTCGGCCTCTCCATCTACATGGCAGCGAACTGAAGGTCGCCTTTAGGCCTCCGGGTAAAGGCAATCGCCATCAGCACGAGGGATCGTCATGCCCGG
Organism: Bradyrhizobium sp. DOA1; assembly: GCF_001593325.1. Lineage (NCBI taxonomy): Bacteria > Pseudomonadati > Pseudomonadota > Alphaproteobacteria > Hyphomicrobiales > Nitrobacteraceae > Bradyrhizobium > Bradyrhizobium sp. DOA1. The sequence goes on from NZ_JXJM01000001.1 coordinate 60,041, forward strand.
GCTTGTCCCGCTGCGCGGCCGAAGCCGCTTCGGCGAGGCGAAGGCCCGGGCATCCACGTTCTCCGTGCCTCTCGGCTTTCCGTGGATGGCCGGGACATAGGCGAGCGGAAGCGACGCCGTCCTTTGGACGGCTATGCCCGGCCATGACGCCGTGGATGCTTTTGAAAACCCTATCAAGTCGCCTCCGATTCGCGGCCAGGGCGCAACCACCCCGGGTGACTACCGGGCAGCGTGGTTAACCTTTCATTAGAGAATTGCGCTGCATCTTCCGTACACGAGGGAGAACTGCAATGTTTTCAAACCGCGACGCATTTGAAAGCGATTTCTGCCCGGTTCGCGACGAGCTCCTTGGCGAGATGTATCGCGCCAGCGAGAGTGGCTTGCCGAGGCTGGTTGAGAGTGTTTCCCCTGACGCGCGCGCCAGGCTGGCGCTATTCTGCTATCGCCGCAGCCATCTGCATTCGCTGGCGATCGCGATCGCTGCAAGCTGCAGCGAGCGTGACCTGATCGAGAACGGCGGCCGCGTCGGTTCGACGCTCTACGCGCTGTCGCGCGAAGGGGCGACGAAATCCGCGCCGTCGCTGTCGGGCGGGCGCAAGCCGATCACGCTGTCGACCAAGCCGCTCTCGGTGCTGGCACCGCTGGATGACGAGCTCGACGACGAGATCAGCGAAACGGTCCCGGCCTAAGCGGCGTCGATCGCCGGCAGTCCGAACTTCCGCCGCGCCATCGCGCATTCGGCGTCACCGGGCATGCAGGTGCGGCACACCTCCGGCCGCACCGCATAGATGCCGCACGCCGTCGCTCTTCCGATGTCGCCCTGCAAGGCCGCGCAGCGATCGCCCTCGCAGCGCATGCCTGATTGACGCGCATTGACGAGCGCCTCCGGGATCGCGGCAAGCTCCTCGTCGCTCTCGACCGAGAAGCGCGGCCAGTTCTGCGAATAGCCGCAGCAGGCGCCGCAACTCTGGCAACAGCTCGACAGGTCGATCTCTTCCATCGTCGTCACGTGTCCTTCGGGGGACCCCAGACCAGGCTCTGCCGCCACCTTGCGCGCAGCACGTCGCGCCGTTCCGGATATTTCTCGTCGAGATAGGATGCCTCCACCACGCGGTCGGTGCGGAAGCTGCGGAAGTCGCTGCGCAGCTCGCACCAGGCGGCGAGCAGGCGCACGGCTTCGAGATAGCCGACCGAGATCGGCCAGATCATGCGCTCGCTGGCGCGGCCCTGCTCGTCGCGATAGCGCAGCATGATCTTCTTGCCTTCGTGGATCTGGGTGCGCGTGCGCGCCATGTCCAGACGGTCCGGCTCCCTGTTCCAGCTCGGCCGCGCCCGGCTCGCCGGCTCCAGCACGAAAGGACGCAGGCGCTCGGGCACGGTGTCGGCGATCTTGGCCATCAGATCTTCGGCGGCGCGCGCCAGCGCGGAATCGGCGTGGCCCGCGACCCATTGTGCGCCCAGCACCGCCGCTTCGATCTCGTCGGGCGTCAGCATCAGCGGCGGCAGGTCAAAACCCTTTTCCAAGATGTAGCCCATGCCGGCTTCGCCGCGGATCGGCACGCGCTGGCCGATCAGGGTGGCGATATCGCGATAGATGGTGCGCTTCGACGTCTCGAGCTCGGCCGCAATCGCGTCCGCCGTCAGCGGCTTACGCGTGCGCCTCAGCACCTGGATGATCTGAAACAGCCGGTCGGCGCGTCTCATGACTGGTATCTTATTGCTACTTTTTCTCGGTGGTCTTTTCAGAAGGCGGCGCGCGGCTGCTGACAGGATGTTGGCAGCAGGGGAGTTCTATACCGGGACAACACATCGACTGAAGAGGATTTGTCCATGATCATTCCAACTCATTTCGGCCCGGCGGGTCAGCTGTGGCACGCCCAAATGTGGCAGGCGAGGGCGTTCAGCCGCCTCGTTTCGCTCGATCTCATGGCCGTCGATCTCCGTTTCGCAGTTGCAGGCGTGGTGACACGCTCGCTGGTCCGGGCTGCGGACGCGTTGGTCCACCATGTCGTTCGCCGTGTCATGGGCCGTGCCTTTCTGGGCGCCCGCTTTGCAGAAGATATCACGGCTGCTGCCACCATGGTGGCAGCAGCCGGCCGTTAAGTTCCGCCGGCTTTCGGCAGGTTCAGGAGAGGTTTCATGATCACGCTCTACGGCTTCGGCGCCGGCTTCGGCCTGCCGGAAATCAGCCCCTTCGTCACCAAGACCGAGGTGCAGCTCAAGATGGCGGAGTTGCCCTATCGGAAGGAGCGGGCGATGCCGCCAGCCTCACCCAAGGGGCAGCTGCCCTTCATCGACGACGGCGGTGAGGCGGTGGCCGATTCCACCTTCATCCGCGCCCATATCGAACGCCGCTACGGCTTCGATTTCGACGCTGGCCTATCTTTGCAGGAGCGTGCGCAAGCCTGGGCGTTTGAGCGGATGATCGAGCATCACGTCTACTGGGCTCTGGTTGGCGCGCGCTGGGTCGATCCAGTCAATTTCGCCAAGGGCCCGGCGCATTTCTTCGACGGCGCGCCCGAGCACAACCGCGAGAAGCTGCGCGAGGATGCGCAATTCCGCGTCGCCGAGAATTATCTGCTTTCCGGCCTTGGCCGCCATGCGCCCGATGACGACGTCGATCTCGCGGTGCGCTCGCTGTTCGCGCTCTCGGTGCAGCTCGGTGACAAGCCTTATCTGATGGGCAACAAGCCCTGCGGCGTCGACGCCACCGCCTTCGGCGCGCTCGCCGGCATCCTGACGCCGTTCTTCGAATCGCCCCTGCGCCAGCGCGCCGAGGGATTTCCGAACCTCACCGCCTATGTCGACCGCATGATGGACGCGTACTATCCGGAGTTCGCCTGGATGCCGCTGCGGCAGGCGGCTTAGCGCTCGTCTGTTGGCAGCGAGGGGCGCTGAACCTTCCACACCGTCATGGCCGGACTTGTCCCGGCCATCCACGTAATTGCGCTCGGTTCAAAGAACGTGGATGCCCGGGACAAGCCCGGGCATGACGAGCTGAGAGACCGGAGCAAAACAAAAGAGCCGGCCCGATGGGCCGGCTCTCGTCGCCTCAGAATTCTCGTTATGCCTACTTCACCAGCGTGTATTTGCCGTCCTTCACCGTGAGTAGGATGCGCGAGCGGTCGTCGAGGCCGTAGCGATCCTTTTCGGTGAAGTTGTAGACGCCCTGGCTCGCCGCAAGCTCCTTCTCCGTCAGCAGCGCCTGGCGAATGGCTTCGCGGAATTCAGGCGTGCCGGGCTTGGCCGTTTTCAAGGCCGCCGGAATGATGCGCTTGAGGATCTCGAACGCATCGTAGGCATGGCCGGCGAACTGGCTGCGGCTGTTCGGGCCGTACTTGGCCTCATAGGCCGAGTTCAGCGCGAGGCCCGGCTTCTTGGTCAGCGCGCTATCCGGCTGTTCCTCCGGGGCCATGACGGGACCGGAGGCCATCAGCACGCCTTCCGCCGCTTTGCCGGCGATGCGGATGAAGTCCATGCTGGCCGCGCCGTGAGTCTGGTAGATCAGGCCCTTGTACCCGCGTTCGCGCAGCTCGGTCTGCGGCAGCGCCGCCGCGGTACCGGAGGCGCCGACCAGGATCGCGTCGGGATTGGCGGCAACGAGCTTGAGCACCTGTCCGGTCACCGAGGTGTCGGGACGCGCGAACCGCTCCTCGTCGACGATGGTCATGCCCATCGGCACGGCCTGGGCCTTGAGGTCGTTGAACCAGAGGTCGCCATAAGAGTCGGAATAGCCGATATAGCCGAGGGTCTTCACGCCCTTGGACTTCATGTGGTCGTACAGCACCTTGCCCACGATCGGGATCGGCTGCGGCATTGCCACCGACCACTTCATGCGCTCCGGCGTGATCGGGAACGGCGCGAGGCCGAAATGCGGGATGCCGGCCTCGTTAGCGACGTTGGAGACCGCGATGGTCGGCGGCGTCAGCGCCGAGCCCATGATGATGTCGGCCTTGGATTCGGTCACGAAGCGGCGGGCGTTCGTGGTCGCGGTGGTGGGATCGCCGCCGTCGTCGAGCACGATCACCTTCAGCGGCACGCCGCCGATCTCCTTCGGCACGAACTCCAGCGCATTGCGCTCGGGAATGCCGAGGGCTGCGCCCGGGCCTGTCGTGGTGGTGGTGATGCCGATGGTGACTTCGCTGGTCTGGGCCAGCGCAGGCAATGCCGGCAGCGCCAGCGCGGCCGCGGTGATGGCAGCGGACAAATAAAAGCGTTTCATCTATTCCTCCCTTGACGTGATGCTTTGAAAGCAGAAATCGGGGGGTAATTCAGCCCCCTCTTTTGGTGATGCGGCGATTTAGCTCCCAGCTTGGCTCCCCGTGAATTTGGCCACCATCTCTGCCGGGAATGGTGCCGATTTCAGTTTGTCGGGATTGCCAGGGTCGCGGCCGACCAGCACGCGGGTCTCGAACCCCTCGATCGCCAGCGCCTCGCCCTTGTAGACGTTGTGCTTTACCTCAAAGCTGGAGCGCTTGATGCTCTCGATCTTCGTTTCGATGGTGATCCAGTCGCCATAAGTCGAGGGAATGTAGAACTTGGCCCGCGTGTCGACCATGGGAATGCCCACGAGGCCGTATTTGCGGACCAGGTCCTGCTTGGAGAAGCCGGCGACCTCGAACAGGGTCGAGGTCGAATCGTCGAACATCGCGAAATAGCGCGGGTAGTAGACGATGTTGGCGGGGTCGCAATCGCCCCACTGGATCTGAACGTCGCGCCGGTTCACGAACATGCGCGGCGCCTTATTTCGGCGCCATACGCAGGGAGCCGTCGAGGCGCACCACTTCGCCGTTCAGATACGCATTCTCCACCATATGCAGCGCGAGCGCGGCAAACTCGTCGGCTTGGCCGAGCCGGCGGGGGAAGGGGATCGCTGCGGCAAGCGAGTCCTGGGCCTCCTGCGGCAGGTTGGCGAGCAGCGGCGTCAGGAACAGGCCGGGCGCAATTGTCAGCACGCGGACACCGAACTGTGCCAGCTCGCGCGCGATCGGCAGCGTCATGCCGACGATGCCGCCCTTCGAGGCCGAATAGGCCGACTGGCCGATCTGGCCGTCATAGGCGGCAACGGAGGCGGTGTTGATGATGACGCCGCGCTCGCCGGTCGCCTGCGGCTCGAGCTTGGACATCTCAGTGGCGGCGAGGCGCAGCATGTTGAAGGTGCCGATCAGATTGACCTTGATCACCTTGTCGAAATCGGCAAGCGCCATCGGGCCGTCACGACCGACCACGCGCTTGGCAACGCCGATGCCGGCGCAATTGACCAGCACGCGCGCCGGCCCGTGGGCCTTGGTCGCCTGCGCGATCGCAGCTTCCGCGGACGCGGCATCGGAGACGTCGCAGGTCACGGCCACGCCCTTGATCTCGGCCGCGACGGTTTCGGCCAGCTTGGCATTGAGATCGCACACAGCGACCTTGGCGCCCTGCGCCGCCAGCTTTCGCGCGGTGGCCGCGCCCAGTCCCGATGCACCGCCGGTGACGATGGCTGCCTGATCCTTCAACAACATGGCGTTCTCCTATAGCTTTGAGTTCTTACCCGACCGATATCACACGGCTCGACGGATTGGCAGCGTAGAGCTCTTCGATCAGCTCGCCGCGATGCTCCAGCACCGCGCGCTGGTTGATCGAGCCCTTGTCGGTGACTTCGCCCTTGTCGATCGAGAGCGGCGTGTCCAGCAGGATCGCGCGCGTGACGCGCGTCGAGGAGCCGGTGGCCTGGCTGAGGAAGCCCGTCAGCCGCTCGCGGAAGGCTTCCCGCACCAGCCGGTCGCGAGCGGTGACGGTGAGATCGTCGGCCGGTAGTGTCGGATTGATCAGCCGGCAGCCGTCGAGATCGAGCAGCACGATCGCGGAGATCTCGTCCCGGTTGATGCCGGCGATGACGACGTCGCGCACCAGCGGCGCGCAGGCCGCAACGAAGCGCGCGCGCAAGGGGCCGACGCTGACCCAGGTGCCGCTGGCGAGCTTGAAGTCCTCGCTGACGCGGCCGTCGAAATCGAAGCCGGCGTTGAGATCATCGGGATCGGCGGGCTTCAGCGCATCGCCCATCTTGTAGAAACCCTCCTCGTCGAAGGATTTCGCGGTGATATCGGGCTGGCGCCAATAGCCAGGCATCACGTTCGGGCCCTTGGCGCGCACTTCCATCTTGCCGTTGTTGGGCACCAGTTTCGCGTCATTGCCCGAGACCGGCAGGCCGACATGACCGGAGCGGCTGGTCCGCGGATTGACCGACATGAAGAACGGCGCGGTCTCGGTCGCGCCCAAGCCGGTGAGCATCGGCACGCGATAACCCTTTTCCTTCACCGCGAGCGCGTCGAGGCTGTCCCAGACGAACGGCGACAGCGCCGCGCCCGAGAAGAACATCGCATGCAGCCGGTCGAAGAACTTCGCGCGCAGGCCCTGGTCATCGCGCAAGTAAGGCAGCAGCGACTCATAGCCCTTGGGCACGTTGAAATAGACGGTCGGCGAGATCTCCTGCAGATTGCGCACGGTCTCCTCGATGCCGCCGGGCATCGGCTTGCCGGCGTCCAGATACATCGAGCCGCCATTGTAGAGCGTCAGCCCGATATTGTGGTTGCCGCCAAAAGTGTGATTCCAGGGCAGCCAGTCGATGATGACGGGCGGCTCGTCCTTGAGGAAGGCGAGCGTCTCGCGCAGCATCACCTGGTTGGCGCAGATCATGCGCTGGGTATTGATGACGGCCTTGGGATTGCCGGTCGAGCCGGAGGTCAGCAGAAACTTCGCGATCGTATCGGGGCCGATCTTGCCGTGGACGTCGTCGAGATCAGCGCGGATCGGCGTCGCCATGAGATCGGCGAGCAAGGTGACGTCGCGTCCAGCGACGTGGCCATAGGATGCCGCGATCTCGGTGCCGAGCGAGACATTGGCGGCGAGCGCATCGGCGAACTTGTCGGCATCCTCCGCGAAGACGAGGCCCGGCGTCAGCAGCTTCATCAAATAGGACAGCTTGCCGTAGTCCTTCGATACCAGCGAATAGGCCGGCGACACCGGGCAGAACGGGATGCCGGCATAGAACGCGCCGAAGGCGAGCAGGGCGTGGTCGATCGAATTGCCGGAGAGGATGACGACCGGCCGCTCCGCCGAGAGGCCGCGCGCGATCAGGCCGGATGCGATGTGCCGGCTCGCAGTGAGCAACTCGGCGTAAGTGATCTTGCGCCAACCGCGGCCGCCCTCGCGCTCCGCCATGAAGACGCGGTCGGGCGTCGTGTTCGCCCAGTGATGCAGGCGGTCGGTGATGCGGACCGGATAGTCGCCGAGCGGCTGCTTGGGCCGCAGGTAGATCGTGCCGTCGTCGCGGCGCTCGATGTTGACGACGGGATCGCCGAACGAGATGGGCCGCAGCGGGAAAGTGCTCGCGCCGCGCTCCATGCTGGAAGAGGACGGCTGCGCGCTCATGACTTCGGCTTCACCTTTGCGGTCTTGTGTTCGAGGAATTCACGGATCCGCCGCTTGGCTTCCTTGTCGCTCTGCGCGACGGTCGCCATCAGCGACTCCATCAGGAGGCCCGTTTGCGGGTTGGCCTCCGCGATCATCGGCAGCGCCTGGAGCACGGCGAAGTTCGTTAGCGGCGCGTTGGACGCGACCTTGGTCGCGAGCTCTATCGCCTTGGCAAGCCCATTGCCGGCTTCCGTCACATATTGCGCGAAGCCGTAGGAGGCGCCTTCGGTCGCGCTGTAGACGCGGCCGGTCAGCATCATGTCCATCATCCGGGCAACGCCGATCAACCGCGGCAGCCGCACCGAGCCGCCACCGCCGACGAAGATGCCGCGCTGCCCCTCCGGCAGCGCGAAATAGGTCGAGGGCTCGGCGACGCGGATATGTGCGGCACAGGCAAGCTCCAGCCCGCCGCCGATCACGGCGCCCCTCAGCGCGGCGATGACGGGCACGCGGCTGTACTGGATGCGGTCGAACACCCGGTGCCACATCTGGGAATGCAGCAGGCCGCCGGTGGCGTCGTGCTCGGTCAATTCGGAGAGGTCGAGACCACTGGAGAAATGGTCGCCGATGCCGTGGATCACCACCGCGCCGATGTCCTCGGGCAGGGACGCAAAACACTCGCCGATTTCCAGGATGATGCCGTCATTGAGCGCATTGCGCTTGGCCGGCCGGTTCAGACCAACGGTCAGAACCCGGTCCGCCCGCTCGATCCTCAACAGCCCGGAGGCGCCTGCGTTCGCGGTCTCGGCGTTTCCCTGTGTCATTTGCGTCCTTGTCAGAATAGTTATGTTGTATAACGATTTTTGGGGGAGTCAAGGAGGGGGGGCGGGGCTGGATATGGCCACGGCGGCCACGACTGCGGCGCCCGAGCGGGAAGGGGGCGGGGCCAGGGGTAAGTAGTGGGGTGCGTCCTAACGAGCTTCTCCGTCATTGCGAGCGCAGCGAAGCAATCCAGAATCTTACCGCGGAGGGACTCTGGATTGCTTCGCTGCGCTCGCAATGACGAGGTGACAGCTTCCTCACATCACCTGATGCACGTCGATGACCACGCGATCCGCATGGCGCGCGGCCGAGCCGACGAAAATGTGCTGCATCAGCCAGCGATAGTTTTCGTGCCCGGTCTCGAACCGCGGCACGGTGCGGAAATAGATCAGCTTCGGATCGACCGGCTCACCGCGCTTGAGCTTCTGCAGCAACTCGACCGGGCCGAAGCGCATGCCCCTGTTCTCGACATAGATTGTCGCGCCGTCGTCGGTCTCGAAGGCGTATTTCGCCTCGAGGTCGATCAGCTCGTTGGGGCGGATGGTCTGGAAATCTGCGCCGAACGGCAGCACCTTGCCGGTGATCGCGCCCGTCACCTCGCCGCCGATGATCGGAATGATGCGGCGAACGCCGATCCCGGTCTCGCCGGCGGTGACGACGTCGCCGATACGCGCGGTGATGGTGAAGGCGTATTTCGTCGCTAGTATCGGCGTGGTCATCACGTCGCCTCTCAATGTGCCATCATCCGCGTCGGCAACCAGGTCGCCAGCAGCGGGAAGGCGATCAGGATCACCAGCCGCACCAGGTCTGTCGCCACGAACGGGATCACGCCCTTGAAGATGGTGGAGAAGGAGACGTCCTTCACCACACTCTTGATCACGAAGACGTTCATGCCGACCGGCGGATGGATCAGGCCGAGCTCGACGGTCATGACGATGATGATGCCGAACCAGATCGGGTCGAAGCCGAGATGCATGATCACCGGGAAGATGATCGGCACGGTGAGGATGATCATCGCCATGGCGTCCATCAGGCAGCCGAGCACGAGATACATCACCATGATCAGCGCCAGCACGCCGTAGGGCCCGAGACCGAAACCGGTGAGGAGTTCCGTCACCTTCTGCGGAGTCTGCGTCACCGTGAGGAAATAGCCGAAGATGAGCGCGCCGATCAGCACGGTGAACACCGCGGCCGCCGTGCGCGTCGCCTGCAGCAGCGAGGCCAGCACCTTCTCGCGGTCGAGCCGGCCGGTGAGCACGCCGATGATGAAGGCGCCGGTGGCGCCGACGCCACCGGCTTCCGTCGGGGTGAAGCGCGGCAGGAAGGGCAGGCCGTAGAGGCCGCCGATGACGAAGACGAACAGCAGCACAGGCGCCCAGATCTCCTTCAACCCGGCAAAGCGCTCGCGCCACGGCGTCACCTTGCCCTTGGGCAGGAAGTCGGGGCGGAAATAACCGATCAGGAAGATCGTGATCATGTACATGGTCATCGCGAGCAGGCCCGGGATGATGCCGGCGATGAACAGCTTGCCGATGTCCTGCTCGGTGATGATGCCGTACACCGCGAGCACGGTGGAGGGCGGCAGCATCGCACCCAGTGTCCCGCCGGCCGCGATCACGCCGGTGGCAAAGGACTGTGGGTAGCCGAAGCGGCGCATCTCGGGATAGGCGACGGCGGAGAAGGTCGCGGCGGTCGCGACCGAGGAGCCGCAGATCGCGGCAAAGCCGCCGCAGGCGCCGACGGTCGCGATGCCGAGCCCGCCCCGCAAGTGTCCGACGAAGCCGTTGGCGGCGCGGAATAGCTCGCGGCTCATGCCGGAATTGGATACGAACGAGCCCATCAGCAGGAACATCGGGATGACGCCAAAGGTGTAGTCGGTCACCGTCCGCATGGTGACCTGGCCGACCATCTTCAGGGCCGGTGTCGAGCCCACGAGATAGCTGAAGCCGCACACGCCGACGAGGCCCATGGCCATGCCGACCGGCACGCGCAGCAGCATCAGGGCGAACAGGGAGACGAAGCCGATGACGGCGACGGCGTCGGTACTCATGGTCACTCCGTCACCTTGATCTTGGGTTCATGCATGTCTTCGGGATGGAAGATCAGCCGGTACGTGCGGATCGCGATCAGCAGCACGGCGCAGACGTCGCCGATCCAGGCGACGAGGAAGAACGGCCATGTCGGCATGTGCAGGTCGAAGGTCTGGACGTTGTCGTTGTAGGTCAGCCGGACCTTGTCGAACAGCGTCCAGGTCTGCACGGTGACGACGAACAGCAGCACCAGCGTCGCGAACACGTCGATCATGCGCTGATGGCGCGGCCCGACATTGCCCCAGACCAGATCGACCGTGATGTGGGTGCCGCGATACGAGGTCGCCGCGATGCCCCAGAAGATGAGGATGCCGAGCAGCATGCGGCCGATGTCGAAGCTGTCGGGAATCGAATAGTTCAGCGTGTTGCGCAGCAGCACCGACAGGAAGATGTCGAGCGCGACGATGCCGACGAAGCCGGCCGCGATCCATTCGATCGAGTCGATCACGCGATCCATCCAGGAGCGCTTCATGGGGGAATCCTGTTCAAGGTCAGCGAAGTTGGATGCAGTCGCTTCCGCGAGGAAGGTGCGCTCCCTCCCCCGCTAGCGGGGGAGGGTTGGGGAGAGGGTGCTTCCACAATCGAGAGCCCCCAAGGGGAGAGAACCCTCACCCACGCCTTCGGCGCGACCTCTCCCGCAAGCGGGAGAGGTGCAGCCAGCGCGCGGCCACAGCTTCGCCTCACTCCGCCAGCGCGTTGTACTTCTTCAGCGATGCCTTGAGCTCGGCGAGCGCGGCGTCCGGATCGGCACCGGCTTTCTTGGCGCCGTCACTCCAGGTTTTGACCAGCGGCTCGGCCGCCTTCTTCCAGGCGGCGGTTTGTTCAGGCGTCAGCTTGTAGACCTCGTGGCTGGATTCCGCCTTCACCTTGGCGATGCCGGCGTCCTCGAACTTGCCCCAATGCTCGCCGACTGCGCCCGCCGTCTCGACCGTGCAGTTCTTGTCGATCGCGGCCTTCTGCTTGTCGGACATCGCGTTGTACTTGTCCTTGTTGATCACGAACACGAAGGTCGTGGTGTAGAGCGGCGCCTCCATGTCGTATTTGGTCACCTTGTCGATGCCGAACAGCACCAGGGAGCCCCAGGGAAAGGTAACGCCGTCGGCGACGCCGCGCTCGATGATGTCGCGCACTTCCGGGGCCGATGACTGGACATTGGTGCCGCCGAGCGAGGTGACGAAATTCGCCATGGTGGCGTGGGCGGGGCGGATCTTCAGGCCCTTCACGTCCTCCGGCGTCACGATCTTCTTGGTCTTGGAATGGAAGGACGAAGGCGAGTGCACGAAGGCGAGGCAGTATTTGACGTCCTTCATCTCCTTCTCGGCATATTTGCGATACCAGGCGTCCAGCCCCATCGAGCCGCCCTTGGCGTCCGAGATCAGGAACGGCAATTCGCCGGCGCCGATGATCGGGAAGCGGCCGGGCTGGTAGCCGGGATTGACATAGGTGACGTCCGCGATGCCGTCGCGCGCCATGTCGTAATGGTCGAAGGCCTTGCCGAGCTGCTGGGCCGGAAACACCTTGCCCTTGATGGTCCCGCCGGAATCCTTCTCGACCGCTGCGGCCCAGTCCTCCAGCGATTTTTGCAGCGGATGCGAGGCCGGCACCCAATGCGAGATCTTCAGATCGAAGGTCTTGTCCTGCGCGAACGCTGGGCTCACGCTTGCTGCCAGCAGCAAGGCCAGACAGGCTTTCCTCATCACGCGTCTCTCCCTGTTTTCGACGGCGGGCTTCGATGGCCCGGTCTCATTAATTAACATGTTATCTAATTGGCCGCCGTGTTCAAGCCGGAACTGGCGCGCCTTGTCGCGCCATCTACGTCAGCCATGTTACATGGATTTGTCGCTGCCCCGGCGACGACTGCTCCCTTTTGCGCAAACGTTATATGATATAATTATCTTCTGCGGACCTTTGCGACAAGCAGGCCGCGACCAAAACCTACAGGATCGGGAGGAGCAAGTATTGCGGACAAAAGTCGCAATCATCGGGGCCGGGCCGGCTGGATTGTTGCTTGGGCAACTGCTGCACGGCTACGGCATCGACAACGTCATCCTGGAGCGGCAGACCCCGGATTACGTGCTCGGCCGCATCCGCGCCGGCCTGCTGGAGGAGGGAACTGTCTCCCTGCTGGACCAGATCGGCGCCGGGGCACGGGCCCATGCCGAAGGCCTGGTGCATGAGGGCATCGAGCTCGCCTTCTCCGGAGGCCGTCACCGCATCGACATGAAGGGCGCGACCGGCAAGACCGTGATGATTTACGGCCAGACCGAGGTCACGCTCGACCTGATGAATGCCCGCAAGGCCGCCGGTCTCGTGTCGGTGTACGAGGCCAGGGACGTCCAGCCGCATGATTTCGACGGCAGTCACCCGCGCGTCACTTACGTCAAGGACGGCGTCACCCACACTATCGATTGCGATTTCATCGCCGGTTGCGACGGTTTTCATGGCGTCAGCCGCGCCAGCGTGCCGGCTGCGGCGATCGAGGAGTTCGAGCGGGTTTATCCGTTCGGCTGGCTCGGCATTTTGTCGGATACGCCGCCGGTCAGCCACGAGCTGATCTATTCCAACCACGCCCGCGGCTTTGCGCTCTGCACCATGCGCTCGACCAGGCGCAGCCGTTATTATGTGCAATGTTCGCTCGACGATCATGTCGACCAATGGCCGGACGACCGCTTCTGGGATGAATTGAAGCGCCGGCTCGACCAGGAGGCGGCCGACAGCCTCGTCACCGGCCCGTCGATCGAGAAGAGCATCGCGCCCTTGCGCAGCTTCGTCGCCGAGCCGATGCGCTTCGGCCGGATGTTTCTGTGCGGTGATGCCGCGCACATCGTGCCGCCGACCGGCGCCAAGGGGCTGAACCTTGCCGCTTCCGACGCGCACTATCTGTCGAGCGCTTTCCGCGAGTTCTACGACGAGAAATCCAGCGCCGGCATCGACGCTTACTCGGCCAAGGCGCTGGCGCGGGTCTGGAAAGCGGTGCGCTTCTCCTGGTGGATGACGTCGATGCTGCACAAATTCCCCGACACCGGCACCATCGGCGCCCGTATCCAGCTTGCTGAGCTCGACTACGTCACGCAATCGCAGGCCGCGATGACGTCGTTGTCGGAGAACTATGTCGGGCTGCCGTTCTGAGACGGTGCTGTAGGGTGGGCAAAGGCGCGAAGCGCCGTGCCCACCATCTTCCTATGATCGCGAAAGCTCGTGGGCACGCTTCGCTTTGCCCACCCTACGGCACCGCCGCTGTGAGGCACGTTGTCATCACCTGCGACAGCGGGCCCGTTTCAAACGCCCGCGCAAACTTCGTTTGAAACTTTGTAATTGATGCAACCGTCATCCACATCGCGTTGAATGCGGCCGACACAGCAACGCGAGACATCCATGGCTACTCCCGACATCCCCGCCGGCTTCGAGCCGCATTTCCGCAAAGCCCCGCTCACCGATCCCTGGGAGCCGCTCTATTCGAAGAAGACCGAGAATGGCGTCACCGTAGGGCTGCGGCTGGGGACGCCGCACACCAACGCGCGCGGGCTCATTCATGGCGGGCTCATCGCGGCGCTGGCCGATGCTGCCATGGGGTATAGCTGTGCTCAGGCAACGGGCTGGTCGACGTCGTTCGTTACGATCTCGCTGTCGGTCGATTATGTCGGCGCCGCCGAGATCGGCCAATGGCTCGCGGTCGAAGGCGAGGCGATCAAGACCGGCTCCACGATCTGCTTCGCGCAATGCCTGGTGAAGGCGGATGACGGCGTGATCGCGCGCGCCAGCGGCACGTTTCGCGTGGTGCCGAAGAAGGGGTGAACCCGCCCTCTCCGTGTCCCGGACGCGGTGCGGCGCGAAGTGCCGCTCCGCAGAGCCGGGACCCATTCATCCGCAGTCCAACCTGCTGCTCCTGGATCCCGGCTCTGCGCCGCAACGCCAAGGGCGTTGCAGCTTGTCCGGGACACGCATTTCACACAAACTTCCACTTCGCCGTCTCCACCACGAGATCGACGAACGCCCGCACCTTGGCCGAGAGCAGGCGCGAGGTCGGATAGACGATGTGGATCGGCAGCGCCGGTTGTTCATATCCGGCGAGCAGGATCTTCAGCCGGCCGCGCTTCAGGCCCTCGGCCGCCTGATAGGCCAGCACGCGCGTCACGCCGCCGCCGGCCTCGGCATATTGCAGCGCCGCGTCGGCGCTGTTGCTGATGAAGCGAGGCGACAGCGGCAACGCGATATCGCGGCCGTCGCGCAGGAAGCGCCATTCGGACCAGGGGCCGAACTGGACGGTCTGGTGCCCGGCGAGCGCCTCTGGCGTCTTCGGCTCGCCGTGACGCTTGAGATAGCTGGGCGCGGCCACCACGATCCGCCGCATCTCGCCGACCTGGCGCGCGACCAGCGAGGAATCGGCGAGATGGCCGATGCGGACGGCGGCGTCCACCGCGTCCTCGACCAGATTCACCAGATGGTCCGACAGCCGCAATTCGCAGGCGACCTCGGGATAGCGCTTGAGATAGGCGGTCATGACCGACCCGACATGCAGCCGGCCGAAGCCGACCGGCGCCGACACCACGAGATGTCCGCTGGGTCGATTCCGCTCCTGTCGCGCCGAGCCGTCGGCCTCCTCGACATCGGCAAGGATGCGCCGCGCGCGCTCCAGGTACCGCGTACCGACGTCGGTCAGCGTCACTTGCCGGGTGGTCCGCTGCAACAGCCGCGCGCCGAGATGCTCCTCCAGCGCCGCGATCAGGCGCGTGACCGCCGAGGGCGACAAGCGCAGCTTGCGCGCCGCCGGCGCAAAGCCGCGCAGATCGGCGACGGTGACGAAGACGTGCATGGCGTCGAGCCGGTCCATGGCATTATTGCATATATTGCAACGATGAAGTGTCAAGAGGCGTGATTGTTTTAGCGGCCGGCCAGTCCATCTTAGCTGGCGAAAGACGCAGGAATGCGCCCTGACACTTCAGGAGATGTTCCGATGACGACAGCAGTCCACACTTACGCGAGCGACGTCGCCTTTTCGCCGGCGGTGAAGGCGATCCAGGCGCGCAAGGGCTCGCGCGAGGCCTATGCGCGCAGCGAGCAGCGCGGCTGGCGCACGGAGGTCGATGACAATCTCGCGGCCTTCCTCGCGGAGGCCAACAGCTTCTACTTCGCCACGGCCTCCGCGGACGGCCAGCCCTATATCCAGCATCGCGGTGGGCCCAAGGGCTTTGTCAAGGTGCTGGACAAGCAGACGCTCGCCTTCGCCGACTATGCCGGCAACCAGCAGTTCATCACCCAGGGCAATCTCTCGGAGAATCCCAAGGCCTAT
Organism: Bradyrhizobium sp. DOA1; assembly: GCF_001593325.1. Lineage (NCBI taxonomy): Bacteria > Pseudomonadati > Pseudomonadota > Alphaproteobacteria > Hyphomicrobiales > Nitrobacteraceae > Bradyrhizobium > Bradyrhizobium sp. DOA1. The sequence goes on from NZ_JXJM01000001.1 coordinate 75,638, forward strand.
ATCTTCGTGATGGACTATGCTCATCGCCGCCGGGTGAAGATCTGGGGCGAGGCGCGCATCGTCGAGGACGACGAAGCGCTGACGACGTCGCTCATGCCGAAAGGCTACCGCGCCCGTCCCGAGCAGGTGATCCTGTTCAAGATCGCAGCCTGGGACACCAACTGCCCGCAGCACATCCCGCAGAAGTTCGATGCGGCGGATGTGGCGGCGGCACTCGCTGCAAGGGATCAGCGGATTGCGGAACTGGAAGCGGAGCTGGCGGCGCTGAAGGGGAAGCAAGAGACGCCAGATTGAATGGTCTTCTTCCTTTCGCTGTATCTTTCGACGTCATGCCCCGCGAAGGCGGGGCATCCAGTACGCAGAGGCCTCTCGTCTCGATCGCAACCGCCTCGGAGTCCTGGATCGCCCGGTCAAGCCGGGCGATGACAGCGAGTATACCGCGGCGCTGCGAAACTCAGATCGCGCTCGTGCCTTCGTGCTGGAAGCCGAGATAGCTCGCCGCAACCCGCTCGTTCGCGGCGATGTCGCTGGCCTTGCCGCTGAGCACGAATTCGCCGAGCTCCATCACATAAGCCTGGTCCGCGATCTTCAGCGCGGCCTGCGCGTTCTGCTCGACCAGCAGCACGGAGACGCCGCTGGCGCGCAGCTCGGTGACGATGCGGAAGATGTCGGCGACGATGATCGGGGCGAGGCCGAGGCTCGGCTCGTCCAGCATCAGCAGCTTCGGCTCGCCCATCAGGGCGCGGCCCATCGCGAGCATCTGCTGCTCGCCGCCGGAGAGCGTGCCGGCCAGCTGCTTGCGCCGCTCCTTCAGTCGCGGAAACAGCGCGTAGACGCGCTCCATCGAAGCCCTCGCCTTGCTCCGCTCGATGCGGAAGGCGCCCAGCTCGAGATTGTCCTCGACATTCATGGTGACGAACAGTTCGCGATGTTCAGGGACGAGGCCGAGGCCCATCGCGACGCGGTCCTCGATGTCGAGCCGGCCGAGGTCCTGGCCGGCAAAGGCGACGCGTCCCTTCAGCGGCAGGATGCCCATGATGGCCGAGAGCAGCGTGGTCTTGCCGGCGCCGTTGGCGCCGACGATGGTGACGATCTCATTCGCCCCGACCTCGAGCGAAACCGAGCGCACCGCCTCGACCTTGCCATAGGCGACATGGGCGTCGGCGACGGACAACAGCGCGCTCATGCCGCCACTCCGAGATAGGCCTTGATCACTTCCGGGTTGGTCTTGATCGTGGCGGGGGTGCCCTCCGCGATCTTGGTGCCGAAATCGAGCACCACGATGCGGTCGGCGAGGTTCATGACGAAGCCCATGTCGTGCTCGACCAGCAGCACGCTCATGCCGCCGTCGCGCAGCTCGCGCAGCAGCGTTGCCAGCCGCTGCTTCTCCATGTGGCGCAGGCCCGCGGCCGGCTCGTCGAGCAGCAGAAGCATCGGGTCGACGCAGAGCGCGCGGGCGATTTCGACGATGCGCTGCTGGCCGAGCGAAAGGCTGCCGGCCAGCTGGTGCATCTGCTCGGTGAGGCCGACGCGCTCGATCTGGCGGGCGGCTTCCGCGAGCAGCTTGGCCTCGTCGGCGCGGTCGAGGCGCAGCATCGAGGCAACTGGGCCGGCGTGGCCGCGCAGATGCGCGCCGATCGCGACGTTCTCCAGCACCGTCATATCAGGCACCAGCTTGACGTGCTGGAACGTGCGGGAGATGCCGAGCTTGACGATCTCCTGCGGCGGCGCCTTGTCGACCTTTTTGCCGAGCACCGACACCGAGCCCGAGGTCGCCGACAGCACGCCGGTGATCAGGTTGAACGTCGTGCTCTTGCCGGCGCCGTTCGGGCCGATCAGGGCGACGATCTCGCGGGCGTGGACGTCGAAGGAGACGTTGTTGACCGCGACCACGCCGCCGAACTGCTTCCGCGCCTTGTCGACCTGGAGCAGGACGTCGGACTCGCCGGGTGCGCGGGCACGATGCTCGAGCTTCAGCGAGGTGTCGGGCGTCTTGCCACCGATGCGCTCGGGCAGGAACGACATCAGCCAGGGCCAGAGACCGCCGGGCGCGAGCTGGAGCAGCGCCACCAGCATGATGCCGAACACGATGGTCTCGACCTGCCCGGAGCCGGGCAGGAGCAGCGGCAGATAGCTCTGCAGCACCTCCTTCAAGATCACGACGATCGCGGCGCCCAGCACGCCGCCCCAGACATAGCCGGCGCCGCCGACCACGGCGATGAAGAGGTATTCGATGCCCATATGCGCGCCGAACGGCGTCGGGTTCACCGCGCGCTGAAGGTGCGCGTAGAGCCACCCCGAGAGCCCGGCGAGCACGGCAGCGTGGATGAACACCAGGAGCTTGGCGCGCGGCGTGTGCACGCCGAAGGCTTCCGCCGCGACATGGCCGCGCCTGAGCGCGCGGATGGCGCGGCCGGTGCGGGAGTCCAGCAGGTTCATCGTCAACAGCGCCGAAACGATCACGGCGATCCAGATCGCGTAATAGATCGAGCCGGGCGAGAGCATCTTGAATGTGCCGATCGACAGTGGCGGGATCGCCGAGATGCCGTCGTTTCTCCCCAGGAATTCCAGCTTGCTGAAGAGATAGAACAGCCCGAGCCCCCAGGCGATGGTGCCGAGCGGCAGGTAATGGCCCGACAGGCGGACGGTGATCAGGCCGAGCAGCACTGCGAACACGCCGCTGACCAGGAGCGACAGCGGCAGGGTCAGCCACGGCGAGACGCCATAGGCCGTCGACAGCACCGCGGTGGTGTAGGCGCCGAAGCCGACGAAGGCGGCTTGTCCAAAGGAGGTCAGGCCGCCGACGCCGGTCAGCAGTACGAGGCCCATCGCGACCAGGGCGGCAAGGCCGATATTGTCGAGCAGCACGATCCAGAACGGTGGCATGCCCGGGATGAACGGGATCACCGCCATGACGGCTGCGAAGACGAGAATGGGAAGCCGGCTTTGCATCTTAGCCTCAGTCCTTCTCTTCCTCGACCGCCGGCGCGGCGAGCGAGCGCAGCAGCAGCACCGGGATCAGCAACATGAAGACGATGACCTCTTTGTAATTAGAGGCGTAGAAGGACGAGAATGCCTCGACCGTGCCGACCACGAGTGCCGCGACGGCGGTGAGCGGATAGCTGACCAGGCCGCCGATGATCGCGGCGACGAAGCCCTTCAGGCCGATCAGGAAGCCGGAGTCGTAGTACAATGTCGTGATCGGCACGATCAGGATGCCCGACAGCGCACCGATCACCGACGCCAGCAGGAAGGCGATCTGTCCTGACAGTGTGGTGCGGATGCCGGCGAGCCGCGCCCCGAGACGGTTCACCGCGGTCGCGCGCAGCGCCTTGCCGTACAGCGTCAGGCCGAAGAACAGCCAGAGAGCGACGATGAAGGCGATGGTGATGGCGTAGACGGTGATGCTCTGGCCGGTGAAGCGCAGCGCACCGGCGGTGAAGGCGCCGGACAGCACGGCAGGCCCGCGCTGTCCCTCGGCGCCGAAGAACAACAGGCCAAGTCCCTGCAGCGCGAGATGGACGCCCACCGAGGCGATCAGCAATACCAGCACGGAGGTGTGGGCCAGCGGCTGGAACGCGATGCGGTAGATGTAGAGGCCGATCATCGCCACGATCACCAGCGACAGCGCGATGCAGACCGCGATCGGCGGCTTCTGGGCGGCGAAGTACAGGGTCAGCGCCAGCACGATGGCCGGCAGCACGACGTTGGCGATCACGCTGCGCAGGATCAGGCGGCCGTGCAGGGCCTTGCGCGCGGCGAACAGGTCGAAGGCGAAGGCGCCGATGCCCAGCGCCAATGCGAGCTTGGCCGTGCCCGGCATTTGGCCCGCCGCCAGCGAGGCGTAGGTCAGCGCGCCATAGGTGACGAATTCGCCCTGGGGAATGAGGATGACGCGGGTGACGGCGAACACCAGCACCAGCGCCAGGCCGAGCAGCGCATAGATCGCGCCATTGGTGATGCCGTCCTGCACCAGGAACAGCATGATGGTGGTATTCAAGACCGGACGCTCCCCCTAATCCGGACCGATCCCCGCGATTGTGGTGGACCGTCCGCTCACAGCCATTGAAAAACGCTGACGATATTTGATATGGTCCATAACAATTATCAAATATAACATCAAGGGTAGGGAACGACCTGCCCTAAACTTAGCGGGATTACGAGCACGAGGCGATGACCGTTTCCAAAACCGCTGAAAAGTCCGCTGAAAAGTCCTCCGAAAAGCCGGCTGACGCGGCCAAGGGCCGCAAGGACGCAGGCGAGCCGCAGGCGGAGGCCCTCCAGCTCGGCGAGCTCTCCGAGCAGCTGGGCTACGTCTTGAAGCGGGCCCAGCTCAAGGTGTTCGAGAACTTCCTGCGCTGCATGGCTTCGCTCCAGCTGACGCCGGCGCAATTCTCCGTGCTGCTGCTGGTCGAGAAGAATCCGGGCCGTAACCAGACCGAGATCGCCTCGACGCTCGGCATCCTCAGGCCCAACTTCGTGGCCATGCTCGACAATCTCGAAAGCCGCGACCTGTGCGCGCGCATCCGCTCCACCAACGACCGCCGCTCCCACATCCTGGTGCTCACCGACAAGGGCAAGGCGGTGCTGGCCCGCGCCAAGAAACTCGTCGCCACCAAGCACGAGGCCCGGCTGAACGACCTGCTCGGGCAGAGCAACCGCGAAGCCTTGCTGGGGATGTTGTCGAAGATCGCCAACGAGTTTTGACTCCTACCCTCCTCTGGAGGGGGTGGGTCGACCGCGCGTAGCGTGGGCGGGGCGGGGTGATCTCTCCACTCGGGCACTGCATCGGTTGAGAGACTGTCACCCCACCCCGTCTCGCATCTCGCTGCGCTCGATCGCGAGCCGACCCTCCCCCTCCAGGGGAGGGTAAGCGAACTTCAATCCACCAAAATCACCCGGATGTCGTTCACGTTGGTCAGCGTCGGGCCGGGCTGGAGCAGATCGCCGGTCGCCTCGAAGAACGTCGTCGCGTCGTTGTTGTCGAGATAGGCCTGCGGCTGAAGCCCCTGCGCCTTCATCTTCGCGAAGGTCGCGGCGTCGATCAGCGCGCCGGCAGGGTCGGTGGGATGACCGGCGCCACCATCGGCGCCGTCGGTGTCGGCGGCCAGCGCCGAAATGTTTGGCGTGTCCTTCAGGAGGCCGGCGAGGGCCAGCGCGTATTCCTGGTTCGGTCCGCCGCGCCCATTGCCGCGCACGGTGACCGTGAGCTCGCCGCCGGACAGGATCGCGACGCGCCTGCCTTGCGCGCGGGCTTCAAGCGCGAGCCTGGCATGATCGGCGGCGACCTCGCGCGCCTCGCCTTCGAGATCGGCACCGAGATCGATGGTCTCAAAGCCGGCCTCGCGCGCGAGCTTGACGGCGGCGTCGAGCGACTGCTTGGGCCTCGCGATCAGCTCGAACTGCGCGCGCGCAAAGGCCGCGTCGCCCGGCTTGCAGCTCTCATTGGCGGGATTGTCGAGGGCGCGGCGCACCGCATCGTCGATGTCGAGCCTGTATTTCGCGACGATCGCGCGCGCATCGGCGAGCGTCGTCGGATCCGGCACGGTGGGGCCGGAGGCGATCGCGGAGGGATCGTCATGCGGCACGTCGGAGATCGCCAGCGTCACGATCTCGGCGGCGTTCCTGCCGGCGCGCGCGAGACGGCCGCCCTTGATCCGCGAGAGATGCTTGCGCACGACGTTCATCTCGCCGATCGGCGCGCCCGAACGGAGCAGCGCCTTGTTGACCGCCTGCTTCTGCGCGAAGCTGATGCCGTCCACCGGCGCGATCCAGTTCGCCGAGCCGCCGCCGGTGAGCAGAACCAGCAGCAGATCGTCGGGGCCGGCCTCGCCCGCGAGCGCGAGCGTGTCGGCGGCGCCCCTCAGCCCGGCCTCGTCGGGCACGGGATGGCCGGCCTCGACCACGCGGATGCGGCGCGTCGGCACGCCGTAGCCGTGGCGCGTGGTGGCGATACCGACGAGGCGCTCCGGTGCGAGCTTCAGCGTGTCGAGATAGTGCCGTTCGGCCGCCGCCGCCATCGCGCCGGCGCCCTTGCCGGCGGCGAGGCAGATCACGCGTCCCTTGGGCGCGGGACGCAGATGCGGCGCCAGGATCGTATTCGGATGGGCGGCGGCAACGGCGGCGTCGTAGAGCGCGCGAAGCAGGGGACGGCGATCGGTCATGACGAAAGGCCTTGGTAGACAGGAGAGATCGGCGGTGGGTGCCGCCAGTCACATGCCTACCGCATCAGGCCCGAAAGCGTAAGCCGGCTTCGCCATCATTCGATTGTGCAATCGCGTGATCATGATCGGCGCACAAGCAAAAGCCCCCTGCGCCATCGGCGCAGGGGGCCTGTCATTGCTGGTTCCTTGCGACTAACCGCCGGCGTCGGCGCTGATCACCTCACCGAACAGATCCCACTTGTCGCCCTTGAACTTCATGAGCTGGAGCGAGCTGATCGGTGCGAAGTCGTTCGCGCCGGTGTTGATCTTGATGCCGGGCAGCAGCACTTCGGTGCGGAAGTCCTTCAGGCTCGCCGCCTGCTTCATGACGTTCTCGCGCGTGAGATTGTCGCCGCACTTTTTCAGCACTTCGACCAGCGTCTGTGCCACGCCGTAGCCGACGATGGTGCCGCCGTCGAGCTTGTCGCCTTCGGGGAAGTACTTCGTCATGAACTCCAGGAAGCCCTTCATGCCGGCGTCGTCCTTCCACTGCGGATCGGAGACGTCCTTCAGATAGGCCGCCGAGATGATGTCCTGCGAATTCTCGAAGCCGGCGGGCTTGATCACGCTGCCAACCGAGGCCGAGACGTTGTTGAGGAAGTGCGTTGGCTTCCAGCCCACTTCCGCGATCTTCTTGATCGCCTGCGCCGCGAATTTCGGCGTGGTGATGTTGATGAAGACGTCGGCGCCGGTCGCCTTCAGCTTGACGATGTGATTGTCGATGGTCGGCTCCGAGGTCTCGTAGCTTTCCTCGAGCACGATCATGCTCGCGGCCTTGGCGCCGAGACCGTCCTTCAGGCCCTTCAAATAATCCTTGCCGTAATCGTCGTTCTGGTAGAGCACGCCGATCTTGGCGTTGGGCATCGCCTTCAGGATGTACTTCGCGTAGATCTGCGTCTCGCTCTGGTAGTTGGGCTGCCAGCCCATCGTCCAGGGGAAGTTCTGCGGATCGTTCCATTTGGTGGCGCCGGTGGCGACGAACAGCTGCGGCACCTTCTTCGAGTTCATGTATTTCTGGATCGCCGAGTTCGGCGGCGTGCCGAGCGAGTTGAAGACCAGTAGCACCTCGTCGCTCTCGACCAGCTTGCGTGCCTGCTCCACCGTCTTGGGCGGCGAATAGGCGTCGTCGTAGGAGACGAAATTGATCTTGCGGCCGTTGATGCCGCCCTCTTCGTTGATCTTCTTGAAATAGGCGGCCTCGGTCCGTCCGATGATGCCGTAGGCGGAGGCCGGTCCGCTGTAGGGCATGATGTTGCCGATCTTGATCTCGGTGTCGGTCGCGCCGGTATCGTATTTCTTCTGGGCCGATGCGGTGGACGTCGTGGCCGCGAGAAGCGCGAGCGCCAATGAAGCGGCCGCAAGCTTGCCGGTGACAGCAGGCATTCCAATCTCCCTGTTTTTCTTGATGTGTGCGCGTCCCTTTTCTTGGCTTGCTTGTTTTTGGCGACGCCTCGCAATTCAATACGATTTGCCCGAAGGCTTCAAGGAAAAGACCCTGCGGCAGAGCCGCAGGGGCTGCGTCTTTAGTCGATTTTTGGTCACACGTTCGGCGACTGGTTAACGTTCAGCCTCCGACGTCGCCGCTCAGGATGTCGCCAAATCGCTCCCAATGCTCGCCCTTGAAGCGCATCAGCTGCAGCTGCGAGAGCGGGGCGAAATCGGTGGCCGAGGTGTTTACCTTGATGCCCGGCAACAGGCCGCCCGGCTCGTAATCCTTGATGCTGGCGGCCTGTTTCATGACGTTCTCGCGGGTCAGATTGTCGCCGCAGGCCTTGAGCACGTGGACAAGGCCCTGGGCCACGATGTAGCCGTACATCACCGCGGCATCGGCGCGGTTCGCTTCCGGATAGTACTTGTCCAGGAACTCGTTCCAGCCAATCATCGCAGGGTCGCTCTTCCATTGCGCGTCGGTGGGATCCTTGAAATACTGCGACGAGATGACGTCCTGCGCATTCTCGAAGCCGGCCGGCTTGATCACGCTGCCGATCGAGTTCGAGACGTTGTTGAGGAAGTGCAGCGGCTTCCAGCCGAGCTCGGCATTCTTCTTGATCGCTTGCGCCGCGAATTTCGGCGTGGTGATGTTCATGAAGACGTCGGCGCCCGAGGCCTTCAGTCTCACGATGTGCGAGTCGATGGTCGGCTCGGAGACCTCATAGGTGTCCTCGATAACGATCATCGAGGCCGCTTTGGCGCCGAGCCCATCCTTGAAGCCCTTCAGATAGTCCTTGCCGTAATCGTCGTTCTGATAGAGCACCGCGATCTTGGCGTCCGGCTTGTTCTTCAGGATGTACTTGGCATAGATGACGGTCTCGCTTTGGTAGTTCGGCTGCCAGCCCATGGTCCACGGGAAAGCTTGCGGATCGTTCCATTTGGTAGCGCCGGTGGCGACGAACAGCTGCGGCACCTTCTTCTGGTTCATGTATTTCTGGATCGCCGAGTTCGGCGGCGTGCCGAGCGAATTAAAGATCAGCAGGACTTCGTCGCTCTCGACCAGCTTGCGCGCCTGCTCCACCGTCTTCGGCGGGGAATAGGCGTCGTCATAGGAGACGAAGCTGATCTTGCGGCCGTTGATGCCGCCTTCCGCGTTGATCTTGCGGAAATAGGCCTCCTCGGTCTTGCCGATCACGCCGTAGGAGGAGGCCGGTCCGCTATAGGGCATGATGTTGCCGATCTTGATCTCGGTGTCGGAAGCGCCGGTGTCGTATTTCTTCTGTGCCGATGCTGTCGTGGACAAGGTGGCAGCCATCAGGAAGGCAGCCGAAAAGGCCGCCAACCGCACGTGCATTGCAGGCATCTCGCTCTCCCTGGGTCGGTTGAATGTGTCGATTGTTCTTGATGGGGAGCGATCGTTGCGCGCCGCTCCGTCGCACATTGAATACCCATCCATCGCGGCCAGCAAGAAAAAGCGCGCCTGGGTCACCGGCGCAGGACGTGCAAATGATTTGAGGCCGCGGGGAATATTCCGGCGCGTGAGATTTCGCGCGCCGTTAATCAATTGCGCTTAGGTTGCTGAAGTAAAGCAGAGCGATCTTGAATTGTGTGACGCTCAGTGGCCGAGCTGGCTCGAGATGACGTCGCCGAACAGCTCCCACTTCTTGCCCTTGAAGCGCATCATCTGCAGCTGCTTGATCGGCGCGAAATCGTCCGGCGCGGTGTTGATCTTGATCCCGGGCAAGAGTGTATCGGGTTCGAAATCCTTCAAGGAAGCGGCCTGCCTCATGATGTTCTCGCGGGTGAGATCGTCGCCGCACATCTGCAGCACCTTCACCATCGTCTGCGCTGCCGCATAGCCGAACACCACGCCGGCATCGAGCTTGTTGGCCTTCGGCTCGTACTGCGCGAGGAAATTGTAGAACTTCTTCATGCCGTCGTCGGCGTTCCATTGCGGGTCGGAGCCGTCCTTGGCGTAGCTCGCCGACAGCACGCCTTGCGAGACCTCGAGGCCGGCCGGCTCCAGCACGCCGCCGACCGAAGCCGACACGTTGGAGATGATCTGGATCGGATGCCAGTTGATCTCCGCCGCCTTCTTGATCCCCTGCGCGGCGAATTTCGGGCTGGTAATGCTGATGAAGATATCGGCGCCCGTGGACTTCAGCTTCACAACCCGCTCGTCGATCGCCGGCTCGGAGGTGTCGTAGCCTTCTTCCCGCACGATCATCGAGGCCTTCGGGCCAAGGCCCTCCTTCAGTCCCTTCAGATAGTCCTTGCCGAAATCGTCGTTCTGGTAGAGCACGCCGATCTTGCCGTCCGGCTTCTCCTTCATGATGTACTTGGCGTAGATGCGCGCCTCGCTGACGTAGCTCGGCTGCCAGCCCATGGTCCAGGGGAAGTTCTTCGGGTCGTTCCACTTCGAGGCGCCGCTCGCCACGAACAATTGCGGCACCTTCTTCTCGTTCATGTATCTGCGGATTGCATTGTTGGTGGAGGTTCCGAGCGAGCCGAAGATTAAAAGCACGCCGTCGCTCTCGACCAGCTTGCGCGCCTGCTCCACCGTTTTCGGCGGCGAGTAGGCGTCGTCATAGGAGATGAACCTGATCTTGCGGCCGTTGATGCCGCCCTCGGCATTGATCTTGTTGAAATAGGCCTCCTCGGTCTTGCCGATCGCGGCATAGGCGGAGGCGGGGCCGCTATAGGGCATGATGTTGCCGATCTTGATCTCGGTGTCGGAGGCGCCGGTATCGTATTTCTTTTGCGCCAGTGCCCCGCTGCTCATCGCAGTGCACAACGCGAATGCGGCCGAGAAGGTCGCAACCTGAAATCGAACGGCGATCATAGTTCTCCTACCCCGGGCTGGATCGGCGCCGCATTGAACAAGATTGACGCCGGCCGTCAACAAAAAGCCCCCGCGGTCGCCCGCGGGGGCTTGTCAGCTCGAATTGTTGCGTCAGCGGTTCACTCGGAGGCGACGTCGCCGCTGATGATCTCGCCGAACAGTTCCCACTTCTCGCCCTTGAAACGCATCATCTGGAGCTGCGCGATCGGAGCGAAATCGGTGGCACTGGTGTTGATCTTGACGCCGGGCAGCAGGGTGTCCGGAGCGAAGTCCTTCAATGCGGCGGCCTGCTTCATGATGTTGGCGCGGGTGAGATCATCGCCGCACATCTCCAGCACCTTGGCGAGGGTCGAGGCGGCGCCATAGCCGTAGACCATGCTGGTGTCCGATTTGTCGGCGCCAGGCATGTACTTGTCGACGAACTCATTCCACTTCTTCATGCCGGGGTCGTTGGCCCATTGCGGATCCGTGGAGTCCTTGGCATAGGCCGCCGACAGCACGCCCTGCGCGTTCTCGAAGCCGGCCGGCTTCATCACGCTGCCGACCGAGATCGACACGTTGGTGAGGATCTGGAGTGGCTTCCAGCTGAGCTCGGCGGTCTTTTTGATGGTCTGGGCCGCGAACTTCGGCGTGGTGTAGATCAAGAGCACGTCGGGATTGGCGGCCTTGATCTTGACGATGTGGCCGTCGATCGACGGCTCGGACACCTCGTAGCTCTCCTCCATGATGATCATGGACGAGGCCTTGGCGCCGAGGCCGTCCTTGGTGCCCTTGAGGTAGTCTTTGCCGAAATCGTCGTTCTGGTAGAGGATCGCGACCTTGGCGTCGGGCTTCTCCTTCATCAGCCATTTCGCGTAGATCTGCGCTTCGCTCTGGTAGGAGGGCTGCCAGCCCATGGTCCAGGGGAAGTTCTTCGGGTCGTTCCACTTGGTGGCGCCGGTGGCGACGAAGAGCTGCGGGATCTTCTTGGCATTGAGGTACTTCTGAATCGCCGTGTTCGAGGGCGTGCCGAGTGGGTTGAACACCACCAGCACCTCGTCGCTCTCGACCAGCTTGCGCACCTGCTCGACGGCCTTCGGCGGCGAATAGCCGTCGTCATAGCTGACGAAGTTGATCTTGCGGCCGTTGATGCCGCCCTTGTCGTTGATCATCCGGAAGTAGGCTTCTTCGGTCTTGCCGATGATGCCATAGGCCGACGCCGGACCGCTGTACGGCATGATGTTGCCGATCTTGATCTCGGTATCGGACGCGCCGGTGTCGTACTTCTTTTGGGCGAGTGCAGCGCCGGAGGTGAGGGAAATGGCCGCCGTTGCCGTGACCAGCGCGGCGGCTCGCAGTGTTCTTCCAAAAAGCAATTCGATCTCCTTCTTCAATGAACGCCTGGATGAGGGTCTTCAGTTCTTCCTGATCTTGCCAGCGAGTTGCTGGCCCAGGATCGCGATCTGCCTTGCGCCGTGCGGCACCAGGTAGATGACGAGGAACAGCAGCACACCGAACACGGCGCCGGAGAGGCCCTTTGAGATGCTCTCCGCCATGTTCGGCACGAAGATGATGAAGGCCGCGCCGACGAACGAGCCGGGCAGCCAGCCGACGCCGCCGACGACCATGCCGAGGAACAGCGAGATCGCGAGCGTGATGGTGTAGCTGTCGGGCGCGACGAATTGCACGGCGATGGCGCCGAGCGAGCCGGCGACGCCGGTGATGCCCGCGGACACCCCGAAAGCCAGTGTTTTGTAGAGCGCGACGTTGACGCCCATCGAGGACGCCGCGATCTCGTTGTCGCGGATCGCCATGAAGGCACGCCCCGAGCGGGAGCGCAGCAGGTTCACCGAGAAGATGTAGATCGCGATCGTCACGATGAGCGTGAAATAGTACAGCCACATGTCCTGCGACATCGGCAGGCCGAACGGCGCGTCCGGCTTGGTGACGACGAGGCCCTGCACGCCGCCGGTCCAGTGCTCGAGGAAGTTCAGCTTGAGCAGCTGCGGCATTGCGGTGGCGAGTGCGAAGGTCGCGAGCGCGAGATAGATGCCCGACAGTCGCAGCGCCGGCTTGCCGAACAGGTAGCCGAACCCGAAGCAGATCGCCGCGGAAATCGGAATGGTCAGCGCATAGTTGACGTTGGCATGCTCCATCAGCACCGCCGAGGTATAGGCGCCGACGGCGTAGAATGCGCTCTGGCCGAGCGAGAACTGGCCGGAACCGCCGGTCAGGATGTTCAGCGCCAGCACCGCGAGCCCGTAGATCAGGAGCATCGTCATCTGGAAGATGATGAAGTTCTTGACGAACAACGGCACGACCAACAACGCCGCCAGCACCACCAGCGAGGTGCCGGTGCCCAGCGTCATGGCCCGCTTCGGGACCGCCTCGACCGCCTCGTGGCCTTCGGTGACGACTTCTTCTGCTGCGCTCATGATCAAACTCGCTTGACGATTGGCCGGCCGAACAGGCCAGCGGGTTTGACGACCAGGACGGAGATGATCAGCGCGAGCGCGATCGGGAGCTTCAGTTCGTTGCCGACGCCGGGGATGTAGGTGCCGGCGAGGTTCTCGAACACGCCGACCAGGAAGCCGCCGACCACGGCGCCGAACGGGCTCGACAGACCGCCGAGCACCGCGGCGGCGAAGCCGTAGATCAGCACGCCGCCCATCATGTTGGGCTCGAGGAAAACAACCGGAGCGATCAGCATGCCGGCGATCGAGCCGATCGCGGTTGCCATGCCCCAGCCGAGCGCGATCATCCAGCTCGTGTTGATGCCGACGAGGCGGGCCGATTCAGGCACCGAGGCGGCCGCGCGCATCGCAAGACCGATCCGCGTGTACTGGAAGAAGAAATACAGCGCGAGCAGCAGCGCTATCGTGACGCCGATCATGCCGGCCTGGTGGGTGGAGATCAGCTGGCTGCCGAGGAACGGTGCGGAGCCGAACGGGGTCGGATATTGCTTGATCGTGAAGTCCCAGATCAGGCCGGCCGAGGAGTTGATGATCGCAAACAGCGCGATGAAGCCGGCGACGTTGGTCAGCACCGGTGCTTTCGCGAGCGGCTTGAACAGGATGCGCTCGATCGCGATGCCCGCGACGAAGGAAAATGCCAGCGTGATCAGGAAGGCGGCCCAGTAGGACACGCCCCACTGCATCAACTGCCAGGAGATGAAGGTCGAGAACATCGCCATCTCGCCTTGCGCGAAGTTGAGATGATCGATGGCCTGGTAGATCATGACGACGGCCAAGGCCATGCAGGCATAGATCGCGCCCGTGGCGATGCCGGCGAGGACCTGGTTGGTGAACAGCTCCATTGTCCCGGCTCCCTCAGTAACCCAGATAGGATTTGCGGATTTCTTCGTTGTTCGCGATGTCCTTGGCCTTGCCGGACATCACGATACGGCCCGTCTCGATCACATAAGCCTGGTCGGCGAGTTCGAGCGCGAGTTGCGCGTTCTGCTCGACCACGAGGATCGACACCTTGTCCTCGCGGTTGATCTTGCCGAGGATGCCGAACAGGTCACGCACCACCAGCGGCGCGAGGCCGAAGGACGGTTCGTCCAGCAACATCAGGCGCGGCCGCAGCATCAACGCGCGCGCGACCGCGAGCATCTGCTGCTCGCCGCCGGAGAGCGTCCCGGCCTGCTGGGTGTGGCGCTGCTTCAGGACCGGAAAATGCGCATACATGCGCTCGATGTCGGAGACGATGCCGGCGCGATCCTTGCGGGTGATGGCCCCCAACTGGAGATTCTCCTCCACCGTCATATTGGTGAAGGTGCCGCGGCCCTGTGGCACGTGGGCGATGCCGAAACGCACGATGCTCTCGGTGGAGCGGTTGTTCAGCGGCTTGCCTTCGAACTCGACGTCGCCGGTGGAGCGCACCATGTTGCAGATCGCGCGCAGTGTGGTGGTCTTGCCGGCGCCGTTGGCGCCGAGCAGCGTCACGAGCGAGCCCTCGTTGAGCGAGAAGGACAGGCCGTGGAGCGCCTGGACCTGGCCATAATAGGCGCGCAGATCCTTGACGTTGAGCAGCTGCGTCATTGATCCTTGCTCCCGAGATAGGCCTTGATGACGTCGGGATCGGCCTGCACCTGAGCCGGCGTGCCTTCCGCGAGTTTCTTGCCGAAATTCAGCGCGACGACGTGGTCGGCGATCGACATCACGAGGCCCATGTGGTGCTCGACCAGCAGCACGGTCATGTGGCGCTCATCGCGGATGCGGCGAATGAGGTCCCCGAGTACGTAGACTTCTTCGTGGTTGAGGCCGCCGGCCGGCTCGTCGAGCAGCAGGATCTTCGGATCGGCTGCCAGAGCGCGCGCCAACTCGACCCGCTTCTGTGTGCCGAAGGGCAGGCCGGACACGACGGTGTGGGCGACGTCCTCAAGGCCGAGATAAGCGAGGATCTCGTGCACCTTCTTGTTGACGCTGGCCTCGCTGCGCCGGACCCAGGCGAGCTTCAGGGAGTCGCTGATGATGTCGCTGGAGGTCTTCGAATGCGCGCCGACACGGACATTGTCCATCACCGATAGGTTCGGAAACAGCGCGACGTTCTGGAAAGTGCGGCCGATGCCGATCTCGGCGATCCGGTGCGGCGCCCGTGTCAGGATGCTCACGCCTTCCATCAGGATGTCGCCGGACGACGGCTGATAGAGCCGCGAGAGACAGTTGAAGAGCGTTGTCTTGCCGGCGCCGTTTGGCCCGATCAATCCGAGGATCTGGCCCTTGTGCATGTCGAAGGACACGCCGTTGAGCGCGACGATGCCGCCGAACACGACGCTGACGTCGCGAACGGCGAGCAGGGGCGATGTCCCCTGCGCGAGCTGTGCCTGCGTCATCTCGTCTCGCCCACGTGATTGAGTGGGCAAAGGGGCGATGCAAACCGCTCCCAGCGATGACAAAGACTATCTGATCCCCTCGGCCACGCGTGCAACTCTTCCTCCTGATCTCAGCTTTTTGCTGGGTTCTTTTTTTGATTGCGGCATCAGACCCCCGAGTGCCGCTTCGATGTTCCTTACCATCGCGAGCAGACGCGGTCCAATGTCGTTGATCAAACGCTCTTCCGTGAAACGGAATGCGGGCGCGCCGCAATTGAATGCGTAAGGTCCAGTTCCGTCGTTGAGCTTGAGCGCGACGCCGGCGGCGCCGATGTCGTCGTGCCAGTCGCCGACCGAAATCGCAAATCCGTACTTCGCCACGGTCTCGCCGGAACGTTCCAATCCATCGCGCATCTTTGGCCAGCGGCTGCCGTAATGCTCGCGCAGCAGACGCGAGAGCTCCGCGCGATCGTCGGCGTCGAGCGCCCAGAAATAGGCGCGGCCCATCGCGCTGGTTGCAATCGGTACGCGGGAGCCGACGTCAAGTTGAACGCCGACGGTCTCGCTGCCGCGGCTCTGTCCGAAATAGATCATGCTGTGACGGTCGCGGCCGCCGACGGCGACCGCGCCGCCGGTCGCGCGCATCATTTCCTCGCGAAACGGTTCGGACAAATGCCGAACACCGAGATTTGCGAGTGCGGCGTAGCCGAGTGACATCGCCGCGGGCGTGAGCTGGTACTTCTCGAAGCGCGGAACCGGCGTCAGATAACCGAGCTTTGTCAGTGTATAGGTCAGCCGCGACACGGTCGGCTTGGGCAGATTCGTCCGCGCCGCGATCTCTTGATTGCCAAGAAGGCCGTCATTGGGGTGGAATGCGCGCAATACGTCCAGTCCGCGGGAAAGCGCGACGACGAAATTCCGATCGGTCGCAGTCTTCTTTCCTGTACGCTTCATCCCTGATCTGCTTCTTGCGCGGAGTCGTTGACAACGTCCGTGCTTCAAAATAACCCTGCCGTCAAGATGCGGAATTAAATTCCGCACCGCGAAATCGACAAAAGCATATAGCCCCACCAAGGAGGGACACCGTGAGCGAAGTGGTCAAGCTTGAGCGTCATGACGAAGTCGGCATCGTCACGGTCAACAGTCCTCCGGTCAACGCGCTCAGTGCCGCAGTGCGCGGCGGAATCCTGGAATGCATCAAGGCCGCTGTCGCCGATCCCGCCATCAAGGGCATCGTGCTGACCTGCGCCGGCCGCACCTTCATTGCGGGTGCGGACATCACCGAGTTCGGCAAACCGCCGAAGCCGCCGGCTCTCAACGACGTGCTGTCCGAAATCGAGAATTCGTCGAAGCCGGTGGTTGCTGCGATCCACGGCACCGCGCTCGGCGGCGGGCTCGAGGTTGCGCTCGCCTGCCATTTCCGTGTCGCGGTGAAAGAGGCCAAGCTCGGCCTGCCCGAGGTGAAGCTCGGCCTGCTGCCGGGCGCCGGCGGCACTCAGCGTCTGCCCCGCGCGGTCGGTCCCGAGCTCGCCGTCAAGATGATCGTCGGCGGTGATCCCATCGGTGCTGCGGAAGCACTGAAGAACGGTCTGATCGAGGAGATCGTCGAGGGCCCGGCCTCCGGCGGCGAGGCCTTCGTGCGCAAGCTGATCGCGGAGAAGCGTCCCCTGCGCCGCCTGCGCGACGACGATTCCAAGCTCGCCGCGGCCAAAGCCGACCGTTCGATCTTCACCAACGCCGTTGCCGCCATGACCAAGAAGTCGCGCGGCCTTGAGGCGCCGTTCGCGGCGGCCGACGCCGTTGGCTGCGCCATTGACCTACCCTTCGACGAGGGCCTGAAGAAAGAGCGCGAGGGCTTCCTCAAGCTCGTCGCCAGCGACCAGTCCAAGGCGCAGCGCTACGCCTTCTTCGCCGAGCGCGAAGCCAACAAGATCGCGGGCGTGCCTGAGGGCACCAAGGGGCGGCCGGTGAACCGGGTCGCGATCCTCGGCGCCGGCACCATGGGCGGCGGCATCGCGATGTCCTTTGCCAATGCCGGCATCCCGGTCACCCTGATCGAGACCGCCGAGGAGCAGCTCAAGCGCGGCATGGGCATCATGCAGAAGAACTGGGAAGCGACCGCCGCGCGCGGCGGCATCCCGGCCGATGCGCCCGCCAAGCGCATGGCGCTGATCGACGGCAAGGTCGGCATCGAGAATGTCGGCGATGCCGACCTCGTCATCGAGGCCGTGTTCGAGACCATGGCGGTGAAGAAGGAAGTGTTCGGCAAGCTCGACCAGTACGCCAAGCCGGGCGCGGTGCTCGCCTCCAACACGTCCTATCTCAACATCGACGAGATCGCGAAGTCGACCAAGCGTCCGCAGGACGTGCTCGGCATGCATTTCTTCTCCCCGGCCAACGTCATGAAGCTGTGCGAGATCGTGCGCGCCGACAAGACCGCGCCGGATGCGCTGGTCACCGCCGTGACGATCGCACGCAAGATCGCAAAGGTGCCGGCCGTGGTCGGCGTCTGCGACGGCTTCGTCGGCAATCGCATGCTCGCCCAGCGCAGCAAGCAGTCCGAGAAGCTGCTGTTCGAAGGCGCGCTGCCGCAGCAGGTGGATGCCGTCGTGACGAAGTTCGGCATGCCGATGGGACCGTTCGCCATGGGCGATCTCGCCGGCCTCGACATCGGCTGGCGCTCGCGGAAAGATCGCGGCATCAAGTCCGAGATCGCGGATGCGCTGTGTGAAGCCGGCCGCTTCGGCCAGAAGACCGGCAAGGGCTACTACAAGTACGAAGCCGGTTCGCGCGCGCCGATGCCCGACCCCGAGGTCGAGAAGCTGATCGATGAGACGCTGCTCCGTCTCGGCCGCAAAAAGCGCGTCGTCAGCGACGAGGAGATCCTCGAGCGCATGATGTATCCGATGGTCAACGAGGGCGCGAAGATCCTGGAAGAGGGCATCGCGGCGCGTCCCTCGGACATCGACGTGGTCTGGCTCTACGGCTATGGCTGGCCGATCTACCGCGGCGGCCCGATGTTCTGGGCCGACAGCGTCGGCCTCAAGCACATCGCCGATCGTTTGTCGTTCTATGCCAAGGAGACCAACGATCCCAGCCTCGAGCCCGCGCCGCTGCTGAAGAAGCTCGCGGCAGAAGGCAAGACGTTTGCCTCGCTCGCGGCGGCGTCAAAGGCGGCGTGATGGCCGTAGTCTATCCGCACGTCATTCCGGGATGGCCCGAAGGGCCAGGCCCGGAATCCATTTCTCCTCAGAGCGTGCGGCCTGATGGATTCCGGGCTCGCGACTTCGTCGCGCCCCGGAATGACGACTGATTGTGATGCAGGAAATGACCCATCCCGGCGAACAGTTTTATCCCGAAGGCGTGCATTGGGACGACACCATCGTCCAGGGCACGCTCCCGGACCTGTTGTCGAAGGCCGCCGCCGAGTACGGCCCGCGCACCGCGCTGGAATTTCGCGACCGCGCCATCTCCTACGCCGATCTCGCCGCGCGAGCCGAGCGTGCGGCTGCGGCGTTCCTGCGCGCCAGCTGCGGCAAGGATTCCTCCGTCGCGCTGTTCCTCGGCAACACGCCGGATCACCCCATCACTTTCTTCGGCGCGCTGAAGGCAGGTAGCCGCGTCGCGCATCTGTCGCCGCTCGACGGCGAGATCGCGCTCACGCACAAGGTGTCCGATTCAGGATCGCGCCTGCTCGTCACCTCGAACCTCCAGGCGCTGCTGCCGACCGCGCTGAAATTTCTGGAGAAGGGCCTGGTCGACCGCCTCGTCGTCTGCGAGGACGATGATTGGGGCAAGGTCGGCACACCGCAGGCCGCGATCCCCAACGATCCCCGCATCGTCACCTTCAAGACCTTCGTCGAGGGCGCGGCCGCGCCGGCAGCATGGCCGAACGTCGGGGCCGACGACGTCGCGCTGCTGCAATATACCGGCGGCACCACCGGCCTGCCCAAGGGCGCGATGCTGACGCACGGCAATCTCACCTCGGCGGTGTCGATCTACGACGTCTGGGGTAAGCCGTCGCGCGCCGCGCGCGGCGAAATCATCGAGCGCGTGATCTGCGTGCTGCCGCTGTTCCACATCTATGCGCTCACCGTCGTGCTGCTGTCCTCGCTCCGCCGCGGCAATTTGATCTCGCTGCATCAGCGCTTCGACGTCGAAGCCGTGATGCGCGACATCGAGGTCAAGCGCGCGACATATTTTCCGGGCGTGCCGACGATGTGGATCGCGATCGCGGCGCTGCCTGATCTCGACAAGCGCGATTTCTCCTCGCTCAACGCCATCGGCTCCGGCGGCGCGCCGCTGCCCGTCGAGGTCGCAAGCTTCTTCGAGCGCAAGGTCGGCAAGAAGCTCAAGAGCGGCTGGGGCATGACCGAGACCTGCTCGCCCGGCACCGGCCATCCGCCCACCGGTCCCGAGAAGTCCGGCTCGATCGGTCTCATGCTGCCTAGCATCGAACTCGACGTCGTCGCGCTGGACGATCCGAAAAAAGTGCTGCCGCCCGGCGAAGTCGGCGAGATCCGCATCAAGGGCCCGAACGTCACCAAGGGCTACTGGAACAAGCCGGAGGGCTCCGCGGACGCCTTCGTCGACGGCCGCTTCCTCACCGGCGACATCGGCTACATGGATGCGGACGGCTACTTCTTCCTGGTCGACCGCAAGAAGGACATGATCATCTCCGGCGGCTTCAACGTCTATCCGCAGATGATCGAACAGGCGATCTACACCATTCCCGGGGTGCATGAGGTCATCGTGCTCGGCATTCCCGACCCGTATCGCGGCGAGGCCGCAAAAGCCTTCATCAAGCTGAGGCCGGAGGCAAAACCGTTCTCGCTCGAGGAGCTGCGCAGTCAGCTCACGGGCAAGCTCGGCAAGCACGAATTGCCGGCCGCGGTCGAGTTCGTCGACGATCTGCCGCGCACGCCGGTCGGAAAGCTGTCGCGCCACGAGTTGCGTCAGCAGCAGAAACCGTCACAATCCGCTCAACACTCATCAGGAGGTCGCTCTTGACCGACGCCGTCATCGTTTCCACCGCCCGCACCCCGATCGGCAAGGCCTATCGCGGCATGCTCAACGCCACCGAGGGCGCGACCCTGCTCGGCCACGCCATCGGCGAAGCCGTCGCGCGCGCCAAGGTCGATCCGAAGGAGGTCGAGGACGTCGTGATGGGCGCAGCGCTGCAGCAGGGCGCGACCGGCGGCAACATCGCGCGCAAGGCGCTGCTGCGTGCCGGCCTGCCCGTCACCGTCGCCGGCACCACGATCGACCGGCAATGCGCCTCGGGCCTGCAGGCGATCGCGCTCGCCGCGCGCTCGGTGATCTTCGACGGCGTCGAGATCGCGGTCGGTGGCGGCGGCGAGTCGATCAGCCTCGTGCAGAACGACAAGATGAACGGCTTCCACGCGCAGGATCCGGCGCTGCTCAAGATCAAGGGCGAGGTCTACATGCCCATGATCGACACCGCCGAGGTCGTCGCCAAGCGCTACGGCATCTCGCGCGAGAAGCAGGATGAATATTCGCTGGAGAGCCAGCGCCGCACCGCTGCCGCCCAGCAGGGCGGCAAGTTCAAGGACGAGCTCGCGCCGATCACTACGCAGATGGCGGTGACCGACAAGGCGACCGCTGCCGTCTCGATGAAGGATGTCACGCTGTCGCAGGACGAAGGTCCGCGCCCCGAGACCACCGCGGAAGGCCTTGCCGGCCTCAAGCCGGTGCGCGGCGATGGCTTCACCATCACCGCCGGCAATGCCAGCCAGCTCTCCGATGGCGCCGGCGCCTCCGTCATCATGAGCGACAAGGAAGCTTCCAAGCGCGGCCTCAAGCCGCTCGGCATCTTCCGCGGCTTCGTCTCCGCGGGCTGCGAGCCGGACGAGATGGGCATCGGCCCGGTGTTCGCCGTGCCGCGCCTGCTCAAGCGCCACGGCCTCACCGTCGACGATATCGGCCTTTGGGAGCTCAACGAAGCCTTCGCCGTGCAGGTGCTGTATTGCCGCGACAAGCTCGGCATCGACCCCGAGAAGATCAACGTCAACGGCGGTGCGATCTCGGTCGGCCATCCCTACGGCATGTCCGGCGCGCGCCTGACCGGCCACGCCTTGATCGAGGGACGCCGCCGCAAGGCCAAGTATGCAGTCGTCACGATGTGCGTCGGCGGCGGCATGGGCGCGGCCGGATTGTTCGAGGTGTTGCAGTAACTCTTTCTGTCATTCCGGGCCTGCGCCTTACGGCGCATCCCGGAATGACGGCGGATTTGGTAAGAATAAAATCGCTCACAGGAGGATCCGATGGATCTCGCATTCACGAAAGAAGAGCAGGCGTTTCGCGAGGAAGTGCGGCAGTTCTTCCGCGACAACGTGCCGCCGGACACGCGGCGCAAGATGGTCGAGGGTCGTCATCTCTCGAAGGACGAGATGGTGACTTGGTGGCGCATCCTCAACAAGAAGGGCTGGGGCGTCAGCCACTGGCCGAAGGAATATGGCGGCACCGGCTGGACGCCCGTGCAGCACTACATCTTCAACGAGGAGCTCCAGGCTCATCCGGCGCCGCAGCCGCTCGCCTTCGGCGTCAGCATGGTCGGCCCCGTCATCTACACCTTCGGCAATGATGAGCAGAAGAAGAAGTACCTGCCGCGCATCGCCAATGTCGACGATTGGTGGTGCCAGGGTTTTTCCGAGCCCGGTTCGGGATCCGACCTCGCCTCGCTCAAGACCAAGGCCGAGCGCAAGGGCGACAAGTGGATCATCAACGGCCAGAAGACCTGGACCACGCTGGCCCAGCACGCCGACATGATCTTCTGCCTGTGCCGCACCGACAACAACGCCAAGAAGCAGATGGGCATCTCCTTCATCGTGTTCTCGATGAAGTCGAAGGGCGTCACCGTGCGCCCGATCCAGACCATCGACGGCGGCGTCGAGGTCAACGAAGTCTTCTTCGACGACGTCGAGGTGCCCTACGAGAACCTGATCGGCGAGGAAAACAAGGGTTGGGACTACGCCAAATTCCTGCTCGGCAATGAGCGGACCGGCATCGCCCGCGTCGGCGTCTCCAAGGAGCGCATCCGCCGCATCAAGGATCTTGCGTCGAAGGTCGAGTCCGGCGGCAAGCCGATCATCCAGGACCCCGCCTTCCGCGAGAAGCTGGCGGCCTGCGAGATCGAGCTGAAGGCGCTCGAGCTGACGCAGCTGCGCGTCGTCGCCGACGAAGGCAAGCACGGCAAGGGCAAGCCGAACCCGGCGTCCTCCGTGTTGAAGATCAAGGGCTCCGAGATTCAGCAGACCACCACCGAGCTGTTGATGGAAGTGATCGGCCCGTTCGCCGCGCCCTACGACGTGCACGGCGACGACGGCTCCAACGAAGCCATGGACTGGACCGCCCAGATCGCGCCGAGCTACTTCAACAACCGCAAGGTCTCGATCTACGGCGGCTCCAACGAGATCCAGCGCAACATCATCGCCAAGGCGGTGCTGGGGCTGTGACGGTGCGCGCAAGGCAATGACGGTGTCGTCCCCCGCGAAGGCGGGGGACCCAGTACGCCGCGGCGGTCGTGAGTACGGCAGGCGCCTGCGTTTACTGGATCCCCGCTCCAGTGCGCAATTGCGCACAAGGCGGGGATGACGTCTGAGGGTGAGGCGACGGCAGGGCAATTCCCGCCGATTTGGAGAGAAACATGGATTTTGATCTGAACGAGGAGCAGCGGCTTCTCAAGGAAAGCATCGACGGCCTGCTGACCGATTCCTACGATTTCGAGCAGCGCAAGAAATACATGAAGGAGAAGGGCGGCTGGAGCAAAGCCGTCTGGCTCAAGCTCGCCGAGCAGGGCCTGCTCGGCCTTCCCTTCAGCGAAGCCGATGGCGGCTTTGGCGGCGGCGGCGTCGAGACCATGATCGTGATGGAGGCGCTCGGCAAGGCGCTGGTCCTCGAGCCTTATCTCGCGACGGTCGTGATCGGCGGCGGCTTCCTGCGCCATGCAGGCACCGATGCGCAGAAGGCTGCTCACGTGCCCGGGATCATCGACGGCAGCAAGACGCTAGCCTTCGCCCAGCTCGAGAAGAACGCGCGCTACGATCTGTTCGACGTCGCCACGACCGCGAAGAAGAAGGGCGACGGCTGGGTGATCGACGGCGAGAAATTCGTCGTGCTCAACGGCGAGAATGCCGACACGCTTGTCGTCACCGCGCGCACCAAGGGCGATCGCCGTGACAAGATCGGCATCGGCGTCTTCCTGGTCCCCGCCGACGCCAAGGGCGTTGCGAAGAAGAGCTATCCGACCCAGGACGGCCTGCATGCCGCCGACGTTACCTTCACCGGCGTCGAGATCGGCCCGGACGCCGTGCTCGGCAACCCCGAGGATTCGCTCGCGTTGATCGAGCGCGTCGTCGACGAAGCCCGCATCGCGCTCTGCGCCGAGGCGGTCGGCCTGATGGACGAGTCGCTGAAGACCACCGTCGAGTACATCAAGACCCGCAAGCAGTTCGGCGTCGCGATCGGCTCGTTCCAGTCGCTGCAGCACCGCGCCTCCGACATGTTCGTCGCCGCCGAGCAGGCGCGCTCGATGTCGATGTTCGCGACCATGGCTGGTGATTTCGAGGACGCGAAGGAACGCAGCAATGCGATCGCCGCGGCCAAGGTGCAGATCGGCAAGTCGCTGAAGTTCGTGGGCCAGCAGTCGATCCAGCTCCACGGCGGCATCGGCATGACCATGGAGGCGAAGATCGGCCACTACTTCAAGCGCCTGACCATGATCGAGAATACCTTTGGCGACACCGACTACCACCAGCGCCGCGTCGCCGACGCGGGCGGGTTGATTTGAGTTGATCTAGACCACACGACGACTGTCGTCCTCCGCGAAGGCGGGGGACCCAGTACTCCGCGGCGCCAGATCGTTTGCACAATATCCGCCGCGGAGTACTGGATCGCCCGATCAAGTCGGGCGATGACACCGTGTTTGGGGACATGGCGGAGCCGAAAATGAAAAACACCCCGTTCGATCTCACCGGCAAGGTCGCCGTGGTCACCGGCTCCAGCCGCGGCATCGGCCGCTCCTCCGCCGAGTTGCTCGCAAAGCTCGGCGCCAAGGTCGTGGTGTCCTCGCGCAAGGCCGATGCGTGCAAGGAGGTCGCCGACGGCATCAATGCTTCCGGCGGCGATGCCATCGTCATCCCCTGCAACATCGCGCGCAGGAACGAGGTCGAGGCGCTGATCGCGGGCGCGACCAAGCATTACGGCAAGATCGACATCCTCGTCTGTAATGCCGCGGTGAACCCGTATTACGGCCCGCTGCTCGACATCACCGACGAAGCCTTCGACAAGATCATGGGCTCGAACGTCAAGAGCAACATCTGGCTCTCGGCGCTTGCGATCCCGCAAATGGCCGAGCGCGGCAACGGCTCGGTGATCATCATCTCGTCGATCGGGGGCCTGCGCGGCTCCACGGTGATCGGCGCCTACGGCATCTCGAAGGCTGCCGATTTCGCGCTGTGCCGCTCGCTCGCCGGCGAATGGGGTCCGAAGGGCGTCCGCGTCAACTGCATCCCGCCCGGTCTCGTCAAGACCGATTTCGCCCGCGCGCTGTGGGAAGACGAGGCGAATCTCAAGCGTCGCACCGCCACCACGCCGCTGCGTCGCATCGGCGAGCCCGACGAGATCGCCGGCGCCGTGGCCTATCTCGCCTCTGACGCCTCGAGCTTCATGACCGGCCAGACCATCGTCATCGACGGCGGCGTGACTACCGCGGCGGTGTAGTCGCCGCCCGCACGGTCAGCGCGCCTTCGATGGCGCGCACGACGATCAGAGCGGACCGTTCGTCGAGATGCACGCCGTCGGCCCAGCGCAGCTCGCTGCGCGGCGGCTCGATCGGAAGCCAAAGCCCGCGATCCGGAAAGGCGTTGTCGACGATCTCGTCGGTCGTCCTGACAAGGCGCGAGCGCTCGATCTCCGGCGCGAAGGGCACATGAATGAGGAGGACGCGCGCGCCGCGCCGCTGCAGATCGTCGATGAGCTGTCGGATGCGAATCGCATTGGCGCGAACGGGCACGGTCGGGTCACCCTCGTTCATCTGCGCCACCGCACGGTCGAGATAGACCCTGTTGTCGAACGGATCAGGCGGCTGGCCGAGCAGGCGATCCCGTTCGGCACGCGCCTGGGCCGGATCCGGCGGCGCGTGATTCCACGTCTCATAGGCCGCAACCGCCGTTCGCAGCGGGCGCAGCAACGAGGCCTCCGCGCTCGCGCCATGCGAAAATCTCTCGACCAGCGCGCTGTCGGTTTCGCGCGTCAGCACGTTCGTCTCGATCAGAATGGTGTTCGGCAGGCTCGCCTGCCGTGCAACGATCTCGAGCCCGGTGACCGGCGATCCGCCGGCCAACGCCAGATTGCGGATGCGGGGCAGCGAGAAATATTCCTCCTTGAGGCGCCACGTCACCGAGCTGCCGACCAGCACGATGTCAGGCGTGGGCTCGCGCACATAGCGGTTGAGGGTGACGAGCCTGCCGTCGCGGGTGGTGACGGCCGGCTGCTGCAGGGCCGAGCCGAAGCGCGCGGTGGCGAAGCCGCAGACGAACAGCACCACCGCCGCGACACTGGCGCATTTGATCATCCACGAAACTGTCGAATCCTGCCGCATGATCAGAACTGGAAGTAGATGAAGGCGCTGTCCGGCCCGGCTTCGAGATAGGCCAGCGCCGCCAGCGCACCATAGAGATACGGCTCCCATCGCCGCAACCGGCCGTCGACCAGCGCGCCGATGCCGGCATGCTGGATGATCACCGGCAGCGCGTAGAGCAAAGCGAGGTTATAGAACAGCTTCGGCGGATTGGGTGCATCCGTGGCGATGAACATGCCCTTGAGGTAGCCGAGGGCGTGGTCGAAATTCGGCAGCTTGAAGAAGATCCACAGCATCGTCACGCAGAAGAACACGACGCCCATCCGGATCACCCGCACCGCAGGGTTCGCATCGCCGAGAAGCTTCAGGAACGGCCGCTCGATGACGAGCAGCAGCCCGTGCGCCATGCCCCACAGCGCGTAGCTCAGGCTCGCGCCATGCCAGAGCCCGCCGAGGGTCATCACGATCATCAGGTTGAGATAGGTGCGCGCCGGGCCATGCCGGTTGCCGCCGAGGGGAATGTACAGATAGGTCCTGAGCCAGGTCGACAGGGAGATGTGCCAGCGCGTCCAGAACTCCGAGAACGATGCCGAGATGTAGGGCAGGTTGAAGTTCACGGGCAGGCGATAGCCGAACAACAGGCCGAGGCCGAGCGCGATCGCGGAGTAGCCGAAGAAGTCGGCATAGATCTGGTAGCTGTAGAGGAACACGAGCAGCCAGCGGTCCTGCGTGCGCAGCGTCTCGTAGAGCGGGAAGTCCATATAGGACGTCATCTCGTTGAGATTGTTCGCCACATACAGCTTGAAGAAATAGCCGACCAGAATCCATTTCGCGGCCTCGGCGAAGGCAATGTCGTTGATGTGCTTCGGAACGATCTGCGGCATGAACTGGGCCGCGCGCGTGATCGGTCCCGACACAAGCTGCGGGAAGAAGATGATGTAGAGGAACACCTCGCGCAGGCTCACGCTGCGTTTCTCGCGCGTCAGGTCGACCAGCAGGCTGATGTTGTGGAACACGAAGAAGGAGATGCCGATCGGCAGCGGCAGCCGCAGCAGGAAATCGACCGGCGCGACGTCGGTGAGGTGAGCCGCGCCGGCGTCCACGAACAGGAATTTGTATTTGAAGAACGCCAGCAGGCCGAGGTTAAAGACGATGCCGGCCGGCATCCACACGCTTCGGTGCTCGAACGCAAGGACCAGGCAGACATGGGTTCCGAGAACCGCGACCAGCAGCAGCGGCAGCAGCTCGGGCTGTCCGAAGCCGTAAAAGAACACGCTCGCAGCCACAAGCAACTGCACCTGGAAGCGGCGTAGCGGCGGCAAATAATAGGCGCCGAACACCACCGCGACGAAGATGCCGAACTGAAAAGAAGTGAAAGTCATGCCGCCCCGTTAACTTGGCCCGGCGTGTAACATCTTTGCAGGAGCGGTCCTAGTCTTGCGGGCCGAGGCTGCTTCTTTCCCTCTCCCCTTGTGGGAGAGGGTGGCTCGCCGCGGAGCGGCGAGACGGGTGAGGGGTTCTCACCACGTGTGACGTTCTCGCAGTACTTCTCGTGGATAGAACCCCTCATCTCGTGGATAGAACCCCTCATCCGGCGCTTCGCGCCACCTTCTCCCACAAGGGGAGAAGGGAAAGCACTCGGCACCCCGCTCATCCAATCTTGACCTTCCGCCTCCAATCCGCTCCCTTTGGCGCGACACAATGATCCCTTCAGGGAAACACCAAGGTAAGCCGCCATGTCTTTCGTCCTCGCCATCGACCAGGGCACCACCTCTTCGCGCGCCATCGTGTTTCGCGGCGATATTTCCATTGCGGCGAAAGCGCAAGCCGAGTTTCCGCAGCATTTTCCGGCTTCGGGCTGGGTGGAGCACGAGCCGGAGGACATCTGGACGTCGACCGTGATGGTGTGCCGCGAGGCGATCGAGCACGCCGGCATCACGGCAAAGGACATCGCCGCGATCGGCATCACCAATCAGCGCGAGACCACGGTGGTGTGGGACCACGCCACCGGGCAGGCCGTGCACCGCGCCATCGTCTGGCAGGATCGCCGCACTGCCGATATCTGCGCAAAGCTCAAGGCCGACGGCCGCGAGCCGGTGATCTCCAAGAAGACCGGCCTGATCATCGATCCCTATTTCTCCGGCACCAAGGTCGCCTGGATTCTCGACCACGTCCCTGGTGCGCGCGCGCGCGCCGCGCGCGGCGAATTGATGTTCGGCACCATCGATTGCTATCTGCTCTGGCGCCTCACCGGCGGCAAGGTGCACGCCACCGACGCCACCAACGCCTCGCGCACACTGCTGTTCAACATCCATACCGGGCAGTGGGACGACGAGCTCTTGGAGATCATCGGCGTGCCGCGCTCGATGCTGCCCGAGGTGAAGGATTCCTCCGCCCGCTTCGGCGAGAGCACGCCGGATCTGTTCGGCGGCCCCATCGCGATATCAGGCATCGCCGGCGACCAGCAGGCCGCCACCATCGGCCAGGCCTGCTTCCGTCCGGGCATGATGAAGTCGACTTACGGCACCGGCTGCTTTGCCTTGCTCAACACCGGCACGACGCCGGTGGTGTCGAAGAACAAGCTGCTGACCACCGTCGCTTATCAGCTCGACGGCAAGCGCACCTATGCGCTTGAAGGCTCGATCTTCGTTGCCGGGAGCGCCGTGCAATGGCTGCGCGATGGCCTCGGCATCATCAAGCACGCCGCCGAGACCGGGCCGCTCGCCGATCAATCCGACTCCATGCAGAGCGTCTATCTCGTCCCCGCCTTCGTCGGCATGGGCGCGCCCTACTGGAATCCGCGCGTGCGCGGCGCGCTGTTCGGCCTCACCCGCAACACCGGCCCGGCCGAGCTCGCCCATGCCGCACTCGAAAGCGTCTGCTACCAGACCTTCGATCTCTGGGCCGCGATGCGCGCGGACTGGCCCAGCTCTGAAACCGCCAGCGTCGTGCTCCGCGTCGACGGCGGCATGACCGCCTCCGACTGGACCATGCAGCGCCTCGCCGATCTCTTGGATGCGCCGGTCGACCGCCCCGTGATCCAGGAGACCACCGCGCTGGGCGCGGCCTATCTCGCCGGCCTCCAGGCCGGCGTCTATCCCGAGCCGACAAAGTTCGCCGACAACTGGCGCCTCGAGCACCGCTTCAAGCCGAACATGAGCCAGGCCACGCGCGAACGGAAGCTCGCCGGATGGGCAAGGGCGGTGAAGGGCGTGCTGACAAGCGACGAGGGGGAGGGGTAGCGACTTCCTCAGCTCTCCCCATTTGCAGCAGGGCTATCGAATATGGGTTCTTGCTGCAGCCGGTGCGCACGCCTCGTCCTTCGAGACGGCGCTTACGCGCCTCCTCAGGATGAGGCTAATCAGCGTCAGTGCCCCTTGAAACTGCAGCAACGCACTCCGTCCTCATCCTGAGGAGCCCGCTCAAAGCGGGCGTCTCGAAGGATGGCCACAGGGAAAAGCTCACAAATGCGATAGCCCTGCCCCTTGCAGGGAGAGGTCGCCTCAGCCGCTAGTTTGCTCCATAGGAATTCCCCATGATCCTCCCCGACGGCTATTCCGACGTCCCCAACGGCAAGATTGCCGCCGTCGTCACCCATCTGGAGATGACCGCACCTCCCGCGCGCCGCGACGATCCGCCAGGCGCTTGGACCGTGCGCAAGGTCGATGCCCCCGCACTCAATTGGTATCGCGATCTCCACCGCCGCGTCGGCGAAGAGTGGCTGTGGTTCTCGCGGGCACGCATGCCAGACGCTGAACTCGCCGCGATCATCCACGCATCTGATATCGAGGTCTACACGTTGGGCGTGGACGGACGCGACGAAGGCCTGCTCGAACTGGACTTCCGCGAGCCCGGCCAGTGCGAGCTGGTCTATTTCGGCGTCACTGCCCCCTTGATCGGCACCGGCGCCGCTCGCCTCCTGATGAACCGCGCGCTCGGTCGCGCCTGGTCGCGCGACGTCCGCCGCGTCTGGGTCCACACCTGCACCTTCGATCATCCCTCCGCCGTCGCATTCTATCAGCGCTCCGGCTTCCGCCCCTTCCGTCGCCAGATCGAGATCGCCGACGACCCGCGCCTCGACGGCACCGCGCCGCGCGACGCGGCGAGGCATGTGCCGATCATCGAGTGATGCGCGGCCGCTTCTCCCACGCTCCATGCGACGATAGATAGGTTACAGATTGGCCGTGTTAACGCCGAGGTTCTAGTGCTTCGATGAGGCCATTGCTTATTTGCTTCATTTGTCCTTGAAGACCACCAATCTTCGTAAGAGCTGCAGTCTTCTCTTTCCCGCAGGTGCGAGCAAGACTCACCTTCACTAGATGAAGCTTTTTGTGCTGCCGCTGTGGGGCCAGCAAGCGCTCTCGATTGACGATTACGCCGGTTATTTCCGCGGGCCGGTCAAAGTACGACTTCTCTTTATGATATCGAAGGCCAGAGGAGTGAATTACCTTTTCGATCTCCCAGACAATCTTCCTTGGAACACGCTTGCCAGACAAAGTTACATCATCAACATAGACAGTTAGCGTCACCCCGTGATCTCGCGCAATCGAAGCAACTCTTTCCCAGATACTGCAGTAAGCAAAATAGGCGAGGAACGGACTGAGTGGGCTCCCTGTAGGAAGCCGTTTTCGATAAGTGGACAATCGTGTGAGTGTGTCCGCGACGTCAGTCTCACATTTCAATATCGATCTGAAGAACCAGTAGACTCGATGCGAAGGTGTCGAGGGGAAATACTTCTTGATATCGAGGCAGCGGACGACGCGATTGTTCAAGTGCTGAGCCGCGTTCGAAATGTAAGAGCGTCCTTTGACGGGACAGTACAGATAGTTTGGCGGCTCAATTCGAGTAAGGAGGCGGGCCAATTTCGCTTGAACGCGCTTAAGATTGCGCGCGGGATTCTCGATGCGCCGACTTCCTCCCCCTTTCTTAGCGAGATCAAACTCTCTGTACATCGCCTCTGAGTGGCGAAATCTGCGTAAATCTAGAACGGATATACCGAGCAGATTTGCTAACTTGCGATGGCTTCCCAGCCGATACAACGGCGACTGATCGATCGCATATGACCGTCGCTTACTTGCGCTTTTTGGGGCGCCTTCCATCGGTTTTCTCTTCGATGAACTTGAGCAGCTTTACAATTTTGGGAGCGATCATGCTTCGAGCAGCTTCGTATGGCGTACTTCTATCGATCGATTCCGCAAAGAACATGATCGACGATACTGGAACGTCGAACTCAGTTGAGTACTTCTCAAGAAGCGCTAAAGTAGGCTGCTTGTCGCCGCTCTCAATTTCAGACAAGTACGATTTCGATATCCCCAAGCGTAGTGCCGTTTGTGTTTGATTGAGATCGTGAAAGGTTCGCAACAGGCGTAACGCTTCGCCTAACATCCCGCTTCCTCTTAGAAGATTACAAATATAGGGGCGGCATCTATTCCCGTAGCGCCCGATAGATAAGAATTCCGACCTGTGCCAACTTGGCCAGCAGAACTCCGATACGGATCAAGGCTCTTATCGTAGACGGGCGACGCAGCTTCTTGGCCAGCGCAGACCGTCTCGGTTTCGACTGCCTCCGTTCTCGTTCGAGTTGATCCAATGTTTCCATTGGCATTCTCCCTCTTCACCGGTCGAACGACATGTTCGACCTGTCGCCATGGGAAGAGAGCAGGAGGAGAACGGTTTTAACCCCTATACTGCACTTGGGACGCGCCTAGTCGTCGGGCGCGTCCCTAGCCGCATCGCACTGCGCGCCGGCTAATCGGACAGGAAGCTTTTGACCTCCCACGGAGTGGCTTGTGGCCCTCCAACAAATTGGCAACTTATCTCCTAATCAACATCGATGCAGCGAATAAGCTGTGATTCGCCGATCATCAGCAATAGAATGTTCGCTGTTAGCGAACTAATTTTCTTGTTGCGTGTTTACCGGAAATGTCCTTCTACGACATTGATTCGACTCAGCCGAGAGCTTGTCGGCCTCCTCAAAACACCTCCTGCTTCGCCCGCGCCAGCGAAAACCCCCGCTGCATCGCGTTGAAGCACGTCACCCCCGTCTGCTCCGACCGGCACGTGAATCCCCCACGTTGCCACACCTCGCCATAGGCGAGCACCGGAAGCGAGGCATCCATCACCGTATCTCCGGCGCAGATGCGTCCCGCGGTGCCCTTTGCGCTCATCTCGA
Organism: Bradyrhizobium sp. DOA1; assembly: GCF_001593325.1. Classification (NCBI taxonomy): domain Bacteria; kingdom Pseudomonadati; phylum Pseudomonadota; class Alphaproteobacteria; order Hyphomicrobiales; family Nitrobacteraceae; genus Bradyrhizobium; species Bradyrhizobium sp. DOA1. Next base: position 107,681 of record NZ_JXJM01000001.1, read on the forward strand.
AGGCGTGGCCGTAGTCGAGCTCGCAATCGGCGGGGCGGCGCGGGCGGAGCTCCATGTTCATGATGTCGCAGCGGAGCAGGCCCTGTCCGTCATTTCTGAAGAACTGGCAGGCGATGTTCTTCGAAGGCGTGAGGAAGCCGACCGGACGGTCCTGGGCGTGGACTGCAGTGGCCGCGACGAGGGACGCGAGAAGACAAAATTGCAGATATCGCATGCGTACCATGAACTCCGATCGGTCATGCCCGGACTTGATCCGGGCATCCATCGCTTTCTAATCTGAAGAGAGATGGATTGTCGGGTCAAGCCGCACAGAAGGGGGCTTCGGCCCCGCAGGCGGATCAAGCCCGGCAATGACGTGAGGTGCACCATGTTCCTGATCGGCCAATACGATTCGCCCTTCGTCCGCCGCGTCGCGATTGCGCTGCGGCTTTATGGGCTCGCGTTCGAGCACAAGCCATGGTCGACCTTCGGCGATGCCGACAAGATCGCGCCGTATAATCCGCTGCGCCGCGTGCCGACGCTGGTGCTCGACGACGGCGAGGCGCTGATCGAGAGCATGATCATCCTCGATTATCTCGACGACCTCGTCGGGCCGGACAAGGCCATGCTGCCGCGCGGCGGCACCGAGCGGCGCAAGCATCTGCGCGTCTGCGCACTCGCCTCCGGCCTCGGCGACAAGGCGGTGAGCCTGCTCTATGAGCGCGTGCTGCGGAAGGAGCAGTTCGCGCTGTGGGTCGAGCGCTGCCAGGCGCAGATCGCCGACGTGCTCGCCGTGCTGGAGGTCGAGCGCGCGAGGGTGACGACACCGTACTGGCTGGGTGATCGTATCGGCCATGCCGACGTCGCAGTCGCCTGCGTCGTCCGCTTCACCCGGGAGGCGCATCCGCAGCTGTTCGATGCTGCGCGTTATCCGGCGCTGAGCGCGCATGCCGAGCGCTGCGAGGCGCTGGCGCCGTTCAGGGAGATCATGCAACCGCTAGCGCCGCCGAAGGGGTGATCTTTACCTTCTCCTGGAGGGGGAGGGTCGATCGCGCGCAGCGCGAGCGGGGCGGGGTGACAGACCATCCGCAATCTCGTTGCTTCTGTTCGCCGTCTCGAGGCTCTCAGCGCTCTCGTTCTTGGCTTCACCCCACCTCGGTCCGCATTCCGCTACGCTGCATGCGAACCGATCCTCCCCCTCCAGGGGAGGATGGGCATCGTGTGTGCGTGGGAGAGTGACAGAGCCATCGACCGCCTTTGCGTCACCGCGCGCACCAGCCGATGATGCAATACTACCCCTGTTTTGCCCGACGCCGCAAACCGCTTTCGGTATGTCAGAAATTACTCAAGCTTTTCAACCCCATCGCTACTGTGCATGGGGTTGTTTTCTCACTTGTGTTTTGGAGGCGCGCTTACCCCGCCCCCACGCGCTTCTTCTGCCAGACCAGATGCACCGCGCAGGTGCAGCCCGGCGGGTGCGAGGCGAGGTCCTCAGGCGTCTCGTCGTTGGCCGGCCTTGCCGCGAAAGCCTTGTCCTCTCGCGACGGGATGTAGTTCAGCACCGGCGCGAGCCAACGCTCCGTCTCCGCCACCGTCATGCCCTTGCGCGCGGCGTAGTCCTCGACCTGGTCGCGCTCGATCTTGCCGACGCCGAAATAATAGCTCTCGGGGTTTGCGAAATAGAGCCCCGACACCGACGAGCCCGGCCACATCGCAAAGCTCTCGGTCAGCTTCACGCCGGCCGTCGCTTCCGCGTCGAGGAGCTCGAACAGCGTCGCCTTCTCGGTGTGATCGGGCTGCGCGGGATAGCCGGGCGCGGGGCGGATGCCCTGATACTTTTCGAGGATGAGCTCCTCGCTGGAGAGCGCCTCGTCCGGTGCATAGGCCCAGAACTCGCGGCGCACGCGGGCATGCATGCGCTCGGCGAAAGCCTCGGCGAGGCGGTCGGCCAGCGCCTTGCACAGGATCGAGGAATAATCGTCGTTGGCCATCTTGAAGCGATCGGCGACCGCATCCTCGCCGATCCCGGCGGTGACGACGAAGCCGCCGATATAGTCGGGCACGCCCGCGGGCGCTATGAAGTCGGCCAGCGCCGCGTTGAAGCGGCCCTCGCGCTTCTCCAGCTGCTGGCGCAGCGTGTGCAGCGTCGCGATCGGCTTGGTCCGGCTTTCGTCGGCATAGAGCACGATGTCGTCGCCTTGCGCATTGGCCGGCCAGAAGCCGATCGTCGCACGCGCCCGGAACCATTTTTCCTTCACGATGGTGTCGAGCATCTTGCGCGCGTCGTCATAGAGCGAGCGCGCGACCTCGCCGACCTTGGCGTCGTCGAGGATGGCGGGGAAGCGTCCCGCGAGCTCCCAGGTCTGGAAGAACGGCGTCCAGTCGATATAGGGCACCAATTCTGCAAGGTCGTATTCGTCGAAGCTCTTGATGCCGAGGAAAGTCGGCTTCACCGGCTTGCTCTTCGCGAAATCCACCGGCACGCGGTTGGCGCGGGCGTCGGCGAGCTTCAGGCGCTTCTTGTCCGCCTGCGCGCGCAGATGCGCCTCCGAGATCTTTGCGTATTCGGCACGGACCTCGGCGGCGTAGGCTTCGCGCTTCTCGGGCGAAAGCAGCGCGGAGGCGACGCCGACGGCGCGGCTGGCGTCGTTGACGTGCACGACCGGGCCGGCGCGATAACTCGGGTCGATCTTGACGGCAGTGTGGACGCGGCTGGTGGTGGCGCCGCCGATCAGCAGCGGCAGCTTCAACCCTTCGCGCTGCAATTCGCCGGCGAAGAACGCCATCTCGTCGAGCGATGGCGTGATCAGGCCGGAGAGCCCAACGATGTCGGCCTTCTCCGCCTTCACGATCTCGACGATCTTGGCGGCCGGCACCATGACGCCGAGGTCGATGACCTCGAAATTGTTGCATTGGAGCACGATGCCGACGATGTTCTTGCCGATGTCGTGGACGTCGCCCTTCACCGTCGCGAGCACGATCTTGCCGGCGGAGGAGGAGCCTTCGGTGCCAATGCCATTGGCGAGGTTGCGCGCCTTCTCTTCCTCCATGAACGGCATCAGCCAGGCCACTGCCTGCTTCATCACGCGAGCGGACTTCACCACTTGCGGCAGGAACATCTTGCCGTCGCCGAAGAGGTCGCCGACCACGTTCATACCGGCCATCAGCGGGCCCTCGATCACGTCGAGCGGACGCGACGAGGACTTGCGGGCCTCCTCGGTGTCCTGCTCGATGAACTCGGTGATGCCATGCACGAGGGAATGCGACAGGCGCTTCTCCACCGGCCATTCGCGCCAGGCGAGATCAGCTTCCTTGCTCTCGGTCTTCTTGCCGCGGAATTTCTCGGCGAGCGCCAGCAGCCGCTCGGAGGCGCCCGGATCGCGATTGAGGACGACGTCCTCGCAGGTCTGGCGCAATTCGGGGTCGATGTCGTCATAGACGATCATCTGCCCGGCATTGACGATGCCCATGTCCATGCCCGCCTTGATGGCGTGATACAGGAACACCGAGTGCATGGCCTCGCGCACCGGCTCGTTGCCGCGGAACGAGAACGACAGATTGGAGACGCCGCCCGAGATATGCGCGCCGGCTAAGTTCTGGCGGATCCAACGCGTCGCCTCGATGAAGTCGACGCCGTAATTGTTGTGCTCCTCGATGCCGGTCGCGATCGCGAAGATGTTGGGATCGAAGATGATGTCCTCGGGCGGGAAGCCGACCTTGTTCACCAGGATGTCGTAGGCGCGCTTGCAGATCTCGGTCTTGCGCGCGAACGTGTCGGCCTGGCCGACTTCGTCGAAGGCCATGACGACAACGGCCGCGCCGTGGCGGCGTGCGATCTTGGCCTCGTGAATGAACTTCTCCTCGCCTTCCTTCATCGAGATCGAGTTGACGACCGGCTTGCCCTGCACGCATTTCAGGCCGGCCTCGATCACCGAAAATTTCGACGAGTCGACCATCACGGGGACGCGCGCGATGTCGGGCTCGGCGGCGACGAGGTTGAGGAAGGTCACCATCGCCGCTTCGGAATCGAGCAGGCCCTCGTCCATGTTGACGTCGATGATCTGCGCGCCGTTCTCGACCTGATCGCGTGCGACTTGCAGCGCGGCGGTGTAGTCGCCATTGGTGATCAGCTTGCGGAATTTCGCAGAGCCCGTGACGTTGGTGCGCTCGCCGACATTGACGAACGGGATCGCGTCCGTCAGCACGAACGGCTCGAGCCCGGAGAGCCGCAGGCGCGGTTCGACCTCCGGCACGATGCGCGGCTTGTGCGGGGCGACGGCGGCTGCGATCGCCGCGATGTGGTCCGGCGTGGTGCCGCAGCAGCCGCCGACGATGTTGACGAGGCCGTCGCGCGCGAACTCGCCGATCAGGCGGGCCATATATTCGGGGCTCTCGTCATACTGGCCGAATTCGTTGGGCAGCCCGGCATTGGGATAGGCGCAGACGAGCGTGTCGGCGACGCGGCCGATATCGGCGATATGCGCCCGCAGATCCGCGGCGCCAAGCGCGCAGTTGAAGCCGATGGTGACGGGCTTGGCGTGCCGCACCGAATTCCAGAACGCCTCCGGCATCTGGCCCGAGAGCAGGCGGCCGGATTTGTCGGTGATGGTACCCGACACCATCACGGGCACGTCGATGCCGCGCTCTTCGGTGATCTCGGCGATCGCATAGAGCGCCGCTTTGGCGTTCAGCGTGTCGAAGATGGTCTCGACCAGCAGCAAATCGACGCCACCGTCGAGCATGCCGTTGATCTGTTCGCCATAGGATTTGCGCAAATCGTCGAAGGTGACGGCGCGGTAGCCGGGATTGGAGACGTCCGGCGAGATCGAGGCGGTGCGGTTGGTCGGGCCGATGGCACCCGCAACGAAACGCGGCTTGCCGTCTTCGGCCTCGACGCGCCGTGCGGCGTTGCCGGCGAGGCGGGCGCCTTCGCGCGCCATCTCGTAGACCATGTCGGTGAGGTCGTAATCGGCCTGCGCGATCGACGTGGTCGAGAAGGTGTTGGTCGCGACGATGTCGGCGCCGGCGCGCAAGTACGCGGCGTGGATGTCCTCGATCGCCTGCGGCTGGGTCAGGATCAACAAATCGTTGTTGCCGCGCAGGTCGCGATGGAAGTTCTTGAAACGCTCGCCGCGGAAGGCCGCCTCGTCGAGCTGGAGATTCTGGATCATCGTGCCCATGGCGCCGTCGAGCACGAGGATACGCTCGCGCGCGGCATTGAGCAGGGCAGTTCGCTTGGGAGAGGTGGGCACGGTCATGTGTCTCAAGCCGCCTTCTGCGCGCTCTTGGCGCGGATGCCGAGCAAATGGCTGATCGCGAACACGAGATCGGCGCGGTTCATGGTGTAGAAATGGAAGGTGTCGACGCCGCGCTTGGCCAGCTTCTGCACCTGGCCGGCGGCGACCGTCGCGGCCACCAGCTTGCGGGTTTCGGCATCGTCGTCGAGGCCGTCGAATTTCGCGGCGAACCAGTCCGGCACGGTGGTGCCGGCGCGGGTGACGAAATTGCGCGCCTGCTTGAAATTGTGCATGGGCATGATGCCCGGCACGATCGGAATGTCGATGCCGCGGGCACGGACGCGGTCGAGATAGCGGAAGTAGAGATCGTTATCGAAGAACACCTGCGTGATCGCCCGCGTCGCGCCGGCGTCAACCTTGGCCTTCAGCGTGTCGATGTCGGCGTCGAAGTCACGCGCTTCCGGGTGCTTCTCCGGATAGGCCGACACGCTCACTTCGATGTCGGCATGCCGCTTCTTGATTCCCGCGACGAGCTCGGCCGAGCTCTGGTAGCCGTCGGGATGGCTGCAATAGGGCGTGCCGATGCCGCCAACGGGATCGCCGCGCAGGCCGACGATGTGGCGGACGCCGACCTCGTGATAGCGGTCGACGATCTCGTCGATCTCGCCGCGCGAGGCGCCGACGCAGGTCAGGTGCGCGGCCGGCAGCAGCGCGGTCTCCTTCAGGATGCGGGCGATGGTCGAGTGGGTGCGCTCGCGGGTCGAGCCGCCGGCACCGTACGTCACCGAGACGAATTTCGGGTCGAGCGGGGCCAGCCGGTTGATGGTGTCCCAGAGATTGCGCTCCATCTCTTCCGTCTTTGGCGGAAAGAACTCGAAGGAGATTGCAGGCCGCCTCAGGTGCCCCTCTGCTGTCGCAGGCGTCGTCACGTCAGTCATGGCACCACTCACTCCAATGTCAGGCAGCGGTCCGGTCTACCTCGGAGAGGCTAAGATACGCCAAAGGTGGTATCGCCAACAGCCCATCGGTAATGGGAAGCTGCCCATCCATATCTATTTGCGGCGTATTTCGTTGATAGAAGACGTGGAAGTGGGAAGTGGAGCGGCGGCGTGATGTAGTAGAATTTGTTATGATTTTACCTGAATTCCTTCGTTCGGAATCATTGGTTCTGCGGTGGGCAGAAAAATCGATGGATTTGCACATGCCGAGTGTCCCAACTGCTAACTCCGCATTGCCCCGCCGGTTCGTACACGTCAGGCCTGCGCAGCCTGCCCATTGCCGCGGCACAGCTCTCCATTACGTTAACGCGCCATGATCCCGCTCTCAGTCCTCGACCTCTCGGTCGTCACCACCGGCACCAAGCCCGCCGCGGCGCTGCGCAACAGCATCGATCTGGCGCGCCATGTCGACGGGCTCGGCTATGTCCGCTATTGGCTCGCCGAACATCACAACCTCGCTTCCGTCGCGAGCCCCGCGCCCGACGTGATGATCGGGCAGATCGCGGCGGTGACGAAGCACATCCGCGTCGGCTCCGGCGGCGTGATGCTGCCCAACCACGCGCCGCTGGTGGTTGCCGAGCGCTTCAAGATGCTGGAAGCGCTGTTTCCCGGCCGCATCGACCTCGGTCTCGGCCGCGCCCCCGGCACCGACGGAGCCACCGCCTACGCGTTGCGCAGCCGGCTCGACCGCCGCGAGGGCGACGATTTCCTGGAGCGGCTGCACGAGTTGATTCTATGGGAGACCCGCGAATTCCCCTCGGGCCATCCCTACAACAATGTCGTCGCCATGCCGGACGATACCAGGCTGCCGCCGATCTGGCTGCTCGGCTCCAGCGACTATTCGTCCGAGCTCGCCGCGCAGGTCGGCATGGGCTTCGCCTTCGCCCATCATTTCGCCTCCCACGACGCGATCGACGCGATGGTGCATTATCGCAACCGCTTCCAGCCCTCGGCCTGGCGCGCGGCCCCGCATGCGATCCTCGCCGTCGCGGCCATCGCGGCCGACACCGATGAGGAAGCCGAAAGGCTTGCGAGCTCCTTCGACCTCAACCGTCTTCGCCGCGACCGCGGCCAATATCTGCCGCTGCCGAGCGTCGAGGAGGCGCTGGCCTATCCCTATACGGATGCCGAGCGCATCTCGATCCTGCGCAACCGCTCGCGCCTGTTCGTCGGCAGCCCGGCAACAGTGCAGAAGAAGCTTCAGCCGCTGATCTATGCCAGCAAGCCCGACGAGCTGATGGTGATCACCGCGGTGTTCGACCACGAGGCGCGGAAGAAGTCGTATTCGCTGCTGGCGGAGGCGTTTGGGATCAAAGCGGGCACATAACGCTCTCGTGCCCCGGACGCAACGCGTAGCAATTGGCAGTCCACGTCTCGCGGCCTCGGGGTCCCGGCTCGCGCTCCGCGCGCCCGGGACACGAGATCAATCCTGCGTCTCGCTGAACGTCGCGCGGAACGGATGGCCGGGATAGACGCCGACGATGCGGAATTCGCGCGAGAAGAACTTCAGCTCTTCGATTGCAAAGGCGAGGCCCTTGTCGTCGGGGTGACCGTCGACGTCGGCATAGAACTGCGTGGCGAAGAAATTGCCGTCGACCATGTAGCTTTCGAGCTTGGTCATGTTGACGCCGTTGGTGGCAAAGCCGCCGAGCGCCTTGTAGAGCGCGGCCGGCAGGTTGCGCACCCGGAACACGAACGTCGTGACCAGCGAACCCGAATTTTGCACGGCCCATTTCGGCTCGCGTGCCAGCACCACGAAGCGCGTAGTGTTATGCGCCTCGTCCTCGATGTCCTCGGCGAGGATATCGAGGCCGTAGATCTTTGCGGCGAGGCGCGAGGCGATCGCGGCGACGCTCTTGTCCTTGCGCTCGGAAATGTCACGGGCGCTGCCGGCAGTGTCGGCGTGCACGATCGGCTTGATGCCGAGCTTGCGGATGATGCGCCGGCACTGGCCGAGCGCATGCACATGGCTCTCGACGCTCTTGATCTCTTCGAGCCTGGTGCCCTTCACCGCCATCAGCTGGTGCCGGACCGGCAAGAACCATTCGCCGATGATGAAGAGGCCGGAGGCCGGCAGCAGATGGTGGATGTCGGCGACGCGGCCGGCGACCGAATTCTCGATCGGGATCATGCCGAGATCGGCCTCGCCCGAGGAGATCGCCGACAGCGCGTCCTCGAAGGTGGCGCAGGGCATCGGCTCGGCGTCGGGATAGGCCTCGACGATGGCGATGTGGGAATTGGCCCCAGGTTCGCCCTGGAATGCGATCTTCATCTTGCTCATGATCGGCCTTGTAACAGCGCCTCAGGATTTGGAAAGGATGCTGCGCGCGGTTTCGAGATCGGGCGGCGTGTCGACGCCGCGGGGCACGCTGTCGACGATCATGATGTCGATACGCATGCCGGCTTCCAGCGCTCGGAGTTGCTCCAGGCTCTCCTGGCGTTCCAGAGGCGAAGGCGGCAGCGACACGAACCGGTTCAGCGCCGCGCGGCGATATGCATAAAGGCCGATGTGGTGGTAACGTGGTCCGTTGCCGTAAGGCGCAGTGGCGCGGGTGAAATAAAGTGCCCGCAGCCGCCGCGGCCCGATCGGCGAGCCGATCGCCTTCACGACGCTCGGGGCGAGGTCCTCCTCCTCGGTGTGGATCTGGGACGCCAGCGTCACGATGTCGACCGCGAGGTCGTCGAAGGGCGGCAGCACCTCGCGGATGGTCTGCGGCGTGATCGTCGGGAAGTCACCCTGGAGATTGATCACGATTTCGGCCTTGCCCTCGGGATCGAGCTTCTGCATGGCCTCGTGGATGCGGTCAGAGCCGGAGGGGTGGTCGGAGCGGGTCATCACGGCCTCGCCGCCATGGGCCGTCACCACGGAGGCGATCTCCGGCGTGTCGGTTGCGACCGCGACCCGGCCTATCGCAGCGGCCTCCGCGCGGCGCAGGACATGCACGATCATCGGCATGCCCGCGATGTCGGCGAGCGGCTTGCCGGGCAGGCGGGTGGCGGCCATGCGGGCCGGGATAAGCACCAGGATGCGGGGGTCGATCATTGGGTTCAAAGGTCTGGGGTCAAGGGCCTGGAACGGGGCGTTTTCCGCGCCGACAAGGGGCTGGGGACGGGCGGAAAGCGGGGTCGCTTATACGGGTTGCCAGACCCCGGGCAAACCGATATCTCAATGGCAAAACTCGGGGAAACCATGGGAATGTTTGATTCTCCCGAGGCGCGTCCTGGCGGCCGCTTGGGCCGCTGTTTCCTTCTTGCGGTGGGGCCTAGCCGGAAATGGACTCTTTCGAACTCAATAAAATCATGGGTGCCGTGCTTGGCACCTGTCTTTTTCTTCTGGTGACCAGCTTCACCGCCCAGGCGCTGTTTTCGCCCAAGATGCCGGAAAAGCCGGGCTTCGAGATCGCAGTGAAGCAAGATGCCGGCGGCGGCAAGGAAGGCGCCGCTGCCGCCGCACCGTCCGAACCAATCGAGAAGCTGCTCCAGACCGCCTCCGTCGAGAAGGGCTCAGCAGCGGCCAAGAAGTGCGGCGCCTGCCACACCTTCGAGAAGGGTGGTCCGAATCGCGTGGGTCCGAATCTCTATGGCGTCGTCGGCGAGGCCAAGGGCCAAGGCCGTGGCGGCTTCAACTTTTCGGCTGCCTTGAAGGGCAAGGGGGGCAACTGGACCTTCGACGATCTCAACAAGTTCCTCGCCAATCCGAAGGGCTTCATTCCGGGCACCGCCATGGGCTTTGCCGGTATTGCCAAGGATTCCGAGCGCGCCGATGTGATTGCCTATCTGAACTCGCTGTCGGAGAGTCCGCAGCCACTGCCGACTGCGTCGAAATAAGGTCCAAGAAACCGTCTCGGAATTTGCGGCCAGGCTCAAGAGCCTGGCCGTTTCCTTATCCGGGCCTCGCGGCGACGTTATCGGGGCGTTTGGCCGCATCCGAGAAGCCGGCCGGGCTTTCAAGATGAGGAAAAAGCAACATATTCGGTCGAAACCTCGCCTATATTGGGAACTTAAAGGAGTAGCCTCCTTCAAGACAGGGATGTTGATTTGGCCATTACCCGACGCGATCTCCTGCTCACCGGCACTGCCGCCGCAGCGCTTCCCGCCCTCGGTTCCTTCGCGGGCGTTTCCGTCGTCGGCGCGGCGCATGCACAGTCTTCCAACGAGCTGCCGTGGCGCCACGCATTGTCACTGTTCGGTAAGGTGAAGTACCCCGCCGACTTCAAACGTTTCGATTACGTCAATCCGGACGCGCCGAAAGGTGGCGTCGCGCGCCAGATCGCGGTGGGCACATTCGACAATTTCAACATCGTCGTCTCCGGTGTGAAGGGGCAGGTCGCCGGCGCCGTCGCCTTCATCTACGAATCCCTCACGACGCCCTCGCTCGACGAGGTCTCGACAGAATACGGCGCACTCGCCGAAGCGGTCAGCCATCCCGACGATTTCTCTTTCGTCACCTACCGCTTGCGGCCGCAGGCAAAATGGCATGACGGCAAGCCCGTCACGCCGGAGGACGTGATTTTCTCGCTCGAGTCCTTCAAGAAGCACCACCCGATGTACTCGGCCTATTACAGCCACGTGGTGAAGGCCGAGAAGGTCGGCGAGCGTGAGGTGAAGTTCGTATTCGACGCGCCCGGCAACCGCGAACTGCCGCAGATCGTCGGACAGCTCACGGTCTTGCCGAAACATTGGTGGGAGGGCACGGACGCCCAGGGCCGCAAGCGCGATGTCTCCGCCACCACCTTGGAGGTGCCGCTCGGTTCGGGGCCCTACAAGGTCAAGGAATTCGTAGCCGGCCGCTCGATCGCGCTGGAGCGCGTCAAGGATTATTGGGGCCGCGATTTCGCGATCAATGTGGGCCGCAACAATTTCGACGAGCTGCGCTACGAATATTTCCGCGACGGCACTGTGGCGATCGAGGCCTTCAAGGCCGATCAGGTTGACTGGCGCACCGAGAACAGCGCGAAGAACTGGGCTACGGCCTACGACTTCCCGGCCGTGAACGAAAAACGCGTGATCCTCGAAGAGTTCGCCAATCGCAGCTCCGGCGTGATGCAGGCGTTCGTGCCGAATCTGCGCCGCGCCAAGTTCAGCGATCCGCGCGTGCGGCGTGCGCTCAACTACGCCTTCGACTTCGAGGAGATGAACAAGCAGATCTTCTACGGTCAGTACAAGCGCATCAGCAGCTATTTCGATGGCATCGAGGAGCTCATGGCGACCGGCGTGCCGCAGGGCAAGGAGCTCGAGATCCTGGAGACGGTCCGCGCGCAAGTCCCGCCCGAAGTGTTCACGACGGCCTACAGCAATCCGGTCGGCGGCAACCCGGAAGCCGTGCGCGATAATTTGCGCGAGGCGCTGCGGCTGCTCAAGGAGGCCGGCTACGAGGTGCGCGATCGCAAGCTGGTCGACGCCAAGACCGGTGCCCAGTTCACCCTGGAGCTGCTGAACTCTGATCCGAGCTTCGAGCGGATCACGCTGTTCTACAAGCCGTCGCTTGAGCGCCTCGGCATTGCCGTGAGCGTGCGGACGGTCGATCCGACCCAGTACGAGAACAGGACCCGCGATTGGGATTTCGACATCATCACGAATTCATGGGGCGAGTCGCAATCGCCCGGCAACGAGCAGCGTGAGTTCTGGTCGTCGAAAACAGCCGATATCGCGGGGTCTCGCAATATCGCCGGCATCAAGAATCCGGCCATCGACAAGCTGATCGAGCGGGTGATCTATTCTACGGACCGCGACGACCTCGTCGCCGCCACCAAGGCGCTCGACCGCGTCTTGCTTTGGAATCACTATGTCGTGCCGCAATGGACCTACAACAAGGTTCGTACCGCGCGCTGGGATCGCTTCGGCCGGCCGGCGGAATTGCCCAGATACGGTCAATCCAGCTTCCCGTTCATCTGGTGGTATGACGCAGACAAGGCGGCGCGGATCGCAAAGAAGTCGTGAAGGACATTGCCCGCATGACGCAGATGTCACGCCGCCATGTGTTGGCCCTGGGTGTTGGCGCTCTGGGTGCGTCCATCGGCACGCCGTTGCTACGCAGTGCGCGGGCATCGGAAGCGTCCACGGAGGCCCACGGCATCTCCGCGTTCGGCGATCTCAAATACCCCGCCGATTTCCGCCATTTCGACTACGTCAATCCGGCTGCGCCAAAGGGCGGCACATTCTCGCTGATTCCGTCGACCAAGTCGCATAACCAATCCTACCAGACCTTCAATTCGCTCAACGCTTTCATCCTGAAGGGCGATGGCGCGCAAGGCATGGACATGGCGTTCTCGCCGCTGATGGTGCGCGCCAGCGACGAGCCGGATGCAATGTACGGGCTTGCCGCGAAATCCGTGCAGATTTCGCCGGACCGGCTGGTCTATCGCTTCACGATGCGGCCGGAGGCGAAATTTCACGACGGCACCAAGCTCACCGCGCACGATGCGGCGTTCTCGCTGACGACGCTCAAGGCCAAGGGCCACCCGCTGATCGTCGTGAACATGCGCGACTTCGTAAGCGCTGAAGCGATCGACGATGCGACGCTCGTCGTCACCTTCGCCAAGGGACGCGCCCGCGATGTGCCGCTCTATGTCGCCGGACTGCCGATTTTCTCGAAAGCCTATTACGCCTCCCGGCCGTTCGATGAATCGACGCTGGATGTTCCGCTCGGCTCCGGTCCGTACAAGGTCGGCAGGTTCGAGGTCAATCGCTTCATCGAGTTCGAGCGGGTCAAGGATTGGTGGGCCGCCGATCTGCCGCCCTGCCGCGGCAGCTACAATTTCGATGTCGTGCGATATGAATTCTATCGCGACCGCGACGTCGCCTTCGAGGGCTTCACCGGCAAGAACTATCTCTACCGTGAGGAGTTCACCTCGCGCATCTGGGCGACGCGCTACGACTTCCCGGCCGTGAAGGACGGTCGCGTCAAGATGGAGGTCGTGCCCGACGATACGCCCTCCGGTGCGCAAGGCTGGTTCATCAATACGCGGCGCGACAAGTTCAAGGACCCGCGCGTGCGCGAGGCTCTGATCAACGCCTTCGATTTCGAGTGGACCAACAAGACCATCATGTACGGCGCCTATGCCCGTACGGTGTCCCCGTTCCAGAATTCTGACCTGATGGCGGGCAATGCGCCGCCCTCGCCGGAAGAGCTGAAGCTGCTGGAGCCGTTTCGCGGCCAGGTTCCCGACGATGTCTTCACCGCGCCGTTCACGCCGCCGGTCAGCGACGGATCTGGACAGGATCGCGGCCTGTTGCGCAAGGCGCAGCAACTGCTCAACGAGGCCGGCCTGCCGATCAAGGACGGCAAGCGGATGCTGCCGAATGGCGAGGTGTTCAGGATCGAGTTCCTGCTGGACGAGCCGTCGTTCCAGCCGCATCACGCGCCCTACATCAAGAATCTGGCGACGCTCGGGATCGAAGCCAACATACGCCTCGTCGATGCCGTGCAGTACAGGGCGCGCCAGGACGAGTTCGACTTCGACTTGACGATCCAGCGCTTCAGCATGTCGGCAACGCCGGGCGACGCCATGCGTTCGTTCTTCTCCTCTCAGGTCGCGGCGACCAAGGGCTCCTACAATCTCGCAGGGATCGCCAGTCCGGCCATCGACGCCATGATCGAGAAGATCATGGCGGCGGATAGCCGCGAAGAGTTGACCGTTGCCTGCCGCGCGTTCGATCGCTTGTTCCGCGCCGGCCGCTATTGGGTGCCGCAATGGTACAACAAGACGCATCGGCTGGCTTATTGGGATCAGTTCGGCCATCCACAGAAGCTGCCGCGTTATGCCAACGGCGTCGGCGCCCCCGACATCTGGTGGCATGAACCGGCCAAGGCCGCCAAGCTCGAGCAGACGAAATAATCATGAGCGCTTACATCGCCCGCCGTCTCCTCCTGATGATCCCGACGCTGCTGGGAATCCTCTTCGTGTCCTTTGTCGTGGTGCAGTTCGCGCCGGGCGGTCCGGTCGAGCGCGTGATCGCGCAGCTTTCGGGCGCCGACACCGGCGGCACCTCGCGCATTTCGGGCGGCGGCGATTTTGCGCAGCGCGCGCCTGGGCAGGTTGGCGCCGGCGGTGATGCCGCCAACTCGAAATATCGCGGCGCGCAGGGGCTCGATCCTGATTTCATCAAGAAGCTGGAGGTGCAGTTCGGCTTCGACAAGCCGGCGCCCGAACGCTTTCTCCTGATGGTGTGGAATTTCGCGCGCTTCGATTTCGGCAAGAGCTATTTCCGCGACGTCAGCGTGATCCAGCTGATCAAGGAGAAGCTGCCGGTTTCGATCTCGCTCGGGATCTGGCTGACGCTGGTCACTTATCTGATCTCGATCCCGCTCGGCATCCGCAAGGCGGTCAACGACGGCGCGCGCTTCGATACCTGGACGTCGACCGTTCTCGTGCTGGGCTATGCCATTCCCGGCTTCCTGTTCGCCATCCTCCTCATCATCCTGTTCGCCGGCGGCTCCTTCTTCAACTGGTTCCCGCTGCGTGGTCTGACCTCGGACGGCTGGTCGCAGTTTCCCTGGTACTGGAAGATCGTCGATTATTTCTGGCACCTGACGCTGCCGCTGATCGCCATGGGATTAGGGGCGTTCACCACAATGACGTTCCTGACCAAGAACTCGTTTCTGGACGAGATCCGCAAGCAATATGTCATGACCGCGCGGGCCAAGGGATGCAGCGAGAGCCGGGTGCTCTACGGCCATGTCTTCCGCAATGCGATGCTGATCGTGATCGCGGGCTTTCCCGGGACCTTCATCCACGCCTTCTTCTCGGGCTCACTCCTGATCGAGACCATCTTCTCGCTGGACGGGCTGGGGCTGCTCAGCTTCGAGAGCGTGCTCAACCGCGACTATCCCGTGGTATTCGGCACGCTCTACATCTTTTCGCTGGTCGGCCTCGTGATCAATCTGATCTCCGACCTGACCTATATGTGGATCGACCCCAGGATCGATTTCGAGGCGCGGGAGGTCTGATGACGTTGACTGCGCCGACGCCGATCGAGACCACGGCGAAGTCGCCGCTTGGCGATGCCGTGCCGATCACACGCAAGGCGTTCGCTCCGTCGCCGCTCAACAAGCGACGCTGGCAGAACTTCAAGGCGAACCGTCGCGGCTACTGGTCGTTCTGGATCTTCATCGCCCTGTTTGTGATCTCGCTGTTCGCCGAGTTGATCGCCAACGACCGGCCGTTCCTGATCAAGTTCGACGGCCGGCTCTATTGGCCCGCCTTCGTGACCTATTCGGAGACGACCTTCGGCGGCGATTTCGAGACGGCCGCCGACTATCGCGATCCCTATTTGCAGAAGCTGATCAAGGACAAGGGCGGCAGCATCGTCTGGCCGCTGATCCGCTATTCCTACGACACCCACAATCTCGATCTGCCGACGCCGGCGCCATCGCCGCCGACCTGGATGCTGACCGAGAAGCAATGCCAGCCGGTGGTGGAGAAGAAGGGGCTGAAGAGCTGCCGCGACCTCGAGTACAACTGGCTCGGCACGGACGATCAGGGGCGTGACGTGGTCGCGCGGCTGATCTACGGATTCCGTATCTCGGTGCTGTTCGGCCTTTGCCTCACCATCGTCTCGTCCGTCATCGGCATCGCCGCCGGCGCGGTGCAGGGCTATTTCGGCGGCTGGGTCGATCTGATCTTCCAACGCGTCATCGAGATCTGGACGGCGATTCCCTCGCTCTATCTTCTCCTGATCCTGTCCTCCGTGCTCGTACCCGGCTTCTTCGTGCTGCTCGGCATCCTCCTGCTGTTCTCCTGGGTCTCACTCGTCGGTCTCGTCCGGGCCGAGTTCCTGCGCGGGCGGAACTTCGAGTACATTCAGGCGGCACGCGCGCTCGGCGTCTCCAATCAAGTCATCATGTTCCGCCATTTGCTGCCGAATGCGATGGTCGCGACCATGACCTTCCTGCCCTTCATCCTGTCGAGCTCGGTGATGACGCTGACGGCGCTCGATTTCCTCGGCTTCGGCCTGCCGCCGGGATCGCCCTCGCTGGGCGAATTGCTGTCCCAGGCCAAATCCAATGTGCAGGCGCCCTGGCTCGGCTTCTCTGGCTTCTTCTCCGTTGCGATCATGCTGTCGCTCCTGATCTTCATCGGCGAAGCCGTGCGCGACGCCTTCGATCCGCGCAAGACGTTCAGGTGAGGGCGTGATGGACGCGATCAACCAGCCTCTGCTTGCCGTGCGCGATCTCTCGGTGGCCTTTCACCAGGGCGGCGCCACCACGCTCGCGGTCGACAAGGTCTCGTTCCAGATCAAGCGCGGCGAATGCGTTGCCCTGGTCGGCGAGTCCGGCTCCGGCAAGTCGGTCAGCGCGCTCTCGATCCTGAAGCTGCTGCCCTATCCGAACGCCTCGCACCCCTCGGGCAGCATCCGCTTCAAGGGCCAGGAGCTGATCGATCGGTCGGAGCAGGAGATGCGGGAGATTCGCGGCAGCGACATCTCCATCATCTTCCAGGAGCCGATGACCTCGCTCAATCCGCTGCACACGATCGAGGCGCAGATCGGCGAGATCATCCAGCTGCACAATCCGACCAGCAATGCGCAGGCGCGCAAGCGGACGCTGGAGCTGTTGACGCAGGTCGGTATCCCCGAACCCGAGACGCGGTTGAACAGCTATCCGCACCAGCTCTCCGGTGGCCAGCGCCAGCGCGTGATGATCGCGATGGCCCTCGCCAACGAGCCGGATCTGTTGATCGCGGACGAGCCGACCACGGCGCTCGACGTCACCGTGCAGGCGCAGATCCTGGCGCTGCTCGCCGAGATCCGTTCGCGGCTCGGCATGAGCCTGCTCTTCATCACCCACGATCTCGGCATCGTGCGCCGCATCGCCGACACAGTCTGCGTCATGAAGAACGGTGAGATCGTCGAGCAGGGACCGGTCGAGCAGGTCTTCAGGACACCGAAACATCCCTACACGCGCGACTTGCTCGCGGCGGAGCCGAAGCCGGATCCTGCGCCACCACAGCCGGATGCGCCCGTGGTGATGTCGGTCAATGATCTGAAGGTCTGGTTTCCGATCAAGCGCGGCCTGATGCGCAAGACGGTCGGCCACATCAAGGCGGTCGACGGCGTCAGCGTCGCCGTACGCAAGGGCGAGACGCTCGGCGTGGTCGGCGAATCCGGGTCGGGCAAGACCACGCTGGGCCTTGCGCTGCTGCGGCTGATCTCCTCGAACGGGCGCATCGTCTTCCTCGGCAAGGACATCCAGGGCCTGCGCTTCAAGGAGATGCGGCCGTTCCGGCGCGACATGCAGATCGTGTTCCAGGATCCGTTCGGCTCGCTCTCGCCGCGCATGTCGGTCGCAGACATCATCGCCGAAGGCCTCTCCGTGCATCAGCCGGGCCTTTCGCGCGAGGAGCGCGAGGCGCGCGTCGTCAAGGCGCTGGAGGACGTCGGGCTCAATCCCGAGACGCGCTTCCGCTATCCGCATGAATTCTCCGGCGGCCAGCGCCAGCGCATCAGCATCGCGCGCGCGGTGGTGCTGGAGCCCGATTTCGTCGTGCTGGACGAGCCGACCAGCGCGCTCGATATGCTGTTTCAGGCGCAGATGGTCGACCTGTTGCGCGAGCTCCAGCGCAAGCGCGAGCTCACCTACATGTTCATCTCGCACGATCTGCGCGTCGTCGCCTCGCTCGCCAGCCACCTCATCGTGATGCGCGGCGGCAAGGTCGTCGAAGAGGGGCAGGCCGCCGAGCTGTTCAAGAATCCAAAGACCGATTACACGCGCGCACTGTTCGCGGCGGCATTTCGGCTGGAGACGGCCGGGAATGGGTCAGTGGCGACGTAGCGTCGCTCATTACGGACACGCGAGCGCACAAGTCACCCTCGGAAAAGCAGCGACCCAATCCGTCATTCGGCAGCGGCGTCCCGCGCGTGCCGTTCACGTTCAGAGGCACGCGGCTCACTGGAATCTCTTCTGGCGTAACGCACGCCGCGCGGCGAATCGCCGAAGCGAGCCCGGAACAAGCGATTGAAATGCGAAACATCCGAGAAGCCGACTTCAAGGGCAATATCGGAAATCCGCTGCGCGCTAAGGCGCGCCTCGGTCAGTAGCTTGAGTGCAAGCTGGAGGCGCAGCTCATTCACGTGCCCGGTAAACGATGATCCTGCCGACGCCATCAGGCGCTGTAGGTAGCGAGGCGAGATGCCTTGGCGACGAGCGACGGCCTCGACCCTAAGTCCCGGGTCCTGAAAGTGTGTCGCGATGTAGTCGAGTACGGCGCTGTGGCGCGCGGCGACGATGGCACTCGCGTCGCTATCGCCCAAGGGGGCGCACTCGCCGACCGCGAGGGCCGTGAGATCATAGATGTGAGCTACGACCGCATCACGCAGCTTGGGCGCGGCCAGAGCGCCCTCCTTGAATGCCGACTTGAGATAAGCCATGAGAAGGCGGAGCGCTTCAGTTCGCTGGGGAATTAGCCGCATGGCCAGGCTTTCGATGTCCGCCACGCGCTGCGCAAGCGCGTCGCGCGGCACCGCCAGGCCGAACAGCAGTCCGTCGACGTAGGTGACAGTGGCGGGCTCCGAATGCAAAATCGCGAGTGCGTCGCCGCCGCAAAGCGCAATCTCCCGCCCCCGCTGCGACAGCTGACTTCTGTTAGGTGAGCAGACGATGAGCCCGATTGAGTCATCGCCATCGGCAAGGCTCGCTTTCAAGCGCTTGAAACGCATGGAAGAGCCTTTCAGTGCAAGGGTGCGCAAACCCCGGTTCGCCTGCAGGGTCGCGTCAGCATGAAACGGAGCATTCGATAGGGGCTCGATGTCGGCGTGGACTATCCCGCGCACAAAGCTCTCGCGCCATAGCGGAAGTCGCATCCGCTCCGGAAGTTCGCGCGTTGAGAATCTGTGCGATACAAAATCGGCTGCGTCCGTAGACATGAGGACCTCCAGCCTAGATAAAACGTCGGGTTGAAATGCTGCGTCGACGCTGTCGTTATCCGCATTTTGCAATTCGCGCACCAACCGTCTTCGTAAGGTACGCAGAACTCCAAGAACTTACATCCTTGGTTTGCTAGTCTCATTCACCTGTGATGGATGCCGATGTGAACTGGCTCACGTGGCGCCCAAGAAATAACGCCAATAATGATTGCGAATTCGCGGTGAGAAAATCTCCTTTAAGAGGAGACTATCGTGATAGGTCTATTTCTAATTGTCGCCATCGTCTCCGGTTTGAACGTCCCTGGCGGAGTGAAATCGCAAATCCAGATTTACGACGTCATTCGCGATTGGTCGAACTCAACGACCCGCGGTGCGGACTGTTCTGCAGCACTGGGTGTTCTCTGATACCGATTTCGTGTCGGGCTTCGTCATCAGGGTTTGTTGAACACAAATGTTCTCTGGCGCCGTTCGTCTTACCGCCGGTTGAAATGGACGAGAGTTATCGCGGGGGGCAGCGGTGATGTTCAAGCGAGGGTTCGATCATGTTCACCATAGTAGACATACTTTACCGGGAGTACTGCCGCGCCCGTCTCGCCGAAATGCGAAAGCAGCTTTTGATGTCGGTTGCCGGCGGCGAGAACCTGGAAGCGCCATGGGAGACCGGTGATCCTTGCGATGACGACGATCAGAGTGGCGGCTGGACGACGAAAGAACCCCGGCCATCGGGCAGTTGGGGCGCGTAAACGCATCGTTCGGTCTGAGGCTCGCTCGGCCGCCCAAGCTCCGGAGCATCTGAGCGTCTCATTGACCTATCCGATGAGGGCGTCCGCAGACGCCGGGCAGGTCCGCAGATGCATGATAGAGTTCACACCTCAACGCGGTTGATCGGTGAAACTTCGCCGGAGTTCCGGGCCGATGGCCGCGACCTGCGCATCGATGTTTGTCGGGGGATCGCGCTGTGGTGGATCTTTCTTGACCATGTTCCTAACAACATCGGAAGCTGGCTGACACCGCGCAACTACGGCTTCTGCGATGCTGCCGAGATATTCATGTTCATCTCGGGCGTGACCTGTGCGCTGGCCTACGGCAGGGCACGGCAGCGCGAGGGCTGGAGCGGCACGATCGGCCGTTCGCTGCGACGGGGATGGGACATCTACGCCGCGTTTCTGCTGCTCACGCTTGCCTGCGCCGTCTTCGTTTACCTCGCGGGGAGCGATGATCTTGCCGACGAGAGCAATACGCGAGTTCTCCTCGAGAGCCCGGGGCCGACGCTGGCGCACGCTGCAATCCTGCAATACCGCCCCGTCAATACCGACGTCTTGCCAGTTTTCGTGATGTTTCACGTGTTGTTCGCGCCACTGCTGTGGCTGCTGCTGCGAGCGCCAAAGGTAACGTTTGGAGTCTCGTTCCTGCTCTATGCACTCGTGCATGCATTCGGTTGGAGCGTTCCAGCTTGGCCCAACGGCGTCTGGTTCTTCAATCCGCTGGCTTGGCAGCTTCTCTTCGTGCTTGGCGCGTGGTGCGTCATCGCGGGAGAGACGATCCGACCCTGGGTGATGTCGCGCACGGTGCTTGCTCTCGCTGCTCTTTACCTGGCTTTCAGTTTGGTTCTTGCACTGAGTTGGGGCATCCATCCGCCGGTTCCGCAATCCTTTACGGCTCTACCGTTTGATAAGTCCAACCTTGGTCCGTTGCGGTTGCTACATTTTCTGGCCCTTGCAATCGTGGTGTTGCGGCTCATTCCCAGGAATTGGCGCGGACTATCGACGCCGGTGCTGCACTGTGCGAAGTTTTGTGGTGAGAATTCGCTGCCAATCTATTGTCTCGGCGTGCTCCTGGCGCTTGCGGGCCACCTTGCGCTGCTCGACATCTCCGGGGGGCTCATGATGCAGATCATGCTCAGCATCGCCGGGATACTGATGATGATTTTCGTCGCGAGGCTTCTGAACACGATCAACAACAAGCTGGCGACAGCCCCCGCTGGCGCTCCCGATCGAGAAGGTCGGGCCGGCGTTCTCACGTTGTTGGGCGAGTGAAACTCTTTCACCCAAGAGCGGCGTGCGGCCATCTCGGCCGCAACGTCGCCTTCCAAAGAGCAAAGCCGGCGCAACGCTTCATGATCAGTGACGTCGATCTACGCGGCGCGCTCCTTGTCTGATTGTTCCTCGCGCGTGGTCGCAGTCTCTTCCAGCCGCTTTTCGTAATTGGCCTCGAGCCTCTCGATGCTATCGGCCCACATCCTAAGCACGGAGACCTGAAAGTGCATCATCGGCTTCAAAGCGTTCATGCCGATTGCTGTCGCGGCGGCGATGCGCCGTTGCGGTTCGCTCGCGAGATGGTTCGCAGGGGTCTTGTCTGCCATGGTGTTCCTCCTTCGCTTGCGGTGCTATGACCTAAAGTCACCTCTCGGACTTTGCATTGCGTGCTTCTAAGCACTCGGCCAAAACTTGATCTGCCGCGATTCGCGCACATTGGTCGTCATACAGTTCATCCAGCTTTTTCAAGTAGGCGACTGCGACAATTTGCAAGAGAGCGAAATCCTCTTCGCCAGTAGTGCGAAGATTGGCGATGTAGCGGTAGAGGGCGGAACGCCTGTTGTCGTTCTCGCTGATGCCGCTGTGCAGCAGCAAGTGGTTTCGCCAAGCGAACGCACACGCGCCTTCTCTGGCCTGAGAACTCATGGGCACCTCCCAAAGCCAGAGAAAGACTGACGCCGCGTTTCGTTCCGCAGATCCCCCATATGTAACGTTGTTCCGTAGCTGCGCCGCGACGTGCCTATGTGCCGAGGTGACAGTGGCCTTTCGAGTCCGGATTGCGGCGGGACCGTGCGTGGAAAATGAGAGGTTCCGTTACGTCAGCAATCGCGTCCGAAACCTGTTCGGACACCTAGAATTGGGTCCGGGTTTACGATCCGCTTGATCCACGTCTACAGCCGCTTGATCGCGGCGAGGTCGCTGCCGGCCTGCCTGATCCGCGCGATCGCCGGCTCAATCGGCTCGATCACCGTGGCCATATGATACGCATTGGCATGGACCATGGAGCCGGCATCGCGCACGATCGCGACGTGGCCCTTCCAGAAGATCAGATCGCCCCGCCGCAGGCTGCTCCGCTCATGCCTCTCCAGCGCGCGGCCGAGACCTGCCAGCTGCATGTCGCTGTCGCGCGGGCAGCCGATGCCTGACGATGTCAGCGAGACCTGCACCAGGCCCGAACAGTCGATGCCAAGACTGCTCTTGCCGCCCCAGAGATAAGGCGTGCCGACGAAGCGCTCGGCAACAGTGACGAAATCCGGCTCGCGATGATCGAGCGGCGCCAGATGCGTCCTCGGCAGGAACGTTCCGTCGCGCGCCACCGCGAAGGGCCCATCCTCGCGGACGATCGTGAGCTTCGATCCCAGCACCAGCGTGTTCGCCGGCGGCAGCTTGATCGAGGGGCCGGGAAACGCAAACGTCCGCAGCGCGCTGACGACGTGGGTCGGTGCCGCCGCAGGGCGCGCCAACCCTGCATCGGGCAGCCAGCCGACATAGCCGTCGCCATTGAGCTGACCCCAGGCCCAGCCTTCGCCGTTGCGGTCATAGACCGTGACGCGTTCCCCGCGCAGCGCCTCGGTCATCAGCATTGCACTCGAGGAGGGCTGCTCGCGCATCGGCGCAACCGGCTCGACCACCTCGAATTCCTCGCCGCTGACGTAGCGATCCGCCTCGACCTTGCCTTCAAGATATTTCGCGGCGATGTCGCCCCGTGCGGGCGTTATTCGCGGATCATGCATAACGTTCGCTCAGGAGTGCGTAGATGGCCCGCGCAGCCTGGCACTCGCCGCCTTCGGGCCGCGCCGGCTTCGCCGACGGCGTCCAGCCGTAGATGTCGACATGCAGCCAGCTCCCGGCATGCTCGACGAAGCGTTGCAGGAACAGCGCGCAAGTGATCGAGCCGGCAAAGCCGCCCGACGGGGCATTGGTGATCGTTGCCGACTTGGAGTCCAGCCACGCGTCGTAGGGCGGCCATAGCGGCATGCGCCACAACGGATCGTTCTCCTTCGCCGCGCAACGCGCGACATCGGCGGCGAGCGTCTCGTCATTGGTGTAGAAGGGCGGAAGGTCCGGCCCCAGCGCCACGCGGGCCGCGCCGGTCAGTGTGCCCAAGTCAATCAGCAGCTCCGGTTTCTCCTCGTCGGCCAGCGCCAGCGCGTCGGCAAGCACCAGGCGTCCTTCCGCATCGGTGTTGCCGATCTCGACCGTGATGCCCTTGCGCGAGGTGAAGATGTCGAGCGGGCGGAAGGCATTGCCGGCGACCGCATTCTCAACGGCCGGAATCAGCACGCGCAGCCGCACCTTCAGCTTTGCGTCCATCACCATGCGCGCGAGCGCCAGCACGTTGGCGGCGCCGCCCATGTCCTTCTTCATGATCAGCATGCCGCTCGATGGCTTCAGGTCGAGTCCGCCGGTGTCGAAGCAGACGCCCTTGCCGACCAGCGTCACCTTGGGATGACCAGGATCGCCCCAGCCGATGTCGATCAGCCGCGGTGCGCGGCTGGACGCCATGCCGACTGCGTGGATCAGCGGAAAGTGCTTCTCCAGCTCCTCGCCGATGGTGCAGGCGAAGCTTGCGCCGAACTCGGCGGCGAGCGCTTGTGCAGCCGCGGCGAGTTCCTCCGGTCCCATGTCGTTGGACGGCGTATTGATGAGGTCGCGGGCTAGCATGGCCGCATCCGCGATGCGGTCGATCTCGGTCGCGTCGACGCCGTCAGGCGGCACCAGCCGGACCTCGGGCCTGTCCGCCTTGCGGTAGCGCGCGAAGCGGTAAGTGCCGAGTACGAAGGCGAGTGCTGCGAGCCGTGCGTCGTGCGGTGCATTGGCGAAGCGATAGGCCCCCGGCGGCAGCAGGCCGGCCAGGGCGCCCGGCCTGAACAGGTCGCGCGATTTCGCACCTTCGCCCTCGAGACCGAACAGCACCTGCGCGATCGTACCATCGGAGGCGGGCAGGGCGAGATAGGCGCCCGGCTTGGCGGAGTAAGCGCTCGCGGCGGCGAACTGGCGTTGCGCCGGCGGCAGCGTCTCGCGAACGGCATCCCAGCTCGTCTTGGTGACGAAGGTGATGGGGATGGCAATTGAGGTCGTCTCGAAGACAGAAGGCATTGCGGATCCGGATCAACAAGGTCATGCGAACGGACGAGACTTCGCAGAGTTTCGCCGCCGCTGCAATCGGCTTCGCCATCGAGATCGGTTCCTGCGCCGCGCTGAAGCTGGATCAGGCTGCAGCGCTCGCCCGCTGGCTGCTGATGCGCCGCAGCTTCTATGATGAAGCGGAGCCGGATTGGACGCATGCGTTCTGCACCTACGTCGTCTCGGCGCCGCGCGAGGGCGTCGAGCTTCAGGTGCGACGAACAGCCGAATTGCTGCGCGACCTGAACGAGGAGTTGAGAGCGATCGGCGTCGATCTCGACCTTGGCGGCGAAGCACCGCCGCAGGCGCTGCCATGGGGCAGGCAGGCTGACGTTAACCCCCCGTTAGGGTTAACAGTCTATTGCTGGCACGTTCGGCTCGATCAATTGGCTCGAGAGTCAAAGCGTCATGCGTCAACGGTTCAGTCCTGCCCGGCTTCTTGCGTCCGCCTCGCTCGTCGCGATGGTGGCGATCAGCCTCGGCGGCTGCACGGCCATGTCGAAGCTCTCCGATGTCACGGGCTCGGTCGGGACGCGCGCGGAAGCTGCCCCCACCGATCCCGCGCGCGCCGCCGAAGTCTATGGCGAGCGCTATCGCGCCAATCCCAAGGACGCCGAAGCTGCGCTGGCCTATGGCCAGGCCCTGCGCGCCAATGGCCAGCGTGCCCAGGCGGCCGCCGTGCTCGAGCAGGCGACCATCGCCAATCCCGGGAACAAAGCGCTGCTCGCCCAGTACGGCCGTGCGCTCGCCGACAACGGCAATTTCCAGCAGGCCTTCGACGTGCTGTCGAAGGCGCATTCGCCCGACAATCCGGACTGGCGCCTGCTCTCGGTACAGGGTACCGCGCTCGATCAGATGGGCCGTCACGAGGAGGCGCGCTCCTACTACGCGAGCGCGCTGAAGATCGCGCCCGGTGATCCCGGCGTGCTCTCCAATCTCGGCCTGTCCTACATGTTGACGAGGGACCTGCCCAAGGCCGAAGAGGCGTTGCGGCAGGCTTACGCTTCGCCGCGCGCGAGCGCCCGCGTGCGGCAGAATCTCGCTCTGGTCGTCGGTCTTCAAGGTCGCTTCGCCGAGGCGGAGACCATCGTGAAGGCAGACCTGCCGCCGGATCAGGCCGCGGCCAACGTCGCCTATCTCAAGGACATGCTGAGCCGCAACGACGTCCCGCGCGGCGCTCCGAAGCGGACTCCGGTCGCCTCGCTTAGCCAGCCCGACTGATTGGCCTGATCATTGGAAGGCAGCGATGCCGGCGAACGGCGCGCGGTCTCGCGCCTCAGTGCAGCTCGGTGATCTTGATGCCCGTCGGTCCGAGAATGACCACGAACAGCACCGGCAGGAAGAACAGGATCATCGGCACCGTCAGCTTCGGCGGTAGCGCGGCGGCCTTCTTCTCGGCTTCGTTCATGCGCATGTCGCGATTTTCCTGCGCCATGACGCGCAGGGAATGCCCGAGCGGTGTACCGTAACGCTCTGCCTGCTGAAGCGCGAGACACACCGACTTGACGCCTTCGAGCCCGGTGCGCCGCGCCAGGTTCTCATAGGCCATCTTCCGGTCCTGCAAATAGGACAGTTCGGCCGTGGTCAGCGCGAACTCCTCCGAAAGTGCGATGGACTGGCCGACGATCTCGGTCGCGACCTTCCGGAACGCCATTTCAACCGACATGCCGGATTCGATGCAGATCAGCAGCAGGTCGAGCGCGTCGGGAAAGGCGCGCTTGATCGAGAGCTGGCGCTTGGAGATCGCATTCTTGAGGAAGAGCATCGGCGCCTGAAGGCCGAGATAGGCTGCGCCGATGCAGATGCCGATCTTGATCGGCATTGGCTGCTCGAGGTGCGCGATCAAGAAGACGTAGATGGCGGCGCCGACGAAGAGCGCGAGCGGAGCGACCGCGCGGGCAAAAAGGAAGGTGATGTACGGAGCCTGGCCGCGATAGCCCGCCATGATGAGCTTGTCCCGGGCGGCTTCCTGCGCCACCCATTTGGTGAGGTTGAAGTCCTCGACCACCTTGGAGACGAGCTGCTTTGGAGTCTGGCGCAGCGAAACCTTTTCGTTCTTGTTGAGGCGCTCGCGCTCGCGCTGCCGCAAGCGCTCTCGCTCGCTCGCTACCGCCTTCATGCGCTTGGAGAGGCCTTCGCCGGCAAACAGCGGCATCACCAGCGTATAGACGGTGGCGCTGGCGGCAATGGCCGCCAGCAGCATGGTCATGAAGCGGACGTCATGTAGCTTCGAAACGAGAAACTCGACCATACGACACCGTCAAAAATCGAAATTGATCATCTTCTTCATCACCATGATGCCGATCGACATCCAGATCACGCAGCCGACCAGCATGAGCTGACCGGTGGGGTGGGTCCAAAGCAGCGAGATGTAGTGCGGCGTGGTGAGATAGACGAGGAACATAACGATCGGGGGCAGCGAGCCGATGATGCCGGCCGAAGCCTTGGCTTCCATCGACATCGCCTGGATCTTCTCCTTCATCTTCTTGCGGTCGCGCAGCACCTTGGAGAGGTTGCCGAGCGCTTCGGAGAGGTTGCCGCCCGACTTCTGCTGGATCGAGATCACGATGCCGAAGAAGTTCGCCTCCGGCAGTGGCATGCGTTCATAGAGCCGTGAGCA
The DNA here is from genome assembly GCF_001593325.1 of Bradyrhizobium sp. DOA1. Taxonomy (NCBI): domain Bacteria; kingdom Pseudomonadati; phylum Pseudomonadota; class Alphaproteobacteria; order Hyphomicrobiales; family Nitrobacteraceae; genus Bradyrhizobium; species Bradyrhizobium sp. DOA1. Next base: position 134,541 of record NZ_JXJM01000001.1, read on the forward strand.
GGCCTCGCCGAGCGGCATGCCGATCGCCTGCGTCTCGATGATGGCCAGGAACTCGCTGCGCAGCGGCTCCGGTGCATCGGCCGCGACGACCTTGATCGAGTCGAACAGCGGCAGACCCGCCTTGATGCCGCGGACGATCACGTCGACCGCGTCGGGAAGCGCCGCCAGGAACTTGGTCTCGCGTCGCTTCTTCAGGAAGTTCAGCGCCCAGCGCGGCAGGCCGAAGCCGCCGGCAAAAGCGAGGCCGGCGGCGCCCAGCAAGCCGCCTCCGACGAACATCGCCGCGGCGAACAGCAGGCCTGCCACGACGGCGGACACGACCCAGAATTTCTGCGGGGTCCAGTCGAGCCCTGCCTGCGAGATGCGGACGCTGAGCGGAACGCTCTTTTCCTGCTGACGCCGCGCCTCGAGATCCTTGAGCGAGGTCTCGACCTGCTCACGACGCGATCGTTGGTTCTTCTCGGACTGCTTGGCTGCGGGCGCGTCGGCGCGCGCGATCGAGGCGCGGCGGCTTTCGGCCTTCCGCTCTCCGGACAGCAGTGGATAGAGGAAGACCCAGGCGATGCCGCCGACGGCGGCAGTGGCGAGAAAGGCGAGGGCGAGGACCTGAATGTTCATGGCGACCTGCTCAATTCGGCGGTGCCGATTCCGCGGCGTCGAGCGCGGCGGCGAGACGCTTTTCCTCGCCGTAATAGCGGGCGCGTTCCCAGAATTTCGGGCGGCCGATGCCGGTCGAGCGGTGCTTGCCGATGATCTTGCCGTTGGCGTCTTCGCCGATCAGGTCGTAGAGGAAGATGTCCTGCGTGATGATGGTGTCGCCTTCCATGCCCAACACCTCGGTGATGTGCGTGATGCGGCGCGAGCCGTCGCGCAGGCGCGCGGCCTGGACGATGACGTCGATGGAGGCGCAAATCATCTCGCGGATGGTGCGCGACGGCAGCGAGAAGCCACCCATCGTGATCATGGATTCGCAGCGCGACAGCGCCTCGCGGGGATTGTTGGCGTGGAGCGTGCCCATCGAGCCGTCATGGCCCGTGTTCATAGCCTGTAGCAGGTCGAACGCCTCGGGTCCGCGGACTTCGCCGACGATGATGCGCTCGGGGCGCATACGCAGGCAGTTGCGCACCAGCTCGCGCATGGTGACCTGGCCTTCGCCTTCGATGTTGGGCGGACGCGTCTCGAGCCGCACCACATGCGGCTGCTGGAGCTGGAGTTCGGCGGCGTCCTCGCAGGTGATGACGCGCTCGTCGTGCTCGATGTAGTTGGTCAGACAGTTGAGCAGCGTGGTCTTGCCCGAGCCGGTACCGCCGGAGATCAGCACGTTGCAGCGGACGCGGCCGATGATCTGGAGGATCTCGGCGCCTTCAGGCGAGATCGCGCCGAACTTGACGAGCTGATCGAGCGTCAGCTTGTCCTTCTTGAACTTTCGGATGGTGAGGGCGGGGCCATCGATCGCCAGCGGCGGCACGATGGCGTTGACGCGGGAGCCGTCGGCGAGGCGCGCGTCGCAGATCGGCGAGGATTCGTCGACGCGGCGTCCGACTTGGCTGACGATCCGCTGGCAGATGTTGAGGAGCTGCTGGTTGTCACGAAAGCGGATGCCGGTGCGCTGGATCTTGCCCCCGACTTCGATGAAGACGGTGCCGGCCCCGTTCACCATGATGTCCGCGATGTCGTCGCGCGCGAGCAGCGGCTCCAGCGGGCCGTAGCCGAGCACGTCGTTGCAGATGTCGTCGAGCAGCTCTTCCTGCTCGGCGATCGACATCACGATGTTCTTGATCGCGATGATCTCGTTGACGATGTCGCGGATTTCCTCGCGCGCGGACTCCGAATCGAGCTTGGCGAGCTGCGCGAGGTCGATGGCCTCGATCAGCGCGCCGAAGATGGTCGCCTTGACCTCGTAGTAATTGTCCGAGCGCCGGCTCTCCATGGGGGGAGGCGGCGGGGCCTTGGCAGGGGCAAGCGGCGGCGATGCGACGGCCGGCGGGGGCGGGGCGCGCGACACCGTCGGCGCCGGAGCCAGGGAAGGCTCGGGCGACACGGCGCCGGGCTCGGGAGCCCGCAAGTCGGTGTCTGTTCCGCTACGCTTACCGAACACTTAACAACTCCATGCGGCGGCTATTTTCCCCGCAACTTCTCAATCAGGGGTGAAAACAGGGACGACTTTTGTTTCTTCGTCTCGCTGCGGCCGGTGAGGCGCTGGGCGATCTGAAGGAACATCTCGATCGACTTGTGGTTGGCCGAGATCTCCGCGATCATCTGGCCGTTGTTGGCCGCCGAGCCGAAAATCTGCGGCTCGAACGGGATCGAGGCGACCGGCTGGCTCTCGATCGCCTTGGCGAATTCCGCGGCGGCGATTTCGGGCCGTTTCGGGACACCGACCTGGTTCAGGCAGTAGATCGGCGGCCGGTCGTTCGGGCGCGAGGCCTTCAGCAGGTCGAACAGATTCTTGGTGTTGCGCAGATTGGCGAGATCGGGCGCGGCCACTATCAGGATGTCGTCGGCTCCGACCAGGGCGCGCTTGGTCCAGCCCGACCATTGGTGCGGAATGTCGAGCACGATGCAAGGCATGGTGGAGCGCAGCGTGTCGAACACGGAATCGAACGCATCGGAGCCGAAATCATAGACCCGGTCGAGCGTCGCGGGCGCCGCCAGCAGGCTGAGATGGTCGGTGCATTTCGACAGCAGGCGGTCGATGAAGGCCGTGTCGACGCGATCGGGAGAAAACACGGCGTCGGCAATTCCCTGTGGCGGGTCCTGGTTGTAGTCCAGGCCGGCCGTGCCGAAGGCGAGGTCGAGATCGGCGACGACCGCGTCCATCGCAAGGTCGCGGGCGATCGCCCAGGCCACGTTGTGCGAGATGGTGGACGCGCCGACGCCGCCCTTGGCGCCGACTACGGCAATGATGCGGCCGACCGCTTTGGCTTCGGGCGCCGAGAACAGGTTGCAGATCGAGCGCACGACGTCGATCGCGCCGACCGGCGCGAGCACGTAGTCGCTGACGCCGCGGCGCACCAGCTCGCGGTAGAGCATGACGTCGTTGATGCGGCCGATCACGACCACGCGGGTGCCGGCGTCGCAGACAGTGGCGAGCTGGTCGAGCCCGCCCAGGATGTCGTTGCGGCCGTCGCTCTCGAGCACGATCACGTTCGGCGTCGGGGCAGGGCGATAGGCTTCGATCGCCGCCGCCATGCCGCCCATCTGGATCTTCAGATGGGCCTTGCCGAGACGGCGATCCTCTCCGGCCGACTGCACCGCGGCCGCGGTCTCCACGGTCTCGCAGAAGGCCTGCACCGAGACACGCGGCGAGGGTGCAATATGCTCCTCGACAGGTGGCGGCGGAGTCTCCGGCTGCTCTTCTTGAGGTTGGCGAGCGTAGCTGATCATTTGCCGGTGTCGCTGAGTTTGGCCTTGTCGGCCTCGGGATAAGTGGTCGCCGTCGTCGTGCCCTTGCGGTATTTCTCGAAGGACATGGTGCGGCGCGCCGTGTAGGACGGCGTTTCAGGCCTTGGCTGCTCGAGATCCGAAGGATTGGCGACCATCGCAGCGAGATTGCGCTGATAGGCGCAGCCGTAATTGTAATAGTCCTTGTTCTCGAACCAACGCTTGTTCTTCAGCGAGGGACCGATGTCCTCCGGCCACAGGCCGCAGGGACCCGCGACGGCGGCGATCTTCGAGTAAGTGAGCCGGATCGGCGGCAGGAAGCGCTTGTCTTCCGGCTGATAGGGACGAGCGACGATGCCGCGGGGCGGAACGCCCGCCGCCGCCAGCATCGCCTGGATTTCACGCATGGTGTCCGCCACCGGACGCGCATTCGGCGTGCCGGACGGCACGTCGATACGGATGGCGCCGGTCCCCTCCTGCAGCCAGGCCGACGCGACCCCCATCACGTCCGCGCGTTGGGCGGCGGTGAGGCCCCCGCGCGCATGGCCGACGAAAACGACGATCGAGCGGTTCTGCTCTTCGACCGCGATCGGATGGCGCTGTTTGTAGTCGTCCGGAATGGAGGCGGTGAGCGCTTCGTCGTGCTGGCAGCCGCCGAGGGCGAGCGCCATGCCGACGAGCGCGCCACCGAGGCATAGGGCGCGCTTGCGAAGCTGGGGTGGTCTTGTGTTCATCGTGAAGTCCCCGTTCGCCTCAGTCGGTGATGAAGCCGTAGGTGCCGCGGTAGTTTCTGGCCGGCTCGGTCCGGTTCGGCACACCGTAGATGCGGTTGATGTTGCCGATCAGTTGGGCCTGCGGATCGGCAGGCGCGGAGAAGCCGTCATCCGGGCGCGACAGATCCTTCTGCGCGACCGCACGAACGACATAGGGCGTCACGATCACGACCAGCTCGGTCGCGTTGTTGACGAAGTCGCGGCTGCGGAACAGCGTGCCGAGGATCGGGAGCTGCATCAGCCCCGGCAATCCGCTGACGGCCTGCTTGGTCTGCTGCTGGATCAGGCCGGCCATCGCCATCGCGCCGCCCGAGGGAATTTCCAGCGAGGTCTCGGCGCGGCGCGTCCGGATCGAGGGCACCGTCAGCGAGTTCACCGAATTCGCGCTCACGGCCTGGGACAGCGTGATCGAATTCTCGTTCGACAGCTCCGAGACTTCCGTCATCACGCGCAGGCTGATCTTGCCTTCGCTCAGAACGATCGGCGTGAAGTTGAGCGAGATGCCGAACTTCTTGAAGCTGATCTGGGTGGTACAGACATGCGTGACGGGATCGCACGCATAGCCTGCCGGCACCGGGAATTCGCCGCCGGCGATGAAGGTCGCGGACTCCCCGGAGATCGCGGTCAGGTTCGGCTCGGCCAGCGTCCGGATCACGCCCGCGGTCTCCATCGCGCGCAAGGTGGCCTGCACGCTCGGCGTCGCGCCGAACTTGGTGGTCAGGTTGTTGCCGTCGACGAGATTGCGGCCGAGGGCGGTGAACGGGTTGGAGTTGGTGAAGCTCACCACCGAGGTGCCGTAGTTCAGGTTCGCGGAGAGGTCGATGCCGAGCTGCTTGACGATATTGCGCTGGACTTCGGCGACCGTCACCTTCAGCATGACCTGGTCGCGGCCGCGGACCACGATCGAGCTCACAACCTTGTCGGCGCCGCCGGCCAGTCGCGCGGCGAGATCGTTCGCCTGCTGCGCCTCCAGCGGGTTCGCCGCCGTGCCGCTCAGGACGACGCCGTCGCCGAGCCCGTCGATCTGGATGTCGGAGTTCGGCAGGATCTGCTTCAGCGCGGCCCGCACGCCGTTGAGGTCGCGCTTGACCGCGATGTCATAGGCCGCAATCTGCTGGCCGGCGGAATCGAAGAACACGATGTTGGTCTGGCCGACGGTCGCGCCGATGATGTAGGCGCGCTGCGCCGAGCGGACCACCGCATTGGCGATCTTGGGATCGGCGACCAGAACGTCCTTGATGTCCCGCGGCAGGTCGATCACGACGGACTTGCCGACGCCGAGCGAGAGGAAGCGCGCGTTGATCTGGCCGTCGGCCGCGATCGGGGCAACCGGGCGGTAGTCGGCAGCGACCGCGGGAGGCAGCACCGGGTTGAGCGCCAGCGCAAGAGCGGCCGAAAACGACAGAGCGCGAACCACCGAGGTTCGCATCGTCACCGTGTTTGCCCTGTGCTTGATATCGACTGTCTTCATCGTGCTTTTGCCGTCTGACTCGGAATGCCGTAGCGGATGATCGAAACGCCGTCGCGCTTCTGCGCGGAGTCATCGAGCGTGATCTCGCTCACCTTGACGTCGGCTATGCTGCGTAGCGCCAGCGACAGCGTCCCGGCCTGGCGGGCCGACGAGAGCGCCTGGGTCTGCGCGGCATTGAGTTCCAAGGTCACGGTCTTGCCGACCACCGTGTTCTGGCCGTCCTTCTCCTTCGGCGCCTGATCGATGGCGAGGACACGGATGTTGGCCAGGATGATCTCGGAGGTAATAATGTCGGGGGCGCCGTTGCTCTGGTCGGGATTCTTGAGGCGGCGCGTGAGGATCACGTCGACGCGGTCGTTGGGCAGGATGAAGCCGCCGGCGCCGGTCTCCGGCGAGATTTCGGTCGAGATCGCCCGCATGCCGGTCGGCAGGATTGCCGCCATGAAGCCGGAGCCCTCGGTCTTGACCAGCTTCTGGTCGCGGATGGGCTCGCCCTGAATGAAGGGAGCGCGCGCGATCGAGCCGGTCACCTGGGTCACTCCCTCGGGACGTTCATTGCGGCGGATGAAGGCGGCGCTGGCGGTCGCGGCCGGCCAGGTCTGCCATTGCACGTCTTCCGGCTTGACGGTCTGGCCGAGACCGATGTCGTTCTTGGCGACGAGGACGTCGACGGTCGGAAGCTGCGCGACCGGAGCTGGAGGCGGCGCAGAATTGTCCGAGCCGCTCGCCAGGTACGCGGCGACGCCGCCGGCGCAGATGGCGACCGTCAGGACGACAATGCGTGCCCTATTCATACGCTTCACTTTCCAACAAGACGCCGCGACGCTGCCGCCGCCGTAATCGGCAGTTGACCAGCTATTCGTCAAAGCATGGTTAATGAGGCGTATCTAAATCGCCTTAACGCAGGGTTACCCCAGTGCGTTCAGCGCAGTGCGAGGTGAGCGAGGTCGATCGCCTTCACCCATTCGGTCTCCGGGTAGACCATCAACGCGCTCAGCGCGAGCGCGATGCCGTAGGGAATGCCGCTCTCCTTGGCGTGCAGCCGTGCGAGCCAGGCCTGGCCGGCCAGCCCGTAGGGCAGCGGCCATTGCCGGAACTGGAGCAGGAGCAGCGTCAGCGCTCCGCCGAACAGTGAGGCGTAGAGCAGGAAGTTCATCAGATGGGCAAAGCCGAACCAGAGCGCGACGGAGGCCGCGACCTTGGCATCGCCGCCGCCGACCCAGCCCATCGCAAAGCAGCCGAAGGCCACGACCAGCACAAGTGCGCCGGCACCGACATGGCTCAGCATCTCGTAAGGTGCCATGCCACCGGCGGCAGCGAGGGCGAAGAAGCCTGCGACCAGGACCAGCGATACGCGGTTCGAGATCGTCATCGTGAAGAGATCGCTCGCCGCGGCGAAGGCCATGAGGGCCGGGAAGAGCATAAGGCGCGCAAGGTCGAGGATCATGGGCTGCGTCTTGAGGCCTGGTTGTTCGCGGAAGCTGGCGCCAGGCATGCTAGCCCGCAGTGCTAAACAAACCGACAACGGCAGCCGGGCAGCGGCTCCGGCGAAAACGTGCTCACCAGAGGCTGGCAATGCGCACGGCGAGCACGGCCGTCGCGAGCAACAGCGCAAGGCAGACCCAATAGGCCGGCGAGCCGGCATGTGCCGCCTCCGCCTCGTTCGCCGCGACTGCGGCCCTGGTTCTGTACTCGCGCAACGCCACTGGAACTCGCCGTCTTCAGAAAAACAAAGGCCCCGGAGGTCCGGGGCTTTTGCAGTCGCTCGTCGGTCGCTTACTTCAGCGAGGAGCTGATCGAGCCGAACTTGGTGTTCATCGTGCTGCCGAGGTTGTTGACCACGGTGATGATGGCCAGCGCGATGCCGGCGGCGATCAGACCGTATTCGATGGCGGTGGCGCCGGATTCATCCTTGGCGAAACGCGCAATCAGGTTCTTCATGAACAAAACTCCGTCTGGTTGGGATCGCCTCGTTCGGCGCTGTCGTTGACGCGACGAACATGTGAGCCGAGCTCTTTCGGTAGAGTTAATTCGATCGCGCAAACCCGCGCCTTGTGCGATGCTTTTGGCCAGAGTGAATTTCACCTTAAGGGCGGAGTTGAAATTCGGTCCTGCGCCGAATCCGGCGCACGCACGCCGCCGGCTTCACCCTCCCTTAAATTTCGCGGAGTACGCCTAGGCTGGACAGCAATTCCGAAGTGAGGCGACGATGTCGAGCCTGCCCATGCAAGTCGCCCTGATGCTCGGCGAGACCATCCAGAAGATGCTTCCCGTCACGCTGGTGCTCGCTGCGGTATTCACCGTGCTCGAGCATTTCTGGGCCTGCAATCCCGGCGCGCCCTGGTGGCGCAAGCGCGAGATCCTCACCGACATCTGCTATTGGTTCTTCGTACCCGTGTTTGCCCGCACGATGCGGATCGGGCTGCTGATCGTCGGCGCCGGCGTCGTCTTCAACATCCACGACGCCGACGATCTCATCGCCTTCTACGACAACGGCCATGGCCCGCTGGCGCAGCTGCCGCTGTGGGCACAGGCGGTGCTGTTCCTGGTGCTGTCCGACTTCATGCTGTACTGGCTGCACCGGCTTTTCCATGATGGCGGTTTCTGGAAGTACCACGCGATTCATCACTCCTCCGAGGAGATCGGCTGGATCTCCGCGGCACGCTTCCATCCCGTCAATCTCGTGCTCGGGACGATCGGCGTCGACGTGGTGCTGCTGATGGCCGGTATCTCCCCGAACGTCATGATCTGGCTTGGCCCGTTCACCACCTTCCATTCGGCCTTCGTGCACGCCAATCTGAACTGGACCTTCGGGCCGTTCAGATATTTGCTGGCGACGCCGGTGTTCCATCGTTGGCACCACACCTCGATCGAAGAGGGCGGCAACACCAATTTTGCCGGGACGTTCCCGATCTGGGACGTGCTGTTCGGCACCTTCCGTATGCCGCAGGGCCGGCTTCCCCAGGATTACGGCAAGGACGAAGCGACCATGCCGAAGGAGTTCGGCGGCCAGATCGCTTTTCCGTTCCGCCAGTAGCCCTGCCGCCACGAAGCGCCGGTCGCTTCAAACAATCATCCGCGAGTTTGCGGAACGTTCACGAATTGAGGGCAGGTTAGCGGGGTCGGGCACCGGCTCCGCTGTGATCTCATCGTTTCTGCCGGTTTGTGACGTCCCGGGGGTAAGTGTATGCGTAAAGAGTTGCTGCGCCGTCAGGCGCGCGTCTGCCTTCTGGTTGCGGCTGCGGTGCTGGCCTCGTCAGGTGCCGGGCTTGCCGAGCCCACCGCCGATACCATTGCGGTCAATGTCGACCAGGCCAAGCTGGTCCGTCTCCCTGGCAAGGTCGCAACCATCGTCGTCGGCAATCCGCTGATCGCGGACGTCACGCTCCAGCCCGGCGGCATGATCGTCGTGACCGGGAAGGGCTATGGTGCCACCAATTTCATCGCGCTCGACCGGGCCGGCGAGATCCTGGTCGACCGCCAGATCCAGGTCGAAGGTCCGAGCGATCGGCTCGTCACCGTCTATCGCGGGATAGAGCGCGAGTCCTACAGTTGCATGCCGCTTTGTCAGCGTCGTGTGACGCTCGGCGACAGCGACACCTACTTCAACAACACGATGAGCCAGGCGGGTTCGCTGAGCAACAATGCCAGCGGCACTGCCGGCGCAGGCGCCAAGACCAACTAAACGCGGTGAATCCTCATCGCTCGGTAGTTAGGACATGAAAAAGGCCGTGCGTCGCGCACGGCCTTCTTGATTCCTTGGCTCGCTCAAGCCGGTCCGGGCACTGGGCCCGGCGGGCTCAACCGGCGGCGCGGAGGTTGTCCGCTGCCGACTTGCCGGAGCGGCGGTCGGCCACGATCTCGTAGGAGATCTTCTGGCCTTCCTGCAGCGTGCCGAGGCCGGCGCGCTCGACGGCGCTGATGTGAACGAACACGTCGTTGCCGCCATCGTCGGGCTGGATGAAGCCAAAGCCCTTGGTCGAGTTAAACCACTTCACGGTTCCCATGCTCACGGGGGTAGTCCCTTCTCAGATACACAATGCAAAAGCCGGCTCGCGCAGGCTGGTTAGATCGAATTTTGGAAGGGTCGTCAGCGTGTCTGAACCGGCTGTACCGGTGGATGCTAATGTCGTCCGGCCGAAAATCGATTAATTCATTTTATCGGAATTAGGGCCTACAGACAATCCGGACGTGCAAGATTTCTTGATCCGCCGTGATGTCACGGCGGATCAGCATGCAGATCGGAATTTTGCGTTCGCGCTCGCGCGTCGAGAGGCGATCAGCGGCGGCGGAACTGGCCGCCGCGCTGCGGGCCACCTCGCGGCGGACCGCCGGCCGTCGCGGGGCGTTCGTCCTTGTGACGGAAAATCAGCCGGCCCTTCTCGAGGTCATAAGGCGACATCTCTACTGTCACGCGGTCGCCCGCGAGTGTCTTGATGCGGTTCTTCTTCATCTTGCCGGCGGTGTAGGCAACGATCTCGTGTCCGGCGTCGAGCTGCACGCGGTAGCGGGCGTCGGGGAGGATTTCGGTGACCAGTCCTTCGAACTGGATCAGCTCTTCCTTAGCCATGTGGTTGTCTCCAGGTCGTGGACGGCTAGTGCGAATGAGGGTTGCGGTTCGGTCGGCCGTTGGGACGACTCTCGCGACGCAAAAAGGCAACGCCTTGTATTCCATCAGGCTTGCCGGCGCTATGCGCGGGACGCTGTTCCGACCGATCGGTTGGTGAGGAATTCACCTTACCACCGGAACCGTGACGACGGCGAGCCCCCTTCGCGGCCCTGTGGCCTTCGTTGGGCCTGCCATCAACAGGTCTGCCCTCGGCATGGCGGCCTTCGCCGTGCCTTCCGTCAACATGTCGCCCGTCGCCCTGCTTGCCGGCGCCATGGCGGC
>NZ_JXJM01000001.1:145575-228001 GCF_001593325.1 Bradyrhizobium sp. DOA1
GTCGCCATGCCTTTCGTCGGCACGCCGTCCGTCGCCGTGCCGTGCACCTTGCGGACGCTGGCCGGGGCGGCCGCCCGGGCGCCCCTGTCGCTGCTGGGCGGGGGGAGGGCCCGCGTCGCGGCGGCCAGCGTCGGTGCGGAGATCCTCGCGTGGCAGCGCCACCTTGATCAGCCGCTCGATGTCACGGAGATAGCTGAGCTCCTCACCGCCGGCGACCAGCGAGATCGCGGTGCCGTCAGCGCCGGCCCGCGCCGTGCGGCCGATGCGGTGGACATAGGTCTCGGGCACGTTTGGCAGGTCGAAATTGATGACGTGGGTGATGCCATCGACATCAATGCCGCGGGCGGCGATGTCGGTGGCGACCAGGGTGCGGATCTCGCCCGACCGGAACAGGCCCAGCGTGCGTTCGCGATGGTTCTGCGACTTGTTGCCGTGGATGGCGCTGGCGGGGATGCCCGCCTTCTCGAGCGTCTTCACGACCTTGTCGGCGCCGTGCTTGGTACGGGTGAAGACCAGAGCCCGGTTGACCGGTTCTTCCTTCAGCAGCCTGGCGAGGAAGGACGGCTTGGCGGAGAAGTCGACCTGGATGATACGCTGGTTGATCCGCTCGGCGGTCGAGGAGACCGGGGTCACCGCGACACGGGCGGGGTCACGCAGCATGGCATCGGCGAGCTCGGCGATGTCCTTCGGCATGGTGGCCGAGAAGAACAGCGTCTGTCGCTTGATCGGCAGCTTGGCGACGATTTTGCGGATATCGTTGATGAAGCCCATGTCGAGCATGCGGTCGGCCTCGTCCAGCACGAGGAACTCAACGCTTCCAAGCTTCAAGCCGTTGCTCTGCACGAGGTCGAGCAGCCGGCCGGGCGTGGCGACCAGAACCTCGACGCCTTGCATCAGCGAGCGGACCTGGCGGCCCATCGGCACGCCGCCGATGGCAAGCGTCGAGGACAGGCGGATGTGGCGGCCATAGGCGTTGAAGCTGTCCAGGATCTGGCCGGACAGTTCGCGGGTCGGCGACAGCACCAGGACGCGGGCGGTCTTGGGCTGCGGCTTGATGCGGTTCTCGAGCAGGCGATGCAGGATCGGCAGCGCGAAGGATGCGGTCTTGCCGGTGCCGGTCTGGGCGATGCCGACGACGTCGCGGCCGGTCAGCGCCAGCGGCACGGTCTGGGCCTGGATCGGGGTGGGAGTGACGTAATTCTCTTCACGAAGAGCGCGCGCGATGGGTTCGGCGAGGCCGAAGTCCTGAAACGAAGTCAAAAGGGGGTTCTTTCCATGTCAAAAGCGGGCGCCCGGCGCATTCAGCGCGGCGCGCGCAAAGGGGTGTCGAGAAGACACCTGCGTGTTTGGGGTGTCGGATGGCTTGGGAGATATGGGGCAAGCCAGAGGCCCACAGGGGGCTTAAGAACACGCGGCTCGCTACGACCCCCTGATTCGCAAGAGGTCTCGCCCCTCATATGGAACATCGCCGGGGCGCTTTCAAGGCAAGCAGGCCACAAACGACGATTGCGGTGCAGAAATAGTTGTGCCGTTAATTTAGCCAAAACAAGGGATTTGCATATAAAATAGCCTGCCTGCCGCTTTCGCATACATTCCAACCGCCCATGATTTAGGCAGAGGGATGGCGGCGAAACTAGGAATCCAAGGAATTATACAAGTAAAAACAATAACTTGATGGGTGTTTAGTCCATGGCACGGTTCTTGCGAATCCGTTAATCGCAGGCGGCCGTGGGGCCGTTTCGCAGCGTTTTTCACGGCTGCGTCAGGGAGACGATACACTCATGCTTAGCAAATGCACTCACGATATAGCGGCGTCATTTAGCCGCCGCGGCGTGCTCGCCGCGACCGCCGCGCTGATGGTCGGTCTGGCGTCATTGACCGGCGCCAAGGCCGCGGACGATACCATCAAGGTCGGCGTGCTCCACTCCCTGTCCGGCACCATGGCCATCAGCGAAACCACGCTGAAGGACACCATCCTCTTCCTGATCGACGAGCAGAACAAGAAGGGCGGCGTTCTCGGCAAGAAGCTCGAAGCCGTCGTGGTCGACCCCGCTTCGAACTGGCCGCTGTTCGCCGAGAAGGCGCGCGAGCTGATCACCAAAGACAAGGTGTCGGTGGTGTTCGGCTGCTGGACCTCGGTGTCGCGCAAATCGGTGCTCCCCGTCTTCAAGGAGCTGAACAGCATCCTGTTCTACCCCGTGCAGTACGAGGGTGAGGAGAGCGAGCGCAACGTGTTCTACACGGGTGCTGCGCCGAACCAGCAGGCGATCCCTGCGGTAGACTACCTGATGAAGGAAGAGAAGGTGAAGCGTTGGGTGCTCGCGGGCACTGACTACGTCTATCCGCGCACCACCAACAAGATCCTGGAAGCCTATCTGAAGTCGAAGGGCGTCGCCCAGGAAGACATCATGATCAACTACACGCCATTCGGTCATTCCGACTGGCAGACGATCGTGGCCGACATCAAGAAGTTCGGCTCGGCCGGCAAGAAGACCGCGGTGGTCTCCACCATCAACGGCGATGCCAACGTTCCCTTCTACAAAGAGCTCGGCAACCAGGGCATCAAGGCGAAGGACATCCCGGTCGTCGCGTTCTCGGTGGGTGAGGAAGAGCTCGCCGGCATCGACACCAAGCCGCTGGTCGGCCATCTCGCCGCCTGGAACTACTTCCAGTCGATCAAGTCGCCGGAGAACGAGAAGTTCATCAAGGCGTGGCAGGCCTACACCAAGAATCCGAAGCGCGTGACCAACGATCCGATGGAAGCGCACGTGATCGGCTTCGACATGTGGGTCAAAGCGGTCGAGAAGGCGAAGTCGACCGATCCCGACAAGGTGATCGATGCTCTCCCGGGCATCGAAGCCAAGAACCTGACCGGCGGTACCTCCAAGATGCTCCCGAACCACCATATCACCAAGCCGGTGTTCATCGGCGAGATCAAGGGCAACGGCCAGTTCGACGTGGTCTGGAAGACCCCGAGCCTCGTCCCCGGCGATGCCTGGTCGAAGGAGCTCGACGGCTCCAAGGACCTGGTCGGCGACTGGGTCGGCAAGAAGTGCGGCAACTTCAACACCAAGACCAACAAGTGCCTCGGCTCGGGCTCCTGATCCCGATCTGACGCGTCCTTGCAAGCTCGGAGAGGGCGGCGATCCCGCCGCCTTCTCCACCCATTTCTGCCGGGATCAATCACAGTGCCAGCCCATTTGTCCGCTCGCCTATGTTCGCTCGTCCTCTCGCTGTTCCTGATCGCGTTCGCGCTGCCGGCCTTCGCCGGCCCGTTCGAGGATGCCGTCGCCAAGTTCGCCAATGACGATTTTTCCGATACGGAAGAGGCGATCGGCGCGATCGCGGGCAGCGGCAATGCGCTGGCCTTCCCCATCATCAGCGCGCTGCAGGACGGCCGCCTCATGGCCGATCCCGACAGCAAAAAGGTTTACGTCACCGGCGCCGACGGCAAGTCGATCGACGCCGCGACCGGTCAGCCCGTGGCCAGCGTGCCCGACGGCGCGAGCGCGGTTCGCCTCAACAATCGCCTGCGCCGCAGCGTGGACGCTGCGCTCGGCAGCCTGACGCTTCAATCGCCCGATCTGTCGACGCGTCTGCAGGCCGCGCAGTCGGTGTTCAAGTCGCATGAGGAGACCGCGCTCGATGCCGTCGATGCCGCCCTCGCCAAGGAAGGCAACAGGTCCGTCAAGACCGCGCTCGGCGAAGCCCGCGCGGCCATTCTGCTGTTCAAATCGGACGCGACCGAGGTCGAGAAGCTCGAAGCAGTCGCCACTCTCAAGGCGCGCGGCGACCAGGAGGCCCTGGCGCTGCTCACCGGGATGGGCGACCAGCCGGCCTCGGTGACCAAGGCTGCGGCGAGCGCGATCGGCTCGATCCAGAGCTCGCTGGCGGTCTGGTCCATGGTGCAGAACGCCTGGTACGGTCTCTCGCTCGGCTCGGTGCTGCTGCTCGCCGCGATCGGCCTCGCCATCACCTTCGGCGTGATGGGCGTCATCAACATGGCCCATGGCGAGATGGTGATGATCGGGGCCTACACCACCTTCGTGGTGCAGGAGGTGATCCGAACCCGCTATCCGGGCCTGTTCGACTATTCGTTGCTGATCGCGGTGCCGCTCGCCTTCCTCGTCGCCGGCGCCATCGGTGTCCTGATCGAGCGCAGCATCATCCGCTTCCTCTACGGCCGCCCGCTGGAGACGCTGCTGGCAACCTGGGGTCTGTCCCTCGTGCTGCAACAGGCGGTGCGCACCATGTTCGGCCCGACCAACCGCGAGGTCGGCAACCCCTCCTGGATGAGCGGCGCCTTCGAACTCGGCCAGATCACCATCACCTATAACCGGCTCTGGATCCTCTGCTTCACGCTCGCCGTGTTCGTGATCCTGCTCGCGATGCTGCGCTACACCGCGCTCGGCCTCGAGATGCGCGCGGTGACGCAGAACCGCCGCATGGCGGCCTCGATGGGCATTGCCACCTCGCGCGTCGACGCACTGACCTTCGGTCTCGGCTCGGGCATTGCCGGTATTGCCGGCGTGGCGCTGTCGCAGATCGACAATGTCAGCCCCAATCTCGGCCAGAGCTACATCATCGACAGCTTCATGGTTGTGGTGTTCGGCGGGGTCGGCAATCTCTGGGGCACCCTGGTCGGCGCCTTCACGCTCGGCATCGCCAACAAGTTCCTGGAGCCGGTCGCCGGCGCTGTGCTCGGCAAGATCGCCATCCTGGTTCTCATCATCCTTTTCATTCAAAAGCGCCCGCGCGGATTGTTCGCGCTCAAGGGCCGTGCGGTGGAAGCATGACCCCTCACATGCTGACGCGATCGCTGGACCGCAGCGCGACGATCTTCCTCGCCGTCGTCGCGGCCTGCGGCATCCTCATCCCCCTCTCCAACCTGCTGCTGCCCGCGGGCTCGTTCCTGCAAGTGCCGACCTATCTCGTCGCGCTCTGGGGCAAATATGTCTGCTACGCCATCCTGGCGCTCGCGATCGATCTGATCTGGGGCTATTGCGGCATCCTCTCGCTCGGCCACGGCGCCTTCTTCGCGCTCGGCGGCTACGCCATGGGCATGTATCTGATGCGGCAGATCGGCACCCGCGGCGTCTACGGCAATCCGATCCTGCCCGACTTCATGGTGTTCCTGAACTGGGAGAAGCTGCCCTGGTACTGGTACGGCTTCGACATGTTCTGGTTCGCGGCGCTGATGGTGCTGGTCGTGCCGGGCCTGCTCGCCTTCTGCTTCGGCTGGCTCGCCTTCCGCTCCCGCGTCACCGGCGTCTACCTGTCAATCATCACGCAGGCGATGACCTACGCGCTGCTGCTCGCCTTCTTCCGCAACGATTTCGGCTTCGGCGGCAACAACGGCCTGACCGACTTCAAGGACATCCTCGGCTTCAACGTGCAGGCCGAGGGGACGCGGGCCGCGCTGTTCGCGCTGAGTTGCCTTGCGCTGATCCTGGGCTTCCTGATCTGCCGCGCCATCGTCTCTTCCAAGCTCGGCAAGGTCTTGATCGCGGTGCGTGACGCGGAATCGCGCACGCGCTTCCTCGGCTATCGCGTCGAATCCTACAAGCTGTTCGTGTTCACGGTGTCGGCCTGCATGGCCGGCGTTGCCGGCGCGCTCTACGTGCCGCAGGTCGGCATCATCAATCCATCCGAATTCGCTCCCGGCAATTCGATCGAAGCGGTTATCTGGGTCGCGGTCGGCGGCCGCGGCACGCTGGTCGGCGCCGCGCTCGGGGCGGTCGTCGTCAACTACGCCAAGACGTTCTTCACCTCCGGCATGCTGGCGCCGTACTGGCTCTTCATGCTGGGCGCGCTGTTCATCCTGGTGACGCTGCTGCTGCCCAAAGGCATCGTCGGCACCTTCTACGCCTGGTGGGATCAGTCGAAGGACAAGCGCACCGCAGCGGCAGCAGTGAGCGCCGCGGCCGAAGACGGCGTGGCCGAACCCAAGATGGCGGAGTAGCGGTCATGAACGTGATGGACACCCGCACGACCTCCGCAATGCTCTATCTCGACGGCGTGCACGTCTCCTTCGACGGCTTCCACGCCATCAACAATCTGTCGCTGACGCTCGAGCCCGGCGAGATGCGCGCCATCATCGGCCCGAACGGCGCCGGCAAGACCACGATGATGGACATCATCACCGGCAAGACCAAGCCGGACGAGGGCACCGTGCTGTTCGACGGCGTCACCGACCTGACGCGGCTCGACGAGACCCGCATCGCCGAGCTAGGCATCGGCCGCAAATTCCAGAAGCCGACGGTGTTCGAGAGCCAGACCGTGCAGGACAATCTCCTGCTCGCGCTCAATGTCGATCACTCGGTGCGCGGCACCTTGTTCTGGCGCGGCAGCAAGGCCGAGGCCGAGCGCATCGACAAGGTGCTGGAGACGATCCGCCTCACCGAGGCCCGCAACCGCCTCGCCGGCAGCCTCAGCCACGGCCAGAAGCAATGGCTGGAGATCGGCATGCTGCTGGCGCAGGATCCGAAGCTGCTCCTCGTCGATGAGCCCGTCGCAGGGATGACCGACGTCGAGACGCATCTGACCGCCGAGCTGCTGAAAGAGATCAACAAGACCCACACCGTGATGGTGGTCGAGCACGACATGACCTTCGTGCGCGAGCTCGGCGTCAAGGTCACCTGCCTGCACGAAGGCACCGTGCTCGCCGAAGGAACCATCGACCAGGTCTCGTCCAACGAGCGGGTCATTGAAGTTTATCTGGGGAGATAGTGAATGGCGAATAGGGAATGGCGAATGGATTAGCCGCTTCTCTTATTCGCTACTCGCCATTCGCTATACGCCCGCAAAGGTGTTTCCGATGCTTGAAGTTAAAGACATCAACCTGTTCTACGGCGCCGCCCAGGCGCTGCGCGGCGTCTCGATCTCGGCCGAGCCGGGCAAGGTCACTTGCGTGCTCGGACGCAATGGCGTCGGCAAGACCTCGCTGCTGCGTGCCATGGTCGGGCAATATCCGATCTCCTCGGGCGCGATCATGCTCGATGGCAGCGACATCACCGGGCTGAAGCCCTATGAGAGGGCCCGCAAGGGCATCGGCTTCGTGCCGCAGGGCCGCGAGATCTTCCCGTTGCTGACGGTCGAAGAAAACCTCAAGACCGGCTTCGGCCCGCTGAAGCGCGAGGACAAGCACATTCCGGACGACGTGTTCTCGCTGTTTCCGGTGCTGCAATCCATGCTCGGCCGGCGCGGCGGCGATCTCTCCGGCGGTCAGCAGCAGCAACTCGCGATCGGGCGCGCGCTGGTGATGCGGCCCAAGCTGCTGTTGCTCGACGAGCCGACCGAAGGCATTCAGCCCTCGATCATCAAGGACATTGGCCGTGCCATCTCTTATCTGCGCAATCTCGGCAACATCGCGATCGTGCTGGTCGAACAATATCTCGACTTTGCCTGCGAACTCGGCGACAGTTTCGCGGTGATGGATCGCGGCGCGGTGAAGTTCACCTGCGACCGCTCCAATCTCGACGCGAGCGAAATCAGCCGCCAGATGGCGCTCTAGGCCATTCTGCCGCGACCGGCTGGGGAGGCGGATGCGCAGCGACGTTTCGCTCACATCAGGGGTCTTCGAGGCGAACCGCGCCCGCGGCGCGGTGCGCTTCGACGTACATGCGCGCGACGGCGTGACACGGCGCGGGGCCTTGCATGAATCAGGCTCGCTGCGCGTGCGCTTTCCCTCGCCGGAAGGCGAGGGGCTGTCCGGCGTGTTCGTCAACACGGCCGGCGGGGTCGCCGGCGGGGACAATTTCGATATCGACATCGCGGCCGGCCAGGGCTCGCGACTGACGCTGACCACTGCGGCGGCCGAAAAGGTCTATCGTGCGCCCGGGGCTGCGGCGCAGCTCGGCATCGCCTTGAAGGTCGACGCGGACGCGCATCTCGCCTGGCTGCCCCAGGAGACGATCCTGTTCGATCGCGCGCGGGTTCACCGCCGCTTCGATATCGCGCTCGATGAGACTGCTTCGCTCCTGCTTTGCGAGATCGTCGTGTTCGGCCGCACCGCCATGGGCGAGCGGATGGAGCAGGGCGAGTTCGTCGACCGCTGGCGGCTGCGGCGTGGCGGCAGGCTGGTACTCGCCGAGACCGTCAGGCTCGACGGCAATATCGGCGCAAAACTTGGACGATCAGCCGTTGCCAAGGGCGGCGCGGCGATCGGCACGGCCCTGATCGTACCTGGCGACGAGGCCCTGGTCGAGCGCATCCGCGAAGCCTCGGATTCATTCTCCGGCGAGGTCGGTATCTCGGCCTGGAATGGCTTTGCAATGGCGCGGTTCTGTGCCCAAGATGCGGCGTGTTTGCGCGCCGACATGATGGCGGTGCTGGCGCGCACCGGCGCGGTCCTGCCGCGACTGTGGCTGAATTGACCGGTTGAATTGATGCGTTGAACGGAAGAGATGCTGCATGAATCTGTCTCCCCGCGAAAAGGACAAGCTTCTGATCTCGATGGCGGCCATCGTGGCCCGCCGCAGGCTGGACCGCGGCGTTAAGCTCAACCATCCCGAAGCGATCGCGATCATCTCCGACTTCATCCTCGAAGGCGCCCGTGACGGCCGCACCGTCGCCGAGCTGATGCAGTCCGGCGCGCAGGTGCTGACCCGTGATCAGGTGATGCCGGGCATCCCCGAGATGATCCACGACATCCAGGTCGAGGCGACGTTTCCTGACGGCACCAAGCTCGTCACCGTGCACGAGCCGATCCGTTGAAGCGTGAAATTGTATCAACATCGTCATGCCCGGGCCTGTCCCGGGCATCCACGACCTTCGAACCGAGTGGCACGACGTGGATGGCCGGGACAAGCCCGGCCATGACGCAGCGGAGCAAGACGAGGTAGCACATGATCCCCGGCGAGCGCTTCATCCAGGACGGCGAAATCGAGCTCAATGCCGGCCGCAAGACCGTGACGTTGACGGTGGCCAACACCGGCGACCGTCCGATCCAGGTCGGCTCGCACTACCATTTCTTCGAGACCAACCCGGCGCTGAAGTTCGATCGCAAGAAAGCCCGTGGCATGCGCCTCGACATCGCCGCCGGCACCGCCGTCCGCTTCGAGCCCGGCCAGACCCGCGACGTGCAGCTCGTCGCGATGGCAGGAAAGAAGACGATCTACGGCTTCCGCGGCGACGTCATGGGGAAGCTGTGATCTCAGCAGGAACGAGCGTTGTGCGGCACGGTTGAGGCGGAAATGGAGGTTCTTGCCATGCTGTCACCTGTCCGCCTCATCTCCGAAGCCGCCGACCTCGCCGCGCAGCGCCACAATGGCATGGCCCGCAAGGGGCGAGGTCAGGAGCCCTACATCAATCATCTCGCCGAGGTCGCGAATCTGCTGGCGACGGCGACCGACGGCACTGATGCCGAGCTGGTCGCGGCCGGCTGGCTGCATGACAGCATCGAGGACACCGACACCACGCGCGAGGAGCTCGCTCAAAGGTTCTCCGAGCGAGTCGCGTCGCTCGTCACCGAATGCACCGACGATATGACCCTGCCGAAGGCCGAGCGGCGGCAGAAGCAGATCGAGGACGCGCCCCGCAAATCGCCGGGCGCAAAGCTGATCAAGATCGCCGACAAGATCAGCAATACAGGCGCACGCATTCAAACTGACCTAACGGCCAAGGAGCGCAACGATCTCGCCGACTACGTCGGATGGGCCACGCAGGTCGTTGCAGGCTGCCGCGGCGGCAATGCGTGGCTCGACGAGAAATTCGATGATGCCGTGAAGGCGGCGAGGGCCGTGCTGTGAGCCATCAAACATTCAATCGCAAACGGGGCTTGTGATGTCCGTCAAAATAAAGCGTTCCGTCTATGCCGACATGTTCGGCCCGACCACCGGCGATAGGGTGCGGCTGGCCGACACCGACCTCATCATCGAGGTCGAGAAGGATTTCACGACTTATGGCGAGGAGGTGAAGTTCGGCGGCGGCAAGGTGATCCGTGACGGCATGGGGCAGTCGCAGGTCACCAACAAGCAGGGCGCGGCCGACACGGTCATCACCAATGCCCTGATCGTCGATCACTGGGGCATCGTGAAGGCCGACGTCGCGATCAAGGACGGCCTGATCTCGGCGATCGGCAAGGCCGGCAATCCCGACATCCAGCCCGGCGTGACCATCATCATCGGACCGGGCACCGACGTGATCGCGGGAGAAGGCAAGATCCTCACCGCCGGCGGCTTCGACAGTCACATCCATTTCATCTGCCCGCAGCAGATCGAGCACGCGCTGATGTCAGGCGTCACCTCGATGCTGGGTGGCGGCACCGGCCCGTCGCACGGCACTTTCGCCACGACCTGCACGCCGGGGCCGTGGCACATGGGACGGATGATCCAGTCGTTCGACGCATTCCCGGTCAATCTCGGCATTTCCGGCAAGGGCAACGCCTCGCGCCCGGCCGCGCTGGTCGAGATGATCAAGGGCGGCGCTTGTGCGCTGAAGCTGCACGAGGATTGGGGCACGACGCCGGCCGCGATCGACAACTGCCTGTCGGTCGCCGACGATTACGATATCCAGGTCATGCTGCATTCCGACACGCTGAACGAATCCGGCTTCGTCGAGGACACGATTAAGGCGTTCAAGGGCCGCACCATCCACGCCTTCCACACCGAGGGCGCCGGCGGCGGTCACGCGCCTGACATCATCAGGGTCGCTGGGCTGAAGAACGTGCTCCCGTCCTCGACCAATCCGACGCGCCCCTTCACGCGCAACACGCTCGACGAGCATTTGGACATGCTGATGGTGTGCCATCACCTCGATCCCTCGATCGCGGAGGACCTCGCGTTCGCTGAGAGCCGCATCCGCAAGGAGACCATTGCCGCGGAGGACATTCTGCACGATCTCGGCGCGCTCTCGATGATGTCTTCGGACTCCCAGGCCATGGGCCGTCTCGGCGAGGTCATCATCCGGACCTGGCAGACCGCCGACAAGATGAAGAAGCAGCGCGGGTCTCTGCCGCAGGACAAGGGCAAGGACAACGACAATTTCCGCGTCAAGCGCTACATCGCCAAATACACCATCAATCCCGCGATCGCCCATGGCGTGTCCAAGCTGATCGGTTCGGTGGAGAAGGGCAAGCTCGCCGATCTCGTGCTGTGGTCGCCGGCCTTCTTCGGCGTCAAGCCTGATTGCATCGTCAAGGGCGGCAGCATCGTCGCGGCGCCCATGGGCGATCCGAACGCTTCGATCCCGACGCCGCAGCCGGTGCACTACCAACCGATGTTCGGCGCCTTCGGCAGGGCGCGGACGGCGTCTTCCGTGGTGTTCACCTCGAAAGCCGCGATCACCGGCGGCCTCGCGCGCAAGCTCGGCATCGAGAAGAAGCTCTATGCGGTCCAGAACACCCGCAGCAAGATCTCGAAGAAGAGCATGATCCACAACGACGCCACGCCCAATATCGAGGTCGATCCGGAGACCTATGAAGTGCGCGCCGACGGCGAGCTGCTCACCTGCGCGCCCGCGGAGGTGCTGCCGATGACGCAGCGATATTTCATGTACTGAAATAGCGCCTCAACGCATGTCCCCGGGGGGATGTTGGGAGCGCCTTTTCAAGTTTTGCGTTCGGTCCCGCCTGGTCTAATGTCTCGCCCGGTATCGTAACCTGAGAAGAAAAGCCGGGAGGATTTCTCGTGATCTACGTCGTTGCCACCCTGACCATCAAGCCCGAAACGCGTGCCGAATTCATCGCGGCAGCCACCGCCTGCATCAAGGAGACGCGGAAAGAGCCCGGCAATATCGCCTATGACATGCATGAGAGTGTCACCGACCCCAGCAAGATGGTGTTCGTCGAGCAGTGGGAGAGCGCCGAGGCACTGGTGCCGCATCGCGCCATGGAGCACATGAAGACGTTCGGCCGCGTCGCGGTGAAGTGCTTCACGGCGCCGCCGAAGATCGAGGTGATCACGCCCGAGAAGGTCGAGACACGGTAACGGGGTAAACGCATGATCCGGGCGACGCAGATCAAGGGGCAGCACCGCTTCACGGAAGCGCCGGCGGATACGGTCGTGCTCGATTTCGACGATCGGCACCGCCGCCGCATGGCGATGACGGGCACGCGGGGGCTCGAATTCCTGCTCGACCTGGAGAACGCCGTCGCGCTGCGCGGCGGCGATGCACTGGTGCTGGAGGACGGCCGGCTGGTCGAGGTGGTCGCTGCGCCCGAGCCGCTGCTGGAGATCCGCGGCCGCGATCCGCACCACCTCATCCGCGTCGGCTGGCATCTCGGCAACCGCCATTTGCCGACGCAGATCATGGCCAAGGCCTTGCGCATCCGCCGCGACCACGTCATCGAGGCGATGGTAAAGGGGCTCGGCG
Source organism: Bradyrhizobium sp. DOA1 (assembly GCF_001593325.1). Taxonomy (NCBI): domain Bacteria; kingdom Pseudomonadati; phylum Pseudomonadota; class Alphaproteobacteria; order Hyphomicrobiales; family Nitrobacteraceae; genus Bradyrhizobium; species Bradyrhizobium sp. DOA1. The sequence goes on from NZ_JXJM01000001.1 coordinate 157,888, forward strand.
CGCGCGTGATCGAGATCGAAGCACCGTTCGATCCCGAGGGCGGCGCCTATGCCGATGCCGGCCACGCGCATGGACACGTCGACCATGCGCATCACGATCATGGCCACCATCATGATCATGGCCATCACGATCACCATGATCATCACCATCATGGCCATGCCGGGTATGACCATGGTCACGACCACCACCATCACCACGATGAGCATTGCGACCACCCCGATCATCACCACGGCCACAAGCATGCTCATGACCACAAATGAGCCGGTCTGTGCCGATGACCTCGCCGAGCACGAGGCGGCGGCGCTGTACCGGTTGATGACCTGGCTGTCGCCGGCCTTCCCGGTCGGCGGATTCTCCTACTCCAGCGGCATCGAATGGGCGGTCGAAGCCGGCGACATCACCGATATTGCGACACTGGCCGACTGGCTCGACGCCATGCTCGGCGACGGCTCGGGCTTCTGCGATGCGACGTTCCTGGTCCATGCCTATCGCGCCGCCGAAGCGGACGAGACCGCCACCTTGAACGAGATCACCGAGCTCGCGGCCGCCTTCGTGCCGTCGCGCGAACGACAGCTGGAAACCACCTCGCAAGGCCGCGCCTTCGTCGATATCGCCCGCGCCGCCTGGAATGCCGACGGGCTGGATGCCATGATTGCGGCATGCCGCACGCCATTGGTCTATCCAATCGCGGTCGGCGTGGTCGCAGCACAGCATGGTGTGCCGCTGGCGCCGACGCTGCACGCGTTCCTGCATGCGCTGGTCTCGAACTGGATTTCCGCGGCCAGCCGGCTCATTCCGCTCGGCCAGACCGACAGCCAGCGCGTGCTGGTGAAGCTAGAAGCCGCCGTCGCCGCGACCGCAAATCGTGCGCTGAATGCGACATTGGATGATCTCGGCAGCGCGACGTTTCGCGCCGATCTCGCCAGCCTCCGGCACGAGACGCAATACACGCGGCTGTTCCGGTCGTGAGCGGATTTTTGCGATTGTCGTCCCGGCCTGCGCCGGGACGACGTTAGGAAAGAGCGAGCGACATGTCGAAATCTCACGGCCCCTTGCGTGTCGGTGTCGGCGGCCCGGTCGGATCGGGCAAGACGGCGTTGATGGACCTGCTTTGCAAGACCATGCGCGAGCGCTATGACATCGCCGCAATCACCAACGACATCTACACCAAATGGGATGCGGAATTCCTGGTGCGCTCGGGCTCGCTGACGCCGGATCGCATCGCGGGGGTCGAGACCGGCGGTTGCCCACACACGGCCATCCGCGAGGATGCCTCGATGAATCTCGCCGCGGTCGCGGACATGCGCGCGAAATTTCCCGGCCTCGATCTGGTGCTGATCGAATCAGGCGGAGACAATCTGGCTGCCACTTTTTCCCCGGAACTGGCCGACCTCACCATCTATGTCATCGATGTGGCCGCCGGCGACAAGATCCCGTCCAAGGGGGGGCCGGGCATCACCCGGTCGGATCTCCTCGTCATCAACAAGATCGATCTGGCCCCCCATGTCGGCGCCTCCCTGGAAAAGATGGAAACGGATGCCAAGCGCATGCGGGGCGAGCGGCCTTTCGTCATGACCAACCTGAAGCAGAGCCAGGGGCTGGATCGCATTGTCGGCTTCATCGAGACCAAGGGCGGGCTGACCCGGGCGGGCTGACGCGACGACTTGGCGCAGGCGTTTTTCGCCATAACGCCGGGCTTCGGGCCGCAACTGCGGAACAAATTTCGGACACGGCGATTAACTACCTCCTGAGCCTCTGGCGCATCCTGCGCCGGCCGGATGCGGCCGGCCGGATTAAGCTTTTCAGGCGACCTACGTTGCGTACTGATGCCTCCTCCTCCATTATCTCCGCCATTGGGGTCCACCCTGTTTCGGCACATGGCCGTTCGAGCGGCGTTCATATGCTCTGTGTTTATTGCCGACCCTTTGCTTTCGCTTGAGTAGTCGCGTGGTCCGGCTGGGTTTCATCATCGGCTTCATCGCTCTGCTCGGAGTCTTGCTCTCCGGGCTTGCGGCCTATCGCGTCCACGATCAGGAGTTGGCGCTGGACCGGATTGCGCTTGCGCGTGCGATCGATGTTCACGCAAGCCTGGTTCAGGACCGTCTCACCGAACGGGAGTTGCTGGCGCGTGTCGCCTCCGGCCTGTTCCGCACGCCATCCGTGATCAAGCCGAACATGCTGGAGCCGTTGCGCTCCGCCATCTACGCCTTCAAGACCGACTTCGTGGTCGCGGGGTGGATTGCCCGATTGAAGCCGAACGAACTCGCGGCGGCGCAGGCTGCCATTGCCGGCGCCGGCTTTCCGCAGCCTCAGATCCGCGCCTATGACGACAAGCCGATCAATCCGGTCGATGTCACCCAGCCGATCGACGTGCTGTTGGATCTCGAGCCGCGGAGCAACGAGACCAAGGGACTGCCCGGCCGCAGCTACGATCAGGATCCGGTTCGCAGCGCCATGCTGACGCGCGCTCGGGTCGAGAAACGGTCGATCGCCTCGGACCCGATCCCTCTGCTTCGCCGCGACGGGCCGATCGGCGTCATCGTGGCGGCGCCGGTCATTCCCGAGGGAGCGACGGAGCCGGCCGGGTTCGTCACGTTTTCCTACGAGCTTGCCACGCTGATGCTGACCAACGACGACATGTCGTTGTTCTCGGTCGCGCTCAGGGATCCGCGCAAGGGTGGCAGCGAGCTCGTTGCCAACGATCAAGGCGTGGTCTCCGCGCGCGTAGCGGCGACAGACGGACAGGCGCCGTCGGCGACACGCACGGTGAGCTTCGGCGGCCGCGATTGGCAGCTCAGCTATTACGCAAAAGCCAATTCGGCCCGGCGCGCCGAGCAGACCGCCATCATCGTTGCAGCGATCGGCTTCGCCATCACCGCGATGGTGTGCGGCCTGTTCGGCTATGTCGCCTACAACAATCTGCGGCTCAGTCGCGAAATCCAGGTGCGGATCGGCTTCGAGCGCCGGCTGACCGCCGTCATCGACGAGCTCAACCACCGGGTCAAGAACATTCTGGCGGTGATCCAGTCGATCGTGACGCGCACGCTGCGTCACGGCTCGGACATCGACGTCGCGCGCGAGCTCCTGATCGGCCGCATCCACGCCATGTCCAACGTGGTCTCGCTGCTCAGCGAGAGTCAGTGGCAGGGGGTCAAGCTGAAAGGCTTGTTCGAGGCGCGCGCCATCCCGCATGCCGATCGCATCGCTGTCACCGGCCCCGACATTGCGGTCAGCGCGCGCGCGGCGCAGAGCCTGTCGTTGTTGTTCTTCGAGCTCGCCTCGCATTCCGACGAAGGCCTGTCGCTGGTCGGCAAGCATCCGAACATCACCGCCAACTGGACGGTGACGGGCGAGGGCGCCGACGAGATTTTCAATTTCCGCTGGGAGGAGTTCAACACCAGCGAGGCGACGCGCCGTCCCGATTCCGATTTCGGGCTGATCCTGCTCGACCGCGTCGCGCCCGAGGCGTTAGGGGGCACCGCCAAGCGCTATTTCACCGACGTCTCCTATGTCTACGAGTTGACCGCGCCGATGGAGACGGTGGTCGACATGACCGAGCGCGACCGCACCGACAAGCTCTCGGCGCCGGTGCGGCCCGTGCGAGGCTAAGCCTTCGGCCGCAACACCAGATCGACCAGCTTGCGCGCATAGGCCGGCGTGATCGGTGCAATGCCGAAGACGTAGCGGTAGAACAGGCCGCCATAGATCGCGTCGTAGAGATCCTCGGGCAACCCCTCGGCTAGGATGCTGCCGTCGTTCTGGCCCGCGGCAATCATCTCCACCAGCGCGTCGCGGCGGAATTGCAGATAGCGGGCGTAGAACAGCTCGGCGGAGCCGGTCTTCGAGATGCATTCAGAGATCACGGCGAGCTGCACCTTGCCGAACTCGCCCTGCAGCGCCTCGGCATAGGCCGCGGCATGGCGGCGTGCGCGCGCGGCCGGCGTACCGGAGCTCTCCGGAGGCAGCGGCAGCATCTGTGCAGCGTGGTACAGGAAGGCGTCGATCAGAAGCGCCTCGCGCGAAGGCCACCATTTGTAGATCGTCATCTTGGAGACGTCGGAGTGGCGTGCGACGGCGTCGATGGTGGTGGCGGCAAGGCCGGTGGCAGCCATCAGCGCATAGGCGCTTTCGAGGATGGCGTTGGTGGTCTCGATCGATCGCGGCCGGCCGCGCCGGGGCGGCGTGCTGCCAGCCCCTTCATCCTCGATTTTCGCCATGAGCTGGCCTGGTCTCCTCGCGCATTCCGCTCCCGCTTCGCATAGCCCAGCTACGGCGGCGGGCCTAGGGGAATCGGACTTTGCTACGTCTGCTGCCGCAGGGCGGCAGGCAGGTCCTGCCACTTCGACCAGGAGATGTAGTAAGCGACCGCGGTCATGGCGGCGAAGCCGGCAAGGCTCACCACGATCTGCATCGCCACCAGATTGGGCCCGGTGATCAGGATGAGATGGCCGGCAAAGGACAGGAACACGCCGACGCAGAACACAGCGAGCCATTCCTCGCCGCATCGGATGACCGCCTGAAGCGGCTTCAATTGCAGGCCGGGATGATCGGCTGGAATGAGATGTGTCGCGAGGAACGCGAGCGCGAGGAAGTGAAGCACGCGATAAGGCGCGAGATTTTCCTTGTCGGTTGGTGCGATGCCGTCGAGGAGCAGGCTCGGCAAATAGGTCGACAATGCCGGCGAATGGCGCATCAGGGTGACCGCCATCGCGAAGACGATATAGGTCCCTGCGGCGATCCGCAGCCAGGGCATGCCGCGTAGCGATTTGCCGGGCGCGCCTGTCACGGCGAACCAGCCGCCCAGCACCATCAGCATCTGCCAGCACAGCGGATTGAAGGTCCATTCCTGGTCCGGATAGACCCGGAAATTCCAGTCGAACCAGCGCGCGGCGAGATACAGCGCGACCGATGCCGCGAGCGTCACGTTCGGCCGCCGCAGCAGGCCCCACAGCACGAGCGGATAGAAAGCCATCAAGGGGATCATCAGTTGCAGGAGGTCGAGGTTCAGCGGCTCCTCCTGGAGCACCAGGCCGCGGATCAGGATGCGCAGCGGGTGCTCGAGGATCCCCGAGATGTTGTATTCGTGGATGATCTCCGGCGCCATCGATTGCCGGGCGACATAGGCAATGGTGTCGATATAGATCACGAACAGCACGACATAGGCGGCGTAGAGCCGCCAGACGCGGCGGAAGATACGCGTCGCCGCGACGACGTAGCCGCGCTCCAGCGCCATCCGGCCGTGAATGATGGCGACACCATAGCCCACCACGAACACGAACAGATCGGCGGCGCCGCTGAAGCCGAAGTTTCGCAACGTGAGCAGGTTGACGATGTTGTTCGGGATGTGGTCGACGAAAACCGACCAATTGGCGATGCCGAGCGTCAAATACAGCCTGGCGTCGGGTTGGAAGGCGGCGAGGTTCGCCTTGACGGACGGTTTCATCGCGAAAAAGACTTTTGGAATCAGGGGCGACGCTTTTAGCGGCAACCGCCCGCCCATCCGAGTAGCGTTTGCGTGATGACGGCCGACTTCCCTGCGCGTGGCGCAAGATGCGCGGCGTGCCCTCGTCCGGAATTCCGATAGATGCGCGCGGCGCACTTACAACGAAATTTTCTGCCCCGCCCGAAGCGTCATTCAGCGGGCTCGGCCTGCGCCTCGTCGGAAACACCCGCGCGGCTGGCCATGATTCCGAGTGCGACGCCGCCGATCGCCAGGATCGGCAACAGCCGCTTGATACCGATGGCGCGGACGATCTGGAGGCCCGTGGCGAGCAGCATGGGATCTGCGAGCATGCTCTGCGCCGTCGACTTCGCGGCACGCTCGGCCGCGATGTGAGCTTCCTTGCGCAGCTGCCGCTTATACGCCCAATAGCTCACTGAGGCTGCCAAGGTGAGCAAAAAGAAAACGCCGGCGCCCGCGAGGCAGGCCTGCACCGGGCCATACTTCTCGAGGACCGAGATGAACGCGGCCGCGCACAGGAAGCATGTGGTGATGAAGAGCGCGAAGGCCGCGCCGGCAGCCAGGGAGGTCAGCCGCACCGTCGTGCCGGTAGAGGCACTGATTCCGTCAATGATGCGTTGAAACATGGCCTTGCTCCTCAATCCCCGACAAGCCAAAACACCAGGCGCCGGCATCGGCGGCACGGCAGCGCCGCCGTCTCAATGTTCGTTCCGAAACTTACCGGCGCCAGGCGACACCGATCAGGAAACCGATCCCGAGCGCCAGCCCAACCGTCGCGAGCGGGCGTTGCGTGATCGCATCTTCCAGCGTCTCCTCGATCGAGCCGTAGGCGTCGTGCGCAGCTTCCATCATCGCGCTGCCGCGCTCGGACATGTCGTCCATTGCGGAGTCCACGTTCTCGCGCGCTTGGCGATAGCCTCGGCGAGCCTGCTTGCTGGTGGAATTGGCGAAGGTATTGAGCGCGTCGGTGATCTGGTCGGTGAGGGCGGCGATATCGCTTTTCACGGCTGCTACATCCTTTTCGAGACGTTCTCTGGTGGCTTTGTCGGTCCAGTCCTTCATCCCGGCTTCGGCATTGGGCGTGGACATCGGGAGCTCCAAACTGTTGCGGCTGAGATAGCCGGAGAACGTTTCGTCGTCGGGGAAGTTCCGTTCACGGAAACCGTCAGGCCTGCGGCAGATGCGGCGCATCCGCCGGCAGCAGATGCTCCTTGAGGATCAGCGCGACGATGAGCAGCGGTGACGACAGGAACGCGCCCATCGGACCCCACATCCAGGTCCAGAACGCCAGCGCCAGCAGGACCGCAAGGGCATTCAGCGCCAGGCGGCGGCCGATGATGGTCGGCGTGATGAAGTGCCCCTCCAGGAAGGTGAGGCCGCCAAAGGCGAGCGCGGCCATGAGGCCGCCGCCGATGGTGGGGAAAGCGACGAGGCCCACCACCACCAGCACCACGAACATCGCGACCGGTCCGATGATGGGGATGAAGTTGAGCGTTGCCGCTAGCGCGCCGAGCCCGGCCGGATTGGGCATGCCGGTGAGCGCGCAGATGAGGCCGGTGCCGACGCCGACGCCGATGTTGATCAGGGTCACGGTGAGCAGATAGTTGCCGAGATGAACCTCGATCTCGTTGAGAATGCGCAGCGTGCGCAGGCGCGCGTCGCGGTCGCTGAACGTCATGATCATGGCCCGCCGCAGGTCGCGCCAGCTGGCGATGAACAGGATGAGGGTGACGAAGAACAGCAGGAATTCGGTGAAGGTCGGCGACAGGAATTCAAGCGTCGGCTGCACCCATTCGACCTTCGGCATATGGATGCTGGGAAATCCTTCCGAGCCTCCGATCATGGTTTGCAGCTCGCGCCACAACGCCAGCGGCCGGTCGAATACGTGCAGCTTGTCTCTCAATTGCGCGCCGAGCTCGGGCAGGCGCGTGCTCCATTCCATCACAGGCGAGGCGATCAGCGCCACGACAAAAGCGACCACCGCGGTCCCGGCGATCACGATCAGGACGGCACCGAGCGCGCGCGGCACCTTGCACCGTTCGAGGAAGCTCGCCGCCGGCGACAGCATGGTGCCGGTGACGAAGGCCATCACCACGGGCAGGAAGAACGCCCTTCCGACATAGAGGACGGTGAGGACCGCGATCAATAACAGGCCGGCGAGTGCGAAAGCGACGAACTCCGTGCGGCGAATGACCGGCGGTAGCTCGGTGTGGCTGTCGGGAAGCGGTTCGCCTTCGCTGTTGCTGGGAATCAAACGTTCGCTGGGTAGGACGCGCACAATATCTCTCCCGCACGGAAGGCTAGCGATCCGCGCGCCCATTGACGCTTCCATAACGGACGGATGCCGCGACGGTTCCATCGCGCCTTCGTGAAGATGTGCTCGCTTGACTGTGACTTGGCTGCCGTAAACGTCGGGGGAACCCGAGTCGGTCGGGCCGCGTTTGTTGGAGGCAGCATCACCCCAGATGCACATCCAACGGGGCAGCACATGACAAGGTTCTCTCTCGCCCGCCGCTTTTCACCGCGCGCCGTCACCACCTGTGCATTCGCGACCGTATTGCTCAGTTTGCCCCTCGCTGGTGCGAGCGCGCAGACGTTCGGCTATGCGCCGATGCAGCCGCCGGCCTATCCGCAGGACCAGGGCTATTCCCAAGGTTATTCCCCGGGATACCCGCAAGGCTACTCCCGAGCCGACGTCAACGAGGCGCCGCAGGCTGCCGACGAGGACGCCCAGCTGCCCGACCGTCTGCGCAGGCAGATCGTCAGCTTCGACCGGAGCGAGCCCGCCGGTACCATCGTCATCGATACCAACAACACCTATCTCTATTACGTGCTCGGCCAGGGCCGCGCTATCCGCTACGGCGTCGGCGTCGGCCGCGAGGGATTCACCTGGTCGGGTGTGCAGAGCGTCAGCCGCAAGGCGGAATGGCCGGACTGGCATCCCCCGGCTACGATGATCGCGCGCCAGCCCTATCTGCCGCGCTTCGTCGCCGGCGGCCCGGGCAACCCGCTCGGCGCGCGTGCGATGTATCTCGGCTCGAGCGAATACCGCATCCACGGCACCAACGATCCCAGCACCATCGGCAAATTCGTTTCGTCCGGCTGCATCCGCATGACCAATGAGGACGTCATCGACCTGTTCGGCCGCGTCAATGTCGGTGCCAAGGTCGTTGTGCTGCCGAAGAACGCGCCTCTGATGGCCAGGGGAGGTGATTCCGTGCGCAAGCGTCCGGCCGGGACCGCGCTGCCTTCGGGCCGGCAGGCGCTGAACATTTCGGCGTCGTCGGTGAACTAACCCGCATTCGGGACGAAGCGCGCCTTTGGTTTGAATGAGGTCACATGACTACACGCTCGATCGCCAAGCTAGCCGGCGTTGCCGGGGCCTTTGTCGCGATAACTTGTCTCGGTCTCGCGCTGGCGCCGTCGGCGCATGCACAAGACTTCTTCTCTCAATTGTTCGGTGGTTTCCGGATGCGGCCGCCGCCGGAGATCCGGACACCGTTCCCGCATGACGACATGCCGCGCTACGACGTACCGCGACAGCGGGCCGCCTATGGCGGCGGCACCGCCTATTGCGTGCGCGGATGTGACGGCCGCTATTTCCCGGCGCAGGGAAGCGATGCCGAAAGCAAGGCGCAATCCTGCAAGAGCTTCTGCCCGGCGTCCGAAACCTCTCTGGTCTACGGCAGCAATATCGACGACGCCACGACGGAGAAGGGAAAATCCTATTCCGACTTGCCGAATGCCTTCCGTTATCGCAACGAGATCGTCGCGGGCTGCACCTGCAACGGCAAGGATCCGGCGGGGCTCGCCCAGGTCAAGGTCGAGGACGACCCCACCTTACGCAAGGGCGACATCGTCGCGGGCGCCGGCGGCCTGGTGGTCGCAACGCGCAATGCCAACGACCGCCGCGGCGTCGCGATGAATTTCTCGCCGTTGCCGGAATCGGTGCGGGCCAGATTCCGCCAGGTGCCGGTGGTGGCGAAGGAATAGAGGAAGGTCTTCGATGTCGTCCTGGCTTTCGCCAGGACGGCGTCGCGAGCGGCGCGTTGGCGTGCTACGCCGCGCGGATTTTGCCCAGGAAATCGCTGACCTGCTCACCGAGCTGGCGGCTTTGCGTCTCGAGCGTCTCCGAGGCGTGCTTGACGTTCTCCGCAGCACCGGCTGCGGCGTCCGCATCGGCTTTGACGCCCGTGATATTGTCCGAGACGTTCTTGGTGCCCTGCGCCGCATATTGGGTGCTGCGGGTGATCTCCTGCGTGGCTGCGCCCTGCTCCTGCACGGCAGCCGCAATCGCGGTCGCGACCTCGTTCACCTCGCCGATGATGCCGCCGATGGCCTGAATGGCGTTGATGGCGTCGCCAGCGACCTTCTGGATGTCGGCGATCTGCTCAGAGATCTCTTCGGTCGCCTTCGCGGTCTGGCTCGCCAGCGATTTCACCTCGGAGGCGACGACCGCAAACCCGCGACCCGCTTCGCCGGCACGCGCGGCCTCGATCGTGGCGTTGAGCGCGAGCAGATTGGTCTGCGCCGCGATCGTATTGATCAAGCCGACGACCTCGCCGATGCGACCCGCCGATTGCGCCAGCCCCTGCACGGTGCTGTCGGTTTCGCGCGCCTGGTTCACGGCGCGGCTGGCGATGCCTGCGGCATGGGCGGCCTGTTGGCTGATGTCGTTGATCGAGGCCGAGAGCTCCTCGGCGGCGGCGGCCACGCTGTCCACGCTCATGGAGGCGTCATTGGAGGCCTTGCCGGCCACCTGGACACGGTCATTGGTCTGTCGCGACACGGCGGAGAGGTCGCCCGAGGTCTTGCGCATCTCGCCGGAAGCTTCGCTCAATTCGCCGAGCGTCTTGCGTACCGCTCCCTCGAATTCGCCGACATAGGCCTCGACCGCGCGCTGGCGCGCGGCCGCGCCGACATTGCGTTCGCGCTCCTGCGCCTCGATCCTCAGTTTCTCGGCGGCCTGCTGCTTGAAGGTTTCCAAGGCGCTGGCAAGGGCACCAATCTCGTCCCGGCGGTCGAGATAGCCGCTGTCGACGGCAAGGTCACCGCTGGCCACCTTGAGCATCGCATCGCGGATGGTGTTGAGCGGGTGGATGACACGACGGTTGACCAGGATGACCGCCCCGATAGCAAGTCCGATCGCGAGCGCCAGGAGAGTGAGCTGCAGCATCAACGCGCGCTGCGCCGAGCTGTGCTGCTCCAACGCATGCGTCTTTGCGGCATCGAGCGCGGCTTCCGCAACGGCGACCGCGCTTGCGAGGCGGCCGACCGTGAACGGGCTCCATTGATTGGCCGTCATCTCGGCCTTCTCGCCCTTTACCAGTGTGTCTGCGAGACGATCGCGCAGGGCGAGATATTGTGGGTCGAAATAGGCGGTCTTGACCCCGGCCAGTGCCGAGGCGAGCGCGGGCGGCAATTGCATGCCCGAGGTCGACAATTCCAGCGCCTTCCACATGGCGGCGGTACCGCCGACATGTTGCGTGTAGCTATAGCGGGCCTCAGGCCCGATCTTGCCGGCGCCAAGCCCGGTCGAGATCACCAGAGACGCTTCGCCGCCGGTGTTGCGCAGCAGCCAGGCGGTCTGCTTGATCGCCAGCAACTGGTCGATCACGGCGTCCTGGTGATTGACGGTGGCGGCCAGGCCGTTGGAGAGCTTGTCGAGCGTTTCGAGCAGGCCCTGGGTTGTCTCCATGTATTCCTTGGGCAGGCCGGCACGGCGCTGGTCCTTGGGCTTGGCGACTTCCTCCCAGAACTGTTTCTGCTGCTCGCTCAGCAATTTGTAGAGCCGCGCGAGCTCCGGCACCAGCGTGCCCGATTGCGGGAAGCTCATCATCGGCAGCAGTTCGAGCGCGCGCGCCATGGCCGGCATCTCGGTATCGCGCAATCCACGGAGATATTTCTCGATCTCAGCGTCCATCGGCTCGGTCGCGTTCAGCAGCCGGTTGGTGGTGGAGCGATCGGTGCGCAGATTGTGCATCGCCTTGAACAGGTCGGCGGACGCGCCCGCGATCTGCGAGATCCGGCTCGCGGTTTTCAGGCGATCCCAGGATTCGTAGGCGGTGAGCGAAAGCGCGATCACCACGCAGACCGACGTGATCGCGATCACCGCCTTCAACAGCGCGGATACGGTCAGACGATTCAGCATCGAAGTCCCCCAATTCCCATTGCAAAGTTCGCGAAGACGCCCGGCAACATCGACAAATGGGCGCGTAGCGGCGCCGGCGATCGCATGGTTTTGCGGCCGACGGCCCTGACGGTTTCTGCATCTGAGAGCAAAAGGGTAAAGTTTTAGGCAGGCCGGCCGATCGTAAAACTACGGAAATACTAGAAGTTGCAAGGGGTTGCCGAGGTGGAACCCATGAGGGAGGTGCGCGTTAGGACAATGTCAGCTATTTGCCTGAAGGGGGGTCCTAGCGATGCTGGTCGGCGTACTCGTCACCTTTCTCGTCGTCATTCTCGTGCTTTATCTCATCAACATGCTGCCGATGGACGGCCGCGCCAAGCAGATTGCGCGCGTGATCGTCATCATCATCGGTATCGTGTCGCTGCTGAAATATCTGGCGGTATTCTAGCGGGTTCCAGCCCGGATGAGCGCAGCGATATCCGGGGCGCCGCGACAAGGTCCCGGATGTCGCTTCGCTAATCTGGGCTACACCTCGAAACAAAAGCCCCGGCTTGGCCGGGGCTTCTTTCTTGCTGTCTCAATGCAACGACTTGAGCCAGTCGTCGACGTCCTGGCGGACCTGATCCTTGGCCTTGCCGTAACGTTCCTGAAGCCGGCCCTCGAGCTGTTCGCGCCGACCCTCGATCAGTTGAAGGTCGTCGTCCGTGAGCTTGCCCCATTTCTCCTTGGCCGAGCCCTTGAACTGCTTCCAGTTTCCTTCGATCCGATTCCAGTCCATGACCATCTCCCGTTGGTTGATGGCCCGACAACGCGACCCCCGCGCAGCCAGTTCCGCGGTGCATCGCGACGTTTCGTCCAACAAAAAAGCCCCGGCACGCGCCGGGGCTTTGACGTTTGCGTGACTTCGCTCAGCCCGCAGCCTTGTCATCCAAGAGCCTTGGCTTCGCGGCGGCGCGCGGTGAGGATGTATTCGGTGTACCCGTTCGGCTGCTCGCGTCCCTTGAAGATGAGATCGCTGGCCGCCTTGAAGGCGACGCCGTCGAAGGCGGGCGCCATCGGCTTGTAGATGGGGTCGCCTGCATTCTGCTTGTCGACGACGACGGCCATGCGCTTAAGCGATTCCAACACCTGCGCCTCGGTGATCACGCCCTGATGCAACCAGTTGGCGAGATGCTGGCTGGAGATGCGCAAGGTGGCGCGGTCTTCCATCAGGCCGACATCGTGGATGTCGGGCACCTTGGAGCAGCCGACGCCTTGATCGATCCAGCGCACGACATAGCCGAGGATGCCCTGGCAGTTGTTGTCGATCTCCTGCTTGACGTCGTCGGGCGCCCAATTCGACTTCGACACCGGAATGGTGAGGATGTCCGAGAGCTTTGCGCGCGGCCCGCCTTTGGTCAGCTCCTGCTGGCGCGCAACGACGTTGACCTGGTGGTAGTGCAGCGCGTGCAGGGTCGCGGCGGTCGGGGAGGGCACCCAGGCGGTGGTGGCGCCGGCCTGCGGATGGCCAAGCTTCTGCGCCAGCATGTCCGCCATCTTGTCGGGCGCGGCCCACATGCCCTTGCCGATCTGGGCGTGGCCGGGCAGGCCACAGGTCAGGCCCATGTCGACGTTCCAGTCCTCATAGGCCTTGATCCAGGCCTGCGCCTTCATCTCGTTCTTGCGGATCATCGGACCCGCTTCCATCGAGGTGTGGATCTCGTCACCGGTGCGGTCGAGGAAGCCGGTGTTGATGAACATGATGCGCTTGGAGGCGCGCTGGATGCAGGCCTTGAGGTTGACGGTGGTGCGCCGCTCCTCGTCCATGATGCCGACCTTGAGCGTGTTCTCGGGCAGGCCCAGCATCTTCTCGACGCGGTCGAAAATCTCGCAGGTAAGCGACACCTCGTCCGGGCCGTGCATCTTCGGCTTGACGATATAGGCCGATCCGGTGCGGCTGTTCTTGACCTTGGAGTTGCCCCTGAGATCGTGAATGGCGAGCAGGCCGGAAACCGCGGCATCGAGCAGACCTTCCGGAATTTCCTCGCCCTTCTCGTCGAGCACGGCGTCGGTGAACATGTGGTGACCGCAATTGCGCATCAGCAGCAGGCTGCGGCCATGCAGCTTGAGCTCGCCCTTGCCGTCAGGCGTCTTGTAGAGGCGGTCGGCATTGAGCGCGCGCGTCAGCGTCTTGCCGCCCTTCTCGAAATCGGCCGACAGCGTGCCGTTCATCAGGCCGAGCGTGTTGCGGTAGACCAGCACCTTGTCTTCGGCATCAACGGCAGCGACCGAATCTTCCATGTCCAGGATGGTCGAGACCGCGGCTTCCATGATCATGTCGGCGACACCGGCCGGATCGTCCTTGCCGATCGCGCTGCTGCGGTCGATCTTGACCTCGACATGCAGGCCGTTGTTGACGAGCAGCACGGCGCTTGGAGCTGCCGCAGCGCCCTGGAAGCCAGCGAACTGGGCGGCGTTCTTCAGCGCGGTGGCGTTGCCGCTCTTCAGCTTCACCGCGAGCTGACCTGCGACGACGCTGTAGGCGGTGACGTCGGTGTGGCTGCCAGTCGCCAGCGGCGCGGCGGCGTCGAGGAAAGCCTTGGCCTTGGCGATCACCTTGTCGCCGCGCGCCTTGTTGTAACCCTTTCCGCTCTCGGACGGATCGTGCGGAATCGCATCAGTGCCGTAGAAGGCGTCATAGAGCGAGCCCCAGCGCGCATTCGCCGCGTTCAACGCGTAGCGCGCATTGGTGAGCGGCACCACGAGCTGCGGGCCGCAGATCTTGCCGATCTCCTCGTCGACATCAGCGGTCTCGACCTGCTGCGTCGCCGGCTCCGGGACGAGATAGCCGATCTCCTTCAGGAAGGCGGTATAGGCGCCGAGGTCGAACGCCTTCCCCTTGTTGGCGCGGTGCCAGTCGTCGATCTTGGCCTGAAGCGTGTCGCGGAATGCGAGCAGCGACCTGTTCTTCGGCCCCAGCTCCTTGATGATGGCGGCAAGCCCGGCCCAGAACGCATCCGGTGCGATCCCCGTTTTCGGGGCCGCTTCCTTGGCGATGAAATCGAACAGGACGGGAGCGATCTTCAATCCGTGGGCGTCGACGCGTTTCATGATGGGCTTTCTTGTTGGAAATGGCTGTTTTTGGCTGCTTTTGACCCGACAGCAGCAAAATGCGCCCGCTGGGGGCGACTTTCGGGGGCCTATTAGCCCCAAAAAAGGGGCGGTGAGAAGACCCCCAGGGGCTTGTCAAAATGTCAAGGAGCGGTGCGAGCGGGCGCGCGGAATGTGCGCTGGGAAGGCAATGGGCTCGGCCTCTCCTCGACGTCGTCCTGGCGAAAGCCTGGACCCATTACCCCAGGGAGGAGTTTGGCCACGGCTTGTCGCCCGGTACTGCGACTGAACCCAAGGAATGGATCACGCGGTATGGGTCCTGGCTTTCGCCAGGACGACACCGTTCATGTGGCCCGGGGCGTGCCCCAAGCGGAGCGCACGCCTCAAATATTCGCAGCGAGGTCCACGACTTCGTCGAACAGCACGCCTGATGTCTTCAGCATCTGCTCGATTTCGTCGGCGGCCTCAGTGACCGTCCGCGTCGACGTGTCGATCACGAGCTCGGCGGCCTGCGGCGCTTCATAGTCGTTACCGATGCCGGTGAACGAGGTGAGCGCGCCGGCGCGAGCCTTCTTATAATGGCCCTTGGGGTCGCGCTCCTCGCAGATCTCCGCCGGCGTCGCGACATGGATCTCACGGAACGCGGTGTCGGCGATGCGGCGCGCGGTGGCGCGGTCCTCGCGGGCCGGTGAGACCGCGGCGACGATGGCGATGTGGCCGTTGCGCGCGAGGTGCGTCGCGACCTCGGCGAGGCGGCGGATGTTCTCGCTGCGATCGGTGGCGGAGAAGCCGAGATCGCTGTTGAGCCCGGCGCGCAGCGTGTCGCCGTCGAGCAGGATCGGCGAGCCGCCATTGCTGAACAGCCGCCGCTCCAGCGCTTTCGCCAACGTCGACTTGCCGGAGGCCGGCAGGCCGGTGAGCCAGACCACGGCACCGTTGTGGCGGTAGCGCGCGGAGCGCTCGTCGGGCCGCAGCGCCGATTCCACCGGCACGATGTCGACCGGGACGGCGCGCTGGCCGGCATCGACCGACAGCACCAGGCCGCCGCCCGCGATTCGTCCGGACACCTCGATCACGAGGCGGCCGGTGCGCGGATTTTCGGTGTAGGGATCGGTGGCCATCGGGCTCGATAGGGAGATGTCGATCTCGCCGACATGGTTGCGGCCGATCGCCTTGTTCTCGCTGCTCGACAATTCGCCGGGATCGACCGCCTTCTCGATGGCCACGACGGTGGCGCGGCTTTCCTTCGGCCCCGACCGCACCAGCAGCTGGTCGCCCTTGGCCAGCGGCTTGTCATGCAGCCAGAAGATCCGCGCGCGCAGCCGCCGCGTCTCGCGCGGCGCGGTGCCTGCATGCGCGATGATGTCGCCGCGCTCGATGAAGAGCTCACGGTCCAGCGTGATGCCGACCGAACGGCCCGCGCCTTGCCGTCCGGCGACGGGCGTCACCGGCCAGCTTTCGACCGTCTTTATCTTGGCGATCTTGCCGGCCGGCATGATCACGATCTCGTCGCCGGCAACCAGGCTGCCGGATTCGATGCGGCCGGCCACGATGCGGCGATCGTCGAATTTGTAGATCGCCTGCACCGGCAGCCGCAGCGCCAGCGCTTCCAGAGGCCGCGCCGGCTCGAGGGCGTCGAGCGCCTCGACCACCGTCGGCCCCTTGTACCACGAGATCCGGTCGGTGCGCGCGGCAACGCCGTCGCCGTCCCGCGCGGAGATCGGGATCACCGCCGTCGGCGTCACGCCGAGGCCGTTCAGATGCGCCGAAATCTCGTCGCTGATCGCTTTGAAGCGCTCGGCGCTGAAATCGACACGGTCCATCTTGTTGACGACGACAGCGACCTGCTTCACCCCGAGCAGATGCAGGAGATAGCCGTGCCGGCGGGTCTGGTCGCGCACGCCTTCGAGCGCGTCGATGATCAGCACCGCGCCATCGGCCTGCGAGGCGCCGGTGATCATGTTGCGCAGGAATTCGGCATGGCCCGGCGCGTCGATCAGCACGATGTCGCGCGAATTGGTGCGGAAGCGGATTTGCGTGGTGTCGATGGTGATACCTTGGTCGCGCTCGGTCTGGAGCGCGTCGAGCAGGAACGACCATTCGAACGGCATGCCGCGCCGCGCGCTGACGGCTTTCAGCATCTCGAGCTTGCCCTCCGGCAGGCTGCCGGTCTCGTGCAGCAGGCGGCCGACCAGCGTCGACTTGCCGTGGTCGACATGGCCGACGATGACGATGCGCACCTGGGGACGCGTGGTGCCGTTCGGGGTAGCGGGCGAGGCAGGCGTGACGATCATGTTCATGGGGCGCTCGCGTCAGAGATAACCGGCGACGCGCAGACGCTCGAAAGCGTCTTCGGTCTCGTGGTCGAGCGCGCGTCCGGCGCGCTCCGGCACCTTGGTCTGTTCGAGCTCAATCAGGATCTCGTCGATGCTCGCAGCGTTCGAGGCGACCGGATTGGTGATGTCCTGGTCACCCAGCGAGCGATAGCGCTTGCCGTTCTGCGACAGATAAAGCGGAATGATCGGGATGTTCTCGCGCTTGGTGTAGGCCCAGATGTCGGCCTCGGTCCAATGCAGGATCGGATGGATGCGCAGATGCGCGCCTTGCGGCGGCGAGGCGTTGAAGTGGTCCCAGAACTCCGGCGGCTGGTCGCGCACGTCCCAATTCCCTTCTAGTCCGCGCGGCGAGAACACGCGCTCCTTGGCGCGCGTCGCCTCCTCGTCGCGGCGGATGCCGGCGATCAGACCGTCGAAGCCATATTTGGCGAGCGCCATCTTGAGGCCCTCGGTCTTGCGCGCGGCGGAACGTGCGGCCGGCGGCAGCGTCGGGTCGACGGCATCGATCGGCGGGCAGGGCTCGACGCGCAGATCGAGATCCCACTCTTTGCCGTAATGATCGCGGAAGCGATACATTTCCGGAAACTTCTTGCCGGTGTCGACATGAAGGGCGGGGAACGGCATCTTGCCGAAGAAGGCCTTCCGCGCCAGCCAGATCATGACGTTGGAGTCCTTGCCGAGCGACCACAGCAGGGCGATCTTCTTCAGCCGGGCAAAGGCCTCGCGAAAAATGTAGATGCTCTGCGCCTCGAGCTGGTCGAGATGGTCCATGCTGGGGGCAAGCTCGGCGGAAAATTCTTGCGCGCGCCCGCGCTCGGCCAGCGCCGGATTGCCCAGTCGATCAGCAGCGGAATCGTCCTTGAGAAGATGCATCTCTGCCACTTTGCGTTTGGAGGCGAAAATTCTATAGTTGCAGTGCGGAAGAGAAGAAAAAATTTTCTCTTTGCGCGCTCGAAACGAGACATATATAGAAAATAATTCCAGTCAACCCCGATTGTGGGGAAGCGAGTATCGCATGCGGTTCTTGCCGGTGTTTCTCGATCTCAAGGCCGGTCCGGTGGTCCTCATCGGCGCGGGCGAGCTGTTGCGCGCCAAGCTGCGCGTGCTCGCCGCCGCCGGCGCACGCATCCGCGTGCATGCGATCGACGGCGATCAGGATCTGAATCTTGGCTCCGAGGACGCCGCGCGCATCGAGATCGCCACCAGTGATCCGCTCACTGCCGATCTAACGGGCGTGATCGCCATTGTCTGCGCGGGCGCCGGTGATGTCGGGGTGGCCATGTCGGTGCGCGCCAAGGCAGCCGGCCTGCCCGTCAACGTCATGGACGACCTCGAACATTCCAGCTTCATCTTCCCGGCCATCGTCGATCGCGGCGATGTCGTGGTCGCCGTCGGCACCGGCGGCACCTCGCCGGTGGTGGCGCGGCGCGTGCGCGAGAAGATCGAGGCGCTGCTGCCGGCCCGCATCGGCGAGCTCGCCGAGTTCATCGGCGGCTTCCGCAAATCCATCAACGAGCGTATTGCCGAGTTTCCGCTGCGCCGCCGCTTCTGGGAGCGCGTCATCGACGGTCCGATCGGAGCGTCCGTGCTCGCCGGCCGCAAAAGCGAGGCGGACGCTGCGCTCAAGGCGATTGCCGATCCCACCGCGTTCGCGCGCGCCGACAAGCCGGAAGGCTCGGTCGCGCTGGTCGGCGCCGGTCCCGGCGATCCCGATCTCCTCACCATCAAGGCGCTGCGGGCGTTGCAGGATGCCGACATCGTCTTCCATGACGAGTTGGTCTCGCCCGAGATTCTCGACCGCATCCGCCGCGACACCACGCGCGTTGCGGTCGGCCGCCGCGTCGGCAAGCCCGGCATCGGTCAGGACGCCATCAACAAACGCATGATCGAGGCCGCGCAAGCCGGCCAGCGCGTGGTGCGGCTGAAGGGCGGCGATCCCTTCGTGTTCGGCCGTGGCGGCGAGGAAGTGGAAGCGCTGCGCGCAGCGGGCGTCGCCTATTCGATCATCCCCGGCATCACCGCAGGGCTCGGCGGCGCCGCCGATTTCGAGGTGCCGCTCACCTATCGTCACGAAGCGACCCGCATCACCTTCCTCACCGCGCACAAGGCGCGCGACGCGGAAGTCGTGGACTGGTCGACGCTGACCGACACCAGGATGACCGTCGTGGTCTACATGGGCATGACCGCCGCGCCTGCCATCCGCGCTGGCCTCTTCGCCGCCGGCCGCTCGCCGGAGACGCCGGTCGGCGTGTTCGCCCGCGTCACGCGTCCCGATGCGCAAGGCGCGATCGGCACGCTGCGCGATCTGCCCGAACTGGTGCTGCGGGTCCAGGGCGGTCCCGCCATTCTCATCATCGGCGAGGTGGTCCGGCATGCCGGCTCGCTCAGCCGCGAAAGTCCCACGAAGAACTCAGCTCAAATCATCTCTGACCTCCTGGATGCAGCCGAATGACCTCCCCGCTTGAACAGAAGAAAATCAAGATCGCCGGCCCCTCGGTCGTGACCGCCAACCGCACCTGGGACGGCATCGTGGTTTACCGCACCGCCGCCAAGGGCTGGTCCGCTGACCTGTCGGAAGCCGCGATCGTGCGCAACTCCGACGAGGCCAAGGCGTTGCTTGCGGAGTCCGTCGCCGATGACGTCGGCGCGATCGGTCCCTACATCGCGCCGGTGCAGATCGGTGCCGACGGCAAGATCGTTCCCGGCAATCTGCGCGAACAGATCCGCCGCACCGGCGTCACCATCGGACAGCCGGCCCAGGTTTAAGGCACTCTCTTATGTATGCTTACGACGAAATCGACCGCACGCTCGTCAACGAGCGCGTCTCGGAGTTCCGCGACCAGGTGAAGCGCCGCCTCTCCGGCGAGCTCACCGAGGACGAGTTCAAGATCCTGCGGCTCCAGAACGGCGTCTATCTGCAGCTGCACGCCTACATGTTCCGCGTCGCGATCCCCTACGGCACGCTGGCGACGAACCAGCTGCGGGCGCTCGCCCATGTCGCGCGCAAATATGATCGCGGCTACGGCCATTTCACGACCCGGCAGAACATCCAGTTCAACTGGATCAAGCTCGCCGAGCTGCCGGACGCGCTCGAAGACCTCGCCGAGGTCGGCATCCACGCGATGCAGACCTCCGGCAACAACATGCGCAACGTCACCTCGGACCAGTGGGCCGGCGTCGCGCCCGGCGAGATCGAGGATCCGCGCATCTGGTCGGAGCTGATCCGCCAGCACACCACGCTGCATCCGGAATTCTCGTTCCTGCCGCGCAAGTTCAAGATCGCGATCACCGCGTCGGATCATGACCGCGCGGCGATCAAGATCCATGACATCGGCTTGAGGTTGATCAAGAACGAGAAGGGCGAGACGGGCTTCGAGGTCCTGGTCGGCGGCGGTCTCGGCCGCACGCCATTCATCGCCAAGACCATCAAGCACTTCGTGCACGGCCGCGATATCCTCAGCTACATCGAGGCGATCCTGCGCGTCTACAACCAGTACGGCCGCCGCGACAACATCTACAAGGCGCGCATCAAGATCCTGGTGCACGAGCTCGGCATCGAGAAGTTCTCCCGCGAGGTCGAGGAGGAGTGGCAGCATATCCGCAACTCCTCGCTCCAGATCGACGACGAGGTGATCGAGGACATCCGCTCGCGCTTCACCTATCCGGCCTACGAGAAGCTGCCGCACATGCCGGATGAGTTGCGGCAGGCCGCGGTCGATCCTGATTTCGAGGCGTGGCGCAAGAACTCGGTGGCCCCGCACAAGGTGCAGGGCTATTCCATCGTCACGATCTCGCTGAAGCCGACCGGCGGCCCCCCGGGCGACGCCACCGCCGAGCAGATGGACGCGCTGGCCGACCTTGCCGACAAATATTCCTTCGGCGAGGTCCGCGTCGGCCACGAGCAGAACCTGGCACTGCCGCACGTCGCCAAGCGAGATTTGCCCGCGCTGTGGAAGGCGCTCGACAAGCTCGGGCTCGCGACGCCCAACGTCAACCTGATCACCGACATCATCGCCTGCCCGGGTCTCGACTATTGCTCGCTGGCGAATGCGCGCTCGATTCCGATCGCGCAGGAATTGACGCGGCGCTTTGCCAATCACGAGCTCGCCAATTTGATCGGCCGGCTCCACATCAATATCTCGGGCTGCATCAATGCCTGCGGTCATCACCATGTCGGCCACATCGGCATTCTCGGTGTCGAGAAGAACGGCGAGGAGGTCTATCAGATCACCATCGGCGGTCGTGCCGACGAGAACGCTGCGCTCGGGACCCTGATCGGCCCCGGCGTCAAGTTCGACGAAGTCGCCGATGTCATCGAAGACGTCGTGGAGGCCTATCTGGCGCTGCGCGAGCGGCCGGAGGAGCTGTTCATGGACACGGTGAAGCGCCTCGGCGTCGAACCCTTCAAGGAGCGCGTCTATGCCACTCGTTAACGGCGGAAAGATCACGGGCGACGGCTTCGCCAAGCTCGCCGTCGATACGCCGCTGCCCGAGAGCGGCGACATCCTCGTGCCGGCCGAACGCTTCCTCAGTGAAGCGGAAAGCTTGCTCGAGCGTGCCGGCAAGGTCGGCGTGATCTGGCCGAACAATCGCGACATCGCCGAGCTGGTGCCGTATCTCGGCAAGCTCGCGACGGTCGCGCTGGTGTTCCCGACCTTCCGCGACGGCCGGGCCTACAGCCAGGCCCGCTTGCTGCGCGAGCGCTACAATTACCGAGGCGAACTGCGCGCCACCGGCCAGATTCTGCGCGACCAGTTCGTGTTCATGCTGCGCGCCGGCTTCGATGCCTTCGAGGTCAAGAAGCAGGCGGATGCGGAAGCCTTCATGCAGACCGCCAAGCGCTATTCGGTGTTCTACCAGCCGACCGGCGACGGCCGGATCACGGCGCTGCACCGGCGGATGCAGCTGCGCCACTCCGAAGGTGTCGGCACGTGAACGCGATCACCGCTCAGGTTTCGTCCGTCTCTGCGCTGCCGCCGGCGGACGAGCTCGATCGCGCCTTGCGCGATGCCTCGCCCGCGGAGGTCATCGCCGCGGCGCTGAAGACCGTCGGGCGCGACAAGCTCGCACTGGTGTCGTCCTTCGGCACGGAATCCGCCGCGCTGCTCAAGGTCATGGCGGAGGTCGATCCCGCAATCCCCGTGATCTTTCTCGACACCGGCTGGTTGTTCGAGGAGACGCTGGCCTATCGCGATACGCTGATCGCCACGCTGGGCCTCGAGGACGTGCGGTCGATCAAGCCCGCGGAAGAGACGCTGTCGCGCGAGGATCCCGACCGCGAGCTCTGGTTCTCCGATCCCGACGCCTGCTGCCGCATCCGCAAGGTGGAACCGCTCGCGCGCGCCCTCAAGCCATTCTCGGCCTGGATCAATGGCCGCAAGCGTTTTCAGGGCAATGCGCGCGCAGACATCCCGGTCGTCGAGGACGACGGCGCGCGGTTGAAGTTCAATCCCTTCGCCAACGTCTCGCGTGAGGAGATCGCGGCGATCTTTGCCCGCGCCAAATTGCCACGGCATCCTCTGGTTGTGTCGGGATATCTGTCGGTCGGGTGTATGCCCTGCACGAGCAGAACGACCGAGGACGAAGATTCTCGCGCCGGTCGGTGGCGAGGTCGGGCCAAGACAGAATGCGGCATTCACACGATGAAGATTTCGTAGCACGCTTGCGCTGCCACGCTGCGAACAAGAAAATCCGGTTCCGTTGACTCAAGAGCGTTTCGCCCCGAGTTATGCCCGCGTGCCATCGACGACGCCGACGTCGTCGAGGTGAATGGAGATGGACATGATGCGCCGTATCGTCCCGCTCGCGGCAACCCTGTTGTGGGCAAGCTCGGCTCTCGCCGCGGATATCAACCTGTTGAACGTGTCGTACGATCCGACGCGTGAGCTCTATGCCGAATTCAACAAGGCGTTCGCGACCGCCTATCAGAAGGAGACCGGCAAGAGCGTCGAGATCAAGCAGTCGCATGGCGGCAGCGGTTCGCAGGCGCGCGCCGTGATCGATGGCTTGCAGGCCGACGTGGTGACGCTCGCGCTTGCCTATGACATCGACGCGATCGCGAACAAGGGCCTCACCACGGCCGACTGGCAGAAGCGGCTGCCGCAGAATTCGTCACCCTACACCTCGACCATCGTCTTCCTGGTGCGCAAGGGCAATCCCAAGGGCATCAAGGATTGGGACGACCTGATCAAGCCGGGCGTTGCTATTATCACGCCGAACCCGAAGACCTCGGGCGGCGCCCGCTGGAATTATCTGGCGGCCTGGGGCTTTGCGCAGAAGAAATACGGGTCGGCCGACAAGGCCAAGGAGTTCGTTGGGAAGCTCTTCCAGCAGGTGCCGGTGCTGGATACCGGCGCGCGCGGCGCCACCGTGACCTTCGTCGAGCGCGGCGTCGGTGACGTGCTGCTCGCCTGGGAGAACGAGGCGTTCCTGGCCCTGAAGGAGTTCGGTGCGAACAAATTCGAGATCGTGGCACCGCCGCAATCGATTCTGGCGGAGCCGCCGGTTACCATCGTCGACAAGGTCGCCGACAAGAAAGGCACCCGGAGCGCGGCTGACGCTTACCTGCAATATTGGTATACCAAGGAAGCTCAAGAGATCGCCGCGCGCAACTTCTACCGTCCTCGCGACGCCGAAATTGCGAAGAAGTACGAGAATGCGTTCGCCAAGGTCGAGCTGTTCACGATCGACGATGTCTTCGGCGGCTGGACCAAGGCGCAGAAGGAACATTTCGCCGACGGCGGCGTCTTTGATCAGATCTACAAGAACTGATCGAGCGCTGTCTTAGGAGGCTTTTAGCAGGGGGCCCGGTGAGCGCACTCGCAGCAAGACGCCGGACATTGCCGGGCTTCGGTCTCACCATGGGACTGACGCTGACCTGGCTGTCCGTTATCATCCTGATTCCGCTCGCCGGCCTGTTCCTGAGATCGCTCGAACTTAGTCCCGAGCAGTTCTGGAACATCCTCTCCAGCCGCCGCACGCTGAACGCGCTCCGCGTCTCCTTCGGCCTCGCGTTCGCAGCGGCCTGCGTCAACCTGGTGATGGGCAGCATCATCGTCTGGGCGCTGGTGCGCTACCGCTTTCCGGGCCGGCGCATCTTCGATGCTATCGTCGATGTGCCGTTCGCGCTGCCGACGGCGGTTGCCGGCGTGGCGCTGACCGCACTGTTCGCCGAGAAGGGCTGGCTGGGCGCACCGCTCGCGGCGCTCGGCCTCAAGGTCGCGTTCACCCCGGTCGGCATCTTCGTCGCCATGATCTTCATCGGCATTCCCTTCGTGGTCCGCACGGTGCAACCGGTGCTCCAGGATCTCGACCCCGAGATCGAGGAGGCCGCGGGCAGCTTGGGGGCGAGCCGCTGGCAAACCATCATCCGCGTGATCCTGCCCTCGCTGGCGCCGGCGCTGCTCACCGGGCTTGCGCTCGCCTTCGCCCGCGCGGTCGGCGAATACGGCTCGGTGATCTTCATCGCGGGCAATCTGCCCAACGTCTCCGAGATTGCGCCGCTGTTGATCGTGATCCGCCTGTCCGAATTCCGCTACGCCGATGCGACCGCCATCGCGGTGGTCATGCTCGTCGTCTCCTTCGTCATCATCTTCGCCGTCAACCGGCTCCAGCGCTGGGCGCAGAGCCGGGTCCCAGCGCGTTGAGGGCGGCCATGACGATGCAGATCGCAGACTCCGTTTCGCTCTCACCGCCCGACGAGAAGGCGCGTGCGCACGCGGCGGCGGCGCGTGACAGTCTTCGCACCGAGCCGAGGGCGGTGCGCATCGTCATCATCACGTTGGCGGTGCTGTTCCTCTCCGTCTTCGTCGTGCTGCCGTTGGTGGTCGTGTTTGCCCAGGCGTTCTCGAAAGGCATCCTGGCCTATCTCGCCGCGCTGGCCGAGCCGGAGGCGCTGGCTGCGATCAAGCTGACCCTGCTGGTCGCCGCGATCTCGGTCGGCCTCAATCTCGTGTTCGGCCTCGTCGCCGCCTGGGCGATTGCGAAGTTCGAATTTCCGGGCAAGACCTTCCTGATCACGCTGATCGACCTGCCGTTCTCGGTCTCGCCGGTGATCTCGGGCCTCGTCTTCGTGCTGCTGTTCGGCGCGCAAGGCTATTTCGGCAGCTGGCTGCGCGATCACGACATCCAGATCCTGTTCGCCGTGCCCGGCATCGCGCTCGCCACCACCTTCGTGACCTTCCCCTTCGTGGCGCGCGCCTTGATCCCCCTGATGCAGGAGCAGGGCACGCAGGAGGAGGAGGCCGCCATCTCGCTCGGCGCCTCAGGCCTGCAAACCTTCTTTCGCGTCACGCTGCCGAACATCAAATGGGGCGTGCTCTACGGCGTCCTGCTCTGCAATGCCCGCGCGATGGGCGAGTTCGGCGCCGTCTCCGTCGTCTCCGGCCACATCCGCGGCGAGACCAACACCATGCCGCTGCTGGTCGAGATCCTCTACAACGAGTACCAGTTCGTCGCCGCCTTCGCGATCGCCTCGCTGCTGGCGATGCTGGCGCTGATCACGCTGATCGCAAAGACCGTTCTCGAACGTCACCTCGACGAAGGACACGAAGCCCGTGACCATTGAAGTCAAGAATCTCGTCAAGAAGTTCGGCAGCTTCGCGGCCCTCGACGGCGTCGACCTCAAGGTCCATGACGGCGAGCTGCTGGCGCTGCTCGGCCCGTCCGGCTCCGGCAAGACCACGCTGCTCCGGATCATCGCCGGCCTCGACTGGCCCGATTCCGGCGAGGTCATCTTCAACGGCGAGGACGCGCTGGCGCAGGGGGCGCGCGAGCGGCATGTCGGCTTCGTGTTCCAGCACTACGCGCTGTTCCGCCACATGACGGTGTTCGAGAACGTCGCCTTCGGCCTGCGCGTGCAGCCGCGCGCAATTCGCAAGGACGAAGCGACGATCCGCGCGCGGGTCAAGGAGCTGCTCGATCTCGTGCAGCTCGACTGGCTCGCCGACCGCTATCCCAGCCAGCTCTCCGGCGGCCAGCGCCAGCGCATCGCGCTCGCCCGCGCGCTCGCGATCGAGCCGCGCATCCTCTTGCTCGACGAGCCCTTCGGCGCACTCGATGCCAAGGTGCGCAAGGAGCTGCGAAAGTGGTTGCGCTCGTTGCATCATGAGATCAACGTCACCTCAATCTTCGTTACCCACGACCAGGAGGAGGCATTGGAAGTCGCCAACCGCGTCGTGGTGATGGACAAGGGCCGCATCGAGCAGATCGGCTCGCCCGACGACGTCTATGAAAGCCCGGCGACCGCCTTCGTCCACGGCTTCATCGGCGAGTCCATCGAGCTTCCGGTTCAGATATCCGATGGCGTGATCAGGCTCGGCGACCGGCAGCTTCCGCTTGCCGCGGATGGGCTTGCGCCCGGCGCGTCAAAGCTGTTCGTGCGGCGACACGACATGGTGGTCGGCCCGCCCGGCACCGGCGCCTTCGAGGGCGCGGTCCAGCACGTCCGCAATTTCGGTCCCGTGCAGCGCGCCGAGGTTGCGCTGTCAGGCGGCGAGACCATCGAGATCGACGCCCCCCGCGACCGGGAACTGCGCGCCGGCGACACGGTCGGGCTCGAACCGCGCCGTTACCGGATCTTCGCGGGGTAGAAGTCTCCGTCACTCCGGGATGGTCTCAAGGACCAGACCCGGAAATTCGAGATTGTGGCGCGAGATTCCGGGTTCGCGCCAAGCGCTGCCCCGGAATGACAGCTCAGATTTTCCTCAAAATTCACCTTTCAGCCACGGTTGGTATGCAACAACGGCCCTTCATTTGGGGGCTCGATTCATGCGCGCTGCGGCCGCGATCTCACTTACTTTGCTTCTGGCCGGCTGTGCGGGCAATGAAGCGCCGGTCCAGCAGCCGTCGATGTATACCGACATGGCGGTCCCGGGCGCCAGGCTCGATGCGCAGGCAGCGGCCGTGATGATCTCGCAGTACCGCCAGAACAACGCCCTCGGCACCGTCGTGATCGATTCGGACCTGATGCGGCTCGCCGAATCCCAGTCTCAGGCCATGGCGGCTGCCAACAAGATGGACCATGACGTCCGCGCGCCGCTCGCCAAGCGGCTCGCCTCCGGCGGCTATCCCGCAACCGTGGCGGTCGAGAATGTCTCGGCCGGCTATCATACGCTGGCGGAAGCATTTTCCGGCTGGCGCGACTCGCCGCCCCACCGCGCCAACATGCTCAAGAGCGGTGTCACAAAATTGGGCATCGCAGCCGCCTATGCTCCCGGCACCAAATACAAGGTGTTCTGGACCATGATCCTGGCCTCGACGGAGCGATAAGCCAGACTTGATCCCGGGATGCATTGACGCCGTGGCGGAGTGTCGCCACGGTGGCTCGCCTTTTGCTGTTCCCCCGTTTTGATATCGTTCTCCCATGACAGATCATCGCCCGGACTCCGCCAGCATCCCCGCGAACGCGCAACGTGTCCTGGTGCTCCAGGGCGGTGGCGCGCTGGGCTCGTACCAGGCCGGCGCCGTCCAGGCGCTGTGCGGCTTCGGCTTCGAGCCGGAATGGGTCGCCGGCATCTCGATCGGCGCCATCAACGCGGCCATCATCGCCGGCAATGAGGGCCGCACCCGCATCGACCGGCTCAAGGAATTCTGGGAGATGGTGTCGGCGCCGGTGCCGTGGAAGCCGATCGGCAAGAGCGATCACAGCCGCGAGCTGTTCAACTCGACCAGCGCGGCGCTGATCGCGACCTTCGGCGTGCCCGGCTTCTTCGTGCCGCGCGTGCCGCCGGCGCCGCTGTGGCCGCCGGGCCATCCCGAAGCGGAGAGCTATTACGACACCGCGCCCTTGAGGAAGACGCTGGAGCGCCTGGTCGATTTCGACCGCATCAACGATGTGAAGACGCGCCTGTCGGTCGGCGCGGTCGGCGTCACCTCCGGCAACTTCAGATATTTCGACAATTACGAGTTCAAGAAGCTCGGCAAGAAGATAGGCCCCGAGCACATCATGGCCTCCGGCGCGCTGCCGCCGGGCTTTCCCTCCGTCGTGATCGACGGCGAGCATTATTGGGACGGCGGCATCGCCTCCAACACGCCGCTCGACTACGTGCTCGATACCGAGCTCGAGCGCGACATGCTGATCTTCCAGGTCGACCTGTTTTCCGCCCGCGGCGACCTGCCGACCTCGCTGCTCGAAGCCGCCGAGCGCGAGAAGGACATCCGCTATTCCAGCCGCACGCGGATGAACACCGACAAGAACAAGCAGATCCACAACGCCCGCCGTGCCGTGCGCGACCTGATCTCCAAATTGCCTGATTACCTCAAGAACGATCCGTCCGTCGAATTCCTGTCCAAGGCGTCGCGCGAAAGCACGGTGACGGTGGTTCACCTGATCTATCGCAGCAAGAACTACGAATCCTCGTCCAAGGATTACGATTTCTCGCACGTTGCCATGGTCGAGCATTGGGAAGCGGGCGTGCGCGACGTGCATCTGTCGATGCGCCACAAGGACTGGCTCGAGCAGCCGCAGTCCGGCGAAACCATGGTGGCCTACGATCTCACGGGGGACGTCACCGCGCCCCCGCCAAACAGGAGCGAATAGAATGGGTAGTCTGTCAGGCAAGAACGCCGTCGTGACCGGATCGACCAGCGGCATCGGGCTGGCTTACGCACGTGCCTTCGCCGCCGCTGGCGCCAATGTCGTCATCAACGGCTTCGGCTCGCCCGAGGACATCGAGAAGGAACGTGCCAAGATCGAGGCCGACTTCAAGGTCAAGGCGATCTACTCGTCAGCCGACATGACCAAGCCCGCCGAGATCGCCGGCATGATCGCGCTCGGCGAGAAGACGTTCGGCTCCGTCGACATCCTCGTCAACAATGCCGGCATCCAGTTCGTCTCGCCGATCGAGGAGTTTCCGCTCGAGAAGTGGGACCAGATCATCGCGATCAACCTGTCCTCGGCCTTCCATGCCATCCGCGCGGCCGTGCCCGGCATGAAG
Organism: Bradyrhizobium sp. DOA1; assembly: GCF_001593325.1. Lineage (NCBI taxonomy): Bacteria > Pseudomonadati > Pseudomonadota > Alphaproteobacteria > Hyphomicrobiales > Nitrobacteraceae > Bradyrhizobium > Bradyrhizobium sp. DOA1. The sequence goes on from NZ_JXJM01000001.1 coordinate 186,841, forward strand.
AAGAAAGGCTGGGGCCGCATCATCAACACGGCGTCGGCGCACTCGCTGGTGGCTTCGCCCTTCAAGTCGGCTTACGTCTCGGCCAAGCACGGCATTGCCGGCCTCACCAAGACCGTGGCGCTGGAAGTCGCGACCCACAAGATCACCTGCAACTGCATCAGCCCCGGTTACGTCTGGACGCCGCTGGTCGAGAAGCAGATCCCCGATACGATGAAGGCGCGCAATCTGACGCGCGAGCAGGTGATCAACGATGTGCTGCTCGATGCGCAGCCGACCAAGGAGTTCGTCACCTCCGAGCAGGTCGCAGCATTGGCGCTTTTCCTGTGCAGCGACGATGCCGCGCAGATCACCGGCTCCAATCTCTCGATCGACGGCGGCTGGACGGCGGAGTAGGGCGCGCCAACCTCATAACTTTCGGTCATGCCCCGCGAAGGCGGGGCATCCAGTACACCGAGGCCTCTCGGTCAATCATAACCGCGTCGGAGTACTGGATCGCCCGGTCAAGCCGGGCGATGACAGTGAGAGTGGGGCGGCCTTCTTGATCGTCGCCTATTTCCCGAACGCCAGCACGTGCAGGCCGAGGCGCTGCCGCACGATCCAGAACAGCAGCACCGTCTCGAAGGTGAGCGAGATCGAGGTGGCGGCGGCGGCGCCGTGGCCGCCGTAGCGCGGGACCAGCACGATGCAGAGCACGAGGTTCATCACGAAGGCCAGCGCATAGGCCAGCGCGCAGATCTTCTGCTGTCCTAGCATGTTGAGCAGCCGCTCGACCGGGCCGATCGCAGAGCGCACCACGAGGCCGATCGCGGCGACGAACATGATGTCGTAGCCGACGGTGAATTGTGGCCCGAACAGCCAGAGCAGCGGCTTGCCGAGCGCCAGCAGCACGACGGTCGCCGCCAGCGACGGCCAGAACGTCCAGCCGATGGCGTGCGCCACATAGGCCGACAGCCGCGCCTTTTCGCCGCTCGCATTGTATTCGGCGAAGCGATGCGCCGTCGTTGCCGACATCGCGTAGTGGATGAAGGAGACCAACGCCAGCGTCTTCACCACGGCGAAATAGACGCCGACCTCCTCGGAGGGGCGGAATTGCTGGAGCACCAGCACGTCGGTGTAGGACAGCAGCAGGTAGAAGCTCTCGACCAGCAGGATCGGCAGCGAGACGGCGAGCCAGCCGCTTATGTCGTAGGTCTTGGGACCTGGCTCGATGTGCTCGGCGAGCTTGCGGTTCAAGACCACCATCTGACCGGCCATCGCGATCCAGACCGCCCCGGCGCTCGCGACCATCGCGGCGACTGCGCCGAGATGATAGCCGAGCAGGAAGGCAGAGCCCGTGATTCCGATGATCAGCGCCTGACGGATGATGAATTGCGGCATCAGGCCGAGCTGCATCCAGTCGTGCGAGCGCGCGATGCCGTCCTGGGTGTTGGCGACGACGAACGCCGGCAGCGTCATGCAGCCGATATAGAGCGGCAGCGCCTCGGCCGGGTCGATCCAGGGCGCGAGCAGCTTGACGATGCCGGCGAGGGCGAGCGAGATCGCCGTCGAAACGGCAAGGGTCAGCCAGCGGCTGCCGGAGAGAAAGCCGCGCAGCAGCGCCTGCTCGCCACTGGCGCGGTACTCCGGAATGATCTTTTGCGCGGAAGCGGAGATGCCGAAATCCATCATGCTGCCGAGCAGCAGCACCCAGGTCCAGACATAGACGTAGATGCCGTAGTCTGACGTGCCCATCCAGCGCGCGAGCAGCACCTGCGAGACATAGGCAAGGCCGGCGCTGATGACGCGGATGATGAAGATGGTGCCGGCCAGCCGCCGCGTCAGCGACGCCTCGCTAGAGCCGCCCGTCAGCCTGGCGCGCAGCCGCGCGATCAGCCCGGCCGGTCCGGTCGTTGCGGGTTGTGCATCCATCACGGCCAATTCGAGGTCCCCGGCATCCCGCATGCTGCGGCAGCCTCCGGCCTAGCAACCATTCGTTAACATTCGGTTGGATTGGCACGGTGTCGCGCCTCCCGAATCAGCGCGCGCTTGAAGCGCGCTCGTTCGGGACGACAGCGAGATATTTGGTGCGAGCAGGGCAACTCGGTCGTCGCTGTTCCGGCCTTACCGGAACGACAGCGCAGCCTCACTCCAGATTCGTATTGAACTCGTACGACTTCTCCGGTCCGACCAGCGTGAACTTCAGCGCGGCGCCGTCGGGCTTGGCTCCAGGAGGCAATCCGTCGAGCTCGAAGGAAAATCGCTTCACGTCCGTCGAGCCGTGCTGAACCGGAGCCGGAATCGGCAGCGCCCACTCTGGTGTCGGCCCTTCCACGAACAGATTGACGCTGCGGTTGTCCGGCGTCACCACGTCGACCACCACATTCTTGGGCCCGTCGCGCTTGACGTCGCGGATGGTCAGCGGATTGGGATCACCGATATTGGCCGGCTTGGGCACGGTGTCCAGCGCCGCACGCAGATTCGCGTCCTCGGTCGAGGCGACGCTGTTGAAGCCGAGCTCGGCGCTGGCCTCGACGGGAATGCAGAGCTTCTCGCACACCGCGTAATTGATCTCGGCGCGCAAGGTCACCGGCTTGTCGGCGGCCTTGGCGACGATGCGCAAGGGCAGCACGACCTGGTCGCGATAGCCGATCGAATGCCCGCCTGCGCCGTCGTCGAATTTCAGTGGTGCCGGCCACATGACCGTCACCGCCTCGACGTTGTCCGACTTCGAGAAGTCGAACCGCGGCGGCACGCCGGAATCGCCGGGCGTACGCCAGTAGGTCTTCCAGCCCGGCTGGAGCTGGAAGGCGATACCGCCGAGCAGGACGGCGCCGCTGCGCGACCCCGCCACCAGCCGCACTGCGGAATGTCCGTCGCGCTGCCACGACGACGCATCGTCGGCACGGGCTCCGATCGCGAGAGACGACGCAAGCAGGGTTGTCGCGACGCCAATCGCCGCACGCAGGGGAACTATGCTGGACATGGCACGTCTTTACAGGGTCGCCTCGGGGCAAACCATTGAATTGCTTGTGATGGATGCATTGGAATCAAGTCCTGCAAGCCTTGATTTGACAGCGACCGGGCCCGACATCAGGATAGGAATTGAAACCGGAGTGCTTCACCATGGCTCCTACAGGTAAAAGGACGGGCGCCAGCACCCGCAGCGCGAGCCCCGCGCTCCCCAGTTCGGCCGGTTACCTCGACGGCCGCCTCCTGATTGCGATGCCCGTGATGGGTGATCCCCGCTTCGAGCGCTCCGTGATCTATCTCTGCGCCCATTCTGCCGAAGGCGCGATGGGGATCATCGTCAACCATCCCGCGGGCTCGATCGACTTTCCCGAACTGCTGATGCAGCTCGGCATCGTCAAGAAAGGCGAGCACATCAAGCTGCCGGAAAACGCCGAAAGCATGAAGGTGCTGCGCGGCGGCCCGGTCGACACCGGGCGCGGTTTCGTGCTGCATTCCAGCGACTTCTACATCGAGAACGCGACGCTTCGGATCGACGACGGGGTCTGCCTCACCGCGACCGTCGACATCCTGCGAGCGATCGCCAACGGCTCCGGCCCCAAGCACGCCATCCTCGCGCTCGGCTACGCCGGCTGGGCGCCGGGCCAGCTCGAGACCGAGATCCAGGGCAATGGCTGGCTGCATTGCGACGCGGATGCTGACCTGATCTTCGGCGACGACGTCGACGACAAATACACCCGCGCTCTTCAGAAGATCGGCATCGACCCGGGCATGCTGTCGAACGAGGCGGGACACGCGTAAGGGGTGTGGCATCGTTTCGATGTCGTACGTCCCCTCCGCTGTCATGCCCCGGCTTGACCGGGGCATCCAGTACGCCGCGGCCTTTCGGCTCAATCATCGCCGTCTCTGGAATACTGGATCGCCCGGCCAAGCCGGGCGATGACGCCGGTTGCTGAGGAGCGCTGTGCCTTGCCTACTCCGCTGCCTGCTGCTGCACCGTCGGCTCCGTTCCCGCGACCGTCGCGCGGCGCATGTCGCGAGGCTGCGACTGGTCGTAGCGGCGGACGCGGTGCATGGTTTGACGGTTATCCCACATCACGAGGTCATGCAGCTTCCATTTGTGGACGTAGACGAACTCTGCTTGCGTCGCGTGCTCGTTGAGATCGCGCAGCAGCAACCGGCCCTCCGGCACGCTCATGCCCACGATCTTGCCGGCATGCGACGAGAGATACAGCGACTTGCGGCGATGGACGGGATGGGTGCGCACCAGCCGCTGCAGCACCGGCTTGAACATCTCCTTCTCCTCGTCGGTGTACTCGGTGAAGCCGAGCGATCCGCGCGAATACATCAGCGAGTGCTCGCAGACGAGGTCCTCGATCTCCGCCTTGATCTCGTCGTCCAGCGCGTCATAGGCGGCGCGCATGTCGGCGAATTCGGTGTTGCCGCCCTTCGGGTTCACGACGCGCGCCGACAGCAGCGAGAATTTCGCCGGGATGGGGCGGAACGAACTGTCGGAATGCCACAGGCAGTTGCCGAGATTGAACAGATTGGCGCGGCTGTCCTTCGGCAGCGGCTTGCCGTCCTTGCCGAGGTTGGAGACATCGTTCAGGCCCGAGGTGAGGCGGTATTCATCGGCCTTGGTGATGTTGCCGCCGCGTGCTTCCTCGCGCTGGCCGAAATTCAGCGCAAAGGCCATCTGCTGCTCGTCGGTGATGTCCTGGTCGTGGATCACCAGCACGGCGTATTTGTCCATGGCGGCCTCGACCTCGCGCGCCTCATCCGCCGTGAGCGGCTTGCGCAGATCGAGGCCGGACACCTCGCCGACGAAATGTTTCTGAAGCTGCCGGATGGCGATCGTCATGGCGTTCTCCCGCATGTGCGAGCGGTTTCTCCGCTCTGTCGGGAAAAAGGCTACTCTGGCGCTCCTGGTTGTCAACGCTCGCCGTGCATAGCAGCCCGTAGCCCGGGTGAGCGCAGTGATACCCGGGAAAAACACAAGCAAAGTCCCGGATGTCGCTTCGCTCATCCGGGCTACGCGCCTTTGTAAACCCCTACGCGTTGCGCGCCATCAGCCCGCCGTCGACCGGGATCACCGCGCCGGTGAGGAAGGAAGCCGCCGGCAGGCAGAGACTGAGCGTCATATGCGCGACCTCCTCGGGGTCGCCGTAGCGGCCGAGCGCGGTGCGGCGCTTGGCGTAGATGGTCTTGTGCTCTTCCGAGATGCGATCGGTGATGGCGGTGCGGATCGGCCCCGGACAGATGCAGTTGACGGTGATGCCCTCGCGGCCGAGCTCCACCGCGAGCGAACGGGTGAGGCTGGCAACCCCGCCCTTCGCCGCCGAATAGGGGCTGTGCAAGGCGGTGGCGCCGAGCGCCTCGGTCGAGGCGATGTTGACGATGCGTGGGCTCTTCGACTTCCGCAAATGCTGCAGCGCGGCGCGGATGATGCGGGGATGCGCCGTCAGCATCACGGCGAGGCCCTTGGCCCATGCGTCCTCATAGGCCTCGTCGTCGATCGCGACACGCACGGAGATGCCGGCATTGTTGACGACGATGTCGAGCCCGCCGAAACGCCCGGCGATATCGCCGACCACGCGCTTGATCTCGCCGGCATCGGCGACGTCGAGCTTCCAGGCCTGCGCCGATCCGCCGCTCGCCGTAATCTCCCTGGCGACCGCGTTCGCGCCGTGCTCGTCGAAATCCGTGACCGCGACGTTCGCGCCTTCAGTGGCGAACACGCGCGCGGTGGCGCGTCCCATGCCGCTGGCCGCGCCGGTGACGAGGACGGTCAGGCCCTTCACGGACCGGCTGAGCTCTCTGAATTCGGACATGCTGTTTTCCTCGCGCCCTGCTCGTTCTTGTTATGATTGACAAGGCTGTCATCGATCCGCAGACAGGTCAAACAAGCAGAAAAACAAGGGAGGCCGCGATGGCAAACGAGCTCGATTTCTCAGGCAAGCAGGTGCTGGTGGTCGGCGGTTCCAGCGGCATCGGCAACGGCATCGCGCAGGCCTTTCGCGCCAGAGGTGCGGATGTCGCGGTGTGCGGCACGCGTGCTCACGCAACGGAATATTCAGCCCATGAAGGCTCCGATCTCACCGGTCTTGCCTACGCGCAGCTCGACGTCAGCAATCCCAGTGCGATCGAGGCGTACAAGCCGTCGTTCGATCGGCTCGACATCCTGGTGCTGGCACAGGGTGCGGTGCTCTATCGCCGCGGCGAATTCGAGATGGCGGGTTTCCGCAAGGTCGTCGAGGTCAATCTGATGAGCCTGATGGCCTGTGCGACGCGGTTTCATTCCATGTTGCGGGACGCGAAGGGCTCGCTGATCATGGTGTCCTCGACCGCCGCCTATCACTCCACCATGGGCAATCCCGCGTACAACGCCTCGAAGACCGGCGCGGTCGGATTGACGCGCACGCTGGGCGAGGCCTGGGCCGAGGACGGCATCCGCGTCAACGGCATCGCGCCCGGCCTCGTCGACACCAAGATGACGAAGGTGACGACAGACAATCCCAAGCGGCTCGAAGGCGCGCTGGCGCGCATCCCGCTGCGGCGATTGGGCACGCCGGCCGACATGGCGGGCGCGGCGCTGTTCCTGGCGTCGCCGCTGTCGTCCTACATCGTCGGCCAGACGCTGGTCGTCGATGGCGGTCTCATTCTATAGGCGACGACAAGGAACCGCGCTGCGTCTGATCGGTTACTTCGGCTGACCACCGAGGAGGATCATCATGGACACGGATCGGATTGTTGGATCGGCCAAGGAATACGCCGGCCGCGCGGAAGGCGCGATCGGAGACATGGCGGGTGATGCGAAGACGCAGGCGTCGGGTAAGGCGCGGGAGGCCGCGGGTACGGTGCAGAATCTCTACGGCCAGGCCAAGGACGCCGTACGCGATGCCACGGACACCGCCGCCGGCTACGCCAAGGACGCCTATGAGAACAGCGGCGAGACCTTCCGCGACGGCACACAGGCGCTGTCGAAGAAGGTGCAGGACAATCCGCTCGGCTCACTGCTGGTCGCCGGCGGCATCGGCTTTGCGCTCGCGCTCCTGATGTCGCGTCCTGCCCGCCGTCCGCCGCCGCGCTGGCGCTATTAAGCCGAGCGACAAACACGCATTCTCCTGCCCCGGACGCGCGTCAGCGCCAAGGCGCTGCCGTGCAGATCCGGGGCCCATTTTTTCTTCGTGAATGCTGCTCGTGGATGCCGCTCGAACCGGGTCCCGGCTCGGCGTCACAACGCTTCGCGCTGCGTCGCGTCCGGGACACCAGACCTCAGCTTGGAAACTACCGGATGACTTCCGCCGATCGCCCGACATTGCCGGGCGGCCGCGGAATCGCGGGGTTCGGAGTCGGGTTGCGCGGCCCTGGCGCCGGCGCGAACTGACGCGGCGGCGGTGGCTGCGGCGATCCGAAGCCGAAGAAATCCCGGAAGGTCGGCTGCGCCTGGGCGGGCTGCTGTTGCGGAGGCGGCGGCCTTCTCGGTGCGAGCTTTGGCGGCGCGATCGCGGCGGCCGCGCCCGGCGAGCCCGGTGCGGCGCTGCCGTCAGGCGTCGTGGCCGCAACAGGCGTGTCGCCCTTGGCCTGCTCGCGGCCGACTTCGCGGCGCGGCCAGGCATAATCGTCGGCACGCCCCGCGGGGGCTGACAGCGGCTCGCCCTTCACCATCGTCTTCGCCGCGAGCGCATCGACGGCGGCGGGACGCGAGCCCGGTCCGCCCAGCAACTGATCGGCCGAGATCGAGGCCGCAACCAGCGGCACGATCGGACCGGCCAGAGGTCGCGGCGCCGGCTTGCCGGGCTCGGCGCTGGTGTCCGGCGTCGCCGGCTCGCTTGGCAGCGCGATGGGGCCGGAGCGTCCCGCGAGCAGGCGCGTGATCTCGCGCTCGACATAATGAGCGAGTTTGCGCGCGCCGGGTTTGGTGAAGAAGACGCCGTCGGAGCTGCGCAGCTGGCGGATCTGGCCTTCGAAGTCCGGGCCCTTCTGAAGGAATCGGCCGGCTTCGTCGACGAAGCCGTCCCAGACGTCGACATAGGTGATGCCGGCCTTGGCCGCGCCTTCGCGATACAGCGAATCCAGGAACAGCATGTCCGCCGTGCCCTTCTGCCCGCGAATGGCGGGAAGGCCGACCCAGAGCACCGGAACGCCCTTGGCCTTGAGCAAATTGGCCAGCTCTTCGATCTTCTTGCCGTAGAGCTCGATCCAGCGCTCGTCGCGGAATTCATAGAGGCCGTTCGGATTGCGCGCGGTCTTCTCCGGCGCGGCCGCAGGTGTGTCGGCGTTGTCGGCATCGTCTTGCGGCAGATCGGCATCGGCAGGCTTGTCGTCCGGCTTGGCGGCGCTATCGGGGCCGGGCTTCGTCTCACCGGGCTTGGCCGGCGGCTTGGCGCGCGCGCCCTTGTCGTTCTTCTTGTCCTTGTCCTTATCCGCGGCCTTGTCCGACTTGTCGGTCACAGGCTCGCGAAGCGCGGCGCGGTCGTTGAGGCCGAGCATGATGACGATGACATCGGGCTTCTCGGTCTCGAGGATGCCCTTCGCCGCTGCCGCCCAATCCGAGGGCTCACCCCTGGGCTGGTACTTGATCAGGCCGGACGTCGTCTTGTGCTTGCGGATCACGCCCATGTCGGGCTGCTCGCTGTAGGCGTCTTCCAGGCCATAGGCGAGCCAGTCGGCCATGGCATCGCCGATCACCAGCACGTTCTTCTCAGGAATGGTGTCGCGCTTGGCCGGCGCCGGCGCGCGCGAAAAATCCTGGCGCGGCGCCTGCGGCGCTTGCTGCTGGAAGGGCGCGAAGAAGTCGCCGCCGAACCAGCCGCCGCCGCCTCCACCGCCGCCCCGTTGGGGCGGGGGGGCTGAACGCTGCGGCGGTCCGCCGAAGCCGGGGAAATTGAAGAACTGCGCCGAGGCGGGGGCCGCCACCGACACCAGGATCGCAAGCGCCGTCCCCAGCGCGATCAGCGGGCCGGTCTCGGTCAGCGCCTTGAATAGGGACTTCTTCGACATGCGATCTCGGGCACGCGCAATGAGGACTAAAGTTAGCTCGATATAATAACGGAATCCGGCGCGAAACGGGCAAATTCCATTGCAGATTTCTCTGTCCATACACCGGGGAACAGCGGCCGCCGTCAAGGCCGCCTGGCAAAATCCCCGTTCAGGGCTACTTTCGGCGCGATTTTACCGCCCGCGGAGCCGATCCAGCACGTCGGAGGAGGCAAAGCCGTCCGCGGGCACGCCGATCGAGGCCTGGAAATGGCGCAGGGCTTCCCGTGTCTGGCCGCCGAACTGGCCGTCCGGGGTGCCTTTGTAGAAGCCGCGCTGGGCCAGCAGCTGCTGCAGTTCCAATCGCTCGGTGCGCGACAGCTCCCGCTCCTGCCGCGGCCAGGGCTGCACGAAGGGGTGCCCTCCGCGCAGCCGGTCGGCGAAATGGCCGATCGCGAGCGCATAGGCCTCAGCCGGGTTGTACTTCATGATCACGCGATAGTTCTGGAGCATCAGGAAGCCCGGTCCCTGCGCGCCGGCCGGCGCGAGCAGATAGGCTTTCTCCGCCGGATGCGGGAAGGCCTGGCCCGTCGCCCGCTTCAGCCCAAGCTTCTCCCATTGCGCGATCGTCATCGCCTTGGCCCGGTCGGCCAGCATGTAGTTGAAGCCTTGCGGCACCACGACCTCAAAGCCCCAGGTCTGGCCGGCCTGCCAGCCGTCCTTCTTCAGATTGTTGGCGGTCGACGCGATCAGGTCGGTCGGATTGTCGACGACGTCGCGCCGGCCGTCGCCGTCGCCGTCGACGGCAAAGCGCTTGAATGCGGTCGGCATGAACTGGGTCGGGCCGAAGGCGCCGGCCCAGGAGCCGCGCAGCTGCTCCGGTCGCAGATCCCCGCGGTTGAGGATCTCCAGCGCGGAGAGGAACTCGTCCTTGAAATAAGCCTGGCGGCGGCCGATGCAGGCGAGCGTCGCGGTCGATTGCAGCACGCTGCGATCGCCCATCTGCGTCGAGTAGTTGGACTCGATGCCCCAGATCGAAGCGATGATGTAGCGGTCGACGCCGCTGGCCTTTTCGGTGGCGTCGAACTGCGCCTTGTATTTGGCGAGGATCTCGCGGCCCGTGGCGAGGCGGTTGTCGTTCACGAGAATGTCGAGATAGGCCCAGATCGATTTGGTGAACTCCGGCTGCGAGTCCATCAGATCCATGATGCGCAGGTCAGGTGAGAGCCCGGCCGTGAAGCGCTGGAAATTCTCCTGGGTGATGTTGCGCCGTGCGGCATCGGGCCACATCGCCGCGACGCAATTGTTGAAATTTCCCGCGGCTTCGCGGATCGCTGCGGCCGTCATCAGCGGATGGCCGGAAGCGCCATCCTCGCCGCTCCAAGGGGGAGCTCCCGTTGGCGCGCCCGGCGCAGGTTGCGCGGGCGCCGGGTTCTGGCCGGAGAAGATGCCGCCGAACAGATTGGACAGGCCGTTCTGCGCCTGGGCGTGCGCGCCGACAGGCAGCAGCAGAGCCGCTGCGATCATCGTCGCACCGGCCACTGACCCGGCCTGTCTTGCCAATCGTGCCGCTGATTGCATCATGTCCCATCCGCCGGCCTGAAATTTCAGCCATCAGGAGGCCTGTCAGGCGTTGCCAATAGCTTAACAAAGGTGAAATTTTGGTGACGGCCTTTTTCTTAACTCTGTCGGGGCGAGGCCCCACATCCGCCTTTGTTGGCGGCTGCAAACAGGTTAGCAAGTCACCATTGCTCCGTTCACGTCCTCAGGTATTCGATCGCCCCCATGAAAATTCGCAAAGCCGTATTCCCCGTCGCCGGCCTCGGCACCCGCGTACTGCCCGCCACCAAGGCGATGCCGAAGGAAATGCTGACCATCGTCGACAAGCCGCTGATCCAGTACGTCTATGACGAGGCGAGGGAGGCCGGCATCGAGCATTTCGTCTTCGTCACCGGTCGCAACAAGAACGTGATCGAAGATCATTTCGACCGGATGTTCGAGCTCGACGCGACGCTCAGTCAGCGCGGCAAGAAGGCCGAGCAGGAGATTCTGGCGCAGAACCAGCCCGAGGCCGGCGCCGTCAGCTTCACCCGCCAGCAGGCGCCGCTCGGTCTCGGCCACGCGGTCTGGTGCGCGCGCGACATCGTCGGCAACGAGCCGTTTGCGGTCGTGCTGCCCGACGAGCTCGTGCTCAACACGCCCGGCTGCCTGAAGCAGATGATCGAGATGGCGTCCTCGCTCGGCGAGAAATCGAATCTGGTCGCGGTCGAGGCGGTGCCCGACCATCTCACCCATCAATACGGCATCTGCGGCGTCGGAAAACGCACCGGCAAGATGTTCGAGGTCGACGGCATGGTCGAGAAGCCGGCCAAGGGCACGGCGCCCTCCAACCTCTCGATCACCGGCCGCTACATCCTCCAGCCGGAGATCTTCAAGATCCTGGAGACCCAGGAGCGCGGCGCCGGCGGCGAGATCCAGCTCACCGACGCCATGATCGGCCTTGCCAAGACGCAGAAATTCTACGGTGTCGAATTCGAAGGCGAGCGCCACGATTGCGGCTCCAAGCCCGGCTTCCTCCGCGCCAACATCGCCTACGGCCTGAAGCGCCCGGAATTGCGCGACGGGCTGATCGCGGAGATGAAAAAGTATCTGGGGCAGTAGCGGGCGTTATCTCTCGACTCGTCATTGCGAGGAGCGAAGCGACGAAGCAATCCAGGCTGCCTCCGCGGAGGCAGTCTGGATTGCTTCGCGAGCCTGTCATCGGGCCGCGCTAAGCGCGGACCCGTTGCCTCGCAATTGTGAACATGCACAGCAATGACGACGGCTGGAGAGTTCGTCACGCCACCAGCGACAGTTGCGGCAGACTCGCGACCGCTGACTGGTTGCGGCCCCCGGCTTTCGCCCCATAGAGCGCCTTGTCGGCGGCGGCGACCAGGACCGGCCAGTCCATGCCGGCAACGGGAACTAGGCTGGCGATGCCGCAGGACACCGTCGAGATGGTCTGCTCGTCGGACCAGCCCTGCACCTTGAGGCGGATCGTCTCGGCGACTTTGAAGGCGTCGCTGGCCGAAATGTTCGGCAGCAGCACCGCGAACTCCTCGCCGCCATAGCGGGCGGCGCAGTCGCCAGGCCGGCTCACCGAATCCGAAATGCAGATGGCGATGCCGACCAACACCTGGTCGCCGGCCTGATGCCCGAACGTGTCGTTGTAGGCCTTGAAGTGATCGGCATCGATCATCAGCAGCGCGAGCGGCGCCTTCTGGCGCATCGCACGCCGCCACTCGACGTCGATCACGGCATCGAACTTGCGGCGGTTCTTCAGGCCGGTGAGGGCGTCCGTCGTCGCCATCTCCTCGAGCTTGCGCTCGGCCTCGGCGCGCCGTCCGATCTCGCGCGCAAGCACCAGGGTCGAGGCCAGCACGAACAGGATGAGTGCCACGACCACGGCGCCGATGCGATAGGCCTCTCTCTGCCACAGCTCGAACACGGCGTTCAGCGGCTTGCCTGCCACCACGAACAGCGGTCCACTGCCGCCGCTGCGGGCATAGAGCCTCGGCGTCGGATCGACCGGTCCCTGCCCAGAATAGGAGGCGCCGGCGGGCAGATTGTCCGCCTTCCAGCTCCGATGGTCGTTCAGATTCGTTCCAATGATGTCGAGATCGAACGGCCGCCGCATCATGATGGTGCGGTCGCGCTTGAGCACGGTGATGGTGTCGTCGGGGTCGAGGCTCAGCCGATCGAACAATTCATGGAAATAGCTGAAACGGATCGAGCCGGTGACGACGCCCATGAAGCCGCCATCGGCATCGCTGATGCGCCGGCTCAGGACGATGGAATAGGCACCGCGAAACAGCATGGGACGGCTGATGAAGAGCCCGGCGCCGGGATTGTCGCGATGAACCCTGAAGTAATCCTCCTCGCGCCGATTCTCGGTGAGGGGATCGAGCGTGGAGGCGTCCATGATCAGCCGTCCCTCGGCATCGAATACCTGGATGGCGCCGAAATGCCTGGCGTTGGTCGCATGGTCGAACAGGATCAGGTGGCGGATCGGCTTGGAGACCGTCGCGAGCTCGGGCAGCAGCATGTTGCTGGCGACCGCCTTCAGCGAGAGATCGTAGATCTCGACGTTCCGGCTGACGTCGGACTCGATCGTCGTCGCCAGATTCTCCAGCGTCTGGCGGGCGAGCGCCTCCTCGCCGCGGCGCATGTCCAGCATCACGTTGACGCAAATGGCGGAGAAGCCGATCACCGTCACCACGGACGAGATGATCAGCAGTTTCGCCGAAATCCGCCACGGCCGACGGGCCGTGTTCTCGCGCCATCCAGACAGCATCGCTCGCTCCCGATCCTAGTGGATGCGCCCGAAAGCTTGCGTAGTGTTTAAGGCGGGACGGCGCTGCCGCAATGAGTTAAGAAACGGTTCATGCGGCGCACGGTTTTGGGCAGCCTCATGTGAGCGGGACGAGAGGACGATTGTGAACGACTACCAGGCGTTGCGTGACTATCTGATGCGGCAAAAGCAGGACGAGTTCGTGCTGAGCTTCGAGCAGATCGAGGAGATCATCGGTGCGGCCCTGCCGCGCGCGGCGAACCGCGCCTCCTGGTGGGACAGCCTGCGCAGCCCCGACATCCAGATGCCGCAACGCGAAGCCTGCCTGGCCGCCGGCTTCGTGGCGACGCGGATGCCGGACGGTGCGAGCGTTCGGTTCAGGAAGCAGAAGGGCGGGCGGCGGCGATAGCGGCGGCTAGGTCGGTGCAGATCCCTCGAAAACAAACAGTATTGTAGGGTGGGCAAAGCGAAGCGTGCCCACCATAAGCTAGAGCGGCATGCGGGAAGAAATGGTGGGCACGGCGCAAGTGCGCCTTTGCCCACCCCTACGGGACTCGTGATCAGCTCGCAGCTTCGAGCCGCACTTCCGTCAGCAGGCGCATCGCGGCATCCGCGTCCATCGGTTCGCCGAAGGCAAAGCCCTGCGCGTATTCGCAGCCCATCTGGTAGAGCTCGACCGCATCGGAATCGGTCTCGGCGCCTTCCGCCACAACGTCCATGCCGAGGTCGTGCGCGAGCGCGATGATCGACTTCAGGATCACCGGACGCGTGCCGCGGCTGGTGGTGCGCACGAAGGACTGGTCGATCTTGATGGTGTCGAACGGGAAGCGCTGGAGATAGGCCAGCGAGGAATGGCCGGTGCCGAAATCGTCGAGCGAGAGGCCGGTGCCGAGCTCGCGGATTCGCGTCAGCATCTGTGCCGCGTGCTCCGGATTCTCCATCACCAGCGATTCCGTCAGCTCCAGCTTCAGCGTGCCGCGCGCCACCGAGGAGCGCGACAGCACGGTGCGGACATCGTGAATGAGATCATGACGGAGCAATTGCCGTGACGACACGTTGACCGAGGCGAAGATCGGCTCGCGCGAGCGCATCGCGCGCTGCCACACCGAGAGCTGCTTTGCGGTCTGGTCGAGCACGAACATGCCGAGATCGACGATCAGGCCGGTCTCTTCCGCGATCGTGATGAATTCCGACGGCGCCATGCGTCCGAGCTTCGGATGGTCCCAGCGTGCCAGGGCCTCGAAGCCGGCGATCGAGCGATCCTCCAGCCGCACGATCGGCTGGTACAGGATGGTGATCTCCTGCCGCTCGATGGCGCGGCGCAGTTCGCTCTCCAGCGTCAGGCGGTCGGTCTTCCGCGCGCGCATCGCCGGCTTGTAGACATCGATGCGGTCGCCGCCGATGCGCTTGGAGTGATACATCGCGAGCTCGGCGTCCTTGATGATCTCGTCCGTGAGCTGGACTTGCGGGTCGGAGAGCGCGAGGCCGATCGAGGCTGTGAGGAAGATCTCGCGGTCGTTGAAGGCGATCGGGGCGCGGATGGTCTTGCGGATGGTTTCGGCGAAAGCCGTGATGCGCGCCGGGTCCTGCTCCGACAGCAGGATCAGGCCGAACTGGTCGCCGGCCATCCGTGCCAGCGTGTCCTGCGGCTTCAGGATGCGGGTGAGGCGGCGGGCGAGGGTGAGCAGGATGGAATCGCCGACCGCGATGCCGACGGAATCGTTGACCTGCTTGAAGCGGTCGAGGTCGATCACCATCAGCGTCGGCCGCAGCGTCGGCATGGACTTGGCGAAATGCGCGACCGCACCCAGCCGATCCATGAACAGCTTGCGGTTGGGCAGGCCAGTGAGATTGTCATGCACGGAATCGTGCAGCAGGCGCTCTTCGGCGTTGCGCAGCTCGGTGACGTCGGTCAGCGTTCCGACCACGCGCGAGACCTCGCCGTCGGAGCCGACCACCGGCCGCGCCTTCAGCGCGAACCACATGAAGTGACCGTCGGGGGTGCGCAAACGGAAATCCTGGACCAGGCGGCCGCGGCGCTGGTCGAGCACGCTGTCGAGCGCGGCGCGGAAGCGATCCTGGTCGAGCGGGTGCAGCACCTCTAGCCAGGACGCGGCCGGGCCTTCCAGCGTGCCGCGCTTGAGGCCGAGCAGGGCCTCGGTCTCCGGGCTGGTGAAGACCTTGTCGGCGGAGACGTCCCAGTCCCAGATCAGATCGCCCGAGCCGGCCAGCGCCAAGGCCCGCCGCTCGATGTCGGAGACGACGCCGGTGCTGGCGCTGCCGCCGGCGAAGGCGTGCTGCATCACCGTGAAGCCGATCAGCATCACGATCAGCACGAGGCCGCCGAGCAGCGCCGGGCCGACGATGTCGTTGGTGACGGAGCCGGCGACCGTCATGCCGGCCGCGACCACCCAGACCACCAGCAGGAACCAGGTCGGGATCAGCAGCACCGCACGGTCGAAGCCGTGGGTGGAGAGATAGACGATCAGCGCAAAGCCGGCGAAGGCGATCAGCACCAGCGACATGCGGGCGATGCCGGAGGCAACGGCCGGATCGAACAGCGCCAGAGCAACCAGGGCCCCGAGGAAGAGCAGCCAGAGCACCGTGATGTGCGAGTAGCGCACATGCCATCGACTGAGGTTGAGATAGGCGAACAGGAACACCAGCAGCGTCGCCGCCAGGATCGCCTCGCCCGCCGCGCGCCAGATGCGCTCGGCGTTGTTCGACATGTCGAGCACCTTGCCCCAGAAGCCGAAATCGACGCCGATATAGACCAGCACCGCCCAGGCCAGCGCCGCCGCGGCCGGGAACATGATGCTGCCCTTCACCACGAACAGGATGGTCAGCACCAGCGCGAGCAAGCCGGAGATGCCGATCACGATGCCCTGATACAGCGTGAACGAGTTGACCTTGTCCTTGTAGGCTTCCGGCTCCCACAGATAGAGCTGCGGCAGCTTGTCGGTGCGCAGCTCCGCAACGAAGGTGACGACGGCGCCGGGGTCGAGCGTGATACGGAACACGTCCGCGGTGGCGCTTTCCTGACGTTCGGGCCGGTCGCCGATCGAGGGCGTGATGGTCGCGATGCGCGACAGGCCGAGGTCCGGCCAGAGCAGCCCCGAGGAGACGATGCGATAATGCGGGGCGACGATCAGGCGGTCGAGCTGGTCATCGGTGTTGTTGGCGAGCGCGAACACCACCCAGTTCTGGCCGCCTTCGCGGGCGCGCACCTCGATGCGGCGGACGATGCCGTCGGTGCCGGGCGCTGTCGAGACCTGGATGCGGTCGGCGTCGCTGCGCTGGTGATCGATCACGCCGGTGAGGTCGATCGCGGCCGCGTCACTGCGAACGCTGACAGCGTCGAGCGCGCGTGCAGGGGACGCGGCAACGAGCATCATGAGGCCCAGCGCGATGGGCGCGAGGCACCTGATCAGACGCAAGGTCAGTTCTCCGCGTTCGACGCAAACTTCGAGTGCAAGGCGATTCTTAAGAGGCGATTTCAAACCGAACGGACGTGGTTCGGTGCGTCGCGATAGATGCCACGAAAGCGAGGAAAATCAAAGACTTTCCGCCCGGCCCTGTGGGCCGGCGGCCTACACCTCCAACACAATTTTGCCAATATGTGCGCTGGTTTCCATGCGCCGGTGCGCATCGGCTGCCTTTTCCAGCGGGAAAGCGCTGTCCATCAGCGGCTTGATGCGGCCTTCGCGCAAAAGCGGCATCACCTTCTGTTCGATCGCGGCGACCATGGCCGCCTTGTCCGCATTACTACGGGGGCGCAGCGTCGAGCCGGTATGGGTGAGGCGCTTCACCATCACCTTGGCGATGTTGACGCTGACCTTGGGGCCATTGAGCGTCGCGATCTGCACGATACGGCCGTCGACCGCGGCGGCATCATAGTTGCGGTCGACATAGTCGCCGGCGACCATGTCGAGGATCAGATTGACGCCGGCCTTGTTGGTCTCTTCCTTGACCACGGCGACGAAGTCTTCGGTTTTGTAGTTGATGGCCCGGTCGGCGCCCAGCTTGAGGCAGGCATCGATCTTGTCCTGCGATCCGACGGTGACGAACACCTTCGCACCGAACGCTTTGGCAAGCTGGATCGCGAGGGTGCCGATGCCGGAGGAGCCGCCATGGATCAGCAGCGTCTCGCCGGCCTTGAGGCCTCCGCGCTCGAACACGTTGTGCCAGACCGTCATCAGGGTCTCCGGCAACGCGCCGGCTTCCTTGATCGAGAGCGAGGGCGGCACGCTTATGGCCTGGGCGTCCTGGGCGATGCAGTATTGCGCATAACCGCCGCCGGCGACGAGCGACATCACCTTGTCGCCGATCTTGTGCCGCTTGGCATTGCTGCCGACTGCCACCACTTCGCCCGCGATCTCCAGGCCCGGCAGGTCGCTGGCGCCGGGCGGCGGCGGATAGGCGCCGGAGCGCTGCGCGACGTCGGGCCGGTTCACGCCCGCGGCCTCGACCTTGACCAGGATCTCGTCAGGCCCGGGCTGCGGCACCGCGCGTTGTTCCGGCACCAGCACCTCCGGTCCGCCAGGCGTGGAGATGGCAACCACGGTCATTTGCGCGGGCAGCTTGTCCATGATGTGTCCTTGAGCAAAGGTGCGGGAGGAAACGAGGCCATTGCTTAGCCAGCGCGGTCCACGCTGGCAACCGCCCAGGCCCGTTTGGAGGACACGAACGCAGGAGGAACGAGGATGCCGACGGAAGACGACGACCGCCCGCGCAAGAAGATCAGCCATGAGATCGGACAGGATCTCTCACTGTTGTCGGTGGAGGAACTGACCGAGCGCGTGACCCTGCTCAAGACCGAGATCGCAAGACTGGAAGAAGCCGCCACCAGGAAGCGCGCCTCGCGCGATGCGGCGGATGGCTTTTTCAAGAAGTAGGAACTCTCGTGTCCCGGACGCGGTGCAGCGCGTAGCGCTGCTCCGCAGAGCCGGGACCCATGCCTCTCCAAACACCTCGGCCAAAAGGTTCTAGGCCCCGGCTCAGCAGTGCAGCACTTCGTGCCGCACCGCGTCCGGGGCACGAGACCTTAGATCGGCCACTGGCCGACATGGCTAACGAACTCTCAAAAATTTAGCTCGTTTACCGTCGATTAAGCTTTCGGGTTTATGACTGGCGCTGTCCTCGTTTGGACACCGAGTGGCTCCTGTCCACTCTGTTTGACGCCTCCCTGTTATCAACTTTCAAAGCCGCCGGTCTCCGGCGGCTCTTTTTTTGGCGTCTGCTCCCACATTCGGCGTCTTATCCCGGTTGCATTCCGAGGAATGACCCGCGGAAACCATATCCGCGCTTGTCACTGGACTCCGCGTCTTGCCCGCGCAATGATTTGTTCATCATAAGCCGGCGCCAAGCCGGACAGTCAAACAGTTGCGTAAGGGGCGTTAACCATGGAACGTTTGCAGGCCGACGGCGCTCTCGTTCAACTCAGCGAGCGGTTCACCAATTCTGCGGCGTTCGGCGTCCTGTTCCGCGAGGGTATGGATCTCGTCGAGGAGACCGCCGCCTATCTCGACGGCGCCGGCCGCACCGAGGCCAAGGCGCTCGACCGCGCCGTCAGCCTGACCTATGCGACCGAGAGCATGCGTCTCACCACGCGCCTGATGCAGCTCGCTTCGTGGCTGCTGCTGCACCGCGCGGTGAAGGAAGGCGAGATGACGCTGAGCCAGGCCAACCGCGAGAAGACAAAGGTCAAGCTCACCGCCGCCGATCCGGGCCCCGCCGACACAATCGAGAAGCTGCCCGCGCAGCTCCAGGATCTGATCCATCGCTCGATGAGCCTGCAGACACGCGTGCGCCGCCTCGACACCACCATCCACACCCCGCCGGCCGAGCACATGGCGATCGGCAACCCGCTGGTGCCGCATCTGAACGCGCTGAAGGCCGCGTTCGAGCGGTAGGCCATCGACAATCACACCGTCATTCCGGGGCGCGACAAAGTCGCGAGCCCGGAATCCATAACCACGATCGGGAGTATGGATTCCGGGCCCGCGCCAAAAGGCGCGTCCCGCAATGACGGCAAACAAAAACGCCCCTGGTCTCCCAGGGGCGTTTTTCGTCGCGGCCTTGCGGCCGGATCAATCCTTTTTGAGAAAGCCCGAAAACTTCTTCTGGAAGCGCGAGACGCGGCCGCCGCGGTCCATGATCTGGGCGTTGCCGCCGGTCCAGGCCGGGTGCGATTTCGGGTCAATGTCGAGGTTCAGCGTGTCGCCTTCCTTGCCCCAGGTGGAGCGGGTCAGGTACTCGGTTCCGTCGGTCATGACGACCTTAATCGTATGATAATTCGGGTGAATTTCGGCTTTCATGACAATTCCTCGGCGCCCCGGCGCCTTTCTGGGTGGCTAGCGAATGACGGATTTGGCCGGCTCTATACCTCACGACCCCCTGTAAAACAAGCCATAGCGCGCGCCGAACCGGGCGTCCCCCTAAGGGACTTCCCGGATTTGCCACTCCTGTTGCACCGGCCTATTGGGAGCTAACGAATGCAATGGGTTGGATCTCATGAGCGCAGTGGAACGGCTTGATGACCAATATGTCGATCAGCCCGAAATGAATTCCGCAGACACACCGTCGATCGAGACCGATCTGATCGAGCAGCCCGCCAAGGGCCGTGCGAAACTCCGGCCGCTGCTCGCGCTCGCGCCCTATGTGAGCCGCTATCGCGGCCGCGCCGCGCTCGCCTTCGTCGCGCTGACGGTCGCCGCGCTGACCACGCTGCTGGTGCCGGTCGCGGTGCGCCGGATGATCGATTTCGGCCTGACGCCCGAAGGCATCGAGCTGATCAACAGCTACTTCTCGGTGATGCTCGCGGTGGTCGGCGTGCTCGCGCTCGCGAGCGCCGCGCGCTACTACCTCGTGATGACGATCGGCGAGCGCATCGTCGCCGATCTCAGGCGCGACGTCTTCGGCCACCTGCTCTCGCTCTCGCCGACCTTCTTCGATTCCGCGCGCAGCGGCGAATTGATCTCCCGCCTCACCGCTGACACCACCCAGATCAAATCCGCCGTCGGCGCCTCGGTGTCGATCGCGCTGCGCAATCTGATGATGTTCCTCGGCGCCGCCGCGATGATGGTGATCACCAGCCCGAAATTGTCGGGCTTCGTGCTGCTCGTCATTCCCCTGATCGTGCTGCCGCTGGTCGCGTTCGGGCGCTGGGTGCGGCGGCTGTCGCGCAATGCGCAGGACACGCTCGCCGACGCTTCGGCCTATGCGGGCGAACTGGTCGGCGCGATCCGCACCGTGCAGGCCTATACCAGCGAGCAGTTCGCCGAAAAGCGTTTCGGCGGCAATGTCGAGCAGGCCTATGAAGCCGCGCGCACCTCGACCCAGGCTCGCGCGGTGCTCACCGCCATCATCATCTTCATCGTGTTCGCAAGCGTGGTCGCGATCCTCTGGATCGGCTCGCACGACGTGCTCACCGGTGCGATCTCACCGGGCCGGCTCGGCCAGTTCGTGCTCTATGCGGTGTTCGCCGCGGCAGGCCTCGGCCAGCTCAGCGAGGTCTGGGGCGAAGTGTCGGCGGCCTCCGGCGCGGCCGAGCGCCTGTTCGAGATCCTGCACGTGAAATCAGATATCACCGCGCCCGCCGCGCCACGTGCGCTGCCGATTCCTGCGCGCGGCGAGGTCGGGTTCGATCGGGTCAGCTTCGCCTATCCGGCGCGGCGCGACGTCAACGTGCTCGATGCCGTCTCCTTCAATGTGCGGCCCGGAGAGAAGGTTGCGATCGTCGGCCCCTCCGGCGCCGGCAAGAGCACGATCTTCCATCTGCTGCTGCGCTTCTACGATCCCAACAACGGCACGATTGCGCTCGACGGCGTGCCGGTCAGGTCCGCCGACCCGCACGACGTCCGCGCGCGCATCGCGCTGGTGCCGCAGGAATCGGTGGTGTTCGCAGCAAGCGCCCGCGAGAACATCCGCTTCGGCCGGCCCGATGCGACCGATGCCGAAGTCGAGCGCGCCGCCGAGCTCGCGCATGCCGCCGAGTTCATCCGCCGCCTGCCGGAAGGCTTCGAGACGGCGCTCGGCGAACGCGGCGTGACGCTCTCCGGCGGCCAGCGCCAGCGCATCGCCATCGCGCGCGCCATCCTGCGCGATGCGCCGCTGCTGCTGCTCGATGAAGCTACCTCCGCGCTCGACGCCGAAAGCGAGACGCTGGTGCAGACCGCGTTGGAAGAACTGATGCGCCATCGCACCACGCTGGTGATCGCGCACCGCCTCGCCACTGTCCTGTCCTGCGACCGCATCCTGGTGATGGACCAGGGCAGGATCGTCGAGCAGGGCACGCATGCCGAGCTCGTCGCTGCGAACGGCCTCTATGCAAGACTGGCGCGGTTGCAGTTCGAGGGCGCGTGAGAGGGCTTCGATTGTCGCCACAACGACGGCGTCATCGCCCGCGCAGGCGGGCGATCCAGTACTCCGAGCCAGTCGTGACCAATCGAGAAGCTGCGGCGTACTGGATTCCCCGCCTTCGCGGGGAATGACAGTTGAGATTGTGGCGGAAGCTTCGCGTACGGATGCTATTCGCACTTCGGTGAGAGCGCCGGCACGTTCGGCCACAGCCAATTCTTCCAGCTGCCGTCCTCGCCGACGCAGGCTGCAGGACCGTTCGTAGCGAGCTGCGGCGCAAAGCGCCGGTCGACATAGGCCGTCGACACATAGAAGGCGATGATCACGCCGACAAAGACCGAGGAACCCTTGGCGAGATCGCGCAGCTGCATCGATCGTCTCCATCTGCTTGTGATCGCTGCTCTGGCGACAACGACCAACGGACGTCCGGGGATCCCGATGTGACGTGCTTCACGCCCGCCATTGCATCTTCAGCACCGGCCGGCCCGAGGTCGGGTTGACGTCGTCGCCGGCATGAACGAACCCGTTGCGCTCGTAGAAGCGGATGGCGCGGGAATTGTCCTTGTTGACGAGCAGCGTGACGCCCGATGGCGACAGCCGCTTGGCCTCGTCCACCAACCGCCTTGCGGCATCCGAGCCCCAATGGGCGGGATCGACCACGAGCTGGTCGAGATAGCCGTCGCCGTCGATGGTGACGAAGCCGGTGAGGGCACCATCCTGTTCGGCGACGACGATGGACGCCTTCGGCACGAGGTCCTTGCGCCAGCGTTCGCGCCACCATTCCAACCGCGCCGCGAAGTCGATCTGCGGATAGGCCTGCTGCCAGCTGCGATGCCAGAGCGCGATCGCGGCGGCCTCGTCCTCGACGCGATAGGGGCGGAGGTGGATCATCGGGCTATACTCGTCATGACCGGGCTTGATCCGGCCATCCATCCACTTCGAAAGAATCCGTCTTGATGGATTGCCGGGTCAAACCCGGCAATGACGAGCTGTGGTGCATCTGACGCCACTACCGCTCCGTCAGCTTCAGCTCGATGCGGCGGTTGCGTTTGTAGGCCTCTTCCGTGTTGCCGGTGTCGAGCGGCTGGAATTCGCCGAAGCCGGCGGCGACAAGGCGCTGGGCGGGCACGCCGAGCGAGACCAGATACTGCACCACCGAAATCGAGCGCGCGGCGGACAGGTCCCAGTTCGACTTGAAGTTCAGCCCGGTGACCGGCCGCACGTCGGTGTGGCCGTCGACGCGCAGCACCCACGGGATGTCGCTCGGGATCTTCTTGTCGAGGTCGATCAGCGCGGTCGCCAGGGTGTCGAGCTCGGCGCGGCCCTCGGGCAGAAGCACCGCCTGACCGGTGTCGAAGAACACTTCGGACTGGAACACGAAGCGGTCGCCGACGATGCGGATGTCGGGTCGGTTGCCGAGGATGGCGCGCAGCCGGCCGAAGAACTCCGAGCGGTAGCGCGACAATTCCTGCACGCGCTGCGCCAGTGCGACGTTGAGGCGGGAGCCGAGATCGGCGATGCGGTTCTGCGATTCCTTGTCGCGCTTCTCGGAGGCGTCCAGCGCCTCTTCCAGCGCGGCCAGTTGCCGGCGCAGCGCGCTAATCTGCTGGTTCAGCACCTCGATCTGCGCCAGCGCCCGCGCCGAGACGGCTTTCTCCGAATCCAGCGCCTTGCCGAGTTCGGAGGTCTTGCCTTGCGCGTCATTGCCCGCGGCAGCCAGGCCGTCATAGAGGCCCTTGATGCGGTCGCGCTCGCTCTCTGCCGAGGCGAGCCCGGCCTTCAGCGACGAGACCTGATCGTCGAGCGTGAGCTTGCCGAGCTTCTCCAGCGACAGCAGCTCGTTGAGCTGCGCGATCTTGGCGTTGAGCTGCTCCAGCGCCTTGTCCTTGCCGGTGACCTCCTGCGACAGGAAGAACTGCACCACCAGGAAGACCGACAGCAGGAACACGATCGACAGCACCAACGTCGACAGCGCGTCGACGAAGCCGGGCCAGTAGTTGAGGCCGCCTTCGCTGCGGCGGGCGCGGGCTAGAGCCATTGTCGTCACTCTCCACTCTCGTGTCCCGGACGCGGCTAGCAGCGTGAAACGCTGCTGCGCAGAGCCGGGACCTAGCGTCTCTCTCGAATGGGCCCCGGCTCAGCGACGCAGCATTTCATGCTGCGTCGCGTCCGGGGCACGATACCGTCTCAACTCTTCTCCGGCTGGCGCGCGATCCGCTCCAGCAGCCGCCGGATCTCGCGGTTCTGCTCGCCCTGGCCGTCGGCCCATTCGCGAATCATCTGCTGCTCGGTGCGCATATGCGAGACCAGCGCCTGGATGGCTTCGGCAAGGCTCGCCATCGCCGCGGTGGTGCCGCGGCTGCCGCTGCCTTCTTCGAGCACGGAGCGCAAGCGTTCGACCATGGCCTGCAGCTCGCCGCTGGCCACAACGCCGCCGGCGACGGCGGGGGCGACCGCCAGCTCGCCGCTGCCATATTCGCGCACGGTGGTGGCGAGCCAGTCTTCCAGGTCGGTGTAGAAGCGGTTCTGGGCCTGGCTCGATTGCAGGTCGAGAAAGCCGAGGATCAGCGAGCCGGCGAGGCCGAACAGGGAGCTCGAGAACGAGATGCCCATGCCGCTGAGCGGGGCGGCGAGGCCCTCCTTGAGCGTGTCGAACAGCGCGCCGGAATCGCCCCCGACCTTGAGCCCGTCGATCACCTTGCCGACCGAGCCGACCGTCTCGATCAGGCCCCAGAACGTGCCGAGCAGGCCCAGGAAGACCAAAAGGCCGGTCATGTAGCGGGAGATGTCGCGGGCTTCGTCCAGGCGCGTCGCGATCGAATCGAGCAGGTGCCGCATGGTGGTCTGGGTGATGGTCATCCGCCCCGAGCGCTCGCCGCCGAGGATCGCCGCCATCGGCGCCAAGAGCTTCGGATGCCGGGACGGCGCGAGGCCGGGATCGGCGATGCGGAAATTGTTGACCCAGGACACTTCAGGGTAGAGTCGGATCACCTGGCGGAAGGCCAGGATGATGCCGATGAACAGCACGCCGCCGATCAGGGCGTTCAGTCCGGGATTGGCGAAGAAGGCCTGGATGATCTGCTTGTAGAGCACCACGCCCACCAGCGCGCACAGCACCAGGAAGACCAGCATCCGCACCAGGAAGACGCTGGGCGAGGACAGTTTGGTGTACTCGATATCCATGGAGCGGGAAGTGCCAGACGGCATGGCAGGTATCATCCGTTACGAAGCTTGCTTGCGCGCGCACTATGGCACAGCGCCGGCCCAAAAAAAGCGCCGGATGCGCCGATTTCGGGGAGAGCTGGGGGAACCCGGGCCGGAAGCCGTGCTTTGTTAGACAGGTGTCTGCAAAAGCTCGCCATTCGGGGGCCGCATGAGCGTCGTTTCCGCGATCATCGGGACTGCCGAACGTGTGCCGTTACCCGACGTGGTGATCCGCGCCGCGATCCAGCGCCTGTGCTCGCGCACGGCGACGCGCCTGTCGGCGCGTGGGGGCGGCCGACGATGCCGCCTTCGCCGGGCGGATGATGCTGCGCCCGATCAGCGAAGACGCGGATGCCGCGAGCGGCCGCCTTGACGAGGTGCCAGCTTCGTTCTTCGCCAAGGTGCTCGGCCCCAACCGCAAATATTCCTGCTGCTTCTACAAGACCGATGCGACCACCTTGCAGGAGGCGGAGGAGGAGGCCCTGCGCCAGACGGTCGAGCATGCCGGTCTCGCCGACGGGCAGACCATCCTCGAGCTCGGCTGCGGCTGGGGCTCGCTGTCGCTGTGGATGGCCCGGCAGTTTCCGCACGCGAAGGTGACGGCGGTGTCGGCCTCGCAGGCGCAGCGCGCCTATGTCGAGGAGGAGGCGCGGCGGCGCGGGCTCCTGAATCTGCGCGTCGTCACCGCCGACATGAACGTGTTCGCACCCGACGGCCAGTTCGACCGCATCGTCTCGGTCGAGACCTTCGAGCACATGATGAACTGGCGCAAGCTGATGACCCGCCTGCGTGCATGGCTGGCGCCGGACGGGCGCGTCTTCATGCACGTGGTCTCCCACCGCTCTGGCTCCCATCTGTTCGACCGGGCCAATCGCGAGGACTGGATCGCGCAGCACGTGTTCACGAGCGGCTTGATGCCGAGCCATCACCTGGTCAGGCAGTTCGACGACATCTTCGCCATCGAGAAGGAATGGTGCTGGAGCGGGACACATTACCAGCACACCGCGAACGACTGGCTCGCCAATTTCGATACGCACCGCGACGCCATCGAGGCCTCCTTGCGCAGGGTCTATGGCGAAGAGACCGCACTCTGGATGCGGCGCTGGCGCTGGTACTTACTGGCGACATCGGGGCTGTTCGGGTACGCCGATGGAACCGAATGGGGTGTGAGTCACTATCGGATGAAAACCGCCGAGTAATTGCGATGTTCCGTCGCACACGTGCCGGTGGAACCTTGACTCACAATCAAGTGACCCCTCAAAAGCCTTCTTATTTCAATCATGTAAGCTGTGTGACAATGAGCCGCCCGCGTCATGCGTTGCATCGCAGCAGATGCATTCTATTTTGGCGGCATCAGCCGCGCGCAAATGGCCCAGAACGGGCCTCGCGCGAGCATGGTCAGTTTCAACAACATCGGGGCACCCAATTTCATGTCAGGACTTCGTGCGCGATCGGCATGCGTTGCAATGATGCTCGCGGCCCTGGCGCCGATGTTGGCAGGCTGTGACGAATCCAATTCCGCAGTTTCTTCCGCGCCACCGTCGGACCCTGACGTCAGCATCGTGATCGTGAAGCCGCAGTCGCGCGCCGTGGTGCGTGAGCTGCCGGGCCGCATCGCGCCGACCCGCGTCTCCGACGTGCGGCCGCGCGTCTCCGGCATCGTGGTGGAACGTCTGTTCCGCCAGGGCAGCGAGGTTAAGGCAGGCGATGCGCTCTACCGCATCGATCCGCGCCCGTTCGAGGTCGAGGTGCTAGCCAACGAGGCGGCGCTCGCCAAGGCCGAGGCCGCTGCGATGCAGGCGCACCAGCAGGCACGTCGCGTCGCCGCGCTCACCAAGGACCGTGCCGCGCCGGAGGCCGAGAACGAGAAAGCCATCGCTGCCGAGCGCCAGGCCCATGCCGAGGTCGAGGGCCGCAAGGCCGAGCTCGCGCGGGCCAAGCTCAATCTCGATTACGCCACCGTGCGCGCCCCGATCGACGGCGTCGTCGGTGCGGCCCTCGTCAGCGAGGGCGCGCTGGTGGTGCAGAACGAGACCAATCTCGCCACCATCCAGCAGCTGGATCCGATCTACGCCGATTTCACCCAGTCGGTGAATGAGCTCAACCAGCTTCGCCGCGCCTTCGAAACCGGCGATCTCGAGCGTATTGCGTCCGACGCCGCCAAGGTCCGCCTCGTGCTCGACGACAACACCACCTACGCGCTCGACGGCAAGCTGTTGTTCTCTGATGCCAAGGTCGATGCCCACACCGGCCAGGTGACGCTCCGCGGTCAGTTCCCCAACCCCAAGCGCGAGCTGCTGCCCGGCATGTATGTCCGTGTCCGTATCGATCAGGGTCTCGATTCGGACGCGATCGCCGTGCCGCAGCAGGCGGTCCAGCGCAACGGCGGCGGCGGCAGCGAGGTCTTCGTCGTCAAGGACGACAACCACATCGCCGTGCAGGCGGTGCGCACCGGCTCGGTGCAGGACGGGCTCTGGTTCGTCACCGAAGGCCTCAAGGCCGGCGACAAGGTCGTGGTCGAAGGCTTCCAGAAGTTCGCAGCCGGCGACAAGGTCAAACCGCAATCCTGGTCGGAAGCTGACGCGACCGCGGACAACCGGCACGCCGCCCAGCAGCTGACGCGGTAGCAGAACTGTACCGCACGTGACGTCCTCAATCCTGTGAGGAGCCCGCACAAGGCGGGTGTCTCGAACGATAGCCGGCGAGAGCCGGGCACTTCATGGTTCTCCCGGCGATGCGCAGCATCGTCCGGAGCGCGTTCCGCGCGGCTCGCCATGAGGAACCAGTGAAACAACGAGGGTAAAGCGGCTCATGCCGAGTTTCTTCATCGACAGGCCGATCTTCGCCTGGGTGGTCGCGCTGTTCATCTGTCTGATCGGCGCGATCGCTGTGCCGCTGCTGCCGATCGCGCAATACCCGATCATCGCGCCGCCCTCGATCTCGGTCTCGACCAGCTATCCCGGTGCCTCGCCCGAAAACCTCTACAACAGCGTCACGCGGCTGATCGAGGAGGAGCTCAACGGCGCCGCCAACATCCTCAACTTCGAATCGACCAGCGACTCGCTCGGCCAGGTCGAAATCATCGCCAACTTCCAGCCGGGCACCGATACCAGCGCCGCCTCGGTCGAGGTGCAGAACCGCATCAAGCGCGTCGAGGCGCGCCTGCCGCGCGCGGTGATGCAGCAGGGCATCCTGATCGAGGAAGCCTCCAGCGCGGTGCTTCAGATCATCACGCTGAACTCGACCGACGGCAGCTTGGATGAGGTCGGTCTCGGCGACTTCATGATCCGCAACGTGCTGGGCGAGATCCGCCGCATTCCCGGCGTCGGGCGCGCCACGCTGTATTCCACCGAGCGCAGCTTGCGCGTCTGGGTCGATCCGGCCAAGCTCGTCGGCTACGGCCTCACCGCCGACGACGTCAACAAGGCCATCACCGCGCAGAACGCGCAGGTCGCCTCCGGCAGCATCGGCGCCGAGCCGTCGACGTCGAACCAGCGCACCTCGGCGCTGGTGCTGGTCAAGGGCCAGCTGTCGTCCCCAGACGAGTTCGGCGCGATCATCCTGCGCGCCAATGCCGACGGTTCGACCGTGCGCCTGCGCGACGTTGCGCGCGTCGAGGTCGGCGGTCTCAGCTACCAGTTCAACACGCGCCTCGACGGCAAGCCGACCGCCGGTCTTTCGGTGCTGATGTCGCCGACCGGCAATGCGTTGGCGACCGCGAGCGCGGTCGAAGCCAAGATGAAGGAACTGTCGCGCTTCTTCCCGGCCAACATCACCTACGAGATTCCCTACAACATCACACCGGTGGTCGAGGCCTCGATCAAGAAGGTGCTGATGACCCTGGTCGAAGCCGTGGTGCTGGTGTTCGTGGTGATGTTCCTGTTCCTCCAGAACATCCGCTACACCATCATCCCGACCATCGTGGTGCCCGTGGCGCTTCTCGGTGCCTGCACCACGCTTCTGCTCGCCGGCTACTCCATCAACATGCTTTCGATGTTCGGCATGGTGCTCGCGGTCGGTATCCTCGTCGATGACGCCATCGTCGTGGTTGAGAACGTCGAGCGCATCATGGCCGAGGAAGGCCTGTCGCCGAAGGAAGCGACGCGCAAAGCCATGTCGCAGATCACCAGCGCCATCATCGGCATCACCCTGGTGCTGATGGCGGTGTTCGTGCCGATGGCGTTCTTCCCCGGTTCGGTCGGAATCATCTACCGGCAGTTTTCGGTCACCATGGTCGCCGCGATCGGCTTCTCCGCCTTCCTGGCGCTGTCGTTGACGCCGGCGCTGTGCGCGACCCTGCTCAAGCCCGTCGAGGCCGGTCACGGTCACGCGAAGGGAGGCGTGTTCGGCTGGTTCAACCGCATGCTCGAAGGCGCCAAGGAGCGCTATGCGCGCACCGTTGGCTTCTCGCTGGGCCGCACCGGCCGCCTGATGCTGGTCTATGCCGCGCTGCTGGTCGGCCTGTCCTGGGCCTTCGTCAACCTGCCCGGCGGCTTCCTGCCCGTCGACGACCAGGGCTTCATCACCACTGACGTGCAGACGCCGTCGGATTCGTCCTATGCCCGCACCGAGGCGGTGATCGAGAAGGTCGAGAAATATCTGGCGCAGCGGCCGGGCGTCGACAACGTCACCTTCCTCACCGGCTTCAGCTTCTCCGGCCAGGGCATGAACACCGCGCAGGCGTTCATCACCCTGAAGGATTGGTCGGAGCGCGGGCCGAAGGACTCCGCCGCCGCGATCGTCAACGACGTCAACCGCGACCTGGGCGCGTCGATCCGCGACGCGAAAATCTCGGCGCTGCAGCCGCCGCCGATCGACAATCTCGGCAACTCCTCAGGCTTCTCGTTCCGTCTCCAGGACCGCGGCCAGAAGGGCTATCCGCAATTGATGCGCGCCGCCGATCAGCTGATCGCCGAGGCCAATGCCAGCCCGGTGCTGCAGAAGGTCTATATCGAAGGCCTGCCCGAGGCGGGCGTGGTCAATCTCGTGATCGACCGCGAGAAGGCCGGCGCCTTCGGCGTCACCTTCGAGGACATCAACAACACGATCTCGACCAATCTCGGCTCAAACTACATCAACGACTTCCCGAACCGCGGCCGCATGCAGCGCGTCGTGGTGCAGGCGGACGCGCGCGACCGCATGCGGACCGAGGACATCCTCAACTACAACGTCAAGAACAGCCGCGGCCAGCTGGTGCCGTTCTCGTCCTTTGCGACCGTCGAATGGGCGCGCGGGCCGACGCAGATCGCCGGCTTCAACTATTATCCGGCGGTGCGCATCTCCGGTGAAGCCAGGGCCGGCTTCACCTCGGGCGATGCCATCGCCGAGATGGAGCGGCTCGCCGGCCGCCTGCCGCGCGGCTTCGGCTACGAATGGACCGGCCAGTCGCTCCAGGAGAAGCTCTCGGGCTCGCAGGCGCCGTTCCTGCTGGCGCTGTCGGTGTTCGTGGTGTTCCTGTGCCTTGCCGCACTCTACGAAAGCTGGACCATTCCGCTGGCGGTGCTGCTCACCGTGCCGCTCGGTATCGTCGGCGCGGTCGTCGCCGCGACGCTGCGGAGCCTGCCCAACGACGTCTACTTCACCGTCGGCCTGATCACCATCATCGGCCTCGCGGCCAAGGACGCGATCCTGATCATCGAGTTCGCGAAGGATCTGCGCAAGGAAGGCAAGCCGCTGGTCGAAGCCACCATCGAGGCCTGCCGCCTCCGTTTCCGCCCGATCCTGATGACGGGCCTTGCCTTCATCTGCGGCGTGCTGCCGATGGCCATCGCCCACGGCGCCGGCGGCGCCAGCCAGCAGGCGCTCGGCAGCGTCGTGATGGGCGGCATGATCGCGGTGGTGATCCTGGCGCTGCTGATGGTGCCGGTATTCTTCGTCTCGGTGCAGCGCGTGCTGGGCGGGGACCGAGAGCCGAAGGCAGAGAAGCAAGCCAAGCCGTATGGGCCGCCGGCGCGGGCACACACGGGTCATTGAGCGTCATTCCGGGCTCGCGCCAGGAGGCGCACCCGGAATGACGAGGCAGAGCAAGCGGCTTTCGCCGTTGCCTACTTCCTCAAAATCTTCACCAATTCCCCGTGCACGAACTCGTTGCCGCACACGACGTGCCCGGTGACCAGCGGATCGCCCGGCGTCGCGATGTCGCTCACGGTGCCACCGGCTTCGCGCACCATCAGCATGCCGGCGGCGATGTCCCAGGATTGCAGATCGCGCTCCCAATAGCCGTCGAGGCGGCCGGCGGCGACGAAGGCGAGATCGAGCGCAGCGGCGCCGAAGCGGCGCAGGCCCGCGACGCGGTCCTGGATCGCGGTCATCTCGCGCCGGAATTCCTCATGGTTGCCACGGCCGATATGGGGCAGGCCGCAGGCCACCACGCATTCATTGAGCTGACGGCGGCCGGCGACGCGCAGGCGCTGGTCGTTGAGGAAGGCACCCTTGCCGCGCTCGGCGATGTAGAGCTCGTCATTGGCGGGATTGTAGATCACACCGGCGATCACCGTGCCCTCGCGCACGAGGCCGATCGAGATCGCGAATTGCGGGATGCCGTGCAGGAAGTTGGTGGTGCCGTCCAAGGGATCGACGATCCAAGTGTGGCTCTTGTCGGTGCCCTCGCGGGTGCCGCCTTCCTCACCGATGAAGCCGTAGCCGGGCCGGGCCTTGGCGAGATCCTGGTAAAGGATCTCCTCGGCGCGCTTGTCGGCGAGCGAGACGAAATTCGCCGGTCCCTTCAGCGAGACCTGGAGATGCTCGATCTCGCCGAGATCGCGCTTGAGGCTGCGGCCGGCGCGGCGCGCGGCCTTGACCATGACGTTGATAGTGGCGGAGTACAGCATGGGCTTTCGGACTTGATCGGGGGAATGGCGCGAAATCGGCGCCTGTCTGGGGATGGGGTGCCCTGCGAGGCCGCTTCCGTCAAGTCATCGGGTCAACTCATTTGGTCCCAAGTCATTTTGTGCCAAGCCATTTCCTGGCTGCGGCCTCCGCCTTGGCCCGGTCCTCGGCCGGCAGATCGGACAATTGCTTGTCGAGTTCCGGGTCGCCCTTGCCGGCGGTCTTGGCCACCAGGTGCCATTTGAAGCCCTCGACCTTGTCCACGGTCGTGCCGACGCCATTGATCAGCACCCAGGCCAGCCGGTTCTGCGCAATCGCGCTGCCTTGGCGGGAAGCCTTGCGCAACAAAGCGACCGCGGCCGGCTGGTTCTTCGGCGTCCCGGTGCCGTTGAACATGGCGATGGCATATTCGACCTCGGCATCGACATTGTCGGCCAATGACGCCGCCTGGAGCAGCCGCACCGATCGTTCGGCATCCTTCGGCACGCCGGTGCCTTCCTTATAGAAGGTCGCGAGCGCGTACTGCGCCTCGGGCAGGCCGGCATCGGCGGCCTGGCGCAACAGCTCGGCGGAGCGCTTGACGTCCTGCGGCAGGGTCTGGCCGTCGAGATAGAGCAGTGCGAGATTGTAGGCCGCCTTGGGCTCGCCGAGCTTGGCAGCGGATGCCATCAGCTTCACCGCCTCGCCCTTGTCGACCGGGCCGCCGCGGCCGGACATGCGCAGCATGGAAAGCGCGAACATCGCCTCGCGGTCGCCGGCATCCGCAGCGCGCTTGTACCATTCGGCCGCCTTGGCGTAATCGCGGCGGATGCCCATGGCATTGGAATAGAGCTCGCCGAGCATGGTCATCGCCTTGGGATCACCCGCTTGCGCACGCGCTATGGCGAGCTCGAACGCGGTCTTGTACTGGCCGCGCTGATAGGCGCCGTACACCAGATCGACATTGGGATTGTCGGCCGGCGGCGCAGGGATCACGGTTGCGGGCTTGGGCGAGGCGGACGGCTTGGGGGATGGTGAAGCCTTCGGCGCCGGCGCCGCCTCCTTCTTGGCAGGCGCGGGCGGCTTGGGCTTCTGCTTTTCGGCCGGAGGGCTCGGCGTCGTCGCCGGCGGCGTTATCTGGAGCTGCGCCGCCGCAGGCGTCGTGAGCAGCAGCGTGGCCAGGATGGTGATGCGCGGGAGCTTCATGTCGGGCGCTAGCCGTGCTCCTGGCCCGCAGGATTTTGGCTTGCGGTCGCATAGGCCTTCTTGATCGCAGCATCGACCTCGATCAGTGCAGCCTTCGGCCCGCGCGGATCGGCCCAGATCAGCTCGCCGACCAGCACGAAATCGGCGCCGCTGGCGGCGAAGTCGTAGGCCTCTTCGAGCGAGGTGGCAAAGCCGACGCAGGGCGGCTCGAACAGCTCGGCCCACCAGTCCAGCCGTTCGGCGATCGCCTGCGAGGACGGGCGCTGGCCCTTTTCGTCGGGCTCGCCGAACAGCAAATAATCGGCGCCCATCTCGCCCGCGCTCATGGAATCGTGGCGCGTGGTAAGTCCGCCGACGCCGGCGATGCGATCGGGCTTGAGCGATGGCGCCGCTTCTTCCAGAGCAGCAAGGCCGGTGAGGTGGGCGCCGTCGGCGCCGCCACGCGCCACCAGCTCGGCATGGCCGTCGATCAGGAGCGCGGCGCCGGCCTTCTGCACCGGCGGCGCCAGGGCCTTGATGCGCGAGATCATGGTGCGCTGGTCCGTCTCCTTCAGCCGCAGCAGCACGGCCGCGACGTCGGCAGATGCAAGCAGGCCCGGCAGCTCGGCGACGAGCGCGGCTGGATCGTCGACGTCAGGCGTCGCAAGATAAAGACGCGGCGCCGGGCGCGGCGGAGGCGGTTTGTTCGACAAGATCTAGGCTGCCTTCTTTTCCAGGCTGCTTTGCCATTCGCCCTTGGACGCCAGTCCGTTCATGCGCGCGCGATGACTGAAGGCGGTTTGGCCGGCTGCGACGTTCTCGGCCTTGCCGGACCAGGCCTTCTGCGGCGCGGCTTGCAGCGCGCGGCCATAGGAGAAGGTCAGGCCCCAGGGCAGTGGGCCGAGCTTGTGCATAGCGTTGAGGTGGGCGGTCGCCTCTTCGTCTGACTGCCCGCCGGAGAGGAAGGCGATGCCGGGCACCGCGGCGGGCACACAAGACTTCAAGAGGCGCACGGTCTTCTCCGCGACTTCCTCGACGGGCGCCTGCCTTGCGCATTTCTTGCCTGAGATCGCCATGTTCGGCTTCAGCACCATTCCCTCGAGCGCGACGCGCTGCACGCGCAATTCCTGGAAGGTCTTGTTGAGCACGCGCTGGGTGACCTCATAGCAGCGATCGATGTCGTGGTCGCCGTCCATCAGCACTTCCGGCTCGACGATCGGCACGATCTGCGCGGCCTGGCACAATGCGGCGTAGCGCGCCAGCGCGTGGGCGTTGACGCTGATCGCGGTCATCGAGGGGATGCCCCGGCCGTCAGTGCCGCTGCCGATATCGATCACCGCGCGCCATTTGGCGAAACGCGCCCCGCGCTCGTAATATTTCTTCAGCCGCTCGGCGAGCTTGTCGAGCCCGACCGTGACCAGCTCGCCCGGACACATCGGCAGGGCCTGCGTGCCCTCGTCGACCTTGATGCCGGGAATGGCGCCGCTCTGTTCGATCAGCTTCACCAGCGGCGTGCCGTCTCTTGCGTCCTGCCAGATCGTCTCGTCATAGAGGATCACGCCGGAGATGTACTGGCTCATGGCCTCCGTGGAGCGGAACAGCATCTCGCGATAGTCGCGGCGGTTCGTTTCCGTCGATACCACGCCGATCGCGTCGAAGCGCTTTTTGATGGTGCCGGAGGATTCGTCGGCGGCAAGGATGCCCTTGCCCGGCGCGACCATGGCGGTCGCAATCTTGTTGAGCTCAGTCAGATTCATCGAGAGGTCCTCCCAAAGCGATTCTGCCCTTGCCCGTGAAAATAGACCGTTCTCGGGCAATTGCCGAGTTAACGTTCGTCGCAGGGCAAAGGGGGGAGGGATCGTAACATTGAAAAACGCTGTCATTCCGGGATGCGCCGCAAGGCGCAGGCCCGGAATCCATAACCCCAAGCTGTGGTTATGGATTCTCGGATGCGCAATTGCGCATCCCAGCTCGCCGCCTTGCGACGCCCCGGAATGACGGAGAGAGTGCCGGCCTACGCGAGCGGCGACGGCTACGCGACCTTCGGATCGAGCTCGCCCTTGGCGTAGCGCTTGGCCATCTCGGCGGTGGTCAGCACCTTCTTGATCTTGGAGGCCTGGCCGGCCGTGTTGAACTCCTGGAGGCGCTGCTTGCACAGCTTGGTCATCGCCTCCATCGCCGGCTTCAAATATTTGCGCGGATCGAACTCTTCCGGATTGTCCTTGAGCACCTTGCGGATCTGGCCGGTCATGGCCATGCGGTTGTCGGTGTCGATGTTGATCTTGCGCACGCCGTTCTTGATGCCGCGCTGGATCTCGGCGACAGGCACGCCCCAGGTCGGCTTCATCTTGCCGCCATAGGCATTGATGATGTCCTGAAGGTCCTGCGGCACCGAGGACGAGCCGTGCATGACCAGATGCGTGTTCGGCAGCTTGCGGTGGATCTCCTCGATCACGTTCATGGCGAGGATGTCGCCGTCCGGCTTGCGGGTGAACTTGTAGGCGCCGTGCGAGGTGCCCATCGCGATCGCGAGCGCGTCGACCTTGGTCTCCTGCACGAACTTCACGGCTTCGTCCGGATTGGTCAGGAGCTGGTCGTGGCTGAGCTTGCCTTCGGCGCCGTGGCCGTCTTCCTTGTCACCCATGCCGGTTTCGAGCGAGCCGAGCACCCCGAGCTCACCCTCAACTGAGATGCCGCCGAGATGGGCCATGTCGGTCACGGTCTTGGTGACGCCGACATTGTAGCCCCAGTCGCCGGGGGTCTTGCCGTCCGCCTTGAGCGAGCCGTCCATCATCACCGAGGTGAAGCCGGCCTGGATCGCGGTCATGCAGGTCGCCGGCTCGTTGCCGTGGTCGAGATGCACGCAGACCGGAATGTGCGGATAGATCTCGGTGACCGCGTCCATCATGTGCTTGAGCATGACGTCGTTGGCGTAGGAGCGGGCGCCGCGCGAGGCCTGGATGATGACGGGCGCGTCGACCTGGTTGGCCGCGTCCATGATCGCCAGCGCCTGCTCCATGTTGTTGATGTTGAAGGCCGGTACGCCGTAATCGTTCTCCGCCGCGTGGTCGAGCAATTGACGTAACGTGATCCGAGCCATCTGTCTTGTTCTCCCGTTTGGGCCTTGCAAGGCCGCTCAATGTTTGCCGATTGAAGCTTACTTGACGCGCAGCACCTCGACCCCGGGCAGGGGCTTGCCTTCCATCCATTCAAGGAACGCGCCACCGGCGGTCGAGACATAGGTGAAACTGCCGGCGACGCCGGCCTGGTTGAGCGCCGCGACGGTGTCGCCGCCGCCGGCGATCGAGATCAGCTTCTTCGCCTTGGTACGCTCGGCAGCGTGCCTGGCGGCCGCGACGGTGCCGCGGTCGAACGGCTGCATCTCGAACGCGCCGAGCGGCCCGTTCCAGACCAGCGTGGCGGCATCGTCGATCGCGGCGTGAACGCGCGCGATCGATTGCGGGCCGACGTCGAGGATCATGCCGTCGGCGGGGATCGCGTCGAGCCCGTAGGCGTGCGAGGGCGCATTCGCTGCGAAATGATAGGCGACGGTGGCATCGACGGGCAGGATGATCGCGCAATTGGCGGCTTCCGCCTTCTCCATGATGCGCAGCGCGGTGGCGCTAAGATCCTTCTCGGCCAGCGACTTGCCGACGCCGACGCCCTGGGCGTGCAGGAAGGTGTTCGCCATGCCGCCGCCGATCACGAGCGCGTCGACCTTGGTGACGAGGTTTTCGAGCAGGTCGATCTTGGTCGAGACCTTGGCGCCGCCGATGATCGCGATGACGGGCTTGGTCGGCGAGCCCAGCGCCTTCTCCAGGGCATCGAGCTCGGCCTGCATGGTGCGGCCGGCATAGGCCGGCAGCTTGTGGCCGAGGCCTTCGGTCGAGGCATGCGCGCGGTGAGCCGCCGAGAACGCGTCATTGACCCAGATGTCGCCGAGCTTTGCGAGCTCCGCGACGAAGGCCGGATCGTTCTTTTCCTCTTCCTTGTGGAAGCGGGTGTTCTCCAGACACAGGATGTCGCCGTCCTTCAAGTCGTCGACGACCTTGGCCGCGGGCTCACCGATGCAGTCCTCGGCGAATCCGACGGGCTTCTTCACCACCTTCGACAGCGCTTCCGCGACCGGTTTGAGCGAGTCCTTGGCATCGCGTCCCTTCGGCCGGCCGAAATGCGCGAGCAGGATGACCTTGCCGCCTTTGCCAGCGAGCTCGGTGATGGTCGGCGCGACGCGCTCGAGCCGGGTGGCGTCGGTGACGCGCCCGTTCTCCATGGGCACGTTGAGGTCGACGCGCAGCAGCACGCGCTTGCCCTTCACGTCGACGTCGTCGAGGGTGCGGAATTTGTTGGTCATGCTCGGCTCTCTTGTCCCGGGCGCTGCGCAGCGCGAAGCGGTGCGCTGCAGAACCGGGACCCACATCACAGCGAGTCCCGCGGCTAGATGGGTCCCGGCTCTGCGGTGCAGCGCTTAAGCGCTGCTCCGCGTCCGGGACACGCGACCTCGGCTCAGATCTTCTTCGCGATCGCGACGGCGGTGTCCGCCATGCGGTTCGAGAAGCCCCACTCGTTGTCGTACCAGGACATCACGCGCACCAGCGTGCCGTTCTGCACCTTGGTCTGGTCCTCGTGGAAGGTCGAGGAGTGCGGGTCGTGATTGAAGTCGATCGAGACGTTCGGCGCGCTGGTGTAGCCGAGGATGCCCTTGAGCTGCTGCTCAGAGGCGCGCTTCATCGCCGCGTTGATCTCCTTGGCATCGGTTGCGCGCTTGGCGACGATCTTGAGGTCGACGACCGAGACGTTCGGGGTCGGCACGCGGATCGCGACGCCGTCGAGCTTGCCCTTCAGTTCGGGCAGCACCAGGCCGATGGCCTTGGCAGCGCCGGTCGAGGTCGGGATCATCGACATCGCAGCGGCGCGGCCGCGGTAGAGATCCTTGTGCAGCGTGTCCAAAGTCGGCTGGTCGCCGGTATAAGCGTGGATCGTGGTCATGAAGCCCGTTTCGATGCCGACGAGATCGTTCAGCACCTTGGCGACCGGCGCGAGACAGTTGGTGGTGCAGCTGCCGTTGGAGACGACGAGGTGATCCTTGGTCAGCGTGTCGTGGTTGACACCGTAGACGATGGTGGCATCGGCGCCGTCGGCGGGTGCGGAGACCAGCACGCGCTTGGCGCCGGCGGTCAGATGCGCGGAGGCCTTGTCCTTCGAGGTGAAGATGCCGGTGCATTCCAGCGCGACATCGACGCCGAGATCTTTCCAGGGCAGCTTCGCGGGATCGCGCTCGGCGGTCACCTTGATCTTGTTGGCGCCGAGGCTGATGGAGTCGCCGTCGACGGTGACGGTGCCGGGGAAGCGGCCATGGACGCTGTCGAAACGAAGCAGATGGGCGTTGGTCTCGACCGGGCCGAGGTCGTTGATGCCGACGACCTCGATGTCCTTGCGGCCTGACTCGGCGATCGCCCGCAGGACGTTGCGGCCAATGCGGCCAAAACCGTTAATTGCGACGCGGACTGCCATGTTTCGTCTCCTTCAATGACCGTTGTCATCCCGCACAACGCGCGGTGGGCGCGCCTGCGAGGGTTTTTTAGGGGCGGGCGCCCGGTTCGGCCGGGCGGTGCTTGATCATATGGGAGATTAGGTAGTCCTTTTTTGCGGCAAGCTCAACTCTCAGGAAACGCGCTTCAGCACAGCGTTAACCGCGGCCTCGGCGGTGATGCCGAAATGCTTGTA
This sequence comes from Bradyrhizobium sp. DOA1, assembly GCF_001593325.1. Lineage (NCBI taxonomy): Bacteria > Pseudomonadati > Pseudomonadota > Alphaproteobacteria > Hyphomicrobiales > Nitrobacteraceae > Bradyrhizobium > Bradyrhizobium sp. DOA1. The sequence goes on from NZ_JXJM01000001.1 coordinate 225,377, forward strand.
GAGCTCCTTGGCAGGACCGCTTTCGCCGAAGGAATGCATGCCGACGAATTCGCCATCCTGACCGATCACGGCATCCCAGCCCCAGCGCACGGCGGCTTCGATCGCAATCTTCACCGGCGCGTTGCCGATGATCGCGGCACGTTTTGCCTCTGGTTGCGCTAGCAACAGCTCCAGAGAGGGAACGGAGACAACGCGCGACGCGACGCCGCGTTCCGCGAGTTGCTTCTGAGCGGCGACCGCGATCTCGACTTCGGAGCCGGAGGCGAACAGCGTCGCCTTGGCTTCGCCTTGGGCAGCGACCAGTTCATAGGCACCAACCGCGCAAGGATTGTCGTTCGGTGCGGTGGTGCGCAGCTGCGGCAGGTTCTGGCGCGTCAGCGCCAGCACGGTCGGACCATCGATGCGGTTGAGCGCGAGCTCCCAGCACTCGGCGACCTCGATGGCATCGCACGGACGGAAGACGCGCATGTTGGGAATGGCGCGGAGCGCAGCGAGATGCTCGACCGGCTGATGGGTCGGACCGTCTTCGCCGAGGCCGATGGAATCGTGCGTCATCACATAGACGACGCCGGCACCCATCAGCGCGGCGAGGCGCATCGCTGGACGGGCGTAGTCGGTGAACACCAGGAAGGTCGCGCCGTTCGGTGCGAAGCCGCCATGCAGGAAGATGCCGTTCATCGCCGCGGCCATGCCGTGCTCGCGGATGCCGTAATGGATGAAGCGGCCCTTCGGCGTCTTGGCCGAGAACGCGGTCGCCGACTTCGCCTTGTTGTTGTTGGAGCCGGTGAGATCGGCGGAGCCCGCGAGGAATTCCATCGGCATCGCGCCGGCAATCACTTCGATGACGGCTTCCGAGGATTTGCGGGTCGCCGCAGTCATCGGCTTTTCCAGCAGCTCCTTCTTGTACGCGCGCACCGCCTTTGCCAGCGAAGCCGGCCGCTCGTGACGCAGGCGGCGCTCGAACTCGGCGCGCTTGCGGCTGCCGAGTTCGCCCAGGCGTGTTTCCCATTCCTGGCGTGCGGCTGCGCCACGGCTGCCGGCCGCGCGCCAGGCCTTCAACACGTCATCCGGCACCGAAAACGGCTCGAGCGAAATGCCGAGATTTTCCTTGGCGGCCTTGAGTTCGTCAGCGCCGAGTGCTTCGCCATGCACCTTCGAGGTGCCGGCCTTGTGCGGCGCGCCGAAGCCGATGGTGGTGCGGCAGGCGATCAGGGTCGGCTTGTTCGACTTTTTCGCGCGCGTGATGGCGTCGGCGATCGCGGCCTGATCATGGCCGTCGATCTTCTCGGCGGCCCAGCCCGCCGACTTGAAGCGCTTCACCTGGTCGACGGAATCGGAGATCGAGGTCGGGCCGTCAATCGAGATGCCGTTGTCGTCATAGAGCACGATCAGCTTGTTGAGCTTCCAGTGCCCGGCCATCGCGATCGCTTCCTGCGACACGCCCTCCATCAGGTCGCCGTCGGAGGCCAGCACATAGGTGTGATGGTCGACGATCTTCTTGCCGAACTCGGCGGCCAGCATCTTCTCGGCGAGCGCCATGCCGACCGCGGTCGAGATGCCCTGGCCGAGCGGCCCGGTGGTGGTCTCGATGCCCTTGGTGCGGAAATTCTCGGGATGGCCGGGGGTGAGCGAGTCGACTTGGCGGAACTGCTTGATCTGGTCCAGCGTCATCTCGGAATTGCCGGTCAAATACAGCAGCGAATAGAGCAGCATCGAGCCGTGGCCGGCCGAGAGCACGAAGCGGTCGCGATCCGGCCAGCTAGGCGCGCCGGCATCAAATTTCAGGAATTGCGTGAACAGCACCGTGGCGATGTCGGCAGCGCCCATCGGCAGGCCGGGATGGCCCGATTTGGCCTTCTCGACGGCGTCCATCGCAAGGCCGCGGATCGCGTTGGCCATACGGGTGTGATCGACCTGCGTCATGTCTGAAATCCGTCTGAAATGAGGCGCTTGGAGGCGATGTACGCCCGCGCGGGAGGAGCCTGGCGGCCACTGAAGGTCGGGGCTGGGATAGCACCTCGGTTCCGGGAGTCCAAGGCAATCAAACGCCGGTTTGACCGTAAAAGTTGCCTCTGTGGAGAGCGGTTTTCCGCAGCGATCGTGGCCGGGCGGAATGGCGGATCAGCACGGCTTCATCCGATTGATCGGTGCATAGTTTCGCGGCGGCGTTGCGCTTCCCTAGCTTGCCACGTAAATTTCTGCTTCTAACCGCTTGCCGAACCGAGTCTTTTGCCGGACGGCAAGCTCCAGGGTAAAGGCCGCCAGACAGGCCACAGGTTCGCCGCTGACTGCATGAACGATCGCGTGTCCAACAGTTCCGCTATGACGGAGTCGTCCGCCGTCGAGATCGAGATTGCGACCCGCAGGCTCACGGCGGCGCTCGACGCGCTGGAAAGCGCGGTGGAGCGGCGGCGCGATGCCGATCGCGACGAGAACGAGCTTGCGGCACGCATCCAGGCGCTCGGCGCCGATCGCTCGCGGCTCGCCGACGAGCTCGACGGCGCGCTGGTGAAGGCACGCAAGCTCGAGCGCACCAATCGCGAAATCTCCGACCGGCTGGATTCCGCCATCGTCACGATACGCTCGGTGCTCGATACCGGAGAGGACGGATGAGCCACATCAACG
>NZ_JXJM01000001.1:228572-249419 GCF_001593325.1 Bradyrhizobium sp. DOA1
TGCGAGGAGGGCCAGGAGGTGCGGCTGCTCAAGCTCGCCGAAACCCTGGAGACACGCATCCAGTCGCTGCGCGGAAAATTCGGCGAGATCGGCGATGCGCGCCTCACCGTGATGGCTGCGCTGACCGTGTGCGACGAGCTGGTCGACACCAGCAACCGCGTCCGCACGCTGGAGCAGGAGCTGACCGAGCTCAGGGATTTCCGCAACGCCGCCGTCGAGCGCGCCAGGATGACGCAGACCGCCGTGGTCAATGCCCTGAACGCTGCCGCCGAACGCATCGAGAAGTCGACCCAGGTCTTGAACCGCACCGTCGGCAACGGGATTGCGATCGGGTAGGGCGCTGCCCCGCGGCCTGCGCAAGCGCCTCGTCCTTCGAGACAACCGCTCCGCGGTCTCCTCAGGATGAGGCTAACCGACAGCTTTGCCAACTGCTGCTAAGCACTCGGTCCTCATCCTGAGGAGCCCGCAAAGCGGGCGTCTCGAAGGATGGCCGCATGCTCACTTCGCGCCACTGGCGATTCGTCAGTATCGTTGTTACATTGACCCGGCGAGGCTGCGACGTGCGTCAGGAGCCATATATCCCCGGGGCCTTATCGATCCTTTAGGGAACTGTCCCTGGCCGGGCCCGTGGGCCCGGACATATGGTGCCCACCTACTTTCGTAGGGAACTCCGGGATCGAGTGCTTCAACGGCGTACGCGGCTTCGCACTGTTTCTTTCTTCTGGTTCGTGCCTGTCGAACTGCGGCCAATTGAGTAGGTGTCATTCCCCGCGAAGCGGGGAATCCAGTACGCCGCGGCCTTTGTGTGAATCACCACCGCCTCTGGAATACTGGATCACCCGCCTTCGCGGGTGATGACGTGGGAGACCGCAGCACATGCCCAACTCCAAAGCCGAACTCCGTGCCAAGGCCCTCGCCAAGCGCGACGCGCTGAGCGAGAAGAAGCGCACCGCCGCCGCTGCAAAGCTCGCCAAGCGCGGGCTCCCGTTCACGCTGCTGCCCGGCAGCATCGTCTCGGGCTATTCGCCGATCCGCAGCGAGATCGATCCAATGCCGCTGTTGAAGAAGCTCGCCGAGGAGGGCGCGAAGCTGGCGCTGCCTTGCGTCACCGCGCGCGGCCAGGCGCTGATCTTCCGCCTGTTTCATCCGAACGATCGGTTGATGCTCGGCCCGCTCGGCATTCCCGAGCCGTCGCCCGCCGCCGCCGAAGTCATCCCCGACATCATGCTGACGCCGCTCGCCGCCTTCGACCGCCTCGGCCACCGCATCGGCTATGGCGCCGGACATTACGATTTCACCTTCGCGCATTTGCGCAAAACCAAGCACATCGTCGGCATCGGCCTTGCGTTTGCAGCGCAGGAGATCGAGGCGGTTCCGGCACTATCCCACGACGTCGCGCTGGATTATGTGCTAACCGAATCGGACGTGTTCGATTTCCGGAGTTCTGAAGTTGCGCATTCTCTTCGTGGGTGATGTCGTCGGCCGTAGCGGGCGCGAAGCAATCACTGAATATCTGCCCGGCTTGGTCAAGGACTGGTCGCTCGATCTGGTCGTCGTCAACGGCGAGAATTCGGCGGGCGGCTTCGGCATCACGGAAGCGATCTACCAGGAGTTTCTCGAGGCCGGCGCCGACGCGGTGACGCTCGGCAATCACTCCTGGGACCAGCGCGAGGCCCTGGTGTTCATCGAGCGCGCCGACCGCCTGGTGCGCCCTGCGAACTATCCGCGCGGCACGCCGGGCCGCGGCGCCGCTCTGGTCGAGACCAAGAACGGCAAGCATGCCCTCGTCGTCAACGCGCTCGGCCGCGTCTTCATGACCCCGTTCGATGATCCCTTCGCCGCGCTCGAGCGCGAACTTGGCGCCTGCCCGCTCGGCGTCGCTGCGGACGCCATCGTCGTCGACTTCCATTGCGAGGCTTCAAGCGAGAAGCAGGGCATCGGCTTCTTCTGCGACGGCCGCGCCAGCCTCGTCGTCGGCACGCATACGCATGTGCCGACCGCCGATCACCAGATCCTCACAGGCGGCACCGCCTACATGACCGATGCGGGCATGACCGGCGATTACGATTCCATCATCGGCATGCAGAAGGAAGAGCCGCTGCGGAGATTCACCTCGGGGATTCCGTCCGGCCGCTTCGAGCCGGCCGCGGGTACCGCGACGTTGAGCGGTGTGGCCGTGGAGACGGACGATGCGACAGGGCTTGCGTTGAAGATCGCGCCGGTGCGCATGGGCGGAAGGCTGGAGCCGGCGACGCCGAAGTTCTGGTTGAGCTAAATTAGTCGTCTTCGCCTATGCGGGGGCCGGAAGGCGAGCCTCTGCTATTTCGGAATAATAGCATTCTACTCCTGTTTTGCCCGACAAATCAAACCGCCCGCGGCCTGCGCGCGTAAGTCATTGATTTCACTCATCCCGGCTACTGTGCATGGGGTTGTTTTCGCGCCTCTGTTCGGAGAGGCCTGTGCGGCGCCGTCGCGACGGTTCTCAGCTCTGCCGAAAACCCATCCGGAAGGCGCCCCAGTGCTTGCCGCGGACCATGATCGGCGAGGACAGATCCTTCATCAGCACGAACTGCCCGCCGCCCATGTCGCGGCGGTAGGTCTGCAGCAGGAACGGTTTGGTGCTGCCTGCGACCTTCTTCATCGCGCGATCGGTGAACAGGCGGCGGTTGCGGCAATTGGCGTTGTTCCAGACCGGGTCCTTGCCCTGCGGCAGGCGGTAGTTCGGATTGTGGGTCGGCAGATAGCCGCCCTTGGCCCAGGCGACGCAGAACACGATGCGGGGATCGGATTTCTGAATCGGGTCCTGGATCGCAGGCAGCACGCGGTCGGTGAAGTCGACGTAATTGGTGAGGTATTGTTTGGGATCGGTGCCGGGAATTTCGCGATACCTCTCGTCCATCAGCTGGTCGAGCGTGACCTCGCCGCGATCGATCGCGGCTTCGAACTCGGCCGAGATCCGCTTGGCGGTCTCGACGACGACGCGGATCAGCGGTGCGTCCGACGTCTCCACGCCGCTGTCGGCAATCAGCGCGATCAGGCCTTCGGACGTGTCGAGCAGCTTCGTCACGCGCTGATCGGCGCTCTTGAGATCGCGCGAGGACAGATCGACCCCCTTGGCGAGTTCGTTGAGCTCGCTGATGACGGTGTCGCAATGTCCGAGATTGGAGGTCGCCGCCCGCGCGACGCTGTCGATCTCCGCCTCGACGGAGGCAAAGCCCTGCTGGACGCGCGAGATGATGCCCGAGATCTGCTGGGCGCCTTCGCCGGCGGTCTTGGCGCGCTGCGAGGCGTCGCTGCTTTCACCGATCAGGCCTTCGATCTGGCCGTCGAGATCGCGCACGGTGTCGGAGATCTGATGCGTGGCCTGGCGGGTGGCTTCCGCGAGGTTCTTCACTTCGCTTGCGACCACGGCGAAGCCGCGGCCGGCATTGCCGGCACGGGCCGCTTCGATCGTCGCGTTCAGCGCCAGCAGATTGGTTTGCTTCGCGATCGCCTCGATCGAGCCAGACACTTTCGCGACCTGCGCCAGCGCCGAGCCGACGGCGCTCAGGCGCGCCTCGATGCGCTCAACGGCTGCGACGAGCTCGGAGATGTGGCTGACCGCGGTATCGACGGCGCTGCGCGACTGCGCGATCTCGCCGACCGCGGCGGACGTCGTCGTCTGCACCGCCTGCGATGCATTGGCGATGTCATGGTTGGCCGTGACCATGGTCTCGGCCGTCTTCTGGAGATGATGGAACCGCTCCGACTGGTTCGAAACGCGGTTTGCCACTTCCTGGACGTTGCCGGCGATATCGGCGAGTTCCACGCCGAGCCCGCCGATGCGATCGGCGAGCTGGTCGATCAGCCGCTCGGCCAGCGTCCGGTTCGAGCCGGTGTCCATGACTGCAAGTTGTGCGACGGACATGTTTCGATGAATCCTCCAGTCAGAGCCGTTCGCCGGCTCACGGCGGCATTTCCATTCCGATTCGAGTTTAGAGGATGATTCGTCGCCGCCGTCTTGCCTGAGCGTGCACTACAGTTTGTAGGCCGTGCGGAATCCGCCCCAGTGCCGGCCCTGCACGCGGATCGGGATGTCGATCTCCCGCATCATCACGGTGTTTCCGTTGCCCATGTCGCGCGCATAGCTCTGGACCAGGTACGAGCGCAGGTTGCGCCCAGCCGCCAACCCCGCCGGATCGTTGAATATGCGCCGGTTGCGGCTGTTGGCCGTGTTCCAGGCGACATCGCCCGGCCGCTGCGGATGCGAATAGATCTTGTTGTGCACCGGCAGGAAGCCGTTGCGGTCGACCATGGCGCAGAACGCCATGCGCGGGTCCTTCGCCAAGAAGGCCTCCTGGAAGGGCGGCAGCGCGCGGTCCGCCCAGTCCAGATATTTCGTGCGATATTGCTGCGGGTTGGTCCCGGCAATTTCCGCGTAATCGGTATCGAAGAGATCGTCGAGCTTGACCTCGCCGCGCGCGACGGCCTGCTCGAAGATCTTGGTCAGCGCGTTGCCCGCTTCCATGGCGCGGGTGACGAACTCGGTATTCTCCTCATGGATCGACCAGAGCCTGTCTTCGATCTTCTCGCGCAGTGCCGCGTCGGGGCTGACGAATTGCGCGCGCGCGCCGGCCTTGGTTTGCTCGACCACGCGCAGACGGCAGGCGCCGACATGTTCGAGCGTGCCTTCGATCACGGCTTGGGATGCAAGCCGGCCGGCATCGGCGCCGCCGATCAGCACGCCGTCCATCGCGATTTCATAGACCGGCAGCACGCCGCGCGCGGTCTCGAGCTTGAGATGGCAGGGCAGGCGCTCGGTCTTGCGGCGGTCGTCATGCTCGCTCTGCCGCAGCAGCACGGCGCAGCGCGATTTCAGCTTCTGCGCGAAGGTGGTGACGGCCTTGCCGGCGCTGGCGACGTTCTCGCCATGGCTCTCGGCCGCCTTGGTCGCGGCATCGATCTCGGCAGCGCTCTCGCCGACCGAGACGATGAACTCGGAGGCGCTGGCGGCGTTGCCTGAGACTTCGCTGGTGGTGGCGTTCTGCTCGGCGACCGCGCCGTTGACCGTCTCGAACACCGGGCGGATCGCCTCGATCGCCTGCGAGATGCGGTGCACGGCGTCCGCGGAGCCGGCGGCGTCGCGCTGGAGCGCGTCGATTTTCCTGGTGATCTCTTCGGTCGCGCCTTGCGTCTGCACCGCGAGGGCCTTGACCTCGGTGGCGACGACGGCAAAGCCCTTGCCGGCAGCGCCCGCGCGTGCGGCCTCGATGGTCGAGTTCAGCGCGAGCAGCGTCGTCTGCCGCGCGATCTGCGCGATCAGATTGACGACATTGCCGATCGCGGCGGAGGATTCGCGCAGGCGGTCGACATTGGCACGGGCTTCCTGTGCGGCGGCGCTGGCCTCGTCGGCGAGCTTGCCGGCCTCGCGGACCTGCGCGCCGATCCCCAGCGCCGACTGGGTGAATTTGTCGGCGGCATGGGCGAAGGTGGATGCGGTCGATTGCGCCGCATTGGTGCGGCCGGTCAGGGCATCGGTGCGGTCGCGAATGGCGGCCAGCGTGGTGGCAGTCGCCTCGGCGCCCCCGGCCACGGAATTGGCGGCGCGCTCGAGCTGGCGAATCATCGCGCCCAGTTCGAGTTCCAGCAATTCCAGGATTTCCCTGGCGGAATCGGCTTCGGCCGCCGGGGCGGGCTCGGAATTGGCCACCGGCTGCGCGGCCTGCGGTGCTGCCGCAGGCGCAGCCATGTCAGGCAGACGCTTCCGAAATAGTCCGAACGCCATCACGTCTCTCTTGTCGGGGAACGGGCGGACGCTATTTTCGCAGGCCGGAATGAAATCAGGGTTAACGGTGCCCCACCTCTAGGCACGGGCCAATACGGCGGCTACCTCTACGGTGCTACCTTAGGGCACCAGAGCCCCTTTGATTCCGCCGTGTTGGCGGCCTATAAGGCCGCGCTTCCCAGCCCATCGGCGAACCAAAGACCATTCAAGAGACCACGCATGGCCGGACATTCCCAATTCAAGAACATCATGCACCGCAAGGGGCGGCAGGATGCGCAGAAGTCGAAGCTGTTCGGCAAGCTGGCGCGGGAAATCACCGTCGCGGCCAAGCTCGGCACCCCGGACCCCGCCATGAACCCGCGCCTGCGCGCCGCCGTGATCGCCGCGCGCCAGGAGAACATGCCGAAGGACAATATCGAGCGCGCCATCAAGAAGGCGCTCGGCAGCGACGGCGAGAACTATGACGAGATCCGCTATGAAGGCTACGGCCCCGGCGGCGTCGCCGTCATCGTCGAGGCGCTGACCGACAACCGCAACCGCGCCGCCTCCGACATACGCTCCTTCTTCACCAAGTCCGGCGGCAATCTGGGTGAAACCGGCTCGGTGTCGTTCATGTTCGACCGCACCGGCATCATCGAATACGACCGCAGCGTCGCCTCCGACGACGCGGTGCTGGATGCGGCGATCGAGGCCGGCGCCGACGATGTCGTCTCCAGCGAGGGCGGCCACGAGATCTACGCCTCGACCGAAGGCTATCGCGACGTCGCCAAGGCGCTGGAAGCCAAGTTCGGCGAGCCCCGCAAGGCCGCTCTGATCTGGAAACCGCAGAACACCGTCGCGGTCGACGACGAGACCGGCGAGAAGCTCTTGAAGCTGATGGACTTGCTCAACGAGCACGACGACGTGCAGCAGGTCTACGCCAATTTCGAGATATCGGACGCGCTGGTCGCGAAGATGGGCGGCTGATGCCGCTCGTGTCCCGGACGCGCTGCAGCGTGAAACGCTGCTGCGCAGAGCCGGGACCCATGGTGCTTCACGCGCCGCGGGAGTATGGGCCCTGGTTCTGCGACCCATCACTTCGTGCTGCGTCGCGCCCGGGGCACGAGACCGCCTTTCCCCTGTTACTTCCGTTCTGTTTCTGTTTCCCTGGGTCCAGCCAGCCGCTATCACTGGCCCATGACTGCGCTCCCGATTCGTGGCCCCGTCCGCATCATCGGCATCGACCCCGGCCTGCGCCGCACCGGCTGGGGCGTGATCGAGGCCGAGGGCAATCGCCTCATTTACGTCGCCTGCGGCTCGGTGGAGCCACCGGACGATCTGCCGCTGGCGAGCCGGCTGCTCGCGATCCATGAGGGGCTTGCCGCCGTTCTGTCGCATCACCAGCCGATGGAAGCCGCGGTCGAGCAGACCTTCGTCAACAAGGACGGCGTCGCGACGCTGAAGCTCGGCCAGGCCCGCGGCGTCGCCATGCTGGCGCCCGCAATGTTCGGCATCTCCGTCGCCGAATACGCGCCGAACCAGGTCAAGAAGACCGTGGTCGGCGCCGGTCACGCCGACAAGCAACAGATCGCGATGATGCTGAAAATCTTGCTGCCCAAGGCCGAGCCGCCGTCGGCGGACGCCGCCGACGCGCTCGCCATCGCCATCACCCATGCCCATCACCGCCAGAGCACCGCGCTGCGCCTGAAGGTGGTGGGGATATGATCGGCAAGCTCAAGGGCCTGATCGATTCATACGGCGAGGATTTCGTCATCCTCGACGTCGGCGGCGTCGGCTATCAGGTGCATTGCTCCTCGCGCACATTGCAGCACCTGCCCTCGCCGGGCGAGGCGGCCGTGCTGTCGATCGAGACTTACGTCCGCGAGGATCAAATAAAACTGTTCGGCTTCCGCACCGACCAGGAGCGCGAATGGTTTCGCCTGCTCCAGACCGTGCAGGGCGTCGGTGCCAAGGTCGCGCTCGCCGTGCTCGGCACGCTGCAGCCTTCCGATCTCGCCAACGCCATCGCGCTGCGTGATAAGGCCGCGGTGGCGCGCACGCCCGGCGTCGGCCCCAAGGTCGCCGAGCGCATCGTCACCGAATTGAAGGACAAGGCGCCGGCCTTTGCCAATGTCGATCCGGCCGTCGTGCATCTCGCCGGGGCCGTCGACGACCAACGCGCGCCGCGCCCCGTGGCGGATGCGATCTCCGCGCTGGTCAATCTCGGCTACGGCCAGCCGCAGGCGGCCGCGGCGATCGCATCGGCCTCGCGCAGTGCGGGTGAAGGCGCCGAGACGGCGCAGTTGATCCGCCTCGGCCTGAAGGAGCTCGCGAAGTGAGCGATCCCAAGGCCAACCGCATGGTTTCGCCCGAGCGCCGCAGCGACGATGTCGGCGACACCGCGCTGCGGCCGCAATCGCTGTCCGATTTCGTCGGACAGGCGCAGGCGCGCAAGAACCTGTCGATCTTCATCGAGGCGGCGCGCAAGCGCGGCGAGGCGCTGGATCACGTGCTGTTCGTCGGTCCCCCGGGCCTCGGCAAGACCACGCTGGCGCAGATCGTGGCGAAGGAGCTCGGCGTCGGCTTCCGGGCCACGTCGGGGCCCGTCATTGCCAAGGCCGGCGATCTTGCCGCGCTCCTCACCAACCTCGAAGAGCGCGACGTGCTCTTCATCGACGAGATCCATCGCCTCAGCCCGGCGGTGGAAGAGGTGCTCTATCCCGCGATGGAGGACTTTCAGCTCGACCTCATCATCGGCGAGGGCCCGGCGGCGCGCTCGGTGAAGATCGAGCTGTCGAAGTTCACGCTCGTCGGCGCCACCACGCGCGCGGGCCTGCTCACCAATCCGCTGCGCGACCGCTTCGGCATTCCGGTGCGGCTGAATTTCTACACGATCGAGGAATTGGAGAGCATCGTCAGCCGCGGCGCGCGCGTGCTCAATGTCGGCATGAGCGCCGATGGCGCCAACGAGATCGCGCGCCGCGCGCGCGGCACGCCGCGCATCGCCGGCCGTCTGCTCCGCCGCGTGCGCGATTTCGCCTCGGCAGCCGATGCCGACAAGATCGACCGCAAGATTGCCGACCACGCGCTGAGCGCGCTCGAGGTCGATGCCGCGGGGCTCGACGCCATGGACCGCCGCTATCTCACCACCATCGCGATGAACTATGGCGGCGGCCCCGTCGGCGTCGAGACCATGGCTGCGGCCTTGTCGGAACCGCGCGATGCGATCGAGGACATCATCGAGCCCTATCTGATCCAGTGCGGCTATCTCCAGCGCACCCCGCGCGGCCGGCTGCTGACCTCGCATGCCTTTCGCCATCTCGGCCTGGCCGAGCCAAATCGCGATCCGGCCCAGTTCGGGTTGTTCGGCACGGATTCGTCCGAGGATGACTGACTGCCGCAACCGGTGAACCCACCGCTTCAATCCCATCACTAATCCGAACATGCGGCGCACTCGCTTCGCCGCTTACGCATACGGATTGGAGCTGGAAGAAATGGGGCTGACGGACGACACCGGGCTGCTCGAGGTCATCGTTGCCGCGCCGCAGTTGCGCACGCCTGACGAGACCGAGGCGTTCCTGGATCCAATGCCGATCGGTGAGCTGGCATCGATGTGGTGCGCGCTCCAGCGCGTCAGCCGGCGTGACCAGGTCGGCAGCGTCTGGGCCCTGAAACTCTATTTCGATCGTCTGCCGCAGCGCCGCCCGCAACAGGCGCTCGATCTCGTGCTGGAGGTGCTCAGGACCGAGGCCGACAAGCCGACCGTGATGCAGCTCAACGACAAGTTCCTGCTCTCGCTGCTCTATGCGCATGGCGAGGCGGTGATCGACCGCATCGAGCACGAAGCCATGCGCAACGATCGGTTGCGTTGGCTGCTCGGCGGCGTGCATGGCGCGCCGGACGATCCCTTGATGGCGCGCATTGTAGAGCATGCCGACGGGAAGGCCTGGCAGGCCGACCATCTAGCCCAGCGCACGCCGCGCGAGCCGCTCGATTACGCCAGCCTGTCGGCCGCTGCGCTCGCCCGTGCCTGGGTCGAGCAATATTCCAAGTCCGATCGCGACCAGGACGACAATCTGTTCGCAATTATGGATTTCGAGCGCGACCTGCGCGAGGAGGATCCCGACGGCTTGATCGACCTCGTCCTGGAAGTCCTGAAGATCGAGGCCAATCCCGTGCTGCTGTCGCTGCTGGCCGCGGGACCCCTCGAAGACGTGATCAACGCCGCAACGATCGACCGCATCGAGCGTGAGGCGCGTGTCAACGAACGTTTTCGCGAGCTGCTCGGCGGTGTCTGGTATTATCGCGCGCCCGACGAATTGAAGGCGCGACTGGACGCGCTGATTGGCGAGAGCCGCTGGTAATGTTTGTGCAGGCTTCTGCACGAGGATGCTGACGGCCTGCACGGGCGTACCCCAATTCCGCTCCAATCGGATCGCATCGAGAGGCTGCATCAGAAACGGGCTTCCATGATCACGCGCCGTCATCTCATCCGCTCCATCGGCGGCCTGTCCGCCCTCGGCATCTCGACCGCCGCCTATGGCGTCGCCGTCGAGCCGGTGCTGCGGCTTCGCGTCACCCGCTATCATCCGACGCCGCGGCAATGGCCGGCCGATTTTCCTCTGAAGATCGCCGTCATCGCCGACGTTCATGCCTGCGATCCCTGGATGCCGCTGGAGCGGATCGAGGCCATCGTCGACCGCACCAACGCGCTGAAGCCTGATATCATCGTGCTGCTCGGCGACTATGTCGCCGGCCTGCACCACGTCACGCGCATCATCCCCTCCAGCGAATGGGCTAAAGTGCTCGGCGGCCTCAAGGCGCCGCTCGGCGTCCATGCCGTCATGGGCAACCATGATTATTGGGACGACAGGACCGTGCAGCGGACCGGGCACGGCCCGACCATCGCGCATCGCGCGCTGGAAGCGGCCGGCATTCCCGTCTACGAGAACGACGTCGTACGCCTTACCAAGGACGGCCGTCCATTCTGGCTCGCCGGCCTCGGCGATCAGCTCGCCTTCCTGCCGGCGCGCCGGTTTCGCACCGTGTCGCGTTTCGGGGCCGACGATCTCGGCGCGACGCTCGCCAAGGTCACGGACGATGCGCCGATCATCCTGCTCGCCCACGAGCCCAACATCGCGCCGCGCGTACCCGCGCGCGTCGCGCTGCAACTGTCCGGCCACACCCATGGCGGCCAGATTCGCTTGCTCGGCTGGTCGCCGGCGGTGCCGCCGCAGCAGGGCATCCACCTCGCCTATGGTCATATCAGGCTGAAATGCGACGTCATCGTCTCCGGCGGCCTCGGTTGCAGCATCATGCCGCTCCGTTTCGGCGTGCCGCCGGAGATCGTCGAGGTCACGCTGGGGCGAACCTCACCGGTTGTGTCCTAACACGCTTGCGCGACCGCCTGTTTTTGCGCAAAACGGGCCGGTGACCGACAAGCGAAGAGGCTCGCGACGTGACTGCCCATCTCGACGGCGAGATCCGCGACGGCCGCCACCACATGCAGGTCCGCGTCTATTACGAAGACACCGATTTCTCGGGGATCGTCTATCACGCCAATTATCTGCGCTACATGGAGCGCGGACGGACCAACCATCTGAGGCTGATGGGCGCCGAACAGCAGGCGCTGTTCGACCAGGTCGAGACGGAGGGCGCGGGCTTTGCCTTCGTCGTGCGCTCGATGCATCTGGATTTCCTCAAGCCGGCGCGAATGGACGATGTGCTCGACGTCGTGACCTGGCCGGTCGCAGTGAAGGGCGCCTCCATCATGCTGGCGCAGGAGGTGCGGCGTGGTGAGGACGTGCTGGTGAAGGCCGAGGTGCGGGTCGCCTTCATCAGTGGCGGCCGCGCGCAACCGATCCCGAAATCGATCCGCACCTTGATGAAGGCCGATTTGATTTCGTGATCGCCCGATAAGTGATCGCCTGATTGGTAACGGCCTATCGACTCCGCCAGATGCAGCGATAGATTGCGGCCTCAACCCATCGATGAGGCCTTCCATGTCGCGCCCGCCGCTTCCGCCCTTCACGAGAGAAACTGCCGCGCAAAAAGCGCGTATGGCCGAGGATGCCTGGAATTCGCGCGATCCGGTGAAGGTGTCGCTCGCCTATACCGAGGACAGCCGCTGGCGCAATCGCTCGGAGGTGTTTCAGGGCCGCGAGGCCATCGTCGCCTTCCTCACCCGCAAATGGGAAAAGGAGCAGGATTACCGCCTGATCAAGGACCTCTGGGCTTTCGACGGCAACCGCATCGCGGTGCGCTTCCAATACGAATGGCACGACGGCAAAGGCCAATGGTATCGTTCCTACGGCAACGAGCAGTGGGAGTTCGACGAGCACGGCCTGATGAAACGGCGCGAGGCGTCGATCAACGACATCATGATCGCCGAGAAGGACCGCCGCTTTCACTGGCCTGCGCCGGGTCCGCGGCCGGCGGATGTGGCGGGGCTGGGGACTGATCCGTTCTGAGGCTTGCGAGATGGTGCGGCATGCACACTGCACCCTCTCCCCTTGCGGGAGAGGGTGGCTCGCCGCGCAGCGGCGAGACGGGTGAGGGGTATCTCTCGGCGAGTAGCTCTCACAATTGAGTTCGCGGATAGATACCCCTCATCCGTCGCTTCGCGCCACCTTCTCCCACAGGGGGAGAAGGGAAGGGTCTCCGTGGCGACAGTTGGAAACTAAGGCGTCGCGCGCCGCGCCAAGAACCTCGTAATCGCGCCACCGAGCTTTGCGCTGTCCATCGGCTCCGCCAGCGACTGCCTCGCTGTTGCGACCACGTCATCCGGCGCCTTGCCGTCGCGCAGATCGCAGCACACTTGCGCGAATTCGACGTCGAATTCCGGATGCGGCTGCACGGTCAGCGTGGTGCCGTTGGCGTAGAGCAGGCCGGCATGCGGCGTGAAGTCGGAGGAGAGGATCGTCAGCGCGTCGTTCGGCGGCTCGATCACCTGGTCCTGGTGCGAGGCAGCGATCGCGACCGTTTCGCCGTCGATCACGCCGTTCCCGGGCAGCACCTGATAGACGTGCCGGCCGATGCCCCAGCCCTTGTCGGACTTGCGCACGGTGCCGCCGAGCGCCTGCGCGATCAGTTGGTGGCCGAAGCAGACGCCCACCATTGGCGTCTTGTTGGCGTGAGCGCTGCGCACGAAATCTTCCAGCGGTGCGATCCAGTCGAGCCCATCATAGACGCCGGCTGCAGCACCTGTGATCAGCACGGCTTCGAGCTTGCGCGGCTCGGGCAGCGCATCGCCGTTCGGGATGCTGATGACATCCACACCGGCTGCCGGATCCGCGGCGCGGACCATGCGCGCGAACATGTCCGGAAACGAGCCGTGGCGCTCGCGATGTTTTTCAGGAACGAGCCCGGTCTCGATGATGGTGATGCGTGCCATGTCGTGCCCTGCGGAGACGGGAGAGGATACCGCAGGCTTCCAAGAGGTCCAAGTCAGCCCGGTGCAAAATCCCGTGCCGACTCGTCCTCGAACTCAATGAGCGCCTTGCGCATGGTCTCGACCAGATCCAGTGCCACCGGCGAGGGACTGCGCTGCGCCGGGAAGACGGCGGAGAATTCAAAGTCGATGCGCGGCAGGAAGCGGCGCACGACGACGCCGCGCGTCGCAAATTCCTGGGCGGTGAAGGGATCACAGATCGACACCCCGAGTCCCGATGACACCATCCCGCACATGATCTCCGACAGCGTGGTCTCGACCCGGAGCACGCGGCGGACGTCGCTGCGATGGAAGACCTGATCGACGAGGTGCCGGCTCGACGATCCCGCCGACAGCGAGATGAACGTCTCGCCCTCGAAGTCGCGCGGCTCCAGCACTTCCTTCTCTGCCAGATGATGTCCGGTCGGCAGCACCGCCACGCGGGCGAGCGCCGGCAGCCGCAGGCTCGGCAAACCGGAATGCGCAATCGGCACCTCGGCAAAGCCGATGTCGCATTGATTGTTCAGCACCCAGTCCACCACGATCGGTGAGATCACGCCGAAGAAGGCGAGGTTGAGGTTGGGCCGTTCCTTCAGGAAGTGTCCGGCGAGACGCGGCAGATAGCCGTTCGCCAAGGCCGGCAGCGCGGCGATGCGCAGCGAGCCGGTGCGGCGCCCGCGGATTTCCTCGGCGGCGGCGGAGATGCGGTCCAGGCCGACGAAGGAGCGTTCGACCTCGGTATAGAGCGCCATCGCGGCCGCGGTCGGCACCAGACCGGTGCCGCGGCGCTCGAACAACTCCATCTTCAAGAGCGCCTGGAAGTCGCGCAGCAGCCGGCTGACCGCGGGCTGCGTCACCACCATCAGCTTCGCCGCCTCGGTGACGCTGCCGGTCAGCATCGTCGCGCGGAAGGCCTCGACCTGCCGCGAATTGATCCGCGCCATTCCAAATTCCATTCATAACATTTCGGCATGCAAAGGGTGCCATTATTCATTGGACGATGGAAGTGCCGGTCTGCGATCTTTTTCATCAGAGCTGGAGCCAGCCCGCTTTTTCGGCAGATTGGAGGGGTTCAAACCCCCCAGGTCGCGCCAAACCCGTCGAGCAGGGGCCGGAGCCCTGATCGGGGAGGGGTTTGCGCGGAAGGAAATGCGGAAGGTGCCTCAGTCGGAGACTTGTCGGCACGTCACCTCATTCCGGTATGGAGATCGGACCACATGAAGACTTTTTGCCTTCTGGCCGCGGTCAGCATCGCAGCCCTCATTGCCGTCCCGTCGGCCGCCTCGGCCCAGCAAAAGACGCTCTATGTCGCCGGCTATGGCGGCTCGTTCGAGAAGACCATCCGCGACGAGGTGATCCCGGCCTTCGAGAAGGAAAACGGCGTCAAGGTCGAGTACGTCGCCGGCAACTCCACCGACACGCTGGCCAAGCTTCAGGCGCAGAAGGGCAACCAGCAGATCGACGTCGCCATCGTCGATGACGGCCCGATGTACCAGGCGATCCAGCTCGGCTTCTGCGGCAAGCTCGAGGGCCTGCCGGCCGATCTCTACGACACTGCGCGTTTCAAGGACGATCGCGCGGTCGCGATCGGCATCGTCGCGACCGGCCTGATGTACAACACCAAGGTGTTCAAGGAGAAAGGCTGGGCGCCGCCGACCTCCTGGAACGATCTGAAGGACACGAAATACGCCAAGCAGCTGGTGATTCCGCCGATCAACAACACCTATGGCCTGGAAGCGCTGGTGATGCTGTCGAAGATGAACGGCGGCGGCGAGACCAACGTCGAGTCCGGCTTCAAGATCTTCAAGGAGCAGATCAATCCGAACGTGCTCGCCTACGAGCCGTCGCCGGGCAAGATGACGGAGCTGTTCCAGTCCGGTCAGGCGGTGATCGCGGTGTGGGGCACCGGCCGCGTGCAGAGCTTCGCCAATACCGGCTTCCCGGTCGACTTCGTTTACCCGAAGGAAGGCGCGGCAACGCTGCTGACCACGGCATGTCCGATCAACAAGCCCAATGTCTCGCCACTCGCCGCGAGCTTCGTCAAGATGCTGCTCGATCCCAAGATCCAGCTCGTGTTGCTCAAGGATTACGGTTATGGCCCAGTGCTGAAATCGTTGGTGATCCCGCCCGAGCTCGGCAAGATGGCGCCGATCGGCGAGCGCGCGGCCAAGCTGTATAATCCGGACTGGACCGTCATCAACGAGAAGCGCGAGGAGTGGACCAAGCGCTGGAATCGCGAGGTCGAGCGTTGATCTGATCGTCGCTAGCGGAGACAGCGCATGGCCTATCTCGAGCTCGATCGGGTCGCAAAGCAGTTCGGCGCGCAAACCGTGGTCGACGACTTCAGCCTGTCGGTGGGGAAAGGAGAGTTCATTTCCTTTCTCGGCCCGTCCGGCTGCGGCAAGACCACGACGTTGCAGATGATCGCGGGCTTCCTCGACCCGACGCGCGGCGCGATCCGCCTGGAGGGCAAGGATCTCACCGCGATTCATCCGGCCAAGCGCGGACTCGGCATCGTGTTCCAGAGCTACGCGCTGTTTCCGCACATGACCGCGGCGGAGAACGTCGCCTTCGGTCTCGAAATGCGCAACGTGCCGCGCAACGAGCGCGCCGAGCGCGTCCGTGCCGCGCTCGCGATGGTGGGCCTTGCCGGTTACGAGGACCGCCATCCCCGCCGCATGTCCGGCGGCCAGCAGCAGCGCGTGGCGCTGGCGCGCGCGCTGGTGATCAAGCCGAGCGTGCTGCTGCTCGACGAGCCGCTGTCCAATCTCGACGCTAAGCTGCGCGAGGAGATGCAGATCGAGCTGCGCCAGATTCAGCGCACCATCGGCACCACTACGATCCTGGTCACCCACGACCAGAACGAGGCGATGTCGCTGTCCGACCGCATCGTGGTGATGAGCCAGGGCAAGATCGAGCAGATCGGGTCGCCGCAGGAGACCTACGAGAAACCGGCCTCGGCATTCGTCTCGCAGTTCCTCGGCAAGACCAACGATTTTGCCGCGATGGTCGACCGGACCGCGACGCCGGCGCAATTGACCGCGGGCTCCTGGAGTGCGCCGGCGCCGGCCGGTCTCAATGGTCCCGTCACCGTCAGCATCCGCCCCGAGCGCATCGGCTTTGGCGAAGCGGGCCTCAACGCAAAAATCCTCACGCGCATCTTCCAGGGCAATCACTGGCTGTTCCAGTGCGAGAGCGAATGCGGCCCGGCCATCGTGATTCGCCAGAACGACGGCAAGGCCCAGCCAACCGAAGGCGAGGCGGTTCACCTTGCCTGGCGGCCCGAGGACATGAGCGTGCGCGCGAGGGCCGGCGCATGAGCGCGGTCGCCGAGGAACGCAGCACGCGTGCGCCATGGGCGCTGACGGCGCCGGCCCTGATGCTGTTCGTCGGCGTTCTGCTGATCCCGCTCGCAATGACCGTGATGCTGTCGTTCCACGATTGGGGCCAGTACAAGGGCATCGAGCCGGTCTTCATCCTCAAGAACTGGCACGAGATCGCGACCGATCCCTATTTCGCCGAGATGTTCTGGCGAACGTTTCGGGTCGCGGTCCTGACCACTCTGCTGACGGCTTTGCTCGGTGCGCCCGAAGCCTACATCCTCAACCGCATGAGCGGGCGCTGGAAGAGCTTCTTCCTGCTGATCATCCTCGGGCCGCTGCTGATCTCCGTCGTCGCGCGCACGCTGGGCTGGGCGCTGCTGTTCGGCGGCAACAACGGGCTCGTCAACAAGCTCCTGATGTCGCTCGGCCTGATCGGCTCGCCCATTCCCTTCATGTTCACCGAAACCGGCATGGTGATCGCGCTCGCGCATGTGATGATGCCGTTCATGGTGCTCTCCGTGTGGGCGGCCCTGCAGCGTCTCGATCCGCAGATCGAGAATGCCGCGATGTCGCTCGGCGCGAATCCTGCGACCATCATCCGCCGCATCATCATGCCGCAGATCATGCCCGGCGTGCTCTCAGGCGCCATCATCGTGTTCTCGCTTTCGGCCAGCGCCTTTGCGACGCCGGCCATCATCGGCGGCCGCCGGCTCAAGGTGGCGGCAACGCTCGCCTATGACGAATTCCTCAACACGCTGAACTGGCCGCTCGGTGCTGCGGTCGCAACGCTGCTTCTCGCCGCGCTGGTGCTGATCGTCGTCGGCAGCAACGCCCTGATCGAGCGTCGCTATGCGGAGGTGTTCCGATGAGACGGAACGGCCCGCTCGCGCTGATCTTCCATGCCGTCTTCGTCATGGTCATGGTGGCGCCGATCCTGGTGGTGTGCCTGGTCGCGTTCACGCCCGAGGGATATTTGTCGCTGCCGACCAACGGTTTTTCGCTGCGCTGGTTCAGGACGATCGCGAACTATCCGGAATTCATCCACGCCTTCTGGGTCAGCCTCGGGCTCGGGGCGCTGTCGTCCCTGGTGGCGCTGCTGTTCGCGGTGCCGGCGGCACTTGCGATCGCGCGCTATCGCTTCCGTGGGCGCGACGCGCTGGCAGCCCTGTTCCTGTCGCCGCTGATGATCCCGCATGTCGTGCTCGGCATCGCCTTCCTGCGCTTCTTCACATCCGCCGGGATGGGCGGCAGCTTCGCGGCGCTGATCATCGCGCATGTCATCATCGTGTTTCCGTTCGCGCTGCGGCTGACGCTGGCTGCAGCGACCGGCATGGACCGCACGGTCGAGATGGCGGCGCTCTCGCTCGGCGCCAATGGCTGGACGCTGTTCCGCCGCGTGACCCTGCCGCTGATCCTGCCCGGCGTCATTAGCGGCTGGGCACTCGCCTTCATCCAATCCTTCGACGATCTCACCATGACCGTCTTCCTCGCGGCACCCGGCACCGAGACGTTGCCGGTCCGCATGTTCCTCTACATCCAGGACAACATCGATCCGCTGGTGACGTCGGTCTCGGCCTGCGTGATCGCGATCACCATGGGTGCCCTCATTGTGCTCGACCGCTTCTACGGGCTCGACCGTGTGCTCGCCGGCAAGGGCGATACGGGACGATAGGAGAACTGATGTCCAAAGACTATGACGTCGCGGTGGTCGGCGGCGGGCTGCTCGGCTCCGCCATTGCCTGGGGCCTCGGCCGGCTCGGCAAGCGCGTCGCCGTGCTCGACGAAGGCGACATCACCAAGCGCGCCTCCCGCGCGAATTTCGCGCTGGTCTGGGTGCAGAGCAAGGGCCTCGGCATGCCCGCTTATACGGTGTGGACCGTACGGGCGTCGCAGGCCTGGAGCCGGCTCGCGGACGAGTTGAAGCAACAGACCGGCCTCGACGTCTCGCTTCAGCAGAATGGCGGCTTTCATCTCACGCTCGGCGAGGACGAGTTCGGCCAGCGCACCGAGCTGGTCAAGCGCATGCACAACCAGGTCGGCGCCGCCGATTACAAGATGGAGATGCTGCCGGCATCCGAGGTGAAGAAGGCGTTGCCGCTGATCGGGCCCGAGGTCTCCGGCGGCAGCTATTGTCCGCTCGACGGCCACGTCAATTCGCTGCGCACGTTCCGCGCCTTCCATACCGGCTTCAGGGCGTTCGGCATCGATTATTTTCCGGAACGTCCGGTCTCGGCGATCAGCAAGAATGGCGGTGAATTCCGTCTGACCACGCCGCAGGGCGAGCTGCGTGCCGCCAAGATCGTGCTCGCGGCCGGCAATGCCAACCAGACGCTGGCGCCTATGGTCGGTCTCTTTGCCCCGATGGGGCCGACGCGCGGCCAGATCGTGGTGACCGAGCGCACCATGCCGTTCCTGCCGCATCCGCTGACCACGATCCGCCAGACCGACGAGGGCACGGTGATGATCGGCGACAGCAAGGAGGACGAGCTCGACGACCGCGCGCTGAAGCATTCGATCAGCGCCGTGATGACCGATCGCGCCCAGCGCATGTTCCCGCATCTGTCGCGGCTCAACGTGGTCCGAAGCTGGGCCGGTATCCGCGTGATGCCGCAGGACGGCTTTCCGATCTATGACCAGTCGGAGACGCATCCCGGTGCCTTCGTCGCCTGCTGCCATTCCGGCGTGACGCTCGCCTCCAACCACGCCTTCGAGATCGCGCGCATGGTGGTGCAAGGCGCGCTCGAGCCGGAGCTGGTCGGCGCGTTCTCGGCCAGCCGCTTCGGGGGCGCGGGCGCGGCGAACAACAGCGGCTATTAGAGATATGAAGGAGCCAAGAGGCATCGATGTTTAGACGATCCGAACAGGACAAGCGTCCTCAGGTGCAGATCTTCGTCGACGGCGTCGCGGTCGCGGCGCGCCAGGGCGACACCGTCTCCGCGGCGCTGTTGGCCTCCGGCGTCGACGCGCGGCGCTCGAATGCGGTGAGCGGTGCGCCGCGGCTGCCTTATTGCATGATGGGCGTGTGCTTCGACTGTCTCGTTACCATCGACGGCGTCGGCAACCGCCAGGGCTGCCTCGTGCCCGTTGCTGAGGGCATGCAGGTCGAGATCCAGAAGGGGAAGCGGGAGATCGGAAGATGAGTCTGGCTCCCAAGCGCGAAGCCTATGACGTCGTGGTGATCGGCGCCGGTCCCGCCGGCCTCGCCGCGGCTGCGACATCCGCCGACGCCGGCCTGTCTACGCTGCTCCTCGACGAGAATATCGGCCCCGGCGGCCAGGTGTTTCGCGCCATCTCGTCGACGCCGGTCACGGAGCGCAATCAGCTCGGTGCGGACTATTGGGTCGGTGCCGATCTCGTGCAGTCGTTGCGCGCGAGCAGCGCCGAGGTGATCCATCGCGCCACCGTGTGGAGCCTCGACCGCAATCTCGATATCGCCGTGTCGATCGGCGGTGCGTCCGCTTTCGTCAAGGCAAAGCGGGTGATCCTCGCGACCGGCGCGCTGGAGCGGCCGTTCCCGATTCCGGGCTGGACGCTGCCCGGCGTGATGACGGCTGGCGCGGCGCAGACCATGTTGAAATCATCGGCTCTGGTGCCTGACGGCCGAACCGTCATCGCAGGGCAGGGGCCGCTGCTCTGGCTGCTCGCCGCGCAGATCCTGCGCCTCGGCGGTCAGATCGACCGCATCCTCGACACCACCGAGCGCGGCAATTATTTCGCCGCGCTGCCCCATGCCTTCGCCTTCCTGACCTCGCCCTATTTTGCCAAGGGCGTGTCGATGATGCGCGAGGTGAAGGCGAAGGTGCAGGTCGTCTCCGCCGTCACAGAGCTCGCAGCGTCCGGTGACGGTCAGCTCGCGAGCGTGAGCTATGTCGCCAGCGGTAAGCGCGAGACTGTCCCCGCCGATTTGCTGCTGCTGCATCAGGGCGTCGTGCCCAACGTCAATCTGGCAATGGCGGCCGGCGTCGAGCACCGCTGGGACGATCTGCAATTGTGCTGGTCGCCGGTGCTGGACGCGAGCGGAAATTCCTCGGTCGCTGGTATCGCCATCGCCGGCGATGGCGCCGGCATCGGTGGCGCCAATGCGGCTGTGGTGCGCGGCCGGATAGCGGCGCGCGCAGCGGTGGAAGCGCTGACGCCAGCGGCCGCCGCGAAGTTGCCCACGATGGCGAGCCTGCGCGCTGATCTCGCCAAGGCCGAGCGCGGCCGCGTCTTCCTCGACACGCTGTTCCGCCCCCCGCCGCAGTTCCGCATTCCCTCCGGCGACACCATCGTCTGTCGCTGCGAAGAGGTGACGGCAAAGGACGTTCTAGATTCCGTCGCGATCGGCGCGACCGGTCCGAACCAGCTCAAGG
>NZ_JXJM01000001.1:249902-288221 GCF_001593325.1 Bradyrhizobium sp. DOA1
CAGCTCAAGGCCTATCGCCGCACCGGCATGGGTCCGTGCCAGGGCCGGCTCTGCGGCCTCACCGTCACCGAGCTGATGGCGCAAGCGCGTGGGAAGACGCCGCAGGAGATCGGCTACTATCGACTGCGCGCGCCGGTGAAGCCGATCACGCTCGCCGAGCTCGCCGCCGTCCCGAAGAGCGAGGCGGACGTCAAGGCGGTGGTGCGCGGATGACCAAAAATGTGGATGCGATCGTCGTCGGCGGCGGCATCCACGGATGCTCGACGGCGCTGCATCTGTGCCTTGCCGGTTTGAAGCCGTTGCTGATCGAGAAGGACTATGCCGGCCGTCACGCCTCCGGCGTCAATGCCGGCGGCGTGCGCCAGCTCGCGCGGCACATCCCCGAAATACCGCTCTCGATCCGTTCGATGGAGATTTGGGAGAAGATATCGGATCTCCTCGACGACGATTGCAGCTTCGAGAGCCACGGCCAGGTGCTGGTTGCGGAAAACGAGGAGGAACTCGCGGTTTGCCGCGCGCGCGTGGCCGAGCTCAACGCGCTCGGCTTCACCCATGAAGAGCTGATCGACGCGACTGAGCTGCGGCGTCTCGTTCCGGCGGTTGCCGAGACCTGCCCCGGCGGCGTGGTCTCGCGCCGCGACGGCGCAGCCAGTCCGGCGCAGACGACGACTGCCTTCCGTCGCAAGGCCGAGCAGTTAGGTGCGACCGTGCGCGAGGGCATGGCGGGCGGCAATATCCGTCACAGTGGCGGCCTCTGGCATGTCGACGTCGGCCCGGATACCTATGCCGCACCGGTTCTCGTCAACGCCGCCGGCGCCTGGGCCGGGACAATCGCGGCCGCGCTCGGCGAGCCGGTTCCGGTCGAGACCGTGGCGCCGATGCTGATGATCACCTCGCGCGTGCCGCACTTCATCGATCCCGTCGTGATCCTGCGCGGGCGCAAATTGTCCTTCAAGCAATTCTCCAACGGCACCGTTCTGATCGGCGGCGGCCATCTGGCAATGCCCTATCAGGACCGCAACGAAACGGTGCTCGACTGGAAAAGCCTTGCGACCAGCGCGCAGACCGTGTTCGAGCTGTTTCCGGTGATGCGCAGCGCCACCATCGTGCGGGCCTGGGCGGGTATCGAAGCCAAGATGAAGGACGATATTCCCGTGTTCGGGCCCAGCAGCCGTCACAAGGGCCTGTATCACCAGTTCGGCTTCTCGCTGCACGGCTTCCAGCTCGGCCCCGGCGCCGGCGCCGTCATGGCAGAGCTGATCGTGAACGGCGGCACCCAGACTCGTGTCAGCGATCTCGGCATCGACCGCTTCCATCCCACCACGCTCTAACAACAAGAGGACATCATGAGCATCACCCGCAGCATCCGCACGCCGATCATGCATCGCGCCGTCGAAGCCAACGGCTTCGTCTTCCTCGGCGGCACCATTGCCGACGACACGTCGGTCTCGATGGGCGAGCAGACCCGAAACATCCTCGGCAAGATCGACGGCTATCTGAAGGAAGCGGGCACCGACAAGTCACGCGTCGTCAGCGCATCGATCTTCGTCACGGACCTCTCCAAGAAGAAGGAGATGGACGCGGCCTGGACCGAGTTCTTCGGCGACAACCTGCCGACCCGCGCCACCGTCGGCGTCGCCGACCTCGGCGGTCGCGCGCTGATCGAGGTGGTGGTCACCGCGCTCAAGGGCTGATCGCCGGCCTATCGACGACAGCGCTTTCCGCGGCGCTGTCGTTCCCTCGAACAGCGGCTTGATCTTGCGCTTTTGCAGGACTAGTTAGAGGGCACTCAATCAGGAACTTCGCAGCCATGGATTTTACCTCGACCGCAACGCCCATCCGCCTTGCTCACGGGGAATTCCATGCCTGCTTCGATCATCCTGTCGAACCTCTCGCTGTCCACGCCTGACGGCCGTTCTCTTCTTTCCAGCATCGATCTGACATTCGCGGCCGAGCGCACCGGTCTCGTCGGCCGCAACGGCGTCGGCAAGACGACGCTGCTTGCGTCGATCTTGGGCGAGCATGTTCCCGGGTCGGGGCGTGTTTTGATCAATGGCACCATCGGCTTGCTGCGCCAAGGCGTTCAACCGCCTGCAGATAACACGGTGGCTGATCTGTTCGGTGTGCGGCCGGCCCTGGAGCTGATGCGCCGCGCGGAGCGGGGCGTTGCCTCGTCCGACGACATCGCGGGGATCGACTGGACGCTCGAAGCACGGCTTCAGGCCGCGCTGGCGCGCTTCGGCCTCGATACATCGCCCGAGACGCAGCTCTCGTGCTTGTCCGGCGGCCAAATCACGCGCGTCCGTCTTGCTGCGCTGGTGTTTGCCGAGCCTGATTTCCTTCTGCTCGATGAGCCCACCAACAATCTCGACCGCGACGGACGCGAGGCGGTGACCGACCTCCTTGCCGGCTGGCATGGCGGCGCAATCGTCGTCAGCCACGACCGGGATTTGCTCGAGACGATGGATGCGATCGTCGAGCTGACGTCGCTGGGCGCAACACGATACGGCGGCAATTGGAGCCGTTACCGCGAGCAGAAGGCAATCGAGCTCGCTTCCGTCAGGCACGATCTCGCGCATGCCGAGCGGCGCCTGTCCGAGATCGATGGCAAGGCCCAGGAAGCCGCCGAGCGGAAAGCGCGCAAGGACAGCGGCGGCAAGAAGAAACAGGCGAAGGGCGACATGCCGCGCATCCTGGCCGGTGCACGCAGGGATCGCAGCGAGGATAGCGGCGGCAAGAATGCGCAAATCGCCGAGCGGCGGCGGGCGAACGCGCTGGAAGCGATCGCCACCGCACGCCGGCGTATCGAGGTTCTTCAGCCGCTATCGGTGAAGCTACCTGTGACCGGCCTGCCCGCCGGGAGGGAAGTGGTCTGGCTCGACGGCGTCAGCGCCGGCTATCGACGGGAGCAGCCGGTCTTGCACGATCTGTCGTTCACGATGGTCGGGCCGGAGCGTGTTGCATTGGTCGGGCCCAACGGCTCGGGCAAGACCACGCTGCTGAAGCTCATTGCTGGCGAGTTGCGCCCCGTTGCCGGCACTGTGCGGGTCAGGCCCGACTTCGCGCTGTTCGATCAGAAGGTCAGCCTGCTTGATCCCGCTCTATCGATCCTGGAGAACTTCGGCCGCCTCAATCCAGCGGCGGGCGCGAATGCGTGCCATGCCGCGCTGGCCCGGTTCATGTTTCGCGCCGATGCAGCGTTGCAAGTCGCCGGCAGCCTGAGTGGTGGTCAAATGTTCCGTGCGGGGCTTGCCTGCGTGCTGGGCGGGACGAGGCCGCCGTCCCTGCTGATCCTGGACGAGCCGACAAATCATCTCGACATCGAGTCGATCGAGGCCGTTGAAGCTGGCTTGAGAGCCTATGACGGCGCGCTGCTCGTCGTCAGCCACGACGAGGCGTTCCTGCAGGCGATCGGGATCACGCGACGGCTCGATCTTGCTGCCGGGACGCGCGCCATTGGTAGGATCATCTGATCCCACCGCCCGGTCAAAATGTGGCGAAGATTTTCAAAAGCCCGACGCCCTGCCCCCAGCGCGTCGGGCGGAAAAACTGAGTATCAATCCGTGATCCTAACGCCATTGTTGTGACTCGTGTCGCATCAATTTGCTACTCCGGGAAACTACCGCGTCGGGTCGGGACTGCCCTGCAGCGGGACTACGAGGTTGCGCCACCGCCAGGCTCCAAGGCTTCGCCGATCTCCAGCGGGTGCGCCATGGTCTCGTGCAGCGCGTCGCGATCGAGCTCGCCCTCGGAGAGGCTGATGACGACGCAGGCGACGCCGTTGCCGATCAGATTGGTCAGCGCGCGGCACTCGCTCATGAACTTGTCGATGCCGACCAGGATCGCGATCGACTGGATCGGGATGTCGGGCACGATCGAGAGCGTCGCGGCGAGCGTGATGAAGCCCGCGCCGGTGACGCCCGATGCGCCCTTCGAGGTGATCATGGCGATGCCGAGGATGCCGAGCTCCTGCCAGATGGTCAGATGAGTGTTGGTCGCCTGCGCCAGGAACAGCGTCGCCAGCGTCATGTAGATGTTGGTGCCGTCGAGGTTGAAGCTGTAGCCGGTAGGGATGACGAGGCCGACCACCGAGCGGGAGGCGCCGAGATGCTCCATCTTCTGGATCATCTGCGGCAGCACCGTCTCCGAGGACGAGGTGCCGAGCACGATCAACAGCTCGTCCTTGATGTAGGCGATGAAGCGCAGGATCGAGAAGCCGGCGAGCCGCGCGATCGCGCCAAGTACGATCAGCACGAACAGGATGCTGGTCAGATAGAACGTGCCGATCAGGGCCGCGAGGTTGAGCAGCGAGCCGAGACCGTAGGCGCCGACGGTGAACGCCATGGCGCCGAAGGCGCCGATCGGGGCCACGCGGACGATGATGCGGATGATGCCGAAGAACATCTTCGCGGCCTTGTCGATCGCGTCCGCAATGGGCTCGCCGGCCTTGCCGAGGAAGGCGATGGCGAAGCCCGAGAGGATCGAGATCAGCAGCACCTGCAGGAGATCGCCGCGTGCGATGGCGCCCAGATAGCTGTCGGGAATGATCGCCATCAGATGAGCGACGATGCCCTCTTCGTGGGCCTTGGTGACGTAGGTCGCCACCGATTTCGGATCGATCGTGGCGGGATCGATGTTGAAGCCGTGCCCGGGCTGGAGAATCTCACCGACGAGCAAGCCGACGGCGAGAGCGACCGTCGAGACGGTCTCGAAATAGATCAGCGATTTCAGCCCGACCCGGCCGACGCGCTTGAGGTCGCCCATCGAGGAGATGCCGTGCACTACGGTGCAGAAGATCACCGGCGCGATCATCATCTTGATCAGCGCGATGAAACCGTCGCCGAGCGGCTTCAAGGCCTTGCCGAGATCCGGATAGAGGTAGCCAATGAGCACGCCGAGCGCGATCGCGATCAGGACCTGGATGTAGAGGATCTTGTACCAGGGTTGGCGCCGACGGAGGACGGCTGGCTGGATCGCGACTTGTGTCATAGAGTGTGCCCCGGAACGCATTGATCTTGCAGGATTTGGCTCCTGCTTGGCCTGCACCATGTGATGGCCGCCGCAGAAGTGACAATCACATTTTTGTCGGATCGCACGAACATCGATCGTTGCACCGCAAATGGGGGGGAACATGGCGACTGCATCAGGCTCCGACGAGCAAGCGCAAGGCTATTTTCCGCGCTGGACGCTCAAGACCTCGGGCGTGATCATGCCGGAGGAGCGGCTGCCCTGGGGGCAGACGGTCGTCTCCGGTCTCCAGCATTGCGTCGCCATGTCGGGCTCGACCATCATTGCGCCGCTGCTGATGGGGTTCGACCCCAATGTTGCGGTGCTGTTCTCCGGCGTCGGCACGCTGATCTTCTTCGTCATCGTCGCCGGGCGCGTGCCAAGCTATCTCGGCTCGAGCTTCGCATTCATCGCCGTCGTCATTGCCGCCACGGGCTATGCGGGGCAGGGGCCGAACCCGAACATCTCGGTTGCACTCGGCGGCATCGTCGGGGCCGGCGTGCTGTACGGCCTGATTTCGCTGGTCGTGATGTGGTCGGGGGTCGGCTGGGTAGAAAGGCTGCTGCCGCCGGCTGTCACCGGCGCCGTGGTCGCTGCGATCGGTCTCAACCTCGCGCCCGTGGCGGTGAAGGCGGTGAGCGCAGGTGCATTCGACACCTGGATCGGGCTCGCAACCGTTCTGATCATCGGTGTGGTTGCCGTCGCCGCGCCGGGCCTGTGGCGCCGCCTGCCGATCATTGTCGGCGCAATCGGCGGATATCTCTTGTATCTGCTGTTCGCGAACGCCCTCGGTTTCGGCAAGCCGATCGACTTTGCGCAACTGGCGGCCGCGCCGTGGTTCGGCCTGCCGAGCTTCACCGCGCCGACGTTCCAGGCCGATGCCATCTTCCTGATTGCGCCCGTAGCGGTCATCCTCGTCGCCGAGAACCTCGGGCACATCAAGGCCGTCGGCGCCATGACGGGCCGGAGCCTCGATCGCTATCTCGGCCGCGCCCTGTTTGCCGACAGCCTTGCGACCATCGTGGCCGCCAGCGGCGGCGGCACCGGCGTCACCACCTATGCCGAGAACATCGGCGTCATGGCGGCGACGAAGGTCTATTCCACCTTGTTGTTCGCCTTCGCCGCCCTTGTGTCGATCCTGCTCGGCTTCTCGCCGAAATTCGGCGCACTGATCCTGTCGATCCCGGGTCCCGTCATCGGCGGCCTGTCGATCGTGCTGTTCGGGTTGATCGCGGCGATGGCCGGCCGGATCTGGGTCGAGAACAAGGTCGACTTTGCGGATCCCGCGAACTTCATCACCGTTGCGGTGGCGCTCATTGCGGGCGCCGGCGATCTCACGCTCAAATTCGGTGCATTCACGATCGGCGGAATCGGCACGGCAACCTTCGGCGCCATCATCCTGTACCAGATCCTGACCCTGACGCGCGCCCCGCACGCCGACTGAAGTGCACAATGCGTTGAGGGATGGAACAAAGCGCCGGTTCCGTCGATGATCACGCATCCCCTGGAGATCTCTCATGCCGCAAACCGATCGCTCAAGCTCCTTTCCCTCGCGTCTCGTCGGCCAATACGCATTGGTGACCGGCGCCTCCCAAGGCATCGGCCGTGCCGTTGCCATCCGGCTCGCCCAGGAAGGTGCGACCGTCGCCATCAATTATTTCGGCAGTTTTGAAGCCGCGGAGGAGACGCTCGCGCTGGCGCGAACGGCAGCTGCCGACCGCGGCCATGGCAGGCTCGACCATGTCGTGGTCAAGGCCGATGTCGGCAACGAGCAGGACATCGCCGCGATGTTCGAGACCGTCCTGTCGCGCTGGAAGCGCCTAGACTGTCTCGTCAACAATGCCGGCTTCCAGCGGGAATCGCCGAGCGAGGCGCTCGACGTCGAAACCTATCGCCGCATCATCGACGTCAACCTCAATGGCGCGGTGCTGTGCGCGCAGAAGGCGCTCGCCCATTTCGTCGCGCGCGGCGGAGGCGGCAGCATCATCAATTGCTCCAGCGTGCACCAGATCATCCCGAAGCCCGGCTATCTCGCTTATTCCATCAGCAAGGGCGGCATGGCCAATCTGACGCGCACGCTGGCGCTCGAATTCGCCGGCCGGGGCATCCGCGTCAATGCGGTCGGTCCCGGCGCGATCGACACGCCGATCAACGCGGCCTGGACCGGCGATCCCGCAAAGCGCGGCGTCGTCACCTCCCACATCCCCATGGGGCGCGTCGGCACGCCGGAAGAGATCGCCGCCGTGTTCGCCTTCCTTGCCTCCGACGAGGCGAGCTACATCACCGGGCAGACCATCTATGCCTGTGGCGGCCTGACGCTGTTCCCGGAATTCCGGGAGAACTGGGCGAGCTGAACGTCAGCTTTTTACCGCGTGCACTGCGCGCCGCAGAGGAGGTCAGGGCCGTTTGGGCCTCTGCGGCGCCGTGTGCTATCGACCGTGGACGACGCTGCCGCTACTGGCGAGTGCCGACACGTGAAGGACTCGTGACCACAACCATCAACATCAATGCCTACAGTGACGCGCTGGTGGTCCTCGGCACCGCCGGCGTCGTGGTGCCGATTGTCCGGCATTGGGGCATCAATCCGGTGCTGGGCTATCTCGGTGCGGGCGCCATCCTCGGTCCGCTCGGGCTCGGCTCGCTCGTCAAGGATCTCCCGTTCCTGTACTGGTTCACGGTGGCGGATGCGCAGAACGTCGAGGGGATCGCCAATCTCGGCATCGTGTTCCTGCTATTCCTGATCGGGCTCGAGCTGTCCTTCCGGCGGCTCGTCACGATGCGGCGCCTGGTGTTCGGGCTCGGCGGCCTGCAGGTGCTGGTGACCTCAGCCATGATTTTCGGCGCGGCGCTGCTCGCCGGACAGAGCTCCGACACCGCCGTCATCCTCGGCGCCAGCCTCGCGCTGTCCTCGACGGCGATCGTGCTCGAGCTTCTGTCCAACGAGAGGCGGCT
Organism: Bradyrhizobium sp. DOA1; assembly: GCF_001593325.1. Taxonomy (NCBI): domain Bacteria; kingdom Pseudomonadati; phylum Pseudomonadota; class Alphaproteobacteria; order Hyphomicrobiales; family Nitrobacteraceae; genus Bradyrhizobium; species Bradyrhizobium sp. DOA1. The sequence goes on from NZ_JXJM01000001.1 coordinate 257,862, forward strand.
TTCCACCTCTTCCGGGCGTGCCAGCTTCTCGGTGCTGCTGGCGCAGGACCTCGTCGTGGTCCCCATTCTCGTTTTCGTCTCGGTGCTCGGCGCGGGCACTGGTGGCTCCGTCGTGGCGCACATCTCCAGTGCGATCCTGAAGGCAGCGCTGGCGGTCGCTTTCCTCACTCTGGTCGGACGGCTGCTGATGCGTCCGCTGTTCCAGATGGTTGCGGGCACCCATTCGACGGAGTTGTTCGTCGCCGCGACCCTGTTCGTCATCGTCGGCGCAGGGCTGGCCGCGCATCAGGCCGGACTGTCGATGGCGCTCGGAGCCTTCGTTGCGGGACTGATGCTGGCGGAAACGGAGTACGGCAAGGCCATCGAGGCCACCGTCGAGCCGTTCAAGGGCCTGCTGCTCGGCATCTTCTTCTTCACCGTCGGCATGGCCATCGACTTCCGCGTATTCATGCGCGAGCCCGGTTGGCTGCTGGCCGCCGTCATCGGCATTCTCGCCGGCAAGGCGATCGTGGTCATCCTCCTCGGCCGGCTCTTCAAGCTCTCCTGGGCGGCGGCGATCGAGATCGGCTTCCTGCTGGGTCCCGTCGGCGAATTCGCTTTCGTCAGCATTGGAATGGCGGTGGCCAGCGGCTTGATCGAGCCGCGCGTGTCGAGCTTTGCCGTCGCCATCACCGCGGTGACGATGGCCTTGACGCCGCTTCTCGGCATGCTCGGACGACGATTGGCCGCGAAGCTGGGCCCCGAGCGTTCGCCCGATCCCGAGCTGGCGGTTCGGCCGCCCGGCGACCGGGCGCAGGCCATCGTGGTCGGCTATGGCCGCGTCGGGAAGGTCGTCTGCTCGCTGCTGACCAGCCATGGCCTCGACTACATCGCGGTCGATCACGAGCCAATCGGCGTGGCGCGCGACCGCCGTGATGGTCACAAGGTTTTTTTCGGCGATGCGACGGAGCCGGGCTTCCTCGAAGCTTGCGGCCTGATGCAGACAACCGGCGTGATCATCACTGTCCAGTCGCGGCCCGCGATCGATGCCGTCGTCGAGCGGATTCGCGCGGTGCGGCCGGACGTGCTGATCGTTTCGCGTGCGCGGGACGCCGATCATGCCCGCCATCTCTATGCGATCGGCGCAACCGATGCAGTGCCGGAAACCATCGAGGCGAGCCTGCAGCTTTCCGAAGCCGCACTGGTCGGCCTCGGCGTTGCAGTCGGTCATGCGATCGCCTCGGTCCACGAGAAGCGGGACGAATTCCGGCTGACGCTGCAGCAAGCCGCTCGCAAGGCTGGACAGGAGAAGCCTCGGCCGTTCGATCTCACGGGGCGGCGGTCCCCGCGCTAGCGGGCTACGCGAGGTCGCCATGCGCCGGGATTGCCGTGATCTGGCAAAACGAGCCCGCACGACCTACATCATGCGCCATGACGAATGCTCCGCCGGCAACCCCGCCGCTCCAGGATTTCATTGGCCGGTACGAACGGCTGTTCGTGCTGACCGGCGCCGGCTGCAGCACCAATTCGGGCATTCCCGATTACCGCGACAGCCACGGCAACTGGAAGCGGACCCAGCCGGTCAATTTCCAGGCTTTCATGTCGGACGAGCATACGCGCCGGCGCTATTGGGCGCGCAGCCTGATCGGCTGGCGGCGGTTCGGCCAGGCGAGGCCGAATGATGCGCATCATGCGCTGGCCCGGCTCGAGGCGAACGGCCGGTGCGGGATGCTGCTGACGCAGAACGTCGACCGCCTGCATCAGTCCGCCGGCCACCGGCAGGTGATCGATCTGCACGGACGGCTCGACCTGGTTCGCTGCATGGGTTGCGGGGCGAAGATGCCGCGCGATGAGTTTCAGCACGCGCTTGGCCGGGCGAATGCGGGGTGGCTGACGCTCGATGCGGCCGATGCGCCTGATGGTGACGCTGATCTCGAGCACGAGGATTTTTCGTCTTTCCAGGTTCCGGCCTGCGAAGTCTGCGGCGGCATCCTCAAGCCCGACGTCGTGTTCTTCGGCGAGAACGTCCCGCGCGACATCGTCGCTGTTGCGCGGGATCATCTGGCGCAGGCCGACGCCATGCTCGTGGTCGGCTCCTCGTTGATGGTCTATTCCGGATTTCGCTTCGTACAAGCTGCCGCGCAGCGCAACATTCCGATTGCGGCAGTCAATCTCGGCCGCACCCGCGCCGACGATCTCTTGACGCTGAAGGTCGAGGAGCGCTGCGAGACGGCGCTCGCATTCCTGCTCTGATCGCGCCGACCACGAACACGTCTTGCCTATTGCATAGGTGCCAAGCAGAATAGCCGGGCGCGGCGTTGTCCCCGTCGTCCATGGCATGGAAATTGCTGCGCTTTCAGTCTCAGTCTTGATGATCAGCGCGGAGAATTTGGAATGCTTGAGGGAGCCGAGGTACGGCTTGCCGTCGATATCGGTGGCACGTTCACCGACATCGTGCTGGACGTGGGACAGGATCGGAAGACACGCAAGGTGCTGACGACGCCGCAGCGGCCCGAGCAGGCGGTGCTGGACGGGATGCGCCTCATCCTTGCCGATGCGCGCGCGCATATCAGCGACATCGACGTCTTCATTCACGGCACCACGCTCGCCACCAACGCCATCATCGAGCGCCGCGGCGCGAAAACCGCGCTGATCGCGACGGACGGCTTCCGCGACGTGCTCGATATCGGCACCGAGAGCCGCTACGATCAATATGATCTCAGCATCGACAAGCCGAAGCCGCTGGCGCCGCGCAGCCTTCGCTTCACCGTGCCCGAGCGTATCGATGCGCACGGTGGCGTCCGGCTCCCGCTGGACGAAGCGGCGGTGCGCGCACTCGCGCCTAAATTGCGTGAACAAGGCGTCGAGAGCGTCGCGATCGCATTCCTGCACTCCTATGCCAATCCCGAGCACGAGCGGCGCACGGCTGCGATCATCACCGAGGAGATGCCCGGCATCTCCGTGACGGTGTCCTCGGCGGTATGTCCCGAGATTCGCGAATATGAGCGCACCTCCACTGCGGTTGCCAATGCCTATGTGCAACCCCTGATCGACGGTTATCTCGCCCGCATGGCCGACGCCTTGCAGGTCGAGCAGTTCCGCGGTGCGATCTACCTCGTCACGTCAGGCGGCGGCGTGACGTCAATCGAGACGGCGCGGCGTTTTCCGGTGCGCCTCGTCGAATCCGGTCCGGCGGGCGGTGCGATCTTCGCGGCGCAGATCGCCGCGCGTCTTGGCGAGAGCAAGGTGCTGTCCTTCGACATGGGCGGCACCACCGCGAAGATCTGCCTGATCGAGAAGTACCAGCCCGAGACTTCGCGCGTGTTCGAGGTCGATCGCGCCGCGCGCTTCCTCAAGGGCTCCGGCCTGCCGGTGCGCATCCCCGTGATCGAGATGGTCGAGATCGGCGCCGGCGGCGGCTCGATCGCGCATGTCGATGCAATGAAACGCGTCACCGTGGGGCCGGAGAGTGCGTCATCGGAGCCGGGACCGGCCTGCTACGGCCGCGGCGGGCAGCGTCCGGCGGTGACGGATGCGGACGTTGCCCTCGGCATGATCGACCCTGATGCCTTCGCGGCCGGCACGATCAAGCTCGATCCGGAGCTGTCGAAACAGGCGCTGCTGCGCGACGTCGGTGCGCCGCTCGGCCTGTCGGCGGAAACCGCGGCCTATGCCGTGCACGAAGTCGTCTGCGAGAACATGGCGAGCGCCGCGCGCGTGCATGCGGTCGAGCGTGGGGCGGTCGTCGGCCAGCACACGCTGATCGCCTTCGGTGGCGCAGCCCCGCTGCACGCGGCCCGCGTCGCCGAGAAGATCGGTGTCTCCCGCGTGATCGTGCCGTCCAATGCCGGTGTCGGCTCGGCCGTCGGCTTCCTCGCCGCACCGATCGCCTATGAGCTGGTGCGCAGCCGTCACGTCCGGCTCGATGATTTCGACACCGAGGCGGTCTCCGATCTCCTGCAGGAGATGGCGAGCGAGGCGCGGGCGCTGGTCGAGCCGGGTGCTGCCGGCGCGCCGGTGCGCGAGCGCCGCGCCGCCTTCATGCGCTATGTCGGGCAGGGTCACGAGATCTCGGTCGAGCTGCCGAACCGGCGGCTGACGACGGCCGATCTTGCCGGCCTGCGCCAGAAATTCGAGGCGGATTATTCCGCGATGTTCGAGCGGCCGATCCCGGGCGCGGCGATCGAGGTGCTGAGCTGGTCGGTGCTCGCCACGACGGAGGCGCGCAATCCCTCCGCGGTCGCCGCCGTCGCGCGCAAGCCGGCGGAAAAGGCCATCGGCAGCCGCAAATTCTTCGACGGCCGCGCAGGCGAGGTAATCGAGATCCCGCTCTACCGCCGCGAGGACATGGCGCCGGGCGCGACCATCGCAGGCCCCGCCGTGATCGCGGAGGACGAGACTTCGACCTTCGTCTCTACCAGCTTCGATGCGCATATCGACGGTGCCGGCAGCATCGTCATGGAACGGAAGGCGGCCTGATCATGAGCAAGGCAAACGGCGCGAGCCTGATCGACCTCCAGATCATGTGGCACCGGCTGATCGCCGTGGTCGAGGAGCAGGCGCAGGTGCTGCTCCGCACCGCGTTCAGCCCGATCGTGCGCGAATGCGGCGATCTCTCGGCCGGCGTGTTCGATCTCAAGGGCCGAATGCTGGCGCAGGCGGTGACCGGCACGCCCGGCCACGTCAACTCGATGGCGGAATCGGTCAAGCATTTCATTGCGCACTTCCCGATCGAGACGATGAAGGAGGGCGATGCCTACATCACCAACGATCCCTGGATGGGCACCGGCCATCTCAACGATTTCGTCGTCACCACGCCCTGCTTCAAGAACGGCAAGCCGGTCGCGCTGTTCTCCTGCACCAGCCATCTCATGGACATCGGCGGCATCGGCTTCGGGCCCGACGCCACCGACGTGTTCATGGAGGGGCTCTATATCCCCATGCTCAAGCTGATCGACCAGGGTGTCGTCAACGAGACGCTGATGGCGATGATCCGCACCAACACGCGGCTACCGATCGATACCGAGGGCGATACCTATTCGCTCGCCGGCTGCAACGACGTCGGCTGCGAGCGCCTGGTCGAGATGATGACTGAGTTCGGCATCGACACGCTCGACGAGCTCGGCGATTACATCTGCGACCGCTCGCGCGAGGCCGTGCTCGCCGAGGTCGCCAAGCTGCCGAAGGGCAGCTGGCGCAACACCATGGTCGTCGACGGCTATGATGCGCCGGTCACGCTCGCGGCGACGCTGACGATCTCGGATGAAGGCATCCACGTCGATTTCGACGGCACTTCCGCAGCCTCCAGGTTCGGCATCAATGTGCCTTTGTCTTACACCACGGCCTATACCGTGTTCGGCCTCGGCTGCGTCGTCGCATCGCAGATCCCGAACAATGCTGGCTCGCTCTCGCCGCTGACGGTGTCGGCGCCGGCGGGGGCGATCCTCAATGCGCCGAAGCCGGCGCCTGTCGCCTCGCGCCACGTCATCGGTCAGATGCTGCCCGACGTCGTGTTCGGCTGCCTGCGCCAGATCATTCCCGAGCGCGTGCCGGCCGAAGGCACCTCGTGCCTGTGGAATCTCAACGTGCGTGGCCAGACGCGAAGCGGCGCCGGCGGCAATTACGGGTTCTCGATGGCGGTGACCTCCAATGGCGGCACCGGCGCGCGCTTCGGCAAAGACGGCCTGTCGGCGACGGCCTACCCCAGCGGCGTGCGCGGCACGCCGGTCGAGATCGCGGAGACGCAGACGCCCTTGATCTTCTGGCGCAAGGAGCTGCGCCCGGATTCCGGCGGGGCAGGGCGCACCCGCGGCGGCCTCGGCCAGATCATCGAGGTCGGCAGCGGCGTTGATGCGCCATTCGACATTCTGGCCGCATTCGACCGGATCGATCATCCGCCGCGCGGCCGCGATGGCGGCAAGGACGGCGAGGCCGGTTATGTCGGCCTCAAGTCCGGCAAGAAGCTGCGCGGAAAAGGCTTTCAGCAAGTGCCGCCGGACGACCGGCTGGTGGTGCTGACGCCCGGCGGCGCCGGCATCGGCGATCCCGCGACGCGCGAGCGCGCGGCGGTCAAGGACGACGTCGAAAGCGGCTTCGTCTCTTCGGACAATGCAGCTGCAGTTTATGGGTACGCGCAGTGACGCGCTGGCGTCTGACGGGCTCGGCTACATTGCGCGCGTCACGCTGCCGTATCTGGTCATCATGATCGGCTTCGTGCTGCTGCTGACGCTCTGGCCCGGCATCGTCACGATCCTGCCGCGCGTGCTGTACGGGTAGACTCTACATCGCCCCGGCTCCAAATAGGGACGCCGAAGCTTCAACACCGTCATGGCCGGGCTTGTCCCGGCCATCCACGCCTTGTTCTCGGTACGAAGAACGTGGATGCCCGGGACAAGCCCGGGCACGACGACATTCTCGGTTAGGCCGCCGCCTTCTTCCGCGCCAGCTCGGCCTTGTACAGCTCGAACTCCTCCGCGATCGCGCGCGCAACCGATGGCCGTTGACGCAGGCGGTCGTGATAGGCCTTCAGGTTCGGCCATTTCGCGAGCTCGACCGGCGGGGTCGCCATGGTCCAATTGATGACCGTGACGAGATAGGCGTCGGCGACGCTGAAATGGTCGAGCAGGAAGTCGCGACCCTTGAGATGGTTGTCGAGATAGTCGAGCCGCGACAGGTTCTTCTCCAGCGCATAGGCCTTGGCCTCCTGCGGCGCCTTGCGGTCGAGCAGGGGAACGAACAGGCTCTTGTGCAGCTCGGTGCCGATGAAGCAGAGCCATTGATGCAGCCGCGTGCGCTCGATGCCGGCGGCGCCGAGGCCGGATTGCGGAAAGCGGTCGGCGACATATTGCAGGATCGCCGCGTTCTCGGTCAGCACCACGCCCTCGTCGGTGCGCAGCGTCGGCACGAGGCCGATCGGATTCACGGTACGGAAGTCGGAGCCGTCGTTCAGCACCTTCTTGGACGGCGGATCGACTTCGAGATAATTCGCCTCGGCGCCGGCTTCGTACAGCGCGACGCGGGTCGCCATCGAACAGGCGAGCGGCGAGAAATAGAGATCCATCTGTAGCCTCCTTGGGCAATTCCTCGATGTGACTTTTCGGAGTGTCGCTCAACCTGGCCAGATTGATTTTTGTACCATCTTGCATAGTATGAAGGCGGTCAAGGATTAATTTGCGGAATGGTACAAAAATCGAAGCCGCCAGCTGCTGCCAATGCACCCGCGCGGCGCGCCGAACCCAAGCGCCGCGGCCGTCCGCGTGCCTACGAGCCCGATGTAGCGCTCGGCCGCGCGCTCGATCTGTTCCGCAAGCAGGGCTTTGCCGCGACTTCGCTCGACGATCTCAGCGAGGCGACGGGGATGAATCGTCCGAGCCTCTATGGCGCTTTCGGCGACAAGCGCGAGCTCTACATCAAGAGCTACCAGCGCTATCGCGAGCAAGCCGGCGCGGCGATGGTCGATATCTTTCGCCAGGAGATGCCGGTACGTCCGCGGCTGGAACGCATCTACGCCGCCGCGCTGGACATCTATCTGTCCGGCGACACCGGCCCGCGCGGTTGCTTCACGGTGGTGACGGCCGCGTCCGAAGCCGTTGGCGATCCCGAGATCCGCGCCCTGGTGCTCGAGGGCCTTACCGGTCTTGACAAGGCTTTTGCAAGTTGCTTCCGCCGCGCCAAGGAGAAAGGCGAGCTGCCGGAGAGCGCCGATCCATTCGCGCTGGCGCAGATCGCTTCGGCCACCATCCACACCATCGCCATCCGCTCCCGTGCGCGCGTTCCGCGCAAGGAGCTCGAGGCGATCGTGAAGGGCGCGATCGACGTCATGGTGGGGGCTGGGCCGAAAACCTGAGCTGTCGTTCCGGACAGCGGACGACAGAGAGTGTGTAGAGCTGGCGAGCCTCTAATACCCTCTTGCCCGATCCACCACGTTCTCCAGCGCACCGCCCGCCTCGAAGCGTGCGATCTGCTCGGCGACGTAGGCCGAGATCGCGTCCGCGTCGGTGTCCGCGGCATTGTGCGGGGTCAGCACCACCTTGGGGTGGGTCCAGAACCGGCTGTCTTTCGGTTGCGGCTCCTGCACGAAGACGTCGAGCGAGGCGGCGCCCAGCGTACCGTCGTCGAGGCAGGCCAGGATGTCGGTTTCGTTCTGCAAGCCGCCGCGGCCGGCATTGATCAGCACCGGTGCGCCGAGCGGGCCGTTGCGGTTGAGTTTGGCGAAGACGTCGCGGTTGAGGATGCCATGCGTGTCGGGCGTCAGCGGCAGCAGTGAGACCAGGATGTCGGTCTTGCGCAGGAACGCGTCCATCCCGGCCGTGCCATGGAAGCATTCGACACCGTCGATCGTGCGCGGGCTGCGGCTCCAGCCGGCAACGCGGAAGCCGAGCCTGCGCAGCACATCGGCCGCGTCGGCGCCGAGAGTGCCCAATCCCATGATGCCGACAGTGATGGCGCTGGCCGGCCATTGATAGGTCGGCTCCCAGCGCTTCGCGCGCTGCGACTCCCGCAGGTAAAGCTCCTGGCGGTGGTGCATCAGCACGTGCAACACGACATATTCGGTCATGCGGTTGGTCAGGTCGGGCACGGCGACGCGCACCAGCGGCACGTCAGGCAGGCTCTTGTCCGCCATCAGCGCATCGACGCCGGCACCCAGATTGAAGATCGCACGCAGGTTGGGGAACGCGCCGAGATCGCCAGGCACCGGCTTCCACACAGCGGCATAGTGCACCTCGGCTGGATCGAGCGCGGAATTGGGCAGCAGCGCCACGGGGCGGCCGCCGCAGACTGCGTCGAACCGGGCTTTCCAGCGCTCCGGCGTCCAGTTCTGCTGCATGCTGTTGATCAGGACGGCCAGTGTGCCTTTGGTCATTCGAAGTGCCTCGTGGAGTTCCGCTTGAGAAGGCCCTCCTTGGCACGATCTGGCGGATTTTTCTTGCAAATTTTTTCCGCAGTCCTGTCGGGGCGGGGCATAGTGGATCGTCCTAAAAACAAGAGTTCAAGAAGGTGCTGCCCATGCTTTATGCGATCCTTTGCTATCACGACGAGGACTTCGTCGGCTCCTGGAGCAAGGAGCAGGACGAGGCCGTGATGAAGAAGCTCGCCGTGGTGCAGGAGAAGCTCACCAGCCAGGGCCGGCTCGGCCCGGTTGCTCGACTGTTGCCGACCACGGCGGCGGCGACGCTGCGCAAGGAAGACCCGCCGCTGGTGCTCGACGGCCCCTATGCCGAGACCAAGGAGCAACTGCTCGGCTTCTACATCGTCGACTGCAAGAACCTCGACGACGCGCTCGATGTCGCGCGCGACCTCGGAGCCGCCAATCCCGGCGGCGCCTATGAGGTGCGTCCCGTCGGCGTATTCAGGCCCGGAGGAAATCTGACGTGAGCGAGGCCGACACCGCCTGGATCGAGACTGCGCTGACCTCGGCGCGACCTCAGGCGGTTGGCGCGTTGCTGCGCTATTTCCGCGATCTCGATACGGCCGAGGAAGCCTTTCAGAACGCCTGCCTGCGCGCGCTGAAAACCTGGCCGCAGAACGGGCCGCCGCGCGATCCCGCGGCCTGGCTGATCATGGTGGGCCGCAACGTCGCCATCGACGAAGTCCGCCGCGCCCGCAAGCAGCAACCACTGCCCGAGGACGACCAGGCGATCTCCGATCTCGATGATGCCGAGGGTGCGCTTGCCGAGCGGCTCGACGGCTCGCACTACCGAGACGACATCTTGCGGCTGATGTTCATCTGCTGCCACCCGCAGCTGCCGGCGACGCAGCAGATCGCGCTGGCGCTGCGTATCGTCTCCGGTCTCACGGTGAAGCAGATCGCGCGCGCCTTCCTGGTCTCGGAAGCGGCGATGGAGCAGCGTATCACGCGCGCCAAGGCCAAGGTCGCCGACGCCGGCGTCCCGTTCGAGGCGCCCGGCGCGATCGAGCGCTCCGAGCGGCTCGCCGGCGTTGCGGCGATGATCTACCTGATCTTCAACGAGGGCTATTCGGCGAGCGGCGACACCGCGGAAATCAGGAAGCCGCTGTGCGAAGAGGCGATCCGGCTGGCGCGCCTGCTGCTGCGGCTGTTCCAGAGTGAGCCGGAGATCATGGGCCTGACGGCGCTGATCCTGTTGCAACATGCGCGCAGCGCCGCGCGCTTTGCGGCGGACGGGTCGCTCATCCTGCTCGACGACCAGGACCGTTCGCTGTGGAACGGCACCATGATCGCGGAAGGCCTCGCGCTGATCGACAAGGCGATGCGCCACCGCCGTAGCGGACCCTACCAGATCCAGGCCGCGATCGCCGCGCTGCATGCGCGCGCAGCGACGCCGGAGGAGACCGACTGGACCCAGATTGACCTGCTCTACGGCGCGCTCGAAGTGGTGCAGCCTTCGCCGGTGGTGACGCTCAACCGCGCGGTCGCGGTCTCCAAGGTGCGCGGGCCAGAGGCTGCGCTCGAGCTGATCGAGCCGCTGGCGCCGAAGCTCGCCAATTACTTCCACTTCTATGGCGTGCGCGGCGCCTTCCTGATGCAGCTTGGCCGCAACGAGGAGGCTCGTATCGCCTTCGATCGCGCCATTGCGCTTGCCAATACGTCCGCGGAGGCCGCCCACATCCGCATGCATCTCGATCGCCTGATCCGGGATAGCCAGCCGAAGGGGGTGGTGTCGGGCAAGGCGAAGGTGAAGTAGGGCGAGCTATTACCGCGCCGGCATGCCCGGGCTCGTCCCACGCATCCACGTTCATCCGCAACAAGAACGTGGATGGCCGGGACAAGCCCGGCCATGACGAAAAAATCATCCGGCCGTGTCGGCCCCAGCCATCCCCTTTCGTCTTAATCCCGTGTCCAGGGAGTGACCCATGCTGAAAGCCATTGCCATCATCGCCATCGTCCTTGCAGCCGGGCTTGCGGGAATCCTCGTCTTTGCCTTGACGAAACCCGACACATTCCGCGTCGAGCGCAGTCTCGCCGTGAAAGCGCCGGCCGGTGCGATCTATCCGGTCGTCGCCGATTTCCGCCGCTGGACCGCCTGGTCGCCCTATGAAAACCGAGACCCCGCCATGAAGCGGACTTTTGGCGGAGCCGCCGAAGGCAAGGGCGCGACCTATGCCTGGGACGGCAACAACAATGTCGGCGCCGGACACATGGAGATCCTCGAGGCGAATGCGCCCTCGAAGCTTCGCATCAAGCTCGATTTCGAGCGTCCGTTCGAGGGTCACAACACCGCCGAGTTCACCTTTGTGCCGCAAGGCGATGGCACACTGGTCACATGGACCATGGACGGTCCGGCCCCGTTCGTGTCCAAAGTGATGCAGGTGTTCATCAACATGGACAGCATGATCGGCAAGGATTTCGAGACCGGCCTCGCCAGCCTGAAGAAGCTCACCGAGAAGCAATAGATTTCATTGCCAACGAAGAAGAGGAGAGAAACGATGCTCAATCCCTATCTGTTCTATCAGGACAATTGCGAAGCCGCGTTCAACTATTACGCCAAGGTTCTCGGCGGCAAGATCGAGGCGATGATGCGTTCATCGGACGCGCCACCGGAGGTTCCAGCTACACCCGGCCGCGAGAAGATGATGATGCATGCGCGGATGTCACTGCCTGACGGCAGCGTATTGATGGCCTCCGACTCGCCGGCCGAGCATTTTCACAAGCCGCAGGGCTTTGCGATCTCGCTCACGGTCAAGGATGCCGCCGATGGCGAGCGCAAGTTCAACGCACTCGCCGACGGTGGCACCGTCAACATGCCCTTCAGCAAGACGTTCTGGGCCAAGGGCTTCGGCATGTGCGTCGACAAGTTCGGCATTCCCTGGATGGTGAACTGTCCGGCCGAAGGAATGTGATGCGCGATTGCGCACATGTTTGATCGAGTTGCGGTTCCCTCTCTCCATGCTGCGGGAGAGGGGACGCGCATGGGATCGTTCCGTCGCGCGCCGATCCGCCGTGGTCTCACCGGATCGAGCCGGTTACCTCCTGCCCCTGCGGCGATGACGGTTGCACGCAGCGAGGACAGATCACGAGCTTGGTGCCGAGCTGCCTGTCCTTCTCCGCTTCGATCTCGTCGTGGACCGCCCACCACGCTTCGGAATAAGGCCGCAAGGTGCCGAGCACGCGTTCCCGATCCTGATTGGGATCACTCGCTGCGGCCGCAGGGGGCGCTGTCGGCCGCTTCGCGGCATGAACGCGGTTCGCGCTCTTGTTGGGGTCCTGGCCGAGGCCATCCCACGCGATCGGACGGCGCTCCTGGGCCAGTGCGACTGCACAGCCAAGCAGCGTTGTGCAGAAAGTGAGCAAGATAAAGCCGTATCGCATCAGCCGGACCCAAAGTTCGCTGCGCGATGCGCAAGATCCACGCGGGAAGGCTTGCATCGCGTCGGTGAAATGGAACTTAAGGCAAACGAGTTGGCCGGCACGGCCATGTAATGAACTGACGATACGCATCACTTTGCGGGAGCAGTGCGGCCGCTTCGTGAAATCACGCCAACTGCATCGCACAACAATTGACGCAATATTGGGCTGTGATCTGCCCGCCAGAATCGCTATTGGTGATTCATAAAAGCTACAAACTGGGATGGACGTCACTTGTCAGGGGAGCGACCGATGGCGGCGGCGCTACAGATCAACTTTGCTCTTTGGGGAATGCTCATCTGCGCCAGCGCGAAGCTGGCACCGGTGATACAGACTCTCTTCTGAACGGAAGCCAGCGCCTGATGGCGCAAATCTCCCGGTGCGTACGCTGCATGCGAGCACAGGGAACCCGGCGTATGGCCTCGAGTCAGCCGAGTAAACCGCCAAGCAATCGCCTTCAATGTGACGCGGTTCACAGAGCCCATTCACATCACACGCGCGGCAGCTCCCAACCTCGTCAGCGACAACGCGGATAGATCGCGGCGAGATCGCGCCCCTTGAGCAGCAGCAACCGCGAGGTGAGACCGCCGCGACGGCTAATCCAATCGCGCACCGGGCCGGGATAGGCGTCGAGCACCGCGACCGATGCTTCCGGCTCGGCATAGAAGCGCCCGCGCCGGTCAACCGAGCGTGCGGCATGGAAGCCGAGAACCGCACGCTTGGTGACGCAGATGCGCTCGCCGGGCACGATGCTCAGCACCAGCGTGCAGGCGGACAGGCAGGGACCGTCGATCACGACGCGTTCGCCGCTCTCGCGCACCTTCTCGAACAGATCGAGGAATGGCCCGACTTGGCCGCCGGGCGACTGGAGGATGCGGATCTCGGCGGCCGCGGGCGCAGAGACGAGCAGCGTGGCTGCAAGCATCAGGGCTTTGAGCAATGAGACGCGTGGCATGAAGCCTCCACCAACTGGATATTGTAGGGTGGGTTAGCGTAGCGTAATCCACCATCTTGGCGCCGCGTGAGAAGAGGTGGGTACGGCCCGGCAGCCGGCGCTTCGCGCAGCCGTCGTGCTAACCCACCGTACAGGTCCTACCCGTTGCGCCGTTGCCCGCGCAGCGTCGGCAAGCCGATACCCGCGGCATCGAAGCCGCCATCAACGGCCAAAATTTGACCGGTAATGTAGCTCGCATTCGCCGAGCACAGGAAGTAGATCGCGTCCGCGAGCTCCACTTCCAGGCCGTAACGGTTGAGCGGGATAGCGTCGTGATAATCGGCGCGGATTTCCTTGGTGTGCACCTGCTTCGCCATCGCGGTGTCGACGGGCCCCGGCGCGACCGCGTTGACGCGGATGTTGAGCGAGGCGAGCTCGACGGCGAGCTGCTTGGTGAGATGGGCGAGGCCCGCTTTGCTGGTGCCGTAGGCCGAGCGCAGCGTCGAGGCGCGCACCGCGGAGATCGAGGTGATGTTGACGATGGCGCCGCCATTGCCGTCGCGCATCAGGGGCACCGCGGCCTTGGTGCAGAGGAACGGGCCGGTGAGATTGACCTCGAGCACGCGGCGCCAGTCGGCCTCCGACGTCTCCATCAGCGGCGCGAACACCGCGATGCCGGCATTGTTGACGAGCGCGTCCAGCCGGCCGAACCGTTGCTCGACCATCGTCATTGCCGCACTCACCGCGGCTGCATCCGAAACGTCGCAAGTCAGCGCCAGCGTTGCCTCGTCCTGGCCGATCTCGGCAACGGCGCGGCCGAGCAGCTCGCCCTCAATGTCGAGCAGCGCCACACGCCAGCCCTCGGCGAGAAACTTCTTCGCTGTCGCCAGACCAATTCCGCGCGCGGCGCCGGTGACGAGGGCAACTTTTTGCGGGGCTTGCGGCATGGGTGGATCCGTCCTGTGTCGAGAGGGTGCGTCGCGTGCAGGCTCCTTTTACTGTGCTTTCGTCCCGGCGCGGAAGGGGGCTACAGCGGTGCGGCCGACCTCCCAGCCTTCGAGGCAGGCTGACGCAAAATCGGGGATGACGGCGATAGAGATGACGAGGATGACGCCTAAGCCAGCTCCGCCGAGGCCCGCTGCATGTTGGCCGACATGTCCGAGGTCACGATGCTCTGTTCCTCGACCGCGGCAGCGGTGGACGCGATGAACTCGTTGACGCCGGCAATCGCAGCCTTGATCGCGGTGAGCGAGCTGGCGACGTCGCCCGAGATGACGTTCAGCGCGTCGATCTCGGAGGTGATCGTGTCGGTCGCCTGCTTGGCCTGGTTCGCGAGGCTCTTCACTTCGGAGGCGACCACTGCAAAGCCGCGGCCGGCTTCGCCCGCGCGCGCCGACTCGATCGTGGCGTTGAGTGCGAGCAGGTTGATCTGGCTGGTGATGCCCGAAATCATCTCGACGATGCCGCTCATGGCCTGCGCCGCTGCGGCCAGCTTCTGTGCCTGGCCATCCGCGGACTCGACCCTGGTCGTCGCGACCTTGGAGGTCTCGCGCGACTTCGCCATGGTCTCGGAGATCTCGTGGATCGAGGCGCTCATCTGCTCGCTGCCGGCGGCGACAGCCTCGATCAGCCCGCGCGCATTGTCGGCCTTCTTGCGGCCGATCGCCTGCGCGGTGATGTCGGTGGCGTATTTCACCACCTTGTAGGGCTTGCCATTGAGATCGAAGATCGGGTTGTAGGAGGCCTGGATCCAGATCTCCCGCCCGCCCTTGGCGATCCGCTTGTATTCGGCGGCCTGGTATTCGCCCCGGTTGAGGGTATCCCAGAACTGGCGATAGGCCGCCGAATTCTTCTCGTTCGGCTCGACGAACATGGAGTGGTGCTGGCCCTTGATCTCCGTCAGCGAATAGCCCATCGCCTTGAGGAAATTCTCGTTGGCTGTGCGGATCGTGCCGTCCATGTTGAACTCGATCACCGCCTGCGACTTCTGGATGGCGGCGAGCTGTCCGTCATTGTCGGCCGCCTTCATCTTCTGCGCGGTGACGTCGGTGGCGAATTTCACCACCTTGAATGGCCGGCCCATCTCGTCGAGGATCGGGTTGTAGGTCGCCAGAATCCAGATTTCCTTGCCGCCCTTGCCGAGACGCTTGTATTCGGCCGCCTCGAACTGGCCGCGGTTCAGCCGCGCCCAGAAGTCGGTATAGGCCGTGCCGGCGCGATCCTCCGGCGTCACGAACATGCTGTGGTGCTTGCCCTGGATCTCGTCGATCGAGTAGCCCATCGCGTTGAGGAAATTCTCGTTGGCGGTGACGATGGTGCCGTCCATGTTGAACTCGATCACGGCCTGCGCACGGCTGATCGCGGCGAGCTTGCCCGCGTCCTCCATGGTCCTCATCTTGTACGCCGTGATGTCGGTGGCGAATTTGATGAAGCTGACCACCTTGCCGTTTTCGTCGAGCAGCGGCGCGTAGGAGGCGTGGACCCAGACTTCCTTCCCGCCCTTGCCGAAACGCTTGTATTGCGTGGTCTGGAATTCGCCGCGGTTCAGGCTGGCCCAGAAATCGCGGTAGCGGGCGCTCTCGCGCTCGGCCGGGCTGACGAAGATGCTGTGATGCTTGCCCTTGATCTCGGCCAGCGTGTAGCCGCTCATCTTCAGCAGGTTCTCATTGGCATCCAGGATGGTGCCGTCGAGACCAAATTCGATCACGGCCTGCGACCGGTCGAGTGCCTCGACCTCCGCGACGGCGTGCCTGACTTTCTTGCTTTGGAAATTGAACACGTAAGCCTCGCAATAGCCCGATGAAGAATGAAGGATTGCCGTTCGGCGTTTCCGTAGACGAAAAATTTGCCCAACCTTCTTGACCAAACGGTAAATTCCTTCGCGGTTGCTGCTGCTCCCGTGTTTTCACGTGTGTTGTCTATCCAATTCAACTCACGAGAATTTTGAGTTTATATGCACGCTGTGGTTCATAGAGCTCCCGTAACTGTACGGAGCTGGGCTGCATTATTTTTTCAGGCTCGCGCTCACCGGGCGCCCAGCAGATGGCCGCTCGCCGGTTGGTCCCAATTAATTTCCGCTCGCTTGTCGGATTCGCAAGAGGTCGTTCGTCTTGGAGGTGAACGCCGGCCCACGGCTGCCACCCATTTCGACTGAACCCAGGACACCACCCATGCGATTCATGATGCTGATGATCCCGCTCGGCTACGAGAGCGCGCCGCCGGACGTTCAACTCGATCCCGAGCATGTCGCAGCGATGATGCGCTACAACGAGGCGCTGAAGGATGCCGGCGTGCTGATCACGCTCGACGGCCTGCACCCGCCCTCCATGGGCGCGCGCGTCTCGTTCGCAACCGGCGAGCCCGTCGTCACCGACGGCCCCTTCGCGGAGGCCAAGGAAGTCCTGGGCGGCTACTGGATGATCGAGGTCGCCTCGCGCGCCGAGGCGATCGCCTGGGCGAAGAAGTGCCCGGCCTCGCCGAACGAAATCGTCGAAATCCGGCAGGTGCAGGAAATGAGCGACTTTCCGCCCGACGTGCAGCAGGCCGCAGCCGGATTGGACGATCTGAGGAAGTAGCCGGCCGCGGAGAATTCCGCGGTGGTCGTCAAGAGATCAACAAGGGAGAGACCGATGAGCACCAAACACAAATTCCTCGCCGTCTATCTCGGCAGCATGAGCGAGCGAAAATGGCGGCTTGGCGTGCGCTGCCCGAGGCTGAACGGAAGGCAAAGGAGCAGGAGGGCATGGCCGCCTGGCACGGCTGGGTCGAGAAGCATCAGGCCGTCATCGTCGAGATGGGCGGCCCGCTCGGCAAGACCCGCAGGATCGACCGAAGCGGCATCACCGAGATCAGCAATGCGCTGACCGGCTTCACGGTGGTGCGCGCCGCCTCGCAGGAGGAAGCTGCAAAGCTGTTCGAGAACCATCCGCATTTTGCGATCTTTCCGGGCGAGGCGATCGAGGTCATGCCCGTGCTGCCGATTCCTCAGATGTAGCTTCGCCAGTTTGCAGCCGGGCTCGATGCCGAGGCATCGGGCCCGGCACCATCCGTGGATCTACGGGCCCAGCGACGCCTCATCGCCGCTAGTGACCTTCACGCCAAGCTCATGTAAAGGTCGTTCACATGAGCTGGCGCAAGGAGCAGCGCCGCGCCGAGCGCGGCTATCACCACGGCAATCTGAAGGAGGCCCTGTTGCAGGCCGCTCTCGGCCTGATCGCCGAGAAAGGCGCGGCGGGCTTCACCTTTGCCGATGCCGCGCGCATGGCCGGCGTCAGCGCGGCGGCGCCCTACCGGCATTTCCGCGACCGCGACGAACTGTTGTCCTCGATCGCCCAGCGCGGCTTCGAGCAGTTCGAGGCGCGTCTGGCTGCGGTCTGGGACGACGGGCGTCCCGATACGGTCACCGCGTTCGAGCGCGTCGGCAAGGCCTATCTGGCCTTCGCCCGCGAGGAGCCCGCCTTCTACAGCGCGATGTTCGAATCGGGCGTGCCGGTGGACGCCAATCCTGCGCTTCAGGCCGCCAGCGAGCGCGCATTCAACATCATTCGCGCCGCAGCCGAGCGGCTCGCGGCGCTGACGCCGCCGGGCACACCGCGGCCGCCGGCGATGATGATGGCCTTGCACATCTGGTCGATGGCGCACGGCGTGGCCTCGCTGTTTTCCCGCGGCGACGCTGCGCGACGGAAGCTGCCGATGTCGCCGGACGAGCTGCTGGAAGCCGAGGTGCTGATCTATCTGCGCGGCCTCGGCTTCCCGACCGAGCGTCGTCCCGCGGGCAAGGGCGCCGAGCCGCCGCCCGTGCCACCGGAGGCGTCCTCCGGTTCGGGCCTGCCGCCCGGCGGCCCCTGGGGCAAGCCGAAATAAGATTGCGCAAATAATCACGCGGCCGTGTCTGGCGCCCAGCTTGACAAAATCGCGGGATCGTCTAGCTATGTAAATGTTATTTACATTCACAACGGCGCTGGTGCCGTGATGGAGATGGGAAATGGCCTACACCGCTGATGTCAATCGATGGCGCGGCCCTTCGGACCAATACCAACAGTACGAGCGTCCTCGCATGCTCGATACGCCCTGGCATCCCGGCTGGATTGCCGTGACCATTCTCGGCTTCATCATCTGGTGGCCGATCGGACTTGCCCTTCTCTTTTTCACACTCGGGAGCAGAAGAATGTCGTGCTGGAGCAACCAGGATCGCTGGCAGAACAAGATGGAGCGGATGCAGTACAAGATGGATCGCATGCGCGACCGCATGGAGCGCCGCGGCTTCGGCTTTGGCTTCGGCCCGCCGTCCTCCGGCAACCGCGCCTTCGACGAATATCGCTCTGAGACGCTTCGTCGGCTCGAGGAGGAGCAGGTCGAGTTCAAGAACTTCCTCGACCGTCTGCGTCACGCCAAGGACAAGGAAGAGTTCGACCAGTTCATGGCGCAGCACAAGACGCGTCCGACCCCGCCGCCGAACGACCAGCCGCAGGGTTGATCTGAAGGTTCGCACCTCTCAAAGCCTTCAGGCGCATGCCCCCAAAGTCCTGATGGCCCCGAGCCGCCCGCCTGCGCAACCCGCAGGCGGGCGGTCTGGTTTTGGGGGCGTCGGGGGCAGCCGCGATGATTTCAGGCCGTCGCCGCCAGCTGCGCGCGAACCGACGAGAGGAAATGCTCGTAGGCGTGGTCGACGATCTCGTTGAGCGATCGCGTGCGCGCGAACATCGCCTTGGCCTCCGCCAGAAACTCCTCGCGGGTCGGAATCTTCGGCAGATGCAGATGCGTCAGCGCGTCGACACCTTCATGTGCGCGGTTGAGGATGTCGTGCAGCGACGGCAGCTGCAGCTGCGCGAGATCGGCCCGGCGCCGCGCCGACGAGATCGCATGCGCCAGGGTCTGCGCATCGAACCGTCCGGCGAGCTCGCGGGCGGCCCGCTGGATGACGCGCGCGCCGAGCGGCTGCTCGTTGCGCAGCACCTGTTCGGGCGGCGCCTTCATGTTCCAGACGACGCCGATCCACGACAGGACCGTCAGGATGTAGTAGGTCACGTCGACTTCCCACCAGCGAAAGCCTTGTCGCACGCTGCTCTGGTAGGCGTGGTGATTGTTGTGCCAGCCTTCACCCAGCGTGAACAACGCCAGCAGCCAGTTGTTGCGGGAATCATCGCCCGTCACGTAGCGCTTGCGTCCATGCACATGGGCGAGCGAATTGATGCAGAAGGTGGCGTGATAGACCAGCACCGTGCTCCAGAGGAAGCCGACGACCAGACCCGACCATCCTGCGACCAGGAAGCAGAGTCCTGCCAGCACGAAGGCCGGCAGCAGCTCCAGCCGGTGCAGCCACATCAACTCGGGATAGACGGCGAGATCGCCGACCTTCACGAGGTCGGTGGTGTCGTGCTGCCGGTCGAAGATCCAGCCGAGATGGCTGTAGAGGAAGCCGCGGTGACGCGGTGAATGCACGTCGTTCTCGGTGTCGGAATGCAGGTGATGGTGGCGATGCTTGGCCGCCCACCACAACACGCTCTTCTGCGCGCTGCTTTGCGCGAGGCAGGCCAGGATGAACTGAAACACCCGGCCGGTCGCAAATGCCCGATGCGAGAAATAGCGGTGGTAGCCGGCGCCGATACCGAACATCCGCGCGCAATAGAGTGCGATGCAGATCGCGACCGCCTGCCAGGTGACGCCGGACCAGATCGCCGCCAAGCAGCCGAGATGGACCAGCAGGAACGGTATGGCGGACGGGTACATGATGTCGTCGTGGTGGTCGTCGGCGGAGGCGTTAGGCGACATATTTGAGCGTGACCTTGGATGACGTGGATGCGGAATTGTATCGGGCAGCTTGGCCGCGGCCGGGTACGAAAAACCCGCGGATGGCGGACCACCGCGGGCTTCGGTCGAAGGACCGACCGACTATATGGTCACGGCTCTCTGGCAAGCAAGCTCGTAGCCTCACGGGGAGCATGGCGCACAGGCAACCGCGTGTGTTGCTGACGCCAATTGGCGCGCAGGCGGCCTGCGTCCTATATTCGACAGCGAGAAGCAAGCGTCAAAACACCGCAGGCGGCGAAGATGGCAGAGACTGCGATCATGGCGAGCGAGACCCTCTGGCAGGATATCCGCGGCGAGGCACAGCGCGCCGCAGCGGCGGACCCAATCTTCGGCAAGGCTGTTGCCGGCGCCATCCTTGCCCATGACGATTTTACCTCCGCCTTGGCCGATCTGATCGGGCGCCGGCTCGGCGGCAGCGCGGCCGAACGCGAGCGCTTCACGACGTTTTCGCGCGATGCCTTTCGCGGCCAACCAAATCTGGTCGAAGCGGCCGGCCGCGATCTGCGCGCCATCGCGCTGCATGATCCCGCCGCCGCCGGCCTGCTGCCGCCGCTGCTCCATTTCAAGGGCTACGTCGCGCTGCAAGCCTGGCGCGTCTCGCACTGGCTATGGCGTCATGACCAGCGCGACGCGGCGCTGCTGTTGCAGAACGAGGCGTCGAACGTTTTGCAGGTCAGCATTCATCCGGCCGCGAGCCTTGGATCGTCGGTGTATCTCGACCACGCCACCGGCATCGTGATCGGTGCCAATGTCGTTGTCGGCGACGAGGCCACCATTCTTCAGAACGTCAGCATCGGGCGCCATGGCGACCTGCCGATGCGCTCGCCGCGCATCGGTCGCGGCGTGTTCATCGGCTCCGGCGCGACCATCCTCGGCGACATCGATGTCGGCGATTTCGCCAAGATTGGCGCCGGGACGGTCGTGACCCGTGACGTGCCCAGCGGCTGCACCGCAATCGGCAATCCCGCGCGGCTCACCAATTGCCCCGCCCCCGCTTCGGCAGCTTGATGCGCGCTCAGGCGGCGCGGCGGTGGCTCTCGCCGCCATGATGCGGATTGACCGGCTCCGAGCTGGTCTGGCCGGGTGCGTCCAGCACTGCAACATGATGCCGGTACACCATCTCCCAGCCCTTCCATCCCGTGAACAAGAGAACGCCGACGACGATCAGCGACAGCACCACGCCCCATGGTTTTACGGCGGCTTCAGCGCCTTGCGCGTAGCGGAGATAGAAATTGACCAGCGCCAGCACGACCGCCGCGAGGTTGCCGACCATGTGATACCAGGCATCCTCGAGGCGGCGGATGCGGGGCTCGCTGAAGAAGTCGATGAAGCCCGCCGTGGCAGCAACCAGCGCCATGACGATGCCGGCGCCGATCAGCCAGATTGCGGCTGTTGCCCAGAAACCGTCGCCGGTTCCGATGAAGGCGAGATCGGCGATGGGGGCGCCGACCAGGCACGCGATGGGGAATGGAATCAGCATGGGATGCAGGGGATGATCGCCGATTGCGGCGGTCGTTTTGGGGTTGATGCTCATGGCAAAACCTCGCCAAAAAGGGAATTCCGGGACAATTTTCTGCCGGGTGGGCCGGTTCCTACGGCGACGGGGGCCGCCGCATCCCCTTGGCATCCCCTTGGGCCGCCTCCTTTTCCCGCAGCCAAATTCGTCGCCGGTAACCCCGCATTAACCAACGCCGGGCTCTGGTATTTGCGGACAGTCACGCCCGAAGTCGTGTCGAGGCCCATAGTTTTGACATCTTGGCGGGGAATGCAGGCGGCCGGCTTTGGACGAGCCCTGCACCCCAGAAAGACAAGGCTTTGAGCAGGCTTGCCGGCCGCGCGGGTTCTAGCGCGGCTGTTGGGGAACACCGGCCCATTTGTTGGCCGACGGACATTAGGTAACGATCGCCTTGAGAGGATACTGCTTATGAATCCGGCCGAATTGGCTCAGTCAGCCCTTCCGGTTGCTGCCTCCGCCGACGTGTCGCTGATTGCGCTGTTCTGGCAGGCTCACTGGATCGTGAAAGCGGTGATGCTGGGACTGCTGGCCTGCTCGGTGTGGGTCTGGGCCATCGCCATCGACAAGATCTTCCTTTATGCGCGCACGCGGCGCTCGATGGACCGCTTCGAGCAGGCCTTCTGGTCCGGCGAATCGATCGAGGAGCTTTACCGCACGCTCTCGGCCAAGCCGACGCATTCCATGGCGGCCTGCTTCGTCGCGGCGATGCGCGAATGGAAGCGTTCGTTCGAGAGCCATGCCCGCTCCGTCGCGGGGCTTCAGATGCGCATCGACAAGGTGATGAACGTTTCGATCGCACGCGAGGTCGAGCGGTTGGAACGCCGCCTGCTGGTGCTCGCCACCGTCGGCTCCGCCGGCCCCTTCGTCGGCCTGTTCGGCACGGTCTGGGGCATCATGTCGAGCTTCCAGTCAATCGCGGCGTCGAAAAATACCTCTTTGGCGGTGGTGGCCCCCGGTATCGCGGAGGCGCTGTTTGCGACCGCCGTCGGCCTTATCGCCGCCATTCCTGCCACTATTTTCTACAATAAGTTCACCTCCGAGGTGAACCGGCAGGCCCAGCGGCTCGAGGGTTTCGCCGATGAATTTTCAGCCATCCTGTCCCGTCAGATCGATGAGCGTGGCTGACGGACGGCGTGTATAGTGTGAAGGGCAATTTGGGCACCAGACCATGGGCATGAACGTCGCAAGTTCATCCGGAGGCGGCGGACGTCGCGGCCGGCGCAAGCCCGTTGTGGCCGAAATCAATGTCACGCCGATGGTCGACGTGATGCTGGTGCTGCTCATCATCTTCATGGTGTCGGCGCCGATGCTCACGGTCGGTGTGCCGCTCGACCTGCCGCAGACCCAGGCCAAGAGCATCGAAAACAGCGACCAGAAGCCGATCCAGCTCTCGGTCGACATCAAGGGCAAAGTGTTCATCAACGATGCCGAAATCGCCATCAACGACCTCGTGCCGAAACTGAAGGCGATCACGGACGCGCGCGGCGGGCTCGAGGAGCGCATCTATTTGCGCGCTGACAAGAAGGCGGATTACGGCACGGTGGCCAAGGTGATGGGCCAGTTGTCCGGCGCAGGATTCAAGAAGCTTGCCCTCGTCACGGAAGCGGATCAGGGGTAAGCCGTGAAGGTGAACGTCGACAAGACACTCGTTGCGTCGATTGTGCTCCATGTCCTCGTGCTGGGATGGGGCCTCGTCACCTTCAGCAGCAAGGCCTATGTGGCGCCGGAAGAGTCGCTCCCGGTCGACATCATCTCCACCGATCAGCTTGCCAAGATGATGGCGGGACAGAAGACCGGCAAGAAGGAAGAACTGAAGCCCAAGGTCGAGAAGATCGCCGAGCCCAAGCCGGAGGAAGACGCCGTCGGCAAGGTCACGGAGAAGAAAGAGCTGATCAAGACCAACTCGCAGCCGGAGCCGCCGCCAAAGCCCGTCGAGAAGCCGGTGGAGAAGAAGCCCGAGCCGCCCAAGCCGGTGGCCGAAGCCAAGCCGAAGGAAGAGCCGAAGCCGCAGGAAAAGAAGCCTGATCCGGCCAAGGAAGATCCGATCGCCGAGCTGCAGAAGAAGCTGGACACCAAGAAGCCACCGCCCAAGCCCGTGGAGCAGAAGGTCGCGGCCGTGCAGCCGCAACAGCAGCCCAAGCCCAAGGAGCGCACCTTCGACCCCGCGCAGATCCAGCGCGACCTCGACAAGCGCGCCGCGACCCGGCACGAGCAGACGGGTTCGGCACTGAATGCGTCGGCCTCGCTGGGGGCGGCGACGGGGACAGCCGCGAACAACGTCGCGACCTGGCGCGGTGCGTTCCAAAACGCGGTCAAGCACTGCTTCACGCCGACCTATAACGGGCAGGATGCTGACCAGTACGAAGCCGACATCGACATTCCCATGAAGATCGACGGATCGCTGGCGTCCGAGCCGATCGTGGTGGCGGTGAGGGGACCGTCGCGGTCGATCGCCCAGGCCGTGGCGGAGAGCGCCAAGCGCGCCATCGTGCAGTGTCAGGTCTACTCGTTCATGCCAAAGCAGCAGTACGAGAGCTGGAAGCTCATTCCGATGACTTTCGGTCTGAAAGATATGTTGTGACATCCGAACAAAAGAATTTTGCGATGAATGATGCCCGTTTGATGAACCGCCGCCGTTTCATGACCCTCACCGGGTCGACCCTCGCGATGCTGGGGAGCGGACGCGCCTTTGGCCAGGAGCCTCGCCTCCGCATCGATCCCACGGCATTCCAGCCGATCCCGATCGCGATCACCAACTTCCTCCCGGGCACTCCGTCCGACGGCGACGTTGGCAACGGCGTCACGCAGGTCATCACCAACAATCTGAAGCGTTCGGGTCTTTTCGCGCCGATCGACCAGGCTGCGTTCATCGAGCGCATCAACAACATGGACGTCGCGCCGCAATTCCAGAACTGGAAGACCATCAACGCGCAGGCCCTCGTCACCGGCCGTATGACGCGGCAGCCGGATGGCCGGCTCAAGGCCGAATTCCGCCTGTGGGACGTGGTCTCCGGCCAGCAGCTCACCGGACAGCAATATTTCACCTCGCCGGAATATTGGCGCCGCATCGCCCACATCATCTCCGATCAGATCTACGAGCGGATGACCGGCGAGAAGGGCTATTTCGACAGCCGCGTGGTGTTCGTGGACGAGACCGGACCGAAGGAGCGCCGCGTCAAGCGGCTCGCGATGATGGACCAGGACGGCGCCAATGTGCGCTACCTGACCCGCGGCTCCGACCTGGTGCTGACGCCACGCTTCTCGCCGAACTCGCAAGAGATCACCTACATGGAGTTCGGCCAGGGCGATCCGAAGGTCTATCTCTTCAACATCGAGACCGGCCAGCGCGAGATCGTCGGCAACTTCCCCGGCATGACTTTCGCGCCGCGCTTCTCGCCGGACGGCCAGCGCGTCATCATGAGCCTGCAGCAGGGCGGCAACTCCAACCTGTTCGTAATGGATCTGCGCTCGCGCTCGACCACGCGTCTCACCGACACGCCGGCGATCGACACGTCGCCGTCCTACTCGCCGGACGGCGCCCGCATCTGCTTCGAATCCGATCGTGGCGGCAGGTCGCAGATCTACGTGATGGCGGCGGGCGGAGGGCAGGCGCAGCGCATCTCCTTCTCCAAGGACGACACCAATGCCAGCTATTCGACGCCGGTGTGGTCGCCGAAGGGCGATTACATCGCCTTCACCAGACAGGGCGGCGGACAGTTCGCGATCGGCGTCATGAAGCCTGACGGCTCCGGCGAGCGGCTGCTCACCTCCGGCTTCCACAACGAGGGGCCGACCTTCTCGCCGAACGGCCGCGTGCTGATGTTCTTCCGCGATCCCGGCGGCAATGGCGGGCCGTCGCTGTACAGCGTCGACATCTCCGGTCGCAACGAGCTCAAGGTGCCGACGCCGGGCTTCGCCTCCGACCCGGCTTGGTCGCCGCTATTGTCCTCGACCGCAGGCCAATAATTCACGCGTTCAGACGCGCGATGTTGTCGAAAAAACGTGCCGATTTTTTCGGGTTCGCTGCGCAAGGCAAGCCTTTCTTCACCTTGCGCCCGGCAAGGCTTGCCTAGTTGCTTGAAATCTAAGCGGAAACGGGTTCGTCATTGCCGAAAAACAACTCGACTTTAACGATGTTCACTCAGAAAGGCTTCATCAGGCCTGAGTAAAAGTATGCGCCCGACAGGACGCGCGTACAAACACAAATGCAGTTCGCAAGCCAGAGCGAAGAACCTGAGCAGGCATCGCCGAAGATTTCGGCGGCGCTGATCGATTCGCTGTTCGAGGCTCCCCGTCCGCTGCTGGCCGGCCTCGTATTCGTCTCGATCGGCGCGGCGCTGACTGCGTTGAAGACGGGAGAGCCCCTGATCTGGGCCTGCGTCGGATGTCTCGTCTTCGCCGGCATCATCCGCGCGTTCGACCTGCATCTGTACCAGAAGCGCAAGTCGGCGCTGACGGCCGAAGGGGCAACGCGCTGGCAGAAGCGTTATCAGATCGGCGCGATGATCCAGGCGGCTGCGATCGGGACGTGGTGCTCGACGACCCTGTTGGCCAGCGACGATGCCGTGGCCCATATGATCGCGCTGTCCGTCACCACCGGAATCGCGGCAGGCGGCGCCGGCAGAGCCTATGGCCGGCAATGGATCTTTCAACTCCAGGTCAGCCTCGTCTTCGTTCCGATCGTCATTGCCCTCGCGCTGCGCGGCACGCCGTTCTACGTCGCGATGTCGATCGTCAGCGCGGCTTTCCTGTTCTCGCTGATGGGCATCTCGGCCAATCTGCACCGGATATTCATGCGCGCACTGGCCGCGCGCGAGCGCGAAGCGGCGCTGGCCGGCCAATTCGACACCGCGTTGAACAACATGCCGCACGGCCTGTGCATGTTCCACGTCGACGGTCAGCTCGCGGTCATGAACTACCGTTTCGGCGAGATGATGAGCCTGCCCGACGATCTCGTGAAGAGCGGCGCCAGTGCGTCGCGCATCATCGCGGCTTGCGTCGATGCCCAATCCATCTCGAAGGACAGCGGTGATCTGATCCTGCAGGGCATCCGCGAGCTCCGCAACAAGGAGATCGTGACGACGGATCCCGACCTCGCACGCGGGCGTACGCTGTCATGGACCATTCAGCCCATGACGGACGGAGGTGCTGTCCTCCTGCTCGAGGACATCACCGAGCGCAAGAGTGCCGAGGCGAAGATCAGCCATCTGGCTCGCTACGACGAGCTCACGGCGCTGCCCAACCGCGTCAGCTTCCGCGACGAGATCGAGCGGCTGCTGGCGAGCGCGCACCACGCCGAGCGGCTCTCCGCGCTGCTGTTCATCGATCTCGACCAGTTCAAGCAGGTCAACGACACGCTCGGCCATCCCTGCGGCGACCAGCTCCTGTGCGCGGTCGCCAACCGCCTGCGCGAGATGCTGCGCCCCGAGGATTTCGTCGCCCGTTTCGGCGGCGACGAGTTCGTCGTGTTCCAGCAGAACCTGTCCTCGCCCGAGGATGCCGCCAGTCTTGCCCGCCGCATCGTCGAGCGGCTGAGCGAGCGCTATCGCATCGACAACCATCTGGTCGAGATCGGCGCCAGCGTCGGCATCGCGCTGACCTCGCCGGATGGCACCAGCGCCGACACGCTGCTCAAGAACGCGGACATGGCGCTGTATCGCGCCAAGGCCGACGGCCGCGGCACCTTCTGCTTCTTCCGCGACGAGATGGCGGCGACCGTCGAGGCCCGTCGCATCCTCGAGCTCGACCTGCGCAAGGCGCTCGCCAACGAGGAGTTCGAGCTTTTTTATCAGCCGCTGGTCAATTTGAGGTCCGGCAAGATCACCACCTGCGAGGCGCTGCTGCGCTGGAATCATCCGGTGCGTGGCACGGTCTCGCCGGTCGACATCATCCCGGTCGCCGAAGACATGGGCCTGATCGTCGATCTCGGCCGCTGGATCCTGCGCCGCGCCTGCATGGAATGCATGAAGTGGCCGGAGGGCGTCAGCGTCGCCGTGAATTTCTCGCCGCAGCAATTCCATCAGCGCGACGTGCTGAGCGAGATCCGCTACGCGCTCGAGGTCTCGGGGCTTCCGGCCCACCGCCTGGAGATCGAGATCACGGAATCCTCGCTGTTGCGCAACACCCAGCTCACGCACGACATCCTGTCGCAATTGCATGCGCTCGGCGTGCGCATCTCGCTCGACGATTTCGGGACCGGCTATTCCAGCCTCAGCTATCTGCATAATTTCCCGATGCAGAAGGTGAAGATCGATCGCTCCTTCCTGGAGGGCATCGACACCGACCGGCCGCTGACGCTGCTGCGCGGCGTAGCACGGCTGTCGGCGGATCTCGGCATGTCCGTCGTGGTCGAGGGCATCGAGACCAATGAGCAGCTCGAACTGATCAGTGCGGACGGCACGGTGACCGAGGGACAGGGCTATCTGTTCAGCCGGCCGGTGCCGGCGGTGCGCGTGCGCCAATTGCTCAACGCCTCGCATGGTCGTCGGCTGCAAGACGGTCAGGTCGTTGCGCTCTCCTCACGCTCGTTCGCCTGATTCTCAAGCCTCGAGATTTCCAGTCGTTTTCTGCGCGTTACAGCGCCACCGTAGTCGTACGGGGGGTTAACCGTAATCGATTCAAGCCTTTGCAATTCGGTTAAGGAGGCGTTAATGTTTTAAACTCGCGGAAGTTGCTGGACGAGTGGAGTATCAGATGGAATCCCGGGCCGAGCCGCGCGCTCCGCTGTTGATGCGGGGGGCAGGGATTTTTGATCGGGTCGACTACAGGCTCATCGAAACTCCGGAAGACAAAGACCGCCTCTATCAAATGCGCTATCGCGCTTATCTGCACGGCGGATTGATCCTGCCGGCGGAGTCCCGTCGCGTCAGCGACCGCTATGACGATGCGCCGAACGCCTGGACGTTCGGGATTCACGTCGATGGCGAACTCTGCAGCTCCGTCCGCCTGCACATCCTGACGTCGGACCAGCGCATGTCCTATGCGACCGAGTTGTTCGGCGACGTGCTTCACCCCCGTCTCGACCGCGGCGAGGTTTTCGTCGATCCGGCGCGCTTCGTTGCCGATCCGGAGCAGGCCCGGCGGTTTCCGGAGCTGCCCTACGTCACCCTGCGCCTTGCCTATCTGGCTTGCGACCATTTCAACGCGGACACCGGGCTGGCGCAGGTCCGGGCGGAGCATCAGGCGTTCTACCGCCGGGTCTTCTTGCACGAGGCGATCACGGAGCCGCGCTCGTTCCCGAACGTGCTGAAGCCGGTCGCCTTGATGGCTTCCGATTTCCGCAGCCTGCGCGAGCGGGTCCTGACCCGCTTCCCGATCATGCGCTCGAGCGCCTTCGAGCGGCGCATGCTGTTCGACCGGGGGAACGTGCGCGCTGCCGTGCCGCGCCCGGTGCTCGTCGCGAGCACGGCGCAGGCCTGAAGGTCGGCCCGCAATTTTGCCTCCAACCGGCCCGTGCGGCCGGGGACGCAGACAACACCGGCCCAAAATTCCAGCAAACGCAGGGGTTTTTGCCGGCCGTGCGACTTGCCTTCACCCTCGCGCCACATTTACAACCCATTAACCATGGCGTTTGCTTTTCGCTGGTTGGGGGCATTTGAGCGGCTGAGGCAAGGTTCCGTCAAGGTTGACGGAACGTTCGCTTAACCAACCCCCTGTAGACCGGACAGCAGTGGACTAACGCGAGCGTGGAGGCTCCGGAATGAAACATCCTATGCGTATCCTCCAGGGATTGAAGCTGGTCGCGGTGCTTGCCGTCGCGCTGTCGATGGGCGCCTGCGCCAACAAGAATGCTGCGACGGATGCGATGGCCAACGCGGCGACGCCCGGCAGCCAGCAGGACTTCGTGGTCAATGTCGGCGACCGCGTGTTCTTCGAAAGCGACCAGACCGATCTGACCCCGCAGGCCATCGTGACCCTGGAGAAGCAGGCGCAGTGGCTCCAGACCTATCCGCGCTACAGCTTCACCATCGAAGGCCATGCCGACGAGCGCGGCACCCGCGAATACAACATCGCCCTCGGCGCTCGCAGAGCCCAGTCGGTGCGTTCGTTCCTCGCCTCGCGCGGCATCGATCCGAACCGCATGCGAACGATCTCCTACGGCAAGGAGCGGCCGGTCGCCGTCTGTAACGACATCTCCTGCTGGTCGCAGAACCGGCGCGCCGTCACCGTCTTGAACGCGAGCTCCTGAGGCTCAGTCAGGTCCTGACGATCAGTCAGCCGCCATTCATCTTCACAAACCGATTATGCCGGCGCCCTCTCGGGCGCCGGTTTCGTTTCAGCATTCTGTGACAGAAACCCCTTGGTACCAGTCACATTTTTGGCGTACTCCACTTCGATGTGTGGCGCCTCGAATGTTCCGTCGCAGGCCATTTCGCTTTTGTCGTCAGGGCAAGATGTCATCCAGATTTAAGGTCTTTACCGGCACCGTGGCGACCGCCGCGCTGCTCTCCTTGTGCTCGCCCGCGCTTGCGCAGTCGATCTTTGCGCAGTCGGATGATGCCGATCCCGAGATGCGGATCGAGCGGCTGGAGAACCAGCTGCGCCAGCTCACCGGCCAGAACGAAGAGCTGCAATATCGCAACCGCCAGCTCGAGGAGCGGCTGCGGGCGCTCGAAGGTGGCGCACAAGCTGCGCCCGGACAGGCGCCCAGCGTTGCGGCGATGCCGCCCGCTCAGATCGGACAAGGCCAACTCGCCCCGGGATATCGCCAGCAACAGCCGCAGCAGCAGGCCGTGCAACCGAACTACGAGCAGCCGCAGATCGCCGCGCCCGCACCGATCGTGCAGGAGCAGCCGG
>NZ_JXJM01000001.1:288834-381190 GCF_001593325.1 Bradyrhizobium sp. DOA1
AGCCCCCGCTATCAGCAGCAGGCTGCTCCTCCGGCCGCGCGGCCCGGCTATCCGCCGGCCCAATCCGGCTATCCCGCACCGTCCGGCGGCGCCGGCCTGACGACGCTGCCGCCCTCGGCGACGCCGCGCGACGAGTTCGATCTCGGCATCGGCTACATGCAGCGCAAGGACTATGCGCTGGCCGAGCAGACCATGAAGAATTTCGCGCAGAAATACCCGAGCGATCCCCTGCTCGGCGATGCGCAATACTGGCTCGGCGAGAGCTACTTCCAGCGCCAGCAATATCGCGACTCCGCGGAAGCCTTCCTCGCCGTCACCACCAAATACGAGAAATCGGCCAAGGCGCCGGACGCGCTGTTGCGGCTCGGCCAGTCGCTTGCCGCCCTGAAGGAGAAGGAGGCCGCCTGCGCCGCCTTCGGTGAGGTCGGCCGCAAATATCCGCGCGCCTCCGCCGGCGTCAAAGCCGCGGTCGACCGCGAGCAGAAGCGGGTGAAGTGCTGACACCAGGCGTCCGGGTCCTGACAATGCGGATGGTGCTGCGCTAAACATTGCGGACCATCCGCCGATGATGCCGGGCCGCGTCATGTCAGACGACGACAATTCACCAATCTCCGCGCGTGAGGCGAGGCGGCTCTTCGCCGACCTGAAGGCTGCGCCGGCGCTCGTGCTCGCGGTCTCCGGCGGGCCCGACTCGGTCGCGCTGATGTGGCTCGCGGCACGCTGGCGGCGCGCTCTTGCGCGCGGCCCTGAGCTCACGGTCGTCACCGTCGATCACGGCCTGCGCCCGGAAGCGGCCCGCGAGGCGCGCGAGGTCAAGCGCCTGGCAACCGAACTTGGACTGCCGCACCGGACCCTGCGCTGGCGTGGTGTAAAGCCGAAAACGGGGCTTCCTGCCGCAGCCCGCGAGGCCCGCTACCGCCTGCTCGCCCAGGCCGCGCTGGCCGTGGGCGCCAGCCACGTGCTGACCGCCCACACCCGGGACGACCAGGCTGAGACCTTGTTGATGCGCATGCTCAGGGGCAGCGGGCTCGCCGGGCTGTCGGCGATGGCCGACGTCAGCCAGCGTGACGGCATCGTGCTGGTGCGGCCGCTGCTCGATGTTCCCAAGGCGCAACTGATTGCGACCCTGAAGCGGGCGAAGGTCGGCTTTGCGGACGACCCCACCAACCGCGACACCGCCTTCACCCGGCCGCGCTTGCGCGCGCTGCTGCCGCTGCTCGCGGCCGAGGGCGGCGATGCCCGCACGCTGGTGCGGCTCGCGGCAAGGCTGGGTCGCGCCAATGCAGCGGTCGAGGTGCTGGCCGATGGCGCCGAGCGCTTCTTGCGCTTGCGGGATCGCGACGTTGCGCCGCAGGTGGGCATTCGAAGCTTCGAGGCCTCGGCTTTTGCTGTTCTGCCGGAGGAGGTTCGCTTGCGCCTGCTGCTTCGGGCCATCGACGCGCTCGGGCACGAGGGGCCCGCGGAACTCGGCAAGGTCGAAAACCTGATGTCTGCGCTCGACCGGGCGATGGCCGGTCCCGGAGCGGCCGCAAATGGCCGGCCGGTCCTGAAGCAAACCCTCGCGGGAGCCTTGATCAGCCTGGCCGGCGGGCGTATCCAGATCGCGCCAGCGCCGGCCCGCCGGCGCAAAGGTCCATGATGCGCGGCATGAGGTCGGATCATGACACCGGCCAATTCGCCTTCGCGCCGTCAGGCCACCTTAACCAGGCAGGAAAAACCCCGGTTTCGGCGCCATTATTTCAGCGGGAATCGCGGTAAGATGGGCTAAATAGTCCCATCTCGTTCCCTTGGCAGCGACCGGGGCGGCACCTAAATTGTATCCGTCTAACGATGAGGATTCCTTGGGATTTCCTCGCACTGAGCTAATCAACTTGCCCAAGGATCAGGCCGCGATCCGCGCGACCACGAAGGAAGATCGATGAACGCCAATCTGCGCAATTTCGCCCTCTGGGTCATCATTGTCTTGCTGCTATTGGCGTTGTTCACGCTCTTCCAGAATCCGGGTCAGCGCGCCTCCTCGCAGGACATCGCCTTCTCCCAGCTCCTGAGCGAAGTTGACCGCGGCAACGTGCGCGACGTCGTGATCCAGGGGCCGGATATCCACGGCACCTTCACCAACGGCTCCAGCTTCCAGACCTATGCGCCGAACGACCCGACGCTGGTGAAGCGCCTCTATGACAGCAAGGTCCAGATCACCGCGAAGCCGCCCGGCGACAACGTGCCGTGGTTCGTCTCGCTGCTGGTCTCCTGGCTGCCCTTCATTGCGCTGATCGGCGTCTGGATCTTCCTGTCGCGGCAGATGCAGGGCGGCGCCGGCAAGGCGATGGGTTTTGGCAAGTCGCGGGCGAAGATGCTGACCGAGGCCCACGGCCGCGTCACCTTCGAGGACGTCGCCGGCGTGGACGAAGCCAAGCAGGACCTGCAGGAGATCGTCGAATTCCTCCGCGACCCCGGCAAATTCCAGCGCCTCGGCGGCCGCATTCCGCGCGGCGTGCTGCTGGTCGGCCCTCCCGGCACCGGTAAGACCCTGATCGCGCGTGCGGTCGCGGGCGAAGCCAACGTGCCGTTCTTCACCATTTCCGGCTCCGACTTCGTCGAGATGTTCGTCGGCGTCGGCGCCAGCCGCGTCCGTGACATGTTCGAGCAGGCCAAGAAGAACGCGCCCTGCATCATCTTCATCGACGAAATCGATGCGGTCGGTCGTCACCGTGGCGCCGGTCTCGGCGGCGGCAATGACGAGCGCGAGCAGACGCTGAATCAGCTGCTGGTCGAGATGGACGGCTTCGAGGCCAACGAGGGCGTGATCCTGATCGCCGCCACCAACCGCCCCGACGTGCTCGATCCCGCGCTGCTGCGTCCGGGCCGCTTCGACCGCCAGGTCGTGGTGCCCAACCCCGACGTCGTCGGCCGCGAGCAGATCCTCAAGGTTCATGTCCGCAAGGTGCCGCTGGCGCCGGATATCAACCTCAAGACCATCGCGCGCGGCACCCCGGGCTTCTCCGGCGCCGACCTGATGAATCTCGTCAACGAGGCTGCCCTGACCGCCGCCCGCCGCAACAAGCGGATGGTGACCCAGGCCGAGTTCGAGGAAGCCAAGGACAAGGTGATGATGGGCGCCGAGCGCAAGTCGCTTGTCATGACCGAGGAAGAGAAGCTGCTCACGGCCTATCACGAGGGCGGCCACGCCATCGTCGGCCTCAACGTGCCCGCGACCGATCCGATCCACAAGGCGACCATCATCCCGCGCGGCCGTGCGCTCGGCATGGTCATGCAGCTGCCGGAGCGCGACAAGCTGTCGATGTCGCTGGAGCAGATGACCTCGCGCCTCGCCATCATGATGGGCGGCCGCGTCGCCGAAGAGCTGATCTTCGGCCGCGAGAAGGTGACCTCGGGTGCCGCCTCCGACATCGAGCAGGCCACGCGCCTTGCCCGCATGATGGTGACGCGCTGGGGCCTGTCGGAAGAGCTCGGCACTGTCTCCTATGGCGAGAACCAGGACGAAGTCTTCCTGGGCATGTCGGTATCGCGCACGCAGAACGCGTCCGAAGCCACCGTCCAGAAGATCGACTCCGAGATCAAGCGTCTGGTCGAGGAAGGCTACAAGGAGGCGACCCGCATCCTCACCGAGAAGCACGCCGACCTCGAGGCGCTGGCCAAGGGCCTGCTCGAGTTCGAAACGCTGACCGGCGACGAGATCGTGGACTTGCTCAAGGGCAAGAAGCCGAACCGCGAGTCCGTGCTCGAGCCGACCACCCCGCGCGCCTCCGCCGTGCCCCCTGCCGGCAAGTCGCCGCGCCCGCGGCCCGATGCGGATCCCGGCCTCGAGCCGCAGCCCCAGGCGTAAGCTCAAGGCGACCCGATCGAATTGAAAAACGCGGCGGCAACGCCGCGTTTTTTATTGGGCCATGGCGCATTTGCGAGGGGGCATGTTCAGTGACTCGCTTATTGCGAACTACCATGTTCGTTCACCGACCACGATTGGACCTACGCGATCACCTTGTTCGCGAGGACCAACATTCGCGTGTTCAGTCGTGCCAGGCGATTTGGCGTCCTCAAGGTTCAGTCACGGAGCACTTCGACTTTGGCCGCCATATCCGGCGCGCGCGTGATCCTATACGTCGCATTGCTGCATCTAAGAACCCAGGCATCACGATCTGGCCGGGAGCGTTTCTTGTCCAGTTTTGCTCCGAGGGTCTTCTCGCAGATGAAGCCTTGCGAGCGAATCTGGGCAGAGAGCATCTCCTGAGGCGTTTCAGATCTAACCTGTTGCTGCGCCCTAGCTTCCAGGCTGCAGAGAACGGCCAATATGGTCAAGCATGGTAGCGATATCCGCTGCTTACGCATTTCCTGCTCCCCTGACAAAGTCTTCTTGAACTGAACTCTACAGTAAAACGCCTGATCGTGTGCATCGGGTTGGAAGCAGCAGCTCGGTCAAATCCCTCCCAAAGTCCGCCAGCCATCGCGGATCGGTCAGTTCGCATGGACGTCAGCCGAGAGGTTGACCTAGCGGAGTGCAATGCCGGCACGACGAACTGGTGTCTTGGAGCCAATAGCGAGGCACCAGCTTCGTAGGGTGAGCAAAGGCGCGTAGCGTCGTGCCCACCATTTTTCGTCATTGCACAGACACGGTGGGCTTTCCGTTCGCTCTTGGATATGCGGCGGACAAGGCTTTGCCTCGAGCGACGATGCCGTCACTTTGCGGCAGCCTCTGGCATCTTGCGCCTGAGGAAACGCAGCACATCATCATTGAACTGTTCCGGATCCTGCAGGAACGAGAAGTGACTGACCTCGGGCTGAATCAGCAGGCCAGCGCCCGGAATGTTCGCTGCCATGAACTCGGTATTCTCGCGCTTGATCGCCTCGTCGTGATCGCCATCCACGATCCAGGTCGGGACCTTGATCGCTGCGAGGTCGGACGCCGACCATTTCGGCTGGCTCTCCCACATCTTAGTGATGTCGGCGACGAAATTCTTGTATTCGGTCGGGGTCGGCGAGAGCCGTTTGTATTCCTCGCCGGCCCTGGCGATGTAGGCATTGAAGACGTCGCTCGTCGCGATGTCCGCAACGCCTGACGGATCCGAATTGGCCGCGAAGGCGAACAGCTTGCTCACTCGCTCGGGATGCTTCATCGCGATGTCGAGGCCGATAATCGCGCCGTCGCTCCAGCCCACGATCGCAGCCTTGCTGATCTTGAGATGATCGAGCAGCCCGATCACGTCCGAGGCCATCAGATCGTAGCTGTAGGGCTCATGGTTGCGGCTGCTGCGCCCATGGCCGCGGCTCTCCATGACGATGACCTGATAGTGCCGCTGCAGCGCGCGGACCTGATGGCCCCAATAACTGGCATTGGCGAGGCCGCCATGCAGCAACAGCACCGGCTGCCCGCGGCCGAACCTTGCGTACCAGATATTGACCCCGTTGATCGGCGCGAGGCCGCTCTGGGTCGCCTTGGGCAAGACTGGTGTCGGCGGCAGGCTCAGCCATCGCGGCGCCGCATGCGTCGTGCCGATCGAGACCATGACCAGAAGTGCGATGACCAGATTGCAGAGCCGCATGAGACGCCTTCCTGTTCGACCATCGGATACTACAGCATGGCGCGGCGGGTGCCTTACCTCGCAACATGGTCCACCACCGAGATGTGAAGCCGCGTGATCCTTTGCCGGACAGAGGCGGTCCATGTCACCGCGCAACATCCGGGTTC
Organism: Bradyrhizobium sp. DOA1; assembly: GCF_001593325.1. Classification (NCBI taxonomy): domain Bacteria; kingdom Pseudomonadati; phylum Pseudomonadota; class Alphaproteobacteria; order Hyphomicrobiales; family Nitrobacteraceae; genus Bradyrhizobium; species Bradyrhizobium sp. DOA1. The sequence goes on from NZ_JXJM01000001.1 coordinate 294,536, forward strand.
AAGCGGACGCGCGCTGGGTCTGCGGCGTCATCGCCACTATGGAGATCGCGAGCAGCCGACGCGGTGACAAACGTTGCACCGTGGCGCGTCCGGATATTGAATGAACTGCGCTGGAGGGCGGAGCGGCATGTTATTCTAAGCCATAGTACCTATTGTGATTGTCCAGGAGACTGGATCATGATTCCTCAAGATCGGTTTCGCAGCCTCTTTCGTAAATACTTGCTCGCGCTTTTCGTGGCTGTCGCAACCCCGCTGGCTTTTGCCGGCGTTATCGAAGGGTGGTTAGGCTATCGCGATCAGCGCGCGAGGCTTGACCAGTGGCTTGGTCTCCAGTCGGCATCAGCGGCCGCGGAAATACACGATTTCATCCACGGGATCACAACTCAACTGGGCTGGCTGGTGCAGCTTCCGTGGACCGAGGAGCCCGACGAACGCCGGCGAACCGACGCGTTGCGCCTGCTTCGACAGGCGCCTGCCATCGCTAGTCTCACGCTCATCGACGGCAATGGTCGGGAGCGTCTTTACATCTCGCGGATTGGCCTCAATCGAATTGAGAGCCGCGCGGACCGGTCAGCCGACCCCGCTTTGATCGGTGCGCGCGCAACCCAGATCTGGTTCAGCGACGTCAGCTACAACAGAGGCTCCGAACCGTACCTCACCGTTGCGATTGTCGGCAACCGGCCGGCTGTCGGCGCCGTCGTGGCCGAAGTCAACCTCAAGCTGATTTGGGATGTGATCTCGGCGATCAAGTTTGGAAAGACCGGTTACGCCTTCATCCTGGACCGATCGGGCCGCCTTATCGCCCATCCCGACATCAGCCTCGTTCTGCGTGGGGCGGAAGAAGCAACCTCCGAACGTTTCCGGGCCGTTCGGGACGCGATAGGACCGGGACGGGGGTTCGCAACGAGCCGGGATGCACAAGGGCACTATGTCGCTGCCAGCGCGGCACCAGTAAAGGGCCTCGATTGGACAGTCGTGGTCGAGCAGCCGCTATCCGAAGCTTACGCGCCGATCTATGCCGCACTGTGGCGGACCGCAATGCTTCTCGCAATAAGCAGCCTACTCGCGGGGATTCTGGCCTATGCATTGGCGGACCGCATGACGGAGCCAATCAAATTGCTCGAGAAGGGCACGGAGAAGATTGGTGCCGGGTCCTTTGACCACCGCATCTCAATCCACACCGGGGACGAGTTTCAGCGCCTTGCAGACAGCTTCAACAGAATGGCTTCCGAGTTGGAGCTGGCTCAGCAGCACCAGGAGCGCATAGCCAGGCTCAGGCGGTTCCTTGCCCCTCAGGTCGCCGATCTCGTCGATAGAGCCGGCGACGACAGTGTGCTGGACGGCCGCCGTACGGAAGTCGTCGTCGTCTTCTGCGATCTCCGCGGTTTCACCGCGTTTTCAGCAGGAGCGACGCCTGAAGAGGTCATGAGCGTCCTGTCGGAATACTATGAGAGCCTTGGCGGGGTCATCGCAAAATTCGAGGCAACGCTGGTCAACTTCTCCGGAGATGGGCTGATGGTTCTGGTGAACGCTCCCGTCGCGATCGAAGAGCCTGCTCTGAGAGCCATCGATCTTGCGGTCGACATGCAGAAGAACGTGCAAGCCCTCATCGCCGGCTGGCGATCCCGTGGCTACCACGTTGGTTTCGGAATTGGTCTTGCCAGCGGGCCCGCGACGGTCGGCCGGATCGGCTACAAGGATCGGCTCGATTACACCGCCATTGGCAGCGTCGTGAATCTCGCGGCCCGACTGTGCGCATCTGCCGCAGACAAGGAAATCCTGATCGACGCCAAGGTCGCCGCCGACGTCAAGGGCAAGCGGCCCGTTGAGGAGCTTGGCGGGCACAAAATCAAGGGATTCGACGAAGCTATTCCGGTCTTCGGGATATCCTTCCACTCTCTCTGACAGAGACTGACCACCGGGTCGTCAACGTCATCCAGTTGGGGACTGCTCGGGTGTTCGGGGCTATGCTCTGCCAATCGGCTGACGGCAGCGGGTTCGTAGCCATGAGGTGCACCAACTCTCGAGCGGCAATGCTGCGACGTCGCGTCAAGCGGCGTGATGTCCTGCTCTTGATGGCAGGCGTGGCGATGTCAACGACGAGATCGCATGCGCAGAAGCCCTCCATGCCGGTCATTGGCTATCTCTGTCCGGAGTCGCCCGAGCTATTTGCCAGCCGACTTCAGGCTTTCCACCAGGGACTGGGAGAAGCCGGCTTCGTCGAGGGCCGCAATGTAAAGATCGAATTTCAATGGGCGGACGGACAATATTCCCGGTTGCCGGCCTTGGCGGCCGAGCTGGTCGCCCGCAATGTGGATGTGCTCGTGGCTCCCGGCGGCGCACCCGTGGCGCTGGCCGCGAAAGCTGCGAGCACGACCAAGCCGATCGTTTTCGAGATGGGAGGCGACCCCGTCCAGCTACACGTGGTCGATAGCTTGTCGCGGCCGGGCGGAAACATTACGGGGGTTTCGAGCCTGAGTGTCGACGTTTCGCCAAAGCGGCTTGAATTCATGCGCGACCTGGTGCCCACGGCGACGAAACTGATGGTCGTCGTCAACCCGACAAGCCCGACCGCACAGTCACAATTGCAGAAGCTTCACGCAGCTGCAGCCACGCTGGGTGTTCGATTGGAAGTTTCGGGTGCAAGCAAGGAAGATGAATTCGAATCTGTGTTCGCTGCCGCGACGAGGGACGGGGCAGGTGGACTTGTGTTCACCTCCGACCCCTATTTTGCCTTTCGCAGCTCGCGGTTGGCTGCTCTCGCGATGAAGTATCGCGTGCCCGCGATCACGCAGACCCGGGACTTCCCCATTGCGGGAGGCTTGATGAGCTATGGCGGAGATTTCATGCAGTCGCACCGGCGCGCGGGGATCTATGCCGGCCGGATCCTGTCGGGCGAGAAGCCTTCTGATCTTCCGGTCCAGCTCGTGACCAAGGTGGAGCTCGTGATCAACTTGAAGGCAGCCAAACTGCTAGGTCACGCGTTCTCCTCCGGATTCGTTGCCGGCGCAGATGAGGTGCTCGAGTAAACCACGCGTCCGAGCGGAGGGCGTGCCGTCCGAGGGGATGCGCCTGAAGCCGCGCCTCACTTCGACGACGTCCTCGCCGCTCCCTGCGCGTAGTCCCGCACATGGATCACCGCGATGTCGTCCGCATAGATCCGCTTCCAGCCCTTGAGCTGGTCGAGGATCTGCGGACCCGGCGCATCGGCGACCAGGAGCGTCGCGTCGATCTTGTATTCGTCGAGCAGGCGCGGCAGCAGCTCGGGCTTCTTGCCCTCGGTCGCCTTGAAGAAGTCCATGACGAATTTCTCGCCATAGAGCTCGGCGCGGCCGTCGACGAAGACGGGGATGTCGCGCGAGATCAGATAGCCGCCGAATTGATAGGCGTTGAAGATGCGTTGTACCTTGAGCTTCTCGAGCAGGTCGACCGCCGCGACCGGCGTCTGCGTCATCGTGAAGGTGAAGCGGTGGTGGTTCATGTAGAGCGAGGTCGAGGTCCAGCTCGCGACCACGATCATCACCGCGCCGAGCGCGGTGAGATAGCGGGCCGGCCGGCGGTCGGAGCCGGTGGCGTCGGCCGGCGGGCGGCCGAACATCTCGCCGAGCGGTTTGGCCAGCACCAGCGGCACCAGGAAGGCGAAGGCATCGATGCTGCGGACATGGGTCAGCGCGCTCCAGGTCAGGAACAGGATCAGGAAGATCCGGGGCGCCGAGAGCACGAGGCCGCGATAGTAACCGAGCGCGATCAGGCCGAGCAGCGCGCCTTCGAACGCAGTGAAGGTGGCGAAGTTCGCCGGCATCCATTCGAAGATCACCGACAGCAGCTCACCGAGGCCGAGGATGCCGGTCGCGCCCATCAGCGTCTTCCAGCCGTAAGGCGTGCAGCAGCTCGCGACCAGCGCGCCGATGCCGAACAGCACCCAGCGCAGGAACAGCTGAAGCCGTTTGCCTTTCTCGGCATGCTCGACCGCCTCGAGCGAGATCGGGCCGATCAGCGCGAGGCCCAGCACGAAGCCACCGTGCAGATTCGCCCACAGCGCCATCAGCGGCAGCCAGGTCCAGGACGGCGCGCTCCTGCGGTCGGCGGCCGCCATCAGGAGACCGACCCACGCCACCATCACGGGCAGCGCCAGGATGTGCGGACGCGCCAGCACGTGATGCAGCGCGAGCAGCAGCGCCAGCATCGCGAACAGCACCGCGCGCGGCGCCTCGATCTGCGCGTCGAGCAGATGGACGAGGATCGCGACCGACAGCGCCATCCCGACGGCGGTGAGGATCACGGGCCCGGCCCAGCCCCATTGCGCGTAGGAGAACGCGAACATCACCTGCGACAGCCACGACGTCGAGATCCATGGCGCGCCCGTCCGCGTGAAGGAATAGAGATCGTTGGTGGGCATGGCGCCGTGATCGAGGATCCATTGCCCGATCTTGATCTGCCAGAACGAGTCGGAGTCCTGAAGCAGGGTGTCGCCGACGAAGAGGAAGAAGAGATAGGCGCCGGCACCGACGCATAGCGGCACCAGGGTGCGGGCGCGGCTTTGCACCGCAATGCTGTTGGCAAAGGAAAGGGACATGCCGCCTCGTCGTCCTGTTGTTCTTGTCGGCCGGGCATGATCCGAAAAGAGCGCGTTGCGCTCTTGGGGAAGATCATGCTCGAACGCTAACCAGACGCGCGATGAGCCCTGTCGTGCGTCGGTCCGAGCGGGCGGCATTGGAGCATGCGCGGTCATAACTTCGGGTAAACCGGCAGCTTTGGGCGGTCCTCAGGTTTCGACAATTTAACCGATTGTTTTCAATTTCGGTTTACCGTCGGCGAATACGTGCAAACCGCTCCCTGTTTACGCAGCCGAATTAACTGCGACGAAATTCTTTGCCTCTAGGTTCGTTTCATGGTCGGGCGGCGCTGGGAAGCCGAGAAGACCAGACCATTTTTGCAGCCCCGTTTACTCCTTGGAGCAGTCTATGAAGAACCTCGTTTCGCGTTTCGTGAAGGACGAATCCGGCGCCACCGCCATCGAATACGGCCTGATCGCCGCCGGCATCGCGCTCGCGATCATCACCGTCGTCAACAATCTCGGCACCTCGCTGAACACCAAGTTCGGCTCGATCTCGTCCAGCCTGAAGTAAGATCGGACGACCCAGAGAATTTTCGAGAGCCCCGTCCCTGACGGGGCTCTTTTCTATTGGCTGAGTGCCTTGGCTGGCGGTCTCTCTCCAAGGGCGAGAGGCGGCTCTTACCGCTGTGGGCCTCTATAAACTTCTATCATTGTTCGAGGCGGTACTTCCTCACACTGTATGACGGTGCGAGGTCGCGCTGCATCGCCCGTGATGCCTTCAATCGTGATGGTCTTGCTCATTCGGCTCCATACGATGCGGCGGGGAACGTCGAAATTCATCAATAACATGACCTCATCCTGGCTCGCATCAGTAACCTCACCGCGAAACCCTCTAGCTTCCTGGCCACGCTCGAAGAGTGCTTGTTTTGAAGCGACATCCATCGTGAAGTACATGTATCCGGCGTCTTCACAGCGGACGGAGATTGGGTGCTGAATGGGATCGCGAACCCGGAAGCTTAAAATGCTTCGCGGAGGCGTGATGGTGCACTGATGGGTTAATGTTGGCCGGAAAGTGGGGTCATCAAATCCTGGCCAAGTCATCGTCTTCTTAATGCGATCAAAGATGAGGTCGATCTTGCCCGGATAGACGCGCAGCATGAATTCGATCTTTCCATCGGTTGCGGAAATGATCTCTCCCGAATGCGCATTGATGCCGAAATTTGTGTCGATGTTTATAGGCGGCGTTTCAAAGACGATCGTTTTTGCATCGACGTCGAACGTCGCGAAGTAAGGGCGGCCGGGAACGCCACCTTCACAACGCACCGAGGATAGTTCGGCGGCTGCCGCGTAATCTGGCGTCAGTGTTAGAAAGGCAATGAGAGCGAGGCCCCCAAACCGACCCATGTCGCGCGCTCCTTTCTCGATGAGGCTTCCGCCGTGGCTTGGCAGCGCCCGAAGGCTGTTCGAACTTTTTGGCCTAACTCAGCGGTAAAGGTCGGCCCCATCAGCACACTGCGCACCGGCGCGCGTCAACGTCCGGCTGGGATCTACGTAAATAAACCCATAAGAGCAAATTTCCGTAACGCATCCTGAAGATGTGCTCTCGCAAGCAGAGGGCAACGATCCAGCTTCAATGTGAATTGGCAGTACGCTCGAAGAAAATGCTCGTTCAGACTTGCTGGCGGTTCGCTGAAGATGGACGGACGATAGAGTTGACGTTGATTTCGTTTTGCTCGTGGCATTGCGACCATTTTGAAGATTGGCCTCGGCAACATGCCGCCCCCAGCGCTTCGGCGCTCCAGCCCGCTCGTAATGACGCTTCACGCATTTCCATCTTGTCATCCCCCGTGAATAGTTGTTCAGTCCTTGCGGGGCGATTTGCATCTTTCGACGTGACGAAGCGTTCGGCCGCAGGGCGTGCGGCTGGCGTGGGTGGGACAGGAAGCGCGCCATGGTTTATCGGCGGACGCATCAAGTGGTGAAGCGCCTTGCGGCCCGCCGCAGTGCGATATTGGCGGCGGCGCGGGAGGCTGCGGCGGAAGGTGGGATGGCGGCGGTGCAGATCGCACCCGTCGCGGTCCGCGCCAATGTCGCGGCCGGCACGGTCTACCGCTACTTCCCCTCCAAGGCCGAGCTGATCTCCGAGCTCATTGCCGAGGTCTCGCGCGACGAGCTCGCGGCGATCCGGCGGGCCGCCGACGCCGCGCCGGGGCCGTCCTCGGCACTGGCGGCCGCCGTCACCACGGTGGCGGTCCATACGCTGTCGCAGCGCAGGCTGGCCTGGGGCATCCTGGCCGAGCCGGTCGATGTCGATGTCAGCGCCTCCCGCCTTGCCAGCCGGCGCGAGATCGCGGGCGAGATCGCCTCGCGCATCGACGCCGCCGTGCGTGCCGGTCATCTGCCGGCGCAGGATACCGCGCTCGCCGCCACCGCGCTGCTCGGCGCCCTGCATGAGGCGCTGGTCGGACCGCTCGCGCCCGACAATCTCGATGATCCCGTCAAGATGCGCGATGCGGTGCAGACCGTTACGCTGCTGGCGCTGCGCGCCGTCGGCGTCATGGACGCCCGCGCCCGGGGTCTGGTGGTTCAACAGACGCTTCTGCCGACCGCCAAGGCGCTGGTCGGCGCGTAAATTCGCGGCGCGAAGCGGAATGGCGGCCTGATTGCGCTCAGGCCGTTGCTCGCGCAGGAGTTTTCGAAAGAACCACAGCACCGGCGCCGGGCGCGCCTTCTACTGTGCATGGGGTTGTTTTCGCAGTTTGGTGCGAGCGGCCGAAAAATCAGATGTTGGCGTCGCCCTCGGGGCCGACCGAGGCGATGCGCACCATGTTGGTGGTGCCGGGAATGCCGAGCGGCACGCCGGCGACGATGATGACGCGCTGGCCGGCGCGGACGAAGCCATCCCGGAACGCGATCTGGCCGGCGCGGCCGACCATGTCGTCCTGGTCGCGGGCATCCTCGGCCACCACGCAGTGCACGCCCCAGACCACGGCGAGCCTGCGGCCGGCGGTGATGTTCGGCGTGATCGCCACGATCGGTGGCTTCGGCCGCTCGCGTGCCACGCGCACGGCGGTCGAGCCCGAGCTGGTCCAGCAGATCAGAGCGGGCAGGTCGAGCGTCTCGGCGATCTGCCGGGCGGCGTCCGCGATGGCGTCGCCTGCGGTGGATTCCGGTGCTGGGCGCTGCGCCATGATCACCGAGCGGTAGGTCGGGTCGCGCTCGACCTCCTCGCCGATGCGGTTCATGGTCGAGACCGCCTCGACCGGGAATTTGCCGGCCGCCGATTCCGCCGACAGCATGATGGCGTCGGCGCCCTCATAGACCGCGGTGGCGACGTCGGAGACTTCGGCGCGGGTCGGCACCGGCGACTGGATCATCGATTCCAGCATCTGGGTCGCGACCACCACCGGCTTGCCGGCCCGGCGCGCCATCCGCGTCATCTGCTTCTGCAGGCTCGGCACGCGCTCCAGCGGCAGCTCGACGCCGAGGTCGCCGCGCGCCACCATCAGCGCATCGGAGGCCTCGATGATGTCGGCCAGGCGGTCGATCGCCTGCGGCTTCTCGATCTTGGCCATGACCGCGGCGCGGCCACGGATCATCTTCTTGGCTTCGAGCACGTCGTCGGCGCGCTGCACGAAGGACAGCGCGATCCAGTCGACGCCGGTGACGAGGGCCGCCTCGAGGTCGGCGCGGTCCTTCGGCGTCATCGCGGAGACCGGCAGGTCGGTGTCGGGCAGGCTGACGCCCTTGCGGTCGCTCATCTTGCCGCCGACCACGACACGCGTCACCGCGTGCTCCTTGGAGGTCTCCTCGGCGATCAGGCGCACCTTGCCGTCGTCGAGCAGCAGGGCATGGCCCGGCCGGAGCGCGGCCAGGATCTCCGGATGCGGCAGGTGGACGCGCGTGGCATCCCCCGGCGCCTTGTCGGAATCGAGCGTGAAGGTCTGTCCGTTCTGGAGCTGGACCGCGCCGTCGGCGAAGGAGCCGAGCCTCAGCTTCGGGCCCTGGAGATCGACCAGGATGCCGATCGGCCGGCCATAGCTGCTCTCGACGTTGCGGATCGTCGCCACCAGCTCCCGCATCTTGTCATGCGGGGTGTGGCTCATGTTGATGCGGAACAGGTCGGCGCCGGCCTCGAACAGGCGGCGGATCATCGCGAGGTCCGAGGAGGCGGGGCCGAGCGTCGCGAGAATCTTGATACGGCGAAGGCGCCTCATGGCTTACTTCCAGACGGGGGGGCAGCGGCTGGCGGGAGGCCAGGCGCGGGGGACGTACCACCGGGCGGGCTGTTGGGCAAACCCGGAACCCCGCCCGGTCCAACCGGGCCGGGCAGGCCGGGCACGCGCTGCTGCGCCGGCTGTTCGTTGGCATCCGTGAGCTGGACGGTCCAGGCCCGCTGCTCGCCGGTATCGACCTCGAAATAGCCGGTGCGGTCGTAGCCGCGCGCCAGGCAATCCTCGGTGCCGCGGATGGTGAACTCCTTGTCGCGCGAGCACATGAAAGCCTGGCCCGACCATTCGCCGCCGCGATCATAGTCGATGGCGTAGATGTAATAGTAACGGGCGACCAACGTTCCCCGCAGCAGCGTCTCGCAGGACCGGGACGAGATGTTCCACCAGCCCTCGGTGGTCCAGCCCTCGGCGTCCTTGTAGCCCAGCGCGATCCCGACCCGGCTCGACGTATTGTTGCAGAGGCGGAAATCGGCCGATGCCGGGCTGCTCCAGGAGCACAGCAGCGCGACCGCCAGCACCGGGACCAACCGGGCGAGCAGGCGAAGGGGGGAGCGGGGAGATTCGGCGATCATTGTCGCGGAAGCTATATCAGATCATTGGCGATTTGGCGTAGGGGCAGGGTGCCGCCCGGAAGGCCCGGTTCGGGGTCCGTTTGCGCCGGGATATGGCAAAATCTGTGACAGGCCCCACCTGATCCCGTAAGGGTGAGCGCCATCCGGGCAGCCTCAAGGAATCCAGCCATGGCAATCGACAACAAAACCAGAACGGAGCTCGAGGCGGCCGCTTTCCGCCGCCTGGTCGATCATCTGAAGACGCGAACGGACGTCCAGAACATCGACCTGATGAATCTAGCCGGCTTCTGCCGCAACTGCCTGTCCAACTGGCTCAAGGACGCCGCCGACGCCCAAGGCGTGAGCTTGAGCAAGGACGAGAGCCGCGAGGCCGTCTACGGCATGCCCTACGAGACCTGGAAGGCGAAATACCAGGGCGCGGCCACGCCCGAGCAGCTCGAGGCGATGAAGAAGGTCCATCCCCACGGGCATTGAATAGCCCCGGCGCGCATCGCCTGAGTCGCACCACACAACAGCTTTCTTCAGCCGGCCGCAGGAAGGTGTGGGCGCGCTGTGGACGAGCGTGATGCTTGCTTGAACGCAGGTGGCGCCAACCCTAAGGGTCTACCCAGCACGCGCGGTGGGGATGCCGGCGTCACCTCGTTTTGCCAGTTCCATTGGGAGTACCAAGATGGCCACCTCCGCCGCCGTCCGCGACGACGAGCCCGCGACGAAATTTGCCAAGGACCAGCTCAAGTCCATCATCGAGCGCATCGAGCGGCTGGAGGAAGAGAAGAAGGCGATCTCCGACGACATTCGCGACGTCTATGCCGAAAGCAAGGGCAACGGCTACGACGTCAAGGCGCTGCGCACCATCGTGCGTCTGCGCAAGCAGGACCCCAACGAGCGCGCCGAGGCCGAGACCATTCTCGAGACCTACATGCAGGCGCTGGGCATGATCTGAGGCGCACCGCCCGGTCAGCATTGCAGCGCACCAAGCTTGGCGAAATCCCTTCGTCTGCTACAGTGCGCGGCGAAAGGACCGAGCGATGGATGTGCCCGGACCAGAGCGCAGGCTCGCCGCGGTCCTCGCCGCCGACATGGTCGGCTTTAGCCGGCTCATGGAGGTCGACGAGGCGGGTACGCTTGCGCGCCTCAAGACCCATCGGGTCGAACTCATTGATCCCGCCATCACCAAGAATCGCGGCACCATCATCAAGACGACGGGTGATGGCCTGCTCGTGGAATTCCACAGCGTGGTCGACGCCGTATTGTGCGCCGCGGAGGTTCAGCGCCGCATGGCGCGGCGCAATGCCGATGTCCCGCCGCCACGGTGGATACAATTCCGCATCGGCATCAATCTGGGCGATGTCATCGTCGATCAAAACGACATCTTCGGTGATGGCGTCAACGTCGCGGCGCGGCTGGAGGCGCTCGCCGAGCCTGGAGGGATCTGCGTTTCGGGCGCGGTGCGCGATCAGGTCGGCGACCGCCTCGACGGAGTTGAATTCGACGATCTTGGCGAACAGAACGTCAAGAACATTGCGCGCCCGATCCGTGTTTTTCGGATTCGGCTGCCGGAGCGGCCTGCAAGTCAGCAAGATGGAGCAAGGCTCTCCGCAGCGCCATCCGGTAGCTCGAGGAAGCCGTCCATAGCCGTCCTGCCGTTCGCCAACATGAGCGGCGATCCGGAACAGGAATTCTTCGCTGACGGACTCACGGAAGACATCATCACCGAGCTGTCGCGCTTCCACGATTTGCTCGTCATCTCCCGCAACTCGACCTTCGTCTACAAGGGCAAGGCCGTAAAGGTGCAGGACGTCGGCCGCGAATTCGGTGTCGACTACGTCATCGAGGGAAGCGTGCGAAAGGCCGGGGATCGTGTCCGCGTCACCGTGCAGCTCATCGATGCGGAAACGGATCGGCATATCTGGGCCGAGCGGTATGACGGCGAGCTCAAGGACATCTTCGCGATCCAGGACGAGATGACGCGCGCCATCGCCGCCACGTTGCCCGGCCGCGTCGAGGCGGCCACGCACGATCGGGCGAACCGCAAGCCAACGGACAACATGGCAGCCTATGAATGCGTTCTGGCCGCGAAGATCTTGCACCACCGCTCCAATCGCGAGGACAACGCACGTGCGCGGCTTCTGCTCGAGCGGGCGATCGAGCTCGACGCGAACTATGCTCACGCACATGCGTGGAAGGCGTGCGTCCTGGGCCAGAGCTGGGTCTATAGCTGGTGCGCCGATCGCGACGCCACCTTCCAACAGGTGGCCGCCGAGCTGGAGATCGCGCTGGTTCTCGACGACAATGACAGCGACGTTCATCGCATCCTCGCGGCGCTCAATCTGAACCGCGACGACCATGACAAGGCCGCCTATCATCAGGAGCGCGCGCTCGCGCTCAACCCGAACTATGATCTCGTGGTGGTGCAGCAGGGCGAACTGCTGACTTGGCTGGGGCGGCCGGAAGAGGGCATCGATTGGATCAAGAAGGCGATGAGGCTCAACCCTTATCATCCGGAACGGTTCTGGAGCCATCTCGGGCGGGCCTATTACTGTGCCGAGAAATACGCCGAAGCCGCCGAAGCTTTCTCGCGGATCTCACGGCCCGATCACACCCATCACGCGTTCCTTGCGGGCATCTTCGCGCAAATGGGCAACACGGTGGCGGCGGGCGCGCATGCGGCCGAAGTTCTCAAGCGTGAACCGGCATTTTCGGTGGCCAATCATCTTTCGACCCAGCATTATAAGCAAAACGTCGATCGTCAGCGCTATGAGGCGGGCCTTCTCCAGGCAGGCCTGCCGGCTTGATCCGGCGCGCAGCGGAAACCGGTTGGCGATCATCGAGAGTGAGACCGTGACTGAGCCGCTGTTGCTGCCCGAGGTGCGCCGGGCCTTCGACGCCTTTCCCGTGCCGATGCGCAAGCGGCTCCTGCAGGTGCGCGATCTGATCTTTGCGACGGCTTCGGCGCATGACGAGGTCGGACGGCTCAGCGAAACGCTCAAATGGGGCGAGCCTGCCTATCTGACTGAGGAGACAGGCAGCGGCAGCACGATCCGGCTTGGCCGCCTGAAGGGATCCGAACACGCCGCTATTCTGTTCAACTGCAAGACGACCCTGGTCGGCACCTTCCGCGAACGCTTTCCCGAACAGTTCGAGTATCGGCAGACGAGGGCGCTGCTGTTGCCGGTGGCGGGCAAGCTGCGCACGCGGGAGCTCACGGTTTGTTTGTCGCTGGCGCTGACGTATCACCTCGACCGGCGGAGCAAGAGAGCGCGTTAGGGCACTCGTAGCCAGGATGCGCAAAGCGATATCCGGGGATTCCCAAGCACACGCAGCTTCCCCGGATGTCGCTTCGCTCATCCGGGCTACGAGATCGAGTGTTTGGAAATTGTCGCTGCTATCAGCGCAGCGCCGCCGTCCGCATGACGAACGACGTCGTCGGGAGCTTGGCGGTGGCGCTGCCGGAGAACGTCTCGCAGGACAGGCCCTGCATCGGATCGTCGACAAAGCCCATCGCGATCACGGATTGCGGCTTGACGAAATAACCACGCAGCGCCGCGGTATCGAGCTCGCCCATCAGCGTCACCGACATCGCGCGGCTGGCGCTCGGCGACAGCATCACGATTTTCAGCCAGATGCTCTCGCCCTTGGCGGCCGAGAGGCGGGTCGCGGTCGCGACCATGCCGTCGATGCTCTTGCCGACCACCGTATTGATCTCGGTCGCCTGGGCGACGTTGCGGGGCCGCGTGGAGCGCGGGATCGGTGCGGAGGCGGCGACGACGTTGGCGCGGTCGACCGGGGAAGCGGCCGGCGCGTAAGCCAGGGCCTGAAGAGTTGCGCTGGCGACGCTGGCGGTCGGGTGCGCGTCGGTGGCGGCAGCGAGCGCCTGGCGCGCTTTCAGCGCGGCCACCTGAGCCGGCGTTGCCTGTTGCGGAGCGGCCGGGACGTCATCCCAGAAGCCGCGGGCATTGATGATATCAGCGGGGGTCTCGGGCTTGGCGTCGGCAGACCGCGTGGTCGCCGGCTTGTCAGCCACGGGCGCGGGCTTCGGCTTGGGCGGCGCAACGATCTGCGCATCGGCCGAGGCGAGCTGGATCGTGGCGGCGATCTGCGGCTTGGCGCGGGGCGTCGGCACCGGTTCGGCGGGCTTGGCAGCGGCTGCGACGACGGTCGGTGCTGCCGGCTTTGCGGCCGGGCTGGGCGCGCCCTCGTCGTCCTCGTCGCTGGCGGCCGGAGCCGCCGACTTGCCCTTGAACAGGGCGGCGAAGAAATTCGTCTTGCTGCCGGAATCATCGCCGCTGCCGCGTCGCTCGATCTCGGCCTTGGCGAGCTCATAGTTCTTCAGCGGCACGCCGTCGGTCGGCAGGTGCACGGTCTTTCCATCCGGGAAGACGCGGGCGAGCTGGTCATGCGTCATGCGCGGCCAGTGCCGGACGCTGCCGGTGTCCAGATGAACGAAGGGCGAGCCGGAGGTCGGGTAGAAGCCGACGCCGCCGCGCTGCAGGCGCAGGCCGGCGAAGCGGATCTGCTCCAGCGGCACGCCGGGGATGTAGAAGTCCATCGCATGGCCCAGCATGTGCTGGCTGGCGCGTGCCACACCGGAGGACCGGCGGCGGAGCATGGCGTTGGTGGCGGGGGAGCGGTAGGAGGAGATGATCTGGATCGGCTGCTTGCCGTCGACGTCGCGATAGACTTCCCACAGGATATCGAACAGGCGACGGTCCATGACCGTCGATTCCTGGGTGCGCCAGTCGCGCAGGAAGTGGTTGAGCTGCTTCAGCGCGGCTTCGTCATAGCGCCCGTCGCGCTTGAAGGTGACGGTGAGGTCTTCGCCGGAATGGGTGTGGTGGAAGGAGAGCGTCTTGGTCTCGTTCAGCGCGGCGGCGTCATGAACCGAGCCTGCGGCGGCAAGCAACAGTGCGGCAGCAAGGCCGATCCGGGATCCGGCCTTCACTCCCGCATGGGACAACGACAGCACAACGAATTGGCGTGCGAGACCAGTCAGCACGTATGAGCCCACCCAGTCGACGAGCGTTCAAATGGACTCTCCCGCCAACCCCGTAGCAGCGCGAAAGAGGATGAACGCTTTCTTAAAGCGAGAAGGTTAATTTGAGGTTGACCTTCCCGCCCCCAAACCAAGTCAGAATACAATCCTAACCGGTTGACTGTGGCAAAAAAACGCCCGCTGCTCCGGTCGAGGTGGAGAATGGTTAAAGTTAAGCGACCCCATCCAAGGGATGAGGTCGCTGATTTCTTTGCAAAATTTGAGTGATTCAGGCGCTGAGGCTTAGCGGGTGAACACCCGCTGCTGCGGCGGCCGGCGGCCGACGGGCGCCGGCGGCGGGGTCGGCGGCCCCGCCCCGAACAGCCGCTCGAAGAAATTCGGGCCGGACGAGCCGAAACCGCCGCCATTGTTGGCCACCGCCACACCTGACGGCAGTGTCGTCGCCGGGCGGGAATAGCTCGGCTGCGAATGCGCGACCACGTTCTCGATGTCCTTGCCGCGGCTGTTCTTCAGGATGTTGATCATGACCGCGTCGCGACCATAGATGTCCTTGCGGAATTGCAGCTTGCCGGCGTCATCCACAAACGCGGTCTGATAGGTGATGTTGACCGGGATCGGCGTCGGGAATTTCAGGTCAATCTCGCTCTTGCCGTACATGCTGCGGATGCGTTCCGGCGTGTACTTCTCGTTGGGCATGACGATGTTGAGCAGCACCGAGGCGTACTGATCCGGATTCTGCACACGCATGCAGCCATGGCTGAACGCGCGCTCTTCCTTGGCGAACAAGTGCTTGTCCGGCGTGTCGTGCTGATAGACCAGGAACTTGTTCGGGAAGTTGAAGCGGATGCGGCCGAGCGCGTTGGCTTCGCCAGGCGGCTGCGAGATGTGCACCGAGCCATCGCGGTTTTGCTCGAGCCTCAGGCCCATGCGCTGGAGCACGGTCGGATCCTGCTGCAGCGCCGGCAAATACTCGTTGTAGACGATCGAGGGCGGCACGTTCCAGGTCGGGTTGACCGTGATGTACTTCATCGTCTCGGTGAGGAGCGGGGTGGCATGCTTGCCCGGCTTGCCAGTGACGACGCGTGTGGTCCAGACCTGCTGCCCACGCTGCATCACCTTCAAGGTGAAATCCGGAATGTTGAGGATGACATAGGCATCGCCGATCGCCGGTGCGCCGAGGTCGCGCGGCAGCCAGCGCCAGCGCTCCATGTTGACCAGCACCACGTCGATCTGCTTGTCGCGCTTCGGCGTATTGAGCGCCTTGACGGTCTTGTCGTCGAGGATGCCGGTCGCCTTCATCTCGGCGCCGCTCTGGAATTTGCGCACGGCTTCGGCGACAGCCGCATCGTAGCGGGTGTCGTTCGCGTTCTCGGTGATGCCGAGCTTGGCGCGCAGCTGCGGCACGCGCGGATCTTCCACGATGATCTCGGCCTGCTTCTTGCCGGCCGGGGTGTATTTCAGCGCCGGACCGTCGGAAATCTCGATGGCCGGGCCGCTGCCCTGACCGCGGAGCTCGGCGAGCTTGGCCTTCAGCTCCTTGTAGAGCTTGTGGGGCGGGTTGTAGCTGTCGAGCGCAGCGGACGCATCCGTTGCGGTCGTGACCTTGGCGAGCACCTCGTTCGGATCGACAGGATGCTCGGGATAGAGGATGTCGCCGCTGGCCTGCGACCAGTGCATGCGGCCGCTCTGGGCCTGGCGCGCATAGTCGAACATGCTGGCGGTGAGCTTGAGCTCGGCATCGGCGAGCGCATTGGGCGTGGTGGCGGCGGCGAAATCGGGCACCGGATAATCGGCCGGATTGAGGCCGTCGGAGGCCGCATCCTTCAGCCGCGCAATCACGCCCTTGGCCGCCGGCGTCAGGCTGCCGCCTTGGGTCCAGACCGGCGCGAAGTCGCGCGCGCCGTAGAACTTCTCGATCGCGGCCCGCTCGTTCTTGCGGTCGAAATGGCGCGAGGTCTTGGCGCCGATGATGTCCTTGAGCTTGTCGGCGACCGGCTGGTCGGCAGCGGGAACGTTGCTAGCGGTCTTCACCGGCTCGGCGGCGGGAGCAGCAGGCGCCGCGGGGGCGGTCGCGGTATCGGCCTTGGCGGGCTCGGCCTTGGCGGGCTCAGATTTCGCAGGGTGGGTTTTTGCCGTCTCGCTCTTCGGCGCCTCGGTGGCGGGCGTGGTCGCAACGTCGGAAGGCTTCGGCTCGATCTTGGCCGGTGCCGGCGCGGCTTCGACCTTCGCGGGTTCCTTGCTTGCGTCCTGAAGCGTCGCAGTGGTGTCCAGTTTGATATCCGATGCGGTCGGGGGCGGGACGTTGGCCGGCTCGGGACGCGGGATCGCGGCTTCGATCGCGAGCTCGGCGGCGCTGCTGCGCCCCTGATCCTGCGCCAGGGCTGAGCTGGCAGACACCGTGAGGAAGGTTGCCGCGACCGTCATCAAGACACGGTCAAAGCCTGCACGGTGGTTCAAACAGTCACGCATTGTGTCACACCCCTCGGGTGAACTGTCCCTCGTGGAACAGCTTCGTTATCGTCTGTAGATCTTCGGCTAAACTGCGCCGGCCTCTCGAAAGTCGCACGCCTGCACGCAACGATTCATACGCAGACGATATACAGGCCCCGATTTTGCAGCCAGCGCTACCCGGGACAACTCACGACAAACTGACTTCAAGG
Organism: Bradyrhizobium sp. DOA1; assembly: GCF_001593325.1. Classification (NCBI taxonomy): domain Bacteria; kingdom Pseudomonadati; phylum Pseudomonadota; class Alphaproteobacteria; order Hyphomicrobiales; family Nitrobacteraceae; genus Bradyrhizobium; species Bradyrhizobium sp. DOA1. The sequence continues at coordinate 311,551 of NZ_JXJM01000001.1, forward strand.
GAGCCTCTTGGCAACGGATTGTGCGCTTCTGCCACGCGCTTTTCCCTACGTCTGTCACTTCCAGGTCACGGTTCACGACGAGGTCAAATTTCACCGTAATGCGAAGGGCTTGCGGCCTCCTCGCAGCACGGCGCGAAGCGCTGTTCGCATCAGGCTCAGTGCGTCTCCCCGCCGCTTTTCCCGCCATGGCCGGGAACCCCGGCTTCGTCGAGTTTGCGGTAGAGCGTGGAGCGGCCGATTCTGAGGCGCCGGGCGACTTCGGACATCTGCCCGCGATAATGCGAGATCGCGAAACGGATGATCTCGTTCTCCATCTCCTCCAGCGGACGAACATCGCCGTTCGCCGTCAGCATCGAGAGACTGCCCGCGGCGGCGAGGGGGGCGATCGGTATTTCGTTACCCGAGACCACCGAAGGTGCCGCAATCGGGTCGATCATCAATGGCGCCGTCGGAATCTCGGTTTCAGCATGCGGCTGCGCGGCCAGCAGCGGGAAATCGCCAAGACCAAGCTGGTCGCCGTCGCTCATCACCACCGCGCGGTAGACGGCGTTTTCGAGCTGGCGGATGTTGCCGGGCCAGTCGAGCTGGGCGAGATGCGCCACCGCCTCGCCGCTGATGCCGGTGATTGGGCGGTTCTCCTCGGCGGCGAAGCGCGCCAGGAAATGCCGCAGCAGATGCGGGATGTCCTCGCGCCGGGCGCGCAGCGACGGGATCGTCAGCGGCAGCACGTGCAGGCGATAGAACAGGTCTTCGCGAAAGTGCCCCTGCTTGACCCGCTCCAGGAGCTTGCGGTTGGTCGCGGAGACGATACGCACGTCGACCTTGACGGGCTTGCGGCCGCCGACCGCCTCGACCGCGCCTTCCTGGAGCGCGCGCAGAAGCTTGACCTGCGCGGTCAGCGGCAGCTCGCTGACCTCGTCCAGAAACAGCGTGCCGCCATGGGCCTCGACGAACTTGCCCATGTGCCGCTCGGTGGCGCCGGTGAAGGCGCCCTTCTCGTGCCCGAACAGGATGGACTCGACGAGATTGTCGGGGATCGCACCGCAATTGACCGCGACGAAGGGTTTTGCCTTGCGCTCGCCGCTGCCATGAATGGCCCGCGCAAACATCTCCTTGCCGACGCCGGACTCGCCCTCGATCAGCACGGGAATCGAAGAGTTCGCCGCCTTCTGCGCGGCGCGCATCACACCCGCCATCGCCTCGGAGCGGGTGATGATGTCGGAGAAGGTGAGCCGGCCCTCGCGGCTGTGACGGATGCGCTGCAATTCGCCCTTCAGCGCGGAGGCGTTGAGCGCGTTGCGCAGTGAGACCTGAAGTCGCTCCAGGCCAACCGGCTTGACGACGAAATCGGCCGCGCCGGCGCGCATCGCCGAGATCACGTTGTCGATGCCGCCATGCGCGGTCTGCACGATCACGGGGATGCTGAGGCCGGCCTCTCGAATTTTCGCCAGCACGCCCATGCCGTCGAGGCCGGGCATGACAAGATCGAGGATGACGCCGTCGATCGCGGGGGCGTCGGGCGCGGTGAGGGCGGCGATCGCGGCGTCGCCGGAGTCGACGACGACCGTCTCATAGCCGCATTTCTGCACCATGTTTTCGACCAGACGGCGGGCTACAGCATCGTCGTCGGCGATCAAAATACTGGCAGCCATGGTGTTCCCTGCACGCTACAACTATCTGTCTCGAATCGGGGCACTCTGGCCGAAGCCGATTAACACACTCTTAAACCTTGATGCCCCCGCCCGCCGTCGCGCTTGTTGAACACAGGTTTCCCACACAATGACTCCGCGCTCCAAGACCGCACTCCGCAAGCTCGCCACCAAGAAATCCGCCGCCAAGAAGTCTGTCGCCAAGGCAAAGCCCTCCAAGTCTTCGTCTGCAAAGTCTTCGTCTGCAAAGTCTTCGTCCGCAAAGCCAGCGAGCAAGACCGGCAAGCTTCCGGAGTGGAACCTGGCCGATCTCTATTCCGGGATCGATGCGCCGGAAGTGGCGCGCGATCTCGAAAAGATGGATGCCGACTGCGTCACGTTCGAGACCGACTACAAGGGCAAGCTCGCGACAGGGACAGCAAATGAAGATGGCGGAAAATGGCTCGCCGAGGCAGTGCGACGCTATGAGGCGATCGACGATCTCGCCGGCCGTCTCGGTTCCTATGCCGGTCTCGTCCATGCCGGCGACAGCGTGGACCCCAAGATTTCAAAGTTTTACGGCGACGTGTCCGAGCGCCTGACGGCGGCGTCCACGCATCTTTTGTTCTTCGCGCTCGAGCTCAATCGAATCGATGACGATATTTTGACCCGCGCGCTGCAGACGCCGGAGCTGGCGTATTACCGCCCGTGGATCGAGGATCTGCGCAAGGAGAAGCCGTATCAGCTTGACGACAAGCTCGAGCAGCTCTTCCTCGAGAAGGCGCAGACCGGCTATTCCGCCTTCAACCGGCTGTTCGATCAGACCATCTCGGCCCTGCGCTTCAAAGTCGGCACCAGGGAGCTCGCGATCGAGCCGACGCTCAATCTGTTGCAGGACCGCGACGGGGCCAAGCGCAAGGCCGCAGCGGAGGCGTTGGCCAAGACCTTCAAGGCCAATGAGCGCACTTTTGCGCTGATCACCAACACGCTCGCGAAGGACAAGGACATCTCCGACCGCTGGCGCGGTTTTCAGGATGTCGCGGACTCCCGGCACCTCAACAACCGCGTCGAGCGCGAGGTGGTGGATGCGTTGGTCGCTTCCGTGCGCGCGGCCTATCCAAAGCTGTCGCACCGCTACTACGCGCTGAAAGCGAAGTGGTTCGGCAAGAAGCGGCTGGCCTATTGGGACCGCAACGCGCCGCTGCCCTTTGCCGCGACCGACGTCATCGGCTGGCCCGATGCACGCAACATGGTGCTGACAGCCTATCGCGGCTTCTCGGCTGAGATGGCCGACATTGCCGAGCGCTTCTTCGCCGACCGCTGGATCGATGCGCCGGTGCGTCCGGGCAAGGCGCCCGGCGCGTTCTCGCATCCGACCACGCCGTCGGCGCATCCTTACGTGCTGATGAACTACCAGGGCAAGCCGCGCGACGTGATGACGCTTGCGCACGAACTCGGCCATGGCGTGCATCAGGTGCTCGCCGCGAAGAACGGCGCGCTGATGGCGCCGACGCCGCTGACGCTGGCGGAGACCGCGAGCGTGTTCGGCGAGATGCTGACCTTCCGGCGGCTATTGGCGCAGACCAAGAGCCCAAAACAGCGCAAGGCGCTGCTCGCCGGCAAGGTCGAGGACATGATCAACACAGTGGTGCGGCAGATCGCGTTCTATTCGTTCGAGCGCGCGGTCCACACCGAGCGCAAGAACGGCGAGCTCACCGCGACGCGGCTCGGCGAGATCTGGCTATCGGTGCAGGGTGAGAGCCTGGGGCCGGCGATCGAGATCAAGGCGGGTTACGAGAACTACTGGATGTACATCCCCCACTTCATCCACTCGCCGTTCTACGTCTACGCCTATGCCTTCGGCGATTGTCTCGTGAACTCGCTCTATGCGGTGTACGAGCACGCGGCCGAGGGCTTTGCCGAGCGCTATCTCGACATGCTCGCCGCAGGAGGAACCAAGCATTATTCCGAGCTGCTGCGTCCGTTCGGGCTGGACGCCAAGGACCCCAAGTTCTGGGACGGCGGGCTCAGCGTCATCGCGGGGATGATCGACGAGTTGGAGGCGGTGGGCTGAGGCCCCTCTCGTGTTGCGTAAAACATCTGTTGAACTGCCCTCATGGCAATGTTATACATATGTATAACGCGTTGGAGGTGGCCATGAAGATCGAGATCAAAAAAATCGGCAATTCCGACGGGCTGTTGCTGCCGCGCGAGCTGATGCAGCGGCTCGATCTCAAGCGTGGGCAGCAGTTGCATATCGTCGAACTTCCCGGCGGGGGATTCCAGGCGCTGCCCTACGATCCGGACTTCGAGCGGACGATGGAGATCGCCGACGAGATCATGGACAAGTACCGCGACACGCTCGCCGCTCTCGCAAAATAATGGAGCGAGGCGGTGAGCGAGCCTCAAGAGCCGCTGTGGATCACCTACGAGCAGACTGTCGCAATTCACGCCCGTCAGCTTCGCCGGTTTGGTGGTGCACCAGGGCTGCGTGATGAAGGGATGCTGCGGTCGGCCCTGGAGCGTCCAATCAATAAATGGCGCTACGAGCAAGCGACGCTGGATGAACTCGCCGCGGCCTACGCGTTTGGACTGGCGAAGAACCATGCATTCGTTGATGGAAACAAGCGCATCGCCTTCATGGCGATGATGGTCTTTTTGCACAAGAACGACGCTGCTTTTAGTCCCGATCCTGCGGAAGCGACGACTATCATCCTGGCCCTTGCCGCCGGCGAAGTCAGCGAGCAAAGCCTCACGCGCTGGATCCTGGACAATCGGAATTCTAAATGACCCCATTTGCGGGCAAACCCCGCCCGCGTGCCGTTGCCCTGCCCGAAAGTTTGCGGTATCCCAGCCCGAGAATTCGACTTTCGACTGGGGACATTCCATGGCTGACCATAGCGAAGTGGCGTACACCACCGCCGACGGCAACGACTACGTTGCCCACGAGCAGACCTACGAGGGCTTCATCAAGCTGGTGAAGTACGGCACCGTCTCGGTCGCGCTCATCGTCATCCTGATGGCGATCTTCCTGACCTGATCTGACTGATCGGCAGCTGCACACGCCAGCGGCAGCGGCTGCCCAGAAAATTTGCATCCAAGCCGGTGTTAAAACCGGTATCGAACGCCGCGGGAGTAACGCTCAATTTTGCGCGCGCGCTGTCCTGCGCCGCCGGAGGCCTCATGAAGATTGCCGTTGCCAAGGAAATCGATCTGTCGGAGCCGCGTGTCGCCGCTTCGCCTGATACGGTGAAGAAGTTCAAGGCGTTAGGCGCCGAGATCGCCGTCGAGCCGGGTGCCGGCCTCAAATCTGGCCTGCCGGATTCCGAATTCACCGCCGTGGGCGCCACGGTCAGCGCTGACGCGCTGAAGGATGCCGACATCATCATCAAGGTGAAGCGCCCCGAAGCTTCCGAGCTCGCGCAGTACAAGCGCGGCGCGCTCGTCATCGCCATCATGGATCCCTACGGCAACGAGGCCGCGCTGAAGACGATCGCCGACGCCGGCGTTTCCGCCTTCGCGATGGAATTGATGCCGCGCATTACGCGCGCGCAAGTGATGGACGTGCTGTCGTCGCAGGCGAACCTCGCTGGTTACCGCGCCGTGATCGAGGGCGCCGAGGCCTTCGGCCGCGCCTTCCCGATGATGATGACGGCGGCCGGTACCGTCCCTGCCGCGAAGGTGTTCGTGATGGGCGTCGGCGTCGCCGGCCTGCAGGCGATCGCGACCGCCCGCCGTCTCGGCGCTGTCGTGACCGCGACGGACGTTCGTCCCGCGACCAAGGAGCAGGTGGAATCGCTCGGAGCTAAATTCCTCGCCGTCGAGGACGAGGAGTTCAAGAACGCGCAGACCGCCGGCGGCTACGCCAAGGAAATGTCCAAGGAGTACCAGGCCAAGCAGGCTGCGCTCACCGCCGAGCACATCAAGAAGCAGGACATCGTGATCACGACCGCGTTGATTCCGGGCCGGCCCGCGCCGAAGCTCGTCAGCGCCGAGATGGTCAGGTCGATGAAGCCGGGCTCGGTGCTGGTCGATCTCGCCGTCGAGCGCGGCGGCAATGTCGAGGGTGCGAAGCCGGGCGAGGTCGTCGATCTCGATGGCATCAAGATCGTCGGCTACACCAACGTCGCTGGCCGCGTCGCGGCCTCGGCCTCCAGCCTCTACGCGCGCAATCTGTTCTCCTTCATCGAGACCATGGTCGACAAGAAGGAGAAGAAGCTCGCCGTCAATTGGGACGACGAACTGGTCAAGGCCACCGCGCTCACGAAGGACGGCGCCGTGATCCACCCGAACTTCCAGCCGAAGGTGTAAGGAGAGTCGTCATGGAGCATGCTGCACAACTCGTCGATCCCTTCATCTTCCGGCTGTCGATCTTCGTCCTCGCCGTGTTCGTCGGCTATTTCGTGGTGTGGTCGGTGACGCCCGCGCTGCACACGCCGCTGATGAGCGTGACCAACGCGATCTCATCGGTGATCGTGGTCGGCGCACTGCTCGCGGTCGGCGTCGGCATGGTTTCGAGCGGCTCGGGCTGGGCGCGCGGCTTCGGCTTCGTCGCGCTCATCTTCGCCTGCGTGAACATTTTTGGCGGCTTCCTTGTCACCCAGCGCATGCTGGCGATGTACAAGAAGAAGTCGAAGTAAGCGGCCACCTCGGGCTGAAGGGATCAATGGGGACCTGAGATGAGCGCCAATCTCTCTGCATTCTTGTATCTCGTGGCGGGGGTGCTGTTCATCCTGTCGCTGCGCGGGCTGTCGAGCCCGGCATCGTCGCGCCAGGGCAATCTGTTCGGCATGATCGGCATGGCGATCGCGGTCGCCACCACGCTCGCGAGCCATCCGCCGGCCGACGGCGTGGCCTGGGTCCTCGTGATCCTCGCGGTCGCGATCGGTGGCGGCATCGGTGCAGTGATCGCCCGTCGCGTGCCGATGACCTCGATGCCGGAACTGGTCGCCGCCTTCCACTCGCTGGTCGGCATGGCCGCGGTGCTGGTCGCGGCCGGCGCGTTCTATGCGCCGGAGGCCTTCGACATCGGCAAGCCCGGCGCCATTCATGCCTCCAGCCTGGTCGAGATGTCGCTCGGCGTCGCCATCGGCGCGCTGACCTTCACCGGCTCGGTGATCGCGTTCCTCAAGCTGTCCGCACGCATGAGCGGCGCGCCGATCATCCTGCCGTTCCGGCACGCCATCAACATCGCGCTGGCCGTGGCGCTGGTGTTCTTCGTCGTCCGTCTCGTCCTCACCGGCGGCGCGTTCGACTTCTGGATGATCACCATCTTGGCACTGGTGCTCGGCGTGCTCATGATCATCCCGATCGGCGGCGCCGACATGCCGGTCGTGATCTCGATGCTGAACTCCTATTCCGGCTGGGCTGCCGCCGGCATCGGCTTCACGCTCGGCAATTCCGCACTGATCATCACCGGCGCGCTGGTCGGCTCGTCGGGCGCGATCCTGTCCTACATCATGTGCCACGCGATGAACCGGTCCTTCATCTCGGTGATCCTCGGCGGCTTCGGCGGGGAGACCGCCGCGGCCGGCGGTGGTACGGGCGAGCAGAAGCCGGCCAAGCTCGGCTCGGCCGACGATGCGGCCTTCATCATGAAGAATGCGCAGAAGGTCATCATCGTGCCCGGCTATGGCATGGCGGTGGCGCAGGCCCAGCACGCGCTGCGTGAAATGGGCGACATTCTGAAGAAGGAAGGCGTCGAGGTGAAATACGCCATTCACCCGGTGGCGGGGCGCATGCCCGGCCACATGAACGTGCTGCTGGCTGAAGCCAACGTGCCCTATGACGAGGTGTTCGAGCTCGAGGACATCAACTCCGAATTCGCGCAAGCCGACATCGCATTCGTGATCGGCGCCAACGACGTCACCAACCCGGCCGCCGAAGAGGACAAGACCTCGCCGATCTACGGCATGCCGGTGCTCCAGGTCTGGAAGGCTGGCACCGTGATGTTCATCAAGCGCTCGCTCGCCTCCGGCTATGCCGGCATCGACAATCCGCTGTTCTACCGCGACAACACCATGATGCTGCTCGGCGACGCCAAGAAGGTCACCGAGAACATCGTCAAGGCGATGTAGCGCGAGGCGCGCGGGACCGTGGCCATCGACAAGGAATGGCACCGGTCCCATCGCATGGCAGTGAAGGCGACGCGCGAGCAGCGCGTCGGCTGGCACGCCGCCCACAAGGCGGCATGCGGCTGCCGCGACGTTCCGGCGAGCCTCCGGCCGGAGGTCATCAAATTGCTGCGGAGCCGTCGCAAGCCGTGAGCTGAAAGGCCGGCCGCGCATCATGACCATCGTCAAGTGGATCGCCATCCTGCTCGTGACCGTCTATTGCGCCGGTCTGCTCGTGCTGTATGTCCGCCAGCGCGAGATGCTGTTTCCGATCCCGCGCGTCGGCCGCACGGCGCCCGATGCCGCGGGCCTGCCCGAGGCGGAAGAGCACATCCTGACGACGTCTGACGGCGAGAAGATCATCGTCTGGCACGTGCCGGCCAAGCCCGGCCGCCCCGTGATCCTGTACTTTCCAGGCAATGGCGATTTCCTTGCCGGCCCCATCAGCCGCTTCAAGGCGATGACGGCCGACGGCACTGGTCTCGTCGCGCTGTCCTATCGCGGTTACGCCGGCTCTAGCGGGGCGCCGAGCGAGCAGGGGCTGCTGCGCGACGCTGCGGCCGCCTATGCTTTCACGACCGCGCGCTATGAGGCGGAACGAATCGTTGCCTGGGGGTTTTCGCTCGGGACGGGCGTCGCGGTTGCCATCGCCTCGGAGCACCGCGTTGGAAAACTCATCCTGGAGGCGCCCTATACATCGACCGCCGACATTGCGGCTGCATCGTTCTGGTACGTTCCAGTCCGCCTGCTGATGCGCGATCCCTTCCATTCCGACGAGCGCATTGCGCGCGTCACTGTGCCGCTCCTCGTGATGCATGGCACCAACGATCCTGTCATTCCGATCGCGTTCGGAGAGCGTCTGTTCGCACTCGCCCGAGAGCCCAAGCGGTTGGTTCGCATAGAGAGCGGCGGACACGAAAATCTCGATCAATTTGGCGCGATCGAAACAGCGAGAGATTTCATTGGCAGCTGACAGCTCGTTTGCACGTTGCGGTTCCGCGCTCGCCGTTGTCTGCCTGACGCTTCTGCCGCAGAATGCGTTTGCGGCAACCGGACTCGACGGCGCGGCGATGCGCTGGCCGTATGCGCTGCCCTTTGCCGGCCTGCTGCTGTCGATCGCGCTGGGCCCGCTGCTGTTTCCAAAGATCTGGCATCATCATTACGGCAAGATCACTGCGGGCTGGTCGCTGCTGGCACTCGCCGCGCTCGTCGTCTTTGCCGGCAGCGCAGCGACACTGGCGGCGCTCGTGCACGCCATGCTCGCCGAATATCTCGGCTTCATCGTGCTGCTGTTCGCGCTCTATGTCGTGGCCGGCGGCGTCCTCATCACTGGCGACATCAAGGCGACACCAGCGACCAATATGGGCATCCTCGCGCTCGGCACGGTAGGAGCGAGCATCGTCGGCACCACCGGTGCGGCGATGATCCTGATCCGCCCCCTGATCCGCGCCAACCGGCCGCGACGTCACAACGCCCATGTCGTCATTTTCTTCATCATCCTGGTCGCCAATGTCGGCGGCGCGCTGAGCCCGCTCGGCGATCCCCCGCTGTTCGTCGGCTTCCTGCACGGCGTCGACTTCTTCTGGACGACGCGGACCATCTGGCTGCAGACCGCGATCGTGGCCGGGCTGCTGCTCGCGATCTTCGCCGTCATCGACGTCTGGCGCTTTCGCAGCGAGCCGCCGCCGGCCGACACAGGCCGCGGAGAGCCGTTGCGCATCCGCGGCCTCGTCAATCTGGTGCTGATCGCAGCCATCGTCGCGAGCCTTCTCGCCTCGGCGATGTGGAAGCCCGACATTGCCTTCGACATTTTCGGCACCAAGCTGGAACTGGAGGACGTTGCGCGCAATCTGGCGCTGCTGGCGATCGCGGCGCTGTCGGTGTGGCTGACGCCGGACGAGCACAGGCAGGCCAACGGCTTCACCTGGGAGCCGATCCGCGAGGTCGCAAAACTGTTCGCGGGCATTTTTGTCGCCATCATCCCGGTCATTGCCATGCTCAATGCCGGCCATCAGGGCGCGTTCGCCTGGCTGCTGTCGGCGGTGACCGCGCCGGACGGTGCGCCGCGCGAGGTCGTCTATTTCTGGTTCACCGGCCTGATGTCCGCGTTCCTCGACAATGCGCCGACATATCTGTTGTTCTTCGAGCTCGCTGGCGGCAATCCGCAGGTGCTGATGCATCAGCTCTCGGGTACGCTCGCCTCGATCTCCATGGGCGCGGTCTACATGGGGGCACTCACCTATATCGGCAATGCACCGAACTTCATGGTGAGCAGCATTGCCCGCGAGAACGGCATCGAGATGCCGAGCTTCTTCGGCTATTTCCTGCGCGCTGGCGCCGTGCTGATCCCGCTTTTCCTGCTGCTGACGCTGCTGCCGATCGCGCCGATCCTGCACTGGCATTGAATCTCGCGCCTGATTTGCTACTGCTGATCCAAGCAAATGGAAGCGGTGGATGAGCGCGCATAATCCGATGCCCCGGACGGCCTGGATCTTTCCGGCGCTGGCCATGCTGTTGTTCGCAGCTGTCAGCGCCACGGATTACGTGTTCACGCTGTCGCTCGGCGGGCTCGTCTTCGCCATCGTCCTTCTCGTCATCCTGTTCGGCACGGTGTTTGCCGCGGTCCATCATGCCGAGGTGATCGCGGAGCGGGTCGGCGAACCGTATGGCACGCTGGTGCTGACGCTGTCGGTGACCATCATCGAGGTGGCGCTGATCACCACGATCATGCTGGGCGACAAGCCCGCCCCGGCACTGGCCCGTGACACCGTGTTCGCCGTCGTCATGATCGTCTGCAACGGCCTCGTCGGGCTCTGCATCTTCATCGGCGGCCTGCGCTATCGCGAGCAGGGTTTCCAGCTCTCCGGCGCCAACGTCTATCTCAGCGTGCTGTTCGCGCTCGCGACCATCACGCTGATCATGCCGAATTACACCACCACCACGCCCGGACCGGTCTATTCGGCGGTCCAGCTCGGCTTCGTCGACGTGGTCACGCTCGCGCTGTACGGGGTGTTCCTCTACACCCAGACCGTCCTGCACAAGGATTATTTCGTCCACGAGCGGGCGGGCGGCAGCGGCGAGGCGCATCTGTCGGGCAGGACGTTGGTGCTCAGCGTCGTGCTGCTGCTGATCGCGCTGCTGGCGGTCGTGCTGCTCTCCAAGAAGTTCTCGCTGGTGGTCGACGCCGTTGCGGTCAAGATCGGTGTGCCGCCGGCCTTCACCGGACTCTTGGTCGCGCTCCTGATCCTGATGCCGGAAGGCGTCGCGGCCGTGTCGGCGGCCCGCAAGAACGACCTCCAGAAGAGCATCAACCTCGCGCTCGGCTCGTCGCTGGCGACCATCGGGCTCACTATCCCGGCCGTCGGCGTTGCCACCTACGCGCTCGACAAGGAGCTCGAACTCGGCCTCAGCGCCCAAGGCAGCGTGCTCATGCTCCTGACCTTCTTCCTGAGCATGCTGACCTTCGGCACGGGCAGGACCAACGTCCTGTTCGGACTGGTCCATATGGTGGTATTTGCGGTCTACGTGTTCATGGTTTTCGTGCCCTGAAGCGCGATAGGGGGAGTTCCAATGCTTGCCGCCAAGTCCGAGGTTCAGGTCGACAACGAAGAGGTCCGGGTCACCGAATGGCGGCTTGCGCCGGGCAGCGCGACCGGACATCACACCCACGGCATGGACTATGTGATTGTTCCCGTCGTGGCGGGGGAAATGACCATCGTGGCGCCGAATGGCGAGCGGTCCAAGGCGCAGCTTGCGGCGGGGAAATCCTATTTCCGCAAGGCGGGTGTCCAGCATGACGTACTTAACGAAACCTCAACCGAGATCGTGTTCCTTGAAATCGAGCTGAAACCGTAAGTTGGCCCGACTGTTTGCCATCGATCCGTCGCAGTTGATCCCTCACAATGCCCTAAAGTTCCCGCATCAGATCGCGCGGGGAGTGGCCGAGAAATGCTGAAATACCTCGCTAAAATCTCGATGGATATTTTCCCCTCGGTGCTCGCGACGATCATCGGGGCTTACATCGTTAACCACTACATCAATGCCAAGCCCGCCCCCGATTCTCCGTCAGCCGTGACGGCGCCGGCCCAGGCTGGCAGCGAGGGCAAACCGACCGACACCGCCAACCTTCCCGCGCCCGGCGTCAAGGCCAAGGGCGTCTCCGAGAAGAGCGTTACGGACAAGGCGGCGGCCGAGAAGCCTGCCGATCATCAGCCCGCTGCCGAGACCAAGGCCGCGGATGTGGCTCCCGCCGAGACCGGTCCGCGCGGCCGTACGCCGTCGCGTGAGAAAGCCGCTGCCAAGTCCAATCCGGCTCCGGCCGCTCCGGCCGTCGTGGAGGCCAATTCGGCGCCGGCTGCGTCCCCGGCCCCTGATGCCAACGATCTCGCGCGCGCCGCCATCGAGCGGTTGCGCAAGTCGCCCGAGGGCAGGGCCGCCGAGGGCAGATCCTCTGAACCCAAGTCCTCTGAACCCAAGTCCTCTGAACCCAAGTCCTCTGAAACCAAATCTGCCGAAACCAAGCCGGCCGAGAGGCCGGCGGAGCCGGCCGTACGGGAAGCTGCCCGTACGCCGGAGGCCCCGCGTGTCATCTCGGCGGAGCCGTCCATGGTCCGCCCGCTGCCGCCGCCGATCACGGTGTCGACGCCCTCATCCGAAGCCTATGGCAATGGCGGTGCGTCACAGGGCAGCCCGCCCTACACGGCTTCGATTGGCAAGGACGATCCAACCCGGGTGACCCCGCCGGCCGATATTCCCGTGCCGGTGATCGCGCCGCCGCTCGACCTTCGTGCCGATGCCGGTGGCGCTCTGCCGCGGCCGAAAAAGACGAATGTCGCCGACGAGATGCTGTCGGGCATGAAGTCGATGTTCCAAGCAGTGCTGCCGAAGGGCGCCACCCCCGATTAAAGCGGCGGCGGAGCCGCGTTATCAGCCGCCGACGCGGGCAAGGCCGCTGCGGGCGGCGTCATCGCGTGGGCGAAGCGCGACAGCCTTGGTGTAGGACGCCGCTGCCTTGGCCCTGTCGCCCAGCCGCTCATAAGCCTGTCCTCGCGTGGTCCAGACTTGCGCGTTGTGTGGATCGGCCTCGGACGCCTCGTCCAGATCGGCTGCGGCCTCCTTGGCCTTACCGAGTGCGAGATAGCTGGTGGCGCGGCCGAGCAGCGGCTCGACCTTCTGCGGGTTGAGCCCGCTCGCAGCACTGAAATCTGCGATCGCGAAATCGTGCTGGTTCTTGCCCTGATAGATCAAGGCACGGCCATAGAGCGCCTGCGCATTGTAGGGATCGAGGCCGATTGCGCGATTGAACTCGTCGAGCGCAGCTGCAATCTCGCCCGATTTCGCCAGGGACTGGGCCTTCGCCGTATGGGCCTGGGCTTCGCTGACATTGCCTGGGCTGACCGCGCTTTCGGTGGTCGTGGCTGCCGTCGCGGCTGCCTTGGGCGCCTCCTGAGACTTCTCCTTCTCCGGCATCAGCGAGCCCAGGTCGAAGGAGCAGCCGCACAGCGCGATTCCCACCACTACCAGCGCGAACGGCCGCTGCCAGATCTGGCATCGCCGCGGCATGCCGCGCTCGGGGAAGGGGGAGGCCATTTACGCTTCGCTCGTGCCAGAGCATCCGGAAAGTGACAGCGGGAGGAGAGCGCAATGATAATTCGAGCAACCTCATCACGCTTTGGTGCCGCATCGGCAGCGCCCCGTCCCAGAAGGGCACCGCTCACAAAACAATAACGCGGGCCAGGGGCCCGCGTCATCGAAAACTGAAGTCTTGCTAAATGCGGTCGATCAGCGCGGTCCGCGCGGACCGGCTCCCGGGCCGCCGCGACCACCGCGGTCACCGCCGGGGCCGGCGCCGAACACCGGCTTCGGCTTCATCGGCAGCAGACCTTCGCGCTGAAGCTTCTTACGGGCCAGCTTGCGCGCGCGGCGCACGGCTTCGGCCTTTTCACGGGCCTTCTTCTCGGAGGGCTTCTCGTAATGACCGCGGAGCTTCATCTCGCGGAAAATTCCCTCGCGCTGCATCTTCTTCTTCAGCGCCTTGAGGGCTTGATCGACATTGTTATCGCGAACGAGAACCTGCACGCGGCATCCTCTTCAGGTGGATCGGATTTGAATTCTGGTAAGTCAAAGGGGAAGGCGAAACGCGCAAGCCCTTAACCTTGAGCGCGCGGATGTATCAGACAAAACCCTGGATGTCCACCGGCCAAGCGGGGATTTGGACCAAGTTCGGCCATTAAATGCGGCGAAAATACCTCCGTACGGTCGCGATTTGGGTGATTTGGCGCCAGAACGTGGGCCGTTTTCCGGAAGTTGATCCGGAACTGAAATCAGGGGAGACGCCACATGGACGTGAAAAAATATGCAGCTGAGGCCATCGGCACCTTTTGGCTCACATTCGCAGGTTGCGGCAGCGCGGTGATCGCGGCCGGCTTCCCCCAGGTCGGCATTGGCCTGGTTGGTGTATCCCTCGCGTTCGGCCTGAGCGTTGTCACCATGGCCTACGCGATCGGGCACGTCTCGGGGTGCCATCTCAATCCGGCCGTCACCGTCGGCCTCGCCGCCGGCGGCCGTTTTCCGGCTGGCCAGATCCTGCCCTATGTGGTCGCCCAGGTGGCGGGCGCGATCGTGGCCGCATGGCTGCTCTATGTCATCGCGAGCGGTGCGCCCGGCTTCGATGTCACCAAGGGCTTCGCGTCCAACGGCTATGGCGCGCATTCGCCCGGCCAATACAGCATGATCGTGTGCTTCCTGACCGAGGTGGTGATGACCATGATGTTCCTGTTCATCATCATGGGCGCCACCCATGGCCGTGCGCCCGCGGGCTTCGCGCCGCTCGCGATCGGCCTCGCGCTGGTCATGATCCATCTCGTCAGTATCCCCGTCACCAACACCTCGGTGAATCCGGCGCGCAGCACCGGCCCGGCGCTGTTCGTCGGCGGCTGGGCGATGGCGCAGCTCTGGATGTTCTGGGTCGCGCCGCTGATCGGCGGCGCGCTCGGCGGGGTGATCTATCGCTGGCTCAGCGAGGAGCCCGCAGGCATCGTCGCGGGCGTAAAGACGGCGTAGAGCGTTTTCGCGCAAAGCGGGATCGCAGCGCTTGCTGCGGTCCCCTCACTTGCCCTTGGTCGGCCGGACTTCGGTGACGTGGCCCATCTTGCGGCCGGGGCGCGGGGTGCCCTTGCCGTAGATGTGCACGGTCGCGCCCGGCACGCTCAGCCATTTCTCGTAATCGTTGATCTCATCGCCGATCAGATTGGTCATGGTGACGATCTCACCGTGCCGCACCGGCTTGCCAAGCGGCCAGCCGGCGATGGCGCGGATGTGCTGCTCGAATTGCGAGACGGAGGCGCCGTCCAGCGTCCAGTGGCCGGAATTGTGCACGCGGGGGGCGATCTCGTTGACCAGCACCTTGGGCCCGGCGCCATTGGCGAGCACGAACATCTCGACGGCGAGCACGCCGACATAGTCGAGCGCGCTTGCGATCTTGCCGGCGATGCTGCGCGCGTCCTCGGCGAGCGAATCAGGAATCTGCGCGGGTGCGCGCGAGATCTTCAGGATGTGGTCGCGGTGCTCGTTCTCGGTGACGTCGAAACACTCGACCTGGCCCGTGGCGGAGCGCGCCGCGATCACGGAGATCTCGCGCTCGTACGGCACGAAGGCTTCCAGGATCGCCGATTTGGTGGCGAGGCTGGTCCACACCTTCGCGATGTCGTCGCCCTCGCGAATGATGGCCTGGCCCTTGCCGTCATAACCGAAGCGGCGGGTCTTCAGCACGGCCGGAAGGCCTATCCTGACGATCGCCTCGCGCAACGACGCGACCGATGTCACATCGGCATAGGCTGCGGTGCCGATGCCGAGCTTCGTCACGAAATCCTTCTCCGCCAGCCGGTCCTGCGTGGTCTCGAGGATCTTGCGGTTGGGCAGCACGGGGCGGCGGGCATCCAGCACCATCGCGGCCGCCGACGGCACGTTCTCGAACTCGTAGGTGATGACGTCGACGTCATTGGCGAACAGCTCGAGCGCTTCGACATCGGCATATTCGGCGCAGGTCGCATTCAGGACCACGTCGAAGGCCGGCGAATCCGGATCGGGCGAGAACACCTGACAACGCAGCCCGAGCCGCGCCGCAGCCATCGCCAGCATCCGGCCGAGCTGTCCGCCGCCGAGGATTCCGATGGTGTCACCGGGCTTCAGCGTAACCTGCCTAGCCTCGGTCACGCCTTGTCCTCCGGGTGCTCGGCCACCGCATCGGTCTGCGCCTTGCGCCAGGCGGCAAGGCGATTCGCCAGGGACGGGTCGGACAGCGCCAGCACGGAGGCGGCCAGCAGCGCCGCGTTGATCGCGCCGGCCTTGCCGATGGCGAGGGTGCCGACGGGGATGCCTGCGGGCATCTGCACGATCGAATACAGCGAATCGAGGCCCTTGAGCGTCTTGGATTCGACGGGCACGCCGAACACCGGCAGTTCCGTCAGCGCGGCCGCCATGCCGGGCAGATGCGCGGCGCCGCCGGCGCCGGCGATGATGACCTTGTATCCGGCAGCCTTGGCGCCCTTGGCGAAAGCGAACAGGCGGTCGGGGGTGCGGTGTGCCGAAACGATGCGGGTATCGGCGGAGACGCCGAGCGCGGCGAGCGTATCGGCGGCATGCCGCATCGTGTCCCAGTCCGACTGGCTTCCCATGATGATGGCGATCGGCGCGGTCATGACGTCAATTGTGCTCGGAAAACAGAAAGATAGGCCAGATTAATGGTTCCGGCCGGCGGCTCGCAAGGCGGTGGCAAGGAGAAGGGAATGCACTATCCTGTCTTGGTGAATCCCCGCAAGCCTTCATTGAGCAGGATGCCCATGAAGAAGCCAAAAAGGGCGCGTGCTGCGAAGGCCAAAATGGGCCGGAAGACCAGCGCCACCCGCTCCAAAGCTGCTGCCAAGCGCTCCGCCGGGCCGCGGCAGCGGCGAACGCCGCCCGATGCGGCCACGGATACAACCAAGGCGATCATCCGCGGCTTGCGGAGCAAGCTCAAGGCGGCCGAGCGCCGGGTCGCGGAGCTCGAGGCGGCCGCCGACACCGATTTCCTCCTGGAGATTCCGAACCGGCGCGGGTTCGAGCGCGCGCTCCAACGTGCCGTTGCCTATATGAAGCGCTACCGCGCCAGCGGGGCGCTGATCGTGCTCGACGTCGATCGGCTGAAGCCGATCAACGATTCCTTTGGACACGCTGCCGGCGACGAGGTGCTCAAGGCGATTGCCGCGACGCTGACGCGTCAGGTCCGCGCCTCGGACGTGGTGGGCCGTCTCGGAGGCGACGAGTTCGCGCTGCTGCTGTGGAATCTCAGCGAGACCGACGCCATGGCGAAGGCCGCCATCTTCGAGCAGACGGTCGACGAGCTGTCATTCACCTTTCGGGGCCAGCAGGTGACTGCTGGCGCTTCCGCCGGCGTGGCGCTGCTGGGAGCGCAGTCCGACGCCGGCCGTGCCCTGGAGGAGGCCGATGCCGCCATGTATGTGCGCAAGGCGCACCGGCGGCACGAGCCGCGGATCAGGCTGGTGAGCAGCTGACGTTACAGCGTGGCCAGATCTTCCGGCACGTTGCCGAATTTGCGCAGCAGCGTGGCGTCGCCGAACTCGCCGGTCATCGGGTCGCCGCTGCGGCTGAATGCAACCGCACCGATGTTGCCTGCACCACGCGACAAGGCCTCGGCGCGCCGCAACGCTGCCGAGGAGCTCTGGCATTCCTCGGCGGCGCCGGCGACCGGCGAGCCATCGGCATCGATCAGGAAGGGCATTGCAACGTAATAGGTTACATCTGACATGGCGTTGCGCTCCAATGGTGAAGCTCAGGCGGCGCTGCTCTTGCTCCGCGAGGTCTCGGGAATGCAGCCGGCGGCAATCGCCGCCTGCAATTCTTCCAGCTCCGTCTCGAGATATTCGTTGGCCATGATCAGCGCCTTGATGGTGCTGCGCAGATTGCCGTCGCACATCGCGATCGCCTGATCGCAGGCTTGTTCATAATGGCTGTTGTCGAGAAGGGCGGTTGCCGGCATCTGCGTGGTCCTTCTGCCTTGTCTGGCGTGTTCTTTGGCGTGGTCCCTTGGCCTCGTACGCCGGCGTTTTCCGCGGCGCTGCGGTGTCGAATGTTCCTATTTTGTTCTTTTCGAGTCAAGCGGATTCAGATGCGGCGAGCGGCCGCGAGATCGGCTCAACACGCTCAGGCAATGATGTCGGGTGTGATCTGGTCTTCGATGAACGCGATGCGATCGCGCAGCAACAGCTTGCGTTTCTTCAACCGCTGTAGCCGCAACAGGTCGGGGGCGGGCGATTGATGCAATGCATCGATCGCCGCATCGAGATCTCGGTGTTCCTGCTGCAACCGGGTGAGCTCGGCTGCGAGCTCACGCTCGTCTTCATTGGTCATGTCTGCGGTGGCCGAAAACCGATAGGCGTGAGATCTGGGCTGTGGACGCCCTGTGGAAATTATCGTCCTTGCGCGGCGTGATCGCAAGCGATCTCGGGCCGCCGCTCGACGATCTCCCGCAACATATTTCTGCGGATCGCCGAGGGGCTGCGCAAGCGCATTGATATCATGGATTTTTCCCGCGCGGTTCCCGTACTCACGCTTCGTTACATATGAATTTTCAAAAATGACGGAGCGACGACGGATATCCGTCGACAGAACGAATCGGTGATGTAGACTTGCTCGTCCGGATCGAATCCTGAGGTTCAACCCTACCGAGGAGGTTTCGAATGACAATTCAGGCACATCTTGTTGAATTGGAGCGGAAGCACAAACTTCTCGAAAACGAATTGCACGAAGCTCTCGTGCACCTTTCAACAGACGACCTGCAAATTGTTGAGTTGAAGCGCCGGAAGTTGATGGTCAAGGACCAGATCGAGCGTCTGAAGCAATCTGGCGACACGCTCCACTAGTACCCCCGTAACAATGTAGAGTTGATCTAACCCTTCACGCAGGGATGACGCCTTTGCGCTCATCCCTGCTGCGAGGGACGCACGCGCCGTGCAAAGTTGTTTGCACGACGCTTAGATGTCTGCGAGCTCGGCAACGTGATCCGCGATCGCGAGCGACGACGTCAGCCCCGGCGATTCGATGCCGAACAGGTTGATCAGACCTGTGACGCCGTGATCGCGCGGGCCCTGCATCAGAAAATCCTGCGTGGCCACCGCCGGGGGCACGATCTTCGGACGGATGCCCGAATAGCTCGGCATCAACGCGCCGTCGGGCAGCGTCGGCCAATATTTGCGGATCGCAGGGTAGAAGCGCTCGGCACGTGACGGGTCGACCTCGTAGTTGATCGTCTCGATCCACTCGACGTCGGGGCCGAAACGGGCCTGCCCCGCCATGTCCAGCGTCAGGTGCACACCCAGCCCGCCGGGCTCGGGCACCGGGTAGATCAGGCGCGAGAACGGCGCCTTGGCATTGCAACTGAAATAGTTTCCCTTGGCGAGATAGGCCGGCGGAATGCGGTCCAGCGGCATGCCCTCGATGTTGCGCGCCACCATCGTCGCCGACAGCCCTGCGGCGTTGACGAGGAGGCTGCATTGCAGGGTCATCGGCGCTTCGCCGCCGGCTTCGATCTCGATCACGCCTGCGGCTGCCTTGGCGCGGACCAGGGGCGTGTGGAACGCGAAGGCCGCGCCCGCCGCCTCGGCCTCGCCGCGCAGCGAGAGCATGTAGGCGTGGCTGTCGATGATGCCGGTCGAGGGCGACAGCAGTGCGGCGTCGCAGGCGAGCGCCGGCTCCAGCTCGCGTGCGGCCTCGCCCGAAAGCAGCTCCATGTCGAGCACGCCGTTGGCTTCGGCGTGCGCCTTGATCGATTGCAGCTTTTCCGTCTCCTTCGCACTGGTCGCGACGATCAGCTTGCCGCAATTTTTGTGCGGGATGCCGCGCTCGGCGCAGTAGCGGTAGAGCGCGTGCTTGCCCTCGACGCACATGCGCGCCATCCAGCTCCCGGCGCGGTAGTAGATACCGGCATGGATCACCTCGCTGTTGCGTGATGACGTGATGGTGCCGATGGCCTCGGCTTCCTCGAGCACGATGACCTCGCGCCCGGCCTGCGCGAGCCTTCGAGCCACCGCGAGCCCGACCACGCCGGCTCCGATGACGACGCAGTCGACCCTATCCATGATTGTGCAGGCGGTCCGCTGGAGGAGCCGGTGGCAGGAGGGCTGCAGAGGCGGGCGTGCGGCCGTTTTCCGTTAAGGAGGCGTTTATCATGTCAGGGCAATTGCCGTGTTTCGCGTCACATTTTTCTGTTGCACGTACAGGCGTTTACCCGATCCAAACCCGTGAAGCCAGACAATCCGACGTTGAAATCGCGGGTGGCTGATGGCTGAGAAGAACTGGCACGTGGGCAGCACGCTTCCGATTGCTGTGCAGGCCGTCGTGTGCCTGGCCGGCGCGGTCGCGCCTGCGCGCGCCTTTGCGCTGTCGGACGCCTTCGCCGCTCCGGCTGATCTCGCCAGGCTCAATCCCAGCGTAATCTGGGAAGCCTTGATTGCGGGCATCGTTCTCTGCTCGTTCCTCGCCGCGATCGTACTGTGGATCCATTCCTCGCTGCGCCGGACCCGGCGCTTGCAGTTGCGGCGCAATGCCTTCGTCTCCTCCGCCATGAACAATCTCAACCAGGGCGTGGTGATGACGGATGCGCAACGGCGCGTCATCTTCTGCAACGACCGCTACCTCGAGATCTATGGCCTGACGCGGTCGGAGATCCGGCCCAACATGACCGGCCACGACCTTCTCGAGCTGCGGCGCCGGCGGGGGGTGCTGGATGCCGCTACCGACGAGGAGTTCTACCAGAAGGCGTCAAGCACCAACGGCTTGATCACCGAAATGCCGGACGGACGGGCCATCCTGGTGAAGTTCTTCGTGCTCCCGAACGGCGGCTCGGTGGCGACGCATCTCGACGTCAGCGAAGAGCGCAGGCTGTCGCAACAGCTCGCCTCCACCAAGCAGTTCCTGGAGACGGTGCTGGACAACGTGCCGGCCTGTGTCGCCGCCAAGAACATCGAGGACGGCCGCTATATCTTCGCGAATACGGCCTATGAGCGGTTCTGGGGCTTCTCGCGGGATCATGTCGTCGGCAAGAATGCGCGCGAGCTGTTCGCGCCGGGCTCGGCGGCTACCATCGAGGCGACTGACCGCGCGGCGCTCGATTCGCCGGACGGCCAGTTCCGCAATGAATTCGAGGTCGAGCGTGGCGGAGAGCGGCGCATGGTCGCCTCGATCCGGATCGCGGTCCGCAATGACGGCAACAAGCCCGGATTCCTGCTGCTGGTGTTCGAGGACATCACGGACCGCCGCTCGCTGTCGCAGGAGCTGGAGAGCACCAAGAGGTTCCTCGAGCTCGTGGTCGACAACATCCCGGTGGCGCTGATCGTGGAGCAGGTCAAGGACGGCCGCTATCTGCTCGCCAACCGCAGCGCGGAGTCGATCCTCAACCGCAGGCGCGAGGAAACCACGGGCCTGACCGCCGCCGATATCTTCAATCCCAAGGAAGCCAAGCTGATCATCGCGCGCGACGAGGCCGCGATCAAGAAGCGCGGGATGATCACCGAGGAGCATCCGATTTCCACCAAGGACGGCCTGCGCCTGTTCCTGACCCGCCGCGCCACTGTGCTGAACGATGCCGGCGAGCCGCAATATCTGATCAAGACCCACGAGGACGTCACCGATCGCCGGCAGACCGAGTCGCGCATGGCGCACATGGCCTATCACGACGGCCTCACCGACCTGCCGAACCGCGCCGCCTTCCTGCAGGCCCTGACTCAGATGATCGAGGCCTGCGAAGGCACCGGCGAGGAGTTCGCCGTCCTCTGCGTCGATCTCGACGGCCTCAAGGAGGTTAACGACGTTTTCGGTCATGCGCTCGGCGACAAGCTCCTGATCGAGGTGGCCCGGCGGCTCCAGGATTCCGCGCGCGGCGGCGTCGTGGCGCGCCTATCGGGCGACGAGTTCGGCCTGATCATCGACGGCAAGCAGCCGCAGGCGGGCCTGGCGCTGGCGCAGCAGATCGGCGAAGCCGTCGCTCGCGAGTTTCAGATCGACGGCCGGCCGGTCCGCGCCGGTATCACCACCGGCATGTCGATCTTCCCGCACAACGGCGCTGATGGCGCCTCGCTGCTCGCCAATGCCGGTGCGGCCCTGTTCCGCGCCAAGCAGAAGTCACGCGGCACGATCAGCCTCTATCAGCCGGAGATGGACCAGCAGATCCGCGATCGCCGCGTGCTGCATCAGGACCTCTCGATGGCGATCAAGAACGGCGAGCTCTCGCTCGCCTTCCAGCCGCAGGGTGTCGCCGGCAACAGCGTCGCCGAGAGCGAGATCATCGGCTTCGAGGCATTGGCGCGCTGGCAGCATCCGGTGCGCGGCCAGGTCTCGCCGGCCGAGTTCATTCCGATCGCGGAGGAAAGCGGCCTGATCGTCGAGATGGGCGAGTGGATCCTGCGCGAGGCCTGCCGCGAGGCGGCGTCCTGGCCGAAGCCGCTCCAGGTCGCGGTCAACCTGTCGCCGGCGCAGTTCATGCACGGCGACGTGGTCGGGCTGGTCCATTCGATCCTGCTCGAGACCGGCCTTGCGCCGGGCCGGCTCGAGTTGGAGATCACCGAAGGCGTCTTGATCGAGGATTTCGCCCGCGGCCTTGCGCTGCTGCGCCGGCTGAAGGCCCTCGGGGTGCGCATCTCCATGGACGATTTCGGCAGCGGCTATTCCTCGCTGAGCTATCTCCAGGCGTTTCCGTTCGATAAGATCAAGATCGACCGCGCCTTCATCATCAATCTCGGCCGCAATCCGCAATCGGCGGCGATCGTGCGTGCGGTGATCGATCTCGGTCACGGCCTCGAAATGTCGATCATCGCGGAAGGCGTCGAGACCCTCGATCAGCTCGCCTTCCTGGCCAAGGAAGGCTGCGACGGCGTGCAGGGCTACCTGCTCGGCAAGCCTTTGCCGATCGGAAAATATTCCGGCCTCGTCGGCCGCACCGAAGTCATGGAGCTTGCGCTCAAGACCGGCTAGTGAAGACGGGGCGCTTCGCTCCTTCTCGACGGCCTCATGGCGGATTACGACCTTGCGATCATCGGCGGCGGGCTGAACGGGGTCAGCCTTGCGCGCGATGCGGCCGGCCGCGGCTTGCGGGTCATCCTGTTCGAACAGGGCGATCTCGGCGGCGCGGCGTCATCAGCGACACCGCGGCTGATCCATGGCGATCTCTCGGTTCTGGAACGGCGCGGCTTCTGGCGGGTGCGCCGGGCGCTGGCTGAGCGCCGGACCTGGCTCAAGATCGCGCCGCATCTGGTCCGGCCGATGCAGTTCGTGATCCCCGCGCATGCCGAGGAACGTCCGCCATGGCTGCTGCGCGCCGGCCTGCTCCTTTATGACCGTCTCTCCGGCCGGAGCGGCCTGCCTGACGCGACGACCCTCGACATCACGCATCATCCGGTCGGCAACGCGCTGAAGCGTCCGTTCGGCACGGCTTTCGCATATTCGGACTGCGTCGTCGACGATTCCCGCCTGGTGGTGTTGACGGCGCGCGATGCCGCCGAACGGGGCGCAGCGATCCGGACCGGGGCGCGCTGTGTCCGCGCCGATCGAACCGACATCTGGCGCCTTGCGGTGGTCGATCGTGGTCACCGCCGCACGATCACGAGCCGGGCGTTGGCCAACGCCACCGGGGCGTGGACGCCGATGGTCGCGGAGACCGTGCTGCGGCATCAGCAAGTGCCCATGGCAGCAACGCAGATGAGCCAGATCATCGTGCCCAGCCTGTTCGAGTCCGACAACGTCTACGTCTTCCAGAACAACGACGGACGGCTGATCTTTGCTCAGCCGCTCGAACGCGACTTCACCCTGATCGGCACGGTCACGCACGAATTCACCGGCGATCCCGCGATCGTGGCCATGCGTGGAGCCGATGTCGGCTATCTCTGCGAAGCCGCCAGCCGCTATTTCCGCGATCGCGTCACCCCGACCGACGTGGTCCGGACGGTCTCCGGCGTCAACCTGACGTTGGCGTCTGTGCGAGGACGCGATGGCACGACCTTGTTCCACGCGCGCCGGCGCAAGGCGCCGCTGATCACGATATTCGGCGGTGACGTCACCACCTCACGGCTGCGCGCGGAGCGGGCGGTGACGCATCTGACGCCGTTCTATCCGATGTCGCCGCCCTGGACCGCCGGCACGGCGCTGTCCGGTGGCGATTTTGCCTGGGATCGTTTCGACACGGAGGTCGACCTCGCACGCGACCGCTGGCGCTTTCTGTCGGAGCCGCAGGCCCGGCGCCTGGTCGCAGCCTATGGCTCGCGATTGCCGGCAGTGCTGGGCGAGGTGAAGACACGTGAAGAACTCGGCCCGACCTTCGGTTCCGAACTGACCGGCGCCGAGGTTCGCTATCTCATGGACCATGAATGGGC
This sequence comes from Bradyrhizobium sp. DOA1, assembly GCF_001593325.1. Classification (NCBI taxonomy): domain Bacteria; kingdom Pseudomonadati; phylum Pseudomonadota; class Alphaproteobacteria; order Hyphomicrobiales; family Nitrobacteraceae; genus Bradyrhizobium; species Bradyrhizobium sp. DOA1. The sequence goes on from NZ_JXJM01000001.1 coordinate 335,710, forward strand.
GCGCTTTCCCGACGACGTCCTGTGGCGCCGTTCCAAGCTCGGCCTGACCATGCCCGCGACAGATCGTGACGCGCTGGCGGCGTTTATGGCGGGAGCAAGCTAGACGGAGCCGCGCTTGCCCGGCATCCCGCCGGGACTGCGAGCGCCATGACGAATGGCGTGGATGATGATCTCCTGGCCTCTGATTTCGTAGAATACGAGAAATGGGTAGGGCGTTGTGGTCAGCCTTCGGATGTCCGAATCATCGGTCCGTACACCAATCTCCGGATGCGCTGTTAACAGGCTGCTCACATCCTGAATGCGCTTTTGGACGCGCGCGGCTCCCTGGGGAGACGTCTTCGCAATGTAGGTCAGAATGGAATCGAGGTCCGCTAGCGCCGGAAGCGTATAGCGAATATTCACAGGCCGTGTTTGGCCCAAGTCGCGCGGACCTGAGCCTCGGTTGCGAATTCGCCTCGTTCGGCGGCCTCCTTGGATCTGGCAATTGCCGATCTCTCATCGTCCGAGAGGATGACGGGAGAGGCTGCTTCTGCGCCGGCGAGCTGGAGCACGATCCGAGCAATGTCATCCTGCGCGTCGGACGGCAGACTGCGCGCGATCTCCACGGCTTGATCCAGCAACTTGGTCATGCCGCATCATACGCTCTTTGCCGTCCAGCATGAAGACCAATTTGGGACGATCCGCCCCCGAACCGGTTGAGCTGGGGACGATCGGCCGCTAGCGTGCGGCGGAATCGGGGTTGGCAGGGACCATGACGGACGAGTTGCCCAGACCAGACATCGCGGCCAATGCAGCCGGCGGAGATGCACATCCCGCAGCGGGGCAGCCGCTGCTGCGCATCGAGGGCGTTGCCAAGACGTTCGGCACGTTCCGTGCCGTGGACGGCGTCTCGCTCGACATCAAGGCCGGCGAGTTCTTCGCATTGCTTGGCCCCAGCGGCTGCGGCAAGACCACGCTGCTGCGCATGCTCGCCGGCTTCGAGGCGCCGGACGAGGGGCGCATCCTCCTCAATGGCAAGGACATCGCGCAGGCGCTGCCGCATGAGCGGCCAATCAACATGATGTTCCAGAACTACGCGCTGTTTCCGCATCTGTCGGTGCGCGACAACATCGCCTTCGGCCTGAAGCGCGCCGGCATGGCGCGCGCCGACATCGCCACGCGCGTTGCGGAGATGGTGGCGCTGGTGAAGCTCGACGGCCTGGAAAAGCGCAAGCCCGACCAGCTCTCCGGCGGCCAGCGCCAGCGCGTGGCGCTGGCGAGGGCGCTGGCACGGCGGCCGCAACTGCTGCTGCTCGACGAGCCGCTCGCAGCGCTCGACAAGAAGCTGCGCGAGAGCACGCAAGGAGAGCTGATGGAGCTGCAGCGCCGGCTTGGCATGACCTTCATCGTCGTCACCCACGACCAGGAGGAGGCGATGACGATGGCGAGCCGGATCGGCGTGATGAAGGCCGGCAAGCTGGCGCAGGTCGCGGCTCCGCGCGAACTCTATGAGGCGCCGCGGTCGCGCTGGATCGCGGAGTTCGTCGGCGACGTCAATCTGTTCGAGGGCGAGTTCAAGCTCCGTGACGGCCATCACCTGGTGATCGCCACGCGCGAAGCGGGCACGCTGGTGGCGACGGAGCCGCGCGAGCCGGTGGGCGAGACGACATTGTCGGTCGCGATCCGGCCGGAAAAGGTGAAGCTGTCGCGCCGCGCGCCGGTGTCCGAGGCCGGTCGTGCAACGGCGATCAACAGCCTGGAGGGCGTGATCGCCGACATCTGCTATCTCGGCGGCACCACCACCTACAAGGTGAAGCTCGATGCCGGCGGAACGGTGCAAGCTTCGGTCGTCAACAGCGCGCGCATCGACGTTGACGCCTACAGCGTGAACCAGAGCGTCGTCGCCTGGTTCACGCCCGACGATTGCGTGGTGCTGCCGCCATGAGCTCCCGTCGCATCTTCGCGCGGCCGGCGCGCTTTGCCGCGATTGCGCCTTATCTCTGGATGGTGCTGTTCTTCCTGGTGCCGTTTGCCTTCGTGCTGAAGATCAGTCTGTCGCAAACGGCGATCGCGCAGCCGCCTTACGAGCCCGTGTTCGACCTGACGGCGGGATGGGAGGCGCTGAAGGCGGCCTTTGCCGCATTGTCGCTCGACAATTTCAGGCTGCTGATCTCCGACGACATCTACGTGTTCGCCTATTTGCGCAGCTTCACCGTCGCCGTCACGGCGACTGCGCTCCTGCTGTTGATCGGCTACCCCGTCGCCTATGGCATGGCGCGGCTGCCGAAGACTTGGCAGGCGGTGGCGATGGTGCTGGTGATCGTGCCGTTCTGGACCTCGTTCCTGATCCGCATTTATGCGTGGATCAACATCCTCCAGCACGATGGCCTGCTCAACCAGATCCTGCTGGCACTGCATCTGGTCAGCCAGCCCGTGGTGTGGCTCTCCACCGACAGCGCGATGTATATCGGCATCGTCTATTCCTATCTGCCGTTCATGATCCTGCCGCTCTACGCCACGCTCGCCAAGATGGAGCCGGCGCTGGAGGAGGCGGCAGGCGATCTAGGTGCGCCGCCCTGGCAGGTGTTCTGGCTGGTCACCTTCCCGTTGTCGCTGCCCGGCGTCGGCGCCGGCGTGCTGCTGTGCTTCATCCCGATCGTCGGCGAGTTCGTCATCCCGGATCTTCTGGCCGGCTCCAATTCGCTGATGATCGGCCAGACCCTCTGGCTCGAATTCTTCACCAACAAGGACTGGCCGGTGGCCTCCGCGGCGGCCATCGTGCTGCTGGTGGTGCTGCTGGTCCCGCTGTTGCTGTACGAACGGCTGCAGAAGCGGCAGCTGGAACAGGGGCGCTGAGACGATGCGCAAGCTCTCACGTCTCTCCCGCTTCAACATTGCCTCGCTGGCGCTGGGGCTGGCGTTCCTTTATTTGCCGATTCTGATCCTCGTGATCTATTCCTTCAACGCCTCGCGTCTGGTGACGGTGTGGGGCGGCTGGTCGCTGCGCTGGTATTACGAGTTCTTCAACGACCGCGCCATGATCGAGGCGGCCTGGATGAGCCTGCGGGTCGCGGTCTCCTCGGCGACCATTGCCACGCTGCTCGGCACGCTTGCCGCGGTCGCGCTGTCGCGGGGCGAGCGTTTTCGTGGTCGCACGCTGTTCTCCGGCATGCTCTATGCACCGCTGGTGATGCCGGAGGTGATCACCGGTCTGTCGCTGCTGCTGCTGTTCGTCGCGCTGAACGCCGAGCGCGGTTTCTGGACGGTGACGATCGCCCACACCACGCTGACCATGTGCTTCGTCGCGGTGGTCGTGCAGTCGCGCCTTGGCTCGCTCGATCGCTCGCTGGAGGAGGCCGCGATGGATCTCGGCTGCGATCCGGTCCACGCCTTCGTCGCCGTGACGCTGCCGCTGATCGCGCCAGCGATCGTCGCCGGCTGGATGCTGGCGTTCACGCTGTCGCTCGACGATCTCGTGATCGCGAGCTTCACCACCGGCCCAGGCTCGGCGACGCTGCCGATCCGCATCTATTCGGAGGTGCGGCTGGGCGTGAAACCCGAGATCAACGCGATCTGCACGCTGGTGATCGCCCTGATCGCGGTCGTCATTGTCATCGCCTCGCTCGCTTCGAAGCTGTCGAGCTCGCAGGGCGAGAGCGCGGCGCCGCTGTAAACAGGGAGACTGGCCGGGATGTTCGCCTATCAGGTGCTGATCCACACGCCGCCCTGGGTTTGGGTGCTGCTGGCCTATCTCGTCTGGCAGGGCGTTCAAGCGCTGCAGCCACGCACGACGCCGATCTGGCGTGCGCTGGTCCTGCCGGTCGTGTTCATCGTTTGGGGGATGTCGCGGATCGGCTTCGGGCTCCAAGGCAGTACCTGGCCTCTGGTCGCATGGATGACGGCCGCGCTGGTATTTCTGCCGCTGGGTGTGCTGACACCACGCCCCTTCGATGTCGATCACAAGACGGGCGAAATCATCCGCCCAGGCAGCGCCTTCGCGCTGATCCGCAATCTCGTCGTGTTCTCGCTGCAATATGCGGTCGGCGTGATCTCGGCGATCGATGCGGCCGACCGGGCATTGGCGATCATTGTCGGCCGCGCCGTCTCGGGCGCGATCGCCGGCTATTTCATTGGTTCGGCGATCGCGCTTCTTGTCGCCTATCGCCGGAAGCGCGCGGCGATTGCTTAGGACTTCACCGCACCTGCGGTGAGCCCGCCCACCATGTAGCGGCGGAAGGCGTAATAGACCGCGGCCGGCGGCAGGGCGTAGATGAAGCCGGTTGTCATCAGCAGCTCCCAGGGCGAATCGTCTGCGGCGAGGAAGTTGCCGAGCGCGACGGGGAGGGTGATCTCGCGGTCGTTCGAGAGCAGCAGGAACGCGTAGAGATATTCGTTCCAGGCCAGCAGCACCGCATAGGTGCCGATCGCGACCAGCGAGGGCATCATCAGCGGCAGATAGACCAGGCGGAAGATCTGCAGCGTCGTCGCGCCGTCCATCACGGCGGCCTCGTCCAGCTCGACCGGCAGCTTATCGGACGCCTGCTTCAGCACCCAGATCGCGTAGGGGCTCGCGATCGTCACCATGGCCAAGATCAGTGACCAGTGATTGTTGAGCAGGCCGTAATTGCCCATGGTGCGGTACATCGGCACGGCAAGGAACGCCGCGGGGATGAAATAGGTGAAGAGCGCGAGGTTCAGCACGGTCCGTCCGCCAGGCACCTTCAACCGCGAGATCGCGAACGCCGCGCAGGTCGCGATGACCAGCGTCAGCACGCCGACGGAAACGGCGATCACCGTCGAATTCCAGAACTGGATGTAGAAGTCGCGCAGGAAGTAGTGCTGCTGCTTGAACACGATCGTGAAATTATGCAGCGTCGGATGGTCCGGCCACAGCTTGCCCGAGAACGCGTCGTCCTTCGGGGAGATCGCGAACAGGAACATGTGATAGATCGGGATCATCGTCCACAGGAAGACGGGAATGCCGATCAGCAGCAGCCGCGCTTCGGTCGCGACGTCGCGCCAGGAAAATTCGCTTACGCCGGGGAGCTTCATCGCGACAACCGTTTCATCATGAAATACACGAGCGGCAGGACGAACGGCATCGCGCAGACGATCGATGCCATGGCCAGCGAGAGCTGGTCGAGCCGCAGATAGCGAATGCCGAGCGTCGCCAGCACATGGGTGAGGTCGGCAGGTCCGCCGCCGGTGAGCAGATAGACGCTGTTGAAGTCGCCGAGCGTCCAGATCATCGAGAGCAGGGTGCAGGTGACGTAGAGCGTCTGCATCGACGGCCAGGTGATGTAGCGGAATTTTTGCCACCAGCTCGCACCGTCCACTTCGGCTGCCTCGAACAGGTCGTGCGAGATCGCAAGCCGGCCAGTGATCAGGATCAGCGTCCAGAACGGCAGCGACTTCCAGATGTGCACGCCGATCGCCATGCTGAGCGCCACGGTCGGGTCGTTGAGCCAGTTCGGGCCGTCATCGCCGGTGAAGGAGAAGATGAGGTGGTTGATCACGCCCCATTCGGGATTGAGCATGAAGCGCACCGACAGGATGGTCGGGATCGACGGCACCGCCCAGGGCAGGATGAAGATCACCGAAAGCCATTTGATCCAGGGGCGCTGCACGGCGAAGAAGCCGGACAGGAACAGCGCGATCAGCATCTTGATGTTGATGCCGACGACCAGGAAGATCAGCGTGTTGATCGCGGCCCGCGCGAAGATCGGGTCATGGTAGAGCGCGACGTAGTTTTCCGGCGCGCGCGCCAGCCACAGGCCATAGCAGACGGGATAGACGACGAAAGCAAGGAAAACGAGCAAATAGGGCGCAAGCAGCACGATGCCCCAGACCTGCGCCGGGGTCAGCCGGGACGACAGGGGCGGGCCGGGAAGTGCCTGATCGCCTGAGAGCGTGATCGCCATTCTTTTCGGACTCTTCAAAGAGAAGCCGGCCGCGAAACGCGGCCGGTGTTGTTCTTACACCTCTCTCCGCAGCGCGGGGAGAGCAGCGGACGACTTAACCCGCGACCTGCTTGATGCGGGCGATCATCTCGTCGACGGCCTTCTCGACCGGCACCTTCTCGCTGACCACCCGGTTCATCGCCTTGGCCCAGATGTTCTCGTTGTTCAGGATCGTGAACTTCCAGTTCTTGGTGAAGTCGAACTGACTGGTTCCGCCCTTGAACTGCGTGTAGACGGCCTTGCGGTGCTTGTCAGCCTGCCAGAACGGGCTTTCCTGGCTTTCCTTCGTCACCGGGAACCAGCGGCCGAGCGCGCCCTCGATGTAGGGACGGATGTTCTCTTCCTGAAGCAGGAAGCTGATGAACTGCTTGCCCTCGGCCTTGTTCTTGGCCGCGGTGAAGATCAGCCCGGTCTTGACGTCGGAGCGATATTTGATGGTCGAGCCGTCAGGAGCCTTCGGGAAGGACGCCGTGACGATGTCCTGCTCATAGGCCTTCTTGCCGGCGTCGCGCTGCTCCTGGGTGAGGGCCTGGTTCTGCGAATCTTCGAACCACTTCGCCGCGATCGAGATCGTGAAATTGTGGGTCATCACGATCGTCTTGTTGTGGAACGCGACATTGTTGTCGGGATCCTTCCAGGTCGTCGAGGAGGGCGGCGTGCAGCCCTTGATGTAGGTGTCGGTGTAGTCCTTCATCGCCTTGATCAGGTTCTCGCGAACCTTGGGATCGTCGACCGTGAGCTTGCCGTCGTCGTCGACCAGCTTGACGTGATAGGCGTCCATGAAGGTGTAGAAAGACTGGAAGGCGTCGGTGGATTCCACGCCCATCGGCTGGCCCACACCGTAAACCCGCTGGCCCGTTGCCTTGCGGATCGCCGGCTGCACCTTGTCGCACCAGAACGTCCAATAGCCGGCCCAGTCGGTCGGGATGTCGGCGAGCTTGAAGCCGGCTTTCTCCAGCATGTCGTTCCAGATTTCGACATGCATGCTCTGCTGCTTCAGCGGGAAGCCGTAATAGGCCTTCTTCTTGGCGACGTCGTTGTAGAGGATCGACGCGTCGAGCGTGTTCTGCGCGAACCGGCCCTTGATCGGCTCCATAATGTCCGTGAGGTCCTCGAGCTTACCCTCATAGGCCCACTTGCCCTGCGCCTGCACGTCGTAAGAGTCGGAATAGGCGACATCGGGCACGGTGCCGGCATCGAGCGCGGCGACCGTCTTCGGAATCATGTCCTGGATCGCGTATTGCGACAATTCGACCTTGATGCCGGTCTTGGCCTCGAATTTCTTGATCGTCTCGATCAGCGCGTCGTCTTCGGAGCGATAGAAGCCCTTGCCCCACCAGACCGTAATCGTCTTCTGCTGCGCAAAGGCGGGTGCAGTGGCGGCAAACAGCCCAACCGCAGCGACCGCCAATGATACTGCGCCAATAACCTTGGATTTCACGTTCTTCTCCCTCAAACGGCCGGTGTTTTTAACCGGTCGTATAAAACACTAGCGCATGGCGGGAGGCCGATCTAGCGCCATCTTGTCAGACCAAGGTCGCGGAATGTCGGGCCGGATGGATGCTTAATTCACGCATCGATCCAATCGCCGCATCAATTCGCCCTGATCAATTCGCGTCGCTTGATGGACTGCAAATCCTCGGGTCGGACTCTCAATTCGGACTCTCAGTTCGACTTGGCGCCCTCTTTGGCATTCTCGGCCGCCGGCGATCCGTCCTGGGCCGGGCGCTTGCCGCCCCCGGTGATGCGCTGCTTCAGGAGATCGAGGAAGGGCGACGCCGCAGGCGATTGCCGGATCAGGCTTTCGGGATCGGGAAAGACCAGAGGATCGTCCCAGGGACCCTGCACCATGAAGGGCAGTTGAAAGCCGGACGCCGTGTTGAGGCTTGCGACGCCCTTCATGTCGTATTCGCGGGTCGGCACCGAGGCGGTGCCGGTCAGCGTGATCTTCGCCGTGGGCCCTTCGATGCGGATGTCCTCGGCGGTGGCGATCCCATCCGAAAACTTCACCGCGATCGTGAGGCTGTCGTAGGGCGTGGAGCCGCTGCGGAAATTGCCGCCGCCCGACAGCGGTCGCCGTTCCAGGCGCTTGAGGAGTTGCTCGGCATTGAAGCCCGAGATCGCGCCGTTATGCCCCTTGACCGTTGCGCTGCCGTCGAGCGACTGCACGAGGCCGAATGGGCTCGAGCCGGAAGCGAAGAGGGAGACGTTGATGTTGCCGCGGCCGGACAGCTTGTTGAGGCCGAACAGTTCGGATGCGCAGGCCTGGAGGTCGACGTCTGTGAACTGGAATTGCGCCTTGATGTCGGCGACGTTCTCGGCGCGCGCGATGCCGAACGAGCCTTTGGCGATGCCGCCATAGATCTGGGCCTCGCCCACCGAGAGCGCCAGCGTGCCGTTGCGCAAATTGGCGCCGATCGCGGTGCGGCCGAGCTTCGTCGGGCCGACCGTCAGCTTTGCTGCCGAAAGGCGCATGTCGAGGTCCGTGGTCGACAATCCGTTGAGGTCGAACAGCTGCCTGTTCCAATCGCGCGCTCCGCTCGCGAGCAGGCGAAAGGTCGAGATATAGGGCGTGAAGTCGAGCGCGTCGGCGGCGAGGGTTGCTTGCAGCGCCTGGCGACCGTTGTTGGCGTAGGTCATGACGCCTTCGGCGGTGTTGCCGTCGAGCTCGACGTTGACGTTGGTGAGCGCGGTCGAGGCGCCGACGACGTTGGCGCGCGCCTTCAGCGCGAAGCGGCCGAAGCCGCCGCTTGCTGGCTGCGGCTGTCCGGTCCAGCGCAGCGCGTTGCGCAAGGACGGGCTGTCGATGGTGAGCGTGCCCTCCATCATCGGGCTGGTGCGGTTGGCGACGCTGCCATCGAAGGCGAGCTTGAGCGGCGCGCTCGCGATCCGCGCCTTCAACCCCGAGCGCTCGCCGGAGAGGGCGGCCACGAAATCGGAAAAGCTGATCGTGCCGTCGACGCGTTCGCCGCGCCAGTCGAACTGCCCGGTCGCGGCGAAGGAGCGCGAGATCGACGGCCAGGCCAGCGACAGGTCGATGTCCTCGAGCTTCTCGGTGCCGTGCGTGGCGACGTCCTCGTAATTGAGGACGCCGTCCTGGATCCTGATTTCGGAGAACGAGACTTGGTTTTCGGCGCCGGGCTTCATGGTGCGCGCGATGGTCTGGATGAAGGGTGTCCAGTTGCTCTCGCCGTCCGGCTTCAGGCTGACATGGATGCGCGGTCGCAGCAGCGTCAGGTCGGCGATCTCGAAGCGTTGCAGCAGCAGCGGCAGCAGCCGCAGATTGGCGGTGAGCACGTCGATATGGAGCGCGGGATCGCTGGCGCCGCCGCCCTTGAGACCGACGTCGTGGAAGGAGATGTAGCTTGCCGGCAGCACCGAAATGTCGATGGCACCCGCGACATTGAGCTCGAGCCCGGTCACGTCGCGGATCTGCGCTTCCACCGCCTTGCGCAGCGCGTCGCGGTTGATGAGCCAGGACGTCGCGATCAGGGCGATCAGCGCCACGCCGAGCAGCGCCACGATCGGCGTCCCGAGGCGCTTCATTCCTTGAGCCATGGTCAATGGCATGTCCTGATCGGGTTGGTTGTTGGAGCCAGAAGGGCGGGTCGGGAAACCTGCGTGCCCACGCCCAACCCCCGCAACTTGATGGGTTTTCTTGTCGCTTTCAAGGCCGCGGACGATTCTGCCCATGGCGTGAGCAGCTTCTATCACCCGGTGGCGGAACGGAGAACCCCCGTATCATTGACGGCTTCGGAGGATTTCGCCTAATAATCGCCGCCAATAAGGCGCGACGCCCGCAAGCCGAAGGTTCAGTCGAAGGTCATTTGCATGAACAAGGTCTATCCCGACGCCAAGTCGGCTCTGTCAGGCATTCTGAAAGACAACATGATGATCATGTCGGGCGGCTTCGGCCTCTGCGGCATCGCCGAGGAGCTGTCGGACGCGATCCGCGAGTCCGGCGTCAAGGGGCTCACCGTTGTCTCCAACAATGCCGGTGTTGACGGCATCGGGCTCAGCCGCCTGCTGGAGACCCGGCAGATCAAGAAGATGATCTCGTCCTATGTCGGCGAGAACAAGCTGTTCGCCCAGCAATTCCTCGCCGGCGAGTTGGAACTCGAATTCAATCCGCAGGGCACGCTGGCCGAGCGCATCCGCGCCGGCGGCGCCGGCATTCCGGCCTTCTACACCAAGACCGGCGTCGGCACGCTGATCGCCGAAGGCAAGGAAGTGAAGGAGTTCGACGGCGAGAAATACCTGATGGAGCGGGGCCTGTTCGCCGACCTCGCCATCGTGCACGCCTGGAAGGGCGACACCGCCGGCAACCTCATCTACCGCAAGACCGCGCGCAACTTTAACCCGATGATGGCGACCGCCGCCAAGGTTACGGTGGCCGAGGTCGAGCATCTGGTTCCCGCCGGTGAACTCAATCCCGACCACATCCACACGCCGGGTATCTTCGTGAAGCGCATCGTCGAGGTCGGCACGGCCAAGAAGCGCATCGAATTCCGCAACACCCGCCCGCGGCCTGCGGCTTAAGCGCGACACAGGAGAACTGATATGGCCTGGACCCGTGAACAAATGGCCGCGCGCGCCGCGAAGGAACTGCGTGACGGCTACTACGTCAATCTCGGCATCGGCATCCCGACGCTGGTCTCGAACTACATCCCCGACGGCATCGACGTCAGCCTGCAGAGCGAGAACGGCATGCTCGGCATGGGCCCGTTCCCCTATGAAGACGAGGTGGATGCGGACCTGATCAACGCCGGCAAGCAGACCGTGAGCGAGCTGCCCTCGACGTCCTATTTCTCGAGCGCGGATTCCTTCGGCATGATCCGCGGCGGCCACATGGACCTGTCGATCCTCGGCGCGATGCAGGTGGCCCAGAACGGCGATCTCGCCAACTGGATGATCCCCGGCAAGATGGTCAAGGGCATGGGCGGCGCGATGGACCTCGTCGCCGGCGTCAAGCGCGTCGTCGTGGTGATGGAGCATTCCGCCAAGGACGGCCCGAAGCTGTTGAAGCAGTGCAACCTGCCGCTGACCGGTGAGCGCGTGGTCGACATGGTCGTCACCGATCTCGCCGTCTTCACCATCGACAAGCACGGCGACGGCGGCATGGCCCTGATCGAGCTCGCCGACGGCGTCACGCTCGACGAGGTCAAGTCCAAGACCGAAGCCGAATTCCGCGTCGCGCTGAAGAATACGTAAGCGGGAAACGCCGGGGCGGCTTCAAGCGGGGCCGCTCGGCACATCGGAGAACCGGGTCAGCCATGCGACCGGGCCGATGCTGGCGGCGACGATCAAGAGGGCCGCGAGCGCGCCGTCCTCGAAATTGCCACGGCTTGCGAACTGGTAGATCGACGTCGACAGTGTTTCGACGTTGAGGGGACGCAAGAGCAGCGTTGCCGGGAGTTCCTTCAGGCAGTCGACGAACATGACGATGACGGCGCCAAGCATCGCGGGCCTGAGCAACGGCAGATAGATCTGCCTCAACATGACTGCCTGGCCGGCGCCGACCGTGCGTGCGCTCTCGTCATAGTCACGCGGAATGCTGTCGAACCCGACCTTGATCATGCCGACCGGCACGGCAAGAAAACGAATCGTATAGGCGATGACGACGGCCATCCCGGAGCCGACCAGGATCAGCCCGGGCTGCGAACGTCCGATCCAGGCGGCAACCACGCTCATCGCGTTGTCGACCGCCAGAACCGGGGTCAGCAGGCCGAGGGCAATCACGAGACCCGGCAGCGCGTATCCGGTCTGCGCGACGCTCATCGCCAGATATCGCAGAGGATCGGGCCGAAAGCGGTGCGCAATCGTCGTGGCGAGCGCAAGCATCAGCGCTAGAAGCGTCGCGAGCGCTGCGAAGGCAAACGAATGGAAGGTGTGGCGCCACAGCAGCGGGTCGAAATTCGTAAGCAGTCCGCGACCAAGAGCCTGATGCGCCAGGTAGGACAGCGGCACGACGAAGCCGATCAGCACCGGCAGCGCGCAGACCGCGAACGCGATCCACGCTCTTGCGCCCGAAAGCGGGGTCCGCTGCCTCACATGCGGGCTTTCGGCCGAGAATGCGATGTTGGCGTTGCGACGGCCGTAACGCTCCATTGCGATCAGGCCGGCGACGATCGCAAGCATCAGGCATGCGAGTTGCGCCGCACCGGCAAGGCTGCCGCGGTTGAGCCAGGTGGTGAAGATCGAGACCGTCAGCGTGCGGATGCCGAGATATTCGCTGGCGCCGATGTCGTTGAGCGTTTCCAGCGCGACCAGCGCCACGCCGACCGCAAGCGCCGGCCGCGCCATCGGCAGTGAAACGCGCCAGAAAATGGTCCATCGGCCGGCGCCCAGCGTCCTGGCCGCTTCGGCGAATTCGGCAGACTGAACCTGGAACGTCGCGCGCGCCGCCAGATAGACGTAAGGGTAGAGCACGAGCCCGATCACGAAGATGGCGCCCGGCAGCGAGCGCAGGTTTGGCAGATGGCCGAGGGCATCGCCCAGCGGCAGCCAGATCGCCAACGTGCGATGCATCAGGCCGAGCGGTTCGAACAGGTCGGCATAAACGTAAGCCGCAAGATAGGTCGGAATCGCCAGCGGCAGCGGCATCAGCCACAGCAGCATGCCGCGGCCGGGAAAATCGTGGCGCGACATCACCCACGCAGTGCCGGCGCCGATCAGAAGCGTAAGCGCGCCGACCCCGGCGAGCAGGAGTGCGGTATCCAGCAGGGCGGCCGGCAGCACGTAGTTGATCAGATCGTGCCACACATCGCCCGCCGGCTGCAGAGCCAGCGAAACGATCGAGAGCACGGGCGCCGCGACCAGGATCGCAGTTGCGATCGCGATGGCGGTTGCGGCGCGTCCGGCGTGGGCACGACCTTTCGAACGAGGTCGTGCGCCCTTGGCTTCTTCTAGTTTGAGGGAAGACGGCCGCCAGAGATCAGTTGTCAAAGCCGACCTTGTCCACCAGCGAGGCCGCAGCCTTGCGATTGGCGGCGATCTTCGCGATCGGCAACGGATCCGGGCCGAGTTTGCCGTAGCCCGCGATGGTCGAGTTGATGGCGACACCGGCGCGAACCGGATATTCGTAGTTCTGGTCGGCATACATCTGCTGCGCCTGCTCGCTGACGAGCCACTCGATCAGCTTGATGCCGTTGGCCTTGTTGGGCGCGTGCTTGGCGAGCAGCACGCCGGAGAGGTTGACGTGGGTGCCGCCGCCTTCGAAGGTCGGCAGGATGACGCGGGTCGCCTCCGCCCACGGCTTCTTGTCGGGATCGTTGTTCATCATCAGCGCCCAATAATAGGTGTTGCCGATGCCGATGTCGCACTTGCCGGCCGCAACGTCGCGCGCGGCTTCGCGATCGCCGCCGGACGGCTTCTGCGCGAGATTGGCCTTCACGCCGCGCAGCCACTCCTCGGCCTTTGCCTCGCCGTACTTGGCGGTATAAGCCGCGAACAGCGCGTTGTTGTAGATGTGCTGGCCCGAGCGAATGCAGATCTTGCCTTTCCACTTGGGATCGGCGAGCTCCTCATAGGTGATCTTGTCCTGCTTGACGCGATCCTTCGAGGCATAGATCACGCGCGCGCGCATGGAGATGCCGGCCCATTGCCCGTCCGGATCGCGATACTGCGCCGGCACGACCTTGTCGACCGCCTCCGACTTGATCGGCTGGGTGACGCCGGCCTGCACGGCCTCGTCGATGCGGCCGATGTCCACCGTCAGCAGCACGTCGACCGGACTGTTGGCGCCTTCCGCCTTCATGCGCTGCTCCAGACCGGAGCTTGCGGACACGACATTGACCTTGATGCCGGTATCCTTGCTGAAGGCGTCGAACAGCGGCTGGATCAGCTTGGTCTCACGATAGGTATAGACGTTGACCTCGCCATTGGCGGCTGCTTCCGACACGAAGGATAGGGTCAGGCTCAACATCGCCGCGGAGGCGGCGAGGACGCGAAGATTGATCATAAGGGCAGCTCCCAGGCGGGCGATTGAACGCCCGATTGAGTAGCGCAGCCGATGCCGCAACGTCAGCGACGCGATGTCGCGAGAGACATGACTTAGAGGGATTCCAATCTTAGTTTAGACTCGTTCTAATTACTGAGCCGAGACGCTGATGGAGAAACGATGGCCGCCGCTATGATCTCGCTGGCCGCGTCTTGCTCATCCGCTGCGATACGCTGGCCAGCCACGAGGTCTCCTCGCGGACCAGGCGGAAGCCGAGATTGGCGGGCGGCACGCCTTGCGCGCAGCCGCCGGCGCGGGCGTCGCGGATGAAGTCGGTGACATAGGCGCGGTGCGCGCCTTCCGCGACGCGCACGCCGCAATTCACGGTCGGGCGGATCGGGGTGCCGGCCTCGTCGACCCGCGAGCGGACGAAGCAGGTCGATGTCCATTCCCAGACGTTGCCGGAGACGTCCTCGAGGCCGTGCTCGTTGAGGCCGAATTTGCCGAACGGATGGGCGGTGGTGTCGGAGGAATCGCGCTCGGATTCGCGCTCGTAGCGGCTGATCCAGCGCTTCGACGGATCGCTTGCGTCGACCGACGCGCCGTCGTCCTTGAAGCGGCTGCCGGCGGCAAATGCCCATTCCTCGTCGCTCGGCAGGCGATAATGCTTGCCGGTCTTACGCGACAGCCAGCCTGCATAGGCTTCGGCGTCATACCAGCTCACCTGCACCGCGGGGCGATCCGGCGCGATGACGACGTCGCGGCCCAGCGCGCGGCATGCGCCATCCTGCACGCAGAGCTGGAAGTCCGCGGAGGATACCTGCTGACGCATGATGTGGAGCGGCCTGTTGAACCGCAGCGTTCGCAGCGGCGCTTCGGCCTGCTGCCCGGCGCGCGTGAAATCTCCGGCCTCGCGATACACAGAGCTTCCGGCAGCGATTTCGACGATCGCCGGCTCGCCTGCTTTGTGCGTCGCCATCTCGGAGACGAGAGGTGCAACCGCCAAGGGCCCTGCGAGTCCGGCCGCGCAGGCAAGTGCCAATTTCAGCTTGAATGCGATCAGCATGATGATCCCCGAAAGAAAAAGGGGTCGGCTGTCCTGCCGGCCCCTCTCGGTTCGTCAGTTGACCTTGCGACCGGTCTGCAGGGCGCCTTGTGTCTGCGGCGGGATGTCCGCCGGCGCCTTCACCTGGGTCATCAGGTCATCGTTCCACTTGCCTTCGACCTTGAAGTGCGCGGTGGCACCGAGATTTGCGGCCTCGATCAGGTTGTGCGTGACATAGGCGTAGATGCCGGGCTGCAGGAATTTGTAGAGCGCAGCTCCCGCAGAGCCGCCGCGGATGAACCAGGTCTCGAGATCCGTCTCGGGCGCGTTCGAGAACTTGCCGGTCTCCCAGACATAGTCGCCATGACCGCCGATCAGATGCGGACGGCTGTCGCGATTGGCCTGCGAATGCACGATCAGCACGTTCTCGCCGACCGTCGCCGTCAGCGCTTTCTTGCCGGTGAGCGCGCCGACCTTGCCGTTGAACACGACGTGCGTGGGGATCAGCTTCTTCATCACCTCCTCGGTCTCGGTGAAGGCTTCGCCCGGCGAGTCGTAGGACTTGAAGTTGCCCTTCTCGTCGCGCGGCACATACATGTCCTGCTCGCCGACATAGTACACCTTGTCGTATTTCAGCGGGTGGCCCTTGCCATCGTTCAGCCCCCCGCGCGGCAGCACCATGATTGCGCCGTTCATGCCCGAGACGACGTGCCAGGGGATCATCGGGCCGCCGGGGGCGCAGTGATAGACGAACACGCCGGTCCGCGTCGCCTTCCAGCGCAGCACGACCTGCTCGCCGGGATTGACCAGGGTCAGCTCGCCGCCGCCGAGCGCACCGGTCGCGGAGTGGAAGTCGATATTGTGCGGCATGGTGTTGGTCGCGGGGTTGACCAGCGTCACTTCGACATAGTCGCCCTCATGCACGACCATCATCGGGCCCGGCATCGAACCGTTGAAGGTCATGGCCTGGAAGGTGGTGCCCTTGTCGTCGATCACGACCTTCTTCTCTTCGATGTTGAGCTTGAACTCGACGATCTTGGGGCCCTGCGTCGTGGCTTGCTCGTGCGCATGCACGAAAGGCGGGGCGACCAGCTCGACCTTCTGCCGCGGCAGCTTGAGATCGCCGGCGGCGAAGGCGGTTGTCGCAAACATCAGCGCGGTCGCAGCGGCGCTGATCAGTGCAGCTCTGCGGGTGAACATCGGAAGCATCCTTCATGTGAAGAGTTTGATGACGGGATGCAGTTTGCGCCGATGGCGGCAAGTTGGTTTGCGCTGCGACAACCATCTGCCGGATTGGCTCCGGTGAATTCTTTAAGAGCTGCGCCGGACAATCGGAGGAATCCGATGTCGCGTCATCGAGCGCGCAAGCGGCAAATCGCTCGCATGTTCACTCGCATTCGGTGGCCAACGCATGATCGATCAGAGCAGGCGTATTGCCATCCAGACGGTACCCCAGACCGCGAGCGACAAAGCGGCAAAGACGGCCGCCATGATAGCCAGAACGCGCATGAGATAGCCTGCGCCGGTTGCGGGCGCGGCAGGAACAGGGCGGAAATCGTCGAAGCGCGGGATGTGGCCGCGGATGCCGGCGAGCCAGAGAACGAGATCGAGCGCGTACGACGCCATGGCCTATCTCCAGAAGCGATGATCAGACACCATTTTGGGTCACATCCGGTGCGCGGACTTTGAGCGAGCGCAAGGTCGCCGGCCCGGAAGCGGGTAATCTGATGCCATCCGAGATTTGCCGCACTGCGCGGCATCGATTTACGAATGGGTAAGACATGAGATTCGATCTCGCGGCCCGCTACGGCGACGAACGGTTGCCGCGCTACACGAGCTATCCGACCGCACCGCATTTTTCCCCCGCGATCGGTGGGGACACCTATGCCGGGTGGCTCGCCGAGCTCCCCGCGGGCGCCAGCGCATCGCTTTATCTGCACGTGCCGTTCTGCCGCGAGATGTGCTGGTATTGCGGCTGCCATACCCAGATCGTCCGCCGCGACGATCTGATCGCGGCCTATCAACGCACGTTGCGCAGCGAGATCGGGCAGGTGGCCGACACCATCGGCCATCGCATGAAGGTCGAGCACATTCATTTCGGCGGCGGCACGCCGACGATCATGGCGCCGGAGGCTTTCGCCGAGTTGATGGCCGTGATGCGTCAGGCGTTCTTCGTGTTGCCGACGGCCGAGATCGCAGTCGAGATCGATCCGCGGACGCTGACCGCCGACATGGTGGAGGCGATGCAACTCTCGGGCGTCAACCGCGCCAGCCTCGGAGTTCAGAGCTTCGATCCGGTCGTGCAGCGCGCGATCAACCGCGTGCAGAGTTTCGAGCAAACGGCGTCCGTCGTCGACCTGCTCAGGCGCGCCGGTATCGCGGGCGTCAATTTCGACCTAATCTACGGGCTGCCGCATCAGACCGTCGCCTCGTGCCTCGACACGGTCCGGCGCGCGCTCGCGCTGGCGCCCGACCGCTTCTCGGTGTTCGGCTATGCCCACGTGCCTGATTTCAAGAAGCACCAGCGCATGATCAACGAGGAAGTCCTGCCCGACGGTCCTGCACGCCACGACCAGGCTTGCGCGATCGCGAATGCGCTGAAGGAGGCCGGCTACGTGCAGATCGGCCTCGATCACTTCGCGCGACCCAAGGATTCCATGGCCGTGGCCTTCGAGGACGGAACGCTACGGCGTAACTTCCAGGGCTACACCACGGACAAGGGTAACGTCCTGCTCGGCTTCGGTGCGAGCGCGATCGGACATTTGCCGCAGGGCTACGTCCAGAACGAGGTGCAGATCGGCGCCTATGCGCAGAGCATCAAAGCCGGCCATCTCGCCACCGCGAAAGGCTACGCGCTCACCGACGACGACCGGCTGCGCGCCGACATCATCGAGCGCATCATGTGCGAGTTCAGCGCCGATCTCGGCGACATCTGCGCCCGTCATGGCGCAGAGCCCGAGGCCATGTTGAAGTCGGCCTCGCGTCTGAAGCCGCTGATCTCTGATGGCGTCGTCAGGCTGGATGGCGCAAGGCTCGCGGTCGCAAGGGATTCGCGCTTCCTCGTCCGCAGCGTCGCGGCGGCGTTCGACGCCCATCTGGATCCCGGCAAGCAAATGCACAGCCGGGCGGTGTGAGCCACGCCTCGGAATGACAATCAGCTTGCGCTCCGACAAAGAAACATGGGTCACCTCCGCTATCGTCGCTTCGGAACGGAGTTGTCCATGTCTTTCCGATCCGACGATCTGGTCGATGACATCATGCGCACGGCGCCGCACACGATCCGCGTGTTTCTCGCCTTCAGGATGGCCTGCGTCGGCTGTCCGATCGCGACGTTCCACACGGTGGACGACGCCTGCCGCGAGCACGGCATCGATCGCGAGACATTCCTCGCCGCGCTGTGCGACTGCGTGCCAGCGTAACAGGTTTCGGAATTCGCACGGGCGCGTGCGGATTCCCGGGTGAGGGCGCGCTTCCGCCGTAAGCGGAGCGCCCTCGCGCCTATCTTCGCAGGAATCGTTCTGGAGGCGCTCTCACGCTGCGCCGCTGTCGGGACTGCGCTCGGCGAGCACCACGATCCTGTGCGGCTCGCGCAGGATGATGCGCTGACGGCCGCTCTCGACCAAGCCCTGGCTCTCCCAGCCGCTCAGGATTCGGCTGACGGTGTGCAGCGTGGTGCCGGTCATCTGTGCGATGTCCTGGCGGCTGATCGGGAAGTCGATCTCGATGCCGTGCTCGAGCTTCTTGCCGGACTGCTTGGCGAGACGCAGCAGCACATGCGCGACGCGCTGCTCGACCTGCTGGGTCGACATCTCCACGATGCGGGTGTGGCTTTCCTGCAGGCGCGTGCCGACGGTCTGGAGCGTGTTGGCGGCGAGCGAGGGAAACCGCTCGATCAGCCGCGGCCAGGCCGAGGTCGGCCAGATCAGCACCACGCTGTCGTCGACCGCCATCGCCGTCGCCGGATAGCGCGCGGCTCCGATCGCCATTGCGAGGCCGAACGTCTCGCCGGGCGCGACGTAACGCACCACGATCTGCTCGCCGGTGGGCGTCGTCTTGGCGGCGCGGACGTGGCCGTGCAGCAGCAGGAAGAACGACTGCGCGTCCGCTCCCTGCTCGAAGATGGCGCTGTTCTTGGGGTAACGGGCCGAGCGGGCCTCGCGCAGGATCTCCTCGAGGTCATCCGGCTTGACGCCTCCAAACAGCGGCAAATGTGCAACCAGCGATGTGTCGACCTTGGCCATTACGTCTCCTTGGCGCTGGGGAGTGTGATGGCACCTGCAATCGTCGAGCAGTTTGCGATAGCGCAAAACGGACCGGCCGGACGGCAGTATTTTTCCAGACGCAGTGTGAATTTCCAGGAGTTGATCCCATGGCTGGTACCCGATCCCGCAACTTCGAGGGCTGGCCGCTGTTTGCGAACAGTTTTCGGCCCTTTTTCCTGTTCGCCGCGATCCAGGCCGCCCTGTCGATCCTGGCCTGGCTGCCGATATTTTACGGCGAGCTGTCGGTAACGTCAGCCTTCGCGCCCCGCGACTGGCATGTCCACGAGATGCTCTACGGCTTCCTGCCGGCGGTGATCACCGGATTTCTGTTCACGGCCATCCCCAACTGGACCGGGCGGTTGCCAATCCAGGGCACCTCGCTCGGAGCGCTACTGGTGGTCTGGTTTGCCGGGCGTGTCGCGGTGACGCTGTCGGCCAATATCGGCTGGCTGTTCGCGGTCCTCGTCGATGCCGCCTTCCTGGCGCTGGTCGTCGCTGCCGCGACGCGTGAGATCATGGCAGGCGGCAACTGGCGCAACCTGCCCGTGGTGGCGCTCGTGCTGGTGCTGCTCGCCGGCAACGTCGCTTTTCATCTCGAAGCCCATGTCGAAGGCGCGGCCGATGTCAGCATCCGCGTCGGCATCGGCGTGGTCGTGCTGCTGATCGCGCTTATCGGCGGCCGCATCATCCCGAGCTTCACCCGCAACTGGCTGGTCAAGTTCAACCCCGGCCGCCTGCCGGTGCCGTTCGGACGCTTCGACGGCGTGGTGATCGGATGTAGCGTGCTCGCGCTCATCGCGTGGATCGTGGCGCCGTTGAATGCCGTCATCGGTGTTGTGATGGGGCTCGTGGGCGTGCTGCATCTCGTCCGGCTGGCGCGCTGGGCCGGTGACCGCACCATGCGCGAGCGCCTGCTGCTGATCCTCCATGTCGGCTACGTCTTCGTGCCGCTCGGCTTCCTCCTGAATGCGTTGGCGGGCTTCGGCGCGCTGGCGCCGAGCGCGGGCGTTCATGCCTGGATGGCGGGCGCGGCCGGAATCATGACGCTCGCTGTGATGACCCGCGCAAGCCTCGGCCATACCGGACAGGCGCTGACGGCGTCGCCCGCGACACAAGGGATCTACCTCGCGATCTTCGTCGCGGCGCTGACGCGCGTCGCCGCCGTGGCATTGCCCGCATATGGCGATGTGCTGTTGCACGTGGCCGCCTGCGGCTGGGTCATCGCCTTCCTTGGATTCGCGATCGCGTTCGGTCCGCTGCTCGCGGGCAGCCACCGGCGCGCGCTCGCTACCTTGGGAATGCCCGTGCCGGCGCGCTGAAGTCGTGCTGCGCTGGGCGAGGGCGTCCCGATCAGCCGCGGGACATCACATTCCGTCGCCACCATGCCGCCGCAGCGGTGCCCCACGGAAACCCCAATCGAACCAGTTCCTTCCCTGCCGCGTCCAACCACGATGGCGAGGCATTGATCGCAGGCGTCCGGCTGGCGGCGCGGCGATACCGGCAGGAGAGACTATGCGCATCACCGCGAGTTATCTGGCAACGACGAGCCTGGTTCTGGTCGTCATGGCGACGGCGTCGCCGTCATGGGCCGCCGACGTGGACGCGACGTCGGCCATCGACACCGTCACCGTCTATCCGGATGGTGCTACCGTGACCCGTATCATCAATGTCGACCTGCCGTCCGGGGACTCGACGCTGGTCGCCAAGGACTTTCCGCTGACCCTCGACATGTCCTCGATCCGGGTCGAGGGTGAAGGTGGCGCAAAGCTCACCATCGGCTCGATCGATGCGCGGTCGCCGCGCGTGGCACCGGTCAACCTGCCCGAGCTGGAAAAACGCATCGAAGCCCTCAACGACCAGCGCGCCGATTTGCAAGGCGCGATCGACTCGGCCAACGCGCGCCGCAAGTTCGCGGAGCACTTTGCCGAAGCGTCCCCCGCGGGCATCGGCGAGAAGGGTGAGGCGCGTCCGATCGCCGAATGGCGCACGGCCTTTGCGGCGGTCGGTGAGGAAATTGCGAACGCCGATGCCGCCATTCGTGATGCGACGCGCAAGCAGCGCGAGATCGATCGTCAGATCGTCCAGCTCGAAGCCGAGCGCAAGGCCAAGCCGCCGAGCAAGCTCGAAGTCCGCATGGACGTTGCCGCACCGGCGGCGACCAAGGCGACGCTGAGGGTCACTTACAATGTGCGTAATGCGCGTTGGTTGCCGCTCTACGACGCCCGGCTCGACACCGGCGCCAAGGACCGCAAGCCGCAACTGGAACTGGTCCGTCGTGCCGAGATCACGCAATCGACCGGCGAGGACTGGTCCAACGTCACGCTCGGCGTCTCCACAGTCCGCATCAGCCGCGGCGGCAGCGCGCCGGAGTTGAACTCGCTGATTGCGCAATATCCGCAGGTGCCGAAGCCACGCGCGTTGGGATCAGTCTCGGACACGGCAGCGCCAGCGCCCGCGGCGGCACCCATGCGAAAAATGGAACCCCCGGCCTTCGCCGCCAGATCCCGGGAAGATCTCGCCGAGCGCGCCGAAGAACAGCAGGCGGTGGCCGAGATCGGCGACTTCCAGGCCACCTTCAGGATTCCGGGTCGTGTCAGTCTCGGCGCCGCCGAAGGCGCCAAGAGCCTGAAGATCGCGGCAACGACCGTGCCCGCAGATCTTTCGGTGCGCGCCGCGCCGGTGATGGATCCGACCGCCTTCCTCGAAGCCAGCTTCAAGCAGACCGACGACACGACCTTGCTGCCCGGCAAGGTCGCGATCTACCGCGACGGCGTCTTCGTTGGCCGCGGCAAGATCACGGCGTCGGCCAAGGACGACATTGTGCGGCTCGGCTTCGGCGCCGACGACAAGGTTCGAATCGAGCGCGCAGTGCTCAAGCGCAACGAGGGCTCGGCCGGCCTGCTGGTTACGACCTCGAAGACCGACGAGCGCTCGTTCAAGACGACGATCCGCAATGGTCACGACTTCCCGATCAAGGTTGCGATCGAGGACCAATTGCCGGTCAGCGAGAACGAAGAGATCGTGGTCGAGATGCTGCCGGCGACCACGCCGCCGACCGCGAGCAACATCCGCGACAAGCGCGGCGTGCTGGAATGGTCGTTCGACGCCAAGCCCGGCGAGGCCCGCGATATCAACTTCGCCTGGCGCATCCGCTGGCCGAAGGATAAGGGCATGGTGATCGTGCCGTCGGGCTAGGGCCGTAGACGCGAAGGAAGTGCTCTCCCTCTCCCGCTTGCGGGAGAGGGTCGGGGTGAGGGTTCTCTCCTCTGGGGGATTGTCCCATTGTGGAGATACCCTCTCCCCGACCCTCCTCCGCAAGCAGGGGAGGGAGCGCACTCGTCCTTGCAGAAGCAGGATCGGCTAAATTCCAGTCCTAATTGCCCGCATCGATTGCGGCAGCACATAGGGCACCCCGTCATCGCCGCTGTGGACCACGGCATCGATCTCGAAGATGTCGCGGATGATCTCGCGCGTCACGACCTCGATGCGCGGGCCGTCGGCGGCGAGCCGGCCGCCGTTCAGCACGACCAGCCGGTCAGCGAAACGGATCGCGAGATTGAGATCGTGCAGGATCGCGACCACGGCCGTGCCGCGGCCAGCGCGGCGGCGCGCCGCTTCGACGAGCTCGATCTGGTGGCGCAGGTCGAGGCTCGAGGTCGGCTCGTCCAGCAGCAGAAGTCCCGGACCATGCTCGGCCTCGCCGCAGGCGAGCTGCACCAGCACGCGGGCGAAATGGACGCGCTGCTGCTCGCCGCCGGACAGGGTCGGCAATTGCCGGCCTCTGAAATGGCTGAGGCCGACCTCGTCCAGCGCGGCATCCACGAGGACGCCCGCCTCGCGCAAGCTGCGATCGCCCGCGCCCATCAGCACGATCTCCTCGACCGTGAAGGGGAAGGTGACGTTGATGTGCTGGGACAGCATGGCGCGGTGCGCGGCGAGCTCGCGCGGCCTATAGCTGCCGATGGCGCGCTGCTTCAGCCGGACCGCGCCCGCGTTTGGACGGAGATCGCCGGAGAGCAGCCGCAGCAGCGTCGACTTGCCGGCCCCGTTCGGACCGATGATGGCGACCATCTCGCCGGCTTCAACCGTCAGGCCGACACCGTCGAGCAGCGTCGCTTGGCCGGCGCGTTTGCTCAAGGAGAGCGCCTCGATCACGATGCTCATAGCGAAGAAAGCCCGCGCTGCCGCAGCAGGATGACGAGGAAGACCGGCGCGCCGACGACCGCGGTCAGGATGCCGATCGGCATCTCCGCCGGCGCCACGATGGTGCGCGCCAGCGTGTCGGCGCCCACCATCAGGATCGCACCTGACAGCACCGAGGCCGGCAGCAGCAGACGATGCGCCGGGCCGATGACGAGACGGAGCAGATGCGGCACGACGATGCCGACGAAGCCGATGACGCCGCTGATCGACACCGCGACGCCGGTCATGGCCGAGACCATGACGATCGAGATCCGCTTCAGCCGCTCGACGTCGACGCCGCCGTGAAACGCGTCGGCCTCGCCGAGCACCAAAAGATCGAGCCCGCGCGCGATGAAGGCGCAGGCGACGAGCCCAATGATCAGGATCGGCGCAAGCACGGCGGCCTTGGTCCAGGTCGCGCCGCTCATCGAGCCCAGCAGCCAGAACGTGATGTCGCGGAGCTGGCGGTCGTCGGCGATGAACACCAGAAGCCCGATGCCGGCATTGGCGATGGCGGTGATGGCGACACCGGCCAGCAGGAAGACCGCGATCGAGGTTCGCCCGGAGCGGCTGGAGATGCCGTAGAGGACCGCGGTGGTGACGAGCGAGCCTGCAAAGGCCGCGAGCGGCAACAGCTCGGTCTGGAGGAAGCGCAGCGCTTCGCCGAAGCGTGAATCCGTGAACACGATCGCGCTCGCCGCCGCAAGCGCGCCGCCGCTGGAGACGCCGACCAGCGCGGGATCGGCGAGCGGATTGCGAAACAGTCCCTGCATGATCGCGCCGGCGGCCGCGAGCAGGCCGCCCACCATCGCGGTGGCCACGATCCGGGGAATGCGGATCGACCACAGCACGAGCTGGTCGCGGGCGGCCATGCCCTCGCCCGCCGTGTTGCCGGCAAGGCCAAGCGCAGCGGGCAGCCGCGAGAGAGGAATGCCGGCCGCGCCAACCGTCAACGCAACGATGGCGGTGAGCGCGAGCAGCACGAGCAGCAGGGGAAGCGCGAAGGAGGCCGAACGCCGTCCTGCAGCGGCGCGTCGCCGCGGGCTTTGCGCGTCCGTCCCGAGCGCCACGCTCATTGCCGGCAATTCGCCGCCGACAGGGCCGACGTGAAGGTGCTGCCCTGGTCGGCCAGTGCCGGGTGGAGCTTGACCGAGAGATCACGCGCCGCCGCCGCCGTGCGCGGCCCGAAACCGAGCAGATAGAGCCCATCCATGGTGATGAAGCTCTTGTTGGCCGCGACCGGCGTCAGCGCAAAACCGGGATGGGCATAGACCGCGTCGGCCTGGAGGGAATCCTTGCCGCGCTCGATCGACAGCACGACATCCGGCTTGGCGGCCACGATCGCTTCGTCGCCGATGATCTTGTAGCCGTCGTATTCGTCGATGGCATTGGCGGCGCCGGCGAGCTGGATGATCTCGTCGGCCGCGGTCTTGTGGCCGGCGACCATGGCGCGCCCGTTCTGCAGCGACATCACGAACATCACGCGCACCGGCTTCGCCACCTTGGCACGCAGCGCGCGAAGCTGCGCCAGGTCGGCGTTGACCGCAGCGCTCAGGCATGCGGCGCGCGCGTCGACACCCATGGCATGGCCGACCAGCTTGATCTTCTCGACCAGGCCGTCTTCCGAGAACGTCTCGGGCACCAGCACCAGCGGCACCTTCGCCGTCTCGAGGATGTCCATGGTCTCGGGCGGGCCGGATCCCTGGATCGCCAGGATCAGCGAGGGGTTGAGGCCGAGCACGCCTTCGGCCGAAATCTTGCGCATGTAGCCGACATTGGGTTTATCGTGCAGCGCCGCCGGCGGATAGAGGCTCGTCGTGTCGACGCCGACCAGGCGGCTCTCCAATCCGAGCGCATAGAGGATTTCGGTGATCGCGCCGCCGATCGAGACCGTGCGCGCGACGTCGGTGACGGCGACGTCGCGATTGCGCGCATCATGCACGATGATACCGGCAGCATGCGCGCCTGATACGAGCGCGAATGTGCCGGAGATCAGGAGACTTGCGATGCTGCGACGAAATGTCATTGCGGTTTACTTGGTCAGGATCAGCTTGTTCTGCGAGGTCAGGCGCAGGCGATAGCTGTCCTCGCCATGCGCGATGATGATCTCACGCTCGGCCGCAAACAGCTCGCGGCTGTCGATCCGGCTCCCTCGTATGGTGAGGGTTCTCGTTGTCGCAGAAGGGCTTCCCGCCGGCCCTGCCGCGACGCTGCCGCTGTCTCCGGACGTTGCTGACATTGTGCTGTGATGCGCTTTCGAAATTTCAGATGCGTCCTGCTTTGTATAAGCGGCGCACGGCGCATTCCAACGGCGGCAGTTTACAATCGATATAAACTGCAACGTCGTGTCATTGACCGTCAGAGTGTTGCCACGTAACCAATTGTGGCAGCGGGGTGACGTCCCCGCGTTAAGAAAACAAGCCAGCCAGTCGTTCGCGTTGCGAACGCACGCCAGCCAAAGACGCCAACATCAAAGTGAAGTGCAGGCTGGGGCTGATATGGCTGACGGGGCTAGGTATTCGCGCGCCCTGATTTTGGGCGCGTCGGTGGTGACAATCGCGGCAATGACGGCGGAGCGCGGTGTTGCGCAGACCGCATCGCCGCAAGCCGAAAGTGCATCGTCGGAAAGGGCGTCGTCGCAAAGAGCGAAGCAGGCCAAGCGCAAGCCGGCGACCGCGCAAGTCGCGCAGCAGGAGGCCAGCGCCGGCGTGCGCGATGCGCACGCGCAGGTGGTTGTCGGCGTCCAGGCACTCGATACCATCACGGCTGCCGCCACGAAGATCAAGGAGCGCGCGATCGACTCGCTCGCGCCCGTCAGCTCCATTTCGCTCGACCAGATCCAGGGGCTTCAGCCGAACCGGCTGTCCGGCATCTTCTATGCCGTGCCCGGCGTCTCGTTCCAGGAGCGCGGCGACGATCCCGCGACGGTCATCAACATCCGCGGCTTGCAGGATTTCGGTCGCGTCGCGGTCGTCGTCGACGGTGCGCGGCAGAACTACCAGCGCACCGGCCACAACGCCAACGGCTCCTTCTTCCTCGATCCTGAGCTGATCGGTGGTGTCGATGTGGTGCGCGGCCCCACCGCCAACATCTACGGCTCCGGCGCGATCGGCGGCGTGGTCTCGTTCCGCACCAAGGACATCAATGACGTGCTGCGTCCCGGCGAGCGCTGGGGCGTCGATCTCTCGGGCTCCTACGGGTCCAACAACAATCGCGGCCTCGGCTCCGTATTCGGCGGCGTGCGCGCCACGCCCGACGTCGACATCTTCGGCGGCGCGGTCTATCGCACGCAGGGCAACTACAAGGACGGCAACGGCACCGAGATCGGTAACACGGGCAACCAGGTCGAGGCCGGGTTGATGAAGGTCACCGTGCGTCCTGCTCTCGGTCACGAGGTCAAGTTCGGCGCCGTGTTCCAGGACTATCAGTACGACATCGGCCAGTTCAACCGAGGCCCGGTGGCAACTGCGGCGCAGCGCGCGCTCTATCAGGGCTCGTCGGTCTATGCGTCCGACGTCAAGAACTACACCGGCACCGTCACCTGGAAATATTCGCTGCCGAGCGACAATCTGTTCGACTGGCAGATGTCGGTCTACGGCAACCGCGTCGATAGCGACCAGACCAAGACCTATCACTATTCGACCGCAGGCGGGGCCCTTTGTGGAGCGGGCAATTTCGGCAACAACATCTCCGGTTGCGTCGGCGATAGGCGCGGCTATGTTCTCAATACCTACGGCATCGACGTCAACAACACCACGCGCTTCAATGTCGGCGACTGGCGCAATGCCGTCACCTGGGGCGTCGACGCGTTCCAGGACGACGTGATTACCACCGACAGCCGCGGCAATTCCAACATCACGACGCCGAGCGGCATCCGTACCGTGTCGGGCGGTTTCGTTCAGCTCAAGCAGAATTACAGCACCTGGTTCGAGGCGGTGAGCGCGATCCGCTATGACCGCTACGACCTCGATTCCGGCAGGACCAGCGCTGGCGGCGATCGCTTCTCGCCGAAGATCACCCTCGGCGTCACGCCGGTCCCTGGCTTTCAGCCGTATGTTAGCTATGCCGAAGGCTATCGTGCGCCGTCGATCACCGAGACCGTGATTTCGGGTGCGCACGCGACTGGTGGTGGACCGGCCTTCTTCCCCTGTCCCAATGGCACGGTGGGCCTGTTCTGCTTCCTGCCCAATCCGAATCTTCGTCCTGAGGTCGGCAAGAACAAGGAAGTCGGCTTCAACCTGAAATATGACAGCATCTTCAGCGCCAACGATTCGTTCCGCGGCAAGATCAACCTGTTCCGCAACGACGTCAGCGACTATATCGACCTGGTCGCCTCGGCGCCCGTCCCGGTGCCGCCGTTCGGCTCGTTCAGCCAATTCTATCAGTATCAGAACATCGCCAATGCCCGCATTCAGGGCTTCGAGGCGGAGACGATGTACGACGCTGGCGATTGGTTCATCGGCGTCGCCGGTCACTACATCCAGGGCAAGAACGTCCAAACCAATATCGGACTGGCGACCATCACGCCGACCAAGGTCGTTACGACCGGTGGTGTTCGCTTGCTCGATCGCACGCTGATCCTGTCGGCACAGTGGGCCTCGTTCGGTCCCAACAACGACGTGCCTGCCAACTATGTCCGGTCGACCGGCTACGACCTGGTCAATCTCTATATGACCTATAACGCGACCAGGGACATCGTGTTCTCGGCGTCGATCGACAATCTCTTGAACCAGTATTACCGGCCTTACGCGATTCCCGGCAGTTCGACCGACGGCACCTCGCAGAACGACGTGCTGTGGACGAGCCCGGGCCCGGGCAGGGTCTACAAGGCCGGCATGAAGATCCACTTTGGAGGTGCGTAAGCCGGCAGGCATCGCAACACCAGCAATCCCCGCCGGGCCGCGCTGATGCTCCAGCGCGGCTTCGGCGCGTTTTCATCCAGATCAGAAGGAGAGACTTTCATGTTCATCGCAATGAGCCGTTTTCAGGTGAAGCTTGGCTCGGAAGCTGCGTTCGAGACCGTCTGGCGTACCCGGGAATCCTATCTCGGCAGCATGGCCGGCTTCGTCGAATTCCATCTGCTCAAGGGACCGGTGCTCGAGGACCACACGCTGTATTCCTCGCACACGGTGTGGGTCGATAAGGCCGCCTTCGAAGCCTGGACGCGCTCGGAGGAATTCCGCCGCGCGCACGCGCGCGCCGACAACAAGACGGGCGAAAGCCTCTATCTCGGCCATCCCAAATTCGAGGGGTTCGAGGTCATCATGACCGAGCGCAAGACGAACGCGGCCGCTTAGATCGCGCCAGCTAGGGAGCCGGACATGCTGAGCACCGATCTCGCCGATCTCAAGGCGTATATGGCCGACAATCCCGGCGCGGTGATCGAGGACGTTGCGCGCGAGCGCAAGGTCACCGCGCGTGCGGTGATCGAGGCGCTGCCGTCGTCCATGGTGCGCGTGGGAGGTGGCGAGCATTTCGCCGCCGCCATGCAGGACATCGCCGAATGGGGCGAGGTCACGTTGATCGTGCATACGGACGATGCGATCTTTGAGTTCACAGGTAGCATTCCCGCGGGCGAGATCGGCCGCGGCTATTTCAACCTGATGCAGCCGAAGGGCCTGCACGGCCATCTCCGCCACGAGCGCTGCGCGGCCGTTGCGTTCGTCGAGCGTCCCTTCATGGGCAAGACGTCGGCCTTCGTCGCGTTCGTCAATGCCGACGGCGGCATCATGTTCAAGGTGTTCGTCGGCCGCGACGAGGCGCGGGCGCTGCGCGCGGATCAGCTGGCGCGGTTCCGGCAGCTTGCGGACCGGATCGCGATGCAGCCCACCGCATAGCTTCTTTCTCTGTCTGTCGGGAGATCAAGATGCAGAGCAATTCCAGGCTTCGGCATGTGATCCTAACCATTGCGCTGGCGTTCGCGCCGGCACCTGCCTTCGCGATCGACGAGGCATTGTTGCCGCGCAATCTGTCGCCCTGGGGCATGTTCCAGGGCGCCGACATCGTCGTGAAGACGGTGATGGTGGGACTTGCCATCGCCTCGTTGGTGACGTGGACGGTGTGGCTGGCCAAGTCCATCGAGCTGCGCCGCAAGGGCGCACTTGCCCTGCAGCGCACGCGCGCGCTCGAAGGCAACATCAGGCTGGCCGAAGCCGCCGAACGGGCCGGCGATGCGCGTGACGCGGTGGCGCAGCTCATCCAGTCCTGTGCAAGGGAGGCCGAGCTCTCCGGCGGCATCCTCGACGACGGCCTGCAGGAACGGGTGGCGCTGCGGCTGGAGCGGGTCGAGGCGGCGATGTCGAGGCAGATCGCGCGCGGCACCGGCGCGCTCGCGACCATCGGCGCCACGGCACCGTTCGTCGGCTTGTTCGGCACGGTGTGGGGCATCATGAACGCCTTCATCGGCATCTCCGAGAGCCACACCACCAGCCTCGCTGTGGTCGCGCCCGGCATCGCGGAGGCGTTGCTTGCGACCGCGCTCGGCCTCGTCGCCGCGATCCCGGCGGTCGTAATCTACAATCACCTCGTCCGCGGCATTGCCAATTACCGCGCGCTGCTCGGCGATGCCTCGGCTCAGCTCATGCTGCTGGTCAGCCGCCAGCGCGACCACAGGACGTTCAGCCTCGCGCGGGCGGCGGAGTAGGTCATGGCCGCGAAGCTCGGCGCACGCTCCGGATCGCCGCTGAGGCGCGGCGGCCCTGACGAACTCGACGTCACCCATGAGATCAACGTCACGCCGTTCATCGACGTGATGCTGGTGCTGCTGATCATCTTCATGGTGGCCGCTCCGCTCGCCACGGTCGACATCGGCGTCGATCTGCCGGCGACCGCCGCCGAGCCTGCCCCGCGGCCGGACAAACCGGTCTTCGTGACGGTAAAGCCGGATCTCACCGTCGCCGTCGGCGAGGATACAATCACCCGCGACAGTCTCGCCAACGCGCTCACCGCCGCCACCAAGGGACGCAAGGACGAGCGCATCTATCTGCGCGCCGACAAGGCCGTCTCCTATGGCGACTTGATGGAGGTGATGAACAGCCTGCGCAATGCCGGCTATCTCAAGGTCGCCCTGGTCGGCCTCGACGGACGCAGCTGATGGCTGCCGCTAACGCGTTTGCGCTGCACGAGCCGCTCGGTGAGCGCGATACCGCGCGCTGGGGCGTATCGGCTGCAGTGATCGTTGCATTGCATGTCGCCGCGGCGTTACTGGCGATGAACTGGCTCAGATCGCAACCGGAGCAGGGCGTCAGCCTGCCGGCGATCATGGTCGACATGACGCCCGTGACGTCGGCACCGCAGTCCACGCCGGTTGATACGGCGCCGGGCCCCGTGATGCAGGAGGCCGACGCCTCTCCGCCGGAGCCCATGCAACGGCAGACGGTCGAGGAGACCATTGCGCCCACGCCGCCGCAGGAAAAGCCGGACGTGGTTGCGCCGCCGGAGCAGAAATTGGAGCCGGCGCCCGCCAAACCCGAGCCCGCGAAGATCGTGCCGCAGGAAAAACCTGCGCCTGAAAAGCCGAAGGTGGTTCGTCGCGAGGCCAGAAAGCCGTCGGAGGCGCCGCCTGCGCCGCGCACCAGCGCACCGCCACGCGCCGAGCGCGAGGCGCCCGCGGCGTCAGCCATGAGCACGGGCGCTCTCGCGTCTCTGGTTGCGACCTATAACCAGCGCGTGCGAACGCACTTGATGCGCTTCCATTCCTATCCGTCGGGCGGTAATGACCAGCGGGGACTGGTCCGGGTGAGTTTCACGATCGGACGCAGCGGCCAGATCATGTCCAGCCGTATCAGTTCGTCCGGCGTTGCCGCGTTCGACGCCAAGGCGTTGTCGATGATCCGGCAGGCCGCGCCGTTCCCGCCTATTCCGCCGGAAATCAAGAACAGCTCGATGGACTTCACGATTCCCGTGGACTTTACGGTGCGCTGATGGCTTTCACGTCCTATCCCATCCTTAGGAATGAGAAGCTGTCTCTGCGAGTCCATCGTGAGCGCGGGAATGGAGTGCCATCCACGTCATTGCGAGCGTAGCGAAGCAATCCAGGCTGCTGCCTCGGAAAGATTCTGGATTGCTTCGCTACGCTCGCAATGACCGATGACGAGGAGCCACTGTCGTTCCAACCCTCCTCCCGCAAGAACGGGAGGAGGGAGAAGAGAGCGCTTCCGCTCACTTCGCCTTCAGGAAGTCCGCGACTTCCAGCAGCATGAACTCGTCGTCGTCGGCCTTGTTGGGATCGCGGCTGGACGAGAACGGCAGGTTGTTGTCGTTGCCGACGATGATGTGGGTGTCGTCGACGCGATCGACGTTCTCGATGGTGAAGAACGGGAAGGTGTAGACGCCGTCGTTGAGCGGCTTCCTCGCCTTCTTGTCGGAATCCCTGATCTTCATGAGATCGATATAGCCGATCTTGCGCACGGGCTTGCCGACATTGGCGTCGGTGAGATCGATCTTGTAGATGCGCTTGAACTTGGCGAGATCAGGGAAGCAATTGTCGCCGCGGGTGCCTTGCGGGCAGGCCTTGTCGGCGGTGCCTTCGCCGTTGTCGCGCTCGATGATGAGGCCGGAGGCCTGATCGATCATGTTGAAGTCGCCGATGGCGTTGCCGTTCTGCTCGAACACATAGTGCCAGTAGCGGCCGGTGAACTTCTCGGCGGCGACGTCGAATTCGAGGATACGGGCGGCTTCCTTGCCGTCGACCTTCTCCCAGTCCTTCTTGTCGGCATCCCAGAGCGGCCCTTCGAGCAGGCCGTAGAGGAATTTTCCGTCCTTGGACGCGGCAAAGCCCTCATAGCCCTTGGAGCGGCGGAGGTTGACGTTGGTGTAGGTCGCACCCGGCGCGGCCGGCGTTCCCACCGCCCAATTGTCCGGCGAGCGCACCGGCTTGCCGTCGGCAACCGTATCGAACACGCCGAGGATCTTGCCGGTCTTGTCGGCCTTCAGGATGTAGGGACCGAACTCGTCGCCGATCCAGATGGTGTCGCCGACAATCTGGAAGCCCTCGGTGTCGAAATCCGAGCCGGTCAGGTAACGCTTCTGCGTGTCCTCATGCACGATGCGGAAGGGGACGCGTTTGTCGGGATCGTGCAGGAAGATGGTCTCCAGCCGCTCTATCTTGCCGCCGGCCCAATCCATCTTGTAGCGGTTCAGATACAGCATCGAATCCGGCGAGTTGGCGCGGGCGCCCATGCCGTTGTCGGTGATCACCCAGAAGGTGCCGTCGGGCATGGTCTTGATGCCGGAATGGCCCTGCAGCGGCTGGCCCTTGAACGGCAGCGACACGCCGGTCGCCCGTTCGTAGGACTTGCCCATCACCGTGCCGGGCGCATCGACGCGCTTGCCGGTCGTGTATTTGCCGGATGTCTTCAGGTCGGCGGGCGCATCGGCCGGAGCATCGATGAATGATTCGGCCGGCATCACCACGCGGCCGGCGAGCTTGGCCGGGAATTCACCTTCGCTCTGTGCGAGCGCGGAGCTCGCGGTGAGAATGATCGTTGCGACGGTGCTGAGAAAAGTCGCGCGCATGTGCGTCTCCTGTTGGCGGACGACGCCTTATGCGGTTCGCGTGTTGCAGTTTTGTGAAGCCGGGCCAAAGGCCGCAGAACAAACCCCGACGCGATGCCGGGGCTTGTTCGCCTGCCAGCCTCATCCGCCGTAACACGGTTTTCCGGACATCTTCATCGCCCGGCTGCAGCGGGGCAAATTCTTCGTCTGCTGCTGCTGCGGCGGCTGCTTGGCGCTCTTGGTTGCAGTGGTGCTTCCAGTCTGCGCCTGCACACTTGATGCGGCAGGCATGAGAAGCAGGGGAGCGACAACGATCAATGCCAACGTTTTCATGTCAAATGCTCCAGAAACAAAAAAATAACGCTTCGGAGCCTATGCAGGCGGTCGTTGAGTGTAAAGTCCCAACGCGAGCCAGGCGCGTTTCGCGCCGCATCATCGCTGGTGCATGTCTGGTCTCGACTACTCCTTTACCGCGCCCGTCAGCGAGGACACGTAATAGTCCACGAACAGCGAGTAGAAGATCGCAACCGGCAGCGATCCGAGCAGCGAGCCCGCCATCAGCGCACCCCATTGATAGACGTCGCCGGTGACGAGCTCGGTCAGGATGGCGACTGGCACGGTCTTGTTGGCGCCGCTCTGGATGAAGGCGAGCGCGTAGATGAACTCGTTCCAGGACAGCGTGAAGGAGAAGATGCCGGCCGAGATCAGGCCGGGCACTGCGAGCGGCAGCGTGATCCGCCGCAGGATCTGGAGCCGCGTCGCCCCATCGACCAACGCGCATTCCTCAAGCTCGTAGGGGATCGACTTGAAATAGCCGATCAGGAGCCAGGTGCAGAACGGCACCAGGAAGGTCGGGTAGACCAGGATCAACGCGATCGGGCTGTCGAACAGGCCGAACTGCACCACGACGGTAGCGAGCGGAATGAACAGGATCGACGGCGGCACGAGATAAGCGAGATAGATGCCGAGGCCGACATAAGGGCTGCCGCGGAAGCGCAGGCGTTCGATCGCATAGGCCGCCAGCGTCGAGGCGATCAGCGACAGCGTGGTCGAACCGATCGCGACCAGCATCGTGGTCTTCAGCCAGTGCGGATAGGCGGTGTTGAACAGGAGGTGCTTGATATGGGCGAGCGTCGGTGAGGAGATCCAGAACGGGTTGTGGTCCTTGTAGTTCATCAGCTCCGCGTTCGGCTTGAACGACGTGATCGCCATCCAGTAGAACGGGAACAGCAGGATCAGCACGAAGCAGCCGAGCGGCAGGTAGATCATCATCAGCCGCCGCAGCCCGGAATCCCAGGCCATGGTGTCGGGCGCGGCTTTGGCGTCCGCGGTTGGTTGCGCGACGGTGTCAGTCATTGGCTTCTCCCTGCTGCCATTTGCGGCGCGCCAGGCCGAAATAGGAAAACAGCGTCGCGAACACCAGGAACGGGATCATCGACACGGCGATCGCCGCACCCTCGCCGAGCTCGCCGCCGGCGATGCCGCGCTGGAAGGCCAGTGTCGCCAGCAGATGGGTCGAGTTCACGGGACCGCCGCGGGTGATGGCATAGACGAGCTGGAAGTCGGTGAAGGTGAAGATGATCGAGAAGGTCATGACGATGGCGAGGATCGGCATCATCATCGGAAAGGTGATGTAGCGGAAGCGCTGCCAGGCGCTGGCCCCGTCCAGCATCGCGGCCTCGTAGAGCGAGGGCGAGATGGTCTGGAGCCCTGCCAGCAGCGAGATCGCGACGAAGGGGATGCCGCGCCAGATGTTGGCGGCGATCAGCGAGAAGCGTGCCGGCCAGGGCGAGCCGAGGAAATCGATATTGCTCGACTTCCAATGCAGCACGTCGACTAGCAGGTAGGAGATGATCGAGAATTGCGGATCGTAGATCCACCAGAACGCCAGCGCCGAGAGCACCGTCGGCACGATCCAGGGCAGCAGCACGATGGCGCGGAGCAGGCTCTTGAACGGGAAATGGTTGTTGAGCAGCAGCGCAAGCCAGAAGCCAAGCGCGAATTTTCCGAGGGTCGCGATACCCGTGTAGAACACGCTGTAGAACACCGCGTTCCACCACAAGGGATCGGTGAGCAAATATTGGAAATTCTCCAGCCCGATGAAGATGCCGCGACGGCCGATCGTGGTGTCGGTGAAGGCGAGCCAGACCCCGAGGCCGAGCGGATAGGTCAGGAAGACCGCGAGCAGCCCGAGCGCCGGCGCCAGGCACATCACGATCAGAAACGGCTTGTAGTCGAACAGCCGCACCAGCCAGTTCGGCTGCCGGTGCGCGAGGGCCGAGGAGGAGAGGGTGGTCACGGACATCAGAATCGGCGTCCTGTTCTAGGCTTCATTAGATTCGTCATTGCGAGCGAAGCGAAGCAATCCAGTCTGGTTCTGCGGTGGCAGTCTGGATTGCTTCGTCGCAAGAGCTCCTCGCAATGACGGCGGCCTTGTTGGTTTTCTACCGGCCCTGCCGCCGGAAGTACCGCTTGCAGCGCTGCTCGGCTTCCGCGGCCGCGGCTTCCGGCGTGGCTGCGCCGGTCGCAACGGACGCGAACATCTGAACCGTGACATAGTCCGCCCGCACCGCACCGGTGGCCGTCGATATCGGACCTTTATAGCCGGCGTAGTAGCCGTTGTTCATGGTGTTCTTGAAGATTGCGACCTTCGGATCACCTGACCACACTGCTGCATCGGCATAGGCTGCGAGCGGCTGCGACCAGTAGCCGCTATTGGCGTTGAGCCAGGGCTCGTATTGATCTTTTTCCAGCATGAATTGCAGAAATGCCTTCGCTGCGTTCGGGTACGGGCTGTGCTTGAACACCATTGCGTTGAGCGTCAGGCCAGACATCGGCGGAGCCGGCGCAAAGAACTTCGGCAACAACTGATGCTCCGAATCTTCGGCGATGGCGGCGGTCGCGGGATCGTTCTTCAACGAGAAGTACAGGGACACCCCGTTCGCCGTCAGCGCGATTTCCTGGGAGGAATAGGCGCGATTGTTGCTGACGTCGTTCCAAGACGGCGTGCCGGCGATGAAGGTCGGGTAAAGCTGCTTCACGAAGTTCAGTGCCGCGATCGTCTCCTTGCTGTTGATTGTGACATTGCCCTCCTCGTCCAGCAACGCCGCGTTGTGCGCCCACATCATCCAGTCCGCAAAGCCGTTTCCGTCGCCGACCGCGTTGCCCAGTGCGAAGCCGGCTGGCTTGCCCGCCTGCTGAAGCTTCTTGCAGAGATCGAGAAAGCCGGCTGGATCTTCCGGAGCCTTGTCGAACCCGACTGACTTAAGAATGGACTTGCGATAGATCAGCGGGCCAGCTGTGGCGCCGAAGGGCAGCCCGATCCACGTATCGCTCTTGGCCTTCTTCCCATAGGTCTTCGCAAGAGTCTGCCAGCCGCCGTACTTCTTGCCGAGATAGTCGGCGACGTCGGTGAGCTCGATCAGCTTGTCGATGTAGATATGCGGCGCGTCGGAGAAGCCGATGATGATATCGGGGCCGGCGCCGGAATTCGAGGTCACCGCGGTCTGCTGGTTGATGTCTTCCCAGCCGACGAAGTCGACCTTGACCTCGACCCCAGTGTCCTTGGTGAACTTTGCCGCATTGGCTCGGAACACGTCCTCGTCGGCCTGGACGAAGCGCACCGGGCGCAGCATGCGCAAGGACGCGCCCTTCTCGATCTCGCGCTTGGGTGCCGGGACGTCGGCAGCCTTGATATTGGATGTTTGCGCTGCAGCACCGGTGGCCGCGAGCGTTGCAGCGGACAGGCCCAGCGCCAAGGCATCACGACGTGTGATGTCGTTCCTCATCAGTTCCTCCCTATGATGTCTCCCTTCCCGGCGTTGATCACCGGTGAAGGGCCGTTCCTATCGTCCGGCGCGCCGCGCCGGGCCGCCTAGCTGTTCGGTCCGCGGTCCATGCTGACGGGCTGCCAGCGGCGGAGCGCGGTGTTCTGCAGCACCGACGGATTGACGCAGCTTACCGGCCACATGCCCTGAAGCACCAGTGACAATTCGTAGCCCACGCGGCGCTTGCGCGCCTCGTCGAACCGTGCCGAGGCCGAGGCGACATGTGCGGTGAGCGTCACGTTCTCCATGCCGAGCAGCGGATTGTTGTGCGAGGGCGGTTCCTTCTCCAGCACGTCGAGGGCGGCATGCGCGATCCAGCCCTCCTGCAGCGCCTTGATCAGGCTCTCCTCGTCCACCGTAGCACCGCGGCCGGTGTTGATGAAGATCGAGCCCTTCTTCATCTGCCGGAAGTGCTTCTCGGTCAGCATGTGATGCACCTCGGGCCTCGCGGGGGCATGCATCGAGACGAAGTCGGATTGCGACAACACCTCGTTCAGCGTCGCCGGGACCACGCCGTGGTCGTACATCAGCGTTTCCTGGATGAAGGGATCGTAGGCCATCATGCGCAGGCCGAAAGGCGCGGCGCGTTTGGCAACCGCACGCGCGACGCGTCCGAACGAGACGAAGCCGAGCGTCTGGCCCATCAGCCTCGGGATCTTGAGCAGCGCCGGCCGGCCCTCGGCCCAACGTCCGTCGCGCACCATGCGGTCCTGCTCGACCAGGCGGCGGAAGCCCGCGAGCAGCAGCATCATGGCGTGGTCGGCGACCTCCTCGATGAAGGTGTCGGGAATGTTGGTGACAGGAATGCCGCGGGCGGTGGCGGCCTTGACGTCGACGCTGTCGACGCCGACCGAGCCGAGCGTGATGACCTTGCAGCTCTCCAGCGCGTCGATGATGGTCTTGGTGATCGGAATGCCCTTGGCATAGATGGCGTCGGCATTTTTCGCGGCGGCGATGAACCCGGCCTCGTCGGCCGGCGCCTCGACGATCTCGGCATCGATCGGATCGAGCGCTTCCTGCTCGAAGGAATAATCGCTGCCCGCGACCGTGAAGCTCGCGCCCTTCGGCGTCACCACCCTGTATTTCGGCATTTTCGGCTCCCGATTTGGTTTGTCGGTTGTTGTTGCGACCCGCGCTTTGAGGGGCGAGCCTTGCCTCTTTTACGCGAAATCGAGGGCAGGGCGTACAATTCCCGGTTGCTGATGCGGAGATAAATTCGCGATTCGAGGGGCCGTTTCCGGGCTTCTACGGAGGCTCGTAAGTAACTTGCTAAGGCATCGCCCCCTAAAAGTTGATTCGATTCCTATCGATCTGATCGCGCGCCCGTATCCCATTATTGCCGGAGCCCTCCCGTGAAGTTGAGCAATCTGAAGATCGTCCCGAAGCTCGGCATTCTTGTCGGCGTCACCTTGTTCGGCCTGTGCATCTCCGGTGTCCTCGCCGGCTACCTGATGAAGCAGGAGATGGTGAACGCGCGCATCGACCAAGCCAAGGCGATTGTCGAGATGGGCCGCAATTACGCGCTCACACTGAAGAAGCGAGTCGACGCAGGTGAGATGACGAAGGACGCCGCAATGGCCGAGCTTCGTCGCTACGGCAACGCGATGACCTACGACAAGGGCTCCGGCTATCTGTTCGGCACCTCCTATGACGGCATCACGCAGCTCGCGCCCGATCCCAAGCAGGTCGGTATCAACCGAATGGACGTCGAAACCAACGGCCGCAAGCTGAACCGCGAACTAATGGCGGGGGTGAAAGCCAACGGCGACACGATGCTTTACTACGAGTACGTGAAGCCGGGCGAGAACACGTTGATCCGCAAGATCGGCTACGCGATGGCCGTTCCCGGTCTCGACATGTTCATCGGCACCGGCGCCTATCTCGACGACATCGACGCGAAGATGGGACCGGTCTATTGGATGCTCGGCCTGGCCATGCTCGGCATCATGATCGTTGCAGGCAGCGTCGCCTGGCTGCTTGGGCGCAGCATCAGCCGTCCGCTGGCGCTGCTCGGCGCACGGATGAAGGATCTCGCCGACGGCAAGCTCGAAGGCGACATCCCGGGTGTCGGTCGCGGCGACGAAGTCGGTGCGATGGCTGCCACCGTCCAGACCTTCAAGGACAACGCCGTTCGCATCCGCGACCTCGAGAAGACCGAGGCCGATGCCAAGGACCGTGCCGCGGCGGAACGTCGCAGTGCGATGGAGGGCATCGCCAGCGACTTCGAGCGCAGCGTCAACGGCATCGTCCGCTCGGTGTCCTCGGCCGCCGCCGGCATGCAGAGCACGGCGCAGTCGATGACCGCGACTGCGAGCGACGCCTCCTCGCGCGCCGCGACGGTCGGTGCGGCCTCGCAAAAGGCCTCCGGCAATGTCGGGACGGTTGCGGCTGCCGCCGAAGAGCTGTCGAGCTCGGTTGCGGAGATCTCCCGCCAAGTCACCCGCTCGACCGAAGTGGCGAGCCGCGCCGTCAGCGACGCCGAGCGCACCAACGCCACCGTGCAGGTGCTCTCCACCGGCGCCGAGAAGATCGGGGAGGTCGTCAAGCTGATCCATTCGATCGCCGCGCAGACCAATCTGCTCGCGCTCAATGCCACCATCGAGGCGGCCCGCGCCGGTGAATCCGGCCGCGGTTTCGCCGTCGTAGCTTCCGAGGTCAAGGCGCTCGCCAACCAGACCGCGAAGGCAACCGAGGAGATCTCCGCGCAGGTCGCGGCGATGCAGACCTCGACCAGCGACGCGGTCACGGCCATCTCCGGCATCACCCAGACCATCGCCGAGATGAGCGAGATCACCGCCGGCATTTCCGCATCGATCGAGCAGCAGGGCGAGGCCACCCGCGAGATCGCCCGCAACATCCAGTCGGTCGCGGCCGGTTCGAGCGAGATCAACGCCCATATCGGCAGCGTCACCTCGGCGGCGGAGGCGACCGGAAGTGCGGCCACCGACGTGCTCACCAACGCTCGCGAGCTGGACAACCAGTCCGGCGCGCTGCGCAGCGCCGTCGACAGCTTCCTCGCTAAGGTGCGCGCGGCGTAAGGCCTTGCGCTGAATTCGTCGGGTGGGCAAAGACGCGCAAGCGCGTTGTGCCCACCTTTTTCCATCCTCTCGCCGTCATGCCCCGCGCAGGCGGGGCATCCAGTACGCCGTAGCTTCTCGGTTCTAGCCGCGCCGTCTCGAAGTACTGGATCGCCCGCCTGCGCGGGCGATGACAGTAGCAGTGGCGGACCCTACTGCTTCTCGATCTTCGCGTTCGTGATCAGCTTCTCCCACAGCACGAGCTGCTCGTT
Source organism: Bradyrhizobium sp. DOA1 (assembly GCF_001593325.1). Lineage (NCBI taxonomy): Bacteria > Pseudomonadati > Pseudomonadota > Alphaproteobacteria > Hyphomicrobiales > Nitrobacteraceae > Bradyrhizobium > Bradyrhizobium sp. DOA1. Next base: position 375,688 of record NZ_JXJM01000001.1, read on the forward strand.
CACGAAGGTGCCGAGCTGCTCCGGCGTGCCCGAGAAGGCGTCCATGCCGAGGGTGGCGAGCTTGGCCTTGATCTCGGGAGTCTCGACGATCTTCCTGATCTCGGCGTTGAGCCGCGTCACGATCTCCTTCGGCATGCCGGCCGGGCCGAAATAGCCCTGCCACGACGAGATGTCGAAATCGGGCACGCCCGCTTCTTGCATCGAGGGCAGATGCGGCACCAGCGGCGAGCGCTCCTTGGTGGTGACCGCGAGCGCACGCAGCGCGTTGCCCTGGACGTGGGGCAGGCCGGTGAGGATGTCCACGAACATCATCGAGACGCGGCCGCCCATGACGTCGTTGAGCGCCGGCGGCGAGCTTTTGTAGGGCACGTGCAGGAGGTCGAGTCCGGCATTGTGCGCAAAGGTCGCGCCCGACACGATCGCCGAGGACGAGCCGGAGGCGTAGCTCAGCTTGCCTGGATTGGCCTTGCCATAGGCGACGAGCTCGCCGACGGTCTTGGCCGGCACTTCCGGATTGATGACCAGCATGAAGGGCAGATCGCCGGTGCGCGCGATCGGGGTGAAATCCTTGACCGGATCGTAAGTGAGGCTCTTGAGCAGATAGGGATTGGCCGAATGCGTGGTGTTGGTGGTCACCAGCAGCGTGTAGCCGTCGGGCGCGGCCTTGGCGACATAGGTTGCGGCCAGCATGCCGTTGGCGCCGGCCTTGTTCTCGATCACGATGCCGACGCCGAGTGCCTGCGACAGATGCTGCGAGATCAGCCGCGTGGTGGTGTCGGTGCCGCTGCCGGCCGCAAATGGCAGCACCAGCGTGATGTTGCGGCTGGGATAATTGTCGGCCTGCGCCGTGGATGCGGCGGTAAGGCACAAGGCGACTGCGCCGATGGTGCGCAGGTGTCGAATCAATGCTGAAATCATCTTTGGACGTTCCCTCTTTTTGGTTGGCCGGAACGTAGCTTCTCTTCGTCAAAATCGGAAGACGGGAGTTTGTCTCGTGCCCCGGGCGCAGTGCAGCGCGCCGCTTTTCGCGGCGTGATGCACTGCTGAACCGGAGCCCATGCTTGCGGCAGACTGGGTCCCGGCTCTGCGTCGCACCGCTTCGCGCTGCGCCGCGTCCGGGACACGATAGTGCATCGTCCGCGGCGCGGAATTACTTCACCGCAGAGCCCTGGCGCGAGGCGATCACGACGCCGGCGAGCACCAGCGCGTAGCCGATCAGGTGGAACGCCTGCAGCTTTTCGCCGAGCAGGACGATCGCCATCGCCGAGCCGAACACCGGCACCAGATGAAAGAACGGCGCGGCGCGGTTCGGCCCGATCAGCGCCACGCCGCGGTTGAAGAAGAGATAGGCCAGCGTCGAGGGAAATATCAGGATGTAGCCCAGCGTCGCCAGCGTGATCCCATCGAAATGCAGCACGTAGCCGCTGGCCGCCTCCCAGATCGCAGCGGGCAGCAGCATCGTGGCGCCGCAGCAGGTGGTGAAGGACAGAAAGGAGAGCTGGTGGATCTTCGGCCGCCGCGGGATGAAGGCCGAGTAGAGCCCGAACGCCACCAGCGAGGAGGCGAACATGAGGTCACCCCGGTTGAAGCTGATGCCGGCGAGCGCGGCAAGATCGCCGCGCAGGATGATGATCAGCACGCCGACCAGCGAGATCGCGATGCCGGCGAGCTGCGCGCCGGTCAGCCGCACGCCGAACAGCACCAGCGACCACAGCGCCACGAACAGGGGGCCTGCCGACTGGATCAGGAGCGCGTTCAACGCCTCCGTATATTGCATCGCCCAGTACGAGATCGCGTTGTTGAAGGCGAAGCCCACCAGCGACAGGAACAGCATCAGGCGCAGGCTGCCCCGCAAGGCGGGCCAGTCGCGCTTCAGGTGCGGCCAGGCGAACGGCAACAGGATCAGGAACACGCCGAACCAGCGGATCGTGGTGATGGTCAACGGCGGCACATGTGCGCCGACATGGCGCGCGAGCACGATGTTGCCGGCCCAGAACAGCGAGGTCAGGCTGAGCAGCAAATATGGTTGGTTGTTGAGCCAACTGGCCGGATTCGAGGCCGGTGGCGCGGGCGAAGCGATCGTCATTGGCGTCTGATGCGAGCTTGCGCCGGATTGCGGTCATGGCACAAGTCACGGCGCCGCAATGCTACAATGCAGCCAAGCCCTGAGGAGGTGCCATTGGCGGTCAATATGTTGAACATCGAGGGCCTCGAGCGGCTCGATCCGAACGCACCGGTGGTGATGCTGAACCTGATGCGCTTCCACGCGCGTTCGCGCGACGGCGATGGATCGGGCTGGGATGCGTATCTGCGCTACAGCGCCATTACCGTGCCCATGATCAAGGCGCGCGGCGGCACGCTGCTCTGGACCGGTGATGCGAAGGCCATCGCACTCGGTCCTCACGCTGGCAACGACTGGGACTTCGTCGCGCTGGTCTATTACCCGACTGTCTCGGCCTTTCTCGATATGATGACGTCGGAAGCCTACGAGCGTGAAGCCGATCCGCATCGCGTCAACGGCTGCGCCGAGCATGTGATCATCGCGACCAGCGAGGCCTACAGCAAGTTCAAGAACAGCTGAGGCGTGGTCATCTCGCGGCGCGCGCTGGACAGGCAGCGAGCGCTTCGATGAAGCCGCTAGCTCGCCTGCTTTCGCGAAGCCACGAACACGCCCGACAGCACCAAGGCAAAGCCGATGAAATGGAAGATCTGCGGGTGCTCGCCGAGGAATACGATCGCCATGATCGAACCGAACACCGGCACGACGTGGAAGAACGGGGCGGCGCGGTTGGCGCCGATCAGGCGGACACCGCGATTGAAGCAGAGATAGGCGAGCGTCGAGGGGAATACCGCGACGTAGAACAGCGTCAGCAGGTTCGGTCCGTCGAGCTTCATCACGGGTCGCGCGAGCAGCTCCCAGATCTCGAGCGGAATGAGACAGGCGGCGCCGCAGCCGAAGGTGAAGGCGAGGAACGACAGCCCGTGCATCGGCGGCCGCTTCAACGTCAGCACCGAATAGAGCCCGAAGATCACGAGCGCGACGATGAAAATGAGGTCGCCCTTGTTGAACTCGATGCTGGAGAGCGTGGTGAAATCGCCATGCAGCAGGATCGTCAGTACGCCGCACATCGACAGCAGCACGCCGAAGGCCTGCGCCGCGGTGAGTCGGACGCCGAGGATGGCCAGCGACCACAATGCCACGATCAACGGCGCGGCCGACTGCAGCAGCAGCGTGTTCAGCGCCTGGGTGTGCTCCAGCGCCCAATATTGCAGCGTGTTGAAGGCGCCGATGCCGGTGATCGAGAGCGTCACCATCAGGCCGAGCCGCCCACGGATCGCGGGCCAGTCCTGCCCAAGATGCTTCCAGGCGAACGGCAGCACCAGGAGAAAGGCGAAGAACCAGCGCAGGAAAGAGAGGGTGACCGGCGGGATGTGGCCGGCGGCGAGACGGCCGACGATGGCGTTGCCGGCCCAGCATAGCGCGGTGATGCTGAGCAGCAGGTAGGGCTGGTTGGCGATCCAGCCGTGACCGGAGGTGTCGGCGGCGGTGGTCTGGCCGGTGGCGGACATTGTGATCGTTATGGCCCCGCGGATGCGCCGAGGCCTCCGGCCCGGCGAGGTCCGGGCCGGTTGATCACCCGGCTCTGCTCAAAGACACGGAAATCGAGATGGCATCAACGGGGGGCGGACGCATCGCGACCATGCAGCGGCGGACATGGCCTCTCAGGCTTTGGTCGAAGCCGTCGCGCCGATCCGGAAGATTTCTGGATTTTCAGGGGATATCAAAGGCTTGGGTCGGGCTTTGGTCCCCGAAAAAGCCCCGTTCTTGCTTGCCTAGAGGGGCTGCTTCCTTTATCCGGTTGGCTGCCTTGCGTGCGGGCGGCTCCGGCCGCCCCTTGGGCTGGGCGCAGGCATGATCCCGGAAGAGTGGGCACCGGTTTTCCGCGAGGATCATGCCTTCTAGAGACAGATTGATAGGGATTACCCGCGAATGGCCAACGTTGTCGTCGTCGGCGCCCAATGGGGCGACGAAGGGAAGGGCAAGATCGTCGACTGGTTGTCGGAGCAGGCTGACATCGTGGTCCGCTTCCAGGGCGGCCATAACGCCGGCCACACGCTGGTGATCAACGGCAAGACCTACAAGCTCGCGCTGCTGCCCTCCGGCGTGCTGCGCGAGGGCAAGCTGTCGGTGATCGGCAACGGCGTGGTGTTCGATCCCGCCGCCTTCCTCGACGAGGTCGCCAGGCTCCGGTCGCAGGGCGTCGATGTCAGCCCCGACAACCTGCGTGTCGCGGAAAACGTCACCTTGATCCTGCCGCTGCATCGCGAGCTCGATGCGCACCGCGAATCCGCCAGTGCGGCGACCGCGATCGGCACCACGCGGCGCGGCATTGGACCAGCCTATGAGGACAAGGTCGGCCGCCGCGCCATCCGCCTGATGGATCTGGCCGATCACCAGACGCTGCCGCACAAGATCGACCGCCTGCTGGCGCATCACAACGCGCTGCGCCGCGGCCTCAATCTGCCGGAATTCGATGGCGCGGTGATCCTGAAGGAGCTGATGGCCATGGCGCCGCAGCTGTTGCCCTATGCCGAGACGGTCTGGCGGCTGCTCGACATCAAGCGGCGCGAGGGCAAGCGGATGCTGTTCGAGGGCGCGCAAGGTGCGCTGCTCGACGTCGATCACGGCACCTATCCTTACGTTACCTCGTCCAACACGGTGGCGGCGCAGGCCGCGACCGGCGCCGGCCTCGGGCCGGGCGCGGTCGGCTACGTGCTCGGCCTGTGCAAGGCCTATACGACCCGCGTCGGCCAGGGCCCGTTTCCGACCGAGCAGGACAACGAGACCGGCCGCAAGATCGGCGAGCGCGGCCGCGAGTTCGGCACCAACACCGGGCGGCCCCGCCGTTGCGGCTGGTTCGACGCCGTGCTGGTCCGCCAGGCGGTCCGCACCTGCGGCATCAACGGCCTGGCGCTGACCAAGCTCGACATCCTCGACGGCTTCGACACCATCGAGGTCTGCACCGGCTACAAGCTCGACGGCAAGGAGATCGATCATTTCCCGGCCGGCGAGGGCGCGCAAAGCCGGGTCGAGCCGATCTACGAGACCATCGAGGGCTGGAAGGAGCCGACCGCCAGCGCGCGGTCCTGGGCCGACCTGCCGGCCCAGGCCATCAAATATGTCCGCCGGATCGAGGAATTGGTGGGGTGCCCGGTCGCACTGCTTTCCACCAGCCCCGAACGCGAGGATACTATCCTGGTGCAAAACCCGTTTGAGGCTTAACGATATCTTACCAGGACGCGCGTATAGTTGAGTTGAAATGGCTGATTACTATCCGCTGATCGCCCGCGCTATTGCCGCCCTGGACCCCAACGCTCCCGGCGAAAGCCGTCGCGCGCTCTATGAGCGGGCGCGCACGGCGCTGATCGCGCAGCTGCGCAGCGTGCAGCCGCCGCTCTCCGAATCCGAGATCACCCGCGAACGGCTGTCGCTGGAAGAGGC
>NZ_JXJM01000001.1:381725-413916 GCF_001593325.1 Bradyrhizobium sp. DOA1
ATGGGCCCGCCGCCACCGCCGCCATCAGCCCCGGGCGTGCGCGGCTTTCGCGACATTACGGCCGATGCCAACGATCTCGGCGGCGCCGCCGCGCAGGCCAGCCGTGCCGCGCGCCGGACCTACGCCAACGTGCCTTCGCCCACGCCGGAGTTCGACCGGCTGGAGCCGAGCCTGGAAAATCGCTCCGGCGAGGCCGAGGCGCCCTATTCCTACGACGAGTCGATCGAGGAGGCCGAGCGCTACACGCCGCAGCCGCCCTCGCCCCGTCCGCGCGTCGCGGCCGAGCGGGACGTCAAGAAGCGCGTCCGCACCGGCTCCTCCTTCCCGTTCAAGAGCGCGATCGCCGTCGGCATCGTGCTGATCCTGGTCGGCGCCGGCATCCTCTGGGGCAAGCAGCTGGTCCAGATCGTCAACGGCTTTCTCAAGCCGTCCGCGACGCAAGTGACGGACACGCCGACTCCGGCGCAGCCGCAGAGCAAGCCCAAGATTCCGGATCGGGTTGGCCAGCCTTCGGCGGACCAGCCGGTCGCGCCGGTGGCGCAGAAGGTCGTACTCTATGACGAGGATCCGTCCGATCCGAAGGGCAAGCAATATGTCGGCTCGGTGGTGTGGCGGCTGGAGCCGATCAAGGCGTCCGGCAACCAGAAGGCCGACCTCGCCGTGCGCGCCGACATCGAGATTCCCGACCGCAAGTTCAAGATGACGATGTCGTTCCGGCGCAACACCGATTCGTCGCTGCCGGCGAGCCATACCGCGGAATTGACCTTCATCCTGCCGCAGGACTTTCCGGGCGGCAGCGTCTCCAACGTGCCGGGCATCCTGATGAAATCGAACGAGCAGGCGCGCGGCACGCCGCTCGCCGGCCTCGCGGTCAAGGTCACCGACGGCTTCTTCCTGGTCGGACTGTCCAATGTCGACGCTGACCGCAGCCGCAACGTCCAGCTCCTGAAGGAGCGCTCGTGGTTCGACGTGCCGCTGGTCTACGCCAACCAGCGCCGCGCCATCATCGCCATCGAGAAGGGCGCCCCCGGCGAGCGCGCCTTCAACGACGCCTTCGCGCAGTGGGGCGATTAGGCACTTTCTACCGACTTAGCGACATCGTCATGCCCGGGCTTGTCCCGGGCATCCACGTTTCTCTGTACGCTGGGGTAAGCCGTGGATGGCCGCGACAAGCCCGGCCATGACGCTGCGGATGATCCGACCCTATTGCGCGGCCGCTTCCCGCTTGCGCGACGCGGTGGCCTCGCGGTCCATCACGGCGCGGCAGCCGGGGCTGACATTCGCCTTGTTCCGCACCATGCAGGCCCTGACCCGCGGGATGTCGGGGATTTCGCTGGAGCACAGCCGCATCGCATCGCCCGTGCACATCTGCTGCGCTTCGGAGGAGAAGGCGAGGCCGGGTGATGTCTGCAGTGCGATGGCGCTGGCGGCGACGGCCAACAGCGAAGCGGTGGTCTTAAACAGAGTTGCGATGGTCTGATTGCGTGTCATGCGGAATGGGTCCCCGATTTCCCTTGGGCTTGAGCCACTTGGTTTTTGGGGCGCCGCACGCGGCTTGATCTGCCGCATGTCACAGCCTTCACGCCGGGAACTCCAGTCCCGCATGTGGTCGCTCGATTTCTTGATGTTCGAATCGAAAAGTGCTGCGCCGCCCGAGCGAAGTATGCGCCATTGCCCGGGGGCTGCAATGGTCAGCGCAAAGGAATTCGCAATTGTTGCACGCGAGTCACGTCGCGCGTGCTCACATCAGCCGATCCGAGGATGCACCCGCTTGCTCCGCATCGCTCGCGCCGAGTGATGCGGCATGTTCCTCGACCGCGGTGACGCCCTTGGCCGTGAGTTCGAACAGGTCGCCGTCCTTCATCACGTAACCGTCGGCGATCAATTGGCCTACCTTGCCTTGGCGGTCGTCGGCGAAGGCAACGGATTGGCTGATATCCCGGAGGATGGAGAGTTGTTCATCGCGTAACATGGCTTCACGCTCCATTCGCCGGAATGGTGCCGGTCTTCACATGCCGTGGCTCTTGAATACATTGCTGCAGGACTTCGACAGCTTGGCGCGATTGGCTTGCAGGCAACCTTGTACCGCCATGTCGTTGCCGAGGTCCTTGCGGCAGAAGCGCTGTGCGTCTCGCGTGCAGGCCTTCTGTTCCTGCGGCGTGCCCATGTGGCCTTGCGCGAAAGCAGGCCCCTCCGAAACACCGGTCAAGGCTGCCAGCATGATCGTCGCCAGGAGAATTTTGCGGGCCATCGGCGCTCCAATCGGACAGAGGTAAATTCAGGTCATGCATGAACTCGTCGCCCTGCCACTTGTTCCCCCTTCAGGGGCCGGCGCCCGCTGTTCAAGGTTCCCGCGGCGCTGCTATAAAGCTGTGGAAGTCCAAGAGGTGGTTCGATGAAACGCTATCTGGTGTTTGCGCTGGTCGGTCCGTTCGTCGGCGGGTTCCTGCTGCTGCTGACGACGACCTATCAGTCCGGCTATTGGGCCCAGACCAGCCTCGGCGAGGTCGGAAAGCTGTTCGCAGTGTTTTTCAAGACGCTGCAATACAGCTATCTGTTCGGCTTCCTGCCCGCGCTGATGATCGGCGCGGTCGACGACATCCTGGTCCATATAAGGCGGATCGGCCCGGGCGTGCGAATGCTGCTGGTCGGCCTGTTCGCCTTCATCCTGGCCTCGATGACCTACTCCTCCCGCGGGCCGGATTCGGGTGCGGTGCAGTTCATCCTGTACGGCCTGGTCGGCTTCGTGCCGGCGGTGATTTCGTCCTGGCTCGTGCATAGATATGTCGAGGAGCCGCCGGCGGTGGCGGCGCCGACCTGAGCGCGCGACTTTCGGGCGCGGCGCAGCAACCTCCGCTGCGGCGGCGCGTTCCCTAGAGACCATGACCATGTCCGACGACGATATCATTGCCCCGCGCCGATCCCGTTCGGGAGGCGGCTCGCGCGCAACCTTCTCCGGCAAGGAGACGCGCGGGCCGATCATCGATCAGGAGGGACACGAGATCCGCCCCGAAACGCTGGAGCAGAGATTTCGCGAGTTTCCCTTTGAGTTCGGCAGGGACAATCCGTTTGCTGGCAATCCGTTCGGCAATCTGACGCGCGAGCAGCGGATTGCGCGGCTCGAGGCGATCGCGAAACTGCTCGACGTCGCCTTCATCCTGCCCGGCACCAATATCCGTTACGGCATCGACGGGCTGATCGGTCTGATCCCGGTCGTCGGCGACATCATCACCACCGCGATCTCGCTGTGGCTGGTGCGCGAGGCGCGAGCGCTCGGCGCGCCCTGGTACATCACCGCGCGCATGCTCGGCAATGTCGCAGTCGACGGCGTGGTCGGCCTGGTCCCCTTCGCGGGCGACGCCTTCGACGTCATGTTCCGCGCCAATATGCGCAATGTGCGCCTGCTCCAGCGCTGGCTGGAGAAGCAGCCGCGGATGTAGAAGCGTTCCTCTTCGCAATTGATGAGTAGGCATGACGGGTCGTCATGCCCGGGCTTGTTCCGGGCATCCACGTTCGTCGTGCTGCGGCGCAAGGCGCGGATGGCCGGGACAAGCCGGGCCATGACGTTGTGGAAGCACGAAAGCCGAAAACACAAAAGGCGCGACAGCCTTTCAGCCATCGCGCCTTTTGCGCACATCGAACGGTGTTGGGAAAAGTTACGCCGCGTCGGCGTCGGTCTCGGTATCCAGCTTGCGGCGGCGGGGCAGCGGGAAGGCCTCGCTCTCATAGAGCGAGCGGATGCCGTTCTGGTCGAAGCGCGCTTCCTCGACCTGCAGATAGGCGCCGTTCAACGAATCCGTCGGCAATTGCTCCATCGCGAACTGCACGGCCTCGGCGGCGGTGCCGAACCGGCGATAGGTGAAGCCCGCGCGCTTCTTCTTGCGGATCGCGGCGGGGAAGAGTTCGGCGGAGGTGTTGAAGTTGAACGGACGCAGTGGACGCATGGTCAAAGACCTCGTGATCTTCTCTGGGGCTTTAAGCGCGTGGGGTTTGGGAGGGGAGGGGCCGCAATCGAGCGGGCCCGCCGCACATGTCATTTTCGTCCTCTAATATAGCCCGATTTGACAAAAATGCGACCCCCGCGATGCGAGATGATGAATTCACGCATGGCAGCCCCGCGCGGGCGATAACTTCAGCAATTTCAATAAGTTGTGCGGCTTACAGTTTGCCGAGAAGCAGCAGCACGACCAACACCACCAGCACGACGCCGCCGATTCCCATGCCGGAATGGCCAAGGCCATAGCCATAGCCGCCGATCCGGCCGGACAGGCCCCCCAGCAGATAGATGATCACCAGGATGATCAGGATGGTCCCGAATGACATGGCATCCTCCCTGGCGGCCGCCAAATGCGAGGACGGCCGCGCCGCCGGGAGAGAAAAGCACATCGCCACGGCGGGTTCCAACTCGGAACCCGCCGTGGCCTTGGGTTTATTTCGGCTCCAGCTTGAGTGCCGCCGAATTGATGCAATAGCGCAGGCCGGTCGGCCCGGGACCGTCGGGGAAGACATGGCCGAGATGGCCGCTGCACTTGGAGCACAGCACCTCGGTGCGGATCATGCCGTGGCTGACGTCGCGCTCCTCGTCGATATGGCTCTCGACCGCCGGCTGAGTGAAGCTCGGCCAGCCGCAGCCGGAATCAAACTTGGCATCCGACTCGAACAGCACGTTGCCGCAGCCGGCGCAGACATAGGTGCCGGTGCGGTGGTCGTGCTCATATTCGCCGGAGAAGGGCCGCTCGGTCGCCTTCTCGCGCAGCACCGCGTACTGCATCGGCGTCAGCTCGCGCCGCCACTGCTCGTCGCTCTTGATGACCTTGTCTTCGGTGGTTTTCGTTCTGGTGTCGGGCATGGGTCTCCCGTTTCTGTCGATGATCTCGCGATCAGTTGGTGGCCTTGCTGGCATTCACCAGCGTCGGCTTCTCAATATAATTATCCGCGAACAGCTTTTTCAGGTTCTCGACCTTCGGGATGTCGTTATAGGCGATGTAGGGCTGGTTCGGGTGCAGCGTCAGATAGTCCTGATGGTAGGCCTCCGCCGGATAGAACGCCTCCAGCGCGCCGACCTTGGTCACGATCGGCTTCTTGAAGACCTTCGCGCCGTTGAGCTGGGCGATATAGGCCTCTGCCACCTTCTTCTGCTCGTCGGAGGTGGTGAAGATCGCCGAGCGATATTGCGGGCCGACGTCAGGGCCCTGGCGGTTCAGCTGGGTCGGGTCGTGCACCACCGAGAAATAGATCTGGAGGATCTTGCCGTAAGAGATCTTCTGCGGATCGTATTTGATCTCGACGGCCTCGGCATGGCCGGTGCGGCCGCTCGAGACGCTCTGGTAGTCGGCGGTCGCCTTGGTGCCGCCGGCGTAGCCGGACACGGCGTTGACCACGCCCGCAGTGTGCTGGAAGACGCCTTGGACGCCCCAGAAGCAGCCGCCGGCGATGACGGCAGTCTGGATTCCGCTCGCGGACGCTGTATCGGTGGCGGGGGCGGGGATCACGACCGCATCCTCGGCAGCCCGGGACGGCATGGCAAAGGCCAGCGAGAGCGCGGCGGTTGCGGCGAGCAGGGACAGGACGGCAGGTCGGCGCATGGCGATCCTCTTTCCGAAGGTCTGACAGTCTAAGGCGGCCGGGCCCGGGCGAACAGCCTGCCCGGCGGCATTTGCATCATTCGAGATACGGACATCGCCGGCGAATGTTACGCCATGGCGGACACGAAGCCGTGAAGACCGCCGGAGCGGGCAGCGCGCCTTCGAGCGCGACTTGGCGGGATGCGGAACTCCGCGCTAGATGAACCGGCGCGATCGACGATCGATCATAGGAATGGTGACTGGAGCTGACTTGACAACATGCTGCGCGTCGTTTTCCTGACCTTCCTCGCCCTGGCAGCGTCTGGCTTGATTGCCGCGGCCAATCCGCAAGCCGCCGGCAACGATCTCGCCATTTGCCGCGACCGCCAGGCGGAGCTGCCGGCCCGCGCCGCCGCCTGCGACAATCTGCTCAGCGCCGACCGTGTCGCCGGCAAGGACAAGGCGATCGCGCTCTCCGTGCGCGGCAACACGCTGCTCAACAAGCGCGACTACGTGCGCGCGATCGAGGTCTTGTCCACCGCGCTCGACCTCGATCCCGACTATGTCGTGACCCTCAACCTGCGCGGCCTCGCCTATGAGCGCAGCGGGAAGGAGGATCTCGCGATGGCCGACTACAACCTCGCGCTGCAGAAGCGGCCGGCCTACGGCGTCCCCTACAACAATCGCGGGGTCATCCACCTGCGCCGGGGCGCGCTGCAAAGCGCGCTCGACGATTTCAGCCTGTCGATCAAATACACGCCGAAATTCCTGCTCGCCTGGACCAACCGCGCCCGCGTGCGCACGCTGATGAAGGATTTCGACGGCGCCCTCGCCGATTTCGCCGAGGCCGAGAAGATCGATGCGGCCGCGCCGCAGATCGCCGGCAGCCGCTGCATCACCTACGGCATGATGGGGAAGTACGCGCAGGCCCTTGCCGACTGCAGCGGCCTGATCGAGAAGCAGCCGAAGAACGTGTTCGTGATCAACAATCGCGCCGACGTCAACATGATGAAGGGCGACCTCGATGCGGCGCTCAAGGACTACAACGCGGCCCTCCAGATCAATCCCAACAATGTCCGCGCCCATTCCGGCCGTGGCCAGATCTACGAGCGGAGGAAGGATCTCGCCCAGGCCCGCGCCGATTACCGCGCCGCGGCCTATTCGCTGACCAGGTTCGACGAGATCGACGTCGCGCGCGCCCGCGCCATCGCCCAGGAGCGGCTCGCCGCGTTGACGCCGCAAACGCCGGGCGGCGCACCCGCCGGGCGCCGCGTCGCGCTGGTGATCGGCAATGGCGCCTACAAGAACGTCCATGCCCTGCCCAATCCACTGCGCGACTCCAAACTGATCGCCGGCGTGCTGCGCGATGTCGGCTTCCAGACCGTGATATCCGTCAGCGATCTCACCCGCGACAAGTTCTTCGAGGCGTTGCAGACCTTTGCCAATGAGGCGGAAAAGGCCGATTGGGCCGTGTTCTATTATGCCGGCCACGGTTTCGAGATCGGCGGGGTGAACTATCTCGTTCCTGTTGATGCCAAGCTCGCCGCCGACAAGGACGCCGAGACCCAGGCGGTTGCCCTGGAGCAGGTGATCGCCGCGGTCGGCGCCGCACGAAAGATGCGGCTCGTGGTCCTGGATGCCTGCCGCGACAATCCGTTCGCGCCGACCATGCAGCGCACGCTGGCGCTGAAGCTGGTCGACAAGGGTTTTTCCAACATCGAGCCCGGCGCCGGATTCATGGTGGTCTATGCCGCCAAGCACGGCGAGACCGCGATGGACGGCGATGGTGCCGCCAACAGCCCGTTCGCCACCGCGCTCGCCCGCGAGATCAAGCAGCCGCGCGTCGAGATCCGAAAGCTGTTCGACATCGTCCGCGACGATGTCTGGGCCGCGACCAAGCACGAGCAGCAGCCGTTCACCTACGGCTCACCGCCGGGAAGAGAGGATTTTTACTTTGTCGCGGGGAAATGACGAGCAATCAGGTCTCGTAGGGTGGGCAAAGCGAAGCGTGCCCACCATTTCTAGTGCGTGTGGAGAGATGGTGGGCACGGCGCGTTGCGCCTTTGCCCACCCTACGGGAGCGGAGTCTTAAACGACAATACTCAACCGCTTCGCCGCGCGCGTAATCCCCGTATACAGCCACCGCGCCCGGGATTCCCCGAACGCGAAGCTCTCGTCGAACAGCACGACGTCGTCCCATTGCGAGCCCTGCGACTTGTGCACGGTCAGCACATAGCCGTAGTCGAACTCGTCATAAGGCTTGCGCTGCTCCCAGGCGATCTGCTCGATGCCGCCCTCGAAGCAGTCGGCGCGCACCGAGACCTTGGTCACCTTGTGCCCGAAATCCTCGTCCGGCATCAGGCGCATCGAGAGGATGCGCGACTTCGAGCGCGACGTGTTGCGCGACTTGACGCGCCACAGCCCGCCGTTGAACAAGCCCTTCTTGCGGTTGTTGCGCAGGCACACCAGCTTGTCGCCGGCGACGGGAAACTGGTCCTCGATGTTCTGGCGCTGGCGCACCCGCATGTTGTAGGCGCGGCGCGTGTTGTTGCGGCCGACCAGCACCTGGTCGGCGCCCATGACGCGGTCGGGATCGAGCTCCTTGCGCGAGACCACCTCGCTCTCGCCATAGCGGCCGATGTCGAGCTCGCGGCCCTCGCGGACGTCCATCGACATCCGCACGATCGGATCGTCCTGGGCCTGGCGATGCACCTCGGTCAGCATTGCGTCCGGCTCCGAATTGGTGAAGAAGCCGCCGCCCTGGATCGGCGGCAGCTGCGCGGGGTCGCCGAGCACCAGCAGCGGACAGTCGAACGACATCAGGTCGCGCCCCAGCTCGGCGTCGACCATCGAGCATTCGTCGATCACGATCAGCTTGGCCTTGGAGGCCGGCGCGTCATCCCACAACTCGAAGCTCGGCTGCTCCTCGCCGGATTCCCGGGCGCGGTAGATTAGGGAATGGATGGTGGAGGCCTCGTCGCAGCCCTTGTTGCGCATGACGAGGGCCGCCTTGCCGGTGAAGGCGGCGAACTTCACCTCGCCGTCGACGCCCTCGGCGATGTGCCGCGCCAGCGTGGTCTTGCCGGTGCCGGCAAAGCCGAACAGGCGGAACACCGGCGGCGTGCCGTTCCGGCCGGGCTTTGCTTTGAGCCAGTCGCCGACGGCCTTGAGCGCGGCATCCTGATGCGGGGTGAAGGTGGCCATGTCTGTCTTGAGAGGCTGCGAAACGAGGCGATTCGCTACCCGCCAAAACTAACCATTCGCCCCGTCGGTTCAAGCACAGGGAGGCGGCATCTGTGGCGCCATCCTTCGAGACGCCCGCCTTCGGCGGTCCCTCAGGATGAGGACGGAGCGCGCGGCGGCAGTTTCCTCGGGCAAGATGCGTTTAGCCTCATCCTGAGGAGGCTGCGAAGCAGCCGTCTCGAAGGACGAGGCGCTTGCTCAGGCCCCGCGAAGAACGAGCACCCCTACTGCCAGCCGGGAACGCCGCGCATGTCGGGCAATTGGTGGGCGATGCCCTTGTGGCAGTCGATGCAGGTCTTTTCCTTCGTGAACAGGAAGCGCTGGTGCGCCACCGAGGCCCGCGGCGACTGCTTGGTGATGTCCATGGAATCGGCGCTGTGGCAGTTGCGGCATTCCAGTGAATCGTTGGCCTTGAAGCGCGCCCATTCATGCGCCGCGAGCTCGAGGCGGTGCTCCTGGAATTTCTCCCTCGTGTCGATGGTGCCGAATATCTTGCCCCAGACCTCCTTGGAGGCCTGCATCTTGCGCGCGATCTTGTCGGTCCAGTTGTGCGGCACGTGGCAATCCGGGCAGGTCGCGCGCACGCCGGAGCGGTTGGAGAAGTGGATGGTCGACTTCAGCTCGGCGTAGACGTTGTCCTTCATCTCGTGGCAGCTGGTGCAGAATTTTTCTGTGTTGGTGATTTCCAGCGCGGTGTTGAAGCCGCCCCAGAAGATCACGCCGGCAACGAAGCCGGCCAGCACCAGGGTGCCGAGGGCGAACACCGAGCTCGGCCGGGTCAACACCTGCCAGAGCTCGAGCGCGAAGGCCCAGCTCCGCGCGATGAAGCCGCGCTTGGCTTTCAGTTCTGCATTGGGCTCGTCAGCGGTCGTCGTCATCGCCGGCCACCAGGACTTGCGCGCGACAGCAGCGTGTCGATGTCGGTGAAATCGTTGCTGACAGGCGGATTGGCGGTGTTCTGCGGCACGTGGCATTCGGTGCAGAAGAAACGGCGCGGCGAGACCGAGCCCAGGAACTGGCCGTCACGGTCCATGAAATGCGTGATCGAAACCATCGGCGCCTGCGATTCCGCCGTGCGCGCACGCGCGTGGCAGGACAGGCACTTGTTGCCGTTGAGGTCGACCTGATAGCCATCGATATTGTGCGGGATCACCGGCGGCTGTTCCGGATAGTTGCGCACCTCCTTCTCGGAGGTGTTGCGGTTCGGCAGCATCGGCGGCGCGGGCCCCTCGTCGTTGAGCGGGGTCGGGCCGCGCAGGCCCGAGCTGACGGTCTGCGCCGTCAGCGAGCTCGTGCCCATGGCGATCGCGATCGCCAGCAGGGCGATACCAAATCGTTTCATCATGACAGGTTCACCCGCTCGATGCGCACGGCGCATTTCTTGAAGTCGGTCTGCAGCGAGATCGGATCGGTGGCGTCGAGCGTCACCTTGTTGATCAGCTTGGATTCGTCGAACCACGGCACGAACACGAGGCCCTTCGGCGGCCGGTCGCGGCCGCGCGTCTCGACGCGGGCGCGGATGAAGCCGCGGCGGGAGACCACCTTCACTTCATCCCCGCGGCGGAGCTTGGCTTCCTGCGCGTCGTCCGGATGCATGAAGCACACCGCTTCGGGGAAGGCCTTGTAGAGCTCGGGCACACGGCGCGTCATGGTGCCGGAATGCCAGTGCTCCAGCACGCGGCCGGTCGACAGCCAGAACGGGTAGTCCTTGTCGGGCGATTCAGCCGGCGGCTCGTAGGGCAGGGCGAACACGCGCGCCTTGCCGTCCGGGAAGCCGTAGAATTGCACGTCGGCGCCCTGCTTGACATAGGGATCGCTGCCCTCGCGAAAGCGCCACTTCGTTTCCTGCCCGTTGACGACCGGCCAGCGCAGGCCGCGCTCGCGGTGGTAAGTGTCGAACGGCGCGAGGTCGTGGCCGTGGCCGCGGCCGAACTGCGCGTATTCCTCGAACAGGCCCTTCTGCACGTAGAAGCCGAACGCCTTCGCTTCCTCGTTGGCGTAGCCGGCCTCGATCTCCGAGGTCGGATACTTGTCGATCTGGCCGTTCTTGTAGAGCACGTCGAACAGCGTCTTGCCACGCACGTCCGGCTTCTTGGCAATCAGCTCCGCGGGCCACACTTCCTCGATCTTGAAGCGCTTGGAGAATTCCATCAGCTGCCAGAGATCGGATTTGGCCTCGCCCGGCGCGGTGACGAGCTGGTGCCAGAACTGCGTGCGCCGCTCGGCATTGCCGTAAGCGCCTTCCTTCTCGACCCACATCGCGGTCGGCAGGATGAGGTCGGCGGCAAGCGCCGTCACCGTCGGATAGGCATCCGACACCACGATGAAATTGTCGGGGTTGCGGAAGCCGGGATAGGTCTCTTCGTTGATGTTGGGACCGGCCTGCAGGTTGTTGTTGACCTGCACCCAATAGGCGTTGATCAGGCCGTCCTTCAGCATCCGGCTTTGCAGCACGGCATGCGCCCCGTTCTTGTCGGGGATGGTGCCCTCGGGCAGCTGCCAGATGTGCTCGGCGTGATCGCGATGCGCCTTGTTGGTCACGACCATGTCGGCGGGCAGGCGATGCGAGAAGGTGCCGACCTCGCGCGCGGTGCCGCAGGCGGAGGGCTGGCCGGTCAGCGAGAACGGGCTGTTGCCGGGCGAGGAGATCTTCCCGGTCAGAAGATGGATGTTGTAGACGAGGTTGTTGCACCAGACGCCGCGGGTGTGCTGGTTGAAGCCCATGGTCCAGAACGAGACCACTTTTGTCTTGGGATCGGCGTAGAGCTCGGCGAGCGCCGTGAGGCGGTTGAGCGGCACGCCCGACATTTCGGCTGCCTTCTCCAGCGTGTACTCCGACACGAACTTGACGAACTCGTCATAGCTCATGTCGGTGGCGTCGTTGGGCTTCGCCGCACCCGTCGCCGCCTTCTGCAGCGGATGCTCGGGCCGCAGGCCGTAACCGATGTCGGTCTGGCCGCGCTTGAACACGGTATGCTTGGCGACGAAGTCCTTGTTGACCCGTCCGGTCTTGATGATGTGGTTGGCGATGGCGTTGAGGATGTAGAGGTCGGTGTGCGGCGCAAACACCATGCCGATGTCGGCGAGGTCGAACGAGCGGTGCTCGAAGGTCGAGAGCACGGCGACGCGGACATGCGGCGCCGAGAGCCGGCGGTCGGCGATGCGCGTCCACAGAATGGGGTGCATCTCCGCCATGTTGGAGCCCCACAGCACGAAGGCGTCGGTGGCCTCGATGTCGTCATAGCAGCCGGACGGCTCGTCGATGCCGAAGGTGCGCATCATGCCGGCCACGGCGGAAGCCATGCAGTGCCGCGCATTGGGATCGATGTTGTTGGTGCGGAAGCCGGCCTTGAACAGCTTCGAGGCGGCATAGCCCTCCCAGATCGTCCACTGGCCGGAGCCGAACATGGCGACGCCGTTCGGCCCGCGCTTCTTCATCGCCTCCTTCCACTTCAGCTCCATGATGTCGAAGGCTTCGGTCCACGACACGGGCGTGAACTCGCCGTTCTTGTCGTATTTGCCGCCGGTTTTGCGCAACATCGGCTGGGTCAGGCGGTCATGGCCGTACATGATCTTGGAGAGGAAGTAGCCCTTGACGCAGTTGAGGCCGCGATTGACCTCGGCCTTGATGTCGCCATGGGTGGCGACGACGCGATTGTCCTTGGTCGCGACCATCACCGAGCAGCCGGTGCCGCAGAAGCGGCAGGCGGCCTTGTCCCACTTCATCTCGCTGTTGTTGCGCTCGGTGACGAGATTGGCGGCGAGCGCCGGAGCCGGCATGCCCGCGGCGGCGGCCGCGATGGCGGCGGCCTCGAGCTTGAGCATCTGGCGGCGGTCGAGCTTGGGCGATGACATGACGGCTCTTCCTGACTTAGGCGGTTTCGATGGCGTGGAAGACGAGTGCTGCGGAATAGACGTTCGGCAGCGACTGGATGGTGTTGAGCAGGGTGCCGAGGCTGCCGCTATCTGGCGCTTCGGTCACGACGACGAGCTTGCCGCGCGGATCGCGGCCGTGGATCTCGCAGCCCGGCAGCGCGGTGATCTCGGCTTCGAGCTCGGCGAGACGTTCGGGACGCGCCTGGACGATGATGCTGGCGATCTCGGCGCCGGGCGGCGCGACGATGCGATCGGCGCTGAGCACGCGGCCGGTGATCAAGGCGCGGCGGTTGAGTGTGGCGTGAGCCATGATGCCTGTCTTTCGCTGCTGAGGAATCAATGCGGGGGCGGCGGGCCGGGCGGGCCGGCAAACACCTGGTAGATCCAGACGCCGAGGCCGTAAGAGCCGACGGTTCCGACCGCAAGCACGGGCATCACGACCGCGGTCAGGAACAGGAAGGCAAAAATCTCCATGCGCTTACGGCGCACGCGCGAAGTCGTGTCGTCAGGGGCCGACATATTCGGTCTCTCTGAAATGATACTGGGAATAGGGACGGCATCCGGGCCGTTGCCTTGCCGCACTTTAGATCCGTTCGAGCCGCTAACGCGTTGATCTGGATCAATCTGTCCAGTTGGCAGGACCCTGTAGTGCGTGCCGGTATCGGGCTTTCATTGCCACACGCGCGGCGGAAGAAGCGATCTGCCGCGCGACGGAATTGCGTTTGCGTAGACAGCGCCGCCTCACGCACTAAGATGTTTCTTAACAATAACAAGTGCGGGAGAGCGACGCCATGAAGTTCGGCATCTTCTATGAGCTGCAATTGCCGCGGCCCTGGGTGGCCGGTGACGAGCTCGCCCTCTACCAGAACGCGCTGTCGCAGATGGAGCTTGCCGACAAGCTCGGCTACGACCATGCCTGGGTCGTCGAGCATCATTTCCTGGAAGAATATTCGCACTCGCCTTCGCCGGAATCCTTCCTTGCGGCTGCGAGCCAGCGCACGAAGAATATCCGGCTCGGCCACGGCATTCTCCAGCTCACCACCAATCATCCGGCGCGCGTTGCCGAGCGCGTCGCGGTGCTCGACCTGCTCTCGAACGGCCGCTGCGAATTCGGCATGGGCGAGAGCGCCTCGATCACCGAGCTCACCCCGTTCGGCCGCGACATGGAGACCAAGAAGGAGGTGTTCGAGGAGGCCGTCGCTGCGATCTTCCCGATGTTCAAGGACGCAGGGTCCGAGCATCACGGCAAGTATTTCGACATCCCCTTGCGCAACGTGGTGCCGAAGCCGGTGCAGAAGCCGCATCCGCCGCTGTGGATGGCCTGCTCGCAGCTGCCGACCATCGAGCGCGCCGGCCGCCACGGCTTTGGCGCGCTCGGCTTCCAGTTCGTCAGCGCCGATGCCGCGCATGCATGGGTGCACGCCTATTACAACGCGATGACGAAGCGGCTGCACAAGCTCGCGGATTACCAGATCAATCCGAACATGGCGCTGGTCTCGTTCTTCATGTGCGCCAAGACCGACGAGGAGGCGCGTGCGCGTGCCGACGGCGCCACCTTCTTCCAGTTCGCGCTGCGCTTCTACGGCGCCGCGCAGAACCGCCAGCGTCCCGCGCCCTACACCGTCAATATGTGGGACGAGTACAACAAATGGAAGCGCGACAATCCGGAAGCGCAGGAGGCGGCGCTGCGCGGCGGGCTGATCGGCTCGCCCGAGACGATCCGCAGGAAGCTGAAGCGCTTCCAGTCTTCTCATATCGATCAGGTCATTCTGCTCAACCAGGCCGGCAAGAACAGCCACGAGCACATCTGCGAATCGCTGGAGCTGTTCGGCCGCGAGGTGATGCCGGAATTCCAGAACGACCCGGCGCAAGCGGCCTGGAAGCAGGGCGTGATGAGCGGCGAGATCAAGCTGGAGGAGATCGACACCGAGGCCTTCACCGACCGCTACGGCAAGCTCGCGATCAATGTGGCGCCAGTGAAGGTGGCGGGATAGAAGTCCGAACCTAATCCCAGTATGGAATGGCCGGCCGGGCGATCATCAGCCAGAAGATCATCAGCACGGCCGCGAACGCCGGAAAGCCAAAGGCGAACCACCATCGGAACAGTTGGTGATACCGGACGGGCAATTTGGTGTTGCTCGCGACCGCTGCGACGGCGAGATCGCGCATCTGCATCTGCATCCATACCACCGGCAGCCAGAAGGCGCCGGTCACCAGATACAGTGCGATGGACGCGGCCACCCAGCCGTCGCCGAGGGAATAGCCGCTCGACCAGGCCAGCCATGTCCCGGTGATCGGCTGCAGGATCACGGCGCTCGCCGTGAACAGGAAGTCGGCCAGCACAACGGTCCGCGCAACGCCGGCGATCTCGCGCGGGTCGCCGCGCAGATGCGCCACCAGCATGAAGAAGGCGATGCCGGCCCCGGTGCCGAGCAGCACTGCGGCACCGATGATGTGCGCCATCTTAACCAGGAAATAGAGCATCAGCGATCCTCCCGGATCGCCATGGCGACCAGGTTGAGCATGATCACCGGCCAGATCTTCAGCATCGGCCCCAGCGGATCAGCCCACAGCCGCGGCACCAGGGCGGTGCCGATCACGGCATAGGTGAGCGAGATGATCAATGCGGCCCACAGGCCGTAGCGGCTTAGAGGCCGGTAAAGGATGGCGAGGCCGATGGCGATGTCGGCGAGCGCGCCTGCGGTCACGGTGAGCGCCGCGACGTTTTCCTGTAGCCCGCCTTCCCGCAGCAACGACATGCCGATGTTCCAGCCGGCGGTCAGCGAAATGATGCCCGTGGCGATCCAGAACGCGCCGAAGACGCCGAAGATCAGCGGCTTGAGCGCATAGAGCTGTGCAAACCAGCGCTCCTGCACCGAGGCAGGCTCGCGTGCGAGCGCCACTTCGAGATCGCGCGGTGGAATGCCGGTCGTTTGGCGCCAAGGCTCGGGGTCGCCGGTTGCGCCGCGCCGCATTTCCGCCTGTGCCGTCGCGTTGATGGGTGTTCGCCATCCCAGCATCTGCGCAACGTCGCCCGCGCGGTACGCCATCGAAGCCGCCCAGGATGGCAGCTGCAGGCGGTAAGCCGGCCTCCAGCGCAGCCAGGCGCGAAACAGCGCGACTGCGTCGCTGAAGGCGATCCGCCGAGGACCCGCCAGATCCAGCGCGACCCGTGAAGGCGCATCGGGTTGCAGGAAGAACAGCACCGTTTCGACGACGTCGTCGAGATGCACCGGCTGGATCGCCGCCGTGTCGGGCATCACCGGCATCACAGGCAGTGCCGCCAGCCCGCGCAGCAGCGCGCTGCCGCCATAGGCGGGCCGGCCCACCACGACGGAAGGCCGCAGCACGACCCAGTCGAGCTCCCGCGCCGTCAAGGCGGCTTCGCCCGCGCGCTTGGTGCGGGAAAACTCGCTGAGTGCATCGACATTGCTGCCGATCGCCGAGAACAGGATGACCCGGCGGACGCCCGCGCTTTCGCAGGCCGCATAGAGCGCCGCGCTGCCGGCGACATGGACGCCTTGCATATCCTGTCCCTGCAACGCACCCGCCGCATTGATCACGGCATCGACGCCGCCAAGGAGGCCCTTCCATTTCGACGCATCGGTGGTCCGGACGACGTCGAGCGTGACGTGGCGAGGATCGTGCGCCGCCGCGGGATGGCGCGACACCAGAACGCAGTCATGCCCTTCCCGCGGCCAGCCTCGCGTGGATCGCCGATCCAATGAGTCCAGTGCCCCCGACGAGAAGGATGCGCATTGACTGATCCTTCCATAGCAGCCCGAGCAGACATGGCGGATGGAAGACAAGGCAACGCAGACGCAATCGTTCCTCGGCATGGAACAGAGCGCTCTTTTCTTAACACAGGTAATAGCCGCGAACGGTCGATCTACAAAAGCAGGGCAAGAGTCTCAAATGATACAGCTCGCTTTCCAGTCTTCTGATGGGTGTGGGAGATCGCACGGGAAGAGTGGAAAACATCGTGATGCTCGGACCAAACATTCTTGCGCCTGAAGATCTGTCGCTGCTCGGGGCGATCTACGATCTGGTCGTCGACTCCCTGCCGAGCCGGATGCGCACGCCTCGCAACAGGCGCCAGGTTGCGCTCAACCTGCTCTGTCTCAGCCTGCGCGGCGAGCGCGATCCGCTGGAGCTGGAGCTTGGCGCGGCCGCCGGTCTGACCTGTTGATGCGAGATCTCGCGCACATGACCGTGCCTGCACGCGGAGCGCCAAGGCGACCAATCCAATCGATCGTCCTCTTTGACAACCTAAATGTCTGGGCTGGTTCTTACCGCTACAGCGGGACATGGGGCGCCGTACCTGACGACTATTTTCCAAGGTGAAAGCAATCATGCAAGACCGCACCAAGAAACGCCGCCGCGTCAAGCAAACGCAGAGCCTGACCGAGCGCCTGCTTGCGACCGCTACCCTCGCCAAAGCCAAGGCGCAAGCGATGTCGCCGGGACATGACCGCGACCTCCTGCTGCGCAAGGCCCGCGAGGCCGAAGCTGCTGTCGCACTCGAGAGCTGGATTCGCGGGCGAGGCTCGCCGCGCTGATCTCTATCGATGACTACGCAACTCTTGCTGCTGTTGAGTCAGCCAGAATTGCGGCCACGGCCTTCCTGAGCTCCAGCATACCGTAAGGCTTGCGCAGGAGAAGGAAGCCTTCATCGGAGGCAGACTGCGCCTGCCCGCTGTAGCCGGTCGCGAGAATGATCGGCAGGCTCTTGTTTGCGAATCCTCGCACTCTGCGCGCGAGCTCGAGCCCGTTCATGGGGCCGGGCATCACGATGTCGGAAAGGAGGAATCGATAGGCCTGATCCGACGTCTGCAGATGCCGAAGCGCGCTCTCCGCGTCACTAATCAAGTCGACGTTGAACCCCAAGTCTTCGAGCAAACCGCGGGTGACTTCCGAAACATCGCGATTGTCTTCAACCAGCAAGACCTTTCCCGAGAACCGCAGCTCTTCTGCTCTCTCGGCGAGGCTCACTGACGTGCCTTCGTCGAGGGTCTTCGGAAGATAGATGGTCACGCGCGTGCCGTGGCCTTGCGCGCTTTCGACTGTCGCGGTCCCGCCGGACTGCCGGGCAAATCCATAAACTTGGGAAAGCCCCAGCCCTGTTCCCTTTCCCACCTCCTTGGTCGTGAAGAACGGCTCAAATACGCGATCCAGAAGCTGTTCCGGGATGCCACAGCCGGTGTCCTGAACGGCAATTGCGACGTACTCGCCGGACAGGTCAGAGGGAGCTTGAGCAGCATCGACGTTGCTGGCCGACACCACAAGTTGGCCACCGGCGGACATCGCGTCGCGCGCGTTGACCGCCAGGTTGAGCAGTGCCAGTTCGAGTTCATTGACGTCAATCTTGACCCGTCCCAGATCGGGAGCGATTTCGGTTCGCACGACGATATCGCCACGAAGGCTTGCCTGAAGCATCTCCTGAATTTGCGGAAGCCGAAATTTGAGGTCAACGACAACGGCGTCTTGAGGCTGCCGGCGCGAGAAGGACAGCAACTGCCTCGTCAGCGTGCTGCCGCGATTCACTGCCTCTTCGATCGCCTGCAGGGATCGTGTCAGCCGCGTGTCTTCTACGAGCGTGCGCTTGATTCTCTGCGCGCTGCCCTGAATGACCATGAGCAGGTTGTTGAAGTCGTGCGCAACCCCTCCCGTCAGCTGCCCCAGCGCTTCCAGGCGCTGCCCCTGCTTCAGCGCAGCTTCCGCAGCTTCCCGGCGCACGACCTCGTCCCGATAGCTCTCGGCACGTCGCAGCGCATACATCGACAATGCGAAAAGACTGAGCGCAATCGGAATGCCGATCGCGAGCTGAAGCAGCGTCGTGCGCCAGAATTCCTCGGTAATGGCGACTTTCTCGATCCCGGCGACGTCATAGCCGCGG
This sequence comes from Bradyrhizobium sp. DOA1, assembly GCF_001593325.1. Lineage (NCBI taxonomy): Bacteria > Pseudomonadati > Pseudomonadota > Alphaproteobacteria > Hyphomicrobiales > Nitrobacteraceae > Bradyrhizobium > Bradyrhizobium sp. DOA1. Next base: position 400,305 of record NZ_JXJM01000001.1, read on the forward strand.
ACCTTCTGATAGCCGATGACACGATCCAGTCCATCCAGTGGTGATTGCGTCTCCAGGAAGCCGCCGGCCGGGTCTCTTTCCATAGCACGGGACATATCGTTTGGTCCGCGGATGTCTTCGAAACGGCCCTCCGGGTAGCGGGCGAGCACCGTGCCGTCGGAGCGGACCAGGCCGAACGCATCTCGTCCCCGGGACAGCTTTCTGTAGAACTCTGAAAAGCTCTCGGGAGAAACGGTTATGCCGATCACGCCATGGAAGCCGGCGGCCGGCTCCCCCGTTCGTCGTCCGCTGACGACGAAGAAGCGCTGCGTTCCTACGCGCGCGCGAAGAATCTCGCTGACATAGGTATCGAAGGAGTTCAACTGGGCACGGAAGTAGCTGCGGTCCGAGTTGTTCAGATTGCGTGGAACAGGCAGGATCGTGCTCGACACCAAGGGTGAGCCATTCCGATCGAAGGCCCAGATTGACTCGATCTGTGGCAAGGCTTGCTGCGTGCGCTTGAGTCGGAGATATAGCGCCGATTCCGAGGCGCGGATCGCATCGTCGGACATGCCTCGGAGCACTTCATTGGTTTCCGAGATTGATCGCTCGACCGTTTGCAGCGACTTCTGCGTCTGCTCATGGAGCACGTCGAGAGAGCTTTGGATGCGTTCGCGGGCTTGGACATGTATTGACCGCCAGGTCTGCCAACCTGAAAATGCCAGAGTCCCCGCGGGTAACGCGAGGCTCAGGAAGGCGATCAGCCGCAGCGGCCAAAAAAGGCTCTGTTTGGATGGACTCACACGTGCCCCGGCACCTTTTGAGGAACATGGAACCCTGCTATCGTCGGTTGGTTCCATATTGCCGCGATTTCCTTGCACGGAGCGGGTCGGTGGGTAAGGGGGGAGGGCTTTGGCGGGTCGCCGCGGTGATCGCTTTCATTCTGTGGGGCTGCCGGGCGAACATCGCCCAGGAGGGGCCGATTGGACCGCTGCCACTTTCGGCGAGAGGACAGCCGGTCGTCGGATTTCCCGAGGGCGCCCCCGCAATCGCGCCCGTGCCGCCGGTTTTCACGACGGAGGAATTGACACGGCTGCGTAACGGAAATTATCGCGCGGCCATCTCCATGCAGGCCCTCGATTCCCCCTGGAATTCGCTCCAGGTCCAGGGCATCTCCGAAACGTTGGGCAAATACGGCGTCGAGCTCGTGGCCGTGACCGATGCGGCTCAAGATCCTGGGCGGCAGGCAGCGCAGCTGCGCGCATTGGCCGACCAGAAAATCCAAGTCCTGTTTTCTGTCCCGATTGATCCGGCAACTCAGACGCTGGCTTACAGGCGCGTCAGCGAAGCCGGTATCAAGCTCATCTTGATGGACAACGTGCCTCACGGCCTTCAGCCCGGCAAGGACTATGTCACCGTCGTCGGCTCCGACAATGAGCAGAACGCGGTATTTGCGACCGAGGAATTGCTGAAGGCAATCGGCGGCCGGGGGGAGGTCGCGCTCATCACCTATAGCTATGAGTCCTATTACTCGATTGCGGCGCGGCGCCGCGGTTTCGAGCAGACATTGGCCGGCCACCCCGACGTCCGTCTGGCGGCAGTTGTCAAGTTCACCCAGCCGAGCGAGGTGTATCAGAAAACGATTGCGATGCTGACAGCGCACCCGAACATCAAGGGTATCTTCGCTGTCTGGAGTGATCCCGCCATGCAAGCAATCGCGGGTGCGCAGGCGGTGGGACGAGAGGACATCGTCGTGACGACGAACGATCTGGGACCCGACAGCGCGCTCTATGTCGCCCGCGGCCAGATAAAGGCTATCGGCGCCCAATTGCCTTACGATTTGGGCGTCGCAGAAGCCAATGCGGCGTTGTATGCCCTTCTGGGCAAGCCGGTCGCCCCTTACATATCGATTGCGGCACTCGGCGTCAGGCAAAGCAATCTGCTATCTGCCCTGGAGATGGTGACGAAGCGCAGCCCTCCTCCTGAAATCAGTGCTGCTTGTGGTGATAAATGCAAGGCTGAAACGGGCAGGTGACCTGCGCATAACAACGCTCGAGACGTTGATGAGAGTGGAGGAAGCGATGCAAACCCACCGGATAGTCCTTGATCCGCCGGCTGGCGACGTCACGCCCGCGGTGCTCGCGATCGGTCGCTCCGATTTCCCCAAGGTGCTGATCGACACGCTACGCCGGCAGGCCGATGTCGGCCATTGCATGGTATTTGCGCTGTCGCGCGCCGGTGCTGCGCGCTGCCTGCTCGATGCCGGCAACATCCCGATCGGTGGGGACCTCGGCGCGGCCTATGCCGGCCAGTTCCACGAATCCGATCCGAACCGCGATGCGCTGTTCGAAGGCGAGGGCAGTGCGCCGATCATGCTGCCGTCCTTCGCGCCGCGCATGTACGGCGCGCGCTATCGGAAGATCTTCTTCCAGGATTCCGGCATCGTCGACAAATGCGCGACCGCGATCTGGACCGAGGACACTTGCTTCTACGTCAATTTCTACCGCATCGCCGCGCAGGGCCGCTTCAGCGCCGCGCAGCGCGAGCGGCTCGGGACGATCGCACCGGCGATCGCGGCGAGTGTCGCGCGGCATTTCCAGGAGAAGCCGACGCCCGATCTCGCAACGCTGTTCGCAACGCGTGCGCCGCTGGCATCGCTGACGCCGCGCGAACAGGAGGTCTGCCGCCGCATCCTCGCAGGCTTCAGCTCCGAGGCGATCTCGCAAGACCTCGGCATCAGCCTGCACTCGACGCTGACCTACCGCAAGCGCGCCTATGAGCGGCTCGGCATCTCCTCGCAGAGCGAGTTGTTCGCGATCGTGCTGCGCCTGCTCGCAGGGCCCCGCGGCCTGAACTGAGGCACCCTAAGTCCCCGATATCTGCACTCCGCGAGCAAGGCGGATGTGTGATCCTTTCGGAGCTGTCGCCCTGTCTGACGCCCATCCCTGAGGAGTGGACCGCCGCTGCACAACGGGTATGATTGGTTTGCTGACGGTTCAACCAAGAAGGGAGAGCGTGATGTACGCCAATATTCTCTTGAGCACGGATGGATCAGAGCTCGCGAACAAGGGCGTGAAGCATGGCATTGCCCTGGCAAAGGCCGTTGGCGCCAGAGCGACAATCATCACCGTCACTGAAGGGATGTACATCGACTATGGGAGCGGACACGCCGGAGGGTACATTCCTACGCAGGAGGAAATGGATCGATTCAATACCGCTCAGAGAGAAGGCGCGAGCAAAGTTCTCCATGAGGCTCGAACTGTCGCGGAGCAGTCCGGTGTATCTGCCGAATTGTTGCACGTTCCAGACGCCCATCCAGCCACCGCGATCGTCGAAACTGCCAAGTCCAGAGGGTGCGATTTGATCGTGATGTCGTCTCACGGGCGACGCGGACTCAAGAGGCTCTTTCTGGGAAGTCAGACATCCGAGGTCCTGGCTAACGGAAGCGTGCCGGTGCTGGTGGTGGTGTAGTCAAACAGGCAGTCCTGATGGAGCGGAGCGGCCCTGGTCATCTCTGTCCCCCTTAACTGACCTGCGGCCAGCAAGAACTCGGCATCAGCCTGCATTCGACGCGAACCTACCGCAAGCGCGGCTATGAGCGGCGCGGCATCTCCTCGCAGAGCGAGCTGTTCGCGATCGGGCTGCGCCTGCTCGCAGGGCCCCGAGGCCTGAACTGAACGGACTCTCAGGCCGCGATATCTGCCTCCCAACGCAAAGCGGACATGCAATCAGTCCGCTGAGCCGCCGCGCTGTGACCCGCTGCGGATTAAAATGGGCGATCCGATCCAAGATCACAGTTCGATGGGGCGCCGGCGCCGATCGGGGGAAGCCGGGAGGCATTTTGTGTCATTCGAGTAGCCGTCAATCGCAGGAAGTACAACGATAAGCCAGGATTGCGTTCGCAGAGCTTTTTCAATGCTTCGTCGCTGATGCAAAGCAGATCCACATTGGTTGCTGCAACCGCGGTCTGCGTGCGTCGTCTTTCTAAAGAGAACAATCCAATCTCACCGAAGAGATCACCTGCCGAGAGTCGCTGGTCAATCTCCGGAAGCCCAACTTCGCCCGATACGACCATATAAAGCAAATCGGCATGCTGGCCCTTTCTGAAGATCGTCTCCCCAGCCTTGAAATGCTTTGGCCACATGAAGGGCTGCATCCACAATGGTGATAGATCCGTGGCCGCCGCGAGCTTCGCTTTCCGGAGCAAAGTCATCATGCGAACGAGCAATACGATGTTCAAAGGAAGCAGCACGACGTGCAGAACAAGAACAGGGTATAGCCCGGCCCCGAAACCGTAGCTGATGAACGCGAAGTTACTGCAAATTGCCACCGCACGCAGGCTCAACATGGTGCTCATGCAGAACGTGAGCAGGACAAGAGCCGATGCCAAATAGCCGATAGCCTCAATCAAGGTCATGTCAGTACCCGACCGGCGCAATCAATATCAGAAAGAATGCTGCTAGAATCGCTTGCGATATCGGGCGGAAATGAGGCTGGCGGAGAGCTTCGAGGTCTGCTCCCGAATTTCATCAGTCACTCTGAACGCCGGCATCTGAGCCCGTGCAAACCTCAGCTCAGAGCGCCCCGAGGGTTCGCTCACTGCAGGTGACCCGAACAAGCGGAGCGTGTCCTCTCCGGCGGGCGATTGAGACCTCGGCCCGTTTCCGCGATGAGACGCGCGTCTCTACATCGCGACCTGAAATGATGTCGTCGAGCACGAATCCCGCGTTAACCATCGCAGACGGTTCCAGCCCCAGCCACATCGCTTCGAAGTTTCTTAAATTTTGCTGGGTACCTCTCTGGGGCGTGGTGACCTGGGAGAAGACATGAGCAAGCGTGCCAAGCGTGGAAAGGCGGAGCCGCTCGCCCTGCCGATGGCCGCGCGAGTTGCAATTGGCGCGGTGGCCGTCGCCGCTTTGGGATACGGTTTGTTGTCTCGCCCTTGGAGCGCGCAACCGGTGCGGAAGCCGACCGCGCAGGAAGCCCGGGCATCGTCGAGCCCGGTGTACGTGGCACCTCCGGTCCATGCAGCGGCGCCGGCTCCTGCTCCGGCTCCGGCTCCGATTCCAGCCCCGGCGCCTCTGGCCGAGCCACCAAAAGCCGACGCTGATGCTCCCGGGGCATTGGTCCGGCAGGTGGTCGACTATGCCAGCCGCCAGACGCCGGGCACCGTGATCATCGATACCGGGAACACATTCCTTTATCTCGTCCTGAACGACAGGCAGGCGATGCGCTACGGCATCGGTGTCGGCCGCGAAGGATTCACATGGTCCGGCGAGCAGACCGTGGCCCGCAAGGCCGAATGGCCGGATTGGCATCCGCCGACCGAGATGATCGGGCGTCAGCCTTATCTGCCGCGGTTCATGGCAGGCGGCCCCGGCAATCCGCTCGGCGCGCGCGCGATGTATCTGGGCGAGACCGAATATCGCATTCACGGCACCAACAAGCCCGATACGATCGGCAAGCGGGTGTCGTCCGGCTGCATCCGGCTGACCAATGACGACGTCACGGACCTCTATGAGCGGGTGAAGGTCGGCGCGAAAGTGATCGTGCTTCCGGGAAATGCTGCCCGCCGGCCATCCCAGGGAGCGCCGTCCGACGCCGCGTCCCGCTTCCCGGAGCCGGCTTCGCCCTCGAACCGGCCCTTGGCAGCCAACGCTCAGATGGTGTCACCTGAGCCGAGGATCGCCGCGGCCCGGTAACGGCAGTCCTCGGTTCTCGGTCTGCGTTCCAATTCCGTCCGTCCCTATCGCTGGGGACAGACGCCCGCGGCGGAGTCCGCTAGTCTCCCTGAAGCACGAGAAACCGGGAGACACCGCCTTTGAGCACGGCGCCGCGCATCGACATCGACCCGGCCGCGTTCTGGGCCGACCCCTATCCGATGCTCGCGAAAATGCGCAAGGAAGCGCCGATCGCTTTCGTGCCGCAGCTCGGCTCGACGCTGCTGACGAGCCGCGATGACATCTCGATCTCCGAGAAACAGATCGACGTGTTCTCTTCGCACCAGCCCGCAGGCCTGATGAACCGGCTGATGGGCCACAACATGATGCGCAAGGACGGCGAGGCGCATCAGGTCGAGCGCCGCGCCATGTTCCCGACGGTGTCGCCGAGGACGGTGAAGGCGCACTGGACCGCGCAGTTCCAGGCTCATGCCGACCGCATTCTCGATGCCATCGAGCCCGGCCGGATCGATTTCATGCGCGACTTCGCGCTGCCGTTCTCCGGCGAATGCCTGAAGTCGATCACCGGCCTCACCAATATCGGCTTTCAGGACATGGATGCGTGGTCGCAAGGCATGATCGAGGGCATTGCCAATTATGGCGGTGACCCCGCGGTCGAGGCGCGCTGTCATGCGGCGACCTCAGGCATTGATGCTGCGATCGACGACATCCTGCCGGTGAAGCGCAAACATCCCGACCAGAGCATCCTCGGCGTGCTCCTCGCATCGGGCATGGCGATGGAAAGCGTGCGCGCAAACGTCAAACTCGCGATCTCCGGCGGCCAGAACGAGCCGCGCAAGGCGATCGCCGGCACGGTGTGGGCGCTGCTCACCCATCCCGACCAGCTCGATCTTATCAGGCGCGGTGAGGTGTCCTGGCTCCAGGCCTTCGAAGAATATGCCCGCTGGATCTCGCCGATCGGCATGTCGCCGCGCCGCATCGCCAAGCCCTGGACCATCCGCGACGTGGCGTTCGAGCTCGATGAGCGCGTGTTCCTGATGTTCGGCTCCGCCAACCGCGACGAGAAGCATTTTGAACGCGCCGACCAGTTCGATGTGCGGCGCGATACGTCTAAGAGCGTTGCCTTCGGCGCAGGACCGCATTTCTGCGCCGGCGCCTGGGCTTCGCGTGCGATGATTGCCGAAGTCGCGCTGCCCACGGTGTTCGCGCGCGCCAAACAACTCGAGATCGCCGATGACGAGGAGGTGCGGATCGGCGGCTGGGCCTTCCGCGGGCTGCAGAATTTGCCGGTAAGATGGCGGCACTAGCCGGCGGGACCCCCATCCTTCCGCGGCATGATGACATTCTGCCACTGTTTTGCCCGACGGGTCAAAGCCAAATTCGCAAAATACGAAACGCGTTTCAGAACAACACCTTGGCTACTGTGCATGGGGTTGTTTTCGCAGTTTGGGTTTGAGCTCCGCGATTGTCACATTCGCGTGCGGAAAAAATTCGCGCTGCATCAGCTCCGCCGATGGAAATATTAATCATGCCCTCTGCCTCACGCGTAGTGCGCGCATCGCTATTTTTCCGCATGTCTCGACACCTCCGCTGACCCGCCCCATCATCCCCTCATCGCAGGGAATGACGGCCGCACGCGGCCGGGAGTGTGGAATGCAGCGTCGCGACTTTCTGAAATTGTCCGTTGGAACCGCCGCTTCCGCAGCGTTCGTCTCGCGCGCCAACGCGCAGAGCGCGGTGAAGGAAATTCGTGTCGGCTACCAGAAGACCGGCGTGCTGGTCATCACGCGCCAGCAGGCCGCCTTGGAAAAACATTTCACGCCCCTCGGCATCGACGTGAAATGGATCGAGTTCTCCTCGGGGCCGCCGATGATGGAGGCGATGAATGTCGGCAGCGTCGATTTCGGCGCGGTCGGCGATTCCCCGCCGGTGTTCGCGCAAGCCGCCGGAGCGGCGATCGTCTATGCCGCGGGACAGCCCATCACCAACGGCCAGGGCATCCTGGTGCCGAAGGATTCGCCGATCCGCACCATCGCCGATCTCAAGGGCAAGCGCATCGGCTTCACCAAGGGCTCCAGCGCGCACAACATCGTGGTGCAGACGCTGGAGAAGGCGGGTCTCACCTATGCCGACATCACGCCGGTCTATCTGACGCCGCCGGATGCGGGCCCCGCCTTCGCCAATGGCAGCATCGAGGCCTGGGCGATCTGGGATCCATATTTCGCGATCGGCGAGACCAAGCAGAACGGCCGCATCCTGATCAATTCGCGCGAGGTCACCAAGACCAATTCCTTCTACATCGCCAACCGCGAGTTCGCGAAAAACCATGGCGCGATCCTGCAGCAGATCGTCGACGTGACGACCGCAGCGGGCAAATGGGCCGAGCAGCATCGTGACGAGGTCGCCAGATCGCTGGCCGCGATCACCGGCGTCCCGCTCGACAGCCAGACCCTCGCTGCCAATCGCGCGAATTTCGTGGTCGGCCCCGTCACCGACGACATCGTCACGACCCAGCAGGGCGTCGCCGACCGCTTCTACAAGCTCGGCCTGATCCCCAAGCCGATCGTCATTCGCGACATCGTCTGGCGCTATCAGGCAGCCTGACCGTGCCGACCACTCTTCCCATCCACAAGGGTTTGAACATGAGGCGTATCATCCAGCGTCTGATCGCGGCCATCGTGCTGTCGGTCGGCATCGTCGCCGCCGCGGTCGGCACCTCCTACGGCCAGGACAAGGTGGTCCGCATCGGCTATCAGAAATACGGCAAGCTGGTGCTGCTCAAGAGCAAGGGCACGCTGGAGCCGAAGCTCGCCGCCGACGGCTACAAGGTGGTGTGGACCGAATTCCCGTCGGGGCCACCGCTGCTCGAGGCGCTCAATGTCGGCGCAATCGATTTCGGCAACACCGGCGAAGCCCCGCCGATCTTCGCGCAGGCCGCCGGCGCGCCGATCCAATACGTCGCCTATGAGCCGCCGGCGCCGAAGGGTGAGGCGATCCTGGTGCCAAAGGACAGCCCGCTGAAATCGGTCGCCGACCTCAAGGGCAAGAAGGTCGCGCTCAACAAGGGCTCCAACGTCCATTATCTCCTGGTCAAAGCGCTGGAGAAGGCGGGCGTGAAGTATTCGGAAATCGAGCCGGTGTTCCTGGCGCCCGCCGACGCCCGCGCCGCCTTCGAGCGCGGCGCGGTCGATGCCTGGGTGATCTGGGATCCGTTCCAGGCGGCAGCAGAAGCGGCCACCGGCGCGCGCACGCTCGCCGACGGAACCGGCATCGTCGCCAACTACCAGTTCTACTTCTCCTCTAAGAAGTTCCTCGACGCCAATCCGAAGATCGTCGACGCCGTGCTCGCCGAGCTCAGCGCGGTCGACGACTGGGCCAAGGGCGACATCCATGCGGTGGCCGAGCAACTGGCGCCGGCGATCGGCCTGTCCGTCCCGGTCGTCGAGGTCGCCTTGAAGCGGCAATCCTACGGCATCAAGCCGATCACCGATGCCGTCATTGCCGACCAGCAGCAGGTGGCCGACACGTTCTTCGCGCTGGGCCTCATCCCCAAATCCATCAAGATTTCCGACGTCGCCCGGAAGTCAGGATCGTGAGCAAGACCATGAGCAAGCAACCCAGCCCCAACATCCTCTGGTTCCTGCCGACCCACGGCGACGGCCGCTATCTCGGCACCGGTATCGGCGGCCGCGAGGTCAACTTCAACTATCTGCGCCAGATCGCGCAGGCCGCCGATCAGCTCGGCTATTTCGGCGTGCTGCTGCCGACCGGGCGATCCTGCGAAGATTCCTGGATCGTCGCCTCATCAGTCGCACCGTTCACCGAGCGGCTGCGCTATCTCGTCGCCGTCCGCCCCGGCCTGCAATCGCCGAGCGTGGCCGCACGCATGACCGCGACGCTCGACCGCATCACGAACGGCCGGCTCCTCGTTAACGTCGTCACCGGCGGCGATCCCGTCGAGAACAAGGGCGACGGCATATTCCTGTCCCATGACGAGCGCTACGAGGTCACCCGCGAGTTCCTGGGCGTCTATGGCGATCTGCTCGCCGGCAAGACGGTGAATGCCGAAGGCAAGCACATCCATGTCGAGGGCAGCAAGCTCCTGTTTCCGCCGGTGCAGGCACCGCGCCCGCCGCTCTATTTCGGCGGCTCGTCCGATGCCGGCATCGACGTCGCAGTCGACACCGTCGACAAATACCTGACCTGGGGCGAACCGCCGGCACTGGTCGCCGAGAAGATCGCGAAGGTGAGGGAGGTCGCCGCTGCCCGCGGCAGAAAGCTCTCCTTCGGCATCCGGCTTCACGTGATCGTCCGCGAAACCAATGAGGCGGCGTGGCGCGATGCGAACGAGCTGATCAAGCATGTCAGCGACGACACCATCGCGCTAGCGCAGAAGAATTTTGCCCGCATGGACTCCGTCGGCCAGCAGCGCATGGCGCAGCTGCACGGCGGCAAGCGCGACAAGCTCGAGATCGCGCCGAACCTGTGGGCCGGCGTCGGCCTCGTGCGCGGCGGCGCCGGCACAGCACTGGTCGGCGACGCCGAGACCGTCGCAGCTCGCATCAGGGAGTATCAGGATCTCGGCATCGATACCTTCATCATGTCGGGCTATCCGCATCTGGAGGAAGCCTACCGTTTCGCCGAGCTGGTCTTCCCGCTGCTCGCGCTGGAGCAGCCGAGCAACGTCACCAAGCTGCATTTCAACGGAGGTCCGTTCGGCGAGACGGTCGGCAGCGACTTCCGTCCGCAGCATCGGGTGTCGCAGTCATGAGCCTGATCGACAGCATCTCGCTTCCGCGCAGCGTCCGCCTGCCGCGCGTCGACGGCCTGATCCAGTGGATCGTGCCGCTCGCCATCATCGCGATCTGGCAGGTCGCGAGCGTCACCGGCTTCGTGCCGACCCGCGTGCTACCGGCGCCGAGCGACGTCGTGCTCGCGGGTTGGAAGCTTCTGCTCTCGGGCGAGCTCGTCCGCAATATCTGGGTCTCGTTCTGGCGCGCCTCGATCGGCTTCCTGATCGGCGGCAGCATCGGCTTCGCCTTCGGGCTTGCCAACGGCCTGTCGCAGCTATCGGCCAAGCTCACCGACACCACGCTGCAGATGGTGCGCAACGTGCCGCATCTGGCCCTGATCCCGCTGGTCATCCTGTGGTTCGGCATCGACGAGAGCGCAAAGCTGTTCCTGGTGGCGCTCGGCGTGTTCTTCCCGGTCTACCTCAACACGCTGCACGGCATCCGCACCGTCGATCCGCAACTGATCGAGATGGGCCGCACCTACGGCATGACCGATGGCGAGCTGTTCCGACGGGTGATCTTTCCGGGCGCGCTGCCCTCGATCTTCGTCGGCATCCGCTTCGCGCTCGGCATCATGTGGTTGACCCTGATCGTCGCCGAGACCATCGCGGCATCCTCGGGCCTCGGCTACATGGCGATGCAGGCGCGCGAGTTCATGCTGATCGACGTCGTCGTGCTCTCGATCCTGATCTACGCCCTGCTCGGCAAGCTCGCCGACAGCGCGTCACGCGTGCTGGAGCGCCTGACGCTCTCCTGGCATCCCGCCTTTCAGAAACGTTGAGCAGAAATACTGGGAATCACATGCAGACAGCGCTTCGTACCTCCCTTCCCGAGTCCGAGCTCGCCAGCCGCGCCAATTTCGGGCCGCACGCCCGTGTCGTGCGCGAGGAGCGCCCGGTGCAGACCGCCGGCCTCCCGCTCAGCATCCGCAGCTTGCGCAAATCCTACGGCAGCAACGAGGTGCTGCGCGGCATCGACCTGCACATCCCGGCCGGCCAGTTCGTCGCCATCGTGGGAAAAAGCGGTTGCGGCAAGAGCACGCTGCTGCGTCTGATCGCGGGACTGGAAAAAGTCGATGCCGGCAGCATCAGCTTCGGCCAAGACATGCAGCCAAAAGACATCCAGTCCGAGGACATCCGCGTGATGTTCCAGGAGCCGCGGCTGTTGCCCTGGGCTCGGGTGCTCGCCAATGTCGAGGTCGGCCTCGGCCGCGAGCGGGCCTCCACCGATGCGCAGGCGCGCGCCGAGAAGGCGCTGAGCGAGGTCGGGCTGACCGATAAGCGCGACCAATGGCCCTCGGTGCTGTCAGGTGGCCAGAAGCAGCGCGTCGCGCTTGGCCGCGCGCTGGTCTCCCGGCCGCGCGTGCTCGCCTTCGACGAGCCGCTCGGCGCGCTGGATGCGCTGACCCGCATCTCGATGCAGCGTCTCCTGGAGCGCGTCTGGCGCGACCAGGGCTTTACCGCCATCCTCGTCACCCACGACGTCGCCGAGGCGGTCGCGCTGGCCGACCGCGTGCTCGTGATCGAGGAGGGCCGTATCGCCCATGACGTCACGGTTAACGTGGCCCGGCCCCGCCAGCGCGGGTCGGTCGAGCTGGCCGGCCTCGAAGGCTCGATCCTGAGCCACCTGTTGTCGGCGGACGATCGTACCTAAATAACGGAACCCCGGTTCGGGGAGCAACGCCATGAATGTAGTCCCCCGCGATCTCATGACCAAAATCCCCGTCTCGTCCGCCGATTTCCGTGGCGCCATGCGCCATCTCACCGGCGGCGTCAGCGTCATCACCGCCGGGCGCGGCAAGGACATCACCGGCATGACGGTCACCTCGGTGACCTCGCTGTCGGTGGAGCCGCCGACGCTGCTGGTCAGCATCAACAGGGATGCCTCGTCGTTTCCGTTGATCCGCCGCTACGGCGCCTTCGGTGTGAACATCCTCAATGCCGATCAGCTCGAGGTGGCCGAGCGCTTTGCGGGGAAGGGCGGGCTGAAGGGCGCCGATCGCTTTGCAGGCAGCCAATGGGTGACCTCGGTTTCGGGCGTTCCGCTGCTGGTCGGCGCGTTGTCGGCCGTCGATTGCGAGGTCGAGGAGATCGTCGAGCGTCACTCGCACGGCATCGTCATCGGCCGCGTCCGGGACATCAGGAGCTCGCCGCGCGCCGCCGCGCTCGCCTATTGGCACGGCCAGTATGTGGCGGTCGACCAGGACGAGGACGCGGTCAGGCTCGCCGACGTCAGTGTTCCCACGCGCAGCCGCCGCGGGGCTTGACCGCCGCAGGCTGACGCAGAGGCTGGCCTTTTCGGCGTCGTCGCTCTAGAAGCGCGGTGAGCCTTCCCGCTGGAAGGCGTGGGGAGCCGAATGATGAAGCGCGTTGCGACCTGGGCCTTCTACGCCATCGGCGCGCTCGCGATCGCCTATCTCGCACTTTACGCCTACGCGATGTTCTCGGGATCGCCGATCGTGCCGGGCGACCCCATCCACATCTTCCGCAAGCCGGACGCGCCGAGTTATTCGTAGCCCTCGAAAGGCCTCGTAGGGTGGGCAAAGCGAAGCGTGCCCACCACTTCTAACAGCGAAGAGAAATTGTGGGCACGGCGCAAGCGCGCCTTTGCCCACCCTACGGCACCGGTGCTCTTACGGCTCCCGTTCACCCCCTCAAGATCGCCAGCGCCAGCGCCTGTGCGCGCGGCACGATGCTGTCGACCTCGAGATATTCCTCCGGCGTATGCGCGAGCCCGCCGACCGGGCCGAGGCCGCAGATGGTCGGCGTGCCCACGGCGGCGGTGAAGCCGGAATCGGCGCAACCGCCGGAGAACTCGCCCTGGAGCGTGGTGAGGCCCGCGTCCCTCGCGGCGGCCTGATAAGTCTCGAACAGCGCCTTCGAGTCGGCACTCTGCACCACCGGCACGAACTCGCCTTTGATCGACAGCATCGCGCTGGTGCCTGGCACGTAGGACGTCGCGACGATCGTCTCGATCGCAGCCATGATCCGCGCACGATCCGCCGGATCGACGTAACGCAGGTCGATCTGTCCCTCGGCGTAAGGCGCCGTGGTGTTGACGGACTGCCCGCCCGAGACCAGCCCGACATTGAGCGTGATGCCCTTGTCGAGATCGGTCAGCGCATGGATTTGCACGATCTTGTGCGCGAGCTCGCCGATC
>NZ_JXJM01000001.1:414502-422703 GCF_001593325.1 Bradyrhizobium sp. DOA1
GCGCTGATGCCGGCTGCGAAATTGGCGCCGGAATGCGCCGCCTTGCCGGTGATGGCGAGATGCATGAAGATGCCGCCCTTGCGTCCGGTGACGACGTTGCCGGTGGGGCGGCCAGGCTCGGAATTGAACACGGCGCGCGCGCTGCGTCCCTCACGCTCGATCACGGGCCGCGAGGACGGCGAGCCGATCTCCTCGTCCGAGGTGATCAGCAGCTTGATCGGATGCGGATGACCACCGAACTTGTGGAAGGCGGTGGCCACGAACACGTTCATGACGAGCCCGGACTTCATGTCGGAGACACCCGGCCCATAGGCGCGGCCATCGCGAATCGTGAACGGCCGTCGTCCGGCCTCGCCCTTGCCGAACACGGTGTCGCGATGCCCCATCAACAGCACCGGCTTCTCGTTGCTGCCGGGCTTTGCCACCTCGGCATGGATCGCGTCGCCGAACGTGCCGTGGCTTTCGCGCCTGACGGGAATGCCGTGCTCGGCAAAATGGCGCTCGAACCGCGCCCCGACCGCATCGACGCCTTCCTTGTCGTAGGAGCCGGAATCGATGTTCACGACGTCGCGGAGCAGATCGATCATCGCCTGCCGCTGCGACGCCAGCCAGTCCGTAATTTGAGCTTCCGACATGTTCATCCTCGCGTAGGTTGTCAGCCGGGGTTTATAGGGCGTCGTGCTGGCGCGACCTAGTCGGAGAACGCGATGCCGCCATGTCTACTCCTGTCGTCCCTGCGAACGCAGGGACCCATACCGCGGAATCGATCGGTTGAAAGCGGTAGGAGTACCGAACCATAGTCGTCGTCAAACTCCTCCCTGGGGTTATGGGTCCCTGCGTTCGCAGGGACGACACTGAGGGTCTGGCGCCAACCTTTGTCTCACCCCAAAACAAAATGCCCGAGCCAAGCCCGGGCATCTGTATCTTCATTCAGCGTATACCGCTTCACGCTCCCATCGGCATCCGGGGATATTCCCCCGGCATGCCCGCCGGCGTGATCGGGATGCCGCCGTCGGCGTATTCGTTGAGCTTGTTGCGCAGCGTGCGGATCGAGATGCCCAGGATGTTGGCGGCGTGGGTGCGGTTGCCGAGGCAGTGCTTCAGCGTCTCCAGGATCAGGTCGCGCTCGACATCGGCGACGGTGCGTCCCACCAATGCTCGCGTCACCTGCTCGGCGGCCATGGTCGCGTGCGCGACCGCCGGGGGCGTCTTGGCGAGGTCGAGGCGGTCGCCGTCGGGCGTGATGATCGCGTCGGCGCCGATCTCGTCACCTTGCGCCATCAGCACCGCGCGATGCATGGTGTTCTCGAGCTCGCGGACGTTGCCCTGCCAGCGATTGGTGGAGAGCACGCGGCGCGCCTCCGCCGAGATCGGGCGCAGCGGCACGCCGTTGGCCTCGGCATATTTCTTCACGAAATGCTGGGCGAGCTCCAGGATGTCGGCAGGCCGCTCGCGCAGCGGCGGGATCTTCAGGTTCACGACATTCAGGCGGAACAGCAGATCCTCGCGGAAGGTGCCTTCGCGCACGGCCTCTGCGAGGTTGCGGTTCGAGGTTGCGATGATGCGGATGTCCACAGCTACAGGCTTGGTGCCGCCGACGCGGTCGATCACGCGCTCCTGGATGGCGCGCAGGAGCTTGGATTGCAGGCGGACGTCCATCTCCGAGATTTCGTCGAGCAGCAGCGTGCCGCCGGTCGCCTCCTCGAACTTGCCGATGCGGCGGGCGACCGCGCCGGTGAAGGCGCCCTTCTCGTGGCCGAACAGCTCAGATTCCAGCAGATGCTCGGGGATCGCGGCGCAGTTGATGGAAATGAACGGACGCTTGGCCCGTGCCGAGCGGGTGTGGACGTAGCGCGCCAGCACTTCCTTGCCGGTGCCGGATTCGCCGGTGATCATCACCGAGGCGTCGGAGCCCGCAATCTGCTGGGCGAGCTTGATCACGCGCGCCATGGCGTCGTCGCGATAGACCAGCTCTCGGGAATCGTTGGCGACGGCAGCCAGCACCGCAGCGATCAGCTCCGGCTCCGGCGGCAGCGGGATGTATTCCTTGGCGCCGGCATGAATCGCGGCAACCGCGGCGCGGGCGTCGTTGGTGATGCCGCAGGCAACGATCGGGGCGTGAATGTGCTCGGCTTCCAGCCGCATCACGAGGTCGCGGATGTCGAGCGCGACGTCGACCAGCAGGAGGTCGGCGCCCTTGCCGCCGCGCAGGACGCGCATGGCCTGCTCGTGATCCTCGGCATGGGTCACGGTGGCGCCGTTCTCCATCGCGATCTTGGTGGCGGTGGTGAGCTGGCCCTTCAGTGTGCCAACGATGAGAAGCCGCATGTCAGTCTCCTGTCCGTCTGTTCGCGCTGCCGCGCGTCATTCCTGTGTTCGCTAGCCGCGATCGGTCTTGATGATTTCGGTCATGGTCACGCCGAGCTTGTCTTCGACCAGCACCACCTCGCCGCGGGCGACGAGACGGTTGTTGACGTAGATGTCGATGGCCTCGCCGACGCGCCGGTCAAGCTCGAGCACGGTGCCGGGCCCGAGCTTCAACAGCTCGCCCACGTCCATCTTGGAACGGCCGAGCACGGCCGAGACCTGCACCGGCACGTCGAACACGGCTTCGAGGTCGGCCGCGACGCGCGCCGCGTATTCGTCCTCGGTATAGCCGACATCGGTGCCGGTGGGCGGCATCGGGCCGTTGAGATCGGGCAGCGGGACCTGTCCGTCGGTGTCGCTCATGGCTTAATTCCCCCTGCGGGACGCGATGTAGCGTCCGACCATTTCGTCGATCTTGGCCGCGATGGCGTTGCGCTCCAGCACGACGCCGCCATCGGCCCATTCGATCCGGCAATCGCCGGTCGCGATCTCCGGCTCGGCCAGGATCACCAGCCGGCCCTCGAAGCCGCTCTGCTTGGCGAGCCGCTCGATCTTGTCGCGCGCCGCATCGTAGAGCGCGTCGTTGATGCGGACGACGAGATGCGGCGTCGCGACCAGATGCGAGAAGCAGTCCTTGACCAGTGCCATGATCTCGCCGAGCGGCTCGGCCGCGACCAGATCGGCGCACAGCTTGCGGGCGACCGCGACCGCGACCTCGACCGCCTCGGTCTCCATCTTGGTCTCGATGCTGCCGATGCCGGAGGCGACACCGCGAATTGCGATGTTGATCTCTTCCATGGCGAGCGCGACGCGGCGGTCGCTCTCCGCCTTGGCCTCGCGCTGGCCGGCGGCAAAGCCGTCCTGATAGGCCCGGGCCTCGGCTTCCGCGACCTTCTGGGCGATCTCGGCCGCGGTCGCGCCCTTCTCGCGCGTCGACCGTTCGGGCGCCGCGAAGTCGGTATCGAACAGGAATTTCGCCGGAGCGGCCATCAGTACACCAGCTCGTCGTCGGCGCGGTTCTTGGTCAGCATGATCTCGCCCTTGGCGGCGAGGTCCTTGGCGAGATTGACGAGCAGCGCCTGGGCCTCGTCGACGTCGCGCAGGCGCACCGGGCCCATCGCCGCCATGTCGTCCTGGAGCATCTTGGCAGCGCGCGAGGACATGTTGCCGAAGAAGAAGTTGCGGACGTCCTCGTTGGCGCTCTTGAGCGCGACGCCGAGCTTGTCCTTGTCGACGTTGCGCATCAGGGTCTGGGCCGAGCCGGAATCCAGCTTCACGAGATCGTCGAAGGTGAACATTAGCGCCTTGATGCGCTCGGCCGATTCCCGGTTGTCCTCTTCCAGCGAGGTGATGAAGCGGGTCTCGGTCTGGCGGTCGAAATTGTTGAAGATCTCCGCCATCACCTCGTGGGCATCGCGGCGGCGGGTCTGCGACAGATTGGACATGAATTCGGTGCGCAGCGTCTTCTCCACGCTCTCGATCACCTCCTTCTGCACCGCCTCCATCTTCAGCATGCGGTTGATGACGTCCAGCGCGAGCTCCTCGGGCAGGATGCCGAGCACGCGGGCGGCATGTTCCGACTTCAGCTTCGAGAGCACCACGGCAATGGTCTGCGGGTATTCGTTCTTGAGGTAGTTGGCGAGGACCTCTTCCTGCACGTTGGAGAGCTTCTCCCACATGTTGCGCCCCGCAGGGCCGCGGATCTCGTCCATGATGCCGTTGACGCGCTCCGGCGGCAGGTACTGCTGGAGCAGGCGCTCGGTGGCGTCAAAATTGCCCATCAGCGCGCCCGAGGCCGACATGCGCGAGACGAATTCGAGCAGCATGTCCTCGACGGTGTCGACCTCGACGGTGCCGAGCGTCGACATCTCCAGCGAGAGTTGTCGCACCTCGTCGTCGTCGAGCAGCGACCAGATCTTGCCGCCATATTGCTCGCCGAGCGCCAGCATCAGGATCGCGGCGCGCTTGGGGCCCGCAAGCGCTTCAGCCTTGGCGCCGCCTGCACGGCTGCCGGCGCGCTGACCGAGCGTGGAGATCACGCTGGTGATGTCGTTGGAGTTGGCGTTCTGCAGATTGGCGGCCATGTCAGATCACTTCTTGATGCACTTGGCAGAGTTGGTTTGGGTTATTTCGCGGGTTCGGTCAGCCATTGGCGGATGATGGCAACGGTTTCGTTGGGGTTGCGTTCGGCGAGCTCGCCGACGCGGTGGACTGACTGAGCGTGGACCTGGCCCTGGATGGTGGCGACGTCGATCGCGCTGGCGGCGCCGCTCGGCAGCAGTGGCTGGCCGGCGGCCGGCGCAGCCTCTTCCGAAGGTGCGGGTCCCGTCAGCACGCCGGAGATGGCGGCGGCGACTTCGTCGGACGCGAGGATGCGCTTGACCAGCGGACGGATCACCAGGAACAGCACGACGAGGCCGAGCAGCATCATCACGCCGAGCTCGACGAAGTACATGAGGTCGTCCTTGGTGAACTGGAGCATGCCAAGGAAGCCCGAGGGTTCGCCGATCGGGGCGGTGGAGGGCGCGTCGGCGAAGCGGAGATTGACGACCTCGACCTGGTCGCCGCGCTTCTGGTCGAAGCCGATCGCCGAGCGCACCAGCGCGGCGATGCGGTCGAGCTGCTCCTTGGTGCGGTCCTGATAAGCGAGTTCGCCCTTGTCGTTCTTTGAATAGATGCCGTCGACCAGCACCGCGACCGAGATGCGATTGACCCGCCCGGCCTCGGTCACCTCGGTCTTGGTGGTGCGGGAAATCTCGTAATTGTTAGTCTCTTCGGTCTTCTTGCTCTGGTCCTTGGCCGCCACGCCGTTGTTCTGCTGGTTGCCGGGCAGCTCGTTGTTGACGGTGACCTGGCCGGTATTGTCGGCGGTCATGCTCTGCTCTTCGCGGGTCTGGCTCGAGCGCAGCACGCGGCCTTCGGGATCGAACTTGTCCGAGGTCTGGGTGACCTTGTTGAAGTCGAAATCGGCGGAGAGTTGCACGCGGGCGCGACCCGAGCCGACCACGGAGGAAACGATGTCCTCGACCTGCTTGCGTATCCGCTTCTCGAAGGCGATGCGGCGTTCGTCGCCGAGCGCCTGCTCCGGATCGGTCTGGGCGCCATCGGCCAGCAGCTGGCCGGCCTCGTCGACGATCGAGACCCGCTGAGGCTTCAGCCCGTTGACGGCGGAGGCGACGAGGTGGCGGATGGCGCGGATCTGCTGGGCTTCGAGCGCGCCGCGGACGCGGACCACGATCGAGGCCGACGGCTCCGGCGCCTCGCGCGCGAACAGCGGCCGCTCGGGCAGCACCAGATGGACGCGGGCGTTCTGGATGCGGTCGATGGCGCGGATGGTGCGGGCGAGCTCGCCCTCCAGCGCGCGCAAATGATTGATGTTCTGGACGAAGGAGGTGGTGCCGAGCGCGTCCGACTTGTCGAACACCTCATAGCCGACGCCGCCGCCCTTGGGCAGGCCGCCCTCGGCCAGCTTCATCCGCAGCCGCGTGACCTTGTCCTTGGGCACCATGATGATGGAGCCCTCATTGCGGATCTCGAACTGGATGCCCTGGCGCTCCAGATCCTTGATGATGCTGGAGGAGTCCTCGACGCTGAGGTCGGTGAACAGCGTCGTCATCTGCGGCGTGGTGACGCGCATGATGACGAACGCGAAGAAGCCGATGAGCGCGGCAGTGACCGCGATCATGGCCCCGAACCGGGCGGCGCCGATACTTTTCAGAAAGTCCGCAAGACCTTGCAAGCAACCGCCCCAACAGATTCGGCCGCTTTCACCGGAAAGGCCGAGTGGGCAATTATTGCCTAGGTGATGGTTTCGATATGGTTAACGAAGGTTAAGAGGTCGAACAAAAGTTAACGCCATGAAAAAATCGGCCTCGCAGGGCGGGGCCGATTTTCGTCAGAAGCCGCAGATTTCCGGATCGCTTACTGGCGATATTGCTGGATGCGGGTGGTGCGAAGACCCGCCAGACCGTGCTGGTCGATGGAAAACTGCCAGGAGAGGAATTCGTCGACCGTCAGGGTATAACGGCTGCAGGCCTCCTCAAGGGAGAGAAGTCCACCGCGGACAGCGGCGACGACTTCAGCCTTGCGGCGGATGACCCAGCGTTTGGTGCCGGGTGCAGGCAGATCCGCGATCGTCAACGGACTGCCGTCCGGCCCGATGACGTATTTTACCCTCGGGCGATGGGGTTCTGTCATGGCGTACTCACAAACTCTCAACCACTGAACTCACGCCGTAACCGTAACCCCCGCGGCTTAAAAATCCGCTAAGCCTAAGGCTTCAATACAATTCTCGTTGAAACTGGCGGGAACACGGGCGGCCCGGGGCGCTGAAAACGCGTTTCAGCAGGCCAGGCAGGGGTGTTCGTTAATACTTTACTAACGAATGAGGGCCTGAACGCGATGTTGCAAGGCTCTCTACTGCCGTCCCGGGGCGCGCGGAGCGCGAGCCTGGGATCCATAACCCCAGGGAGTAGTTTGACGACGACTCGGAAGTTACCGCTTCATGCGAAAACGACGTCCTGGGGTTATGGATCCCCGCCCCCCCGTGCGCAATTGCGCACTAGGCGGGGATGACACCTCATATGTGGCGCGCGTGCGCGCCCTCAATTGCTGCCGGTCGCGATGATGCTCTTGACCTGGCTCAGGGTGTAGCTGGCGCCGTCGATGGTGAGCAGCGGCGGCGACTGGGTCAGGTCGACCGAGGACACCACGCCCTGTACCTGGGCGGCGATGCCGACATTGTTGTTCGCGATGTCCTTGCCCGTGGCCGAGATCGTGTACTTGCCGTCGGGCCATTGCGTGCCGTCGTTGCCCTGCCCGTTCCAGGTGAAGGGGATGTCGGTGCCGGCGGCGGCGGTATATTTGCCGGTGAACACGGTCTGGCCGCTGGCATTGGCGACGGTGATGTCGACGGTCGAGTCGGTGGGAACGTTGAGGTGCCAGGTCGCCGACGAGTTGGTCATGGTCGCGGTCGTGCCGTCGACCAGAGCGGTCTTGCCGACGAAGCCCAGCGCCTGGGTCGCCTGCGTGGTCTGCTGCAGGGTAACGAGCTGGGCCAGCGCATCGTTGGTCTTGAGCTGCTGCTCGACGCCGGCGAACTGCACCAGCTGCTGCGTGAACTGGTTGGTGTCGAGCGGATCCAGCGGGTTCTGATTCTGGAGCTGCGTCGTCAGCAGCGTCAGGAAGGTCTGGAAATTGCCGGCGAGCGTCGATCCCGTGGTCGAGCTCAGCGAGTTCGACGAGGAGGATTTCGGAAGGTCCGTCGTTCCGGAGACGACGGGCGAGGAGGTCGCGGCGTTCGTGGTAGCCATGTCCAATACTCCTTACACTCTGATGTCGACGCCGCTGCTCGATCCGAGCATGCGGCCGTAGCCGCGCCCGACGGGCGCTGCTGCAATGGTTTCGTCCTCACTGATGACCAGCCGGCGGGCATTGCCGCCATTGTCCTGGTTCTGGCCGGAGTTCTGGCCCGACGAATTCTGGTCGCGCAGGCTGAAGGACAGCCCGCTGCTGCCGGTCTTGAAGCCGGCATCGTCGAGCGCGCGCTGCAATTGCGGCGCGTCCTGACGCAGCATCTGCAGCGTCTCCGCCTTCTCGACGGTGAGGTGCGAGGTGACCTGGCCGTTGCGGTCGATATTGATGCGGACGTCGATCTTGCCGAGCTCGGCCGGATCGAGGCTGATGTCGAAGCGCGACTTGCCGGAGCGGATCGCGGCGGCGATCTCGATCGGGATGCCGCTGATGGGCACGGCCGTGTGGGTCGCCGCGGTCGCGGTCAGCGTCGCGGTCGAGGCGGTGGCGGCCGAGGTCGTATTGGTCAGCGGCGCCTGCAC
>NZ_JXJM01000001.1:423446-425760 GCF_001593325.1 Bradyrhizobium sp. DOA1
CAGGCCGCCATTGGACTTCGCATCGGTCGCCGCCGCCTCGCCGGTGCCGGTCGCGGTCTCGCCGAGCGTCGTTGTGGTCTCGGCATCGACCACCGCGCTCGCGGTCTTGGCGCTCTTGTCGCCGGCCGTGGCGGTATCGGTCTTGGTGCCGGCAATCTGCGCCGCGGTGGAGGCGCTGGCGGCAAGGCCGGCGGCGGCGATGGTCAGCGGAGAGGCGGTGCTGGCGGCGGCCTGGTTTGCCGCTGCATTCGGATCGGCCGGCACGACCGGCGCGGCAACGACGATTGCGTTGAGATCGGGGATTGCGGTCTGGCCCGCATCGGCCGGCGCGGCGGCAGCCACATCGACAGCAGTGGTCGCGGCGTCGGTGCCGTCGACGGTGTCGGTCTTGTCACCCTTCGCCTCGTCGGATTTGTCGGTCGATTTGGTGTCGGAGGCCTCGACCTTATCCTTATCCTTGTCCTTGGTCTTGCCGGCTTCCTTGCTCGGATCCGCCGCCATCTCACTCACCTGATCGTCGTCGTCGTTCCTGGCGGGCGCGGACCTATCGGACTCGTCGCTCGCCCGACTCTGCGCGGGCTCATCCCTGGACGCGGTGTCGCGCGCGCGATCCGCGGCGGACGAGGAGGCGGACTCGCTCCGGCGCGGCGCGGTGTCCTGCGCCTGCGTGTTGTTGTCGATCGCCTGGGTGTTGCTGTCGATTAGCGAGCCGAAGGAATCGGCCGCGGAACTCTCTTTCGGCGCCTGCGAGCGGGCAGGCTTTTGCTGCGCGCTCGGGACCTGCACGCTTGCCACGATATCTGACGTCCGACCGACCACAGGCGACCTCATGGAAACATTCTCGGCATAGAAGGGAGCAAGGAGCGGGCCAGCCTCTCGGGTGGTAAATTTAAACAATGAAATCAATGCCTTGTAGAATTTGTGCCGCTACGGCAATGCCGCTGCGACCCCGGCATTTCTGCCGCCCCGGCAAGAATTGCCCTAAGCGGGCGCCCGCGTGATTGCTTCACCGGAATGCCGCCTATATTAAAGAGGTCACTCTCAGCCGCTTTCGACAGGGCCTTGTACCTCCCGGGGGAACCAGCATTCCCAAGGGATTGCCGATGTCCCGAAGGAAGCACGCATATCGCGGATGCGCCGCACGCCGCCGTCAGAACGCCAAGGCGCTGCTCACAAGGCACTGTTCATAAGGCCCATGCTCAACAGTCTGGATCTCGAAGGCCGTCCTGAGGACACCAGGGTCGTCGTCGCCATGTCGGGCGGCGTCGATTCCTCGACGACGGCTGCGCTGCTCAAGGCTGAAGGCTACGACGTCGTCGGCATCACGCTGCAGCTCTACGACCATGGCGCGGCGACTCACCGCAAGGGCGCGTGCTGCGCCGGCCAGGACATCCACGACGCCCGCGACGTCGCGGCCAAGCTCGGCATTCCCCATTACGTGCTCGACTACGAGGACCGCTTTCGCGAGTCCGTCATCGACAACTTTGCCGATAGCTACGCGCTCGGCGAGACGCCGGTGCCCTGCATCGAGTGCAACCGCAGCGTCAAGTTCCGCGATCTCCTGAAGACCGCGCGTGAGCTCGGCGCGCATGCGCTCGCCACCGGCCATTACGTCGCCTCGCGCCGCCGGAGCGACGGCTCGCGTGCGCTGGTCTGCGCCGCCGACAGCGACCGCGACCAGAGCTACTTCCTGTTCGCGACCACGCAAGAGCAGCTCGACTTCCTGCGCTTCCCGCTTGGCGACATGACCAAGCCCGAGACGCGCGAGCTGGCGCGGCGTTTTGGGCTCGCGGTCGCCGACAAGCACGACAGCCAGGACATCTGCTTCGTGCCGACGGGGCGCTACACCGACATCATCACGCGGCTGCGGCCGAACGCGATGGACCCCGGCGAGATCGTCGATCTCGACGGACGCGTGCTCGGCCGGCACAACGGCATTGCCAATTTCACCGTCGGCCAGCGCCGCGGCCTCGGCATCGCCTCCGGCTCGCCGCTGTTCGTGGTGCGCCTCGATGCCGCCGCGCGCCGCGTCGTGGTCGGCCCGCGCGATGCGCTGAAGATGCACCGCATCAGCTTGCGCGACGTCAACTGGATCGGCGGTGGCGACATCGACAGCGCCATCGGCTCCGGCCTCGAGATGTTCGTGCGCGTGCGCTCGACCCGCAGCCCGCAAGCAGCGTGGCTGCGCGGCGGCAATGGCCAATACGAGGTCGAGCTCGTCGCCGGCGAAGAGGGCGTCTCGCCGGGCCAGGCCTGCGTGTTCTACGATGCGCCTAGTGGCCAGGCCCGCGTGCTCGGTGGCGGCTTCATCCAA
>NZ_JXJM01000001.1:426187-614216 GCF_001593325.1 Bradyrhizobium sp. DOA1
CTCTCTCCACACGCGATATATCGCGAGAGGATAAAGCCCTCACCCGGCGCTGCGCGCCGACCTCTCCCGCAGGCGGGAGAGGCGCTAGACCGCCCGCGCAGCCGGTCTCGATTTCACCAACACGCATCAAACTCTAGAAGGGCGCAAGGGCAGGGGGCATGGCAGCAGACATCTCGCGGGCCGGGGTCGAGAAGGCCTATGGCCGCTGGGCGCCGGTCTATGATCTCGTGTTCGGCAAGGTGTTCGACGCCGGTCGGCAGTCGACCATCGCGGAGGCCGACCGCATCGGCGGCCGCGTCCTCGACGTCGGCGTCGGCACCGGACTCTCACTATCGGAGTACGCGCGCACCACGAAGATCTGCGGCGTCGACATCTCCGAGCCGATGCTGCGCAAGGCACAGGCGCGCGTGCGAAGCTTGCGGCTCTCCAACGTCGAAGTGCTCTCGGTGATGGATGCGAAGAACCTCGCCTTCCCCGACAACGCCTTCGACGCGGTGGTCGCGCAATATGTCATCACCGCCGTGCCCGATCCCGAAGGCACGCTCGACGAGTTCGTGCGCGTGCTCAAGCCGGCCGGCGAGCTGATCCTGGTCAACCACATCGGCGCGGAAAAGGGTCTTCGCAAACTGTCCGAGCTCGCCTTCGCCCCCATCGCCCGCCGCCTCGGTTGGCGCCCGGAATTCCCGTGGGCCCGCCTCGAAGGCTGGGCTGCCAGGCACGGCGGCATCACCCTCACCGAGCGCCGCCCCATGCCGCCGATGGGCCATTTCTCGCTGATCCGCTACCGCAAATCGTGATCGTACCGCGGGAACACGCGCCGAGGCCGGCGCGTTTTCCTCCCATGCGCACGACATCGAACATCATCCTGGCCAGCCTCCTGATCGCCGCCTCCGGCAGCGCGATCGCGCAGGCCCCGCCCGCCCCGGCGACGCCGCCACAAGCGACCGCGCCGCCATCCCCGCAACGCGCCGCCGGCTGTGCCCCATCCGACCGGCTAGCCACCACCCCCGACGGCACCACCACCGGCCAGTCCCGGGAACCGCTCGGCGACAAGCTCGCCAAGAC
This sequence comes from Bradyrhizobium sp. DOA1, assembly GCF_001593325.1. Lineage (NCBI taxonomy): Bacteria > Pseudomonadati > Pseudomonadota > Alphaproteobacteria > Hyphomicrobiales > Nitrobacteraceae > Bradyrhizobium > Bradyrhizobium sp. DOA1. Next base: position 427,253 of record NZ_JXJM01000001.1, read on the forward strand.
CGACGGCGTGCTGTGCCCGCCCGCGGGCGTCGATCCTGACATGCACGCCCCAGCGCCCAGCACCGGCGCCAACACCCCGGTCATCCCGCCCCCCGGCAGCCCCGGTGGCGATCCGAACGTGCGGCCGAAGTAAGGGCCGTTCCGCTTCCAAAGTTCGTCATGCCCGGGCTTGTCCCGGGCATCCACGTTCTCGTGCCGCGATTGAAGGCGTGGATGGCCGGGTCAAGCCCGGCCATGACGAACTCATTGAAAAGGGGGGCGTATTCGCAAAGGCGGCCGGTCCCACCATAGCGTCGACGGAGGCGGAAAAAGGCGGCCACTTTGCTTGACTTCCCGCCGCCCCCTTCCTTATATGCCGCGCGTTCGCGAGATCGGCCTTAACAGCCGTTCGCGACCCTGTGGCGGGGTAGCTCAGCTGGTTAGAGCACGGGAATCATAATCCTGGGGTCGGGGGTTCGAGTCCCTCTCCCGCTACCAAACTCACCTAAATCGCTGACATTTCTCCAGAAGTTCGAGTGCGCTCGACCCGACGCTGACGGGTTGCATTGTGCTGGTCGTATCGCTCTGCTGGCCGCGTCGCTCGTACTGCATAGATCAACTAGGCGCAGAGTGTTGGGGAATGTCCGACCAGCTTGAACTTGCAGTGCTTCACCGAAGCGGTGGTGGAGGCTCCGCGAAGACGGAGCGATACACCTTCGATTTTGTCGTCAACGGCCAATCTCTCTTTGCTGTTACCGGGGCCTCCAACTTCGATTTGTCCGGTTGTCTTTCGGTCCCTCAACGGGAGCCCGAGCTTGCCCTTCGCCTGAACAACGGAGTCGCGCGACTTCTGACGGCCGTTCGGATCGGCGGCAGTCACCGCGTGGCTTTGTATATTTGCCCGGAATGCGGAGACCTTGCGTGCGGAGCGATCACCGCGCTCGTTTCGCGGCGCGAAGGCGTCGTGCATTGGTCCGACTTTGCGTACGAGAATGGAGATGACAGCGAAATCAAACTGCCGAAGGTCGGCGTCTTTGCGTTCGACTGGACATCCTACATGACTGAAATCGAACGAGCTTGCGCCGGCTGAGAATTCTGTAGGATGGATCGAGCTTTGCGAAATCGCATCGCGCTTCGCGTCGGATGCTATCAATGGTTTCGCTTCGTTCGACCCATTCTGCGAGCCGCCCTGTGTGGGTATAGAGCTTCTTCTCGTTGCACGCCGTAGTCCGTTGTGTCGCTCACACCATGAAGGCATGCGCCCCCGACGTCCAAGGCAAAAGGAACCATGCGATGAAGATGATCAAAGGGCCTGCGATATTCCTCGCTCAGTTCGCCGCCGACGCGGCGCCGTTCAACTCGCTCGACACGATATGCGGATGGGCCGCCTCCTTGGGCTACAAGGGCATTCAGATTCCGAGTTGGGACGGCCGGCTCTTCGACCTAAACAAGGCTTCGGAGTCTCAAGCCTATGCCGATGAGGTGACGGGTGTCGCGGCACGCCACGGCCTTTCCATCACCGAGCTTTCGACCCATCTCCAAGGCCAGCTCGTCGCCGTTCATCCGGCCTATGACGCGGCATTCGACGGCTTCGCCGTGCCGGAAGTGCGTGGCAACGCCAAGGCCCGCACGGAATGGGCGGTCGATCAGGTCAAGCGCGCCATTCTTGCGTCCAGGCGACTCGCGCTTACTGCCCAGGCGACTTTCTCCGGCGCGCTTGCCTGGCCCTATGTCTACCCCTGGCCGCAGCGTCCCGCTGGCCTGATCGAGACGGCATTCGACGAACTCGCCAGGCGCTGGCGGCCCATCCTCGACTATGCCGACGAGCACGGTGTCGATCTCGCCTACGAGATCCACCCTGGCGAAGACCTTCACGACGGTGTCTCCTACGAGATGTTCCTCGCGCGGGTGAATGACCACAAGCGCGCGAACCTGCTCTACGATCCCTCGCACTTCGTCCTGCAACAGCTCGACTATCTCGACTACATCGACATCTACCATCAGCGCATCAAGGCATTTCACGTCAAGGACGCCGAATTCAACCCGACCGGCCGCCAGGGCGTCTATGGGGGATTCCAGAGCTGGGTCGACCGTGCCGGGCGCTTCCGGTCGCCCGGCGATGGTCAGGTCGATTTCGGCACCATTTTCTCGAAGCTCACACAATATGGCTACGACAGCTGGGCGGTGCTCGAGTGGGAGTGTGCCCTGAAACATCCCGAGCAAGGCGCGCGCGAGGGCGCCGAGTTCATCCGAAACCATATCATCCGGGTTACTGAGCGAGCCTTCGACGACTTCGCAGGCACCGGCACTGACGATGCTGCCAACCGCAAGATGCTCGGCATCTCCTGACGAGAGGGTGCAACATGGCTATCGAAGCAGGCAATGGAACTGGCGGCTATCGTCGTATCCGTCTCGGGATGGTCGGCGGCGGCCAAGGTGCTTTCATCGGGGCCATCCATCGCATTGCCGCTCGCATCGACGACCAGTTCGAACTGGTGGCCGGCGCGCTCGCGTCGGATCCGGATCGAGCCAAGGCCTCCGCAAAGGACCTCGGCATTGCCGACGACCGTGCCTATGGCTCCTTCGAGGAGATGGCGCGGGCTGAAGCTGCGAGAGCAGATGGCATCGAGGCGGTTTCGATCGTGACGCCCAATCACATGCACAGCCCCGTCGCCAAAGCGTTCCTTGAAGCTGGCATCCATGTCATCTGCGACAAGCCGCTGACGTCAACCGTTGCAGAGGCCGAGGAGCTGGTGGCGCTGGTCAGAAAGACCGGCAGGATCTTCGTCGTAACGCACAACTACACCGGCTATCCTATGATCCGGCAAGCGCGCGCCATGGTCGCAAATGGTGATCTCGGCGAGATCCGTCTCGTCAAGGTCGAGTATCTGCAGGACTGGCTGACGGAGCGGGTGGAGGCCACCGGCCAGAAGCAGGCGGCATGGCGTACGGACCCGTCCCGGTCCGGAGTCGGTGGGTGCATCGGCGACATCGGCACCCATGCCTACAATCTTGCCTGCTTCGTCACCGGGCTCGAGCTCGACGAGCTGCTCGCTCAATTGTCGACGTTTGTCGAGGGGCGCCGCCTCGATGATGATGTCCAGATCCTCCTCAAGTGGAAGGGCGGCGCCAGGGGCATGCTGTGGGCGAGCCAGGTTGCCGTCGGCAATGAGAACGGGCTCACGCTGCGCGTCTACGGGAGCAAGGGCGGTCTCGAATGGGCGCAGGAAAATCCAAATCACCTGTGGTTCACACCGTACGGCAGGCCCAGGCAGCTCCTAACCCGCGGCGGGGCCGGAGCGTCGGGTGAGGCGAGTCGGGTCACCCGCATTCCATCAGGACATCCCGAGGGCTACCTTGAAGGTTTCGCAACGATCTATGCCGAGGCGGCGCGCGCCATCCGTGCGGCAACGGCCGGCGAAAGGCCGCATCCCGATGTCGTCTTTCCGACGGTCGAGGATGGGCTTGCAGGTGTGAAGTTGATCGATGCTGCGGTGAAGTCATCCGCGGCCAACGGCATCTGGGTTCGGATGACTTGACTGCCGCCGGGTATCGGGCGGGCTTTGAGCAAACGCGAGTTTGCTCGCAATCGACTCGGCAACTCCTTTGCTGCCGAAAGGAGCTGGCTATCCCTGTTTCGCGCCCAGTCAACCCGTCCTCCGAAAAATATTCCTGTTTACCGAAATTCGGATATATCGTACCCCGCCCATCCCGGCTCATTCTTGAGGGGCGATCGTGTGGTCGTCACGTTCGCGAGCCGGGGTTGCGGTGGACGCGGCAGCGTCGGGCGCGAAAGCCAGGGGCAGGGCGGATTGCACTCCGTGAGCCCTGAGGCATCGCGCGGACGAACGGCGCTGCGAGGCTTTGTCTCGCCTGTAAGTTCCGGCTCTGTCGACGGAGCCCGGGAATACTGCGGCGAAATGGCGGGCCGTGCGTACGGCAAAACCGTGTGGTCCTGGCCGTCGTTGCTACGGTCAAGCCCTGGCGGATGCGGCATCTGCGTCAACCGGCGTAGGGCCGGTGAATTCCGCGAGGGCGAGGGAGGCCAGAAGGAACTCGGCTCCCGGGAGAGCACGGCATAAGCCGTCCGACCATCGCGCAGGGAAGGCCGAGTGATCGGCACCACCTGTATGCTGCTGTGCGGTTCTTCTGCGTGTGCTTTTCGCGCAGCGGACCGCGGGTGCGATGTCAGCACCCGGCCTTCCCTGCGCTCTCTTGGCTAAAGAGGGTGGAGCGATCAAGCAAAGCTCGGGCGAAACGCGCCGCGAGAACGCAAAGCTGCGTCCGGTAGTCGAGAATTGAAGCCGGATGGCAAGGGTGTCTGTGAGGGGCAGAGGCTTGCGGCCCCTGAAACGGCGTTCAACTGGGGTCCGCTCAGGCGCTACACCTTCTGCACTACGTGGCGGGAGCCTTCCGGAAAGTGCAGTTTTGCTGTCCGTTTGACCCGCAAATTCATGATGATAGTGTCGTCATTGTCGTTTTGTCCGGGAGGACACGATGAAATGGTTTGACTGGCTGTTTGGAACGGGGTCGGCGCCGGCGACCCGACTGTTTGCAAGATTTGGGCGGAAATTTCGGGCACCGACTGATCCCGACCTTCTGAAGATTGCCAAGGACCGCAAGGGCCATATCTCTCGGAAGGCCATGCGGGCCGAATATAACCGGCTGCTGCTGGAAAAATACGCGCACGACAAGTCCTGATCTCCAGCCGCATCCAGTGTTGCCGTTACACGCCAGCGAAGCTCCGCCTTGGGCGGCTTCTCTTGAAGGTCGTTATTGTGTGACGTGAGAATTCCTGGCTCTGCAGTCCGGCCCTCCTCTATTACCACCGCGCGCAAAACGCTTATCGGCGAATTGATGGAGCTCGCGCCGCGTGGTGCGGCTCACGCACGAATAGGAACTCTCGCATCCATCGCGGCTTGACTCCGCGGGCCAGCGTCGCCGCCGATCGCTGGTCTGCACGGCCCCGCCTCCAAGCCCCCCATACCCCCCAGGGTGGGGCCGTGCTTCATCAGCAGGAGACGATATGCCCGAGCCGACCGAGCAAGAGATCAGAGAACGTGCGCACAAGCTCTGGGAGCAGGCGGGCAAGCCCGAAGGTCGCGACGAAGAATTTTGGCGCGCCGCCGAGCAGGAGCTGCGCAACGAGGACGAGTCGAACACGTTGCGGACGCCGGATACGTTGTGACCGACAAGGCCTGCCCATTCTGCTTCGGTCTGGGATGGGTCTGCGAAAATCATCCGCTGCGGGCCTGGAACGAAGATCTGGGCGGCTGCAGATGTGGTGAAGGGATGCCCTGCACCTGCAATACGACCGAAGATCCTGAAGTGAGGGTAGTGATCGTCGAAGCGGACACGACGTGGCATTAGCACGGCCTGAAAAGCGTGTGGCCTTGTCCGAAAGGATCATGCTCCAACACTAATGGCGCCCGCTGTCAGGGGAACAGAACTTGCCGGATGGGAATTCTGTCTGACGAATACGGCTCTACAACATTCCTTTCCCACGGCAGCGTCGGCAGTGGACGAGCAGAAAAAGATAGAGCACCAGATCGAGCTCGCCACGCGAGCGGCCGCGCTCGTCAAGGACGAAACCACGTCTCGTGGATTCAGGAGCTTCGCCGAGGAGATGAGGCAGAAGCTCCGCCGCATGATGCGGCGCGGCAAGGTGCGGGCCCGCGCCTACGAACTCTGGGAGCAGGCCGGCCGCCCAGCCGCCCGCGATCTGGAATTCTGGCTCGAAGCGGAACGGCAGGTCGAAGAAGAGCGCGAACCGAGGAAGGGCCCGGCACAGTCATAGCGGCAATTGTCGCGGGCTCACGCGCTCGCCTGGGCAGCAAGGCAGCGCTCTCGCCAGTCGTCCCGTCACCACAGAAAAAAGCCGCCGGGTTCTGCACCCTGGCGGCTTTGAAAAGTCCGTAGCTGTTGATCGCCTCCCCAGCCTCGTGCGTACCGCCGTTACCTTGTTTGCGGCCATGCTTGGCTATTGTAGGCGATGGCCGATGATTCTGTTGTGACCGAAATCACACAGTGGAAAAGATGACGGCAGATGTCGCGAAGGTCCACGTGTCGTCGGCGCGAGAACGAGGCGCTGCGTCGGCCTGGATCGTGGCATGCGGTCGGGGCCGAACACCACGCGTGCAGACTAGCTGCAGCTCAGCGGCAACGGCACGCCGGGGTGCAGCTCGTACCAATCGTAGCAATCCGGATAGTAGCCGTAGTATCCATAGCCGGGCCGATAACGGCCGAAGTGATGAAACGCATGCTGGCGGAAGCCTGCGCCGCCAGAGGCGACGTGGCCAATCCCAAAATGCTCGCCCCCAAATCGTTCTCCACCAAAGCTTCCGGCATGTCCAATCCCGCCGAAATGCGCGCCGCCGCCGAAGCCCATATGGCCGCCGCCAAAGCCGCCGCCGCTGAAACCGTGGCCGCCACCGCCGAACCCGCCGTGACCGCCGCCGCCTCCACCACCGCCATGTGCTGCAGCCGTGCCGACGGCAAGGGTCGAGGCCAGCGCTGCCGTTGCCAAAATCATGATCGCTCGTTTCATGGGACACTCCTTTCGTGTCGAGCCGCCCGCCGTCATCGCAGTTCGCGTCCGCTTCGTGTTCGCCGGATCGAGATGGCGCCTGATGGCTAAGCTCGTGATGCCCCAGAGGTAGGAACGGTGCGCGGCAATCCCACTAAATTCGGCTTCAAGAATGAGGCAGCCAGCCGGAAAAGCGATCCCGGTGCGCATCGGCGCGGCGCGCCGAAGGGAGCGGACTGAACAGTTCAGCCCGCTCCCTTCGTGCGATGTGATGTGTGGCGATCAGAACGCGCCGGTGCCGGGCTCGCACGGCACGTTGTTGCCGGTCCACGGTGCCGTCGCGAACGCGCCGACGCGCGGCGCCGGCACGCAGGCGCGGCCGTCCTGATAGATCGGCGCGCTCGATGCCACGGTGTCGGATGCCATCGCGGGCTGCCGCATGGCGGCATGGTGTTCGCGCGCCATGACGGGACCTCCGATCAAGGCAGCTGCAATCAATCCCATCGGCAAGAGCTTGGAAGTGATCATTCGACTTCTCCTTTGGTGACAGCGGGCCGATCAAGCCGGCTCCTTCAGGAGATGCGCGCGATCCGGGTCGATCCAAATGCACGAATTGCTCACCGGCGTTCAACGGCCTGTGAGCCGCTGCGCCAACGCGACCACGATCGTGCGAATAGGCAACCTTCGTTGCCTTACGAGAGTAACGGCGTGCGCATTGCGGGCATATCTCCGTTACAGCGCAGCTCGAATGGAGGCGGAAGATGATCACGACGATGGCACGACGCGTTGTCGTCCTGCTGACGCCCTTGGTGGCAAAGACGGCCGGCTTCCTGAAAATCAATTCAGTGCTGCGGCCGGCTCCGCAGCACCATCTGGTCATGCAGCGCGTGGCAGATCGCAGGGGGAAACGGCACCGTGCGCTCGGAACGGGACGGTGACCATGCCGTCGCAGACCGCCGGGCCCACGCCGTCCCGCCGCAGGCCGACCCGCCGCGCAGAAGGTGGGACGAGGCTCATGACACGGATTCTCCTGATCGAGGACGACACTGAAACCGCGGAGGCGATCGTCGCCGAGCTTGCCGAGCGCAGTTTCGAGGTGCAGTGGGCGCCGAACGGCGTCGAAGGTCTCGACCGGGCGCGTACCTCGCATCCCGACGCGATGATCGTCGACCGCATGCTGCCGGGCATGGATGGGCTGACCGTCGTCGAGGCGCTACGCAACGACCAGATCAGGACGCCGGTGCTGGTCCTGAGCGCGCTCGGGGCGGTCGACGACCGCGTGCGTGGCTTGCGCATGGGCGGCGACGACTATCTCACCAAGCCGTTCGCGATCGTCGAGCTGGTCGCGCGGATCGAGGCCTTGCTGCGCCGTCCGACGGAGAACCGCGAAACCGTTCTCGTGGCGGGCCCGCTGGAGCTCGATCTGATTGAGCGCACCGCCAGACGCGGTGAACGCGAGATCGATCTGCTGCCGCGCGAATTCCGCCTGCTCGAATACATGATGCGCCGGAGCGATCAATTGCTGACGCGCGCGATGCTGCTCGAAGAGGTCTGGAACTACAAGTTCGTTCCTGCGACCACCAACCTGATCGACGTGCACATGGGCCGGCTCCGTCACAAGGTCGATGCTCCCGGAGAGGTGCAGCTCATCCACAATGTCCGCGGTTCAGGCTTCATCCTGCGCGCTCGGCAATAGCGAGCCGACATGCGTCAGATGCAATTCATCCGTTCGAACACGTTTCTCTGGGCTCTGGCGGTCGCCGCCACCCTCGCGCTGTTCGTCGTCGGATTGTTCGCGTTCGTCTATCGGAAGCTTGACGACTATCTGATCGCGCGGTCCGATCGCATGATCACGACGCAGATCATCTTCATGGTCGATCTGCCGCCGGACCGCCGCGCCCGCGCGGTTGCCGATCATCTCGAGCAGGATTCCCGGCATGTGCACTATGCCGGGCTATTCAGCGCCGATGGCGCGCGCCTTGCCGGCAACATCGACCGCGTGCCAAGCGGGCTCGATCTCGATGGAACGGTGCAAGGCGTACAGCTCGAGACGGTCGCGGGCCGCGGGCCCATCGTGAGGACTGTCGGCAGGCGTCTCGATGACGGCGATGTCCTGATTTTGGGACGGAACGTCGACGAGACACGCGAGATATCGAGCGTGGTGGGACAGGCGCTTGCGCTCGGCGTGCTGCCCGCCTTCTGCCTCTGCGTACTCGCCGGCGCCTGGCTGAGCGTCCGCGCCCAGAAGCGCGTCGAGGAGGTGAACCAGCGGGTCCAGCGAATCGTGGCCGGGGAGCTGCGCGAGCGGCTGCCGGAGGGCAGTGCGGACGATCCGTTCGCGCGGCTGGCCAGGATCGTCAATGGCATGCTCGACGAGATGGAGACGATGATCAACGCGCTTGCCGGCGTCGGCAACGACATCGCCCACGATCTCAGGACGCCGTTGACGCGGGCTAGGCTGGCGCTGGAGCGCGGCCGAACCCATGCGACCACGCTGGCGCAGCTTCAGGAAGTCACGGACAAGGCGATCGCCGGCATCGACCAGTCACTCGCGATCGTCACCGCCCTGCTGCGCCTGACCGAGATCGAGAACAACCGTCGCACGGCCGGTTTCGGCAACGTCGTACTGGACGAGATCCTGCGCGAAGTATGCGATGTCTACGAGCCTATCGCAGAGGACAAAGGCATCGCGCTCGGCGTCGTCATCGATCGGGGCGTGCAGGTGTGGGGCGACCGGGACCTGCTGTTCGAGGCGATCGCCAATCTCGTGGACAATGCCGTCAAGTTCACGCCGGCAGGCGGACGAGTGAAGCTCGAGCTCGAATCGGACGACAGGACGGCCCTGGTGCGCGTGAGCGACACCGGACCCGGCATCCACGAGCAAGAACGCGAAGCGGTGCTGCGGCGGTTCTACCGCTCCGACAAGATCCGCAACACGCCGGGCGTCGGGCTCGGGCTGAGCCTGGTGGCCGCCATCGTCAAGCTGCACGGCTTTCGGCTGATCATCGGTTCGGCTCCCGGAGGGAAGATCGAGATCCTCGCCTACACCGCAAAAGGCGAAGGCCGCCGTGAGCCGGTCGCGAATCCTGGGGCACGCAAGCGCGAAGCGGATGTGATGACTCGCGATCGCCTCGATGTCGGGGCCTGCCGGATGTCTGAAACCGAATTCAGATGTGTGACGCCCAGTTTAGTGGCCTGCACGTCCCCAAGCCTCTTAAAACCTGTCAGCCGTTTCGGAACGTGGGAGCGATAGATGCAGATCAGTCACGAGGTCGCGAGAAATGATGCTGGTGCTACGCCGGTCCCGTTCCTCAGCGCGTATGCGACGGCCATCAAGCGCTACGATCTTCTCGAGCCCGGTCAGGAGCAGCAGCTCGCGCGGCGCTGGCAGGAGACACGGGACGAGCGCGCGGCCAATACGCTCGTCACCAGTCACCTGCGGATCGCAGCCAAGGTCGCGCGCGGCTACAAGGGATATGGCTTGCCGCTGGTCGATCTGATCGCTGAGGCCAATCTCGGTCTCGTCATCGCCGCCTCACGCTTTGAGCCCGACCGCGGCGCGCGGTTCTCCACCTACGCGGTGCCGTGGATCAAGGCCTCCATTCACGCCTACATCCTGCGCTCCTGGTCCCTGGTCAAGATCGGCACGACGGCGGCGCAGAAGAAGCTGTTCTTCCGGCTGCGCGGTGAGATGCGGAAGGCCATGGGGGGCGCAATGGCGAGGCTCACGCCTGATGTCGCCGCTGTCATCGCCGAGAAGCTCGGGGTGAGCGCCCGCGAGGTGATGGAGATGGATTCGCGCCTGAACGGCGACATGTCGCTGAACGCGCGTGTCGGCGGCGAGGAGGATGGCGCCGAATGGGAAACGCTGCTGGTCGATGACGCCGTCGACGCGGAGACGGTCCTAGCCAATCGTGAGCAGACGGAACGCCGCAGCAGTGCCCTACGTGCCGCGCTGGGGGAGCTCACGGCGCGCGAGCGCCACGTCCTGGAAGCGAGACGGCTGGCGGATCATCCGGTCACGCTCGATCAGCTGGGCGTCGAGCTGTCGATCTCCAGCGAACGCGTCAGGCAGATCGAGATCCGCGCGTTCGCCAAGGTCAGGCGCGCCGTCATCCTCGCTGCGCGGGATGCCGCACGCGCCGCTGAAGTATTGCCACCTGCGCCACGCCGTGTCCGCCCAAGCGCGTCGAATGTCCCGGCAATGATCCCTTGAACGCCTTTTCATTTGAACGGATATCCGCCCGCCCTCATCTGTCCCCCGATCCCGCACCACCCCCTCCAGGCAGGCCACCATGGGAATTGTTCGCTTCGCGCTGCGGTTTCCGCACACATTCTACGTGCTTGCGGCGCTGATTCTGTTTCTCGGCGGCATCGCGATCCGGTCGATGCCGACGGACGTCTTCCCGGAGATCCGCATCCCCGTTGTCACGGTGATCTGGAGCTATACCGGCCTGTCGACGCCGGAGATGGAGCAGCGCGTCAGCACCTACAGCCAGTATTCAATCAGCGCCAATGTCAGCGGCATCAAGAACATCGAGGCGCAGACGCTCAACGGCCTGTCGGTCCAGAAGATCTACTTCCAGCCCGACGTCAACCTCGATCTCGCGATCTCGCAGATCGTGTCGGCGACCAACGCCATCCGCGCGCTGATGCCGCCCGGCATTCAGCCGCCGATCATCGTGCAGTTCAATGCCTCGAGTGTGCCGGTGCTCCAGCTCAGCCTGGAATCCAACAGCCTGAACGAGCAGCAGCTCTATGATTTCGGCATCTATCGGGTCCGCCAGCAATTGGCGCCCGTTCCCGGCGTGACGCTGCCGACGCCTGCGGGCGGCAAGTACCGTCAGATCATGGTGGACATCGATCCGGACAAACTGCTGTCGCGCGGTCTGACGCCGCTCGACATCGTCAATGCGGTGAACACCCAGAATCTAACGCTGCCGACCGGCACGGCGAAGATCGGCGACACCCAGTACACCGTTCGCACAAACGCGACGCCGGCTTCGATCGAGGATCTCAACAAGATTCCGGTCAAGTTCGCGAACGGGGCCACGATCTTCCTGAAGGACGTCGCCCAGGTCCGTGACGGCTCCCAGGTGCAGCAGAACATCGTGCGTGAGGACGGCCACCGTTCCGTTCTGCTCAGCGTGATCAAGAACGGCAATGCTTCTACGCTCGCCGTCGTCGATGGCGTGAAGAACGCCCTGGCATCGATTCGTGCCTCGGCGCCGGCGGGGCTCAAGATCAACGAGCTGTTCGATCAGTCGGTGTTCGTCACCCATTCCGTCAATGGCGTGCTGCGGGAAGGCGCGATCGCGGCCGGGCTCACGGCGCTGATGATCCTGATGTTCCTGGGATCGTGGCGATCGACGCTCGTCGTCCTGATCTCGATCCCGCTGGCGATGCTGTCCTCGCTGGTCGTCCTCAATTTCCTCGGCGAGACCCTGAACACGATGACGCTGGGCGGACTTGCGCTCGCGGTCGGCATCCTTGTCGACGATTCCACGGTGACGATCGAGAACACGCATCGGCTCTGGACCGAAGAGGGCATGCCGTTGCCCGAGGCGACGCTGCACGGCGCGGCCGAGATCGCGGTGCCGACGCTGGTCTCCACGCTCGCGATCAGCTGCGTGTTCACCTCGGTCGTGTTCCTGGAGGGCCCCGCCAAGTACCTGTTCACGCCGCTCGGCCTCGCCGTTGTGTTCGCAATGCTGGCCTCCTATGGGCTATCGCGGACGCTGACGCCGATCACCATCGGTCTGCTGTTGAAAGGTGAGCGGCGCCACGGTGAGGGCGAAAGCCCATCAGGCATCTTCGCCCGCGCCTCGGCCGCGTTCGAGCGCGGCTTCGAACGGCTACGCAATGGCTATTCCGTGCTCCTGCTGACCTTGCTGCAGCGCCGCGCCATCGTGCCGGTCGTCGCCGTGCTGGTGCTGGCGCTCGGGGCCACCATGTTCGTCTATGTCGGCCGCGACTTCTATCCCCTGATCGATGGCGGTCAGATCCAGCTGCACGTTCGCGCACCCGCGGGCACCCGCATCGAGAAGACGGAAGCGATCTTCCAGGCAGTCGAAGACAAGATTCGCGAGGTGATTCCGGAGCGGGACCGGGCGCTGATCGTCGACAATATCGGTCTTCCGGCGCGCGCCTACAATCTCGCCTTCACGGACGGCTCGACGATCGGGGGCAATGACGGCACCATCCTCGTGTCGTTGAAGGATGGGCACAAGCCGACCGCGGATTACGTCGCGAAGCTGCGCCAGGTGCTGCCATCGGCATTCCCAGAAGACACCTTCTATTTCCAGGCAGCCGACATCGTCACGCAGATCCTGAACTTCGGGCTGCCGGCGCAGATCGATGTTCGCACGGTCGGTTACGGAGCCAACAATCTGGCCGTGGCAAAGGAGCTGCAGAAGAGCCTGTCCACGATCCCCGGCGTCGTCGATGCCCATCTCCAGCAGGAGGTCGATGCTCCTGCGTTCTTTGCCGACATCGACCGGACCCGGGCCGCGCAACTGGGCCTCAACGCCAGCACCGTCGCGACCAACATCAATGTGAGCCTCAGCTCGTCTGCGCAGGTCTCGCCGAACTTCTGGACCGATCCGACGTCGGGAATTCCCTATTACCTCGCCGTGCAAACGCCGGAGTATAGGGCTAATTCGCTGAACGCCCTGGGGAACACGCCGGTGTCGACGTCGGTTGCGGCGAGCGGGCAGACGGTGCCGGGCCTGCTCAGCAATGTCGCGACCTTCAAGCGCGGCACCGTCCCCACCAATTCGAACCAGGCCAATGTCCAGCCGGTGTTCGACGTTTACGCGAGCGTGCAGGGACGCGATCTCGGCGGTGTCGCAGCGGACATCAACAAGGTTACGTCCACGCTGCAGAAGCAGCTCCAGCCGGGCAATTCGATCCAGGTTCTGGGCCAGATCCAGAGCATGCATCAGTCGTTCCGCGATCTCGGAATCGGACTGCTGTTCGCGGCCATCCTGGTGTACCTGCTGATGGTCGTGAACTACCAGAATTTCGGCGATCCCTTCGTCGTCATCCTCGCGCTGCCGGCAACGTTCTGCGGCATCGTGACAATGCTGTTCATCACGGGAACGACGCTGAACGTGCCCTCGCTGATGGGAGCGATCATGGCGGTCGGCGTGGCCTCCGCGAATTCCATCCTGCTGGTGACGTTCGCGCGCGACGAGCAGCTGAAGGGACACTCCGCATTCCAGGCGGCGCTGAGCGCCGGCCGCACCAGGATCCGTCCCGTCCTGATGACCGCCGCCGCGATGATCGTCGGCATGATCCCGATGGCGATCGGAGGCCCAGGCGAGGAGCAGAATGCAGCTCTTGCACGGGCCGTCATCGGCGGACTGCTGTTCGCGACCCCGACGACATTGCTCGTCGTGCCTTATCTGTTCGCCATGCTGCGCAAGCGCAACGATGGCAAGCCTCATCACGGCGTATTCGAGGAGCAAACGCAATGAGTGACGTTCGCATACGGACCAATGATGACAAGACGGGAGGCCGGCCCGGTGCGGAAAACCTGCGGATCGTGGAGCTGCCTGGCAAGGAGACGCGATCAGGCCGCCGGTATGGTGGTGCGTTGCTCGGAGGAGGCATCGTTCTGATCCTCGCGGGCGGTCTCGGCATCGGCGGCTGGCGGCACTATCAGGCCGCCCGCGAGGTCGCCGCAGTGGCAGAGCAGGCCAGAACCGCCGTGCCGGATGTTCGGGTGGCGGAGGTCCGACCCAGCGGCGACATCATGAAAGTCAGCCTGCCGGCGACGACGACGGCGTTCGAGGCGGCAAATATCTTCGCGCGGACCAGCGGCTATATCGAGAAGCGCTATGTCGATATCGGCGCTCATGTAAAGAAGGGGGATCTGCTCGCCGACATCACTGCGCCGGAGCTGGACCAGCAGATCGCGCAGGCGCAGGCGACCCTCGCTCAGAACCAGGCGGCGCTGCAGCAGGCGCAGGCAAGCCGTGAGCTCGCCGACGTCACCAATGCGCGGGATAGCAATCTCGTCAAGCAGGGCTGGCTGACGGCGCAGCAAGGCGACAACGACCGTCTCACCCTGCGTGCGCAGCAGGCGGCCGTCGGCGTCGCGCAGTCCAACATCGCGGCGCAGGAGGCTCAGATCCGGGTCCTCCAGCAGGAGAAGGCCTATCAGCGCGTGGTGGCGCCGTTCGACGGCGTGATCACACAGCGCAACGTGGACAATGGCAGCCTGGTGCAGGCCGGATCGACTTTCATGTTCACCCTGATGCATTCCGACGTGATCCGAACCCAGGTCTTCGTACCGCAGGACGAGGCCTTTGGGGTCGCCCCCGGCGTCGATGCCGATATCCGCGTCCCCGAGATTCCGGGCCGGACGTTTCCGGGGAAGGTCACGCGGATCGCCACCGCGTTGCAGCCGGGCAGCCGAACACTGCTGACCGAGATCGACGTGCCGAATCCGGAGGGTCTGCTCAGCCCCGGCATCTACTGCACTGTCGAACTATCGATCCCGCGCAAGACACCGTCGATGATCGTCCCGTCCGATGCGCTGGTTTTCGACCAGAACGGCCTTCACGTCGCACTCGTGCGCAACGGCGCCGTTCATTTGCAGCAGGTCTCGATCGCGAGGGATTTCGGCACCACGGTCGAAGTGCGTGAGGGTGTGCAGCCCGGCGACCAGGTCGTGCTCAATCCGGCGGTGAACCTGACCGAGGGCAGCAAGGTGACCGTTCGCAAGGTCGAAGTGAGTTAGGGCCTGGTGATGATGCGGACTATGGTCGCAACGATGTTCGCTCTGCTGCTGTTGGGGAGCTCGCCGAGCAAGGCGCAGGTGGCAACGACGGGCACCACGGCCATGGGCCTGCCCACGGTGCCGGGCGCTATCGTGATCTCGCCGTTGAACAGTCCGGGTCCGTTTTCCGCAGCGACCGAGCCAAACGCGCCCGACACCACGCTCGCGCCCGTTCCGCTCGCTTCCGATCCGACGATGCCGGGGACGGTGGTCGTCTGCGCTGCGCCATCGCCGTCCCCGATGCCGGTGCCGGCGACCCCGATCGTAACGAACCTGGGCTTGTCGACGTCGGGTGGCGCCGCTCCGATATTGCCGGTTACGGGACAGACCGGAAGCTCCATCGGAACCATTCCCGCAGCTTCGCCGGCAGGAACGGGCGCTACGGTCGCATGTAGCTCAACCCCGGGAGGTCAGGTGGCCACTGCTGCATCGCTGCCACTCTCGATCCCACGGGTGCCGGCCAGTCCCGCACCGGGCACCATCTCGGCGGACGTTAGCGCCGCTGGCGGCACCGGCATTGATCCAAGCGCCGTTGTGCCCAGCCCGAACAGCTCCGCCTGCATGGAAGGCGTCTCGATGAATCTGGCGTCGCCTGCGACTGTGTTGCCGGCCAATGCGACAGGCGCAGCGCCGACGCCGGGCGTGGCGCCGGTCCTGTCGCCGGGATGCTGAGAGTTCTGTGTCTCATATGGCGGGGCGTAGCTTGCGTATCTCGGCATCGGGCGGGAGCATGGCTTCGCCGTCCCGATATTTCCAGTCCACCATCACGGCCTTGCCGTTCCTGACCGTGGTGCGGCCGACGAACGTTCCCATGGTGCTCTGATGGTCGATGGCGCGCCAGATCGCTCGTCCAAACGGCGTGTCAAAGCCGATATTGCCGAACCCGTCGGCCATTTTTTCGGTATCGAGCGTCCCGAGCTTCTCGATCGGAGCCGCCAGCGAGCTGATCAGGGCGTGACCGACCACGGAGCCCATCGTGGGCGCCTCGCCATAGCGCGCGGCGTAAGCGGATATGAAACCGTCGTTGGTATCATCCAGGACCTCGGTGACGGGATAGCCGGTCACGATCCACCCCTCCGGCGCGTCTTGTCCGAGCGGATGGAGATATTCCGGCTCGCCGGTCGTGAACGACACGACGCTTCGTCCCCTAAACAGGCCGCGATCATGACCTTGCCGGACGAAACGGGCGAGATCGGGACCGAAGGTGACGTTGAGGATTGCGTCCGGATTCTGCTGGGCGAGAGCGTTCACGACCGCGCCTGCATCGATGGATCCGAGCGGCGGCCACTGGCTGCCAACGAACTCGACGTCTGGACGACGGCTGCGGAGAAGATGCATGAACCACCTCACGGCCGACTGTCCGTACTCGTAGTTCGGTGCGATCGTCGCCCACCGCGTCGCCTTCAGCTGCGCTGCTTCCTCCACCAGCATGGCGGCAAGCATGTAGGTCGATGGGCGCAGCCTGTAGCAATATCGATGTCCTTGGTCCCAGACCAGGGCGTCCGTGAGCGGTTCGCTCGCCACGAACAGGATCCGATGTTGCCGCGCGAAGTCGCTGATTGCCAGCCCGACATGCGACAGATACGCACCTGCCAAGAGGTCGACGCCGTTCCTGCGCACCAGCTCTTCCGCCGCGCGAAGCGCAACACTCGGCTTGCCCTCGTCGTCGCGACTGATGATTTCGACCTCGCGCCCGAGCAGGCCGCCTCTTGCGTTCAACTGTTCGACCGCCAGCTGCCAGCCGCGACGATAGGGAAGGGTGAATGCGGGCGCGCTGCTATAGGAGTTGATCTCGCCGATTCTGATGGGTCTGGTGCCCTGGGCACGGATGATGGCGGGCGAAAGCATCGCAGCGCCAACGCCGCCCAGGAGTCGTCGTCGAGAGATCATGATCAAGCATCGTCCGTGGGATTGAGGAGGAAGGTATTAGTGGCAGGTGCAGGAGGCAGGCCGGTCGCCACCACCTGTCGTCGCCGGGCTTGCAACGAGCCCGCGCACGAATGCAAGCGCGGGAAGATCGAGGTCCCGATCGAATTGCGCGCTGATCGGACCGACGAGGTCGAGCGCGGTCTGCTGGCGATCCGACCCTGCCATGATCCTGGCCCAGGCCGCCGCGATCTTCAGCTCGTAGAAGCGGCATTGTTGCTCTCTGGCAACGGACAGCCCTTCGGCGAACAGCAATTCCGACCGGGAGAGATCGAGCGGGGCATCCGCCAGCAGAACTTCGCCCTTGATGCGCAAAAGATCCGCAAGGCACCACAATTGCCGACCTTGCCGGGCGATGTTCAAGGCCTCTTCAACGGCAGCCAGGGCCTGCGCAGTTTCGCCGCTCGCGAGCAGGCCTTCGGCGAGCGATCCGAGAAACTCCGGATTGCGCATCAGCCATCCATTCTCGGCGCGCGCCTTCAGTCCACCCCGCAGCAACTCTATTCCATCGTCGTACTGACCTTGCAGGACGAGCAACTGTCCCTTCAAGCATGACGTCCAGCTTGTCCAGAAAGCTATTCCCTCGCGAGTCACGAGTGCGAGAAGAGACGAGATCGCCTGATCGGCCGCAGCGAGATCATGCGTCATGAGCGCGATCGGGCAGACGGCGTTCCGCAAAGCGTAGGCGATCGCAAGCTTGTCCTTTTCCCGCTCCGCCTCCTCTAGACATTCGGCGGCAAGAGCTCTGCTCTCCGCCACCTTTCCCTGGAGCAGCAAGACGCGGGCCAACATGGCCTTGGCCAGAACGCTCTGGTTGAGCAGGAACCACATCTGGTTCGGGCCGTCCTTCGATCCGCGAGCTTCGTAATCCAGGGACAGGGTGAGCTCCCGCCTTGCATCCTCCTGCGCTCCGTAAAAATGAGTGGCGGCGCCGATCAAGCGCCGCCCCACGGTCTCGTTGGCGGAGTTCTCCGTTCGCAGGGCGATCTCGAGGTATCGCTCGCCGACGGATTTGGCGGCGTCATATTGGCCCGAGTTGAGATTGTAGCTCCATAGCGTCCACACGGCCTTGAGCTGAAGCTCGAGATCCGACCGCTCCTCGGCGAGCACGAGGCCGATGTTGAGCGCCGCCTTCATGCGGTCGGCAGAGCCGGTCGTGTTGAGAAGCGCGAAACCCAATGCGACATGGAGCTGTGCCTTGATCCCCGGATCGCAGGTCAACCCCGGGCCGAGATGGGCGAGGGCGTGCTCGATCCGGCTGGAGCATTCGACGAAGGACAGCAACTGCATCCACACCGGAACGAAACCGGCCGTCAGCTCGATTCCGAGCGCAGTATCGCCATCAGGCGCGAAGGCCCAGTCGAGCGCGGCATGCACGTTCTCGATCTCCTGGGCGAGGCGGGACACATCGACGGAGGTCGGGGAAGTGCCGCCAAGCGGCGTAGCGAGCTGCCTGAGGAATTCCGCTTGCCGTCGCGCAATTTGCGCGACGAGCCCGGCTTCCGCTAGCTTCTCCAAAGCATAGGCCCGCGTGGTCTCGAGCAGGCGCCATCGTCCCTCGAACGAGGGATTCAGAGAGACCAGCGATTTGCCAACCAGATTGAACAATGTCTCGATGACGTCCGACCGCGACAGGTCGCCGTCCATCATTGCAATGGCCGCGTCCAGCGTGAAGCCGGCCGGAAATATCGCAAGCCGGCAAAGCAGCCTCTGCTCCTCGGGCGACAACAGGTCGTAACTCCAGTCCAGCGTCGCTCGCAGGGTCTGGTGCCGCGGCAGCTGGTCGCGACGGCCGCTGCTCAGGAGCTCGAAGCGCCGGTCCAGGCGGCTCAACACGGTGTCCACCCCGAGATTCGCGACTCGAGCTGCGGCGAACTCCAGCGCGAGCGGAATCCCGTCGAGCCGCCGGCAGACGGCGGCGATCTTCAGCAAATCGCCTGGGTCGGGAACGAAGCTTGCACGCAATGCCCGCGTTCGCGCGACGAAGAGCTGCACCGCGCTTTCCCGAAGCAGCCGATCGGGATCAAGGATGTCTGGTCCTGGGACCGATAGCGGCGGGATGGCCGCTACATATTCTCCGTCGATGCGCAGCGCTTCGCGGCTGGTCGCAAGAACGGAGACACTCGGACAATAGCGAAGCACCGCGCTGGCGATTTGCGCGGCAACGTCGATGACATGCTCGCAATTGTCAAGGACGAGAAGCAGGCGCCGCGAGCCGACGGCTTGGGCGATGCTCGCGGGCGAGACGTTCTTGTCGCTCAAGGCGAGCTTCAGGGTACGGGCCGTCGCAGAGACCGCCAGCGGTGGATCCTGCAAGGTCGCGAGCTCGACCAGCGCGACGGAATCGTCGAACGACGATGCGACGCGCCGCGCAAGTTCGATGGCGAGCTTGGTCTTTCCGATGCCTCCAGGGCCGACGAGAGTCACGGCGCGGTATGCGGAGAGGATATCGATCAACTCGTTCAGGGAATCCTCGCGGCCGATCAGAGGCGCGCGCACATTCGGCAGGTTGCTCGAAAAGGAGGACGCGGCTAGCGCGGATATGGTTGCGGCTGCGGAGTGATCCGGATGTCCGCTTCGCCAGCTTCCCGCGAGAGTATATCCCCGGCCCGAGACCGTCTTGAGGAGATCGCGATCCCTGCCGAGCGCCTTGCGGACCGCGGAGATATGGACCTGGAGCGTGTTGTCCTCGACGACCTGGCCTGACCAGACGCTCCCGATCAGTTCATCCTTGGTCACCAGAAGACCGGCACAATCCGCCAGCTTCTCGAGAAGCTCGAATGCACGGCTGCCGATCGGCACCGCGATGTTGTCGTGTCTCAGCTCTCTGCGCTGGCAATCGATGAGCCAGTTTCCAAAAGCGTAGGTTCGATTGGCCGGCGAAGACGACATAGGGATCCGCGGATCAGATTCACCGTCGTGATGCCAGGAAAGTCATGGTTTTCCGAAGATCACCGTCTCTTGGCAATACTATGAAAGCATGACTATGCCTCGGTCTCCTACAGGGGAGGCGGTTGGCGTGTCAAGAAGACCTTCGCCGTGTTCGGGCGTCCGACGTCAGTGCCCCGCCGCTCTACATGCTCGTTGTTCCCTAAACGAATTCGTGACGATGATAGGCGTGTCAAATCAGAGAGCCGCGACGGCCGAGCGCAACAATCGCGCGACGGGGCCGACACGCGTCCGCAGGAGCGCGTCTGAAATTTCCTGATTTTACGTCTCTTAACTCGCGACCAGACCCGGCCTTGCTACGATCGTATCGATGGAGGCGCCCCACCGCTCGCGGATTCCGCTGGTTGCGCGCCTTCCGGTTTGGACCAGTGCAGTTAGAGTAAGAACAATGTCCCAGCTGTCACCGCCGCGACAACCGAGGCATGGTTGCGAGCCAACCGCCATCATCTCCGATGACGGAGCTTCCGACTTCCGCTCGGCCGCGATGACATCAGTCGAGCCGCTTCCGAAAGCCGTCGTTTCGCGCAGCGACGATCTGCCGGCCCGGGACGCGGCCGCAATTGTCTTCGATCAGCTCGGCCTCGTCATAGCGATCGAGACCGATCCACGGCGCGAGTCCAGGGTATCGCGTGATCGACCGCATGATACTGGCTTTCTGCGCGTCCGGGTTCCACGGCACAGCGTGTCCGCGACGCTGCCGGTCTCCGCGACAAGGATGCTCGCCTTCAACGAGAATGATCCTGTCGTCCGGAGCCTGGCCGAAGCTCTCGCCGCGGTAGAAAGCTTGACGCCCGCCGGTGGCGCTATCTGCGTCGACGCCCTGCGCCTTGCCGTCGTTGCGCGGTTGTCTGCCTTGCAGTCAGGCAGGCCGGGGCAGTTCGAAGGGCGAGTCCGCGGCTGCCTAGGTGCGAGTGACAGGCAGATTCAGGGATTGCAGAAGTGGCGGCTCAAGCGGGTGCTCGACTACATCGAAAGTCACTTTTGCAGGAAGGTCCAGCTCGCGGATCTTGCCGCAGTGGCCGGCTTGAGTCGCATGCATTTCGCCGCCCAGTTCCGGATCGCCACGGGATGCAGCCCGCACGAATACATCCTGCGCGAACGGATACGGCGCGCCAAGGATTTGCTGCGAAATTGCGAGATGCCGATCGTCGAGATTGCGTTGACGGTAGGCTTTCAGAGCCAGGCTCATTTCACCACGACATTCAGGCGCTTCGCGGGCGACTCGCCGAGGCGGTGGCGGAATGCGGCTGCGGCTGACTTGATCTAGCGATTGGGAAGATAAGTTGCCGAGGATCGATTGCTGCGGCGATCGGCTTGGTTGGAGCAACGGCCGGCATGACGCCGCCATTTTCCTTCCATCTGCGACGTCGAATCCGCGAAGCGCTGAGAGGAGAATTCTCGACTCAGCGCTGTCGCTTGCCTTGCAGCCAAGGGCTCGTACGGCCCACAGGCTCAGTAGCCGGAGGTGGGCTCGCAGGGAGGCCGGCGCCAGGGGGCGGTCGCGTATGCACCGATGTCGGGAGCGCGAACGCAGTTGCGCTTGGAGGTGACGGGCACGCGCTGAACCGACGCATAGGAGTCGACATTCGTGCGGCGCGTGTTGTTGCCGCCTTCGCGAGCCATCGCGGGGGAGGCAATCATGGCGGCGACGGCCAGCCCGGCCGACAAGAGCTTCAGATTGGTCATTGCATGTCTCCTTGACAAAGCGATGCCGGGAACGCCTCGGCTCGCCCGTCAGACATGTGTATGCGCGTGCGGGATCAGCAGTATCAATCGAACGATCATTTTCGCCTTTGCACGAAGTCGTGGTGGCGGCTCGGTCGACAGTCGATTCTGCGCGGTCGCGATGCTGCGAGACCGGCGGGGTGCGCCACTTGGCGCGGACGCACTCCCGTGCGGATTCACGGACGGGCGTGGTCGGCTGTGTACGCAGGCCGGCCCTTCGTCGTTCGCTCAGCGATGCCAGTGACGGACGTAAGGGTGCGCTGCTCCGAACACCGGCGCGGCGCCGCCGGGCCGCTCCAGGCCCATTCGTCCTGCCGGCGTCAGCGCGCCGCCGTTTAGCACGTCGCGATCCGGATACATTGATGCAAATGCGGCGGGCTCCTGGTCGGCGAATGACCAAGCCGCGGAGGCCGAGGATATCGTTGCCGTCGAGATCAGCGCGGCGGCGATCATGGTCTTGAATACATTCATGGCGATTCTCCATTGCTCGTGAGGTGCGGAGAGTCGCTTGGCGATGATCGCTGCTCGGCTGGTGACGTTTCCGGAAATTGTCTTCTGTACCGAGTCATATAGGCAGTGCAGCGGAAAAACCTGTCCGGTACGCATCACTCTTGCGAGAAGACGAGTGGGGAAATAACCAGCATGCAGGCGGGGTTTATCGAATGGTCCATCTTCGACATCGAATCCTGTCACTTTTGTCATGATCGTTCGCACGTTCGTGCATGGTCAAATCAATCGCGACGCCCACTTGAGAGTGCAGGTCATAGAACATGCGGAGTGTAAGCCATGAGACTGCTCTCTTTCCTTTGCGTCGTAGCTTGTCTCGGACTGTCGGGCGCAGCATCTGCCCGCGGCGGCATGGGATCGCATATGTCGATGGCACACGGCGGCGCGCTCGGTACGAGTGCCGCGGCGCCTGGGACGAACTCGCTCGGCACTGCACTTCCCTCGTCGGAGGGCGGCGGTCATGCGATGAAGCGGCCTCTGCTCGGCACGGACGCGACCATCGACAAGGACGACGCCCGCCTTGAGAAAATGCTGGAAGGTTCGATCTGCCGCGGCTGCTGAAGGGTATGGGGTGCAAGAGGAACCCGGGTCTTGCTCTTCCGCCTGGCAAACTGGTCTCCTGGAAGGATGGTGATAAACTGCACGCAAGACCAATGAACCATTCGGGGCCGTGCCAATGATGGCTGAGTCGGGCCAGCGTCCCGTTTACACCTGCTCGGAATGGGAGATCGATCTTGCCAGGCGCGAATTGCGCGCGCAGGGTGAGGTCGTTCCTCTGGGCGGGCGCGCCTTTGAGATCCTTGCGGAATTGGTTCGGGCCGAAGGCGATCTGGTCACCAAGAACGATTTGGCCGAGCGTGTCTGGCGGGGCGTTTTTGTCGAGGAGAGCGCACTTCGGGTGCACATCGCCGCGATTCGAAGAGCCTTTCGCGCGGACCGCGACATGCTCGCAACCGACGTCGGACGCGGATATCGCCTGCTGGGGTCATGGCAGATCCGCCAGACGGATGCGCCGCTACAATCTTCAGCATCCCAACAATTGCGCTCGACCAACATTCCGAATGCATCGTTCGATCTAATCGGTCGGGCCACCGCCATCGCACATCTATGGGAGCTTCTTTCGGCCTATCGGGTCGTGACCCTCGTCGGGCCTGGCGGCATCGGCAAGACGGCGCTTGCATTGGAAGCCGCCAGAACGGCGCCGCCCGGTTTTGCTGCGGATCGGCTGCTGGTCGAGCTTGCCTCGCTGCCCGATCCCAAGCTGGTTTGCTCGGCCGTCGCCAGCGTGCTCGGAATCAAGCTCGAAGGCGAGGACATCTCGCCGGGGGCAGTCGCACGCACGGTCGGCGCGCGGCAGCTGTTGCTCGTCCTCGACAATTGCGAGCATGTCGTCGATGCGGTGGCTCAACTGGCCGACGCGATCGTCAGCCGCTGTCCCGGGACCACCATCGTTGCGACCAGCCGCGAAGCGCTGCGCATCGACGGCGAGCACGTCTATCGCGTTCCTCCTCTGGACGTGCCGCCCGAATCCCGGGTCGGATGCGGCGGCGCATCTGCTTACACCGCCGTGGAATTGTTCATGACGAGGGCGAGGGCGCTCGGTTCGAATTTTGCGCCGGATGAGGAAAATCTCGGAGCCGTTGCCTCCATTTGCCGGCGGCTCGACGGAATTCCGCTCGCGATCGAGTTCGCGGCGGCGCGCGCGGTGATGTTGAGTCCAGCGAAGATTGCCGTGCTTCTGGACGACAGGTTCAAATTCCTGACGACCGGCCGACGGACGGCGCTACCCAGGCAGCAAACCCTTCGCGCCACGCTCGACTGGAGCTACGACCTGCTGCCGGAGATGGAGGCGCGCATCCTGCGGCAGCTCGGCGTCTTCGCCGGAGAGTTTTCGCTCGAAGCCGCGATCGTGGTGGCCGGCGAGGGCATCGGTGAGCTTACGGGTCGGCTGGCCAATCTGGTGGCCAAGTCGCTCGTTCTTGCCGACATCGGCGGTGATCACCCTCACTATCGGCTGCTGGATACCACGCGCGCTTACGCATTGGACAAGCTGCGCGCTTGCGGAGAGCTTGCCGGCGCGGCGCGCCGTCTCGCTCAATATTATTGCGGCTTCCTTGCGCGAGCTGAAGCCGATAGCGAAACCCAGCTGCAGGCGGAGTGGCTCAAGTTTTATTGTCGCCATATCGACAGCGTGCGATCGGGCCTCGATTGGGCCTTCTCGCCCGAGGGCGACGCGCAGATCGGAGTGGCGCTGACCGCGGCGGCGATCCCGTTATGGGTGCAATTGTCTCTGCTTGCAGAATGCCGCGAGCGGACCGAGCTGGCGCTGGCCCATCTCGACGACAGCGCGGCGAATGCGCGGCAGCTGCGCATGCAATTGTCGGCTGCGCGCGCCTGGTCGCTGATGTATGGCATTGGTAGGGCCCGGGAAGCGGGTCCTGCCTGGGTCGAAACTCTTGGGCTCGCCGAGCAGCTCGGCGACAATGATTATCTGCTGCGATCGCTCTGGGGCCTTTGTATCGATCAGTTCAACAATGGCGAGTTTCGCAAGGCACTCGGACTTGCGCGCCGTTTTGCGGATGTCGTGGCCGGATCGAGCAATTCGGTCGATCGGATGATGGCAGAACGGCTCCTCGCCACGACCATGCATTATCTCGGCGATCAGCGGCTGGCGCACCGTCACATCGACCGGGCCTTGGCCCGTCTTTCCGACCTGACGGCAAAGCCGCAGGTCATCCGTTTCCGGTTCGACCCGCGCGCCTCGGCACATTACTTCCAGGCGCGCATCCTCTGGCTGCTCGGCTTCGCGGATCAGGCGCTGCGCGTGGTCGATCGCAATGTCGAGGAAGGTCGCACGAACGGTCATGCCCTGACGTTTTGCAGCGTGCTCGGACAGGGCGCCTGCCCGATTGCCTTTCTCGCCGGTGATCTCGTCCTGGCGGAGCGCTATTGCACGATGCTGATCGAGCATACCGAACGTCACCCGATCCGGCTGTGGAGCGTCTGGGCACGCGCCTTTAGGGGCATGGTGGTGGCGCGCGGTGGCGACCTCGAGGCCGGCCTGTCCTTGCTACGCAAGGCGCTCGGCCTGGCGGGCGAGGCGCGATTTCTGCCACGCTTTCTGCTTCTCCTCGGGGAGCTAGCAACATGTCTCGGAAAAGCCGGCGAGATTTCGCAAGGACTTGCGACCATCGACGAGGCGCTGGCGCGATGCGAAGCACGTGACGAACGCTGGTATGTGGCGGAGCTCTGGCGCATCAAGGGCGAATTGCTGCTACACGCCGGCGCGCATTATTCCGCGGCAGCCGCCGAGCAGGCCTTTGACCAGGCGTCGGAGGTGGCGCGCGGTCAGGGAGCGCTATTCTGGGAGCTGCGAACGGCGATCAGTCTGGCACGATTGCGGATGAGCCAGAGCCGGCCGGCCGACGCGCGGAATATTCTCGAGCCCGTGTACGGCAAGTTCACCGAGGGTTTCGAGATCGCCGATCTGCGCCGCGCGAGGACAATGATGGCGCAGCTGGCGCCCCAGTAGTTCGGGTGTCCTCACCAAGAGCCCGCTCAATGCGCCGCAACCCTGTCCGACCGGGACAAGCGCAGCTCAGTGAGCAGATCCGAGGCTGTCTTGAGACCGCGCGTGCCAAACCCCTCGGTGAAACGGCCATACACGGGTGCAAGAAGTTCTTCTGCGTCTCGGTAGCGGCCTTGGCGCTGCCGTAGCCGCGCAAGCACGGTTGCCGTGCGCAGTTCGTAACCGAGCGCGCCTTGTTGGCGCGCCAATTCGAGCGATTGCGCGAGATTCTGCTCCGCCTGCAACATGTCGGGCGTGGCCTTGCGGATCAGCGCCTCCGCCTTCACCCGCAGCATGTCGGGCATCTCCATCAGGAAGCCGCAACGCCGTGCCTGGGCGATGGCCTGGTTGATCGTGTCCAGCGCGGCCTCGCCGTGATTTGCCGCCACCAGGGCCGCAGCAAGCGGCACGCTCAAGCCTGCGACCGCACCGAAACGGCGGTTCTGCAGCTTCTCGACCGAGCCCTTCAGCATCGCGAGACCCGGACCGGTCGTCCCGAGCGTCAGCAGCGTAATTCCTTTCATGGCTTCCGCCACGATCTCGAGCGTGGCGAGCTTGTGCGTACGGCTCTCGGCCAGAAGCCTGTCGATGGAATCTTCGTAGCTTTCCAGCTCCTCATTCCAATAGAACACGTCGAACGCCCAGAGCAGCGCCCGGCAAAGCATGGTGGGGTTGTCCATGGTGAGCGCGTCGGAAACAGTCTTTCGCGCGATTTCCACGGCTCGGTCGGGATATCCCTGGAGCCATAGAATACGGGCCAAAGTGATTGGTGCGCGGCCGGGATAGTCGAGCGTCGGCTCGCCACTGACGTCCTTCGTCGCGCCGGAACGCGACATCGCGGCCTCGATGTACGCACGGGAGGCGGCAAGTTCGCCGAGATAGTGACAGGAGATGCCAAGCGCCAAGTGCATGCGGGAAAGGGCACCGGGATCACCGCTCTCCAGTGCGATGCTCTCGCCTCTTCTGGCCGTCTTCAAGGCGTCGGCGAATTTCCCGGTGAGCAGTTGGAGCAGATGCAGCCGATCGATCAGCCGGACCTGGCCGGAAAGGTCGCCGATCTTCTCTGCCAGCGCAAGCGCGCGGTTGAGGCAGATCATGGCCAGATCGTCGAACTGCCCGGTGAGTGTCCGGGCCGATCCGAGGGCGGCGTAGAGTGCAAGGCTGCGCCTCGCGCTTTCGGCAGTTTCATCGAGCGCCTCAATGGCGCGCGCGGCCCAGTGCTCGCATTCGGCCAGGAGCGACAGTTCGAAGAACAGGGGAATAGCTGCGGCCGTGAGCGCCACCCCGATGCCACGGTCTCCTCGATCCGAGAAGCACCACGCCAGAGCGCTTCGGATGTTGCCGAACTGATCGGCGGCGGCCGGGAAGCCGTCTCTCGCTGCGCCATCGGTGTTCTCGAGCAGGGCGCGAAAGTACGCGGCATGGCGCTGAGCCATCTCATCGGCATCGGTTTGGGCGGCGAGCCTCTCCTGCGCGTAGGCCCGGGTGGCGTCCAGGAGCCGATAACGGGGCGATTGCCGGTCGACGCTCGACGCAAGCATCGACTTGGCGACGAGGCTGTCGATGATGGCCAGGATGGCGTCATCGTCCTTTGCGGTCGCGGCGATCGCCCGCGCGGCGTCCAAGCTGAAGCTGCCGACGAACACGGACAGCCGGTCGAGAACCTCGCGCTCCGCTTCGGAAAGGAGATTGTAGCTCCATTCGATGGTTGCACGCAGCGTGCGGTGGCGGGGCAGGGCGGTCCGCCGCCCCTCCCAGAGCAGATTGAAGTGCTCGTCGAGGAGCCGGACCATGGCGCGGGCGCCATATGCGCCGACATGGCCGGCGGTGAGCTCGATTGCAAGCGGAATGCCGTCGAGCCGGCGACAGAGATTGCCGACATCCCAAGCGTTCGCATCCGTCAGCGCGAACTCGCTCCCTCCGGACGTCGCACGCTCGACGAAGAGTTCGACGGCGGGATAGGCGAGCGCGCTTGCAGCGGTCAGACTGGCCTTCTCCGGCGGACTTGCCAATGGCAGAAGGCGGTGGGCATGTTCGCCCTCGACACGCAACAGCTCCCGGCTGGTGCCGAGGATGTGCAACTCTGGCGCCTCCTGGAAGAGTTTCTCGGCCAGCGCAGCCGCCGCGTCGAATTGCGCGCGACCTTGGTTATTCTGCTGACTAAGTGCGGCGCGCCATCTCCAACGGAGGTTACAACGGTTCATTTTTCAAAACATCGGCGACGAGGGCGCTGCACTCTTGAAAAATGCAGATCGTCGCCCAGCGTCGGCCACCGTCATTAATGCTGCTGCCCTGTCCTGTCGTATTTCCTCCAGACGCGGAGTTAGCGCGTGGCTTCAGCGCTCAAACGATAGACAACTCGACCGAAGGGGCGAAAGCCGCTCGCGCTGCTGCAATTGTGCTGAGCTTATCTCTGAAGAGACGAAGGCTACGGGGGCTGCTAGCCGTCTGCTTTTCACAGGCGCCCGCCTAGGGGAGCCAATGCGGTACGACGAATGGGGGCTTGCCGGGCGCTAAGGTTGGATCGGCACGGGGCGCGCTTCGGGGGAAACAACACCGCGTGCTACCCAAGCTCGCGCCGTTGCGCCGGCAACTCCATCGCCGGAAGAGGTTGCCTTTACGCGAGCTTCAGTTCGCCACGTGTGCCGCATTCACCTGACGAGAAGCCGACAGGCGGATCCACTTTCGCAATAGCGCCGCTCCCCGAACGCGAGAAACCGCTCAACGTTCGTCACGCTTGGCCTTGACCGCTACTGAATGATTTATCTGAGGTGCTCGTGGCTTTCCTTTTTGATCCATCAGCGGGCGCCATGATAGTTCACGCCGGCAGCCCGGTCGCTATCCAAGGCGACGCCAGTGAGAAAAGGGTGGCCCTTATCAGGGGGGCGCTTGCGCAGCACGATGCTGCGTTGCCAAGCAAAGTGATCGACACAGTCAGGCGCGCTAAGACGGGGAGGATGTTGGGGGGCGGGAGGCTAGCGGAAGCGGGAGATGATGGGGCAATGTTGATTCGTGCTGCTGCCACCTTGCCCGGGCATGGCTTCAAGAATCGATACTCATGCCTCATTTGCAAATGCGCCTTTGGCGCTCCTCGACCTCATCAAGCAGGCTTGGCTTACAGCGGAGGTGTGGCGGTACTGCTTAGTCCCGGCATTTGCTGGAGCGGGTTGAGTTTGAATCGTTCGGGCTGGGAAGTCCAGCATTTTGCATATGTATTCGTAGGGTGTGAGGCCCTTCAGGCTCTTCAGCCGCAGAGCGTAGTTGTAGGCGGTGATGAAGTCGGCAGGGTGAGATTCGAGCTGATCCTGTCGATCGTAACGGTCGCGTTGGACGGTCGCTTCCTTCGTGCAGTTCATGCGCTCGACCTGGCCATTGGTCCAGGGATACTTAATCTTGGTCAGCCAATGTTATAACCCGTTTTCCTGGCATCGCATATCGACATATGTGTCACGTATCTTGCCGCCGGGCTGTCCGCTTGGTGTGGCCGGAAGGTGAACTGGATTCCATTGTCGGTGAGCACCGTGTGGATCTTGTAGGGAACGCCGCGATCAGAGCTCCGAGAAAGTCGAGGCTGGCGCGCGCGCATATCGCCGTGTTTTCCGTTGACGCATGGCGTGCCGCGGGTCGACGACCGCCGCGTTGTCAGTGGTATCGTCTATGTCATTCGCAACAGTCTGCAGTGGAAGGACGCGCCGAAGGGCTACGGTCCGCACAAGACGCTTTACAATCGCTTCATCCGCTGGAGCGACCGGGGCGCAGGGGTCGCGAACTGAAATGCACAGGCACGATTTATCGAGCGGAGGCCGTCTTGCTAGGCGATAGCTAGCCGGCTTCGTCACGCGAGGGTGGCCGCGTGCATCTTGGCGCGAGGCGGGCGAGACTCCGCAATGGGGAGCTCCGTGACCGGCTTCGGCTTGTGATTAGGGGCGCTGACTACAACAATACGCGACCCCACACTCAGCGGGCTCTGAAGGACACAAGGTGGGCGAAACTAGTGGGCAGACAGCATGCACCGACGACGTGACATGCCCTTGCTGAAGCTCAGTCAACTATCAACCTTGGGAGTTGATGGAGAAGGTGGTCACATGGCAATCGTCAGCGGCAACAGATGTGAAGCTGGATTAAGAATGAATAAAGTCTTGCTGGGTACGATGGCTTTCATCGCGCTGGCAGCCTCTGCCTCTGCCGCTGTTCTTGCCGCGAAGCCCCACGTCAAAGCCTCCCCACCGGTCGTTCCAAGTCATGATTGGAGCGGCTTCTACATCGGCATCAATGGCGGCGGCTTCTCCGCTCATCAATGTTGGGAAACGGTCAACGCCGACGGCGTGGTCGCTCCGCCCGTTGACATGGGGTACCATAATGCGACCGGCGGCACGGTCGGCGGTCCAATCGGATATCGCCGCCAAATAGCGAACTCGCTGTTTGGCCTGGAAGCTCAGGGCAGTTGGTCCGATTTCGATGGCCAACGCCAATCTCGCTTTCGCAGGCGTCCTGAATGAATCCAAGTTCGATGCATTCGGTCTGGTCACGGGCCAAGTCGTCCATGTCGGTATGGAATAGCGTGCTGCTCTACTTGAAAGGTGGAGCTGCGGTCGTGAGAGACAAATGCCGGGTTTTCGATTTTGCGTCTGTTTCACATAGAGACCATCACATAGAGACCCCGAAAACCTTTGCGCGTTGCTCCTGCTCAAGCTAGCACTAACAATGCATGCCATTTTCCAGAACGTTGAGGATGTATGAGGCGCGAGAATGAGGTTTCACATGGCATCAATCTCCCTTCGACCGCGGAAAACGCCCTCGCTGTGGTTGTGCGTTATGTCCATCTTGAGCGGGGCGGCCGCCATCTTTAACCGCTCGGAGCTTGGCCGTGGCATGGTACCCAAACGGTTGGACTGGCCGGCGTTCAGCAGTGTATAGTTCGGTCTGTCGTTAGTGGGTGGGCTTGACTTGCTCGTGAGCTCCACGCACCGCTCTTGAAGCGCTTCACGAGAGGGGAAGTTTTGGTCAAGGCCTGTTAGGCTAGATTCTTTTGACGATTCGTCGTTTCATGTCATGGTCATCCGGGAAGCGCAGGAGATGTATGTTCTTGCTCTGGTCACTCAAAAAGGCGGAAGCGGCAAGAGCACGCTGGCGGTCGGAATTGCAGTCGCCGCCATGCCGAACGGGGAGCGCGTCGCAATTGTCGAGGCGGATCCACAAGGCACGATCGCTAAATGGAAAGAGCGACGTGGCCATCCCTATCCGCGTATCGTTGAGGTCTGCGATCCTGCCGAAATGGAAGGGGCGCTCGCTAGCCTTGAAGCTGAGAGGATCTGGCTTACGGTCATCGATACGGCCGCCACTAGCAATGCACTGGCGATACGCGCCATCGCGAGGGCCGATCTTTGCCTGATCCCGGTGCGTCCGAGTCCCGCCGATATCGAAGCTGCGATACCGACGCTGATTGCTATTCGTAGGCTCAACCGCCGATTTGCTTTTGTCCTCAACCAGACGCCACCGCGGGGCTGCCGCTTGAGTGAAGCTGCAACGTCGCTCAATTCGCTCGGTGTGCTTGCGCTTCCCTATGTTGGGCAACGCAATGATCACCAGGACGCGCTTGGGGCAGGATTAGGCGTGACCGAGTTTGCACAAGAGGGAAGAGCCTCGGCGGAAGTTCATGAGTTGTGGCGCTGGATCTTGAAGAAGCTTTGTGGAGGAGTCAATAACTCATGAGCTACACGCAAAAAAAGCGGCGTGCTAGCCATACGCGCTGTACGCGACGCTCTTTGGTGGAGCTTACCGCGGCGGCGAGCCGAGACGTTGACGATTGGCTGACCCTTGCAGCGCAAGCGACGGTTCCTAATCCCGTTGCGGGGCCTGGGTCTCAGAATGCGGCATCGTTACCCAAGAAGGAACTGCTAGATTTCAACGCTACCGGCATGATGGTGAAAATCACCACCGACCATCAAAACAGAGCCCCTGAAAACATGACATCTAGCCTGAATGCTGCGTTCGACCATGCCAAGGGCCTCGTAGAGACGCCGGTGAGAGGCGAATCGGCTAAAGGCATCGGCGGGTACCGTCTTGAAAGCAATTCTTTGACAGTCCTCAATGAAGCCGTAGCGGAGTTCTGCGCGGATCCGGCCGAATTGATTGTGCAGAGGGAACCAGCTGACAGCGGAGGGCAACTGCAACTGCAATACATGCGGAGGCTCACTGACGAGGCGGTCAGATTGTTGGACGATCTTCAGAGTGGCAAACTGGAGAATCAGGCGAACTTCATTCTCAGCGAATGCTTCAGAGAGGCCGCCACCGCGTTCTCTATGATCAATCAGCAGCTCGAGCGCGACGGCTATGCCGCGAGCATTGATCCATCAATCTTCATCTGGCTTGCCAATATCACCGAGCCGGAGACGCGCGACACCGGGACCATCCGGCTTGAGATCGTGCCCAACCACCGAGGTCGTCCGAGCACGTACGCGCGCCAGGTCGCTCAATTTATCTGGCAACTTGTCGAGGGACAGGGCTGCCGCCGACAGACCGCATATTGGGCGGCGCTCACGAAGTTTACCATAGGCGCGAGTTTCGCCGAGACGGCCTATGCCTTCTGGGAGCCGATCTTCAAACGGGCGGGACCGCACGTGAAGATGCTGATCCGCATTTCAGATCCAGAGAAGTAAAGCTAAGCATCGTGGGCATTGGCGTCTGATTTGTCTCGATCTGCGGACACCTGCCGCCACCATCAAGGTACGGTTGATATTCGGGCTGGCACATCAGCAATTAAAAGAGGAGCTCCGGCTCAATCACGTTCGAAGAGCGATCGTGGCAAAGTCTTCATCTCACGCCCTGAGCACTAGCATAAAGAGAACGAGGAAAGCCCGGCGCTCAGAGCGCCAGGCTTTCTGCATAGTGGCTCCTAAATGCCAGTCTTCGGGCCAAGCGGCGGCGCCTACGGTAATGTCACGAAAAAGGGGAGAGTCAAATCGTCGACAATGGGAGCGTGGACAACGTCGAACAATCTGTCGCAAATGATTTTGTCGTCGAAATGCTCGAGCCATACGGCTTTGGTGAACGATTTAGCAAACTCCAACAAATTGTTTGCAGCGTCCGTCACTTCTTTGATCAGTCTTCGCTGACCGTCCGCAAAATCTTGGATTCCTACCGTTCGAAAAATCCCTTGGATGATGATCAAGTCGGACAGGATAAACATGGTGTTGTAGCCATGTTGGGAGAGGTAAAAGCACCACGGCTCGTCGAATCGCTGATCATCCGCAGCGGCGCGAAACGCGTCCTGGACTTCGTCACTCTTTGGATGGTGAATGCGAAGTTGTTTCCAATCGTCGCGAGCAGATTTGAGTCGCCGAACTGGCGCTTGAGGGTGGTCAGGGCGTTCTGCCCGCCAATATCGAGCAGTGGCAAATACACCTTTCCAATCGGGGTAGGGCGGCGCCGATGCAGCGCAGAGACAAGCTTGTTCAGCTGGTCGCGCCGCCGCTTCGGTTCGCTGGCGGCAGCCGACCAATGCTCTTCGGTGACAAGATTGTGCTCGCGCCGGGCGGCGGCAAGCTGCTCGAGCACCCTCGACTTCTGGGCCTTGGTCGAATGGACTTCGAGGCAGTAGTTGCCGAGCCCGATCGCGTGCATGCGCTGCCTCACGGCCTCCAATGCCGCCGTCTTCTGCGACACGAACAGCACTGTCTTCTGGTGGGCAAGGCAATTGGTGATCATATGCGCGATTGTCTGGCTCTTGCCCGTAGCCGCGCACTACAGGGACAGCGAGTAATACTAGGTCGACAACAGCAAGTTCACAGCGATCTCTCGCGTGAGACGCAACAGTCCGCTTCCCCGGCATTTCGGAAACCGTTGTAATGGCCGGCGTCGTTTCATACGGATGCCGCACCGATGTGATTGCGCAAGATCATAACCGGCGTTGCTGCCGAAGTTGGCCGAACTCCGGCTCCACAAATGAGGATTGGTTAAAGGACAGTGCTCGAGTCTCACAGCTCCACTTAATCAGCTGGCGACGAGCCTGAGACTTTGATTAGGTCTTTTGGAGCTTATAGAGATTGGATTCGAAGCTCGCCTCCGCTACTCTGAACCAGGTCGCGATGTCCTCGCGAAACTCCAGCCATTCGCCGTAAATCTTGCGGAAGTCAGGATTCGTTTCAGCGTTTTCTGCGTAGAGCGAGAATGCCGCACTGCAGGCGCCCTCTAAAGAAGGACTGCGATTCGCAGGGGAGGGCGGCACGTCGAAAATGTCACGATCACTACTCGATGAGACGAACGCATGTTGCGTTTGCTTCGGCCTCACGTCTTCTCGCTTCTTTGGACGCTGCAATTGGGCACAATGGCCCGCTACGTTCCGAGACCGGTACAATCCACGAGGACTTTTGATGAAGCCTGCTACTCCGGATCAGATCGTCGACCTTCCGGGGTGGCTTGTGTAGTACGCTACGACGAGCGACTCAGCAGAAGACTTGCTTGACGGGGTCTGCGGTACATTGGTTCGTGGTGACGTCTCCTTGCGGCGCGTCAGCGTCGCAATTCCGACGCTCGGTCTGCAATTTCGTGGCGCGACTCTGCATTGGCGGCGAGACAGGGGGATCCAACTCGAGACGGCTCCTCACGGCGCCGAGACCGATGAATTGTTTCAGCAGAGCCCGATTTTCGCGCTGCAATCAAAAGGAGCCAAATTCGGCGAAGGATGCGACGTTCCCCCGAGTCTGCGGGATATTCGCTTCGAAGGTGGTACCGACTACGCGATGTTTCTGGTCGAGTTTTCTCCGGGGACGTCCAAAACCGGGGCCGCGATTTCGATCGTTACCGATCGTGCGGCAGGCGTTGAGGAAGCCGATCTGACCAGTTTTCGTGAATCGGTTCCAATGCTCGGTCTAGCGATCTACCGCCTGGTTCTATTTTTGACGACTGCTCAGATGCTCGACAGCTATCTCGGCCGCATGAGTGGCGCGAGGGTGATGGCCGGAGAGATTGTCCATGGGTATTGGACGGGCTGTGAACGAAGTCTCACGTGTAGAAGGGCTCTGCGGGCAGCTGGCCGTGCATCTCCTCTTTTTGGATTTGTTTGCGAGGCGCTGCCGTCCGATTTTTAGGCAGCTTGGCGCGTTTGAGATGTGCGGTGAGGAGTTCCGGCTGGTGCTGTCGACGACAGATTGATCGTCAAGCGGCGACGCGGTGGAGGGGATGATTGTACGGGCTGAGAACTCGGTAGCTTTATAACAGGTTCAAGCAACAGACACAGCGGGACAGAAGTCGAGAAGGTGAGAGGATCTTTGCCCGGGTGCGGCTGTGGTTGCAAGCGAAGTAAGTTTGCGTAGACACACACAGACTCGAAGTTCGAAGCCGACGTCGTTGGCGGGTTAGGTACGTAATTTAACGCCACCTAACAACAGCCGACAACGAGAAAGATCGTATCACTATACTTCACCTTCGGAATGAGCTCGGGTAAATCGTTGCAAGAATCAAGGTGAGTTTGGTCTTGCGATGGAACGACCGCCGTCTGTTCGCAGCGCGCGCATCTGGGAAAATCTGTAACGATTCTGAGCTGCACGTCTAATTCGGTCGAGTTTCCTTACTTCTCAGGACCACACTGGCCGCCTTTTGGCGTGCTTCGAGCACTTGGACTTCAGTCATGAATCCGGATTCGACCAGGTTGTCCAGTACCGCATTAGCGCGAGCCTGCGCTGCCGTCCGGTCGATGTGAGCGGTCGGCGCGTTAATCAGGCCGACCAGCGTCGCAGCTTCAGCGAAAGTGATATCGCGGGCAGGTTTATTGAAGTAAGAACGCGCCGCACCATCAACGCCGAGAATGCCGCTGCCCATATCAACACAGTTTAGATAAAGTCTCAGAATTTCATCTTTGGTCAGATTCCATTCAAGCCAAATCGCAAGCAACGCCTGCTTGATAGGGTGTTCAATGCCGCGCCCGGCATTCAAAAGAAAAGTTCGGGCGATTTGCTGACTTATCGAGAAATCATCCTGGTCACGGACGCCGTTCTGCGTCGCTACCAGCAGTGCGTGGAGAGCTCGTGGGATATCGATCCCGACGTGGTCATAAAAATGGCGATCCTCGGTTGCGAGCGTAGCCTTGATTAGCGCGTCGGGCAAATCCTCAAGAAGGATCGGCACGCCACGGCCAATCCCCCCGCCAACCGTCGCATCGGTCAACTGGCCGACAAGACAAGCCGTGACATCGGAAGCCTTCAAACACTCCTCTTGGGAGCGGGAGCGAGTAGTCGAAATGGCAAGCGCCAGCAACAGGAGCAGTCCGCCGAAAGCGAGCGTTAGGACCTCGGAGGCAGGTTCGAGAAGGAGCCAGCGCTGCCACCGGCCGAACGAGATGCCGTCAACTAGCCTCGAGTATCGGTGGTATAATTCCCGCAACTCCCTCGCGCAGGACAGTATAGCCGAGTCGGAAGGCGGTTTCCGATCGGACAAGCAATGTCGGATGGTGGGCCCCTTGGGTGGTGGAATCTGAATCACGTGGATCTTTCAGGTTTGGGTAAATGGGCGTCGGGGGATGGCGACCAAGGCCTTTCGGAAGTGCTGCGGCAAAACTCAAGACATTTGCATGTCTCAGCTGCCCGCTACTTCCTTTTGGCGCGGAGGGCAGAGGCCACCGCGTTGTTCAGGTAAGCGGGCCGCCATCTGTCGCGGCGATTGACCTTTGCTGCGCGAGTGCGAACTCATCAACACACGGCCCGATTCTATGAACGTCACGCCAGCCAGCGGCAATGATATTTCAAGCGGCCCCAGGATGAGAGGGGATCGGGTCGTGCACGTCAGTCTTACTTCAGATCGACACACCTTTCGAAAGTCAGATTGTCGGTCGCAATGACGGTCTGTCGCCGCCCCTGGAAAGCTGGTGAGCGTCCGCTTTCTTTGCTTGCCGTAGTCCGCGAGCTATATCGAAGCAGCTGATGTTTTGAACGGGTATCGAGTAGTCTCCGGCCGTCTATGTGCATTCTGCTCTGCAATTCTTCAAGCAACCTCGGTCGACTTCATACCGAGCAAGTGTGGCGCCTTCGCGCGCTTGTTGAAGCGACAAATCGACAAGACCTGACATCTTTCGCGCGTGTGTCAACTTCCGTCCCGAAAACTCGGTGATGACTCGTGACACACAACTTAAGTCGATCTGATCCTTATTGGCTCGACGATGGTTGATTCGCCGACTATCCAAAATGTCGAGGCAACGGCTGCCCGGAATATTGCTCTTCCCCGCGTCAAAACGCGATCGCTGCAAAACTGAGATGCCCGCTGGTTCTTTTGACACATGCGGGCGACCACCGCGCGCGGATGAAGCGCATGGGGGCGAGGGCGCAGGCAGCATGCGACCCCGCCAAGAGTGGGGTCATCAGTCGCCGAAATCCTTTTTATCTAATCGAGAATCCAGTCTTTTGAGTATAGCGTGCTGAACCTTGCCCAGTGCCGTTCTAGGCAATTCCTCCGTAAAGAGAATTTCGCGCGGAGCCTTGAAGCGCGCAAGATGCGATCGCACATGCGTTATGAGTGTTCCCGCGTCTATACGGGATCCGGGCCGCCTGATCACATAGGCTATCGGCACCTCATCCCATTGGGGATCGGGTCGACCGATCACAGCGCATTCCGCAACATCAGGATGCTCCAAAAGTACGCGCTCGACCTCCGCCGGATAGATGTTTTCTCCACCGGAAATGATCAGGTTTTTCTTACGGTCATGGACCCAGAAGTATCCGTCGGCGTCGCGACGGGCGATGTCGCCCGTACGGTACCACCCGTCATGCATAGCCTCGCGCGTGGCGGGAAGATTGCCCCAATATTCCTGCAAAACGTTGGGCCCGCGTACAACGATCTCACCGGGAGTCCCTGCGGGCGGCTCGTTACCGGCATCATCCATGACAACCGCTTCACAGCATAGTCCGGGCAGGCCGGTCGAGCCCTTCCGCGAAAGGTCTCCGCCAAGCCTTGTATAAATCGCAATGGGGCTCGTTTCCGTAGAGCCGTAAACCTGGAGGACCGGCACGCGGCGGGCAACCAGGCGATCAACCAGATACTGCGGCACCGTCGTTGAGCCGACGGAAATCGCCTTCAGTGATGAAAGATCGGTACTGGACCACGTGAGATCGTCGGTCAAGGCCTGGATGGTCGCAGGCACCAGGACGGTCAAAGTGGGGCGGTCATCTTTGAGCGCGGCAAGGGTAGCCTCAGTCGTAAAGCGCGGATGGATCGTGACAGTCGCGCCGAGATGTAGTGCAGGCGTCGTCTGAATGTTGAGCCCACCGACGTGGAATAACGGCAAGACGGTCAGCACATGATCGTCGGGTGTCAGGGCATGCATGTGTTGACTCATCACGCCATTCCAGAGCAAGGCGTCCTGGCGCAGCACCGCTCCCTTCGGCCGGCCAGTGGTGCCTGACGTGTAGACGATCAGAAGTGGGTCGGCCAGGCCTGCGCAGGAATCGCAGCTGTCTCCCTCTGTTTGATCCAACAAGCCTTCCCACGTGCACGCACTGCAAGACGCAAAGCCGAAGCCTACGGTTGCAATATCGGGCAGCGTATCCAACAAAATCGGCAGAACTGCTTCGAAAGCCTGCTCAAGGACCAGAACCTTAGCACCAACGTTGGACAGGATGAAAAGCTGCTCGGCCACCGCCAATCGCCAATTCAACGGAACCAATATCGCCCCGAGCCGGGCACAAGCGTAGAGGAGAACTAGATATTCGGGGCGGTTGAGGCTCAGGATAGCGACGCGGTCGCCTCTCTTGACGCCAAACGCACTTTGTAGAGCTTGTGCAGCCTGGCCGATGCGTCCATTAAGGTCGGCGTAACTTAAATTGCCGCCCTCAAAATTGATCGCAGCTTTGTTAGGAGCGAACGCTGCATTGCGCTCAATGAATGTGGAGAGATTCACTTATCATTCCCTGTGTCGTAGGTCCCGAGGCGGCTCGCTCTCATTGGCGGGGCCGATGCGTATCAGCAGCACCCGTTAAAGAACGTGACCGGTGTTACGCCGCTCAGGCGAATGCACCTAAACTGCATGCCAAAGTGTTCGAGCTGAGACGCAATCGTGCGAGTGAATTTGGCTATACCCGCGTTTGGGATCAGAGGTATTCGGCACACCTACAATTTCTAGATCCTCGCAACAGATCGACTCCAATTCTCGCCTTCGGATCACCTGTGTTCTGCGTCAAGACGACCATTGGGGGATCACGCTCATTTCGATATCGCGAAAAATCGTGTAATTCTGCCGAATCCACTGATGAAGTTCCGACGTAGAGTCCCTCTCATGGCGTAGATAGCCGGTGAAAGACAGGCCTAGTCGGCAGATGTAGTTATGTAGAAATGCCGGCAGTGCCGCCAAACGGATGACGCGGCCCTGGTTCATGGCCTCGAACAAGTCGCCGCGGACGAAGAATTCGTTATGGACGGTGATCAGAATTTGCGTCGGAATCAGCCGCCGCAGCATTTCATGCGCACGGGCCGAGACACGGTCAGTATCCGCTACGAATAGCACGACTGGTACGACCCTTTGTTGTATCGCCTCGCTCAGGAAGCCGATCTCGCCACACATCTTGAAGAACTCGTCGAATGCGTGGAAGCCAAGGTCGATCACCTTGGCCACTCCGTCGTTTAGAACAAGTCGATCAACTAGCTGCATTTTGCCATAGGTATCCGTGACATCCGCTGTCTCTGTGATGGAAGGGAGATAGTCGAGCAAGGACGGCTCCCTTAGGTTGATGTCGAAGGAGAGCACCGCACCGTTCTTCAGCAGCAAGAATTCGCTCAAGAGCCGAGCAATCAGTGTCTTTCCGACCTGCGGGCTTGCAGAGCAGATGATGTAGACGGGGGTGGGCAAAATCGCCAAACCAGTGCGCATAGGTCCGCAAGCGGCTATCTTTCGCCCGCACGGGTCACCGACTTCGCGCCCGCGAGGTCTGTTAGGTTGATCCGGTCATACTCGCTCCAGACATTGGCAAGCCAGTGCCGTACGTAACCGCGCAACACAAACGAGAAGTTCGCGGCGTCCTCGTGTTGTCCCTTGTTCGCAACGAAATTGACGAACGGAACAGAGGCGACCTCGACCTGTTCATAGGCCATCTCGTTAAGTTTCGGGATGGTCAGATCAGTGGCGTCTTTGATGCGGTTGAAGTAGGAATTGTAGGTCGACTGATCCCACTGAAAGAACTGGGTGTCGTTGATGAAGTTCTTGACCAGGAAGTATTTTGCGCCCCCCATGAAATCGCTTGTTTCCGCGATCTCGTCTAGCGAGGCGATGGACGATCCCAACACATGAAACACGGCGAAGGTAAGTTGGCCAGATCGGGCGGCGTCCAAAAAGCCGATGTCTCGTAGGGACGCCAGGGCTGGTGACATCAGTCCGGCTCGAACGTCGATGACCGTGACGGACAGGCCCGAGTTCAGCGTATCGAAGATCTTCATCTGGTCCGCGGTTCTCGTCATGTCGACGATTTCGGTAATCGCAGGGTGAAAGCGCTTCAGTGTCCCGCGAGGCGACTCGGTATCGAATGCGCGGGTTTGCACATTATTCGCGCTAAAATAATCCAAAAGCGTGCGAGATACGGTCGTTTTTCCGACCCCGCCTTTGTCCGCGCCGACCACAATTACAACTGGCTTGCCCATAGAAGTCCTCTCAAGATGCTTGTTCTTCAATCCACGCGACCGCGAAGCGCGTCGTCTGTGTGTTTCCAGTCCTGCCTTCGACACTACGATGGCCCAAGGAGGAGATCGTCCGATTTTCGAAACATCGACAGACGCTATAGTCGCCGATGGTGCGATCCATTACGGTCATGGAAGCGCGCGTAGCTCGGTTCATGTTGGAGTTTGTATGTTTAGATTGCCATCAGAACGTTCTCTTCGGTTAGGGATTACGGAAGCCATCATGGTAGATGGCCTTGCCGCGGCTAAGTTGATCAATCAATCGTCGTATACGGCGAGCTTCAACAAGTCAGGCGCGATGAATCGTCAAGCCGGCACTCTTAAGAGCTTCGAGGATCTCGCATGCGACGCGCTGAGCGCCACCCTTGTGCTCGCCAATCAAGTGAGATGCCACGACTCCGGTGATGATGGCGTATGCTCTTTCGCGCTCGATCAACTCGTTCTCAACAAAGTCGCCGCAGGCTTTACAGGCGATCACAGGGCGGCCGCTCCAGGGATCATGTGACACGTTTTGATCATTGGCATGACATTTCGGGCATGGCATGGGCGGGACTTCGGCAGGTGTCAGCTTGTTGCTGGTTTCGGGTCGGTGGAAACAAGTGCGTTCCGCCGAAAGGGAGTAGCGCGTCGGGAGGAGTGGAAAGCTCGACTAGATTTGGAGCTCTCCGACGTGTGAAGTGAGCGTCAGCGCGACGGATCGTAGTCAAGCTGTGCCCAACTCGCTGCGCGCGAATCGCAAGGCTACATTCGAAAGACACCGTAGTGGGGCGCTTCAATTGGAGCGTTAAGCGACGCGCTTAAGGCGATTGAGAGCGCGTTTCGGGTATCTACGGGATCAAGAATGCCGTCATCCCAAAGCTCCGAAGTCGCATAATAGGCGCCTGATCGCGCCCGATACTCCTTCATAATTGGTTCTCGAATGGCTGCCAGTTCTTGGTCCGACAAGCGCCCTCCCTCACGAGCCAATTGCTTTGCTTTGACATGGGTGAGTACGCCTGCCGCTTGCTCCGCGCCCATGGCCGAAATCTGCGATTGCGGCCAGGTAAACATAAAGCGGGGATCGAACGCGCGACCAGCCATAGCGAATGTTCCTGCTCCGTGAGAGGCGTTGCAGATCACTGTAAGTTTGGGGACCGATGCTGCGGAAACGGCCATGATGAGGTTGGCGCCATTCTTGGTGATGCCATCATGTTCGTATTCTCGTCCGACCATAAAGCCAGTGGTATTCTGGAGGAAGAGCAATGGCGTTCGGTTCTTGTCGCAGAGTTGGATGAAGTGAGCGCCCTTCAGAACACTGTGGTTCTGCAGCACGCCATTATTTGCAACAATCCCGATTTGATAACCTTGAAGACGCGCGAAACCGCATATCAGGCTTTGGTCATAGCTAGGCTGATACTCATGGAACCGGCTACCATCCACGAGGCGAGCGATGATCTCCAGAATGTCAAATTGAACGCGGGGATCTTT
Source organism: Bradyrhizobium sp. DOA1 (assembly GCF_001593325.1). Lineage (NCBI taxonomy): Bacteria > Pseudomonadati > Pseudomonadota > Alphaproteobacteria > Hyphomicrobiales > Nitrobacteraceae > Bradyrhizobium > Bradyrhizobium sp. DOA1. The sequence continues at coordinate 469,337 of NZ_JXJM01000001.1, forward strand.
TGGAATGATGCCGTATAGCTCAGATGCGCCGTAGACGGGAAGCTCCGGAGCGGCCCGATCAACGGCTTCTTTCGTTGGACGCTTCATGTGAGCGACAATGTCCCGCGCGATGGCAATCGCATGCATTTCGCTCGTAGCGAGGTAGTCACTCGCTCCCGACACGCTCGTATGGATTTGAGCGCCACCGAGCTCTTCGGCTGATACGACTTCTCCGGTGGCGGCCTTTACGACCGGAGGTCCGCCGAGAAAGACGGCTCCATTCCCCCGCACAATGATGTTGTAATCGCTCAGGGTCGGAACGTAGGCACCTCCTGCAGTACAGTGGCCCATGACGATGGCGACCTGCGGCACCTCCATCTTAGAGAGAATTGATTGATTGCGCAGGATTCGGCCTGCGTGGTAGCGATCTGCGAAGAATTCCGCTTGCAGAGGCAAGAAGCCGCCGGCGCAGTCGCAAAGATGTACCACCATAAGACGGTTCTCGATTGCAATGTCCAGCGCCCGCACAATTTTCTTGACGGATAACGGATACCAAGCGCCGCCCTTCACGCTGGCATCATCCGCGTGAACGATGACCTCGCGACCAGCAACAATGCCAACGCCGACAATCTGCCCTGCGCCTGGCACCTCACCATCGTAGGCCTTGTTGCCCGCGAGCGTTGATAGCTCGAGAAATGGAGTTTCTGGATCAAGCAGCGCATCGATCCGATCGCGAACGAAGAGCTTGTTTTGTTGCCGCAGACGCTTAAGGTCTCTCGCGGGTCGATCGAAGCGAGCGGAACGCTGTCGTTCCTTCAGTTCGGCCGCAAGTCGGCGGTTATGGAGCTCGTTGAGACGAAATTCTTGCGACGTGGTGTCCACCCGAGAGACGATCCGCTGCATGTCAGCGCCCTTCCTCGGAAAACGTAACCAAAGCCACGCCTCGCTCAAAGCTTTCGCCTACACCAAAGTGAATGCGCTCGATTACACCGCCACGAGGGGCACGTACGACAACTTCCAACTTCATACTCTCGACCACCATCAGCGTCGCGCCTGCGCAGACCACATCACCGTGGCAAACCGCGATCGCAACCACGACGCCGGGCATTGGCGCGCGGGCCACAAGATGACTTGCCTGCTCGTCCGAGCTCCCAAGTTCTCGCAATGGATCGCGGTATCGCAGGATGTGTGTCCTGCCACGGATATGCAGGTGAAGTGTGTCACCTTCGATTGCAAATCTGACCGGCACGGCCTCGCTTGCAATGACAAGGAGAGCGCTTCCGTCTAAATGATCTGAGAGTGCCACCGGCGCAATTACCTCATCGCCCAAGTGAAGGCGATAGTCGTGTTGGCCAGGTGAAAGCCACAATTCATAGTTCTCGTCATTGAGCCCAAAACAGTGCTTCACGTCAGTTTCTCCACTTGCCGAGCTCCGCGTGAAGCCTGGGCACGGCGTCTGCCGAATTCCGAACGCTCCTTGTCAGGAGTGCTCCGGTTGCCAAAATGGCGGGCAGGTCGCTTCCACATGGGCCTATGGCCAGGTGCGGATGTTCATCGAGATAACCGGTATGGATCTGGCCGCTCAAAAATGTGTCGTCCATGAGCAGGCGGGCCAGAAAGTCGGCGTTCGTCTCGCAGCCAAGAAGAACTAGCTGTCGCATCGCGTGTGCCGCCTTCAATGCGGCATCACGGCGTGTAGTTGAATGTGCGACGACTTTTGCGAGCATCGAATCAAATGCTGGCGTGATCTGCTGACCTTGGACGATACCGCTATCGATGCGCACGCCGTCGCACACTGGGTACTCCAACATGAGAATCTTACCGGTGGTTGGCGCGTATTCCCGTTCAGGGGCTTCGGCGTATAGCCTCGCTTCAATTGCATGACCTTTGGAGACGATGTCGGATTGCGAAAATGTGAGTTCGTGCCCCGCGGCGATATGGAGTTGTTGGGCAACGAGATCGATGCCAGTGACCATTTCAGTCACGGGATGCTCGACTTGAAGCCGAGTATTCATCTCAAGGAAGTAGAACTCTTGTCCATCAAAGATAAATTCGACGGTTCCTGCATTTCGATAGTTGGCGCTACGAGCGATGCCGACCGCTATTTCACAGACCCGTTCCCGCAATTCTACGGATAGGGCAGGCGAAGGCGTCTCCTCGATGATCTTCTGAAAGCGGCGCTGTACCGAGCACTCGCGTTCGAACAGGTGGACGACATTTCCGAAGAAATCGCCTAGCACCTGCACTTCGATGTGGCGGGGTTTCTCAACATAGCGCTCCACGTAGAGGCGGCTATCTCCGAAGTAGCGCAGCCCCTCGCGTCCAGCTTGAGCAATTGCGTCGTCGAGGGTGTCGAGATCGCGCACGATCCGCATGCCCTTGCCACCACCGCCTGCCGAAGGTTTCACCAGCAAAGGTAAGCCAAGGGCCCGAGCTCTGGATGCGAAGGTTTCCGGTTCGTCTTCTTCGATAACTGAGGGGCCTACCGGAAATCCGATCTGCTGAGCAAATCTCCGGGCGCGGATCTTATCACCCATCAGCTCGATGCTTTCGGGGGCTGGCCCGACGAATGCAATGCCGGTCCCTGCGACGGCTCTCGCAAAATCGGCGCTCTCCGACAAGAACCCATAGCCAGGATGCAACGCGCCGGCATTAGCTCTGCGGGCGGCGGCGATGATTTGCTCGGCGTCAAGATAGGCAGCAATTGGGGAAGAGCCCTCGATCGCGATTGCTGTATCCGCCATGGAAACGGCTGGCGTGGCCGCATCCACATCGTGGTAGACGATAGCTGAACGTAAGCCCAACTGTCGCAAGGTCTTCAGGATACGGACGGCGATCTCGCCCCTGTTGGCAATCAGAACTGTATCGAATGGAAATTTCTGCATTCGCGCATCCGCTCTAACACAAATCGACTCTTCGGCGTTTGAGAGCCGTCGGGTCTACGCGAGACCCTCGAGGCTATTTCTAGTCACGACGCGCTAGCCACGATCCTGTGGATCAGGACACGTGGCGCGATTGCGACACATTGGTTCGACGGTCATTTCGAGTCCGTCTTCACTTTTGTGCCGTCATGCGCCGACATCACGTACCGACACGGGTCACTTAAGCTGTTGAGCTTTGTTCTTAGACAAGCAGTGATTGCAGCGACATCCGGTATGGCGCCGCTACACAACCGAAACACATCCGGGGTGCACGCCTGTTTCTCCTCCTCCGTAGCCCCTCGATCTCGGGCCGCAGCCCCTGGAGAGCTCATTGCCACAAAAGCAATGAAAGCGGTCACATGCCGACCTGCTCGGTAGCTTCGAGGAGAAAAAAGTTGCTGCCTTCGATTCACGATATCCTCTTGAGAGTGCTTGGCGCCGCAATGGCCTTCTTGTGAGTTTCAACGGTGCGTGTCTGAGAAAGTAGGGTAAAGGCTCGGATTGGCCGCACTTCCGGGAGGACGGCTGAACGCGCCGCCGGAACTCGGGTTTGACCCATCAGTCGGTTCACCGCAGGATCAGCGCGACGGAGAATGCATCCGAAGGTGGCTGATAAGGGACAATCGCTGCTCGTCGTGGATGCGAGTTAACTGCGCCCGACTATCGCCACCAAAAATGTTCTGTGTCGGACAGCCTCGTGGCGCATGGGAGCGTGCTGCATCATACCAAGTCGATTTGTGAGGGAGAGTACACGGTCCAATGCGGCCTTGAGCGTCTGAACGGACCCGAACTCTCTCACAATTGGCGAAAGGAGATGCGCTCAACTCCGGCGTCCCTGTGGTTCGGCCAAGATGGACCAAAAACGGCAGGCAATTCCAAGCATGTAGGAGGTTTGGACCGTCATAGTGTCGTGCGGTGTAGATCTGAACAGGCTGAGACATCGGCCATCCTTGAACTCGTCAGAGGCGTCGGCCCGCCGGAGACCCTCGCTACTTGTTCGAGATCGTACAATTTGACGTTACGTGCGGTTCAACCCCTCCGAGCCGGTGGTCCGATGAAATTTGTGAATTACTATGCCGGCGGCAGCCGCTCACGCGCGACTGTCTACAAATTTGCTTCACGGTAGACGGAAGAGACATTCGAAGCGGCTTGCCAGATGGTGGCGCACCGTGCAGATCCTGCGAAATCGCTCAGAGCTTGGGATTGTTCTGCAGCAAACGCGGCCAGTAGGAGGTGTGCGGACTGCTGTTGGCCTACTCGGCTAGCGATTGCTGCGTCGCCAGTTGAAGGCGCTCAGGTTCGAAATGTGAGCAAGGTTGCAGCCGGGACTACTAGATCTGGTCAAGACGAGAAGAATAGCTTGAAACTCACGTAAAGTCACATTGTAGGCGTGGATAGCGGAACACGAAAGGTGCGCGCCATGCCCCACATGCTACCAATCTACACGCTCGGTACAGAGCACAGCATCATCTTGCCCGGACCTCATGATACCGTAGCCGACAAATGCGGCCGCTCTGAGGACGAGCAGGGGAGAGCACAAAACATATGGGCCTACTGCTTCTCAACTCAGGATCGAATCAAGTACATCCGCAAAAATCGACAGCAGTTTGAATTTCACGACTACCGTCAGATGATCGACGTCGTTCGGGGCCGCTGCTTTACCGGGTGCGCATCAGACCTGGTCAGCTGGCGCCGTCAAGTCAGGGTAAGTGCGTGGCGCTTCGCCTTATTGTTCTGCGTCGCCACGTGGATAGCTATTGTCCTTGCCGTGATTCGCGCGTTGAGTTGAACGGCCGCGGGCAGGGAAGCTGCGAGCAAACGGACCTTAATGAATGGGCTCGGATCCAGAGCGCGAGAAAGCTTGCGAGTGTTTGCGAAACCGAAACGATCGCTGCCAACAATGGATCAGGTGATCTCTATGGATCAGCGGGCTCAGGCAGCGGTTAGGCGAAACAGCAGCTTCGATGAAGATCCAGCCATACCTGGCATTGGTTCGCCTGGCCGCGAATTCGGCGCGCGGGTGAGCGGATTAGACATTTGCGATGTGCTCGAGATCGCGGAAGTGTCGAGCCGTCCACGCGGAGGTGAATGCGGCTCGACGTCACTTCTTGTAGAATCAGTTCTCTGCCTGGATCGCGTTATGGCGCGGCAGAGGAGGTGGATCGGCTATATCAGGCGGCAGCGACAAGGGCGGTAATCAACTTAATAAGAAGCTCCGGATCGGCTTGATCAATAGACGCGCGTTCTAGAATGAGTTTGGCGATCTCGATCCGGTTAATTGGAGTTCGCATGCTTGGAGGTAATGCCAAGACGGCCCCATCAAAAAGCCGTCCCAGGGTAGAAAGTTGTTCCGGCTCGTACAGTGTTCCGTGTTTCTGTTCGAGACGGTTTGCATTGCCTCTGTTCAGCGCACTACCGGCTTGCTCGTCGAGGTGTGAACACATGCCGAGCTTCGCCTCTACCAGCTCGCTTGTAAGCGCGTTGAGGAATCGGGTCGCTTCGAGCGCGCTCTCGTCCTCACAGATCAGTCTGGCAACTTCTTCAATTTGCGACTCAATGGTTTGTTTTAGATATTGAACGTGCGAATCGCATAAAGGAGGGTGATGAGCACATTCTCCTGAGGGAGACGCAGTGACGATATGTGTGGGAGCGTCAGCCTTCAGTCTAACGGAAATTGAGTTGGTCAAAACTCGGAGAGGAAAAGCGAAAGATCGAATGAGTTGCGTAAAGAAACCAAACGTCATCTCCCGATAGGCTTGAGTTAGGGGCTCCGCCGTCGTGGATTTACTGGACCCGTATACACTCATAGTCATGGCTGCCTCATGCATCGTTCTGGCACACGAATCTACCTTCACCGTGCTGACCTCCAGCGCGGCGTAGTTGCGGCTTGACAAGACACTGCTGGCAACCGTTCAAAAGGCCATTCTTGAGCCTTACCGTTGCGTAGGGGCCAACTAGGCTGCCCAGAGCAACTGACCTTAACAGTCGACGGTTAATCCTCACGACCTGCACTATCCCCCAGCTCAATCGCCGTTTTGACTAGCAGCCTTCATCAGGGTTGGTAAAATAGATTGTTATGATGGAGGCCATTCACCTCGTGGATAGAACACAGGGCCTATTAAGTCTTCCGGCCTCTCTCCGACCTGATGACTTCAGTGGACGCGTGCTGCGCGCTTGCCTGCCAAATTCGGGCCGCGACGAGGAGGGGCTGCGAGAACGACCGATTCATCAAATCATTCGTTCTATCCACCCGACCGTCGACGCGGCGACGTGGGTCTCCTTTGTCATTCTTGATCCTACAAGCTGACGCAGCGTACGTTTCAACCCCTTTCTGCGGGCTCGCATAAGTCATCTTAATCTGCCATGAGCGCATTTGCATCTTGAGGGTGAGCTGAGGCGGCGTTTTCGCGGGCATGGCACAGAAGCGAGATGTTGATCGGTAGTGCCCGCAACGCGATCAACTTTGCCGCGCTGCCAATCAAATCCGGCAGATCTTTTCAACAGAAGTTGCCCATTTCAGAAGTGTTGCGGAAAACGGAGAGGATTAGAGAGAGGACAATTGAACCTATTCATTGCAGCTGCCTAGGTGCGATCGCTATCGTAAGCCTACAGCGCGCTTCTCAAGGACTCGTCGGTAATCACGCCATTCGCTTATCTCACGTTCAGCTTAAGTGTAGAGACAAGCTTCACAAGAAGCCGAACCGCTACAGCCGATGGCCTGCCACTGAAGTTTCATCGAGCGGCAATTAAAGTCTCGGGTGCAGTTGCAGCGAGACCGAACTTTGGACCAGCGAGAACCAGAGTTTTGCGCCTCTGATCACGCCGGCAGGCTGGTGGCGCCGACGTGGTTTTACAGCAAAATCGGCGGCTGATTGCCGATCGCCCCGTGGGGCCGTTCCTCATTGTAGTATCTGCGCCAAGTCTCCACTTTTTCCTGGGCGTCCGCAAGGGACAGGAACCAGTGGGCGTTGAGGCATTCAGCTCGGAAGCGCCCGTTGAAGGCTTCGATGAAGGCGTTGTCGGTCGGCTTGCCCGGCCGTGAGAAGTCCAGCGTGACGCCGCGCTGGTAGGCCCACAGGTCAAGGTCACGCGACACAAACTCGCTGCCTTGATCGACGCGGATCGTCGCCGGGAATCCCACTTCATTGCAAACCCTTTCCAGTATTGCCACGACATCGGTGCCGCGGAAGCTGAACCGCGGCTCCAGCGCCAGCGAGAAGCGGGAGAAGATGTCGATGATCGTAAGCACCCGGAGCTTGCCGCCGGTTGCCAATCGGTCATGGACAAAGTCCATCGCCCAGGTCTCATTGGCCCGCGTCGCCGGCCGACGGTCATCGCGTAGTTTGGCTTTGACCCGACGCTTGGGAGACTTGTTGCGCAATTGCAGGCCCAATTCGCGATAGATGCGACGGGTCTTGTTCTGGCCGTGACGCCACCCCTCACGGCGCAGCATCACGTGAACGCGGCGATAGCCGTAGCGTACACGGACATGGCAGATCTCCTTGATCCGATTTTCCAGAGCCGCCTGGCCGGAGCCACGAGACTTGTAGTGGTAGGTCGACCGATCGAACTCGAGGGTCGCGCAGGCCTTGCGGATCGACACCTGCCACTCACCGCAAACCTCGTCGACGAGCTTGCGCTTCCGACTAGGCTTCACAGCTTTCGGCGGATCACGTCCTGCAGCATCTCCTTGTCGAGCGACAGATCCGCCACCAGCTTCTTCAGCTTGGCGTTCTCGTCCTCAAGCTGCTTCAACCGGCGCATCTCGGTCGGCAGCAGTCCGTCGTACTTCTTCTTCCAGTTGAAATAGGTCGCCTGGCTGATCCCGGCCTTGCGGCAGATGTCCGCAACCGGGACCCCGTCATTGCCCTGCTTCAGGATAAACGCCTTCTGGACGTCCGAAAACTTCGAGGCCTTCATCGTCGTCCGCTCCTCCCAGCCGGGTGGATTTACGCAGCGCAAGACTCTAACCAAAAATGGTCCAGTTTTCCGGTCTCAGATCACCGACGCCGAGCAAAGTCGAGGCCGGGCGGTTGCGCGACAATGCCGAGCCTTCAAAGTGTGCTTGTGCCGCTATCGCTTGGTAGGCTCCGCAGTATAGCTCTCGCCACAGTTTGGCACAGCAAACTGAGTGTTTGGCAGAGTTGAGCGTGGCTTCGCTCCGAGGACAAGTCGCGACATGAATCCAAGGCCGCTCACACTCCGGCGAACGCTTATCCCGATCACAACGATCGTGACGCCAAGCGCAATTGCGACAGCTATTCTAGCCGGAAAATTCCAAAGTTCTCCAAATTGGACGAGGTCCATAAGTCGAAAGAGGCTTGCTTGGATAAGGTAGAGAACCAACGTGCTCTGACCCAGCTCCACGGCGATAAAGCGAGCAATCCGACTTGAATGAGAAAATTGCCAGCATCGCAGCACCACCTCAAAGGCAACAGCAGAGGCAGCTGCAGAGCCAATGAACATCAGCAATACTTGCTTGGCCGACTGCACATCGTAGACCAGAACGATATTGTTGTAGACATAGGTCTCCTTGCCCCAGGCAAGGAAGCATACGAGAGCCAGACCAGAGAGTAAGAAGAATGAAATCGATCTGTGACGTATAAGAGCGCTCGTCCGCCAGTCAGACCTGGCGAGTAGGAGCCCGAGGCAAAAAAACGGATAGGTGTACCTAATCAACGGAGCAATCGAAAATGTAATAGGCGCGAACGCGACTAGGACTGCAGATATGGATATGGTCCTTGTCGAGCCCAGACCGGCGGCGCTGAGAAGCCCAACGAGAAGAAAAGAAGCAAAGTTTGCCCAAACGAACCAGTATGCGCCTGCCAATTCGCTTGGAAAGCCCAGCAGACCGCTTGGCAGAGCGGGCGAAAATACGGCCAACTTAACTGCTTCCATGAGAGTGGACCAGAAAAGCACGGGCAACAGTAACTGAATCGCGCGCTCCTGGACGCCCCGAGTGAACGTTTTTCGCAAGAGCGCGCCCGAGGAAAGATATCCGCTTATTCCCATAAAGAGAGGCATGTGAAACATGTAAATTGATTTGAAGTACGGCGAATACCAATACTGATTATCTCGGTACATGATATATTGTAAAAGATGGCCAATCATGACCAAAATAATGAGAATTCCTTTAGCGAAATCAAAACTCAGGTCTCTGTCGGGTGAGGTCGACCTGCGTTCTGTCGCGGCTGTTGCTGTTTGATCAGTCATCAAAGCTCTAACCATTTGGACGTGCCGGCGTCGTGCGCGGCGCGTTCCGATCTTTATGATTTATGATTTCCATTCATCAAGGAAAGGATCGCGGCTCTTGCGAGGGGCGACAGAGGCCGCAGAACGCTTTCATAACATTTAGGGTTCTCCGGATAAGCCCAGAGGGGCTCTCATAGCAATGGGTCCTTTGTCAATCCGGAACGTATACGGGTGGGCGGCTCATCGGATATTTATCGCACGGATCTCTGGTCCGGCTTGCCCTGCAAGAACACGTTCGGTGTTCCCCCAGACTGAACTAGCAGGGCTTTAGAAACTTGTGATCCTGCTCTTTCCGAGTCCAGAAAACGGGATTCGGCTCGTCGAGCGGCTTACGTTTAGTTGGTGGGTGTCATTGCTGTCGGCGCAGCTGCACGATTAGAATCGAGCTTGGGTCAGAGGGCATGCCGGCCAGATCGCCGGCGTTTCCAGATTATTAAGATGCTGTAGCCGTGCGATCTCGAGGTCGAATGAGAGTAGCTGCATTATCCATAGTGTAGATGCGGCCCATTTACACAATCGATTTTACCAGTCCCGTAGGATCTTGCATAACGGAGGCCTCGGTTTGGAGAGGAGCCTTCGGTCTAATCTGAATGGTCATCGATCTTCGGCTGCGCGAGCAAACGTTCGGTATCGAGCGCATAAGGTCAGCGCTCGTTCGGTCTGCCTTGTTCGGTCTGCCTTGTTCGGTCTGCCTTGTTCGGTATCTCTGACTTTCGAAACCACGGGGGCGTGGCGGAAGAACTGAGCGTAGTACAAATTAGATGCGAGCACGAAGTCGAGTTCGTTGAATGGTCTAATGGAACAGAAGAAAGAAACACGACATTACGTTGGAGGCGGACATCGGCCTTCTGTGGCTAAGGTTGGCGGCGAATGCCATCGCCGCAAATGGACCGCCGGTAGCAGCCCTCTCTCTGCCGGCGGAAGCTGGTGCGATGTATAGCAGCGTCGCTCCTCCGAGACTGACTTCTGCCCGGCCACCAAAAGTGGCCGGGCTTCTTTTGCGGGCGGAACATGAGCGACGACATAAAGCCGGAAGCCTCAATCAGGGTTCGCTTCATTCCGGCAGCAGCGGGCACCTCTTGAGAGCCGGGCTCTTGCATCATGAATGATCCTCGGCACATCCGGCGATTCGCGAAGTTCATATTGGTAAATTATAGGACACCTAACGACAGGTCGATCTGCATCGACTGTCATCGACCGCTAGGGATCGGCTACTTGCGAGATATGTCCACGCGGCAAGTCTATTGCGACTCCAATTGCTATCGTCGTTGCCAGGAGAACAGACCAAGTGTGTATCGGCTCGCGACCAAATGGAGCATCGATGGGCTCCGACATGGCTATCTGATTTACCTCGAAACTGTCGTGTCATTTGCAGCAGTTGCGTGCTGGTATTCGGTCATGCTCGCCAGGGCCGCGCTGCGGTTCGGCGAGCCGAAAGCGATGAATAGACCTCACGCGTAGAAACACATGAGAGTAACTGGTCCGACAGCGGGCGCGTCTAACTTAAATGTTAGCGCAGGCAATCGAGTGTCGCAAAACAGTGACGCGGAATTGAGAATCAACTTTTCAAAGATCGGGGGATATTGATCCGCATGTGCGGGATTGTCGGCATTCTCGGGCGCCGGCCGGTTGCAGAGCAATTGGTGGAGTCGCTCAAGCGGCTTGAGTATCGCGGTTACGATTCCGCAGGTGTGGCTACGCTCGAAGGCGATCACCTGGAGCGCCGCCGCGCCGAAGGCAAGCTGAAGAACCTCGAGGCGCGGCTGCGTGACAGGCCGCTGAAGGGGAGGAGCGGCATCGGCCACACCCGTTGGGCCACCCACGGCAAGCCGACCGAGCACAATGCCCATCCGCACACCACCGAGCGCGTCGCGGTCGTCCACAACGGCATCATCGAGAACTTCCGCGAGCTGCGCGAGGAGCTCGAAGCGAAGGGTACGGTGTTCCGCACCGAGACCGACACCGAGATCGTGCTGCACCTTGTCGACGATCTCTTGACGCGCGGCAATAAGCCGGTCGAGGCGGTGAAGCTCGCCTTGAGCCGGCTGCGCGGCGCGTTCGCGCTCGGCTTCATTTTCGCCGGCGAGGGCGATCTGATGATCGGCGCCCGCAACGGTCCGCCGCTGGCGGTCGGCTACGGCGATGGTGAGATGTATCTCGGCTCGGACGCGATCGCGCTCGGCCCGTTCACCGACACGATCAGCTATCTCGAAGACGGCGACTGGGTGGTCCTGACCCGCAAGAGCGCGACGGTTTTCGACAAGGACGGTCACGCCGTCGAGCGCGACAGGATCAAGCATGCCGCCTCGACCTCGCTGGTCGACAAGGCGAACTACCGCCATTTCATGGCAAAGGAGATCCACGAGCAGCCGGAAGTGGTCGGCCACACGCTGGCGCGCTACGTCGACATGGCGACCGAGCGCGTCTCGCTGCCGGTCAAGCTGCCGTTCGAGTTCCGCGACATCCAGCGCATCACCATCACGGCCTGCGGCACCGCAAGCTACGCCGGCATCGTCGCAAAATACTGGTTCGAGCGTTTTGCGCGCCTGCCGGTCGAGGTCGATGTCGCATCCGAATTCCGCTACCGCGAAGCGCCGTTGCGCAAGGGCGATCTCGCCATCTTCATCTCGCAATCCGGCGAGACCGCCGACACCCTGGCGGCGCTGCGCTATGCCAAGGCCGAGGGCGCCCACACCATCGCGGTCGTCAACGTCCCGACCTCGACGATCGCGCGCGAAAGCGAGACCGTGCTGCAGACGCTGGCCGGCCTCGAGATCGGTGTCGCCTCGACCAAGGCCTTCACCTGCCAGCTCATGGTGCTGGCCAACCTGGCGATCGCGGCCGGCAAGGCCCGCGGCGAATTGTCCGCCGAGGACGAGACCAAGCTCGTGCAGGGCCTGGTCGAGATCCCGCGCCTGATGTCGGACGCGCTCACGACCGAGCTCCAGATCGAGAAGCTCGCCCACAGGATCGCCAAATCCCGCGACGTGCTCTATCTCGGCCGCGGCACCAGCTTCCCGCTCGCGCTCGAAGGCGCGCTGAAGCTGAAGGAGATCTCCTACATCCACGCCGAGGGCTATGCCGCCGGCGAGCTCAAGCACGGCCCGATCGCGCTGATCGACGAGACCATGCCGGTCGTCGTGATCGCGCCCCATGATCGCGTGTTCGAGAAGACGGTCTCCAACATGCAGGAGGTCGCGGCCCGCGGGGGCAACATCATCCTGATGACGGATGCCAAGGGCGCGGCTGAGGCGACGGTCGATTCGCTCGCCACCATCATCATGCCTGACATGGCGGACGCCTTCACGCCGATGATCTATGCTATCCCGGTGCAACTACTCGCTTACCACACGGCCATTGTGATGGGCACCGATGTCGACCAGCCGCGCAACCTCGCCAAATCCGTGACCGTCGAATAAGCCGGACAGAACGCGCCGATCGTTTCTGGCATTCAAATGTGGACCATCCTAACTGCGCATCTCACGCCGATTGGAGACCACAGAAGTTTAGTTGCTGACGGCGCCGGTCAGCGACCGAGGTGAGTCCGCGAGATGAGAGTTGGTATGTTGGTCCGTTTGCACTGTTGCGCGTTGCTGTCGATGATTGCCGTCATGGGCCTTGCACAAGCCAGGGATCGCCGCGCTGTCGCCGAGCCCGTCGTACCTAGCCGTATCTGTGCCCGGCTGGCGCCATCGAGCGAAAGCGTCACTGATAGGCTGCAAGATGCCATGGCTCACTGCCCCGCTGGATCGGCGGTTTACTTGGCGGGCGGTATCTTCCTCTCAGGCCCTCTCGAGATGAAATCCGGAGTGATGCTATGGATCGAGCGTGACGCCACGCTTATCGCTCTCGCGCAGCCGAAGGCCTATGACAAAGGCTCGGGAAATTGTGGTCGCATCGGAGGCAAGGGCGACGGCTGCCGGCCATTCATTAGCTTCTTCAAAACACGGGGAGGCGGCATCTATGGCGATGGCATCATCGACGGCCAGGGCGGCGCGCTCATGGTCGGCGCCGGCGAGAGTTGGTGGCAACTGGCACGGCGCGCGCAAACTGAAGGTGGTAACCAGAACGTCCCGCGCCTCATCCAGGTCGACCGTGCCCAGGACATTACTTTCCATGGCATCACACTGCGCAATGCGCCGAATTTCCACGTGGCGATGAACCGGGTCGAAGGTGCGACGTTTTGGGGCGTCACAATCGATACACCGGCGGATGCTCGCAATACAGACGGCATCGATCCTGGCGCCAGCCAGGATGTGACAATTACTCACTGTAATATCCGTACTGGAGACGATAATGTGGCTATCAAAGCCGGAACCAATGGTCCCGTTCGCTATATTTCCATTATCGACAACTACTTCGGCTGGGGGCACGGCATGTCGATCGGTAGTGAGATTAGCTCAGGTGTCAGCGACATACTGGTGCACGGCCTGACCCTGGACGGCACGACGTCCGGCCTGCGCATTAAGAGTGACGTCAGCCGGGGTGGACTGGTGGAGAGGGTCACCTATGAGAACGTATGCCTGCGGAACAACCGATGGCCTATTTATTTCGATACACGCTATGATCCCCAGGCGCACGGTGACGAAATTCCGGTATACCGACAAATCGCTCTGCGCCACGTGCGTGGCGGTGATGGTGCACTGGTGATGCACGGACTCGATCTAGCCCATCCGCTTGAGATTGAGCTGGAGGATGTGCGATTTGCCGAAAGTGCGACTTGGCAGGTGGAAAATGCGAATGTGGTAGGTTCAGGCGTGTGGCCGCCTTTGCGGGATGGCCAAGGCCGAGTGTCGCCCAGCGTATGGGAAGGTTGTGCAAAGGCACTCTTCAAAACGCCCAGCAAACGCACGATCGGCAGCGTGCCCCAATAGAATCTATTGCATCGTGCTACGGAGGACGAACCAGAGGAGCAGGGTTCTCGCTTATATGGCACCGATCACCTCACCGGTTATGATCGGCTGTTCCGAAAAGCTGACGAAGTGCGCGGGGGCAACCGTAATAAAATAGTGGAGCGGTGCACAGGTGCGCGCGCGCGATCCAGAGCGGTGCACGTGCAGATAGACCAAATTCCGCGACCGCCTCATAGTTTCCCTATCTTGATGGAGGGTTCGGCAGCCAATTCGTGTCATCAGCAAAGAACGCTTTGAGCGACCATTGCTTCGCCTCCTGGTCGGTCAGCTGATGGGAATAAGCTTCTCGTCCTTTGGGATTGGCGCCGATACCGGTTGATTGGTATTCGGCATAGTAAGCGGTCTTCAGCCTGTTGGTCTTGGCGCGATCCCACTCGCTCCAGCCCTCGGCGATCACCGGCGCATTCATCCGGGTGGATAAAAAGATTACGGTAGCGTAAGAGCGCCAAGGTCGGCCAAGGGCGATGCCATGCGCGGCGCGATCAGCGGTCAGGGTGCAATGGTCGAAAACGTAGGCGCTGTCTTCGTCCGGCGCGTCTTTGCTTTGTGCTGTATAGACCACAGCCTGGTTGGCGATGCCGTGCAGCTCACAACGCTGGAAATAGGCCTTGGCGTTGCCAAATATGTAGTCGACATGTCCCTCAATGTAGCAGTCCGAAAAATATTGCCGTGTTGTTCGGCCGTTCGGCGCTTTGTTGGCGAATAGTGTGTCCTGTGCGCCGAGCAGGCGGACGCGAGTGATAACGTCCTTGTCTCCGGTAACAGACAGCGCAACGGCCTGCGACGGCGGATTGGCCGGATCTAACGAATAGTCGTTTTGTATTGTGACATTGTCGAGCCGGAAGTCATCGCCTGATGCTTCCATGGTGGCGGAGTGAACGGTTCCGCCCACTTTGATGGCGCCGTCACCATAGACGACCACCGTGTCCTGCGGCTTCTCGCCGCCGCCTCTGATGTGAACGCCAAGCTTGGCAACCTTGACCTTCTCGCGATAGATGCCTGGCGCGACCAAAATGTCTCCGCCTCGAGGGGGCAATGCGTCTACCGCCTCCTGGACGGAGCGATACCCCATATGGCCGGATTGCGAAACCAAAAGTCTCTCAGCATGTGCCTCCGAGAGGTGGAAGCACCCGGCCAGAACGACGTACATCAAGAACAGTCGCACAATGCTCTCTCTTCGTTAGGCTAGCGTCAGGCTGTCTAATCTGGGCGCTGGACTCACCTGGATGCGCTGCTCATTCAAGCCTTGTGAACCTGCACCTTAGCGGCTTCCCCATTTTACTTTGAAACGCACCGTCGGCAATTCAGTCGTGAATGATGATCGACTGCGTCCGCGTCGGCCCGAGGGCGACAGAAAATTTCATCAGACTTCGATGCTCGCATCGTCACGCTTAGAGCTATCTCCCTCAAAGAACTTCATGTCGGAAACACGACATTAGC
This sequence comes from Bradyrhizobium sp. DOA1, assembly GCF_001593325.1. Lineage (NCBI taxonomy): Bacteria > Pseudomonadati > Pseudomonadota > Alphaproteobacteria > Hyphomicrobiales > Nitrobacteraceae > Bradyrhizobium > Bradyrhizobium sp. DOA1. Next base: position 484,842 of record NZ_JXJM01000001.1, read on the forward strand.
GTGAAACTTCGTCGCCGGTCGACGCAAATCGTTGCCTTCTTTTCTTCAATTGGGGGCTTGTAGGACATGGCACGCACAATGCTCGTAGACAGTAAGAGCCGTCACGACAATAGCCTTGTTACACTCGCTGGCTGGAGTTCAGACGCAAAAACTCGCCGTCCGGACGACGCCCTGCCAAGTCCGACTTCTCGTCAGCTTGAACAACGGCAGCAACGCTTCGTGGGGACGAGAATTGTGAAGTAGATCCGAACATTCGGTTACGTGGTGCCCCCGGTGGGTGATCGACGGCGCGAGGGCACGTATCACATCTGAAAAATATCAACCGATTTACGACCGTTCCGCCACGGAGGGAAACAGATGAAGCTTGGAGTGTTCTATGAGCACCAATTGCCGCAACCTTGGGAAAACGGTGGCGAGGAACATTTGTTCGCAAATGCTTTGGAGCAGATCGAGCTCGCTGATCGGCTCGGATACGATTTCATCTGGCAAGTTGAGCATCACTTCCTGGAGGAATACTCCCACTCGTCCGCACCGGAAGTCTTTCTAGGTGCCGTTTCGCAGCGTACAAAGAATATCCGAATTGGCCACGGAATTTGTCTTTCCCCGCCGCACTACAATCATCCAGCGCGGGTAGCTGAGCGCCTCGCCACGCTTGATCTGATCTCCGGAGGACGCGTCGAGTGGGGGACTGGAGCATCTGCCTCGTTAATTGAGATGCATGGGTTTGGTATAGACCCCGACCAGAAGACTGCCATGTGGTACGAGGGCGTCGAGCAGACGGCCAACATGATGGCGATGCGGCCGTATCCTGGATACGACGGGCAATTCTTCAAAATGCCGCCCCGCAACATCGTCCCAAAGCCGATACAGAAGCCGCACCCACCGCTCTGGATGGCGTGTTCGCGGCGCGAGAGCATTTTGCGCGCCGCGCGTCACGGGGTAGGAGCGCTGGTTTTTGGGTTCGTCGAACCGTTCCAAGCGAAAATCTGGCGCGACGAATATTATGAGACGATAAAGTCCGACGAATGCGTGCGAATCGGTCATTCGGTGAACGCCAATATCGCAACACTTAACGGCATGATGGTTCACGAGAATGCCGAAGAAGCGATGCATCGTGGTATCGACGGCTTCTAATTCTTCGGATATTCGATCGCGCATTACGCGATCTATGGCGAACATCGTCCTGGGCGCACGAATTTATGGCGGCGCTTCCAAGCGATCAAGGATGACGTGAAAGAGACACCAGGCTCGGGAAGCATCGGCCGGCCCCAAGACGTGCGTGACCATCTCATGGGCTATGCCGACGTCGGTATCGACCAGATGATCTTTATCCAACAATGCGGACTGAATAAGCACGAACATATCTGCGAAGCGCTCGAGCTGTTTGCCAGCGAGGTAATGCCCGCACTAAAAGAACGGGAAGACGAGCGCGTTCGACAAAAAGAAGAGGAGCTGGCGCCCTACATCGAGGCGGCACTAGCCCGTAAGGCCTTGACGCCGGAGCTGAACGAGAAGGACATCCCAAACGTTGAAGCTATGGGTATCCTACTCGAGCGGCGCACAGGTAAGGACTATGCTACGGCGGGCGGTACGTTCGCGGATCCGACCCGCGGAGGCGCGATCCCGATGGTTTCGCGCGAAATATTTGCCAAGGCAGCAAAGGTCGAATGATGGAGCAGAACTTGCCTGGGGCCATGTTCGGTCGCCGCCATATTCGCAACGGCTGAGGCTCCAAACTGCATGCATCTGAGAAACGATGACGATACCACAGGCGTTCAGGTTCGAGGCAGCCCACTGCCTTCCCAATGTGCCGGCCACACATAGGTGCAGCCGCACGCACGGGCTCCTATCGACTCGGGGTGCAGCTTGATGGACACGTGGACCCGGTCACCAGAGTCGTCATCGATTGTCCTGACCCGGAGGAGTCCTTTATCAAACTGGTGATTGCTCTTGATCATCGATATCTGAATGAATTTGAGGGACTGGATAATCCAACTGCAGAAAAAATCGCTGCGTGGATCTGAAAAAGACTGCATCGCTCATTTACGCAAATCTCGTCCGTTCGAGTCTATGAAACCTCGGATGCCTGGGCCGAATACGATGGACGATGACATAAGTCAGTCTCTTCTTGGCTTCTATGCCAGGATCTACTCCAGCGATCGTGACATGCGAATGGTCGTGCTGAGCGGTCGAAAGCGACGACCGCCAAGCTGACTTGTCGGGCCAACCCGATCATGACAATGTTGTCGACACGGAGCCAACGCGGCGAGCCCATGCGTCTTTACGCGAGAAGACGCTGCTGCAGGAAGTTTGCTGAGGCGTCCCGGCGCGCTTCGTCAGGCTGAAAGTGCGCCGGTCCGTGATACATTGCCAAAGCATTCATGACAACGTCATTTCCAATGACTCAAGCAGCATGTCCAATCTAAGGCCGCCCTGGTTTGTCAAATCATTGACTCTGCAATTGTGTACACAAAGGCCTATGGAGCTTGAACCTGACGTAAGGTCGAAATGTGGGAGCTATCGTAGATTCCATCGCGCCGGTCGCAGGGTGACGCAGCGCATGATGTTCTCGCCGTGTGCATGGGAAGAAAGAAGCGCTTCTCTTCAACCTCGTTCTGCTTTCCATTCTGGGTGAGCTTCGTGGGTGCCTCTGCCTTGCAAAATCGAATAGTACTGTACGTGCATATGCCCCTGCTTTTGCGGAGCCACGTGCGCGATCGCCAAGCCAAATGATAGATCCGAGCAACGGATGTCTCTTCTGTCGGTCAGCGAAGCGCTCAGGGTAGATTGGGGGCGCACACCCAATTCGTCGCGGAGGGGCTCGTGAGGTAAGGAGCAGCAATTCCAGCATGTACGCGTTTACGTGCGCTCGCCCTTCCGCCCAACTCGCAAATCTCCCTCTCTCCTGTCTCGGTACGCAACAATAGGGCATGTCTGCTCGCCAGGTCCTTGATTGCCAGCCGTTGTCCGCAAAGACACTCAACAAGGCGGCCCAGCCGGCCTTGCCGAGTACGCGATTGCGCGAGGCGGTCTCTGCATCATCGTTAAAGCGGCGACGAGTACACATCCGAGGAAGGATGCGTTGCGTCAGGATGAGTTTTCCGTTGAGAACCGTCACGGATGACGCATTCGGGGGATAGCGATGAAACGGCCGACGATCTCCGCGTTCGCGCAGGCAGCTGGCGAGAGTGTGTGGACGGTAAATCGGGCTCTGTGTGGTGGTGCCACAGTGCGCTCCGAAACCGCCGAGCGCATCGCGTAAACAGCGGAAAAGATCGGCTTTCGCGGGTTGGGTACGCCGCGCCAACGCAAGAAACTCCACCGAAATCCTGGCTTTCTCATGCAGCAGTCGTACCGGCCGCTTCACCAGTTGTGGGCCACTGGAATCGTCGCTGCCGCATCTCGGCGCGTCGATACCGTTATCAAGGCGAATGTGCACTTTGAGGACGACATGACCGCGGAAGCCGTTGCCAGCAATCTCTTGACCTTCGTCAAGCAAAGCGACGCCATCGCTATTATCTGCGCCGACCGTCCGCTGGTCAGTCAGGCAATCGACGAATCGGAGGCCACAAGCGTTCCGATCGTTGCCTATGTCGCTGACCTGTCCGCCGCGAGCCGCGCAGGCTTTGTGGGAACCGACAACTGGAAGGCCGGTCGAACAGCGGGTAGGCTCATCAGACAGATGGTCCGGGAGCCAGGCAAGGTATGTCCCTTGATCGCAGTCACCGCTATCAGTGCGATGATATTTCAGCCGCGAGTTTCCGCTCCTACATGCGCGAGCATGCCCGGGAGTGTGAAGCATGCCACACGCTCATTCAGCAAGAGCTCGCAAACGCTCACGGAACCATCCGCAAATTGATTCACCAGAACCCGCACCTTAGGGGCATCTTCGTCAATGACGGTGGAATGTTCGACGTCTTATGCGCGATGCGCGAACTACTTGCTGAACGACGGCGGAAAACCGGTTTCGTCTGCCGCGACGTCGGACCATGAGACCCGCAAAGGTCTGGGAAGGACTGATTACCGAGCCCATTTGCCATCAACTGGAGAAGATGCCTCAAGAGCTGATCCATATGATGTTGCGCTCGGTTGAACGCCGCGATACGGCCTCGATCGAGCGGCGGATTATTCCATTCGAGAGTCTCACGCCGGAAAGCCTATGGACTTAGACAAGTAGGTATCCATTGCAAATTGCCGCTGCGGGAGCCCATGATCTGTCTGCAGTCTACCGATCATGTATATGGTCCATCGTGTCGCCACCTCAATAGCTCAGGTCCTCGATCACCTCCGTTCGCTAGGACTAGCCAGTCTCGTTGGAGAGCAAAGGCAAAAGGAAGATCATACAAATTGACGCTGCGTGCGATTCAAGCTTGCTGAAAATTTTGTATCGGCGCTGTAGAGCCCAACTAAGGGCCTCAGTTTCGCCACGCTGCTCGCGTCAGTCAGGGCAGCATCATCACGGATGTACTGATGGTGCAGAGGCGGGACCCGGCGCATTTTATGACTGGCAAAAGTGCGCCGGGCGCCTCGGTTGACTCCGCGGGCGGCAATGGGAGTCTTGTCGATTGCACAAGACACAACGGCGTTGTCTAGGCAGCGCTTTGAGGTGGGAGCCTCAAGCCGCGCGCTATGAAATCTGGGCCGCGCCGGAAAACGTCTTGTCGACCACTTCGTGAAGCACGCCGATGAAAGCATTGAGCTCCTGTTCGAAATCGACGCTAATGTCTCTTAGCTGACATTGGGCAGAGAGCACCCATCGCCATTTAACTGGCTGGCCCAATTGTTGCTAACTCCCACCAAAGATCATGCCTTAAGGAGCTCGCTTGTCTCTCGATAAATTGGATGCGCACAGTGTTGCTGGTCCGAGCTCTGTGCCTGGTCTGGCGCGCTGTTCGCTTCAAGAAGATAAGTCGCAGGGGCGACTTGGCCAAAGGAAGACGCTTGTATTGACGGGCGCCTCGCGCGGCATTGGTCACGCCACGGGCAAGTTGTTCTCCGAAGCTGGTTGGCAAATCATCTCCTGCTCCCGACAGCCCTTTGATAGCGGTCGATGCCCATGGGAATCGGGAATCAACAATCATGTGCAAGTGGAACTGAGCGATCACAGCGCGTTGCCGCACGCGATTGCCGAGATCAAGGAGCGGCTCGATGGAGAGCCGCTTCACGCCCTGATCAACAATGCCGCCATTTCTCCAAAGGCACCAGGCGGCGGTAGGTTGAATTCTTTAACGACGTCCATCACCACATGGATGAGCGTGTTTCACGTGAATTTGGTCGCGCCGATTCTACTTGCTCAAGGCCTGTTCGAAGAATTGAAAATGGCATCCGGGTCGATCGTAAATGTCACCTCCATCGTAGGCACCCGTGTGCATCCTTTTGCGGGTACTGCCTATGCGACCTCTAAGGCGGCGCTCGCCTGCCTCACGCGCGAGATGGCACACGACTACGCGCCATTCGGAATTCGGGTCAACGCGATCGCACCGGGCGAGATCAAGACCGACATTTTGTCACCGGAAACTGAAGAAAAGTTGGCGCCGATTATACCGCTACACCGCGTTGGCACGCCCGAGGAGGTTGCGAAGGTCATTTTCTTCCTCTGCTCAAGCGCCGCGAGCTATGTCACAGGTGCGGAAGTGCCAATCAATGGGGGACAACACGTGTGATACTGCCGAAGTGGCTGATCGCGGGGTTGGTGCGCTAATTAAAGCGAGATGTCGGATGTGGCGGCGCAAGTTGATGTCGCGAATCGGCTAAGTGGCGAAAGCGACAAAAGGTTTCTTAAACCAGACAGAACAGGTGACTACTAAGGCACGCGTGTGGCACGAGGCTTGAAGGGAATTATCACCTTTCACCCTAGGAGGGAGTTGCAATCCATGGCCTATAAGATCGTCGCCTCGCAATGCTCGGTTTGTGGTGCATGTGAATTCGAGTGTCCGAACGGCGCGATCAGCCTAAAGGGCGATGTCTATGTGATCGATCCGAAAAAGTGCACAGAGTGCGACGGGCATTGCGATACGCCGCGATGCGCGGTGGTCTGTCCGATGGAGGGCACGTGTGTTCCCGCCTGACAATGCTGAGCGAAAAGTGTCGCCGATGCGTTCAATCGAACGATCGTTCTCACGCGCTCATCGAATCCGCGGAAATTGGGCTGCAGTTGCGTCAGGGGGTATTGCCGCTCATTGATCATGATGGCGCCTATCGGCGCGTCTAATCCAGTGTTGGAGTTTCGGACATCCCATTACTACGTGCACCGAGATCGAAGGTCTCGGTCGCCTCGCCTCCGCACCGAAATTGATATTCGGAAGGCCCACCAGAAAGTTGCTATTACTCACCGCGAGGTCGCCTGGAGATCTGCCCCGCTAAATCAGGGCCGAAGCGGTCTTTAAACCGGTGTGCTATGCCGCGGACCTCAAGGCTGAAACGGCGTGAGTTTTACGCCAATTGCGAAGGCACCCGAGAGTATGTAAAGCTGAAACTACACCATCCGAAATTGCGCAAGGAACTCCTAACCGGACCTCGGAGGAATGAGAACGGGCGGCCGGTTGGGAAAGACTGGTGCGCCCAAAGCTATCCTGACGGCTCCGCGGACAGAATCGGTGGAGATTGGATTGCTGATGTACCCGTGTGCACCTCGCTCAAGCCCCGTCTGCACCAGAGGGTCGGATTTCCGCTCAGCTACGAGCAGGATCTTGGTACGCGCGAATACCCTCGCGACTTCTCCCAGGACTGCCTCTCCTCGGTCGTGCAGAATGGAAACGCCGACCAGGACTACGTCGGGGGTCTTAATTGGCGACCTCACGGCCTCATCCACGGAGGCAAAAGGATGTGTCTGGTAACGTTCACGCAGGATGTAATCGAGTGCGGAACGTACAACCTGCTCAGGCTCGATCAGGAAAATGGTTGGACGCTTGCTACTCGTATAAGCCTCGGTGTCGAACAGCATAATGGCCTCCTTGCATTGATCGATGCGCAGCAAGCAAGCACCATACCGTAGCTGTTCACCTGTGTGCGTACCAGAGATGTCGTTTCCGGAAGGAAGTAAAGCAAGGCGTTGCCTTGTTTCAGACAAACGCGTGCGACCGCTCATGTCGAGAAGTGCCGATGTCGGACTTGCGACAGCACCACCCTGTGCACCGGTATCTATCTACGCTCGCATAGTTATTTGTTTCGAGCGAGCGCTGGCACGCTCGTTGCAAAAGTCGTTCTGCAGGGGCGCGGTTGTCTGCCTTTGTAGCTCATCGAGCTGCGAATGCTGCGAGCCGAGTGATGGATTGCGACGCAGACGCAGATCGTCAATCGATTGATGGAGAACAACATGGCTTCGCTGAGACAAATCGCGTTTTACGGCAAGGGTGGTATCGGCAAATCCACGACGTCACAGAATACGCTGGCAGCTCTTGCCGAGATGGGCCACAAAATATTGATCGTCGGCTGTGATCCGAAGGCCGACTCGACCCGCCTGATCCTGCATGCCAAGGCACAGGACACGATCTTGAGTCTCGCGGCGAGCGCGGGCAGCGTCGAGGACCTCGAGATCGAGGATGTCTTGAAAGTGGGTTATAAAGATATTCGGTGCGTTGAATCCGGTGGTCCGGAACCGGGCGTAGGCTGCGCTGGCCGGGGCGTCATTACATCGATCAACTTCTTGGAAGAGAACGGCGCCTACGAGGACATTGATTACGTATCTTATGACGTGCTCGGAGACGTCGTCTGCGGCGGCTTTGCGATGCCGATACGCGAGAACAAGGCGCAAGAGATCTACATCGTCATGTCCGGCGAGATGATGGCGATGTACGCCGCCAATAACATCTCTAAAGGCATTCTGAAGTATGCCAATTCCGGCGGCGTACGGCTGGGCGGCTTGGTTTGCAACGAGCGGCAGACGGACAAGGAGCTGGAGCTGGCGGAGGCGCTCGCCAAGAAGCTCGGCACCCAGCTGATCTACTTTGTCCCCCGGGACAACGTCGTCCAGCACGCAGAGCTACGCCGAATGACGGTGCTGGAATATGCGCCGGAGTCAAAGCAGGCGGAACACTATCGCAATCTCGCGACTAAAATTCACAATAACGGCGGCAAGGGCATCATCCCGACGCCGATCAGCATGGATGAACTTGAGGACATGCTGATGGAGCACGGTATCATGAAGCCGATCGACGAAAACCAGGTCGGCAAGACCGCTTCCGAGCTCGCCGCTGTTTCGGCCTAAACTGATACCTCACATTCAGCACAAAAAAGTGTCGGCCCGAAAACGCTGAGAGCAACAAGGACATTTGCATGAGTCTGGCATCCACCCAGAGTGTCGCAGAGATCAAGGCCCGCAACAAGGAATTGATCAACGAAGTCTTGAAAGTCTACCCCGAGAAGACAGCCAAACGGCGTGCCAAGCACCTTAGCGTGCACGAGGCTGGCACGTCTGATTGCGGTGTTAAGTCGAATCTAAAATCGATCCCTGGTGTAATGACCATTCGAGGCTGCGCCTACGCCGGCTCGAAGGGCGTCGTATGGGGTCCGATCAAGGACATGATCCACATTAGTCACGGCCCTGTCGGTTGTGGCCAATATTCCTGGGGGTCGCGACGCAACTATTATGTCGGCACCACCGGAATCGATGCTTTCGGGACCATGCAGTTCACTTCCGATTTCCAGGAGAAAGACATCGTCTTCGGCGGCGATAAAAAGCTCGCCCAAGTGATCGACGAGATCCAAGGCCTGTTTCCGCTCAACCACGGAATCACCATCCAGTCGGAATGTCCGGTCGGTCTCATAGGCGACGACATAGAAGCAGTGTCGAGGGCAAAGTCGAAGGAATATGATGGCAAGACAATCGTGCCGGTGCGCTGCGAAGGGTTTCGCGGCGTATCGCAGTCCCTTGGCCATCACATCGCCAACGACGCTGTACGCGACTGGATTTTCGACAAGCTTACCCCGGAAACCGAGCGGCGGTTCGAATCCACGCCATATGACGTTGCCATCATCGGTGACTACAACATCGGTGGCGACGCCTGGTCATCTCGCATCCTGCTGGAGGAGATGGGCCTGCGCGTGATTGCGCAGTGGTCTGGCGATGGCAGCCTCGCTGAGCTTGAGGCGACGCCGAAAGCTAAGCTGAATATCCTGCACTGCTATCGCTCAATGAATTACATCTCGCGCCATATGGAGGAAAAGTTCGGGATTCCATGGTGCGAGTATAACTTCTTCGGACCGTCGAAGATCGCGGAGTCGCTGCGTAAGATCGCGAGCTTCTTCGACGACAAGATTAGGGAGGGGGCCGAGCGCGTCATAACTAAATACCAGCCGTTGGTGGATGCCGTCATCGCCAAGTACCGACCGCGTCTAGAAGGCAAGTCCGTGATGCTCTTTGTGGGCGGCTTGCGCCCTCGGCACGTAATTGGCGCCTATGAAGACCTCGGTATGGAGGTTATCGGGACCGGCTACGAGTTCGGTCACAACGACGATTATCAGCGTACGGCCCAGCATTACGTCAAGGATGGGACATTAATTTACGACGACGTCACGGGATACGAGTTCGAGCGCTTCGTCGAGAAGATCCAGCCCGATCTCGTTGGTTCTGGCATTAAGGAGAAATACGTCTTCCAGAAGATGGGCGTGCCTTTCCGGCAAATGCACTCCTGGGATTATTCGGGCCCCTATCACGGCTATGATGGGTTCGCAATCTTTGCTCGCGACATGGATATGGCAATCAATTCGCCGATCTGGAAGAAGACCAGGCCGCCGTGGAAGGAGGCCCCGCGGCCGAGCCTGATGGCGGCGGAATAAGGCGGCCGGGCCAGACGATCGAACACGAATCCAACAAGGACGCCATGATGACTCAGAATGCCGAAAACGTGCTCGATCATCTCGAGCTGTTTCGAGGTCCGGAATACCAGCAAATGCTGGCGAATAAACGCGCGCTCTTCGAGAATGCGCATGATCCTGCGGAGGTCGAACGTATCCGCGAATGGGCTAAGACACCCGAATATCGCGAGAAGAACTTCGCGCGCGAAGAACTGACCATCAATCCGGCCAAGGCCTGCCAGCCGTTGGGCGCCGTGTTTGCGTCGGTCGGTTTCGAGGGTACGTTGCCTTTCGTGCACGGCTCACAGGGCTGCGTCGCCTACTATCGAAGTCACCTATCTCGGCACTTCAAGGAGCCGACCTCCTGTGTTTCCTCGTCGATGACCGAAGATGCAGCTGTATTCGGCGGTCTCAACAATATGGTCGACGGGCTCGCCAACAGCTACAATATGTACAAACCGAAGATGATCGCGGTTTCGACCACCTGCATGGCGGAAGTCATCGGCGATGATCTCAACGCCTTCATCAAGACGTCGAAGGAAAAAGGGTCGGTGCCGGCCGAATTCGATGTTCCCTTCGCGCACACGCCCGCCTTCGTCGGCAGCCATGTCACGGGCTATGACAACGCTTTAAAAGGCATCCTCGAGCATTTCTGGGACGGTAAGGCCGGTTCTGAGCCCAAGCTCGAGCGCAAACCGAACGAAAGGATCAACTTCATTGGCGGCTTCGACGGCTATACCGTAGGCAATATCCGCGAGATAAAGCGCATTTTCGAAGTAATGGGCGTCGATTACACAATTCTCGCCGATAATAGTGACGTGTTCGACACGCCGACGGAGGGTGAGTTTCGTATGTATGATGGAGGGACCACGCTGGCGGACGCCGCAAATGCCATCCACGCCAAAGCAACCATCTCAATGCAGCAGTATTGTACAGAGAAAACGCTGTCGTTCATCGAGAGCCATGGCCAAAAGGTCGTTTCGTTTAATCATCCGGTCGGCGTGAGCGCGACCGACGACTTCCTGATGACCCTGTCACACATTACGGGCAAAGCAATCCCGAAGAGTCTAGAACAGGAGCGCGGCCGTCTCGTCGACGCCATGGCGGACTCCAGTGCACATATTCACGGTAAGAGGTTCGCAATCTATGGCGATCCCGACCTTTGCTATGGCTTAGCGGCCTTCCTGCTCGAGCTCGGCGCCGAACCGACCCACGTCTTGTCAACCAACGGGAACAAGGCCTGGGAAGAAAAGATGCAGGCGTTGTTTGCCAGTTCGCAGTACGCCAAGGACTGCCATGTCTATCCGGGCAAAGACCTTTGGCACATGCGTTCGCTGCTGTTTACCGAACCGGTCGATCTTCTGATCGGCAACACCTACGGCAAGTACCTGGAGCGCGATACCGGTACGCCGCTGATTCGCATCGGCTTCCCCGTGTTCGACCGGCACCACCATCACCGCTACCCAGTATGGGGCTATCAGGGCGGCCTGAATGTGCTGGTGAAAATACTCGATAAGATATTTGAGGAGATCGACAAGAAGAGCAACGTGGTGGGTAAAACCGACTACAGCTTTGACATTATACGTTGATGCGAGCGTGTCTCCACCTCAGGGCCACATGTCGTGGACTTGAGGTGGGGCTCTGCACACCTACTATCGATCATGTAGACAAAAACGTTTGCGGAAGGAGACTAACGTGAGTTCGCTGTCAGCCACGATTCAGGACGTCTTCAACGCGGCGGGTTGCCCTAAGAACGCCAACAAATCGGAGGCTGAGCGAAAGAAAGGCTGCACCAAGCAGCTGCAGCCAGGCGGGGCCGCCGGAGGGTGCTCCTTTGATGGCGCCAAGATTGCGCTACAGCCATTTACAGATGTCGCTCATCTCGTTCACGGCCCGATCGCGTGCGAAGGCAACTCCTGGGACAATCGCGGCTCTGCCTCGTCAGGACCTGATCTGTGGCGCACAAGCTTCACGACCGATATGAATGAGATTGATGTCGTATTCGGCGGCGAGAAGCGGCTGTACAAGGCCATCAAGGAAATCATCGAGAAGTATGATCCTCCGGCGATCTTCGTATATCAGACCTGCGTTCCGGCCATGATCGGTGACGATATTAATGCGGTCTGCAAAATTGCGGCAGCGAAATTCGGCAAGCCCGTCATTCCGGTCAATTCGCCGGGATTTGTCGGTTCGAAAAACCTTGGCAATAAGCTCGCCGGTGAAGCGCTGCTCGAGTATGTGATTGGCACGCAGGAGCCCGATTACATAACGCCCTACGATATCAATCTCATAGGTGAGTACAATTTGTCCGGCGAGCTCTGGCAGATCAAGCCGCTGCTGGACGAAATCGGCATTCGGATCCTGTCCTGCATCTCCGGCGATGGCAAATATCACGAGGCCGCCTGCTCACATCGGGCGAGAGCCGCCATGATGGTGTGCTCCAGGGCCATGATCAACGTCGCGACCAGGATGAAAGAACGTTACGGCATTCCATTTTTTGAAGGATCTTTCTACGGCATCCAAGACACCAGCGAGGCTCTGCGAAAGATCGCGCGCATGCTTATCGAGCGCGGGGCGCCGCGTCACTTAATGGAGTGCACTGAGGCTGTAGTCGCACGCGAGGAAGCAAAGGCTTGGGCTGCAATCGAGCGATTCAGGCCGCGGTTTGCCGGCAAGAAGGTACTGCTCGTCACTGGCGGCGTGAAGTCATGGTCCGTGGTTGCTGCTCTGCAGGAAGCAGGGCTAGAGATTGTCGGCACTTCTGTCAAGAAATCAACCAGCGACGACAAGCAGCGTATTCAACAACTGATGGGGCATGATGCTCACATGATCGAGGATCTTGCGCCCCGTGAAATGTACAAGATGCTTAGAGAGGCTAAAGCAGACATCATGCTCTCGGGCGGCAAGTCGCAATTCGTCGCTCTAAAAGCGGCCGTGCCATGGCTCGACATAAATCAAGAGCGTTGCCACGCCTACATGGGCTATGTGGGCATCGTGAAGCTCATGGAAGAGATCGATAAGGCGCTTTACAATCCGATGTGGGATCAGCTCCGTATGCCCGCGCCGTGGGATGTCACTAAGGTGACCCGGCATGCTAAAGCGCTTGGGCCAATGGAGGTGCCTATCGCCGGAGGCCGGCCGAATTCGGTCGGGGCCGAGAAAGCCGCGCGCGCCAAGAGAACGCACTCGTGCAGTACAGTCGATTTCAGCATCATCAACGATCGCATTCCCGCTCACGGATCCACCGCTACCGATGCCATGGCCCATGACACCGAGGCTTCCGCGGCCTGTATGCGGCGGACCGAGGAGAACACGCCGGCCCAGCCGACGTCCGCGCTGCAGGCGGCGGAGTAGGGCCCCAACAAGGGTGCAAGCTATGGCTATCGTGACCTGTTCCGACAAGGCCTGCACGATCAACCCGCTGAAGATGAGCCAGCCGATTGGCGGCTCCTTCGCCTTCTTGGGACTGCGGGGGGCGATGCCACTCTTACACGGTCCTCAGGGCTGCACGTCTTTCGGATTAACCCTGTTTGTCCGCCATTTTAAGGAAGCGGTGCCCCTGCAGACCACCGCAATGAGCGAGGTGTCGACTGTGCTCGGTGGGTACGAGAATGTCGAACAGGCAATTCTCAATATCTACAAACGCGTCAAGCCGGAGATTATTGGCATCAATTCGACTGGCGTCACCGAGACCAAGGGCGACGACGTCGAGGCGTTCATTCGCCTTATTCGACAAAATCATCCGCATCTCAAGAAGTTTCCGCTCGTCTACGTCTCGACGCCCGATTTCAAGGACGCCTTTCAGGATGGCTGGGAAAAGACCGTGGCGCGAATGGTCGAAGCGCTTGTTGATTCCGTTGATGCGGCCGCGCCGCGCGATTCCTTGCGGGTTAATGTCCTACCTGGCTGCCACCTAACCCCCGGCGACCTAGACGAGCTACGAACGATCTTTGAAGATTTTGGGATCAGGCCGTCCTTCCTTCCGGATATTTCAGGTTCGCTCGACGGTCACATCCCCGACGAATTCACGCAGACTACGATCGGCGGAATTGGGGTCGACGAGATCGCAACTATGGGGCAGGCGGCCTGGACGATCGCTATCGGAGCGCAGATGAGGCGCGCGGCTGAAGCGATGCAGGCCAGGACTGGCGTGCCGTTCCGGCTATTCGAACGGCTCTGTGGCCTTGTTCCCAATGATGAGTTCATCACTTTCTTGAGCGATATCAGCGGCAAGTCGGTGCCGAAAAGATATCGTCGGCAACGTGGCCAGCTCGCGGACGCCATGCTGGATACGCATTTCCATATCGCGGGTCGAAAGCTCGCGATTGGTGCTGAGCCGGACCTCTTGTTTGACATCTCGAGCGTGTTGCACGAGATGGGTGCGCAGGTGGCTGCGGCGGTGACGACAACGGCATCTCCGGTGCTCGAACGCGTCAAGGCCAAGGAGGTTGTCATCGGCGATCTCGGAGATCTGGAGGATCTTGCCAAGGCGCGGCAGTGTGATCTGCTGATCTCTCATTCGCACGGCCGGCAGGCGGCCGCCCGGCTGGACATTCCCTTCTACCGTGCCGGCTTTCCGATATTCGATCGCCTGGGCGCAGGTCACCGGATGAGCGTGGGCTATCGCGGTACGCGCGAGCTTATTTTTAACCTCGCAAACCTCATCATTGCTGACCGCGAGGACAACCGCCAGCCCACGCCGGCAACCTGGCGGACCGTGGACGCCGGCCTGCATGTCGTTCCGCCGCAACTGAACTAGCGCGAAATAGGAATCAGAGCCGATGAAGGTCGCATTTGCCACGCAGGATCTAAAGCGCGTCGACGCACATTTTGGCTGGGCTAAAAACATCGCCATCTACGACGTTAGGCCCGAAGGGCACCATTTGATCGAGTCCATCCAGTTCGACGGCGATCTTAAGGAGGACGGCAATGAAGACAAACTCACGCCGAAGATCGAGGCCATCAAAGACTGCGCGATCCTCTACGTTGCTGCGATCGGCGGCTCCGGCGCCGCGCGTGTCGTGGCAAATAATATCCATCCGATGAAAGTGAGTAAGCCTGAAGCGATCGACGATCTCTGTATTAAGCTCGAAGGTGTATTGAAGGGCTCCCCGCCACCCTGGTTGCGCAAAGTGCTAGCCAAGGGCCAGACTCGCTCGTTTCATTTCGAGGACTGAGGGAAAACGATTATGAACGAGGCGGGTGGATTGATCCGAGCTGGCCGGGCGGAGGAGGCGCCCTTTGTGAAGGAGCTCGTCAAGATCTGGCGCGCCGAGGACGGCCACGGTGTTTGGGAGAGCAAGAGCGATCTCGAGCTGCTCGAGCCCTATATTCTCGACAGCGAGAAGCGCCGGGCCTTGCCGATTGTGGGCGATCCCGATCCGGACACGATCTGGCGATTGGAATTGTTCTTCAACGCTGTTGCGTTATCCATCGAGAAGGCCACCGGCGTCATGGTTTCGCCGATGCTGAAAATGCACCATGAAGGCTTTGGCCGCATTGTGCTGATAGGTGGTCGGCTCATTGTCGTAAACAAGCAACTGCGCGACGTGCATCGTTTCGGTTTTGACAATCTCTCAAAGCTCGCTACGGAAGGTGACAAACATGTCGACAGCGGGACCGAGATGATCCGAAAGTTTCCGGAAGTTGCGAACTACTGAGGTAATGGATGAGCAACTTAGAAGCACTGAAAGCCGAGATCAAGAAGCTCTCGGCTAAGGCCACTCAGGCAAAGATGGATCTCCACGACCTGGCTGAGGAACTGCCCGCCAACTGGACGTCAATCCTTAGTGTTGCCCAACAGGTTCACGACGCCTTCGACGAGCTCGAGCGCAAGCGCGAGGATCTCAAGGCGCAGGAACAAGCATAAGGATCGTGACATGTCATGTGCAACACGGGACGGTCGCAATTGGAAACCCGAGTATCTGATTTCCATCGATCCCAAAAGGTGCATCGGATGCGGCCGTTGCTACAAAGTGTGCGGGCGCGAGGTTATGATGCTAAAGGGCATCAACGAGGCCGGTGAGATCGTCGATCTCGAAGACGATGATGACGAGATCGAAAGGAAGGTCATGGTGCTGAAGGATGATGGAGCGTGCATCGGCTGTGGCGCCTGTGCACGGGTGTGCGCGGCTAGCTGCCAGACCCACGCTTCAGCCTCTTGAATGTAGCCCTCGCGACAGGCGAGGCGATGATAGCTTAAGATGCTTCCAAAATGGGTCAAGCGCGGTAGGGCTCCGAAACGAGTGACATTTTTCCTCCTCCCGCCGCAGCGGCTTGGAATAAATCTAACGAGGGGGAGGGAGAGCGGCGGCGTTGGTCCGCGGGGATTCGGTATGCGACAGGGAGCTCGGCGCTTGGGCACCGATGCAGCTTCGAGGCATCTCAGGTCACGCTACTCAATCCCCTGTTCACGGGCCTTCGTCATCGCAGCAATGCGAAACCGCTCGTGGATAGCGACGGGATTGCCGAGCACGTCGGCCTCCGCTTTGTTGAAGGCGGCGAGAACGATCTCCGCTTCCGCGCGCGTCAGCGGGACGCGGCCTGCCATGTGAGTGGCCTCTGGTACCGTGGCCAGAATCGTTCGGCGGTAAGGGTGATCCCTGACTTCGATGAGTTCGCTGGCCTCAAGCTTGCCCGCAAGCATGATTGTGAGCCCCACAACTTCGAGTTTGCGGCCGTCCTGAGTGGTCTTGATCAGTGTTGCCATTTCTATTCGGTCTCCTGCGCGGCAAACCAGATATAGGCCCGCGATCCCAGAAGTGGCGTCAAGGCACGGTCAGAGTTCAAAGCGTCGTCGTGCGTCTGACCGCGCGACAACCCTGTTGGAAGCGTGCGGTATCATGAGGTGTCTGGGGGCAGATCCACAACAGGAAGCTGCCTTGGGCCGCAGCACAGAATCGGGCAGCTTTGATGAGGCAGCAACTCGAATTCCGTCTCGTCAAACCCCAACGTACTGGCACCTCACCCATCTTCGCACTCGCTCCTCGACGCGGTAAGAGTATCGGTGTGGCGGAGCCTGGGCGTTGGCGGGCATTTGTCGTTTGTCGGGCCACTCCAGCCGTCCTCAGCGATGATTGAAAGACTCCATTTCCGTGCGAACGAGCTTGGCCGCACGAGAGCAGAAGAGATCTGACGCAAAACGCTAGACAGGACGGTTCTCGTTGCGATTCTTCACGGGCTTCATCTTCGCGAGAGCTTCCTCGTATGAGATCTCGGCATAACCGGCGTCGACATTCTTGGCGGCATCGAGCAGATAGTCGAGCTTGCCTCCAGTATCCAGCTTCTTAATGTCGTTCTTGTCGACACCGGCTAGATCCATCATCTCCTTCCAGACCGTCGATTCGTCACATGGCAGCACGTTGAATGTGATATCACCGATCTTGGTGCGATATTTCGCCAATAGGTCGATGTTGTTGCAGAAAATGAAGTAGCTACCCTTCTGGCTCAATGCGCCATCCAACACTTTTGCGACGTCGGCTAGATAAGCAAAAGAATGGAGGTAGCCGGCCAAGACCGAGATCGTTGTCTCCCCCTCGTTTGCGATAGTCAATACTTGCTCGAGCGAATAGTCGGGCGGACGCTTCTCATCGGCAAGCTGAGCTTGGAACTTCAGGGCGATATCGCCGCGGAAGCCGAAGCGGCCGGGCTGGGTGGTTTCCCCCTTTAGCACCGCATTTAGTAGACGGCCTTCCTTGTCGAGCCGACCGAAAACAGTGTTGTCAATGGACGTCATGAATCCTCTCGTTTGATGTGGCCGGTGCAGATGTCGCATCGCATAAAAACGCCTTGCCCTGTATGCAAATTCTTTGCCGGCTCCCACGTGGGCAACGAACGTTAAAAATGACGGCCCTTCGTCCTTGCCTAGGCAGACATTTCCTTCTCAACACGACACTCGCGGCAAAGCCGTCCCGAGCTGCCAAGCCTGGTGTCGGAAGTTCTACACACCTTGGGCCGCGGTCAGGCGGCAAAAGACAAGGGCTATTAGGAGTAAGATCCTTGGCATGGGACTTGCCAATATTTCACCAAATAAGCGCAGAGGGAAGGCGATGATCAATCTGACAGAAACCGCGCAAAATGCGGTGAAGAGCGCGATCTCTACAGCAGCTCGGCCAGTGAGCGGCCTGCGGATAATAGTCGAAGGGGGCGGCTGCGCCGGGTTCAAATATTCGATGGGCCTCGCGGAGGCACCGAAGCCCGACGACACTGTGATCGAGCGAGGCGGCATCAAGCTGTTTATCGACAACGACAGTCGCGAGCACCTTGCCGGGACCACGATCGATTTCGTGATGTCGCTCGAGAGCTCGGGTTTCACCTTTGACAATCCAAATGCAAAATCGAACTGCTCATGTGGAAAGTCATTTAGCTAGGGCCGATTTGCGCGGAAGACTGCCGAGAGGCGACAAATGCTCGTCGAGACTGAACAATCCAGAGAAATGAGAGCCAACGAGGATTTGGAGCGCGAGCGGATCGTCCGTGCCGTGCTTGACGAAATCCGGCCTAACCTGAAGCGTGACGGCGGAGATTGCGAGCTTATCGGGATCGAGGGCAACAAGATCATGATCAAGCTCACAGGTGCCTGCGTGTTCTGCAAGCTCGCAAATGTGACCCTCGAAGGCATTCGGGCGCGATTGATCGAACGGCTGGGCGAGTTCGTGCGCCTGATCCCGGTCGCGGGATCTGCCAGAAATGGAAACTAAGGAAGACGAAACGTGCGGCCGATCTACCTCGACAACAACGCAACCACACGCACGGATCCGTCTGTGGTAGCGGCGATGCTGCCATTTTTTTCTGAGCAGTTCGGCAATGCCTCCTCAGCGCATGAGGTGGGCAGGAAAGTCGCGGAAAGCATAAGGGCAGCTCGCAGCTGCGTGCAGACGCTGATTGGTGCTGCCTCTGATCACGAGATCGTCTTTACCTCAGGCGGTACCGAATCGGACAATACCGCGATCCTCTCGGCGCTTGCTGTGCAGGAGCACCGCGATGAGATCGTCACCACGGCTGTGGAACATCCCGCCGTCCTCTCGCTTGCAGACGAGCTCGGACGTCGCGGCAACAAGTGTCATCTAATTCCTGTCGATCGCGCCGGCCGACTGGACATTGATGCTTATCGCCGTGCGTTGTCTCCGCGTACTGCGGTTGCTTCGGTCATGTGGGCCAATAATGAGACCGGCACGATCTTTCCGATCGAGGTCCTTGCCAAGATGGCGCGCTCGGCCGGCGCGCTGTTCCACACTGATGCGGTGCAGGCTGTTGGTCGAGTTCCAATCAACGTGAAGTCAACCGAGGTGGATATGCTGTCGCTTTCTGGTCACAAGCTTCATGGTCCAAAAGGGATTGGCGCGCTCTATGTGCGCAAAGACACGAAATTCAGGCGGCTGATCTTCGGTGGACCGCAGGAGCGTCGCCGACGTTCTGGCACTGAGAATGTGCCAGGCATCATTGGGCTGGGTAGGGCTGCGGAGCTCGTTGCGGTGGATCTCGGACGCGAGCGGATGGAAATTCCCGCGATGCGCGATCGATTGGAGCATGGAATCCTTGATCTCGGCAATTGCGTGGTGCTTGGCGACCAGGAGAACCGGCTGCCAAACACATCAAACATTGCCTTTGAACATATGGAAGGTGAAGCAATCACTCATCATTTGAACCGCGCCGGCGTTGCCGTGTCGCTGGGATCAGCCTGCAGCGCCGGCTCTATGGAGCCATCGCATGTGCTGCGCGCGATGAACGTACCGTCGGCCCGATTGCGCGGCGCGATCCGCTTCTCACTGTCTCGCGAGACTACCAGCGAGGAGGTCGATCATGTCGTTGTTGCGCTCCGGAAGATCATTATGAAACTGAGAGAAGCATCTTCTGGGCTAGCTGGAGCGCGCAAGAAGTCAACTCTCGATGAAATGAGTCCATTGGATGAAAGTAATTATTCGTCGTTCTCCTGAAATTGGTCTTTCGATTTACGTGCCCAAGAAGGATCTTGAAGAGCCGATTGTCGAATCCGAGTACGAGACGCTCTGGGGCGGCTGGATCAGAATCGCTAATGGCTGGGTGCTCGATCTGCCGCAGATGAGGAGCGACACAACTTTGCCGATTACGGTCAACGCAAAGAAGCGTGGCGGGGACCGGGAGGAAGAATGAATCGTCCCGATCCATGCAGCGAGTTCGTTCATCTGCCGGCTGCCGAGGCCATGCTCCGCAAGGTTAGCAAGGGGCTTCGTGGCGGCAATGTTGTTCCCTATCTCGGGACCGGCTTAGCGGAGTTGTCGAACCCGGGTGTGCCGATGAACCCGGAGGACCTAGCGGCATTCTTCGCCGCCAAGGTGACATTGCCAAGGCGCGCGCGAGGGAACGCCTGGGCGTCCGCGCAGTACATCGAAAACACAAGGCACCGCACCGCGCTGACAGCGATGATGGCGGACGCTTTTAGCAAGCCGGTCGAGCCAACGCAGCTTCACCGACTTCTTTCAATGCTGCCGCTGCCGCTTATCGTCGACAGCTGGTACGATGGCGCGATGGGAAATGCCCCGGCTGGGCATAGCAATTGGGGCGAGATTCAAGGAATCAGCCGCGCCGGTCTCAGGGAGCATCGCTGGTATCGCTTCTATGATGCCGCGGGCACCGAAGTCGATTGCGCTTCGGCAAGAAACTGGAGAATCATCCTCTACAAGCCGCACCGCAGCGTCGCTCCGGCCAAGAATTTTCTGGTGTCCGATGCCGACTATGTTGAGGTGCTAACCGAAATCGACATACAGACGCCGATTCCTAAGGAGGTGATCGTTCGCCGTACCGGCCGCAGCTTCCAATTTCTTGGCTGCCGCTTCAATGACCAGCTTCTGCGGACCTATGCGCGGCAGGTTTCGAAGCGATCATCCGATGTACACTACGCAGTTATCGAGCCTGACACGGTCTCCAAGAATGAATGCCGTTTCCTGCTCGAGCAGGGCGTGACGCCACTCGCAATTCCGCTAACCCATGCTGTGGAGATCCTCTCGGCCAATTAGCGGGCGCATCGCGCAATCATTCTTTCCGACAGTTCGCAAGGAAGCGCCCTGCATCGCAATCACGCGGCGAGGCATCCTTTTACGGAAAATATAGGCGAATGAGGGCGATGGCTCAGTCAACGTTTACGCTCGCGCCGGCCGCAAGTCGTGTTCGCCACAAAGCATGTCTGCTTTCCAGCATACCTTTGCAACACTCTCTCCATGTTTCTTATAACTAATTGAAGACGTTCGTAAAAATCGCCTGCTTTGCCATGGCACACCGGTTGCTAGACCTGGATACGTCAAGCCGTTCAGGCCGAAAGGGAGAACTGGGCATATGGATGCTCCAACGCAACAGGAAGCATCGAGCATCGGTAACGAGATCGGCGAGATCACGCAATTGAATGCGGTGCAAATGGGCTGCGGCAGGAGTAGCGGCGGCGGCACGACTGGTCGCGGTTCGCCAGCGGGCCGTGGTGATATACCAGCCGAGACATGGGAGAAGGTAAAAAACCACCCATGCTACAGTGAACAAGCGCATCATCACTACGCGCGCATGCATGTCGGGGTCGCGCCAGCCTGCAATATCCAGTGCAATTACTGCAACCGCAAATATGATTGTACCAATGAATCGCGCCCCGGCGTGGTGAGCGAGAGGCTGACACCCGAGCAGGCCGCTAGGAAAGTGATGGCGGTTGCTTCTACCATCCCGCAGATGACCGTGGTCGGCATCGCCGGTCCTGGCGACCCGCTCGCCAACCCCGAAAAGACCTTCAAGACGTTTGAGCTCATCCATGAAGTAGCGCCCGATCTCAAGCTGTGTCTGTCAACGAACGGTCTAGCGTTGCCCGATCACATCGACACCATTAAAAAAATAAATGTCGACCACGTCACAATTACGATCAACATGGTCGACCCCGAAATCGGCGCAAAGATCTACCCCTGGATTTTCTACAAACACAAGCGCTACACCGGTATCCAAGCTGCAAAAATCCTCAACGATCGACAGCTCCAGGGAGTGGAGATGCTCGCTAAGCTCGGCATCCTCTGCAAAATCAACTCAGTCATGATCCCCGGGATAAATGATCAGCACCTCATCGAGGTCAACAAGGCCGTGAAATGGCGCGGCGCCTTCCTGCACAACATCGTGCCGTTGATTTCATCGCCCGAACACGGAACCGTGTTCGGCCTGCGTGGCCAGCGTGGCCCGACCCCAGGGGAACTGAAGGCGCTACAGGATAGCTGCGAGGGTGAGATGCACATGATGCGCCATTGCCGCCAATGCCGGGCCGACGCGGTCGGCCTTCTCGGGGAAGACCGCAGGGCGGAGTTCACAACCGAGAAGATTATGCAGATGGATGTCAAATATGATGTCGAGAGCCGCAAGATCTATCAGTCCAATATCGAGGAGGAGCGCTCCGCCAAGACCATTGCCGAGCGCGCAGATCTTACGAAATGCGCAGATAGCGATAGCGACATTAAGGTGCTCGTGGCAGTCGCGACGAAGGGTTCAGGTCTGATCAACGAGCACTTTGGACATGCCAAGGAATTCCAAGTCTATGAGCTCTCCACAGGCGGCGTCAAATTCGTTGGCCATCGCCCCGTCGATGTGTACTGCCAGGGCGGCTATGCCGAGGAAAGAAACCTCGGGACCATCATCCGCAGCATCAACGATTGCCACGCGGTATTCATCGCCAAGATCGGCGGCTGTCCCAAGGCCGAATTGATCGGGGCTGGCGTCGAGCCGGTCGATCTATACGCTTATGAGCCAATCGATAAGTCGACGAGCGATTGGTTCGAAGCCTATCTCGATCGGGTCAACAGCGGCGCGATCAAACATATAGAGCACGGCGATCCAGCGATCTGCCGAAGCACGCTGATCTCCGCAGCGTGAAATGGGAGAAATAATGCCATTCAAGATCATCGCATCGCAGTGCACGGGCTGCTCCGCATGCGAATCAGAATGTCCGAACGTCGCGATCACAGAGAAGGGCGGGACGTTTGTGATTGATCCTAAAAAATGTACCGAATGCATCGGCCATTTCGATGAGCCGCAATGCGTGGCCGTCTGTCCAGTCGATAACACTTGTGTCATCGACACTTCGCTTGCGCGCTACCAGGTGCGCGCATGAGCAGGAGACAGGATATGAAGCGCAGGATTGTTAAAGCTGTACGTGCCATCCGCAAAATTCTCCAGTCCGACGACCTCGCCTGCTGCGACTCCTGCCTTGCGATTAGCCCTGGCGGATGTTCGGGGCTTGCCTGTCAAATGAGCTTACTCCAAAAGCCGCGGATCTTTGACCCTGGGGCCGGGCGCGAACACGTCAGACCCCTCAAGCGCCGGATCGGACGGCTGCCGCTGCACGGCGGTGCGACGGTCGATCACGATAAGCTGAAGCGGACTTGGTCGCTATTACCACAGCGCAAGAAAGTCTCCAGCACGAGCGATTGATTGGAAGAGGCT
The DNA here is from genome assembly GCF_001593325.1 of Bradyrhizobium sp. DOA1. Lineage (NCBI taxonomy): Bacteria > Pseudomonadati > Pseudomonadota > Alphaproteobacteria > Hyphomicrobiales > Nitrobacteraceae > Bradyrhizobium > Bradyrhizobium sp. DOA1. Next base: position 508,074 of record NZ_JXJM01000001.1, read on the forward strand.
GCCAGCGATGCCAGATGCTCCGTTCAGCCCACAATCCGAAATCAATGAGGCGCTCCTCACCAGCACCTTGCTCGGACATGGGATGCCTAGCGAAGCTGAGCATCACCTGTGGGAGGCCAGCCTTTTCTATCACATCGATGACATTGCCGAAAGCCACTTGCGCCAAGCGGAGGCGCTCGCGCCAGGGCACGCGGCAGTGCTGATAGGCCTCTTTCGCTTTTATTTCTACAAGGCGCGACTTGGCGAGGCGCTGCAGGTTGCTCAGCGCTGCATAACTAAGGCGGCTGAGGTGAATAGTTTTTCGTCCGACTGGCGCCTTGTGCGAGCCAGTGACGCGGAGTTCGGCCGGTATGAAAGCATTCTGCCGCGCTTCTTCTTATTTTCGCTGAAAGGATATGCATATTTGCAAATGCGCCTCGGTCAAATCGAGGAGGGGCGGACAGCTGTTCAAAAGCTCCTTGAGCTCGATCCCAGCGATAAGATTGGAGCCAAGGTTCTCCTGCATGTGCTTAAACGCATGGGGCAATACGATGAGTGGTGACATCGACGAGGCCCGAAATTGGCAGGACGACCCGATTGATTGTACGCGCTGCGCGCATGTCGATCTGAAGACCTCCGGCGGCTGTCAACCAAAACAGGCTTGTATCAACGACCGCCATGCTCAACGGATTGATCGTTTCTTCGACTCGAATCCAGAGCTTGCGGACAGCTACCTCGCTCACCCGTATTTTGAGGTGCGCGCGATAGCGGCGAAATTCGCCAGCCTCTTTCTTTTGCCGCCATTGCTCGCCGATGAGGACGGAACTGTGCGATCAAGCGCGGTCCGTCGCCTACCCGGACGCGACGTCCTGCATTTGCGCAATGATCCCTGTGATGAAGTCAGGATGAGGGTCGCAACTCGCCTCGAAGGAGACGAGCTGCTGCTGATGGCTCCGGATAAATACTATTACGTCCGCCTTGTGGTAGCGCGGCGGATCGCGCCATCGCTGCTCGGCGGATTGATCCACGATGAGGAAGCCGAGGTCCGCCGTGTAGTAGCACGGCGTATTCCAGAAGATTGGTTGCTTCGCATGGTCGATGACCGGGACGCGCCGGTGCGGTTGACGATAGCCCAGCGGCTGTCTCCGCAGTTGTTGTCGCTTCTGCGCCACGACCAAGACTGGCGTATCAGGCACGAGGTGGCGAGCCGGATCGCACCGTCTGAGCTCATAGGCCTTATCGAGGACCCATACAGCCTAGTGCGGGACGTCGCGCGCTCGCGGCTTGAAGTCGAGGCAGAACGAGGACCGCGGGCATCAGCATGAGCAGTGGGGTTCCTTATCACGACCACGTCGAGCTGACCGGCGCGCCCGCTTTCGACTTCGGCGAGAAGGTCCGGGCCAATCGCACCATCCGCAATGACGGCACATATGCCGGTAGAGAAATCGGCGACATCTTGGCCAAGAAGGGCGAGGTCGGCTACGTCGTATCGATCGGCACCTTCCTGCAGAAGTTCTACATCTACGGAGTCGAATTCATCGAAAGCGGCAACAGAGTCGGCATGAAGCGTGAGGAGCTCGATCGAATCGCGACGGGCGGCGGAAGGCCTGCTGTTGCGCAAGAGCTAAGCACAATGATCGAGGCCGAACCGCCAGAATATCAGCGGGGGCCAGCGCGTTAAGGCGAAGTTCGATCTAGTTAATGACGGGCCATTTTCAAATGCTCCAGCCGAAGGCGTCCTGGTCAGGCTTGGCACAATGGGCGAGATCGCCCGAGTTCGCCGGCACACTGAGGCGGACCTGTCGATCTATCTTGTCGAGTTCGGTAAAAAAATTGGTCGTCGGCTGCTTCGAAAGAGGAATCGGCCTGATCGAGAAAGAGGGCGCATGATCGTCGGCTTAGGCATAAATTCAGCGAGACCGGCGCACCCTAATGAGATTGATCGCAGGCGAATCGAGCGCGCGCTGAAGTCTAGACATCGCTACCGGTATGTTTCAGCAAGTATCACAGCAGTTGGCGGAGGCTACTTGGTCGAAAGCCCATGCTGCTCTCGCAACATCGACATCCAAGGAGGCCTCATTGAGGTGGCCCTGCTGCACCACGACAGCGCAAGTGCGTGCTGGAAGGTGTTCCGAAAGGATCATAGACAATGCGTCTGGAAGCTACACTCGACGCACCGGCGCTTAGCAGCGGTTACCGATCTCTTGAATGCCGATCCAGAACGTGTCTTTTGGCAATAAGGAGCCGATCGATGGCTTTGGGGGCAGGTAAAATCGCAAAGATCGAGCAGGAACTCGCGTCATTCGATGATGTATCTCAGGTCTCTGCGACAGAGATACCCGCATCTGGCTTGGATCCGCTGCGACTCGTCCCACCTACCGAAACACCCTTTTGTAGCATTCGGCAATTCGACCTGCATTTACTCGATAGCGCGGATCTTTGTGTGTGTGGATCACGGATGATCCGAAGCGTGCGGCCGGCATCGCTCTGGCCAAAAAGGCGGCCCCGGATCACGCTTAGCTGTCGTAGAGGCCGACGAAGAGTTGGGTTCAACGGGGCTCGGATGATTAACTCCGTTCTCATGACCCTGGCCGAAATCGCGGCAGTCGATCGCGTGTTGCGCTCAGAACTGCTCTCCAACGGCACTCTCGTAACCATTCAAGGCGGCATTCGCCGACTATCTCGGGCTCAAGTATACCGTCGCGCTACTCAGCGGGACTATTGGCCTCGTCGTCGGGTGGCAGTGGTATAGTTGGTTTGGAGTTTGCATGGAGCCGTGCGAGAGCAGGAGCGAACGACCATGGTGATGGCTGGACCGGCGATCGAGGCTTTGATCCGCGAAGCGTTTCCGGACGCGGATGTGATTGTGACCGAGCTCGCAGACACCGGGCGCCATTGTGGGGCACGAATCTTGTCGCAGGCCTTTGCCGGCAAAAGTCGCATCGAACAGCATCAGATGATCTATGAGGCGCTAAAGGGCAAGATAACCGACACGGTCCAGGCGCTCGTGCTCGAAACAGCCGTTCCAAAGAGCTACTTGCAAGGAAAGACTCAATGAGCGTCCTAACCGAATTATGCACTAAGCACGTCAGTGCTGGAGATGACATCACAGCGATTTCGAACTGGCCAATTATCCTGCCGCTCTACGTTGACATAGGAATCCTCGGCGCCTGCAAGATTTCTCTCAAGATGTCCAGAGACGGGCAGCTCGCGACGATGGCGAAATCACGGTAACACCAGTATGAGCAGCAATATGAACGAGCTTGAAATCCCGCAGCTCTACCGGCATCACGTTTTTGCCTGTCACACTGAGCGCCCCGCCGACCATCCACATGGCAGCTGCGGGGCGGCGGGCGGTGGACCATTGTGGGAGCGGCTCGGCAAAGCGATTGAGGCGAGAGGCCTCACCGATGTCGGCTTCACTACAGCTGGGTGTCTCGGCTTCTGCAGCTCCGGGCCGCTCATGGTCGTCTATCCTGATGGTGTCTGGTATCGTCCGCGCACCCCGGAAGACATTGATGAGATTGTTGACTCTCATCTGAAGAATGGCAACCGCGTCGACCGCCTTGTTATCGTGCTCAGGCGAAGTTAGCACTCCCGCCTCGTGCGGTATGAAAGCAGACGCCGCCGCGTGGGCGCGGGGAGCGGACCCTCTCCTCGCACCTCAGCGGCGGCGACGGCTTGTTGTGACCGATGCCGCGCATGGTTCCGATGCCTAGAAATGCTGCTTTCATTCGGACTTAAAAGGCGGCAACGCTGCTGTGCGCGTGCAGCCCTGAAGCTTCCGCTCCGGGCTTGCGCCTAGGAGCGACAGTACCGGCTCGCGGTCAAATCCGGCACATTTCAAACTAATCGCGTCTATCAGGGGACGCCTGATCAGCAGCCGGTCCTCAAGCATCAAGGCGATCGCGTCCATTGCGTTAATCGCCGCCGGGTCAATCGCACCCGATGTCACCCGCGGCGCGACGGGATTGAACCATGACGGAATCGGCGAGCCACCAAAGAAAGGAAGCAGAGTTGGCGCGGTCCAAAGCTCGGTCATCAAGTTCTTCGCAATGACCTGATGGCCCGCCGACTCCAGCGCGCGAATCTGGCGCGCGTTCGTGCCGCAACCGGGCTTCTCCCAAAACAGAACAGTAGCCATGTCAAAACTTCTATTCCGTTGCTCCGAGCTCGATCACTGGCGCCGTTGTCCATCCTTTTGCGGACGCGTCGAGCGTTTGGAGGATCACCGCAGTGGTGTGCACCGGACCGCGATCATCTCGTCGTGTTTGTCTAGGCGATCAAAATGCAGATACCTTCGAAATCCGGTAAATTGACCGATTGCGGAGTCCGGCCGTCTTCAGTAGTGCCAAGCGGCACGATATCGGGTTGAGCGAGTTGGTGGCGCTAAACCTGGCTCGAGATGCCAACTGCAATGCAGCGCGCGTGTGATCTTGTGCTCAGCGTCGACGAGACGCACCGGCGGTCAACTGCGCTGGTTGCCTCGAGACCGATCTGCAAGTCGCGAATTTACTCAATGGTCGCTTGGCATGCAATTTTTGTTCCGCACAGTCTATGGTTAGATTCGCTTCAGAATGCCAACTTCGCAACGGACTTTGTCCAGCTTCTAACAGGAGCGCTATTAACGGGATCGATATCGGTCGGCGGCGCCTGGCCGCCGTGAACCTCAACGGTCGTTTGAGCGCGATCAAGCACCTAACGCTCGCGCGCGAATGGCACGCCAGTTGCTAATTGGATGCTGCAGCATCGACTGAGGGTCGGGCATACCGGCGCCTCTGCCGAGACCTCGCGAGCAAGGCCGGCGTCGAAACTAAGAGCCTGACGCGATGGAGTTATTTGTGATTGTCGAAGCTAGGCCAATCGATGCGATGTCAACTCCGTCAGGCGGCTTCCCCGCGGACAGACGACAGGCCGGAATTGAACTCTACAATCTCCTAACTGGCTGCGATCCGGCAGACGCCGACGTAACAGATGACCGAGGGTTTGACCGGCATGTACTTGCCTCCGTCCTTTGTGCCGCTGTGATGGACGGCGGGCCGCTCCCCGAGCGAGCGGGCCTGACCGCAGAGGACCTCAACGAACTGCTAGCGCAATGTTTCTCATCGGCGCCCGTGCGCACTGTCGTTTCGATGGACAATGCCGGCTCGGCCAGCGACGAGGAGATCATGGTGCGTGATCTTCTGCTTGCACAGCGGTCGACGGAAGGCGAGATCAGCCGCTGGTTGGCAGCCATGATCGCACGGCGAGCGATGGAGCCGAATCATTTGTGGGAAGATCTCGGATTGCGCGAGAGGCCCGAGTTATCGCGCCTATTGGCGCGCCATTTTGCGCCGTTGGCGGCGCAAAATACCAACAACATGCGTTGGAAGCGCTTCTTCTATCGCAGATTGTGCGAGGAGGATGGTTTGGTCATGTGCACGACGCCCGTGTGTACGCAATGCAATGATTTCAATCACTGTTTCGGTGAGGAGGTCGGCGAGAGCCGGATGGCGCAGCGCCGCCGCGACTATCTGCGCGGAGTCGAAGTCACATCCGAGCCGCCAGCAATTCGCAAGGCCGAGTGAAGATTATGGACGGGCGCTCCGCCAACAAAGTCGCAGGAGCCCGGGAGACTGCGCAGCCTGAACTCGCGCCGCTGCATTGGACCGCATATTCGGCGAAGTCGTGTATCCGCCGACTGCGTGAGGCGGGCATGCGGCCGACGCGCCGGCGTATACTGCTGGCTCAGTTGCTCTTCGCAAGGGGCCACCGCCACGTCACCGCCGAAATGCTCTTCAACGAGGCGATCGAAGCCCATATCGAGGTCGCGCTTGCGACCGTATACAACACGCTAAGCCAGTTCACGCAAGCTGGCTTGTTGCGCCGAATCATGCCCAACCGCTCAAGATCGTTTTTTGATACCGACGCCCGCATTCATCCGCATTTCTATCTCGTCGGCGAAGACACCTTGATCGATATCCCCGAAAAGCGTCTGTTCGAGCAGATGCCGGAGGCCTTACCGGGCTATGAGATTTCCCGGCTCGACATCATCGTCCACATCCGCCGTACGCGCCCCGACAATCTGACAGTCGGGCTCCCTACATTGTAGCATTTGCGACCGACCAGTTGCTGCCCATAACGACTTCAATTTCAGGAGTTCTCCGTCATCAATTCCGCTGGCACAGCCGTTGCTCACGATTCGGCGGGGAGGCGTTATCCGCTCATGACCTTTCAAACGACTGTATCTGGCAGGTTGCAGACAAGACGGATTGTCCTAAATGACACCACATTGCGCGACGGTGAGCAGGCTCCTGGCGTGGCCTTCACTACAGCGGAAAAAGTATCCATTGCACGTGTCCTGGCGAACGCCGGAATCACCGAGATTGAGGCGGGCACGCCGGCGATGGGTCATGAGGAAGTCAGCGCGATCCGTGCAATTGTCGAAGCCGGCTTAGCCGCGACTATCATCGGCTGGTGCAGGCTGAAAAAATCGGATGTCGATGCGGCAATCGATTCCGGCGTCTCCATGGTGAATGTCTCGGTCCCATCCTCTGACCTGCAACTAGCTGCCAAGCTCGGCATCGGTCGAGGCGCCGTGCTCGAGCAGTTGAAGAGGGTCGGGGGCTACGCTCGCGACAGGGGACTCGATGTCGCAGTCGGAGGCGAAGACTCCTCGCGGGCAGATGTCGACTTTCTGGTCGAGCTAATCGCTGCGGCAAAAACTGCCGGCGCCCGGCGCTTTCGGGTCGCCGATACGCTCAGCGTGCTCGATCCCGATGCGAGCTTTGCGTTGGTATCGGAGCTGTGTGCAAACACCGATCTCGAGCTCGAATTCCACGGCCATGACGACCTGGGCCTCGCGACGGCTAACACGCTCGCCGCAATCAAGGCCGGCGCAACGCATGCCTCAGTCACCGTGATCGGCCTCGGCGAGCGTGCTGGCAATGCGCCGCTAGAAGAGGTCGCTGTCGCGCTCAAACAGCTGTATGGATGTGATACAGGCGTCGTGCTGTCGGAGCTCGAGAGTGTTGCGGCCCTCGTCGCAGGGGCCGCCGCACGCACTATTCCACTCAACAAGGCGATCGTCGGCGAAGATGTCTTTACCCACGAATCCGGCATCCATGTCGATGGTCTGCGGAAGGATCGGCGCAGCTATCAGGCGCTCGATCCTCAACTGCTCGGTCGCTCAAACCGCTTTGTGATCGGTAAACACTCAGGGCTCTCTGCGATCACGGCGTTGCTGTCCGAATTGCAGCTTTCAGTCAGCGACGAGGAAAGCAGAGCGATCCTTGCGCGTATCCGAAAGCATGCCGTCGAGCACAAGGGCGGGGTTGCGCCCGAGACCGTGATGACAATCTGGCGCGAGGTCCACGATCGCTCGCTGCTCAACGGAATGTAGGGCCGGCATGTCCCGAATAGCCGCCATCTCAGTCCTTGAACGGGTGGTTAAGCCAGCACGCCTGGGTCTTGGCGTCTTTATGACGCGCATTCTGGGCATACCTAGCATCGCGCAATGCTGGATTTGCGGAGGAAAATTATGCCTAGCGGAATTCTGTTTCGATTGAGCAAGGCCGCTGCGGCCGAAGAGTTTTTTGAATTGCTGGGTGTCAAGTACGATCCTAAGATCATCAATGTGGCGCGGCTGCACATCCTGCGGCGCATGGGGCAGTATCTCGCAGCTGAAGACTTGACTGCTGCAACTGACGCGGAGGTCGCAGAACGGTGTAAAGCCGTGCTGGAACGGGCCTACGCCGACTTCGTGGCTTCCTCTCCAATCGACCAACGCGTTTTCAAAGTTCTTAAGGAAGCTGTCGCTCCACGGCCGAAGAAAGCGCCCTTCGTGCAACTGGACAGGCTAAAGTGACGGCAGCACCTCACTTGCTTGCGTTCGCTGCTTCGTCCGCGTCGTCTCGGGAGGGCTGCGGAGGCGGGAACCACGATTTACTCGAAGGCTTTTGTGGTTGCGTTTGCGACGTCATGCTAACATTCCCAATGCCTTTCGAAAAAAGATACCCTTTGAAATAGGGCTACTCGACCCCAACGATACCTGATTTTCGGCTCCTTCTGACACAGCCTCTCTCAGTTCGTCCGACCGACCGTGCGGCCGTGGCTTGGTAGACTTCGACAGTCGCGAGCTGAATGGCCCTGGGCACCAACCAGTCAATATCGCTGTGTCTTGGTAAAAATGGCCCTGTTCGATTTCCGACGGGTGGTCCCCGTATCTCTGTCGGGCCTCCGGCCCCCCTCGGACGAAGGGCACGCCGCGGGCTTCATACGCCCTGTCTTTATACCGCAATTCGACTGCGTACCCAGTTGGTACGACACTTGCTGTATCGCAGCAAAGCCTTGGAGAAGCGCATGCACATCGTAGTCTGCACTAAACAAGTTCCTGTTTCCGCGCAGATGCGAGTGCACCCTGTGAACAAGATCGTCGTGCCACAGGCGGGAAGGCCCAACTTGCAAGAACCGTTTGCACGTCGCTCGGCGTCTTTGCCGAACGCCTATTTGGGCCTCGGTCACACAGCAAGACTTTTCTAATCGAAGTTCGGCAAGCAACCCGGCCGCGGCGCTTATTAGAGGGGTGATCCTCGCTGGCCAGACGAACTCGAAAGCTGATCTCGCGGCGTCGGCGCGTGGCTAGTATGCAAGGAAAACCGATACCATGAGCACCACCTCCAAAAGCCGCGCTCCGGCCGCAGCTTCTGGCCGCGCCGCGACCAAGAAGGAGTTGCCTGAGCGCTTTAAGGCCTACAAGCACGTCTGGGTCTTCATAGAGCAGGAACGCGGTATTGTGCACCCCGTATCGTGGGAGCTCATGGGGGCCGGCCGTAGGCTTGCGGACAAGCTCAAGGTGGATCTCGCGGCAGTTATCATCGGACCAGAAGGCGAGGCGACACAGCAGGCGGTTGCCGAGTCTTTCTGTTATGACGCTGACCTCGTTTACATCGTTTCCAATAATCTTTTGGCCGACTATCGCAACGAATCATACACGAAGGCTCTGACCGACCTCGTCAACGGCTATAAGCCGGAGATCCTGCTGTTGGGCGCCACTACGCTCGGCCGGGATCTCGCAGGCTCCGTCGCAACCACGCTGCTCACGGGGCTAACTGCGGATTGCACCGAGCTCGACGTCGACGCCGACGGATCGCTCGCTGCGACGCGCCCCACCTTCGGCGGCTCCTTACTGTGCACGATCTATACGCTGAACTTCCGTCCGCAGATGGCAACTGTCCGGCCACGTGTGATGCCGATGCCAAACCGCATCGCGCGACCGGTCGGTCGCATTATCACGCACTCACTCGGTCTGGTCGAACACGACATCGTCACAAAAGTTCTCGATTTCCTGCCCGACCGCAACTCAGAAAAATCCAACCTTGCTTATGCCGACGCCGTCGTCGCGGGCGGCCTCGGGCTCGGATCAGCCGAGAATTTTCAGCTGGTACACCAACTGGCGAGCGCGCTTGGTGCCGAATATGGCAGTTCGCGGCCGCTGGTGCAGAAGGGCTGGGTCACCTCCGATCGCCAGATTGGCCAGACGGGCAAGACGATCCGACCAAAGCTCTATATCGCTGCCGGCATTTCGGGAGCGATCCAGCACCGAGTTGGTGTCGAGGGGGCCGATCTTATCGTCGCTATCAACACTGATAAGAACGCGCCAATCTTCGACTTCGCTCATATAGGCATCATTACCGATGCCATTCACTTCTTACCGCCGCTCATCGCTGCGTTCCGCGAGCGGCTGTCGCCGCATGCCCGCGATCGGATAGCAGGTTAAAGGAGTACGACCATGATTGAGGAAAGATTCGATGCCATCGTGGTTGGCGCAGGCATGGCCGGCAATGCGGCCGCGCTCACCATGGCCGAGGGCGGCATGAAGGTGCTGCAGCTCGAACGCGGTGAGTATTCGGGCTCGAAGAATGTGCAGGGCGCGATCCTCTATGCCGACATGCTCGAGAAGCTGGTCCCTGACTTCCGTGAGGATGCTCCGCTTGAGCGACACTTGGTCGAGCAGCGCTTCTGGATGATGGACGATCGCTCGCACACCGGCTTGCACTACCGATCCGAAGATTTTAACGAGGAGAAGCCGAACCGTTACACCATCATCCGAGCCCAATTCGACAAGTGGTTTTCGCAAAAGGTTCGCGAAGCCGGGGCCACGGTATTATGCGAGACCACGGTCACCGACCTCGTACGAGACGACTCTGGCAAGGTCATCGGCGTGAAGACCGATCGCCGCGATGGGGAGATCCACGGTGATATCGTCGTGTTGGCGGAGGGCGTGAACGGCATGCTCGGTACGCGGGCTGGCCTGCGTGAGCGGCCAAAGCCCGAGAAGGTCGCGCTTGCAGTCAAGGAAATGCACTTCCTGCCGCGCGAGACCATTGAGGCGCGTTTCAATCTCAGGGGTGACGAAGGGGTAGTGATTGAGGCCGTAGGCACCATTTCTTGCGGCATGACGGGCATGGGCTTCATCTACGCCAACAAGGAATGCATCTCGCTGGGTATCGGCTGCCTGGTCGCCGATTTCCAGCGCACCGGCGAGACGCCTTATGGCCTGCTCGATCGTTTCAAGCGTCATCCTTCGGTCGCCCCACTGATAGAAGGCTCTGAGGTGAAGGAATACTCCGCGCATCTAATCCCGGAGGGAGGCTTCAAGGCGATACCCCAACTCTACGGCAAGGGCTGGGTGGTGATCGGCGACGCCGCTCAGCTTAACAACACAATTCATCGTGAAGGATCAAACCTCGCGATGACTTCGGGTAGAATTGCGGCGGAAGCGATTCTTAAGATCAAGTCGAGGGCCCAACCGATGATCCCGCAGAACCTAGCGCTATATAAGAAGATGCTCGATGAATCTTTCGTGATCAAGGATCTAAGGAAGTACAAGGATATGCCGGCGCTGATGCACACTCGCTCGCAAAACTTCTTCCTGACCTATCCGCAGCTTGTTTCCAAAGCTATGCAGAATTTTGTGCGTGTCGATGGCACGCCTAAGATCGACAAGGAAAAGCTCACACTCAAGTCGTTCACAAACGCGCGCTCACGGAGCGGCCTGTTTGGTGACGCCTTCCGCCTCGTGCGCGCATGGCGGTGAATGGAAGAACTGGATGTCAAAAACGGGGACCTAACTATGTCGATCGAGCTATTCACGCGTGTCGAGGACAAGCTATTCAACAACCGCTATCTCGTCGATACCGGCCGCCCCCATATCAAGGTGCGCCCTCATGCCAAACCATCGCCGCAGCTTTTGTCGATGCTGAAGGCTTGCCCGGCGCGATGCTATGAGCTCAGCGAAGATGGCCAAGTTGAGGCCACCGTCGATGGCTGCATCGAATGCGGTACTTGCCGAATAATTTGCGAGGAGAGCGGCGACATTGAATGGAGCTATCCTCGAGGCGGTTACGGCGTGCTGTTCAAATTCGGCTAAGGCAAATTGAGAGCTTTCGAGGAAATTCGAGATTCCATATCAAGATCCGATCGAACCACCGAGGGGTCCGTGAAACTGTCCGAAGAATGAGCGTGCTCGGGCTTCGGGCGAACAGTAAACCTCCGGCATATAATCGGAGCAGACCTATTTCGATCGCCGCAGAGGATTTCGATGAGGACCGAAGATTTTGAAGGTTCAGTCTGTCGCTTGGCATTACGAGCTAGCTTCACCAATGTTTGAGAGCGCATGACGATGGTTCGTCAGTGCACGACGTTGGGAGTGCTGCTTGACCATCCGCCGCCGACCGCACGAACAGCAATTTGCCGCGAAAACAGGTGCTGCGAAAGCACGTCAGGGTCTCTCGCCAATCAGCGCATTGGCACGATTTAAGCACGGACAAAAGCGTGAAGAGGATGATGAGCGAGGAGTTTGCAGCCATGCGCACCCACCGTAACCGCATACATCGATATCGCCGTTTACTGAAAGCCAAGCCAAATGGGCCCGAGCGCCAATATCTCGAGCGACGTTTGCGGGAGGAGCGTTGTGCTTTCGATGCCTTGGTGGCCTGTAGCTTACCGCTAATTTTCGAAATTCCGCATGTGGCTGACCGAGAGACGTCTGTTTCAGCGGCGACGGAGGGCGCTATCCTGTGACCAAAGTTGCCAAGACCGCGGCCGCCTCAACACCATTCTCCTCTCCGGCGACGATTGTAATTTGTCGACATCCGTACGCTATAATGTCCACAGATATGCTGGCATCGACGGCCAGACGCTGTAAGCGAACTAAGAGCCGCCGTTCTAGTCGAACAGATGGACGTTACGTCCCCTTCCGAAGGGGGTTGAATCTGACGTTACGTAAAGTTGTACATGGGGTGCGAGAATCGCATTTCAGAAGACGTAACCAAAATGACACGAGCCTCTCTTGCCACTATACTATGTTCCGCATTCGGCTTGATCGGGATGGGTGGAGTCACGCTCGCTGGCACAATCGGGCGCTACGACTGCACCATGGTCGATTCAACTCGATATCCAGTGGGTGATCGCAATGAACACGACGTCATCAGCTTCCAATATGCGTGCACAGGCGTTGATGGGGTATTCCATGAAGCCGTAGTGACAGCAATTACTGTCGTCGAGCTTGATAACGAGGAAGGAAATTTTTTGGCTTCGTTCAGTCTTCACCGCTCCCCCGATGGTTTTGCAGCCGAGCAGCTTTTGGAAGGCGCGGGGGACATTGTCCTAGAGGAAGACAAAGCCGTTGGAGTCGAGGCGTACGGTAAGACGTCGTTTAAATTCGCATCAGGTACCCTGGAGTGTCTCGCAGATAAGACGGTCGACTTCAAAGCAACGCCAGCTGGTTTTGGCAAATTCAAGCTTGAGTTTACAGACTGATAGTTCGTCAACAAGCCCTCAGCGCAAACGGCTGTTTAGGTAGCAAACTCTTGACCAACTCGACCTATCGCGCCGAAGCTGAAGGGCACAGAAACGCTTTAGGACATGCTTCCACTTTAAAAGAGAGCCGCAGCGGTTTAGTGGTATATGCGACATCCATGTTCCTGGCATTGATCTGCTGAGTTATGCATATCCGGTGCTGAGGCGAGGTTTGTCCAAAGTTGCTCCGCGACTCCGCTAATTTGTGGCAGTTCAAAGTAGACTATCGACCCACAAGTCATTCTGTGCGCGTCATGTGAAAAGCGAATGTGAGACCGGCTTCGCTGCAGGGCGCTGATTTGCATGCGCCCCTTAGACGTTAAAGTGGCGATGATAGTGTTCCTCGACGATCGCATTTAACCAGCTCGTCGATTGCAGCTCGCAACGCGCGAGCCCCGAACAGGTGGCCCTGGCGCGATCGATCGGGCTCAATTCGCTCACAGGGAAGAAATTCTGCAGCCCGAGGCGCTTGTCTCGGTGTGCTGTGTAAGCGTGTTACTCGCTCCTGCGTATCGAGCAAGCTGAGTTGTAGCTTAAACAAGCCTTCTGGGTCGCGATGTGATTAATCATACGGCGAAGGATAGCTATGCCAGAGCGTTGAGCCGGTTCGCGCACGCGTGGCTAGGCGAGAAGCGTACAGGCCGTTTTGTTCGGTGTCGTGCGTCCGATTCCGACCATAAGTGCCGATGCCAGGAGTGACCAAGTTGTCGCGAGACTGACATGGTGCCTGAAAGGCAACGCGCGTGTTCGCGTGTCCACTGGCCCAAATCCTGCACTGCACAAAAACGCAACGCCGAGGCTTACGAAACGGAGGCGCATTTGAAACTTAATGTATCAAAGCGACGATGCGGATGTAGCTCCACTGCTGGCGCAAAATGGCGGCAATTTGTCCAAAAGCCTGCAGTACGTAGAGCTGATGGCTCCGACAACTTCAACAGACGCCTCGATGATCGCGTTCGAGATCGATTGCCTGGCGATCTGGCTCGCGCAAGGTCTCATTTGCAAGCTCAAGGCCGTCGATCCGAGCTTGATCTCTTGCTAGCGGTCGCACCGACTCGGTGGCGCCGACCATGCCGCTCGCGGTGATGCGAATGCTGCTGACTCGGGAGGCCTCAATGGGCAATGAATTGGATTTGGCATCATTCAAACTACATCCGGAGCGGAAGGCTGTCCTCGGCGAAGTGCATGCGCGGCCGTTTGCCAGTCTAGTTTCGTCGCTCGGCATGGTGCGTTTTGTATTTCTCGCGAAGGGTGACGATGCGGCAAATGATCGCCGCCGGTTCATCGAATTCTGTCGGCAGCACAAGGTAACCCCGCCCGAGCCGTCCGCGAAGCATCATCAGATCGAGTTCGGATCGGTGGCGCTACGCTGGGAGCAGCACTCGGAATTTGCGACCTTCACTTGGATCTGGAGCACCACGAACAGTCTAGCCGCTCGTCAATTCGGCGACGTCCATAACTCCGCGCAGTCACTAATCCGTGCACTATCGCAGGCTGGAGAACTACTTGCCGCGATCAAGTTAGAGGCAGAACGGGGCACTTGTCCGACCGAGCGCGCCGAGCAGATTTTTGAGAAAAGTAGCCTGGCGATGGTCAACGTCAAAGGCGGGGCGAGCGTTGTGGCCTCCGACTTTCGCACTGACGATAAGGGTTTCACCAGAATTCTGGTCCACGATCGCGGATTGACGCCACACGATCTCGGCGCGCTGGTGCAGCGTTTGTTAGAAATCGAGACCTACAGGTCCCTAGCCCTGCTTGGTCTATCGACGGCGCTGGAGCTTGGCCCATCGGTCGATCGAATAGATCGCCGTCTCGTCGAGGTGCTCGAGGAGATGCAGGGCGCGGAAGGGCTAAAGGTCAACAACCATCTCCTTCAGGAGCTGACGGCGCTGGCAGTCTCCTTTGAAAAAGATGTGGCAGGCAGTTTGTTCCGTTTCGGTGCGAGCAGAGCATACAACGAGCTGGTTCAATCGCGATTATCGATCGTTGAAGGCGAGAGCGTCGCGGATTATCCAACTTGGTCGGCCTTCCTCGCGCGCCGTATGGCGCCTGCTATACGAACCTGCGCAACGATGGAGGAGCGTCAGGCGAATCTATCGGACAAGCTGGCCCGCGCCGCGGACCTGTTGCGAACACGCGTGGACGTTGAAATCGAGCAACAGAATCGCGACCTTTTGCGCTCAATTAATGAACGGACGAGGCAACAGCTTCGCCTGCAGTCCACGGTCGAGGGATTGTCAGTCGGGGCCATCGGATATTATGTGGTCAGCCTATTTGCCTATCTTGCCAAAGGCGCGCAGGATGTCGGACTGCACGTAGAGCCAGCGTCCGTAACCGCGGCTTTCGTGCCGATCGCCGTCGGCGTGATTTGGCTGGTCAGTTACAATGTTCGGAAACGGCATCTCAAGCCTGACGATGCGTCGTCCAGGGCTGGTGATTAGGTTTTCCTGAGACAACATCGCTGGAGGGGCTCCGTCGCGAGCAAAAGGCGGCAACATCGACTGTTTTGTGTGCCTGTTCGTGGGGGCTGTCCTGAACACAACAGGCACGCTGCGTTCGTCGGGCCGTGCGCGTGGCCGATACTCCTCAGTGGCCGATACTCCTCAAACCATAACGCCAAACAGAACTGCGACGATGTATGAAAGGAGCCAAGCCTTCTGTGTCATGAATCGCAACAAGCGCGGCATCACACTCGACCTCACCCGGCCCCAAGGCCTCGCTCTTGCCAAGCGTCTTTTGGCGGGAGCCGATGTCGTCGCAGACAATTATTCGGTTGATGTGCTGCCAAAGCTCGGGCTTGGCTACGATGTGCTCCGAAAACTCAATCCTCGGCTTGTCATGTTGTCGATGTCAGCTTTCGGCGCGAACAGCCTCTATCGCGATTGTCGGGCTTACGGCTCGACGCTCGAGCAGGGGGCAGGGTTGCCGATCGTAGTCGGAAATCCGGATGGGCCACCCGTAATGAGCCACGTCGCCTTTGGGGATGCCGTCGGCGGATTGAACGGCTGCGCCGCAGTTCTGGTCGCGTTGATTCACGCCCGCAACACCGGGCGCGGACAGTTCATTGACCTTGCGCAAATCGAATGCATGATGCCGTTTGCGGCGCCATGGATCACCCTTCAGTCGATTGGCGGCATGTCGCCTCCCAAGTATGGGACTCGACATCCACAGTTCGTTCCGCATGGCTGCTTCCGATGCTTGGGTGAGGATAGCTGGGTCATGCTAGCCGCGATCGACGATAAGATGTGGCAGAGGCTTGCCATCCTCATTGGACGGCCAGACTGGGCGATAGATGCATCGCTGCAATCTGCAGAAGCTCGCCGCTGTATCGAGGACGAGATAGAGAGGGCCATCGAAGCTTGGACGCACACCCGTGACGCCGACCAGGCGATGTCGAAGCTGCAAGCGGGACGAATTGCGGCCGGCGTGGCCCGGCAGCCAACTGACCTGCTCAAGGACCCGCATCTCAGGTCGCGTGCATTTCTGCAGGAAGTGGAACGCGCGTTCATTGGTTTGTATCCACAACCGTCAATGCCGATCCGCGATGGTGCGGGGCCGGTTGCCATCCGCACAGCCGCGCCGGCGCTTGGAGAGCATAACGGCGAGGTATTATCGGGTCTTCTCGGGCTCTCCTGCGCCGAGATCGCACAATTGGCCTCGGAGGGCATCATTGGGACGTCGATGCTCTCCGAAGGGAGCTAGCAAAAGGCAAACAACCGGTCGCGAACCTAACAGCCGAGACAAAAACATCGTGATGCCGATAGTTGCCGGCATCCGCTGCTCCGAGATGGCGGCACAAGGGGCGCCCGTAACGGCACCGCCGGGTTCGCCTAACCGATCTAATGCGGTCATGCACGGCTCGGCTGACGATCATCGCCCGTCCGAAATGATATTGGTGGCGTTGCTAGCGTCGGAAGTGAACGTCATTGCGACCAACGAGCGCCAATGACATGTGCTGGCGGCGCTCCTTCCGAAGGACCCCGTCTTCCTGTGAACTACTGGTTAGAAAGCCCAACTTTCAATGCTCTGGTCGACATCCTTCAATCCGGAGCGTCGGCAGCTGCCAAGAACCGTAATGGAAGTTGATCCCGGCCCCGGCTGGCAAGTTGAACGATGCCAAATGCGGGAAGAGAGTTGTCGGCTTGAAGAGCTCCGGGCTGGCGAGCAGCGGAAGGTCGGCGTTCGCGAGAGCTTTCGCGGTCTCAATCGAGTAGATCACATCCCGCGACGCCCGCTGTGTGGCACCTTTCATCCAGCTCTGAAGATAGCCGATTTGATCGTTTGCCGAGGTCGTGGAAGTAAGCTTCCCCAAGAGCTCTATCGCCTGCGTAGATTCGGTTTGAATGCGCTCATGCCAATGCGAATAGATGTCGAAAAATCTTTTCGATAACTCCGTCTGTGTTCCGATGGTATGCTTGGCAAAGTCCTGAAATGCACCTGCTGCCCCGTCGACGTCATGGTTGATCCCGGCTTCCTTCATCATCCTCATCTCCTTTTCTCGGTGTGATTGCTAGCAACAGCGCTAGTGCGCTGGAATTGCCTGGTGTGGGGAAAGCATCGATGGAAAATGCAGTTCATGGAAACACACCGGCAAGTCGCCGCTGGCGCGTTTTCAGGACTTTTGTGCGGCAACATGCGGTAGGGACGAACTCTGCCGCTTTGCTCAGCTCGGCGCCGCGACACCAAGGGCGACTCCGCACGGGCGACAGCATCAGCATGGCCTCGATTGATCGATTGAGAAGGCCGCATGTGAACCCCCGGGGCCGGAGACTGCAGGAGCGCATCGTCGCCCGCTCTGCAATCGGTCGCAGCAATTGCCATGCCACGAATGACGTGCTCGAGCCTCATTTATGAAGAGGAAAAATGTGTGCTTTGTACCATGACCCCGGAATGCGTCGGCTTTCGTGTAGAAGTTCAGGCATCGGTGTCTTAAGGCAGACAGCGCAGAAGATCCCACACGGAGAGCGATCACCTGGATAAGAAGATTCGTGCCGAGTAGCAGCCACTGAAGACGCGATCTCGCCAGAAGACCTCGAAAGTTCCGCATGGGTGACACGCCGTTTGAGACCACTGAGATGACGCGCTCGTTTTCTAGGCCGCTGTTGTTCGGGAGAACTTCGCATCCAGACTGATCGACCTGCTGACGAAGCATCGCGAGGTCGGCATTGATGCTGTTCAACAGTACGACACGCTCATCGAGCGATCAAATGTCAGACCCGAACACGCTAGCCTCTGATGTCGGGGCCCCCAGCAAGTGAATTCCGGCAGATCAGGATCGAATGCGGGTCAGAGCAGGGGTTATGGTTTGCACAGCTGGGCTCAGTGCGGCCGACCAGTGTCTCTCCGAGAGACGCCGTCGTCGTACTCACGAATGAATTCGCTGTATCGCGCCGGGGTCAACGGTCTTCAGCTGGCTAAGCGCGCGCTTAGCTTCCAGATCGGCGTCTCGGCGATGACGGTCTTTGATCTTGCTTACCGCATCTACCATGTCTTTTAGCCGCCGCATCGGCGTTGTCTGCCCGGATTTCTCCCCGAAGGTCTCCAGTGAAGGTGTCTGCCCGAGTGCCTTCGCGAGCGTCCCGAGCGTTTCACCAAGGTTTTCCACGGCGTCGGAGATGGTGTCAAACCGTTCGGCTACGCTAATCTTTTTGGCTACATCCTGGTCGAGTCGCTCGCCAACATTCGTTTCAATGTCGTGATTAACTGCCCCGCTGAGTGGCGCAAAGAATGGAAAAGAGTACCACGAGAACCAATTCGGGTTTGACATCGATATCCTCTCGACCATCGAGGTGGTGGCTTTCTTTCGTAATCCAGTTCCAGCAATTGCGTGCCAATCGACGTGATCACGCATGCCTGGCCAACCGACATCAGCTTCTATTCCTCAGTCGAATGCTCAGGGGATGCTTGCGGTGTAGTCAACTACCAGCCTTGGCAATTGATGGAGAGGGCCGACACATGGCTATGTTGGTCGATCAACCATCAAGGGAACGGGGCCAAAAATGAAAGCAGTCCTGCTGGGCACGATAGCGCTTATCGCGCTGGCCGCGCCAGTCTCCGCCGCTGATTTGGCGGCGCAGCCCTCCATCAAAGCCCTCCCAATGGTCGCTCGGATCTACGATTGGAGCGGCTTCTACGCCGGCATTGACGGGGGCGGCGGCTCCGCACATCAGTGCTGGGACGTCGTCAACGCCGGTAGTTTGATCTTTGCTCCGCCGCTCGCCATGGGATGCCATAACGCGACAGGAGGCACCGCCGGCGGTCAGGTCGGCTACCGCTGGCAGATAGCGAACTCGGTGTTCGGCCTTGAGGCGCAGGGCAACTGGGCAGATTTCGCGGGCTCCAACGTCAATCTTGCTTTCGCGGGCGTCCAGGATGAATCCAGAATTGACGCATTTGGGTTGTTCACGGGTCAGGTCGGTTACGTCTGGAATAATGTGCTGCTCTATGTGAAGGGGGGCGCTGCGGGCGTCCGCGAGAAATATCGGGTCTCAGATTCTGCAACTGGGCTGACAATCGATAAGGGCAGGGAAACCCGTTGGGGTGGTGCGGTAGGCGCGGGCCTTGAATTTGGCTTCGCTCCCAATTGGTCCGTCGGTATTGAGTACGATCACTTGTTCATGGGCCGTCGGGACGTAGACTTCTTTTTTTCGACAGGAACTGTAGGCATCCCGGCGGGCGATCGTGCAGGGACCGCCCGCATCAGTCAGGATATCGACATCGGTTTAGTCCGTGTGAATTACCGCTTGGGTGACGCGGTTGCGAAGTATTGATCTTCGTCTTTAGAATGCATTCCTTCGCCGGGAAGCTGGGATAGAAGGTCGTGTGTGAAAACGACTGTCCGCACACGTGCACGAGCAAGCTTCGGTTCGGCAAGAATCACAAGAATCATCAGGCTGGAACGCGACCTGCGTCTAGCACATCCGCTCAATCGTGAGGGAAGAACATGACGGACGCTAGCGCCGTCAAATCGGAAGTGTCGCCCGCCGGGGAGTTCCCAGTTCGTCGGCTGTTCTTTCTCGAGGTGAGCACCAACCGCATTCAAGCGATGAACCCAGATGGTTCCGATCGAAAAGTTATTGTTACCGATTGTCAGCTTCCAGACGGGGTCGCAATCGATGTCCACGCTGGTCATATCTATTGGACCAACATGGGGTCCGGTGTCGCCGTCAACGATGGCTCGATCGAGCGCGCCGATATCGATGGAACAGCTCGAAGAGTCATCGTTCCCCGCGGTGCCACTTTCACGCCGAAGCAGATCCAGCTCGATCGCAGATGCGGCAAGCTATACTGGTCTGACCGCGAAGGGATGCGGGTTATGCGGTGCAATCTCGACGGCTCGAGGATAGAGACGCTCATCGAGGCAGGCCGCGGTGAGGTGGACCGCCGTGACCCGACAAGGTGGTGCATTGGCGTCACCATCGACATTGAGCGCCGCCAGCTCTACTGGACGCAGAAAGGTCCGGACAATGCCGGTCTAGGCCGAATCCTTCGCGCCAACATCGATATTCCGGACGGCGAGAGCCCGGCAAATCGCTCCGACATCAAGGTGCTATTCGATGGCTTGCCGGAGCCGATTCACCTTGAGTTGGACCTCGCTAACCGCGTCCTCTATTGGACCGACCGCGGTGATCCTCCGCGTGGCAACACGGTCAATCGCGCGGGCGTCGATCTAAAGACGGAGCCGGAAATTCTCATCACGCACCTGATGGAGGGAATCGGCATCGCACTCGACGTTCCCGGCAATCAGATGTTCGTTACGGACCTCGCCGGTTCGATCTATTCCGCCGACCTTGATGGAAAGAACAAACACAATCTCCTTTGGTCCCAGGGCAACTTCACGGGCATTGCGTATGCAGAAATCTGGCCCGCCGCAGGAATGAAATGACCGGAACACGCCGGTTGCGCCGAAGTGGCGTCTTCGCCGCCCACTTTTCGCATGAGCTGAACAGCTCCGTTTGCGAGCAAGAGAGCGCAGATCGTCGCGGATGACGCGCTGCAGAAGCCAAAACATGCGTTGAGGCAGTATGCGGCGGCGCCCATGCCAAACGACTCGTCCGAAGCAGATCTAAATCCACTCTTGAATGAGCTAAGCGGTCGATGACAGGAGACGTAGCATGAAGTTTGAGAGCAAAGTGATGGTCACGATTGCTCCGACGGGAGGTGTGGTGAAAAAGCCGCAAAACCCACACCTGCCGACCCAGCCCAGCGAGATCGCCGAGGATGTGTACCGGTGCTACGATGCAGGTGCCTCTATCGTGGCGCTGCATGCGCGCAGGACGGACGACGGCGCAACCTGTAATCCGGAAATCTACCAAGACATCAATTCTCGGATCCTGAAAAAGTGCGGCATCATCATCAACAACAGCACTGGCGGGGGTGTTGATGGAGACATGGTTCGATCCCTAGAGCCCGGGCTTGACGAGGTTATATTCGAAGAGCGCCTAAAAGGGCTCGAGGCCGGCGCCGACATGGCGACGTTTGACGCTCACACTGTTCTGGCCAGCTTTGGCGGACGCGAGATTGTCGTTAACACCTCGCCGACCCGCTGCGACATCATGGCGAAACGGTTCCAAAAGACGGGCATCAAACCTGAATGGGAATGTTTCTCACTTTCCCACCTTGTCCAAGATCCGGTGCGCCTCATCAATAAAGGTTTCGATAAGCCGCCCTATTGGGTCAATTTCGTTCTTGGAGCCGATCGTGGAATTCAGGGTGGATTGCCCTACACTCCGCAAATCCTCGATATGCTGATTGGGAATCTTCCCAAGGGAGCGATGTTCTGCGTTAGTGGGATCGGTCGAGCGCAGCTACCCGCAACGACTCACGCAGTGCTCGCCGGTGGCCATGTTCGTGTCGGGCTAGAGGACAATCTCTACCTCGAGCAGGGTACACTTGCCACTAACGTGCGGCTGGTCGAAAAGATGGTAAGGATTATCCGAGAACTTGGGTACGAGCCCGCCACCGCAGTGGAGGCTCGGGCGATGCTCGGGCTGGCACCTCGCATATGAGGGATAGTCGCCCGCCCTCAATTGGAAGCAATGTACGATGGGCCATCCATTCGATGCGTCGCTAGGTTAAATCCTGAGCGCGGGCAGCGCCCGTAGAAGTGTTGTCGATCTTCGATCGGACACTCCGGCCATGGGTTTCGATAATATCAGCCTGGTGTCGCAGTGCAGCTCCAAAGCTTGAGCAAAATGTGCGGTGAGCAGCGACTTGTTTTAGGAGCGTAACGAATTGTTGGAGTTGGTTGGTGACCAGTGTCGTGCCGAGGACGAGGTGAGGTCTGGATCGGTCGGGAGCGCTGTCGCCAAGAATACGCGGCGGCTCGTGCCGCTTTTGGGCATCGCTTATTTCTTCAACAACCTCGACCGTACCAGTGTCGGCATCGCCGCGTTACAGATGAACGACGACATTGGCCTAAGTGCCGAACAATTCGGCTGGGGCGCCGGGATCCTCTTCTTTAGTTACTGCCTGCTGGAAATACCCAGCAATATGATGATGTATCGCTTCGGTGCGCGCCGCTGGCTGGCTCGTATCATGATGACCTGGGGCCTTGCGGCCGCGGCGACGGCGTTCGCCGCCGGATCATACAGCTTCTACGCGATCCGTTTTCTTTTGGGTGTTTTCGAATCAGGCTTTTTTCCCGGGGTCATCTGGTACATCTCGATCTGGTTTCCGGCGCGATCGCGAACCGGGGTCCTCGCCTGGTTCATGGCTGCAACACCGTTGTCTTCTTTGATCGGCAATCCGCTATCGGCTTCGTTGTTAGGAATGGATGGAGTGTGGCGGCTGGCCGGCTGGCAATGGATGTTTCTCATCGAAGGTCTTCCGGCCTGCCTGCTCGGCTTCCTATGTCTCGTTCTGCTAGCCGACACACCGGACAAAGCAGCGTGGCTGACGCCCCGCGAGCGGGAAGCGTTGCTGGGCGAGCTCGCTGGGGAAAAGCACGATAGAGTCAGAAAGGATCTCTGGGCTGCGACAAAGGATGTTCGCGTGGTAATGTTGACGGGCATCACTTTCGCTTTCACGATCAGCTCCTATGGGATCGGTATCTGGCTCCCTCTGATTTTGAAGAGCCACAACTTGAACAACATGCAGGTTGGCTGGCTCTCAGCCATGCCCTATTTCTTTGTGACAATAGGCATGTTGCTCTGGGCGCGCCTTGTCGATCGCAAGGGGCAAAAGATCTCTAATCTGATCGCCGCATTGATGCTTGGCGCCACCGGACTTGTCTTATCGGTAATGCTCACGTCGCTTGTACCGGCGCTCACATGCATGACACTTGCTCTGATCGGCACGATTTCCGCGCGCACAATCCTCTACACGATCCCGCAGAGTTTTCTTACCGGTCCCGCTGCCGCCGGAGGCATCGCATTCATCAATTCCATTGGTGCCTTTGGCGCCTTCGTCGGCCCCTACATGGTCGGCTTTCTTAAGGACAGAACAGGATCCTTTGAAACTGGCATGATCGGAATGGCAATCATTCTAGTTGTTGCAACGTGCATCGCCGGTAATCTCAAACTCCTGGCTATCCATAATGATGACATTCCTGTCTGAACGCCTAAGTAGAGGACGTTCGGGGGTTTAAGGTCTGTCCGCAGCGTGGGCGACTCTCGGAGCGGACCTGCTAAAGGACATCACGCCAAATCGGCTTAAGGCGTAACTTGATCCCGACGATGTGCGCAAAAAGGGCCAGGCGCGAGCGTCCGAACCTTGGCCCATCGATACGTCAGCCTCCCTAGAATTCCAACGACAAGACCGAGCCTGAACAGGTGGGCGATTCAGGCTCGGCAGGGACCGATCTCGAGTTCGATATCAAATCAGCTTTGGAGCGAGCGTCGGCGCACGATAAAGGCGGGATAAGAGATTAGCGTGATGACGTTCTTTCTCTTGCCGCAGGCAGGTCATGTCATTTGCGGTTCTTTGTATTCGATAGCTTCTCGCCTGCACCGCTCTT
This sequence comes from Bradyrhizobium sp. DOA1, assembly GCF_001593325.1. Classification (NCBI taxonomy): domain Bacteria; kingdom Pseudomonadati; phylum Pseudomonadota; class Alphaproteobacteria; order Hyphomicrobiales; family Nitrobacteraceae; genus Bradyrhizobium; species Bradyrhizobium sp. DOA1. The sequence continues at coordinate 531,850 of NZ_JXJM01000001.1, forward strand.
GGCCACCTCTCCGCTAGCGGAAGGCAGTTTCGCTTTGTCGCCGCTTGCAAAGGTGAACGTGTCCGCGCCGGCGCTGATGCCATTCCATGCCACCGGTTCGGCGAGCGAAAGTAGCCAGAGTCCCTGAAATCCCGATGCAGCGTTCAGCTGCCCAGTCCACACCGTTGTCGATCCGCAGCCTACAAAATTCACCGAAAAGCTGATCGCCGCGCCGCTACTGGTCTGCGCGAGCCAGCCCGTCAACGCTTGAGGAGTACCTTCATCGCAGCTATTGCTCGCATTGTTCGTATAAGTGCCGGAAATCGCGCCTGTGTTCGGATTATAGTTGTCTACCGCTAGGGTTGATCCGTATTGGTTGGTCCAGGTCCAGATCGCTTGCGCCTTTGCCGGCGCCGCTAGGAGTAGGCCTAGGCAGGCCGCACCCATACACTTCGTCAACTTCCACTTTGCTTCAGACATTTACGACTCCATATCGCGTTGCGCATTTCGCGGGCCGCGGCAACCATGTTGACGAGCGCCGGACGGACTTCGGTCCATTTGCGGGTCTTTAGGCCGCAATCCGGATTGATCCAGAGCTGTGAATCCGACAGTCGTTGGCGGGCTCGCGCGATGAGATCCGCCATCTCAGCAGCCTCGGGAACGCGAGGCGAGTGGATGTCGTAGACGCCAGGGCCGATGTCGTTTGGGTATTTGAAGGCAGTGAATGCGTCGAGCAGCTCCATCTTAGAACGGGACGTTTCGATCGAGATGACATCTGCGTCCATCGCGGCAATTGCATCGATGATGGCGTTGAACTCCGAATAGCACATGTGGGTATGGATCTGCGTCGCATCGGCAACACCGGAGGAACAGAGGCGGAAGCTTTCCACTGCCCAGTCGAGATAAGACTTCCAATCGGAGCGGCGGAGAGGCAAACCTTCGCGTAGTGCGGCCTCATCGATTTGGATCATGGTTGCGCCGGCTCTTTCCAGTTCGGCGACCTCATCACGGATGGCGAGCGCGATCTGACGGCAGGCCTCGCTCCGCGGAATATCGTCGCGGACAAACGACCAATTTAGGATCGTCACCGGCCCCGTAAGCATGGCCTTCATCGGCTTTCTGGTTAGGGACTGCGCGTAGCGCCACCATTCGATGGTCATCGGCTTCGGCCGCGAGACATCGCCGAACAGAATGGGCGGACGAACGTAACGTGAGCCGTAAGATTGCACCCAGCCATGCTTTGTAAACACGAAGCCGGAAAGCTGTTCAGCGAAATACTGGACCATATCGTTGCGCTCGAACTCGCCGTGAACAAGAACGTCGAGCCCAATCTCCTCCTGCCAAAGGACGGCCCGAGCCGTTTCCTCTTTCAGGAATTGTTCATATTCCGCCTTTGTCAACTGTCCCTGGGCACGCGCGGAGCGGGCGTTGCGTACCTGCGCGGTCTGTGGGAACGAGCCGATTGTTGTCGTGGGAAAAAGCGGCAGGCCGAAACGCTTGCGCTGAACCTCGGCACGGGTCGTAAAAGCGCTGTTGCGACGGCACATAGCCTCGTCAATCGCCGCCGCCCGCTGTGCGACAGCCCTGTTATAGATCTTCGGTGATGCCCGGCGAGCCTTCGCTGCACGGTCTGATTCGGAAAGCGCGGCAATGGCGCTTCCGTCGCCTGCGAGTGCTTTCCCCAAGGCCGCGAGCTCGTCGATCTTCTGCACCGAGAAAGCAAGCCACCTCTTCACATCCGAATCGATATCGGTCTCGAGCTGAACGTCGATCGGGACATGCAAGAGCGAGCAAGACGGGGCGAGTTGCACGCGATCCTTGCCGAACTTTGCAATGAAAGGCTTGAGCCGCTCGACCAGTGCAGACAGGTTCGAGCGCCACACGTTGCGGCCGTCGATGACGCCGAGCGAAACCACGAGGTCCGCGCGGGCGTTGGTTTCAATTTGGCTCAATTGCTGGGGAGCGCGGACAAGATCCACGTGCAACCCGGCCACAGGCAGTCCCAGAGCGGTCGCCAGATTGTCGCCGATCGCTCCGAAATAAGTCGTAAGCATGATTTTGATGCCAGGCGCCTCCTCAGCAAGACGTCCATAGGCACGCTGGACCGCACGCCGCGTCGTCTCGTCGAGATCAAGCACCAGATACGGCTCGTCAAGCTGGACCCACTCGGCTCCACGTTTCGCCAGTTCCTTGAGCACCTCGACATAGACGGGTACGAGGCTCTCGAGCAGCGAAATCGGATCAAATGTCGGATCGGCACTCTTGCCGAGCTTCAGGAAGGTGACCGGTCCGACCAAGACAGGACGCGTTTGATAGCCAAGGGCTTTCGCCTCCTCATATTCCTCGATCGGTTTGCGGGAGGAGAGCCTGAAGGTCTGTCCCTTATGGAATTCGGGCACCATGTAGTGGTAGTTGGTATCGAACCACTTAGTCATCTCCTGCGCAGCGGCGCCATGAGCTCGGGCTTGACCGCGGCTCGCGCCTTGTTCCTTATCTTGCGAGCCTCGTGCCATGGCGAAATAGGTCTGCAGCGAGACCGGCCCGCCGTCCCAGCCATACATCTCGGGAATGGCGCCAACCATGACGCTCGTATCGAGAACCTGGTCATAAAGCGAAAAGTCATTTGATGGGATGACACTGACGCCCAGCGACTTCTGACGTGCCCAATTGGCGACACGAAGACCGGCCGCTGCTTCAAGAAGCTGCGAGGTGCTGATCTTACCGGCCCAGTAGGCTTCGAGCGCCAGCTTGAGCTCACGGCGCGGTCCGATACGCGGCGTGCCGAGGGTTGCGACAGGAAGTGAGAGAAGAGACATAGCTTTAACCCCATTGTGTGTGGGGGCAAAGGCCATGGCGGAAACGCACTAGGCGTACCACCGGACACCCCGCCCGTGGACGAATATGTTGTCGGGGCAGGTCTCCTGGCTCGCGGGTCATCGCCTGCATCCCGCCTTCCCGAAGCTTCTGCTTCAGTGACACGTTTGGATGCGAGCTCGCCGCTTACAGTTGCGGGGGCAGCGCCGGCATTACTTCAATCCTGAGCGGATCAAGAGCGCACCGGCTTCCCTCTTAGCTCCAGATCGAGTGAGAGCTGGAGAACCTCGACGCCTCCGATTATCTGCAGAAGAAGCGATACGTCAACCCTGAGATCGTCTTTGCTGCGGCATCGGCAAGCCTGACGGTCTAACGATTGAGCCATCGAGGTCACCGAACAATCGTGATGTGAAGCTCTGCGCGCCTTTCCACCCGAACGAAGAGGTGGCCGTCACGCCGTCACGTGCGATCGCGCGCTATAAATGGTCCTAGCCGCTTTCGGCCCCGCTATGCTGTTATTGGCTAGATGTATCGTGCAGCTCCTGGCCTTGAACGCCGCCGCTGTGCGCGCAAATCGTACGGACCGTCAAAGGGACAGAATCTCGGACAGCACTCCCTGGCGCCTCGTCTCTGGGCTCGAGTCGAGAGGAAGTGAAGAGACTTCCCTCTCTTGTCACTTCACCGTCACTACTGCGGTTTGCAGCATTTTGCGCAGCATCACGGATAGCTTCAAAGGGCCATGTGAACCGATCTCTGCGCCCCTCCCACCGCTTTTTCCATACGAATAGCTTTCTTGTTCCTTCGGCAGCGGACGAGACCTCAATCGCTTAGAAGGACAAGGCGCTCTTGCATTGGTCAACTACCAGTTCTGGCAATTGAACGTACTGATAGACCACGTCAACTTTAGAGCCGCACTAAGCCTTAGCGGAGTCGCACCAACAAGTCCGAGGTTGCTTCAGGAGCGCAAGCTCCAACTCGGCGCTGTCACTAGGAATCTGACGCATTCCGCTATGCGGTCGGCAGTTGGCGTTCGACAGCTCTAGTTAAGTTTAGCGGAAACCGCCAAATTGGAGATTTGGAGCCATGACTTATACGGTCTTGTCGGATTGCGTTGTTCCTCGCAGCGACATCGTCAAATGCGCTGCGCGCCTCGGCGCAGAAATCCGCAACGTCAAGCTATCGGGCGGTTTGCCGGAGCAGACGATCGGCTCGATCAATGAGTTGCTATTGGAGCACAAGGTCATCTTCTTCCGAGACCAGGGACACCTCGACGATGCCGAGCAAGAGCGCTTTGCCCTTCGTTTCGGGAAGCTGGCACCTCATCCGACGCTCGGTGCGATCAAAGGTACGGCGTCAATCATCGAGCTTGATTCCGCCCGCGCCGGTAGCCGCGCCGACTTGTGGCACACCGACGGAACCTTCGTCGATGCCTACCCCAAAATTGCGGTACTACGAAGCCTAGTGATTCCACCATTCGGTGGCGATACCGTCTGGTCAAACACCGTGACGGCATACCTCGACCTAGCACCGCCGCTGCAGCGTCTTGCAGACAAGCTTTGGGCCGTTCACAGCAACGCCTTCGACTACGCAATATTGGCCCGCGTCGGCGAGCTCGACAAAAAGCATTTGGACGAAATCTTCACTAGAACGATCTATCAGACCGAGCATCCTGTCGTGCGCGTGCATCCCGAGACCGGCGAACGCGCGCTAGTGCTTGGCGCTCTGGTGCAAAATTTCGTTGGTGTTCCGAAATACGACGGCCAGAAATTATTTGATCTATTTCAGTCTCATATCACGGCGCTCGAAAACACAGTGCGCTGGCGCTGGAAGGAAGGCGATGTAGCAATGTGGGACAATCGCGCCACGCAACATTATGCGGTGTACGACTACGGCGACCAGCATCGCGTCGTTCGTCGCGCAACCGTTGCCGGCGAAGTACCCGTCAGCATCGATGGAAAAAGCAGCGTAACACGCGTAAAGACGCCCAAGGAACCGGCCGCCGAAGTCGCCTAGCGGGTTCGCAAGATTGCTCGGGCTTTGCCACCCCCCCAGCAGACATGATGTTGTGCTGCGAGTACTCGGATTAAGACCGAGCAGCATCCATCCCTAGGGCGCCACATCGAGTTCAGCAGCTGCGTGGCGGCGGAGCCTATTCCCGGCGCTCGTCTTACGTTCCTCTCCGATGATGTGGGGGTTCGAACCGCCACTCGATAGGAGCGCGCGACTTTCGAACAAAAAGTGTTTTGCGCGCCAACCGGATTTCCCATCCGCAATAGTCTCAATTGTTGCCCAGCTGCAGCCATGAACTTCTAATTCACAGGCTCGTTCCGTTCATCTTCGCAGCCTCCGCTTTCAAGAGACTCGCTATGACGCTAACCTATTCCAGCATACGATCCGTTCCAATCGTCTCGGTGAGGAAGTAAAGGACGCTTTGGGCGTCGTCTAGTACATCGATGAATCCCTGTCCTGAAATCGTCCTCGGATCCCTGCGAGGCACGGGAGTCAGAGAAACGAGCGCTATTTGATCGCTTCCCATGGGGCGAGGGCGCAAATCGAGGAGCAATGCGCCGCGGCTCGTGTCACCTACCAACCTTAGCAATTGATGCAGATGTAGGACACATGGCAATCGTGGACGGCGAAATGCGGCCCCATACGTTAAGGAAGTCGGGATGCAATATGGATCTGACGACGCCAGCAGGCGTAACGGATCTGCTGTCTCGTCATCCGCCGGCGCACAAAGATGGGTTGCTGTCGCACTGTCCCTCGCTGCCACCCCCCTTGGGGAGACCGCGCTGGCACAAGCTGCCACCATGCCTGGCCCACAAAGCGGCACTCCCAATAAGATGACTCAGGGAGGAATTCAGAAGAAGAACCGCCCCGCTCCGCTCCCGCGAAGCTCCCCGTCCCAACCACCTGTCCATCTCATCACTCACGAGACCCTGGCACAAACTGCCAATGCATTTGCAGCAAAACAGGACAGTGCGGTTCTAGTTGTGAACAGCAGAACTCAACAAAAGGTCGATCCATTTGCAAAGTTCGAGGGCCTCCGCGAAAAAGGTATGTGGCTCAGTATTCCTGGCCCGGCCGATACGATAGATCAGGATTACGGCGGCGTTAGATCTGCGCTAGCGGAAGTCGGGATCGGCTATATTGGCGGGACAGTAAACACCTTTGTCACCAATCAACTGCCGAATGCGGCGAGGAGCACCATCCGCGATCAGCTATATGCTGGTCAGAACCCCACATTTAATACCCTAAACTTCATGATCGTAACGTACGATCTCAGTCGTTTTGGGATTCCCGATGGTCAGATCATCGTAGGAGCCCAGCAGCAGTATTGGACCTGGAAGCCCGGGGGGCCAGATAGAGCGGGGATCAATACGATTGCCTATTATCAGACGCTATTTGAGGGGAAGCTCGAACTCAAAATGGGCTATCTCAGAAACATAAATGAGTTCGCAGGTACGGTGGTCGGAGGGAACGCAGCAGTAAACGTTTTTGGGGCTTCGTCCAACATTCTGTACCAGGCAGGCATGAGCAACAATGCCGCGCCTACACCAGCTCTCAATCTGAAGTACAATTTTGATGAACGCTTCTACAATAGGACGTCAATACAGCGCTCATTAAGTCCAGACGGTCAATTTGCACACATTGCTGAAAATCCGACCGGCTTAGAGTGGAGCACGGCTAACTCGGGCGTTCTTTTCCTCGACGAAGCGGGCTACAAGAACAAAGCTGCTCCAGGCTTGCCCGAGACTTGGTTGCGCGTAGGCGCCGGTTTCAACAATAGCAGCTTCACCGACTTGCAGCATCCGACTCTACCGAGAGCAAACGCGAATAGCATCTACTACGTTGCAGCAGACAGGCAACTCTGGCAGTCCGATCTCCAGGGTTCGGCAGCTCGTGGCATCTATGCAGGATTCTCTGCGATGTACGCGCCGCCGGACTTAAACAGAGTGAGCCAATATTACGAGCTCCGTCTTTATGCCAAGGGCTTGTTGGACAGCCGTCCACACGATCAGATTGCCCTTGTTGCCACCAAAACTACGTGGAGTAACGTTGCAGTGGATGCTGCCAAGGGTAAGGGCCATCTTGTCCATCGCGACAGTACGGCTATTTCGGGAACATACACCGCGCATCTAGCGCCTGGGATATATTCAAGCGTGGGACTGACATACATCAACAACCCGACAAGCATCACATACACACCCAAAACAGGGCATGCGTTGAACGTCTTGGTATCCACGTCGGTATTCTTCTAAGTCGAGGAATAGAGGGCCGGCGAATGCGGAGCCTGGAAGTCCTCGTCGTCCGTCATGCTAGCGGGTTGGGGCGACATCGCTGCCGGTGCGCGTGAGAATGCCGCATAAGCGCTAGAGTTTAGCTTACAAATTAGCGACATCGGTCATTCGGTTGAATGTTTTACTGGTGATGCCTCGGCGGGATGTCGAGGGTCGTAAAGACACAGAAAGTTGCTGTGATGGTCCAAATGCGAACCGAGGAAGATATTCTCGGGAAGAGGGAGCTGCCTGCGGATGCACTCTACGGCATCAATACTGCTCGGGCTTTGGAGAACTTCCCACTCACGGGCCGTACGATTGCGGCGCTGCCTGAGTTTGTCCCCGCATTGGCGATTTTAAAAGAAGCCGCAGCGCTTGCCAATCTTGAGATCGGCGCGCTTTCAGCGCAGAAAGCAGAAGCCATCGTTGAGGCGTGCCAAGAGATCCGCGCCGGAAGGTACGATGCCCACCTCATTGTCGACGTGCTCGAAGGCTCAGGTGGGACATCCTCGAACATGAATCTCAATGAGGTGATTGCAAATCTGGCCGCGCGGCTGGCCGGAACGCCAGCTGGTGACTACTCCTTCGTCCATCCAAATGATCACGTCAATCTCAGTCAATCCACCAATGACGTGATTCCGACGGCCATCAAGCTTGCGATCTTTCGGGTATCAGAGGGGACTTCGCTTGCCTTGATGCAACTGGCCGCCGCCTTCTCGGAGAAGAAGAGGGAGCATTCCCAAACTATGCGGCTTGGCCGAACATGTTTGCAGGATGCAGTTCCGATGCTGTTCGGTCAGACGTTCGGGGGATATCAGGCGGTCATAGAACGCCATGCTAAGCATGTCCAGGAGTTGCGGCGCCAACTCTTGATCGTTCCGCTCGGGGGCACTGCGGTTGGTACCGGATTAAACGCGGGGCCCGGCTACAAACCGGCAATTTTCCGCCACTTATCAGCTCTGATTGGCCATGAAATCAAACCAGCCGCCGATCCATTCGATGGGATGCAGAACTTAGACGCGTGTGCCCGGTTGTCAGCTGAAGTCCGAAATTCCGCAAATTCTCTCTGGAAGATAGCCAACGACCTCATTGTGCTTTCGTCAGGCCCTGTCGGCGCCGTCGGAGAAGTTGCGTTGCCTGCGATCCAGGCTGGATCTTCGATCATCCCCGGCAAGGTGAATCCAGTTGTTCCAATAGCGGTGTGCCAAGCAGCGTTTGCTATCGCCGGGAACGATGCGGCCGTAGCAATGGCCTGCCAACAGGGACTGCTGGAAATCAATTGCTACGGCATGCTGGTTTGCGATCGCCTGATCGATTCTATCACTCTTCTCGAACGTTCCGCGACCATCCTGCGCGAACGGTGTGTGCGCTCGCTTACTGTTAATGAGGAGCGGTGCCAGCAGAATCTGCTCGCGTCGTCTGGGCTAGCAGCAGCGCTGGTACCCCAGTTCGGCTACGCAAAGGTGGCCGCAATCGTGGGGTCAGCGCATCATGAGCATCAACCGTTTCTCAAGATCGCTGTCGATCGTGGATTGCTGGGGGAGAAAGACGTGCACTCACTCATGCGCCGTGCTGCCGATGTATCCACGAGCACGGCGGAGTGAGACATATCTGCCAAGCGACAAGTCACGAAGTCTCATAGCAGGGATCGTTTGGATGACGCTTTTCTGCAAGCTTTCGCTTTGGCAATGGCGCGCATCAAGCGCCGAACGACCTCGCAAAGTGTTGCGAGGTCTTCTGGCCATCGCTCTGCCTCAGGTTATTCCCAAGTCAGTGCGCCTCCATTCTGATATTCGATGACGCGGGTTTCGAAGAAGTTTTTCTCCTTCTTCAGGTCCATCGTCTCCGACATCCATGGGAACGGGTTCTCGACCTCGGCGAATACAGGCGAAAGTCCGATCTGCGCGCAGCGCCGGTTAGCGATGAAGTGCATGTACTGCTCGCACAGAGCCGCATTCAGGCCGAGGAACCCCCGCGGCATGGTATCGCGGCCGTAAGCGGCTTCGAGCTCGGTTGCGTCACGAAGCATGCCGCGAACCTCATCCTGTAAGGCGGGTGTCCACAGGTGCGGGTTCTCGATCTTGATCTGGTTGATGACATCGATACCAAAATTCAAGTGAATGCTCTCATCGCGCAGGATGTACTGATACTGTTCGGCGATGCCGACCATCTTGTTGCGGCGGCCGAGCGATAGGATCTGAGCAAATCCGGTGTAGAACCACATGCCTTCGAAAACGACGTAGAAGGCAACGAGATCGCGCAGGAAGGCGCGGCCATCGTCCGGCGTGCCGGTCTCGAACGACGGATTGGCGAGGTGCTGCGTGTGTTTGAGCGCCCAAGCCGCCTTGTCGGTGATCGAGGGCACCTCGCGGTACATGTTGAACAGCTCACCCTCATCCAGCCCAAGGCTTTCGACGATGTACTGGAAGGTATGGGTGTGGACTGCCTCCTCGAACGCCTGCCGCAAGAGGTACTGCCGGCACTCGGGGTTGGTGAGGTGGCGATAGATCGCCATCACGATGTTGTTGGCGACAAGCGATTCCGAAGCGGCGAAGAAGCCGAGATTGCGCTTTATCCCGTGCCGCTCGTCCTCCGTCAGCCCGTTGCGCGACTTCCACAAAGCGATATCAGACTGCATCGAGACTTCGGTCGGCATCCAGTGATTGTTGCAAGCAGAGAGATACTTCTCCCAAGCCCATTTGTACTTCAGCGGCAGGAGCTGGTTGACGTCGGCGCGGCAGTTGATCATCTGCTTCTCATCGACCGACACGCGGCCGCCAGCACGATCGATCGCACCGAGGCCAGTTGGATCGGCCGCCTCAAGCGTGAGCCGGGTCTTTGGAGGTAGGGTGGTGGTGAGGCTTGGGACGGCGGGAGGCGCCGCAACGATCGTTTCGGCATTGGACCAATCGAGCATCGTCATCTCCTTACTGGCAGGCGTCGCATTCGGGATCGTTGATATGGCAGGGGTTCATGCCGTCCAAGTCCGGCGCCGCAATAGCGGGGACGACAACCGGCGCGTATGAAATCGCGGCTGAGGCGGACACGGCGTTGAGCTTGCCATCAGTGCCCTTCAGGGTCGATTTCTCGACATGGGTGGCACTGTGAGATCGCAGATAGTACGTGGTCTTCAATCCACGGCGCCAAGCCAAGCGGTAAAGTGCGTCTAGTGTCTTGCCAGATGGATTGGCGATGTAGAGGTTGAGCGACTGCGACTGGTCGATCCATTTTTGCCGTCGCGCACCCGCTTCAATCAGCCAGGAACTGTCGACCTCGAAGGCTGTCGCATAGAGATGCTTGAGATCATCGGGCACCCGATCGATCTGGCCGACGCTGCCGTCGAAATATTTTAGGTCGGAGATCATCACCTCATCCCACAGACCGCGAGCCTTGAGATCGCGGACCAAGAGCCCGTTCACGACCGTGAAGTCCCCCGACATGTTCGATTTGACGAAGAGGTTTTGATAGTTTGGCTCGATCGACTGCGACACGCCGCAGATGTTGGAGATCGTTGCCGTTGGCGCGATTGCCATGACATTGGAGTTGCGCATGCCGCCAGCGACGACCTTCTTGCGCAGGCGATCCCAGTCCAGGGTCGAGGAGCGGTCGACATCGAGTCCGCCGCGGGCATCCTTAAGAAGTTGGATAGAGTCGAGCGGCAAAATACCTTTCGACCAGAGCGAGCCCTCGAAGCTCGGATAGCGTCCGCGTTCGGTTGCGAGATCTGACGACGCCTCGATGGCGTGGAAGGAGATCGCCTCCATGCTGATATCCGCAAACGTGACCGCCTTATCCGTCGCGATCGGGATGCGCTGGAGCTGAAGCGCCTCCTGGAAGCCCATCAGGCCGAGACCTACCGGGCGGTGGCGCATGTTGGAGCGACGCGCCTCCGGGATGGTGTATAAATTAATGTCGATGACGTTGTCGAGCATCCGCACAGCGGTCCTAACCGTCCGCTTCAGCTTGGCATGATCGACCCCGTCGGCGCCGACATGACTAAGCAGATTGACGGAGCCGAGATTGCAAACGGCGACCTCATCGGCCGAAGTGTTTAGCGTGATCTCGGTGCAAAGATTCGAGGAATGGATCACGCCCATGTGGCGCTGTGGCGAGCGCAGGTTGCAGGGGTCTTTGAAGGTAATCCAGGGATGGCCGGTTTCGAACAACATGGTCAACATGCGACGCCAAACGTCGGTGGCGCGCACCGTTTTAAAGAGGCGCATGCCGCCGGCCTTCGCTCTCGCTTCATAGGCCTCGTAGGCCGTCCTGAATGTCTCGCCGTAGAGGTCATGCAAGTCTGGCGTCTCGTCCGGCGAGAACAGCGTCCACTCGCCGTCGGCATCGACGCGCTGCATGAACAGGTCCGGCACCCAGTTCGCGGTGTTCATGTCGTGGGTGCGGCGGCGGTCGTCGCCGGTGTTCTTGCGAAGATCGAGGAATTCCTCGATGTCGAGGTGCCAAGTCTCAAGGTAAGCGCAGACCGCGCCCTTGCGCTTTCCACCCTGGTTGACGGCGATCGCGGTGTCGTTGGCAACTTTGAGGAACGGGATGATGCCCTGGCTCTCGCCATTGGTGCCCTTGATGTGAGCGCCTAAGCCGCGAACTGGTGTCCAGTCATTGCCGAGGCCACCCGAATATTTGGCGAGCAGCGCATTGTCCTTGATCGATTTGAAAATGCCGTCGAGATTATCGGCGACGGTGGTGAGAAAGCAGGACGACAACTGCGGATGCAGCGTGCCAGAATTGAACAGGGTGGGTGTCGAGGCCATAAAGTCGAAAGATGACAATAGATCGTAGAACTCGATCGCCTTTGCCTCGCGATCGATCTCGCGCAGCGCCAGCCCCATCGCAACGCGCATGAAGAAAGCCTGCGGCAGTTCGATCCGTTTGCCGTGCTGATGCAGGAAGTAGCGGTCGTAAAGCGTCTGAAGTCCGAGGAACTGGAAGTTCAGGTCGCGTTCCGGCTTCAGCGCCGCCGCTATGCTGTGGAGATCGAAGCGGGCGAGTTCGGGATCGAGCAGCTCGGCGGCGATCCCGACTTTCACATAGGTCGGAAAGTATTCAGCATAGCGCGTCGCCATGTCCGCTTGCGAAGCCGACGTCGCAACGCCATGAACGCGCGAGAGTACCTCGCCGCGGAGCTTGTCGAGCAGCAAACGGGCGCTGACGTAAGCATAGTTTGGCTCGTGCTCGACCAGCGTGCGTGCTGCCATGATCAAAGCCTGCGCTAGCTCGTCCTGGCAGATGCCGTCGTAGAGATTGCGGGTGGTCTCTGCCAGCACCGGCTTCACAGCGACGCCATCGAGGCCGGCGCAGGCTTCGCCGATGATCAGCGCGAGGCGACTGGTATCCAGCCCGACACGCGAACCATCCGCCAAGGTGACGTGAAGGGTCGATTCGCTGGCGGGCGTCGGCTGCGCGGCTGCCTCCTGGGCTCGCTGACGCGCGCGCTCTTCGCGATACAACACATAGGCGCGTGCGACCTTGTGGTTCTCACTGCGCATCAAGGCGAGTTCGACGCGATCCTGAACATCCTCGATGTGGAAAGTGCGTCCTTCGCTGGCGCGCCGCATCAGCGCGGCGACGACCTCGGCGGTCAATTGCTCAACGCTCTCATGCACGCGGCGCGAGGCGGTTGCCGTGGTGCCTTCGACGGCCAGAAAGGCCTTGGTCATGGCCACCGCAATCTTGGCGGAGTCAAACGGGGTCACCTTGCCGTTGCGGCGAATGATCTGCATGGCCGGCTCGCTGGAGGCACCCGCAAGTGACTGTGGACGGAAGTGGATGATGGGTGCGGATGCGGTGTCCGCGTCATGTAGGTTCAGTGACATCAATCGGCCCCGTGATGCGTGTTGTGTTTGAACGGGGCTGTAGGTAAGGGCGCTGCAAAAACGCCGGCACTGGAGGTGCCGAACAGTGCATGCAAGCGACCGCCGGGACACCCCGCCCGTGGACGTTTTGATCATCACGGCAGGTCTCCTGGCTCGCAGGTCGTTGCACTTCCTGTCTTCCCGGCGCAGTCGCACCAGTGACGTCGTTCGGAAGCAGCTCGCTGCTGACAGTTGCGGGGGCAGCGCCGGAATTCCGCGCGCAAGGCGCAGTTCACCGGCTTCCCTCTTAGCCACTAGATCTTGCAATCAAGTGGACCGTGATGCCGATATGTAGTGACTCTCGGGACGCGCTGTCAACAGCTGATGAACGTACCGGCGCGGATTTGCTTGTGGAGTGCTGAAATCTCAGGGGCTTCTGCTTCTGACATCTCCTGATTCCGATGGGCGTTGTCATCGACACCGAGAGAGCGGCCAGGCTTGCGCAGCCGCGTTAGCGAGTCGGCCACGAATTTGGCTCTCTCCTTTCTAGGACAGTGAAGTTTGGAAGTACTCCGTCCGGTTAGCCTTGCTATTTAGTACCGATGTCGTGTTCCAGACAACGTGTCGCGACTTCGACGAGTTGAGAGCAATGCAGCTTCACAAGACTGTCGTGTTTTTCCGGTGATGACCGGTGAGATGGGTCGAGTCACTTTGTTTGTGCAGCTGGTACGACGCTTGCTTAAGATCGTCAGACGATGTGTTCACGTAGCCTATGCCGAACTTATCCTCGCTCAGAGGCTGCGCTCCTCAACAAGAAGATTAGCATGTCGAATGTTTCCCGCTCGTTTCTCTCACTCTAACCCGTATCCCATCCGCCCTTCCTAGTTCTCGTATCGTCGCTAACGTGCAGGCATGATGGTATCGATCTCTCATCATCCACGTTCGAGATGCTAACGGCAGAAGGGCAGAAGCGTGCGAATAGAAGCTTGCGGAATTCAACGGCGGATCTTCCCTATGCGCAATCCACTCCTGAAGGTCGAATCATGAAACCTGCTCTTGTATTCGATTGGAATGGCACGTTGCTCGACGATGCGCACGTGCTACTACAGACGACGAATACAATACTGGATCGCTTTGGTCGCAGAACTATCGATATGGCTACGTTTCGCGACCACTGCGATGTCCCGCTTTCTATCCTCTATCGCAGTCTGGGAATGTCGGACTCGGAAATTGCCGACATGGATCGAGATGCGGGTGCAATGTTTCACGACACCTACGAACATTTTGCGGGCAAAGCTGATCTGCGCGAAGGCGCTCGTAGAATTCTGGAAATCGCGCGCCAGCAAGACGCTTCGTCCATCATCGTGAGTAACCATATCGCCGAGCCTCTCCGATCGCAATTGCGAAGGCTTGGAATTAATGACTACATTAATGAGGTGATCGCTTTTGAAAGCCGCGCCACGCAGTTCAAGTCAATGACCAAAGGGGAGCGGCTTCGTCGCTATATTCAAGAGAATGACATCAAGCCTTCGGCGACCTTTATCATCGGCGATATGCCAGTCGAAACGAATATTGCTCGCGACCTCGGGCTCATAAGCGTATCCATTACCGGCGGATTTGTCTCCGATTCGCGATTGCAGGCAGCAGAACCGGACTACATCATTCGCAGCCATCACGAGCTGTTGCCGATTCTGCAGGGGCACGGCTTTTTCCGGGATGCATAAGCGATAATCAAAGAACAATACCTGTTGTCCTGTTGGAGCGATGCCGCATGCGCCGTCACTAGGCTGAGAATGCCACGACCGGCGCGTTATAGAGCGTCGCGTTTATTGTAGCGGCTAGGAATGGAATTGAACTATTCTGCCGGTTTTCTCGCGGCAGGGCTGCGCGAGTTCGCGCACTTGGGCCATTCCGGTTGATGACATTCCGCGCCGCCTTTCAGCCGGTTCGCCACGATGACGGTCCGGCACCGAGAGCTACCGCCGCGCCTACCGATCCAAGACGTAGTTCGCTCGTCATTCTCACATTACCCAAACTTACCCAATCTTCGTCTGGAAAGGCCGCTTACGGCTGATAGCGGCGGCTAGCCTTCGCGCCGCTGCGGCCTCTGCAAGAGGAGAGGCACGTGGGTTTGTGGGCCAAAGAGCCCATATCGGAGGGGAACATGCTAAGGACACTCGCCGTTTTGCGCGGCCATTCGGCCAATTTTATCAAGAAAGCCCTTATCTGCTCCATGCTTTTGGCCGGAGCGGCCATCACCCAAGCTAATGCGGACGACATCAACTGGCGCCAATTCGAAGGCACATCGATCGTCTGGGCCTACGACATTCATCTCTATGCCGATGCGGTCGCGGCCCAGTTGCCCGAATTCGAGAAACTCTCCGGCATCAAAGTGACGCCCGAGCTTTATCCGGACGACGCCTATTGGAACAAGCTGACCATCCAGCTCAGCACAAAATCGCCGAGCTGGGACGTCGTGGGCACGGGCATTCAACCGGCCTGGGATCTTGCGCCAGGCCAATTGCTCGAGCCACTCGACCGTTATCTAAACGATCCTAAACTCACCGCGGCCGGCTACGACTACAAAGATTTCTTCCCTGCCTTGCGGGATGCCCTGACCTGGAAGGTCAAGGAAGGGCAGATTGAGCCGGGAAGCGGGCAGGTGTGGGCCATCCCACATGGCTTCGAGAACATCCAGCTGTTCTATCGCAAGGACATCCTGGATAAGCACGGCATCAAGGTCCCGACCACGCCGCCGGAAATGTCCGTCGCTTGCGAGAAGCTCAGGGCTGCGGACCCCGCGATCACACCTTTGGGCGTGCGCGGTGTGCGGTTTTGGAGCAGCATCCACACCGCTGTGATCTCGATTGCCAGGTCCTACGGCGTGCATGATTTCATCATCAAGAATGGAAAGCTAGACACAGGCCTAGATGCACCCGAGTCTATCGCGTTTCACAAGGACTATGTGGACATGATCAAGAAATGCGCGGCTTTGTCCTTTGCCAACGACAACTGGTACCAAGTTGTCGATGGCATCAGTTCAGGACGCACCGCGATGGCGATCGATTCTAATATGTTCGGGTTTTGGAATGATGTGGCCGGCAAGCCCGCCTCAGGCAAGATCGCATTCACGCCCCCCTTGCGGGCTCCGAACGGCAAGTACTTCGAATCCAACATCTGGATCTGGTCTCTTGCGATCAACGCTGCTTCTCAAAAGAAGGCGGCAGCCTGGCTGTTCATCCAGTGGGCAACCTCAAAGCAGGTCGAGCTGAACGGTGCTGTCGCTGGCAAGCTCGTCAACTCTCCGCGCGCCTCGACGTGGAGCGACAAGGCTTGGCTTGAATACGCGGCAAAGCCTGAGTTCAATAACTTCGTCGACACGTTCAAGACTGTGCAAGACAGGGCGCAGCTGGCCTTTACAGCCCGCGTCGGCTTTGGCGAGGCGATGAATGCCTGGGCCGTGGCGATGCAGAAAATGGTCAAGGGAGCTGACGTCAAGGCAACGCTATCCGACCTCGCCTCCGAAATCCGTTCGTCAATGTGAGGGTAAAAGGGGCGGCAAATCTAACCGCCGCCCCTTTGCATGTTAGAGATAAAGTGGGATGGACCTTCGAGGAGTCGACGCAATCGTGACGCTGCTGTCTTCGGCCAGTCAACTTACCTCGTCAAAAGATGATCGGGTCAAGAACGCCGCGCCGGCGCGTCTCGACTGGTGGAGTATTGCCGCGATTGCTCCAGCGATCGCAATATTGCTTGGATTTCTTTTCCTGTTCTTCTATGGCGTATTTCAGTCGCTGACTGACCTCAAGTTCGGTCGGCCGCTGGTTCACTTCATTGGCCTCAACAACTACGCAGCGCTCATCAAGACAGATGATTTCTGGAATAGCATCCGAGCCACTTTGGTGTATGCCGGATCGGCGGTCCTTGCAGAGGCCGCGTTCGGTCTTGCACTTGCCAAGCTGTTCGCAACTGAGGTGTTCCTGGCACGCGTGATGCGGCCCGTCATCCTCTTGCCACTCGTCCTGCCGCCCATGAGCGTTGCCCTCATGTGGACAACAATGATGGATCCGCAAAACGGGATCATGAACTATTTATTGTCCCTTGCCGGCATCAGCCGATTTGCGTGGATTTCGGATCCGAACACCGCGATATTCTCCCTGGTCCTCATCGATGTATGGACCTACACGCCATTCTTCGCACTGATCATCTTCGCTGGCCTTCAGGGGATCAATGAAGAGGTGAGGGAAGCCGCCCGCGTCAATGGCGCAAAGGGGTGGGCAACCTTTCTGCATATCGAGTTGCCGCTGATCGCTCCCTACATTCTGATCGCCGCGGTGTTTCGGCTGATCGAATCCCTCAACCAGTTCGACATTATCTTCGGGACAACGCAAGGCGGGCCTGGAAACAGCACCTCCGTACTTTCGGTGCGCGCCTATATCACCGCATTCCAAAATCTCGCTTTTGGACGTGGTGCCGCCCTTATGGTCGTCAATTGGATGATCGTGCTGGTCGGGACGTTCGCTATGGTCAAGTTGTGGCGCTTCGTCCGCCTGCGTGTCAGCTGAGGAGGCAATTTATGCGATTGAAACGCGCAACCTCCACAAATGTGATCCTCAACCTGCTCGTCGCCACCTGCGCATTGATCCTAACCTTTCCGCTCATCTGGATCGTGATGATGTCGCTGAAAGAGCAGGCGGAGGTCATGACCTGGCCACCAACCTTTCTATTCTCGCCGACACTGGAAAACTTCCGTGTCCTGTTTGATGTAGCCCAGGCAGGAGCAACGAGCTATGGCACGATCAAAGTCGAGTTTTTGACGCCAATCACCAACAGCGTCCTCATAGCTCTGGGCTCTGTCATCCTCTCCTTAGCTGTGGGGGTGCCGGCCAGCTACGTTCTGGCGAGACGGGACGTACCTTTCAAGGAAGACATTGCCTTCTTCATTCTGGGTTTCCGTTTCGCCCCCGTCCTTCTAGTGGTCATCCCGCTCTTCAGTGTTTTCCAGGCGATTGGATTATATGACACCTATATCGGCATGATCTGGGTCTACCAGGTCGTCACATTGCCGATGATCGTTTGGCTGAGTCGCTCCTATATCGAAGACATCCCGAAAGAGATCGAGGAGGCGGCCGCCATGGATGGCGCCAAGCCGATTAGGGTTGTGCTGCACATCGTGCTGCCGCTTTTGAAGCCGGGCCTGATCGGCGCCTCGTTGCTCATCTTCCTCCTGGCCTGGCACAATTTCGCCCTCGGTCTGATTCTCAGTTCGACCAAGGCGCCCGTGACCGTCGCTCTTCTCAAGCTGCTCAATCCCGGCGTGCAGTTCTATCCCGTCATGGCCGCAGGGCTAGTTGTTACGATGATCATTCCTGTCATTTTGATCGTCATCGGACAGCATCACCTCGAACGTGGCCTTACCTTTGGTGCTGTAAAATGAGTGCCAGGCCATTGATGTTCTTTGGAACGACCAATCTTGATCTATGCTTCCAGGTCGAGCGGCTTCCAATGCCAGGTGAAAGCGTGTCGGGCACGCTGATCCGCTACGCTGGAGGCAAAGGCGCCAATCAGGCCGTTGCTGCCGCCCGCCTTGGGCTTGAGCCACACTTCTACACGCGTCTTGGCGATGATGATGTCGGTCGTTTTTTGCTGCAGTCGCTACGGGACGCCGGCGTTCGCGCGGACGCAATCAAATTTTCGCCGGGGGAAATCTCGGGCTCAGCCCTGGTCATGGTCAGTGACGATGGCTCCAATATGATCGTCATAGACCCGGGCGCCAATGTGAACGTGACGCCAGATATGGTCGAGAGCGCGGCCGAGTTCATAGAGCGCGACGCGATCGTGGTCGCTGAAATGGGCATGCCGATCGAAGCGCTCAATCGGCTCTTCGAGATGAAGCGCGACAAGGGCTTTGATCTCGTTTTTAACCCAGCGCCGGTGAGGCCGGGACTTTCATCAGCCGCGTGGAAAAGCGTTGATTTCGTCACGCCGAACCAGACAGAAGCCTTCGAGTTAACAGGAGTCGAGGTCTGCGACTTCAACAGCGCCGCCAACGCCGCCTTGAAGCTTCTTGATCTCGGGCCTCGTGCTGCGCTGATTACCCTCGGGGCGCAAGGAGCTTATTACGCCGACGCAACGCGCTCCATCGCTCTGAGTGCCTTTCCCGTCAAGGTTGTTGATACCACGGCCGCAGGAGATGCCTTTAATGGAGCGTTCGCCGCGTCACTGGCACAGCGCTTGCCTTTGAGAGAAGCCGTAAGAAGGGCCCTGGCAGTGGGCGCCCTATGTGTGACGCGCCGCGGCGCTCAAGCCTCCATGCCGAGTGCAGACGCCGTTCATGAGTTTTTGAAGTCCCAAACCATCCTGGAGTTGGAATGACCAAACAGTTCTCCGTTTCAGGCAGAACGGTGCTCGTGACCGGCGCGGGTGGCGGCATCGGGTCTGCCATTGTGAATGCGTTTCGGGCAGGAGGAGCGAACGTCCTTGCTACCGATGCTAACCTCGAAAACCTCGAAGACACTTTGGCTGCATTGCCCTACGGTAACGGCGCATTGCCGATGGCAATGGACGTCGCGCGCGAGGACGATGTCACCAGGGTTCTCGATGAGGTTGCTAGGCGCTTTGGCCGGCTCGACGTGCTGGTCAATAACGCCGGCATCAAATCCGCCCAGTCGCTGCTCAATGGCAATGCGCAGGCTATTGAGCGTACGATTCAGATCAATTCGGTCGCCGTCTTGCGCTGCTCAAAACTGGCGATCGAGCGCTTCATGAAGACCAAGGGCGGTCGCATCGTCAACGTCGGCTCCTCACTGTCTTCGCAGGGAGCAGTGTTCAACTACCAGGCCGGCGGCGCCGACTATTGCCTATCGAAAGCGATCGTTCACGACGTTACTAAGCTGCTTGCCTATGAATGCGCGCCCCTCAAGATCAATGTGAACGCGATCGCGCCCGGGATCATCGATACGCCGATGCATGGGCGGCCACGTGAGGAGACCGAAGCCCGGCACAGCGGCCGCATTCCGCTCGGGCGTGTGGGTGTGCCGGAGGATATCGCAGGGCTTGCGGTCTTCCTCGCAAGCCCCGCAGCGTCCTACATGACCGGGCAGATCGTGCACGTAAACGGTGGGATGCTGATGAATGGCTAGTACCGCTTCTGAGCTCAACTGGCCGCCCATCGAAGGGATCATTTCGGATCTGGATGGCGTCGTCTATCGTGGAAACGCTGCGATCGTTGAGGCCATTCAGGCATTTAAATCGTGGCAGGTGGCTCGATTGCCGTTCTGCTTCGTGACGAATAATTCGACGCACACTCCGGAAGAGGTCGCCCGCAAGCTGGAGAGTTTTGGGCTTGTTATCGGGTCGAAAGACGTTGTCACCAGCGCCGTCACCGCCGCTGAGCTTATTCGGGTCAAATATCCAGACCTTACGCGTGTGTTTGTCATCGGCGCGCCGTCCCTTGTGAATGCCGTGGCAGACGTGGGGCTCGAGGTGATCGATCGGGAGCCAGAAGCTGTCGTCATGGGGCTGGACCGTCAGATTACACATGAGAAGATGCGGATTGCCGTCGATGCTATCTTGAATGGGGCAGTATTCATCGGCACCAACCCCGATCTCCTCTTGCCCACCGAAGATGGATTCGAACCGGGCGCAGGAGCAACGATCACTGCTGTCGCTGTGGCTACACAAGTCAAACCCTTGATCGTTGGCAAACCCGAGCCACACATGATCGAAACCGCACTGTCCCGCCTAGGAACAGCGCGCGGTGCCACGCTGATGATCGGCGATCAGATTCCGACAGATATTCAAGCTGGTAAGCGAGCTGGTCTCCCGGCCGTGCTGGTCACGACCGGCGTGCCGCCCCGTGAGGATCCATCTCTGGCGCCGCCGGATTTCATCGTGTCCAGCTTGGTAGAAATTGAGGTGCCGCCGGCGCTAGCTGAAAGCCCCCCACAGAGGAGAGCATAATGGCCGATGTTCGCCTGGAAGGCGTGAATAAAGCCTATGGGACTATCCAAGTCCTGCGCAATATCGACCTGACGATCGATCACGGTGAATTCGTCGTTTTCGTCGGGCCATCCGGATCCGGCAAGTCGACGCTGCTTCGAATGATCGGCGGACTGGAGCGCATCAGTGGAGGACGGCTACTGATTGACAACGAGATCGTCAACGATGTTGACGCCGCTGACCGGAACCTCGGCATGGTGTTTCAGAGCTATGCTCTTTACCCGCACATGACCGTGCGCGAGAACCTGGCCTTTCCTCTGCGGATGGGCAGAGTGCCGAGGGCCGGGATTGATATCAGGGTGGCCGAAACTGCATCGTTGTTGCAGATCGACCATCTGTTGGATCGTAAGCCTCGACAACTATCAGGCGGACAGCGGCAGCGCGTGGCGATCGGGCGTGCCATCGTCCGCGAGCCCAAGGTGTTCCTGTTCGACGAGCCGCTGTCGAACCTGGACACGGAATTGCGGGTGCAAATGCGGGTTCAGATTGCGAAGCTGCACAAGCAGCTTGGGAATACCATGATATACGTGACCCACGACCAGGTCGAGGCCATGACGATGGCTGACAAGATCGTCGTGCTCAAGGACGGCAATATCGAGCAAGTGGGCACCCCGCACGATCTCTATCACAATCCGGCGTCTCGCTTCGTAGCCGGATTCATTGGCTCGCCCAAGATGAATTTCCTCAATGGCCATGTCGAGGCGGCGCACGAGACCGGCATGGACGTCAGGCTCGACGCGGGTGCGACGCTCTCCGTGCCCGTCCACCCGGATCAACTGCTTGTCGGCAAGCCGATCACGCTCGGGATTCGCCCGGACGATTTTTCTCCATCCGCGGCGGAGAAGACTGACATCGGAATCGAGCTCGATGTCGATTTCATCGAGCATCTTGGCAGCGTCACCTACGTCTACGGCAACGCTGGGAGGGAAACGGTCGTTGCCAAAGCGCCGACGCTGGAGCCGCCCAAGAGATCTGGCAAGGTTCCTCTTGCGGCTTCGCCTGCGAACTGCCACCTCTTCACGACGAACGGCAAAGCGTTACGACGGTTGCACGCGCCCGCAAATTGGAGCTAGTTTTCGCGACCGCCCTGCAGGAGGCGGGCCGGGATGCACACGCGGGTGGACCAGGTAAAGGGCGGCGGGATCAGGCAGTTCTTCCGGAACTCCCGTTCGTTCGTGCTCGGGGCAGCAATCGAATCGGGCATGACCGCGAGAGCCGCCGAACGCGCAGGGGCGGATTTCGTGCTTGCGCTCAATGCAGGCCGCTTTCGCGCTATGGGTGGCTCTTCGCCGGCCTCCATTCTACCTATCCGCAGCTCTAACGACTTCGTGGCCGGGTTCGGCCGAACAGAGATCCTGCCCAGCACGAAATTGCCGGTATTTTTCGGAGCCTGTACCTTCGATCCGCAGCTCGATATCGACCATTGGCTCGACCGGATCATTAGGTGGGGCTTCTCCGGCGTCACCAACTTTCCATCCGTGATCCACATCGATGAATACAGGAGGTCGTTGCTTGAAAAGTGCGGCCTTGGCTACGCCCGGGAAATTGAGCTCCTGGTGAAGGCCGCAAGGCGCGGGCTGATGACCATTGGTTATACGCGGACCCAGGCCGAAGTAAAACAGATGGTTGAAGCAGGCACTGAGGCCATCTGCATCAACTTCAATCTCAACCGCGGCGTGGAAAGCGGATCTGATCCGTCGATCAGCCTGGCTGAGCTTGCTGCCCGTACGAGCGCAGTTGCGCGTGTCGCTCAATCCATCGACAGAAACGTGATCTGCCTGCTTGGCGGTGGACCGATAACCAAGCCCGACGAATTGCTGGATATTTGTCGCGAAACTGGTGTCCAGGGGTTCATCGGCGGCTCTTCGCTCGATCGCGTCCCATTGGAAATGTCAGTCCTTGAAGTCACCTCGGGCTTCAAGACCATTCACTTGCTGCGGGAGAAGGTCGATCTCCTTGAGCGCCAGCTTCAATTGAGCGGGTTCAAGCACGGAGTAATCGCACAGTCTTCAATTATGAAACGCGTCCTCGAGACTGCAAAACGCTTGGCTGCCAATCCCAATCCTGTGCTCGTTTGGGGCGAGGCGGGCTCGGGGAAAAGGCGGATAGCGAGCCTCGTTCATGTCTTCAGCGATCGGAAGCACACCAAGCCGGCGCTGTTTCATTGCCGGCCGGGCCCGGCAATCGAAACGATCGGCACGCTGTTCGGCGCCGAGCGCAGTGAAAATAGGCGACGTCACCTGTCGCTGTTGGAGAGTGCAAGCGATACTGCTGTGTTGCTGCTGCATCTGGATCAGCTGTCCCGAGACGGGCAGGAGCGTCTTGCCGATTACCTCGAGACCGGCGCTTTCACGCCCTTAAACGCGGTATCCGCTGTGCGCTCTACTGCGCGGATCATTGCAACCGCATCCGTTGCTCGCGCCGCGAGCCTTCAAACTGTACTATGTCCTCGGCTTCTCGCCCTGTTTGCCGGGCTCGATATCGAGTTACCCGCATTGCCTGACCGGCTGGAGGACCTTCCGCAGCTCATTCAGCATTTCACGGTCGAGGCGAAGGGAGACTCGAACGCCCAGACGCTCGGAATTGAAAATTCCGCGTTCTTGGTGCTCGCTGGTCATAGTTGGCCTGGCAACCTTAGGGAATTACGCCAGATCGTCAACCAGCTGGTGACGCTGCATGAGACGCATATTACCGCTGATGTCTTGAAGCCGCTATTGACTGCGTCATCAACGGTCAAGCCGACAGCTGCGTTCTCCGAGCGCGAGTGGATCATCAAAGGCCTGAAGCGAAACAAGCTTCACCGTGGAAAGACCGCCAAGTCTCTCGGCCTTTCAAGAAAAACATTATACAATAAGATCAAGAAGCTGCGGATACTGGAGTAGCTCCTGTGTTTACGTTTTTCGCATCGCGCTTGTCCCATCAAGGAGCGCGAATGTCGGAACTGACGGTTCCTGATCATTGAGGCCGACCAGCTTCATCTCTTTGCCAATCGAGAGCTTGAGAGCCTCCTCCGGCAGATGGATGATGCCGTCGAGATGCGAGCCAAGTCGCCGCTCGGCTGCTGCGAATTCGGAACGATGACCAGCGGCGAACAAGATCTTGAACTCCAGCTGTGCAAACCATTCCAGTCGACGAAGTTCGAGCTCCTGTCCGCTGTCAACGGGCACCCCAGTGCTTGATCGCTCAATGAGGGATGCAGGTGGGAAATTTATCAACCCGTTGATCCCGGCCTCCTTCAAAAACTGGGCAACATCTTGCCAGCATGCGAAGGGATCGATCATCACCATCGCCGCATAGACATTATGGGCTGTCCTCTTGGAAAGTATGCGCAAGTCCTGCAAAAGGCAGTCGTTCCAGTCAACGACGGGCAGAGTGGCCATGACGAGCAGGGAGCCTTCTGGAAGGCTTCGCAAAGAGGGCGCGTAGATTTCTACCGTCGAGCTCTGAGGTGCAGCCGACAGGTGGGTGACGAGTTTGCCGACAAGCCTCGCGTTCACGACTTCTACCCAAATCTACCCAGTTGAACATTGCGCTGATCTTATACCGGTGTCAGGCCCGTCTATACTAGCTGTTGTCGAGAATGTTCCGGAAGAAAGATCGTGTGTCCACTCTGCATGGACGACCAGGCTCGGTCCTCGACGGCTCCTCAAACGCGTTCCAAGCAGGGCTTCGCTCAAGCATGTTGGTGTGGCGCAGGGCTCGGTGGAAGCAAGCGTTTGATCACGCCTTTGTTCGTGATCCTGAAGTGCCGCTCGGCGATCCCAGGACCCCGACCGCGGGGCAAGCGTCCACTTCGGAGCAAAGGCCTAACTTAACAACAACCTTGTCCCCAGGCGAGGGCATTACGAATTCGATTGCACCTCCGCTGGCAGACCGGTTCGTCTGCTTTCTCCCTGGACTTGAGCCGCTGTTGGAGAAATCCAGCAGCGGCGCCTTTTCCGGTCAGGTAGTGTCGTCGGACCGTCAGGACAGGTCCGCGCCGCGGAACGCATCTCAGTGGAGGGCCCACAATCTCGTCCACCTACAATGCGCGCCGTGCGGATGCCACAAGCCGCGAGGTGAGCGCGCCCAGCAACAAAGTTCCTGTGAGCTACTACCCAATCTTACCCACTTGGACATTTTGCCGTTCTTATACGCGGTGTCAGCTCGGTCTAGACGTCCTGTCGTCAAAAATCGTCCGGGAGGAAAATCGTGTCTCACCATTGCACGGACGGCCAAGGGGCGGTCCGGGATGGTAGCCCGTCCGAACTTTCGGGCGCAGTTGCGATCGTGGCGACCCTCGATACCAAGGGGCGCGAAGTGTCATACCTTGCGGATATTAT
The DNA here is from genome assembly GCF_001593325.1 of Bradyrhizobium sp. DOA1. Taxonomy (NCBI): domain Bacteria; kingdom Pseudomonadati; phylum Pseudomonadota; class Alphaproteobacteria; order Hyphomicrobiales; family Nitrobacteraceae; genus Bradyrhizobium; species Bradyrhizobium sp. DOA1. The sequence continues at coordinate 557,056 of NZ_JXJM01000001.1, forward strand.
CGCGACATGCGGCCGCAAGACCGTTCTAATCGACATCGGCACCTCGAGGGTAGCAGGCGAGACGAAACAAGCCGATGGCAACCGCCAACGCGTTGGTTCGCCCGCCGAGCTGTTGAAAGAGATAGCCGCAACAACGCGCGTCAATGTTCATGATCTCCAGGCGTCCGGCACCATCAGCGCGATTATCGGGGTTGCCGGTGGTAAGGGGAGTGCTGCTTTCGGCGAGATCGTATCTGACTTGCCTTATGGCTTTCCCAAGCTGCTGGTGAGCAGCGCAAGGCCAGCGCTTCTCGCCGAATTAGCCGTTCATAACGACATTATTCTCTATCCGACGCTGGTCGATCTCTTGGGCATCAACGCGTTTACTGCAAGGGTCCTCGAAAATGCTGGGCGGGCCATCGCTGCGTTGCATTACAGGCCGGCAAAAGCGGGACGAAACAAGAAGATCGTCGCGATCACGGCCTTTGGCGTGACGACGCCCGCGGCAAATCTGTGCATTGCTCGCCTTGCGCAGGCCGGCGTAGACACGATCGTTTTTCCCGCCAATGGCGCTGGCGGACGGAAAATGGAGCAGCTGATCGCGGCCGGCGAATTCGACGCTGTCATCGATCTGACCACAACCGAGCTCGCTGACGAAATCGTTGGGGGAACTGCGAGCGCTGGTCCAGATCGACTAAAGGCAGCATCACACCAATTGATCCCGCAAGTGATCGCGCCCGGCGCGGTCGATATGGTCAATTTTGGTCCGCCTTCGAGTGTGCCTGATCAATTTCGCGGCCGCCAATTCTACTCGCATACCCCCTATACGACGCTCATGCGCACGAACATTTCCGAGAACGAGAGCATCGGCCGCCTCACGGCCGAGCGGCTGTCGCTGGCAGAGGCGCCTGCAATCGTCCTTTGGCCTACGAAAGGCGTTTCCGACTACGACCGTGATGGCGGTATTTTTCGCAACGCCGATGCCGACCGGGCTTGGCTCGATGCGGTCAAGAACCATCTCGCGTCAAAAATCCCAATCCGCGAGCTTGACTGCCACATCAACGATCCCGAATTGGCCGAGGCTGCCGCCACGTGGATCCTCAAACAATTGGGACAAGGAGAGCGCGATGCGGATGTTTGAGCGAACCGAAATTCTCTCGAAGATCACAAGTCAGGTCGCCGAGCAAAAAGCGGTTGTTGCCGCTGGCAGCAGCTGCGGCTTGGTTGCCAAGTGCGCCGTTCTCGGAGGCGCCGACCTGCTGGTGGTTTACAGCACCGGGCTGTCGCGACTCATGGGACTCCCAACGAGTCGGATTGGCGATTCCAACGCACGTACGCTTGAGCTTGCGGCGGAAATTCGCAACGTCGTCTCTTCCGTGCCGGTCATCGGCGGCGTGGAAGCCTGGGATCCGCTCCGGCTCGATCTTAATGCGCTTCTCGACAAGTTCTGGGCTGCCGGTTTCTCTGGTGTGATCAACTATCCGACCATCTCCACCATGGGCGAAAAATGGCGCGATCGCCGCGGCGCAGTCGGGTTCGGATTCGAGCGGGAGCTCGAGATGATCGCCTTGGCTCGCAAGAAGAACATCTTCTCGCTTGCCTATGTCGCAAGCCCGGAAGACGCCAAAGCGATGGCCAGCATCGGAGCTGATTGCATCGTACCCCATGTCGGTGCAACACGCGGCGGCCTCGTGGGGCATGAAGAGGGGCAGTCAATTCGAGAAGCCATCAGGCGCATCAACGACATCAATGCGGCGGCGCGAAGCATACGCTCCGACGTGATCCTGCTTTGCCATGGCGGAGCAATCGCCGAGCCGCAGGACACGGTCGAGGTCTATCGATCAACCCAGTGTGTCGGGTTCGTCGGCGCTTCGTCCATCGAAAGAATTCCCATCGAACGGGCAGTGAAGGCGGCCGCTGCGGGGTTCAAGGCCGTCCCGCTTGGGCGAAACCACTGACGTTGATCGAAAATATTGCAGCGGGACCGAAATGGACAAGCCAATGGGCCAAGCAGCTAAGCATAAGACCGCGGTATTCCCGAGAGGGAGCGGGTCGGATCATGATTGGGAAACAGAAGTTCTCGTGATCGGCAGCGGTGCGGCCGGACTGTCGGCGGCGCTCTATGCGGCAAAGGCCGGACTACGCGTCACCCTATGCGAGAAATCCCCGCGACTTGGCGGCACGACAGCTCTGTCCAATGGCATGATCTGGGTTCCTTGTTCATCCCAGGCGCGATCCGAAAAAATCGATGACTCGCTGACGAACGCGAGGACCTACCTGAAGCATGAGCTTGGCGCCTGCTATCGGGCGAACATTGTTGAGGCCTACCTTGAGGACGGCCCAACTGCGCTGGCCGCACTTGAGAACGGGACGGAGGTCAAGTTCATGCTCTCCACTGCCCCTGACTATCATTCAAGCCAAATCGGCGGGGTCAGCATGGGCCGGGCACTGAACCCTGCACCCTACGATGGACGACTTCTCGGCACCGACTTCGAGTTGATAGGCGACCCAATTCGCGTTGTGCTCGGTGGAATGATGATCTCATCGGGCGAGGTTCGAAGCTTCCTGAATCCGTTCCAATCTTTAACTTCGCTGAAGCATGTGCTGCGCCGCGTCAGCCGGTACGCGCGGGATCGCTTAAGTTACAGGCGTGGCACCGAGCTCAGCGGAGGCAATGCCCTGATCGCGCGCCTGCTCGTGAGCCTACGCAAGCACCGCGTGGAAATCTGGCCCTCGTCTCCTCTCATAGAGCTGATTAAGGAAGATGGGCGTGTCACGGGGGCAGTCGTCAAGCTGATCGATTCTCAAATTCGCTTGCGCGCCTCGCACGGAGTGATTCTGGCAACGGGCGGCTTTGCTGGTAATGCGCAAATGAGAGCGCAGCTTAGCGGCGCTCACCAGCATAACGAGACGCTGGCTCATCCCGATGTCACCGGGGACGGTATTGAGCTTGCGACCAAGCTCGGAGCTGCGATTGACAATGATGTCGCCTCAGCCGGATTTTGGACGCCCGTGTCGTTCTTGAAGAGCGGCAGCGCTGAGCAAATTGTCCCTTACGGCTGGCTCGATCGCGGCCGTCCCGGCGTCATTGCTGTGGGGCCAAATGCGAAGCGTTTCGTCAACGAATCGAATTCGTACCATGACATCTGCCTCGCGATGTTCAAAAGCGGATATCCGGCAGATAAGCGGTTCTACTTCGTCTGCGACCAGGATTTCGTCCGCTTGAGAGGCATGGGACATTTGCTCCCCTGGCCGTGGACCTTGAGCATTAGTAAATATGCGCGCCTCGACTACATCAAAGTCGGCCGGACCCTTCCAGAGCTTGCGAAGCAGTTGGGGCTGGACGCCGAAGAGCTTCAAAAGACGATCGAAGAACACAACGCACACGCTGCCGAAGGACGCGATCCGCTCTTCGAACGCGGCGAATCGGCTTTCAATCGCACGCTGGGCGATCCGGCGCTGAGAACGAAAAATCCAAATCTCGGACCTATCAGAAACAGCCCATTTATCGCGCTGCCGATTGTTCCAGCAACGCTCGGTACGGCGACTGGATTGGCAACTGATGCTTATGGAAAGGTCTTGGACGGAAATGGCCGGCCAATCTCAGGTCTGTATGCTTGCGGCAACGACATGACCTCGCCAATGCGCGGAATCTATCCTGGAGCAGGCATCACAATCGGTCCGGCCATCGTGTTCGCCTATCGCGCGGTCAACAGCATCGCACTATCAGCCCGGCATGGGCAAAAGGCCGCAGCTTCTGGGGCTTAACGATCGAGTTCACCGAGCCGATGCAGTGATGCTGTCCGCAAAATCAGCAGGCGCAAGCCTAATCGACCGAAGCAGGCACATCATCAGAAGCACAGGAGGCACGTCTCGGTCCTTCCGCGATTGAAGTCTCGCAAACTGACGAAGACGTCACGCCTTCACGGGCCGTCGCTGCCGCGGGCGCGGATCTTGCAGCCAGCATTGATGCGAAGGCGATTATCGGCTTTACCGCAAAGCGGGTCGAGGGCCGCGCGGACCGCTCGGCTCGAAAGAGCCGGTGCCACACAGCCTACCGGCTCTTTGATTTACAAGCTTTCCTCTTGGGGCGGTTTCCGATCCGTTGTGGCGCCCTGCCAACCACACAACACGAGCCGGGTCGGTCTTCGTGATGGGTGCATGATTATCAAAGTAAAATCCTTGCAATCGCTCCGGTCCCTTTGGGCACGCTCTTTGCTTCGTTGAAGTCAGCACCGCCGATATCCTTGGTGATGCAGGGGCGGACTTGGCGCGGCACCTGAGGCGTTCGCGCGTCGGGCGGCCCCGCTCCACCTTCCTGAACGCCCATCAATAGGAAATTCATGAAGGTGCACGTTCGGGCTGCCGCGGCTGCGGTTGCCTTGGCCCACACGCTCGGGCGCGTTGTCGTCCGCGTTCATGGCCTCGAGGCCCCTGAATCTTACAGGATGAGCGTGTCCGTACGAGACGGTATAGTTAGCGCATACGACCATGGCAGGCATTGCTACGTTACCGGCGCCTTACCGAACCTATACCACCATGGTGAGCATTCGCATTTATTGCTCAAACCGAAAGGCTCGGGAGCCTACTGCGGCTTCGATCACGATACGTCATCTTACTTTTCTGTAAGCGTCACGGGCGGTTTAGCCTACATTTTCGACTACAAAGAAGATTTGTGCTTCGTATACAGCGTCTAAGCGCACATCCCGCGCGGGCGCTTGGCGTCTCGATCTTGGTTAAGGGGCTTCATTTGACATAAGCCTCACAAACTTCTGTGGCGTTCGCGACAGTATGCTTGTGAAAGTTAGGACAGCGCGGCTGTAGTGTCGCGGCGCTGAGCAAAGCGCACCATCGGCCATCACGAGGCAATCGGATCGACGTGTCTTCGCTCCTCGAACCAGCGAATATCTTCCCGGGGGCTCCCGTGCCGAAGCTCTGATCATCGGGTGCGCCCCTGATGGCTTTACGTCTGCCCGAGCTAGAGAATTCGCAGCCCATGGATTTGCGCGACGTTTGAGACCGTTGGTTGGGGCGACCAGCGAGTCATTGATTGTTCTTGATCTGTCACTGACTCTAGTTAGCGGCTGGTTCCGAGTGCCAACTCGCCTGCGGTGTTGAAGATTGCTATTCGACGGCGGAAAGCTCGTCCGCTGCCCAACCGAGGCCAACCAGCGTTGGGCGTGCATTAGTCAAACGGCCGCGTAATCTCTCAGCTTCGTCAGAGCATCACCCATCCGCTTTATGCTCCCAACTGCTGCGGCCCTAGTCCCGCTTCCAATCGTCGACCCAGACATGCCAACGCGATCGGAAGTCTGCGCCTGAGTAACAATCTACAAGATGTAACCTGACGTTGCGTTAGGTTTGCGTTTTGCGTTGGCTCTGTTAAGCAGGACGTCGGCTGGGGCCAGCTAAGGAAGTGACGCTCGAATGAAAAAATTCTTGTTTGTGACCGCGACCGCCATCGCGCTTGCAGCAACGGTGCCGACTTTCTTCGCTGAGGCCGCAGGATCGATCGACACCAATGCGCGGGTCGCCGATACGTCAGATATTTGCAGTGCCAGCCCGGAGATGGAGTGGCTCTGCCAAACCTTTTTTTGCCTCGCCGACCCGGAGTCGGAATGCAGATATAGTCCTAGGGTCTGTACTTAATTAGCGTTCCTCGCGCCGAGTTGATTTGGGCACGAGGGACTTCGATGCGCAAAAGGACTGTTCTGCCCTGTGACTTATATGATCGGTCACGCTCACAGGCGCCATGGAATGACATGACGTGGTTAAATCCGGACGTCGCTGCTACGCGCAGTTGCTAAGGAGAAAGCCGATGATGCGCCGTGTGCCGGGTTGCTCATGCATCACAGCACGATCTACTGCGAACGTATGCGGCCCGGTGCGGCCGGCGCGTATCCGTCTTCTCTGTTCGAGACGGTTGCGGGTCTCTATCGGAGTGCATCCGCAATCGCGTGCGTTGCGGGAGGTTTGGCCGTTCACGCCGCGTGGCTATGCTAACTGGGTGAGCGGTATGGATAAGCGTCGAAAGCGGCAGCAACACATCGAATGAGAAAGCGGTGTTCCCGCCTCACGCGGATCAAACCATCTTTGATGTCCACTATCCCATCGTCAGCGAGGAGCGCCAAGCGTTCAGCTGAGTCAAGAATCGGAACTGGATCAAATCCGTGGGCGGCACAGATTGCCGGCACGTCGGCCTCCAGATCACACATCAGCCGCTCGATTATGGCGCTTCGGACACGATCTTCCGGGGTGAGACAGCAGCCTTTGAACGTCGCCAGGCGGCCAGCTCTGATCTGCCGGCTGTAAGAGCCCGCGGTAGCTTCGTTCTGGACGTAGCCGTTTTCCAATCGCCCAATTGCCGACGGCCCGAGCCCGATAAGGGTTCTACAAGTGTCTGCCGAGTAGCCCAAGGAGTTCCGCCGCAGGCGGCCGGCTTTCTGCACCAGCACGAGCTCGTCCTCGGGCAACGCGAAATGGTCGAGTCCAACCTGGCGATAGCCGGCCGCGACCAGCGTATGGGTCACGGCCACTGCCTGTTCAGCGCGGGTACCGTTATCAGGCAACTCGGCTTCGTCGATGAGGCGCTGATTGTTCTTGAACGAAGGAATGTGCGCGTAGCCGAAAACCGCAAGCCGGTCGGGGCGCATGGCCGCAGCTAATGTTGCAGTCCGCACGCATGACTGCACTGTCTGCCTCGGAAGGCCGTAGATGAGATCGAAGTTGATGCGGCGTATTCCATGTTTGCGCAGACTGCGGACGGCAGCCGCCGTCTGCGCCTCTGTCTGAACCCGATTGATGGCATTCTGAACAATTGGATCAAAGCTCTGCACGCCCAGGCTCGCGCGGCTCACTCCGGCTGCGCCCAAGGCCTCGGCCATTTCTGCCGTGAATACACGCGGATCAATCTCGATTGCGATGGATGCCGATCTCATGAATGCAAACTGAAGACGTAAATGTCCCATCAAATCCAGGAACTCCGCTGGTTTGATGAGGGTCGGCGTCCCGCCGCCGAAATGTACGTCGTTCACAGGTAATTCTTTGGGCACTTGCTGCACTACCAAACGGATCTCTTCACGCAGTACCGACAAATAATCGAGGATTGGCGCATCGTGCAGGGTCATGGCCGTTGGAAAGCCGCAATACCAGCAAATCGAGCGGCAAAACGGAATGTGAAAATAGAGCGACACTGGCTCGCAGGGCGGCAAGCGGCTCAGCCATTTCTCATAGGCCTTGGCACCAACCTCAGCGGAGAACTGTGATGCAGTTGGATAGATCGTGTACCAAGGCACCTTGGCGTCACAATACTTCCTCAGGATTGACGACTGCAATGGTCACTATCCTTTGCCTGGATTCGCATCGCATTGCTCTGGTTCAGTGAAATGTCAAAACAATGCGGAAGCTCTCTTCTCGGTGCAAAAGAGTTCTCGTCAGCGTTTGGGCCATGAAAGTCTCTTTGAGACGAATCCCCAGGAGCCTTGTCGTCGGTGTTGTCGCCTAAACCCGGTGCCCGCGATCCTTTGCCGGTCTCAAGCCCGCTTGCTATGGGCGAGCTTAAAAAAGGCTGGGACTAAGGTTGTGGCCTCGAGCCGATTTCATACGAAGCATTCAGTCGCCTTTGAGTAGATTGGCATAGGCTACTCGAAGGGGAGGACAGATCCGCCGCGCTTCTTGATTCAAATGTTGAGACCGCAGTGTTGAGGCGCCGGCTAGCGAGGACCCGCGCTTTCGGGAGGCCTCCTCAGGTGCTCGAATGAGGTAGTCAACAACAGTATAATCCGATCTGCCGGAGTCGTCGGTGAAGTGAACTTTCGTTTTTACTTGCAATCGATCGCGTCCTTCGACTGTCAAGGTTGCGCTTCTCACTGAAAACTTAGAGGGCCATTCCACTTCTAAGCTTCCATAGTAGGCCTCGGAACTTTGTGTCCGTGCAATGCCCCAATCGCAGTCGGTCGGACAACATCTGCCCCATGCATGAACGAGGGCTTTGTCGAACTGCTGGTTAACAGATATGTGTGTCATGATACCGATGCTAGGATTCTCATTTGACCACGTTCCAGCAAACTCAGTCATTGTCGCTCCGCCAACGTTGCCTGCTGTCAACGTGTTGGTTTGCTCGCCAAAAGCTGGTCGGAGAAGCAGTAGCGCGAGCGACACGACGGCGGACAATCGCAACATTGTATTTGTCCCGTTAGCTTGACATTCGAAAGCTTGGCAACAACTGTGCCAGCTAGCTGGACTCTGAAATGGAAACGTTTGGAGTGGATCTCGTGTCTGCGGCTCAGAGATGTCTCGTCGGAAATCCGACAATCCATCGCGCTAGCCGGCGGCGTGCCAGAGTTCTTACGTCTGTTCGATTCAATGGGACTTGAAGCTGCCTCACCTATGGCGTGAGCGTACCGTGTGACGGGCTGCTGTGTAATGCGCACTATATCCGATGCCCGACGAGTTTCGCGAACTCGCCGAGATCGTTGCTGTTTACCGATCATCTAGTTGCGAGAGCAACCCAGATTGCATACTCCTTGCATCAGCTTCAATTGGGGAAACGGTCTCGCCGGCGCTGCTCGGCGTCTATTTCGAGGAGGACGTCCGCTCTTGACGGCGTCCAGTGATCACGGAAGCGGAAGCAGGTATTCGAGCGGTTGAAGTCCTGCGGTGACCGAAACTAGCACGGTTGGGTCCACGCTGCTCTCGCGCCTATCAAATTTGGCAGCTATCAAAGCCAAGCGGTTGATTTAGGTCCTTAGGAACAAGTGGGCCTTAGCTGACCGTTGTTTAAAGAATTTTCGGTTCGTCCCGACCACGTCGAGGAGTGTAGCTGGTGCCCAATATTGTAGGTAGGCGCGCGTTCTTCTTAAATTGAGTGCAAGAAATGGAGGATGCGGCCCCGGCTAGACTTCAATGCGCGCCTGCTCGGGTATTGCTGTGATGATCGGCAATATAGGCGCGTCCGGCCTCGCTGCGCCAGATCCACCGAGAAGAAGTCGGTCCCCACGTGGACCGCATTGCGCGCATGTCGGTAAGCTTGTGCATCAAACGAGCATACTTACTCCGGATGCCAGCACCGTTTGTCTGCGAATGAATCCAATTGCCGGCGCACTCGGAGGATCTAAATTGCGCATCTGCGGTATCAAACTAGGACATGATGGGGCGATCGCTCTTATCGAGGCTGGACGGCTTATATTTTGTGTCGAGCGGGAGAAAAGAGGGAACAATCGACGATATCAAGCGATCGACAATTTCGATGCCATTGTAACCGATTTAGCGGAGCACGGTCTCGATCCGCGCGATGTTGATCTGTTCGTCGTCGACGGAGCGTGGTGGAGAGATGGTCTTCGGCTCCGAAGTGGAGCCGAACCTGTCAGTCTCCAGTGGGCATCGTATGTTGAAAGTCATCCAGACGGCATTCTTGCTCCATACGGCGGCGTTGGGCTAATCCTCGACGGCAGGTCATTTCCTTATAGAAGCTATCCGCATGTCACGGGGCATCTGGCAGCTGCATTCTGCACGAGCCCATTCGCCAGAGCGGGACAGGACGCATTCGCTCTGATCTGGGACGGTATCATTTTTCCGCGCCTCTATTATGTGGGCCGCGGCGGCGCTCAGTTCATTGAATACCTGTTTCCGCTGATAGGTCAGGTCTACGCGGCAGCGGCGGATCACTTCGGACCTTACACGAGCCGGTCCAGCTGGGACGATCTAGGTGTTGCCGGCAAGTTAATGGCGTATATTGCGCTGGGATCCGCCGATGAAGAGAGCATAGCTGTGTTTCGGGGCCTCTATGAGGAGCGTCTTGCGGCGACCGTGCAGCACGCTGCGAACTACCATGCAGAGAGCAGCGTGGATTGCTCGCTTGCAGCTATCCACGATTTCTTCCACGCGAGTGCCATTCGCCTGAAGACCAAACGAGCTGAAGATGTCCTTGCATCGTTTCATTGTTTCCTTGAGCGTCTTCTCATCCAGAATTTGACGACCATTTTACAACAGTATCCGCGTCTTCCGGGATCACGCAATTTGTGTATCGCTGGTGGCTGCGCTCTTAATATCAAATGGAACAGCGCATTACGTGTCTCCGGTCTCTTCGATGCCGTCTGGGTGCCCCCCTTTCCGAACGACAGGGGGGCGGCAATAGGTGCGGCTTGCTCGGCCATGGCGGCAGATAACGGCTTCGTTCCCTTAGACTGGTCGGTCTACAGTGGGCCAGCCCTGCAGTGCGGTGATGTGCCGCCTGAATGGGAGGCGACACCGTGCAGCATGCGTGACCTCGCCGTCGTCCTTGCGAGCAACAAGCCTGTGGTGTTTCTTGCCGGCCGCGCCGAACTCGGACCACGGGCATTGGGTGGCAGAAGCATTCTGGCCGCCGCAACGTCGGGAGGAATGAAAAACTATCTCAACGATATCAAGCTTCGCGAATACTTCCGGCCAGTGGCGCCGATATGCCTGGAGGATCGCGCACCCTCTATTTTCGCCCCAGGAACGCCGGATCCTTACATGGTGTTCGATCACAGCACGCGGGCGGAATGGCGGGACAAAGTCCCCGCCATCGTACACCTTGACGGATCGGCGCGCCTTCAGACGATTCCTAGAACATCCCAGCATGAGGTCGCAGAGCTTCTTGTCGAATACGAGAAGCTCACGAGCATTCCCCTGCTTTGCAATACGAGCGCCAATCAGAATGGACGAGGCTTCTTCCCGGATGTTGCCTCAGCCTGCCGGTGGGGACGCGTCAAACACGTTTGGTCGGGCGGCCTGCTATGGACCAAAAGGACACCGAACTGAGCTATTGCTGGTCAACTGCTTTTTCGAACCGTCTAAGTAAGCGATCGACCTTTGGTCTTGCGGTCTAGGAATGTGTCCGGAAAGGGATTGTGCAACAGTTTGATAGTCTTGCCTGCCCCTTCGAGTTGTTCGGAAAAAATCCCTTTCTCCATTCAGGGAATGCCGATGTATAGCATATCCTTTTGCGCTGGCCGACATTGCGCGGCAACGAGATGCGTGCGATGAGCGAGCCACGGACGGTCGCACTCGCCATTGGAGATTCCTGTCCACCCCCACACTAGCTTTTTCGGTACGCCCGCCGCTTCGCCCGTCTGGAGGAAATGCCGGCCCTGCACTTCGGCAATTCTGGAATGTTTGTCCCGACCGAAATTGCGAGCTTCATCTGCTTGCGCTAGACTTGGCCGGTATCCAGGCTGGGCTGAGCCGTGAGCACGTCATAGAGCGGCGTCAAGTGATAGCGGCCGCCGGGCGCAAGGAAGATGCTGAAGTTCTTCGCATGGCCGTCGGTTGCGCCAATCAGCCAGAAGAAAATTTGCGCTGAGCAGCGTCGCCTGATCGTCGGCTCGCGTATCACTACCTTTGAGCAGATCAAGAGTCTTCACCAATCCGGGGCCGCCATCGCTCTGGTATTTGCGCGTCGGCGGGACCGACAGGGCTTGACAGCAATCTTCCTGCGGCAGGCGGAGCAGACGGCCATCCTTTGTCCATCTTCGTCAAAGCGCTCGATCAATAGCGCCGTCGTCTTTCCGAAGGTTGCGATGTGCGCCCTGTTCGCAGGCAGGCCGAAAGCGTCAGCTAGCTTAAGGCAGCAATATTCATTCTCGACGCTGTTCGAAAGATCCGTGCCGTTCGGCAGCTTCCCGATCTGTGTCTTGAAAATATGGGTTGTCGGCGTGGTGCTATGCGGTTTGACCCAGTTGCCGTTATGATTCAGCAGCGCCGTCTGCTCCTGCGCCGCTGAAACGGAAATCCGAAAATCGTCATCACGCGTAAGCCCGAGCGGAGCCTGGGCAAGCCCTTAGAGGAGCTTTTCGATCGCTTCGTCGTTGATGACGTCGCCGGCGATAGTGTGACCATCGCCATGGCGATCAGCCTCTCCGAAATCGGGGGCCTGAGGATGGCGCGCGGTGGCCCGAGAGATGACGGTGCGCCGGCTTCTTCTATCGCCCCCCAGAGCAGATCCTGATCGTAATCCTCCGCAGGGAGGACCACGAGCGATGCAACAACCCCGCCTTCGTCATGCGACGCCGATCCGGAACATGGTCAGCAGTCTTGGGGGAGGGAGGCCATGTAGGGAGTTTCGACGCAAGCCATGGCTCGAGGGCAGCCTTCGCGGCATGGTGTTTGACGGATACGTGCCAACAGAAATGGATCGCCGGATACTCTCCGATAGGAGGATCTACAGAGGTTCGACTATGCGAACGTATAGCTTTCGAAGGAACGCCTCTCCTGCCAATTTGAGGCCGACGCTATGACTGGAACCAGAGGCGTCGGTATGGAAGATCTACATTCCGTCACACTTGAGCGCGTTCAAATGAATAGCGCTAAACACGGACGAATCTCCGATAAAGCGTTGGCAACGGGGTCAGCACGGTATTGGCTGAGCCAGTGTCTCTCCGGGGGGAGAGCTCTTCGCCAGAACAGTGTGAAATCGGAGCTAAGAGGATGAATGAAGTTGACTCTCCGCGCCTCTCGCTGGACCAAACGAGAAGATGAACTGCTGCGCGAGCTTGTTGATGCAGGCACGCCTGTGAAATCCATTTGCGAAACGCTCAACAGGTCCGAGCCAGAGCTTCGCAGGCGCGGCTACTACATTGGCCTACCGAGGAAATGGTTTAAGCAAACAGCGCATCTGCCGCTAAGGCGGTGCTCGGCTATAGGCAGCTCTTCTTGAGCCGGCCCTGGGGCGGCAGGAAATACCACACTGTCATTCGCCCCTCCTCGTATTAAGGGGCCGCTGAGATGCGATCCCTTGTTTCCTGAAAGCTGCTTTGCTTGCAGTTGATGTCGCCAAGTTTCGCTTTTGCAAAGAGACCAACCGCGGTTCCCTCCCAGAGACGTCGCACTTTATGGTAGCAGCAATGTGATTGCCGCTGAAGCAGAACGTCGGCGTGAGATGTCTAGAGGCTGTTAGGGACTGGTAAGCTATGAAATCCGAGGCGTTCAGGATATCGAAACGACGCAGGCATTATCCTTCTGACCGTTTCCGATGACGAGTGAGCGCTTGTTGCACCCTATCTAACACCTTTGTCGGGATGAGGCGGCGCCCTATCCGAGTATAAGGCTGACCGTTCGGTTTGAAGTTTTTTCTGAGTCGCATATCGATTAGGCCTTGGCGAAAATGTCAGTGTCCCATCGAACCGGTAGCGCCTCCAGCGAGATGTGCCGGGAATGGCACCGTAGGTGCGGACCTTGAAGTTGAACTCGCTCCGAACTGTCAATCGGCGTTGCTACTATCGACGTTCAGACCCGTTGCGTGATCGACGACGCGGTGCTTGTCGCGGGCGACCGCAGCACCAATTAACATTCTGCAACGCGTTGTTCCACGCGTAGACCTGGCCCGTGAACGAAGGCGTCGAACTTGGTTTCATCCTGGACGCCGACGAAAGCGAGATTGGCGTTGCGTCTTTGAATTCGGCCCAGTTGCCTTGCGCCGCCCAACCGAACATCGAGTTCGCCACGATAAGCGATTTGGCCGCCGAACGTGCCTCCGGCTGCATTATGCCACCTCCGCCAAGGGGCGGAGCGAAGACCACCGGCAGCGTGACACCTACATAGAAGCCGCTCCAGCCAAAGATCGGAATGACTGTTGGAGGCGCGATTCGAAAATTCAATGCGGTCCTTACTGTCGGATATGGTAGGGCAGGCTGCTTGCACTTTGGGATATTCTGTTTGAGCGGCGGTCCGCGCAACCAAAAAACGCCACGGCAGCTCGAACTGTGGATCGTGACCAGATCCGTAGATCTCAAGAGAGAACAATATGGTCATAAAAACGCGATTGGCTGACTTGAGAGCCGATAATGTGTGCCAGATCCCGCTGACCAATCTGGACGTAAGCGAAGCCAAGCGCTTTCAGGATGACAGCATATGGTCGTACTTCGCGCGTTTGCGAATGGAAGATCCCGTTCACTACTGTAAAGCCAGCGCTTATGGTCCATATTGGTCCGTAACGAAATACCGAGATATCGTAGCGGTAGATACAAATCACAAAGCGTTCTCGTCGGAGCAGGGTGTCGCTATTGTCGACGTGCCTGACCGGCATTGGACGCGGAGTTTCATCAAGATGGATCCTCCGAAACATGCAGAGCAGCGCCATACTGTAAGTCCGATCGTCGCACCGGAACACCTGACGAAGCTCGAAAGCTTGATCCGCTGTCGGGTCAAGAGGATACTGGGCAGCTTGCCGTGCAATGAGGACTTCAATTGGGTGGACATGGTCTCCATCGAGTTGACGACGCAGATGTTGGCCACGCTATTCGACTTTCCATTTGAGGATCGGCGGCTCTTGACCTATTGGTCAGACGTAGCTGTTGCAATTCCGAAAAAGGGTCACGTGATCGACAGCTGGGATAAGCGAGGTGCGATCTTGTCGGAGTGCCTGGAGTATTTTACGCGGCTTTGGAACGAACGCATCAATGCCGAGCCACGCATGGACCTGATTTCCCTAATGGCGCACTCGCCTGCAACTCGACACATGGAGCCGAACGAGTTTCTTGGGAATCTCATTCTGCTGATCGTCGGGGGAAACGACACCACGCGTAATTCGATTACCGGGGGCCTCCTGTTCATGAACCAGCACCCTTCCGAGCTGCGAAAACTGCGCGATAATCCCGAATTGGTGTCGAGCGCCGTGTCCGAAATCATCCGGTATCAAACGCCGATCGCACATATGCGCCGCAACGCCACGACCGATATTGTCGTAGGTGGGAAACAAATCAGAAAGGGCGACAAGGTCGTCATGTGGTACATCTCTGGTAACCGCGACGAAGAGGTCATCGAGAATGCCGACAAATTTCTCATCGACCGCAAGAACGTGCGGCAGCATCTCTCGTTCGGATACGGCATCCATCGCTGCGTTGGCAGACATCTCGCGGAACTGCAGGTAAAACTCCTCTGGGAAGAAATTTTGAATGCGCGGCTGGAAGTCGAGGTTGTCGGCGAACCCGGGCGAATTGCGTCTAACTTTGTGCATGGTTATTCCGCTCTTCCTGTGCAGATTAGAGCTTAGGCTGTGCTGCGTTGAATTGGGAGTCGCCACGAAGCAGGTCTTAGTTCCTCTTGGGCCGCTTCAAGGCGCCCCCGCGAATGTTCTTGGGCAAACCTTCGCTCATACTTAGATAGAAGACGCTATATGGAATGGTTCCGACAAGAGTGAGCGCGCCGAAGCCTCCTGCGGCTCTCGGCGATCCACAAGAACATGGGATAAGTCATCAGCAATGCATGGTCTGCGGCTGTAGCTTGATGTGCTGGCGTCCGGCGAGATCTGCCAGCCGCCGGCAGTGCGGCAGCAATTCCCACCGGATTGCTGGTGCAGAGGCGTGAGATGTAGAATGGCGCGCCACGGCCTTGAAGAGGGGCAATATTCGACGTCTGCAAACAATTTCTTGATATCTTCGATGACGGCTTCGGCGTGCCGGAGCGCATCGCCAACGCGACGCAGGCCATCCCACAGATCGTGGCGCGTTGGCGATGCGATGTGCTGGTCGTCTTCGAGGTCACAGGTGTCTATGACCCCGGGCTTCGGAAGGCGCTGAGGAAGGCCGGCACCGGCTTGCCCCAGCCCGGGCCCGCGACTTTGCGCGCGCCAGCGGCCAGCTCGCCAAGACCGATCAGATCGATGCACGCATGCTGGCAGCGCCATGCAGCCGGCGACCGAGCCGGCGGCCAACCGGGCCGCCATGCCTTGGTGAGGCTTGTAAAACGGCGGGATCAACCGGTTCTCATGCGCGCCCAGGAAAAGAACAGACGCAGTGAGGCCGACGACCGCGCCATGGCCGATTGTATCGGCCGTCTCATTGAGGTCCTCGACAGCGAGATCGAAGATCGAGGCCGACATCAGCGCATTGATCAAGGCCGAGCCGGAGATCTCGGATGACACCCAGCTGATTCTCACCGCCTCGCCTGGGTCCCCCGGCCTGCGTGCAGCTGATTGCGCAGATGCCGGAACTCGGCAAGGTCGGACCGAAGCAGGTGGCGGCACTCGCCGGCCTGGCTCCCTTCAACGTCAATAGCGGCGCCTTCCGCGGCAAGAGCAAGAGTTGCCGGCAGAATCGCACCTGTCATGCTCGTGCCCATCCGTTCCGCAGGCGCGCTCCGTGCTCGGCGGGCGCCGTCATGCCGAAGGGGAGCGAGCCCGCGGCTGTTTACATAGCGGGCGCAGGCGTATCGGTCATCGCGGTCATGTGGCGAGTATTGTCTAGCGCCAGGTTCCTTGCTGCGGTTGTTCCGCAGCTCTCTGTTTGAGCTCCTTCTGCTTGTTGCTTGGCGAAGAGCTAGATCTAATACAGAACATCGCAACCAATACCGCGTCCAGGGATCGCCCTGTCCGCGTGCGCCGGCTAGGGCTGCACGAACTGAATCGTCGATGTCTTGAAAGGGATCAAATCTCCCTGCAGGCCTCGTTAGCGGGTTTATAAGACAGACAGCTCACGAAGGACCCGATGGAATTTGCCGCCAAGCCGGCTACCGAGTCGGTTAAAGCGTCACCGCTCAGGGTTGGTAAAGACGCAGTCGCGGTCTGACAACGGTCGCCGCGCTAGATAGACCGATCGGGCCAGACGGCAAAGGCGCCGACACAGTAAGGTCGAGGCAACGTTCTAGAGCGTCAAACGGTTGCACGACAAAAATCGCCAACGAGGTCTGGCACGCCGCCGTCGAAAGATGGTCGCGGCGTTGACCTAGCGAAGACGCTCGCCGAATGCTCAGGGCATAATGCGAAAGTCATCGGCTTAGCCCTCACGAACAGTGCCGCCCTTCCGCAGGAGGAACGACTTGCACGGCGGACAGGACGAAACCGTTGGGTAGCCATCGCGGCATGACGTTCAAGCCGTCGGCCGCGCCGTTCTCGAATCAAGCTCGATATTGTCTGCAATCTGGACGTTTATTCTGCGTCGGCGTCCAGCGCATCCTGGAATGGAAGTAGACATGCAAAGTCAGGATTAGCAGCTGACATGTCGCGTCATGCCTTACCATTTCCATGTATCCGGGCTCGTGTCGGTAGCAAGCACCCGGATTCCATTGTTACTGACGGTTACAATAGCATAGGTATAGCCATGGTCGCTGCTCGCCTGGTACTCCCTGTCTCGTTCCGACCAGCGCCAATAGTTATTGCAACTGGATGGATAAAACTGCTTTCGCAGCGAACGCTTGCCAGGCTCAAGGCCTTCGACATCGACCTTGACCTCGTTGCCGCTACTTTTCCACAAAACATGCCCTTTAAGCTTTTCTTTGGTCAGATTTACCACGAAGAATTCGTGCTTCGCTCCGCCCTTCTTTGCTGTTTTTTCCTTCTCTTTTTTCATCATTGCCCCTCATGGCCTGCTTCGGGTGGAAGACAGCATCATCGGAGCTTGCTGGCGGAACGCTATCGTCTCAACTACTCAACTTGGTGGCTTGCATTCACATACGCTCCGCACGTCGCGTATAGCTTCGCTGAAAAGTACATGGTGTACAGCCTACGGCAGTTCTATGCCGTGAATGCAGTGCGGAACGGCGTGGGAGTTTTCGAAATGGTCCGCGACATGAGCACTTCCGTTCAGATGATCCAAGAGTACTACGGCTAGCGGGCGATAGCCCGGTGTTTGCAAGTTGGGGGACTAGGCACCTGCAATATTACAGGCTGTAATTCAATGCTTTGACAATAAGGTCCACTACTTCTCATTCTTTCACAGGGTTTGAGTAGAGCAGTGCAGATTCCTTGTGCTTTTCAAGATTCGAAGGCGACAATTCTCGTATCGAAATTAAGAACCTTGCCCGTCTTCAACCGTTCGATAGCAGATGGGTGAAGGGGCGCATTTATCCTGAGAGAACGAACGGCTTTTGTTAAACACGCTGCTACGGGTTTCGTCGTGCTGCGGAACTGTAGCATCTGGATATAGATGCAGTAGAGAGGGATCATGTTTCGGTCCAACAGCGACCGCCGCACCAAGCATCCATTTCACGCCCTTACAGTGACTTGCGCTTACCAGACTGTATAACAAGGGTGCGCGATACGCCATTAGCCAACAATGCCATCCTCATCGCAACCGACGGCGATATGAAGCAGTTTCCGAAACGTTTCGACATCTAGCCAGGGCGGTACCAGGTTCGACCGACTTAGTCTGATACGGCTATGCTGCAATGCAGTGCTTGCAGCAAAACGGCCTGATCAGGCAATTGGTCCCATGGAGCACGAATGGACGCTCAGCGGAAAGAGATGCTCTTGCCGACTTTGGATCGAAATCGGTGCGCGCCAACTTCGAACGAACGGGTGAAAGTAATCGATTCCGGCTGGACGCAAGCTTACGTCACTACAGGCGCGGCGCCTACCCTCCGGCATCGTCGCGTTGGCCCTCGTCTAGCAGGCCGGCTCCGCAAGTGCGGAAACCGATGCGCGCGTCGTGAGATTGGAACCTGGCTGGAGCCGTAACCCCGTTATCGCATTGTCCAAAGCTGCTACGGGCTCCGCGTGGTCGCGGCGGCCCGAATTTTCGGCGGTGCCGTCTCGGGCATCATCAGCATGGCGCAGAGCCCGGCCGCGGTAGCGACAAGCATGTACCAAGCGGGCGCCAGCGCGTTCCCAGTAACGTGGGTCAGCCAAGCGACGACGGGTTGAGCTGTGCCCCCGAAGATCGCTATCGCAACAGCGTAGGTCGTCGCGAAGGCGCCGCCGCGGATGCTCTTGGGCAACCCTTCGGCCATAGCGACATAGAAGGCGCTATACGGAATCGTTCCGACGAGGGTGAGCGCGCCGAGACCTCCGATAAGCGCTACGGGACTGCGGCTATCTACGATCCACAAGAACACCGGATAGGTCATCAGCAGCGCGGCGATCTGCGGCCATATCATAATGGGCCGGCGTCCGGCCCGATCTGCGAGCCACCCCCCCAGGAGTGCCGCAGCAATGCCTACTGCATTGCTGACGACAGTGGTCGCAAAGGCGAGAGGCGCGGCAACCTGCAGGGTGTGCAGCGCATAAGTCGTCATATATTCCGTGACATAGCTGATAATCGTGCAGCTGGCCAAAATGACCAATCCCAAGCTCATCATGCGGCGGCTGGCACGAAATTTTCTTGCAGGCTCGACGGCGAGAGCCGGCCCTTCAGGTCCGTGCAGAGTTTCGGGCAGCCTCCAGCGCAACCAAAGTCCAAACGGCAGCGTACAGGCACCCAGCAGAAACGCGATCCGCCATCCGTAGGCATCCAGCGCCTCGGTTGTCATGGTGAGGGAGAGTATTTCTCCGACCAGCGCTCCGGCCGTTGCAGCTATTTGTTGGCTGGCAGGCTGAAACGCGACGGCAAGGCCCCGGCGTCCGGCCGGGGCCGCTTCCATCAGATAGGCGGTCGTCGGACCGACTTCGCCTCCCAGGGCGAAGCCCTGCACCAAACGCGCGAAAATAACCAATGACGGAGCGGCGATCCCTATCGTGTCGTACGAGGGCGTCACAGCCAACACAAGTATCGCGGCACTCATCATGACAAAACTGGCGGTCATTGCGGGCCGGCGTCCGACTCGATCCGAATACGAGCCGATCACAATGGCCCCGATGGGTCTGGTCACGAAACCCGCTCCGAAGGTCACGAGCGACAGCATAAGGCTGGCGAACTGATCCTTCGCCGGGAAGAACGCGTGACCGATCTGGATGGTGAAAAAGCTGTACGTCCCGAAATCGTAGAATTCGAGCATATTGCCGATCGTCGCGCCCAACACGGCATGGCTGGTCAAGCGTTCATCTGCCGCAATGAGGGGCGCCTTCGAGCTTCGTCGAGCGAATTGTTCACTCATGCGCTTGGATCCGTCTCGAATGCGACCCTAGAACATTTCGACAACGATGCGGAGCACCTTGCGCTCCGCATGCTCGCGCAGAAGCGTCGGCGAATCTCGCCCCCATGCAACGCAAGGCGGCACTCGCTTTCGGCGATGTCGGCGACCTCCTCGTGCTCCGGATCTTCAAAGATGCCGGCTCAGAATGTGAGCGAGTTAATTTGCCGCCGACGTGATCATTGCCTCGACTTCTGCGCGAAAATCCTGGCGCGAGGCGTCGCGTGAGTAGAACATGTGGCCGCCTGGGAGGACCAGGAGTGTGACCCGGGGCGCTAAGGCCAAGGCAGGCAACTGAGCGAGGGTCATTTTCGTTGCGAAATAGGGGGTGACAAGATCAAAAGGCCCGTGTCCCAACAGCACCTCCATCTTCGCATCAGCTGCAAGAGCCTGTCGCAGCTCCGACAGCGACTCTGGGCGTTTATTGCCGAGATCCCAAGCCTTCCCGACCGCACCGTTGAACAGTTTGTAAGAGCCATCCGGCCGCCACTTGAGCTTGCGCGCCAGGACATCGACGGCAGCACTCGTCATCGGCGGCGCAAGCGCATTACCCGAGGGGTCGCCGAAGCGGTGGGCAGCTGAATGCGGATAGGGATCCAAACCCCTCACCGAGGCGTCATAACCTCCGGTCACCTTGCCGCTGTGGCGATCCAACTCGCGGCGAAATTCGTCAATGTCGATGCGGCCAGCACGTCCTCGGGTCAGGCCTTGGTCGATGCCGGCTAACGCGGCGATCTTGTCGGCGACACGGTTGCTGGCCTCGCTGTCAGCCTCACCTTTGAGGAGGTCGGCCAGGAGCTCGCCTTGCGCGTAACTTTCCACGTCGGTGAAATCGAGCCAGGTTTCCGCATTAGGCTTCGCCTCCAAAGAAGTGGAAGGCGTGACCTCGTCGGCGTTGATCGGCAGCCGCCAGGGACCGGCATTGCCGAGCTGGAGCCAAGCTGAAGGTGAGCCGGGTCCGCCGTTGAAGAAGAAGGTGACCGGGCGCGTCGTGCGGTCCGTCCCGTCGAGCTGATAAGACGTATAGGCGATGTCGGCTTGCGGCTCACCTTTTTCATCGAATAGGCGGATCGAGCCCGCGGTCGCAGCAAAGCTGAGTACCCGGCCTGGCACATGGAGCGTATGCATCGTGGTCGAATCCGGCGGCAAGCGATGCAGCTCGCTTGCAGACCGCGCACTCGGTGTTTGTCCCGCCCGTTCGTCGGGACCGCTCTTCTGGCCGGCCAGCGCGGAGGCTTCAGTGCACCGCGGCAGAACGTCGGCCCGGCCGGTCTCCATCGTGCCCCAGGCAAAAAGAGACAGCGCAAGAGAAGCGCGGCGGAGCGTGCCAAAATCAAATTGAATCATGTTTTCCTTTGCCGCGAACTAGTGTGCGCATGGCGCATAACTAGATGGCGATCGAGAAAGAACACCTACTAACTCCAGCAGTATTTATTGCCCCTGAATTCCGTATGGTGGTGGCAGGGCCGGTGCTTGCAGACAGCGCTCTCGTGCCGGCGAGCACATCCACAGAGAGCGAGCTACCGTACGACCTGCAGGAGCACCGAAGGGCCGTATGTCCTGCCCCGCGAAAGAGGTGGCTCGCCCTACACTGCGGCCGACCGACATCGTGCTCAGCGGGGGCGACCAACTCTGCTTTGAGGAGATCAGCGGCGCCTGATCATCCTGTCCGCGGGAAACAATCACCGAGGATCTAACGCCTACTGATCGCCTCACACGCAATGACCTCGAGGGGGTCGACCATCCGGCACAGGCGCGGAACGCGCCGATGGTGGGTGCCTACACTGAGAAAGTGGATGTCATCGATCCTGAGTTTGCCGGTTAGGTGCCAATGGCCCAGGCGGCAAGCTATCGCCGCGCAACAGGACTTCTGTCGTTTGGGACCGGCAATGGCCTGTGAAACCCGACGTCGTGTTCGAAGGTGGCAACCTCGCGCACGGGTGCTGTCCCGGACAGCACCCGCGCACGACGGAGTGCTTCCCGGCCAGCCGATCGATGACCTGCAGATCCTCACGACGTATTTTCCGCCAGGAATACTGCGTCACTTCACGACTCTCGGCGACACGAGCGCGGCCACCGCCCACGCCGCGCGACGGCTGCGCAAATCTTGGTAGCGCGCCCGGGGCCTATGGCCGGAAACGGTCCGCGCCTTGATCGTGCACTCCGCCGAGTGCGCCCCGGGTAGGGGCTGGAGACACTACCGGGCCTGCAGATGCGAGCTCGTATCGACGCGTGCAACGGCGCGAAGGGGCAAGTACAGGCACTCGTACGCCGCTATGGCTATGGACTCCCGGATATTGGGCGGGCCCTCCTCTCGACGGTGAACGATCTAACGCTCATCGTTGAAGATCAACTCCAACTGTTTCAGTGGGAAGGAACGCTGCGGCCAAAACCCGTGACATGAAATTGCCTCGTCTGCCTTGGCCGAAGGAGCAACTGGCCGCGCTTGGTGCCGCGCAGGTTGAGCTGCGAGCGACTCTGTCCTACTTCATGGACCCTAATCCTGGAGAGCGTGGGTGAACGAGGCGACATCGGTACGCTTCGCATCTTCGCTTCCGTGTGAAGGCCGCGACCGAGACTGTCGACCAGTTCAGAGCCCGCATCAATCAAGCGGCGGGGGATGACGAGGAAGGGGCGCTTCCCGGCGGTGGCGAGGATTGGCTCTAGTAAATACATCGCGCTTCGACGCGCGCTCATCATGGCAGCTGATTCGATATGCGGGTACATCTCAGAAGACTAAAGTTTGTGGACTTCAGTGCCCGCCCGCCGGCTGCAGGCTGGCACAAACAGTCAAGCCGGGATCTGATTGCCATTTAAGCGAGCCCCTCTTTTCCGCTGGCGCTTGGGCAATTCACTTGGAGCAGCGCTTGAAGTGAAGATACAAGCACCAACCGCCGACGTCCGACGGACCTCGTGTCCAGTTTTCCTGCGCCTATCAACTCGTAGAGTTTGGTACGCCCCAGGCCGGTGGCTTGGCACGCTTCATCGATCGTACAGGTCAGCCGCTCGGGAAACCGTATTCTTCTTAGGTCGGAAGGCTTCGAAGTGGGGAGATTCCGCTCGACTTGTTCTCGCGCATCTTGACGCATAGGTCCAGCCTTTCAAACTCGACTGACGAGAGTTGCTTGAGCGGCCAAAAAACGTCAATGCGAACACATGAGCGTCAGCGCGTGCGGTGGCGAAAACCAGCGATGATTAGAAAAAGTTCGGCTTCCTTCGTCGGGCGAAATTTTTATGGTTGGACGCTGCCTGAGCTCGCGCTGCCCATCAGCCATGACGCGCAGGGTTCCCTGCTTTGCTTCACCGTGAGTGCAGCAGCGCCAACGATCAGGTCTTCCGGCGGGGTGGCCCCAGGTACAATGGTGGGGCGGTTGGTGGGGCGGCTTTCAAAATATAGCAGATTTCCCCAGAAAAAAGTAAGGCGCGACTGGCATCACCACAGTCGCGCCCTACGTCGCCGGCTTATGGGGCAGGGGGGAATAGCCGGCTGCTGAGACGACTCCCGGCCCCGAAAGTCGTTCCATCTCCTCCGAAATATTTTGCTGAGGCTGGGCATTTTTTGCACACGGTTAAGTGATCGTAATCACCGAGAACCCCCCGTCCTCCGCCCGCGTTGTTCCCGCGATCGCCATGGGGCGAGGGATCGACAGCCATGTCACAGATTCAAAAGGTATTTTTAGGCGCCGTCGCGATTGCTGCGACGCTCGGCGCGGTGCAATTGGCCTCCGGCCACGATCTGGCCGACCGCTGGCAGGCCGTCGCCGATATACCCAGCCACAGCTCGAACCTGACCCCGAGCCATAATATCAATCGCACCGGCAAGTCCGACCGCCTTGCCGAGATCAAGCAAGCGCCCGTTGCCACCCGGACTGTGTCGATGCGGCTGAACGACCTCGCAGACACGTCGGTGCTGCTGCGGGTCCCCGCGGTGATCGAGACCGGCAATGCCAAGCAGCCCGTGCTGCTCCAGAACCAGACGCAGAAGAAGAACCGCAACAAGCCGACGATCGCCTGCGAGCCGATGGTCAGCTCCCTGACCGAGGTCGCGAAACTGCTCCAGCCCGGCCGCTGCGTCACCTGATCCGCACAGGACGCCGGATAGATCGCCCTCCCCCGAGGGCGATCGTTCGCGTCCACTTGATCCCCTGTCCCTTCGCGTTATATCCCGGGTTTCTTCCCCTTCGTTTTGACCGGGTAAACGCATGACGACGTCAGACACGGCTGTGCATACGCAGCCATTCCAGGCCGAGGTTTCCGAGCTTCTGCACCTCATGGTGCACTCCGTCTATTCGGAGACCGATATTTTCCTGCGCGAACTCGTCTCCAATGCCTCGGACGCCTGCGACAAGCTGCGCTATGAGGCGATCGCCCGTCCGGACCTGCTCGGCGAGGGCGAGGCGCTCAAGATCCGCATCATCCCGAACAAGACGGCCAAGACGCTCACGATCGCCGACAACGGCATCGGCATGGAGCGGCAGGAGCTGATCGACCATCTCGGCACCATTGCCCGCTCCGGCACCAAGGCCTTCGTATCGAAGCTGAAGGAAGCAAAGGACGGCCTCGGCCTGATCGGCCAGTTCGGCGTCGGCTTCTATTCCGCCTTCATGGTCGCCGAGAAGATCGTCGTGATCAGCCGTCGCGCCGGCGAGAGCGACGTCTGGACCTGGAGCTCCCAAGGCGGCTCCGGCTTCGAGATCGCCCGCGCCGGCGACGAGGACGCTGCGCGCGTGACGCGCGGCACCGAGATCGTCCTGCACCTGAAGGACGACGCCAAGAAATATCTCGAAACCTACGAGATCGAGCGCATCGTCGGGGCCTATTCCGACAACATCCTGTTTCCCATCGAGCTCGTGCCGGAAGAGGGCGAGCCGCGCCAGATCAATTCGGCCAGCGCGCTGTGGCAGCGCTCGAAGAGCGAGCTGACGGCGGAGGACTACAAGAAAGCCTATCAGCAGATCGCGACGGCCTTCGACGATCCCGCCATGACGCTGCATTATCGCGCCGAGGGCCGCTATTCCTACGCCGTGCTGCTGTTCGCGCCGTCTGCCAAGCCGTTCGACCTGTTCGAGCCGAACCGCAAGGGCCGGGTCAAGCTCTACGTCCGCCGCGTCTTCATCACCGACGATGCCGACCTGCTGCCGGGCTATTTGCGCTTCATCCGCGGCGTGGTCGACAGCGAGGATCTTCCGCTCAACATCTCCCGCGAGATGCTGCAGAACAATCCGCAGCTGGCGCAGATCCGCAAGGCGGTGGCGACCCGCGTCGTGTCCGAGCTCGAAAGCCTCGCCGAGAAGGATCCGGACAATTTCGTCAAGATCTGGGACGCCTTCGGCGCGGTGCTGAAGGAGGGCATTTACGAAGACTTCGAGCGTCGCGAAAAGCTGCTGGCGCTGTCGCGCTTCACCACGACGTCGGGCGAGAAGCGGTCGCTGAAGCAGGTGATCGCCGATTTCAAGCCGAACCAGACCGAGATCTACTATCTCGTCGGCGACAGCATTGAGCGGCTGAAATCCAATCCGCGGCTGGAAGCCGCGACCGCGCGCGGCATCGAGGTGCTGCTGCTGTCCGACCCCGTCGATGCCTTCTGGACCTCGATGCCCTCGGAGTTCGACGGCAAGCCGCTGAAGTCGCTGAGCCAAGGCGATCTCAACCTCGATTTGATCCCGCGCCTCGACGACAAGGACGAGACCAAGAAGGACGAGCCGGAGGCCGACGAAGCCGCCACCATCGCGGTGATCAAGGCCGCGCTCGGCGAGCGAGTTAGCGACGTCAAGGCCTCGACGCGCCTGACCAGCTCCGCCTCCTGCCTGGTCGCCGACAGCCAGGGGCCGAGCCGCGAGCTGGAGCGCATCCTGGCGCAGCAGAACCGCGGCATGAAGACCAAGCCGATCCTTGAGATCAATCTGCGTCATCCGATGGTGGGTGCGATCACCAAGGCGCCGGCCGGCTCCAAGGCCGTCGACGATCTCAGCCTGCTTCTGCTCGAACAGGCGCAGATCCTGGATGGGGAATTGCCGGAAGACCCGGCCGCGTTCGCCGCGAGGCTGAACCGCCTCGTGTTGCAGGGGCTCGGCGCGTAGCCGCTGGTTCGGTCGTCATGCCCGACCACGACGACGGTGAGTGCGTTGCGAGATCGCCGCACTCACCTTGCCGTCATCTGTACCTAGGAACAGTCGCCTCCAGCGTGGTGTTATGCCATAGGAGGCAGTCGGCATCCGTGCCGGCGCCGTGACCGATGCGAGGATTTCTCCATGCGCTTGCCGATCCTGACCCTCACCGCGATTGTCACGTTGTTCGTCGCGGCCGACGCCAGCGCCCAGACCTACGATCCGCGTTATCCCGTGTGCATGCATGTCTACACGCCCGGCGGCTTCGGCGGTGGAGGCGGCGACTATTATGATTGCTCGTTTACCTCGATCCCGCAGTGCCGGGCCACGGCGTCGGGCCGCTCTGCGAGCTGCGACCTGAACCCCTATTACGCCTTCGACCAGCCCCCGCCGCGTCCGCGCAAGCGGCAGAAGCAACAGTACTAGCGGTCCACGATGCGCTTTCCTCGGATCCTCTCGCCGCGAGCTTCCCTCGGCCTGCTCCTCGCCGTCGGCGCCTCGCTCGTGATTGCGCCCTCGCATGCGCAGACTTTCGATCCCCGTTACCCCGTCTGCATGCACGTTTATTCCGGCGCGAATGGCGGTGGCGGGGAGTGGTACGATTGCTCCTTCACATCCATCCCGCAGTGCCGCGCCACCGCGTGGGGGCGCGCCGCGATCTGTGATCTCAATCCGTACTACCCCGTCAACGCGCCGCCGCAGCGTTTGCGTCACAGGCGAACCGGCTAGCACCGGACGGATCGGCGCTTCCACTTGACGTCACTGCTGATCCCGACAAATTCCGCCCGCTTTGTGCCGACCGTCTTGCGACGCCGGCGGCTTGGTAAGGAATGACTAGCGTTAATCGCGCGCTAAGCGGCTTTTACCCTGCCCCTTAACACCTGGGCAGGGCGGTGCGGGCTAAGCTTGGGACCAGCAGCCACGGCCCCAAGAGAATAACGGCATGACCACCGGTGTCATCGAGCAAGCGAAAGCCGCGCGCGCGCCGTCGGCGTCGAAGATCTGGCTGAAGGCGATCGAGCTCACTGCGCGGATCGAGACGCTGCCGGGCCGCCTGTTTGCCGACGTCGTCGACGACTGGGCGCGACGCCAGCCCGACCGCGCGGCGCTCGTCACCGACGCTGCCATGCTTGACTACGAAGGCTTGTCGAAGCGGATCAATCGCTATGCGCGCTGGGCGCGCTCGGTCGGCGTGGCCAAGGGAGACACCGTTGCCCTGATCATGCCGAACGGCATCGACTATGTCGCAGCCTGGCTCGGCATCAGCCGGGTCGGGGGCGTTGTCGCGCTGCTCAACACCAAGCTGGTGGGGCCATCGCTCGCGCATTGCATCGACGTCGCGAAGCCGTCGCACATCATCGTCGCCTGTGAACTGGCGGCGATGCTCGACGGCGCAGCGCCGCATTTGAAGACGCAGGCAAAGGTCTGGAGCCATGGCGATGCCCGCAGCGAACGCGCCATTGACGTTGCGCTGGCGGCGCTCGACGATGCCTCTCTTTCGCCGGACGAGCGCGGCGATGTCACGATCAGCGACCGCGCCCTGCTGATCTACACATCGGGTACCACCGGCTTGCCGAAAGCCGCCAGCATCAGTCACCGCCGCATCCTCAACTGGGGCTTCTGGTTCGCCGGTCTCACCGGCGCGACGCCTCAGGACCGGCTTTACGACTGTCTGCCGCTGTTCCACTCGGTCGGCGGCATCGTCGCGCCATGCAGCATGCTGGCCGCCGGCGGCTCGGTGGTGATTGCGGAGAAGTTTTCCGCGTCGCATTTCTGGTCCGACATCGACCGGCACGACTGCACCCTGTTCCAGTATATCGGCGAGCTCTGCCGCTATCTGCTCAAGGCGCCGCCGTCGGAATATGAGAACCGGCATCGCCTGCGGCTCGTCTGCGGCAACGGTCTGCGCGGCGACATCTGGGAGGATTTTCAGGCGCGCTTTGCCATTCCCCGCATCCTCGAATTCTACGCGGCGACCGAAGGCAATTTCTCGCTGTTCAACGTGGAGGGCCAGCCCGGCGCGATCGGACGCATTCCGCCGCTGCTGGCGCATCGTTTTCCGGCAAGCCTGGTCAAGCTCGACCCCGACAGCGGCGTGCCGCTACGCAACGAAGAGGGCTTTTGCATCGCCTGCGCCCGCGGCGACGCCGGCGAAGCGATCGGCCGCATCGGCACCGCCGATGAGGGCGGCGGGCGCTTCGAGGGCTATACCGACGCAGGCGAGACCGAGAAGAAGATTTTGCGCGATGTCTTCGCCCGGGGTGATGCATGGTTTCGCACCGGCGACCTGATGCGGCTCGACGACAAGGGCTTCTTCCATTTCGTCGACCGCATCGGCGATACCTTCCGCTGGAAGGGCGAGAACGTCGCGACCTCGGAGGTGAATGACGCCGTGCGCGACTTCACCGGCGTGGTCGACGCCACCACCTATGGCATCAGCATTGCCGGCACCGACGGCCGCGCCGGCATGAGTGCCATCGTCGTGAACGAAGGCTTCGACATCGCCGCGCTGCCCGCCTATCTCGCGCAGCGTCTGCCGGCCTATGCGCGTCCCGTTTTCATCCGCATCTCCCACGAGATCGATGCGACCGAGACCTTCAAGCAGAAGAAGGGAGGGCTCGCGCGCGAGGGCTTCGATCCGGCCGCGATAGCCGAGCCGCTGTTCATGCTCGATCCGAAATCCGGGGCGTATGTCGCGCTCGATAGCGAGGCCTATGCCCGCATCAATGACGGCACGATCAGGCTGTAAGCCTCGCGAAAATCAGCAGATAGGTCCAGTTTTATCTGAATTGTCCAAGAAGCCATTTACTTCTCTCGGGTAAACAGACGGCCATGGGGAGGCGGTCAGCAAGAGCCGCCGCAACGAGCGATAACAACAAGAGATAACAACAAGCGAGCCAGCCATGTCGGTAAGGTCTAAGATCATTGACGCGATCCAGCAGATCGCCAAGGAGCAGCACGTCACGCTTCCCGCGCTCTCGGACGATCTGTCCCTGCACGAGACGGGCTTCGATTCGCTCGCCTTCGCGATCCTGGTCGCGCGTCTCGAGGACGAGACCGGCGTCGACCCCTTCACCATTTCCGAGGACGCAGCGTTCCCCGCCACCGTGGGCGATTTCGTGCGGGCCTACGAAAATGTCCCCGCGTGAGATCTTTGCGCTTCGCGACCATCTCGGCGCTGAGCTGAAGGGCCGCACGCTCTCGGATCCGCACCATGTGGTGTCGCTGACGGACGTCCTGTCGCACACGGTTCTGGGTGGGCGTCTGCACGAACTCGCGGGCCGCGCCGTGCTGCTCAAGCTGTCCGACCAGCTCCGGTCAGGCCTTGCCATGATCGAGCTCGACGGCATCGCCCGTCGCATCCTGCTGTGTCCGCCCGATCTCAATCCTGCGCATCTCGACGCGCTGATCGCGGATGCCGCGATCGATGCTGTCGTCACTGACGGGGCCGATCGCTGGACCGGGATCGGCGTGCCGCTGGTGGTCACCGCGAAATTGCCGCTCGAAGCGGCCGTACCGGTCAGGACCGAGCGGGCCACCGAATGGCTGATGCTAACGTCGGGCACGTCGGGCGTACCAAAAATCGCCGGCCATACGCTGGAAGCGCTCACCGGCGCGATTGTCACCGAAGGCCCCGCGCGCGGACCTGCGCCGGTGTGGGCGACGTTCTACGACATCCGCCGCTATGGCGGCCTGCAAATCTTCCTCCGCGCCATTCTCTCCGGCGGCTCCATGGTGCTGTCGGACCCGCATGAGGCGCTGGCCGATCACGTCGCAAGGCTGAATGCGCGCGGCGTCTCGCACATCTCCGGCACGCCCTCGCACTGGCGCAAGCTCCTGATGAGCGGCTCGGCCGCCCAGTTCACCCCTCGCTACGTCCGTCTCTCCGGCGAGATCGCCGAC
The DNA here is from genome assembly GCF_001593325.1 of Bradyrhizobium sp. DOA1. NCBI lineage: Bacteria > Pseudomonadati > Pseudomonadota > Alphaproteobacteria > Hyphomicrobiales > Nitrobacteraceae > Bradyrhizobium > Bradyrhizobium sp. DOA1. The sequence goes on from NZ_JXJM01000001.1 coordinate 586,845, forward strand.
CAGGCGGTGCTCGACGGCCTGAAGGCGGCATTCCCCGATGCGTCCGTCGGTCATGCCTATGCCTCGACCGAGGCCGGCGTGGGCTTCGCCGTCAATGACGGGTTGGAGGGTTTTCCGGCCAGTTATCTCGGCAGCCGCGATGGTGTCGAGATGAAAGTCGTCGACGGCTCGCTGCGCATCCGCTCGACGCGCACGGCCCATGCTTACATCGGCCGCAACGCCGCCGCACTCACTGACGACGACGGCTTCGTCGACAGCGGCGATATCGTCGAGCTGCGCGGTGATCGCTATTATTTCGTCGGCCGCCGCGGCGGCATCATCAATATCGGCGGGCTGAAGGTTCACCCCGAAGAGATCGAGGCGGTGATCAATCGCCATCCCGATGTGCGGATGTCGCGGGCCAAATCCCGCCGCAGCCCGATCACCGGCGGCATTGTCGTCGCCGACGTCATTCTCGCCGACGGCTGCGATCCGGCGCGTGCGAAGGAGATCCGCGACCAGATCCTGGATCAGTGCCGCGCGCAGCTCGCCTCGCACAAGGTGCCGGCCGTGATCCGCTTCGTCGAGGCTCTCGATGTCACTCCGGCCGGCAAACTGGCGCGCACCGATGCATAATGTTCTCGTCACCGGCGGCAGCCGCGGCATTGGCCTTGCGATCGCAAGGCGCCTCGTCGCTGCCGGATTCAACGTGATTGCGGCCGCGCGACGCGAGAGCGAGGAGCTCAAGGCGGCGGTCGCCGTATCCGAAGGACGCCTGCATTTCCGCGCCTGCGACCTTGCGGTGATCGACGCGATCCCGGCCTTCGCAAAGCTGGTCCGCGACGAGTTTGGCCCGATCTACGGCCTCGTCAACAATGCCGGCCTCGGCACCGAGGGCCTGCTCGCCACCATGCACAATTCCGAGATCGAGGCGCTGGTTCAGCTCAACGTGCTCTCGCCGATCATCCTCACCAAATATGTCGCGCGACAGATGATGGCGGACGGCGCAGGCCGCATCATCAACATCTCCTCGATCATCGCCACCACCGGCTATAACGGCCTCTCCGTCTACGGTGCGACCAAGGCCGCAGCCACCGGCTTCACCCGCTCGCTCGCGCGCGAGGTCGGCAAGCTCGGCATCACCGTGAACGCGATCGCGCCGGGCTTCATCGACACCGAACTGACGCACAATCTCTCCGACGAGGGACGCAAGCGCATCGCCAGCCGCAGCGCGCTGCGCCGTCTGCCGGAAACCGATGACGTCGCACGCATGGTGGAATATCTGCTCGGCGAGGGAGGCCGCAACGTCACCGGCACCGTGTTTACGATCGACGCGGGGAATACGGCCTAGAGCTTCGGTGCTGATTGAATCAGAACCGAAGCTCTAGATTCTTGTTTTGACGCGTTTTCTTCACGCGAACCGGTGTCCACTTCGCTCGAAAACGCTTTTGCGGAACCCCGGTCGCGACAATTGGTTGATCCGGCGCAATGACATTCAGCCGGATTTGGTCGTAAGATGCCCCGCAATCGATTGGGTTACGTCAATCGGTCTGCCCTAATCGACAGGGAGCAGTCCATGGCCATGCCAAACATGACCGCTTCGAACCTGGGCCGGACGTCAGCAGAGCAATCGCGCGCGAGGCCGGACGATGTCCATTGTCAGCCGATGTCGCATCAGAATTCCGGTGCTCACGGCCATGAGATGTATCCGCAGCAGTTCGTGCGGTTGGTCGGATGTCATGATGTCCCGGCCTCAGCGGTGCGCAAGCGCCAGGACGAGAAGCTGCATTAGGCGCTTGGGCTCCGGGCTTCTCCCAGTCAATTCGTTCATGTGACAATTCCGGCGGCTTGTGCGGCATTGCACGGGCATGCGGGCTTGTTGTCCGGCTTTTTCTCGGCCAATGATCGGGGCATCGCGGAAGCCGGCGAACCCGGGTCCATCCTGCCACGTATCTGTCTTGCAAAGTGCCATCTCAACCATCCGGCATCACCCGATGACATCGAGCGAATCCTTCTACGGCGGCATTCCGGTCTTCCGCGGCTTCACCAGCCTGATGGACCCTGTGCTGTATTCGCCGCTCCCGGACGATTGGAGCATCGGCGTTGCCGACATCGTGGATTCGACCAAGGCCATCGCGGCGCAGCGGTACAAGGCAGTCAACATGGCAGGCGCCGCCGTGATCGCGGCGGTGACGAACGCGTTGCAGGGGCGCGAATTCCCCTTCGTGTTCGGTGGCGACGGCGCGAGCTTTGCGGTTGCGCCTGACGATGTCGAGTTTGCCCGGGAGGCGCTGGCGGCGACCGCGACCTGGGTGCGGGAAGATCTCGATCTGAAGATGCGCGTCGCTCTGGTGCCGGTCAGCGCCATCCGCGCGCAGGGCCTCGACGTGCGCGTCGCGCGCTTCGGTCCGTCGGCCAATTTGTCCTATGCGATGTTCTCCGGCGGCGGCCTCGCCTGGGCCGATGCCGCCATGAAGCGCGGCGAGTTCGCGGTGACTGAAGCGCCCGGCGGCACGCAGCCCGACCTCTCCGGCCTGTCCTGCCGTTTCGAGGTGATGCCGGCCTCACGTGGCTCGATCCTGTCGGTGCTGGTGATGCCGGCACGCGACGCAGATCCACCCGCCTTCCGCAAGGTGATCGAGGACGTCATCCATCTCGTCGAGCGCAGCCCGGATGGCGGCCGCCCGGTGCCGCCGCAGGGGCCGCCGCTGAAATGGCCGCCGCAAGGGCTGGATTATGAGGCCCGCACCCGGCGCGGCGGCTCACTGCTTGCGCGCCGTGCCAGTGTGCTGGCCTATACGCTGTTCGTCTATCTGATCATGCGTTTCGACCTCAAGGTCGGGGGCTTCGTGCCTGAAGTCTACAAGCGACAGGTGGTCGAGAACTCGGACTTCAGGAAGTATGACGACGGATTGCGCATGATCCTCGATTGTACGCCGGAGCTCGAACGCGCGCTGGGCGATAGGCTCGCGGCGGCCGCGCGCGACGGCGTCGTGCGCTACGGCCTCCATCGGCAGGACGCGGCGATGATGACGTGCTTCACGCCATCGGCGCTGCGCAGCGATCACGTGCACTTCATCGACGGCGCGCGAGGCGGCTACGCCTCGGCCGCGACGGCGCTGAAGGCGATGATGGCGTGAAAGGACTCTCGTGCCCCCGGACGCAGCGCAGCGTGAAACGGCGCGCTGCAGAGCTGGGGCCCATGGCAGTGTGGGTCCCGGCTCTGCGCCGCGTCACTGCGTGCCGCAGCGCGTCCAGGACACGAAGACTGTCACCGTCCTGCGCGCGTCCAGGTTTCGCCGCCGCAGAGCGCGCCGACGCAGCCTTCGACGCGCAGCGAATCCGCCGACGTCACCGTGACGCTGCTCGCATAGCTGCTGCCGTCATCAGCGTTGTAGATTTGGCCCGACCATTTGTTCGGGCCTGACGGCTGCATGCCGTTGAACAATGGCAGGCCGATCATCGGACGCCTGGCGAGCGCAGGATTGGGATTCTTGCTGTCGGTGGCTGGCTGGCCGGTCGCGGTGTCATAAGGCTCGCGCAGCCAGACGATGTGGCCACAGATGCCGTCGCCGCATTTGTTGATCTTGACGCGCGCATCGCCGGCCTGGGTGAGCCAGGTCCCGTCGGCGCTTTGCGCCTGCGCGCTGGTTGCGCCAAGCAGCGCAGCCAGGATGACGACGGGAATCGCGAATCTGCTGAACATGGAGAACCCCCGAAAAAAGACGGCGCCTCCATATCAGCCCGGCAGGATAGTGCAACGCTGGTGGGAATCACATTCCTGCGTTTACTTGCTTGCTTATCTGCCTGCGCTCATTTGCCCCAGCGCGCGAACGCGACCGAGGCGGCGGTCGAGAGCCCGAACACGACCATGGCGCCGCCGACCAAGGCGAACAAGGTCCAGGCCGGCGCCTGCGCCATCATGAGGCTGACGCCGCCGATCGCGACGATCAGGAGCCGCGCCGTCGAAGCAAGCACGGGCCCGCCAACGCGCGCCGCGCCTTGCGAGGAGAAATAGAGCGACACGCCGATGCCGAAGAACACGAAGGCCGGTCCTGCCCAGTGGAAATAGCTGTGGGCGGCGGCGGTGACGCCGGGATCGCGCGTGAACAGCGCGACCCATAGCGACGGATCGAGCGCGACCACGAGCCCGATCAGGCCGACGGTCAATCCCGAGGCCGCCGCCGCAGTCCAGGCCACGCGCCGCGCGCGCTTCAGATGGCCTGCGCCGATCGCGACGCCGACCATCGGCACCGAGGCGATGCCGAAGGCGAAGGTGATCGGGATCAGCAGAAATTCGAGCCGCGAGCCGATGCCGTAGCCGGCCAGCATCTCGGTGCCGAAGGTCGCGAGGATCTTCGTGAAGATCAGAATGGTGAGCACGGTCTGGAGTGGCGACAGGCAGGCCAATGCGCCGACCTTGAGAATGTCCAGGAACATCGCGCGTTCGAAATGGAAGGCGCGGACATCGAGCTGCAACCGGCTGCGGCCGGATAGGAGATACCAGAGGAAGAAGATCGCGGCGCAGCTGAACGCGATCAGCTGCCCGCTTGCGACACCCGGCATGCCGAATTGCGGCACGCCGAACAGGCCGAGCCCCAGCGTGCCGCCGAGCACGATCTGGAGCACGCTCGCTCCGATCAGCGTCATCGACGGCAGGCGCATGTCGCCGGTGCCACGGATCACCGAGGCCAGCGTGTTGACGAGCCAGATCGCGACCGCACCGGAGAACAGCACCTGCGAATAGCCGCTGGCCTCCTCGAGCACGCGGTCGCGGCCGCCGAGCAGAGCGAAGAAGGAGCGGCCGAAGACCAGCATCATCACCGTGAAGAACAGCCCGCCGCAGAGGCCGATGATGGCAGCATGCAGTGCCAGCGTCGCGGCGCGGTCGCGATCGCCTGCGCCGAGCGCGCGGCTGATCGCTGACGAGACCCCGCCGCCCATCGCGCCCGCGCTCATCATCTGTGTCAGCATCGCGAACGGAAACACCAGCGCGATCGCGGCGAGCGGGATGGTCCCCAGCCGGCCGATATAGGAGGTCTCGGCGATCGATACCAGCGTGCTGCCGACCATCGCGATCATGTTGGGAATCGCGAGCCGCAGCAGCGTCGGCAGGATCGGCGCGGTCAGCAGGCTCGCAATGGGGGAGGCGACCGGGGCACGCGGCGGGACGGCGTCTAGGGGGGCGTCGATCGTCATGTTCACCGGGCGGAATGTTAGATGATGATCGACATATTATAGGACGCAGGGCGGCCGGCGCAGCCCTCGCTCACGCAGGGCTCACCAGGGCAGGCCGCATAGGTCGATGGTGCCCAGCGTCGGCGCGCGGACGATGTTGAAGACGTAGGGCGCCATGTGGGTGAAGCGGATGCGTCCCTCCGGTTGCTCGCAATAGACCTCGCCTTTGAAGGGCAGCCAGCTCCGGGTCTCGTAGAACGAAAAATTGTGCGGCTCGCAGAACAGCAGCGCGAAGCGAGCGGCCTCGTTGGCGCGAATGGTATGCACCGCCGCGTCGATCGCCAGGGTCGCGTAGCCGCGGCCGCGCCGGTCCTCGCGCGTGCAGACCCCGCCGATGCCGCCGATATGGACCTTCTGCCCATTCCAGGTGACGGTGCGGAAATAGATGCCGACATGGCACACGAGGCCGTCCTCGGGCGTCTCGATCAGCACGCGCAGATCGGCATTGGCCCATTTGACGTGAGCCCAGGCCGGCTTCTCCGCGGCGTCCTGGCTCCAGACCGCGTTGAGCAGCGGTTTTGCAATCGGCCACGAGGCGTCGCCGTTCAGGATGTCGATTTCGATGCTCATTGCTCGGTCTCTCGCATCTTCGGTCCGCGGTGCATTCGTTCTGTCATAACCGCTTCAAAGGCAATGATATTTTGCGACGTCCAGCCGGCCCGGGCGATCGTCCGCGGCCTGCGCCGGATTATTTGCAATCGTGCCAAGCGGTCGCATCACGCGTTTTCGCAAATTGGCGGTATTTAACGGCCGCGGAACCTTCTATAAGGGGTGACCGTTAGAACTCGTTCCCCACCAGTTGCGGACAAGAACCCATGACCTTTACGCTGCCCCCACTCCCTTACGCCTATGACGCCCTCGGCCAGTATATGTCGAAGGAGACGCTGGAATATCACCACGACAAGCATCATCAGGCCTACGTCACCAACGGCAACAACGCGCTCAAGGGGACCGAATGGGAAGGCAAGTCCCTTGAAGAGATCGTCAAGGGCTCGTTCGGCAAGAACCCCGCGGTGTTCAACAATGCCGGCCAGCACTACAACCACATCCACTTCTGGAGCTGGATGAAGCCCAATGGCGGCGGCACCAAGCTGCCGGGCAAGCTCGAGAAGAAGATCAACGAGGACCTCGGCGGCTTCGACAAGTTCAAGACCGACTTCCAGGCGGCCGGCGTCGGCCAGTTCGGCTCCGGCTGGTGCTGGCTCCAGGTCAAGAACGGCAAGCTCGAGATCTCCAAGACTCCGAACGGCGAGAATCCCTTGGTGCACGGCGCCACGCCGATCCTCGGCTGCGACGTCTGGGAGCACTCCTACTACATCGACTATCGCAACCGCCGCCCGGACTATCTCAAGGCGTTCGTCGAGAACCTCGTGAACTGGGAATACGTCGAGTCCCTGTTCGAGAAGGCGTAAGCCAATCACTCAGTCATCCCGGGGCGATGCGAAGCATCGAACCCGGGATCTCGAGATTCTCAGATGCGCAACGGCGCACCAGAGTTCGCACTTCGTGCGCCCCGGAATGACAGGATCGAGGCGGTCGCATCAGCGGCCGCCTTTTTGCTGTGCGGAATTGCCCTGCACGATGCGCGCACGGCTCTGTCATCGTATCGTTTGCATCGGGGGAATGCCGCCCTTAATCAGGATGGCACCCCCGCGATCCGATCCGAGCCCGTTGTCAGAACCTTCCCCGAAAGACCCGGCGCCTGCCGAGGACGTCGACGCCGAGCCGCGGCCGGGGCGCGTGCGCAAGCCGATCGGCTGGTCCACCATCATCATCGCGGTCCTGGTGGCGGTGAGCGCCGGTCTGGTCTGGCGGCGTGACGGCACCGACGGTGTCCTCGACATTCTCACCCACGACCTCTCGCTGTTCTCAGGCATCCTGCCGCGCGTGCTGGCCGGTTGCCTGCTCGGCGCCCTCATCTCGGAGATCCTGCCGCACGAGAAGGTCTCGCGCTCGCTCGGGCCGAAATCGGGCCTGATGGGCCTGCTGATCGGCACTGCCTTCGGCGCGATCCTGCCGGGCGGTCCTTTCACCGCCTATCCAGTGGCGAGCGCGCTGCTCGCAGTCGGCGCCGATTTCGGCGCTACCATCGCCATGGTCGTGAGCTGGACGCTGATCGGCTATGGCCGGGCGGTGGCCTGGGAAATCCCGATCATGGGCACCGATTTCACGCTGTGGCGGATCCTGATCTCGCTGCCGCTGCCGGTGCTGGCCGGCGCGCTCGGCCGCTTCGTCTATGCCAGGCTGTATCCGAAGCCCGCCGCCAAGGACGATGAGTTGTGAGCGCAGCGCTTCTCATCGACATGCTGTTGTGGGGCTCGGTGCTCGGGGTCGGCCTGATCGCCTTCCGGCGCGGGTCTGCCGTGTTCGTGGCCTCGCTGCGCGAAGGCGCAATGGACTTCGTCAACATCGTGCCGCGGATCGCGCTCGGGGTGATCGGCTCCGGCTACATCGCCGCCATCATCCCGCAGGAGGTGATCACCGGCTGGCTTGGGCCGGATAGCGGCTGGCTCGGAGTCGCCTCTGCCGTCGTCGCCGGTGCCGCCACGCCCGGCGGCCCCGTCATCGGCTTCTCCATCGGAACGGTGGCGCTGAAGTCGGGCGGCGGCGTGCCCCAGGTGGTGGCCTATGTCGTCGCTTGGGCCCTGTTCGCCTTCCAGCGGGTCATCTTGTGGGAAATCCCGTTCATGCCGGCCCGGTTCGTCTGGTTCCGCTGCGCGGTCTCGGTGCCATTTCCGTTCGTGGCAGCCGCCATCGCCATGCTGATTGGTAAGCCCTGAGCCCAGGGCGTGGACAGACGAAATGTTATAATATAACGTCAAATAATGGTTCCCGCCGCCTCCCACGCCCATCATCACGACCACGCGCACGGCCATTCCCATAGCCATGCGCATGCACACGGGCACGACCACACCCATGCCCATGTCCATGATGCGGCGTCACCGCATCCGGCCCAAGCGGCACCCTGGTCGATCCTGCGCATGACCATGGCGGGGCGCCTTGCGGCCGCGCTCGCCGTCTGCGCCGTGCTCTGGGGCATGGTCTTCCTGGCTATGAGGTGACCATGGCGGCGCTGCACTTCCACAACGTCACGCTCGGCTATGACCGGCATCCGGCCGTGCACCACCTCAACGGCGAGGTCGCATCCGGCGCGCTGGTCGCCGTGATCGGTCCGAACGGCGCAGGCAAGTCGACGCTGCTGCGCGGCATCGTCGGCATCCTCAAGCCGCTCGACGGCAGCATCCATCTCGGCGGGCTCGACAGCAGGGACATCGCCTATCTGCCGCAGAGCGCGGAGATCGACCGCAGCTTCCCGATCTCGGTGTTCGATTTCGTCGGCACCGGGCTGTGGCGCGGGACCGGCCTGTTCGGCGGCATCGGCAAGGCCGCGCGCGAGAAGATTTTGCGCGCGATCGCCGCGGTCGGCCTCAACGGCTTCGAGAACCGCCCGATCGGCACGCTCTCCGGCGGCCAGATGCAACGCGTGCTGTTCGCGCGGGTGCTGCTCCAGGACGCCAGCCTGATCGTGCTCGACGAGCCCTTCAACGCCATCGACAGCAAGACCACGACCGACCTGCTCGCGCTGGTGAAGAATTGGCACGCCGAGGGCCGCACCGTGCTGGCCGCCCTGCACGACATGGAGATGGTGCGCACCCATTTCAGCGAGACGCTGGTGCTGGCGCGCGGTCCCGTGGCGTGGGGACCAACGGACGAGGTGCTGACGCCGGAGAATCTGCTGGTGGCGATGCGGATGTGCGAGGCCTTCGACGACAGCGCGGCGGCCTGCGCGGCCGACGACGGGCGTTCGCAGGCAGCGTGACCTCAAATGATCTATGACGCGCTGATCGGTCCCTTCACCGAATTCGAGTTCATGCGGCGGGCGCTCGCTGCCGTGATCGCGCTCGCGCTGGCGGGCGCGCCGATCGGCGTGTTCCTGATGCTGCGGCGGATGAGCCTCGTCGGTGACGCCATGGCGCACGCGATCCTGCCGGGCGCTGCGGTCGGCTTTCTGCTCTCCGGCCTTAATCTGTTCGCGATGACGGCCGGCGGCCTGATCGCCGGCTTCGCGGTCGCGATCCTCGCCGGCGTGGTGGCGCGTTCGACGGGGCTGAAGGAAGACGCTTCGCTGGCCACCTTCTACCTGGCCTCGCTGGCGCTCGGCGTCACCATTGTCTCGATCAAGGGCACCAATATCGACCTGTTGCATGTGCTGTTCGGCAACATCCTCGCGATGGACGACCAGACGCTGCTTGTCGTGGCCTTCAACGCCACGGTGACGCTGCTGGTGCTCGCGGTGATCTACCGTCCGCTGGTGATCGAGAGCGTCGATCCCCTGTTCCTCCGCACCGTCAGCCGCGCCGGCGGGCCAGCGCATCTCGCCTTCCTCGCGCTCGTCGTCATCAACCTCGTCAACGGCTTCCAGGCGCTCGGCACGCTGCTTGCGGTGGGTCTCATGATCCTGCCGGCCGGCATTGCCCGGTTCTGGTCGCGCGATCTCACCGCCATGATCTGCATTGCCGTGATTGCTGCTGCCGTCTCAGGCTATGCCGGCCTCGTGCTGTCGTTCCAGACCCGTGCGCCGTCAGGCCCCGCGATCATTCTCGTGGCGACGGTGCTCTACATGGTCTCCGTGCTGTTCGGCCGCGTCGGCGGTATCGTCCGGCAACTGTTTCCCGGCCGGCATCTGGAAGCATGACGATGCGGCTCATCCTGCTTTGCGTATTGTTGCTGATTGCCCCGCCGCTGCATGCCGCCGAGCGGCTCAACGTCGTTGCGAGCTTCTCGATCCTGGCCGATTTCGTCCGCAATGTCGGTGGTGACAGGGTCAATCTGACCACGCTGGTCGGCGCCGACAGCGACGTCCACGTCTACACGCCGGCCCCTGCCGATGCGAAGCGCGTCGCCAATGCCAAGCTCGTCATCGTCAACGGGCTCGGCCTCGAAGGCTGGCTGCCGCGCCTCGTGCAGTCCGCGGGCAGCAAGGCGAAGGTCGTGACTGCGAGTGCCGGCATCACGCCGCTGAAATTAGGCGCGGCCGCAGATCCCCACGCCTGGCAGTCCATCCCGAACACCAAGGTCTACGTCACCGACATCGCCAATGCGCTCGCCGCGGCCGCTCCGGACGATGCGGATGTTTTCCGCGCCCAGGCCAAGGCCTATCTGGAAAAGCTCGACTCGCTCGATCGCGAAGTCCGCGATGTCGTGGCCAAAATCCCAACCGAGCGGCGCAAGGTGATCTCCACCCACGACGCCTTCGGCTATTTTTCCGCCGAATACGGTATCCGGTTCATCGCCCCCCTGGGCGTCTCTACGGAGACCGAACCCAGCGCGCGCGACATCGCCGCCATCATCGGCCAGATCAGGGCGCAGAAAATCCCGGCCGTGTTCCTGGAGAATACCAGCGATGACCGGCTGATCCGGCGGATCGCGGCCGAGACCGGCGCCAAGGTCGGCGGGACCCTGATTTCCGACGGTTTGACCGGCGAAAAGGGGCCTGCACCCACTTACATTGACATGGTCAGGCACAATATAAAGGCCCTGACCAGCGCGCTTGACCAATAGGGCAGGGCCACCCGCCTCGCGTCGCGCGAACAAGCCTGATGTCGGAGTTCTTATGTCTGAAGCGACCGCCTCAAAAATTCCCGTGACCGTGCTGACCGGCTATCTCGGCGCCGGCAAGACCACGCTCTTGAACCGCATCCTGTCGGAGAATCACGGCAAGAAATACGCTGTCATCGTCAACGAATTCGGCGAGATCGGCATCGATAACGATCTCATCATCGGCGCCGATGAAGAAGTGTTCGAGATGAACAACGGCTGCATCTGCTGCACCGTGCGCGGCGACCTCGTCCGCATCATGGACGGCCTGATGAAGCGCAAGGGCAAGTTCGACGCCATCATCGTCGAGACCACCGGCCTCGCCGATCCCGCGCCAGTCGCCCAGACCTTCTTCGTCGACGAGGACGTGCAGAAGAACGCCCGGCTCGACGCCGTGGTCACGGTCGCCGACGCCAAATGGCTGTCGGACCGGCTGAAGGATGCGCCCGAGGCCAAGAACCAGATCGCCTTCGCTGACGTCATCGTCCTGAACAAGACCGACCTCGTCAACAAGGGCGAACTCGCCGAGGTCGAGGCCCGCATCCGCGGCATCAATCCCTATGCGAAGCTGCACCGCACCGAGCGCTGCTCGGTGGCACTGGCCGACGTGCTCGATCGAGGCGCGTTCGACCTCGACCGCATCCTCGACATCGAGCCGGATTTCCTGGAGGCCGACGATCATGACCATGATCATGATCATCACCATCATGGCCACGACCACGACCACCATCATCACGGTCATGGCCTGAAGCACTATCACGACGAGGATATGCAATCGTTGTCGCTGAAGACCGACAAGCCGCTCGATCCCAATGTGTTCATGCCCTGGCTCCAGAATCTGGTGCAGGTCGAGGGCGGCAAGATCCTGCGCTCCAAGGGCATCCTCGCTTTCCACGACGATGACGACCGCTACGTCTTCCAGGGCGTCCACATGATGCTGGAGGGCAACCACCAGCGGAAGTGGAAGGAGGGTGAGCCGCGCGAGAGCCGCCTCGTCTTCATCGGCCGCGAATTGCCCGAAGAGGCGATCCGCAAGGGTTTCGAGAGCTGCATCGTTTCGTGATGAAAGAGTTTACGCCGGCCCCCGACTCCGCCTCGATCGTCTCCGTTACCGACCGCGTCAAGCCTGTGACGCTCGGCATGGCCGTGACGTCGGTGCATTTTCTCGGTCCCCGCGCCGCCTTCGTCGGCGGCGAGGAGAGCGTCGCACTCGTCGATAGCCAGGGAGAGACCACCAAGGTGGCCGTGCACAGCGGCGGCATTCTCTCGACCGCCTCCGACGGCAAGCGCATCGTCATGGGCGGCGACGACGGCAAGGTCGTCTCGCTCGACGCCAAGGGCGAGGTGACGTTGCTCGCGACCGACCCGAAGCGGCGCTGGATCGACGCGGTGGCGCTGCATTCGGACGGCGCCTTCGCCTGGTCGGCCGGCAAGACCGCGACCGTCAAGAGCGGCAGGAGCGAGGAGAAATCGCTCGAGGTGCCCTCGACCGTCGGCGGGCTCGCATTCGCGCCAAAGGGTCTGCGGCTCGCGATCGCGCATTACAACGGCGCGACGCTGTGGTTTCCGAACATGGAGGGCTCGGCCGAATTTCTGCCTTGGGCCGGCTCGCATCTCGGTGTCACCTTCAGCCCGGACAACAAATTCCTGGTCACCACGATGCACGAGGCGGCGCTGCACGGCTGGCGGCTCGCCGACAACAGGCACATGCGCATGACCGGCTATCCCGGCCGCGTCCGCTCGATGTCCTGGAGCGCGGGCGGCAAGGGGCTCGCGACCTCGGGCGCCGACACCGTCATCATCTGGCCGTTCGCCAGCAAGGACGGCCCGATGGGCAAGGAGCCTGCGATGCTTGCCCCGCTTCAGGCGCGCGTATCCGTGGTTGCCTGCCATCCGAAGAACGACATCCTGGCCGCAGGTTACAGCGACGGCACCGTGCTGATGGTGCGGTTGGAAGACGGCGCCGAGATTCTGGTCCGCCGCAACGGCACCCCGCCGGTGGCCGCACTCGCCTGGAATGCGAAGGGCACCCTGCTGGCCTTTGCGGACGAAAGTGGGGACGGCGGCCTGCTGGAGCTTTAATCTGTCATGGTTCCCACCGTATAGGGGACCATGCGATTTCTCACGACCTTTCAGCTTGCCGATTTTGGCGACACCCTGGTCAGCTTGCTCACGGCCTTCGTGCTGGGCACGCTGATCGGCGCCGAGCGGCAGTACCGCCAGCGCACCGCGGGCTTGCGCACCAACGTGCTGGTCGCGGTGGGAGCGGCAGCCTTCGTTGATCTCGCGATGCATCTGGACGGTGCCGAGGGGGCGGTGCGGGTGATCTCCTATGTGGTCTCCGGCATTGGCTTTCTCGGCGCCGGCGTCATCATGAAGCAGGGCATGGACGTCCGTGGCCTCAACACCGCGGCGACGCTATGGGCCTCGGCCGCGGTCGGCTCCTGCGCCGGGGCCGACATGGTCGCGCAGGCCGCGGCGCTCACCGTCTTCGTCATTGCCGGCAACACCATGCTGCGCCCGCTGGTCAATGCCATCAACCGCATCCCCCTGAACGAGAAGGCGCTGGAGGCCACCTACTATTTCAAGCTCGCGGTGGCCGCCGACGCTTTGCCCGACATGCGCGACCGCCTCGTCGAGAAGCTCGAGGCTGCGAACTATCCGGTCGCCGATATCGAGCTCGTCGAGATCGGCGAGGACATGCTGGAGATCGTTGCGAAGCTCGTCGCGAGCGCCGTTGATCCGAACGAGCTTAACGTGGTGGCGACCGATTTGCAGCATTTGCCGGGCGTGCGGCATGCCACCTGGGAAGTCAGCACAACGGAGTGAGCGCGGCGTTTTGGCGCGCAGAGGCCGGGTTCCCGCTCCTTCGATGCCGGAACCCGCGCGCCCCAGTTTCGTTGATCCCGCGGACAAAGGCGGTGATCGACATGCCCGGCCAAGAGACCAAGCGTAGACTGAAATTCGACCTGACAATCGCCACTTCGCTGTTCGCAGCTGGCGTCGTGGTGTCGGTGTTGTCGCTCGCCCAGATCCGTGCCGAAAGCCGGCTGCAGCTGGCGCAGGCAACGCCGCCGCTGCAGGGCACGCCGTCCGACGATCAGAACAAGCCCGCGGAATCCAAGCCCGGCGGCGATCGCCCGACCACGCCGGCCCCCGAGCCCGCGCGGCCGGATCCGCAGACTCAGGGCGCGGCGGGCGCGGCCAAGCCAGCTTTGCCGCCGGCGCCGGCGGAGAAGGTCGGGCCGCCGATCAAGGAGAAGTAGGCGATCGCTCCGCATTCGGTGTCATCCCCGCCGAAGGCGGGGGATCCAGTATTCCGCGAAAGCGCGTGGATACGAAGAGGCCGCGGCGTACTGGATGCCCCGCCTTCGCGGGGCATGACAGCGGTGGGTGCGGGACGCGCCCTTTCACCGCACCAGAATATTCCGGAACTGCCAGGGATCGCTCGTATCGATATCCTCCGGGAACAGTCCCGGACGATCCGTCAGCGGCGTCCAGTCGGTATAAAAGCCCTTCACCGGGCCGAGATACGGCAGCTGGATCTCCAGCAGACGATCGAAATCCATCTCGTCGGCTTCGACGATGCCTTCGTTCGGGTTTTCCAGCGCCCACACCATGCCGCCGAGCACGGCAGAGGTCACCTGCAGGCCGGTGGCGTTCTGATAGGGCGCGAGCTCGCGGGTTTCTTCGATAGAGAGCTGCGAGCCGTACCAATAGGCGTTGTTGTCATGGCCGAACAGCAGCACGCCGAGCTCGTCGATGCCGTCGACGATCTCGTTCTCGTCGAGGATGTGGTGCCTCTCCTGCATCTTCGCAGCACGGCCGAACATCTCGTGCAGCGACAGCACGGCATCGTCGGCCGGATGATAGGCGTAGTGGCAGGTCGGCCGGTAGATCGCCGTGCCCGATGCGTCACGCACCGTGAAGTAGTCGGCGATCGAGATCGACTCGTTGTGGGTGACCAGGAAGCCGTATTGCGCCCCGCGGGTTGGGCACCAGGTGCGCACGCGCGTGTTGGCGCCGGGCTGCATCAGATAGATGGCGGCGCCGCAGCCGGCTTCGTGGGTCCTCGCATTCTCGGGCATCCATTTCTCATGGGTGCCCCAGCCGAGCTCGGACGGCTGCACGCCCTCCGACAGGAAGCCTTCCACCGACCAGGTGTTGACGAACACGTCGGGCTCTTTCGGCTTCTTCGAGCGCTGGGTGTCGCGCTCGGCGATGTGGATGCCCTTGACGCCGGCCTGCCGCATCAGATCCGCCCATTCCGCCTTGGTCTTCGGCTTGGGGGCATTGAGCTTCAGGTCGGCAGCGACGTTGAGCAGCGCCTGCTTCACGAAGAAGGAGACCATGCCGGGATTCGCGCCACAGCAGGAGACGGCCGTGGTCGAGCCCTTGGGTCGCGCGCGCTTGGCGGCCAGCGTCACTTCGCGCAGCGCGTAATTGGAGCGCGCTTCCGGGCCTTTCGAGGCGTCGAAATAGAAGCCGAGCCAGGGCTCGTTGACGGTGTCGATGTAGAGCGCGCCGAGCTCGTTGCAGAGCTCCATGATGTCGGTGGAGCCGGTGTCGACCGATAGATTGACGCAAAAGCCTTGGCCGCCGCCTTCGGTCAGCAGCGGGGTCAGCAATTCGCGGTAATTGTCTCGGGTCACGGCCTTCTGGATGAAGCGCACATTGTGCTTCTCGCAATGCGCCTTGCGGCCCTCGTCCTTGGGATCGATCACTGTCACGCGCGACTTGTCGTAATCGAGATGCCGCTCGATCAGCGGCAGCGTGCCTTTGCCGATGGAGCCGAAGCCGACCATGACGATGGGACCAGTGATCTTCGCGTAGATCTGCGAGGGAGGGCTCATGGGATGGTTTCTCCGGAACGTGCTGGCAGGCAAGGGGTGGGTGGATCAGGCGATGCGGCGCTTCTCAGATGCTGCGGCGCCTTTTAGAGGCTGCGGCGCTTGGCGGTGACTTCGATCTCGACCTTCATCTCGGGCTTGGCGAGAGCGGTGACGACCAGCAACGTCGCAGCCGGCCTGATGTCACCGAGAACCTCGCCGCAGACGGCGAAGTGGGCGTCGATGTAGCTGGCGTCGGTGACGTAATAGGTCGCACGGACGATGTCGGCCATCTCGAATCCGCCCTCCTTCAGGGCGGCTGCGATGGTCTTGAAGCAGTTGCGTGACTGGCTCGTGACATCGGCCGGCATCGTCATCGTCGTGTAGTCATAGCCCGTGGTTCCCGCGACGAAGGCGAACTCGCCGTCGATCACGGCGCGGCTGTAGCCGACGGTCTTCTCGAGCGGAGAGCCGGTGGAGATCAGGCGACGGGACATGGTCGTGGGCCTCGACTGAAGGGGTGTTTCGCGGCGTTAAACGGCGTTTCCGGGGCCCGCGCAACCCCAAAGGAACGGCTTAGCGGAGACGCGGCTGAGCGCTGCCGCGGAACGCGGCTTCGGTCGTCGCCATCATGGCGATCCCTCAGGCCGCGTGCGCGTGGAGGGCGCGAACCGCCCTCCGTTTGGGCAGGGGCGCGCCGGTCGGGACGATCATCCCTTCGGCGCCGTCGAGCGCGCCGTCCGCGAACTCGATCGCCAGCAGGCGGTCGCGCTCGAACGGGCCGGGCAGCGACAGCGCGCCGGTCTTCTCGCCGGAGAAGCCGAAGCGGGCGTAATAAGGGGCATCGCCGAGCAGGATCACGGCGTCCTGCCCGCGCGCCCGGGCGGCGGCCAGCGCTTGATGCATCAGCGCGGCGCCGATCCCGAGCTCGCGGCAGGCAGGGTCGACCGCCAACGGTCCGAGGACCAGAGCGGGCCTGCCTCCGGCGCTGACGTGCCACAGCCGCACGGTTCCCACGAGCTTGCCCTCGCGCACAGCCGACAGGGCAAGGCCCGCGGCGGGTGCACGTCCATCGCGCAGGCGCTGGCAGGTGCGGCCATGGCGATTCTCGCCAAAGCAGGCATCGAGCAGCGCTTCACGCATCGCGACATCGGCAGCACGTTCCGCACGGATCACGAACGGAGCGGCTTTCGAGGTGAGGGCGAGCTGTGGCTTCCGAGGAGCAGTCATGGCGCGTCAGTCCCCGCTTGAAGGACGCGCGATCGGCGCGCCTGTCCAAGACGTCGTCAGAAATCGAGATGTGAGGGAGGAGCCGGCAAGCCGGCTCCCGGGTTCGTCAGGCCTCAAACCGAGAGGCAAATCAGATGTGATACGTCCGCAGCGGCGGAATGCCGTTGAACGCCACCGACGAGTAGGTCGACGTATAGGCCCCGGTGCCTTCGATCAGCACCTTGTCGCCGATCTCGAGCGTCACCGGGAGCGGATACGGGTTCTTCTCGTACAGCACGTCGGCGCTGTCGCAGGTCGGACCTGCGAGCACGCACGGCGTCATGTCCGCGCCGTCGTGACGGGTGCGGATGGCGTAGCGGATCGACTCGTCCATCGTCTCGGCGAGACCGCCGAACTTGCCGATGTCCAGGTACACCCAGCGCACCTCGTCCTCGTCGCTCTTCTTCGAGATGAGCACGACCTCGGATTCGATGATGCCGGCGTTGCCCACCATGCCGCGGCCCGGCTCGATGATGGTCTCCGGAATCTGGTTGCCGAAGTGCTTGCGCAGCGCGCGGAAGATCGAACGGCCGTAGGTGACGACCGGCGGCACGTCCTTCAGGTACTTGGTCGGGAAGCCGCCGCCCATGTTGACCATGGACAGGTTGATGCCGCGCTCGGCGCAGTCGCGGAACACCTGCGAGGCCATCGCCAGCGCGCGGTCCCACGCCTTCACCTTGCGTTGCTGCGAGCCAACATGGAATGAGATGCCGCACGGCTCCAGCCGAAGACGCTTGGCGAGGTCGAGCACCTCGACCGCCATCTCCGGATCGCAGCCGAACTTGCGCGACAGCGGCCATTCGGCGCCAGCGCAGTCATAGAGGATGCGGCAGAACACCTTCGCGCCGGGTGCGGCACGGGCGACCTTCTCGACCTCGGCGGCGCAGTCGACCGCGAACAGCCGAATGCCGAGCGCGAAGGCGCGCGCGATGTCGCGCTCCTTCTTGATCGTGTTGCCGAAGGAGATGCGGTCGGGCGTCGCACCGGCGGCCAGCGCCATCTCGATCTCGGCGACCGTCGCGGTGTCGAAGCAGGAGCCCATGGAGGCGAGCAGCGCCAGCACTTCCGGCGCCGGGTTCGCCTTGACGGCATAGAACACGCGGCTGTCGGGCAGCGCCTTGGCGAAGCTCTGGTAATTGTCGCGCACGACCTCGAGGTCGACGACGAGGCACGGCTCGGTGTCGAGGCCATCCTTGCGGCGGTTGCGCAGGAATTCCTGGATACGTTCGGTCATAGCACTCTCCAAAGCGGCCCCAGCGACGGAGCTCGTTCAAAGTGGTTCTCGGACGAGGGTGCTACGCCGCTGCCGCACGATGGAGACGCGACAGGGCTAAGACCCTAGACCGAATTGTGCTGCCGTGGATTGGTTGGGAGTTTTCCCGCCCGCACACCTGGCAATGAAGGACAAGCCTTTTCAGTAGCCCGCGCCGGCGTTGGACTGCCGGTAGAGACCAAAAAAGCCCGATCCGTCGTTGCTTTAAGTCGCGTCCCCCGTTGAGAGCGGGGTGCGCCGGTTCGCCTCCGGCTGCCAGTCACGGTTGCAAAGAGCGAAGTCACCTTCGACAAGGCATCTCTTTGAGAGAGATGCTGGACACTCCGGGTTTGCTTCGTCTTCCGACCTCAGTCTCGCGACCTTTGGTCTTCGACTTCCGCACTTCCGAAGAGCCCCTCGGCTTCTTCACCCCTTGGCGGCTGTCCGGCCTCTTGTCCGGATACCTACCGACTGACACACGACCACAGGCACGTGCGAAATTGGGCAAGTCCGCACATAAGCGTTTTGACTCTGCTTCGCAAGAATTTTTTTAGGCTGAGAACAGAATTGCCTAACATCTGCTTGCGCAGTGTTGCGCGAGCGATGCGGAAGATGAACGTGCGTTAAGTTTTTGAGGAGCGCGCCCGTCTCTCGCGCGCGAGATGCGTCAGCCGCGCTTGGTGAAAGGCTCGATGCGCTGAGCTGCGCGAATGAACGCGGTCATCACGAGCACGCCGAGTGCGAACAGCACGGCCTGGAGGATGTGCGCGCCCTGATCGCCGAGTCCGAACAGGATCGCCAGCGCCCAGCCGCCGGCAAAGGCCGCGCCGAACACCTCCGCGCCGATCAGGATGGCGGCGCTGATGACGGTGATGACGCTCGGCCAGGCGATCTGGCGGGAAGATGAGGAAGGCGCGTTCATGGGGCTCAGGGGTCCTGACTTCGAGGGCCGCAATCTCCTCGAAAAGGCGGCCGGGAGCAAGGGCAAACCGGCCCAAAAAAGCCCCATCGCGTGCTATAGCTGGCCGCAACAAATCAGCTCAAAAACCGGGACTTGCGATGTCAGAACCCCGCCAAACCACGGACTCCGAGACCAACCCGCTGCTGAAGGCCTGGGTGACGCCGTTCGCGGCCCCGCCCTTCGACGAGATCAAGCCGGAGCACTTCCTGCCGGCCTTCGAGCAGGCCTTCGCCGATCACTCCGCGGAGATCGCGGCGATCACCAATGATCCGGCCGCGCCCGACTTCGCCAACACCATCACGGCGCTGGAGCGCTCAGGCAAGCTGCTCAGCAAGGTCGCGGCGGTCTTCTACGACCTCGTCTCGGCGCATTCGAACCCGGCCATCCTGGAGATCGACAAGGAGGTCTCCTTGCGGATGGCGCGGCACTGGAATCCGATCATGATGAACGCCGTGCTGTTTGGCCGCATCGCCCACCTGCACGAGAACCGCGCCTCGCTCGGTCTCACGCCCGAGCAGCTGCGCCTCCTGGAGCGCACCTACACCCGCTTCCACCGTTCCGGTGCCGGCCTCTCCGACGAGGCCAAGACGCGGATGGCGGAGATCAACGAGAGGCTCGCCCAGCTCGGCACCGGCTTCAGCCATCACCTGCTCGGCGACGAGCAGGAATGGTTCCTGGAGCTCGGCGAGGCCGACCGCCAGGGCCTGCCGGAGAGCTTCATTGCCGGCGCCAAGGCTGCGGCAGAAGAGCGCGGCATGGCAGGCAAGGCCATCGTCACGCTGTCGCGCTCCTCGGTGGAGCCGTTCCTGAAGAGCTCGGCGCGGCGCGACCTGCGCGAGAAGGTCTACAAGGCTTTCATCGCGCGCGGCGACAACGGCAACGCCAACGACAACAACGCTACCATCGTCGAGATCCTGAAGCTGCGTGAGGAGAGCGCCAAGCTCCTGGGCTATCCGACCTTCGCGGCCTACCGGCTCGAAGACTCCATGGCCAAGACGCCGGAAGCGGTGCGGAGCCTGTTGGAGCGGGTCTGGAAGCCGGCGCGCGCCCGCGCGCTCGCCGACCGCGACGACATGCAGGCGCTGATCACGGAGGAGGGCGGCAATTTCAAGCTTGCTCCGTGGGACTGGCGCTTCTATGCCGAAAAGCTGCGCCTGCAGCGCGCCAATTTCGACGACGCCGCGATCAAGCCCTACCTTGCGCTCGACAACATGATCGCCGCCGCCTTCGACTGCGCCACGCGCCTGTTCGGCGTCACCTTCGAGGAGCGCAAGGACGTTCCCGTCTGGCACCCGGACGTGCGGGTCTGGGAGATGAAGGGTCCGGACGGCAAGCACAAGGCGCTGTTCTACGGCGACTACTTCGCCCGGCCCTCGAAGCGATCCGGCGCCTGGATGACCTCGCTGCGGGACCAGCAGAAGCTCGACGGCGACGTTGCGCCGTTAATTCTCAACATCTGCAATTTCACCAAGGGCGCGGACGGCGAGCCCTCGCTGCTGTCGCCCGACGACGCCCGCACCCTGTTCCACGAGTTCGGCCACGGCCTGCACGGCATGCTCTCCAACGTGACCTATCCCTCGCTGTCGGGCACCTCCGTGTTCACCGACTTCGTCGAGCTGCCGTCCCAGCTCTACGAGCACTGGCAGGAACGGCCCGAGGTGCTGCAAAAGTTCGCCCGCCACTACCAGACCGGTGAGCCGCTGCCGGACGATCTCCTGCAGCGCTTCCTCGCGGCGCGGAAGTTCAACCAGGGCTTTGCCACGGTCGAGTTCGTCTCCTCGGCGCTCGTCGATCTCGAATTCCACACCCAGCCGGCGTCGGCCGCAGACGACGTGCGCGCCTTCGAGAGACGCGAACTGGAGAAGATCGGCATGCCCGAGGAGATCGCGCTGCGTCACCGTCCGACGCAGTTCGGCCACATCTTCACCGGCGACCATTATGCCGCGGGCTATTACAGCTACATGTGGTCCGAGGTGATGGACGCCGATGCCTTCGGCGCCTTCGAGGAGGCCGGCGACATCTTCGATCCTGCCGTGGCCAAGCGGCTGCACGACGACATCTACTCGTCCGGCGGATCGGTCGACCCGGAGGCCGCCTACGAGGCATTCCGGGGCCGCCCGCCCGAACCGGACGCGCTGCTGCGCCGCCGCGGCCTGCTCGACACGGCAAAGGCCGCCTGATGGGCATGCGCGCACTTCTCGGCCTGTTGCTCGCCGCCGGCCTGTCGCTCGCCGCCGGTGCGGCGAGCGCGCATCCGCATGTCTGGATCACCGCGACCAGCGAGTTGCTCTACGCCGCGGATGGTTCGATCACCGGCGTGCGCCACGCCTGGACCTTCGACGACATGTTCTCGACCTATGCGCTGCAGGGGCTCGAAAGCAAGACCAAGGGCGCCTATACGCGCGAGGAGCTCGGGCCGCTGGCGCAGACCAACGTCGAGTCGCTGAAGGAGTATGCCTACTTCACCTTCGCGCGAGCCGACGGCAGGAAGGAACGATTTCAGGAACCGGTCGACTATTTCCTCGACTACAAGGATACGGTGCTGACCCTGCACTTCACGCTGCCGCTGAAGAACCCGGTCAAGTCCAAGCAGCTGGTGCTCGAAGTGTTCGACCGCTCCTTCTTCATCGACTTCCAGATGGCCAAGGACAATCCGGTCAAGCTGGTCGGTGCGCCCGCGGGCTGCCAGATGAAGCTGGAACGGCCGAGCGACGGCACAGCGAGCGCCCAGAAGCTCAACGAGCAGACCTTCCTGAACGGCGAGAACTCGAACTTCGGCATGATGTTCGCCAACAAGATCACGGTGGATTGCCCTTGAAGCCGCAACTCTCCCCGCTCGCACGCGGGCTGCTCGTCTGCGCCGCGGTGCTGCTGGTTGTGGGTGTGGCCGATGCCGCGCTTCATGATCTCCTCGCGCAGAATCCGTTCGGCGCGCCGCGCGCCTCGCAGCCGGCCCAGCCCGAGGCGGGCGGAATTGTCGGCTGGCTCCTCGCAAAGCAGTCGGAGTTTTACCGCCAGATGTCGGCGACGATCCGGGCCGCCAAGTCCGACGGCTCGGCGGTGTGGACGCTGCTCTTCATCTCGTTTGCCTATGGCGTCTTCCATGCCGCCGGGCCCGGCCACGGCAAGGCGGTGATCGCGTCCTATCTGGTCGCGAACCGCGAGACAGCGCGGCGCGGCATCGCGCTGTCCTTTGCCTCGGCGCTGATGCAGTCGCTGGTCGCGATCCTGATCGTCGGCATCTCGGCCTGGGTGCTGAACGCGACGGCCAAGACCATGTGCAAGGCCGAAGGCGTGATCGAGATCGCGAGCTATGGCCTGATCGCGCTGTTCGGCCTGCGCCTGGTCTGGGTCAAGGGCGGCGCCTTCATCCGCGCGCTCCAGGCCGCCCAGCCGGTGCCGGCCATTGCGGGCGTGCCGCACGATCATGATCACGATCATCACCATCATCGTGATGCGCATGATCATCATCACCACGATCACGGCCATGATCATCACCATGGCCACGGCCACGTTCACCATCACCATGGGCATGATCATGTCCATGACGAGCATTGCGGCCACTCCCACGGTCCGACTCCCAGCGAGCTCGCCGGTCCCGGAGGCTGGCGGCGCGGCTTCGCTGCGATCCTGACCGTCGGCATCCGCCCGTGCTCGGGCGCGATCCTGGTGCTGGTGTTCGCGCTGGCGCAGGGCCTGTTCTGGGCCGGCATCGCCGCGACCTTGCTGATGGGACTGGGCACCGCGATCACGGTCGCGGCCATCGCGGTCGTCGCCGTCTCCGCCAAGGGCCTCGCCGCCCGCCTCAGCGCCGGACGCGACGGCGGCGGCGCGCTGTTCATGCGCGGCATCGAGTTCGGCGCCGCCGGTCTCGTGTTGCTGTTCGGCGTCGGTCTCTTGTTCGGCTACATCGCCGCCGAACGGACGACGTGTTTTTGAGTAGTCTCCGCAGTTCGCGGCGCTCAGCGAGGTATGACGGTCGTGCATCTTGTTTCGTCATTGCGAGCCACCGGGTCCGCGCGAATGCGCGGCCCGATGACAGGCTCCGCGAAGCAATCCAGATTGTCTCTGCAGCGGCAGTCTGGATTGCTTCGTCGCAAGGGCTCCTCGCAATGACGAGCGGAAACATTTGGGTTTGGGGGATTCCATGTCGCGTGAAAATTTCTGGTTCTTCCATCCGTTTCGGGTGCGCTATTCCGAGATCGACGGCCAGGGCGTCGTCTTCAATGCGCATTATCTGACCTATTTCGACACCACCATCACCGAATGTTTCCGCGCGCTGGGCTTCGACCAATATGCGGATGCCCAGGCGAGCGGCATCGATTTCCACGTCGTCAAATCGCTGATCGAGTACAAGGCGCCGGTCCGCTTCGACTGGGAGCTCGAGGTCGGCGCGCGCGTGGCGCGGATCGGCAATTCGAGCCTCGTCTTCGAGCTTGCCATCTACATGAAAGGCGGCGCCGACGCGTTGGTGACCGGCGAGATCGTGTGGGTCTACACGGAC
Organism: Bradyrhizobium sp. DOA1; assembly: GCF_001593325.1. NCBI lineage: Bacteria > Pseudomonadati > Pseudomonadota > Alphaproteobacteria > Hyphomicrobiales > Nitrobacteraceae > Bradyrhizobium > Bradyrhizobium sp. DOA1. The sequence continues at coordinate 610,475 of NZ_JXJM01000001.1, forward strand.
CAGAAGACCCATCGACCTGTTACGATCCCGGCATCGATGCGGGCGCTGATCGCGACGCGGGAGCGGCACTTGGCGGCATGAGGCCGCTCACACCGGCAGGAACCGCTTCAAGGCCGGCATGAAGAAGATCCCGAGATTGATCGCAAAGCCGACGCTCCAGAGGATCGAGCGCAGCGTCGGGCGGTTGCCGAGATAGGTCAGCACATAGGCGATCCGCACGATCAGGAACAGTGCGGCAAGCTCGTCGATCAGCCGCTGCGGCGCATCCCGGTATTCGGCGAGCAGCACGGCGAAGGCAAAGAACGGAAACGTCTCGATGCCGTTCTGGTGCGCGCCGAGCGCGCGCTGCGCGAGGGCGTCCTCGAAGAAGGCAGGGTCGCGAGGCCGGGAATTGTCGAACGTGCGAAACCTGATCCATTTGATCGCGGCGATCGTTGACAGATAGAGCAGCAGCGCTCCGAAGACGCACCATTCCGCGAGTGTCATCGTCCTTCCCCGGCCTGGGTGCGACCCTAGCGAAACCGCCCTCATCTTGACAAGTTTGGACCAACGCGCGACCCAACCAGCCATGAACAACGTCGTCCCCGTTGAGACTGCGAAACCGGCTACCTGGCCCGCCCTGCCGCGCGTCGGCGTGCTCCTGGTCAACCTCGGCACGCCCGACACGGCCGATGCGCCGGGCGTGCGGGTGTATCTGAAGGAGTTCCTCAGTGACGCCCGGGTCATCGAGGACCAGGGGCTGATCTGGAAGGCCGTGCTGAACGGGATCATCTTGCGCAGCCGTCCCCGCACCAAGGCGTTGGACTACCAGAAGATCTGGAACACCGAGAAGAACGAGTCGCCGCTGAAGACCATCACGCGCTCGCAGGCCGACAAGCTCGGGGCCGCGCTGTCGGACCGCAGCCACGTCGTCGTGGACTGGGCGATGCGCTACGGCAATCCTTCGATCAAGGCTGGCATCGACGCGCTGATCGCGAAAGGCTGTGAGCGCATTCTCGCCGTCCCGCTGTATCCGCAATATTCCGCCTCGACCTCCGCGACCGTCTGCGACGAGGTGTTCCGCGTACTGACCCGCCTGCGCAACCAGCCGACGCTGCGGGTGACGCCGCCTTATCACGTGGATGCCGCTTATATTGAGGCGCTCGCGACCTCGATTGAGGCGCATCTTACGACGCTCTCGTTCAAGCCGGAGCTGATCGTCGCGTCCTTCCACGGCATGCCGAAATCCTATGTCGACAAGGGCGATCCGTACCAGAGCCACTGCGTTGCCACGACCGAGGCGCTGCGGAGCCGGCTCGGCATGGACGAGACCAAGCTTCTGCTGACCTTCCAGTCCCGCTTCGGCAATGACGAGTGGCTCCAGCCGTATACGGACAAGACCATGGAGCGGCTGGCGAAAGAGGGCGTGCGGCGGATCGCGGTGGTGACGCCGGGCTTCTCGGCCGACTGCCTGGAGACGCTGGAGGAGATCGCGCAGGAGAATGCCGAGATCTTCAAGCACAATGGTGGCGAGGCGTTTTCCGCGATCCCCTGCCTCAACGACAGCGAGCCGGGCATGGACGTGATTCGCACGCTCGTGCTGCGCGAGCTCCAGGGCTGGATCTGATGGTTCGCCCCATGGATCGCCGTCACTGTCTGGCGCTTCTTGGGATGATCGCGGCATTGCCGGCCTCTGTGCAGGCGCAGCAGCCGGCTGCAACGCGCCGGCTCGGCGTGCTCTCGGTCACCGCGGCCGAGGATGCGATCGGGCAGGCCCGTAGCACCATCCTGGTCGAGGCGCTCGCCGGCCTGGGCTGGAAGGAGCGCGACAACCTCAAGATCGACTGGCGCAGCGGCGGCGGCGACCGGGCGCGGATCGCACGCCTTGCGGACGAGCTGGTCGCGCTCAAGCCCGACATCCTGCTTGCGGTCGGCACGCCCTCGGTGGAGGAGCTGCGCCAGCGCACCACGGCGATCCCGATCGTGTTCGCCGTCGTCACCGATCCCGTCAGCCAGGGTTTCGTCAAAAACCTCGCGCATCCCGGCGGCAACGCCACCGGCTTCACCGATTACGACGGCCCGCTCGCCGGCAAATGGCTGGAGATGCTGACGCAGGTCACGCCGCCCGTCCGCCGCGTCTTCGTGGTCTACAATCCCGCCACCGCGCCGTTCGCACCCTTGATGCTGCGCACGGTCGAGGAGGCAGCAAAGACGCTTCAGGTGACGGTCGAGCCGGCGCCGGTGAATGACGCCGCCTCGATCGCGGCGCTGGCCTTGCTCAAGGAAGGCGGCCTCCTGGTCCTGCCTGACTTCTTCACCATGGCCAATCGCACGCAGTTGCTGGCGGCCATCGGCGAGGCTCGTCTGCCTGCGGTGTTCTGGAGTCGCACCTTCGTCGAGGAGGGCGGGCTGATGTCGTACAGCACCGACAGCGCCGAGCAGCTGCGCCGCGCCGCCTCCTATATCGACCGCATCCTAAGGGGTGCGCAGCCGGCCGATCTGCCGGTTCAGAATCCGACCACGTTCGAGCTGACGATCAATTTGAAGACGGCCAGGGCGCTTAGCATCTCGCTTCCCGCCGGTCTGCTCGCACTCGCGGACAACGTCATTGAATGAAGCGATCCTCCGCGGATGGCACGGTCATCTCTGTAAAGATTGGCCGCTAGGTCTGCGCCAGCGCGCTTTCAAGAGCTTCCCGTAAATACAAATCGTGGGCAGTCCCTCTCCAGCCGTCTTGTGCAGAATCGCAGCCGTACCGACGTTACTTGCGACCGCTGAACCGGTAGGGTTGCGATCCCGACCAATGACAGCGCGGGAAAGGTCTTTTCCTGCCTTGGAGGATATATGAGCGGTTTCGACATTTTCGCGATTGTTCTGGTTTTGCTCGTCATCGTCACGCTGGTGGCCGGCGTGAAGACGGTGCCGCAGGGCTATGACTGGACCATCGAACGGTTCGGCAAATACACCCAGACGCTGAGCCCCGGGCTCAACCTGATCGTGCCCTATTTCGACCGCGTCGGGCGCAAGATCAACATGATGGAGCAGGTGATCGACATTCCCGAGCAGGAGGTCATCACCAAGGACAACGCCACCGTGACGGTGGACGGCGTCGCCTTCTATCAGGTGTTCGATGCCGCCAAGGCGAGCTATGAGGTTGCCAATCTCAACCAGGCCATCACCGTCCTGACCATGACCAACATCCGTTCGGTGATGGGCTCGATGGACCTCGACCAGGTGCTGTCGCATCGCGACGAGATCAACGAGCGGCTGCTTCGCGTCGTCGATGCCGCGGTCTCGCCCTGGGGGGTCAAGGTCAACCGCATCGAGATCAAGGACATCGTGCCGCCGGCCGATCTCGTCGAGGCCATGGGCCGGCAGATGAAGGCCGAGCGCGTCAAGCGTGCCGACATTCTCGCCGCCGAAGGCCAGCGCCAGTCCGAGATCCTGCGCGCCGAGGGCGCCAAGCAGGGCCAGATCCTCCAGGCCGAAGGCCGGAAGGAAGCGGCGTTCCGCGACGCCGAAGCGCGCGAACGTTCGGCGGAGGCCGAGGCGAAGGCCACGCAGATGGTGAGCGACGCGATTTCCAAAGGCGACGTCGCGGCGTTGAACTATTTCATCGCCGACAAATATATCAAGGCATTCGGCCAGTTCGCGGAGGCGCCGAACCAGAAGATCATCATGTTGCCGATGGAAGCCACCAGCATGCTCGGCTCGCTCGCCGGCATTGGCGAGATCGCCAAGGCGACCTTCGGCGAGAGCGCGG
>NZ_JXJM01000001.1:614588-670989 GCF_001593325.1 Bradyrhizobium sp. DOA1
GTCGTCCCGGCTCGGTGCCGCCGACCGGCGGCACGCCGCCGGCAGTGCCGCCGCGGCGGGGGTAAGGCGTTTGCGCGGAGGGCATGCGCCATATAGAGAGGTCGTGTCATGACCGACATGTTCGTATCGCTGGGCAATTGGAACTGGCTGATCTTCGGCTTTATCCTGATGGCGCTGGAGGTGCTGGCGCCGGGCATCTTCCTGTTCTGGCTCGGGCTCGCCGCGCTGCTGGTCGGACTGATCTCGTTCACCGTTGCGATATCCTGGCAGATCCAGCTCGTGATGTTCGCGGTCTTCGCCGCCGCTGCGGTCCCGGTGTGGCGCCGCCTCGCCCGGCCGAAGCCGGACGCGAGCGCCAGCCCCTTCCTCAACAAGCGCAGCGAAGCCCTGCTCGGCCGTGAGTTCACGCTGGAGAAGCCGATCATCGATGGCTCAGGCACCGTCCGCATCGGCGACACGGTCTGGCGCGTCGCGGGTCCCGACACGCCGGCGGGGACCCGGGTCAAGGTGGTGCGGGTCGACGGCGCGAATCTGACGGTGGCCGCGGCGTAGCTCCCCTGTAAGAGTCCTACCTCTTCCACCGCTCCGCAAATTTGTGCAGCGGCATGAACGTCTCGCACAGTTCCCGGCCCAACGGCGTCAGCCCGTAGCCTCCGGCCTCGCCCAGCTCCACGAACCCCGCCTCGCGCAGCTCAGTCAGCCGCGCTTGTAGCACCGTCGGCGAGGCCTCGTCGCATGCCGTGCGGAGTGCGCGCGAGGTGAGGGACCCGTCGCGCAATTCCCACAGGATCCGCAGGCTCCAGCGCCGGCCGAGCAGGTCGAGCAGCGCCATGATCGGCCGTCCGGTGCGCGAGCCGCGGATACTGCGTGTTTTTGGGTCGGCCTGTTTCGCCATCGATGCCCCCTTGCGTGTTGCTACAAATATTGTAGCGTAGTGCTACGGTAATTGTAGCAACGGAGACGGCCCATGTCCCATCTCGCGCCCCGCATCGCGCCGCTCGATCCGCCTTTTCCCCCGCAGATCCAGCAGCAGTTCGATCGCATCATGCGCGGCGCGCCGCCGCTGGTGTTGTTTCGGGTGCTGGCAGGCCACGCCCGCGCCTGGGACAAGTTTCGCGCCGGCGGGCTCCTTGATCCCGGCCCGCTCTCGCTGCGCCAGCGCGAGATCGTCATCGACCGCACCTGCGCGCTGAACAGATGCGAGTATGAATGGGGCGTGCATGTCGCGATCTTCGCCGGTGCGGCCAAGCTCATCGAGGAGGAGGTGCGGGCAACGGTGCTGGGCGATGCGACGTCGCCGTGCTGGTCGCCGCCCGAGCAGGCGCTGATCGCGGCGGTCGATGCGTTGCACCATCGCGCGACGCTCGACGACGATGAGTTTGCCGTGCTGTCGGCGCATTACGACGCGGCGCAGATCCTGGAGATCATGCTGTTGTGCGGCTTCTATCGCACGGTGTCGTATCTGGCGAACGGCTTGAGGCTGCCGGTGGAGGAGAAGGCGGCGCGGTTTCCAGGATAGGTCCCTCCACCGTCATTGCGAGGAGCTCTTGCGACGAAGCAATCCAGAGTCTTTCCGCGGAGGGATTCTGGATTGCTTCCGCCTTCGCCGGAGGTTTCGGCGGACAAGTCGCTTCGCTCGCAATGACGAGTGGCGAGCGCGCTACGCCACGCCCGCCCGCAACAGATCATGCAGATGCACGATCCCGACCACCTTGCTCGCATCGGTCACGACCAGCGCGGTGATCTTGCGCGTGTTCAGCACCTCGATCATCTCGGTCGCGAGCATGGAGGGCGGCACCGTCTTCGGCTGCCGGGTCATGATCTCGTCGACCGTCACGGTCAGAAGGTCGGGCCGCATGTGACGGCGGAGATCGCCGTCGGTGATGATGCCGACGGCCTCGCCCGCATCGTTGACGATGCAGACGCAGCCGAGCCCCTTGGCCGACATTTCGACCACGGCCTCCGACATCTTGGTGCCTTCGGGCTTGACCGGGATCTCCGCGCCGGTGCGCATGTAGTCGCGGACGAATTTCAGCATCGCGCCCAGCTTGCCGCCGGGATGGAAATGCGCGAACTCCAGCGCGGTGAAGCCGCGCCCCTCGAGCAGCGCGATCGCGATGGCATCGCCGATCGCGGCCTGCATCAGCGTCGAGGTGGTCGGCGCCAGATTGTGCGGGCAGGCTTCGCGCGCCTTCGGCAACTCGATCACGATGTCGGCGGCTTGCCCCAGCGAGGACACAGCGCTCGACGTCACCGCGATCATGGGAATCGCAAAGCGCGCCGAATAGTTCACGAGGTTCTTCATCTCGGGCTGCTCGCCCGACCAGGACAGCGCCATGATGACGTCGTCGGGCGTGATCATGCCGAGATCGCCGTGGCCGGCCTCGGCCGCATGCACGAAGAAGGCGGGGGTGCCGGTCGAAGCCAGCGTCGCCGCGATCTTGCGGCCCATATGGCCGGACTTGCCGAGCCCGGTGACGATGACGCGGCCCTTGGCGTTGCGGATCAGGTCGACCGCTTTGGCAAATGTCGCGCCCAGCGGGCCGCGCAGGGCGGCGGCGAGCGCATTGATGCCGCCGCTCTCCGTCTCCAGCGTGCGGAGCGCGGATTCGACGCTGTCAGGAATGGAGCCGGATGATGCGGTCATCAGCGGTTTCGAATTCGGCATGAGCAGGTCCAGGGGGAGGGGCGTTCGCCCGTTGGCGCCTGCTTAGCACGCCGCGGCCGTGGAGGCGACGCGGCCGCCAAAGCCCTCAACGGGTCATTAACCATAATTGTTTTAACTCCATTAACGATGGTTCCCCTCAGCGACGGGAGATCATCAGGAAAGTGTTTGATTTTGTTGGAGTTCTTCCACGTGGGGTCGTCTTCAGGCACCGGCCGGAGCATACGCGCGCATTTCCTGCGCGCCGCTTTGCCGTGCCTTGCGCTGACGGCCCTCGACAGCGCACCGGCTAGCGCCCAGAGCCTCACGCCAGAGCTCTTCAATCCCAGCCGCGGCGGCTTCGCCTCGCCCGAGACGCTGCCGACGCGCCGCACCGCCGGCGTGCCGCAGGCGCCGTCGGATGCGTTGCCGACGCTGCCCGATCCCAACGATCTACGCCGGCGCCAGCAGGCCCCAGCGACTTCGCGCCCTGGCCAAAATGCAACCGCTCCGGTCCCGACCTACGGCTTGCCCGCCGCCAATGGCGCAAGCGGCTCCGGCTACGATTCGCTGAACCGCAAGCGGCAGCAGCCAAAACTCTATCCCGGGCAGCCCAAGCCGAAGCGCCCGGTCGGCCCTGGTTCGAAGGCACCGCCGGCAACGCCGGAGCGCACGCTAACGCCGCCGCGAATCGCGCCGCCGCCCTCGGAGACCGCACACAAGGTCCCGGTGCCGCCGGCAATGGCGGGCAACGTGCCGGGCCAGCCGCTGCGCCGCCGTCTCAAGCTGGATGAGGATCCGTTCGGCGCTGTCGGCGACTACGCCGGCAGCTTCCTGATCAAGGGCGGGCTCGAACTCTCCGCCGGCTACGACACCAACCCGACGCGCCTCAACAAGCCGGTCGGCTCGCCAGCCTATGTGATTGCTCCCGATCTGCTCGTGGTGTCCGATTGGGAGCGCCATGCGCTGGTCGCCGATCTGCGCGGCTCGTTCTCGGGCTACACCAACGACATGCCGGCGACGATCAACGGCTTCGCCTCGCCGTCGCCGGTCGAGGCCAATCGTCCCGATTTCACCGGTCATGTCGACGGCCGGCTCGACGTCACCCGCGATTTCAAGCTGCTCTCGCAGATGCGCCTGCGGCTCGCCACCGACAATCCCGGCAGCCCGAACGTGCAGGCCGGCCTGCAGAAATACCCAGTCTATGCAACCTACGGCACGACCATCGGCTTCGACCAGACCTTCAATCGCTTCCAGGTCTCGGCCGGCGCCACCGTCGATCGCACTGCCTACACCGATTCAAGGCTCACCGACGGCTCGACCTTTCCCAACACCGACCGCGACTTCAATCAATATGGCGGCGTCGGGCGGTTCTCCTACGATCTGAAGCCGGGCCTCAAGCCCTTCGTCGAAATCCAGGGCGACACCCGCGTCCACGACCAGGCCGCCGATCGCAACGGCTTCTTCCGCGACTCGAACGGCGGCTATGCCAAGGTCGGCTCGTCCTTCGAGTTCTCACGCATCCTCACCGGCGAGATCTCGGTCGGCTATTCCGCGCGCAACTACACCGACCCGCGTCTCAGCCAGCTCGCGGGCTTCCTCACCACGGGGTCGCTGATCTGGAATGCGAGCGGCCTCACCACCGTGAAACTTTTCACCGACACGCAGATCAACGAGACCACCGTGCCCGGATCGTCCGGCGTGCTGGTGCGCACCTATTCGGCGGAAGTCGACCACGACTTCCGCCGCTGGCTCACCGCGGTCGGCAAATTCACCTACGGCACGTACGACTATCAGAACCAGAACCGCAACGACAAAACGTATTCGCTTGAAGGCAATTTGATCTACAAGCTCAACCGCAACATCTGGGTCAAGGGCACGCTCCGCCACGACATCCTGGATTCGAACATCGCCGCGGCGAGCTCGCAGGGCACCGTGGTACTGCTGGGGGTGAGGCTGCAGAATTGAGTGCGCACGTGCGCATTGCAACGTATGTGGCCTAGTTAGCGGCGCTCATGCCACTCACTCAGCTGTCATGCCCCGGCTTGACCGGGGCATCCAGTACGCCGCGGCCCATCGAGTGAACCACTGCCGTTTCGGAGTACTGGATCGCCCGGTCAAGCCGGGCGATGACACCGTTTGCTAATCTGGTAGCGCGCGCCGCGCCTCACCGCGGCAGGTCCGTCTTCCCCATCAGGAAAGTGTCGATCGACCGCGCGCACAGCCGGCCCTCGCGGATCGCCCAGACCACCAGCGATTGCCCGCGGCGCATGTCGCCGGCGGTGAACACGTTCGGGCGCGAGGTCTGGTAGTCCAGCGTGTTGGCCTTGACGTTGCCGCGCGGGTCGAGCTCGACTGAGAGCAGCTTGAGCAGGCCCTCGTGCACGGGATGGACGAAGCCCATGGCAAGCAGGACGAGCTCGGCATCGAGCTCGAACTCGGTGCCGGCGATCGGCTTGAACTTGTCGTCGACGCGGACGCAATGCAGCTTCTTCACCTGGCCGTTCTCGCCGGTGAATTTCTGGGTCAGCACCGCGAATTCGCGGACGGCGCCTTCGGCCTGGCTGGACGAGGTGCGCATCTTCAGCGGCCAGTTCGGCCAGGTCAGGCCCTTGTTCTCGCGCTCGGGCGGGGCGGGCATGATCTCGAGCTGGGTGACCGACAGCGCGCCCTGGCGCAGCGAGGTGCCGATGCAGTCGGATCCGGTGTCGCCGCCGCCGATCACGACGACATGCTTGCCGCCGGCCAAAATCTCCTGGACGCCGCCGAGCGGCTCCTCCGAGACACGGCGGTTCTGCTGCGGCAGGAAGTCCATGGCGTAGTGGATGCCCGCGAGCTCACGGCCGGGAATCGGCAGGTCTCGCGGGGCTTCTGCGCCGCCGGTCAACGCCACTGCATCATACTCGTTGAGCATCTCGCGCGGATCGACATTGCCGTCAGCGCCGACATGACTGTTGTAGTGGAAGGTGACGCCTTCGCCTTCCATCTGCTTGACGCGGCGGTCGATGACGCCCTTCTCCATCTTGAAGTCGGGGATGCCGTAGCGTAGCAGGCCGCCGGCCTTGGCGTACTTCTCGAACAGGTGCACGTCGTGGCCGGCGCGCGCGAGCTGCTGCGCGCAGGCCATGCCGGCCGGCCCCGAGCCGATCACCGCGACCTTCTTGCCGGTCTTCTCGGCTGCGATCTCAGGCTTCAGCCAGCCATTGTCCCAGGCGCGGTCGACGATGGCGCATTCGATGGTCTTGATGGTGACGGGGTTGTCGTCGATGTTGAGCGTGCAGGACGCCTCGCACGGCGCCGGACAGATGCGCCCCGTGAACTCCGGGAAATTGTTGGTCGAGTGCAAATTGCGCGAGGCTTCTTCCCAATTGCCCTGATAAACGAGATCGTTCCAGTCGGGGATCTGGTTGTTGACGGGGCAACCGGGCGTGCCGGGCGCGACCGAGCCGGTGCCATGGCAATAGGGGATGCCGCAATTCATGCAGCGCGCGGCCTGGTCGCGCACCTCTTTCTCGGAGAGGGGAACGACGAACTCGCTGTAATGCTTCACGCGCTCGGCGACCGGGGTGTACTTGCGGTCGTGCCGTTCGATTTCGAGAAAACCCGTGATCTTGCCCATTAAACCCGAAGTCCCTGCCGCTTGGTCGTTTGTTCTCTCACTCCTCATCCTGAGGAGCGGCGCGCTCTTCGCGCCGCGTCTCGAAGGATAGAGGCCGGATGGTAGTCTCGTGGTTCGAGACGGCGCTACGCGCCTCCTCACCATGAGGCTTCTTTAAGCCCCGATCGCGATTTTCGGCTCGGCGTCCGCGTTGGCGGCCATCTCGCGCAGTGCACGCCGGTACTCGACCGGCATCACCTTGCGGAATTTGGGCAGCCATTCCTTCCAACTGGCCAGGATGTCGGCGGCGCGCTTGGAGCCGGTCGCTTTCGCATGGCGCGAGATCAGGACGTGCAACCGCTCGACGTCGGAGTCGAGCAGGTTCTTGAAGACGTCGACCCGACCGTGTGCCTCGAGGTCACCTGAGTGGTTGTAGGTGCCGGCGTTGATCAGCTCTTCGGACAGCACTGGCTCGAGCTCGACCATCGACAGATTGCAGAGCCTGTCGAAGTCGCCGGTCTCGTCCAGCACATAGGCGATGCCGCCGGACATGCCGGCCGCGAAGTTGCGCCCGGTCTTGCCGAGCACGACCACGATGCCGCCCGTCATGTACTCGCAGCAATGGTCGCCCGCGCCCTCGACCACCGCGACCGCGCCCGAGTTGCGCACGGCAAAGCGTTCGCCGGCGATGCCGCGGAAATAGCACTCGCCCTCGATCGCGCCGTACATCACGGTGTTGCCGACGATGATGCTCTCTTCCGGCACGATGCCGGCGTTCTTCGGCGGCTTAACGATGATCTTGCCGCCCGAGAGGCCCTTGCCGACATAGTCGTTGCCTTCACCTTCGAGCTCGAAGGTGACGCCGTGGGCGAGCCACGCGCCGAAGGCCTGGCCCGCCGTGCCCTTGAGGCTGACATGGATGGTGTCATGCGGCAGGCCCGCATGGCCGTAGATCTTGGCGACCGCGCCCGACAGCATCGCACCCGCGGAGCGGTTGGTGCTGTTGATGTTGGCCTCGATCTTGACCGGCGCGCCGCGGTCGAGTGCGGGCTGCGCCTTCTCGATCAGCGTGCGGTCGAGCACCGCCTCCAGATGATGGTTCTGGCGCTCGGAGTGATAGATCTTCTGGCCCTTCTCTTCCTTCTGCTTGACGAACAGCTTGGAGAAGTCGAGGCCCTTGGCCTTCCAATGCGCAACCAGCTTGGTCTGATCGAGCAGCTGGACCTGGCCGACCATCTCGTTGAAGGTGCGGAAGCCGAGCGAGGCCATGATCTCCCGGACTTCTTCGGCGACGAAGAAGAAGTAGTTGATGACGTGCTCGGGCTGGCCGGTGAAGCGCTTGCGCAGGACGGGGTCCTGGGTCGCGACGCCGACCGGGCAGGTGTTGAGGTGGCACTTGCGCATCATGATGCAGCCGGCCGCGATCAACGGCGCCGTGGCGAAACCGAACTCGTCGGCCCCGAGCAGCGCGCCGATCACGACGTCACGCCCGGTGCGGAAGCCGCCGTCGACCTGGACCACGATGCGGCTGCGCAGCCGCTCGCGCACCAGCGTCTGGTGCGTCTCGGCGAGGCCGATCTCCCAAGGCGAGCCGGCGTGCTTGATCGAGGTCAGCGGTGAAGCGCCGGTGCCGCCCTCGAAGCCGGCGATGGTGACATGGTCGGCGCGCGCCTTGGCGACGCCCGCGGCGACCGTGCCGACGCCGATCTCGGAGACCAGCTTGACCGAGACGTCACCCGTCGGGTTGACGTTCTTGAGGTCGTAGATGAGCTGCGCCAGATCCTCGATCGAGTAGATGTCGTGGTGCGGCGGCGGCGAGATCAGGCCGACGCCCGGCGTCGAGTGCCGGACCTTGGCGATGGTCGCGTCGACCTTGTGGCCGGGCAGCTGGCCGCCTTCGCCGGGCTTGGCGCCCTGCGCCATCTTGATCTGCATCATGTCGGAGTTGACGAGATACTCCGTGGTGACGCCGAAGCGGCCCGAGGCGACCTGCTTGATCGCCGAGCGCATGGAATCGCCGTTCGGCATCGGCTTGAAGCGGTCGGCTTCCTCGCCGCCTTCGCCAGTGTTGGACTTGCCGCCGATCCGGTTCATGGCGATCGCGAGCGTGGTGTGCGCCTCGCGCGAGATCGAGCCGAAGCTCATCGCGCCCGTGGCGAAGCGCTTGACGATGTCCTTGGCCGGCTCGACCTGGTCGAGCGGCACAGGCTTGCGCTTCTCTTCCTCGGCGTTCTTGATCCTGAACAGGCCGCGCAGCGTCAGCAGACGCTCCGACTGCTCGTTGAGGATCTTGGCGAAGGCGCGATAGCGCTCCTGCGAATTGCCGCGCGCGGCGTGCTGCAGCAGCGACACTGACTCGGCGGTCCAGGCATGGTCCTCGCCGCGGCTGCGATAGGCATATTCGCCGCCGACATCGAGCGCGGTCTTGTAGACCTGCGCCTCGCCGAACGCGTCGGCATGACGGCGCACGGCTTCCTCGGCGATCTCGGAAAGCCCGACGCCCTCGACGCGGGTATGCGTGCCGGCGAAGAACTTTGCGACAAAGTCGGCCTTGAGGCCGACCGCGTCGAAGATCTGCGCGCCGCAATAGGACTGGTAGGTCGAGATGCCCATCTTGGACATCACCTTGAGCAGGCCCTTGCCGATCGACTTGATGTAGCGCTTGACGATCTCGTAGTCGTCGAGCGAGCCGGGCAGGCGGTCCTTCATCGCGATGATGGTCTCGAACGCGAGATAGGGATTGATCGCTTCGGCGCCGTAGCCGGCAAGGCAGGCGAAGTGATGCACTTCGCGCGGCTCGCCGGATTCGACGACGAGGCCGACCGAGGTGCGCAGCCCGACGCGGATCAGATGATGATGCACGGCGGCGCAGGCCAGCAGCGCCGGGATTGGCACGCGGTCGCTGCCGACCATGCGGTCGGACAGGATGATGATGTTGACGCCCTCGCGCACCGCGCTTTCGGCACGCGCGCAGAGCTCGTCAAGCACCTGGTCCATGCCGGCCGCGCCGAGCCCGGCGTGGAAGGTGGTGTCCAGCGTGCGCGACTTGAAATGCGACTCGGCCACGTCGGAGATCGAGCGGATCTTTTCCAGGTCCGCGTCGGTCAGGATCGGCTGACGCACTTCGAGACGCTTGGTCGTCGCCATGCCCTGGAGATCGAACAGGTTCGGCCGCGGCCCGATGATGGAGACGAGGCTCATCACCAGCTCCTCGCGGATCGGATCGATCGGCGGGTTGGTGACCTGCGCGAAGTTCTGCTTGAAGTAGGTGAACAGCGGCTTGGCCTTGTCCGACAGCGCCGAGATCGGCGTGTCGTTGCCCATCGAGCCCGCGGCTTCCTCGCCGGTGGACGCCATCGGCGTCATCAGGATCGATACGTCTTCCTGGCTGTAGCCGAACGCCTGCTGCCGATCGAGCAGCGACAGGTTCGAGCGCACGCCCGTTGTCGGCACCTTCGGCAGCTCTTCCAGCACGATCTGGGTGCGCTCCAGCCACTCCTTGTAGGGATGGCTCTTGGCGAGCTCGGCCTTGATCTCGTCGTCCGGGATCAGGCGGCCCTGCTCGAGGTCGACCAGCAGCATCTTGCCGGGCTGCAAGCGCCACTTGGTGATGATCTGGTCCTCGGGGATCGTCAGCACGCCCATCTCGGACGCCATCACGATGCGGTCGTCCTTGGTGACGAGATAGCGCGCCGGCCGCAGGCCGTTGCGGTCCAGCGTGGCGCCGATCTGGCGGCCGTCGGTGAAGGCGATCGCGGCGGGGCCGTCCCACGGCTCCATCAGTGCGGCATGATATTCGTAGAAGGCGCGGCGCTTCTCATCCATCAGCGGATTGCCGGCCCACGCCTCCGGGATCATCATCATGACGGCATGCGGCAGCGAGTAGCCGCCCTGCACCAGGAATTCGAGCGCGTTGTCGAAGCAGGCGGTGTCCGACTGTCCCTCGTAGGAGATCGGCCAGAGGCGGTTGATGTCCTTGCCGTAGAGCTCGGAGCTGACCGAGGCCTGCCGCGCCGCCATCCAGTTGACGTTGCCGCGCAGCGTGTTGATCTCGCCGTTATGCGCGATCATGCGGTAGGGATGCGCCAGCGACCAGGCCGGGAAGGTGTTGGTCGAGAAGCGCTGGTGCACGAGGGCGAGCGCGCTCTCGAAATCGGTCTCGTGCAGGTCGGGATAGTACTTGCCGAGCTGGTCGGCGAGGAACATGCCCTTGTAGATCACGGTGCGGCACGACAGCGAGCAGGGGTAATAGCCGGCAAGGCCGCGGTCGCGGCGCTGGTAGATCGCCTGCGAGATCGACTTGCGCAGGATGTAGAGCCGGCGCTCGAAATCGTCCTCTGTCTTGGCGGTGCCGTTGCGGCCGATGAACACCTGCATGCAGGCGGGCTCGGTCGGCTTCACGGTGACGCCGAGCGAGGAATTGTCGGTCGGCACGTCGCGCCAGCCGAGCAGGGTCAGGCCCTCTTCCTTGATCTGGTCGGCGATGATGCTCTTGATGACGTTGCGCCAGGCGGTGTCGCGCGGCATGAACAGCGCGCCGATGGCGTATTCGCCGGGCGCCGGCAGCTTGAAGCCGAGCTCCGCGGCCTTGCGGCTGAAGAAGGCGTGCGGGATCTGCACCAGGATGCCGGCGCCGTCACCGGCGCGCGGGTCGGCGCCGACTGCGCCACGATGCTCGAGATTGCACAGGATGTTCAGCGCGTCCGAGACGATCTCGTGCGACTTCTTGCCCTTGATGTTGGCGATGAAGCCGACGCCGCAGGAATCCTTCTCGAGCGCAGGATCATAGAGACCTTCGGCTTTGGGCCGCGAATTGTGCTCTTGGATCGGGTAAGCGATCGGATCGGTCGTTTTCGAGGCGACCGTCGCCGACAGCTCTTCTGCCACGATGTTTGCGCGCTCGAATTGCGACCCGTTCATTGTTCCTGTCCTCTCCGTGCGGCAAGCTGCCTCACCGCTATCTTCGGCGCACCTTGGGCGTTCCGCGGCACCCGCCTCTGGGTCACCGCTCGTCCGCTCGCGAGCCGCATTTTCTTAAATTCAGGCCTAGGCGTTCTTCGTCCCCGAGAACGGCTTTGCCTGGCACCTTCCTGGGGCTCAAGAGCACCAGTTCTCGCTGCAATCCCTATGCCGGAACCGCAAGCAAAATTGAGACAGTCTTCCTGTCCTAACCATCACCTTGCCAAATTTTTGTCTAGCACACAAGCGCGCGGAAGTCCCGATTCCCCATAAGTCAATCAATCGCTTTCCAAAAGTTGCGCAGCCCCGATTTTGGAGCAAACGCGCCCTGATGCGGCCCTTTGGACGCCGGAATCCCCAATGAAGCTTCGGATCAGCCCTTCGGAAGGTGCGCCACGTCGCGAGAAGCGAAAGATGGCGGCCGTTGGAGGGCCTGACAGGAGCGTGTCGACCATGAAGTTTTTCACAGGATGTGTGGCTGCGGCCACGCTGGCGCTGGCTGCAACGGCCGCTCAGGCGCAAGTTCCCACGAGCGGTATTGCGGGAGGGGCTGTGATGGCGGTGTCGGATTTCGACGGGCCGTATGCCCCGCCGGAGGCCGCGCCACCCCCGCCGCCGCGTTACGGTTACGGCTACGGCTACGGCTACGGCTACGGCTATGAAGAGCGCGGTCCGGCGCCGGAGCTGCTGCCGTCCACCGAGGTCTATGCCGTGCTGCGCGACAACGGGTTCCTGCCGCTCGGCATCCCGCGGCTGCGCGGCAGCGTCTACACCATCGCGGTGATCGACCGTCGCGGCGATAACGGCCGGCTGGTGATCGACGCCCGCGACGGACGAATCCTGCGCTTCATGCCTGCCGCTGACGCCTATGGCATGGCCCCCGCCTATGACAAGCCCGCGGTCGCGCCTTACAGCCCGCAAAGCGCACTGCCGCCGCCGACCGTGGTCCGCAGCGGCCCGCCGCGCCCGCCGGCTGCAATCCCGCATGTGGCAAGCCACACCGTGCCGCTGCCCAAGGCTGCCCCGCGCCGCGGCGAGACGCCGGTGGTCGGGGCGAAGCCGGTTGAGCCAACGCCACAGCAGGCCCAGGCGCCGCAGCAGGCCCAGCCCACGCAGCAAACCGCGGCCGCCATGCAGGCCAAGCCTGCTGAAGCCGCTGCACCCACCGTCGGTCAGGCCAAGCCCGCGGCGACGATCCTGCCGACGCAGGAGATGCCGGCTGCACAGGGGCTGGATTAGCAGGCTGAACGCAAGCCGCTAGAAACAAGAGGCGCCTGAGCAATCAGGCGCCTTTTGCATTCATGCCGTCACCGTCAGCTCCGCGGCTGCCCCGCAGCCTCCAGGATCAGCTTCGCGACCTCCTTCGGATGCGACACCAGCGAGAGGTGGCCGGCGTCGAGCTCGACCGTGGTGGCGTTCATGCGCTTGGCGAGGAAGCGCTCGAAATCGGGATTGATGGTGTAGTCGTTTTTCGACACCGCGTACCAGCTCGGCTTGCTGTGCCAGGCGGCTTCCGTGGTGCGGCCGGCGAAGATGGAGGCTGCGGTCGGCCATTGCACCGCGTAAAGTGCCTTGGCCTGCTCCGCCTTCACGCCATTGGCGAAGTACTTCAGGAAGGCCTCTTCCGAGAGCTTGGTGTAGCCGTCGTGCTCGACGATGCCGGCGCGGGCAGGTCCGGCCGGAAACTGCTTGGACAGCGCGACGAAATCCTCATTCGCATCCGGCGCGCGTGCGGCGACATAGACGAGCCCGGTGACCTTGGGATCGGTGCCGACCTGGCTGATCACGGTGCCGCCCCAGGAATGCGCGACCAGCACCGTCGGTCCATCCTGCTCAGCCAGTACGCGCTTGGTCGCCTCGACAGAATCCGCGAGCGACGACAGCGGATTCTGCACGGACGTCACGTGCAGGCCCGCCGCCTGCAGGATCGGGATCACCTCCGACCAGCTCGAGCCATCGGCCCAGGCGCCGTGCACCAGCACGACATTGGTCGCTTTCACCGTCTGCGGTGTCTGTGCCTGGGCGACGCTGAAGGGGGCTGCGAGCAGGCTCGCGGCGACGAAAAGGCTGCGCCAGAAGGTCACGATCGTTCTCCGTCTTGTTTTGGTCGATGTCCAAGGGACGGAGCGAAGAGCCGTGGCGTTACGCTGCTCACCAGTCTGTGATCGGCGCGATAGCGAGCCAAACGACATAAAAAAACGCCCCGGGGCACCGGGGCGTTTTCGCAACCTGGCAGTCGCTTGGCTCAGGCGGCTTGCGCCGAGCTCTCGATCACCTGCGCCTTCGGGGCGCCGGCGTTGATAGCGATCTGGCGCGGCTTCTTGGCTTCGGGAATCTCGCGGACGAGATCGACGTGAAGCAGGCCGTTCTCGAGCGAGGCGTCCTTCACCTGCACGAAATCGGCAAGCTGGAAGGCGCGCTCGAAGGCACGTGCGGCGATGCCGCGATAGAGCACTTCGGACTTCGAGTTCTCGTTGGCGACTTTCTCGCCCTTGATCGTCAGCGTGTTTTCCTTCGCGACGATGGAGAGCTCGTCCTTGGCAAAGCCCGAGACCGCAACGGTGATGCGGTAGGCGTTCTCGCCGGTGCGCTCGATGTTGTAGGGGGGATAGCCGGGGCTGCCGTCCGAACCGGCCTGGTCGAGCAGGTTGAAGAGACGGTCGAAGCCGACGGTGGAACGATAGAACGGGGTGAGATCGTAGCTACGCATGGTCAAGTCCTCCATTGAGCGACTGTTGGGTACCCGCCCGCCAATCGGGCCGGGCTTTCGTCTGTGTGCAGCCTCATGTTCCGGTTCCGAAACACTGGTAGCGGCCTGCACGAAAATGATATGGGTGGATCGAGACGGCGTTCAAGAGGGCGGCAACAAGCGCCTTTTCGGCGCTCCCGCCCCTTGATTTGCAGCACTTCGCGCCCAAGCACGCCCAAATGACGCTGGTCTCGATTCCCGCCAACCCCGTTCCGGAAAACGTCGTCAGCGGCACCATCAAGACCCCCGATGGCGCCGAGCTGCGCTTTGCCCGCTGGGCGCCGCCGGCGGGCCGCAAGGGCACGGTCTGCGTCTTCACCGGGCGCAGCGAGCAGATCGAGAAATATTTCGAGACCGTGCGCGACCTGCGCGATCGCGGCTTTGCGGTGGCGATGATCGACTGGCGCGGGCAGGGCCATTCCTCGCGCCGCCTGCGCGATCCCCGCAAGGGCTATGTGCGCGACTTTACCGATTTCGAGATCGACGTCGAGACCTTCGTGCAGCAGGTGGTGCTGCCGGACTGCCCGCCGCCCTTCTTCGCGCTCGCCCATTCCATGGGCGGCACCGTGCTGCTGCGCATCGCCCATGCCGGCAAGCGCTGGTTCGACCGCATGGTGCTGTCCGCGCCGATGATCGACCTGCCCGGTCGCACCACGTCGTTTCCGGCCCGCGCGCTCCTGAAGGCGATGCGCCTGTTCGGGCAGGGGGGCCGCTATGTCCCTGGCGGCAGCAGCCGCATCACCGGGCTCGATCCCTTCATCAACAATCCCCTGACCAGCGACCCCGTGCGCTATGCGCGCAATGCCGCGATCCTGGAGGAGGATCCGACGTTGGGGCTGGCGTCACCGACGGTGGCCTGGGCCGACGCGGCCTTCAGCGCGATGCACACCTTCAAGGGCATGAGCTACCCCTCCCAGATCCGCCAGCCGATCCTGATGCTGGCGGCCTCCAATGACACCGTGGTCTCGACCGCGGCGATCGAGGAGTTCGCCTATCATCTACGCGCCGGCTCGCACCTCGTCATCGCCGGTTCGAAGCACGAAATCCTCCAGGAGCAGGACCGTTACCGCTCCCAGTTCTGGGCCGCCTTCGACGCCTTCGTGCCGGGCACGCCGCTGTTCAAGTGAGATCGCTACGATGTCGGCCCCGCGCCCGTCTGCCCGGGCTTGTCCTGGGCATCCACGTCTTGGTGCTGCGATAAGATCGTGGATGGCCGGGACAAGCCCGGCCATGACGACGGCGAACTCGGTCGCGTTACAACGTCTTGAGATACTCGATCAGATCATAGCGCTCGGCGTCGTCCTTGAACGTACGGCCGATCACGCCTGGGCGTTTCGGCTCGCCCTGCTTGAGTTCGAAGGAGTGGCCGAGCACGCTGTTGCCCTGGATTGGCTTGCCGTCAGGTCCGGTCGCAGAGAACTCCGTCTCACCCGTCTTGCAGCGCTCATTGGCGGTGACTGCGAACCCAACGGTGTCAGGATCATAGTCGCGGCGGCCCATGCAGAATTTCTGCGGACGCTCGCTCGCCGGCTTCAGCAGCCAGTACAGCGAAGGCACCGAGCCGTTGTGCAGGTATGGCGCGGTGGCCCAGATGCCGTTCAGTGGCCGCGCGCGATAGCGCGGATCAGGCGCCGGGTTGAGGCAGTTCTTGCGCGTAAGATTCCAGATCTCCGCCCGTTCGGCCTCCGGGATTTTCTCATCATCCATCCATTTGCGGGCGACGAGATCGACCACCGTCATGAGGCCGAGCGCATAGACCATCTCGTTGGGGGATTTGCTTGCGGTCGGGATCTCGCATTGCCACCATTTTTGCAGGTCGGCCGTGTTCACTTTCAGGAAGCCGGGGACATCGACGGTCCTCTTGCTGAGAACGAGCGACTGCTCGGGATCGGTCTTGATCTCGTCGAGCGGGATCGTCACCGCATTCAGCACCTTGCTGTCGCCGCTCGGCTCCCAACGCTTCGACGACCAGAAAGCCGGCGTGTCAATCGCCGGCAAATGGCAACCGGAACACATCTCGGTGTAGACGGCGCGGCCGCGCTCGACCCGATCCGGCTTCAGCCTCCAGGCGTCGCCGAGGATCTGCGAGGGCCATTTCGGCGCAAGCAGGCCGCCGAACTTCGGACCGGAAGGATCGGCTGTCTTGAATGGATCGGGGCCTCGCAGCATGTCTTCGATCCAGCCCAGCGTCCGGAAGTTCACCGAGGAGCGCCACAGCCTGTCCTCGGGATAGGCGTCGGACAGGTTGAGCAGGGCCGTCACGCCGAGGGCTTCGCCGGCGTTGCGGATCAGCGGCTGCTCGATCGAGGCGTCATACTGCGCGAACTTGAGCCACGGCACGGTCCAGATCGCGGGATAGCTGACCGGCGCGTCCTGGGCGTGCAGGTTCTTCTCGAATCCCTTGATGCCGCTCATCGCGAGGTCCTGCGAAAAGACCTGGTTGCCGATGCGGTTGAGGGCATCGAGGCGGCCGAACCCTTCCTCGGTGTCCTGCTGCTGCTTGCCGTCCCAGGTCGTCTTGCCCTCGATCGTCTTCTCGTAGGTTTTGGCCCAGTCGATCAGGAAGCTGCCGATCGCGCTGAGCTTCTGCTTGAGGACGGCGCGGTCCGCCTCGCTGGCATCGGAGCCGAGCACGCGATCGGCAAAGCGCTGAAAGCGGAACGGGACGTAAAGCGTGTAGGCGATCGACAGCCCGGTCGCGAGCTCGAGCTTCTTCAGGTCGGTCATCGCCGCGCCGCCGTCGAAGCGGACGTCGACGCCCTGATAGTGGATCTGGCCGGTATGACAGGCCGCGCAGGTCAGCCCGATCATGTCGTCCTCGCGGCGGCCCGTCGCGGGATCGACCACGCCGGTCATGCGCGCGAAGCCGACCGGCAGGCCGTCGACGTTCTCGGCCGGGGTCCATCGCGTCGACCAGTCCGACACCTGCGCCGTCTCGTAGACATTGGCATAGCCGAAGCGGCGCAGCGTCGCGGTGTCGGTCTGGATCGTCTGCGGGCTGGGGATGAAGCCGAAGCGCTCGAGATAGGCGCTGTCCTTGATCATGCCGGGCTTCGAGAACAGATGAAGCCGCGGCTGCTCCAATGCCACGAACCACTCATAGGGTACCGGGAAGGTCGCGGTGCCCTGGCTGGCATGGTGGAACCAGTGCCGGTCCTTCAGCGACCAGTTCTGCTCGAGCCAGTAAGCCGCCTTCGTTTCGGGGACCGCCGGCAAGGGCGGCGGCAGCAGGTTCACGAGCACGCCCTTCTGCGGCAGCATGGCGCGGACCTGGTTGGGGAATTCGGCGACCGCGACCAGGGCGACGAGGCCAAGCCCGATGACGAGCGCCGAGAGTGCGACTGCCCAGCGAAAGCGGAGCTGGCAGGACGACAGCAGCGGCTGCGACACGATCCGCTGGTTGATGCGGTCGGGGAATTGGCGCTGCTCGAACAGCGTACGCACGTCGGCCACGCTGAGATAGCGCTCCTCGCCCGGCTTGCCCTTGCCGATGATCTTCAGAAGGATCGGCCATTCGAACTTCATCAGCAGCGGGTAGTACCAGCGTGCGGCGCTGCCGGCGCGCTTGAGGTTGTCGTGCATGAAAGTCTTGATTTCCGCGGCGTTGAGGCCGGGCTCGCTGCTGCCGGTGTTCGGGTCGATGTAGGGCCGGCCGAAGCTTGCGAGCCGCGCGATCTCGTCTTCATTGACCTTGCCGTCGACGCCGAGGATGCGCGAGCCGGCGCCGCGCTTGTCGAGCGGGCCGCCGCGCAGCGCGTCGAGCTGCGCGCCCGACCAGATGCTCTTGAGGATATGCTTGATGCCGTTGGCGATCATCGCAACGCCGCGGACCTGGATGCGGGCCGAGACCTTCTTCAGCCCGGTCTCGCCGGTCGCATTCGCGATGGTCTGCGATAGCGTGTTGAGCGGGACGGTTCCGCCGTCGAGGAAGCCTTCGCCGACGAGGCCGCGCAGGAACGGGCAGGGATTGTTCGGCGAGACCGGGATCGAGGGATCGAGGGGCGGCTTCGAAGCGGGATGATGCATGGCCCAAATCCTGAAAGCAGCGAATCGTGAAAATGAAGCGCGCTGTTAGAGCGCGGAAAGTCCTAACAAACCGACAGCACGATATACTACTTGGGCGTGTGACGAAGTGTGGCGCATTTCACTGTCGAGTCAACAAGAGCAGCATAAGATCGCGGCAGGAGCGCAACGGAGCGGTGGCCTGCCGCTCAGGACTCGGCGGCGCGTTTGACGTCGCTCTGCACCAGGCTCAGCTTGCCCAGCGGCACGCCGGCTTTCAGCAGCCCCTCGCGGTAATGAGCGATGTCCTCGGGCCGCTTCCAGTGGAAATTGCGCAAGTGCCTGTCGACGTTCAGGGTTGGATAGTTTGCCATCAGCACGCCGACAGCCTCGCTGGCCTCGTCGTTCCGTCCCATCTGGGCCAAGGCCGCTGCGCGGATCGCCAGCGCCTGCATGTGGTTCGGGTTGATGTAGAGCTGCTCGCGGGCCCATGACAGGGTCGCGTCATATTGGCGCAACAGGTAGTGACTGAAGGCGTTCAGCGCCGCCCATTGGTAGCGTGGATCGCTGTTGTCGCGCTGCGAGGCCATCGAGAACAGTTCGATCGCCTCGCGGTGCTCGCCGATGATGAAATGGCAGATGCCGAGCACGCCGCGCGCGCCGTTGTCGTAAGGATTGAGCGCGACCGCGCGCTTGGCGGCGTCCATCGCGGCCTCGTAATGGCCTTCCATGCCGTGAACCCAGGACAGGATCGAGAACGCGAAGGAGGAGCGCGGGTCGAGCCGGACGCTGGTCTCGGCCAGGTTCATCGCCTCCGCCCACATCTCCCGCGTGCCCTTGACCCAGCCGAACTGGATGCTCTGGATCTGGATCGTGCCGAGATAGGCATGCGCGATCGACAGTTTGGGATCGAGCCGGATGGCCTCGCGGAACAGCTCGACGGCGCTGGCCAAATCCTCCTTGGTCTGCCGGTAGTAATGCGACAGTCCCTTGAGGAAGCGGTCCCAGGCGCTGACGTCGGTCGAGAGTCGTGCCGGCGCCGAAGCCTCGGCCCGGACGATCTCGGTGGCGATGGCGGCGGACAAATTCGTCGTGATCTCGTCCTGCATCGCGAACAGGTCGCCGATGTCGCGGTCGTAGCGGCCGGTCCAGAGCTGCTCGCCGGTCTCCGGCGCGATCAGCTCGGCCGTGACGCGGATCTTGGCGCCGGCGCGCCGCACCGAACCCTGGATCAGATAGCTGGCGTCGATCTCGCGCGCGATCAGCCGGGTGCTGGTGTTCTTGCCCTTGAACGCGAAGGTCGAGTTGCGGCTCAGCACGCGGTAGAAGGATTGCAGCGATAGCGCGTGGATCAAATCCTCGGTCAAACCATCGGAAAAATATTCGTCCTGGGCATCGCTGAGATTGGCGAAGGGCAGCACGCCGACGATCGCGGTGCGGTACTGCTGCGAGAGCGCGGACGCCTCCCTCATTCCGGGGGCGAGCGCCGGGGCGCCCTCGGGCGTCCAGGTCCAGACCCCGACCGTATCCTTGATGTTCTTGAAGCGGTGATTGCCGGCATCGGTCAGCGGCACGGTGAGATGCTTGCTGGCCTCGCGATGAGCCTTGGCCGAGATGGCAAAGCCGCCGGGGCTCGCCACCGATTCCAGGCGGACGGCAATGTTGACATCGTCACCGAAGACTTCGTCCTCGTCTGCGATGACGTCGCCCATGTGGATGCCGAGCCGGAATTGCATGGCGCGGTCGGCCGGCAGATGCCGGTTGCGCTCCGCCATCAGCGTCTGCATTGCAATCGCAGCTTCGGTGGCGCCGACGATCGAGGCGAACTCCAGCAGGAAGCCGTCGCCGGTGTTCTTCACGACGCGGCCGCCGTGATTGAGGATGATGGGGTGGATCGCGGCGCGATGGGCCTTGAAGGCGGCATGGGTGCCGGCCTCGTCGCTGCCCATCATGCGCGAATAGCCGGCGACATCGGCGCAGACAATGGCAGCCAGACGTCTTTCCATATCCTAGGCGCTCCAACGGATGGCGGACCGGCCACGGCGTGGCAGTCGCCCTGAATCCCGCATTTCAAGAACCGTGCCTTTATAAAGCAGATAGCGCCGCGCGAAAGTGTGATCCGCATTGCAAATTCGAGGTAAATCCCACGCAATTGCGGCAGTGGACGGGGACAGGCGAACCGAATATGCCGCCTGAAGGCCGATCGGGAGACTTCGCATGCTGGGCATTCACGAAATCTGGCTCTTCATCCTGTCAGGTGTGCTGCTCAACATCACGCCGGGCCCGGACTCGGTTTATGTGATCGGCCGCAGCATGCAGATGGGCTGGCGGGGCGGCGCCGCCGCGGCGCTGGGTATCAGTTGCGGCTGCTTTTTCCACGTTGCGGCCGCCGCGATCGGCCTTTCGGCGCTGCTGATGGCCTCATCGACGGCGTTTTCGATCCTGAAGCTGGTCGGCGCGGCCTATCTCGTCGTGACGGGACTTCAGATGCTGTGGTCACGTCCGGCGCTGGCCACGACCATAGACGAGCCGGTGCGGAGCTCGCTGCGGCGGGTGTTCCTTCAGGGCGTCTTCACCAATGCGCTCAATCCCAAGGTCGCGCTGTTCTTCCTGGCCTTCCTGCCGCAATTCGTCGCAGCCGACTCCGCGCACAAGCCGCTCGCCTTCCTGACGCTCGGCCTGATCTTCATCTCTACAGGAACGCTGTGGTGCCTGGTGCTGGCGGCGTTTGCGGCCAGGGCCGCCCATCGCCTGCGACGATCCGAGGGTGCGATCGCCTGGGTCAACCGTGCCCTCGGCGGCCTCTTCATCTATCTCGGCATCCGCGTCGCCATGCTGGAGACGCGGTAACTCTCTCAGGTGAGCTCCTTCGCCAGCGCGCTGCCGGCCAGATACAGACCGAGCAAGATCATCGCGATCAGGAACCAGCGACGAAACGCTTCCGCCGGCATCCGCGCCCGCACCGATTGGCCGATGAACATGCCGGCAAAGGCCATGGCGAGGCCGACGGCGCCCGGGACGGCATTGGCAGGCGTGAGCAGTCCGACTGCGGTCAGGTTGAAGGCGAGCGCCAGCGTTGCCGTCGTGAAGAACACGCCGAGCGCCTGCACCAGCTCGTCCTTTTCCATGCCGATCGCCTGCATGAACGGCATCGAGGGGATCACCTGCACCCCCGTCGAGGCCGAGATCGCGCCGGTGACGATACCGACGAGGCCACCGACCCATTTCTCGTTCTTGGGCGAGACTTGGAACTGGAATTTGTTCAATCCGATCACGGCGTAGATGATGAGCAGGACGCCGAGCACGATCGTGCCGTAGCGCGCATGCGGACCGGTCAGCGCGCCGGCATTGAGCCAGCAGCCGATCACGGTGCCGATCATCAGCGGCCACAGCCGCCTCAGGATGTCGCGCAAGTGCGGGCCGACGAAGGTCTGCCAGATATTGGTGATGATGGCGGGCACGATGACGATGGCGATGGCCCGGCTGGGGGTCATGCTCACCGCGAGCAGGCCCATCGACACCGTCGGCAGGCCGAGCCCGATCACGCCCTTGACGAATCCGGCAAGCAGGAAGACGGCGGCGATGAGGATGAGCAGCGGGTCGATCATCCCTGCACATTGACCGAAGCCGCGCGCCGGCACAATCTGGAGGTTACGGAGAGTGCCTTCGTTGCAGCCGAAGGCTGAACGTGATCCGGAAGAGTGCGCAGCTTTTCCGACGAGATCATGCTCCAACAACAAGAGCAGGACCCCATGCGCTTCGACCTCGTCGACCTTCAGCTCTTCATCGCGGTTGCCGACCAGCGCAGCATCACCCGCGGTGCGGAGCGCTCGCACCTGGCGCTGGCCTCGGCCAGCGCGCGCATCAAGGGCCTCGAGGACGCACTCGGTGTCGCCCTGCTCAAGCGCGGGCGCCGCGGCGTGGAGTTGACAGCGGCCGGCGAGAGCCTGCTCGACCATGCGCGCCTGGTCATCCACCAGGTCGACGCCATGCGCGGCGATCTCGCCGGCTTTGCCTCTGGCGTCCGCGCCAGCGTGCATTTCCTCGCCAACACGTCGGGCCTGTCGGAGCATCTGCCGAAAGCGCTCGCCGGCTTCCTGCGCGAGCATCGCGATGTCGCGATCGATATCGAGGAGCGCGAGAGCACCGATATCGCTGCGGCGATCACGGCAGGTGCCGCGGATCTCGGTTTCGCCGCCGAGCACGCATTGCCCGATCATATCGAGCGTTTCGTCTTCAGCGAGGACCGCCTGACGCTGGTGACGTCGAAACGCGGTCCATTCGCCGGCCGCCGCCAGATCGACTTTCAGGAGGCGGGAGCGTATGACTTCGTCGGCCTCACCAGCGCCACCGCGCTGCAAATGCACATCGCCAAACATGCGGCGCGTCTCGGCATGCGTCCGCATTTCCGCGCGCGGCTGCGCGACTTCGACGCGATCTGCCAGATGGTCGCCGAAGATGTCGGCGTGGCGCTCGTGCCCGAAGCCGCCGCCCGCCGCTGTGCCAGGACCATGCCACTCGCCACGGTCCGCCTGCGCGATGCCTTCGCCAACCGGAGGCTCGTGATCTGCGCGCGCAGCTTCAAGGCGCTGCCGAAGCCGGCCAAGATGCTGGTGGAGCATCTTCGGGCCGCGGCGGCGTAAGCCGCAGCTCGAGAAGGGTTGCGTTGCGAAGAGCAGGTGCCCTCGCGAATCCCGTGCGGCGTTCGCGTGCATGCACCGCTGCGGCGATTGGCCCGGGAACGGTCGCGGCCGTATCTCATTCCTCTCACGACGAGACGTACCAGGAGCAAACCATGTCCAAGATGCCTCCCGTACCTGAAGAACAGCGCAGCCATAAAGGCCCCGGTTCCGACCCAGCGATTGAGGCGCAGGAGAAAGTGCCCGGTCGTGAGAATTTCGACACCCAGGGTCGTCACGGCAACATCAAGCAAAACACCACCAATCAAGGTTATCAGCAGGATCGATGATGTCCGCCAAGAACAACGCCGGAAATTCGATGCGTGTCACGGCCCTCGTATTGGCCGCCGTGCTGGGCGCTTCCGTCGGTCCAGCATCAGGGCAGGGCGGCGGGGGCGGTGGAGGAGGTTCGGGCGGTGGAGCGGGGGCGGGCAGCGGCGGCGCCACGTCCGGTACCGCCACCACTCCCGGAACCAACGCGGCCGGAACGGCTCAATCCGGCGGTGGCGCCGGTCCGCGGGGATCGACGACCGTCGGACGGCCCGGCAATCCCGCGGGTGGCACCAATATCGGTCGGATCGATGGGACGGTCACGCCCGGTCCCTCGCTGCAGGGCGATGACCAGATCCGCTCGGAGAGCTCGGCGAACTCAGAGGCCGATCGCAAGATCAAGAGCATTTGCAAGGGCTGCTAGCCTGATTCAGAAAAGCATAATCTAAAGCGCGGTGACGGTTCATCCTGATGTCATCGCGCTTCAGATCATGATCAGGGCGCCGGCTTGTCCGGCGCCCAGTCGAGATCCGCGTCGTCCTGCGGTTCTGGGTCGGCAGGACAAGGCTTGATCTTCAAGTCGTCCTCGAGCACGGGCCGCCCATCACCGTGCTCGACCAGCCCAGCCTGATCTGCCTTCCGCAGCGTTTCCTCCCTCGTCGAAAACGTCCGGCTCAGCTTCTCCCCGTCCTTGAACAGGGCGTATGCCATGGTGTGCCTTCCTCGCGCCTATGCCATTTCTCTGAGACTGCTGAGGGTTGCCAGATGCCGCTGGATGATCGGTAGCGACATCTGAGCGACCTGCTGCTCCTGCGGATTGCTGCCGGTTCGCAAATACGACGTGTTGAGCGCAAGCAATTCGCGGTGTCCGCGGATTTGCCCTTGCACATACATCCGGTCAAACCGTCCGGAAGGAGTCGCCTGCAGCTGCCGCAGCAAGGCGGCATGGTCGGACCGCAGCGGCGCGGAGCCCGGTGCTGCGCCGAGTGCGCTTGCGACCTGCACCTGCTCGGCGATCTCGGCATTGGCGAAATTGATGACATCCGGATTGCGGGTGCGCGTCAAGGCGAGCTGGCTTGTTTGCATCGCGAACGCGCCGCCCATGAGGTCGGCCGTTCGGAAGTCCCCCTGCGGAATGGCTCTGGCGTTTGCAGCGTAGGTCGATAATCCCAGTCCGCCCAAAGCAAGCAAAAATGATCTTCTCAGCATATTCCATCTCCACTGTGTGCACGACAGACGCACCGCCGTGTCGAACGTTCCTGCTTCATCGACATGGAGCAGGCGCTTGCATCAACCAACGTGTTGCCCGCTTAACGTATGTTATTCTCGATGAGCTGACTGCTTCGATGCGCCGGGCTTCGGTGGCGAAGCCGATCAGAAGCCGATCATTGGAACGCCTGCGCGTGAGATGGCTTGTTCTCGCGAGAGCGTGCCGGTCCGTGTACGAGTTCATCCATGCAAGACGTCAGATCTGAAAGCTTCCCGATGTCCGCGGGCATTCTTCTCGGGCTTGGCCTCGGCGCGTTCTTCGACGGCATCGTGTTTCATCAGCTGCTGCAATGGCATCATATGTTAAGCGGCTGGTACCCGCTCAATTCCATCGACAACATCAGACTCAACACGACATGGGACGGCATCTTCCACAGCGCCGCCTACGTTCTCGTGCTCGCCGGCCTGTACAAGCTGTGGCAGCAGGCGCGCGGGAGCGGGCTGCGCTGGTCTGGTCGACGGTGTGTCGGGACGATCCTGCTCGGATGGGGAATCTTCAATCTGGTCGAGGGAGTCATCGACCACGAGATCCTCGGAATGCATCGCGTCAATGAGACGGTGCCCGATGCGCAGCGCATCTTCTGGGATATCGGCTTCCTGTTGTGGGGAGCTGCGATGATCGTGGTGGGCGCCGCCATGGCGCGTGCGGACGCGCAGGAGGGAGATCATGCGGAGCGCAGTTTACAGCCTCGTTAAGAGTACGCCCCCGGTGCTGGTCTACGTGATCTTTCTGTTGCTGCTGGCGCTTGCGATAGCGCCGGCATTGCGGGTCGTCCTGTTCGGCCTCTCGCTGGATGATCTCCTGCTGCTGCGCTGCTCTGTGCCGGTCTGACCAGGGAGGTGACGATGGTGGAGTTCAGACTTCCGAAAAACTCCCGCATCGAGCGAGGAGCGATCTGGCCAAAGCCGCGCGGTGAAAGCTTGCGCGAGTTTCACGTCTATCGCTGGAATCCCGACGATGGGCGCAATCCGCGGCTCGACACCTATTTTGTCGACGCGACGGATTGCGGACCGATGGTGCTGGACGGCCTGATCTGGATCAAGAACAACGTCGACGCGACATTGACGTTCAGGCGATCCTGCCGCGAGGGCGTGTGCGGCTCCTGCTCGATGAACATCGCCGGCCAGAACACCCTGGCCTGCACCAAATCCATGAGCGAAGATATTTCGGAAGGTGAGCCGCTCCGCGTGCTGCCCTTGCCGCATCAGCCTGTCGTGAAGGATCTGGTGCCCGACCTCACCAATTTTTATGCGCAGCTCGCTCTGGTCGAGCCGTGGCTGCAGACCACTTCGCCCACGCCCCCGAAGGAATGGCGGCAAAGCCATGAGGATCGGGCAAAGCTTGATGGACTGTACGAGTGCATTCTCTGCGCCTGCTGCTCGACCTCGTGCCCGAGCTACTGGTGGAATTCCGAGCGCTTCCTCGGACCCGCTGCCCTGATTCAGGCCGCGCGCTGGATCAACGACAGCCGGGACGAGGCGACAGGCGAGCGCCTCGACATGCTCGAGGACCCCTTCAGGATCTACCGCTGCCACACCATCCTCAATTGCGCCAAGGCATGTCCAAAGGGTCTCAATCCCGGCGAAGCCATCGCCGCCTTGCGCCTCAAGATGGTCGAGCGGAAGTTCTGACGTCACTCCGAGCGTAGGAACCATGCCCGCGGCGTTCACTTATCAATCCCCGAACGGGAGGAGCTTGATGGGAAAGAAGCAGTTCGCCGCATTGCCGTTTCGTCTGGACAATTCCGAGCTGCGCGTGCTGCTGATCACGACCAGGCGCAAGCGCAGATGGAGTGTCCCCAAGGGATCGCCGATGCGCAACAAGGAGCCGCACCTGACGGCCGCGCTGGAGGCTTACGAGGAGGCGGGCCTTATCGGCATCATTGCGACGCGCGCGATGGGCAGCTTCAAGCACCGCAAGCGGAAGGGTGACCGCAAGCAGATCATGGATGTCGCTGTCTTCCCCATGAAGGTCCACGGTCAGGAGCGCTGGTGGCCCGAGAAAGGGGAGCGGAAAGCGATCTGGGTTTCCGCGGAAACGGCCGGGCGTCTGGTGCACAAAGCCGAGCTTCGGCGGCTGATTGCCCGCTTCGCGGCGAAGACGGAGAAGAGTGGACCCTCGCTGCAGGGCGGCAAGCGGACTTCCGATCCAGGAACCCGCGTCCCGCGCAACCGTTCGAACTAGATGGACCAACGACCGGCAGAGCTCGCATACGAGCAGCGGCCGCCTCACGATATCCTGGCCGAGGCGATCAAGCGACGCCGCGCGGTCCTGTTCGTCGGCGCTGGCGTTTCGATGGCCGTCGGATTGCCCTCCTGGCAATCCCTGATCGAGCATCTCTTGGACGATCTCGGACTCGAGCGCGACGTGGTCGACGGAATGCACGGCGGTTATCAAATGCTCGCGGAGTACTACCGGCTGAAGCGCGGAGGCATCGGCCCGCTCCGCAGCTGGCTCGATCGCAATTGGCGTGTCGATCCGCAGAGGATCGCCGCCTCGGAGCTTCACCGGATCATCGTCGAGCTCGATTTTCCGATCATTTACACCACGAACTACGATCGCAATCTCGAGACGGCATTCGATGTCCTGAAGAGGCCCTTTGCGAAGATCAGCAACGCGAAGGAGATCGCAAGCGCCGGCGTCGGCGTCACGCACATCATCAAATTCCACGGCGACTTCGACGATGATGCCTCGCTCGTTCTGACCGAGACCGACTTCCTCAACCGGCTCGCATTCAATTCTCCGCTCGATATCCGTTTTCGCGCCGATGCCCTGGGCAGCACGCTGCTCTTCGTCGGCTACAGCATGTCCGATCCGAACATTCGGCTGCTGCTGCACCGGATCTGGCAGATCTGGGACGACTCCGGACACCGTCAGGACAGGCCGCAATCCTTCGTGTTCGTCGCCCAGCGCAATCCAGTGCAGGAAGCCGTCTTGGCGAATTGGGGCATCACCACCATTGCGCCGCCTGAGGGAATGGCCGCCGACGAGGGGCTGACCCGATTTCTCCTCGACGTCGGCCGGAATATCGATCGAAGCTCCTAGAGCGATCGCCGCACGCTACGGATCTCATTTTGGAGCGGCGCAAGACTTGCGGCATGCTGCATGTCCAGAAGACCGGCCCGCCAGCGCTGCGCCATCGCAGTTTCCGACAGGTCGAAGGATTTTTCAGGACCGGCTTCCTCGCGGCCCGGCCGGTAACTCAACAGATAGACGAAGTCGTCGCGAGCAAGGCCTTGAAGCTCGGCGCGAAGCTGGCGGGCTTCCAGGGCGTGGCCAAGGCGCTGGAAGGTCTGGTTGCCGAAGGTCAGGTCGCTCTTGCGCTCGGCTGCAGCTTCGATGCCATCAGGGACTTTGCCGTCGCGGGCGAACAGGTCGATGACGTAGAGGCGGAGCGGGCTCGGAGATTCCAGGATCGGTTCGAATGGCGCGTTCAGGGAGAACCCGCCATCGCCGAGCCAGCGGCCGGCGACCTGCACCGGCGCGAACTCAGGGAGGAACCCGCAGCTGGCCAGGATGTGATCCATCTCGATCCGTTCCGACGCGGAATCGAACAACACTGCATCGCCGCTTTCGACATCGGTGGCGCAGATCGTGATGCGGGGATCACCCTCGTTCAGGCGCTCGAAGTCGATCAACTGACGCAGGCGTTCGCGCGTCGGGCCGAGATCGTACAGGCCGCCGAACTGCGGTGACGGAAGCGGCAGACGCGGATGGAAGAATCCGGCATGGCCAAGCAGGCGCGTGCTGATCGAGTTCAACCACGCGAAAAGATGGCGGCTGTCGCTTGTCCCAGCGGACGGGCCGCCTGCATGCCAGTAGCGCCGCAAATTCGGCAGCCGATCACCGCTCGGACTTCCTGCGATCAGCGCCGCCGTGATCGCGCCTGCTGAGGAACCCGCTACCCAGTCGATCCGCCGGGCGACAGCAGTCAAGGCTTCGAACGCGCCGCCATGATACGCGCCGAGCCCGAGTCCGCCGGAGAAGACGACGGCGGTGAGCTGGCGCTCCGTTGTTTGGGCCTCGCTCAGCTCAGCGTTGCGGTCAGTCAACCCGGGTCCCAATGGTCAGTCTGAACGTCAGGCGCATCACCGATATCTCTCTAGCGGCGCGCATTTGCATCTCCGGTTCTGACATCGAACGCGGTCGAGCAGGCTGTGTTCCAAACGGGCGCGCAACACCCGCATCTCAGCTTTCAATCATGCGGTTAACCTGTGTGAAGCCGCTCGCCTCGGATCGCGGCTAGGGTCATCGCTGCGATGTCTCGATCGGAAACCGGATGCCGGAACAGTCTCCCAGCCTCAGAAACTTCACCATCAATTTCGGACCTCAGCATCCGGCCGCCCATGGCGTGCTGCGGCTCGTGCTCGAGCTCGACGGCGAAGTCGTCGCGCGCGTCGATCCCCACATCGGATTGCTGCATCGAGGCACCGAGAAGCTGATCGAGGCCAAGACCTACCTCCAGGCCATTCCCTATTTCGATCGGCTCGATTACGTCGCACCCCTGACCCAGGAGCATGCCTTCTGCCTCGCGATTGAAAGACTGATCGGCATCGAGGTGCCGAGGCGCGGACAGCTGATCCGGGTGCTTTATCCCGAGATCAGCCGGATCCTGTCTCACCTTCTGAACGTCACGACCCAAGCCATGGACGTCGGTGCCCTGACCCCGCCGCTATGGGGATTCGAGGAGCGCGAGAAGCTCATGGTGTTCTACGAGCGTGCCTCCGGCAGCAGGATGCACGCCAACTATTTCCGGCCCGGCGGCGTGCATCAGGACCTTCCGCCGAAGCTGATCGACGATATCGAGGCCTGGTGCGATCCGTTCCTGCGCGTCGTCGACGATCTGGACCGGTTGCTGTCGCTCAATCGGATCTTCAAGGCGCGCAACGTGGATATCGGCAGAGTGACGCTCGACCAGGCCTGGGCATGGGGCTTTTCCGGCGTGATGGTGCGCGGCTCGGGGGCGGCCTGGGATTTGCGGAAGGCGCAGCCCTACGATTGCTATGCCGAGATGGATTTCGACATCCCGATCGGCCGGAACGGGGATTGCTACGACCGCTATCTCATTCGCATGGAAGAGATGAGACAGTCGGTCCGCATCATGAAACAGTGCATCGAGAAGCTGAAATCTCCGGACGGGGGAGGTCCGGTTATGGTGCAGGACAATAAGATCGCGCCGCCCCGGCGTGGCGAGATGAAGCGCTCGATGGAGGCCTTGATCCACCATTTCAAGCTCTACACCGAGGGGTTTCATGTTCCTGCCGGCGAGATCTATGTCGCTGTCGAGGCTCCCAAGGGCGAGTTCGGCGTTTTCCTGGTCTCGGACGGGACCAACAAGGCCTACAAATGCAAGATCAGGTCTCCCGGCTTTGCCCATCTGCAAGCCATGGATTTCCTCTGCAGGGGACATTTGCTTGCCGACGTCTCCGCGATCCTGGGCTCGCTCGACATCGTGTTCGGGGAGGTCGACCGCTGATGGCACATGGATGCGATTTTACTTCCCCGTCTCGATCCCGGCGTCCTTGATCACCTTGGCCCACTTCTTCGTCTCATCCGCGATGAAGCTGCGGAAGTGATCCGGCTCGTCGCCGATCAGCGTCGCGCCTTGCGCGGCGAGCTTCTCCTTCACTGCCGGATCGGCCATCGCCTTCGTTGCGAGGCCATGCAGCGCGGCGACGATCTCCTTGGGCGTGCCCTTCGGCGCAACCATGCCGTACCAGTTCTCGATGCGTAACGCGCGAAATCCCGCTTCCGCCGTGGTCGGCACGTCGGGCGCGGTTGGCGCGCGCTCGGCCGAGCCGACCGCGATGGGGCGCAGGGCGCCGGCCTTGACCTGCGGCAGCAGCACGGGGAGATCGAGGAAGGTCATCTGCACCTGCTGGCCCAGGAGGTCGTTCACGGCCGGCGCGGCGCCGCGATAGGGCACGTGCACGATGTCGATCGTCGCCGTCAGCTTGAACAATTCGCCGGCGAGATGCGGCAGGCTGCCGGGCCCGGAGGAGGCGAAGTTGAGCTTGCCCGGCTGCGCCTTGGCGAGCGCGATCAGTTCGCCGATGTCCTTGACCGGCACGTTGGTGGCGACCACCAGCATTTCCGGCACGGTCGCGACCAGCGTCACCGGCGTGAGGTCGCTGAGCGTGTCGTAGGCCACCTTCTCCATACTCGGGCTGATCGCGAGCGCGCCGGCTGAGGAGATCGCGATGGTGTAGCCGTCCGGCGCGGCCTTGGAGACGGCATCAGTGCCGAGCACGCCGCCCTGGCCGCCACGATTGTCGATCACCACCGGCTGCCCCGACAGCTCGGACATGCGCTGGCCGATCACGCGGGCGATGATGTCGTTGGGCCCGCCGGCCGAGAAGGGCACGATCAGCTTGATCGGCTTGGCCGGGAAATTCTGCGCCGATGCGAGCGTCGGCGGCAGAAGCACCAACAATCCCAGGAACAATTGAGCGAGCAGCCTGCGTGAGACGGTCATGCAAGCCCTCCGCTCGCGCTGTTATTCGTTCAAAAGCTTGAGCGCTTCTTCGTGGACCCTGGGATCGCCCGCCGCGATGATGCGGCCGCCGCCCTGGGCCGGCTTGCCTTCCCACGTGGTGACCACGCCGCCGGCGCCGGTCACGATCGGGATCAGCGCCGCGATGTCGTAGGGCTTCAGC
The DNA here is from genome assembly GCF_001593325.1 of Bradyrhizobium sp. DOA1. Lineage (NCBI taxonomy): Bacteria > Pseudomonadati > Pseudomonadota > Alphaproteobacteria > Hyphomicrobiales > Nitrobacteraceae > Bradyrhizobium > Bradyrhizobium sp. DOA1. Next base: position 645,416 of record NZ_JXJM01000001.1, read on the forward strand.
TCGGTCTCGACCACGAGGTCGACATGGCCCGCCGCCAGCATGCAATAGGAATAGCAATCGCCGCCATAGCGCGACAGCCGCGCACCCTGCTCGATGCGGCCGAAGATGGCGCGGTCACTCTCATTCATCAGCAAGGGGCTGGTGGTGTAGGTCGTCGCTTGCGAGAGCGAGGCGCAGCGGCGCACCTGGAGCCGGCGCTCGCCGGACGGGCCTTTATAGTTGGCCGAGCCGTTGTCGCCGGAGAAGCGCTCGCCGATGAAGGGCTGGTGCATCATGCCGAACACCGGCGCGCCCTTGTGCAGCAGCGCGATCAGCGTGCCCCAGATCGGAAATCCGCCGATGAAGGACTTGGTGCCGTCAATGGGGTCGAGCACCCAGACATAGTCAGCATCGTCCCGCTCATTGCCGAACTCCTCGCCGACGATGCCGTGCTGGGGGAAGTTGGCCTTGATCAGCCGCCGCATCACCGCTTCCGCGGCACGGTCGGCCTCCGTCACGGGGTCGAAATCCTTGGTCTTGCTCTTGTCGTCGATCGACAACGAGGTGCGGAAGAACGGCAGGATGGTTTCGCCGGAGGCGGTGGCGAGCCGTCCGATGAAGGCGGAGAAGTCGATCACCGTCACGGCGAAATCCTCGAAAGCGAAAGGCAGGTGAAGCTCGCTCCTGCGTAGCTCAATTCGGCAAGATCTTGCAGCGTTGTCTTGTCTTGATCCCTGGTATTTTGAATGCCGCAGATGGCTGCCTCATCTCAGTCATCTGCTGGCCAAATATCGATCACAGCGTTGAAAACTTAGTTCCGACCATGCCTCGTTCGTATGCAAACATCTATCAACCCATTGAATTTCCTTATCAAAGAAACTGAATCTGGGTTTCCGTGGAAGCAACTGAGCCATGTGCATATTGCATGGGAAACGGCTCAAAAGCCCTTGCACTTTGTGCGTCGCGGTCGCATATTGTTGCGGTGCGGTAGCGCTTGGCGTTACCGCTGCCCTCCTTGGGCGTTTCCTCCCTAGACTTGGGCCGCTTCTTCATCAGAAGCGGCCCTTTTTTCTTGGGCATTCATTTCTCTCTTTGAGCTGTCGTTTTCATTCGGTGCGCGTGAGCCCTCGAAGCGAAAACGCATTCGCGTCAGCCGCAGACAACATAAGCGTCCGAAGTAAAAGCCGCGCCTATTCCGCCGCGGCCTGGAACGGGCCGAGATCGCCGAACGGGATCGTGGTCGCCAACACGTCGGCCAGGATGCCGAAGTCGGACGCCACCTGCGCAAAGCGCGGACCGCGCTCGCGCCGGCGCTCGTCCATGTAGATCGCGCGGTTCAATTCGAGCTGCACCGCGTGCAGGCCGCTCGCCGGATTGCCGTAGTGCTCGGTGATGAAGCCCCCGGCATAGGGCTTGTTGCGCCCGATCGAATAGCCGAGCCCCGTCATGGTCTCCTCGACGCGGTCGGAGAGCAGCGGCGTGCAGCTGGTGCCGTAACGGTCGCCGATCACGATATCGGGCCGGCGCGGCTCGTCCCTGCTGACGCCGACCGAGGGCATCGAGTGGCAGTCGACCAGCACCACAGTGCCGAACGTCTGGTGCACCTTGTTGATCAGCCGGCGCAGCGCGCGGTGATAGGGCTTGTAGAGCGTCTCGATTCGCGAAAGCGCATCGTCGACCAAAATACGATCGCGATAGATCTCCTGGCCGTCGCCGACCACGCGCGGAATGGTGCCGAGGCCGCCGGCGACCCGCATCGAGCGGGTGTTGGCGAAGCTCGGCAGGCGGCCGGTGAACATGCGCGGATCGAGCTCGTAGGGCTCGCGATTGACGTCGACATAGGAGCGGGGAAAGTTCACCCGCACGGTCGGAAAGCCGCGATCGCTCAAATGGCCGATCAGCTCGTCCATGAAGGAATCTTCGGAGCGCCGCAGCGTCGGCAGGTCGATCCGCGAGGCCGCCAGAAATTCGTCCGGATAGGTCGAGCCGGAATGGGGCGAGTTGAAGATGACCGGCGCACGCCATTGCGCGGGTTCGACGATCTCGAAGGCTGGCGACGTCTCGCCGTCAAACCGGGTCATCTTCTCAGGCTTCGTCCCTTCGCGCCGGGACCTGGCAGGGGGCCAGGTCGCTTGATTCGGCCGATCGAGCGGCTCTTATGTGTCGTCATTGTCCGGAATCGCAACCATTCTGCCAAGCGAAAAGATGTGACGGCGCGTTGGAACACGTCTTAACCGTGCGGGCAGTGAGGCGGGGATACGCACGCGCGGCTCGATTGATTCGAGCCGCATTCCGGTTCACAACGGACCGGCAGCGGCAGCCGTCTCAGGGTAAAGATTTTCACCCCAAATTTACCCTCTGTCGGGCTTAGTGACTACCGCTGATATCCTCTGGGGATTCGACGTTTCCTGCCATGCCAAAGATCCTGCTCGCCGAAGACGACAACGACATGCGCCGTTTCCTGGTCAAGGCGCTGGAAAACGCCGGTTTTCAGGTCTCGTCCCATGACAACGGCATGGCCGCCTATCAGCGGCTGCGGGAAGAGCCGTTCGAGATGCTGCTGACCGACATCGTGATGCCCGAGATGGACGGCATCGAGCTCGCGCGCCGGGCCTCGGAACTCGACCCCGACATCAAGATCATGTTCATCACCGGCTTTGCCGCGGTCGCCCTGAACTCGGATTCGGACGCCCCCAAGAACGCCAAGGTGCTCTCCAAGCCCGTGCACCTGCGCGAATTGGTCAGCGAAGTGAACAAGATGCTGGCGGCCTGAATCGGCCCCGTTCCGTCCTTGCGCCGGCTCCCCTGAGCCGTTATAGGGACCCCACCCGATCTAGACGACCTCTAGGGCACGTAGCTCAGCGGGAGAGCACTACCTTGACATGGTAGGGGTCACAGGTTCGATCCCTGTCGTGCCCACCACGCTTCGCCTTCGGCTTCGCGTGGCACAGCCACGATCTCTCGGGCGAAGCGTGTCCGGCGTAGCTCGAAGAGCGAAGACGGACTGCCGCCACAGGTCCGATTCCCTGCGCGACACGATTTCCTTCGACAGCAGCTCCTCGCCAGATGGAATGAAGCGTTCGCATACCGAACGCAGGTCTGAACCGCCACTTCTCCGTCCAGATCGGATTTGTCCCAAGCCGTAGGGACAGACATTCCCCGCGACCCGCGCGAGATTGCGTCCGCGAACTATAATACACGGGAGGACATCATGATCAGGCGCTGCCTTGCAGCCTTGTGCGTTTGCGCGGCCATGGTTCTCGCTACCTCCGGCGCCAAGGCCGATATCAAGGTGGGCATCGTGGTGTCCGGTACGGGGCCGGGGTCGGCGCTCGGGCAGCCGCAGATGCGGACGGTGGCTGCACTCCCGAAGGAGATCGGCGGCGAGAAGATCGTCTATATCGCCCTCGACGATGAATCGGATTCGACCAAGGGCGTTCAAAACGCGCGGCGGCTCGTCATTCAGGACGGCGTGGACGTCCTCATCGGTTCCTCCCTGACGCCGGTGACGATGCCGATGCTGGATGTCGCCTGGGAAGCCAAGACGCCGATCATTTCGCTGGCCGCCGCGACGGCCATCGTGCAGCCGATGGACGAACGGCGCAAATGGGCTTTCAAGGTCGTTCCCAACGACGATTTGATGGCTCTCGCGATCCTCAAGCACATCGCCAAATCGGGCGCGAAGACGCTCGGCTATATCGGCGTTTCCGATGGTTATGGTGAGGGCTATTACAAGGAAGTGAGCAGGCTCGCTCCGACCTTCGGCCTGACCGTGACCACGCACGAAGTCTATGCTCGGGCCGACACCAGCGTGACCGGCCAGGCTCTCAAGGTGATCGCGACGAATCCGGACGCCGTCTTCATTGCCTCGGCGGGCACCCCGGCCGTCCTGCCGCAGCAGGCGCTTCGCGAGCGCGGCTATTCCGGCAAGGTCTACCAGACCCACGGTGTCGCCACCGAGGAATTCATCAAGCTCGGCGGAGCCAGCGTCGAAGGAGCGGTCTTCACCGGCGAGGCGTTCACGATCGCGGACGATCTGCCGGCGGACGATCCCTTCCGCAAGGTCCGAGACGAATTCTTGTCCGCCTATGAGAAGGCGAATGGGCAGAAGCCGAACATCTTCGCCGCGCATCTGTGGGACTCGATGGCGCTTCTCAAGACGGCGATACCGAATGCAATGAAGACCGCGAAGCCCGGCACGGCAGAATTTCGTGCCGCCCTTCGCGACCAACTCGAGCGCGGCAAGGACGTGTATCTGAACAACGGCCTGTCCACGATGAGTCCAACCGATCACAATGGCTACGATGAGCGCTCGGCGTTTCTGATCAAGGTGGAAGGCGGCCGCTTCAGGCTGATGAAGTAGCAGCCGGGCAGTGGGCGGCTTCTCGGCGTGACGCGTCGCGTCCGGCAAAGCAGGCGCGCCGCCTACGCGGTGCCGCCCTTTGCCGCTCCCAGCAACAAGTCCTTCAGCCCGGTCGGAAACAGGCTCGCAGCACCGTCCACGTCGAGAGCGGCGAGGTCGAACCAGCGGGCGACGATGGGGTCGCCATTGTCCTCCCTGAAGTCGATGCGCTCCTGATCGCAGAATGCGGCGTCGGGAAACTCGACCTCGGAGATGAACATCACCTCGTGGCCGGTCGCCCCCTCGTGCACGAAGATATTCTCCAGCATCAGGGGCTCTCCCTTGAGGATAACCTCGATGCCGAGCTCTTCGTTGAACTCACGCACCAGGGCAGCCCGCCAGCTCTCGCCGAACTCGATCTCGCCGCCGAGCGGCCGCACGCCCTTGATCCGGCCGGCATCGTCGCGCACTTCGGCCGCGAGCAGCCGGCCGTCCCGCCAGTGCAGGCCGATGGCGACGACCCTGATATGGGCACGAGGGCGCCATGTAGTCATGGGGCACCGTTGGGGCGTGTACTCATCGATCGGTTTTTCATGGCCGAGCGGAAATAGTCTGATCGGTTGAGCGGCATTCTCTCTGACTCAAGCATTGTGGAGACTAATCACCGCAAGGTGCTTATGACCATTCGTCGAGACGCCCCAGCAATATCTTGTGATCGGCTCAACCCACATAGGTTAATTTGTCCAATTCATTTCAGGCGTCTGATGTAGTCATCGCAATCCAGCCCGGAGGTTGCCATGTCGACATCGGACGATGATCGTCGCGAATTTTTGAAGACCTGCGGAAAATTTGCTGCCGTGACACCGCCAACTCTCGCCGTGCTGCTGTCTACCTCCCTCACGTCGGATGCGATTGCGCATTCCGGCGGAGGCGCTGTCTACCGTGGCAGCAATGGCAAGGGCTACGGCCGAGGGGACGATTGCTAGGCTTGATCAATTAGTCGATTGTCGAGCTTCTCTATGTCCCCCCCAATGGCTTGGGGCTCGCTTCCCCCAAGACAGCTCAACGGGCCCCAACTCACGCCCCTGGAGTTGGGGCCTTTTGCTGGCCAAAGTATCGATCCGCATCCCGGACATCTGAAGGAAGTGAACTGGCGAGTCTGCTTCTGGCCCCCAAGCAGACGAACTCGCGAAGGTGCACCACAGCCGACAGCGCTCAGTCCTGCCGACCAGGGCAGCCGATGGGGCACATTATAGCGCCGACTGCCGAACAAGCGCCGATCTAGTCTTCGTCTGGCTCGCGCACGACCGCTGGTTCGTCAGAGTCATCTTCCTCTTCGTCATCTTCGTCCTCGTCATCTTCTTCCTCGTCCTCTTCATCAGGATCTCTTGGCGGCATCGCGGTGCCCATTGCCACGAGCTGTGTCCAGCAGATCGCTGTGATGGAAAATGCTTCGAAGGTATGTTGCTTCATGGCGTTGCTGCTCCTGAGAACCCGCAGTTGAATACTCCTGACGGGCGGTACGCATAGGTCCAGGGCGCGATCGTTGCCAACATCAGGTCGATGACGTGAGCAAGGGCCGCATCCGCCGCGCAACTGGCGGCGCGTGGGGCTACCTCATGCCCGAAGATCCATTGGACTCCATGTCCACCAAAAGTTCGCCGCTGGTCACTTCGGGGACGCCGAGGTCGAGGTCATGCAGGCTCGCCTCAATAAACGCCAGTATCTTGGCGTTCGCCGCGTTGGCGCTTTCGCGGTCATCAAATATCATCACGGCGATACCGACACCGCCGCCCGCATCCAGCACATGGTAAGATCTAAATCCCTGCGATTGCCTCAGGATCTCACCGACGCCGCTCTTGGCGCGACGGGCGGCGTCCGCGACCGAACGAACATTCGTGTACTTGCGAATGACCATGTACATGGGGCCACCACGTGCCATACGCGCCCCTCGCATCAGAGCATATCGGTCCCGGTCGGACCAGTGCCAACTTCCGGAATAGGCCACAGCGTCCTGTTGGGCGGACCGTGCAGCGCGCCTTCGCCAACGAGCCATCCTCGCCCGCAAGGGGGCGAGGTGCTGAAGCTCAGGTGCCCTCGAACTTGAAGGATACGTTGAGCTTGGCGCGATAGGCCTCGACCTTTCCCTTTTCGTCCAGTTGCATATCGAGCTTGACGACCTCTGCGATGCGAAGATCTCGGAGAGATTTAGCGGCTTGGTCGACCGCATTGGCGGCCGCCTTCTCCCACGAGTCCTTACTGGTACCGATCAGTTCGATGACCTTGTAGACGCTCTCGGGCATGTCGTCCTCCTATTCGGTAGGCCGGGAAATCTAGCATCTGAATCTTGACGCCGATACGTGTCGCGGGTGCCGCGGAAAAGGGTTCGTTTGGCTGTCGCATTTTCTGTTCAAGGAAGAACTCGGGCGCCCCGTCGAGAGATGCGATCGTATTTTCAGCCCGTACGGACGCGCATATGGAATCTCCTTCCCGCCGGTGATTTCTCAATATAGTTCTGCAGGCCGATGTCGTGATTGCCGCCAAGGTTCTGACCCATGAAGCGATGGCACCGCGTCAGCATCAGCAGCATCGTCATCGCCGTGGGTCTGGTGTGTGCCGGGGCCCTGGTGGTCAGTCGATCGCACGTTCCCTCAGAAGCCATCGCTTCATCGGTAATACGTACTCCTGAGCTTATGGAGCGTGCGTGGCATCTGCCCGTGGCAGCCACATTTCAAAGACACGTTGATTGGCAGTCAAATGGTTCTCGCTGCGGACCTGCCGCTGTTGCGAATGCGTACCGGTCGCTTGGCGAGGCGGCAAGGACGGAGGGCGAGGTGTTGGCCGGCACGTGGAGCTGCTGGACAGGGGTATGCATCATGGGCCTCACGCTCGACGAGCTGGCCAAAGTCGCCCAGTCGCAGACCAAGCGGAACGTTACCGTCTTGCGCGATCTCAGCGAGAAGCAGTTCCTGGAGCATCTCCGCCGCTCCAACGATCCGGGGCGACGCTACATCGTGAATTTCGATCGCGCTCAAATTTTTGGCGCTGGTAGCGGGCACCATTCCCCAATCGGGGGCTATTTCGAAGCCGAGGACCTCGTTTTCGTGCTCGACGTCAATGTTGATTTCCAGCCATGGCTCGTCGAGCGGAAGCGGCTGTTCGACGCTGCAAATACGTTCGACGGCGATAAAAAGCGGGGACTGCTGGTCATAGAGTAGTATCCCGCATGTCGCCTGTTGGCCCGCCGCGGCCTCGCCTGACCATCCAATGACCGTCTGCTTTCAGGTCGAGAGCGAGGGCCGTGGCCTCTCTTCACTTCAGCAGGTGGAGGCCCAATGAACCCGTCACACAGGCAACTGAATTGATGCCAGCGTCTGCTCAGAAATCCATCGGACGTCACCCAAGTTTGGAAGGGCCGGGAAACGCCGCTTAGCTACGTGATGGCAATCGAAGTGTGTGCGACCGCGCGTCGCATGTCGCCAGTTCCCGCTACTCTGTTGTCCGAACTCATCGCCAAGGCGTTACAAATCTTTGATTTGTGACGAACTTCTGAGCGATGGAACCAAGCCGAGCCGAGTTCCACGATCGAGCGTAGAGTTGCGGCGGGAAGATTCGGTAGTCGCTGTTGCGTTCAGGTAACGCGGTGCGCGCGACTGCCGGGTTAAAATTGCATCACCAAATCGTTCGTGATTCCGTGCCTTAAAAATTGGGGAAGATAATGAAAAGATTCGTCATCGCCGCTGCCGCTCTCGTCCTCGGCACCGCCGGCGCGTCAGCCGCCGATATGGCCGCCCGGCCTTACACCAAGGCTCCCGCACCGGTAGCCGCCGTTTACAACTGGACCGGCTTCTACATCGGTGCGCAGGTCGGTTACGCCTGGGGTGACAACGGTACCCGTGAGTTCGACCCAGCGGGCGTCCCCACGGGCCTCGTCCAGGGCTTCAACGCCAATGGCGTCGTCGGCGGTGGTCACGTTGGCTACAATTGGCAGTTCGGCCAATTCGTCTTCGGTCTCGAAGGCGACATAGAGGGCGCCGACGTCAACGGGGGTTATCGCCTTGGCAACCTCAATGGCACTGATTTCCGGATCGATGCTCAGGCCTCTATCCGCGGTCGCCTTGGTGTCGCTTTCAACAATTCGCTGCTCTACGTGACCGGCGGTGCGGCCTGGGCCGATATGGACCACACCTACGTGCTCGCGAACACGCTGTTTGAGACCGTCTCCACCACCCGCACTGGCTGGACCGTCGGCGCAGGCTGGGAATACGGCTTCACGCCCAACTGGTCGGCCCGTGTTGAATATCGCTACACCGATTTCGGCAATTTCCGGAACACCTCTGTCGTTGCATTCCCCGGCTTCTCTTACGAACATGATCCAGTGTTCCACACCGTGCGTGCAGGTGTGAGCTATCGCTTCGGCGGACCGGTGGTGGCGAGATACTGATTGCCAAACCTGAATACGTGAACAGCTCAAAGCCCCGGCGTCGCCCGGGGCTTTGTTGTTTGGTGGTGCCCCGTCCTCCGTCCTCGCGAGCGCAGCAAAGTAAATTCAGAGTCTCCGCGGTAGCAGTCTGGATTGCTTCGTCGCAAAAGCTTCTCGCAATGACAGAGTGAAAATCTGCCTACATCATTCCCCGGCGTTGGTGCGGCGGCAGCGTGATCGTGCCACCAGATATCTCTTCACCGCCGCCTCATCCCATTCGATGCCGTTGCCGGGCTCCTCGCCTCCACCGCGGCGCCCACCGACATGATGCCGAGCCCTTTCGAATTGTAGGCTCGCACCCTAAGCCGAGCGATCAGCCGGTCGAGCAGCCGACACGTTTCAAGCTGATAAATCGAACAGTTGATAATGCGCTCGGCTTACAGATCCCACCGTCGGTACTCATTGGCGCTGACGAAATCATTGAGTAGGTCGATACTGGCCCGCAGCGGCCTCGCCTGACCGTCCAACGATCGCCTGCTCACATGTGGAGAGCGGAATAGGGCTGTGACCTCTGTTCACTTCAGCATGTGACCCAAAGCGGGGCTACACCAATCGAGGATTATTGATGCGAAGTGTGCTATACGTTTGTCTCCAACGAACTGGAAAGCCATTGGATTGTGGGCAATCTAATGAAGCGACGCGAGTTCCTGATCCTGGTTGGCGGCGTGACGACTTGGCCATTCGCGGCTCAAGCTCAAAGAAGTCGCAGGATTGCTCGGATTGGCGTGCTCTGGCACGCGGGCAATGCAGAGGAAGAGGCGGTCTTTCTGAAGCCGCTGGTAGACGGACTTGCCAAGCTAGGGTACGTGGAGGGAAAGAACGTAATATACGAGCATCGCTTTCCGGCAGAGCAGCCTGAGCGTTTCAAAGCGATGGCCGCGGAGTTGGCGCAGCTTAACCTCGACGTCATCATCACCTCAGCGTCGGCCGCAGCATACGCGGCGAAAGCGGCAACCAAAACAACTCCCATCGTCTTCATTATTGTTGCTGACCCCGTAGGTGGCGGGCTGGTCAATAGCTTTTCGCGACCAGGCGGCAACACCACGGGCTATGCAGTAGTGGATGTTAGCCCAAAGCGACTTCAACTATTCAAGGAGACGTTTCCCAATCTCTCCCGCGTGGCATTGCTTATCAATCCAGATAACCGCTCGACTGCTCAACGCTTTTTCGATCAGGTGGTAGCAGCGGCAAGCCCACTGGATTTAACGGTGCAGCCGATTGAGGTGCTAGGTCCTCGCGACTTGAGCGAGCTCTTTCTCTCATCCCTAGAGACAAGAAAACTGGCGTGATCACGGTTTTCGATCCGATGTTCTTCAATGAGCGTAGACAGATCGCGCAAGTGGCGATGGCGTATGGCTTGCCCGTGATGGCACCTGCCGACGTCTATGTGAAAGCAGGGGCGCTGATGTCCTATGGTCCCGATTTGGTTGACCTGTTTCGACGCGCAGCAACTTCCGTCGACAAGATACTAAAAGGCGAGCAACCGGGAAATCTGCCGGTCGAGCTGCCAATCAAATACGACTTTGTCATCAATTTAGCGGCTGCCAAGACCATACAGATGGATGTTCCGGCAACGCTATTAGCGCGCGCCGATGAGGTGATTGAATAGGATGCCCCTTGGCGACCCCTGTTTCTGACCTTCGGCGTCATTGCGAGCGCAGCAAGCAATCCGAAGTCTTCGCTGCGACGGTCTGGATTGCTTCGTCGCAAGACCGGCTTTCGCCGGGACGACTCCCGGGAAGTAGCGGCAGGACGTCACCCAACGAGATATTTGGTCACCGCCGCCTCGTCCCATTCGATCCCGTTGCCGGGCTCCTCGCTCGGCAGCGCGAAGCCGTCCTTGATCTTCAGGCGCGTCGAAAGCACCGCGTCGGCCCAGTCGACATATTCCAGCCAATGCGCGGTCGGGGTCACGCAGAGCAGATGCGCGCTCACTTCCGAGAACAGGTGCGTCGACATCTCGATGCCGGCGGCGTGGGCGAGCGCGGCGGCGCGGAGCCAGCCGGTGACGCCGCCGATGCGCTGGACGTCAGGCATCACGTAGTCGCAGGCTTCAGCCGAGAGCGCCGCCTGCATCGAGAACGCGCTGTCGAAATTCTCGCCGATCTGGACCGGCGTATGCAGCGCGTCCGCGATGCGGGCGCAGCCCACATAGTCGTCGTGGCGGATCGGCTCCTCGATCCAGGTGAGGCCTTCGTCGTCGAGCATCTCGCCGCGGCGGATGGCTTCGGTGACCGTCAGCGCCTGATTGTAGTCGCACATCAGCGTGACCTGATCGCCGACCGCCTTGCGCACGGCGCGAACGACAGCGAGATCCTCCCGCGCATCGGGCCGGCCGACGCGGATCTTGGCCGCTCCGAAACCCTCAGCCAGCAGCTTGTGCGCTTCCTCCACCGCGGCACCCGCCGGCATGATGCCGAGCCCCTTCGAATTGTAGGCGCGCACCGGCTTCGGCGCGCCGCCGAGCAGGCGCGCCAGCGGCAGGCCCTTGCTGCGCGCCAGCGCGTCCCATGCCGCCATGTCGATGCCGGATTGCGCCAGTCGTTGCAGGCCGGCGAGGCCCAGCAGCGTGAAGCGCTGCGCCAGCTTGCGTTCGATCTCGAACGGCAGCAGCTCATCGCCGGCGAGGAGATCCGACATTTCCGTGACCATCGCCGTCAGCGGCTTCAAGGCCGACGGGGTGATCGAGAACAGATAGGCATGCCCGCGCACGCCATGGTCGGTCTCGCAGTCGATCAGCACCAGCGGCGCCTTGGCGACCGATCCGGTCGAGGTTTGGAGCGGCAGGTTCATCGGCACGATCACGGGCCGCGCCTGGAAGCGCTTGATGCGGATGGTCTCGGTCATGGGTCTCTCCCGGCGGGATGTAACGATCAGGCTACTTTTGCTGCAAGGCCATGCGAACGCCAAGACCGAGGTAGATCGCCCCGATGACGCGGCCCTGCCAGCGGCCGATGCTGCGATGACGGGTGAGCCAGCCAGCGACTCGGCCGGCAACGAGCGCGATCAATGCGGTGTAGATCGCGCTCATGATGACGAAGATGAGGCCAAGAATTGCAAGCTGGGCAACGACGGAGCCGTGCTCGGAATGTACGAATTGCGGGAGGAAGGCCAGGAAGAAGAGCGCCGTCTTCGGGTTGAGCAGTTCAGCCAGCACGGCCTGCCGGAAGGCGAGCGATGTGTCGACCAAACGCGACTGCGCCAACTTGATATCCTCTCCTCTTTCCATGAGCGCGCGGATGCCAAGATATATGAGGTAGGCAGCGCCGGCGTACTTCACCAGGCTGAAGGCGAGAGCCGAGGTCATCAGCACTGCCGACAATCCGAGCGTAGCCATCGCGGTGTGAAGCAGATCCCCAGTCGCGATGCCAAGACCGGTGGCAATTCCGACACGATGCCCGCCCACAGACGAGCGTCCGAGCACCAGGAGGACGGCGGGACCCGGAATGAGAAAGAGGCCGAGAACCACCGCGACATAGGTCAGCAACGTGTCGAACGGGATCATGGTGAGCTCCGATCTGATTGTCAGGAGCCAGAACCAGCCAGACCCGGTCTCTCAATGCAAGCCCTCAATATGGCGTGGGCTTCTGGTTCGGGCGGCGGAGCGAAGCTGCATCATCACGAGGCCGCACCGGGGCTCGATCTTCATTTCGGGTCCGGCGCGTGGAGCACCGAAGCGTCCGCATCGTCATGGCCGGGCTTGTCCCGGCCATCCACGTCTTGCCACGTAGAACGAAGAACGTGGATGCCCGGGACAAGCCCGGGCATGACGGTCGCCTTTGTTTTTGAATGTCACCTTGCCACGCCTTCCGTGAACGCGGTCTCGATCACCTCTCCGAAAGGCTGCCAGGACCGGCCGTCGAATTGCACCAGCCGCATCTGCCTGATCGGCAGATAGTTGTGGGGCGAGGTGTTCATCCTGATGTCGGGCAGCGCAAGGGTGGGGTGATGATTCCTCAGCGAGGCCGCCTGCCGCATGATGTTTTCGCGCGAGACATCGTCGCCGCATTGCTTCAGCACCTCGGTCAGCGCCTCGGCTGCGGCGTAGCCATAGACGGCCGCGCTGTTGTTGGTGCTCTCGACCTGATGATACTTGTCCATGAAGGCGAACCAGTCCTTCATGGCGGAATCGTCCTTCCATGCGGGATCGCTCGGGTCCTTCAGGAACGCCGCCGAGATCACGCCGGCCGAGTTCTCCAGGCCCGCGGGCGCCATCGCATTGGCAATCGAGGCGGAGGCGTCGTTGACGATGAAGACCGGATGCCAATTCATGGACGCCGCCAGCTTGATCACCTTGGAGGCCGTCGAGGGCACGCCGAGAAAGACGAAGATGTCGGCGCCCGAGCGCTTCAGGATCGAGATGTGCCCGTCGAGATGCTGATCGGCAATGTCGAAGGCGATGTCGACGAGGACGTGACGGTTGAGGTCGCCAAGTCCTTCCTGGATGCCCTTGTAGAGCATGCGGCCGAACTGGTCGTTCTGCCAGAGCACGACGATCTTCTTCCGGGGATAATAGGCCTGGATGTAGTTGGCATAGATGCGTCCTTCCGACCGCAATGAGGGCTGCCAGCCCATGGTCCAGGGAAACGCGCCTGGCTGGCTCAGCTCCTCGTCGCCGGAGGCAACGAACAGCTGCGGGATCTTCTTCTCGTTCAGATACCAGCGCGTGGCGAGATTGCCGGGCGTGCCGAACGAGCCGAACATCAGATCCACCTTATCGATCTCGACCAGGTTGCGCGTCAGCTCCAGCGCCGTCGCCGGATCGGAATTGTCGTCGCGCGTGATGAAGCGGATCTTGCGGCCGTTGATGCCGCCGCGCGCGTTGACCATGTCGAAATAGGCGGCCTCGGCTTGGCCGATGGCCCCGAACTCCGAGAGCGGCCCCGAATACGGCATGACATTGCCGATGCGGATTTCCTTGTCGGTCGCGGGTTGGTCCGTACGTTGCAGTGACATCGCCCCGAGCGAGGTCAGTGCAGCGATCAAAACGAATAGCACTCTGCCGGTGACGCGCATGCTCGACACCTTGTCGTTGGCCCCCAACGAGGTCGGCTCAATTCGCAGCAAGGCGAGTTGATCTAGATCAGGCGTTTGGCAATCGTGTGGTGGCTTCTGCGGCCGGCTTCAATGCAGCGCAGGCGGCATGAAATGGCAGGCGTACTGACGCGCCTCCTACGGCAATCCCCGCGCCTCGAGCTGACGCACCAGCAGCAGCGTCGGCTCTGCGAGGCTGTCACCGGAGCCGTCGAGGCCGAAGGCGTTGGCGATGCCGTCGCGGCTGCGCAGCAGCGCGCTGCGCGGACAATGGCCGGCGCCGCAGAGCGTCTTCTTCAGGGTCTCGCCTTGCGCCACGATGCCCGGGGAATCGTCCGCGGCCCAGGCCAGCACGATCGGCACGTCGACATTGAGGATGCCGGGGAACACCGAACGAGCGTTGTATTGGCTGGCATCGGTGCCGAGATAGGCCTTCTCGCTGTCGCTGGCGTCCTTGCCCGCGCGGTAGATGCCGGATACCAGCACGACTGCGGCGACGTCGGCGCGGTCGGCCTGAAACTCGGGATGCGCCAGCAGGGTGGCGACATGGAAGGCGCCGGCGCCGTAGCCGACCGCGACGATCTCGCGGGCGTCGCCGTTGAACAGGTCGATATTGCCGTGGATCCAGGACAGCGCTGCCGCGACGTCAGTGGCTCCCATCGGCCAGGTCGCCGCAGGCGCCAGGCGATAATTGACGCGCACGCCGATCATCTGGTTGCGCGCGGCGAAGCACATCGCCTGGTCCTCGATCTGCCGCGCCAGTTCCGGCGCCTGGCGGTCGCCGGTAAAGGTGTCGCCGGTCACGAACAGCAGCACCGGCCGCGGCGTATCCGCCTTGATTTCGCTGGTCGCGATGTCGAGCACATTCGCCTCGCTGTCGCCATATCGCAGGCCGCGCGAGAAGCTGACCTGCTCGCACAGCCGCGCGGTGCCGCCGGCCGTGGTGTCGCTGTCGGTGAGGCCGATTTGCACGAGGTCGGACGGTCGTAAGAGCCGGGCCGGCAAAGGTCCGTGCGCGGACGCCGTGGTCATGGTCAGAAGCAGGAAAAACGTCAGATAATTCTTCATGGTGATGCCGGCCTTGCGGGCCATATTGGCCCGCCGATATGGCCTGTCTTTTCAATTCGCCACATTAGTCAGCCGGCCTTGAGGCGAATTCGCGGCACCCTTGGTCCACACGGAACGGACATCCGGCCTGGCATGTCGCCGCATTTGGAACGCAAATTCGCAGAGCTCCGGAGAATTGCGCAGCGCCGCCGTTTTGTCTCGATCCGTCAAGCCGTTGCCCGGCATTGCCGAGGCTCGGGCCGGAAACAGCTTTCTACTGTGCATGGGGTTGTTTTCGCAGTTTGGTTTTGGAGACGTCTATCATACCCGCTTCATCGTCCGGAAGGTGATGGAATAGCGGCGCGCTTCCACCGGCGGAATGCTGTGCTCCCATTGCGACCGCGCCTCGCCGTCCATCATGTAGAGCGAGCGCGGCAGGGCTTCCAGCGTGTGGCGCTCCCATCGCTCGCCGCTGCGGCGGCGAAAGCGGAACTTGCAGGGGGCGCCGAGCGAGAGGCCAAGCACCTTATCGAACTGCGGCTTGTCGCGGTGCCAGCCGATGCCGACGCCGGCCTCATATTCGGTGCAGAGCACCTGGCGGACGCTGGCCTCCGGCAGCCCCGCCCAAGCCTCCACCTGCCGTGCGATCGGCAGCACCCAGTCGGGGATCGGCTCTGCTTCCGCCAGGCGCTGCAGCGAATAGTCGTAGCGATAGCCGAACGACGCCACCCGGCGATTGCCCTCGAAGGCGCCGAACTGAAACCGTTGAAGCGGCAATGCCGCGATGCGGCTGATCAAGGCCTGCTCGAGAGCGGCATCGATAAAATTGTCCGTATGGCGAAGCCCGGCGGGCCCGGCCAACGGATCTGCGAACAAGCCAAGCTGCTGCGTCATTCCTCGCACGTCCGTGATGGAACCTATTGGCGGCTGATGCGACTTACATATGACGCGGAGAGTAATGTGCGAGGCTGTCATGGCAGAGAAGCATACCGCCGATCCGGCAGAGATCATGCGGGCGACCGGTCATCCTGAGCTGGAATATGCCGCCGGCTGGACCATCGCTGGTCTCGTTACCATCGCCACCATCGTCGCCGCCTGGGTGTTCGCGATCTAGGCGACTGGGAATTGGAGTTCGAAGGCCGCGCCCTGGTCTGTGGGCTTGAGCCTGATCGAGCCGCCATGGCTCGCCATCACCGCGCGTGCGATCGCCAGCCCCATTCCGGTACCGCCCTGGTCGCGGCGGGTGGTGAAGAAGGCGTCGAAGATCCTGTCGCGGTTGGGCGCCGAGATCGGCTCGCCGTCATTGCTCACCGTCAGCTGCAAGGTCGTGCCTTGGTCCACGGCGTGCAGCCGGATTGACTTCGCCTTGTGCCGCATTGCGTTGTCTGCGAGATGCGACAATACGATCAGGGCCTTCTCCGGAGACATGCCGATCGCTCGGTCGAGGCTGCCATTCGCCTCGATGGTGTTTTCCGGGAACCGGCTCCTGAGATCGGCGATGACGGGAGCAAGCTCAGTGCGCTCGTTCTGCGGCAGGCTCTCGGCGCGCGCGAGCTCGCGCAGCCGCTGCGCCATCGCCTCCAGCCGCTGGGTGTCTGACAGGATGTTGGTGATGAAGGTTGTCTGCTCGGCTGGCGTCAGGCTGCCCAATTTGCCCTGGACCGAATCCTGCAGCAGCTCGGCCGCGCCCTTGATCGAGGTCAGCGGCGACTTCAGCTCGTGAGTGAGGTGGGCCGAGAACGTCGCGATATAGTCCGAGCGCCGCGCGAGCTGTTCGGCCATCCCAAGGAAGCTGTGCGAAAGCTGGGCGAACTCGCGCGTGCCGTAGTGCCGCAGCGGCCGGAACGCCTCGCGGTCGCCGCGGCCGATTTGAGCGGCGCGGTCGATCAGCTCGCGCATCGGCAGCGTGATGGTGCGCGAGAAGACGAGGCCGATTGCGATCGTGCCAAGGATCACGGCAAGCCCGGCCAGCACGAACTTGCCCCGCTCCTGGTAGAGATGGTCGAAGATGTTGCTCGGCGTGCGCGTGGTGTAGATCACCCCGGCGACGCGGCTGTTGACGATGACGGGCATCGCCGAGAACACATGCACGCCGAGGCCGCGGCTGAAGGAATAGATCGGCGGCGGCGGCTTGTCCGGCACGCGGTTGCGCAAGGTGGCGCGGTATTGCCCGTGGAGAGCGTCCGCGACCTCCTCGATATGAGCGAGCGACTGTCCGACCTCTTGCCGCCCGGCGATCACCACGCCTTGCGGATCGAGGATGCGGAAGCCCGCGAGCGTCACCTTCTGGGTCTCGCGGATGATCGGCGTCAGCTTGGCGCCGATCTCGACATAGGCCGGCTCGGCCGGCCGGACCGCTGCCTGTGCATCCGGCCGCCGCCGCAGCAGGTCGTTGGCGGTGAGATCGAGCGCGGGGCGGATCGGCGTGACCTGGTCGCCGGGATCGGGCAGCACGCCGGGCGGTACCTCGGCGCCGAGCGTCAGGCCGCCACCGAGGCTCGCCGTGACCTCCTGCGCATAGATCGTCGCGAGCACGCGACTCTGCGCGATCAGCTCGGCCTGGGTCTGACGGATCAGCTGGTTGTCGTAGAGGCGGAAGAAGAACAGGCCCACCAGCGGCAGCACGCCGACAGTGGTCAACACCGTGAAGATCACGAGCCCAAGCGACGGCCGCCATTTGTCGGGAGCCGTGCTCATGCCTCTTTCTCGCAGCGGCCGAGCTTGAAGCCGACACCGTGGATGGTCTCGATCACGTTCTCGCAATTTTGCGCCGCGAGCTTGGCGCGGATGTTGCGGATATGGCTGTCTATGGTGCGGTCGGAGACCTGGATGTTGAGCTGGTAGGCTGCCCGCATCAACTGCTCGCGATTGAACACCGAGGTTGGCCGGGTCAGGAAGGCGCGCAGGATGCCGAACTCGATCGCGGTCAGCTTGAGCGGCGTGCCGGCAAAGGTCGCGACATGCTGCTCGGGATCGATCAGGAGGCCACCTTGCATGAGCGCGCCCGGGCCCACTTTGGCCTCGCCATTGCGCGGGTTGAGGCGGCGCAGGATGACGTTGACCCGCGCCACCAGCTCGCGCGGGCTGAACGGCTTGGTCACGTAGTCGTCGCCTCCGATCTCGAGGCCGAGGATGCGGTCGATCTCCTCGTCGCGTGCCGACAGGAACAGGATCGGCATGTCGGACGTCTTGCGGATCTCGCGGCAGACGTCGAGGCCGTCGAACTCGGGCATGCCGATGTCGAGCACGATCAGATCCGGCTTGTCGGCGGCAAAGCGGGCGAGCGCCTCCTTGCCGTCGCGCGCCTCGATCACGTCCATGCCGGCCTTCCTGAGGGCGACGCGGATGACCTCGCGGATATGGCCCTCGTCGTCGACGATGAGAATGCGATGCGCCAAGAAACTCTCCGTGTCCTCGTCAGCCCGCCGGCTGGCTGCCGGCCTGAGCTTTCGCCTGGACGTCCAGCCTGCGCTGGAGCCGCCAGTCGCGAAAGCTCCAGCTTCGCCAGGCCAGGTCCTGACGCTGCTGTTCTACAAGGCGGTCGCGGCGTGACACAAGGCAGCCCTCCCTGGCGGCGGGCCGCAGCGCGAACGCCTTGTCGATGGCGGGTACCGCCTGCGGTCCGAGCGTCATGAGATAGTCGATGTCGATCTGCACGCCTTTCCCCGACACTTCCCGGCTGTGGGCGACATTGTAGTCGGCGATGAAGGCGTCGAAGTTCACAAGCGAGCAGCCATAGAGCACGATCGTCAATGCGATCAAATTCGCACCGACCAGCCATTGGTTGGACCTGTCGAGCGCGATGCGCGCGACGATCAGGATCAGGCCGAGCGCCACCAGCCCCATCCAGATGAACGCCGCGATCCGCCAATAGGTCAGCATGTAAATGTCGACATAGAGATCGAGCCGGCGGATGGAGGAGGCGACCAGAAGCACATTCTGTCCCACCCAGAGATAGACCAGCGGCCGGATCACCTTCGACTTCTCGGCCGGCCCGCCCGGGCGCATCGCCACCAGCACGAAAGCGGCGGCGAGCAGCGCGGTCGCGATCAGCGGATAGGCGCCGCGATGGGCGTAGGCGGCGTAGGTCAAATTATCGGGCAGCGCCGCATGGCCCCAGAGATAGATGCCGTCGAGGATCGATTGCGCCGCGAACAGCAGGTTAAACAGGATCAATGAGCGCAGGATGGTGGAGGGGCCCAGGAGCTCGGTGGGGACGAGCGGCACCCGAGGCTCTGGTTCGGTGGCATCGGTTGCGTTCGCAACGGCAATCTTCTTGCTGCGCCACCGCACATGGATGAACGGCCAGACCAGCGCCAGCATCAAGGTCCAGAACAGCACGCGCCGGACACTGACATATTCCAGGAGGAGCTTCGGATTGAGCAGGGACACCCAGTGCTCGATTACCGGATTGGCCGCCGCGAACAACGCGATGAACACCGCGCTCAGGATCATCGGCAGCAGCCAGAGCGCGATGCCCCGGGTGAAGGCCGACCAGTTCAAGGCCTGGAGCGCTTCGGGGAAGAACCGCAAGAAGCCGAGCAGAACGAGGTGACGGAGTGCGCGGGCGCGGTCTGGAAGCCCGGCTGTCTCCGGATTGGTCGCGAGCAGCAGGGCGATGAGCAGCGCCGCGATGAGGATCAGGAACGAGAGTGTGTTGAGCTGTTCCACGGCCGGCACCAGGCCGAATGCGACGATCGCACCTCCGATCGCCGCGCGTCGAAGATTGAGCGTGGCAAGATTGGCGAGCAGCGAGGCGCAGGCGATGGCCGTTGCAAAGATCGCCAGCGATAGCCCGATCCGCTGGCCGTAGAAGAGCCAGTCGGCGAGGGCAGCGAGCAGCAGCGCCATTGCGAGCTTGGCCGACAGCGCGGAAGGCCTGATCGGTTGGATGTCCGTCGTCGAGGTCGAAGCCAGGCTGGTCATGTCCAGAAGATTCTCCGTGAAGGATGGCATGACGAATTCTGAACGGTGCATGTGCAGAAGGCGGGATCAACGCCTGCACGGATTCAGGAGTCTTTTGCAGTTTTCGTGCAGGCGCGCTTTTGGCGCTCGCGTAGCGCGGACCGCTTTGATAGGTGCGAAGCATTCGCTCCAACCGCGTGTGACGCATCATGCAATTTCTCAATCGTATCGCTCTCAGCTTGCTCTGGATCGTCGCACCGCTTGCTGCATTCGCGGCAGCAAACAAGAACGATCCCTATCTGCTCGTACTGCGTGGCGCCGGAAACGCCGCCCTTGTCGTCGCAAGCATTGTCGTCGTCATCACCTTGCTGCGAACAGGGCGCTGGCGCAGCACAGCCGGCAAGCTGCTCGTCATTCTCTGGTGCTTGCCGCCGCTGCTGATGGCAGCGGCGCATGTCAGGTTCGAGCTGCGTAAGCACGAGGTCCTCACTGCCAGCGCCGCCGAGGCCCGGCAGCTCGGACCTCACTTCATGGTCGGCTATTCCTCGTTTCCGGAAGTCGCGCGCCTCGCCGAGCAGGGATTGATCGGCGGCGTTTATGTTACCCGGCACAACATAAGGGGACGGACGGTCGAGGCGCTGCGTGCGGAGATCGCGGCGCTTCAGGACAAGCGACGCGCGGCCGGTTTGTCGCCGCTGGTCGTCGCTGCCGACCAGGAGGGCGGTATCGTCGGCCATCTCGCGCCGCCGCTGACCAAGGTGCCGGCGCTGGCGACGCTCGCCGGGCTCGCGCCCGACGATCAGCAGGCCAAGGCCGAAGAGTTCGGTCGCATTCACGGGCGTGAGCTCGCAGGGCTCGGCGTCAATCTCAACCTCGCGCCGGTGCTCGACCTCAAGCCACCGCCGCGGCGCAATCGGCTCGATTTCCACACCCTGATCGGACAGCGCGCGATCGCGGCCGATCCCGCAGTCGTCAGCACGATTGCGAGTGCCTATGTGCGCGGGCTGGAGGACACGGGCGTCGGTGCCACGCTGAAGCATTTTCCGGGCATCGGCCGCGTGCGCGACGATACCCATCATTTCAGCGCCAATCTCGATACGCCGGTGGCGGAACTGGAGGCGACGGATTGGCTGCCGTTCCGCGAGGTGCTGTCGCATTCGCGCAGCGCCCTCATGGTTGGTCATGTCACGCTCACCGCCGTCGACCCCGATCGCGCAGCCTCGCATTCGAAGCGCGTCGTCCAAGGGATCATCCGCGACAAATGGAACTATCAGGGCGTGGTGATGACCGACGATCTCGTCATGGGCGCGATCTACCAGAACGACGTCTGCAAAGCCGTGGTGGAGGCGATCAATGGCGGGGTTGATCTGCTGCTGGTCGCCTATGACGGCGTGCAGTTCTATCGCGTCTTCGCCTGTGCTCTGGACGGATCGCGACGGGGCAAGCTCGACGCGGCGATGCTGCGCGCGAGCCAGACGCGGCTCGAACGCGGCTTCGCAGTCGAGCAGGCGCGGGCCGTTTCACTCACCAAGAGCACGCGCGAGACAACCCGCACCGCCCCGCGCGCGATGGCGAGGGGCGGTTGAACGCTGAGTGCTCCCTATTCGGCCTGCTCCAGGGCAGCAGGCATCTTCGCGACCGACATCAGCGAGCGCGCCACCTGATTGAGCAGGAGATCTGCATTCTCTTCCTCCGCCAGGGATTTGGAGAGCAGGGCGACGATCGCGCTGTGCCGGAGCTGTTGCGCCAGGTTGCGTGCCGTGGTGTAGCCCGACATCTCGTAATGCTCGACGCGTTGGGCCGCTGAGATCAGCGCGAGGTCGGCCGCCGCGTCCTCCTTCTCCTCGCCTTCCTTCATGACCTCCTGGCCTTCCTCGATCAGGCCCATCATACCTTTGCAAGGCTTGGCTCGGGCGTTCTCGCCGAGCAGCTCGAAGCATTCATTGATGCGCTCGACCTGGTTCTCGGTCTCGGCCAGATGCTGCTCGAACAGCTCTCGCAATTGATCGAAGCGCGCGGCCTGGGCCATCTTGGGAAGCGCCTTGGTCAACTGCTTCTCGGCGTGGAGGATGTCACGCAGTTCGTGAAGCAGAAGATCGGTCAGGCCGGCCTCGTCGACGGGCGGCGAGCTCTCCGTGACGATCGACGGGGCAGCGCCGGGCTCAGAAGACTGAAGCGCAGGCGATTCCGTGAAGACCCAGTCTTCGCCTTCGTTCCAGGGGCCGCGGGTATCGATTTCACCGTGGTCGCCGCTGCCGGTGGAGTCGTTGAAATATTGGTTCACGAGGCCCGGCGTCGGGGCGATCCGCCCGATGCTGAAGGCGGGTTTGGACAAGCTTTCGAGCGCGCGCGCAAACGCCTTCATATGCGTGATCTCGCGCGTCATCAGAAATTGCAGCGCGTCCTTGGAGCCGGCGTCGTCGCAAAAATTGATCAGGCGCTCATAGACGATCTTCGCACGCGCCTCGGCCGCGATGTTGCTGCGGAGGTCGACGTCGAGCTCGCCGGTGATCTTGAGATAGTCGGCAGTCCAGGGATTGCCTTGCGAGTTGAACAGGTTGACGCCGCCACCGCCGGCAATCGCAATCAGCGGATCGGCTTCCGCGGCCTGACGGTCGTTCTTCGAAGGCGCGAGATGCATCCGCGCCAGGCAACCGACGACCTCGAGATGGCTGAGCTCTTCGGTGCCGATATCCATCAAGAGATCCTTGCGGTCGGGATCCTCGCAGTTCAGCCCCTGAATCGAATATTGCATCGCGGCCGCGAGTTCCCCGTTGGCGCCGCCGAACTGCTCGAGGAGCATATTGCCGAAACGCGGATCGGGTTCGTCGACGCGCACGGTGAACATCAACTTCTTGACGTGGTGATACATGGAGGGACTCGCGTGCTGGAGGGAATATGCGCGACAACGAAGGCCTTCGGAGGTTCGTTCCTAAGTCTCTCCAAGATTCAAAGTTGCAGATGGACGTCTGCCAAGGACGCGATGGCCCTACGGCGTCACCGCGCCGCGTTCGACGGCGCGTGGGGCGGACAGCTCTTTCCAGTTCGAGTTGGCCAGATGCACCGGCGAGAAGGCGGGGCGCTCGATGTAGCGGCCGTCGCCGGCCTCGGCGCGGAGATCGCCGTCTTTCCAGGCGATGCGTCCACGGGACAGCGTCACGACTGGCCCACCCGTGCAGGAAAATCCTTCGAACACGTTGTAATCGATCCGGCTCATCTGCCGCTTGGCGCTGATGGTCCTGGTTGCCTTAGGGTCCCACACCACAATATCGGCATCCGAACCGACCGCGATCGCGCCCTTGCGGGGAAAGATGTTGAGGATGCGGGCGATGTTCGCCGAGGTCACCGCGACGAACTCCTCCTTGGCCAGGCGCCCCGTGGCGACGCCCGCGGTCCATAGTAGCGCTAGCCGGTCCTCGAGGCCGCCGGTGCCGTTCGGGATCTTCCTGAAATCGCCGAGGCCGAACCGCTTCTGCGCGGTGGTGAAGGCGCAATGGTCGGTCGCAACCACCTGGAGCGATCCGGCTTGCAGGCCGGCCCACAGGCTGTCCTGGTGCGACTTGTCGCGGAACGGCGGCGACATCACGCGTTGCGCGGAATGGTCCCAGTTCTCGTGCTGGTACTCGCCGGCATCGAGCAGCAGATGCTGGATCAGCGGCTCGCCATAGACGCGCTTGCCTGCGGCCCGTGCGCGGGCGATCGCCTCATGCGCTTCGCGACAGCTGGTGTGCACGATGTAGACCGGCGTGCCCGTCATGTCCGCGATCATGATGGCGCGGTTGGTGGCTTCGCCCTCGACCTCCGGCGGCCGCGAGTAAGCATGGCCTTCCGGGCCGGTGACGCCGCGCGCGATCAGCGCCTCCTGCATCAAGGCGACGACGTCGCCGTTTTCCGCATGGACCACGGGCATGGCGCCGAGATGGGCGCAGCGCGCGAACGAGTTGTAGAGCTCGTCATCGTTCACCATCAGCGCGCCCTTGTAGGCCATGAAGTGCTTGAAGGTGTTGATGCCGTAGGTTTTGACCACGGTCTCCATCTCGTCGTGGATCTGCTTCGACCACGACGTCACCGCCATGTGGAAGCCGTAGTCGGCGGCCGCCTTCTCCGATTTGTGCCGCCAGTCCTGATAGGCCGCGAGCATCGACTGGCCAGGATCCGGCAGGCAGAAATCCACCACCATGGTTGTGCCGCCGGCGAGCGCCCGCCTTGGTTCCCGACTCGAAATCGTCGGCGGTGACGGTGCCCATGAACGGCATTTCGAGATGGGTATGCGGATCGATGCCGCCAGGGATGACGTAGGCGCCGCCGGCGTCGATCACCTGCGTGCCGGTCGGGGCATCGAGCGAGGCCCCGATCGCGACGATGGTCTCGCCCTCGATCAGCACGTCCGCGCGGCGCGAGTGATCGTGATTGACGACGGTGCCGCCGCGGACGAGGAGAGGCATGACAGACTCCGGGAGTGCGAGGGATGTTTCGCCGCGAGGCTAAGCGCGACCGTTGCGATACTACAGGCGAAATTTTAGTCAGCCTCCGCCAACGGTTTCGCCGCGGCGGCCCTTAGGCCCCGCGCGCGACCAGCCCATCGATCATCGCGCGCACGAGGCCCGCGATCTCCTTGCGCAGCGCCGGCAGGGGAACGGCGACCAACTTCTGCTCCAGCCCCAGTGCGACCATGCCGTGCACGGCTGAGAAAAGGCTACGCGCGGTGATGCCGAGCTCCTCCCGGCCGCGCTCGGGAAACAGCTGCGCCAGCGGATGATAGATGTGGCGGAACAGCTGCAGCTGGTCGTTGACGGACCAGTCGGGGAGGACCTTGTTAGCCGCCATGCGGTGCTCGAACAGCGCGCGCCAGAGCTCGAGATTTGCGGCGGCGAAATCGCAATAGGCAATGGCGGTGCGGACCAGTGTCTCCTGGGGTGAAGGATCACCCGCGCTTTCCGCTGCGCTCAGTGCTTCGTCGAGGCGATGCAGCGTGCGCGAGCCGACGCGCAGGACGAGTTCGTCGACATCAGCAACGAGATTGTAGACAGCCCCGTTGGCGCAGCCAATCTCACGGGCGAGATCGCGGGTCTTCAGGCCCGCCAACCCCCGCTCGGCGATCATCCGTTCGGCTGCCTGGATCAGGGTAGCCCGCAATTTCTCTCGACGTTCCAGCGTCTTAGTCATTCTTAACCAAAAATTTGAGCGTCGCTCAAATATTTCTTGAACGAAGTTCAAGTTTCTTGATACAAAGCATTTGTGAGCAACGCTCATAAACAGGGAGCTACAGATGTTCAAGACCGTCGTGACCCTCTTCCGTGGCAGCGTGGCCGCAGCGGGGGAGGAATTGGAAGACCAAACCGCCCTTCTCATCCTCGACCAGCAGATGCGCGATGCGGCCGCAGCCGTCGAGCGCAGCAAGCGCACGCTGGCGCTGGCGATCGCACAGGACCAGCAGGAAGGCCGCAAGCTCGAAACGACCAATGCACGCATCGCCGATCTCGAGACCCGCGCGGTTGCGGCGCTCGACGGCGGGCGCGAGGACCTCGCCAAGGACGCCGCCGAAGCGATCGCGGGTCTCGAAGCCGATCGCGATGCGGCAATGACGGCGCGCGCGCTGTTCGCGACCGAGATCGCCCGGCTGAAGCGCCATGTCGCCAACGCGCAGGCCCGCATCACCGAGCTCGATCGCGGGCGCCGTATCGCCCGTGCCTCGGAAGCGGTGCGCTCGCTTCGCCGCAGCGGCATCGAGGCGGCACGCCCCTACGAATCCACATTGCCGGAGGCGGAAGGCACGCTGAGGCG
>NZ_JXJM01000001.1:671538-689250 GCF_001593325.1 Bradyrhizobium sp. DOA1
ATGGAGGCTCAGGCCGCCGACGAGGCTCTGGTCGAGCTCGACGCGGCCAGCGGTCCGCTCGCGACCGCCGAACGACTCGCCGAACAGGGCTTCGGGCCCCGGCTCAAGACGACCGCAGACGACGTGCTGGCGCGCTTGAAGTCCAAGCGCATGCCGGCAGCCTGATCTCAACACCCGTTTCGAACCCAATCGTCAATTGAACCATTAGGAGACCATCATGAACCAGAACGGCCAGCCCCACAGCAGCGCCTGGGTGAGCTTCACTTACGCATCCTTCGCAGCCTCCGCCTTCCTCGTCGCCATCGGCATCTTCTTCCTGCCGATCGATCTCTGGATGAAGGGCTATCTCACCATGGGTATCGTCATGCTGATCCAGACTTGCATCACGCTGACCAAGACCGTGCGTGACAATCACGAGAGCAGCCGCCTCGTGAACCGCATCGAGGATGCCAAGGCCGAGCGCTTGCTGATGGAGGTCTCCAAGGCGGCCTGAACTGAATCGGAGCGGCGGGGCAACATGCTCCGCCGCGCCTGCATCCGCGCACATCTCGTAAAGACGTTTGTGGACCAAGATATCCGTCACGCATTGTGCTTCACACCCAGGTGCGATATGGCTCTCGCGCTTTCCAGAGGCGGAGACGAGCTTTGTCGAAACAATCCCTGCGTGAGGAGGCCGAGCGCCTGATCCGCGAATCGATGGAAAAGAAGACCATCGTGGTCAAGCAGGGCGCCACCCGCATCGAAGCGGTCTGCGGCAAGTGCGGCGCGCCGAACCGGGTGCAGGCGGAGAAAGGCCAGACCCGCGTCAAGTTCGCGTGCAAGAACTGTGGGCACAAGCAAGAGACGCTGTAGTCGAGACGCGCAAGGCGCGCCTCACCTTCAGGGTCTGGCAGTCAGTCTTCCCTCACAAACCTCGCGAACGCATCCGCATGATCCGGATGCCAGCGCGACAGCGGCGGGCGATTCTCGATGATGTCGCCGGCCGCCCACAGCATGCGCTTCTCGTCCAGCGCGCGCGGCACGTCATTGTCCGGGCAGAGGATGTAGAAGTCGCCGGCCTCCAGCCGCGTCAGCATGAAGTCGACCGTCTGCTCCGGCGTCCACGCCCCGGCCGGCTTCTCGGTGCGGCCCTTGGCGGTGAGGCCGGTGAAGACGAAGCCGGGAATGAGTAGATGCGCGGTGATGCGGCAGTCCTTCGTGTTGCGCAGCTCGTGCTGGAGCGCTTCGGTGAACGCCTTCACGCCGGCCTTGGACACGTTGTAGGCGGGATCGCCGGGCGGGGTGGTGATGCCTTGCTTCGATCCGGTGTTGATGATGAGGCCCGGCTTGCCGCGCGCGATCATGTTCGGTGCGAAGATGCGCGAGCCGTTGATGATGCCCCACATGTTGACATCGATGATGCGCTGCCAATTGTCGGGTTCGGCGAACAATGTGCTGCCGGGCTGAATGCCGGCATTGTTCATCAGGATATCGGTCCCGCCAAACCGCGCGCGCACGGCGCGTTCCAGTTCCATCACGCCATCGGCCTTGCCGACATCGACCGCAGACGTCATCACATTCGAGGCACCTGCGGCGGATGACAGTTTTGTTGCAGCCTCGGCCAGGCGTCCCTGATCGACATCCGCGATGCAAACCTTCATGCCGGTGCGCGCAAACGCCGCGGCGGCGGCAAATCCGATGCCGGACGCGCCGCCCGTGATCACCGCAACGTTGTCCTTGGCGATGGCGGGATGTGACATGCGAATTCTCCGGCGAAGCTGTGTTGCGCTCCGGTGCGTTATAGCACGTGCCTCGCGCGACCCTGCACAAGTTGGCATGGGAGGTCTTCGTTCCACGCCGCCTTTACGCGTTTCCGGTCCCGCTGTAGTTTGTCTGACGAACGATCCCGCCCAGATCGAACCAATCAATCAGCTGACAGGGAGTGCAGCCATGGCTGTATCGCAGGCTATTCCGATCACGCGCCATCCGTTCGCCAACGGGTCCTACAAGCAGATGCTGATCGACGGGAAGTGGGTTGACGCCGCTTCCGGCAAGCGCTTCGAGACCCATAACCCTGCCACCGGCGAACTGCTCGCGACCGTCGCCGAAGGCGACAAGGAAGACATCGATCGTGCGGTCGCTGCCGCCCGCCGCGCCTTTGAAGGACCCTGGAGCAAGGTCAAGCCGTTCGAGCGGCAGAACCTGCTCCTGAAGCTTGCCGACCTCGTCGAGAAGAATTTCGACGAATTGTCGCAGCTCGACACGCTCGACATGGGCGCGCCGCTCAGCCGCACCCGCGCCTATCGCCTGCGCGCTGTCGGCATGCTGCGTTACTACGCCGGCCAGACCACCGCGATCCATGGCGAGACCATCGAGAACTCGCTGCCCGGTGAAATCTTCTCCTACACACTGAAGGAGCCCGTCGGTGTCGTCGGCGCCATCATTCCCTGGAACGGCCCGCTCACTGCGACGCTCTGGAAGATCGGCCCGGCGATCGCGACCGGCTGCACCGTGGTGCTCAAGCCCGCGGAAGAAGCGCCGCTGACCTCGCTGCGCATTGCCGAGCTTGCACTGGAAGCCGGCATTCCGTCCGGTGTCGTCAACGTCGTGCCGGGCTATGGCGAGACCGCGGGCGCCGCGCTCGCTTCGCACCATGACGTCGACAAGGTCGCCTTCACGGGCTCGCACATCACCGGCCAGTCGATCATCCGTGCGTCGGCCGGCAACCTCAAGCGCGTCTCGCTCGAGCTCGGCGGCAAGTCGCCGGACATCGTCTTCGCGGATGCCGATCTCGATGCCGCAGTGCCCGGTGCCGCGATGGCGGTGTTCGCCAATTCCGGCCAGATCTGCAGCGCGGGGACGCGCCTGTTCGTCGAGCAGTCGATCTACGAGGAGTTCACTGGCCGCGTCGCCGAATTCGGCAAGAAGCTGCAGGTCGGCAACGGCCTCGATCCCAATGTGCAGATTGGCCCGCTCGTCTCCGAGGAGCAGCTCAAGCGCGTCACCGGCTATCTCGACATCGGCCAGAAGGAAGGCGCGAAGGCGCTCGTCGGCGGCGGCCGCGTCACCGAAGGCGCGCTGTCGAAGGGCTTCTTCGTCTCGCCGACGGTGTTCGCGGGCGTGCAGGACAACATGCGCATCGCGCAGGAGGAGATCTTCGGGCCCGTCATCTCCGCAATCGCGTTCAAGGACATGGACGAGTTGGTCAAGCGCGCCAACGCCACCACGTTCGGCCTCGGCTCCGGCCTGTGGACGCGCGACGTCAGCAAGGCCCATGCGGTGGCGAAGAGCCTGCGGGCCGGTTCGGTGTGGGTGAATTGCTACCAGGCGATGGACCCGGCCGTGCCGTTCGGCGGCTACAAGATGAGCGGCTATGGCCGCGAGTCCGGCAAGCAGCATGTCGAGGAATATCTCAACGTGAAGGCCGTCTGGATCAAGACGGCGTAAGATCTGTTCTCTCCCTCCTTCCGCGAGAGGGAATATCTACTTGGGGGCGGCGCCTTTTCCGGTGACCGCCCCTCGCTATATGATCCACATCCTTTCATAGACATCCGGGGACCACATGAAATTCGAGGCGCTGTTCAAACCGTTGCAGGTCGGTCCGTACAAGCTCGCACACCGCGTCGCGATGGCGCCGCTGACGCGCATGCGCGCTGAGCGCGATACTTTCGCGCCGCGACCGCTCAACGCCGAATATTACGGCCAGCGCGCAACGCCGGGCGGCCTCGTCGTCGCCGAAGCCTCGCCGGTCCTCTCGCATGGTCGCGGCAATCCGGCGACCCCCGGCATCTATTCGGAGGCGCAGATCGCCGGCTGGCGCAAGGTGACGGACGCCGTGCACGCAAAGGGCGGCATCATCTTTCTCCAGCTCTGGCATGTCGGCCGGGTCTCCCATTCCTCATTCCATGGCGGCGCGCTCCCGGTGTCGGCCTCGGCGATTCCGATCAGGGCCGAGGGCATGAAGGCGATGACCGCCGACGGCAAGATCGCCGATTACGAGACGCCGCGGGCGCTGGAGACTGGGGAAGTCAAGGACATCGTCGAGGCGTTTCGCCAGGGTGCCAGGAACGCGCTCGCTGCCGGCTTCGACGGCGTCGAGATCCATGGCGCCAATGGTTATCTGCTCGAGCAATTCCTGCAATCGCGCAGCAACCAGCGCACCGATCAATATGGCGGCTCGATCGAGAACCGCGCGCGGCTTCTGCTCGAGGTGACGCAGGCCGCGGTCGATGTCTGGGGCGCGAACCGGGTCGCCGTGCGCCTCTCGCCTCACGGCATCGCCAACGATTCCGGAGAGCCCGATCCGATGCCGCTCTATACCCATGTCGTAAAGGCGCTCGACAAGCTCGGCCTTGCCTATCTCCACTTCATCGAACCGCGCTCCAGCGGCGCCGGCCGCGCTGATGTCCACTGGGAGAACGTGCCGTCGGCGATGGTGCTGTTCCGTCCGCTCTACAGCGGCGTGCTGATGACCGCCGGCGGCTTCACCGGCGAAACTGCGAATGCGGCGATCGCCGAAGGACACGCCGACATCATCGCCTTCGGCCGCATCTTCATCTCCAATCCTGATCTGCCGCGCCGCCTTCAGCACGACTATCCGATCACGCCGTACAACCGTGCGACGTTCTACAGCGGCGAGGCAAAGGGGTACACGGACTATCCGGTGTATGACGAGTTGACGCCGGCGTAGCCTTTCTTCGTAGCCCAGATGGAGCGCAGCGAAATCCGGGATTCGTCCCCGCGGCACGATTCCCGGATTGCGCTTCGCTCCATCCGGGCTACGGAGCTATTGTGGTGCTCCGACTATCACCACAAACTCCGTCATTGCGAGCGCAGCGAAGCAATCCAGAATCTTTCCGCAGAGGCAGCCTGGATTGCTTCGCTGCGCTCGCAATGACGACGGGAGGCACAATGGCCAAAGCCGCAGCCGCCGCAGGTATAGCCACTGGGCAATGCCTCTGCGGCAAGATCCGCTTCGAGATCGACATTCCCGCGCGCTGGGCCTGGCACGATCATTCCGCCGCCAGCCGCCGCGCCCATGGCGCGGCTTACGCGACCTATGTCGGAAGCTGGAAGAAGCGCTTCCGCATCACCGCTGGCAAGACCGCGCTCGCAAGCTACGAGGACAAAGCCACGAAAACCACCCGCAGCTTCTGCTCGCATTGCGGCACGCCGATCACCTATGAACGCCCGCGCGGCCCGCACATGGTCAACATCCCCCGCGCGCTGTTCAGCGAGCGCACCGGCCGCCAGCCGCTCTATCACATCGCGATCGAAGAGCTGCAGGAATGGACCTATACCGGCGAGCCGCTGGTGCCGCTGAAGGGATTTCCAGGTGTGGTCTGGCAACGCTCGAAGAAAAAGCGGGCAGGCGGCGAAGATCCGTTCGAGCTGGGGCGGGAGGAGATGTAGCCTTGTTCGTTCCGCTCGCGTGTCCCGGACGCGCTGCAGCGTGAAACGCTGCTGCGCAGAGCCGGGATCCATGCGTCAGCGAGCTGATCGCGAATCTGGGTCCCGGCTCTGCGTCGCAACGTTCCACGTTGCGCCGCGTTCGGGACATGAGACCTACATGCGCAACGCAGCCATGACCGCGCTTCCTTGCGCGCCTCCTCCGACTTCGGCCATCATGCACCGTCCTTGCGGCGACGTCCGCTTCTGGAGGAAACATGAAGAACAAGATCACCGGCCGCTCCGCCTTTCTCGCGCTGCTCAAGGACGAGGGCATCACGCATCTGTTCGGCAACCCCGGCACCACCGAGCTGCCGATCATGCACGCCCTCAAGGACCATCCCGATCTCACCTATGTGATGGCGATGCAGGAGAGCCTGGTGGTCGCGATCGCGGACGGCTACAGCCGTGCCTCCGGCAAGCTCGTCGCGTGCAATGTCCATGTCGCGCCGGGCCTCGGCAACGCGATGGGCTCGCTCTACAACGCCCAGTTCACGGGCACGCCGATGATCCTCACGGCCGGCCAGCAGGAGCAGGGCCACGGCCTGATGGAGCCCGTGCTGTACGGCCCGCTGGTGCGCATGGCCGAGCCGCTGGTGAAATGGGCGGTCGAGGTGACGCGGCTGGAAGATCTTCCGCGCATCGTGCGCCGCGCCGCCAAGGTGGCGATGACGCCTCCGACCGGGCCCGTGTTCATCTCACTTCCCGGCGATATCCTCAATTCCGAAGCTGGCATTGATCTCGGCCGCTCCACCCGCATCGATGCGCGCACCAAGCCGTCGGATGAGGCGCTCAAGGCATTTGCTGCGCGGCTGCTGAAGGCCGAGCGCCCCGTGATCGTCACCATGGACGAGGTGGTCAAGAGCGATGCGCTCAAGGAGGCCGCTGAGCTCGCCGAACTTCTCGGCGCTGCCGCTTACCAGTCCTCCACGCCCTATGGCGCGCATTTCCTCTCCGAAAGTCCGAGCTTCGTCGGCACGCTCGCGCGCGTGCAGAAGGTCGCACGCGATACGCTCGCGCCCCACGATCTCTTGATCGCGCTCGGCGGCGATCCTTTGCGGATGTCTGTCTATAGCGAGGTCGATGCGCTGCCGGATGGCCTCGGCATCGTGCAGATCGGCCTCGTCGATTGGGAGATTGCCAAAAATTACGGCGCCGAGATCGCGCTGAAGGCGGATTTGAAGGAGACGCTGCGCGCGCTGATCCCGGTGCTGAAGGAGATGGGTGGGACGACGCTCGCGAGCCGCGCCAAGCAGCGCCTCGCCGAGCTCGCACCGGCGAACTGGACTGCGCGCCGCGCCGCGTTGGTCGAGCAGATCGGCAAGAGCGCCGGCCGTGCCCCGATCGATCCGGACTTCCTGGTGCTGCAGATGATCGAGGCCATGCCCGACCATGCCATCCTGGTCGACGAAGGCCTCACCTCCAGCCGTCAGATCACCGCGCTGCGGCCGCACCGCGATCGCTATGGCTATCACGGCCTCGCCTCCGGCGGCATCGGCTGGGGCCTGCCGGCCTCCGTCGGCGCCAGCATCGCCAATCCGGATCGCCCTGTCGTGTGCTTCTCCGGCGACGGCAGTGCGATGTATTCGATCCAGTCGCTGTGGACGGCGGCGCATCACAAGCTGCCGCTCAACGTCGTCATCGCCAACAATGGCGGTTACCGCATCATCAAGCAGCGCCTGCTCGCGTTCCATGGCGACGACAATTACGTCGGCATGGATTTCGTCGATCCCCCCGTGGATTTCGCCGGCGTCGCCAAGGCGCTGGGCTGCGAGGCGATCAAGGTCAGCGATCCCCGTGAGCTGAAGGCGACGCTGGCGTCGGCGTTCAGCCGGCCGGGCACCAAGCTGATCGAGGTGATGGTGGACGGGAAGGTGTAGGGCGGGCTGCTATCGCACCGGTGTTCGCCACGTTCTCAACTGTCATCGCCCGACTTGATCGGGCGATCCAGTATTCCAGAGACGGCTGTGATTCCTCGATAGGCCGCCGCGTACTGGATGCCCCGGTCAAGCCGGGGCATGACAGAGAGTGTGTGGCAGTTACCCCGTCTTTCCCACCCGATATCCCGCCGCCGGATGCGGCGCGCCGAGCCGCGCACGGCCATCGCCGAACAGCTTCTCTCGCAGCGTGCCCTTTGCATATTCGGACTTGTAGCGCCCGCGCTTCGTCAGTTCCGGCACCAGCATGTCGGCGATGTCCTCGAAATCGCCGGGTGAGATCGCGAACGCGACGTTGAGCCCGTCGACATCGGTCGCCTCGAACCATTGCTCGATCTTGTCCGCGACCATCTCCGGCGTGCCGACCACGACCGGGCCGGCGCCGCCGATGCCGACATGCTCGATGACGTCGCGTACGGTCCAGACGCGGTCGGGATCGGCGCGGGTGACGTTGTCCATGGCACTGCGGCCGGCATCGTTCTGGACGTGACGCACTTGCTGGTCGAGGTCGTAGCCGGAGAAGTCGACACCAGTCCAACCCGACATCAGCGCCAGCGCGCCTTCCGGGCTGATGTGGCGGCGGTAGTCGGCATACTTCTCTTTCGCTTCGGCTTCCGTCCGTCCGAGGATGATCGTCATCATCGAGAACATCAGGATCTCGGCCGGGTTGCGGCCGAGCGAGGCGGCTTCCTGGCGGATCGCGGAGACGCGCGGCGCGATCACCTTGGCCGACGGGCCCGACATGAACACGCATTCGGCGTGCTTGGCCGCGAACTGCCGGCCGCGCGGCGAGGTGCCGGCCTGGTACAGCACCGGCGTGCGTTGCGGCGACGGCTCGCTGAGGTGAATCGTGTTGTTGATGCGAAAGTTTGCGCCCTCATGATTGACGCGATGAACTTTCGCGGGATCCGTGAAGATGCCGCGGGCCCGGTCGCGCAGCACGGCGTCGTCCTCCCAGCTGCCTTCCCAGAGCTTGTAGACCACCTCCATATATTCGTCGGCGATGTCGTAGCGGTCGTCATGTCCGGTCTGCCTGTCCTTGCCGGCGCCGCGCGCGGCGCTGTCGAGATAGCCGGTGACGACGTTCCAGCCGATCCGGCCCTCGGTGAGGTGGTCGAGCGTCGACATCCGCCGTGCGAACGGGTAGGGCGGCTCGAAGGACAGATTGCTGGTGACGCCGAAGCCGAGATTTTGAGTGACCGCCGCCATTGCCGAGAGCAGCAGCAGCGGCTCATTCGATGGCGTCTGTGCCGCATTGCGCAAGGCTGCGTCAGGGCTGTTGCCATAGACGTCATAGACCCCGAGCACGTCGGCGAGAAACAGCCCGTCGAAACGGCCCCGCTCCAGTGTCCTGGCGAGATCGGTCCAGTAGGGCAGGCGGTTATAGTCGGCGGTGCGATCGCGCGGGTGGGTCCACAGGCCCGGTGACTGGTGTGCGACGCAATTCATCGCAAAGGCGTTGAGCCTGATCTCTTTGGCCATGATGTCCCTTGGCAGTCTGTACTGTTGGCACTCTGTACTGAGCGCTCTTCGAATGGTAGACGTACGCCCCAACTTGGCGACGTTCTTGCATATCCTAGACTTGGATGTCTTGGCCTTGGCAAGGCCAAATCCGTCGGCGCTGTCGCACGTGGCAAGCCAATATCGAGGAAGCAAGAACGAAATCCCAAGAGAACTCCAAGTTCTATCGAAGCCCCCGCCACTTTCGAAGACCTGCCCGCCTCGGGTAATGTCCTTCGCCTCAGAACCTCGAAATGCAAGCCATGACCAGAGCCGACGCCATCGCCCGTGCCCGTGAGGATTTCACCTCCGGTGCGTTTCTTTCCGAGCTCGACCGCCGCGTCGCGTACCGGACCGAAAGCCAGAATCCGTCGCGGGGCACCGAGTTGCGCGCTTATCTGGAACAGGAGATGCAGCCGGCATTCGCCGCGTTGGATTTTTCCAGCCGCATCGTGGAATCCCCCAGCGGCAAGGCGCCGTTTCTGTTTGCCGAGCATCACGAGAGTGAATCCGCGCCGACGGTGCTGATCTACGGCCACGGCGACGTCGTCGACGGCATGGAGGGCGAGTGGCGCGATGGCCGCGATCCCTGGCACACGACGGTTGCGGGCACTCGCCTCTATGGCCGCGGCACCGCCGACAACAAGGGCCAGCACAGCATCAACATGGCGGCGCTACGCGCTGTGCGCGAGGCCCGCGGCGGCAAGCTCGGCTTCAACGCCAAGTTCATCGTCGAGATGGGCGAGGAGATCGGCTCGCCCGATCTCGGCAAGGTCTGCGATCTCAATCGCGACACGCTCAAGGCCGACCTGTTCATGGCCTCAGATGGGCCGCGCCTGTCTGCCGACCGGCCGACGCTCTTCCTGGGATGCCGCGGCGGCATCCGCATCCACCTCGACGTGAATTTGCGCGACGGCGGACACCATTCCGGCAATTGGGGCGGCGTGCTCGCCAACCCCGCGACCATCCTGGTCAACGCCATCTCGACGTTGGTCGACGGCCACGGCCGCCTCCTGCTCGACGCGCTGAAGCCGCCCCGCCTCACCAACCAGATCCGCTCTTATCTCGCTGACGTGCAGGTGGTGCCGACCGAGGACGAGCCGGCGCTGGCGGAGAATTGGGGCGAGGACGGCCTGTCGGCGGCCGAACGGCTCTACGCCTGGAATACGCTGGAAGTGCTGGCGATATCCTCGGGCAATATCGAGAAGCCGGCGAACGCCATTCCCGGCCATGCCAATGCCGTGCTGCAACTGCGTTTCGTGGTGGGGACCAAGGTCGAGGGTCTGATCGAGGCCATCCGGGCGCACTTTGTCGCGAAGGGATTTCCAATGGTCGAGGTGCGGGCGGCCCAGAGTTTTGCTGCATCGCGCACCGATTTCGACAGCCCCTGGATCAAATGGGCGGCGGATTCGGTGCAGCAGACCACCGGCAAGGCGCCGGCCGTGCTGCCGAATTTCGGCGGCTCGCTCCCCAACGACGTGTTCTCCGAGGTCCTGGGCCTGCCGACGATCTGGGTGCCACACTCCTATCCCGGCTGCTCCCAGCATGCGCCCAATGAGCACATCCTGCTGCCATTGACTGAAGAGGCCTTGACGGTGATGGCGGGGCTGTTCTGGGATCTCGGCGAGTTGCAAGAACCGCTAACAGGCCCGTTAACCTGAGCCTTCGATCCAGCCGAAAGTCACATTCTAATCCGGCCCGATTTGTGCTTGCATCCGGGCCGCATCATCCGAAAGGGGAAGAGAAAAGTGAAACATTTCCGTCACATCGGGCTCGCGCTTGCCGCGACCTTCGTCGTCAGCCAGGCCGGGGCCCAGGAGCTGACCGGCACGCTGAAGAACATCAAGGACACCGGCGCGATCACGCTCGGCTTCCGCGACTCCTCGATTCCGTTCTCCTACCTCGACGACAACCAGAAGCCCGTCGGATTCGCGATGGACATCTGCTACAAGATCGTCGACGCCGTGAAGAAGGAGCTCAAGCTCGACAAGCTCGAGGTCAAGCTCAATCCGGTGACCTCGGCGACGCGCATTCCGCTGATGGCGAACGGCACCATCGACCTCGAATGCGGCTCGACCACCAACAATGCCGAGCGCCAGAAGCAGGTTTCGTTCACCAACACCCACTTCCTGACCGCCAGCCGTTACGTCTTCAAGAAGTCGAGCGGCCTCAAGTCGATCGACGACCTCAAGGGCAAGACGGTGGTCTCGACCGCCGGCACCACCAACATCAAGCAGCTCACCGAAGCCAATGTCGCCAAGGGCCTCGGCGCCAACATCATTCCGGCCAAGGACCACGCCGAAGCCTTCCTGATGGTCGAGACCGACCGCGCGGTGGCCTTCGTCATGGACGACATTCTGCTGGCCAGCCTCGTCGCCGGCTCGAAGGCGCCGGACGACTACGCCGTCTCCAAGGACGCGTTCTCCAAGCCCGAGCCCTACGGCATCATGCTGCGCAAGGATGACCCCGCCTTCAAGAAGGTGGTCGATGCGGCGACCGCGGCGCTCTATACGTCGGGCGAAGCTCAGAAGATCTACGACAAATGGTTCACCCAGAAGATTCCGCCGAAGGGCCTGAACCTCAACACGCCGATCTCGGCCGAGCTGAAGAACGAGTTCGCCAAGCCGTCGGACTCGCCGAATCCGGACGACTATAAGTAAGACAGACCTCGATCTTTCGATCGGAATCATGTCCGGCCACTCTTGACACAGGGGTGGCCGGACATTTGCATAGGCGCCCAGGACTTCTCTGAACGAGACTTCTCTCAAGTCGCCCAATGAGGGGCGCGTTCGCGCGGGGGACACGTGAACTATAACTGGAACTGGGGAATCTTCTTCCAGCCGAATCCGATGGGGACCGGTACCTATCTCGACATGCTGCTGTCGGGACTGGCACTGACCCTCAAGACCGCGGCGCTGGCCTGGATCATCGCGCTGATTACCGGCTCGCTGGTCGGCGTGATGCGCACGCTGCCGTCCAAGGGTGCGAACTGGTTCGGCTTTGCCTATGTCGAATTCTTCCGCAACATGCCGCTGCTTGTGCAGCTTTTCCTGTGGTTCTTCGTGCTGCCGGAACTGCTGCCGAAGGGCGCCGGCACTTGGCTGAAACAGCTGCCGAACGCGCCGTTCTGGACGGCGGCGATCGGCGTTGGTTTCTTCATGTCCGCGCGCGTCGCCGTGCAACTGCAGGCCGGCATCTCGTCGCTGCCGCGCGGGCAGAAGATGGCCGCAACGGCGCTGGGCCTGACCACTGCGCAGGGCTATCGCTACGTGCTGCTGCCGATGGCCTTCCGCATCATCCTGCCGCCGCTCACCTCCGAATTCCTCAACACCATCAAAAATACCGCGGTCGCCATCACCATCGGTCTGCTTGAGCTGACCGGGCAGGCGCGTTCGATGCAGGAATTCTCCTTCCAGGTGTTCGAGGCCTTCACCGCCGCGACCATCCTCTACCTCCTCGTCAACGCCGTCGTCGTGACCGCGATGCGCTTCCTCGAGCGCTGGGTCGCGATCCCCGGCTACATCACGGGGAAATAAGATGTTCGGCAATCTCGATTTCGACGTCATCCGCCGCGCGCTGCCCTATCTATTCTACGAGGGCATGACCTTCACGCTGACGCTGACGGCGCTCGCGGCGCTCGGCGGTCTCATCTTCGGCACGGCGCTCGCCCTGATGCGGCTGTCCGGCTTCAAGATCCTTGGCCGGATCGCCGGCATCTATGTCGACTTCATGCGCTCGCTGCCGCTGGTGCTGGTGATCTTCTGGTTCTACTTCCTGGTGCCCTATATCGGGCAGTGGGTGACCGGCGCCTCGCGCCCCATCAGCGTCGGCGCCTTCGCATCCTCGCTCGTCACCTTCATCATGTTCGAGGCGGCGTATTTCTCCGAGATCATGCGTGCCGGCATCCAGTCGATCTCGCGCGGACAGCCGGCTGCGGCGAGCGCGCTGGGGCTGACCTATGCCCAGACGATGCGCTACGTCGTGCTGCCGCAAGCCTTCCGCAACATGCTGCCGGTCCTGATCACGCAGACCATCGTGCTGTTCCAGGACACCTCGCTGGTCTACGTGCTCTCCATCACCGACTTCCTGGGAGCGGCGAGCAAGGTGGCGCAGCGCGACGGGCGCCTCGTTGAAATGTACCTGTTCGCAGCCGTCGTCTACTTCACCATTTCCTGTATCGCGTCCTACGGCGTCCGCCGTCTGCAGGCGCGCATCGCCATCATTCGCTAGGGCTAGCCGCTCATGATCGAAATCAGCCACGTCAACAAATGGTACACGCCGAGCTTCCAGGTGCTGACGGATTGCACCACCAACGTCACCAAGGGCGAGGTGGTCGTGGTCTGCGGGCCCTCGGGTTCGGGCAAGTCGACGCTGATCAAATGTGTCAACGCGCTGGAGCCGTTCCAGAGCGGCGACATCCTGGTCGACGGCACCAAGGTCAACGATCCCAAGACCAATTTGCCGAAGCTGCGCTCGCGCGTCGGCATGGTGTTCCAGCACTTCGAGCTGTTTCCGCACCTCAAGATCATCGACAATCTCTGCCTCTCGCAGGAGAAGGTGCTGGGCCGGTCGCACGACAAGGCGGTGACGAAGGGCATGCAGCTTCTGGAGCGCGTCGGGCTGAAGGAGCAGGCGCAGAAATTCCCGGCGCAGCTCTCCGGCGGCCAGCAGCAGCGCGTCGCCATCGCGCGCGCGCTCGCGATGGACCCGATCGTGATGCTGTTCGACGAGCCGACCTCGGCGCTCGATCCTGAGATGGTCAGCGAAGTGCTCGACGTCATGGTCGATCTTGCCCGCGAAG
Source organism: Bradyrhizobium sp. DOA1 (assembly GCF_001593325.1). Taxonomy (NCBI): domain Bacteria; kingdom Pseudomonadati; phylum Pseudomonadota; class Alphaproteobacteria; order Hyphomicrobiales; family Nitrobacteraceae; genus Bradyrhizobium; species Bradyrhizobium sp. DOA1. Next base: position 685,204 of record NZ_JXJM01000001.1, read on the forward strand.
GCATGACCATGATGGTCGTCACACACGAGATGGGTTTTGCCCGCAAGGTCGCCAACCGCGTCATCTTCATGGACCGCGGCGAGATCGTCGAGGATGCCGCGAAGGACGACTTCTTCGGCAAGCCGCGCAGCGACCGCGCGCAGAAGTTCTTGTCTAAGATCCTGTCGCACTGAACAACTGCCGTCATTCCGGGATGCGCCGAAGGCGCAGGCCCGGAATCCATAACCACGAGTCGGGGTTATGGATTCCGGGCTCGTCGCTTCGCGCCGCCCCGGATGACCATCGTGGGGTTTATCGGCGCCCGCAAATTTCGTATAGCAGCCCAAATCCCCCTTTTCCCAGGAGATCTGCCTTGGACTCGATCGCCTACGTCAATGGCTCCTTCGTCCCGCTGTCGGACGCGAAAGTCTCGATCCTCGACCGCGGCTTCCTGTTCGCCGACGGCATCTACGAGGTTTCCGCCGTGCTCGACGGCAAGCTGGTCGACAATGCCTCGCATCTGGCGCGACTGGAGCGCTCGGTCGGCGAGATCAGCTTGAGGCTGCCCGAGACCGTCGAGCGCATCACCGAGCTGCAGAAGGAGCTGATCGCGCGCAACAAGGTCGAGAACGGCCTGGTCTACCTCCAGGTCACGCGCGGCGCCGACACGGGCCGCGACTTCGCGTTCCCCAAGGGAGACGTCAAATCGAGCCTGGTGATGTTCACCTCGGAGAAGGACATCATCAACGCCGCCGCGGCCAAGACCGGCATCAACGTGATCACCGTCCCCGACATCCGCTGGGAACGCCGCGACATCAAGAGCGTGGCGCTGCTGGCGCAGGTGCTGGCGAAGCAGGCCGCCGCCGAAGCCGGCGCCGGCGAAGCCTGGATGCTGGAAGACGGCTATGTCACCGAAGGCGGCTCGTCCTCGGCGTTCATCCTCACCAAGGACGACGTCATCGTCACCCGCAAGAACTCCAACGCGATCCTGCCGGGCTGCACCCGCAAGGCCGTGGTGGCGCTCGCCGAAGAGCGCCAGCTCCGGGTCGAGGAGCGCTCCTTCACGGTCGCCGAGGCGCTCGCAGCGAAGGAGGCTTTTGCGACGTCGGCGTCATTGTTCGTGCAGCCGGTGGTCGCGATCGACGGCAAGAAGATCGGCGACGGCAAGCCAGGCCCAATGGCGACGCGTCTGCGCGAGATCTATGTGGAGTTCGCCAAGGCGACGGCGGTTTGAGCCACCCGCTGTTGTCATCGCCCGGCTTGACCGGGCGATCCAGTACTCCGAGGCGGTTGTTGGTTTACTCGATAGGTCACGGCGTACTGGATGCCCCGGTCAAGCCGGGGCATGACGCTTGAGAGTGTACAGGCGGCGGTGCGTCCATGACGCCGCCCCTATGCCACCGACGCCCTCACCTTCACCGGATGCACCGCCCGGAATGCGATCGCGATCCTGTTCCAGGCGTTGATGGCGGCGATGAGCATCGTCAGGTTCATCGTCTCCTCCTCGGAGAACTGCGCGCGGACCTGCTCGTAGACGTCATCCGGCGCGCGCGTCTGCGAAATCAGTGTCAACGCCTCGGTCCAGGCCAGCGCCGCGCGCTCGCGGTCGGAATAGAGCGGGGATTCGCGCCAGGCGTCGAGCAGGTAGATGCGCTGCTCGGTCTCGCCGCGCTTGCGGGCGTCCTCGCTGTGCATGTTGATGCAATAGGCGCAGCCGTTGATCTGCGAGGCCCTGATCTTGACGAGCTCGATCAGTGATTTCTCGAGGCCCGTCGACTGGATCTGCGCCTCCAGCACCATCAGCGCTTTGATCGTGTCGGGCGCAGCCTGGTAGTAGTTCATGCGGGGTTTCATGGTCGTTCTCCTTTATCGGCTCGAGGTCAGTGGGCTCCGCCCGCGGACGTCTGGCCGGACTTTTTCAGGAAGAGCACCGCGATCAGGGCAATGATCAGCGCCATGCCGAGCAGATAGAAGGTGTCGCTGAAGGCGAGGATATAGGCCTGCTTCTGCACGATACGGCCGATCGCGACATAGGCGCGGCGCGCGGCGTCCGCATGGTCGAGAACGCCGTGGTTGACGAAGTACTGGGTGAGTTGCTCCAGCCGCGTGCGCGTCGCCTGCTCGAACACCGAGACCGACTGCATCAGCACGTTGGAGTGATACTGCTCGCGCTTGGTCAGCACGGTCTGGAGCAGTGCGATGCCGACGGCGCCGCCGAGATTGCGCATCATGTTGAACAGGCCGGACGCCGAGCCTGCATTCTCCGGCTCGATGCCGGCCGTCGCCACCGCCGACAGCGGCGCCATGACCAGCGCCTGGCCGATCGCACGGACCACGTTGGGCCAGAGCAGCTGCTCGGCGGCGTAATTGCTGGTCATATAGATGTTCATGAAGTTCGAGGCCGCGAACAGGACGAAGCCGACGCCGATCACGAGCCGCGCATCGAACCGCTGCATCAGACGCGGCACGAGCGGGATCAAGACGAGCTGGGGCAGCCCCGTCCATGCCAGCACCATGCCGATCTGCTCGGCATTGTAGCCCTGGATGCGCGCCAGATATTGCGGCAGGATGAACACCGAGCCGTAAAGTGCGATGCCGAGCAGGAAGTTCGCGAGCATGCCGAAGCCGAAATTGCGGCGAACGAGCAGACGCAGGTTCAGAAGCGGCTTCTTCACCGTGAGCTCGATGATGAGGAACGCGGCCAGCGCAATGCCCGCGATCACCGACAGCTTCACGATGAATGGCGAGCCGAACCAGTCGTCCTTGTTGCCTTCCTCCAGCACGGTCTGCAGCGCGGACAGGCCGATCGCCATGGTGATGATGCCGGCCCAGTCGCCCTCGCGCAGCAGCGACAGCTTCATCGGCTTTGCGTCGAGCGCGTACCAGAGCATGCCGACCATGATCGCGCCCGGCACGAGGTTGACGTAGAAGATGTACTGCCAGCCGAAATTCTCGGTGAGATAGCCGCCGATGGTTGGCCCGATCGCGGGCGCGAACGTCGCCGACAGCGCGAACAGTGCAAGGCCCACCGGCTGCTTGGCACGCGGCAGCAGCGTGATGATCAAGGTGAAAGCCATGGGGATCAGCACGCCGCCGGTGAAACCCTGCACCGCGCGTAGCACGATCATTTGCGTCAGATCCTGCGCCAGCGCGCAGGCCGCCGACAGGGCCAGGAACAGGATCGCGTTGGTGAGGAGATAGATCCGGATCGAGAACACCTGCGCGAGCCACCCGGACAGCGGAATCACCACGATCTCTGCGACCAGATAGGAGGTCGAGATCCAGCCGCCGTCGTCGATGCCGGCGCCGATCGCGCCCTGGATGTCGGCGAGCGAGGCGTTGACGATCTGGATGTTCAGCACCGCCATGAAGGCGCCGAGCGTCGCGCCGATCACAGCGATCCATGTCCTCGCGGAAACCGCCGGTGTGGCGGACGCAGCAGGTGCGGGGAGGCCGGCTGCGGCGTTTTGGGTGGGTTGGAGCGTGCTCATGGAAGCCTCGTCAGCTTCAGCCGCCGTGCGGGCGGGACGTATTGTTGGCGAGGCGCCTGGTCGTCTCGCGTTCGGCCAGCACGGTCTGTTTGGTGTCGACGGTCGGCACCGCCGACATGCCGGGCCGCAACAGACCGATGAGCTCATGATTGTCGAGCACGATCTTCACCGGCACGCGCTGCACGATCTTGGTGAAATTTCCGGTGGCGTTGTCCGGCGGCAGCAGGGCGAATTCGAGCCCGCTCGCCGGCGACAGGCTGTCGATATGGCCGCGCAGGGGCTGGCTGCGGAAGCTGTCGATGCGCAGCTCGACCGGCTGGCCGGGGCGCATATGCGTGAGCTGGGTCTCTTTGAAGTTCGCGACGACGTAGACTGCATCCAGCGGCACCACGGCCATCAGCTGGGTGCCGGCCTGCACATACTGGCCGACGCGCAAGCTGCGTGCGCCGACCGTGCCGTCGACCGGCGCGGTGATCTCGGTGTAGGACAGGTTCAGCGCCGCCTGCTGCGCCACCGCGCGGGCGCGGTCGAGCTGGGCCGTCGCCTGGGCGCGCTGGGTGGTGAGCACGTCGACCTT
>NZ_JXJM01000001.1:689270-691133 GCF_001593325.1 Bradyrhizobium sp. DOA1
CGACCTTGCGCTGCGCCGCCAGGAGACCCGATTTCGCGTGCTGCAATTGCGCGGTGCTGGCGCGCAGCGCCGCGTCGGTCTGCTGCGCGCGCTGGATCGTGCCCGAGCCCGACTTCATGAGGTCGTCGTAGCGGGCGCGTTCCTCCTGCGCGAATTTCAGGTTGGCGTCCGCCGCGGCCACGTCGGCGGTGCTTTGCGCAATGATCGGCTGTTGCAATTCGAGCTGCGCATCGATGTTGCGCACCGAGGCTTCGCCGGCGGCGACGTCGGCGCGGGCCTGGTCCAGTGCTGCCTTGAAGTCACGATCGTCGATTTTGGCCAGCGGTTGGCCCGCCCTAACCTTTTCGTTGTCGCCGACCAGCACCTTCGCGATATAGCCGGAGACCTTTGGCGCGACGATCGTGGAATCGGCCTTCACATAGGCGTCGTCGGTGGCTTCGAGATAGCGGCCGGTGGTCCAATAGTCATAGCCGTAGTGGCCGGTGACTGCGACGCCGAGCGCCAGTGCCAGACCGATGGCTGCGCGCTTGATCGCTTGGCGGGACGGGCGAAGGCTGGTTTGTTCATTGGTTTCAGCGACATAAGAGGCGTTCGACATGGCATCCTCGAAAAATTCCCGGACGCCCCGTTCTAAAAAGTGCGCCGTGGATGATCGTAAGATGCGTTGTCCAGGCGGTTGTGATAATTCCCTAATTTATGGAAGAATTATCCAGTCAGAGTGGATAATCGGAGCGTTGCGCCTTGGACCGCTTTACCAGCCTCACCGCCTTCGCCCGGGTCGTTGAAACCGGCGGCTTTTCGGCAGCCGCCCGAAAGCTGAACATGTCGACCACAATGGTGAGCAACCACGTCCAGGCGCTGGAGGACCGGCTCGGCGTGCGGCTGCTCAACCGCACCACGCGCAAGGTCAGCCTCACCGAGATCGGCAGGGCCTATTACGACCGCGCCACGCAGATCCTCGGCGATCTCGAACAGGCCGACGACATCGCAAGCGAATTGCAATCGCTGCCCCGCGGTACCCTGCGCATCCACGTCGCCACCCATATGGTGCCGTTCGCCGCGCCGGTGGTGGCGCAGTTGCTGTCGACCTATCCGGATCTCAAGATCGACCTACGCATGGGCGAGGCCGAAGTCGATCTCATCGAAGAAGGCTATGACGTTGCCTTGCGCATGACTGCACCGCCGGATTCAAGCCTGATCGTCCGCAGTCTCGCCACCTGGCGACACGTGCTGTGCTGCTCGCACGATTATCTGGAGCGGCACGGTCGTGTTCAGAAGCTCGACGAGCTCACCGCGCATAATTGCGCTCGGCACCTGAACTTTCCCTTCGGCGACGAATGGCGCTTCTTCGACCGCAAGGGGGCTCCGGCCTCGGTGCGCGTCTCGGGCCGCTTCGTCACCAATAGCGGGGAGGCGCTGCGGCAGGTGGCACTGGAGGGCGCTGCCGTCTGCATGATGGCCGGGTTCCTCGTCCAGGGCGATCTCGACGCCGGTCACCTCGTCCGGCTCCTACCGGAATATCGCCCGGTCGAGATGTCGATGAACGCGGTCTATCCCCACCGCCATCATCTGTCGGCGAAGGTCAGGACCTTCATCGACATGCTCGTGCATCACAGCGCCGAGCAGCAGAAGCTGATCAATCCCTATGCGTGAGCGGTGCGGCAGTCACGCCGCTCGCGCTCTTATCGGCCGCGCCAATAGGGATTCGACTTCCGCCTTCACCGACGCGATGGCAGCCTCTTTCACCGGTCCATAGCCACGGATGTTCATGGGGGTCTTGGCCAAGACGATGAGATCTGCCAGGCGCGCAGCATCGAGCTCGTCGAGCATCCGATCGATCAGGCTCTCATACCAGCCGATCAG
>NZ_JXJM01000001.1:691297-709989 GCF_001593325.1 Bradyrhizobium sp. DOA1
GGAGGTGTAGCCGAACGGATCGAGCCATGTTCCGCGCAGGCCCTTCATCCGCGCCAGCAGGGTCAGCGGCCCCTGGATCCACCGTCCGAAGGCACGCTTGCGCGGACGTCCACGTGCGTCGCGCCTTGACGGCAGGAAGGGCGGGGCAAGGTGATAGCGGATGCTGAAGCCGTCCTCGAACGCGCCTTTCAGCTCGTCGAGGAAGCCGCTCTGCATGTGCAGCCGCGCCACCTCGTACTCGTCCTTGTAGGCCATCAGCTTGAACAGCGCGTGGGCGACCGCATCGGTCAAGGCCTCGCTGCCCAGAGCAGACTCTGCGGTGCGGACTCTTGCGACCATCGCTCGGTAACGCGCCGAGTAAGCTTCGTTCTGATAAGCCGAGAGGAAATCGACGCGGCGTTCAATGAGCTGATCGAGGGTCTCGACAGCGGGCGCATCGCTCGTTCTCGGCAGAAAATCCGGATCGGCAGCGGCGATCCGGCCCCAGGCGAACGCCTGCTTGTTGCGCTCGACCATGACGCCGTTGAGCTCGATTGCGCGCAGTAGCGCTTGCAGCGAGACCGGGACCAGCCCGCGCTGCCAGGCAAAGCCCAGCATGATGATGTTGGCATAGACGGCATCGCCGAGCAGCCGTTCGGCCAGCGCATTCGCGTTGATCGTATCGAGATTGCCGTCGCCGATCACGCGGCTGATCGCGTGCAGGCGGGCAGGAGAGGCGAGGTCGGCGTCCCGGAAGCGGACGACGTCGCCGGTCGGCATCTCCGCGGTATTGATCGCGGCGCGCGTGCCGCGGCGATAGGTGCCGGAGGCCTTCGGCGAGGAGCTGACGACGAGGTCGCAGCCGATCAGTGCATCGGCCGCGCCTTGGTCGATGCGAACCTGGTGCAGCGCTTCGGGAGAGGCGGCAAGCCGGATGTAGCTCAGCACCGGTCCGAATTTTTGTGCGAAGCCGGTAAAATCCAGCACCGACACGCCGCGTCGTTCGAGATGCGCGGCCATGCCGATCAGTGCACCGACCGTGATCACGCCGGTGCCGCCGACGCCGGTCACCAACAGATCGTAGGGGCGGTCGAGAGACGCGGAGGCGGGCAGGGGAAGCGTCGCGGCGCGGCCGATCGCGTCGATCCCGCTCGCAGCCTTCTTCCGGCGCGTCGCGCCCTCGACCGTAACAAAGCTGGGACAGAAGCCATTGAGGCAGGAAAAGTCTTTGTTGCAGGCCGAGAGGTTGATCTGGCGCTTGCGGCCGAACGGAGTTTCCTTCGGTTCGACACTGAGGCAGTTGGACTCGACCGAACAATCGCCGCAGCCCTCGCAGACGAGATCGTTGATATAGGCGAACCGCTTGGGGTCGGCCATCTGCCCGCGCTTGCGCCGGCGCCGCTTCTCGGTGGCGCAAGTCTGCTGGTAGATCAGCACCGAGACGCCGGGCACGTCGCGCAGCTCGCGCTGCACGGCGTCCATCTTGTCGCGCGGGTGAATGGTGACGCCGGCAGGCAGGTCCGCCGGCGAGAACTGCGTGGGATCGTCCGAGACCAGCGCGATGCGCTTAACGCCCTCGGCGCGGACGCTGTGCGCGATCGCATGCACGCTGACGGGCCCGTCGACCGGCTGGCCGCCGGTCATTGCGACGGCGTCGTTGAACAGGATCTTGTAGGTGATATTGGCCTTGGCGGCGATCGCCTGCCGGATCGCCATCGAGCCGGAATGATAATAGGTGCCTTCGCCGAGATTCTGGAAGATGTGCTTGTGGCCGGTGAATTTCGATGAAGCCGCCCAATTCACGCCCTCGCCGCCCATCTGGATCAGCGAAGAGGTCTCGCGGTCCATCCAACTGGCCATGAAATGGCAGCCGATGCCGGCCAGCGCCTTCGATCCTTCCGGCACCTTAGTCGAAATGTTGTGCGGACATCCCGAACAGAAATAGGGCGTGCGCGTCGCGCCGGCGACGTTGATCGTGCGTGCCGCCTCCGGCATCAAGCTAGCAGCGCGCGCAGCGAGATTGAGGCCCGGGAACATCGGATCGAGCCGGCGCGCCAGCACGCCCGCGAGTGCCCGCGGCGACAGTTCGCCGATCCAGGAGATCAGCCGTGCCCCCTGCTCGTCATGCTTGCCGACCATGCGCTCGGGCTTGCTGCCGGGATAGTCGTAGAAATATTCCTTGAACTGGCTCTCGATGATGCCGCGCTTCTCCTCGACCACGAGGATCTCGCGCTTGCCCTTGACGAACTCCATCGCGTCATGCAGCGCCAGCGGCCAGACCATGCCGACCTTGTAGATGTCGATGCCGATGCTGCGGCAGGCCGCCTCATCGAGGCCCATCAGCCGCAGCGCTTCCATCAGGTCGAGATGCGCCTTGCCCGTCGTGACGATGCCGTAGGTGGCGTTCGGAATGTCGTAGATGTGGCGATCGATCGGATTGGCTTTTGCAAAGGCGTAGACAGCGTGCTTCTTCGCTTCGAGACGCTCCTCGATCTGCGGTCCCGGCAGGTCGGGCCAGCGATAGTGCAGACCGCCCGGCGGCGGCGTGAAGTCGGGCGTGCGGAAGTCGCGGGGCGGGCGCAGCGCGACGGATGCGCCCGATTCCACGATCTCCGAGATCGCCTTGAAGCCGACCCACATGCCGGAGAAGCGGCTCAGCGCGTAGCCATATTCGCCGAATTCGAGATATTCGCCGACGCTTGCGGGATGCAGCGTCGGCATGAACCAGCTCATGAAGGCGACGTCGGATTGGTGCGGCATCGAGGACGAGACGCAGCCATGGTCGTCGCCGGCCACAACAAGCACGCCGCCATGCGGCGATGAGCCGTAGGCATTGCCATGCTTGAGTGCGTCGCCAGAGCGATCGACGCCGGGGCCTTTGCCGTACCAGAGGCCGAACACGCCATCGACTTGGCGGTCGGCTTGCGTCTCCACCTGCTGCGAGCCGAGCACAGCGGTCGCCGCAAGGTCTTCGTTCACGGCGGGGAGGAATGCGATGCGGTCCCGCTTGAGCCGCTGCTCGATGCGCCAAAGTTCGAGATCGACGCCGCCGAGCGGCGAGCCGCGATAGCCGGAGATGAAGCCTGCGGTGTTGAGGCCGCGCGCCCGATCGCGCCTGGCCTGATCGAGTGCGATGCGGATGATCGCCTGTGTGCCCGTCAGGAAGACACGGCCTTCCTCGCGGTCGTAGCGGTCGGAGAGCTCATAGGCGTCGAGGGATGGAATGGCGTCCATGCGGACCTCCCGCGGCATTCCCTGCCGGATCAGAGGAGGTTAGGCCCGGGCGGCTGGTAGGTCTTACCTATTCATCCCGAATAGATTACGAATCCGGTAGAGTTTTGCGCAGTACGATCAAATTTGGTAGATCTTTCCGACTTGAGAGGTTTCCATGATCGAAGAACAGGACACGCGAATACTCGCCCATCTGCAGAAGGATGGCCGCGCCACCAATCAGCAGGTCGCCGACGAGGTCGGCATGTCCACCTCGGCCTGCTGGCGCCGGGTGCGTGCGCTCGAGGACAGCGGCGTCATCCGTGGCTACGCCGCGCTGATCGATCGTGAGCGGGCGGGTTTTACGATGTCCGCCATCCTCCACGTCTCGCTGGAGCGGCATGATGCCAAGTTCGTCGACGAGTTCGTGTCACGCGTCACGGGGCGTCGCGAGGTGCTGGAGTGCTTTGCGACCACGGGCGATGCCGACTATCACCTGCGCGTGGTCGTGCAGGACATGGCCGCCTACAACAGATTCCTGGACGAGTTCATGTTCCGCATCCCCGGCATCCGCTACGTTCGCAGCAACGTGGTGCTGAAGGAGATCAAGACGGGCGTGGCGCTGCCGTTTTGACTAACCCTACGGCACTGTCGAGTGCGATGCGGGTTACTTCGTCACCCCGAGAGACCTATTCCGCGGCATCGCGCCGCTGCGTCTTCCAGCTGCCTGCAGCCGGCCGCTTCAGTCCGAGATTTTCCCGCAGCGTCTTGCCGCGATAGTCCGTCTGGAATAGCCCGCGCCGCTGCAGCTCGGGCACGACGTGCTGCACGAAGTCAGCATAGGAGCCCGGCACATAGGTCGCGGCGATGACAAAACCGTCGCAGCCTCGCTCGACGAACATTTCTTCGAGCTTGTCCGCGATCTCCTTGGGGCCGCCCACCATCGCATCCTGGAGCTGGCCGCGGCCGGAGAAAGTGACAAAGTCGCGCGCGCTCGGATTGCTCTTGCCAGAAGTCTTCAAAACGCCGTCGCGAATTCCCAGGATGCCCTGCATGCTCTTCAATTCTTCCGTCGTCAGCGGGTCGTCGAGGTCCTTGGAGGCGAAATCGTAGTTGAGCGCTTCGGCGAGCAGGGATAGCGCGTCGATCTGGAGCGGCAGCGTGTTGATCAGCGCCATCCTGTCTTCGGCTTCAGCCTTGGTTGCCGCGCATACCGGCGTCGTCAGATTGCAGAGGAACATCTGGTCGGGATCGCGGCCGGCCTTGGCGGCTTCGTTGCGCACGGACGCATAACCTTCCTTCGCGGCGGCGAGGTTGCGCGCGGCGGTGAAGATCACCTCACCCCATCGGCCCGCGAAGCGTTGGCCGCGGCCGGACGCGCCGGCCTGGATGATCACGGGATGACCCTGCTGCGACCGCGGCACGGTGAACGGCCCGCGCGACGTGAAGGCCGGCCCCTTGTGATCGAGCCGCTTGACCTTGGCGGGATCGGCAAAGCGGCCGCTTCGCTTGTCCATGATCAGCGCGCCGTCCTCCCAGGTGTCCCAATGGCCGAGCACGACCTCCATGAACTCGTCGGCGCGGTCGTAGCGGGAATCGTGCTCGGGGTGGGAGTCGCGCCCCATGTTGAGCGCCTCGCCGTCGTTCAGCGACGTGACCACGTTCCACCCCGCACGTCCGCCCGACATCAGGTCGAGCGTTGCGAAGCGGCGGGCGACGTCGAAGGGCTCGTAATAGGTGGTCGAGCAGGTCGCGCCCAGGCCGAGCTTCTCGGTGACCATGCCCATCGTGGTCAGCACGATCAGCGGGTCCATCTTCACGCAGCGGATGCCATACTCGACGGTGTGGGCGTGGTCGTTGCCGTAGCGATCCGGCATCGCCAGGCGGTCGTCGAAGAAGGCCATGTGGAACTTGCCGGCTTCGAGAATTCTGGCGATCTCCTGATAATAGTCCGCTGACATCGAATCGTTGCGCGAGTCCGGATGCCGCCACGAACTCGGCAAATTCGTGCAGTTCTGCGCCTGGAGGAAGCCGACCAGTATCATCTGCCGATCCATGCTGCTGTTCTCCGATGTGTCCGGCCTTGACGCGGTCGACATAAGTAGGAAAGGCGATCACGCGGTGGAGCTGATGCGCGTGAGGCGATCGGCGCTGACGATCGGCATCGCGTTCCCTCGGCTTGGTGCCCTTGAGCGGGCTGCTTGTTGGCCGGCATCGTCTCAAAGTGCCGCCGCGATATCAATCTCCCGTAAACCAATACAGGGCTGCAAATTCGTAAAGAAAGCGCGCATTCGGTCGAGGATTCGTCCCGCGCGGCGGTATTTTCGATAGTTTCGTAGCCCTCGTTCGCAGCTCGTTCACTTTGATCGACGGTTTGCAGCGCGCAATAACGACCACTTAGGCGATCGCGCTTCATAAAGGCACCCGGGAGAAATAGGCAGAAATGCCCGGGAGCTGAGATCGTGCCGACGACACTCGCGCGCACCTTTGCGGCGTTGAGCGCCATCAATGAAGCGATCCTCTACGCGAAATCGCCGGACGAGCTGTACCAGATGGTCTGCGACGCCGGGTTTTCGAGCGGGGACTTTTTGGCGGTCGCCGTGTTCCTGGTGGAGCCGGATGGCCGACGGCTGGGCTTTGCGGCCGGCTGCGGCGACGACGTTGCGCGGTTGCGCTCCATCGTGATCACGACGGAAGCCGGCACGCCGGAAGGCTCGGGTGTCGGTGGCGAGGCGTTCCGCGATCAGAAGCTGTGCATCAGCAACGATTATCTGAACGACCCGAGATCGCTCGCATGGCGCGCGGGGGCGGCTGCGGCGCAAATCGGCGCGGCTGCGGCGCTGCCGCTGCTCTGCAACGGCAAGAGTGTCGGCGTTCTCTTCGTGACCCGTCGCGAGGCCGGCTCTCTGAACGTGCAGATGGTGTCGCTGTTCGAGCGGATGTCGGCCAACATTTCCTATGCGCTGGACAACTTCGCGCGCGAGATCGCGCGGCAGACCAGCGAGCGGGCGACGCGGCGACTGAACCGCATGTTCGGCGCCATCAGTGCCACCAACGAAGCCATTCTGCGCGCCAAAACCGAGCAGGAGCTGTACCAGCTCGTGTGCGACGCCTCGGTCCATGGGGGCAAGTCGCTGGCGACGGTCGTTCTGCTGAAGGAGCGGGAGTCCCACTGGCTGAAGCCCGCCGCGGGCACTGGCCAGAATCTCGAGCTCGTCGCACAGACCAAATATTCCGTCGATGCCGACAATCCCTATGGCCGCGGCATCTCCGGCAATGTCTTCCGCAGTCAAAAGCCCTATGTCGAGGACGACCTCGTCAGCCGCACCAAGGGAACGCCGTGGGAGCAGGCCAATGTCAACGCGGGCGTTGCGGCCTGCGTCGCGGCTCCGCTGGTCAAATGTGGCGAGAGTGTCGGCGTCATCCTGTTCTTCATCAGCAGGTCCTGGGCCAAGGACCAGGAAGTCGTCGCGCTTCTGCTGCGCATGGCGGAGAATGTTTCGTTTGCGCTCCAGAACTTCGATCGCGATGAGGAGAAGGCGCAGATCGCACGTGAGGAAGAACGGCTCGCGCGCATGTATGCCGCGCTGAGTGCCACCAACGAGGCGATCATCCGGGCGACATCGCGTGCCGAGCTGTTCGATCTCGTATGCGAGGCATCGGCACAGGGCGGCAAGTTCGGCTCGGCGACGATCGCGCTCGCCGAGCCTGCCTCCGAGCTATTGCGGGTCGTCGCCTCCGCCGGGCCGAACTCAGATGAAGTGCGCAAACTCAAACTCGCCACGACGGATAAGGTGCCGGAGGGACGAGGTCTGACCGGCACGTGTTTCCGCACCGGGCAGCCCTGCCTGACCAATGACCTGCTGGCCGACGACCGGCTCCAGCCGTGGTACGACAGTGCGCGCCGCACCGGCGTCAAGTCCTCCGCCGCGCTGCCGCTGCTCGTCGGCGACCGCACCGAAGGCGTGTTCCTGTTCAACTCCCTCGAGATCGGCACGTTCACGCCCGAGTTGCTCGAACTGCTGGAACGCCTTGCGCGTAACGTGTCGTTCGCGGTCGCAAATCTCGACCGCGCCGAGGAGAAGGCGAAGGCCGACAAGCAGCGGGACCGGCTGAGCGGCATGTTCGCGGCATTGAGCGCCACCAATGAAGCCATCATGCGTGCGGAGACCCGCGAGGAACTGTTCGAGGTCGCATGTCAGGCGGCGGTGCTGGGCGGCATGTTCGCGTCGGCGACGATCGGACTCATCGACGAGCCATGTGAGCTGGTCCGGGTCGTCGCTGTGAAGGGGCGGCTCCAAGAGCGGATGGTCGGGCGCAGCTGTGCGATTTCTCCGGACCATCCCGAGGGCCAGGGCATCATCGGAACTTCGGTACGGACGCGCCAGCCCTGTGTCATCAACGACTACATGCACGATCCGCGCTCGGCACACTGGCACGCCAAGGCCGTCGAGGACGGGACCCGTGCTGCTGCCAGCTTCCCGCTTCTGCGAGCCGGCCAGGACCCCATCGGCATTCTACTTTTCCTCGCGCCGGAGGAGGATACATTCACGCCTGACCTGGTCGAGCTGCTGGAGCGCCTTGCGGAAAACGTCTCGTTTGCGCTCGACAATTTCGAGCGGGCCGAGGAAAAGGCCCGCACCGAGGCGCAGAAGGAGCGGCTGACGCGCATGTTCGCGGCGCTGAGCGCGACCAACGAGGCGATCATGCGGGCGAAGTCGCGCGCCGAATTGTACGACCTCGTCTGTCTCGCCGCATCGAACGGCGCCAAGTTCACCTCGACGACCATCGCACTCGCCAGCGCCGACAGCGATCAGCTCAAGATCGTCGCCAGCGCTGGACCATCGTCCGACACCACGCGTAACGTCCGCCTCTCAGTCGACCCCGAACGCCCCGAAGGACGGGGGATGGCGGGCACCGCGTTCCGGACCCGGCAGCCCTGCATCAGCAACGACTATCTCAACGACCCGCGCGTGAGCGCCTTCCATGCCATCGTTCGCGGCGACGGCGCGCGCTCGGGTGCGGCGATCCCGCTCGTCGTTCACGACCTCGCCGTCGGCGTCATGATCTACATGTCGACCGAAAGCGAGACCTTTACGACCGAGTTCGTCGAACTGTTGCAGCGCCTCGCCGCCAACGTTGCCTTCGCGATGGAGAATTTCGATCGCGCCGACGAGAAGAACAAGGCCGACGAGCGGATCGAGTACCTCGCTTCGCATGACAGCCTGACGGACCTGCCGAACCGCGAGACGTTCAACGGCCTGCTGCGCGAGGCGATCGACACGGCGCACCGCCACGATCATCGTTTTGCGGTGCTGTTCATCGATCTCGACCGCTTCAAGGTCATCAACGATTCGTTGGGCCACGAGGCCGGCGACCTGCTCCTGCTCGAAGTCGCCAACCGCCTGCGCGGCGCGTTGCGGGCAAGGGACGTGGTGGCGCGGCTCGGCGGCGACGAGTTCGTCGTGATCCTCGACCAGTGCGGCGAGATCGACGACGTCCAGCACATCGCCACCGGGCTGCTCTCCGCGCTTGCAGAGCCCATGGAGCTGGCCGGGCACGAGTGCCACACCACGGCCTCGATCGGCATCGCGATGTATCCGGCCAACGGTTCCGACGCGCAGACGCTGACCAAGAACGCCGACATGGCGATGTATCTGGCCAAGGAGGACGGCAAGAACGGCTATCGCTTCTTCTCCAAGGAAGTGAAGACGCAGTCGATCGAGCGCCTGTCGCTGGAGAGCGCGCTGCGCCGGGCGCTGGAGCGCGAGCAGTTCTCGCTGAACTATCAGCCCAAGGTCGACATGGAGACCGGCCAGATCACCGGCGTCGAAGCGCTGCTGCGCTGGACACATCCCGACCTCGGCAACGTCTCGCCGGCGCAGTTCATCCCGCTGGCGGAGGAAACCGGACTGATCGTGCCGATCGGCCGCTGGGTGCTGAACGAGGCCTGCGCCCAGGCCATGGCCTGGCAGCGCCGCGGCCTCTTGCCGCTGTCGATGGCGGTCAACCTGTCGCCGCGGCAGTTCGCCGACGAGCATCTGTTGCAGGACGTCGACGAGGCGTTGGCGGTCTCCGGCATGTCGCCCGTGCTGCTCCAGCTCGAAGTCACCGAGAGCATGATGATGCGCAATGTCGGTCGCGCGCTCAAGGTGCTCGATGCCATCCAGAGCCGCGGCATTCGTCTTGCCATCGACGATTTCGGCACCGGCTATTCGTCGATGTCGCTGATGAAGCACTTCCCGATCGACACCATCAAGATCGACCGCTCCTTCGTACGCGACCTGCCGCAGGATTCGGAGGACCAGGCGATTGCGCAGGCGATCATCAGCATGGGCAAGGCGCTCGGTATGACCGTCGTGGCCGAAGGCGTCGAGAACGCCGAGCAGGAGGCGTTCCTGCGCACCCACGGCTGCGACGAGATGCAGGGCTATCTGATCTCCAGACCATTGCCAGCGCGGCAAATGGCCGAGCTGCTGCGGCCGATGGTCCCGATTGTCGCGCCGCCGCTCCAGCCGGAGCAGGACCTTGCCGCGACCGAAGCTGCATCATTACGGCTGAAACGCGCTATCATCTGACGGCAGCGGGTGCAGCTCGCGGACGTCGTGTCCCTCGCAATCAGATTTGCTCGGAAAGTCCTGGGGGCCTGTCAGCGACGTCTGCTCGATGAACAGCGCGAGAATGATACGCGCGCCTTCGGCGAAGCTCGAGCCCTCGCTCAAGCCGAGCTCAGCGCGCCATGCCTGCCCCATCGGCTCATTGTCGTCGAACACCGCCATTGCAGGACCCCACCACCAGGCAGGTGCGGGCGAGCGCTCCTCCGCGGGCACGCCATGCCAGCGGGCGAATTCGTCCATCACGCGCTCGAACTCCAGGCGTGCAGCCTGATGCATGCGGTCGATACTCCTCGAATCCAGGACCGATGATGGGCCTACGGCTTGGATTCGATCGTGGCCTTCGCTCGGAAAAAAATTAGCTCGGGCAATGGGCCGAGCCATGCAAGCCGACATCATCGTCGGTCATGCGAACAATGCGGCCGTCAGCGACGCGCTGACGGCGGCAGCGAATATGCATTCTAGCCGTGTGAAGGCACGGCAGGCAAGCTGCGGGCGCGCCGACTGGCTAACGCGGCCTGAACGGATGCGCCTTCTGGTGCCAGGCCCATGCGGTGCGGATCACCGTCGGCAGATCGGAGTGACGCGGCACGAAGTTCAGCACCTTTTTCGCGGCCGAGGGATCGGCGACCAGATAGGTGGGATCGCCGGCGCGACGCGGCTTGACGGTATGCGGCACCTCGCGTCCAGTCTCCTGCCTGATGGCGTTGAGGATCTCGCGCACCGAAAAGCCGGAGCCGGTGCCGAGATTGAAGCTGCCGCCGGCATGCCCCTGTTCCAGAAGCTTCAATGCAGCCACATGTGCCGCCGCGAGGTCGGTGACGTGGATATAATCGCGGATCGCGGTGCCGTCGGGCGTGTCGTAGTCCTCGCCGAACACCGCGAACTCGACATGCCCTTGGAGCGCCATCATCGCGCGCGGAATGAGATGGGTCTCGTTGTCGCGCAACTCGCCGATGCCGCCGGCCGGATCGGCGCCGCTGGCGTTGAAATAGCGCAGGCAGAACGCGCCGAAGCCGTAGGCCGAGCGATAGTCGGCAAGCATGCGCTCGATCATCAACTTCGATGCGCCGTACGGATTGATCGGCGCGCAGGGAAAGTCTTCCGGCAGTTCCTTGGAATCGGCGTTGCCATAGACGGCGCCGGTCGAGGAGAACACGATGCGCTGGCAGTTCGCATTGCGCATCGCCTGCAACAGCGACAGCGTGCCTTGCACGTTGTTGATGTAATATTTCTGCGGGTCGGTCATGGACTCCCCGACGAGGCTCGCCGCCGCGAAATGCATCACCGCCGTGATCTTGTGATCGGCGAAGGCGCGCGCCAGCGTCGTGCCGTCGAGTAGATCGCCGGTCACCAGGGGGCCGGCGACGAAACTGCGATGACCTGTCGAGAGATTGTCATAAACGACGGGCTGGTAGCCGGCGGCGGCCAATGCGCGGCAGGCATGCGAGCCAATATAGCCCGCGCCCCCGGTGACGAGGACGGTCGGTCGGTCGGTCATGTCGTCTTCAGCTCTTCTTTTAGCGGAGGGGTCGGTTGCGGCTGAAGAGAAGATAGAGCGCGCGGGGGTTGGTGGTCAAATAGCGCCAGAGCAGGCGGCGTGGCTCGAGCCAGGTCCGCCAGGCCCATTCGAGTCCAAACTTCTGCATCCATTGCGGCGCGCGGGAACGGCTGCCTGACAAGAAGTTGAAGAGGCCGCCAGATGTCTTGATAACGCCAACATTGGTGAGATGCGGCGTGAACTCCTCCACGAATGCCTGCTCGTTGGGCACGCCGAGCGCGACCCATAGATAATCCGGCGCAAGCGCGTTGATCTCGGCGACTTTCGCGCGCAGCGCTTCGCCTCGCAGATAGCCGTGGCTGTGCCCGACGATCTTGAGGTTCGGATACATCTTCTGGACGTTCTCGACCGCTGCGGTGTTCTCGGCCTCGCTTGCGCCGAACATGTAGAAGGTGCGACCCACCTGTTCCGCTTTGCGTGCGACGATGTGGAACAAGTCCGTAGTCGCGACGCGTTCCGGCAGCGGAAACCAGGATTGCAGCTTCGAAGCGGCGACCAGGGGCTGGCCGTCGGCGTTGATCAAGTCGGCGGCGCGGAACAGGCGCTCGGTCTGCGGCTCGGTCGAGCAGCGGGCCAGCACCTCGCCATTGGCCGAGGTTAGGAATAGGGGCCGTCCGATGCGATTGTCGGGATCGGTCGCCTCGATCATGAAATCGGCGGTTTCTTCCAGGTCGATCGCGGCCATACGAAGGCCGCCGACGGTGGTTCGCGGCACGTCGGCAGTTGCCGCCCGTCCATCGATGTTGACGCGGCGCTCAAGCATATTGTCTGCCCTGCTGTCGCGTTTGGGCTGCGGGAGTGAGCTCGTCGAGCACGACGCCGACGAGCTTGCGCTCGGCGCGGCCGAGCGTGGCCAGGATCTCTTCCAGGCCGTCGTTGATGTCGAGGCTGGTTGGCAGCACCGCCACCACCGCGTCGGTATCGTCGAGCAGCTTGCGGCCGCCGGCTGCCAGCGGCACCGGGGGACCGTCGAGAATCACGAGATCATAACCGCCCGCGGCCCGCGCCTGCGCAATGGCCTTGCGGATGGCTTCGGTCGCCTTGCCGGCGTCGCCGTCGGCGGCCGGCAGCACCGAAATGCCGTTCACCGTCTTGATCTCGCGCGCGTCCTTGCTGCCGATCGAGAGCCAGCCGAGGCGGCTCGGTTCATTTTTGCTGCCCCGGCTGACCTTGTTCGAGAGCGAGCGTGCCAGATGGTCGGCGTCAATCGTCAGCACGCGGGCGCCGTCGCGCGCGGCCGCCAGCGCAAAGTTGAGTGCGGTCACGCTGCGTCCGGTGGTCTCGCCGGGACCGACGAGCGCAATGACAGGCATTGCCTTGCCGGCGGCGCGCCGCGCCGCCGCGGCGCGCATGTCGCGCCAGGCATTGAGCAGCGTGGTCAGGGGGAAGCCAGGGCGCAGCGTCGGCCAGCTCAGCCGGGTGAGATCGACGCCGCCGCCCGTGGCGAGAATGGCGCCGAGCGTGTGGATGACGTCGGCCTCCTGGAGGCGGGCGAGCAGCGGCTTTTCGATCAGCGGCTTTTCGACCATTGCAGGCTGCAACGGAGGTGCGGCCAGTTCCGGCGCAGCTTGCGCGACTTCCTGCTCAGGCGGCGAGGTCTCAGGATCCCGCGCACGCTGTGGAGCCCGAGCGGCATCCGACGCAGGCGCGCGCTGTGGGCGTACCGGCGTCGGCACCGGTGCACTTGCACCAGCGAACAGCAGCTCGGCCGCGACGAACCAGCTCGAGGCGGCGACTGCGCCGAAGATGAAGCCGATCATGGCGAACAGGCTCATCGCCGGCGGGAACGATCGTCGCTGCGGCACCGTCGCTTCGCCGATGATTCGGGCTGCTGAGGTGTTCAGGCTCTCCTGCTCCTCGGTCTCGCGCGAGCGCTTGAGGAAGGACTGATAGACGTCGCGGCTGGCATCGGCCTCACGCTCGAGCTCGCGCAAACGCACGGAGGCCTGGCTGAGCTGGACGCTCTGCCGCTTCTGCGCTTCCAGCGCACGGTTGAGCGAAGCCTCGAAGTCGCGGGCGCGCGTCAGATCGTTCTTGGCGGCTTGGGCGAAGCGGTCGATCTCCTCGCTGATGGTGCGCTTGAGGTCTTCGACCTGCTTCTCGGTCTGGCGCAGCGCCGGGTGGCGCGGGCCGAGCTCGCCGGCCTGCTCAGCATATTTCTTGCGGGCATCGGCATATTGCGCGCGCAAATTCGCGATCGTCGGCGATTGCAGCGCCTCGGGGATCGCGCCTGCATCGGCGGCCGTGCGCCGGCTCGCCTCGATCTGGTCGAGCCGCGCCTGCGCATCCATGGTCGCGGCGCGAGCGGCGGCCAGTCGCTGGTTGCTGGCGGAGAGCTGCTGGTCGCTGATCAGCGTGTCCTGGGTGCCGACGAAATTGTTCTGTGCCTTGTAGGTGGCGAGCGCGGTCTCGGCATTGCGTAGCCGTTCGCGCAGCTCCTTCAGACGGCCGGACAGATCGTTGGTGGCGCGGCGTGCTGCCGAAGCCTGCGAGTTGCGGGATTCGGCGAGGTAGGCATTGGTCAGCGTGTTGGCGAGCATCGCGGCCTTGGCCGGATCCGTCGACCAGACCTCGATGTCGACGATGAAGCTTTTCTCGGTCTTGCGGACCGTGATGTGCTTGTTCAACGCGTCGAGCGCCGCGAGCTCCACTTCCTTCTTCTCAGCGGCGGAAGGCGCGCGGGGTTGCAAGCCGACCAGGCTGAGCAGCGACGACATCAGGCTGGTACCGCCGCCGCCGCCGAATTCCGGATCCTTGTCGAGACCGGCCTGTTGGATGACCTGGAGCAGCACGCTGTTGGAGGTGATCAGGCGCGCCTGGCTCTCCACCACCATGGACATGCCGGAGACATCCTGCGCGCGGGGCGTGAGCTCGCGATCGACCAGCTGAAGCTCGCGCGGATCGACATAGAGCTGGGCGGTGGCGGTGTAACGGGGCGTCAGGCTCTTGCCGACGGTGACCGCAAGCGTCGCGCCGAGCAGGGCGGCCGCCGCAATCGCAACCTTCCGCCGCCACAGCAAATTGGCGAGCTCCAGCGCGTTGAAGCCGGCTTGAGGCTTCCGTTGCGCGGCCTCCGGTCCGGTTCGATCGATCGGCTGGTTATAGTCAAGCATGATCCCCAGCTTTCATTCCAAGTGCCGCGGGCTGAGGGGTTACTCTTCGCTTTACGCCACGCACCCGGGATATAGGTGCCCAATCAACGCAACAGGGAAAATTAACCATACTCATTGAGGGACTATTCACCGAAATGGCAAACAAAGCGTTTAAGCGCATGCCGCCTTTCGGAGCGTCGCCGTGATCGTCCAGAGATTAACGGGTGGTTACCGCGCGCAGCGTGCCCGCGAAGCATCGCTCGCCGTTCGATAGACTGCGCGCGCATGACTTTCAGCTCTTTCGCAGGATGACGTGATAGTCGCCGCGGCGGACGTCGGTGTTGCGCGGAAGCACCGCGTTCATCACCGCGGCGCCGGCATCGACCAAGGCCGCGAACAGCGGCTTGCGCCCGCGCATCTCGGGGTAGCGCGGGCTCTCGACCTCGCGCCGATAGATCATCTCGAGCCCGTTGGCGGCCGCGAATGCTTCGAGCCTCGGCAATGTCACCAGCGGATGGAAGAACGTCGGGAAGGGCGGCTCGCCTGGCAGGCCCGCATCCTTGATGCCGCGGATGTGACGGTAGAACCAGACGTGAAACCAGTGCGGCGAATATTTGGTGACGACCCCCGACAGCGAACGCGGATTGGGCGCGCCGATCAGGATCATTCCGCCGCGTTTGAGCGCATGGCGGAAATTCAGGAGCGCCGCCTCGACGTCGGGCAGGTGCTCGATCACGTTGTAGCAGATCACGAGATCGAAGGTATCGGGCTCGAAACGGTAAGTCTGGACGTCACCGAGAACTGCCTTGTCCGCATAGGTGTTGTTGCGGACCTGGTCCTCATCGATGTCGACGACGGTGACGTGGCTGCGGCCCGGCAATTCCGGTGGCAGGACGCTGCACGAGCCGCCGCCGGCTTCATAGATGGCGAGCCGGCCTTGCGGTAGTTCGCGGCGCAGCACGTCATGGACGGCGAGCAGGCTGTCGCGGGCTTCGCCGGGGACCAGATCGTGCAGTGCGAGTGGGGCCGCCGCGGAGGCCTTGATGGCGGTGGTTGTCGCGAAATCGATCGTCGCTGGCTTGTTCATGATTTTCTGACCGCGCTTGTTCTATTCAAATTTACAGGAAAAAACTCGCTCCCCCGAAGAGCAAATCTGATGCCGCGCCGTCTCACTGCTTGCAGTGCTTACAGTCGGGTTAATGCCCATAGACGTTAACTACAGCATTGTTCATGTTGAGCCGTTGTCGGCACACTGGACCGCGAATTGCACTACCACGCGTGCAAGGTTTTGCGTCAGAAGCACGCGAACGCGGTTAAGTGCATGCTATCGTGCCGAGATGGCTGCAAATCGCCGGCGTCGTGGCGGGATGCGCCGCGCGGCGGCCGTTCATTTTGGAACGCCGCTGTCCCGCGACGTTGTGCCGTCGCGGGACGTGGCCGATCCGCGCGATCGAAGCAGGGCTTTTTCAACACATCTCGGACATCTAGGACGCCATGACATTGATCCCGACAGAGCTGTCCGCGACGCGCATCTCGGACGTCGTCTCCGATCCCAATCGGGAGATCGTGGCGAGCTCCCGCGTCATCGATCTTTCGGTCGGCATCGTCGTCTGCATTCCCTGCTTCCGTCGTCCGCAGCATCTGCGGCTGACCCTGGACTCGCTGGTGAGCCAGCGCACGCCCCGTTCCTTCGCCGTCGTCATGGTCGAGAACGATGCGGCGCGCCGCGAGAGCGCGCCTGTCGCCGCGGAATATCTCGCCGATAGCAGGCTTCAGGGCATCTGCCTCGTTGAGAAGCGGCAGGGCAATTGCCAAGCGATCAACGCCGCGTTTGAGACGGCCCAGGCGCTGTTTCCGGCCGCGACCCGCTTCCTGATGATCGACGACGACGAGATCGCCTCACCCGACTGGCTCGAACTGATGGTTCGCACCGCGGAGGCGACCGGCGCCGACGTGGTCGGCGGGCCGGTGCTGCCCGTCTTCGACGACGACAGCCAGCCGTGGCTGTCGCGTCATCCTGCCTTCTACCCCACCTATGAGTACAGCGGCGCGGTGCCGCTGATCTATGGCTGCGGCAATTGCCTGATCACGCGCGCGGTATTCGAGCGGTTCGATCGTCCCGCCTTCGACCTGCGGTTCAATTTCCTCGGCGGCGGCGATTGCGACTTCTTCGTGCGGTGCCGCGATGCCGGCCTGAAATTCCACTGGACGGCTGAGGCCGTCATCACCGAGACCGTGCCGCAGAGCCGAACGAGCCTCGGCTGGATCGCGAAGCGAGGCTTGCGGATCGGCGCAATCAATTATCGCGTGCAGTCAAAGGCCGCGCAGAGCGCGACAGCGCGTGCGCTGGTGTTCGCGCAGATGCTCGGACGGCTGCCGCTGTCGCTGGTTCGCGCCGCCAGCCTGCTGACCTCCTCCAAGGCCGTCGTCGCAATGCATCCGGTGATGGTCGCGCTCGGCTCGGTGCTCGCGGCATTCGGCATCGAGCCGAAGCCCTATGAGGCCTCGAAGATCGTGTCCTGATGCCGTGATGGCATCCTAGATGCCAAAACGGGTGAGGAAGACCCGAAGCGCCGCGCGCGGCAGCGATTTGAGCGACCGCCGGCCAACCATCGCGAGATAGGTGAAGGCTTGGCGATATCTGCCGAAGCGCACGGCCTGCATTGCTGAATAGGTGACGAGATGGATCTCGGCGGCCTGACGCAGCGGGTCCGCCATGTCCTCGGGCAGTCTTGCCAGGATCAGCCCGTCGTCGAAGACGCGCGCGACCGCCGGGAAGAAATCCTGCGGCGTCCGCACTGCCGCATTCATCGTGTTGGCGGTATGCACGCGATAGTCGAGCAGGAGCTTTGGTGCGAATTCGAACTCGCCGATCGCGGCAAGCCGGCACCAGCAGTGCCAATCCTCGCAATATCTGAGCGAGACGTCGAAGCCGCCGACGGCGCGGAAGGCTTCCGCGCGGGTGATCGCAATGCCGCCATTGACGATGAAATTGCCGGCTGCAAGCCGCATCAGCACGTCGCCGGATGGCTTGCTGCGTCCCTTCAGCAGGTCGCGCCGGCCGATCTGCCGTCCCTCGCTGTCGATCGTGTTGTAGTCGCCATAGACGAGAACCGCGCGGGGCGCGCCGCGCGCCGCCGCCAGCAGCGCCGCCACGGCGCCGGGACGCAGGCGATCGTCGGCGTCGAGGAAGAGCAGCCAATCGCCGCTCGCATGGCGCGCGCCGAGATTGCGCGCCGCGGACACGCCGGCAGAATAGTTGTTCATCATGCGCAGCCGCGGATCGCGCATGGCGTGAACGATCGCAATTGTGTCGTCGGTCGAGCCGTCGTCCACGACGATCACCTCGCCGACATGGTCCTGCGCAAGTGCGCTCGCGATTGTTTCGCCGATATAGGCCGCAGCGTTCTTGGCGGGAATGACGACGGAGACCGACGGGGCCGGGGTCACCGGCAGCGGCAGGCGCGTCGCCGGCGCCACGCGTGAGGCGGCCGGTAGTTCGAGAACCTCGTCGGCGGTGATCAAGCGGCAGCTCGTCTTTAATGGTCTGTTAACCAGGGGCACGTCTGCCGAAATCTCGGCTGCGGCGGATGATAGCCGCATTGTCGGCAAGTTCGCCGCCGCTAGCGCCCGCGTGGCGGCGGATTTGTGGAGTAACGTTAAGCAGGCGACATCGAGCCTGCTGCAAATCCGACGAGCTCGGCAACTCTGCCCGCAACGCATCTACGGTCGCTTTTGGCAAGCTGGTTGACGGATGGTTAACGGCGGTGAGCTAGAACCTGAGCTCGGCCGGCCTCACCAGCTGTCGCCACGGATTGCAGCCTGGATCGCAGCGCCCTGACATGACTGACGTCGAAACCCGATCATTCGGCCACGTCCTGCATGATGGACTTGCAGGGGTGAACGCCATGCGCGCGGCGCGCTGCCTCGTCGCGGTCGCGGCCCTGCTGTTGATCCTGGTGACGCTCGAGCCGTTTCCCGACCTGCGCAGCGAGCATTTCGTGACCGTCGTGGGCGGACGAATGGCGCTGACCTACATCGTCTACGGCCTCCTGGCTGTCGTCGCGGTGCTGTGCGTCGCCGCGACGGATGCGCCGGCGCTGAAAACCCTGGTCACCCCGCTGCATCTCTGCCTCGTCGGCTGGCTGCTGATCAACATCGCCTTCTCCGAGAGCCGCGGCGTGTCGTTCCAGCGTTTCGTGCTCGCGGCGAGCGTGACGTCGCTCGCCGTGCTGC
>NZ_JXJM01000001.1:710642-778102 GCF_001593325.1 Bradyrhizobium sp. DOA1
AATATTCGATTCACACGGTGTTCGACATCACCGAGCCGCAGCTCGCCGGCGACTGGCGCGGCAGCTTCGGCCACAAGAACGTCGCCTCGCCGGTGATGACCATCCTGGTCTATGTTGGCATCTACCTGTCCGCGGTCGGCTCGTTCGTGATGGGGCCGGCGATCGCCGCGCTTGCCGGCATCTTCCTGATCTTCACCGGGGGCAAGACGTCGTCGGTGCTGTGCCTTGCAATCTACCTTTTGGCCTCGCTGGTCTACGTCACGCAGGGCCTGTGGCTGAAGCGGATCATCTGCTTCGTGCCGCTGATCTTGATGAACCTGCTGACGGTCGGCAGCGTCATGAGCCCGGCTCTCGGCGGCATCACGCGGATGCTTCCGCTCGATCCCACCTTCACCGGCCGCTCCGCGATCTGGGAGTTCGCCCTCGCAGCCGTCGCGGAAAAGCCGATCATCGGCCATGGTTACGCGGCCTTCTGGGACGACGTGTCCGCGCGCCAGACCGCGCAAGGCGCCGAATGGGCGACGACCGCGGCCCACAGCCATAACAGCTATCTCGACCTTGCGGTCACCATCGGTTTGCCAGGGCTGCTGCTGGTGATCCTCATCTTCGCGCTCGCGCCGCTCGGCAATTTCCAGTCGGCCCAGGCGCACAACCGCAGCGGCGCGCTGGCAAAGCTGTTCCTGACGATATGGCTGTTCGGCTTGTATTACGGTGCGACCGAGACGTTCCTGCTCGATCGGCAAAATCCAATCTGGTTCATGTTCGTGCTCGCAGTGGCCGGCCTGCATTTTCTGGCGAGGTTCCAGTGCGTCGAGGCAGCGGAACCGGCGCGCTGACAGCTTGTCGCAGCAGGCCGCCTTGGTGGCATCGGCTTAACGATAAGCAGCGACGCTGCTTGTGGTCTGCGACGAAACATAATCTATCTGGAAGCACTCAGTAACCGTATGTCACGCGGATGACATTCCTCAGCGTCGAGCAATCAGAAGGTCGGGTGTCGAGCTCGCCGGGAATCGCGGTCGATTTCCTGCGTGACTGGCGGCAGGCTGCTTTGCGGCTGAACGTGGGCCATCGCACCGCCTTCCAGCATGATTACTGGCTCGGTGCCTGGTACGCGGCATTCGACCATCTCGCACCGCTGATCGCTGTCATCTCCGATGCCGCGACCGGCAGGGACATCGCGCTGGTGCCGATGATCAGCCATGTCAGGCGCGGCATCCGCGTCGTCGAGTTCGCCGATCTCGGCGTCTCCGACAACAATGCGCCGATCCTGTCGCTCGACGCCGCTCTGGATGCGGTGGCGTTGCGCGCGATCGGCAAGGCGTTGATCCACGCAATGCGCGCCTTGCCCGATGGCTTCGATCTGCTGCGCCTGAGGAAGATGCCCGCCCAGATCGGCGGCAGGCCGAATCCGCTGATGTCGCTCGGCCGGACCGGATCGTCCTCGCTCAACGGCAACCTCGTGCTGCTCGGCGACGATTATGAAGCTTACCAAACCTCGATCAAGCGCATGCAGATGCCGCGCTGCTGGCGCGTCTTCACCCGCCATGCCGGCGCGCGGTTCGAGCTCGCCGCGGATGTCGCGCGTGCACACGAGCTGCTGGACGTGATGGATGTGCAGCAGCAGGCGCGCATGCAAAAGCTCGGCTCGCCGTTCGTCCTCAACGACGAGACCCATGCACGGTTCTATCGCGAGGTTGCCCGGCAAGGCATTGAGGATGGCTATGCCGTCGTTACGGCGCTGGTCTGCGACGAGGGCGTCATCGGCACGTCGTTCGGCATCAGGTTAGGCGCGACTTATTACTTGCTGCGGATCAGCCACGGAGGCGATGCATGGTCGAGCTGCTCTCCCGGGCTGCTCGTGATCGAGCGCACCATGGCGGCGCTGCATGCGCAGGGCGTGCGTCGTTTCGATCTCAGCATCGGCAACCAGGATTATAAGCGCCGCTTCGGCGCTACGCGGGTCCCGCTGACCGATGTCAGCGTCGCGCTGTCCTGGCGCGGTCTGCCATACGCATGGCGCGACCATGCGGCGCAGGGCCTGCGACGATATCCCAGGCTCGCTGCCATCGCCGCGCCCGTACTGCGCCGGATGCGCTGATACGTCACCGCGACAGGCCCGCACCGAAGGCCTCCAGCAGCGCGCGCCCTTGCGGCCAGTCGCCGAGCCTGCTCGACGCATTGATGTGACCGAGCGCGCCGAGCACGATGAGAGAGGACTGCCAGGCACTGGCTCGCTGCCGTGTAGCACTGATCTCGCCATAGGGGTCGTCCGTGCTGGCGATGACGAGCGAAGGGAAGGGTAGCGCGCGTTCCGGCACCGTCTTGAACGCGGCCGCCTCCATCGGAAAGCTGGCGCCATCGGGATCGGGCACCGCGACCAGAAACGCGCCGGCGATGCGGGATTGGAAGCGGGCGGCCCAATGCGCCACCAACAGGCAGGCGAGGCTGTGTGCGACCAGCACGGGCGGCTTCGTGCAGCTTCTGACCGCCCGCTCCAGCGATTGCTCCCAATCATCGAGGTCGGGCTGATCCCAGCTCGCAGGCTGAAACCGCAGGAAGCGCGCATCATTGCGCTCCCAGATCGTCTGCCAATGAGTCTCTCCGGAGCCGCCGAGGCCGGGCAGGGTGATGGTGTCGTGCATGGTCATCCCGTGATATCTGAGATGATGCAGTGTGACGCAGCGCGGTGCTGCATCACATGGCAAGTCATCGGTGGAATCGACCATCCGCCGTTGATCTAAAGGTGGAACGGAGAATTTTGTTGGATCGCTTCGGAAGCATCGACGCCAAGGATCTGAGGATCCTCGAGGCGCTGCAAGCCAATGCGCGCGTGCCGCTGTCCGAGCTCGGCCGCTCCGTCGGGCTGTCCCAGCCGGCGGTCTCCGAGCGCGTCAAGCGACTCGAGGAAGCTGGGATCATCGAAGGCTATGGCGCCCGCATCAATCCGCGCGCGCTAGGGCTCGGCCTGATGGCGCTTGTGCGCCTGCGCACCACGCATGAGCACATCAAGACCTGTCTCAAGCGGTTCAGCGAAATTCCCCACATCATCGAGGTCCATCGCGTGACGGGCGACGACTGCTTCGTGCTCAAGGTGCTCGTTTCGGCGCCGGAAGATCTCGAGACGATCGTGGACCGCATCGCCGGCTTTGGCGCCGTCACGACCTCGCTGGTGCTGCGAAGCGAGCCGGCGCGGCCGATCGGGCGCGACCTGGTCAGGAGGAAGGCCGAACGGGCCTGAGTGTCTGATGCCGCCGTTCAAACAAGGCGGCATTCCCGATCGGGAATGCCGCGATCGCATCAACCCTGTTGCTTAACCGCGCAGCTTCTTCGCGGTCTCCGCGATCTGGCGGCCCTGATAGCGCGCGCCGGCGAGCTCGTTGGCGCTGGGCTGGCGGCTGCCGTCGCCGCCGGTGATCGTGGTGGCGCCGTAGGGCGCGCCGCCGGTGACCTCGTCGAGCTTCATCTGCCCGGCGAAGCCGTAGTTCATGCCGACCACCACCATGCCGAAATGCAACAGGTTCGTGATGATCGAGAACAGCGTGGTCTCCTGGCCGCCATGCTGAGTCGCGGTCGACGTGAAGGCGCCACCGACCTTGCCGTGCAGCGCGCCCTTGGCCCAGAGCCCGCCGGCCTGGTCGAGGAAGTTCGCCATCTGCGAGGCCATGCGGCCGAAGCGGGTGCCGGTGCCGACGATGATCGCATCGTAATTGGCGAGATCCCCGATCTCAGCGATCGGAGCGGCCTGATCGACCTTGTAGTACGAGGCCTTCGCAACCTCGGCCGGCACCAGCTCCGGCACACGCTTGATGTCCACGGTGGCGCCCGCTTCCCGCGCGCCTTCGGCGACGGCATTGGCCATGGCTTCGATGTGGCCGTAGGCGGAATAATACAGGACGAGAACTTTGGTCATGGTGGTCTCCGTTGGCGATGAGTTTGACTAGATGTTGAGGTCGTCATGCCCGGGCTTGTCCCGGGCATCCACGTTCTTGCTTCCGTGCGGATGGGCGTGGATGGCCGGGACAAGCCCGGCCATGACGGAAGGAGCGGCGCCTACGCCGCATCGACGAGCACGATCTCGGAATCTTCCAGTGCGGTGATCGTCAGCCGGTCCTCGTCGCGGATCGCGGCGCCGTCGCGGGCGTTGACGCGTACGCCGTTGATCTCGACCGCGCCCGCTGCGGGCACGAGATAGAGATGACGCGACTTCTGCGGCGCGTATTCCGCGCTCTCGCCCGCCTTCAGCGTGGTGGCGAGCACCCGCGCGTCGGCGCGGATCGGCAGCGCATCAATGTCGCCTTCAATTCCGCTCGCGATGGTGACGAGCTTGCCGGAGCGGTCTGCCTTCGGGAACGGTTTTGAGCCCCAGGTCGGCTGACCGCCGCGCGCCGTCGGCTCGATCCAGATCTGGAAGATCCGCGTGTGGGTCGGTTCGAGATTGTACTCGGAGTGGCGGATGCCACTGCCGGCGCTCATCACCTGCACGTCGCCCGCTTCGGTACGTCCCTCGTTGCCGAGACTGTCCTGATGGGTGATCGCGCCTTCGCGCACATAGGTGATGATTTCCATGTTGGCGTGGGGATGGGCGGGAAAGCCGGTGTTCGGCGCGATCTCATCGTCGTTCCACACCCGCAAGGCGCCATGACCCATGTTGTCCGGGTCATAATGGCTGGCGAAGGAGAAATGGTGCTTGGCCTTGAGCCAGCCGTGATCGGCGCCGCCGAGCTTTGCGAAAGGTCTGAGTTCGATCATCTGCGTAATTTCCTTGACTTGAGCGGGTGGTGGCTCGGATCAGGCACCGAACCCGCCGTCGACATTGAGCACGGTGCCGGTGACGAAGGAGGCCTCGGGGCTGGCGAGGAAGACGATTCCGGCGGCAACTTCCTCGGGGCGGCCGAAGCGTTGCAGCGCGTGCTGCTTGCGCTGGGTCTCGGCGAACTCGCCGCCGTCCTTCGGATTCATGTCGGTGTGGATCGAGCCGGGCTGCACCACGTTCACGGTGATGCCGCGCGGGCCGAGGTCGCGCGCAGCGCCCTTGGTGTAGCCGACCACGGCGGCCTTGGTGGCAACGTAGTCGGCAAGGCCCGGGAATGAGGCGCGGTCAGCCAGCATCGAGCCGACGGTGACGATGCGGCCACCTTCACCCATCAATTGCGAGGCGGCGCGGATCGCCGCGATCACGCCGTGCACGTTGATGGCATCCTGACGGGCGAACGCTTCTGCGTCGGCCTTGGCATCGTCGATCGCACCGCCAGCAGCGACGCCGGCATTGTTGACGAGGATGTCGAGACGGCCGAACTCCTTTGCGACGTCGTACACGAGCTGCGTGACGTCTTTCGCCGAGGCCTGGTCGGCCCTGAAGGCGCGCGCCTTGACGCCCTTGGCCTTCAACTCGGCAACGACCGCTTCGGCCTTGTCAGGCGAGGCGACGTAGCTGATGGCGACGTCTGCCCCTTCATCGGCGAGCGCGCGGGCGGAAGCCGCGCCGATGCCGCGCGAGCCGCCGGTGACGAGGGCAACCTTGCCTGAGAGCTTCTTGGTCATTGGAATCTCCATTGCTGGAATTGCGATTGACCCTTGGATAAGCCTCCGTCTGTGGTATAGAAATAGAAACTGTTGAAACACATTGTTTCCTAATTTATCCCGATTGGATCGCCCGCCATGGCAAAACTCCCGGATTTCGAGGCGCTCGCGATTTTCGCAAAAGTCGTGGAGTTGCGGTCTTTTGCGGGGGCCGCAGGCGAACTCGCGATGTCCAAGGCGACCGTTTCCAAGGCGGTCACGCGGCTGGAGGAGCGGCTCGGGGCCCGGCTGTTCAATCGCACCTCGCGTCGGCTCGCCTTGACCGACGCCGGGCACAAGCTCGCCGAGCGCGCGACGCGCCTTTTGGTCGATGGCGAGGCCGCGGAGAACGAGGCGCTGGCCCAATCGGTGGCGCCTCGCGGGCTGGTCCGGCTCGCCGTGCCCATGACCTTCGGCATCAAGGCGGTGGCGCCGCTGCTGCCGGAATTCCTTCAGGCCTATCCGGAAGTCTCGGTCGATCTGCATCTGAGCGATGCGACCGTCGATCTGATCGGCGAGGGATTCGACATGGCGGTGCGGATCGCGCGGCTGCCGGACTCGTCACTGATCGCGCGGCAGCTCTTCACCATGCCGCGCTACACCGTGGCCGCGCCGTCCTACCTGAAGCAGCACGGGCGGCCGACGCATCCGATGCATCTGGCCGAGCACAAATGCTTCAGCTACGCCTACCTCTCGACGCCCAATGTCTGGCACTACACCAATTCGGCCGGCGAGCAGGCCAGCGTGCGCCCGGGCGGCCCGCTTCGCGTCAACAATGGCGAGGCGGTGATGCCGGCGCTGATCGCAGGCCTGGGCATCGCCGAGCTGCCCGAATTCATCGTCGGCGAGGCGATCTCGTCCGGCGCGGTCGAAGTGATCCTGAAGGATTGGAAGCAGGCCGAAGGCGCCGTGCATCTGGTGACGCCGCCTGGCGGCCCGCGCCCCGCTCGTGTCGAGGCGCTCGCGGATTTCCTCGCAGCGAAGCTGCCGGGCACCTGCAAGCGCCGGACGAAGAATGGTGCGAAGACTAGATAAAACTTGGTGGGCACGACGCGCGAAGAGCGCGCCTTTGTCCACCCTACGCGAACTCTCATTGCAGCCCGACTACGACACCTTCACGCCGTTGATCGAGACGATACGCAAGCTCGGTTTGATCGTCTCGTCCAGCTGCGCCTTCAATTCGTGAACGCGCGGGTCGTTCGATCGCTTCGCGCAAACCCCGTATTGATGGACGGATTGCGCCAAGGCGCGCCGCGCTTCCGGCGTGCGGTTCAATTCGGGCTTCGAAAGCCGCAAGACGATCGCCGCGAGATTCACCAGCATCTCGTCCAGCGCGACGTCGATGGTCGCCAGATTCCGCATCGCTCACTCTCCCTGTGAGGGCAACAGCGGGTCCAGATATGCGTTCCTGGCGAGGCCGAACATGGCTAACGCTTCGTAAACATCTTGTTCTTGCCGCTTGGCGCGTTAGGCTGAGAGCGAAACAAAGAACATCGGGGGAGGCTCCCATCATGGACCGACGCGATCTGTTGCGCGCCGCTGCCGCACTGCCGCTGTTGCGCGCTGCGTTACCCGACGAGGTCTTCGCCCAAACCTATCCGGCGCGCAACATCACCATGATCGTGCCCTTTCCCGCCGGCGGGCAGGCCGATCTTGCTGCGCGCCCAGTGGCACAGGCGCTGGAGCGGATCCTCGGCAAGCCCGTGATCGTCGACAACAGGGCAGGCGGTGGCGGCGGCTCGGTCGGCAATGCCGCGGCAGCGCGCGCCGAGCCTGATGGCTATACGCTGCTGATGACGTTGTCCTCGCTCGCGCTGCTCCCGGAGGCCGACCGGTTGTTCGATCGTCCCGTCGCCTACGAGGTCTCGCAGTTCATGCCGATCGCGCGCGTGCTCGCCGATCCGACACTGCTCGCGGTGCCGGCCTCGGCGCCCTGGAAGACGGCGCAGGACTTCGTCGAGGATGCCAAGGCGCGCCCGGGCCAGATCACTTACGGCTCGTCCGGCCCTTACGGCACGTTGCACGTGGCGATGGAGATGTTCGCAAACAGCGCCGGCATCAAGCTGCTCCACGTGCCATTTCGCGGTGCAGGTCCCGCGCTGACGGCGATCCTCAGCGGGACCGTGCAGGCGATCGCCGCCGCACCCGGCACGCTGAAGCCACAGGTCGACGACGGCAAGCTGCGGGTGCTCGGCAATTGCGGCGCGAAGCGCATCCCGAGCTTCCCCGACCTGCCGACCTTCCAGGAGCTCGGCTACAAGGACGTCGAGTTTTACATCTGGGCCGGGCTGTTCGCGCAGAGCGCACTGCCGGCGCCGATCGCGGCTCGGCTGCGCGAAGCGATGGCCGAAGCGATGAGAAGTCCCGATGTGCTGAAGGCCTTCGAGACCTCCGGCAGTCTCGTCGCCTATCAGGACGCCCCCGCATTCTCCGAGTTCGTCACGGCCGACAGCGCGCGGCTGATCGCGGCCGTGAAGAAGATCGGCAAGGTGGAGTAGGGCGGCACGATCTTCGGATGATCGTTCGGGTCAATCGGTTCCTGGCGCATTTTCACGTTTTGTTGTTGGTTCAGAACCTTCCCCTGCCTCATTGATTGAGGAGGTTTGGGCAGATCGGGAAGGATCAGGATATGCGAACAGAGCGGATTGCGCTGGGGGTGGCGCTTGCGATCGGCGGCATTGTCGCGCAGAGCGCGGCCTCGGCGCAAGAATACCGTGGCACGATGGAACAGCAGATGGCTTGCACACCCGATGTGTGGCGGCTGTGCAGCGACCAGATCCCGGACAGGAACCGCATCGTGGCTTGCTTGCAGCAGAACACCCTGCAGTTGTCGAGCGGGTGCCGTGCGGTGTTCCAGTCCAAGAATCAGGTGCAGCCGCAGCAGCCGGTGCCGCGCAACCGCATCGCGCCGCCACCGCGTTATAACAATGCGCCTCCGCCTCCGTACGCGCAGCCGCGGCCCTATTATGATGAGGACGACGATTAGCGCTGCCTGGCGCAAGGTACGCAGCGTAAGCGCCAGATGCGGTCGTACCGCTTCGTTCAGCGCTCCCCCTTGCTGTCCGACTCAGGTCGATGGCCAAGCGCCATCCGCAAGACAACACTGAAGAGAATGGCTGCGACTGGCCAATGGAACCAGATTTTATGCGCGCCAGTGAACAGATTGATTAGAATCAAAAAGCCCGACACCGTGAGGGCCGCTGCAACCGGGCGTGGCAGTTTCGCCAGCCAATCCGAGACGACACTCGTCCATGAGGATGGACCGTGCCCGTCGTCCATCCGCATAGCACCGGCTTCCTTCCGGCGAGCTGGGCTTTCGTTGACCGCGAAGCTCCCTCGGCCGGCGGCTTGGTCGCCCAAGGTCACCCGATAGCTGGTCAAGGGAGCAATGTTCTTCATGGGCCGCTGGCCGAGGCAGTCGAAGCCGACGGACAGTTTGTTGTGCACCTGATCGTAGACCGAGCTCGAGATGACGACGCCGCCGGGGTCAGCGAGTTCTTGCAGCCGCGACGCAATATTGACTCCGTCGCCATAGATGTCGGAGCCATCAACCATCACATCTCCGAGGTTGATGCCGATGCGAAATCGCATCGGGTTCACGCGAGAGGGGTCTGAATCCTGATTTGAGATCTCTTGCTGAATCTCGACCGCGCATTGCACGGCCTCGACGACGCTGGCGAACTCGGCGATCACGGCATCGCCCCACGTATTCACGATGCGGCCGTCGTGACGCTCGACCAATCCCGCAATGGCAGTGCGGTAGCGGCGGAGCGTCTCCAGCGTTCCCGCCTCGTCTGCTTCCATCAGGCGAGAATAGCCGTACACATCGGCGCACAGCACGGTTGTCAGCCGTCGTTTTACCTTATCGTCGGGCATGGTTCCTACATTAGCCTCCCGGACCGGCAAATGCATCAGGCATCCCGCAGCCGCCTTATGGTCTGATCTCGCAGACATCGACCCATTCGGCCGCGGTCAGCTCGGCCATCCGATCAGGCGTGATGCGCACCGCGCTGTGGGTCGAGCCTGCGGCCGGCACCACCACGTCGAAAGCTTTCAGCGAGACGTCGCAATAGATCGGCAGCGGTACCTTCAGCCCGAACGGGCAGACGCCGCCGACCTCGTGGCCGGTGATCTCGGCGACCTCCTCCAGGCCCAGCATCTTCGGCTTGCCGCCGAATTGCGCCTTCACCTTCTTGTTGTCCATGCGCGACGTGCCGCTCGCGACGATCAGGATCACCCGCTCGCCGATGCGCAAGGACAGCGTCTTGGCGATCCGGCCGGGCTCGACGCCATAGGCTTCGGCGGCCAGCGTCACGGTGGCGGAGCTGATCGGGGATTCGATGACTGATATGTCGGGGGCTTTTTCGGCGAAGAAATCGCGAACGGATTGAAGGCTCATTCCAAACAGCTCATTCCAGACTCGTGGGCAGGCGACGTGATGCAATCCCTCAAGCGATGCCTGGCAGCTCTGAAAGCGCGCGGATGCGATGATCCGGCGCGAAGCCGAGTTCGTCCATCTGGGTGCGGATCGCCCTGAACATCGTCAGCGGTGCCACGACTTCGTTCTCGACGCAAGCCAGCGCCATGGCTTCGGGCGTCACCCGTTCGATCCACGCCACAGTCAGCCCGAACGACTTCGCCCCCGCGGCGTCCCACGGATTGGAGGAGACGAACAGAACCTCGCTCGGCTGGGTGCCGAGCACCTCGCCGATCAGCTCATAAGCCTCAGGACTCGGCTTGAAGATCTTCTTCGCGTCCACGCTGATGGTGGCATCGAGCAGGGTGTCGAGGCCGGAGTTGCGCACGAGCGCATTGAGCATGTCCGGACTGCCGTTGGACAGGATGGCGAGCTTGCGCGGTTTCAAGGCGGCAAGCGCTGCGGTCGCGTCCGGATAGAGATCGAGCTGCAGATATTTCCCGATGACGCGCTCGAATGCGTCGTTCTCGTAAGCGAGCCCCAGCATGCGCAGCGTATAGGCGAGCGAGTCGCGGGTGACGGCGGCAAAATCCTGGTAGCGCCGCATCAGCGAGCGCAGCCAGGTGTATTCGAGCTGCTTGATGCGCCAGACCTGCGTGATGAGCTCGCCATAACCCGGGAACGCATCCTCGGTGATTTCGGCGACCGACTGGATGTCGTAGAGCGTCCCGTAGGCGTCGAAGACGACGGCTTTGATGCTCATTGGCTATCCTTCCATGCCGTTACGGTCACGATGACCTCGCTTGGGGGAATGGCCCTAATCGTCAGCTTACCAAACCCGTATCGAAAATCTGCCGATCCAAAGCGTGATCGGCGGGGTCTAATCGGGCGCAGCTTATTGATCGTTGATCAGGAATCAACAGGCAGCTCTGTTGTAGACTTGGTCACAGCCAAAACAATCTCGCTGGTGTAGGCCCGAACACCGGGGGCCACCTTTAACATGCGCCGTGCAAACTCTTGATAGTGCGCAACATCGCGGCTGCGGACCAGGAGGATGTAATCGGTATCGCCGGCGATCAGCATGCATTGCGACACACGCGGAGAAGCCATCATTCGCGCTTCGAACGTGTGCATCATCGCCTCGGTTGGTCCATCGAGCTTCAGGCGGACAACGGTAAGCAATGGATAACCCAATGCCTCAGCAGATAGCAGAGATACTGTGCGTTCGATGATCCCCGCGCTCCTCAGGCGGCGCACGCGCTTCAAGCAGGCCGGAGGCGACAGGCCGATTTCATCTGCCAAAACCTGGTTTGCGATCAATCCATCCTGCTGCAAAGCCTGCAGAATTCGTCTGTCGATCTCGTCGAGCACAAAATAGTGCGCTGCGTCCGGCTTTCGTTTTTGAAAGCCTTGTACCTTTTTTGGGGAGCTCGATTTCTTCATCCGAGTATTGTTAGGGCCATTAGGCACCAAAATCACTGAAAAAAAGAAATCTGCATCGTCGACCAATGGGCTAGCTTTGCGTCATGAATTCTCAGGCATTTCGACTCGAAAGATCGGCGCCGATGACGCCAAGCGGCGTTTCCGCGCGAGGTGTCGCCTGGATGCTGCTGCTCGCCGTGATGTGGGGGCTTTCGATCCCGGTTACCAAATATGGTCTTCAGTCGGTGCCTCCGCTGACGTTGACCGCAATGCGGTTTGCCATCGCGGTGCTGTTGCTCTTCGTATGCACGATCGGCAAGCCGACGCTCGCTTTGAAGGCGCTTCCTCGCGCGGCTGCCCTCGGCGTTTTGGGAATCGGCGTCGGCCAGGTCGCACAGGTTTTCGGCATCGAGGGCACGACCGCGTCCGTCGGAACGATCATTTCGGCAACCATTCCCATCTTTGTCGTCGTGTTCGCGGCTCTTCGACTGGGACAGCGTGTCACCGGCCGCCAGCAGCTTGGTCTACTGACTGCGTTCGCCGGCATCGGTCTGGTTGCGCTCGGACAAGATCAGGTGACGGGCTCGGTGGTTTCGTCTGGTGTGGTTGGCGCCTTCTGGATGCTGCTCTCGGCCGTCGCGATCGCGTTCTATTACGTCTGGAGCGTCGAACTTACGCGCGAGTATGATACCGCGGCCGTCGCGGCCTGGAGCACGCTCTTTGGGTTCCTTGCGCTGATGCCATGGTGCGCTTGGGAGCTGTCGCACAGCGATGTCCATCTCACGGGTGGGGTCGTTGCTGCAGCCGCCTACCTCGGGGTGGCGGTCAGTGTCGCAGGGCTGTTCCTCTGGCTGTACATCCTGAAGACAGTTTCAGCTCCGCTCGCGGCGAGCGTTCAGTATCTTCAGCCCGTGTTCGGCATTGCGGCGGCGGCTGTGATGTTCGGTGATGCGCTCGGGCTGCTTTTCGGCGCTGGTGTCGTCCTCATCCTCGTCGGTCTTGCCTTGGCGGTGGCCACCCGGCGCAAAGCCGAGGAAGCAGTGCCGCACGAATGAGCCTCATCGTCTTGAAGCTGATCCTGCCGCCGCTGCTCATCCTTGTCGCCTCCTTGGCCGGGCGTCGTTGGGGTGACGCCATCGGTGGGTGGCTCGTCGGTTTGCCGCTGACGTCAGGTCCGGTCGCCGCGTTCCTTGCCCTCCAGTACGGCGCGGACTTCGCCGCGGCGGCTACCAACGGGTCGTTGGTCGGCACTGCCGCTCAGGCCTGCTTCAGCCTCGGCTACGCACTTTTCGCTCGAAAGGGCTGCGTGATAGCTTTGCTGGTCGGAACCGCCACATATGCAGTCACCGGCTTCCTTGTTCAGCTCCTGCCGCTGGCGAACTGGAGCTTTTTTCTGATCGCTTTGGGCACGCTCACCGCAGCCGCGCGCCTCATTCCACATCACACGGCAATTCGCACCGTCGTCCCCGCACATTGGTGGGATCTACCTGCGCGGATGCTGATCGCAACGACTATTGTCCTGACTTTGACCGGGATTGCCACTTTCGTCGGTGCGAAAACGGCCGGTGTGTTGGCGAGCTTTCCCGTGTTCGGAACCATTTTGGCGATTTTCGCTCATCGCATCCGGGGTGCCGTCATGGCGACGCAGGTGTTGCGCGGCATGGTCCTGGCTCTCTACGGATTTGCTACGTTCTTCTTCATTCTTGGTCTGCTGTTGACGACCGTCGGCATCCTCCCTGCGTTCCTCGCGGCCATCGCCACCACGCTCTTGATCCAGATGGGCGCGCTGCGGCTGCAGGGTCGCTGGATATTCATGTCGGTTTAGGTATGGCTTGCTTATCAGCTCAAGCTAAAGGGTTGGCTGACGTCCGGGCCGTGTCCAGGTGGCCCTCTCCGCGAAGACCCGACTGACTTCCGCCATGTGCTCCGTGCCCCATGTGCAGAGCGGCACCAGGGCCATCGCCAGGCTATGGCCGAGAGGCGTGAGGCTGTAGTCCACCCGCGGCGGCACCTCCTTGTAGTCGGTCCGCTTCACCAGGCCGTCGGCCTCCAGCTCCTTCAGCTGCTGGATCAGCACCTTGTCGCTGACGTCGCGGATGGCGCGCCGGAGCTCGCCGTAGCGGGTGGGGCCGTCCTGGGCGAGGAAGTACAGGATCAGCGGCTTCCACTTGCCGGAGACCACCCGCAAGGTGGCATCCAGGCCGCAAGTGAATCCGGGCAAAGTCGGTGTGCAACTCTGGACCGGTGTTGGCGCCTGTGCAGGCGGGAAAGTCGTGTCTGACATTTTTTGGGCACTTACCAAAAGGTGCATACTTGTCGATAGGTGGGTAGGCTGCCAGCTCAGTGCAACCTCATTGAAGGAGCACAACATGAGCAGACTACAAGGCAAGACGGCGGTGGTGACGGGCGGCGGAACCGGGATCGGACTGGGAGCGGCCAAACGGTTCGTCGACGAAGGCGCGTTCGTCTACATCTTCGGACGGCGGCAGGAGCCGCTCGACGCCGCCGTCGCGAAGCTGGGGCCCTCGGCGCGCGCAGTCAGGGGATCGGTCACCGATCTGTCCGACCTGGACCGACTATATGCGACGGTGAAAGCCGAACGCGGCAGTGTCGACGTTCTCTTCGCCAATGCCGGCACCGGGCTGTTTGCGCCGCTCGGCGAGATCACGCCCGAGCACTACGATCATATCTTCGACGTCAATGTAAAAGGGCTGGTGTTCACCGTGCAGAAGGCCCTGCCGCTGATGCGCAAGGGGTCGTCGATCATCCTGACAGGATCGAGCACGGGCGTGATGGGGACGCCGCAGTTCAGCATTTACAGCGCGACCAAGGCCGCGATCCGCAATCTGGCGCGCAGCTGGGCGCTGGACCTGCGCGGCACGGGCATCCGCGTCAATGTGCTGTCGCCGGGGCCGACCAAGACGGAGCTGGCGCTGGAGATCGTCGGCGAGGAGGCGTTTGATGCGCTTGGGAGCACGACGCCCATCGGGCGTGTCGCCGACCCCAGCGAGACCGGGGCGGTCGCCGCATTCCTGGCGTCTTCGGACAGCAGCTACATGACGGGCGGCGAGGTCTTCGTCGACGGCGGCCTTGCACAGGTCTGAGGCCGCGCGCACCTGAGCCTGAGGGCTTCGATCGCTCGATCGAAGCCCTCGATGCTCGGGGTATCAGTGAGCGCCTAGATGCCCAAAATCTTCCGCGCGTTGGCCTTGAGCACCTTCGGCCGGATCTCGTCGCGGATGTCGATCTTGGCAAAATCCGACAGCCAGCGGTCCGGCGTGATCACCGGCCAGTCCGAGCCGAACAGCATCTTGTCCTGGAGAATCGAGTTGATGTAGCGCACCAGGATCGGCGGGAAGTATTTCGGCGACCAGCCGGAGAGATCGATATAGACGTTCGGCTTGTGCGTCGCGACCGACAGCGCCTCCTCCTGCCAGGGGAAGGAGGGGTGCGCGAGGATGATCTTAAGGTCGGGGAAATCGGCCGCGACGTCGTCCATGTACATCGGGTTGGAATATTTCAGCCGCATGCCCATGCCGCCGGGCATGCCGGAGCCGACGCCGGTCTGGCCGGTGTGGAACAGCGCGATCGCGCCGCCATTGTTGATCTCTTCATAGAGCGGATAGGCCATGCGGTCGTTGGCGTAAAAGCCCTGCATGGTCGGGTGGAATTTGAAGCCGCGCACGCCGTATTCCTCGATCAGCCTGCGTGCCTCGCGCGCGCCGAGCTTGCCCTTGTGCGGGTCGATCGAGACGAAGGGGATGAGGACGTCGAGATGCTCGGAGGCGATCTCCAGCATCTCCTCGTTCTTGTAGCGGCGGAAACCGGTCTCGCGCTCGGCATCGACCGGGAAGATCACCGCGGCGATGTTCTTGGAGCGATAGTAGGCGGCAGTCTCCGGCACGGTCGGCGGATGCTTGTGCGGCGACTTGAAATACTCCGCCATCTGCGCCTGGAAATCGTCATAGCCGTCATCGGGATGGGTGCCGCAGGGCTCCTCGGCATGGGTGTGGATGTCGATGGCGACGACGTCGTCGATGTTAGGCAGCTTCAGCTTCGGCATGGGGATCCTCCCGACGGGTTGCCGAATTGATTATATGATATAACGAATTTGGCAAGGCGTTGTCGAAAGGCCTTGAAAGCGTGGCGATAAAATAGATCCGATTCGGCCGCTTCTACTGTGCATGGGGTTGTTTTCGCCGATGGCCGGTCCGGAACCCGGCAGTTAACATTGACATCACCTCCCACGATGCCTTAAGAACCGCCCCGTCCCGGGCGGTCGGTCCGCCGGCGGGAAAAATCTCATTTTGCCACATTCGCGCGTGCCGAAACGGTAGTGCCGAACACGGCCTTTCGAACGTTCAGGATTCTGCCATGAAGGTCCGTAACTCGCTGAAATCGCTGCGCGGTCGCCATCGCGCCAACCGCCTGGTCCGCCGCAAGGGCCGGGTCTATGTGATCAACAAGGTGCAGCGCCGCTTCAAGGCGCGTCAGGGCTGATCTCGCCCTGCGCGGCGCTTTCGCGCGCTCCGCAACACTACGCTCACACGAGTTTGACGCCGTCCTTGCTTTGCAAGGACGGCTTTGCGCGTTTAGACTTTCACCATGGCAGTGAGATTCCCTTTCGCCCGCACGCTGTGCCTGGCCCTCGTCCTGGGAGCGACCGGCCTTACGCCGGCGCTGGCGCAGCAGATCGAACCACCGCCCCCGCCCGGCAAGCAGAAGAAGCTGCCGGAGGCGCCGGCCAAGCTGCCCAAGGTCGACCGCAGCAAGAACCTCGATTTTCTGTTCGGCGCACTGAAGGCAGCGCCCGACGAGGCCAGCGCCAAGCATGTCGAGGCACGGATCTGGGCGGTCTGGCTGCAGACCCCGAGCGACACGGCGGCGCTGTTGATGTCACGCGCCAAGACCGCGGCCGAGGCGCAGAAGATCGAAATCGCGATCAAGCTGCTGGATTCGGTCATCAAGCTCAGGCCCGATTACATCGAGGCCTGGAACCGACGCGCGACGCTCTATTACATGCAGAACGATTACGGCCGCTCGCTCGCCGACATCCAGCAGGTGCTGATCCGCGAGCCCCGTCATTTCGGCGCGCTGGCAGGGCTCGGCATGATCATGCAGGAGGTCGGCGACGAGAAGCGCGCGCTGGATGCCTACCGCAAGGCGCTCGCCGTCAATCCGCACCTCGAGAAGATTCCTGACCAGGTCAAATCGCTGACCGAGAAGGTCGAAGGCCGCGACATCTAGCGGACAAGTTGATCATTTCCCGAGTGATCATGGCCGTCGCGGATTAACCACGATCGGAAGCGCGGCGCTTTGCGGGCTATTGCTGCTGCCGCGGCGGGCCTACCTGAATGACAGGGAGAGCACAGCCATGAAGCGCTTGATTGTTGCGGGTAGCTTGCTGATCGCGTCGGGAACGGCGAGCTTCGCCGACGGGTTGTTCTGGGTGGTCGGCAATCGCGCCACCGGCAAATGCAACATCGTGACCAGCAATCCCGTGATCATCGGCGATATCTATTTCGGTTCCGGCCCCTACAAATCCAGGGCCGATGCCAAGCTTGCCCGTTCGACGATCCGCGTCTGCCCCGCGCCCACGCCCGAGGAGGAAAAGGACGAGGACGGGTCGAACTAGACCGCCGGCATCTTAGTGCAGAGCGCTGCTGCCGCGCTCAGTGAGGCCGCGATCGGCGGCGGCGGCGTAAGCCCTTGCAAGCTCGGCCTCGAGATGTTCGTTGATCAGGAGCAGCGCCCGCACGGCACCGCGCAAGTCGCCGTTACAGCTCGCGACGATCTCGTCGATCGCAGTGTCGTTGGATCTGAAGCTCATCGAAATCCTCCGGTTCAAATCAGGAAAAAATCCTGCCGGTCTTTCCCGCATGCTCTGAGGCTGCGAGGAGGATCGGCGCCCACCCGCGCCTAGATGGCGGAACCGACCATGGCGATTATATGGAAGCCGCGATGACGACTGCATGAAGCTGGCTAGAGGCTTGTGTGTCACCACGGAACATCGTTGATTTCATTGTGTTTTCGCGCTCGTTGATTATGCACATATCCACAGCCCCTCTATTTCGGTGGAAGCCCTGGGGCCGGTCAGGCGAAACTGCGATGTACCAAAACCCGTAACTGCCCTGTGCTCAGGATCGCCCGGATTCTCTCGATGATCGTGATGTCAGTCGTGACGGCGCTGATTCTGCTGGCGCTGGCCACGCAGGCGGGAATCGTCGCCGTGCAACGCGCCTTTCCAGCGCAGGGCCGGATGATCGAGGTCGACGGTGCCGTGCTTCACGTGGTCGATATCGGTCCGCGCGCGGCCGGCCTGCCGATCGTGATGCTGCACGGCGCGAGCTCCAATCTCGAAGTGATGCGCCGGCCGCTCGGCGATCTCCTCGCCAAGGATCATCGCGTGATCTTGATCGATCGCCCCGGCCATGGCTGGAGCACGCGCGCGCGGCGGCAGGATTCGACGCCGCAGATCCAGGCAAGGATGATCGACGAGGCGCTTCAAAAGCTCGGGATCGATCAGGCGATCTTCGTGGTGCATTCCTGGAGCGGCGCGCTCGGCGCGCGGATCGCGCTCGATCACCCGCACCGCGTTGCCGGCCTCGTGATGCTCGCGCCCGTCACGCATCCCTGGCGCGGCGGTGTCGGCCGCTACAACGAGATCATCGCAACGCCCGCGATCGGGCCGCTGCTCGCCTACACGATCACGTTGCCGCTCGGTTACGTCCTCGCCGAGTCAGGCGCGCGCAACGTCTTCCTGCCGCAGACCATGCCGGACGGCTTCGTCAGGGATTCCGCGACGCCGCTGCTGCTGCGGCCGCGCGAGTTTGTCGCCAATGCCTATGATCTGGTGACGCTGAAGGAAGCGGTGGCCGCGCAGGTCGCGCGCTATGGCGAAATATCGGTGCCGGTGACTATCATCGCCGGCGAGCCCGACAAGACCGTGAAGACCGACATCCACGCGCGCCCGTTTGCCGCGACCGTGCCGAATGCGAAGCTGATCGTGCTGCCCGGTCTCGGTCACATGGTGCAGAATGCCGAGCCGGATCTCGTAAAGGCGGAGATCGAGGCGATGATCGGCAAGATCGTGCCGGCGCAGGCGGCCGCGGATTAGCGGCCGCCTTTGCGGACTTACTGCTTGGTCTTCCCGTCCTTGTCGTATTGGGCGATGAAGGCCCAGAGATTGTTGATCTCGGTCTCGTTCTTGATGCCGGCGAACGCCATCTTGGTGCCGGGGATCTTGGCCTTGGGATCCTTGATGTATTCCTTGAACGTGGCCTCGTCCCAGGTGATGCCGGAATTCTTGTTCGCATCCGTATAATTGTAGCCCTCGGCGGTGCCCGATTTGCGGCCGTTGAGACCGTTGAGCTCGGGGCCGACCTTGTTCTTGGCGCCTTCGCCGATCGCGTGGCAGGCCAGGCATTTGTTGAACGACGTCTTGCCGGCCGCGACATCCTGCGCCATCGCGGCAGGTGCGGTGGCAGTCACGGTGAGGATCATCAGTGCGCCAAAAGTCAGTTTTGTCATCGGTTGCTCTTCGTCTCTTCCCTGGGGTCTGGTCAGTCTCTTGCCTGAGCGGCAATCGGCGAGCCTGCCGCTTTTGGCAGGCCCGCCCGGCTTGGACAAGCCACCAAACCATGACAGGTTTCACGATTTCCTACTTGTCCCAGAGCGAACTCGCCGACGATTGCCGGTCCGACTTTCGGATGGCCTACCCAAACACCCCCGGACGTGGTTGATTTGGCGCGACAAATCGATCGTGCGGCGTGAGCCGGAACGATCTGCGATGAAGGACTTGAAATGGCCATCATGATGCCTGCGAGCGACCAGGGCGTGCTCGCGCGCCGCGCGGAGATCGTGGCGGCGCTGCGTGCAATCGTGCCCGGCGAAGGTGTGATCGACAGCGCGGCCGAGATGCGGGCTTACGAATCCGACGGGCTCACGGCCTATCGGCAGCCGCCGATGGTGGTCGTGCTGCCCGATACCACCGAGCAGGTCTCGCTGGTCCTGAAATATTGTGCAGAGCAGAACATCAAGGTGGTACCGCGCGGCTCCGGCACATCGCTGTCAGGCGGCGCGCTGCCGCTCGAAGACGGCGTGCTGCTCGGCCTCGGCAAGTTCAAGCGCATCCGCGAGATCGATTTCGACAACCGGGTCGTCGTCACCGAGCCCGGCGTCACCAACCTCGCGATCAGCCAGGCGGTCGCGCATGCCGGCTTCTACTACGCGCCCGACCCATCCTCGCAGATCGCCTGCTCGATCGGCGGCAATGTCGCGGA
Source organism: Bradyrhizobium sp. DOA1 (assembly GCF_001593325.1). Taxonomy (NCBI): domain Bacteria; kingdom Pseudomonadati; phylum Pseudomonadota; class Alphaproteobacteria; order Hyphomicrobiales; family Nitrobacteraceae; genus Bradyrhizobium; species Bradyrhizobium sp. DOA1. The sequence goes on from NZ_JXJM01000001.1 coordinate 730,323, forward strand.
GAATTCCGGCGGCGTGCACTGCCTGAAATACGGCATGACCACCAACAATGTGCTGGGCTGCGAGATCGTGCTGATGAGCGGCGAGATCCTGCGCATCGGCGGCAAGTCGGCGGAGAACTCCGGCTACGACCTCATGGGCGTCATCACCGGCTCGGAAGGCCTGCTCGGCGTCATCACAGAGATCACGGTGCGCATTCTGCAGAAACCGGAGACGGCGCGCGCGCTGATGGTCGGCTTCGCAGAGGTCGAAGCGGCCGGCGAATGCGTGGCCCGCATCATCGGCGCTGGCATCATCCCCGGTGGCATGGAGATGATGGACAAGCCGGCGATCCACGCCGCCGAAGCCTTTGTCCATGCCGGGTATCCGCTCGACGTCGAGGCGCTGCTGATCATCGAGCTGGACGGTCCCAAGATCGAGGTCGACGAGCTGATCACGCGGGTCGAAGGCATCGCAAGAAGCTGCGGCTCGGTGACGCTGCAGATCTCCAATTCGGAAGCCGAGCGCAATCTGTTCTGGGCCGGCCGGAAAGCCGCGTTCCCCGCCGTGGGCCGCATCTCGCCCGACTATCTCTGCATGGACGGCACCATTCCCCGCGGCGCGCTGCCGAAGGCGCTCGCCCGCATCCGCGAGCTCTCGGAAAAATACCAGCTCGGCTGCGCCAACGTGTTCCACGCCGGCGACGGCAATCTGCACCCGCTGATCCTTTACGATGCCAACAAGCCCGGCGAGATCGAGCGCGCCGAAGCCTTCGGCGCCGACATCCTGCGCGCCTGCGTCGAGTTCGGCGGCGTGCTGACCGGCGAGCACGGCGTCGGCATCGAGAAACGCGATCTGATGCCCGACATGTTCACCGAGATCGACCTCAACCAGCAGCAGCGGCTCAAATGCGCCTTCGACGCGCAGGGCCTGCTCAACCCCGGAAAGGTATTCCCGACTCTGCACCGCTGCGCCGAGCTTGGCCGCATGCACGTCCACGCAGGCAAGCTAGCGTTCCCGGACATTCCGCGGTTCTAGATTCGCGACGAACGATTGCCTTCCCTGGTAAACTTCGCTACCGGCTTTTCCCGTGGATACGCTCAAAGTCAGAGACGCCAAAGACGTCGAAGAAGTGGTGCGCGCGGCGATTGCGAGCGAGCAGCCGCTCGAGATCATCGGTCATGGCACCAAGCGCGGCATTGGACATGCGATGGCGACCAATGCCGTGCTCGACCTCTCCGCGCTCAACGCCGTCACCGCCTACGAGCCCAACGAGCTGATCGTCACGCTGCAGGCCGGCGCGCCGCTCGCTGACGTGCTGGCGCTGATCGATGCCAAGAACCAGCAATTCGCCTTCGAGCCGATGGATACGGCGCCATTGCTCGGCACGCCCGCGCTCGGAACCATCGGCGGCATGATCGCCGCCGGGCTGGCCGGTCCGCGGCGGATCAGGGCCGGCGGGGCGCGGGACCATTTGCTCGGGGCGCACGCCGTCTCCGGTTTCGGTGACAGCTTCAAGACCGGCGGCAAGGTGGTGAAGAATGTCACCGGCTACGACCTCTGCAAGCTGCTGGCGGGGTCCTGGGGCACGCTGTCGGTCATGACCGAGGTCACGCTGAAGGTGATGCCCAAGCCCGAGGCGGAGCGGACGCTGCTGCTGCGCGGGTTAGATGAGGCCGTCGCCAACAAGGCGATGACGGCGGCGCTCGGTTCGCCCTTCGACGTCTCCGGTGCCGCGCATCTGCCGAAATCCGCGGTCCGCGCCAAGACCGATGGGCTCGGCGAGATCGTGGGCCAGGACGAGGCGCTGACCGTGCTGCGGCTCGAGGGCATCACGGCGTCCGCCGCCCACCGCGCCGGCTCGCTGCGCCAATTGCTGGCGCCGTTTGGAACTGCGACGCTGATCGAGGATGCGGCCTCCGCTACGCTGTGGGCCACGATCCGCGACGTGCTGCCGTTCGCGGCCAGCGGCGCGGTCGGAGCCTGGCCGGTGTGGCGGATCGTCTGTCCGCCGGCGTCAGGCGCGGCGCTCGGCACCCAGTTGGCGCGCGAGACCGGGGGCGACGTGATCTATGATTGGGGCGGGGGACTGATCTGGGCAGCGCTGCCGCCGAAGCCGGATGCGCATGCCCCGGCGGTGCGTGCGCGTGCGAATGCGTTCGGCGGGCACGCCACGCTGATCCGCGCGGCCGAGGATGTCAGGCGCAATGTCGACGTTTTCCATCCGCAGGTATCGGGCATTGCCGCGCTCAGCGAGCGGGTACGCGCCAGTTTCGATCCGAAGACTATTCTCAACCGGGGGCGCTTGAGACGGGACGCCGTGGCATGAAGACCGAATTCTCACTGGCACAGCTCGCCGACCCCGACATTGCCGAAGCGGACAAGATCCTGCGCGCTTGCGTCCATTGCGGCTTCTGCACGGCGACCTGTCCGACCTATGTGCTGCTCGGCGACGAGCTCGATAGCCCGCGCGGCCGCATCTACCTGATCAAGGAGATGCTGGAGAAGGACCAGGCGCCGACGGCCGAGGTGGTCAAGCATGTCGATCGCTGCCTGTCGTGCCTGGCCTGCATGACGACATGCCCCTCGGGGGTGAACTACATGCACCTCGTCGACCAGGCCCGGGTCCGGATCGAGGAGCGCTATCAGAGGCCGCTGACCGAGCGGCTGCTGCGCAAGGTGCTGGCCTTCGTCCTGCCGGATCCCCGGCGTTTTCGTGCGAGCATGGTGCTGGCGCGGCTGGCCCGCCCACTCGCCGTCTTCCTGCCGACGCCGCGCCCCTCCGCCACGCCCGGGCTGATCCAGCGCCTCAAGGCGATGCTGGCGCTGGCGCCGGACCGGCTGCCTGCGCCGGGCCCCGCTGCGGGCAGCGTGTTCGCAGCGCTCGGCAAGAGGCGCGGCCGGGTCGCGCTGCTGCAGGGCTGCGCCCAGCAGGTGCTGGCGCCGCGCATCAACCAGGCCGCCATCAGCCTTCTCACCCGCCACGGCATCGAAGTTGTCCTGGTCAGGGACGAGCAGTGCTGCGGCGCGCTGACCCATCATCTCGGCGACGACCATGATGCGTTGGCGCGGGCGCGCGCCAATGTCGCGGCGTGGCGGAAGGAAGCGGCCGGCGAAGGGCTCGACGCCATCCTGGTGACGGCGTCCGGCTGCGGCACCGTGATCAAGGATTACGGCTACCTGCTGCGCGAGGACGCTGCGTTTGCGGAAGATGCGGCGAGAGTGTCCGCGCTCGCCAAGGACATCACCGAATACGTCGCTGGTCTCGGATTGGAGCAGGTTGCGCGACAGGACGGCATCGTCGTCGCCTATCACTCCGCATGTTCGTTGCAGCACGGGCAGAAAATCACGAGCCTTCCGAAAGAATTGCTTTCCAAGAATGGATTCGTGGTGAAAGATGTCCCCGAGAGCCATTTGTGTTGCGGTTCGGCAGGGACCTACAACATTCTCCAGCCCGAGCTTGCGGGCAGGTTGCGCGATCGCAAGATCGCCAACATCGCCAGCGTCAAGCCGGACATGATTGCCGCGGGCAATATCGGCTGCATGGTGCAGATTGCCAGTGGCACGTCAGTTCCGGTCGTACACACGATTGAGCTTCTCGATTGGGCTACGGGCGGCTCGCGGCCGGCATTGAACGCGCAGGTCTGAGCTTTCAAAGGCTGAGCCTTCAAGGCTGGGCTTTCGTCCGGAGGTGACGCTGAAGGCGCCCGATCGACCATTGTTCGGCGGCAACAGGAGGACCACGATGGCGAAAGCGAAGAAGAAGAAAAGCAAGAAGGCCAAAAAGGCCAAGAAGGCTGTAGCGGCGAAGAAGGCGGCCAAGAAGTCCGCGAAGAAGTCTGCCAAGAAATCCGCAAAGAAAGCGGCGAAGAAGGCGACGAAGAAATCTGCCAAGAAGGCAGCCCCGAAGAAAGCTGCCAAGAAGGCTGCGGCTAAGCCAGCCAAGAAGGCTGCACCCAAGAAGGCCGCGAAGAAAACGGCACCGAAGAAGGCGAAGGCAGCTCCTGCTCCGAAGCCAGCACCGGCGGAAGCTCCGGCTCCCGAGCCTGCCGCCGAGACAAGCTGGGCGATGCCTTCGTCTTCTGCGGAACCGGCGCAGGCCGAGGGGCAGGGTTAGAGTCCCGACCCCTTCGTCTCCTCTGAAGTCGACCTGCATACAGGAAGGCCGCGGCGCGGGCGCGCTGCGGCCTTTTTGCATCGTTGCAGGGTGAATTCAGGCGCAGCTTTCCCCCTCGTTCTGATTCGTGACCCGGGTGTCACTCCCCCCTGACGACCCCCGGACATACACGGGGCTCCCAAGCACTTTGGAATGCAAACAATGTGATCGAGAAGCCACACAGGCGGACAACCTTTTCGTGAAATCGTCAAAACGCCTAAAAAGTCAGCAGATGCCCGCGCTTTTTGCTTCACGGTTCATATCCCTCAATCCAGATTGTCGCAGTTATCAAATTTTCAATCAGGTCGAGTGACCCGGGGGGCTACCGGGATCCGACTGGGGTCTAGAACTGACGATGGGGATCGAAATGAAAAAAGTGGCTTTGTTGGCAACGGCGCTGGCAATGGTGACGACGGGTTCGGCTTTCGCGGCAGATCTGCGCGTGAAGGCATTGAAGGCCCCGCCGCCGCCGGCCTTTGATCCCTGGGATGTCGCCTTCGGCGCCGGCATCATGAGCGATTACATCTTCCGCGGTATCACGCAGTCGAACCACAAGCCGTCGGTCACGGCCTATTTCGAGCCGCGTTACAACGTCAACAAGGACCTCCAGCTCTACATCGGTACGTCCGCCTCGAGCATCTCGTTCCCGAACCGCGCCGCGGCCGAAGTCGACATCTACGGCGGTATCCGCCCGACCTTCGGCATGTTCGCCTTCGACTTCGGTGTCTGGGGCTACCTCTATCCGGGCGGAAGCTGCTTCGGTTCGCAGGGCACCCTGGCGCAGGGCAATTGCGGTGGTGACATCGACTACTCGCAGGGCGCTATCGGCCTTCCCATCAACGGAAACTTCGCCAAGAAGGACGCGAGCTTCTTCGAAGGCTATGCCAAGCTGAACATCAACATCAATGACCAGTGGACGGTTGGCTTCAACGAGTATTATTCGCCGAACTTCCTGAACCTCGGCGCCTGGGGCAACTACGCCTCGATCACCGCCAAGTGGATCGCGCCGAGCACGACCTTCGGCGCCAGCGGCGTCGGCATGTATGTGTCGGGTGAATTCGGCCGCCAGTGGCTCGGCACCTCCGACATCTTCTACGGCATCGCAGGCGATCCGGTGTACGCGAACGGCATCAAGGAGCCGAGCTACAACACCTGGAACGTCGGCGTCGGCTTCACCTACAAGGTGTTCACGCTCGATCTGCGCTACTACGACACCGACCTGAAGAAGGGCGACTGCAACGCCTTCACCAGCGACTTCACCGCGAAGTTCGACGGCAGCTTCACCGCCATCAATCCGGGCGGCTTCGGCTCCAACTGGTGCAGCGCGGCCGGCGTTGCCAAGCTCTCGTTCGACCTGACGGCGATGAGCAACCTGAAGTAAGTTTAGTCCCGAGACCGGCTTAGCAAGGGCGGCAGGGCAACCTGCCGCCCTTTTGCTTTGGCGTTATGGAAACGAACGTGGCGCGTGCAGTGCTCGATGTTTCTACATCGTCATGGCCGGGCTTGACCCGGCCATCCACGTCCCGCGGAGAACTTCAGAAGGACGTGGATGCCCGGGTCAAGCCCGGGCATGACGAGCGTGAGGGAGCGGCGGTTCGGACACGCCCATCGGGCGCGCAGGACATCCTTCGCGCCTCAGCCTGCCGCACTCGGCTCCTCCTCGGCCGGCGCGCCGCCGCCGAGGACGTGGATCGCACCGTCCTTCACCAGCGCGATCTTGCGCGTGTGGAAGGCGTCGAGCGTCGAGCGGTGGCCGATCGAGACGATGGTGGCCTGCGGCAGCTTCTCCGCCAGCAGGCGGTAGAGACGGGCCTCGGAGGGTTCGTCCAGCGACGCGGTCGCCTCGTCCAGGAACAGATAGTCCGGCGCATGCAACAGCGCGCGGGCGAGCCCGAGGCGCTGCTGCTCGCCGAGCGAAAGCATCCGATTCCAGTGACCGCTCTCGTCGAGCCGCTTTGCCAGCCGCGGCATGCCGACCGCGTTCAACGCCTCCGCGATCTTGTCGGGTGCGATCGCGCCATGCTCTGCCGGGTAGATCACGGCGTCGCCGAGCGGGCCGATCGGAAAATATGGCCGCTGCGGCAGCATCATCAGCCTGGCCTTCTCGGGGATGGCGATGGCGCCGGTGCCGAACGGCCAGATTCCGGCGATGGCCCGGAACAGCGTCGATTTCCCCGAGCCTGACGGCCCGGTCACCAGCACCCGTTCGCCCGGCTCGATCGCGATTGCATTGGCGGCCACCAGCGGCTCGCCGTTTGGCAGCTTTACGAGCAGCTGCTCGAGCCCGATTGCCGCGTTGCTTGATGGTGCGATGGCGACGGCTGGCTCGCGCGCCGCGGTCTCTGCGACCGAGCTGACCGACATCTCGAAGCCATCGAGGCGGGCGATCACCGAACGCCATTCCGCGAGCGAGCGATAGGCCGAGACGAAGAAAGAGAGCGCATCCTGCACGCTGCTGAATGCCGAGCCGGTCTGCATCATGTCGCCCAGCTGGATTCTCTTGGCGAAGTAAGCCGGAGCCACCACCACATAAGGAAAGATCACGGCAGCCTGACCGTAGCTTGCCGTGAAGGCGGTCAGACGCTTGGTCCTGCTCATGATCGCGTACCAATTGCCGATGACGAAACCGAAGCGTTGCAGCAGATTTCCTCGCTCGGCGCTCTCACCCTTCAAGAGGGCGATCTGCTCGGAATTTTCCCGGACGCGGATCAGGTTGAAGCGGAAGTCGGCCTCGAAGCGCTGCTGCTCGAAATTGAGGTTGATGAGCGGGGAGCCGATCCAGTGCGTCAGCGCCGTACCCAGGATAGCGTAAACCAGAGCACACCAGACCAGAAAACCGGGGACGACGATGTCCGTGCCGTAGATGTGCAGCGGTGCCTTGTCTGACAGGCCCCAGAGGATGACGACGAACGAGGCGAGCGTGACGACCGACGACAGCAGCCCCAGCCCAAGGGTCAATGTCTGTTCGACGAAGCTCTTGACGTCCTCGGTGATACGCTGGTCGGGGTTGTCGGCGGCGTCGCCCTTGAGCTGCATGCGGTAATGCGTCGGACCATTGAGCCATTCGGCGAGGTAATGCTGCGTGAGCCATCGCCGCCAACGGATCTGGAGCCACTGGTTCAGGTAGAGCTTGTAGACCGCCAGCGCGACGAAGGTGAAAGCAAGGACGAGGAAGATCCAGATCTCGCTGACGAAGCGGTCCAGTTCATATCCCTGGATCGCACTGAAGAACCGGTTCTGCCACTGACTGACGAGAACATTGATCGCGACCAGCGCCAGCTCCAAGGCAATGACGGCGGCGAGCAGGCCGCGGCCGGCCCATTTGTCCTCCGACCGGAAATAGGGGATCGCGATTCGCCAGACGATCGCGAGGGTGGCGCTGATGTTCTTCACCGAGCTGGGTCTCCTCAGGGGATGTGCATAACGGCCCAGAGCCAAATGGCTGAGGCAATGGCGGAAACGGGCGCGCTTAGACTAAAGTCGCAAGGTCTGCAATTTGCGTTGGATTGTCGCAGGCCGCGACCTTAGCATGGGCTTCGACGGCCCGGGGCGGGGTGCTCCGGGATTTCTCGCGCTTGTGAGCGGACGGGAACCGCCCGCAGCACGAGGACTTCGCGTCCAGCTTGGGGTTTACGCTTTTGGCGTCAAGCAGGAACGGCTCTCCACGCGGGCCACCTGCTGCAACATGCGTGGGGAGAATGACCATGTGGAATCAGATCTATGATCCGCTGAACAGCCCGGTGCTGTCGACCATTGCGGCGGCGGTGCCCGTCGTTACGCTGCTGGTCCTGATCGCGAGCGGCCGCGTCCAGGCCCACATCGCGGCCATCATCGCCGTGATCGTGGCGAACCTGATCACGATCTTCGTCTTCACCATGCCGGCCAACATGTCGATCCGCGCTTCGGTGCTGGGCATCGTCACCGGCTTCTTCCCCATCGGCTGGATCGTCCTCAACGTCATCTTCCTCTACCAGGTGACGGTGAGTACCGGACGCTTCGAACTGCTGAAGCGCGCCGTCGGCGGCGTCACCGAGGACCGGCGGCTGCAATTGCTGTTGATCGCGTTCTCGTTCGGCGCGTTTTTCGAGGGCGCCTCGGGCTTCGGAACGCCGGTCGCGATCACCGGCGCGGTGTTGATCGGGCTCGGCTTCTCGCCGCTCGCAGCGTCCGGCCTGTCGCTGATCGCCAACACCGCACCGGTCGCCTATGGCGCGCTGGGCACGCCGATCCAGGGACTATCTTCGGTCACGGGGCTCGATCCCTACATTCTTGGCGCCATGGTCGGCCGGCAATTGCCGGTGTTCTCGCTGATCGTGCCGTTCTGGGTGGTGTGGGCGTTCGCGGGTTGGAGGGGCATGAAGGATGTCTGGCCGGCGATCCTCGTCACTGGCCTGTCGTTCGCGATCCCGCAATTCGTGATTTCGAACTACATCAATCCCTGGATCGTGGACATCGGGGCGTCGCTCATCTCGATGGGGGCGCTGATCCTGTTCCTGAAGGTCTGGCAGCCAAAGCAACTCTGGCTGTCGCCGGCGCTGCGAGGCCGTGACGAATCGGCCGCCACCATGGCGGCGGCAAAACCGCTCGACAAGACGCCACTCACGCAGAGCGAGATGTTCAACGCGCTGTTGCCGTGGATCATCGTCTGCATCGTGATGCTGATCTGGGGTAACGGCGGCTTCAAGGCCTGGGCGAATTCGATCTTCGTCTGGAACTATCCGGTGCCCGAACTGCATCAGATGATCAACAAGGTGCCGCCGGTGGCGGCCAAGCCGACGCCGGAGGCCGCGGTGTTCGGCTTCACCTACCTGTCCTTCACCGGAACGGGCATGTTGATCGCGGCGATCATCTCCGGCTTCCTGATGGGCGTCGGCCCCGGAAGGCTCCTGACCGAGTACGGCCGGACCATCCGGCTGTGCGCGATCTCGCTGATCACGATCTCTGCGATGCTCGCGATCGGCACCTTGACGCGCCTGTCCGGCGTCGACGCAACGCTCGGCCTCGCCTTCGCCGCCACCGGCGTGCTCTATCCCTTCTTCGGCACGCTGCTCGGCTGGCTCGGTGTGGCGCTGACGGGATCGGACACCGCCTCCAACGTGCTGTTCGGAAACCTGCAGAAGATCACCTCCGAGCAACTCGGCCTGTCGCCGATCCTGATGGCCGCGGCGAACTCCTCCGGCGGCGTGATGGGCAAGATGATCGACGCGCAGTCGATCGTGGTCGCCTCCACCGCCACCAACTGGTACGGCCATGAGGGCACGATCCTGCGCTTCGTGTTCTGGCATTCGATCGTGCTGGCCTGTCTCGTCGGTGTGCTCGTGACGTTGCAGGCCTATGTCTGGCCATTCACGGCGCTGGTGCTGAAGTAGCGGCCTACGCCTAAGCTGTAATTCAAGTCCCCGCGAGGTTCGCCTTGCGGGGATTTTTGCATCTGCACGAACCTTCTCAAGGCCGCCGCTGTCTTATAGAAGGTGCGGCAAGTCAGCTCGGTCGAGAGGTCTCATGGTTTCGCGTCTGCGATTGGTGTGTGCGACGATTGCAATGCTCGCGATGTCCACGCTCGTGCATGCCCAGGAAGGGTTCCCCTTCGGCACCGAGATGACGCTGGAAGCGTTGCCGCAAGCAGGCTCCAAGCGGATTCCGAACATCGAGATCGGCGACAATGGCGAGGTCTTGCTCGAGCTCTGGTGCAAGGGTGGCAAGGGTCAGTTCTCGGTCGCCGGCAATACGGTGATCTTCGTGCCCGGCCAGATCCAGGACCGCAACTGCCCGCCTGCGCGGGCGCAGGCCGATGACGAGCTCGTGGCCGCACTAAGCAGTGTCGAGACCTGGAAGCGTCAGGGCGACATGCTCACGCTGATCGGCCCGAAGTCGCTGCGCTTTCGGACGACGGGGAATTAGCGTCGTTCCTTTTTCCCGGACAAGGCGCGTCGCGTAAGCGATGCGCCGTATAGCCGGGGCCCAGTTTCTTAGTTGCAATTCTGCTTGTGGCCTCTGGGCGCCGGCTCTGCAGCGCATCGCGCTGCGTCCGGGCACGATCGTCATCGGCCTACTTCCACACCGACTTGTCGGCGTCCCAGCGCTGGCCCTTCAGCTCCTTGGCGAGCGCGTCGATCGAGCCGTTGTCGTCGGGCAGCTCGCCTTCCTCGTCGATCGAAGTGCCGTCCGAGAGGTTCAGCTTCGCGCCGCTGCTTTCGTCGGTGGTCGTGGTCACGGGGCTGCCGATCCAGAGCATGAGCTTGTCGGTGGTGCCGGGCTTGTCGGGCGAGACCAGGCCCGCGACCTCGATCGTGTCGGTCAGCTCCAGCGCCGGAAAATCTGGGTTCGGCCGCTTGAACACCAGCTTGAGCTTGCCGGTGGCGGGGTTGAAGCTTTGCGAGACCGGCTTTGCTGCGAGAGTTCGGCTCAGGACGTTCGCAACGGTGGTCGACAGCTTGGTGCGGTTGATCTTGTCGCCCTCGCGCCAATCGGCAGCAGTGAAGCGGATGGTGCGGTCCATCTCGGTCAGCCCAGCGGTCCAGCCGGCGGCGGTGACGCCTGGCATCGCCTTGAACTTCGCCAGCAGTGCGCCGGCGCGCTCGGGATCGACCGACATGTTGATGGTCTGCTCGCCGGCGCGCAGCGCATCGCAGCCGACGGTGAGGCTGGTCAGGGCGACCTCGACGTCCTGGCCCTTCAGGCTCTTCAGGAAATCGGTCGCCGCATCCAGCTTGACCTTGACTGCGATCGCTTCGGGCGAGACGTCGGTGAAATCCTTCGGCTGCGCCGTGATGCCGTCGTCGGAGGTCTGGTTGTCCTGAAACTCCCTCTCGCTGAGATCGGAATTGTCGGGCGAGGTGACCTCGGTCACCATTTGGCCGATGCTGATCTGGCCGCGGAACTCGAACGTGTCGCCGTTCTGCTTGCGCAGCAGCTTGACGCTGACGGGCGCCTTTTCGCTCATGCTCTGGGTGGTGCCGGTCAGGTTCTGGCCCGCGACCTGCAGATTGACGACGAAGCGGTCCTTGCGATCGGAATTCTTCGCGACCGAATAACAGACGTCGAGCACGGCCGCCGTGAGCGTCTTGCCCTGGCGCGTCTCCTTCAGGATCACGTCGGCATTGCCGTCCATCAGCCCGTCGATCGAGGTGAAATAGCGCGTTTCGGTGCCGCCGGGCGCCGTGGCCTTCGGCGACAGCTTCATCTGGGCGGATGCGGGATGTGGCGAGGTGGCAAGCAGAGCCGCCACGAGAACTGCCAGGCCAACTGTCGGGCAAACCAGAAGCGCGCGCATCGACGAAACCCTCGATCAATAGAATCGGCGCGCCACCGTAGTGGGTTTTGGCTGCCGGTTGAATCGGAAAGCGGAAGGGCAGGGTCGGCAAAAAAGAAGGCCGCCCGGAGGCGGCCTTCATAACGTTGCAATGGAAGAAGAGGCTTAGAAGCCGCCCATGCCGCCGCCGGCCGGCATGGCGGGCGGGGCTTCCTTCTTCGGCATCTCGGCGACCATGGCCTCGGTGGTGACCAGCAGGCCGGCCACGGAGGAGGCGTCCTGGAGCGCGGTGCGCACCACCTTGGCGGGATCGATGATGCCCTTCTCGACCATGTCGACATAGTCCTCGTTCTGGGCGTCGAAGCCGAAGGTCTCGGACTTGTTCTCCAGAATCTTGCCGACGACGATCGAGCCTTCGATGCCGGCGTTTTCGGAGATCTGGCGGACCGGAGCTTCCAGCGCCTTCAGCACGATGTTGATGCCGGCCTGGACGTCGGCATTGTCGTTGGACAGGCGGCCGACCGCCTTCTTGGCGCGCAGCAGCGCGACGCCGCCGCCGGGAACGATGCCTTCCTGCACCGCTGCGCGGGTGGCGTTGAGCGCGTCCTCGACGCGGTCCTTCTTCTCCTTGACTTCGATCTCGGTCGCACCGCCGACGCGGATCACCGCGACGCCGCCGGCGAGCTTGGCGAGGCGCTCCTGGAGCTTCTCGCGGTCGTAGTCCGAGGTGGTCTCCTCGATCTGCGCCTTGATCTGGCCGACGCGCGCTTCGATGTCGGGCTTCTTGCCGGCGCCGTTGACGATCGTGGTGTTCTCCTTGTCGATCACCACCTTCTTGGCGCGGCCGAGCATCTTCACCGTGACGTTCTCGAGCTTGATGCCGAGCTCCTCGGAGATGAGCTGGCCGCCGGTCAGGATCGCGATGTCCTCGAGCATGGCCTTGCGGCGGTCGCCGAAGCCCGGCGCCTTGACGGCCGCGACCTTGAGGCCGCCGCGTAGGCGGTTGACGACCAGCGTGGCCAGTGCCTCGCCCTCGACGTCCTCGGCGATGATGACGAGCGGCTTGCCCGACTGCACCACGGCTTCGAGCACGGGCAGCATGGCCTGCAGGCCCGAGAGCTTCTTCTCGTGCAGGAGGATGTAGGCGTCCTCGAGCTCGGCGGTCATCTTCTCGGCATTGGTGACGAAGTAGGGCGACAGATAGCCGCGGTCGAACTTCATGCCCTCGACGATGTCGACCTCGGTGTCGAGCGACTTGTTCTCCTCGACGGTAATGACGCCCTCGTTGCCGACCTTCTGCATCGCCTGGGCGATCATCTTGCCGATGGCGGCATCGCCGTTGGCCGAGATGGTGCCGACCTGGGCGACCTCGGAGGAGGCCGCGACCGGCTTGGCACGCTTCTCGATGTCCTTGATCACGGCCGCAACCGCGGTGTCGATGCCGCGCTTGAGATCCATCGGGTTCATGCCGGCGGCAACTGCCTTGGCGCCTTCGCGCACGATGGCCTGGGCGAGCACGGTCGCGGTGGTGGTGCCGTCGCCGGCGAGGTCGTTGGTCTTGGAGGCGACCTCACGCACCATCTGGGCGCCCATGTTCTCGAACTTGTCCTCGAGCTCGATCTCCTTGGCGACGGTGACGCCGTCCTTGGTGATGCGGGGCGCGCCGAAGCTCTTCTCGATGACGACGTTGCGGCCCTTGGGGCCGAGCGTCACCTTGACGGCGTTGGCGAGAATGTCGACGCCGCGCAGCATGCGATCGCGCGCGTCTCCGGAAAACTTGACGTCTTTGGCAGCCATTTCTGCAATCCCTCGTGTTTCGTGATGTGTCTTGCCGCTGGTTCGGAACGATGGATGCCCGGATCGTCCGATCCGGGCATGACATTCAGCGGCTGTTCAGGCGGACGGCCTTAGGCCAGAACGCCCATGATGTCCGACTCCTTCATGATCAGGAGCTCTTCATTGTCGATCTTGACCTCGGTGCCCGACCACTTGCCGAACAGCACGCGGTCGCCGACCTTGAGGTCGATCGGGATCAGCTTGCCGGTCTCGTCGCGGCCACCGGGGCCGACGGCGACGATTTCGCCCTGGGACGGCTTTTCCTTGGCGGTGTCGGGAATGATGATGCCGCCCTTGGTCTTTTCCTCGGCGTCGATACGTTTGACCACGACACGGTCATGCAGCGGACGAAATTTGGATTTAGCCATGACGTTTCCCTTTGGAGGCTCGCTTCGGAAGTAGTGGAAGTGGATGGGGCGGCGCTTCCGTCCAACCTCTCCCCGAGGACCGAACGGCGCGCTTAGCAATCGGGCTTTCCGAGTGCTAATAGTGCGCCCGGAAATATGGCTTGGCCGCGATCCTGTCAAGCAAAGGTGGTTAAGCGATTGTTGAGGCGGATATAGGATGGTGGCATTGGAAACTCGTTCGGGGCATCGGCGGATCAAAGGACGTCATTGCTCCGGCAGCGATTTTGCGCTTGGCTGCGGGAGGGGTGCGGCCGTGGTCTTGTTGGGGGGAATGCCATGATCAGTTCAGCTCACGCGCGCACGGTGGCCAATCTTGCCGCCGCCTCCTGTCTGGCGCTGCTGCTGGGCGCCTGCGGTGGCGGCTTCAGCCTGCCGTCCTTGACGTCCTCCCCACCGCCGCCCGCGGCCGAACCGGGCGTCGCTCCCGAAATGCCCGCAACGATCCGCGCCGACGAGATCGTCGGCCGCTGGGGTCTCGCCTCGTTCCAAAATCCGGCCGATCGCGCCCGCACCGAAGCCGCGGCCAGGGCCCAGTGCAGGAATCCCTACGTGATCACCGCTGGTTCCTCCGGCGGCGTCATCATGCATCTGGCCGACCAGGCGACCCCGCAGGAGCTGCGGCTGAAGGGCTCGCCCAGCGGCAAGAATTATATCGGTCCCGCCGGTCCCACCCCCGGCGATCAGGACCGCGAAATCGTATCCTTCGACGGTCGCGTGCTGATCACCCGCTTCATCGACAAGGACGCTGCCGTCCGCTACGGCAACATGGTCTACGTCCGCTGCGCGCCGCGGGCGTGATCGGGTTCCGGCCTAACCACGCGTCATTGCGAGCGCAGCGAAGCAATCCAGACTTGTCTCCTCGGAAGCAGACTGGATTGCTTCGTCGCTTCGCTCCTCGCAATGACGAAGACAACAAAAACGCGCCCCACGGGCCGGCGTTTTGCATCGTCTCTATCTCGCGTCCGCTCAGTCGAACAGCGCGTCGATGTCGTCCTGCGAGGCATGGCCGACATCGCCGGCAAGCTTCGGGCCGTTGAGAAGCTTTTCTTCCTCGGTGCGGTTGTCGACATGCGCATGTGCGGGCACATGGGCCTTGATCGCGTCGACGCCGCCCCAGATCTCCATCATCGCATTGATGTGCTGCTCGATGAATTTCATCGTACCCATGACCTTGCTGATACGCTGGCCGGTCAGGTCCTGGAAGTTGCAGGCTTCGAAGATCGAGATGACGCGTTCCTGGATGTCGTCGGCGAGTCGCTTCTGCTGATCGGCCGATTGCACCTTGGACATCGCGCTGGCCGCCTGGTCGATCGACTCGGCGGCTTCGAGAATCTGCTGGGTCGCCTGCTCGGTGCCGCCGACGACTGCGCCGAGCTCGCCATTGACCTTGGCCATCTCGCCGCCGTCGAAGCTCTTGCCGTGCAGCGTCGCGATCTCGCGCTTGGTGCGATCGATGGCGTCGTGGATGAGGTCGAGCTCGACCTTCAACTTTTCGCACTGCTCGATCTGCGCACGATAGGTCTCGAGCATGGTGCGGGCTTCGGCAAGCTCGTGTGCCGTGGAGGCGTCGATCGCCGCCATGGCTGCGCTGCCGGACAGCGGGGCCGCCGTGATGCCCTTCGCCATCTGGGCGCGGATCGCGCGCAGCTCGGCCATGATCTCGCTGTGCATCGGCCCTGCCTCTTCAGTTACGTCTAGAATGGGCATCTCGCCACCAGCGATATCCTCGACACGAAAACGTTTGCGGTGAACAGCCATCAGGACACTCCCCCACCTCACTCACGCGTCTTTGTAGGCAGAAGCGATTTAACACGAAGTTCACAGCCGGAACTGTTGTGCTTGCGCCGCGCGACACTGCGCAAAGAAGCGATTAACCATGGCCGCGCCGCGTTCATCGAAAATAAACGCTGATCGCCGAATTGGCCCGCGCCTGACGACGTGGTGAATCCAAACGGCGTTCCTGTTTACCAAACAAAACGGCTTTTGCCTTTTATTGACCACGTCGCGGCGGCCGATCAGCCAGGCGCTCTCCACGACGCATGTGATCTAGACGAAACAGTACAGAGTACGTCGATGTTCAAGAAAATGTCTGTCGCGCTGCTCGGCAGCGCTTGCACCTTCATGGCCGGCGCGAACGGCGCCAGCGCGTTCGACAACACGGTGCCGAACGATCCGCCTGCAGTGCTCTATGCCCCGCAAGTGCCGCCGGCGCCGGTACGTGTCGCCTCCAACGCGAACCTGGGCGGCGGCTTCATCGAGTTCCTGTTCGGCGACGGCCCGGGCCGCGGTCCGGCCTATGCGCCGGAGCGACCGGTGTATCAGCAGCAGCCGGCCTATTACGACCAGCGCCGTCTGCCGCCGATGAGCGAGCCGCAGATGCAAGGCGGATATCAACAAGGCGGATATCAGCAAGGCGCGCTGCAGCAGGAGGCGGTCGATCCGCGGCAGCGTCCGTTCGATCCCAAGTTCGAGAAGCAACTCGTTGACTATAGCGGCAAGGAAAGTCCCGGCACGATCGTGGTCGATACGCCGAACAAGTACCTCTATCTCGTCGAGGGCAATGGCCGGGCGATGCGCTACGGCATCGGCGTGGGTCGTCCCGGCTTCACCTGGTCCGGCGTGAAGTCGATCACGGCCAAGCGCGAATGGCCGGCCTGGACGCCGCCGGCGGAAATGCTGGCGCGCCGACCGGATCTGCCCCGCCACATGGAAGGCGGTCCTGAAAATCCGCTCGGGGCGCGCGCGATGTATCTCGGCTCGACGCTCTACCGCATCCACGGCTCCAACGAGCCCTGGACCATCGGCACCAACGTCTCCTCCGGGTGCATCCGCATGCGCAACGAGGACGTCATCGACCTCTACGGCCGCGTCAATGTCGGCACCAAGGTCGTGGTGATGTGAGGCGCCATACGCTCGATGCGGGCCGTCAACTCGGCATTCGCGCCGGGTGGGCGGCATCGACGGCGTGCGTGCCTCCGGCGCACGCCTTCAGCTGGGTCTAAACTCGCTGGCGGTGCCGCGTCGACCCCATTCGCGGGGAAACGGAGCAGCGCCGACGAGTTGACGGAGGGGAATGCGGTGCGCCAGCGGAGCGGTTCAACCGCCGTGCCGACAGCTCCGCCTTCCTGACACGTTCGTGCAATCCTTCCAGCTCGCACAATTCGGTGATGAGATGTGTCGTCGCGTCGGTCAAGGTTGCAATGCGCTGCTGAAGTGAACTCATCATTAAACCCCCGACTATAGCCAAGAACGGCAGGGTGGCATGAGCAATGTGTTCTTCGAGTTGAACACCCATGTCCGCATTTGGAAATCCGGGACTCTACGGCCGCGCGTGTCCGAAGGCCGTTTCGCTTTTCATGGTGAACTCAGGCACGTCGCGCAACGTCAGCTCAGTGACGTCCAATAGCGCACGCATTAGTCATACTATATCGAACGGCTTCACCTGCATGTGGCAAAGGCAGTAGAGCTGAGCGCAAAAGAAAACGGCCGCCGAGAAGGCGGCCGTTCCACATCTATGGGATGATTGCTCACGCGTAATCGCTGCCGCCATCGTCGTCGCCGCCAAAGTCGCTGTCGGCCACGTCCATGTTGTCACCGTTATCGTCGTAGTGCTGATCGTTGTTGTTCCGATCGTCGTTCGACGCCTGGTCGAAGAAGCCCTGGCGGGAATCGCCCTTGGAGCCGATGTCGTTGAGGCCGGCGTCGCGCGCCAGCGATCCGCTGGACTGGTCGCTGCCGCCCCAAGGGCTTCCACCAGCGCTGCGGTCGCCGAGCGCATTGGAGTCGCCAAAGGCCTGCTGATGCGGTCCGCCCATCATGCCGCGGATGCTGGACAGCAGCAGCGAGCCGCCGACCACGCCAGCGGCGGCCGCCGCTGCCGTGCCGAGGAACGAGCCGCCACCACCGCCGGCCGGCGGCGCGCCATAGCCCTGGCCGGGACCTTGGCCGTAAGCCTGTCCGTAAGGCGGCTGGCCGTAACCCGGCTGGCCCTGTTGCATCGCCTGGCCGGTATTCCACAGGGGCCGCGAATCGCGCGGCGGCACGTTCGGGACCGAGCCGCGGGACGGGCCGCCGCCGAACAGCGTGTCACGCATGGTGTCGAGAAAGCCGCCGGACTGCGCCTGCTCGGGCGCCTGGCCCGCTTCCAGCTCCTGGATGCGGTTATGGGCGCGCTTCAACGCTTCGTCCTGCAGCAGCGTGGTCTGCACCAGTGCGTAGACCGCGCCGGGCGCCTTGCGCAGCCCCTCGGAGATCGCGGCGGTCGCGTCCGGATCGCGCGGTGCGTTTTCCAGCTTTGAAAGCCGGTCGAAAAGGTCGTCAACGAGCTGGCGTTCCTGCGGCGTCATGATCTCTCTCCTTCGGCAAAACCAAGCGCGCAGGAGATGTAGGGTTCCATTGTGGCCCCAACAGTGCAGGCCGGATTAAATTTCGGTATGCGACAAGCTGCCTCGCAAGGCTGCTTTGACCGATTTCACTCGAGCGTGACGCCGCTGTCTGCCAATAGACGTGGGAAGGCATCGCCGGCGAGATAGGCGTGCTCGCGTTCGCGAACCTCCGTCATCGGGTCGAGGCCGACGAGGATCTCGTCGACGAAGCCGGGGTGGCACATCACGAGACCGCCATCCGGCAGGCCGTCCAGAAACTGCCGCATCAACTCGCCGAAATCAGCGGCGCGGGTGAAGTCGTAGGCGCCGGCAAAGCCGGGATTGAAGCTGAGCCCGGCACCCGCGGCGCGGCGGCGGAATTGCGCGCTGAGGATGTCGAGCACCATGGCCTTCGGCGAGGCCAGCCGCTGTCTGAGCGGCAGATCGCGGCCGCCCTGACGCACCCAGGCATTTGGCGCACCGTCGCTGACGGCATCGATGAAGCCGTCCCGCACCTGCGGATAGAGCTGCACATGCTGGTGACCGTCGACGAAGTCGGGCGCGCGTCCGAATGCTTCCATGAAGGCCGTCAGCTGCGCCTTCACCTCGTTGCGGATGAATTCGCGGTCGAGCCGCCGCGTCAAGCCGGCGCGCAGCAGTTTTGGAAACGGCATGAACATGTCGCCGTCCAGAGGACGGAAGTGCATGGTCAGCGGCCGGAACGGGGCCGACAGCGTCACGTGCAGTCCGATCGCGCAGCGCGGGCTCGACTTGGCTGCCGCTTCCAGCGCCTCGATCTCGCCGCGCCCGATCGCAGGTCCCACCATCATCACCGAGGTCGCGTTGAGGCGGCCGCGTTCGATCAGGTCGCGGATGGCGCGGTTGACGCCCGGACTCATGCCGTAATCGTCGGCGCAGAGCCAGATTCGCCGCAGGCCTGCGGCCGCATTCATTCGGCCGCCGTCCTCTTCGAAGCATCCTCAGCGTTGTCGGTGTCGACGTGCTTTTCGCTGTGCTCGGCCACGAAGTAGATCGGGCGCGCCTTCAGCTCGGACAGGATCTTGCCGATATATTCGCCGACGATGCCGATCATGATGAGCTGTACGCCGCCGATCGTCATCAGGCCGATCACGAGCGATGGATAGCCGGGCACCTGCTTGCCGGTCGTGAACACCTCCCACAGGATCGAAAGGCCGAACAGGAAGGCGCCTCCGGCGAGGATGACGCCGAGCAGGCTGGCGAAGCGCAGCGGTGCCACCGAGAACGAAGTCAGGCCCTCGATCGACAGGCCGAGCAGGCTGGCAGCGTTGAAGGTGGTGACGCCATGGGCGCGTGCCGCCGGTTCGTAGTCGACGCGGATCTGGCGGAAGCCGATCCAGCTGGCCAGGCCCTTGAAGAAGCGGTTGCGCTCGGGCAATTGCCGCAGGGCGGCGACCGCGCGCGGCGAGAGCAGGCGGAAGTCGCCGGCGTCCTCCGGAATCTTCTGCCGCGCGCCCCAATTGATCAGCGCGTAGAAGCCGTGCACGGCGACGCGGCGCAGGAAGGGCTCGTTGTCGCGATGCGCCTTGGCGGTGTAGACGACGTCGTAGCCGTCATCGATCCAGTGCCGCACCAACTGCTCGATCAGGGCCGGCGGATGCTGGCCGTCGCCGTCCATGAACATGACGGCGCCGAGCCGGGCATGGTCGAGGCCGGCCATCAGCGCCGCCTCCTTGCCGAAATTGCGCGAGAGCGAGACCACCTGGACGCCGATCGCGTCGGCCGGAAGGCTGCGGGCGATCGACAGCGTAGCGTCCTTGCTGCCGTCATCGACATAGACGACCTCGCAAGCCAGGCGATAGCGCTGGCGCAAGGTTTTCGCGAGCTCGCAGATCCGTTGGTGCAGGGCGGCAAGGCCCGCCGCCTCGTTGTAGACGGGGACGACAATCGACAGTCCCTTCGCGGCGGCGCCGGCCGCTGTGGTCGTCATGCCGGATACGTCAGAGCCCAGCGTCATCGATCAAGGTTCCAGATGCCTTCAGGTCTTCTCGACAGCATATGGTAGCTGCCGTTTGCTGTCGCTACGCTGAACGAAACCGGGTTCACCGCCGCAGGAACGCTTCGAGCTTGGCGAACAGCGGGTTCTCCCGGTCGAACACGTAGTCGAGCGAAACCACCGAGACGGTCTCGGCGCCATGCTCGCGCAGGAAGCTCGCCAGCGCGTAAAGCTGCCCCGGAGGGCAGTGCAGCGTTAACATGCCTGACGAGGTCGGTCCGCCAAACGGGGCCTCGACGCCGAACCGGCTATGGGCTTCGCCGAGCAGGGCGGCGTCGCACTGCCGGAAGCGGGTGCGGACCTCGCGATATTTGTTGGCCCGCGCCCGCGCCGCGATGTGATCGAGAATGATGCGCGCGGTCTCCCGCGCCTGCGGCGACCAGTCGGCATCTTTCGACGCGACCAGATTGGCCTGGCTGCGCAGGATCACGCCGTCGTCGAGCACCCGCAAGCCATTGGCGGCGAGCGTGGCGCCGGTCGTGGTGATGTCGACGATCAGCTCGGCGCTGCCGGCCGCGGGCGCCCCTTCGGTCGCGCCGGCGCTTTCGACGATGCGGTAATCGGTGATGCCGTGGCTCTGGAAGAAAGCGCGGGTGAGATTGATGAACTTGGTCGCGACCCGCATCCGCATGTGATGCTGCTCGCGGAAGCCGGTGGTGACGTCGTCGAGGTCGGCCATGGTGCGGACGTCGATCCAGGCCTGCGGCACCGCGACGACGACGTCGGCATAGCCGAAGCCGAGCCCTTCGATCAGGGACACGCGGTTGTCGGCATCGGCGATGGTCTCGCGCACCAGATCTTCGCCGGTGACGCCGAGATGCGCAAAGCCGCGCGACAATTGCGAGGCGATCTCGCTCGCCGAGAGATAGGCGACCTCGACATTGTCGAGGCCCGCGATCGTGCCGCGATAGTCGCGGGCGCCGCCGGCCTTCGACAGCTTGAGCCCGGCGCGGGCAAAGAACGCTTCGGTGTTTTCTTGAAGGCGGCCCTTGGAGGGAACGGCCAGAACGAATGGCGCGCTCATAGCTTAAGCTCCCACCTTGCGGCCGATCCTGGTCAGCGCATCCACCCAGACCGAGAACCCGACCGCGGGGATAGGCTCGACTGATCCGAGCTGGGTCATCAGCCCGTCATAGCGGCCGCCGGCGACCAGCGGCTCGGCACCGTTGCCCCTGTGGTGCAACTCGAACTCGAAGCCGGTGTAATAGTCGAGCCCACGTCCGAATGCGGTGGAAAAGCGCGCCAGCTTCACGTCGATGCCGCGCGCCGCCATGAAGCCGACCCGGCTTTCGAACTGGTCGATCGCAGCCCTGAGATCGAGCTTGGCGTCCGCCGTGAGTGCGCGCAGCTCCGCGACGGCGTCGTCGGGATTGCCTGATATCGCCAGGAAGCGCTTGAGCACGGTGATGGCCTCGCGCGGCAGCGCGCCGCCCTTGAGGGTAGATTGCTCGAGGAAGCGGTCGGCGATCTCGGCCGTGGTGCGGCCGCCGACATTGGTGGTGCCGGCAATCGACATCAGATCGGTGACGAAGGCCAGCGCCGCCTTGCGGTCGGAGCCGGCAAGCGCGGCGAGCACGCCCTCATATTCGCTGCGGGTCGCGGTGGTTGCAGCCGTGAGCCGCTCCAGATCCTGCTCCAGGCTGATCTTGCGCTTGAAATCCTTGATCAGGCGACGGCGCCAGACCGGATAGAGATCCAGCGCGTCGAGCAGGGCATTGAACAGCGCGACGTCGCCGGTGCGAATCTCGACGTCGCCGACGCCGAAGGCCGCGGTCGCCTCCAGCGCCAGCGCCAGCATCTCAGCGTCGGCTGCGGCGCGGTCCTGGCGGCCGAAGGATTCGATGCCGGCCTGGAGGAATTCGCTGGGTTGGCCGCTGCGGTAACGGAACACCGGACCGAGATAGCTGAACCCGGCCGCTTGGCCGGCGCGGCTTGAGGCGAGGTAATCGCGCGCCACGGGAATGGTCAGGTCCGGGCGCAGGCAGAGCTCCTCGCCGGAGAGGTCCGTGGTCAGGTACAGGCTCTTGCGGATGTCCTCGCCGGAGAGGTCCAGGAACGGCTCGGCCGGCTGCAGGATCGCGGGCTCGGCCCTGACATAGCCCGCCTGCGCGAACGACAAGAGCAGCGTATCCGCCCAGGCGGAGCCGGCAGCATTTGAGGTGGCAGTCGCGGTCATAACGGGGTCCATCGTCCCGGTGGAACCGGGCAGGGAGGGAAGTTGCGCAGCCCTTAGCATGGTAGATAGGCGGTTTCGACCTCCAAAGGATCAATCGCTTAACAGGCGGGCAATGCCGGGATCAGGCGGACTTGCCCCAATCGCCGAGGACTGCCTGCACCAGCGCCAAGGCCGCCACCGCGGCTGTGTCGGCCCGCATGATCCGGGGCCCCAGCGCCAGTCGCAGGAACTTCGGCTGCCGCAGCAGCAGCGCGCGCTCTTCCTCGGCGAAGCCGCCTTCGGGGCCGATCAGCACGTCAATACCCTGGCCGGTCTTCCGGGCGCTCTGGAGGCCCTGGATGGGGTCTTCGACCTCCGCCGCCTCGTCGCAGAAGATCAGCAGGCGGTCGGCCGGCCGCTGGCTGAGGAAGCGCTCCAGCGCCACCGGCTCGGCCACGGTGGCGATACTCAGAATGCCGCATTGCTCGGCGGCCTCGACGACATTGGCCCGCATCCGCTCGGTGTTGACCCGGGAGGCCTGGGTGAACCGGGTCAGGACCGGCTGAAGCCTTGCCGCGCCCATCTCGATGGCCTTCTGCACCATGTAGTCGAGACGGGCATGCTTGAGCGGGGCGAAGACGTAGGCGAGGTCGGCAAGCCGGTCCTGGGGCCGGGTCTGCTGGAGGATGACGAGGCCGTCCGGGCGCTTGCGGCCTTCGATGGCCGCCTGCCACTCGCCGTCACGGCCGTTGAAGGCCAGGACCTCCGCCCCGGCGGCAAGCCGCAGCACATTGCCGAGATAATTGCTCTGGTCGCGGTCGAGCGGGACCCTGGCGTCCTGAGTCAGGGTAGCGTCGACGAACAGGCGGGGGGCGCGAAAAATCGTGGGCAGGCATCGTCTAAGGTCCGATTTGCCGCCGTTCTTAACCGAAACCCGTAGTTTTGGGGGTAAATATTGCCAGAATGGTGCGTCCCAGCGCCGCGCTCTTGCCCAATTCCACGGGTTGTTAAGCGTCGGCGGGAATCGTAAAAACGCGAACACGCTGGTTGCGCTTCAATTGGGAAGACGTCGAACCCGTAAGATCCTGCCGGAGAGACTATCTTGATGATCCGTCATTTGATGGTTCCGATCACTGCCGCCATGGTCACCCTGGGCGTCGCTGGCGCTGACGCGCAAAGCGCGTTCCCGGCGCCGCTGCCCAATCAGGCTGCAAGCAGTTCGCCGTTTCCGCCCGTGAACGGCTCGGCGCCCTCCGCGTCGGTCGGCACCGCGCCGCAATCCTCGTTTCCCGTGAACGGTGCTGCCCCGCTCGGCGGCGCCGGCGCTTTCAGCGCGGCTCCGCCGACGCAAGCCGGTCCCGGCGAGGACTGCATGAAGGCCTTTATTCCCTTGCGCGAGGAAGCCGAGAAGCGCGGCAAGCTGATCAAGGCCGCGAGCGATCGTCATGCGCCGCCGGACGAGGCCTGCAAGCTGATCCGCAATTTCAGCCAGGCTGAAACGAAGATGATCAAGTACATCGAGACCAACGCCGCCAAATGCGGAATTCCGGCGCAGGTCGGTGACCAGATGAAGGCCGGCCACAAGAACACCGAGGCCATGGCGACCAAGGTCTGCAACGTTGCGCAGCAGATGCAGAACCAGCCGCGCGGTCCGGCAGGCCCCTCACTGAGCGAGGTGCTGGGTTCGGGCTCGGCGCCTGAGGCCAATGCCGGCAAGAAGGGCGGCAGCACCTTCGATACGCTCAACGGCAACGTCCTGACTCGATGAGCGATACATCCGCCCGCGTTGCCGACTCCACCGGCAACTGGGTCGATACGCTCGCGCCGCCATGGGCGCGACCATATTTGCGCCTGTCGCGCTTCGACCGTCCGATCGGCTCCTGGCTGTTGCTGATGCCGTGCTGGTGGTCGGCGGCGCTCGCCGCCGGCATCGCGCATGACGTCCGCGGCCTGCCGCTCACCATCGTGCTGTTCTTCATCGGCGCCTTCGTCATGCGCGGGGCCGGCTGCACCTGGAACGACATCACCGACCGCGATCTCGACGACAAGGTCGAGCGCACCCGCTCGCGGCCGCTGCCGTCAGGGCAAGTGACCACCAAGCAGGCGCTGGTGTTCATGATCGCGCAGGCGCTGATCGGCCTCGTGGTGCTGTTGCAGTTCAACCGCTTCGCAGTCCTGACCGGCATCGCCTCGCTGTTGATCGTCGCGATCTATCCTTTCATGAAGCGCATCACCTGGTGGCCGCAGATCGTGCTCGGCCTGGCCTTCTCCTGGGGCGCCCTGATGGGCTTTGCCGTCACCTTCGGGCGCATCGACCTCACCGCGCTCGTGCTCTATGCCGGCGCGATCTCCTGGGTGATCGGCTATGACACGATCTACGCGCATCAGGATACCGAGGACGACGCGCTGATCGGTATCAAATCCACCGCGCGCCTGTTCGGTGCGCACACGCATCAGGCGCTGATCCTGTTCTACGGCCTCTCGGTGATGCTGATCGGAGTCGCGCTGGCCTCCGGCGATGCGCGCTGGCCGGCCTGGCTCGGGCTGACCGCCTTCGCCGTGCATCTGGCATCGCAGATCGTGCGGCTCCGGATCGACGATCCCGAGCTGTGCCTGCGCCTGTTCAAGTCGAACAGGGATGCGGGCCTATTGCTGTTTGCGGGATTGCTCGCCGACGCGGTGATGCGGGCGTAGCTCTCGTAGGGTGGGCAAAGGCGCGTTTGCGCCGTGCCCACCATTTCTCAATGATTGACAAGAACGTGGGCACGCTTCGCTTTGCCCACCCTACGGCACCTGTAATTGCCGCTTAGTTCCTTGCGATGATCTCGCGCTCACCCTGATGAACCGTCAGCTCGCGCGTCATCGCGATGCGCCGGCGCATCAGAAATTTCGGGCGGCGGGCGCGGATCGCGTTGGCGCGGCGGCGGCGCGGTGCGGGCTTGCGGGCGCCTTCGTCGAGCTGCGGCAGCGCGAAGATTTCGCTCCAGATCGCCCAGGCTTGCGTGAGTTCGTCGCCATCGGCGCCGACCAGCAGCGGAACGGAGAGCGAGGGATCGCGATGCACGAGGACGAGGGCCTGCGCCTCGTCATTGCCGCGGAGCGCGACGCCAGTGAAGTCGCTGACGCGCACGTTGATGGCCATCTGCATGCCGCGCACGGCACGGCGCAACACGACACGCTCGCGATGAAGCTCGATCTGCCTGACATGTCCGTCGGCGCGCGGATCATGCGCATCGAAGCGGACCGGAAGGGAAAGAGGGTCGAGCCGCAGGGAGCGGCTCGACCCGGCGGGAGCGACCCCGCATGTTGCTGTTTGACGCCTCACGGCTTTAGTTCTCCCCGCCGGGATTATGTTCCCGGTCGATGCGAGGACCTTAGCGCGCCCCTTTCCGAAACCGCTTAAAAAGGCTGGTTAACCCACCGTCACTGCGGCTCATGATTGACAAGACCTTGGCACGCATGATTGACGAGACGTTGCGCCGAAGTCGCGAATCTGAGCTTTTGACGGGCTGAAAATGCTTGAAGTCCGCGCCATCAGGGCACATTTGTGGGTTCCGGTCCCGAACCCCGCCCCAACAGGATTTCGTTCGTGAACTCTTCACCAAGCTCGACGACCACAGCCCATCGCGACCTGTTCGATCAGTCCGCGCTCTCCGATCTCGCGCAGCGGCTGGTCGAGGCGGCCAAGCGCGCCGGCGCAGATGCGGCCGATGCGGTCGCAGTGCGCGGCGTCTCGCAAGGCGTCGAGGTGCGTGACGGCCGTGTCGAGGAATCCGAGCGCTCCGAAGGCGACGATGTCGGTCTGCGCGTGCTGGTCGGCCAGCGCCAGGCGGTGGTCTCGACCAACGACGTCAGCGGCGATGCCGTCACCAAGCTCGCCGAGCGCGCGGTGGCCATGGCACGTGTCGCGCCCGACGACAAATATGTCGGCCTCGCCGATCCCGCGCTGCTCGCGCGCGACTTCCCCGATCTCGACCTGCTCGATCCCGACGTGCCCACGACCTCGGAGCTCGAGCGCCGCGCGCTTGCGGCCGAAGCTGCCGCGCTCGCCGTCAAGGGCGTCACCAAATCCGGCGGCGCCTCCGCCTCCGCCGGCATCGGCGGTATGGTGCTCGTCACTTCGACCGGCTTCCACGGCTCTTATCTGCGCTCCAGCCAGGGCATTTCCGCCACCGCCATAGCGGGCGAAGGCACCGGCATGGAGCGCGACTACGACTTCACTTCGGCGCCGCACGGCGCCGATCTCTTGTCGCCTGAAATCGTCGGCCGTTCCGCCGGCGAGCGCACCGTGGCGCGCCACAATCCGCGCAAGGTCGAGACCTGCAAGGTGCCTGTGGTGTTCGATCCGCGCGTTGCCGGCTCGCTGGTCGGCCATGTCGTCGGCGCCATCAACGGCGCTTCGATCGCGCGCAAGACCAGCTTCCTGAAGGACAAGCTCGGTCAGCAGCTGTTTGCCAAGAACATCCGCATCGTCGACGATCCCCTGCGCAAGCGCGGCCTGCGCTCGCAGACCTTCGATGCCGAAGGCGTCGCGGTGAAGAAGATCGCGCTGGTCGACGAGGGCGTGCTGACCACCTGGCTGCTCGATTGCGCCACCGCGCGCGAACTCGGTCTTACCACCACGGGCCATGCCCATCGCGGCGTCTCATCCTCGCCCTCGCCCGGGCCGTACAATCTGCATCTCGAGCCCGGCACGCCGAGCGCGGCCGAGCTGATCTCCGACATCAAGCAGGGCTTCTACGTTACCGATTTGATCGGCTCCGGCGTCAACGGTGTCACCGGCGATTACAGCCGCGGCGCCTCCGGCTTCTGGATCGAGAACGGCGAGATCACGTACCCCGTCAGCGAAGTCACGATCGCCGGCCATCTGTTCGAGATCTTCAAGTCGATGCAGCCGGCGAACAATCTCGAGTTCCGCTACGGCATCAATGCGCCGACGGTGCGCATCGAGGGCTTGACGCTTGGCGGACGCTGACGCGCAATCCCTCGACGCGACCATCCTGACGCGCGATGCGGCGCTGCTGAAGGCGACGGTGCGGGACGCGGGCGCATTGGCGCAGTCGATGTTCCGCACCGAGCTGAGGAAGTGGACCAAGGGCGCGTCCTCGCCGGTCTCGGAAGCCGACATCGCGGTCAACGATCTCCTCGAAGCGCGCCTGCGCAATGCGACGCCCGACTATGGCTGGCTATCCGAGGAAAGCGCCGACGATGCGGCGCGGCTGTCGCGGCCGCTGACCTGGATCGTCGATCCTATCGACGGCACGCGAAATTATCTCGGCGGCCATGACGAGTGGTGCGTCAGTGTCGCGCTGGTCCGGGATGCCTCGCCGGTGCTGGCGGCGGTGTTCGCCCCGTCCAGTGACGAGTTCTTCTTCGCGGCTCGCGGCCAGGGCACGACGCTCAACGACAAGCCGGTGCGGACGTCGTCCGGATCCGAGCTCGACTTCGCGCGCGTCGCCGGCCCGAAGCCGCTGGTCGAACGCCTGAAGCCCTCTCTCGGCGAGATCAAGCTGCATCGGCGAATCGGCTCGCTGGCGCTGCGTCTGTGCCGGGTCGCGCATGGCGCACTGGATGCGGCTTTTGCGGGGGGCAACAGCCATGATTGGGATCTTGCGGCGGCGGATTTGATCGTGCAGGAAGCGGATGGTAGGATGAGCGACCTCTCCGGAGAACCCATCCTCTATAACCGCCGGGAAGTGGCGCACGGGGTGCTGGTGGCAGCGGGGCGCGATCGTCATGCGGGCATTGTCGCGCATTTTCGAAACCGCCCCTTGGCCTGAAGCGCCTTCGTCGTGCTTGTCGAAGACTGCTTTGCCGGGCAGCCCGTTAGGAACAGAACCCATGCCAGATAGTGCCCCGCAACAACTGCTTCACCTCGTCATCGGCGGCGAGCTCGTCGACCTCGAGCACAATACCTTCAAAAATCTCGACGACGTCGAGATCGTCGGCCTCTATCCCAATTATGCCAGCGCCCACGCGGCTTGGCGGGCCAAGGCGCAGAGCACGGTCGACAACGCGCAGATGCGCTATTTCATCGTCCATCTGCACCGGCTGCTCGATCCCAATCAAGAACCGGCGCGTTGAAAAAACTGCTTCGCAATACGCTGCGAAGCAGCTTCGTTCAGCGTGCCGTCGGGGTCCTGGCGGCCGAATATCTGCGCTTTGTCTGGCGGACCAACAGATTCACGTTCGATCCGCCCGGCGTCTATGACCTCGTCGAGCCGCAGATCCCGGCGATCTTCGCCTTTTGGCACGGCCAGCATTTCCTCACGCCCTTCATCAAGAACAAGGACTGGTATCGGGCCAAGGTGCTGATCTCCCGTCACCGCGACGGCGAGTTCAACGCGATCGCCGCCGAGCGGCTCGGCATCGGCACGATCAGAGGTTCCGGCGACCATGGCGGCGCCTTCCACCGCAAAGGTGGTGTGGGCGCCTTCAAGGAAATGGTGCGCACGCTCCAGGACGGTTGTAATGTCGCGCTGACCGCCGATGTCCCCAAGCGCTCACGCGTGGCCGGGCTCGGCATCATCATGCTGGCACGGGAATCGGGGCGGCCGATCATGCCTTTTGCGATGGCGACCAGCCGCTTCATCCGGCTCGAGAACTGGGACCGCACCACCATCAATCTGCCATTCGGGCGGGGCGCATTGGTCGGCATCAAGGAGATCCACGTTCCCGCGGACGCCGACGCCGCCACCATGGAGGCGCTGCGGCTGGAGCTGGAGGAGACGCTGAACGAGGCGACCCGCCGCGCCTATGCGCAGCTCGGCCGCCCGGGACCGGAAGATGCCTAACTCGCTACCCATCACGCTGCGGATGTACCGGCGCCTGGCGAGCGGCCTGGTCCCGCTTGCGCCTGCGCTGATCAAGCGGCGCCTGAAGCAGGGCAAGGAGGATCCCGCGCGTGTCGGCGAGCGACGGGGCCTTAGCCAGGATGTGCGGCCGCACGGTCCGCTGGTCTGGATCCACGGCGCCAGTGTCGGCGAAGTGCTGGCTGCGGCCGCGCTGATCGAGCGGCTGCGCGATCTCAATCTGCGCATCCTGCTGACGTCAGGCACCGTCACCTCGGCCGCCGTCGTGGCAAAGCGCTTTCCGCCCGACGTCATCCATCAATACGTGCCGTATGATTCCCCGCGCTATGTCGCGCGCTTCCTCGACCATTGGAAGCCGTCTTTGGCGCTGTTCATCGAATCCGATCTGTGGCCGAACCTGATCCTTGCCGGCGCGGCGCGCCGGGTGCCGATGGTGCTGATCAACGGACGGATGTCGCCGCGTTCCTTCCCGCGCTGGCGGCGCATGCACGGCACCATCTCGGCGCTGCTGTCGCGGTTCGACATTTGTCTCGCGCAGTCGAAGACCGATGCCGAGCGATTTTCCGCGCTCGGCGGCCGCGATGTCCTCACCACGGGCAATCTCAAGCTCGACGTGCCGGCGCCGCCGGCCGATCCTGCCAGGCTCGAACGGCTGATGGCGATGACGCGCGGGCGTCCCATCATCGTCGCGGCCTCGACCCATCCGGGCGAGGACGAGATGCTGATCGCTGCGCATCGCAGCCTGTCCGGTTTCTTCCCGCAGCTCTTGACCGTGGTCGTGCCGCGCCATCCCGACCGCGGCTCATCGATCGCAGGGCTGATCACCGCGTCCGGCCTGAAGCCGGCGCTGCGCTCGCGCGAGGAGCTGCCGACCGCGACGACCGACGTCTATGTCGCGGACACCATGGGCGAGCTCGGCCTGTTCTATCGGCTGTCGCCGATCGTGTTCATGGGCGGATCGCTGATCCATCATGGCGGGCAGAATCCGATCGAGGCGATCAAGCTCGGTGCCGCCATCGTCCACGGCCCCCACGTCTTCAATTTCGCCGACGTCTACGAGGCGCTCGATCACAGCGGCGGGGCGCGCCAGGCCGACACGCAGGAGGCCTTGGTCAAGCAGCTCGGCCAGTTGCTGGCGGATCCCGCCCTGCGCGACAAGATGCAGCGCGCGGGCGCAGGCGTGGTCGAGCAGCTCGGTGGCGCGCTCGACCGCACCATGACTGCGCTCGAGCCCTATCTGCTGCAGCTGACCATCGAGATGGGAGCCGCCAATGCGTGAGCCGGCCTTTTGGTACCGGCCACGTTCTCTCCCGTCCTACGCGCTATGGCCGCTCGGAGCGCTCTACGGCGCCATCACCGAACGGCGCATGCTCCGCAAGGGCGTTGACGGCGGCATCCCCGTGATCTGCGTCGGCAACTATCACGTCGGCGGTGCCGGCAAGACGCCGACCGTGCTGGCGCTGACCAAGCTCTTGCGCGAGCTCGGCGAGACCCCGGTGGTGCTCAGCCGCGGATATGGCGGGCGCCTGAAGGGTCCGCTGATGGTCGATCGGACGCGTCACGACGCGGCCGACGTCGGCGATGAGCCCCTGATGATGGCGCGCGATGTCCCCGTTGCGGTTGCACGCGATCGTCTCGACGGAGTCGCGCTGGCGAAGTCGCAGGGCGCGACCGTGATCCTGATGGACGATGGCTTCCAGAACCCGCGCCTCCTCAAGGACGCCTCGCTGATCGTGATCGACAGCGAGCGCGGTCTCGGCAACGGCCATGTGTTTCCCGCCGGCCCCTTGCGCGCGCCGCTCAGCGTACAGCTCGCGCGTACCGACGCGCTGGTGCTGATCGGTGACGGACGTGCCGCCAACGAGGTCGCCTCGGAGCTGGCCAAGCGCGACAAGCCGGAGCTGCGGGCGCGATTGAAGCCCGATGCGGACTCGGTCTCGCAGCTGCTCGGCAAGCGGGTCTTTGCCTTCGCCGGCATCGGCGATCCCGAACGCTTCTTCCGCGCGTTGCGCGCGAGCGGCATCGACGTCGCGCACACGCGTGCCTTCGCCGATCACCACATGTTCTCGAACGAGGAGATCGCAGCGCTCGCGACGGACGCGCAGCGCGCGCAGCTCACGCTGGTGACCACGGAAAAGGATCTTGCACGCCTGCGCGGCAGAGCGGGCGTGCCTGACGGCATCGTGCCGTTCGCCGTCCGGCTCGAGTTCGACGATCCTGCAAGGCTGAGGCAGCTGATCAGTGATCATCTCTACGCGGCGCGTGAGCGAAGGTTTGGCAGGCGCTGATCTCCTTGCGAGCAAAGCGACTGCGCAATGGGTCGGATTGCCTATCGCTCTCCCGCCGTGGAATCCATGGTGATGGAAAGATCGTTCATGCAACGCGATGCATCGTGTGAACCGAGGTCACATACCGCGGCTGACGAAATATCTTCCGCACCTTCGCAAGTTGATGTAGCCTTGCAGCAGAGCCGTCACCGGGACGTGCCGAACTCCCGGCAATCATTGGCGGCGTTTATGCCCACGGCGGGCAACGTATCTTTACCATTTTAGATCCAGCGGCCGTAACGACCCGTTCGCAACGGCAGGGAGAATTATCGTCAAAGCGCAGAGGAGAACATGCCATGCATTTTTGCCTCACCGGACAATACACACCACGCGCTCTCAACGCCATTTTGGAAAACCCCACGACCAATCGCCAGGAGGCGGCTCGAAAACTCATCGAGGCAGCCGGAGGAAAGCTGATCTCGATGTACAGCGTTGCGGCCGATGGCCCTGGCGTGTTGGTGATTTTCGATGTGCCTGATCCCGCTGCGGCTCCGGCCATTTCCGGCCTGACCGTCACGGCGGGCACGCTTCAGAACGTGAAGCTGACGAGGTTGTTCACGCAGGACGAGATCAAGCAGGTGCGCCAGAACGCGGCGAAGCTGCGTTCTTCGTATAGCCCGCCTGGAAGCTGACGATCTGATCGAAGCGAAGCCGCCGCAGTCGGACGACGCGGCGGCGACGCTCACGCCAACAGAATCACCGTCGCCAGGCGACGCGAGGCGGAGGCCTTCGGCGTGCTTTGACGCGCCATGCGGTGGAGGGCGTGCCGCGCGGGCGCCATGGCCAGGCTGAACGTGTCGCCGGCCGACCCGGTGATGGCCTTCGATCGCGGTTCAGCGATGGGTTGCGTTCACCACGCCCCAACGGCGATCAATCCGACAATGGTCAGGCACGAGACGCAGGCCACCATCACAGTATAACATTCGGGTGTATTCATCGTTGCCTCCCAAACCGTTGCCAGTTTGGCGCGCGGGAGTTGCCGGTCCTCGCCCCCGCTTCAGTTCGTTGTGCCGTCATTGGCATTGCGATGCGCGTCCGCCCTCTCATCATCATCCAGATGCGCGAGATGATCATGCGCTTCGAGAGCTTCAGAGCGTCGGGCCGAGATCAGAAGCTGCTTCCGCATTTCGGCGAGGCGGGCGCGGCAATATTCACGATAGAGCATGTCTAGTATGGTGGGCATGAGCACCCCCATCGTTGACTTTCGATTTACCGATGTGCCGCCGTGCATTTTCCGGGGTGATCGTAGTCCGCCAGATGGCCCTTCGATGTGAGCCCGTTCACAGATCGCGCCGATTCCGAATTGCCCGCGACTTGATTGTCTGTGCGGTGAAAAGAGCAGGACCGATTACCTAACACGCAGCCTAGCAGCCTTCTGTTTCACCAAGACTTCGTCAAACAACTTGAGGGCGCCGATTCGCAATGAAGAATCCAACCTCAACGCGAAGAGACTAACCACAGAGTGCATGTACGGCGCGATGCAATGCGGATCGTCGCGAAGTAAGTCACGGTAGTTTGAGAGCACCAGCCAGGTCGATCGCGATAACTCGACGCTGCTCAGCCTCTCCGTCAGTGGCCCGCTATTCAGGCCACATTCATCGCAAAACGCCTATCGCTTACGTACGATCGGGAGAGTTCGATGAAACTGACTTGCGTGGGCACCGATGGTCCCGAGCAATAGCCGAACGGTGCCACGAACGCGGTCTCGTAGGGTGGGCAAAGGTGCAACGCGCCGTGCCCACCGTCTGTTCGCAACTGAGACAGCGAAGGTGGGCACGCTTCGCTTTGCCCACCCTACGCCAGCCGAAGGATCACGCCTGCTTCAGCGCGCCTGGAAAATGCCGCTGCAGCACGGCAGTCGGCGTGGCGTAGGCCTCCTGCAGGTCGACGCTCCAATACTTCAGCTCGTCGAGCGGAATGCGCGTGTCGGTGATCGCGCAGCGCACATAGGTCCCCGGCGAGATCACGCGGAAATCGCCGTCGAGATACTGCACCTGCGCTTCGCCATGGCCCGAGGGGCCGAACTTGTTCAGCACGGTCGAAAGTCTCCGTGGAAGGCCGCTCCCTGGAAAAACCCGGAGGGCACGATGTGTCGGGCTGGATGTAGCATAAATAGGGTGGCTTGTCCGCCCGGTAAACCCACCGGTTTGTGATGATTTGGCGCCGTTTCCACGTGATAGAGCTTGGCCGAAGGATATGGACGCAACCGATGCGCCTTCGGCTGACCGCTCTGTTCCTGATGCTGCTGATGTCGGCCGCGCACGCCGCGCCCATGCCGCAGCAGGTCGACATTCCGCTGTCGTCGGGCATCCTGCATGCACAGCTTTACAAGCCCGAGGGTGAGGGGCCGTTTCCGGCCGTGATCGCGCTGCATGGTTGCGGCGGGCTCAGCGGCCGTTCGGATACCATCCTGCCGCGCTATCGCGACTGGGCCGAGCGCCTGCTCAAGGCCGGCAATGCGGTGCTGCTGCCCGACAGTTACGGCTCGCGCGAACTCGGGCCGCAATGCCGCGTCAAGGAGATGCACGTCAAGACGCGGCGCGAACGCGTCACCGACATTGCGGCCTCGCGCGCCTGGCTGATGAAGCAGAGCTGGGTGGCGCGTGACCGCATCAGCCTGATCGGCTGGGCCAACGGTGCCAGCGCGCTGCTCTGGGCGGTGCGTCCGCAGAGTGCCGCGCGGGACCTCGGACCGGACTTCCGGGCGGCGGTCGCTTTCTATCCCGATTGCCGCATCTCCGCCGGCCTCGGCTGGAGCACGCGGGTGCCGACGCTGGTGCTGATCGGCGCCGATGACGACGTGTCGTCGCCGCCGGCCTGCCGCCAGATGGTGGACGGCGCACGCGGCCGCAGCGCGCTCGCGCGCATCGTGGTCTATCCCGGCGCCGATCACGATTTCGACCGCGCCAACACGCCGCCCCACGCCGCCGGCAGCACCGATCTGGCCGCACCCGAGCATGGCCATCTCGGCACCGATGCCGAGGCGCGCGCCGAGTCGCAAAAGGATGTGGCGGAGTGGCTGGCGCGGTGAGCGCGACGCTGGCGGTTCTGTGGCGGACTTGTCGCGCCGTAGCTCGGTGCGAGCGAAGGCGGAAGCGGGGCCGCCCGAGGAACAAATTGAGGCGGACAGCCCCGCATCGACCACCGCCCTGCACGGAGTATGGCCGACCGGGAATCTACGAACCGCGCGCGGCTCAGGTTTCAACCCGCGGTGACGCCATCATTCGACCACGATGTCGATTAAACGCATGTCACATGCGCAGCCGTATCGTTCTTTTCGCCTCCGCCCTGGTCGTCTTCACCGCCGCGATCTTCCTGTTCGAAGCCCACGCCGGCGCGCCTCAACGCGCGGTCGAACATTGCGGCTTCTGGACCACGATCGACGCGGGATTGTCGTGTAGGTAAGGCCGCTGTCCACACGTCATTGCGAGGAGCCCTTGCGACGAAGCAATCCAGAGTCCTTCCGCGGAAAGATTCCGCTCGCAATGACGAGGTTGTGGTTAGACTCGCCTCCACGCACTCGCTGTCATCGCCCGGCTTGACCGGCGTCCAGTACGCCGAGACGCCTGTCGGTCGCCGAGAAGCCGCGGCGTACTGGTTCCCCGCTTTCGCGGGGAATGACACCTTCGCCGCAGCGTCGATCTCGCACCTCAGAACAAGCTGCCCTGATCCACTGGCTTCGCCACGCGCTTCGGCGCGGGCTTTGAGTCCGCCGCGGCCGGCTTCGGTTGCGCCGGTGCGCGCTTTGCCGGCGCTGGGCGATCGGCATCTGCGGTTGCGGCCACGCGTCCATCGGCGAACTCGATCTCGACACGCGCGGCAGGACCGATCGCGTCGGCCGAATGCACGGGATGGCCGGCCTCGTCGCGCACCAGCGCAAAGCCGCGCGCGAGCACGCTGCGATAGGACAAGGCGGAGAGCAGCTTGCCGCTGTTCTCGACGCGCGCATCGAGCCGCTGCAGCAGCGTGACCACCGCGCGGCCGGCGCGCTCGGCCAGGCGATGCGTACGCTCGCGCTGACGCGCAATCGCATTGCGCTGCGCCTGCGCGTTCGAAAGCTTCGAAGCGCGCAGGCGAACCTCCAGCCCGGCAAAGCGGTCGCGCCGCCGCCGCAGGAGCGAACGCGCGGAAAGACCGAGCCGCTCGCCGCATACGGTGAGGCGGTGATCGGCCTGCGATATCTGGCCGTGCAGCACGCGTAGCGTCAGCTTGGCGCCGGCGGCGGTGAACCTGCGGAAATGCGCATGCGTATTGGCCTTGAGGCAGCGGGGCAGGGACGCGCCCGCCGAATCCAGCCGCTGCCGCGGGATCGCCAGCAGGTCACCCGCCGCCGGCAGCGCGCGTGCGGCGGCGCGCAACTCGCTGCGGCGGCTCTCCTGCGCGCGTTGCCAATAGGCGCGGGTGCGGCGTCCGAGATCGGCGACCTCGACGAACAATTCGCTGCGCACCGGCACCGCCATCTCCGCCGCCGCCGTCGGCGTCGGCGCGCGCTTGTCGGCGACGAAGTCGATCAGCGTGATGTCGGTCTCATGCCCCACCGCCGAGATCAGCGGGATCATGCTCTCGGCCGCCGCGCGCACCACGATCTCCTCGTTGAACGACCAGAGGTCCTCCAGCGAGCCGCCCCCGCGCGCGACGATGAGAACGTCGGGCCGCGGAATCCTGCCGCCCTCGGGCAGCGCGTTGAATCCGCGGATCGCGGCCGCGACCTGCTCGGCCGAGCCTTCGCCCTGCACCTTGACCGGCCACACCAGTACGCGGCGGGGAAAGCGGTCCTCCAGCCGGTGCAGGATGTCGCGGATCACCGCGCCGGTCGGCGAGGTCACGACGCCGATCACCTCCGGCAGCCAGGGCAGCAGCTGCTTGCGCGCCTCGTCGAACAGGCCTTCGGCGGCGAGCTTCTTCTTGCGCTCCTCCATCAGCGCCATCAGCGCGCCGATGCCGGCCGGCTCCAGCGCCTCGATCACGATCTGGTATTTCGAGGAGCCCGGATAGGTCGTCAGCTTGCCGGTGGCGATGACCTCGAGCCCCTCCTGGGGCTTGAAGCGCATGCGGGTGTGCACGCCCTTCCAGATCACCGCCTCGATCTTGGCGCTCTCGTCCTTGAGCGCGAAATAGCAATGGCCGGAGGAATGGGCCCCGCGAAAGCCGGAAATCTCGCCGCGGACGCGGACATGGCCGAAGGCGTCCTCGACGGTCCGTTTCAGGGACAGCGAGAGCTCGGAAACGGTGAATTCGGGCGCGTTGAGCAGTTGTTCCGCAGGCGGCATCGGCAAACGATTCGGCATTTTGGGGTCGAGGGCGACGTTAGGGATTTTCGCGCCGCAGCGCCAATCGATTCCGTTGGCCTTGGAACGGTCCGACGGCCATCGCTTGACTGACCGCATTTTCATATATGAAATTAAGAAATCATAAATAAAAACGAGGAAGCGGCTCCTGATGACAATCGTCACTGATCCCGACGACCCACGCGGACGCATGTTCGGGCCGTACCGGCTCAAGCCGAACAGCGGGGTCAATCCGCCCTATTCGCCGGCCTATCCAGTCGAGTGGGGCTGCACCTTGCGAACCGTCGAGATCATGACGCGCGTCGCGCCGGGCAAGGTCGCGAGCCTCCTCGCCGACACGCCGTTCGAGATCGCGAGCGACCGCGTCGCCTTCCGCTTCATGCGGTCGCCGGGCCATTCCCTTGCCGTGCACGCGGGCGAGATGTTCGACCTGATGATCTCGGTGCCGGTGCGCTACAAGGGGCTGTTCACCGAGACGCATATCTTCATGTATTGCAGCGATCCCATGGGGATCTGTGCCGGACGCGAGGTCTTCGGCTACACCAAGAAGGACGCGCATTACGCCTTCGACGAGCATCCGGACGGATCGATCACCGGCTGGGTCCGGCGCCGCGGAATTCCGCTGGCCGATTTCTCCTTCACGCCGGATGCGTCCGCACCAATCGTCCGCATCGTCGACGGCGACGAGCTGCCGGCCGGCGAGATCCATGTGCGCCGTCTGCCGCATCCCGAGCGGCTCGGCGTGGCTTACGCGGACGTCGCCTATCGCCGCACGCCGCTGAAATATTCCAAGCCGGTCCCGGGCCGCGCCTCGATGACGCTGCACGCCAGCGAATACGATCCGATCGCCGAGCTCGAGCCCGAAATCCTCGGCGCGCATTTCATGGTGTCGGAGGTATATGGCGGTGGTTTCGAGGTCGAGGACCGCAGGCTCATCGAGCGGCTGACGCCCTGAACGACAAGATCAGCCCGCATGCGATGTACGTGCGGGCGGCGACCACCGGGACGAAACACGCACAAGGCAAGGGAGGGTTGAGCATGGTTGGACGATATCGGGTGAGCCGCCGCGGGCTGCTGGCCGGCGCCGGCGGGTTGGCGCTGGGCATGACGGGGCTCGGCGCGCGGGCGCAGGAGACAAAGCCGCTCCGCATCGGCGTGCTGACGGACATGTCCAGCCTCTATGCCGATGTCACCGGTCCAGGCTCGGTGCTGGGGGCCAAAATGGCGGTGGAGGATTTCCAGGCCTCGGGACCGAAGATGACCCGGCCGATCGAGATCATCAGCGGCGACCACATGAACAAGGCCGATGTGGGCGCCAACATCGCGCGCGAATGGATCGACCGCCAGGGCGTCGACGTGATCGTCGACGCGCCGAACTCGGCCGTCGCGCTCGCGGTCCGCAACATCGTGCAGCAGAACAACAAGACGCTGCTGGTCTCGGGCGCCTCGTCGTCGGACCTGACCGGCAAGGCGTGTTCGCCGAATCTCGTGCACTGGACCTACGACACTTACGCGCTCTCGTCCGGGGTCGCGCGCGCCGTGGTCGAGAGCGGCGGCAAGAGCTGGTTCCTGCTCACCGCGGACTACGCCTTCGGCCATGCCATGGAAGGCGACATCAAGACTGTCGTGCAGAAAGCCGGCGGCAAGGTTCTCGGCGGCGTGCGCACGCCGATCAACACGCAGGACTTCTCGTCATTCCTGTTGCAGGCCCAGTCGTCGAAGGCGGAAATCATCGCGCTGATCAATGCGGGCGGCGACACCATCAATTCCATCAAGCAGGCGGTCGAGTTCGGCATTCCGCAAGGGGGCCAGCGCGTGGTCGCGACGGTGCTGTATCTCAGCGACGTGCATTCGCTCGGCCTCAAGATCGCGCAGGGGCTGCAGTTCACCGAATCCTTCTACTGGGATCTGAACGACGACACCCGCGCCTGGACCAAGCGCTTCGCGCCGCGCAACAACAACCGCTATCCGACCGCGCTGCATGCCGGCGCCTACGCCACGACGCTGCATTATCTCAAGGCCGTCGATGCGCTCGGCGCCTCCGGCGACGGCAAGGCCGTGGTCGAGCAGATGAAGAAGCTGCCGACCGACGATCCCTTGTTCGGCAAGGGCAGCGTGCGGGCCGACGGTCGCAAGTTGCACAACATGTATCTGTTCGAGGTGAAGACCCCCGGCGATTCCAAATATCCCTGGGACTATTACAAGCTGGTCAAGACCATTGCGCCGTCTGAGGCCTGGCGGCCTCTGGCGGATGGCGGCTGCGAGTTTCTGAAGTCGTGAGCGGCAGTGACCGGCCGCCGGTCGCGCTCGTCACCGGCGGCGGCGGCGACATTGGGCGTGCCATTGCGCTGAGGCTGGCGCGGATGAGCGCTGCGGTCGCGATCGTCGACCGCGACGAAGCGGCGGCCAACGCCACGGCGCGGCTGGTCGAGCAGGCCGGGGCGAGGGCACTCGCGATCCGCGCCGATGTCTCGATCGCCCGGGATACCATCGCTTACGTCGAGGCGACCGAAGCACGCCTGGGGCCGATCGGCATCTTCGCCAACAATGCCGGCATCGAGGGTGTCGTCGCGCCTCTGCACGAATACCCGGACGAGACATTCGATCAACTGCTGCAGGTGAACGTGAAGGGGGTGTTCCTCGGCCTCAAGCACGTGATCGCAAGGATGATGCAGCGTGGGACCGGTGCGATCGTCAACACCGCCTCGACATCTGCGATCCGCGGGCGTGCAGGGCTCGCCGGCTACGTCGCCTCCAAGCACGCCGTGCTCGGACTGACGCGTACGGCCGCGCTCGATGTGGCCGGAACGAAGATCAGGGTCAACGCGGTGCTCCCCGGCCCGGTGGAGTCGCGCATGATCCGGGAATTGGAAGGCCAGGCGCGCAAGAGCGACATTGCATTGCGCCGAAGTGCGCCGGCCGCCCATGGGCGGCCGCAGGACGTTGCGAACATCGTTGCCTTCCTCGCGTCCGACGAGGCCGCGCATGTGAATGGTGCGGCCTGGGTCGTCGACGGGGGCATGACCGCCGGCTAGCTAGAGCGTGCACTCATTGAGCGGCCGGCGGCTGATGTCCGGTTTGCGTCAACGTCAAGATTGCTTCCGAGGTCGCAGATGGGTCCAGAAGCGGACGTCGCTGGTAGTCGCGAAAGTTAACGCCACTCGATTCCGTATGCATCAATGGGCTGCTGAAAGCCCTTGAGCTGATGGGCACCCAAACTTGACACTTGCACGCGATCCCGGATGCAATCCCGTACAGCCTTTGACACGAGAATAGCATTCGGTTCGGCCAACTGACACAAACGTGCGGCCAGTTGAACGGTCGCACCGAAAAGGTCGTTGCTGTCAGCAATCGGTTCGCCGACATCGATGCCAATTCGCACCTGAAGCTTCTCCTTGCTCGCCAGATTAAAGGCTTCAAATGCGCGTTGGATGGCGCGGGCGCATTGCACGGAAGCAGCGGCGTCGGCAAAGGATGCCATGATACCATCGCCGGTGTGCTTCACCACATGCCCGCCCTCGTCCTTCAAGGCCCGGCGCACCAGCGCGTCATGAGCCCGAACCATCTCCACTGAACGAGCATCGCCAAGACGCTCCGTCATGCTGGTAGAGCCGACGATGTCGGTGAACAAGATAGCCCGCAGCGCCGAATCGAATTTTACATCGTCTGCCGCGCCGCTAGGTGC
Organism: Bradyrhizobium sp. DOA1; assembly: GCF_001593325.1. Taxonomy (NCBI): domain Bacteria; kingdom Pseudomonadati; phylum Pseudomonadota; class Alphaproteobacteria; order Hyphomicrobiales; family Nitrobacteraceae; genus Bradyrhizobium; species Bradyrhizobium sp. DOA1. The sequence continues at coordinate 770,617 of NZ_JXJM01000001.1, forward strand.
CGGGTCGGATACTCTCCCCAGAAACGCCTGGACCGCCGAGAGGTCCACTTCGATGACATCTTTCGCTACGTCGCCGTGAGCTTCGTCATGAACCTTCATCGCCGTTCGGATATCCGGTGCGTCAATGAGGCAGAAGCCCGTACCGCGCGATTCATCAAACCAGTACGTTAGAAAACGAACGCCGTATCTATCTTGCACTTCCAAATCTTTGCGATGCGCCTCGGCGATATCGGCAGCGGTCAGCCCCGAGAGATCGTGTCGGTCAAGGAAAATTGGCATTGGCAGCACCCGATCCAATTCTTCGAAATATGGCCTGAAGTCTGCACCAAGCTTGGAGTTCCCGAAAGTGCCAATCCCCGCGTCCTGATGTCCGCCGCGGGGTCACGAGCCGCCGATCCCGCCCGAGGTCGGAGCTTCCGCTTTGCATGCAAGCCGAGTCTATGAGTACACGTTGTTAGGCGATGCCGCCGATCTTCTCGGATACGATCCTCGCCGCGCCCCGCAGCTCTGCCGCAATGGTGCTGGCCTCGCTGGCGGGGATCTGATCCTGCCGCACCAGCGGGACGGTCATCGCGGCCACCGCGCGGCCGGAGGCCTCGATGATCGGGCAGCTATAGGCAAGGATGCGCGTATAGCCGTCGTCATTGGAGAAATTTCCACCCTCCGCGGAAATGCGGTCGAGCGCCGCAAGCGCCTTCTTGACGCTGATCCGATCATTGGTCGCGATGACCTGCGCAAGCTCTTCGCGCCGTCCCTCGAGCTGGAAGGCCGCCAGAACCTTCGCCGACGCATATTGCTGGGTGAGCGGAAACACCGCGCCGACCTTCACCGACCAGCCCATCAGCCATTCCGGCTCGATCCGGGCGATCACCATGAACTGCTCGCCGTGCAGCACCGTGAGGTGACAGGACAGCTGCACGCGCGAGGCGAGCTGCTCCATCACCGGCAGCGCCGCCTTCAGCAGCCGCTCGGTCGGCGGGAATTGCGAGGCGATCCGAAACAGCTTCAGCGTCAGCGTGTATTCGCCGGTCGCGGGATCACGCGCGACATAACCGCGCCGCTCCAGCGCCACCAGCATCCGGAAGATCTCGCTGACCGAGCGCCCGACCGCTTCGGCAAGCTGCTTCTGACTGAGGCCCCGCGCCGCCCCCGCCAGCGCCTCCAGCAGGTCCAGCCCCTTTTCCAGGGCGGGCGCGCCCGGCTGCAGCTTCTCAGTCATTCCTTTGGCCTTGTTGGATCAGCGCCCGCGAGCACACAGGGGAAAATGCAATTCCCGTGTAGCCGATTGCTCGCACGGCGAAAAGTCGATCGCCAGCAAGCGCCTGGCCGAGCTCGACGAAATCATCCACCAGCTCGTAGGATGGGTTGAGCCCTTGCGAAACCCATCGCTTCTCTATCCGCGTTCTCCGTATTCGCGGCCGTCATCCGACTGATCGCCGGCCCAATCGGCCGGGTCATTGCCAAGCTTGACGTGGCGATGAAACGAGGAGGGCGCCCAGTCACGCACCCGTTTGACGAGCCCGTGCTTGACCGGATTGATGTGGACATAGTCGACATGCCGCGCGAAATCGACGTCGTCACGAATGGTATGCTCCCAATATCTGCGTTGCCAAATGCCCCGTTCACCTTTGACCGAGCGGCTTTGGGAGATCCTCTCATTGCGCGCCAGACCGCACAAAAGGGTGGATTTCATCAGCTGCCAGCGCATCGCAAAATCGGCATCACCTTCCGGTGACGTCCACACCGTGAAGGTGGTCAGGCAGAACCACGATGGCATCGATCGTGAACGGATGGCGCTGGCGCGTATCGCGAAACGCCGCGCGTAACATCTCGATATGATTTGTCAACAATGCCAGCTCCGCCCGCAAGATTGACGGCGAAGAAAAAATACCCACCCGGAACGAAGTTGCGGCGGTACGCGGTCATGACGCAACGTTACCACGAAACAAGTGCGATGGGTTCCGCAAGGGCTCAACTAATCCGACGGTTGCAAACAGGGATTAAATTAATCTCTCTGCGTAGCTGCGCAGTAATTTGGAGCGGGCATGGAGAAAAGCGCGGTAATCATCGGACCAAGTCTCGGGTGGAAGAAAATTGGTCAGCTCGATCTGTGACGTGTCTTTCGGCATCATCTTTTTATATTCGCTTGGTGCCTTGCCGGAAATTAGATTGTTGTCCGATTTAGACAGGATGCAAATGTTCGCAAATACCGACTCGTCTATCAGCGATAGGTCCACCACACCGTTCTTTTGGCCGTCTTCGAACTGAGATCTTAAGTATGTTCTCGGGTAGATATGATGAAACTCATTTCTATTGTACGCCTTGAGTACCTTTCTCAGGTCAATTCTGTTGCCACTGATGAGCGAGGTAGGTTGGTTCTGCGCCAACATGAGAATGAAAGTGCGCGATGCAACCGAATTGAGCCGAAACACTTGTTCGAAGAAGTCTGACGGTATGCTCACAGGCGTTGTATTAACAGTCAATAGATTTCGCTTTTTCTCTTTGAGTTCCCAGAATTCAATGACGTCCTCTTTCAGGCTCTTGACTGGCTGGCTGTTATAACGCCGCGCAAAAGCTGTCCGCCAAAACCAAACTAATACCTGAGTACGTTGGGCGCTGGTCATCCGGTGCTGCTTATTCGATGCGTCAGCGAAGAAAACTGTAAGTGGGACGAGCAAGTTTTGGTAGGGGAGATTGTCGAGAGACTCGATATGCAGATTTTTTCGCAGAAAATCGATCGCACCTTTAATCCCGGCCGCTACCTCAGGGAAAGAAGATCGCACCTTCGACCCGTTGAGAGTAATGAGAGCGTCGGCCGATGGATCGCGCACCATCACGGCTGCGCAACAACGAAGCAAGAGATCCTTGTCGCTCCCGACATCCCTGAAGCCAAAGGGCGCCAATTCTTCGGCAAGCTCCTCAAACTTCCTGTTGAGGTCAAAGTCCCCGCTCCAGGTCCATGCGCTAAGCAACTGCACCGTATCGAGCTCAACGCCTCGCTGGTTCACACGCTCGAACACAATGGCAACCGCTGTCTTGTCCTCGGTCTCCATTGTCTGCACTGGGATCAGCGCTTCTTTGAAGCGTGCTTGGATTGATCGATGCGGGCTACCATCTCGTCGCCCGTGTACCTACTGGTAGCCTTACGATGAGCGACGGGATCAAAGAAGCAGCCGACGGGAAAGTGCCGGTCGAGATCTACTGCGCTATCTTCGAGGGCTAAGAAGGAGCTCTCCTGGGCGTTTTCGCTCGCAGCTAGATCGTAGTAAATCTTCGACCAGAGCGGCGGATCGCCGAGTTTTATCTCAGTCTGAAAAACGCCAAAAATAGACGTGATGCGTTGCTGTCCATCAAGGATATAGTCGGTTGGGTATTGAGGGTCATTGGCCGGGAGCTTGAACGGTCCAAGGTCCCGCTCATGGGTCAACTCTTGTCGCGTGCGCCATAGCAAGATCGAACCAAACGGATATCCCTTATAGATGCTATCCATCAGGTAAGCGACACGTTCAGGGTCCCACACAAAGCCTCGCTGGAAGTTTGGCACGCGCATCCGCCCAGCGATCAATTCTTCCATGATCTTGCGGATGTTCATCGGCTCGGACATGCAAGGCGCCCCATCAAAAGCATCAAACAGTACTCGATTCGGCTACTCGAAGCTGTGTCATGGGCATGTATCCACCAGAAACGGTGGCCGAAGCCGCCGTTTTGCCTCACGTTTCGTGCCTGTCCTGTCAACCGAGAAAGCTCGTTGAAGGTTAGAAAGGGGGCTTTGGTTGCGGAGCGCGACTAACGGTCTGCGCATCGCGCCGCCTGATGAATTCTGGACTCGCGCCTAAGCGGTGCGCCAGGGGAATGAGGGCCCCATCCCCCCTTGAGCCCCACCCCGATTCATGCGACCTCCGCCCCAGCAAACCCCTTATCCTGAGCCTTCGATGCACATTCTCCTGCTCGGTTCCGGCGGCCGCGAACATGCCCTGGCGTGGAAGATTGCGGCCTCTCCCCTCGTCACCAAATTCTGGTGCGCGCCCGGCAATGCCGGCATCGCGAAGGAGGCGGAATGCGTGGCGCTCGATGTCGCCGACCATGCGGCGGTGATCGAGTTCTGCAAGCAGAACAAGGTCGAGCTGGTGGTGGTCGGCCCGGAGACGCCGCTGGCGGCCGGCATCGTCGATGATCTCACAGCTAGCGGCATCAAGGCGTTCGGGCCGAGCAAGGTGGCCGCGCAGCTCGAAAGCTCCAAGGGCTTTACCAAGGCGCTCTGCACCGAGTTCGGCATCCCGACCGGCGCCTACAAGCGCTTCACCAACGCCAATGACGCGCGCGCCTATGTGCAAAGCCAGGGCGCGCCGATCGTGGTCAAGGCCGACGGCCTTGCCGCCGGCAAAGGCGTGGTCGTCGCCAAGACCGTGCGCGAGGCCGAGGATGCCATCGCCATGATGTTCGAGGGCGCCTTTGGCGAGGCCGGCGCTGAAGTCGTGATCGAGGAGTTTCTGCCGGGGCGCGAGATCAGCTTCTTCGCGCTCTGCGACGGCGAGACCGCTATACCGCTGGCCTCGGCCCAGGACCACAAGCGCGTGTTCGACCACGATGTCGGCCCGAACACCGGCGGCATGGGCGCCTATTCGCCGACGCCGCTGGTGACGCCTGCCGTCCACGACGCGATCATGGCCAAGATCATCCTGCCGACGGTCTCAGGCATGAAGCAGCGTGGCACACCGTTCCGCGGCGTGCTCTATGCCGGGATCATGCTGACGACGCAGGGCCCAAAACTGTTCGAGTTCAACGTCCGCTTCGGCGATCCCGAGTGCCAGGTGCTGATGCTGCGCATGATGTCGGACATCGTGCCGGCCTTTCTCGCCGCCTGCGACGGGCAGCTGAAGAATTTCGACCTGCGCTGGCATCAGGAAGCCGCGCTCACCGTGGTGATGGCGGCCAAGGGCTATCCCGGCGACTACCAGAAGGGCACGCGGATCTCTGGCCTGGAGGAGGCCGCGAAGGTCGAGACCGCCGAGATCTTTCACGCTGGTACCGTCGAGAAGGATGGCGCGATCCTCGCCAATGGCGGCCGCGTGCTCAACGTCTGCGCGCTCGGCAAGACCGTGACCGAGGCGCAAAGCCGTGCCTATCAGGCCGTCGACCGCATCGACTGGCCGGAAGGATTCTGCCGCCGCGACATCGGCTGGCAGGCCGTGGAGGCGGAGAAGGCCGGGAAATAGGCCGCGATTCCGGACGTTGCGCCAACGCGCCGACCTGCAAATCTCGACGTTTTGCGTCACCGCGCCGCCACATCCGCAATCCAGAATGTGCAATCAGCAGTTGGGGTTAGTTGCCCCGACGATAATACCGGTACTGTGCATGGGGTTGTTTTCCACGTCTTGTTGAGGCGGGCCCCCACGACTGACCAACAAGGATGCAAAAAGATGTCCGACCTCGCCGACCTCTATCCGGGATTTGCCGCCGAATGGGTCGACACCTCCTTCGGCCGCATCTTCGCCCGCGTCGGGGGCAAGGGCCCGCCGCTGCTGCTGTTGCACGGCTTCTCCGAGACGCATGTGATGTGGCACCAGGTGGCGCCTGAGCTCGCTGACGCCTTCACGCTGATCATCGCCGACCTGCCGGGCTATGGCTGGTCCGACATGCCGGCGAGCGATGCGCTGCACATCCCCTACAGCAAGCGCGCCATGGCCAAGGCCATGATCGAGGTGATGGAGCGGCTCGGCCACGTGCATTTCGCGCTCGCCGGCCACGACCGCGGCGGCCGCGTCGCCTACCGCCTGGCGCTCGACCATCCCGGCCGGCTGTCGAAGCTCGCCGTGCTCGATATCCTGCCGACCTATGATTATTGGGAGCGGATGAACCGCGCCTATGCGCTGAAGATCTACCACTGGACCTTCCTGGCGCAGCCCTATCCGCTGCCCGAGACGCTGATCGCGGGCAATGGCGAGTTCTTCCTGCGCTTCAAGATGGCGAGCCAGACCAAGTCGAAGACGCTCGACGCCATCGACGCGCGCGCGCTCGAGCACTACCTCGCCCCGTTCCGCGATCCCGCCCGCATCCATGCGATGTGCGAGGATTATCGCGCCGGCGCCTATTTCGATTACGACCTCGACAAGGCCGATTTCGAGGCCGGCAAGAAGATCACCATTCCGATGCTGGCGTTGTGGGGCAATGCCGGCATCGCCCAGGCCGCCGCGACCCCGCTCGACACCTGGACGCAATGGGCCACGAACGTCGCGGGCATGCCGGTGGATTCGGGGCACTTCCTCACCGAGGAGAATCCGGACGATACCGCGCGGGCGTTGCGCGAGTTCTTCGCGGCTTAGGCACCGCGGTGCGCCACACCCACAACTGTCATCGCCCGGCTTGACCGGGCGATCCAGTACTCCGTGACGCCAGCGATCGACTCGACAGGCCGCGGCGTACTGGATGCCCCGGTCAAGTCGGAGTGCATAGCTCCTACCGCCGCTCGCGAAAGAACTCCCGCAGCAGCCGGGCCGCCTCGCTCTCGCCGACGCCGGAATAGACGTCGGGCGCGTGATGGCAGGTCGGGGAGGCGAAGAACCGCACCCCGGACTCGACCGCACCGCCCTTGGGGTCGGCCGCGCCGTAATAGAGGCGCCTCACCCTTGCAAAGGAGATCGCGCCCGCACACATGGTGCAGGGCTCCAGCGTCACGTAGAGGTCGCAATCGGGGAGGCGCTCGGTGCCGATCTTCTTTGCCGCCTCGCGCAGCGCGACGATCTCGGCATGGGCGGTCGGGTCGCGGTCGGTCAGCGTCCGGTTGGCCCCGGTGGCGATGACCTCGTGATTGCGCACGACCACGCATCCGATCGGAACTTCGCCCGATTTTCCGGCATTTTCGGCTGCCTCGAGCGCCAAATCCATGAAAGAAGGGGCTTTCATGCCTCGTATCATCGCCAGAAACCTGCTACTAGCTCCGCCTTCAGCAAGAGTGGATACCGATTTTGCCTGAGCATGCGGCTCGCAGCGAGCGCGCACAATGCTCATCGCACGACCCCGTCAAGTGAGATCATTCATGCCTCGCGACAGCGACAAAGACAACGATTCCCGCGGCCGGCGAGGCCCGGCCAAGGGCCCATCGAAGGGCCGCAGCGGCAAGCCGCGGGGCCCGGACAAGAAATTCGCCAAGCGCGGCTTCGAGGGCAAGAGTGCGGGGAGGGGCGACCGCGACAGTCGTCCGCCCCGCGGCGACCGTGACAGCCGCCCGTTCCGCCGCCGCGAGGAGGGCGATGCCCCGCGCCGCGATTTCAGCGACCGCCCGCGCTTCAAGCGCGACGACCGCGGTGGCGAAGGCCGCGGCGAGCGCAGCTTCAAGCCCCGCGGCGACCGCCCGTTTTCCGATCGCTCGTCGCGCGACGGCGAGAAGCGGCCGTTCAAGCCCCGTGGTGACCGCCCCTCCTATAACCGCGACGACCGCCCGCCGCGCAGCCGGGATCGCGACGATGCCCGTCCGGCCGGCCGGACC
>NZ_JXJM01000001.1:778494-798533 GCF_001593325.1 Bradyrhizobium sp. DOA1
TGCGCCGCGCGGCGACCGCCCCGAGCGCAAGTTCGACGGCGAACGGAAATTTTCCCGCGGCGGTGATCGCGGCGAGCGCGGCGATTCCAAGCCGTGGCAGAAGCGCGACGCGGCTCCGCGGGGCGATCGGCCGCCGCGCAAGGATTTCAGCAAAGGTCCTCGCAAGGATTTCGGCGGCCGCGACCGCAGCGAAGAAAAGCCCTGGCAGAAGCGTGACGATCGGCAAGGCGGCGAGGATCGTCCGCGCTTCTCGCGGTCGCGTGACGATCGCGCCTCCGGCGACCGCCCGAAATTCGATCGTCCCAAATTCGATCGGCCTCGTCGTGACGGCGACGGCGAGCGCAGTGGGCGCGGCGGCGATCGCCCGAAATTCAGTCGTCCACGCGAGCGCACCGAGGGCCGCTCCGATTGGCACGAGCATCCGCGTAGCGAGGGCCGCTTCGGCGATCGTCCGCGACGCGACAATGAGGATGACAGCAGGATATTCGAGAAGCGCCCCGCCTTCGGCGGCCGCGGTGCCTATCGCGAGCGCGATCGCGACTTTGAGGGCCGGCCGCGCCGCGAGGACGCACCGAAGCCGAAGAAAGCGGGCGAGCGCATCGCCAAGGCGCTGGCGCGTGCGGGGCTGGCCTCGCGGCGCGATGCCGAGGAGATGGTCACGCAGGGCCGTGTCACGGTCAACGGCCGGGTGATCAATTCGCCGGCGCTCGACGTCACCGCAAATGACGTCGTCATGGTCGACGGCAAGCCGTTGCCGCCGCGCGAGCGCACGCGGCTGTTCCTCTATCACAAGCCGCGCGGGCTGATGACGACGCATGACGACCCCGAAGGGCGTCCGACCGTGTTCGACAATCTGCCGGAAGGCTTGCCCCGCCTCATCAGCGTCGGCCGGCTCGACTTCAACACCGAGGGCCTGTTGCTGCTCACCAATGACGGCGGCCTCGCCCGCACGCTCGAGCTGCCCGACACCGGCTGGCTGCGGCGCTACCGCGTCCGTGCCCATGGCGACGTCACGCAGGCGCAGCTTGACGCCCTCAAGGACGGCGTCGAGATCGAAGGCGTCAAATACGGCCCGATCGAAGCGACGCTGGAACGCGACCAGGGCGCCAATGTCTGGCTGGTGTTCGCGATCCGCGAAGGCAAGAACCGCGAGGTGCGCAACGTCTGCGCCCATCTCGGGCTCGAGGTGAACCGGCTGATCCGGGTGTCGTACGGCCCATTCCAGCTCGGCGAGATTCCCGAAGGCCAGGTCGACGAGATCAGGTCGCGCGTGCTGCGCGAGCAGCTCGGCGACAAGGTGATCGAGAAGTCGGGGGCCGAGTTCGACGTGCCTGCGAAATCCGCCGGGGGCGGGGACGATGCACCGAAGAAGCCGATGAAGCGCGCGGTGATCAACGACCGCAAGGGCCGTCGCGTGCTGGTGCAGCGCACCGGCAGCGAGGAGGCGCGCGAGCGCAACGAGATGGAAGCGAATGGCTACGGCCCGCCGCGCCGACCCAAGCGCGGCTATCACGGCAAGCGCGATCTGACGCCGCGGGATGGCGAGTAACTTTCAATGGTCGGGGCGAGTTCGATACCGTGCAAGCGGTCGTCATGGCCGGGTTCGACCCGGCCATCCACGTCCTGCATGCGCCCATCGCTGAAGTACGTGGATGCCCGGGACAAGCCCGGGCATGACGGACCCGTGTGATGCGCGTCGTCGGCGGTCGCTTGAAGGGGCGCAATCTCGCCTCACCGTCCTCGCGCGACATCCGCCCGACGGCGGACCGGCTGCGCGAGTCCGTGTTCAACATCCTCGTGCACGCCTATGACGATCCGATTGCGGATGCGCGCGTGCTCGATCTCTTCGCCGGCACCGGCGCGCTCGGCATCGAGGCGGCCTCGCGCGGGGCGAAGTTTACGCTGTTCGTCGATAACGGCGCGGAAGCGCGAGCGTTGCTGCGTAACAACGTGGAATCGCTCGGGCTCGGTGGCGTCACGAAAGTCTATCGGCGCGATGCGACCGATCTCGGTCCCGCGCATCCCGTCGAGCCGTTCTCGCTGGTGTTCCTCGATCCGCCCTATGCCAAGGGCTTTGCGGAGAAAGCGCTCGCGTCCCTGCGCGATGGCGGCTGGCTGACGCCCGGCGCGCTGTTGGTGGTGGAGGAAGCGAAGGCCGCGCAATTCGCGACGCCGGAAGGATACGAGGAGCTGGAGCGGCGGGCCTATGACGACACGGAGTTCGTGTTCCTGCGTAGGGCGGATTAGCGCAGCGTAATCCGCCATCGTCGCTGCGGATGCAGAAGAGGCGGGTTACGCTGCGCTTACCCGCCCTACGGCACCTTCACCGCCGCCCGAACAGCTTCTCCACATCGCTCAGCTTCAGCTCGACATAGGTCGGCCGGCCGTGATTGCACTGGCCGGAATTCGGCGTGTCCTCCATCTCGCGGAGCAGGGCGTTCATCTCCTCCGGCCGCAACCGGCGCCCCGCGCGCACCGAGCCGTGGCAGGCCATGGTCGCCGCGACATGCATCAGCCGGCGTTCGAGCGGCAGCGCCTCGTCCCATTCAGCCATGTGCTCGGAGAGATCGCGCAGCAGCCCGCCGGCATTGGTCTTGCCGAGCAACGAAGGCGTCTCGCGTACCGCGACCGCGCCGGGACCGAAGGACTCGATCGCGAGCCCAAACGAGGCGAGCTCCTCGCCGCGTTCGAGCAGGCGCTCGACCGTCGCCTCATCCATCTCGACGATCTCGGGAATCAGCAGGATCTGTCGCTGGACGCCATTCGTAGCCAGCGAGGACTTGAGCCGCTCATAGACGATGCGCTCATGCGCGGCATGCTGGTCGACGATGATCAACCCGTCGCGGGTCTGCGAGACGATATAGGTCTCGTGGATCTGCGTGCGCGCGGCACCGAGCGGGCGGTCGACGAGATCGCCGGCGGGCTGGCTCTCGATCCGCACGTCCGCGCTGGGCGCACCGACGTCGAAGGCGGCTTGCGCGCGTTCGGCGAAAGCAGGCGCGGCGGAGCCTTCGAATGAAGGCATCGGCGCGATTGGGGCGGATGGCGAGGCGCGCCAGTCCCAGCTCGCCGGACGCTGCGGCGTGAAGGCGGGCCGGAACGCGGACAGGGCGCTCTCGCCGCTATTGGCGGCCGTGCGCCGGCCCTCACGCGCGAGAGCTTCCTTCAAGCCGTGCACGATCAGGGCGCGCACGAGGCCCGCATTGCGGAAGCGCACCTCGGTCTTGGCCGGGTGCACATTGGCGTCGACCTCGCGCGGATCGAGCGTGACGAACAGCGCCAGCACCGGATGGCGGTCGCGCGGCAGATAGTCGGAATAGGCGGCGCGCACCGCCCCCAGGATCAGCTTGTCGCGGACCGGTCGGCCGTTGACGAAGAGATATTGCCCGAGCGCGTTGGCCTTGGTCAGCGCGGGCGCCGCGGCATAGCCGGCGACGACGACGCCCTCGCGCTCGGCATGGACCTCGATGGCGTGGCTGCGGAACTCCGCGCCGAGGATATCGCCGAGCCGCGTCAGGCGGCCGGCGGCGCCGGGCAGCGCGGCAGCCCAGGTCACCGGTGCGCGTTCCTCGCCTGCCAGCGTGAACGCGATGTCGGGCCGCGCCATCGCCAAGCGCCGGACCACCTCGCGGATCGCTTCCGCCTCGGTGCGGTCGGTCTTCAAGAACTTCAGCCGTGCAGGCGTCGCGTAGAAGAGGTCGCCGACCTCGACGCGCGTGCCATGCGCCAGCGCCGCCGGCATAATCCCGGACTTCTCGCCGCCTTCGACGGACAGCGCCCAGGCATGCGGCTCGCTCGCATGCCGCGTGGTGATGGCGAGACGCGCGACCGACCCGATCGAGGGCAGCGCCTCGCCCCGGAAGCCGAGGGTGCGGATCTGGAGCAAATCCTCGTCGTCGAGCTTGGAGGTGGCGTGGCGCTCGACCGCGAGGGCGAGATCTTTCGCCGTCATGCCGCCGCCGTCATCGGTGATGCCGATCCGCCGCCGCCCGCCGCCGTCGGTGAAGACGTCGATCCGGCTCGCGCCGGCATCGATCGCGTTCTCGACGAGCTCCTTGACCACGCTCGCCGGGCGTTCGACCACCTCGCCGGCGGCGATGCGGTTGACGACTTGCTCTGGAAGCTGGCGGACGGGCATGAACTCGATCTTGGGCTCGAACGGGGATTCGCTGGCAGCGCTAGTCTAGGCCGTGTTGCGTCAAAACCATGGGTTGGGCAACACCGGCGTGGCGGGCTGGGGAAAAGGGCCCCCTATGGCATTGAAGACATTGGGCGTTCGAGAAAATCGCGCAACCCGGGCGAACGGATATCCGGCCACCGTCCTGATTGTGAGGTGCCGGGCCGCGGTGTAGCATCGTGAAAAAATGGCAACAGGACGGGAGGACGCCATGTGCCATCTCTTCGCACACCAGCCCCAACGCGATTACGAATCCCAGACCCGTTCTTTGAGGATCGGCGGGCACTGCACCTCGATCCGGCTGGAAATGGCGTTCTGGGACACGCTGGAGGAAATCGCGGCCAAGGAGAGCATGAGCCTCGGCAAGTTCCTGACCACGCTCTACAACGAGGTGCTCGACCACCACGGCGAGGTCAACAATTTTGCTTCGCTGCTGCGTTGTTCGTGTCTGATTTACCGCTCGCGGAGCGCGGTGCAGGATTTCAAGGCTACGGTGGCGCCGATTCTGGATGCGGCCGAGTAGGCGGATCCCTTCCCAATGTCGTCCCGGCTTTTCCGCCAGGACGACATTGAGGGGAGATCAAATCTCCTTCTTCTGCATCGCGCCCGCAATGTAGTCCGCCTGCCGGATCGCCAGCGCGACGATGGTCAGGGTCGGGTTGCAGGCCGCACCGCTGGTGAACTGGCTGCCGTCGGAGACGAACAGGTTCTTGACGTCGTGGCTCTGACCGAACTTGTTGACCACGCCGTCCCGGGGCTTCTCGCTCATCCTGTTGGTGCCGAGGTTGTGCGTGCTCGGATAGGGTGGGGTCGGATAGGTCACGGTGGCGCCGACGGCGTCGTAAACCGCGGCGCCCTGCTTGTAGGCGTGCGCGCGCATCGCGACGTCGTTGGGATGATCGTCGAAATGCACGCTCGCAACCGGCTGCCCGAACTTGTCCTTCACGACCGGATCGAGCGTGATGCGATTGGTCTCCTGCGGCATGTCCTCCCCGACCAGCCACATGCCGGCCATCCTGGGATACCCGTCGAGCGCTGACGTGAACGAGCGTCCCCAGGCGCCGGGATTGAGGAACGCCGCCATGAAGGGCAGTCCGATCGACAGCGTCTCCATCTCGTAGCCGCCGACGAAGCCGCGCGTGGGGTTGTTGACGGACTCGTCGCGGATGATGCCGGCCATGGTCGTGCCGCGATACATGTGCACTGATTTCTCGAACACGGCATAGACGCTGCCGGTCATGTGCCGCATGTAGTTGCGGCCGACCTGACCCGATGAATTGCCGAGGCCGTCGGGGAACATGGTGGAGGCGCTGTTGAGCAGGAGCCGCGGGCTCTCGATCGAATTGCCGGCCACCGCGACGATACGCGCCTTCTGGCGCTGCATCGCGCCGCCCTCGTCAGCATAAACGACGCCGGACACCTTGCCGCTGGCATCGTGCTCGATCTTCACCACCATGCTGCCGGGACGGACCTCGAGATTGCCGGTGGCCTCGCCCTTCGGGATCTCGGTGTAGAGCGTCGACCATTTCGCGCCGGATTTGCAGCCCTGGAAGCAGAAGCCGATCTGCTGGCAGGCGCCGCGGCCGTCGCGCGGCTGGCTGTTGATCGCCATGTTGCCGGTGTGCACGGTTTTGTAGCCGAGCTTCTTGGCGCCGGCCTCCAGCACCTTGAAGTTATTGTTGCCGGGAAGCCCGGGAATGCCGTTGGTGCGGGTCACACCCATCTTGTTCTCGGCTTTGGCGTACCACGGCTCCATCTCCGCAAGCGTCACCGGCCAGTCCAGGAGATTTGCGCCGGGAATGTTGCCGTAGGTGGTCTTCACCTTGAACTCGTGCTCGTCGAAACGCAGCGAGGCGCCGGCCCAATGGGTGGTCGAGCCGCCGACCGCCTTGACGATCCAGGCCGGGAGACCCGAGAAATCCTTGGCGACGCGCCATGTGCCCGACGTGGTGCGCGCGTCGGTCCAGGCGAGCTGCGAGAAGCTCTCCCATTCGTCATTGATGAAGTCGTGATTCTCGATGCGGGGGCCAGCCTCGAGAATGACGACCTTGACGCCCTTCTGCGCGAGCTCGTTGCCCAGCGTGCCGCCGCCGGCACCGGAGCCGACGATCACCACAACGCCGGAATCGTTCAGATCGAATTTTGCCATATGCGTTCTCCTGAACCGTTGGGTGACGTTTAAGCCTTCGGCAGCCAGTCGATGTCGGCGAAGCCGCGGTTGATGTAGCCGCCATGCTCTGCGGAGGAGCCCTCGTAGCCGAAGCGCGGCCAGACCTCTTTCTGGTTGTAGAGGGAGACGACGAGGTCGCCGCGCACCTTCTGGAAGAAGTCGCTCTGCTCGATCTCCTTCAGCAGCACCACCCGGTCGGCCTCCCAGGGCACGTCGGCATAGGGGACCTTGTAGCGATCCCGCGCGTTCTGATCGAGCCGCGCGATGCCGCCATTGATCAGCGACTTGACGGCCGCGTCCTTGGCCGCCTTGCCATCCCACGGCTTGATCGCGGTGATGTAGTAACTGTCGCCGAGGACATCGTGCGGATAGATGTCGCGCGCGACCTTCAGCAGCGTCTTCATCGTCGCCGGCGACAGGGTGCTCGCTTCATCGGCCCAGGCGTCCTCGATGCTGACGGTGACGCTGGTCGCCACGGCAACGACCGGTACGGCGCTTGCCGCGCCCTTGAGAAAGACGCGGCGGCTGTGCTTGCTTCGACGATCGATTTCTCTCATGGCATTCCTCCTTCAATTCTTGTGATTTGATTTTTGCAGTGGATCAGCCGAAACGCCCGCCTCGCTGGATCACCTCGATCTTGTAGCCATCGGGATCACTGACGAAGAAGAAGCGCGCCAGCGTCCGACCGTCGTGCTTGAAATCCCGCAACGGACCCGGTGCGAGCTGCTCGCGCTCGAAGCGGGCGTGTTCGGCATCGAGATCCTCGACCACCACGGCGAGATGGCCGTAACCGTCGCCAAGCTGATACGGCTCCTTGCGATCGAAATTTACGGTCAGCTCGACCTCGAAAGGTGAGGAGGGGTGACGCAGATAGATCAGGGCAAAATCCGCGAACTTCAGATGGTCGGCGACCTCAAGGGCAAAGGCACGCCTGTAGAAGTCGAGTGAACGCGCCTCGTCGTGCACGCGGATCATGGAATGAACGGGCTTGGCCATTCAGTTCTGCTCCTTCAGGTAAGCGATGATGGCGGCGCGCGTCTCCGGTTTGGCCTGCCGGTACACCATGGTCACGCCGGGAATGACGGCTTGCGGATTGTTCAGCCAGGCGTCGAGCTTCGTCTCGTCCCAGGCGAAGTCGGCCTTCGACAGGGCCTCCGAATATCTGAAGCCCTCGACCTTGCCGGCGGGACGTCCCACGATTTTTACCAGCGCCGGACCTTGCCGCATCGGTTCTGACAGGCTCAACGTGTGGCACACTGCGCATTGCTGCTTGAAGAGTGTGGCGCCATCCGGCGGCTTTGCGGCCGGCAATGGCATTTGCGCGTCGGCGACCTGCACCACCAGCACCATCGCGGTGCACAATCCCAGCACGATTGCGCGCATCACCAAGAACCCGCCCATCCGCATCAAAATCAATCTGCGCAAACTCTAGGCGGCGTCGAAGATGCGGTGGTAGTAGCGGGCTATTTCGCTGTGCGCCGAAATGTTTTGCTGCGCGTGTTGTTCCGCGCTGCCTTATATGCGGAGCACAATTCCGCGAAACCGCCGTCAAATCCCTAAACGATCACCACACGATGCGCATTGCATGACGGTCGCGCCGCTTGAACTCTTTACGCGATGCAATGGTTCGGTGCAGACGAGCAGCGCGGGGAGCCGCCGAGCCATTCATCGCGAACAATCCAGGAGAAATGGATGAAGTTGGTGAAGACCTCGATGATCGCATGCGCTCTGTCGGCCCTCATTGCGACGCCGGTTCTCGCGCAAAGCGCGCCTCCCACCGCCAAGCCGGGCGGCACCGTGCAAAGCAAACCCATGCAAGGCAGCACGATGGGAAGCGGCGATGAGGAGATGAATGCTCAGCCAGGTGCGGCGGGCGAAAAGACTGGCATGAAGTCGTCCAAGGGCACCAGGGCCACGGGCACCACGGGCAGCGCTGCGCACAAGGGGACCGCCGACGATGCCACGACGGGCGGTGCTGCCCCGTCCAAGCGCTACTAGTCTCAAGTAGAACGGCAGAACTCCGGTCGCTCTGCGGCCGGAGTTCTTTTGGCTGCGTGTGCTAATCGTCGAAGCGGCTGCCGCGGCCAGCCTTGACGTCGCTACGCCGCTTTTTGCCTTCGAGCCGGCGCTGCTTGGACGCGAAGGTCGGCCGCGTCGCGCGCCGCGGAATGGGGCGCACCATGGCCTCGCGCAGCATCTCGACCAGCCGGTCGATGGCATCCTGCCGGTTGCGCTCCTGGGTGCGGAAGCGCTGGGCGTGGATCACGATCACGCCGTCTTTGGTCATACGCTGACCCGCGATGCGGGCGAGCCGGATGGCGGCATCCTCCGGCAGGGTCAGTTTGCGCGTGTCGAAGCGCAGTTGCGCAGAGGTCGCGACCTTGTTGACGTTCTGCCCGCCGGGCCCGGAGGCGCGGACAAAACCAATCTCGATGTCGTCCTCGTCGATGACGAGATCGCGGGATATCCGCAGCATGATGGCACCATTCCTGATGTTCGGACATATCGCGAACGTCCGCGTTCGGCAATGGTGGTGCTGGAAATGCAAATGGCCGGGCGAACCCGGCCATTTCAGGAGACGTACCGGACTTCGGCCGTCAGTTCGACTTCGTCGCCGGTGCTGACGCCGGCTGAGCGGCGGCCTGCGGGGCGCGGCCGACGACGACGGTCAGGAGGCCCTGGCCCCACAGCCGCTTGGCGGCAGCCTTGGCGTCATCAAGCGTCACGGCATCGATGATGGCGTTGCGCTTCTCGATGTAGTCGATCGGCAGCTTGTCCTGCTGGTATTGCAGCAGCGCCTGCGCCAGCTTGGAGGAGGTGTCGAGCGCCAGCATCTGCGAGCCCTTGAGGTAGGACTTAGCCTCGTCGAGCTCCTTCTGTGTCGGGCCTTCCTCGGCGATGCGGCGGACTTCCTTCTCGATGGCGTCGATAGTGTCGCCAGAGCGATCGGCGCGCGTGCCGGTGTTGCCGATGAAGAGCGCCGAATGCTCCATCCAGAGTAGCGATTCGTACACGGAATAGGCCAGCCCGCGCTTCTCGCGGACCTCGCGATAGAGCCGGGAGGACAATCCACCGCCGCCGAGGATGTGGTTGACGACGTAGGCCGCCATGAAGTTGGGATCGCTGCGCTTCACTCCCGGGCCGCCGAAGGTAATCACGGTCTGCGGCACGTCGAGGGTCACGAAGGCGCGCTGCGGCGGCTTGGCGGCCTCGACATCCGGGACCGGCGTGAGGTTGGCTTTGGCGGGCAGGCTGCCGAAGGTGTGGTCGAGCAGCTTGCCGAGCGTCGCGGGATCGACGTCGCCGACGACCGCGACCTTCAGCCCGTCCCTGGCGAGCACGCGGCCGACATAATCCTTCATGTCGGCGACCGTGATGGTCGGCACGCTGTCGAGGTTACCATTGGTCTGTCGGCCGTAGGGATGGCTGCCGAAGGCGACCTCCAGGAATTTGCGGCTCGCCAGGGATGTCGGATTGGTGGTCTCGCGGCGCAGCCCCGACACGACCTGCGAGCGGATGCGTTCGACATCCGCCGTGTTGAAATGCGGCGAGGTCAGCGCGCTCCTGAGCAGGTCGAAGGCCTCGTCCTTGTTGTCGCGCAGCATGCGCAGGCTGCCGCGGAAAGTGTCGCGGGTGGCGTTGAAGGAGAGCTCGATGGCACGGCGGTCGAGCCGCTCGTGGAAGGTCTTGGAGTCGAGATCGCCGGAGCCTTCGTCGAGGAGGTCGCCGACCAGGTTGGCGACGCCCGATTTGTCCTTGGGATCCTGGGCCGAGCCGCCGGCAAAGGAATATTCCATGGCGATCAACGGCACCGTTGCGTCCTGCACGAACCAGGCCTCGATGCCCCCGGGCGAGACCAGGCGCTGGATCTTTGCGGCCGCCTGCGACGGCGAGACCGCAGCGAGCGCGAGCGTCGCGCCGGTCGCAAGAGAGAATGCGAGGCGTCGGAGGAAGGGATAGGTCACGAACGCTTCTCCTCGGGCTTGGCAGCCGTAGTGTCCTTGATCAGATAGCCCGTCACCGAGCGCTTCTTGTGGAGCCATTTCTGCGCGGCCGCGCGGACCTGCTCGGCGGTGACCGCGCGAATGCGGTCGGGCCAGCTCCTGATGTCCTCGATCGACAAGCCTGTGGTCAGCGCGCCGCCATACCAGCGCGCCAAGACCGCCTGGTTGTCCTGGGCGTAGATCGCTTCCGCGATGAGCTGGGTCTTGACCCGCTCCAGATCCTCGGCGCGGATCGGGTTCTGCGCGACATTGGCGATGACGCCATCGACCGCCTGCTCGACCTCGGCGAAGCTGATTCCGGGCTTCGGCGCGGCCGAGATCGCGAACTGCGTTGGATCAAGCGAGATGCTCGAATAGCTGGCGTTGGCGGAGACCGCGAGCGGCTTGTCGACGACGAGGGCCCGGTAGAGATAAGAATTGCTGCCGCTGCCCATCAGTTGCGCGAGCACGTCGAGGGCCGCGCTTTCGCCGGCCGCAGCCGTGGTCGCCGAAGGCACGAGATAATAGCGCCGCATGCTCGGCTGCTCGACGCGGGGGTCGGCCAGCGTGACGGTGCGTGGCGCAGCCGGCTCCGGCTCCTGCGGTCGGACGCGCCGGGCCGGGATCGCGGGCTGCGCCGGGATGGAGCCGAAATTGCGCTCGACCAGCGGACGGATCTCGGCGGCGTCGACGTCGCCGGCGATCACGAGGATCGCGTTGTTCGGCGCGTAGAAGCGGCGGTAGAAGGCGAGCGCGTCCTCGCGGTCGAGCTTCTCGATCTCCTGGTGCCAGCCGATCACCGGCCGGCCATAGGGATGGTTGAGATAGAGCGCGGCCATGATCTGCTCGTTCAGCCGCGCGTCCGGATTGTTGGCGACGCGCATGTTGTATTCTTCGAGCACGACGTCGCGCTCGGGCAGCACGTTCTCGTCCTTGAGGACGAGGCCGGTCATGCGGTCGGCCTCGAACTCCATCATGGTCGGCAGCTGCTCTTTCGGAACACGTTGGTAGTAATTGGTGTAGTCGACCGAGGTCGAGGCGTTCTCGTTGCCGCCGACGCGAAGCACGGTCTGCGAGAATTCGCCGACCGGGTGCTTCGACGTGCCCTTGAACATCAGGTGCTCAAGGAAGTGAGCGAGGCCGGACTTGCCCGGCGTCTCGTCGGCCGAGCCGACCTTGTACCAGATCATCTCCGTGACCACGGGCGTGCGGTGATCCGGGATCACCACGACCTGCATACCGTTGCTGAGCGTGAAGCTGGCGGGTGGAGGCGATGTCACCGTGGTCTGGGCGAGGGACGCGCCAGCCGTCAGGACACTGGTCGAAAGCGCGGCAAGGAGGCAGGCAGCCGATCGGTATGAGGACATCATCATCCTTATGAGAGGCCGAGGTCCGGATGTCCGGCTCGGAAGCACGGCATGCTACACCGTGCGGCTGAGGCTTCGCGTCACGAAGCAGAGAACTCAACGCTTAGGCAAGTTACTGATAAGCAATTTAAGGACCGCGTCCGGCGCGCGCGAGCTGCCGGTACGAGGTTCGATTCCGTCAGGATGTCGCAGCGCGACGGGAACGCTATTGTTCCTTGTCCTTGCCCGACATGATGTCGAAATAGGTCCGCCGCGTTTTGTCCGGCCCGGCGCCATAGGCGTAGTTCGGCGACGGCGTCTGATAGCCGGGCGGAGGCTCAACCAGCGATTGGCGCGGCGGCTCGCTGGTGAATTTCTTCTCTTCGGTGCTGTTGCCGCCCTTCATCATGTTCCAGAGACCACCGGAGAAACCGAGCTCCGCCGGGCTGAGCGACGGGTTGCCATTGGTACCCGGCTGAATCGGATCGTTGCTGGTGCGGGGCGCTGCCGCGACCTCGCCGGCCTTCATCTCCGCGGGCGTCAGCGGCCGGGCGGCCTGCCAGTTTTCCGTCTCCTTGGTCGCCTTCTTGCGCGCGGCAATCGCTTCCTTGCGGCGCTTTTCCTCGGGGTCCTTGGGCCAGTTCGGTGCGGCCTTGGCCTGGGTCGCGGGAGGCGGCAGGTCCAGCTTGGGCGGCACGACGAGCGGCGAGCGCTCTCGGTATTCGATGCCTTTCTTCTCCATGCTCTTCGCGCCGATGCCGGACATCAGATTGTCGATGATCTTCTCTTCGAAGGTCATCCCGTCATCTTCATCCTCGTCGTCACCGGCACGGGCCGCGCCGGCCGACATGACGAGGCCGATGCCGAGCACGACAGCGGACAATTTCAATGCCCGCCAGAACCCCGATTGAGGGTCTTGCACCATCGAACCGCTGGTCTTCGCGCTGCGCATTACTGTACCTGTTCCATATTGTGGCAGATTGCCGCTCGCACGCGGCTGGCCCCTGCAAAAACGGGCTCCACCTGCCGGTCGTATCGACCGGGATCAGGGCGCTTTTGCGGCGGGTACCCCCAGGAAGGAATCATACAATAGCGCGGCCACGCCAGCAACGATGGCCACGTCGGCGAGGTTAAACACGTACCAATTGTAGGTCTTTCCGCCGATATCGATGTGGAACAGGGCGAAATCGACCACGGCGCCATAGGCAAGACGGTCGATGCCGTTGCCGATGGCGCCGCCGATGATCAGGCCGAGCGCGATGGTGGCCAGGAGGGTGTGCGAGCGGGCCATCCAGATCGCGAGCGCGAGCACCGCGATACCTTTGACAGCCATCAGCGCGAGTTGCGCCGCTTGGCTGTCGTTCTGGAGCCAGCCGAAGCTGATGCCGATGTTCCAGGCCAGCACCAGGTCGAAGAACGGCGTCACCTTGACGACGCCGCGGCGGGCCAGTTCGAACACGTTCAGCAGCCAGAGCTTCGAAGCCTGATCGAGCACGAGCGTGATCAGGGCGGCGATGATACCGGCGCGGAGCGGGGTCATGCCGGGATCAGACTCCCACCCCCAACGCCTTCCATTCGCGCAGCGCCTGCGCGTCGCGCGGGGTAACGTCGGGGTATTCGGGGTCTTCGCCGACCATCGGCGAGATCTTCCAGGAGCGGGCGCACTTCGTGCCGACTGCCTTCTCGACGACGACCGCCACGCCCGGCACGGCATCGAGACGGAAGGCGCCGGCCGGTGCCTCGCCCTCGCGCACCTCGTAATTCGAGGTGATGCAGACCTCGGCGAGATCGACGTCGAACAGCGTCATCAGCATGTCGCGGTCGGCGACATAGATCACCGGCGAAGCCTCGAGCGAGGAGCCGATGTTCTTGGCGGCGCGCTCCAGCTCCAGCGCGCCGGTGACGACGCGGCGGACGTTGCGGATCGTCTCCCACTTTCCGGCGAGCTTGTCGTCGCGCAGCTTCTCGAGGCCCTCGGGAAACAGCGTCAGATGCACCGAGGGCTCCGCATTGGGCCGGAACATCCGCCACGCTTCGTCAGTCGTGAAGCTCAGGATCGGCGCGAGCCATTTCAGGAGCGCATCGCACAGGGTCTCGATCGTGGTGAGCGCCGCCTTGCGCGCCACCGAGGACGGCGGATCGCAGTACAGCGTGTCCTTGCGGATATCAAAATAGAACGCCGACAGCTCGGAGTTCATGAAGGCCGAGAGGCTCGCGACCACGGTCTTGTAGTCGAAGGCGGCATAGGCCTTGCGAATGGTCTCGGCATGGCCGGCCAGCTCGTGCAGCATCAAGCGCTCGAGCTCGGGCATCTCGGCATAGGCGATTTTCTCGCTCGCCTTGAAGTGATGTAGCGTACCGAGCATCCAGCGGATCGAGTTGCGCAGCTTGCGATAGGTCTCGATGGTGTTCTTGAGGATCTCGGGACCGATGCGCTGGTCGTCGGCATAGTCGGTGGCGCAGACCCACAGGCGGAGGATGTCCGCCCCCGAATCCTTGATCACCTTCTGCGGCTCGACGGTGTTGCCGAGCGACTTCGACATCTTGCGGCCGTTCTCGTCCAGCGTGAAGCCGTGGGTCAGCACGACGTCGTAAGGCGCGCGGCCCCGCGTGCCCGCGCTTTCCAGCAGCGAGGAATGAAACCAGCCGCGATGCTGGTCGCTGCCTTCCAGATACATCACGGTGTCGTTGCCGCCGTCGATCTTGCGGACGATGTTGCCGAGCTGCGGGAAGTTCTGCCGATCCTCGAGCACGAAGGCGTGCGTGGAGCCGGAATCGAACCAGACGTCGCAGATGTCGTCGACCTTCTTCCAGTCCTCGCTCGCGCGGGACCCGAGGAAACGCTCGCGGGCGCCCTGCATGTACCAGGCGTCGGCGCCTTCCTCCATGAAGGCCTCGGTGATGCGCTGGTTGACGATCTCGTCCTGCAGGATCTCGGCCGAGCCATCGCCCTTCTCGCGCACGAACACGGCGATTGGCACGCCCCAGGCGCGCTGGCGCGAGATCACCCAGTCTGGACGGTTGGCGATCATGCCGTTGATGCGGTTCTCGCCCGCCGGCGGCACCCATTGCGTCACCGAGATCGCGTGCAGCGCGCGGGCGCGCAGCGTGTCGCCCTTCCTGGCATGGCCGTTCTCGCTGATGTCCTTGTCCATCGCGATGAACCATTGCGGCGTGTTGCGGAAGATCACCGGCTTCTTCGAGCGCCAGGAATGCGGATACTGGTGCTTCAGCCGGCCGCGCGCGAGCAGCATGCCTCTTTCGGCGAGCGCCTTGATGACGGCCTCGTTGGCGTCACCCTTCTCGCCCTTGTCGTTGAGCACGCGCTTTCCGGTGAAGCCGGGCGCCTGTGCGGTGTAGGCGCCGTTCTCGTCGACGGTGTAGGGGATCGTGGTGTTGATGCCGCGTGCGTCGAGCTCACGGGCACTCGCCATCCAGACATCGAAGTCCTCGCGGCCGTGGCCGGGCGCGGTGTGCACGAAGCCGGTGCCGGTGTCGTCGGTGACGTGGTCGCCGGCCAGCAGCGGCACGATGAAGTCGTAGCCGCCGGCAATGCCCTTCAGCGGATGGGCGCATTCGACCGCATCCAGCGTGTCGCCGGGGATGTCGCGCACCTTCTCATAGGCCGTGACGCGTGCCTGCTTGAACACTTCCGCGGCCAGCGCGTCGGCCAGGATCAGTAGGTCGCCGGTCTTCGTCCAATTGTCCGCGGGCGCATCCGTCACCTTGTAGAGACCGTAGGCGATCTTGGGCGAGAAGGAGATGGCGCGGTTGCCGGGCAGCGTCCAGGGCGTGGTGGTCCAGATCACCACGGCCGCATTGGCGAGCGCGCCATGCGCCGGCGAGGTGATCGGGAATTTCACCCACACCGTATCGGAGGTGTGGTCCTCGTACTCGACCTCGGCCTCCGCCAGCGCGGTCTTCTCGACCACGCTCCACATCACCGGCTTGGAGCCGCGATAGAGCGTACCGTTGGCCGCGAATTTCATCAGCTCGCGGGCGATCTGCGCTTCGGCCGGGTAGGTCATGGTCTGATAGGGATGGTCCCAGTCGCCGATGATGCCGAGGCGCTTGAATTCCTCGCGCTGCACGTTGATCCAGTGCGTCGCATAGGCGCGGCACTCCTTGCGGAACGCCACCATCGCGGCGGAGTCGCGGAAGTCCGGCTTCTGCTTGCCCTTGGAGCGGTAGTTCTCCTCCTCGATCTTCCATTCGATCGGCAGGCCGTGGCAGTCCCAGCCGGGCACGTAGTTGGAGTCGAAGCCGAGCATCTGCTGGCTCTTGGTCACGACGTCCTTGAGGATCTTGTTCAGCGCATGCCCGATATGGATGTTGCCATTGGCGTAGGGCGGGCCGTCGTGGAGCACGAATTTGGCGCGGCCCCGGGCGTCCTGACGCAGCTTGTCGTAGAGGCCGATGTCGTTCCAGTATTTCAGCAGCTCCGGCTCGCGCTGCGGCAGGCCGGCGCGCATCGGGAATTCGGTCTGCGGCAGGAACAGGGTTTTCGAATAGTCTTTGACTTCAGACTTTTGGGACTTTTGCGGCTTTTCGGACATGAGGCTGACTGGCTCGGAAGGGCGCGGAAAGACGGATGGCGATTGGGAAATCGCGGGGTGAAACGACACAATCCCGGTCTTGCGCCGAGCCTTTGGGCTCAGGCGGAAGCCGGGCCGCTAATCCCTATGATGCGCCGCGCAAACATGGGTTCTCCATAGCAGGGGGCCAGGGGAAGCGCAAAGGTCCGGAGGGGCCGGTTTGAGGCTCAGTCGATGGTCCCGAGCCGCGGAAATGCGCCAGGAGCGGCGGCCAGCATGGCGCGGGCGCGGGCGGAATCGTCGTCCATCTGGCGGATCAGGGCCTGAAGGCTGTCGAATTTCAGCTCTTCGCGGATGAAGCCGATGAAGGCGCAGTCCAGCGCCTGGCCATATAGATCGCCCTTGAAGTCGAACAGGAAGATTTCGAGCAGCGGCGCGCCATTGTCGAAGGTCGGACGGCGGCCGAAGCTTGCCACGCCGTCGAGCCGTTCGGCGCCGCGGCCGACCCGCACGGCGTAGATGCCGTGCTTCAGGCCGCAATTGGCGTCCAGACGGATGTTGGCGGTGGGATAGCCGAGATCACGGCCGCGCTTCTCGCCATGGATCACCTCGCCGGTGATGAACCAGGGGGCACCCAGCATGGTGGTGGCCTCGTCGAGCTGGCCTTCGGCGAGGGCGATCCGGATGGCGCTGGAGGAGACCGGCCGCTCGTCGATATCGACATGCGCCTGCACGTCGACCTCGATGCCGAGCCGGGGGGCCTCGTTGACCAGAAGGCTCGGCGAGCCGACCCGGCCCTTGCCGAAATGGAAGTCGTAGCCGACGGCGATGCCGCTGACGCCAAGGCGGCCGATCAGGTCATGGTGAATGAAATCTTGCGCAGAGGTGCCGGCGCGCGCCTTGTCGAAGGTCATGACCACGGCGCCGGCAAGCCCGGTGCCGGCCAGAAGCCGCAGCTTGGCGGTCTCGTCCGTCAGGCGGAATTGCGGGGTGTTGGGGCTGAAAAAACGCCGCGGATGGGGCTCGAAGGTCAGGGCCAGGGCAGGGCGGCCATGCGCCCGGCCCATGTCCAGGGCCGCTGCGATCACGGCGCGATGGCCGAGATGAACGCCGTCGAAATTGCCCATGGCGACCACGGCGCCCCTTGGAATGGCGGAGTCCGGCGTGGTGTCGCGGATTACGGTAAAATGCGGAGCCATCAGGGGAATTCTCGAAGCGGCAGGACCGGCCGGGACCGTGGCGCGACCGGCCGGATGAAGTCAAGCGGGAGGGTGGGCCTGCCTCGAATGCGATTCAGCCCGTTGGGGGCGTCCCCAGTTAACGCGCTGTTTAACGCCTTGGTGTTAGTCCTTGAGCGTGGAACTGCCGGGCTCCGGTCTGGGCAGGTCCGATCGTAATATTCCTGGGTTTGCGTTGGGGGAGTCGAGATGGCGGTTGATTTGTCGATGCCGGTTCTTGTGGTGGATGACTACAGCACCATGATCCGTATCATCAGGAATCTGCTGAAGCAGCTTGGCTTCGAGAACATCGATGATGCCAGCGACGGTTCGGCAGCGCTGAACAAGATGCGCGGCAAGAAGTACGGGCTCGTGATCTCCGATTGGAACATGGAGCCGATGACGGGGTACGACCTCTTGCGCGAAGTGCGCGCGGATCCGAACCTCGCCACCACGCCCTTCATCATGATCACGGCCGAATCCAAGACCGAGAACGTGATCGCGGCCAAGAAGGCGGGCGTGAACAATTACATCGTCAAGCCGTTCAACGCGGCGACGCTGAAGACCAAGATCGAGGCGGTCTTCCCGGACATGGCGAGCGCGTAAGCGCTGCCTACCGCAAAAAACAACTATCCATCGAGATCGTCATGCCCGGGCTCGTCCCGGGCATCCACGTTTTTGGATTTGTGAAGCAAGTCGTGGATGGCCGGGCCATCGTCTCGCCGAAGCGGCTTCGGCCGCGCAGGCGGGTCAAGCCCGGCCATGACGGCGTCCAGGGCTTAGGAGTTGGTCCAAGCCCACAGCACCTGCGCGGACGTCATGATCACCACTTCAATTCGCGCATCAGCGCCTTCGGCGGGTGGCCGAACAATTCCATCACCGAATTCGGGTCCAACTGGTCGAGGCCCTCGAATTCCTCGGCATGGATGCCGCGGGTGACGAACAGGCAGTCGATGCCGAATTCGCGCGCGCCGGTTAAGTCGGTGCGGACGGAATCGCCGATCGCCAGCACCTTCTTCCGGTCGATCGTGTGGCCCTGGCGTTCGCCGGCGAGCGCCATCGCGCGCTCATAGATCGGCCGGTGCGGCTTGCCATAGAAGATCACCTCGCCGCCGAGCTCGCGATAGAGCTCCGCGATGGCGCCGGCGCAATAGATCAGCCGGTCGCCGCGTTCGACCACGATGTCGGGGTTGGCGCAAACCAGCGTCAGCTTGCGCTCGCGCGCCTTAAGCATCATGCCGCGATAATCTTCCGCCGTCTCGGTCTCGTCGTCGTAGAGACCGGTACAGACGATGTAATCGGCTTCCTCCAGCGGCGCGGTCTTCGCATCGAGGCCGCGATAGATCGAGTTGTCCCGCTCGGGCCCGAGCCAGAACATCTTGCGGCCGGGATGCTCGGCGACATAGAGCCGGGTCAGGTCGCCGGACGAGACGATCGCATCATAGGTCTCGTCGGCGACGCCGAGCTTGCGCAATTGCCGCTGCACGGAGTCGGCCGGACGCGGCGCGTTGGTGATCAGGATCACCGTACCGCCGTGGCTGCGATAGGTATGCAGCGCCTCGCAGGCCTCGGGGAAGGATTCGAGGCCGTTATGGACGACGCCCCAGATGTCGCTGAGCACGACATCGACCCCGCCCACGAGCTCGCGCAGGCTTTGCGCAAAGTGCAGTGTGGTCATGGTGCGTGCGGCCGATCAGATGCGGCGCGCGAGCGCTGCGTTGCCGGTGATGCGCTGCGGCGGAGGCGCCGAAGAGGTCGCGCCTGAGCTGGGTGTGGCGGAGCCATTGGATCCCTGGATGTCCTGCGCCTGGTTCGGCGAGGCCCCGCCGGTAGCAGATGCCCCTTCGGGCCGCAAGTGGCCGGGGCGGCGCGAACAGGAATCCCTGGCCGAATCGCACGTCATAATCGAGCAGATCGATCACCGCGCGCTCGCCTTCGATCCGCTCGGCGATCAGGTCGATGCCGAAGCGGCCGAGCAGGTCGGAGAGGTCGGATGGATGGATGTCGGAGGCCGAGGCCTGCCTCGGATCGAGCAGTAGCGTGGCCGGCACCTTGATGAAGCGCACGCCGCGGTCGGCGAGCTCGCGCGGCTCGATTCGCAGATCGGTGACATGGTCGATCGAGAAGCGGAAGCCGCGCTGGGCGAGCGCGGCGAGGTTCTCGGACTCGGCCGGGCCGAGGTTGCGGAAGGTCGATTGCTTGAACTCCAGCACCAACGAGGGCGCCAGCGCACGGTTGGCTTCGAGGAAGTCGAGACATTGCGCGAAGGTGGTGGAGTTGCCGAGGGTGGAGGCCGCGACATTGCAGAACACGCCGACGTCCTTGTTGCGCACCATCAGGCGCCTCAGCACCTGCACACAGCGCAGCATCACCATGTTGTCGATGCGCCCGATCAGCCCGGAGGCCTCCGCGATGCTGATGAACTCCTCGGCCGCGATGAGCTGGTCACGTTCGTCGCGCAGCCGTGTCACGGCCTCATAGAATCGCACCTTGCGCTGCGGCAGCGTCACCATCGGCTGGAGGAATATGTCGATGCGGTTCTCGTCGATCGCGTTGCGCAGCGCCGCCAGCAATTGAGTCTGGTTGCGTCCGTTGACCACCATCTGGGGCG
>NZ_JXJM01000001.1:798986-872784 GCF_001593325.1 Bradyrhizobium sp. DOA1
TGGGGCCGAGGCCGGCGCGCTGCCAGCCAGCAGGTCCTCATGCGCCGATACGGTGGTGGCGAGCTGCTTGACCAGTCCGCCGAGCTCGTTGATCTCGCCGACCACCGACTGGATGCGGTCGGAGTTGGTCGAATTGGACGACGCGATGCGTCCCTCGATCGCAGCCAGCCGGCGGCCGAACTCGGCCACCTGGCGGGCGAGGTCGGCGGTACCGCGCGAGAGGTCGGCGATCTGGCCGCCGACGTCACTGCGATCGCGCAGCCGCATCGACACTGCGTTGTAGAGGATCAGGAAGGTCAGCGCCGTCAGCGCAACGATCGCGGATTCGGTTCCGCTGATGCCGGCGACCGAATAGAGCACCAGCCCGAGCGAGGCAGCGACCAGAACCATGCAGATGGCGATGAAGATCGTCGAAATGCGAATCATGCCGCGCGTTACGCCTCAAGAGCTGACTGTCTCACCCGGGAAAACACGGGCCGCCGTCCGACCCGTCATGTCTCATGCTCCCCCAAGCCCCATGACCTTACCATCATTGTTGATTCGAGGGGATAGCGGGCCTTGAGCGCGACAAGGGTGCCCGCATGGGCGCATTCGCGGCGATCGGGACGAGTATGGAAGTCCTCGACCTGAACGTCACGCGCCCCTGGCTCCGGTCGGAAATCAAGGTGCTCTCAGCGTAAAATAACGCCGCTCTCAAGGCCAGCGAGCCGCATGCGCCTTATCGTTCCTGCGTTTCCAACCCCAGGAGATGACCCATGTCGACAGCCGCCGCACTCAAGCCGACCGTTTCCCAGCCCGACCTCACCGCCGTCAAGCAGCGTCAGCACGGCGCCTGGTCGTCGGGCGACTATGCCGTGGTCGGAACCACCTTGCAGATCGTCGGCGAGCAGCTCTGCGAGGCCGTCGACATCCGCGCCGGCAGCAAGGTGCTGGACGTCGCCGCTGGCAACGGCAATGCGACGCTGGCCGCAGCACGGCGCTGGTGTGACGTCACGTCGACCGACTACGTGCCGGCACTGCTGGCGCGGGGACGCGAGCGCGCAGCGGCCGAACATCTCACGGTCGAGTTCCGCGAGGCGGATGCCGAAGCGCTGCCGTTTGCCGACGCCAGCTACGATGTCGTGCTCTCGACCTTCGGCGTGATGTTCACGCCGGATCAGGACAAGGCGGCCTCCGAGCTCGCGCGGGTCTGCAGGTCCGGCGGCAAGATCGGCCTCGCCAACTGGACGCCCCAGGGTTTCATCGGTCAGCTGTTCAAGACCATCGGCAAGCATCTGCCGCCGCCGGCCGGGGTAAAGTCACCGGCTCTGTGGGGCACCAAGGCGCGGCTTGACGAGATGTTCGGAAACAAGGCTTCGGAAATCGCGGCCGAACAGCGCATGTTCGTGTTCCGCTATCGCTCACCGGACCACTGGCTCGACGTTTTCAAGACGTTCTACGGTCCGACGCTGAAGGCGTTTGCCGCCCTCGACGAGACTGGCCAGGCGGCGCTGAAGCGCGATCTCTTGGCGCTGCTCGGCGAGTTCAACCATGCCGACGACGGCACCATCGTCGTGCACAGCGAGTATCTGGAAGCCGTCATCACCAAGCGCTGACATGCAAGCCGGTCAGGCGGGATGAGATCCGGCCTGACCGTCCATCAGGCCGGCGCGGCGGCGCCGACCGTATCGGCCGAGACGGCCTGGCGGGTGCCGAGCGGCTTCGGCTGTCCGGTGGTGGTGTCGCGCAGGGTCTGCCGCTCGATCTCCGAGTTCAACTCGGCCCCGAACATGATCACGATGGCCGACATCCACATCCAGGTCATCAGGCCGATCGCCGCGCCGAGCGAGCCGTAGGTCGCGTTGTAATTGGCGAATTCCGAGAGATACCAGGACAGAAGCGCAGAACCGGCTATCCAGAGAAGGGCGGCCGTCACCGCGCCGACGCTGAGCCATTGCCAGCGCGGAGCATCGCGACTGGGCGCAAAACGATAGAGGATCGCAAGCGCCACGAGCAGGATGAGGAACAAGAGCGGCCATCGCGCCAGCGCCACGATCAGCTTGCTTTCGGGCGCCATGCCGAGATGATTCAGTGCGAGCGGAAAGGCGACGACTGCCCCCACCATTAAGAGCAGTGCTACGATGCCGCCGACGGTGAAGGCCAGTGAGATCATGTTCAGCCGAATGAAGCTGCGCTTCTCACGCTCCTCATAGGCGACGTTCAGGGCGTCGAAGATCGCCTTGACGCCGGCGTTGGCACTCCAGATGGCCAGCAGAAGGCCGAACACGAAGGTGGCGCCGAGCGTGGTATTGGCGTTCGACAGCACGCGCGCGACCTGTTCCTCGACGATCTGGAACGATCCCTCGGGCAGCATCGTCGCGAGCATGTGAAGATTTGAGCTGATTGTCGAGGGATCGGCGAACAGGGCATAAGACGAGACGAGCGCGGTGACGGCCGGGAAAATCGCGAGCAGGCCGAAGAAGACGACGCCGCCGGCGGTCGCCAGCAGGCGATCCTCGTCGATGCGCTGATAGGTGCGCCAGAAAATATCCTTCCAGCCCGCCCAGGGGATCGTGAACGGACTCTTCGCGTGACGGCCGCGGCCGGGCTCCACGGCCGCGCCCGCCGGATGCGTTTCCGGTGAATTCGCCTCGCCTTTGCGATTTTCTTGAGGAGGTCCCGGCGGGACCAGCCCGGAGTCCTTGAAATAGCGCTCCGCGCTCAGCACGAAGACGGCTGTTGCCGCCACCAGCAGCCAGGAGTCGATCTGTTCGGAGCGCCGCACCAGCATTCAAGCGTCCAATCTTTGACTGTGACGCCTGCGGCGCGCCGCCGTGAACCCCGCAAGGCCAATCGCAGCGAGCATCAGGCCAAGCTGCACGGGCCGGTTGGTGCGCATCGATCCGGCATGTCTGCCGTGGCCGCGTTCGCCCGGTGCAAACGGGGCCAAAGGAATCGTCGTCGCGACTTCCTTCACCGCCTGCTTGACCGTTCCGCGCGGAATCCGTGGGCTCGCGATCGCTACGCGCATGCGGCTGGCAAGCGGCACGATCGGCTTGGTCGGCCGCTTCATCATGGCCATGGCGACGCCGACGCAGATTCCGGCCAGTACCAGCAGTACGGCGGCGACGGCGCCAAAACCCCAGAATTGCCCGTAGGTGATGGCCACCCAGCGGTACAGCGCCATCAGGCCGACGAAGAAGGTCGCAACCGCGAACAGCCCGGCCACGGCGAACAGGCCTGCCGCTATAGCGTAGGACGTCGCCCGTCCCGTGGCCTGGCTGGTGCGGTCACGCATGTAGGATTGCGCGGCGCGCTTGAGATGGTTGAGCTTGAGCGCCATGCCGGCGCGCAGCAATTCGCCCGATGGCGCGAGCATGCGGTCATCCTCCGACGTTTAGAAATTCGTCGGAAGATGAACGTGGCGATATTTGACTTGTTCCGAAGCAGCGCGCCTGTCGTGACGATCAGCCGAGATCGGCGGCTGCGATCCAGAACACCTCGCCTTCTGAGTTCTCCGTGTCCAGCCAGAGCAGCGGCAGTTCCGGGAAGGCCTCCTCGACCAGGTCACGGCCGCGGCCGATCTCGCAGATCAGCCCGCCACCGGGTGTAAGGTGATCCGGCGCCTCGCGCAGGATCCGGCGCACCACGTCGAGGCCGTCGGCGCCGCCGTCGAAGGCGAGCTTCGGCTCGGCCCGGCATTCCGGCGGCAGCGCCGCCATGCCTTCGGCATCGACGTAGGGCGGATTGGTGATGATCAGGTCATACCTGTTGTCGCGGAGCGGCGCGAATAGGTCGCCGCGGTACAGGCTGATCCGGTGCTCGAGCCCGTAGTCGCCGACATTTCGCGTGGCGACTTCGATCGCGCCCTTGGAGATGTCGACGGCATCGACGGCGGCGTTCGGGAAATGATGCGCGGCGAGAATGGCAAGGCATCCCGATCCCGTGCAGAGATCGAGCACGCGCTCGACCCCCGTGGGATCGTCGATCAGCGCGCCGGCGCCTTCTTCACCGCGGAAATGCGAGTCCAGGAGCTCGCCGATGAAGGAGCGCGGAACGATGACGCGCTCGTCGACATAGAAGGGCAGGCCGCGCATGTAGATCTTGTTGACGAGATAGGCGGCCGGTTTGCGTGTGGTAACGCGCTGATGGATGAGATCGAGAATGGACTCGCCTTCGGCGACCGTGACGCGCGCGCCGGCAAAAGTCTCGAACTGCTCGGGATTGAGATGCAGCGCCTCGCTTACCAGGAAGGCAGCTTCGGCGATCGGATCGGTCGTACCATGGGCAAACGCGAGCTCGGCTTCGACGAAGCGGCTCACCCCATAGCGGACGAAATCGAGCAGCGTGAGGAGCTCGCCCGAACCGACTTTGGCAGGTTTTGGCGCGGCGCGGCCGCGCGCGGTCTTTTTCGATGCTTTGGCCATCAGGATTTCGTCCAGCGTGCGGCGGCTTCGTCGTCGCGCGTCTGGGCTTCGACCCAGCCGGTGCCGGCTTCGCTCTCTTCCTTCTTCCAGAACGGCGCGCTGGTCTTGAGGTAATCCATCAGGAACTCGGCGGCCTGGAACGCGGCCTGGCGATGTTGCGAGGCGGTCAGCACCAGCACGATGTTCTGGCCGGGCATGAAGCGGCCGACGCGGTGAATCACGGTGACGCCGTTCAGCGGCCACCGCGAGGTCGCTTTACTGACATGGCGCCCGATCTCTTCTTCCGCCATGCCGGGATAATGCTCGAGGGTGAGCGCAGCGATCTTCGCGCTGTCCTCGTCGGCGCGGCAGATGCCGGAGAAGCTCACGACTGCGCCGATGTCGGTCCGGCTCCTGGTCAGGATCGCGATCTCGCGCGCGATGTCGAAATCGTCCTCCTGGATGCGGATGGTGACGGGGCAGGCGGTGGCAGGGGAGGTCATGGCCTAGCCGCCGGTCATCGGCGGGAAGAACGCGATCTCGCGGGCGCCGCGATCGCGGTGTCCGGCTTGACATGGGTGTGGTCGATCGCGGTGCGGATCACTTTCGGCTTCTCGAAGGCGTAGGCATAGGCCTCGCTCTGGCCGGACAGCCAGGCGATCAGCTCCTCGACGGTGCGTACGCTCGCGGGCGGCTCGATGGTCTCCTCGGCCTTGCCGATGCGCTCGCGCACCCAGGCGAAATATTTCACCTTCATCCCTCGTCCTCCTTGATGAGGTGATGGATGCCGGCGCGGAAATAGTCGTAGCCGGTGTACATGGTGAGGATCGCCGAAGCCCACAGCAGCGCCAGGCCGATCATCGAGACCACCGGCACGACCTCATCGCCGGCCGGGCCGGCGAGCAGGAAGCCGATCGCGACGAGCTGGACCGTGGTCTTCCACTTGGCGAGCTTGGTCACGGGCACGCTGACGCGGAGTGCGGCGAGATATTCGCGCAGGCCCGAAACCAGGATCTCGCGGCACAGGATCACAATGGCGGCCCACAGCGACCAGCCATGGATGATGCCGTCCGCGGCCAGCATCAGCAGGCACGATGCGACCAGCAGCTTGTCGGCGATCGGATCAAGCATCCGGCCGAACGCCGATTGCTGATTCCAGATCCGTGCATAATAGCCGTCAAGGTAGTCCGTCACCGCGGCGCCGATGAAGATGGCCACCGCCACCCAGCGCAACCAGAGCGGCTGATCCAGAATCGACTGCGCATAGATGCATCCGACCACGACCGGGATCGCGGCGATCCGGCCATAGGTCAGGATGTTGGGGAGGGACATCGCGCGGCTGGTCGTCCCTCGTGTGGTGGCGATGTTCATCCGATCTACCAATACCGCTGCTGCCTGAACGTCAACCGTCCCGCGCCCCAAATGAGGTGCGGTCACGTCGATCATATGACTGCGGTCCCCCTTTAGTTCATCCCGGCTGGGGATGGAAATACTCGAAAATTCTGCGCGCGCTCTCGGCGCTCACCCCCGGAACCTTGCCGAGATCGGCGATCGAGGCCCGTTCGATCTCCTTCAGGGTTCCGAAATGGTGCAGCAAGGCACGTTTGCGTGACGGGCCGATGCCCGGAATCTCCTGCAAACCGGCCTCGCGGATGTCCTTCTTGCGCAGCTTGCGGTGCGAGCCGATGACGAAGCGGTGGGCCTCGTCGCGCAGCCGCTGGATGAAATAGAGCACGGGATCGCGCGGCTCCAGCTTGATGGCCTCGCGCTCCGGCATGAACAGGGTCTCGCGGCCGGCATCCCGGTCCGGGCCCTTGGCGACCGACATCAGCGACACCTGGGTCAGGCCGAGATTTGCAAAGATCTCGCGCACGGCGTTGAGCTGGCCGCGACCGCCGTCGATGATGACGAGGTCGGGCCATTGCGGGAAGTCGTCGTCCTTGGCTTTGGTCGCCCCTTCCTCGGGCGGGTTGATTAGGCGTTTGAAGCGGCGCTCCAGCACCTCGCGCATCATGGCGAAGTCGTCGCCGGGCGTGATCCCTTCCGACTTGATGTTGAACTTGCGGTACTGGTTCTTCACGAACCCATCGGGGCCGGCGACGATCATGGCGCCGACCGCGTTGGTGCCCTGGATGTGGCTGTTGTCGTAGACCTCGATGCGCTTGGGCGCATGCGGCAGGTTCAACGTCGCAGCGATGGCTTCCAGCAGGCGGCTCTGCGTCGCGGTGTCCGCGAGCTTGCGGCCCAGCGCCTCGCGCGCATTGGTCAGTGCGTGAGCGACGAGCTCCTTCTTCTCGCCGCGCTTGGGCGCGGTGACCTCGACCTTGCGGCCGGCCTTGATCGACAGCGCATTGGCGAGCAGCTCGCATTCCTCGATCTCGTGCGAGAGCAGGATGTTCTTCGGCGGCGGCTTGTCGTCGTAGAATTGGGCGAGGAAGGACCCCAGCACTTCCTCCGGCGTGTACGTCTTCTCCGCCCGCGGAAAATAGGCGCGGTTGCCCCAATTCTGTCCGGTGCGGAAGAAGAACACCTCGACGCAGGAGAAGCCGCCTTCCTGGTGGATGGCGAACACGTCGGCTTCCTCGACCGTGCGCGGATTGATGCCCTGCTGCGACTGGATCGCCGACAGCGCGGCGAGGCGGTCGCGGTAGAGCGCAGCTCGCTCGAATTCGAGCTCGCCCGAGGCTTTCTCCATCTCGCCGGCAAGCTCCTGCTTCACTGCATGGCTCTTGCCGGAGAGAAAGTCGGTCGCCTCGCGCACCAGCGTCGTATAGCCGCCGAAGTCGATCTCGCGGGTGCACGGGCCGGCACAGCGGCGGATCTGGTGGAGCAGGCAGGGGCGGGTCCGGCTTTCGAAGAACGAATCGGTGCAGGAGCGGATCAGGAAGGCCCGCTGAAGCGCGGTGATGGTCCGGTTCACCGCGCCCGCCGAGGCGAACGGGCCGAAATAGCGGCCCGGCCGGGTCTGCGCGCCGCGGTGCTTGAGGATCTGCGGCGCCCAATGGTCGCCGGTGATCAGGATGTAGGGAAACGATTTGTCGTCGCGCAGCTGCACGTTGAAGCGCGGCCGCAGCTGCTTGATGAGGTTGGCTTCCAGCAGCAGCGCCTCGGTCTCCGTATTGGTCGAGACGATCTCCACGGTCACCGTGGCGGCGATCATGCGCAGGATGCGGGCCGGCTGCGGCGCACTCTGGCGCGCGTAATTGGACAGCCGCTTTTTGACGTTCTTGGCCTTGCCGACATAGAGCACGTCGGCATTCGCATTGAGCATGCGATAGACGCCGGGTGAGGTGGGCGCGAGCCTGACGGCGCGCTCGATCGCCTCATGACCGGTCGCCAGCGGGCCCTCGCCGACCGCGCCGCTCTCTTCCAGGATGTCCGGCAGCCGCGCATCGTCCTCGTCGTCGCCGGCGGAGGTGGCGGGATCGAAGTCCGGGGGGGCATCGGCCGGGACGTCTGACGCCGTGGCGCGCTGGGGCTTGCGCACGCCTGCGTCGTCCGGATTGTCAGGGGAATCGTGAACCATTGTGCGAATTTAGGCGCTGGGGGTGCCGATTTGAAGTTCCGGCCGTGGCGCACGCACAGGATGGCGGCGCAGTTCCCGGTAACGCTTGCTTAAGCCTGTTAACAGCGCGGTAACCCCGCTTAACAGCCCTTTAACTTAAAACTCTCGATAAATCTTACGCGAAAAAGTGGTGGTTCCGTAACCATGCGGTCTGGCCTCGCGCGGCGGCGCGGGCGTCGCGGGGGACGGCAGTTGCGTTGGAGTGTGTGATGAAGAGGCTCGTTGTGGGCGCAGCCGCGTTGGTTGCAGCCGGCTGGACAGCTTCGGCAGGGGCCGCCGATCTCTATGGGCAGCGTGCGCCCTATACCGTCAATCAGCCGCTCAATGCGTATAGCTGGGCCGGTCCCTATCTCGGCGGCAACATCGGCTACGAGTGGGGGTCCGTCAGCAACAGTCCGGTCAAACCCTCAGGCTTCGTCGGCGGCGTGCAGGCCGGTTACAACTTCCAGAACGGCCCGTTCGTGTTCGGCGTCGAGGGCGACATCCAGGCCGCGGGTGCCGACGATACCTTCGCGCCGTGGAAGTTCTCCAATCCGTGGTTTGGCACTCTGCGCGGCCGCGCCGGCTATTCCTTCAATAACGTGCTGTTCTACGGCACCGCCGGCCTCGCCTTCGGCGAGTTGCGCGCGCAGACCTTCGGCTGGACGGAATCTCACACCACCGTTGGCTGGACCATCGGTGCCGGCGCGGAAGTTGGCCTGACGTCGAACTGGAGCGCCAAGCTCGAATATCTCTACTTCGATCTGTCAACCAGTCAGTTCGCAATTACGGGCGTGTCAAACGGCTATAGCGCCAGCGTTGTGCGCGCAGGCGTGAACTATCGTTTCTGATAGCTGAAGAAGAAAATACCGGACCAGACTCCCGGCCGCTCGCGGCCGGGATTTTTTTCGTCAGGCTAGGACAGAATCACCAAATTGACCGCTTTGGGTCCCTTGCCCTTCTTGTCCGGTTCGACTTCGAATGTAATGCGCTGTCCTTCGGCAAGATCCTTCAGTCCCGCCCGCTCAACAGCTGTAATATGTACGAAGACGTCACGACCACCGTCGTCCGGCTTGATGAAACCGTAGCCGCGCTCGCCGTTGAAAAACTTGACCGTTCCCGTCATGGCCATCGGGAAACTCCCCCTCATTGCTCCTCCGTCGCGACGCAGACTCACGTCTCGACATGACCGGGCCTTACGAAGCCCGGGAGAGCTGGCCATCCTTGGGCGGACCGCATCGGTCCGGCCGGATCTTTCTTAGGCCTTCACTCCGCCGCAACCATTCGCGGAAGCGGAACGTAAAGCCAGTCACGGAAACAGCATAATACGGTTCGCTGCAGATTGACTACCGCTCCTGCATATTTTTCCCAAGAATGCCGGAGTGTTACGGCTTTGGCTTCAAGACTTTGGCTTCAAGGCTTGGGTACCTCCAATCGGAATCTGGCAGCGCCGCCCTGGCCGAGCGGCATTTCGAGCTCGGGCAGGATCGTCTTGAGCTCGCCGTGCAGCGTGTAGGGCGGGTTGACGATCAGAAGGCCCGTGGAGGTGAGGGCGGTGCTGTCTGCTTGCGGTGCGACGCTGAATTCGAGGCGCAGGCATTTTCCGGGCGGCTTTGCTGCGGCTGCGAGCCGCGCCACGGTTTGCACCAGCGTGTCGGTGGCGCGGCGGTTCTTGGCCGGATACCAGATTACGTAGATACCCGTCGGCCATTTCGCGAAGGCCGCCGCGAAGGCTTCGCCGAGCCGCTCAAACTCGTCCTTGGCCTCGAACGGCGGGTCGATCAGCACGAGGCCGCGCCGCTCTTTCGGCGGCACGAAGGCCGGCAGCGCCGTCCAGCCGTCGAGATCGACCACGCGAGCCTGTTCGTCGCGGCGCAGCACGTCGATCAATGCCTTGCGCGCCTTCGGCTCGAGCTCGCAGGCGACGAGACGGTCCTGCGGCCGGAGCAGGCCGCGCGCGATCAGCGGCGAACCCGGATAAGCCCTGAGCTCGCCCTTCGGATTGAAGGCACGGACGATGTCGAGATAGGGCTTGGTCAGCGCCGCAGTCTCGTTCGACAGCCGCGCCTGCATCAGCCGCGCAATGCCGGTCAGCCATTCGCCGCCGCGGCGGGCCTCGTCGCTGTCGAGGTCGTAGAGGCCGGCGCCGGCATGGGTGTCGAGGACGCGGAACGCCGCCGGCTTATCCTGCAAGTAAGTGAGGATGCGCGCCAGCACGATGTGTTTGATGACATCGGTGAAGCTGCCGGCGTGGAAGGCGTGGCGGTAGTTCATGGGAAGATGCGGCTCACAAAAGAGAATGGGCAGCATCTTCTACTCGTCATGCCCGGGCTTGTCCCGGGCATCCACGTCCTTCGCGCCGAGTTGTGAAACATGGATGGCCGGGAAGCCCGGCCATGACGGTGCGGCGCTAGGTGCGCAAAACTACCCGCCCCTGATCGGCGGCATCGTCACCTGATCGCGGCGGCAGGCGCGGCGCTCGAGCTCGTCGCAGGCGCGGAATTGCAGGTCCTTGCTGAGGCAGATGCGGACCTCGGAGAGCCGTGTCCGGTTGCAGGTGACCGAGACGGCGGCATTGCTGAGGCCGGGATTGGCCTTGACGAAGGCCTCCTCGACCTCCGCCGGCGCCACCGTCTTGGCCTGCGACAAATCGAGATATTCGGCCGGAATCTTGATCGCGGCGCGCGCTTTGCGGATCGTCTCGAAATAGCCGCGGCCCTCGAGCCCGGAGCAGGTGCCGTGCTTGTCCCATTCGTTGAAGATCAGGCCCGGCGCCGGCATCAGGTCGAGCATCGAGGAGACGATGCTGCGGTTCAGCCGAGGTGCCGGCCGCTGGCAATATTCGGGGAAGCCGTTTTCATATTGGGGCCACAGCCCGTGCACCACGAAGGCGTAGGGGCGACCGCCGCACTGCATGTGCGAGCGGCCGCCGCGCTCGGCAGCTTCCTCGCAGAAGGAGGGCGACCATGACAGCGCCAGCACATAGAAATCGAACTCGCCCGGCGCGTTCTGCCGCTTGTCCTGGGCTCTTGCGTCACCTGCGAACGAGCCGAGGCCAGCGACAACGAGCAGGGACAAGGTCAGCGAGATCACTAGGCGGGAGAACGAATGCAATCTGGAATGAAACATGACGACGCCCCTCAACTAGACTGTGCGAGGAGCCTAGCAGGCGATAGGAACATTTCAAGAACAAAATTGAGGCGACCGTCGCTTAGCGGCCGGATCGGTCAGATCAGGGCTTTGCAGCCCGGCAGGCCGGATTGTAGGCCCAGTTGCGGTCGACGCCGACAACGCACCATTCGACACCATTGCCATAGCCGGCAAAGCCGCCATCCTCGATCACCGAGAAGTGCACCTTGCGCACCTTGCCGTCATTGAGCATCGCCTCGCCAGTGCAGTACCGGCGCGGAATGTTGTCGGACTGCCAGGGGCGGAATGCGACCTCGCGAACGGCGGAGAAGCCGGTAATCTTCAGCGAGGAATTCCAGAACGTGCTTTCCTTTTCCCAGAACTGGGTGGCGATCGTCGGCAGCGCGCGGTCGCAATCGGCCACGGCGCCGTCGTAGCGCGGTCCGCTGAGCCAGAAATTCAGCTCCAGCGGATTGGCCGCCCTGGCCTCGCCGAGCGACAGCGCCCCGAACATGAGGCCGAGCAGAGCGGCAAAGCGGATCGATTTCAGGGACGGGGCGCGCATGATCAGTCCAGACGGTTGAAGTCTTGCGGAAACCGGACGGTGCCGCGAAGGCAGGGGGAGGTCAAGTGCAGCGCGGCAACACTTCGCCAGGAGTTGACCGCAACGTCTCTGCCGAGGGGACTTCAGTTCTTTTCATGGCAATCACGGCACCGTAAACTGCGGACCAGCCAATTGGAGTGACGGTAATGCGAATCATTGCGGCCGCGGGTCTTCTCGCCAGCCTGGTTGTCTCGGGTCTGACGGCGAGCCAGTCGGCGCGCGCCGATTACGTGCCGCCGTTCAAGGGCAACGACACCGGCGGCATCATCGCCTATTCCATGGCGACCCAGGTCGATGCGCGGCAGGTCGCGGTCGATCACTGCGCGCGCTACGGCAAGGTCGTGAAATTCCTCGGCGTGCAGGCCTATGAGGGCGGCTACATCTCGTTCTCCTGCCGCTGGGTGCCCTATGGCGCCGCCGAGCGGCCGATCCGCACGCTGTACTGACGCGCCGTCGGTACGCCGCAACACTCAGCCGGGAGCCTTCTCCATGACGCGCAAACTCGCTTTGCTCGGCTCGGCCGCTTGTCTCGTGTTGTCGGCGGGCAACGCCGGCGCCGACGATCTGCCGGTGCGCAAGCCCGGCCTGTGGGAAATGAAGCTGGTCACGTCAGGCTCGCCCGTGCCCGAGATGACCATGCAACATTGCACCGACGAGACCGTCGACAAGGAGATGAGCAACAACGTCTCCCCGATGGCCAAGCAGATCTGCGCCAAGCAGGAGATCAAGAAGACCGCGACCGGCTATGTCAGCGATTCCGAGTGCAGCGTCGCCGGCGTCAACACGACCTCGCATGCCGAGATCACCGGGGACTTCAATTCGGCCTACACGGTGAAGTCCTCATCGCATGCAAAAGGCGGCGTGGCCGGTGCGGCCGGCCGCGATACCACCGTAACGCTGCAAGCCAAATGGCTCGGGGCCTGCAAGCCGGACCAAAAGCCCGGCGACATCGTGATGCCCGGCGGCTTCAAGATGAACGTGCGCGACATGGACAAGCTGAAGGCGCTGCTGCCGAAGTAGGCTACGGCGCCTACACGGGAATCCGCACACTCGCCCTCAGTCCACCCATCGGGCTGTCGCCGAGCGTGATGTCGCCGCCATGCGAGCGGGCGATGTCGCGGGCGATCGCGAGGCCAAGGCCGGTGCCGCCTTCGTCCTGGTTGCGGGCATTGTCCAGCCGCAGAAACGGCTTGAACACCTCCTCGCGCAAATGCGCCGGGATACCCGGGCCGTCGTCGTCGATCGTGACGGTGAGGTAACGGTGATCGCGCTGGCCGGTGATGGCGATGGCCTTGCCATAGCTCGCGGCATTGGTGACGAGGTTGGCGAGGCAGCGCTTGAACGAGGCCGGCTTCACGGTCACTACCGGCAGGCCGTGGAACGCCACGGTCGCTGTGTGGCCGTGCCGCTCGGCATCGCTGCGCAATTCTTCCAGGGCCTGTGCCATGTCGGTCGGCTGCGACTGCTCGCCGGAATCGCCGCGGGCAAAGGCGAGATAATCCTCCAGCATCATCGACATCTCGTCGACGTCCTTGCGCATGCCCTCGAGCTCGGGGCTGTCACCGATCAGCGCCAGCTCGAGCTTGAAGCGGGTCAGGATGGTGCGCAGATCATGGCTGACGCCTGCGAGCATCGCAGTACGTTGCTCCATCGTGCGCTCGATGCGCGATTTCATTTCGAGGAAAGCGACCGAGGCGCGCCGCACCTCGCGCGCGCCTCGTGGGCGGAAGTTCGGCGCCTCGCGGCCCTTGCCAAAACTCTCGGCGGCATCCGCGAGCCGAAGGATCGGCTTGATCTGGTTGCGCAGGAACAGCACGGCTACGATCAGCAGGATCGAGGACGTGCCGACCATCCAGAACAGGAAGATCTCCGAGTTCGAGGCGTAGGCGGCGCTGCGCTGCGCGAACACGCGCATCACGGCGTCGTCGAGCTGGATGCGGATCTCGACCAGGTTGGAGCGGCCGACCGTGTCGA
Organism: Bradyrhizobium sp. DOA1; assembly: GCF_001593325.1. Taxonomy (NCBI): domain Bacteria; kingdom Pseudomonadati; phylum Pseudomonadota; class Alphaproteobacteria; order Hyphomicrobiales; family Nitrobacteraceae; genus Bradyrhizobium; species Bradyrhizobium sp. DOA1. The sequence goes on from NZ_JXJM01000001.1 coordinate 812,623, forward strand.
TCCAGAATGAGCGGCCGATCTGGCGGCCGAGCTGCACCGACAGCGTCTGGTCGAGCAGCGAGAAGAACGGCTTCGGTCCCGGCGGCGGCATGTCGCCGGCGGGAAGAAAATCGACGACGAGGCCGAGCCGCTGCTGCGCGATGCGGCGGATCTGGTCGCGGTCCTTGTCCTGCGGATAGCCCTTGTAGACGTCGATCAACGCGGCGATGTCCTGCACCACAGCGGCCGACAGGCGGCGGGTGACCGTGTTCCAGTGCCGCTCCATGAACACGAAGGCGACGACCGATTGCAGGATCACCATCGGCACGATCATGATCAGCAGCGCGCGGGCATAGAGGCCGGTCGGCATCCAGCCCTTGAACGCGTTGCCCATCCAGCCATTGGCGGCGGAGACGCGGCCGGCGGCGCTCTTCAGAAGCGTCAGGCCGGAATCGATCGTGCTCATCGGTCGCGCTTCATTGCGGTTTAGGGCGAGGCCACCAGCCGGTAGCCGATGCCGCGTACTGCCTGGAGGAACAGCGGGTTGGCGGGATCGGTCTCGATCTTGCGCCGGAGGCGGTTGATCTGCACGTCGACGGCGCGCTCGTTGACGCTGCCGTTGCCGGTCAGCGCGCTGCGCGGCACGGTCTCGCCCGGCGTCTCCGACAGGATACGCAGCATCTCGCGCTCGCGGTCGGTGAGGTGAATGACCTCCTCGCCCTGGCGCAGCTCGCCGCGATCGAGATGGTAGACGTAGGGGCCGAACGCGATCTTGTCCACGGTGGCCGCCTGCGGCGGCGGCGCGGCGCGCTTGAGGATGTTGTTGATGCGCAGCGCGAGCTCGCGCGGCTCAAACGGTTTTGCCACGTAATCGTCGGCGCCGATCTGCAAACCCTCGATGCGCGCTTCCGCCTCGTGCCGCGCCGTCAGCATCACGATCGGCACCGAGGACGAGGTGCGGATGAAGCGGGCGAGGTCGAAGCCGGTCTCGCCCGGCATCATGACGTCGAGGATCAGGAGGTCGAAGTGCAGCCCCATCAGCTTGGCGCGTGCATCGCTGGCGCTGGCGGCGGTCGAGACGCGGTAGCCTTCGCTGGCGAGGAAGCGCGAGAGCAGGTCGCGGATGCGGCGGTCGTCATCGACCAGCAACAGGTGCGGGGCGTCGTCGGCCGGGCGCGCCGGCGGGCGAGCGAGAGTGGCAGCGAGCGGCACGTTCACTCCTTGGCGTCCTTGTTGACGGAAGCGAAGATCGTCTCGAGCACCTTGTCCGGATCGTCGCGGTCGATCATCGCGCGCAGGAAGCGCTTGACGGTCTCGGCATCCTGCGGCGCGATCTCAGCGAGCGCTTTGGTGATGCGCGTGGTCTGAAGGCCGGCGAGCTTCTGCACCAGCGTCTCGCCTTTCGGCGTCGCATAGAGCAGGCGCTGACGGCGGTCATTGTCGCCAGTCTTCTGCACGATGTAGCCCTCGTCCAGGAGCTGCTTGAGCACGCGGCCGAGCGACTGTTTTGTGATGCGCAGGACGTCGAGGAGGTCGGCGACCTTGAGCCCGGGATAACGGTAGACGAAGTGCATGACGCGGTGATGGGCCCGGCCGAAACCGAACGCCTCAAGCTCCTGGTCGGGATCGCCCACGAAATCGCGATAGGCGAAGAACAGCAGCTCAATGATATCCCAGCGCAAATTGCCTCCATCACCTGCCGCCGCCCGGGGCTCGGCGGCGTCGTGTGAAGAGCTTGTGAAATTTATGTCAGGCATATTGACGTATCTTGGGTTCAATGTTACAAAACGATCAGCCCGCACGAAATTTTAGATCGTTTCGTGACGGGCGGCGTCGAAGCAGGGACGGCGGAAGGAGCCGGACAGGCGACGACGGCCGAAGCAGGTCTACCGTGCGATTGTCGAGCGGCATTTCGGCAAAACATACTGGACTTCCGCCTTCCGCAAAAGCATGTCCTCGGCGACATGCTGGCCACGGGAAACCGGCCGTAACAAGGCTGGCGGTTGTTCGGCCAGACACCTAATGAAGCCAGCCAGCCCGAAACAGGGCGGGCCGGCGCCAGAACAGCGCCGATACCGGCAGCGGGAGCCAAGGACATGACCATGACATTCGACATCCAGCCCGCATCCAATCCGACGCCGGAGAAGGACCGCGTCGCCAAGCTGGTCGATCCCGGCTTCGGACGGGTCTTCACCGACCACATGGCGATCGTCCGCTACAACCAGGCCAAGGGCGGCTGGTATGACGCGCGGATCGAGGCGCGCGCCAACTTCCAGCTCGATCCGGCCGGCGCCGTGCTGCACTACGCCCAGGAGATCTTTGAAGGCCTCAAGGCCTACAAGCGCGATGACGGCGGCGTGAACCTGTTCCGCCCCGACGCCAATGCACGACGCTTCAAGGACTCGGCGGATCGCATGGCGATGGCCCAACTCCCCGAAGACGTCTTCATCGAAGCGGTCGAGCAGGTCGTGCGCATCGACCGCGCCTGGATGCCGGGCGGGGAAGGCAGCCTCTACTTGCGTCCCTTCATGATCGCGAGCGAGACCTTCCTCGGCGTCAAGCCGTCGTCCGAATACATCTTCGCGGTCATCGCCTCGCCGGTGGGCTCCTATTTCAAGGGCGGGCCTGCGCCGGTCTCGATCTGGGTGTCGGAGAACTACACGCGCGCCGCGATCGGTGGCACCGGCGCCGTCAAATGCGGCGGCAATTATGCCGCGAGCCTGCGTGCGCAGGCCGAAGCGATCCAGCACGGTTGCGACCAGGTCGTCTTCCTCGACGCGGTCGAGCGCCGCTACATCGAGGAGCTCGGCGGCATGAACGTCTTCTTCGTGTTCGATGACGGCTCGCTCTCGACGCCGCCGCTCGGCACCATCCTGCCCGGCATCACCCGCGACTCCATCATCGCGCTCGCCCGCGATGCCGGAAAGACCGTGCGCGAGGAGCCGTATACGCTCGACCAATGGCGCAAGGATGCCGCCTCCGGCAAGCTCAAGGAAGCGTTCGCTTGCGGCACCGCGGCTGTGATCTCGCCGATCGGCAAGGTGCGTTCGGTCAGCGGCGATTTTGAGATCGGCGGCGGCGCCGCCGGCCCCGTCGCCATGGGCCTGCGCAAGCAGCTCGTCGACATCCAGTACGGCCGCACCAACGATCCGCACAACTGGATCCGCAAGGTGCTTTGATCGGGAGCAACGCGTTTCCCTCTTCCAAGGGGGAAACGCGCATCGCTTGTGGTTTTTTGCGCACTGAACGTGCCGTTGCCGACATGCGACAAAGTCTGCACACATCAGACATCAGGACATCGCGATCATGGCCGCAAAGCTCTCCCACCCCATGAAATGGATCGCTCTCGCCGCGATCACCGGCGTCTGCGTCATCGGCATCCTGACCATCGGGCCCACGCACCAGGTTGTCGCGCAAGACCGCTCGCCGATCGTGACAGTGCCGACCGCCGATGCGGAGATGAATGCGGCGATCGAGCGGGGCCGCGCTACGCTGTCGACCTTCTGGAGCTCTTATGGAACGCCAAAGCCGTCGGAAGCCGGACACGCCCTGAAGGTCCGCTTCTCGACCCGCAAGGGCGGCGAGCACATCTGGGTTGGCGACGTGAAGAAGCAACCCGATGGGACCTTTAGCGGACTCTTGGCCAACGAGCCCCGCGACCTTCCGGGCAAGCGGGCCGGCGACAAAGTCGCGTTCGGCGAGGCTGACATCTCGGACTGGATGTTCACGCGCAACGGCAAGATCGTCGGCGGTGAAACCATCAAGCCGACCCTGAAGTCACTGCCGAAGGCGGATGCGGATGCCATCCGGGCGCGGATGGAGCAGCCGTAGGCGGCTCAATCGCACACTCCGTCATGCCCGGGCTTGTCCCGCCTGCGCGGCCGAAGCCGCTTCGGCGAGGCATAGGCCCGCGTCTTTGCTGCCGTTGGCCTGCTACGTGGATGGCCGGGACAAGCCCGGCCATGACGAGTTCTGCGGATAGGCCGGTTGCCGCCTTGCGCCCCGACTGGTAAACGCCGCGCATGGCCGAGAAATCCAAAAAACCCCAGAAACTGAAGGCGCGCCTGCCACGCGGGCTGGAGGATCGCGATCCCGCCGCGATCCGGGCGACGCGCGAGATGGTCGAGAAGATCCGCGCCGTCTACGAGCTCTACGGGTTCGAGCCGGTGGAAACGCCGGCGATGGAATACACCGACGCGCTCGGCAAGTTCCTGCCGGACCAGGACCGTCCCAACGAAGGTGTGTTCTCGTTCCAGGACGACGACGAGCAGTGGATCAGCCTGCGCTACGATCTGACCGCGCCGCTGGCGCGCTATGTCGGCGAGCGTTACGGCACCGACGGTCTCGTTTTGCCCTATCGCAGCTATCGCGTGGGCTATGTCTTCCGCAACGAAAAGCCCGGCCCCGGCCGCTTCCGCCAGTTCATGCAGTTCGATGCCGACACCGTCGGTTCGGCAACACCGGCCGCGGATGCCGAGATCTGCATGATGGCCGCGGACACCATGGAGGCGCTTGGCATTGCGCGCGGCTCCTATGTCGTGAAGGTGAACAACCGCAAAGTGCTCGACGGTGTGCTGGAAGCCATCGGGCTCGGCGGCGAAGAGAACGCCGCCCGCAGGCTGACCGTGCTGCGCGCGATCGACAAGCTCGACAAGTTTTCCGCCGATGAAGTGCGCAAGCTGCTCGGTCCGGGACGATGGGACGGCGGCGAGGAAGGCAAGGGCGACTTCACCAAAGGCGCCAATCTCAGCGAAGCTGAGGCCGATGTCGTTCTCGCCATCACCAAGGCGCGAGAGGATTGGAAGGAAGCCATCGCCGCGGCAGATACTTACCTCGCTAAGAGCGCGGTCGGTCAGGCCGGTGTCAGCGAGCTGGAAGAGATTGCAAAACTGGTCACCGCGTCGGGTTACGGTGCGGATCGCATCAAGATCGATCCGTCCGTCGTGCGCGGCCTCGAATATTACACCGGCCCCGTCTACGAGGTTGAACTCCTGCTCGAGACCAAGGACGAGAAGGGCCGCCCCGTGCGGTTCGGCTCGGTCGGCGGTGGTGGTCGCTATGACGGCCTCGTCTCGCGCTTCCGCGGCGAGCCGGTGCCGGCGACCGGTTTCTCGATCGGCGTGTCCCGGCTACAGGCCGCGCTGACGCTGCTCGGCAAGCTCGACACGCGGCCCGAATTCGGACCCGTCGTCGTCACCGTGTTCGACCGCGACCGCGTCGCCGACTATCAGAAGATGGTCGCATCCCTGCGCAGCGCAGGCATCCGCGCCGAGCTCTATCTCGGCAACCCGAAGAACATGGGCAACCAGCTCAAATATGCCGACCGCCGCAACTCACCTTGCGTCATCATCCAGGGTTCGGATGAGAAGACGCGCGGCGAAGTGCAGATCAAGGACCTGATCGAGGGCGCCAAGGCCGCGGCCGCGATCGCCTCCAACCAGGAATGGCGTGAGACCCGGCCGGCGCAGTTCTCGTGCAGTGAAGCCGATCTCGTCGCCAAGGTGCGCGAGGTCCTGGCGCGCCATGACGTAAAGTGGGGATAGCCATTCCGCCAAGCCGTCATGCCCGGGCTTGTCCCGGGCATCCACGTCTTGTTTGATGGCGACCGTCAATGGCCGGCGTCCGGCCGCAAGGGAGAGAAAAATGCCTGAGATCACTGTCAGCATGGCCGAAGGCCGCACCGACGAGCAGAAGGCCGGCATGATGCGCGACATCACCCAGGCACTGGTGAAGAACCTCGGCGTCGACGCCGATGCCGTCGTCATCCAGATCAACGAAGCCCCGCTCCGCCACAAGATGAAGGGCGGCAAGACCTTCGTTGAGCGCGCGGCGGCGGCGAAGAAGTGACGCGTAAACGTCACTCCGGAGCAGCCCGTCAGGGCTGAACCACAATGCGCAACTGCGCATTGGGGAATCTCGATCGGCAATTTCTGGATTCCGGGTTCGCGCTTCGCACGCCCCGGAATGACGAGCAAGCCCCATGGACGCACGCGATTTCATCACGATCGGCATGAGCGCCGAGCGCACGCTGGTGGTGCCGGCGGAGCGCACGGTCGGGCATTTCGTGCCCGGCATGCCCATGGTCTATGCGACGCCGATGATGATCCTCGAGATGGAGATGACGGCGGGCGATGCAATCCGCGCCGCGCTGCAGCCGGGCTGGGTCACCGTCGGCACCGAGGTCGACATCCGCCATCTCGCAGCCGCGCTCGTGGGAGCCACGGTGCGGACCACGGCCAAGGTGGTCGCGGTCGAGCGCCGCGTCATCCGCTTCGAGGTCGAGGCGTTCGAGGGCACGCGCAAGCTCGGCGAGGGCCGCCACGCCCGCGGGCTCGTCAATGTCGAGATGTTCAACAAGCGGTTGGGGGCGTAGTGCAGCCGGTTCGGCGCGACTTCGCCTAACCTAACTGCGCTCCCGGCGATGAATAGAACGCTTCCTGCTCCCGGCGGACACGTACGGCAGGCAGCGTCTCGTCAATCGCCACATCGGCCCAGGTGATGCAGGAGTCCTTGGCGACCGCCCTGGTCAATCTTACATTGTGTGCAAGCCCGAGCGGCAGATAGCCCTCTGCAAGCGACGTGCTGGCCGGCGTCAACTTGCCGAAGACGGTGTAGCCGCCCTCTCCGTCGAGCAGATCTCCCACGCGCAGGTTCTTCTTGGCGGTTGCGGCAACATCGGCGTTAAACGTCGTTGCGACTCCTGTCGCCTCCTTGCGCAGAGCGATCGAGGCCACCGAGATTCCAAGCTCCAGACCTATGAGATGCCACTTCTTGTACGAGCTCATGTAACGCCCGCTTGGATCGGTGACGACGCTGTATTCCTGGAAGCAGTTACGGATGTAATCGCTGTCGCCTTCGAAACAGACCCAGACACCCTTGCGGATGTCGTTGGGGATCGGTTTGCCTTCGGTCGTCAAGCAGGACACGACTTCGACTTGGCCCTTGGCATCCAAAATGCCGCCCTCGGAACGGGGGCGCATCAGCGTCGGGATGTCGTCGACCGATCCCGGCGGGAATGCGAGGCCTTGCGAAGGCGCAGCCAGCCCGGTTGCGTTCGCGATCGCCGCAGATTCGATCGCCGGCTTGGAGCCGTCGAGGAACGCGTTGAACATTTTTGGATTCATGCCGCCGCGCGCGGCCTGCTCGGCGGTGAGTCCCCAATGATTCCAGACCGCTTCCGGCGTCGACTCCCGATAGTGCGGCAGCCATTTGTGGCCACGGCCGGCCGCCACGACCGGGAAACCGCAGGCCCTTGCCCAATCGACGAGGTCGCAGGCCAGCGCCGGCTGATCGCCATAGGCGAGGCTATAGATCACGCCGGCCTGCCTGGCTCTTTGCGCCAGGATCGGCCCGCAGAAGGCGTCGGCCTCGACGGTCACGTTGATGACGGCCTTGCCCGCAGCAAAGGCACCAAGGCAATGCTCGACCGCCGCGACGGGATTGCCGGTGCATTCGGCGATCACCTCGATGCCATCGCACGTCACCAGCGCTTGCCAGTCGTCGGTCAGGAAGGTCGTGCCGGTCTTGAGCGCATCCTCGAGCGAGCTTGCTGCGAATTGCTCCGGGCGCCAGCCGACCCGGTCGAGGTTTTCACGGGCACGCGACGGGGACAGGTCCGCAATTCCGACGAGATGGACGCCCGGGGTGCGCAGAACCTGATGCAGGTACATTGCACCGAACTTGCCCGCCCCGATCAGCCCGATCCTGATGGGGCGACCCTCGGCCTGTCGTTCGAGAAGTTTCGCGTAGAGGTTCACGATCGCTCTCCCTGCCGGCAACAGCCTGGATTGGCTCGCATCCGGCCGCCCGGGAGGCCGAAGCGCTCTTGATCTGTCTACTTCGCCAATTCCTTCGACCGCTTCGTCGCCGCGGCGATCGCGCGGATCATCAATTCGCGCAGGCCGAGCTCGCCCATCAGCACGCCCAAGGCCGCAGCGGTGGTGCCGCCGGGCGAAGTGACGTTCTGGCGCAGCGTGCTGGAGGGAAGCTCGGACTGGTGCAGCAGCTCGCCGGATCCGGCGACGGTCTCGCGCGCAAGCTTCGTCGCCAGCGCTTCGGGCAATCCGGCCTCGACGCCGGCGCGGGCGAGCTCCTCGGCGAGCAGGAAAACATAGGCCGGGCCCGAGCCGGACACGGCAGTGACCGCGTCCATCAGGCCTTCATCCTCGACCCATTCCACCGCGCCGGTGGCGCGCAGCAGCGCATCGGCCACCGCGCGCTGCGCGGCGCTGACACTTTTCGCGGCGACCGCGACGGTGATGCCGCGGCCGATCGCGGCCGGCGTGTTCGGCATCGCGCGCACCACCGCGCCGCCGCAAACTTCTTCGAGCGAAGCAATCGTGGTGCCCGCCATGATTGAGACCACCGACGTTTTGTCCGAGACGAACGCTTTCAGCTTGGCGCCGGCCTCACGGAACATCTGCGGCTTCACCGCGACGACCAGCGTCTCGACCGGACCAGCCGCCTTCGCGTCCGGATTGAGCGCAACGCCCTTGGCCGCGAGCGCAGTGATCTCGGGCGAGACCTGCGGATCGATCACCGTAACGCGGCGCGGATCGAGCCCGCCCGCCAGCCAGCCGGTCAGCATCGCGCCGCCCATCTTGCCGGCGCCGACGAGCAGGATGGTGCCGGTGATGTTTTGGAGGAGGTTGTTGTCTGCCACTGTGATCACCCGAGCAAAAGGTATCGTCCCTGCGAACGCAGGGACCCATAACCACATGCGGTTCTAGTGGATGGAAGGCGGAGCAACAAGCGTTGTGCCACGAGGGGCATCGCGCGGTATGGGTCCTGCGTTCGCAGGGACGACGATGAGGAGGGAGAAGTGGACCTCCTCACTTGCTGAAGAGCAGGCCTTACGCCTCTCCCACCGTATCGAACATCGCGGCGTCCATCGCCTCGGTCGTGGTCTTGCCGGCCCACACCACGAACTGGAACGCCGGGAAGTAGCGCTCGCAGGCGTGGATGGCGCCGGCGAGCATGGCCTCGCATTGTGCGGTCGAGGCGGTGAGGCCGCCCGGCAGCACCAGGGCCTGACGGTGCATGACCATGCCGGTATTGGTCCACAAATCGAAATGGCCGACCCACAGCTGCTCGTTCACGGCGGCAACGAGCCGCTGCACCTCGCCGCGCCGCGCCGGCGGAATCTTCATGTCGAAGGCGCAGGCCAGATGCAGCGCCTCGATCTCGCCCATCCAGGTGAAGGAGAGCTGGTAGTCGGTCCATTGTCCCTTCGAGACAATCGTGAGTTCGTCTTCGCCGGAGCGTTCGAACGGCCAGTTGTTGCTGGCAGCGATATCCTCGACCACCGCGAGCGGATGGCTTTTGGAATCGATAGTGCCTTCGAGCAGGGACATGCCGTCTCGACCTCTTGCCTTCTTGTTGTGTTTGATACGCACGCGGCTGGCCCGGCGAACTCCCTCAACGTCGCTAGCGAGCCCCTCGGAAGCGCTGCTGCGATTCCTCGGTGTCGCTCTTGCGATCCCCTTGGATCAGCGCGGGCCTGTCGCGGATCAAGTGATGTGATTTGCGGAATCTGCGCAACGGGGTCGCGAGTCCGTCCACAAGCCAGGACTCGTTCGTCCACAGCTCATCTCCGCCACAATTCTTAACGCAGGAGGCCGCAATCCCGTGGAGGAGAACAAACCGGAATCGGATTCGCGCGGAAGGGCGCCAAGCCTCAAATTCCGTCCCGCGAGGGCCGGACCGCTGCCATGGCATGGGACCATGCGATTTGCCCATGCGGAACCCGCTTGCCGCGGTGGCGCGCGAGCGGCATATTTCCAGGCAGGCCGTTCATCCCGAACGGCCGATGTTCTCAGGGCGGGGTGAAAGTCCCCACCGGCGGTAAGGGCCGAAAGGCCTAAGCCCGCGAGCGCCTTCCGCGAGGGTGATCCCGAAGGGAAGGGTCAGCAGATTCGGTGCAACTCCGAAGCCGACGGTCAAAGTCCGGATGAAAGAGAACGGTCGGTGGCAGACGCATCGCAAGATGCGGCTGTTTGTCGTTCCGTGTGCCCTGATTCTGGTCCTTAAACCGAGGAAAGCCATGAATCAGATGTTGCAAGATCCCCAAACCGCAACTGTACAAGCCGAAACTTTACAAGCCGAAACGTCCCAAGCCGAAATTGAAGTGGGACAACCGCCGGTTCCGAAAGGGCCTGCGACCGAGCACCCGCGCTTCGCAAAGCCGCAGCGGGTGGCCTTCGTGCAGGCCTGCTGGCACCGCGACGTGGTCGAAGAGGCCCGCATCGCCTTCATGAGGGAGGCCGAGGCGCGGCACCTCACCCATGTCGACGTGTTCGAGGTGCCCGGCTCGTTCGAGATTCCGCTGCACGCACAGGTCCTCGCCAAGACGCGGCGCTACACCGCCATCGTCGCGGCCGGCCTCGTCGTCGACGGCGGCATCTACCGCCACGAGTTCGTCGCCGACACCGTAATCAAGGCGCTGATGGACGTGCAGCTGCGCACCGAGGTGCCGGTGTTCTCGGCCGTGCTGACGCCGCAGCAATTCCACGAGACCGAGGTGCATTACGACTTCTTCCGCAGGCATTTTGCCATCAAGGGCGTCGAAGTCGCGGCCGCCTGTGCCGAGACATTGCTCGGCCTCGAACGCCTGCGTGGCCAGGTCGCCGCGGGGATCGTGGGGTAGGCAATGGTCATTCCGGGGCGCGCGCAGCGCGCGCCCGGAAGCCATTGGTCGACACGGATTGCTGCAAGATGGATTCCGGGTTCGGCGCTGGCGCGCCGCCCCGGAATGACAATGCAAAACTCGTCAAGCAGCTTCGACAGCGGCTCTCGGCCGCTGTGCCGGCCGTTGTCAGCCCAACGACACACCGGCCTTCGCCCGGCTGATCCCGAGGGTCAGGATGCGGTGCAGGAGGTCGGGGTATTCGAGCCCGGCATGCTGGGCGGCCGTGGCGAATTCCTGGCTCTTCGCGATCTCGGGGTTAGGATTGGCCTCGATGAAATACGGCGTACCATCGGCGGCGAGACGGAAATCGATGCGCGCGTAGCCGTCGAGGCCAAGCGCCCGGTAGATGCGTTTCGCGGCGCGCTGGATGCGTGCGATCACTTCGGGCGCTAGATCCTTCGCCGGCCCGTCGACGATGCCGACCTTCTCCTGATAATCGGTGTCGTGCTTGGCTTTCTCCGTGGCGATGTGCCGAGACCTGCGTCCGCCCATGCTGCCGAATTTCAGCTCCCAAACCGGCAGGACACGTAGCCGGTTATTGCCGAGCACGCCGACATAGAGCTCCCGCCCCTCGATGAACTGCTCGGCGATGGCCGCGGATTCGACCCGCTCGTGGATGAATGCGACGCGTTCGGCGAGCTTCTCGTCGGTATCGACGATCGAGGCCTGCGAGATGCCGAACGAGCCGTCCATGTTCAGGCTCTTGACGATCAGCGGCAGCGCAAGACGCGTCGGACGTTTCACCTTGCGGCGCATCGGGAAGACGGCGAAAGCCGGCGCCGCGATCCGGCGATGATGCACCAGCGTCTTCGACAGATCCTTGCCGCGCGCCAGGATCAGGCCGCGCGGGTTGCACCCGGTATAAGCGACCTTCATCAGTTCGAGATAGCTCGCGATGTGCTGGTCATAGGCGACGTTGTTGTGGAATTCTTCCAGCAACGTAAACACCACGTGCGGCTTGAACTCCTCGATCGCCTCGCGCACCGGCTTGATCTCGTCCTGGGCGCCGAGGGCGCGAACCTCGTGGCCGGCCGCGCGCAGGGTGTTCACGACGTCGTATTCCGTTTTCCACGTGTTGATTTCCTGCGCGCTGTATCCGTCGCTCGAGTCCGGCGGCAGGAAGTCCGGATGCATCAGCACCAGAATACGGAGGCGTCTCATAGCGCGATCCATTTGCGCCGAGACGGGCCAAACAGCGCGTGCATCGTCTTGGCGGTCACGAGAACGATGAAATCGAGAACGAGCTTCTGTTCGGGGCCAACGGCCCGCAAATCGAGATCGCGGCAGCGGGAGATCATCTCGTCAAGCACCGCATCGAGCGTGAGCTGGTTCTCACCCGTCCAGCGCGCGACCAGTTGCCTGATCTGGGCGCGGTGCCGCCTGATCAGGCTCGAGGCCGGCGTTGACCGATGGTGCCGCGGATCGGCTGAAAACAGCCGGGAGAGGTCCCTGTCGTAGGTCTTCGGCGGCGAGAACGCATAGAACGCCTGCTTCTTCTTGTAGTGCTCTTCGAGTGTCTGGCTGAGCCGACCCAGGGGATCGACACGCTCCCGCGTCGTGATCTGCGGCCGCTTTCCCGCGATCTCGCCCATCAGCTCGTCGACATATTCGAGCTTCTTCAGCGCCGGCCAGCCGGCATATCGCGTTCGCCAGTTCGAGCGCGGCCGCAGCCACACCGCAAAGGTCTCGGCGAAATCTTCGTCAGGATGGCTCTGCGCATACCAGAGCCGAAGGTGCTGGACGTAACGCCGGCTTGCAGGATTGGGCCGGTAATAGCGCGGGTAGTGTTTCGACGACGGGCCGAACAGCTGCTGCCAACGCCGCCGCCGCTGCAACTGGTAACCGTGCTGCAAGGCGTGCCCGGCTTCGTGACGGAGGATGGCCATGCACTCGCGCCAGGTTCCGCCCTCGACATCGAACATCATCTTCTTCTCGAGCTTCATCAGGCGCGGATGGGCGAGGTAGAAGGGGATGGCGATGCCGGGCACGTCGCCCGGACTGAACCATTCGCTCGAAATCCATGTATGCGGCCGCAGCCGGATGCCTCGCTCTTCGAGCTCCTCGTAGAGCGTGCCGACGCAGTCCTCCAGCCAGGTGCCTTCGACCGTTACCCTCAGGCTGCGGAGACGTTGCTTGAGCAACTCGTCATCCGACAGCTTTTCCCAAGCAAATTTCCGGCGTGGCATCAGGCGTCCAGAGGGGAGAGATGACTCGGTATCTGAATGATGTCATGGGCCGGCGCCGGCAACAACCCGCGGGGGCTATGAGGGGCCGTGGCGTAGGGGAGGTCGTCGTCACTCCGGGGCGGGCGTCGCACGCGCCCGACCCAGCGATCTATGCGGATTGCTGAAAGATGGATTCCGGGTTCGGCGCTGGGCGCCGTCCCGGAACGACGGTCTCAGTCGAACAGGCTCGACACCGACTCTTCCGCCGCCGTGCGCGCGATCGCGTCGGAGATCAGGCTGGCGATCGGAAGCGTGCGGATGTTCGGTGCCTTGGTCACCGCCTCGGTCGGCAGGATCGAGTCGGTGATCACGAGCTCCTTCAGCTTGGAGCCGGAGATGCGTGCGGCCGCGCCGCCGGAGAGCACGCCGTGGGTGATGTAGGCGTAGACGTCCTTGGCGCCCTTGGCGAGCAGCGCGTCGGCCGCATTCACCAGCGTGCCGCCGGAATCGACGATGTCGTCGACCAGGATGCAGCTGTAGCCGGAGACGTCGCCGATCACGTTCATGACTTCGGATTCACCGGGACGCTCGCGGCGCTTGTCGACGATCGCGAGTGGGGTGTTGATGCGCTTGGCGAGGCCGCGGGCGCGGGCCACGCCGCCGACGTCGGGCGAGACCACCATCACCTTGCCGAGGTCGAAACGTTCGCGGATGTCACGCACCATCAGGGGGGCGGCGAACAGATTGTCGGTCGGGATGTCGAAGAAGCCCTGGATCTGGCCGGCATGCAGGTCGAGCGTCATGACGCGGTCGACGCCGGCATGGCTGATCAGATTGGCGACGAGCTTGGCCGAGATCGGCGTGCGCGAGCCGGAGCGGCGGTCCTGCCTGGCATAGCCGAAATAGGGGATCACTGCGGTGATGCGGCGCGCCGAGGAGCGGCGCAGCGCGTCGGTGATGATCAAGAGCTCCATCAGGTTGTCGTTCGCCGGAAACGAGGTCGACTGGATGATGAAGGCATCCGAGCCGCGGATGTTCTCCTGGACCTCGACGAAGATCTCCATGTCCGCGAAGCGCCGCACCACCGCCTTGGTCAGCGGCATGTTGAGGCCCTGCGCGATGGCTTGGGCCAGAGCCGGATTGGAGTTGCCGGCGACGAGCTTGATGGAGCCGTTTTTGGCCGACATGGACGCTTCCTCCCGCGCTTTGCTGGATACGACGTTCAACATCAGAAAATACCCACTGGCAGCACGGTTACGACGGGCGAGGAAATATCAGGCGAGAGGCTGCAATGGCAACCCGGGATGCTACGTTTTCCCTTCGAAAATCCTGAGTCGGGCCAACGGCTTGGCCGCGACTTGAGGCCGTGGTTTAGCGGGGGTTATTGCGCGGCATAGCCAAGCGCCGAGGCCGGCATGCCCGGCGCAGGCGCCACCGGAATCGCGGTTGCCACCGCCGGTCCGCGCAGGTTCGGAGCCGCGCCGGGAGCATCCGGCGTCCCGTTGATCATGTTGGAAAGTCCGCTGAATCCGGCCTGGGCAATCTTGCGCAAGACGAGGTCGTCGGCAGCGCCCCAGGCGTCGCGGCCGGCCTTCGCGGAGGTGGGTTCCTCGCCGGACAGGCGCAGCGCCCGCTGCTGGTTGGCGTCGTAGACGTCCCAGACCCAGGCGATCACGGTCTTGCCACGGACGATTTGGGCGGAGAGGTAGCTGCGCACGCGGTAGGCGGCGGAGCCCTCGCGGGAGACCACGGACAGGCTGCGCAGCTTGGATTCGCTGTCGAGCACGCCGACCATGCGGTCGAACACCTGCGGCGGCGGCCCGTCGATGGATTCGAACGCCACGGTGGCGCCGCTGCTGCCGCTCGGCGCCATCGCATAGGAGTTGGCGGCACCACTGCCGCCTCCCGCGCAGCCGCCAAGCGCGGTCGCCGCTGCCAGCAGCATGACCGCCAGCACGCGCGAACCTGCACGGCCCAAGATGAACGACGCGTCCCTCATTATGGAGGGCAGCGATATCGTTAAAATCGATTAAGGTCTAGGGCGGCGGCGACACAACGCACGGTCCTGTCGCCCCGGAATGACACGGGGTTGCCCGTGTGTTCACGCTTCGACCGCGCAGCCTTCAAGGCGACGGTGCGTGTCCCGGGACGCGCTGCGGCGCGCAGTGCCGCTGCGCTGAGCCGGACCCAGATGGCCGCCGAGATCGAGATTGAAGAGACATGGGCCCCGGCTCAACGGCGCATCACTTGCGTGCTCGCCGCGTCCGGGGCACGAGATCTCACGCTTCGAGTGCGATCGCGTGAATGTGGCGGCCGTAATCCGGCTCCTTGCGATGCACCGAGCGGCGATAGCTGAAGAAGCGTTCGTCCGCATAAGTATCGAGGCCGAGATCGTCGATCATCAGGATGCCGGCGGCTTCGAGCCGCTTGCGGATGAAGCCGGCGAGATCGAACATCGCATGACCCTCGCGCACCGACGGGATGAAGAACACGGCATTCTCCGCATCCGCTTCGATGAAGCGCGTGACGAACTCGTTGCCGACCTCGTAGCTCTCCTGCCGGATCAGCGGGCCGATCGCGGCGATGATGCCGCCGCGGGTGGCACCGAGCTTCTCCATCGCAGCGATCGTTGCTTCCAGCACGCCGGTCAGCGCGCCCTTCCAGCCGGCATGCGCGCCGCCGATCACGCCCGCATTGGGATCGACGAACAGCACCGGTCCGCAATCGGCGGTGGAGACGCCGAGCGCGATGCCGGGTGTCCTTGTCACCAGCGCATCGCCCTTTGGCCGCGGCCCGCTCGGCCAGGGAGTTTCGGCGACGCGCACGTCGGGCGAATGGATTTGGTGCAGGCTGAGGAAGCGCTCCGGCGCGACGCCGACATGCTCGGCCATGCGGCGGCGATTCTCCGCGACGAGAGCCTGGTCGTCGTTGGAGCCGAGCCCGCCGTTCAGCGCGGCATAAATACCGCTGGAGACACCGCCCTCGCGAGTGAAGAAGGCATGGCGCAGGCCGGGCACGGCCGACAGCAGCGACGAAGTGAGGGTCATCAATTGTCTCCGGCCTGTTCGAGATCGCTGAGGCCGGCAAGACCCGTCAGCCGCGGCTCGGAGATGCCGATCACCTTGAACATCGAGCCCATGCCGCTGCGCCCCGTATCGGTCAGGCGCTTGAGCGCCACTGAGATGTCGGTGGCGACTTCAGGCGTTGCCTTCTGCATCAAGGCCGCCGCGCGGGTGTCGATGCCGACGCGCTTGAGGAAGTCGCCTTGCGTCACCGGGCCGTGCACGCGGGCGCCGACATCCTCCGCCGCGCGCGCCAGCGCCTGGAAATCGACATGGGCGGTGACGTCGGCTTGGCCGGGCGCCTTGAGCGGATCGGTGAAGGTGTGGCGCGCGATCGCCTGGAAGGTGTCGCCGGCATCGCTGCGCAGATGGCCGTAGTCAATGATCAGCGCTGCGCCATCCTGGTCACGCACGCGCGTTGCAAGCTTCATGATCTCGCCGTCGGGCCGCCATTCGAACACGGCGCCGATCGGGGCGGCGCGCACCAAGGGCGGCAGCAGCACGTCGAAGCGCGGCGTCGGCTCGGGCGCCGTGCCGAACTGAAGCTTGCCGTTGGGATCGATCTCGATCACGCGCTCGTGCCAGCCGTCCTCGAGTCGAACCATCTGGTGGATCGGCAGCACGTCGAAATATTCGTTGGCGAGGATGATGCTCGGTCCTTCCGGCACCTCGTCGATGCTGTCGTGCCAGGCGATGTTGCGCACGTTCGCCAGCGTCGCGCTCTGCCGCTCGCGCAGCACCGGGTTGACCTCCACCAAGTGGATGTGAAGCGCCTGATAGAGTGGCGGCAGCACGCGCAAGGCGCGCAGCGCATCGGCCATCATGGTGCCGCGGCCGGGACCGAGCTCGATCAGCCGCAGGAATTGCGGCGAGCCCATCTGCTTCCAGACTGAGGCGGTCCACAACCCCAGTAGTTCGCCGAACATCTGGCTGACCTCGGGCGCGGTGGTGAAGTCGCCCTCGCGCCCGAGCGGATCGCGCGAGACGTAATAGCCGTAGCGCGGATGCATCAGGCACAGTTCCATGTACCGCCAGACCGGCATCGGGCCTGAAGATTTGATCAGCGCCTTGATCTCGTTGAGTAGCGGCTGGTCGCTCACGGTCTATCTTCTCGAGATGAAATTAACTGACGGCCTCGATCGGCTTCGGCGCACCGCGCCTGACAGCCCATACAATAAGTATGAGGCCTACGATAAGCATCGGGATCGACAACAGCATGCCCATGGTTAATCCGCCCCAGAGGAATCCGAGCTGCGCGTCCGGCTCGCGGAAATGCTCGCCGGCGATGCGGGCCAGGCCATAGACCAGGATGAAGGCGCCGAGGATCATGCCGGGCCGTTTCAAGGCGCCGAAGCGGATCATGATCGCAAGCACGGTGAAGAGGAGGAGGCCCTCCATGCCGGCCTGGTAAAGCTGGCTCGGATGGCGCGGCAGATGTGTGGGGTCGTTGGGAAAGATCATCGCCCAGGGCAGGCTCGCATCGGTGGCGCGGCCCCACAATTCGCCATTGATGAAATTGGCGATGCGGCCGAGCAGCAACCCGATCGGCGCGACCGCGGTGGTGATGTCGCCCAGCGACAGGATCGAGATGCCGTTGCGATAGGCAAACCACATCACCGCGACGACACAGCCGAGGAAGCCGCCGTGGAACGACATGCCGCCCTCCCACAATTTGAACATCGCGGCGGGATGCTCGATGAAGAAGGGCAGGTTGTAGAACAGCACATAGCCGGTGCGGCCGCCCAGGATGATGCCGAGCGTGACCCAGAGGATGAAGTCGTCGATCTGCACCAGCGACATCGGCGCGGGGCCGCCCCACAGGCGCTCCTTCTTCAGGAGCGAGCGCGCATAGAGCCAGCCGAACACGATGCCGCAGATATAGGCCAGCGCGTACCAGCGGATCGCGAAAGGACCGATCTCGAGCGCGATGGGCTTGAAGGCAGGAAAGTCGATGAGAAGAAAGGGCATCGCGCCTTCTATGTCTGAATCAGATTGCGGCGCGAGATTCGGCGATTGCGCGCCAGCCGACGCCCTGTGATTCCTCTTATGCAGGGACGTTGAATACGATTGCAAGGAAACCGGGGCGTGACAAGGATACCGCCGCTTCGCTCTTGAACCGCCCGATGCGGATTGCCATTGTCTTTTCGAGCGTTCGCGCAAAGTTTATCGGAAGCCCGCCAGGAGACCGAAATGACCCAGACCAACAACCGGTTTTTCGACGAGATCGGCCGCCTGATGAACGATGCCGCCGGTGCCGCCCAGGGCGTCAAGCGCGAGTTCGACACGGTGATGCGCACCCAGGCGGAAAAATTCCTGCGCGACATGGATCTGGTCAAGCGCGAGGAGTTCGAGGCGGTCAAGGACATGGCCCGCCTCGCCCGCGAGGAGAATGAAACCCTGAAGGCGCGGATCGCCGCGCTGGAGGCGAAGCTCGGCGGCGCGCCGACGCCCTGACATAAGGGCGCGTGGTCTCGCCAACTCGTCATAGTCGGGCGTGCCCCGGCCATCCATCCCCTTCGAAACGTGCCGTTCTGCCTGATGGATGCCCCGGCCTTCGCCTCGCCGAAGCGGCTTCGGCCGCGCAGGCGGGTCAAGCCCGGGCATGACAGGGGCCCATTCTCCTTGTCATTTCCGCATCTTCCGGGTAAAAGCCCGCCACGTCTGCGGCCCCCGCACCCCTGGAGGCTTGCTGCGGATGATGCCATGGGCCGCGCTGCGGCCCATTAACTTTTGCAAAAACAAGGACTTAACGACATGGCGACGACCGTCAAGGAATTGAAGGCGACCGCACGTCCGAAGAGCGGCAAGGGGGCCGCCCGGGCTGAGCGTCGCGCCGGCAGAGTGCCCGGAGTGATCTACGGCAACAACCAGCCCCCCGTCACGATCTCGATCGAGGATCGTGAGCTGCGCCAGCGCATCCTCGCCGGCCGGTTCCTGACCACGCTGGTCGACATCGAGCTCGAGGGCAAGAAGCACCGCGTGATTCCGCGCGACTATCACCTCGATCCGGTCAAGGACTTCCCGATCCATGTCGACTTCATGCGGCTCGGCGAAGGCGCCACCATCCGCATCAGCGTGCCCCTGCACGTGGTGAAGGCGGAAACGTCCCCGGGCGTGAAGCGCGGCGGCACCGTCAACATCGTCGCCCACGCCATCGAGCTCGAATGCGGTGTCGAGAGCATCCCGCAATACATCGAGGCCGACGTCGGTTCGCTGGAAATCGGTCACTCGCTGCATCTGGCGGACGTCAAGCTGCCGGCTGGCGTGAAGGCGCTGACCCGCGAGGACGCGACCCTCGTCACCATCGTGCCGCCCTCAGGCTACGCCGAAGAGCAGAAGGCCGCGGCTGCGGCGGCTGCTGGTGGCGCGGCTCCGGCTGCGGGTGCTGCAGCTCCTGCTGCGGCGGCTCCGGCTGCGGGCGCTGCTGCTCCGGCGGCGGCTGCCAAGGCTCCGGCCGGCGACAAGAAGAAGTAATCTCTCAAAGCTGGCGCGCGGTCCTTGATCGCACGCCGAGCGAGGGGCGCGCCGCGTCATGCGACTCTTTGTTGGGCTCGGCAATCCCGGCGCGAAATACGCACGTAACCGGCACAATATCGGCTTCATGGCCGTCGAGGAGATCGCGCGGCGTCATGGTTTCGCACCATGGCGCCGTCGTTTTCAGGGCGAGACTGCGGAAGGCACGCTCGGCACTGAGCGCGTGATCTTGCTCAAGCCCACGACCTACATGAACGAGTCCGGCCGCGCCGTGCAGGAGGCCGCAAGCTTCTTCAAGATCGCGCCGGGTGACGTCACCGCTTTCCACGACGAGCTCGAACTGCCGCCGGGCAAGGTGCGGGTGAAGATCGGCGGCGGCATCGCCGGCCACAACGGCCTGCGCTCGATCTCGGCCCATATCGGCAACGACTATCGCCGTGTCAGGCTCGGCATCGGTCATCCCGGCGTCAAGGAATTGGTGCACGGCCACGTGCTGTCGGACTTCGCCAAGGCCGACAATGATTGGGTGGCGACGCTCTGCGATGCGGTGGCCGAGCACGCGGCACTGATCGCCAAGGGCACGGACGCGACCTTCGCCAACAGGGTGCATCTTGCCATGCAGGCGAAGGGATTTTTGACCAAGGACGAGAACGGCAAGGAATGACACTTGTCATCGCCGGACCTGATCCGGCGATCCATCCTTCGAAGACGATGGATGCGCGGGTCAAGCCCGCGCATGACGAATCCGGAATACATTTACGCGCGGAGCGCGGAGGCCAGGATCTATGGGATTCAAATGCGGGATTGTCGGGTTGCCCAATGTCGGCAAGTCGACCTTGTTCAATGCGCTGACCGAGACAGCCGCGGCGCAGGCCGCGAACTATCCGTTCTGCACCATCGAGCCGAATGTCGGCGAGGTCGCCGTGCCCGATCCGCGGCTCGACAAGCTCTCGGCGATCGCCAAGTCGGCGCAGATCATTCCGACCCGGTTGACCTTCGTCGACATCGCCGGCCTCGTGCGCGGGGCTTCCAAGGGCGAAGGTCTCGGCAACCAGTTCCTCGCCAACATCCGCGAGGTCGACGCCATCGCGCATGTCGTGCGCTGCTTCGAGGATTCGGACATCACCCATGTCGAGGGCAAGATCGCCCCGCTCGCCGACATCGAGACCATCGAGACCGAGCTGATGCTGGCCGACCTCGACAGCCTGGAGAAGCGCGTCGACAATCTCACCAAGAAGGCCAAGGGCAACGACAAGGACGCCAAGGAGCAGCTCGACCTCGTCAACCGCACCCTGGTGCTGCTCCGTGACGGCAAGCCCGCCCGCCTCGTCGAGCGCAAAGCCGAGGAGGAGCGCGCCTTCTCCATGCTTGGCTTGCTGTCGTCGAAGCCGGTGCTCTACGTCTGCAACGTCGAGGAAGGCTCGGCTGCGACGGGCAACGCGTTCTCCCAGGCGGTGCAGGAGCAGGCTGCCAAGGAAGGCGCCGTCGCCGTCGTCATCTCCGCCAAGATCGAGTCCGAGATCGCGACCATCTCGCGCGAGGAGCGCGCCGACTTCCTGGAGACGCTGGGCCTCGAAGAAGCCGGCCTCGACCGCCTGATCCGCGCGGGCTACACGCTGCTCGACCTCATCACCTATTTCACCGTCGGGCCGAAGGAAGCGCGCGCCTGGACCATCTATCGCGGCACCAAGGCCCCTGGCGCGGCCGGCGTGATCCACACCGATTTCGAGAAGGGCTTCATCCGCGCGGAGACCATCGCGTATGAGGACTACGTTGCGCTCGGCGGCGAAGCCGGCGCGCGCGACGCCGGCAAGCTCCGGCTCGAAGGCAAGGAATACGTCGTCGCCGACGGCGACGTGATGCATTTCAGGTTCAATACGTAAGCATCAGCATCGGTGCCGTAGGGTGGGTTAGACGAGCATATGCGCGAAGCGCATCTGCTCGGCATAACCCACCATTGTCTCGATCTGCAGAAACAGAAAAGGTGGGTTACGGCTTCGCCTAACCCACCCTACGAGACAAGCCTCATCGCATCCCGCCGCCCTGATCGCGGATCGCGCCGAGATGTTCGTTGATGCGGAAGACGATCAGGATCAGTTCCGCGACGATGCGCGAGAACACGATGCCGACGACGACGCTGGCGATCGACGACAGCAGCACCAGGAAGCCGCCGAACGGGCTGATCGCCATCGCAGCAAGGCCGGAGAAGACGCCGGAGAGGCCGAACAGGCAGATCAGCGCAATCACCAGCCAGTAGAAGGTCTTGATGATCGTGGGGGTGATGAACCGGTCCCACTGAAACAGATCGCTGAATGAAAACATCGCTCTCCCCAGGCAAATCGGGATTTCAAATCGGACCGCGGATCGCGACCCCGGGCTGATCCGACTCAAAGACCACGCCGCCGCGTCGAATGTAGCACGAGCCATGCGGGCCGGCGGGTTGAGATTGCCGCAAAGTGCGGCCACAATCTGTCATTTCCACCAACCCATCCCAAGATGACCCTGACCTTCGAAGATTTCCCGCCCGGCCGGTTCGGAACGTTCGGCCCGCGCCACGTCACCCGCGACGAGATTCTGGCCTTTGCCGCCGAGTTCGATCCGCAGCCGATGCACCTCGACGAAGAGGCCGCGGCGACAAGCATGCTGCGCGGCCTGTCCGGCTCCGGCTGGCACCTGTGCTCGCTGATGATGCGGATGATGGCCGACGGCTTCATCACCCGCGCCGCCTCGCTCGGCTCGCCCGGCGTCGACGAGGTGCGCTGGTTGTCTCCGCTCCGGCCGGGCGACGACCTCATGCTCGATGTCGACGTCGTGGAGGCGCGCGCCTCGAAGAGCCGCCCCGAGCTCGGCATCGTCAAGTTCAAATGCACCGTGCGCAACGCCAGGGGTGAAGCTCTCGCGGAGATGACCTCGCCGATCCTGATCAAGCGGCGCGAGGGGGCGGTCTGATGCGGTTCTTCGAGGACATCGATATCGGCCAGCGCCGCGAGATCGGCGCCTACACGTTCACCGCGGAAAAGATCAAGACGTTCGCCGCCAAGTTCGATCCGCAGCGCTTTCACCTCGATGAGGAGGAGGGCAAGAACTCGCTGTTCGGCGGGTTAGCTGCCTCCGGCTGGCACGTCGGCTCAGCCTGCATGAGCCTGCTTGTCGCCGATGGCCAGCGCCTAGCGCGCGAAGCCGCCTCGCGCGGCGAGGAGGTTGCGGTGTGGGGCCCGTCGCCGGGTTTTCGCGACCTGCGCTGGATCAAGCCGGTGCTCGCCGGCGACACGGTCTCCTATGTCAACGTCGTCATCGACAAGCGCATTTCAGCCTCGCGTCCCGGCTGGGGCATTTTGACGGCCCGTACCACCGGCACCAACCAGCGCGGCGAGGAAGTCTATTCCATCACCGCCTCGGCCTTCGTGCCGATGCGGAACGGCGGTTAGATCTGTTCCAAGATGAATGGTCGAAATGAAGGCGCGAGTGTTGCACCCGCGCTATGGACGCGATTCTGGGCGGCTGTCATAAGCCGCGCAAAGCTGGTTACCGCGAAGCAGTTTGGCGGAACCAGTGAGGTGCTAACTAATTATGAACCTGTCGCTGTCTATTTGAAACCAATTGGGCAGAGACAGGGGACGAGGACCATGGCAGATCGCGGCGCACTCAAATTCGTTGGTTTCATCTTCGCGACTGCGACGCTGGCCGTGATGCTCGTCGCTGGCATGGTGGTGAAGGGCTATGCCGATGGCGCCTACACCCTGGAAGCTTCTAGCGTCGAAGTCTCCGAGTAATATTTCGTTAACTATTCGGGGCCGCACCCGGCCCCGCCTCAGCGGCTGTAGACGAACGCCAAGACGGCGATCGCAACTGCCAGCAATCCGACAAAGCGCAGTGTGATCGTGCCGAGCTGATTCGGCGCGGGCCGCAGTGCGATAGGGTCCGAGTTGTCGGGCCGAATGCTTTCCATGAGCTTGTCCCCAAGGCCCGGCCGCTAAGGCCACGGGCGCTTGGCATTGGTCGCTGGTATGGGACGGAGGGTTCAAAGCCTTGGCGCCGCACTCACCGCTGTCATGCCTCGGCTTGACCGGGGCATCCAGTACGCCGCCGCATCTCGGCTCAATCACTGCCGTCTCGGAGTACTGGATCACTCGCTTTCGCGGGTGATGACACCTCCAATGGCAAGGACGCGAGCCTAGCTTGTTCCACGAATCAAAACCGCCGCGCCCCTTGCGGAACGCGGCGGCCGGTGATGCGGTTTGACCGATTAGCTGTTGCGCAGGCCGTCGGCGGCGCGCTTCCACTGCGCGACGTTGTCGGCGATCATGCGGGTCGACTTCATCGCGGCCTGGCTGAGCTGGGCGTAGCCGGAGATCTCGCGCTGGACGCGCTGGCCTTCGGCATGGAGCAGGTCGCGGAGGCTCTCGAGCTCGGAGATCAGATTCTCGATCTCGGCGAGCGAGGTGCCGGCGACGCGCTGGATCAGCGAGTTGACGTTGTTGACGGTCGCTTCCGCGCTCGGGTCGAGCGGCGGTGCGTCGGTGGTGGTCGCGGCCGGACGGCGCAGATAGGCGATGTCGTTACGGACGAAATCGCGGATGCCGGCTTCGACCTCGGTCACGGCGGCAAGGTTGGTGTCGACCGTCTCGGTCTCGGTGCCTTCGGCCTTTTCGGGACGCATGGCGTTCATCGTTATTCCCCTGTTCGCGTTGAGCGCAGCGCGAGTGTCCCCCGCACGACGACGTCTGTGAGGCAGACCGCATCTGTGCGTCCGATTTTGACCGCAAATGGGCCGAGATGCGGCAAGGGCGGACCATTCGGGGGTTTTGCCGTGGCGTAGGGTTAGCAGAGTGTGAACGGGGTCTGCGGCGACGGACCTTTGGGTTCCTCATGGTGAGGAGCGCGAAGCGCGTCTCGAACCATGAAGCGCCCAGGTCGGCCAGCGGGGCCTTTATCCTTCGAGACGCACTCCTGCGGAGCGCCCTCTCCGATGAGGGGAGAGCAGGGGACTCGCCCCTACCAGCTCTTCTTGAAACCCGCCGTCACGCTCTTGTTGATCGCGCCTTGTGAGGTCTCGCCGACCGAGCCGGAGACCGTGACGTTGTCGAACAGCTTCTGTTCGGCGCCGAACTTGCGCAGCCATTTGTCGTCAGTGGTCGACAACGTCTGGCCGGCCGTGATGCTGGTACCGGTGTCGGTGAGCGTGACCTTGGCGGTCTGGTCGGTCTCGTAGTTGCGGGTGATGTGGCCGCCGATGCCGGGGACCGCCGTGGTGCCGTGCTGGTTGACGCTGTAGCCGTTCTGGAGCGTCAGCGACGTGTCGCCGGACAGCGGCACGGATTTGGTCAGCGAGGCCCCGATCTTGCTCTGCTCGGAGCCGGGATCGAGCCGGGCCTCCACTGCCGTCTTGTCCCAGATCACGCCCGCGCCCGGCGCGGTCGCCGTTGCCCAGGCGCTGCCGGAGGATTGCGGCAGGTTGCCGCCATTGCTGGCCTTCTGCGCCAGCAGCTCGGACATCGTCCTCGGCTCGTTCGTCACCGTCATGTCGGCGCCGATCCGCGTGTCCCAAAACGAGAACACGGACTGCTTCACCGTCACCGCGGAGGAGCCGTTGGCATTGGCGTTCGACGACCAATCCAAGCCGTCCTTGGCGGCGGCCTGGGCGCGCTTCTTGGCAACCATGGGGTCGATGCCGGTCCCGGCATCGACTGCGAGCTGGCTCCAGTCGAGCTTGTCGACGTCGATGCCCTTGAGCACGTCTGGGTCATTAGCGCTGGGAGCCTCCGCGACGGCCTCTGTCTCGGCCTCGTCCTCAGGCGCAGCCGCGGGTTGGGAGAAGGGCGGAATGATCTGCGCCGAGACCGTCAGCACCGAGCCCAAGATGAAGGCAGCCGCCAGCACTGGCAGCCTGGTCCAGCCAAACCCTGTCGAGAATTCCATCGTCCTGCCCGCAACCCCCCGGCACATGCCCATCGACAATATATATCGAGCTCCGGCCATGCACCATTCCGTCGCGAGACATGCGGGTCCATCGTCGCGAAATTGTGACGGCTTGCCGCGAATGGCGAACCAACGGGCCGCGCGAAAAGCGCGCGCCCGATGACGAGCTGCTGACACGGCCGCATCCGGCGGGGCTGGAGGCCAGGAGCGTCATGTCAGTTTCGTCATCGGTCCCGGAGAGCAGGACCCGTTGGCGTCCCCCCTGAAGCACGATGATCATCCATCGCGCTTCAGGTTGTCGTTTGCGTATGATCTTTTTGGGAAAACCGCTTCGCGCTTTTCCGGATCATGCTTTAGCCGGCGCGCGTCATCTTCGGCAGATGAATGGCGCGGCCGAGTGCCTGCTCGACCAGGTCAAAAGTGTCGATCAGCACGCGCATGCTGACGAGCTTGCCCGCCCTGAACTGGGCGAACTGCGCGACGCGCAGGCTGATCGGCTTGTTGGAATCCAGCGCCGTCAGCGAATAGCGCAGCATCGAGGCGGCGGAATCGACGCCGAGCATGATGCTCTCGCGGTCGAAGCGGCGGACGTGGAAATTGTCGGCCAGCTGGCAGATGACGTCGAGCACGGCGTCCTTGCCGTTTCGTGCGCCGAGGAACGGAAACATGTCGATCGGGCCATAGAGCGCCCATTCGACGTCCTCGTCGATCAGGGCCTCGATATCGCCGAACTCCTGGTCGTTGATCGCACGGTGCAACGCGCGCGAGAAACGCCAGAGGCTGTGCTCTGTCATTTGGCGTAGTCCTGAAGCTGGCTTGCAAGAAAAACGGAAAACAACCCCATGCACAGAAAGGTGCCGGGGCGCTCAACTCATTTGTACACGAATAAATACGGGGTTTTCGCCAAAACGCAATTCACGTTTTCGCAATGCACAAATGCGTGCATTTTGTGAGATTTGCAACAGAACCCCGTAGTTTGCCGGTCCGGCTGGGCGCATGGAACCGTAAGCCGAGCCGCGACCTACCCCCTATCCACCCCCGTCCCCACGATCAGCGGCCCGATCTCGCGCTCCAGCACCTGTTGCACCAGATCGTAGGAATCGATGATCTCGCGGATCTGCGCCACCAGCCCGCCGCGGAAGCTGTAGAACACCGCCATGTCGAACTGCACGACGCGGTCGTTGCTGCGCTTCCGGAAATAGGTGTGCATGTAGGTCGCGACCTCGTCGCCCTCGGCGACGATCACGGGCGCCTTGTAGCGAACTTCCGAATAGCGCGACCAGATCGTCTGCCAGAGTTCGCTCAGCTCTTCCTTGCCGTGGCGCGGCACCATGTGCGGCAGCACGTCGATCGGCGCATGGGTGAGGAAGTCGACGTCGTCGGTGCAGCACGCCAGCGCCGCCTCGATGTCACCGCGTGCGAAGGCATCGAGCAGATGCACGACACGCTGGCGATTAAGCTTCTCCACCGTCATTCCGCCCGTCCTCGTCGGCCCCGTGGCGTTGCGCAACGCTTACGCACGATCCCGCGCATCGCCAATCCTCGAGATCACAGGGATGTTGCAGTGGTTTTGACGCGCGAGCGCAGAGCCAGGTTCATGGCAATGCGATCATGGGTTGTGGTGCAGTCGCGCTGCAAGAATTCATGCCGTCCTCGGCGGCATGGCGCGCAACCGCACATGGACGAGCGCAATGCCCGCGAATGGAACCGCACATGCTCGCTTGCGCCGCTATCGCAATGCATCCTTGCGACGAGCCCTTGCGACAAGCAATCCAGAGTCTTCCCGCGGAGACAGCCTGGATTGCTTCGCTCCGCTCGCAATGACCACGTGGCCAGCTCTTGTGAGCCCAACCCGGCGTTCTGCTCCGGCCTGTCCCCGCATGCGTGGACCGGCGAAGCCGCCGCGTGACGCATCTCACATCACGCCCGTCCAGGCGCAGCTAACGTCATCCCGAAGTCATCAGGGAGACGTGCCATGGCCGCTATCGCCACCGCGAGAAAGTCACGCCTGCACAACGCGCTCGAAGGCCTCGCGCTGACCGCGGCCCTCCAAAGCTTCCCGACCTTCGCCCTCGCCGCCTTCCTGCTCAAGCTCTGCGGCGACCGCGACCTCTCCGGCGACCCCGGCGTCGCCATCTTCGTCGCAATCGCTTCGTTCACCCACGCGCTGCTCGCGGTGACCCTGGGCCCGAGCTTCCCCACCTTGTTCAAGACGGTCTACGAGCCGAAATTCTTCGAGGCCCATCTCTCGTTCTCCGACAAGATCACGGCCTGGCGCACCCACCCCGTCGCCTCGCTGCAACTGGTAACGATCGTGCTGCTGCTGTCGGTGATGGCGGTGGTGACGGCGAGCGTGGGGTGAGGGGCCTCTCTCCACGTCATTCCGGGGCGCCGCGGAGCGGCGAGCCCGGAATCCATAACCACGAACGGCAGTGATGAAGCGGTAGTGCTTCCCTACCTCTTCTTCCACCCACCCCGTCGCCCAGGCGCCCCGCCCGTCGACTTCGGCGCGGGCCCGAACTCCGGGCCCGACTGCCGTGAGTCCGTCGGCTGGATGATGCGGCTCGTGCTGCCGAACGGCTTTGCCGGCAGCGCGCGGGTCTCGCGGTAGGGCAGGGATTCCGGGCCGTGCATCTCGTCGAGATGCGGCTTGTGCACCTTTGAGCCACTGCCGCCGCCGCCGCCACCGCTCGCCTTCAGCGCAGAGCTGACGGTTTTCTTCTTCATCGCGCTGACCGGCAGGTTGGCGGCATCGCCGTATTTCTTCGTGCCGGCATAGGCGCCGGCCTTGCCCTGCACGGTGCGCTGCTTGGCGGTGGGGTCGTCGACCACCGCGAGCTCGGTCGCGCGCAGGCGCTTGACCTCGTCGCGGAGGCGGGCGGCTTCCTCGAAGTTCAGGTCGGCGGCGGCCTCGCGCATGCGGGTTTCGAGATCGGCGAGCACGGCTTCGAAATTGTGGCCGATCGAGATGACGTCGTCCGTCATGTCGTGGCCGCCGACCTCGATCAGCACGTGGTCGCGCTCGTAGACGGAGTTGAGGATGTCGCCGATCTGCTTCTTCACGCTCTCCGGCGTGATGCCGTTGGCGGTGTTGTATTCCACCTGCTTCTCGCGGCGGCGGTTGGTCTCGGCGATGGCGCGCTCCATCGACCCCGTCATCTGGTCGGCATAGAGGATCACCTTGCCGTCGACGTTGCGCGCGGCGCGGCCGATGGTCTGGATCAGCGAGGTCTCGCTGCGCAAAAAGCCTTCCTTGTCGGCGTCGAGGATGGCAACCAACGCACATTCGGGAATGTCGAGGCCTTCGCGCAAGAGGTTAATGCCAACCAGCGCGTCGAAGGCGCCGAGGCGCAAGTCCCGGATGATCTCGATGCGCTCGATGGTGTCGATATCGCTGTGCATGTAGCGCACGCGAATGCCCTGCTCATGCAGATATTCGGTGAGGTCCTCCGCCATGCGTTTTGTCAGAACCGTGATCAGCGAGCGATAGCCGGCCTGCGCGGTGGCGCGCACCTCGCCGACCAGATCGTCGACTTGCGTGCGGGCGGGGCGGATGTCGACGGGCGGATCGATCAGCCCGGTCGGGCGAATGACCTGCTCGACGAACACGCCGCCGCTCTCGTTCAGCTCCCAGCCGCTCGGCGTCGCCGACACCGCGACGGTCTGCGGCCGCATCATGTCCCACTCCTCGAAGCGCAAGGGGCGGTTGTCCATGCAGGAGGGCAGGCGGAAGCCGTATTCGGCGAGCGTCGCCTTGCGGCGGAAGTCGCCGCGGAACATGGCGCCGATCTGCGGGATGGTGACGTGGCTTTCGTCGGCGAAGATCAGCGCGTTGTCGGGGACGTATTCGAACAGCGTCGGCGGCGGTTCGCCGGGACGGCGTCCCGTGAGATAGCGCGAATAGTTCTCGATGCCGGCGCAGCTTCCCGTCGCCTCCATCATCTCGAGGTCGAAGGTGGTGCGCTGCTCCAGCCGCTGCGCTTCGAGCAGGCGGCCCTGGTTGTGCAGCTGGTCGAGCCGCTGCTTCAATTCGAACTTGATCGACTTGATCGCCTGCACCAAGGTCGGGCGCGGCGTCACATAGTGCGAATTGGCGTAGATCTTGATGAATTCAAGCTCGTCCTGCTTGTGCCCGGTGAGCGGATCGAACTCCTCGATATTCTCCACGGTGTCGCCGAACAGATTCACGCGCCAGGCGCGGTCCTCATAGTGCGCCGGGAAGATGTCGATGACGTCGCCGCGCACGCGAAATGTGCCGCGGGTGAAATCGGCCTGGGTGCGCTTGTACTGGAGCGCGACCAGGTCGGCGATGAGCTGGCGCTGGTCGATGCGCTCGCCCTTCTTCAGCGCGAAGGTCATCGCGGTATAGGTTTCGACCGAGCCGATACCGTAGATGCAGGACACCGACGCCACGATGATGACGTCGTCGCGCTCCAGCAGCGCGCGCGTCGCCGAGTGGCGCATACGGTCGATCTGCTCGTTGATGGACGAATCCTTTTCGATGTACGTGTCCGTGCGCGGGACATACGCTTCCGGCTGGTAGTAGTCGTAGTACGAGACGAAATACTCGACCGCATTGTCGGGGAAGAAGTTCTTGAACTCTCCATAGAGCTGGGCGGCCAGCGTCTTGTTCGGCGCCAGGATGAGAGCGGGGCGCTGCGTCGCCTCGATCACCTTGGCCATGGTGTAGGTCTTGCCCGAG
The DNA here is from genome assembly GCF_001593325.1 of Bradyrhizobium sp. DOA1. Taxonomy (NCBI): domain Bacteria; kingdom Pseudomonadati; phylum Pseudomonadota; class Alphaproteobacteria; order Hyphomicrobiales; family Nitrobacteraceae; genus Bradyrhizobium; species Bradyrhizobium sp. DOA1. The sequence goes on from NZ_JXJM01000001.1 coordinate 842,611, forward strand.
CCGGTGACGCCGAGCAGCACCTGCGAACGGTCGTTGCGATTGATGCCCTCGACCAGCTCGGCAATCGCGGTCGGCTGGTCGCCCTTGGGCTCGTAGGCCGACTTGATCTCAAAGCGCACGCCGCCTTCGGACTTTTCCGGGCGCGGCGGCCGGTGCGGCGTCCACACCCGCGTGGAGCCGTCGTCCTTGCGGAACTCGGGGCGCCCCTCGCGGATCAACGCCTCCAGCGCATCCGCGGTGGCCTTGACGCCGAGCGCCTCCATTTTGGAGCGCGGCGGCCGCGCCAGCGCTTCGGCGTCGTCCTCCTCGGTTGGCAGCCCGAGCTGCCGCGCCAGTTCCGGATCGAGCTTCGGGATCGTGGCCGCAGTTCCGTGATTGGCCTGCGGTACCTCTTCCAATCCGGTCAGCTCAGAGGATTGGCGCGCGCCCGGCGGCTGCGGATTGGGCCGCAGCGGCATCGGCCGCGTGGCATCCTGCGGAAACTCCTTCGGCGTCGAGGCGCGCGCGCGGTGTGCGGCAGCTTCGCCCCCGGAGCGACGATCGCGCGAATTGTCCGGCGGCGGCTGCAGGCCGGTGCCCGATCCCAGGCCCGCATCGCCGCGATTGATGGCGGGATTGAGCAACTCGGCCAGCGCCGGCCCGATCGGCTGCACGTCGGGGCGATGCGCCTTCGAGTTCGGAGCCTTGGTCTTCGGGGATTTGCCGGATTTTTCGGAGGATGCAGGTTTCTTCGCCATGAGGCGAATATGGGACGAGTCCGCCCCTCAATAAAGGGCGAATGCCCATCGTCATGCAGGCTGCTGACAGCAGGTTGGCAGCAGCCCCCGAGCTCACGCCGCCGGCGACGGACCCTCACCGTCCTCGGCCGTCATATTCGGCTCGAGGATGTCGAGATGGATGCCGCCGCAATCGGTGCAGCGCATGGTCCAATACTCGCATCCGGCGCGACCGCCGATGACGCGGAGCACCGTGAGATCGCCGTCGCATTCCGGGCAGTTGGACAGCACGGCGCGGCTATAGATCCGCGGCCGCGCTCCGTCGATTTCGATGATTGACATGACCGGTTCCCCCCTCGCGCCGCCCCGTCTTGGTCTGTTGGCCGTCCGTTCGCCTATTCGTCGTCGCCCTCGGCCCGCCGGCGGAAGCGATCGATGTGGTGCTTGGCGTCGGCAATCGCGGCGTCGCGATCGGGCCAGGCGAAGCCGACCTCCATGGCTGGAAACAGCACGCCGTCGATGGCCACCGGGCTGAAATCCGCACGCCGGATGCGGGCATGCCAAAGGCCTTTGCCAGCTTCGAAGGATTCGATGTCAAAGCCGTCGTAGATTGTCGTCATTCTTGTCGGTCCCACTTTTCTTTTCGGAGGGTCAGGGGACCACATTTGCGGCCTTCAGCATGTGAAGCGGTTCACAAGTGGCCGGCTTTTTCACCCGATCGGGTGACAGGTCAGTTCCGCGCGGCGGTGCGGCCGATCCGCTTCACCGGCCGGGCAGCAGGTTCCGATGCCGCGCGCATGATCCAGCGGCGAAACGCGGCAAAGTCGCGCTGCTCGGTCTGGAAGCCGCGATAGAGCAGATACCAGCGCATGCCCTTGGGCACCGAGAGATCGAACGGCGCGACCAGCCGGCCGGCGGCGAGATCGTCGTCGATGTAGGGCCGGATGCCCATGGCGATGCCGAGCCCGTCGGCGGCAGCCTGCAGCGCCTGGCCGTAGAACTGGAACTCGGGCCCGCGCGCGTTGATGCGGGCGAGGCTTGCGGCCTTGAGCCAGATCGGCCAGTCCTCCGGCGAATGCGCGACGCGGATCAGGCTCGGTCCCCTGAGATCCGCAGGCCGCTTCAATCCGCTCGCAAGGCGCGGCACGCAGACCGGCGTGAGATCGCCCGCGAACAGCGGCTCGGCAACGAGACCGGGCCAGTCGCCGGTGCCGAGCTTGATGCCGCAGCTCCAGTCCTCGCCGAACGGCACCGAGGCGCCGCCGGTGGTGAAACGCACCTCGATGTCGGGCTCCTCGCTGCGAAACTCCGACAGGCGCGGGATCAGCCAGCGCATCGCGAAGGTGTGGCCGACACCGATGGTCAGCACGCGCACGCTGGAGGGCGCTGTCACCTGCGCGGTGAGGCTCGCCAGCGCATCGAAGATCGGCGTCAGCCCGCTCTGATAGGCGCGGCCGGCCTGCGTCAGCACCAGGCGGTTGGCCTTTCGCTCGAACAGCGCGAGGCCGAGCCGCTGCTCGAGCAGATGCACCATGCGGCTGACCGCGGCGGCCGACACGTTGAGCTCGAGCCCGGCCGCAGCAAAGCTGCCCGTCCGCGCTGCCGCCTCGAATGCCTTGATGCCGTTGAGAAACAGCAGCCGCCGCAAATGCAAGTCCCCTATTCAGTACCCTCAGGAAAGCTGATGCCAAGGGCAAGATAACTCAGTTTGCGAAGGCAGAGCAAGCAAGGCAGGTTCACCTCCGACAATCGCCGACAGGAGACCCCGTCGTGACGCCCATCATGATCGCTGCCCTCGGATTGCTGATGGTCGCCACCGCGTTCCTGTCGGGACTGTTCGGCATGGCGGGCGGGCTGATCCTGATCGGCGTGCTCCTGGCCCTGATGCCGCTGCCGACCGCGATGGTGCTGCATGCGATCACGCAGATGGCCTCGAACGGCTGGCGTGCGTTCCTGTGGCGCGCGCATATCCGCTGGCGACCGGTCGCGAACTATATGGTCGGCGCTGCCATCGCACTCGCGGCGTGGTCTCTGACCCGCTACGTGCCGGACAAGCCGATGGCGCTGCTGCTGCTCGGCGTCACCCCGTTCATGGCGCGGCTGCTGCCCACCAACATCAAGCCGGATCCTGATCGCCTCTGGCAAGGTACGGTCTATGGCACGATCTGCATGGGCCTGATGCTGATGACCGGCGTCTCCGGTCCGCTGCTCGATACTTTCTTCCTCGGCGGCGATTTCGGTCGGCGCGAGAAGGTCGCGACGAAAGCGATGTGCCAGCTCGTCAGCCATTTCACCAAGCTCGTCTATTTCGGCGGCATCATCGACCAGGCGGCGAGCCTCGATCCCGTGCTCGCCGGCGTGGCCATTCTCGCCTCGATGCTCGGCACCACGCTGGCGCGGCGCATCCTGGAAGCCATGACTGATCAGCAATTCGTGGCCTGGTCGAACAAGCTGATCACCACCATCGCCTGCTACTACATCGCCTATGGCGGCTGGCTGCTGCTTCGCGCGCCGGTTCTGGCCGCCTTCGACCAGGGAGGTTTGCCATGAGGGAGACGGCCGATCCGCTGGTGCTGGACTTCGTCGAATGGGTCGCGCGCGAGCCGCGCGCCTATGCCGAGGTGGTCGCGACCTGGAAGACCTCGTGCCCGCGCCTCACCATCTGGGAGGACGCTGCGGATCGCGGCTACGTTGCGCGCGAGACGATTGCGGGGGTGGGGCTGATGATCGCGGTGACGAAGGACGGCGAGTGGTTTTTGCGGACCAATGGGCGTTGAGTCAGGCCTGCCGCCACAACGTCATTGCGAGCGCTAGCGAAGCAATCCAGAATGTCTCCGCGGCGGCAGTCTGGATTGCTTCGTCGCAAGAGCTCCTCGCAATGACGGAGCAAGAGGAGGCTGCCAGCCAATGTCACTCAAGCTCTACGAACTCGTCGGCACCGACGCCGCGCGCCCGTTCAGCCCGTATTGCTGGCGCACGCGGATGGCGCTCGCGCATAAGGTGCTGTCGGCGCAATCGCTGCCCTGGCGCTTCACCGAGAAGAGCGCGCTTGCCCCGCACGGCTCCGAGAAAGTCCCTGTGCTGCTGCATCACGACAAGCCCGTGGTCGATTCCTGGACGATCGCGGCCTATCTCGAAGACAATTTCCCGGATCGACCGTCGCTGTTCGGGGGTGAGGGCGGCCGCGCCATGGCGCGCATGATCAACGCATTCGGCGACATCGCCATCGTCGGCGGCATCTTTCCGCTCATAGTGGCCGACATCCCGAACAATCTCGCCGAGGCCGACGCCGCCTATTTCCGAAAGTCGCGCGAGGCGCGCTTCGGCGGCAAGAGCTTGGAACAGGTCATGGCAGGCCGCGACAGCGGCGTGGTCGCTTTCCGCAAGTCGCTGGAAGTGATACGGCAGACGTTGAAGAAGCAGCCCTATCTCGGCGGCGCCACGCCGAACTACGCCGACTACATCGTGTTCGGCGGCTTCCAATGGGCGCGCGTGGTGAGCCCGTTCAAGCTGCTCGAAGCGGATGACCCGATCTATGCGTGGCGCGAAAAGCTGCTCGATGCATTCGACGGCATGGCGCGGACATCGCCGGGGCATGAGGTATAGGCCACGCTGTTTCCGGCCTAACGCTCCGCCGCCGCCTTCCGCAAGCAGTCCCGGCACAGGCAATCCTCGCCCTTCATCGGCATCGGCAGTTTTGCCGTCTCCTCCGCGCACCAGCACGTGCCCGAGAGGTCGCAGCCGAATTCGGTGCCGCAGCGGGAGCAGGTGAGACGGCGGGGTTCCGGCAGCGAGGATTGTTTCGCGATTGTCATCATTTACGCCGAAGCTTCGCCGTCATTTTCATGTCGGGTTCATTTGTCGCTGCGGTATATTAGGCGCTGCGCAGGCATCAGGAAAGCGGCTCCAACGCGCGAAGGACAGATCGATGGCCCGCGATTCGCAAGCTGCCCTCGTTGCGCTCAACCGCTTCGGCTTGGGCGCGCGCGGCGGCGCCTCCGGCGATCTCATCAATGCGGCCTCCGATCCGCGCGGTTTCGTGAAGGCGGAGCTCGCGCGTCCGAGCGGCCTGCTGCTGGAAGCGCCCGGCCTGCAATCGACACCGCAGCTGGGTCAGGCGGTGTTCGCCTATCAGGATCAGGTCAGGCAGGCGCGCGAGGCTGCCAAGGAAACCGCCAAGGCCGCCGCTCCCGCTGAGACGCCGGCGCAGGCGCCTGCCGATCAGAAGCCCGCCTTGCGCCGCAATCTCTCGCTGAACGCAGCGGCGGAGATCACCGGCCAGATGGCTGATGCCAAGCCTGCCGCGACCACGGTCAAGCCCGAGACCATGCAGCCCAACGTGACTGCGCCGCAGCCCGCCAGGCCCGCGCCGCAGCCGCTCAACGTCATCCAAAAGACCTTTCGCGCCGAGGCGCTGGCGCGACTGCAGCGCGCGACGCTGGCCGAGTGCGGCTTCACCGAGCGGCTGGTCGTGTTCTGGTCCAACCATTTCTGCATCTCCGCCAGCAAGGGCGAGCTGGCGCGGATCTGGGCCGGCGCATTCGAGCGCGAGGCGATCCGGCCGCATGTGCTCGGCCGCTTCGCTGACATGTTGAAGGCGGTGGAGCAGCATCCTGCGATGCTGTTCTTCCTCGACAACCAGCAATCGCTCGGTCCCGACTCGCGCGCGGGACAAAACCGCAAGCGCGGGCTGAACGAGAATCTCGCCCGCGAGATCATGGAGCTGCATACGCTCGGCGTCGGCGGCGGCTACACGCAGGACGACGTCACCTCGCTCGCGCGCATCATCACCGGCTGGACTTTTGCGGGACGGCAGGGTCAGCTTGGCCCACCCGGCTCCTTCGTGTTCAACGCCAATGCGCACCAGCCGGGGCCGCAGATCCTGCTCGGCAAGACCTATGAGCCGACCGGCCTCGCACAGGGCGAGGCTGCGCTCGCCGACATCGCGCGCCATCCCGCGACGGCGAATTTCATCGCCACCAAATTCGTTCGTCACTTCGTCGCCGACGATCCGCCGCCTTCGCTCGTCGCCCGTCTGCGCGACGTCTTCGTCAGGACCGACGGCGATCTCAAGGCGATGGCGACCGCGCTGGTCGATTCCGACGAAGCGTGGAAAGCACCGTTGACCAAGATGCGCTCGCCTTACGAATTCCTGGTCGCGAGCGGCCGGCTGCTCGCGCGCGTGCCGGAGGATCCGAGCCGCTATCTCAACGGCCTCAACCTGCTCGGGCAGCCGCTATGGTCGCCGGCCGGGCCCAACGGCTTTCCCGACACCAATGCCGCCTGGGCTGCGCCCGAGGGCATGAAGCTCAGGCTCGACATTGCTGCGCAAATCGGCGCCCGGCTCGGCAGCAATATCGATCCGCTCGATCTCCTGGAGTTCGCAGCGGCGGATGCCGCCTCCATCGAAACGCGGCGGACGGTGGAGCGCGCCGAATCGCGGCAGCAGGCCCTGGCGCTGTTGTTGATGTCCCCGGAAATGCAGCGGAGATGACGATGATCGACTGCGTCGAGAACCGGCTCCTCACCTCGCGGCGCGGCCTCCTGCTCGGCGGCGCCTCGTTCGCGGCCTGGGCCTATTTGCCGAAATTCGCGCGCGCGGCGGACGGGCGCGATCCGCGACTGGTCGTGGTGATCCTGCGCGGCGCACTCGACGGTCTTGCGACGGTCGCGCCGCTCGGCGATCCCGATTATGCGGGCCTTCACGGCTCGATCGCACTCACGGCAGATGGTGCCCATCCCGCGATCATGCTCGACTCGTTCTTTGCGCTGCATCCGGCGATGCCGGAATTTGCGCGTATGTACCGCGACAAGCACGCCGCGGTCATCCACGCCGTGGCCACGCCCTATCGCGACCGCTCGCATTTCGACGGCCAGGACGTGCTCGAAAGCGGCTATGCCGGGCCCGGGCGCGTGCAGTCCGGCTGGCTCAACCGCGCGTTCGAGACGCTGCCGCGCGGCGAGCGTGTGTCGAGCGGTCTTGCGGTCGGACCGACCACGCCGCTGGTGCTGCGCGGCAATGCGCCGACCGTCGGCTGGGCGCCGGTCGCGCTGCCGCAGGCCGACGAGGACACCGCGATGCGCCTCGTCGAGCTCTACCGTCATCGCGATCCCGCGCTGGCCGCGGCCTTGTCCCAGGGCCTTCGGCTCGACAAGGTTGCTGGTGGTGACGACATGAAGCCGAGGGGCGGCAATCAGGCCGCGCAGATGCGCCAGGTCGCGCGCGGCGCCGCCAAGCTGATGGCAGCCGATGACGGCCCGCGCATTGCCGCGCTCGCCTTCGACGGCTGGGACACGCATGCCAACGAAGGCGGTCCCGTTGGGCGTCTCGCCTTCCTGCTCGGCGGTCTCGACGGTGCGCTGGCCGAATTCGAAAGCGGGCTCGGCCCGCGCTGGCGCGATAGCGTCGTCGTGGTCGTCACCGAGTTCGGCCGCACCGCGCGCATCAACGGCACCGACGGCACCGATCACGGCACCGGAACGATCGCGCTGCTCGCCGGCGGCGCCGTGAAGGGCGGCCGCATCATCGCGGACTGGCCGGGCCTCAAGCTCGCCAACCTCCATGAAGGCCGCGACCTCAAGCCGACCACCGATCTGCGCTCCGTCGTCAAGGGCGTGCTGCAGGACCAGTTCGGCCTGTCCGATCGCGTGCTCGCGGAGGCGGTGTTTCCGGACAGCGCCGCAGCACGGCCGATGAAGGGGCTTGTTGCCTAGGTGTCATTCCGGGGCGCGCGTCAGCGCGAACGCGGAATCCATTCATCCGCAGACACCGTCGCAAAATGGATTCCGGGCCCCCGCGCCTTGCGGCGCGTCCCGGAATGACGACATGATGAGCCGAGCATCAGGAGAACCACGCCCATGTACATCGCCATGAACCGCTTCCGCGTCGCCAAGGGCTCCGAGGCCGCCTTCGAGCAGGTCTGGCTTTCGCGCGACACCCATCTCGACAAGGTGCCGGGTTTCGTCGAATTCCATTTGCTGCGCGGGCCGGAGCTCGAAGACCACACGCTTTACGCCTCGCACACGGTGTGGGCCAACCATGCCGCGTTCGAGGCCTGGACCAAGTCGGAAGCGTTTCGTGCGGCGCATCACAAGGCAGGCGACAACAAGCCGCTCTATCTCGGCCATCCCCAGTTCGAAGGCTTCGAGGTGATGCAGACGGTGGGGCGCGGCGCGAAATAGCGCGCTGCAGGGCCCAGCTAGCAGCGTTCAGCCCAGCGTGATCTTGTCGATCTCGGCCATCTCCTCGGCGCTGAGCTTCCAGGCGATCGCCTTGACGTTCTCCTCCACCTGCTCGACGCGGGTCGCGCCGGCGATCACGCTCGACACCTGCGGGCGCGCGGCGAGCCAGGAGAAGGCGAGCTCTAGCATGCTGTGCCCGCGTGCCCTAGCGAAGGCCTGGAGCTTCTCGACCATGTCCTCGTTGCGCGGCGTGACGTAGCGGTCGCGCAGCGCCGGCGCCTTGGCAAAGCGCGTGTCGGCGGGCGCCGCTGCGCCGCGCTGATACTTGCCGGTGAGCAGGCCGCTGGCGAGCGGGAAGAACGGCAACAGGCCGAGCTTGTATTCCGATGCGGCCGGCAGCAGGTTCTTCTCGATGTCCCGCACCAGCAGTGAATATTCATCCTGGCAGGAGACGAAGCGGCTGACATTCATCGCGCGTGCGACGTATTCGGCTTCCGCGATCCGCCAGGCCGGGAAGTTGGAATTGCCGATGTAGCGCACCTTGCCCTGCCGGATCAGATCGTCGAGCGCGCGCAACGTCTCCTCGATCGGCGTCAGCGGGTCGTAATCATGCTGCTGGTAGAGGTCGATGTAGTCGGTCTTGAGCCGCCTGAGGCTGGCTTCGACCGCGTCCATGATGTAGCGGCGCGAGGCACCCTGCTTGGTGCCGTCGGTCGCCATCGGCTTGGCATATTTGGTGGCGAGCACGATGTCCTTGCGGCGATCGCCGAGCACGGTGCCGAGCACCGTCTCCGAGCCGCCCATGCCGGCATAGATGTCGGCGGTGTCGAACAGCGTGATGCCGAGATCGAGCGCGCGATGGATCACCTTGCGCGAGGTCTCCAGATCCGTGCGCTGGCCGAAATTGTTGCAGCCGAGCCCGACGGCAGAGACGCGCAGGCCGGAGGCGCCGAGATTACGAATGTCCATGGAAGATCCCGTCGAATGAGCAGCGGCGCATTCTGGCTACGGTGCGTCCCGGCAGCAAGCCGTTGGCCGCGCTGCTGCCATGCCGGCGGTGCGCACAAAAAAATGCGGCCCCTGTCAGACGCGGCGACTGACGGGGACCGCTTGGGGCGCTTGATCGGTGACGGGGGGCCTGATCAGACGCAGCTGCAACTTAATCCCGGTGTGTTACGCGGCGGTGACACGCCGAGTTATCACAGGCCTTGAACTGCCCGGATCAAAAGATCTTGCGATAGACGATGAACCCGGAGCGCTCGGCGACCTTGTCGTACAGGCTCTGTGCCGTGACATTGGTCTCGTGCGTCTGCCAATAGACGCGCGGCGACCCCGCCAGTTTCGCCCGCTCGTACACGCCATGGATCAGCGCCGAGCCGACGCCCTTCCCGCGCGCGGCTTCGGACGTGAACAGGTCCTGCAAATAACAGGACGGCTCGATCGCGGTGGTGCTGCGATGGAAGAGATAGTTGGTCATGCCGAGCAGCTTGCCGTCGCTTTCTGCAACCAGCCCATGAACCGGCTCATAGGCGTCGAAGAAGCGCTGCCACGTCATCCGCGTGATCTCCGGCGCGAGCGCAGTCGGACCCGAGCGGCCGTAGAAGGCGTTATAGCCGTCCCACAGCGGCAGCCATTGATCGTAGTCCTGCCGTGTGACGGCGCGAATGATGAGCGACATGAGAATTTCCGCGATCTCGGAGTTACGCGACGAAGAGACGTCTTTCATACGCGATGATCGCGTTGCCGATCAATCGCGCTGGCGCGTCACTCTGCGACGCGCAGATACCGGATCAGCTTGCGGCTCGTGGGATCGCGCAGCGAGCGGTAGTAGTCGGCGCGTGCCGGCGCGTCGGTGTGGCGCACGAGGTCGGTCACCGGCGTGTAGCTCAGCATGCGGCCGCCGTCGGGCAGCACGGTGCAGACGAAGCGCAGCACCTCGCCATTGCGCAAGGCGATGTTGATGGGCCTCGCGTCGCCGACCCGTACCATCTCCATGCGCTGCGCGATGAAGGTGGCGAGCTCGTCCTCGGGCAGCTCGAACGCGCCGGTGTCGCGGCCGTGATACATCAGCGCGATGAAGGGTGGCTTGGCGTCGGCGATCTCGTCCGGCACTGCGAAGTAGTCGCGGAACGCACGATTGATGAACTCGGCACGGGTCTCGGCATCAAGCAGCACCACGCCGATGTCGATCTGGTCGAGCGCGGCCGACAGGCGCGCGGCGATGGCATGGCTCTGGCGTTCGGCCGCGAACGTGCCGAGCAGCCGCTCGCGCATCAGACCGGTGATGCAGGCGGTGCCGGCGGCCGTGATCGCCAGGAGGCCGAGCCGGACCAGATCCGCGCTGCCATGGCTGGAGACGTCGTGCTGGTGGAGGAAGATCAGCGCCGTGCCGATCACGGCGACGGCCGCGGTCACCAGGGCCGAGGCAAGGCCCGACAGTGCGCCGGCAAGAGCCACGAGGCAGACCAGCAGCGGCCCAGGCGAGGGAGTGGGGAGGGTGGGGACGACGCGATCGAACAGCATCGTCAGCAGCAGGGTCGCTGCCGTCAGAACCGGACCGGAGATCGCACGCCATCCGAGCCGCATGGGCCAGTCTCGCTCCTCCCGAACGAGGTAAGACCGCAACACTGGCCGATCGTTGCACCGATGCGATGCGATTTCGCGCGTCGTGCCTAAGGGGCACTTGCGGGAACGCGCAAATCTTTCGGAGGATTTTAGACCAAGTGCGCCTGCTTGAGGCGCTGCTGCATCGCGGGGCCGTTCAGCGTCGATGTGCCCGAGCTCTTGCGCATGCCGGTGAAAATCAACAGCGACGCCGCGACCAGGATGGCCGCAGTCAGCGTGATTGCAACGACTACCACGGGTGACTTCATCGACGTCCTGTCGCGATGCCGGTCGGCGCGGGCCGCGCGGCGTCTTGAAGGTTGGTCCAGGATGAAACGGGAATCAGAGCGGCAGGCCCATCGCCATCGTCGCCTTGGTCGACAACACCGTCAGGGTGACGATCAAGCTCAGCGAAAGCGCGGCGACGGCGAGCGAGGCCGCGACCGCGTTGGTCAGCCGGGAAGACGCGACGGTGGCGGATTGGCTCTGAAAGCCTGCCGTGCCGGACGCCCGAATCATGGGTCTAAATCCCTCAACACGCGGGCGAATCACCCACGACTTTCCGGAATTTCCCAGTTTCAACCGGCAAGATTGCGGCGGCTGTCGCGCGGAAAGCGGCAAGATTGCGGCAAAATCGTCCCTTATGCCCGCTATTCGCGAGAGCGGGAGGACTGGCTGTCAGGCGCCCGCGGCGATGCTGGCGGGGTCATCGATGTCGGCCGCCCGCCAGTCCATCGTCACGAAGCCGGGCGCAGCCTCCACGCGTTTCAGCCAGTCCCGGATCGCCGGGAAGGTCGACAGGTCGAAATCGCAGCGGTCGGCGAGGTGGGTGTAGCCGTAGAGCGCGATGTCCGCGACGGTGAGCTGGCGCGCGGCGAAATAGGCGTTGGTCTTGAGATGATTCTCCATGACCTGGAGCGCGCCATAGCCGCGCTCCATCCAATCCTCCAGCGAATGGGTCTGGAGATCGCGGCCGCCCCTGACCAGCGACAGCCAGAAGTAGGCGGCGCCGATGTTGGGCTCGAGCGCGTGCTGCTCGAAGAACATCCATTGCAGCGCCTCGGCGCGGTCGATGCGGTTCTCCGGCGCCAGCGGCGTGCCGACGGCGACGTACCAGAGGATGGCGTTGGACTCGGCAAGAAAACGGTCTTCCCCGACCTCGAGCAGCGGCACCTGTCCTGACGGGTTCTTCGACAGGAAGTCCGGCGTGCGGCTCTCGCCGCGCAGAATGTCAACTTCGATTGCTTCGTAAGGCACGTTCAGCAGCGCCAGCGCAAGGCGGACCTTGTAGCTGTTGCCGGAGCGCTGCATCGAATAGAGCTTGTACATTCTGGAAGTTCGTTTCCGAGGAGGGAAGATGCGGCGCTGGCTGCCCTCCAGCGCCGCTAAACAATGATGCCGATGCGAATCCGCCGCAAGGGCCGCCCAATAGAAAAACTCGAAAACCCTACCGCACTGCAACGCCACGGAAGATCATTTCCGCGCGACCATGCAATTCAGTTCACGCTTGCGTCAATATGCAGGACACATGGCGACGTGCCCTTGTGTGAGACAGTGATTGGCCGCCAATCTCTGCGTCGTCATGGCCGGGCTTGACCCGGCCATCCACGTCTCACGGGCCGCACCAAGAACGTGGATGCCCGGGCCTTCGCCGCGCCGAAGCGGCTTCGGCCGCGCAGGCGGGACAAGCCCGGGCATGACGACCTTCTGTTTCATCGCAACACGCAAAATTGCTCCGAGGACAGGCCTTGCCTGATATGAGGGATTTGAGCGGCAAAGTTGCGAAATATTGCGGTCCGTCTCGTTTGAAGCGCTCCAAATCCCTAAGTTTTTCGGCGATCGGGCCGAAGTTTCTTGCGATGCAGCGGCACACGTTTTAGGGTGTCTCATTCCCACAATCAGAGTCGTGAGGCCCAGGGCTTCACGACGCTTGTCAGGAGATGACGATGTCCTTCCTTGCCGCTGCGCTCGACCGTGTGAAGCCGTCCGCGACCATCGCGGTCACGGATAAAGCACGCGCGCTGAAAGCGGCGGGCCGCAACGTCATCGGCCTCGGGGCCGGCGAGCCCGACTTCGACACGCCCGCCAACATCAAGCTGGCGGCGATCCGCGCCATCGAAGCCGGCAAGACCAAGTACACCGCGGTCGACGGCATCCCCGAGCTGAAGGACGCCATCATCGCCAAGTTTCAGCGCGAGAACGGCGTCGCCTACAAGCCGAACCAGATCATCGTCGGCACCGGCGGCAAGCAGGTGCTCTACAACGCGCTGATGGCGACCATCAATCCGGGCGACGAGGTGATCATCCCCGCGCCCTATTGGGTCAGCTACCCTGAAATGGTGGCGCTCGCCGGCGGCGAGCCGGTGCCGGTGGTCTGCACCGCCGCGACCGGCTTCAAGCTCCAGGCCGAGGCGCTGGAGCGCGCGATCACGCCGAAGACCAAATGGGTCATCCTGTGCTCGCCGTCGAACCCGACCGGAGCCGCCTACACCAAGTCGGAGCTGAAGGCGCTCACCGACGTGCTGATGAAGCATCCCCATGTGTGGGTGATGACCGACGACATGTACGAGCACCTCGTCTACGACGACTTCCAGTTCACCACGGTCGCGCAGGTCGAGCCTGGTCTCTACGACCGCACGCTCACCGTGAACGGCGTGTCGAAGGCCTATTGCATGACCGGCTGGCGCATCGGCTATGCCGGCGGCCCGGCGCAGCTGATCAAGGCGATGTCCACGATCCAGTCGCAGTCGACCTCGAACCCGTCGTCGATCGCGCAATGGGCGGCGGTGGAAGCGCTGAACGGTCCGCAGGATTTCATCCCCGCCAACAACAAGGTGTTCAAGGAGCGGCGGGACCTCGTCGTCTCCATGCTCAACCAGGCCAAGGGCATCGAGTGCCCGCGTCCCGAGGGCGCCTTCTATGTCTACCCGTCCTGCGCCGGCACGATCGGCAAGACCGCGCCGTCGGGCAAACTGATCGACAATGACGAGACGTTCGTCACCGAGCTCCTGGAGACCGAAGGCGTCGCCGTCGTGCAGGGTTCGGCCTTCGGCCTTGGCCCCGCCTTCCGCATCTCCTACGCGACCAAGACCTCGGACCTCGAAGACGCCTGCAAGCGCATCCAGCGTTTCTGCGGCAATCTGCGCTGAGACCCAGTCGCGACAGTGCGAATTGGAAAGGCCCGCCTCGTGCGGGCCTTTTTTGTTCTGGCCGGTGGAGATTTGCTCGGGCGAGAAGCGCACCTCTATCCCAGTCATTGCGAGCCAACGGGTCCGCGCGAAGCGCGGCCCGATGACAGGCTCCGCGAAGCAATCCAGAATCCCTCCGCGGAAAGATTCTGATTGCTTCCGTCTTCGCCGATGGCTTCGGCGGACAAGTCGCTGCGCCCGCAATGACGGAGGATCTGGCACCGCCACGGCTGTTGTGGCATAGACCATGACGCATCACGGGTCGGGCGCTCTCTGCTCGCGTCACATCATCGCCGGAGATATTTCATGCGCCGTTCGTTCATCCTCGCAGGGCTCACTGCGGCCAGCCTCGTTGTCTCCGTCGCTGCCGCCGGCGCGCAGCAGCGGATGGCGCGGGTTGGCGTCCTCGAATGCCGCGGCGGCGCCAGCGTCGGCTTCATCGTGGGATCGGTGACCCATCTCGGCTGCGTGCTGCGCGCCGACGGCTTGCCCGATGACCGCTACGTCGCGACCATCCGCAAAGTCGGTCTCGACATCGGCATCACCCAGGAGACGGCGCTCGCCTGGGGCGTGTTCGCGCCGGTCGACCGGCTCGGTCCCGGCGACCTCTCCGGCAATTACGCCGGCGCGCAGGGCAGCGCGTCGATCGGCGTCGGCCTAGGGGGCAATGTGCTGGTCGGCGGCTCCAACAATTCGATCGCGCTCCAGCCGCTCAGCGTGCAGGGCCAGGTCGGCCTCAATATCGCCGCCGGCCTCGAAAGCCTGGAACTCCGTCCGGGTCGCTGAGTTTTGGCGCGGCGTTCCCTTCACCTCTGCCTCCGGGAGAGGTGAACACCAACGACGCACCGCAGCGACGTTTGACGCTTGCCAAATCTCGGCGACGGGCAGAGCATCGGCGTTTGCCGACCCAATCATGGGCCGAGCTCCACAAGAAGGAGGCGGCGAATGGGACAAGACGTCAGAAGTCCCCGAGGTCCACGGTGCATCGCGCTGGTGGGCCCTTTCCAAAGCGGTAAAACGACACTTCTCGAAGCAATACTGGCGCGAACGGGTGCAATCCCGCGCGCCGGCAGCGTCGATGCCGGAACGTCCGTCGGCGACGCCACCCCGGAGGCCCGCCATCACAAGATGACCGTTGGGCTCACTGCCGCCACCACGAATTTCATGGGCGACAGCTACACCTTCCTCGATTGTCCCGGTTCCGTCGAATTCGCCCACGATATGCGCGCCGTGCTGCCCGCGGTCGATGCCGCGGTCGTGGTCTGCGAGGCCGACGAGAAGAAGCTGCCGCAACTCCAGATCATCCTGCGCGAGCTGGAGGAGTTGAAGATCCCGCGTTTCCTGTTCCTCAACAAGATCGATCGTGCCAACCAGCGTATCCGCGAGACGCTCGCAACGCTGCAGCCCGCCTCGCGCGTGCCGCTGGTGCTGCGTCAGATCCCGATCTGGAAGGACGAATTGATCGAGGGCTTCGTCGATCTCGCGCTCGAGCGCGCCTTCATCTATCGCGAGCACAAGGCTTCCGAGGTCATCGCGCTCGAGGGCGGCAACCTCGATCGCGAAAAGGAGGCCCGCTTCTCGATGCTGGAGAAGCTTGCCGATCACGACGACGCGCTGATGGAGCAGCTGCTCGAAGACATCCAGCCGCCGCGCGATGCCGTGTTCGACGATCTCGCCCGCGAACTGCGCGAAGGGCTGATCTGTCCGGTGCTGTTAGGAGCTGCTGCGCGCGAAAACGGCGTGCTGCGCCTGATGAAGGCGCTGCGTCACGAATCGCCGGGTGTGGCAGAGACCGCAAGACGTCTCGGCGTCCCCGGCACCAAGGATGCGCTCGGCTACGTCTTCAAGACGCTGCATTCGCAGCATGGCGGAAAACTGTCGCTGACGCGGCTGCTCGCCGGCCATCTCGACGACGGCGCCACGTTGCAATCCTCCTCCGGAGGCTCGGGCCGCATCTCCGGCATCCTCGCCGTCAACGGCGCCTACGACACCAAGCGCGCCTCAGCCGAGGCCGGCGACACCGTGGCGCTCGCCAAGCTCGATCCGATCAGGACCGGCGACACGGTCTCGAACGGCAAGGCGCCGCCTGCCGCGCTGATCACGATCGAGCCGACAGCGCCGGTGCTCGCGATCTCGATCGCGGCCAGCGATCGCAAGGACGATGTGAAGCTCGGTCAGGCCATGGCCCGGCTGCACGAGGAGGATCCCTCGCTCGTCGTCGTGCAGAACGCCCAGACCCACGACACCGTGCTGTGGGGACAGGGCGAGATGCATCTGCGCGTCGCCGGCGAGCGCTTGCGCGACCGCTTCGGCGTGAAGATCACGTCGCATCCGCCCGGGATCGGCTATCAGGAGACCATCCGCAAGCCGATCACCCAGCGCGGCCGCCACAAGAAGCAGTCCGGCGGCCACGGCCAGTTCGGCGACGTCGTGCTCGACATCCGGCCGCTGCCGCGTGGCGACGGCTTCAAGTTCGCCGAGAAGGTGGTGGGCGGCGCGGTGCCGCGCAACTACATCCCGGCGGTGGAGGAAGGCGTCGTCGATGGATTGGGGCGCGGTCCGCTCGGCTTCCCCGTCACCGACGTGCAGGTGACGCTGACCGACGGCTCCTATCACAGCGTCGATAGCTCCGATCTTGCCTTCCGCACGGCGGCGCGGATCGGGCTGAACGAAGGTCTGCCGCAATGCCAGCCGGTGCTGCTGGAGCCGATCCACATGGTCGAGATCGTCTGCCCGACCGACGCCACCGCCAGGATCAACGCGATCCTGTCGGCGCGGCGCGGCCAGATCCTCGGCTTCGACACCCGCGACGGCTGGAGCGGCTGGGACTGCGTCCGCGCGATGATGCCGGAAGCCGAGATCGGCGAGCTGATCGTCGAGCTGCGCTCGGCCACCGCCGGCGCCGGCAGCTTCACCCGCCAGTTCGACCACATGGCCGAAGTCACCGGCCGCGCCGCCGACCAGATCATCGCCGCGCATCAGCACGCAGCGTGATCGGTTAGGAAGGCAACGGCGTCTCGCTCCCTCTCCCCGTTCTGAACATCTTCACGGGGAGAGGGGCTGTCTCCGCACGGCGTTTCATAGGCCGCACTCTCCACGTCAGTGCGAGCATAGCGAAGCAATCCAGGCTGTCTCCGCAGGGGCAGTCTGGATTGCTTCGTCGCAAGGGCTCCTCGCAATGACGGGGAGACAGCTCCGCAATCTGCTTGCGCTCTCCTGACAATGATGTATTTTGCATCATTGTACACGCGCAGAATATCACTTATAAGCTCTGATACGTGAGGCCAAGGTGATCACGTCGTTCCAGATGCGGGCGGCCCGGGCGCTGCTCGGCATGGACCAGAAAACCCTGGCCGAGCTTGCCGGCGTGTCGCTGCCGACCATCCAGCGGATGGAAGCCTCCACCGGCAACGTGCGTGGCGTGGTCGAAACCCTGATCAAGGTGGTCGAGGCGTTCGATCGGGCCGGCGTCGAGCTGATCGGCGAGCAGGCGCGCAGTGACAGCGGCGGGCGTGGCGTTCGCCTCAAGGAGCCGGGGCCGCCGCGCCGCGTCGGGGCATGATCGCGTTGGGCGTGCCCGGAAAACAAATGAGCTAACCGCACCGTCGCGTCCGGGATCGCGGCCGCACGATGCAGTGGAGCATTGTGGGCAGCGGAGCATGAGCATCACGAGCGACCAGGCCGGTAAGCTGCATCAGCTTCGCCGGCCGACCTTTGCCGAACTTTACCTGCCGAAGCTCGTCACCGTCTGGCGCGAAGGCTATGGCGCCGCGGATTTCCGCGCCGACGTCTTCGCCGGTCTCACCGTCGCGATCGTCGCGCTGCCGCTGTCGATGGCGATCGCCATCGCATCGGGCGTGCCGCCGGACCGCGGTCTCTACACCGCCGTCGCCGGCGGCTTCATCGTGTCGCTGCTCGGCGGCAGCCGGTTCCAGATCGGCGGGCCGGCGGGCGCCTTCATCGTGCTGGTCGCGGTGACCGCGGAGCGGCACGGCGTCGACGGGGTGATCCTCGCTACCATGATGGCAGGACTGTTCCTGATCGCCGCGGGCCTGCTCCGGGTCGGCACCTACATCAAGTTCATTCCCTATCCCGTCACGGTCGGCTTCACTGCCGGCATCGCCGTCATCATCTTCGCCAGCCAGCTCCGCGATCTCCTAGGGGTCACGCTTGCGGGCAAGGAGCCCAGCGAGTTCGTGCCGAAACTGGTTGCGCTCGCCGGCGGCCTCAACAGCATCAATCCATCGGCCGTCGCGGTCGCCATCGTCAGCATCGTCATCATCGCGGCCTTGCGGGTCTGGCGCCCATCCTGGCCCGGCATCCTGATCGCGGTCGCACTCGCGGCGGTCGCCAGCGCCGTGCTGTCGCTGCCGGTCGAGACCATCGGCTCGCGCTTCGGCGGCATCCCGCGCGAACTGCCCTCGCCGGCGCTCCCGGCGTTCTCGCTGGAGAAGGCGAGGGCGGTGCTGCCGGATGCGATCGCGTTTGCGTTGCTCGCTGCAATCGAATCGCTGCTGTCGGCGGTGGTGGCCGACGGCATGACCGGACGCCGTCACCGCTCCAATTGCGAGCTGGTGGCGCAGGGCGCGGCCAATATCGGCTCGGCGCTGTTCGGCGGCATCTGCGTCACCGGCCTGATCGCGCGCACCGCGACCAACATCCGCGCTGGTGCGCGCGGGCCGCTCGCAGGGATGCTGCACTCCGTGTTCCTGCTGCTGTTCATGCTGATCGCAGCTCCCCTGGCGAGCTACATCCCGCTGGCCGCGCTCGCCTCGGTGCTGGTCGTGGTGGCCTGGACCATGGCGGAGAAGCACGAATTCGCGACGCTGCTGCGGTCCTCCTGGGGCGATGCCGTCGTGCTGCTCGCGACCTTCCTGCTGACGATCTTCCGCGACCTCACCGAAGGCATCCTGGTCGGCTTCGCGCTCGGCGCGGTGCTGTTCATCCATCGCATGGCGGAGATGACGGGCATCGAGGAGCGCACCCCGCTGGTCGACGCCGACCGCCCCGACGACGGCAATGGCGACCGCGTTCCCTACGATCCCGGTCTGGCGGTCGATCGCGACGTGCTGGTCTACCGCATCACCGGCGCGTTCTTCTTCGGCGCCGCCTCGGCGATCGGCAGCGTCCTCGACGGCATCGCCGACGGGCGCAAGGCCTTCGTGGTCGATTTCGCCGCGGTGCCGTTCCTGGATTCCACGGCGGCCAACGTGCTCGGGCGCGTCGCCGCCAAGGCCCACCGCCAGGGCATCAAGCTGTTCATCACGGGGGCCTCGCCCACGGTTCGCCGCGCGCTGCTCACCCACGGCGTGACGCCGCCGCGTGCCCGCTACCGCCAAAACCTCGCGCGCGCCATTGCCGACATCAAGGGCTCCGCCGCCGGTGAGGCCGCTGCGGATAGCGGCGCTTGACAGACCCTTCGGGACGCGAAATGGATCGCCTCGGAAACGACCCGGGGGAAAGATGACCGCGCCCAAGACGCCTGCCGCCTGTCTGATCGGATGGCCGGCGGCGCATTCGCGCTCGCCGCTGATCCATCATTACTGGCTGCGCACGCTCGGCATCGTGGGCGGCTATGTCATCGAGGCGGTTCCGCCCGAGGATCTCAGGGACTTCGTGCTCAGGCTGTCGCTGCGTGGCTTCGTCGGCGCCAACGTCACCATCCCGCACAAGGAGGGCGTGCTTGAGCTGTCGAAGCCCGATGCGCGCGCAACGGCCGTGGGCGCCGCCAACACGCTGTGGTTCGAGGACGGCGAGCTGTGCTCGACCAACACCGACGTCGAAGGCTTCATCGGCAATCTCGATGCCAGCGCACCTGGCTGGGCCGACGCTAGCGAGGCGCTCGTGCTCGGGGCCGGCGGCTCCGCGCGCGCGGTCGTGTTCGGCCTGCGCGAGCGCGGCATCAAGCGCATCCATCTCGCCAACCGCACCATCGCGCGGGCCGAGGCACTCGCAACACAGTTCGGGGCGAACGTGAATGCCGTGACGTGGGACAGCGTCAGCGAAATCCTGCCGCGCGCAAAACTGCTCGTGAACACGACCTCGCTCGGCATGCACGGCCAGCCTCCGCTCGACGTCGATGTGGCGCGCCTGCCGCAAGCTGCCGTCGTCGCCGATCTCGTCTATGTCCCGCTGGTGACGCCGCTGCTTGCGCAAGCGCAGGCGCGCGGCTTGAAGACCGCCGACGGGCTCGGCATGCTGCTGCACCAGGCCGTGCGTGGCTTCGAGCTGTGGTTCGGCCGGCGGCCGCAAGTCACGGCCGAGCTGCGCGCGTTGGTCGAGGCCGATCTCACAAAGTCTTGAGAGGGCCGCGGCGAATAGCACACCATCTCCGGAGTTCTAACCCGTGGGGGCAATCGGAGACCGAAATGACCATTCAACGCGTAACTTTCGCACGTCCATTGATCGCCGTCGCGATCGTGGCCCTCTCGACTTACTGCGCCTTCGCGCAAAGGGCACCGGTGCCGACCCGCGTGCGCGGCACCATCGAGAGCGTCACTGGCGACACCATGCAGGTCAAGTCGCGCACCGGCGAGGACGTGAAGCTCCACATCGCCACTGACGTGAACGTGTCAGGCATTACCAAGATTTCGCTCGCCGACATCAAGCCGGGTTCGTTCATCGGCGCGACCACCGTGCCCGGGCCGGACGGCGGCCAGAACGCGGTCGAGGTTCACGTTTTTCCGGAGAGCATGCGCGGCACCGGCGAGGGTTCGCGGCCCTGGGACCTCAAGCCCAATTCCAGCATGACCAATGCGACGGTCGCCGAGAGCGTGGTCGGCAATGACGGTCACACGCTGCTGGTGAAGTACAAGGACGGCGAGAAGAAAGTGTTCGTCGCCGACAACACGCCGGTCGTCACCTTCGTGCCCAGCGACAAATCCGAGTTGAAGCCGGGCGCCAAGGTCATCGCCTTTATCAAGCAATTGCCGAACGGCTCCTTCGAAGCCAACCGCATCAGCGTCGGCCGCGACGGCCTGACGCCGCCGATGTGACGGCGGTAGCGGAGGACTCGTAGGGTGGGCAAAGGCGCGCTTGCGCCGTGCCCACGCTCTCTCTCGCGTCGCGCGACCAATGGCGGGCACGCTTACGCTTTGCCCACCCTACAACACCGTCTCCGCGGCTACACCGCAATCACATGATCGTCGATCTCGTCCACCCTGTTGACGCCGCACAGGCCCATGGTGGTGAGCAGCTCTTTCTGGATGATGTCGATCGCCTTGGCGACGCCGGCCTGGCCGCCGGCGCCGAGGCCATAGGCGTAGGCGCGGCCGATCATGCAGGATTTTGCGCCGAGCGCGAGCGCGCGCATCACGTCCTGGCCGGAGCGGATGCCGCCGTCGAACATGATCTCCATCTTCTCGCCGACCGCATCCGCGATCTCCGGCAGCACCTCGATCGAGGACGGCGCGCCGTCGAGCTGGCGGCCGCCATGGTTGGAGACCACGAGCGCCTGCGCGCCGGTCTTGGCGGCTTCCTCGGCGTCCTCGACGTCGAGGATGCCCTTGATGATCAGCTTGCCCGGCCAGATGCTGCGGACCCACTCGACGTCCTTCCAGTTCAGCGAAGTGTCGAACTGTGACGCCGTCCATTCGGCGAGGCGGTTGAGATCCTCGGTGTTCTTCACATGGCCGGCGATGTTGCCGAAGGTGCGGCGCTTGCCTTGCAGCACCCCGGAGACCCAGGCCGGCTTGCTGGCGAAATCCAGAAGCTTCGACAGCGACCATTCCGGGGGCACCGTCATGCCGTTCTTGATGTCGGCATGGCGCTGACCGATCACCTGCAAATCGACGGTGAGCACCAGCGCGCTGCACTTGGCGGCCATCGCGCGCTGGATCAGCTCCTTGATGAAGCCGCGGTCCTTCATCACGTAGAGCTGGAACCAGAACGGTTTCTCGACATTGGCGGCGATGTCCTCGATCGAGCAGATCGACATGGTCGACTGCGTGAACGGGATCCCGGCGGCCTGCGCGGCGCGGCAGGCATGGATCTCGCCGTCGCCATGCTGCATGCCGAGCAGGCCGACGGGCGCGAGGATCAGCGGCATGGTCGAGGGCTCGCCGAGGATCATGGTCGAGGTGTCGCGCTTGGAGACATCGACCAGGATGCGCTGGCGGAATTTTATTGCCTGCATGTCCTCGCGATTGGCGCGCAGCGTTTCCTCGGCATAGGAACCGCGGTCGCAATAGTCGAAGAATGCCTTCGGCACGCGGCGCTTATGCAGCGCGCGGAGATCGTCGATACAGGTGATGTGCTTCATGAACGTTTCCCGGCCCGTCTAATTCGGAAGTCTTGCATCGGAAGAGCGAGGGGTCATCTAGCATGGTTGGATGCATAGCCAAATCGTTTGCAAATCGTTCGAGAGGAGGGCGCCATGACGAAGCCGCACGCCACACCGTCGCCGGAAGAGCTCAAGGAAAAGCGCGATCTCGAGGAAGCGCTGGAGGAGGGTCTGGAAGAGACCTTTCCGGGCTCCGATCCCGTCAACGTCACCCAGCCGGCGCCAAGCCGCGGGGACGGCCATGTCAAGCGAAGCGACTAGGCAGGTTCCAGCCTGTTCCCCTGTTCATACGAGAAATATAGTGTTAACAATACGTTATCGGGCGACCCGCACGCCCGATTCCGTAACGATTTATCATATTTTTTGAAGCCAAGTTTGCCGCGATAGCTTTATAAGACCTCAGCACATTAGGGATGCGGGGCCCGTTCGGGCAGCCCGTGGTTGCAGAGGGGATCCCTGGTTGTTGCGTGGGGGACGATATGAGCCGCAAATATTTCGGGACGGATGGGATTCGGGGCCGCGCCAACGGTCTGATCACACCGGAGCTCGCGCTCAAGGTCGGCCAGGCCGCAGGCCTGGCCTTTCAGCGCGGCGACCACCGCCATCGGGTCGTGATCGGCAAGGACACCCGCCTGTCCGGCTACATGATCGAATATGCGATGGTCGCAGGCTTCACCTCGGTCGGTATGGACGTGCTGCTGGTCGGCCCGATGCCGACGCCCGCGGTCGCGATGCTGACCAAGTCGATGCGCGCCGATCTCGGCGTCATGATCTCGGCCTCGCACAATCTGTTCGAGGACAACGGCATCAAGCTGTTCGGGCCGCAGGGCTTCAAGCTCTCCGACGACGTCGAGCGGCAGATCGAGCAACTGCTCGACGAATCCCTCGACAAGCGGCTCGCGCAAAGTGCGAGCCTGGGCCGCGCCCGCCGCATCGACGGCGTGCATGACCGCTACATCGAATTCGCCAAGCGCACGCTGCCGCGTGATCTGTCGCTGGACGGCCTGCGCGTCGTGGTCGATTGCGCCAATGGCGCCGCCTACAAGGTGGTGCCGGAGGCGCTGTGGGAGCTGGGTGCCGATGTCGTACCGATCGGTGTCGAGCCTGACGGCTTCAACATCAACAAGGAATGCGGCTCCACCTCGCCGGAGGCGCTGTCGAAGAAGGTGCGTGAGATGCGCGCCGACATCGGAATCGCGCTCGACGGCGATGCCGACCGCGTTATCCTGGTCGACGAGCGCGGCCATATCGTCGACGGCGACCAGTTGCTCGCGGTGATCGCGCAGAGCTGGAAGGAAGACGGCCGGCTGTCCCGCCCCGGCATCGTCGCCACCGTGATGTCCAATCTCGGTCTCGAGCGCTTCCTGAACGGGCAGGGGCTCGATCTCGTGCGCACACCGGTCGGCGACCGCTACGTGCTCGAGCAGATGCTGAATGGTGGCTACAATCTCGGCGGCGAGCAGTCCGGCCACATCATCCTGTCCGACTACGCCACCACCGGCGACGGCTTCGTTGCGGCCCTGCAGGTGCTGGCGGTTGTGCAGAAGTCGCGGCGGCCGGTATCGGAGGTCTGTCACCGCTTCGATCCGCTGCCGCAGATCCTCAAGAACGTCCGCCACAAGGGCGGCAAGCCACTCGATGATTCCGACGTCAAGTCGGCGATCTCCGACGGCGAGAAGCGTCTCAACGGTCACGGCCGCCTCTTGATCCGCTCCTCCGGCACCGAGCCCGTCATCCGCGTCATGGGCGAGGGCGAAGACCGCATCCTCGTCGAAGACGTCGTCGACACCATCGTCACCGCACTGGGGCAAGCCGCGGCCTGAGGTTTTCAAGCGCGAGCGGGGGGGCGATGATCTCACCCCACGGGCGGTATCGTAGGGTGGGCGAAGCGAAGCGTGCCCACGCCTCTGTCGTCGCATCGGAAAGTACGTGGGCACGGCGCAAGGGCGCCTTTACCCACCCTACGATTCCGGACTTGCGGAGAATAGGACGCTCGCATCCCAGCTATTTGCGATTGGCGGTGGTCTGGCTGAGCCTTGCGACGTAACAAACGAGCGCGGCAATCTGCCGCGCTGGGATCGCTGCATTGAACAAGCCTGTCGTCCTACCTGCGGAAACGCTGACCGAGCCCGTCATCGTCAATGACGTGACGCCTGCCAAGGCAGCCGCGGGCCCGGCCTATGTCGTCCTCGCCGGCATCAGCGTTTCGCACTTCCTCAACGACACCATGCAGTCGCTGATCGCCTCGGTGTACCCGATCCTGAAGGACGCTTACGCGCTCGATTTCGCGCAGATCGGCCTGATCACGCTGGCCTTCCAGTTCACGGCCTCGCTGCTCCAGCCGGTGGTCGGGCATTACACCGACAAGAAGGCGCAGCCCTATTCGCTGGCGATCGGCATGGCCTCGACCTTCTTCGGACTTCTGCTGCTCAGTGCCGCGCACAAATATCTCGTCATCCTCGTCGCCGCCGCGCTGGTCGGTCTCGGCTCGGCGGTGTTTCACCCCGAATCCGCGCGCATCGCGCGGCTCGCCTCCGGCGGACGTTACGGTTTCGCGCAATCGGTGTTCCAGCTTGGCGGCAGCTTCGGCACCTCGATGGGCCCGGTACTCGCCGCGCTCATCGTCGTGCCGTTCGGGCAGGGCAGCATCGCCTGGTTCTCCTCGATCGCCTTTCTTGCGATCCTGATCCTCTGGCGGATTGGTCGCTGGTACGCGCCGCAGATCGCGGCGAAGAAGGCGGCTCCTGCGCACACCCAGCCGGGTGGGCCGAGCTCGCGCCGCGTCGCGGTCGCGCTGCTCGTGCTGGTGGCGCTGTTGTTCTCCAAGCAGCTCTACGTCTCGAGCCTGTCGAGCTACTACATCTTCTATCTGATCGACCGCTTCGGCGTGTCGACGCAGGCCGCGCAGATCTATCTCTTCGTCTTCCTCGCCGCGAACGCTGTCGGCGCATTTCTCGGTGGTCCCCTGGGTGATCGGTTCGGCCGCAAGATCGTGATTTGGATCTCGATCCTCGGCGCGCTGCCGTTTACGCTGGCGCTGCCCTATGCCGGCCTTTACGCCAGCGCGGTGCTCAGCGTGATCATCGGCCTGATCATCTCCTCGACCACGTCCTCCATCATCGTGTTCGCGCAGGAGCTGGTGCCGCATCGGTTCGGCATGATCTCCGGCGTGTTCTTCGGCGTCGCCTTCGGCATCGGAGGGCTGGGCGCCGCCGTGCTGGGCAAGCTCGCCGATCACACCTCGATCGCGTTCGTCTACCAGGTCTGCGCTTATCTGCCGGCGATCGGGCTGCTCGCCGTGTTCCTGCCGAAAATGCCGCGGCACGCGCGTTAACGCATCCTCTCTTACCGCATTGCGGCTTCACACATCGTTAGGAATTGCGGCGCGTGCGCCGCATTCGGCGCGGTATTAGTGCAACGCTCGGCGGCGTGCGCGTGTGCGGTCAGAAAAAATCAACCTTAAAAATTAGGGTTAAGTGGCGCTTAAACATTTGCTGGCATCGTCCGCCCGTGAGTTTCCAGAACGTGGGGCGTCTGCATTTTGCCTCACCGGCCATAAGGACGAAGCCAATGCGTAGCGTTAAGACTCTCCTTGCCGCGGGTGCGGCATCCCTGATCTCGTCGATGGCGTTCGCCGCCGATATGCCGATCGCGGCGCCCCCTCCCATGTACGCGCCGCCGGCTCCGCCCGCTGATTTCGGCGGCTGGTATCTCCGCGGCGACATCGGCATGACCAACCAGAGCGCCAAGAGCATCGAGAGCGCGTTGCCGGCCGGCTATTCGAAGACGACGGAAGGCCTCGGCTTCGACTCTTCGCCGCTGTTCGGTCTCGGCGCCGGCTACCGCTTCAACAACTGGTTCCGCGCCGACGTGATCGGCCAGTACCGTGGCAAAGCCACTCTGCACGGCAGCGACAACGTCGTTGGACCCGGCTTCGTGGGCGTCAACAACTACAGCGGCAGCAAGTCCGAGTGGGTCGTGATGGCCAACGCTTATGTCGACCTCGGCACCTGGTGGTGCATCACGCCGTTCATCGGCGCCGGTGTTGGCGGCTCCTACAACAAGATCAGCGGCTTCCGTGACGACGGCGTGTCGTACAGCCCCGGTCTGAACAACAGCGTCGCCTACTTCGCCGACAACGGAAAGTGGAACCTGGCCTGGGCAGCTCACGCCGGTCTCGCCTACAAGGTCAATCCCGGGTTCACCGTCGAACTGGCCTACAGCTACATGAACCTCGGCGACGGGGCGCCCGGCAACTATCGCTTGTTCGACAACAGCGCCTCCGGCCCGACCTCGATCAAGATCAGGGACATCACCTCGCACGACGTCAAGCTCGGCGTGCGCTGGGATCTCAACAGCCCGCCGGCCTATGTGCCGCCGCCGCTCGTCACCAAGGGCTGATCGTCGCTTCGATCGCTTAGGACTTCTTAACGGCGCGGGATCATCCCGCGCCGTTTTGCTTTGCGTATTTTTCATGGCGGGCAGCGACGAAAGAGCCTGATGCAACCATTGGTTAAGGTTAACAGGCGATGATCATCGCAACAGTTCGAGTCCGATGGAGCGTTGCGATGCGTAGGCTGATGTTGGTGGCGGCGATATTGGGGACAGTGTCTGCCGCGCACGCGGCCGATCTCTCCGATTTGCCCATCCTGCGCGGCAGCGTCAGTGAGGGCCTGTCGAAGACGACCCGCAATTGGGACGGCGCCTATGTCGGCGGCAATTTCGGCTACACCACCGACTCATCCGATTTCGGCCAGAGCGTGGTCGGCCTGACCAATTACATCTTCCGCGACAGCGTACTTCAGGGGCCGACGTCGACCTGGTCGCTTCTCAGCAAGAACACCGCGCAAAGCACCAATTTCGGCGGCTTCGTCGGCCGCAATTGGCAATGGTACGATGCCATTCTCAGTCTCGAAGGTACCTACACCTATTTCAACAATCTGAAGACGTCGTCATCGGGGTACAACTCGCTCGACATCGTCAATCCGCCCGGTGACGTCCAGCCCGTCGGCGTGACCAACCACTACCTCACGACCTTGACCGGCTCGGCTTCGGCGCAGGTGAAGGACATGATCACGCTACGTGGGCGGGTCGGTTGGGACGGCGGCGATTTCATGCCGTACATGTTCGCCGGCGCCGCCGTCGGCCGCATGGACGTGTCGCGCACCGTGAGCAGCGACGTGAAGCTGCGTCAGGATGCGACCGTCACGGACGCGTTCGGCAACATCATCACCATCACCGGCGTACCGCAGCAGGTCGTAGCGCAGACGCAGACACAAGGCCAGCACAAGACCAACGCTTTCGTCGCCGGTTGGGTCGCCGGCCTCGGGATCGAATACTGCATATGGGACGGGCTGTTCGCGCGGGTGGAGTACGAATATGTGAAATTTTCTCCCGTCATGAACACCTCGGTGACGCTGAACAACGCGCGTGTCGGACTCGGCTACAAGTTCTGACGCCTGACTGCGGCGCCGTGGTTGACAGCTTCCTTCCGTCCTGATGCTCTGTCGCTCCAAAATGGGGCGGCGGCGATGAAGGTCTACGGCGACAGCAATTCCGGCAATTGTCTCAAGGTGAAGTGGGTCTGCGACAAGCTCGCATTGCCCTATCAGTGGATCGAGATCGACACGCGCAAGGGCGAGACGCGCACGCCGCAATTCCTTGCGATGAACGGTGCCGGTCAGGTGCCGACCGTCGCATTCGACGACGGCCGCACACTGGCGCAGTCCAATGCCATCATCCGCTACCTCGCGCGCGGCAGCGCGCTGATACCGGACGATGCCTTTACTGCCGCCAAGATGGACGAATGGCTGTTCTGGGAGCAGTACAGCCACGAGCCCTATATCGCGGTGTGCCGCTTCCTGATGGTCTATCTCGGCAAGAATGCATCCGATCTCAACCCCGAAAAGGTCAAGCGTGGCTATGCGGCGCTCGACCGCATGGAACAGCATCTGTCCGCCAGCCGCTTCTTCGTGGGCGAGGCGATCTCGCTCGCGGATGTCTCGCTGCTCGCCTATACCCGCGTTGCGCATGAAGGCGGCTTCGATCTCGGCCGCTATGCGGCGATCCGCCGCTGGATCGGCGAAGCCGAGACCAACCTCGGCCTGCCGGCTGCACGCTGAGCCCGGAGTTTCCCGCATGACTGCCAAGCCTGTCTCCATCCGCCGCGCGCGGCGCGACGACGTCGCGGCGATCGTGGCGATGCTCGCCGACGATCATTTGGGACGCGCGCGTGAGCGCGTGGAGGATCCGTTGCCCGCACTATATTACGAAGCGTTCGAGCGCATCATGCGCGATTCAAATCTCCAGCTCGTGGTCGCCGAGAGCTCGGGGAGGGTGGTCGGCTGTCTGCAACTCGCGATCTTGCCGGGGCTGAGCTCGCAAGGCGGCTCGCGCGGCCTGCTCGAAGACGTCCGCGTTGCTTCCGATTGTCGCAGTCGCGGCATCGGCGAGCAGCTGGTGCAATGGGCCGTGACGGAGGCGAAAGCACGCGGCTGCAATCTGGTCGAGCTGCTGACGCACGAGACGCGAATCGATGCGCAGCGCTTCTACAAGCGGCTTGGCTTCACTGCGAGCCACGTGGGCATGACTGTCCGCTTTTGAGGCAGCGTGACGCGAGCATTGCGCGATCAGCGAATTCGGATCGCGCATTCGTTCATGTTAAGAGGCGGTAAACTACCCGTCGGTCGTTCAGGTTGATGAAGGAACGAACGGTGCTACGGCGGCGTCTGACACCGGGCTCGGCTCGGTTCGGGGATTGCAATGACGAGTTATTCGATGGTCAAGGTCGGCAACGACTATGTCGTGCAGGTCAATGACAAGTGCATTTTGAAAGTCGGCAGCCGCCGCAAGGCCGCGCAATTGATCAGCGAAGCCACGGACTTGTTGAACGCGCTCGCGACCGTCCCATCCCCTGAAATCGCACCCGAGGCGCCATCACTCGCGCGTGAGGCCCCGGAACTTCCTTGACGGCCCTTCCCGATTCCCGTATCAGCCGCGGCGGGACACCTCCCCCCAACGGGAGGCTTACTATCTGGAAGGGTAGATCATGACTGTAGCGAAGCCCGCTTCGCGGCCGACCGTGCCGCATTTTTCCTCCGGCCCCTGCGCCAAGCGCCCCGGCTGGAACGCCCAAAATCTCAAGGACGCAGCCCTCGGCCGCTCGCATCGCGCGAAGGTCGGCAAGACCAAGCTCAAGCTCGCGATCGATCTGACGCGCGAAGTGCTCGAGGTCCCCGCCGATTACCGCATCGGCATCGTGCCGGCCTCCGATACCGGCGCGGTCGAGATGGCGCTGTGGTCGCTGCTCGGCGCAGGGCCGGTCACCACGCTCGCCTGGGAATCCTTCGGCGAGGGCTGGGTCAGCGACATCGTCAAGGAATTGAAGCTCAAGGACGTCACCAAGCTGAACGCGGCTTACGGTGAGATTCCCGATCTGTCGAAGGTCGATCCCAAGAGCGACGTCGTCTTCACCTGGAACGGCACCACCTCCGGCGTGCGCGTGCCCGATGCCAACTGGATCAGCGCGACCCGCGAAGGCCTGACCATTTGCGACGCGACCTCCGCGGCGTTTGCGCAAGCTCTCGACTGGGCCAAGCTCGACGTCGTCACCTTCTCCTGGCAGAAGGCGCTCGGCGGCGAGGCCGCGCACGGCATGCTGATCCTGTCGCCGCGTGCGGTGGAGCGGCTCGAGACCTACAAGCCGGCCTGGCCGCTGCCGAAGATCTTCCGCATGACCAAGGGCGGCAAGCTCAACGAAGGCATCTTCGTCGGCGAGACCATCAACACGCCCTCGATGCTCTGCGTCGAGGATTATCTCGATGCGCTGAACTGGGCCAAGTCGATCGGCGGTCTCAAGGCGCTGATCGCGCGCGCCGATGCCAACACCAAGGTGCTCGCCGACTGGAAGGCGAAGACGCCGTGGATCGATTTCCTGGCGAAGGACCCTTCGATCCGCTCCAACACCTCGGTGTGCCTGAAGTTCACCGATCCCGCGATCACCTCGCTCTCCGAGGACGCGCAGGCCGACTTCTCCAAGAAGCTGGTCGCGCTGGTCGAGAAGGAAGGCGCCGGCTACGACTTCGCCTATTACCGCGATGCGCCGGCCGGCCTGCGCATCTGGTGCGGCGCCACCGTCGAGGCCAGGGACGTCGAACTGCTGACACAGTGGATCGACTGGGCCTTCGCCGAGACAAAAGCCACG
>NZ_JXJM01000001.1:873599-901634 GCF_001593325.1 Bradyrhizobium sp. DOA1
TGTGAAGGAAGACATCCCCATGACAAAACCCAAAGTTCCCATTTCCGACGCGCTCTCGCCCGCTGCCGTGCAGATCT
Source organism: Bradyrhizobium sp. DOA1 (assembly GCF_001593325.1). Lineage (NCBI taxonomy): Bacteria > Pseudomonadati > Pseudomonadota > Alphaproteobacteria > Hyphomicrobiales > Nitrobacteraceae > Bradyrhizobium > Bradyrhizobium sp. DOA1. Next base: position 873,677 of record NZ_JXJM01000001.1, read on the forward strand.
TCAAAGATCGCGGCGTCGAGGTCGACTTCCAGCCCAACCTCGGCAAGGACAAGGACAAGCTCGCCGAGATCATCGGCAATTACGACGGCCTCGCGATCCGCTCGGCGACGAAGGCCACCGCCAAGATCCTCGACAAGGCGACCAACCTCAAGGTGATCGGCCGCGCCGGCATCGGCGTCGACAATGTCGAGATCCCCGCCGCCACGGCCAAGGGCATCATCGTGATGAACACGCCGTTCGGCAATTCGATCACGACCGCCGAGCATGCCATCACGCTGATGCTGGCGCTCGCCCGCGAGATCCCGCAGGCCGACGCCTCGACCCAGGCCGGCAAGTGGGAGAAGAACCGCTTCATGGGCGTCGAGATCACCGGCAAGGTGCTCGGGGTCGTCGGCTGCGGCAATATCGGCTCCATCGTCGCCGACCGAGCGCTCGGCTTGCGCATGAAGGTGATCGCATTCGATCCGTTCCTGTCGCCGGAGCGCGCCAAGGACATCGGGGTCGAGAAGGTCGACCTCGACGATCTGCTCAAGCGTGCCGACTTCATCACCCTGCACACCCCGCTCACCGAGAAGACCAAGAACATCATCGATGCAGCCGCGATCGCCAAGATGAAGAAGGGCGTGCGCCTGATCAACTGCGCCCGCGGCGGTCTCGTCGACGAGCAGGCGGTGGTCGATGCGCTCAACTCCAAGCACATCGCCGGCGCCGCCTTCGACGTCTTCGTCGAGGAGCCCGCGACCAAGAACGTGCTGTTCGGCCATCCCAACGTGATCTGCACGCCGCATCTCGGCGCCTCCACCACGGAAGCGCAGGAGAACGTCGCGCTCCAGGTCGCCGAACAGATGTCGGATTATCTCCTCACCGGCGCGATCTCGAACGCGGTCAACTTCCCCTCGATCACCGCGGAAGAGGCGCCGAAGCTGAAACCGTTCATCGCGCTCGCCGAGAAGCTCGGCTCGTTCGCAGGACAGCTCACCGAAAGCGGCATCCTCAAGGTCGAGATCACCTATGAGGGCCACGTCGCCGAGATGAAGATCAAGGCGATCACCTCGGCCGTGCTGTCGGGCCTGCTGCGGCCGATGCTGGGCGAGGTCAACGTCGTCTCCGCGCCCGTGGTCGCCAAGGAGCGCGGCATGGTGGTGGACGAGATCGTGCGCGCCGCGCAGAGCGATTACGAGAGCCTGATCACCGTCACCGTGGCGACGGAGCGCCAGGAGCGCTCGGTCTCCGGCACCGTGTACCATGACGGCAAGCCGCGGTTGGTCGACGTCAAGGGCATCCGCATCGACGCCGAGTTCGGCAAGTCGATGATCTACATCACCAACGAGGACAAGCCCGGCTTCATCGGCAAGTTCGCGAGCCTCCTGGGCGACGCCAAGATCAACATCGCCACCTTCCATCTCGGCCGCGTCGCGCCGGGCAGCGACGCCATCGCCCTCGTCGAGGTCGACGGCGCGGTGCCGGCCGATCTGCTCGCCAAGGTGCAGGCACTGCCGCAGGTCAAGCAGGCCAAGGCGCTGACGTTCTGACCTCTGGCGTCATGGCCGGGCTTGACCCGGCCATCCACGCCTACGACATGCATGGAAAGACGTGGATGCCCGGGACAAGCCCGGGCATGACGAGTGGATGGGGCGATGCGTACGCCCCGGAATGACGAGCATCATATTCCGACCCGCGGAACAACGCCGCCTCCCTCGCCGGAGGCGGCGTTTTTATTTTCCCCGCGCCTGCCCAACTTTGTGTACCAATGGCGCCAAGAACGCCTCGTCACCACGCGCCGTTCAATCGTTCGAAAAGGGAGAAGACAATGCGTGAAGCCGTCATCGTTTCCTATGCGCGCACGGGCCTTGCGAAATCCGGCCGCGGCGGGTTCAACATCACGCCGCCGATGTCGCTCGCGGCCCACGCCATCCAGCACGCGGTGAACCGCGCCGGCGTCGATAAGGATTATGTCGAGGACTGCTATCTCGGCAATTGCGCCCATGGCGCGCCGAACATCGGCCGCCAGGCTGCGCTGCTCGCAGGGCTGCCGAAGACGACGGCCGGCGTCTCGGTGAACCGGTTCTGCTCCTCGGGACTCCAGACCATCGCGATGGCCGCCAACTCGATCCGCTCCGACGGCGCCGATTGCATCGTCGCCGGCGGCGTCGAGAGCATCTCGATCCCCGGCGGCGGCACGCCGAAGGAATCGGTCGACCCTGAGCTGCTCAAGGTTGCCCCCGACATCTTCATGGCGATGATCGACACGGCCGACATCGTCGCCGAGCGCTACAAGCTCAGCCGCGAATATCAGGACGAGTTCTCGCTGGAATCGCAGCGCCGCATGGCATCGGCGCAGCAAGCCGGCAAGTTCAAGGACGAGATCGTCCCGATGAAGACGAAGATGAAAGTCGTCGACAAGCAGACCAAGGCCGAGAGCATCGTCGACTACACCGTCGATCGCGACGAATGCAATCGCCCTGAGACCACGATGGAAGGATTGGCGAAACTCGAGCCGGTGAAGGGCCCCGGCAAGTTCGTCACGGCCGGCAATGCCAGCCAGCTCTCCGACGGCGCCGCCGCCGTCGTGCTGATGGAGGCCAAGGATGCCGAGAAGCGCGGCCTCAAGCCGCTCGGCCGCTTCGTCGCCTGGGCCACCGCCGGCTGCGAGCCCGACGAGATGGGCATCGGCCCGGTGTTCGCGATCCCCAAGCTGCTCAAGCGCACCGGGCTCAAGATCGACGACATCGATCTGTGGGAACTCAACGAAGCCTTCGCCAGCCAGTGCCTGTATTGCCGCGACAAGCTCGAGATCGATCCCGCCAAGTACAACGTCAATGGCGGCTCGATCGCGATCGGCCATCCCTTCGGCATGACCGGCGCACGTCTCACCGGCCATCTGCTGCAGGAAGGCGCGCGCCGCAAGGCGAAGTGGGGCGTGGTGACGATGTGCATCGGCGGCGGCCAGGGCGGCGCTGGGCTGTTCGAGATCTACAGCTGATCCGACGCGACTCGACTATGAAGGGCACGGCGCCGCAAAGCGCCGTGCCTTTTTCATGTCTTTTGCAAACGCGGTGACGGAGAGGCCGACAATTCAAGCTGACTGCTCTCGGCTTTCGGGCCGGAATATCCATTCGCGCCAAACCGTCAACAATGCGGCCATGATCACGGGACCGAGAAACAGGCCGAGAAGACCGAAGGCGGCAAGACCTCCGAAGATTCCAACGAATGCAAGCAGGAACGGCAGCCTTGCCGAGTCACCCACCAAAGTGGGCCAGACGAAATGATCGCCGGCGAACATGATGATCGCGCCCCAGCAAAACACGCCCGCGGCGGCGAACCCGCTGCCGCCACCGGACACCAGCACCAGCGCCGCCGCAGTGAAGGCCAACCACGCGCCGAACGGAATCATCGCAAAGGCCGTCGTGAGAATTGTGAACACGATGGCGTTCGGCACGCCCGCGATCAGATAGCCGACGCCGATCAGCAAGCCCTCGCCGGCGGCGACGAGAACCGTGCCGTTCACGGTGCCGCGCGTCGCGATGACCATCTTCTCGACCAGGCCTTCGCCTGCCTCGCCGAAGAGCCGATCGGACGTCTCCAGGAAGCGGCTCGCGATCATTCGGCCGTGGCGAAGCAATACGAACAGCGTCAGCATCGAAAAGAACAACATGAAGAGCCGGTGGATCAGCTGTCCGCCCAACGTTCGGAACAGATCCGAAGCATTGTCTGCATTGATTGACTTCAACAATGCGCTCGCCGCCTTTGGATCGGAGAGGTTGGTGCGCCACCATTGCTGTAGGCTCTCGGCGACGACCGGCAGCCGCGCAACCCATTCCGGCACCTCGATCCCGCTCTCGCCGGCCTTTTTCAGCCAGCTCATCAGCGCATCTGACTGCTGTGCAATCTGGTAGACGGCTAGCGACATCGGAGCCATCAGGACGAGGGCTACGATGAGCGTGAATAGGATCGCCGTCAGCGTGGTCGGGCCCGAGCCGAAGCGGCTGGCGAAATTGATGTAGAGCGGCCATAGCGCGACTGCCAGAATCGCGGCCCAGATCAGCGCAGTCATAAATCCAGCGGCGGTCCACAGAGCGAGTGCCACCAGCACGAGCGCGAGGACAACGCGGGCATTCATGCGGGCGGAAGCGCCCGTTGGCAGCGGCTTTCGCTCGGATACCGCATCGCTCCGCTTGGTCGGCGTTTTCTTCGATGCCCCGGATTTCAGTCGGTCGGACATTTGCGGCCACGCGATGAGTGCAATACTCGGAAGCAAAATTGGACGAACGGAAACACCGACAATCAAGCCGCAACGCGGCGTTCGGTTCCGATTCGGGAATAAGTTGCAATGCGGAGCTCTCGCGCGCCAGCCGGGCCGCTGGACGCGGCTTACGCCTTCGCCAGTGCCGGCGCGAACACCACCTCGATCAGCGTGCCGGAATGGCCGGCGCTCTTGATGTTGAACTGGGCGCGGTTGGCTTCGACCAGCGCCTTGGTCAGCGACAGGCTGAGCGCCGCGCTGTCGGCGGCGTCGCCCGGCGGCGGAGTGCGGAACGGCTCCATCGCGGCGGCGACTTCGCGTTCGGAAAGGCCGTGGCCGGTGTCGCGGATGCGCAGTGCGATCTCGCCGCGGTCGGTCAACGCGGTCGAGACGATGACCTGGCCGCCGGCACTGGCGAGCCGGATCGAGTTCGAGATCAGGTTCATGGTGATCTGCCGCATCGCGCGCGCATCCGCATTGACCTGCGGCAGCGCATGGGCGAGCGAGGTGCGGATGATGATCCGCTCGCGATTGGCCTGCGGCTGCATCACCGTCACGCAGGCCTCGACGAGGTCGTTGAGGTTCAGGTTCGCGAAGTTCAGGTCGAGCTTGCCGGTCTCGATCCGCGACAGCTCCAGGAGATCGTCGATGATGGCGATGACGCGCTCGCCGGAGGCGCGGATGTCCTTCATGTATTCGCCGTAGCGCTCGTTGCCGAGCGTGCCGAAACGTTCGGAGATCATCACCTCGGCAAAGCCGATGATGGCGTTGAGCGGCGTGCGGATCTCGTGGCTGATCCGCGCCAGCATGTCGGCCTTGGCATTGGCCGCGCCGTCGGCGAGACGGCGGGCCTGCGTCAGCTCGCTTTCGCCCTTCTTCGCGTGGGAGAGATCGCGGAACACGGCGAAGAAATTCGGCCCGTCCGGCCGGGTGCGGCCCATGATCATCGCGAGCGGGATGACGCCGCCCTTCTTCTCTCGGCCCAGCACCTCGCGGCCGTGGTCGAGCAGGCTCGCAATGTCCTGGCTCTTCACGCTGTCGAGATAGTCGGCGACGATCTGCTGGCTCTCGGGCGCGAACAGCGTCACCAGGTTCTGCTCCAGCAGCGCCGCGCCGTCATAGCCGAACAGCGCCTCGGCGCTACGGTTGCAGGCGTGGATGTTGCCTTCGGCATCGAACATCACGATGCCCTCGGCCGTGGTGTCGAGGATCGCGGCGAGATCCTCGGCCTCGGCTTCGCCCGCAGCACGCTCGAGCTCGGGCGCGGAGGGGAGCGACTCTTCGACGATGGTCTCGGCGACGACGGTCTCCGCAATGACAGGCGCGGCCTGCGGCAGTGCGCAGATCAGCGCATGCGCGGCATCGCCGTCCCAGTCGATCGTGTGCAGATGCGCTTCGGTGGTCGCAAGCGGCGCTTCGCCGTTCGCCACCGTCGCGCTGATCGTGACAGGCGTGCCGGCTTGCGACGTGCTGCTGGCGGTGGAGACGCCCGGCTCGACATAGAGCGCGTCCAGCCCGCCGGCATCCTCAAGCGCGCCGAGATTGGCGTAGCCCATGCGCGCGAGGAAGGCGGGGTTGGCGTAGAGCAGGCGATCGAGCCGATAGATCAGGATACCCGTCGGCATGAGGTCGAGCAGCGCCCGATCGCGCGTCGGCGCAGCGCGGGCCGGCGGCGCGGGCTCGGTCAGCCACTCGGCGGCAGCCTGCTGCGGCTCGGGCTCGGGCGCCTCGGCTTCCGGCGTCTGTGGCTCGGACGTGATCTCCCCGGCCGGCGGCTCGACTCCATCGGCCGCGATGGTCTCGCGATCGCGTTCGAGACGCTCGGACAATTGCCGGGCGAGCTCGTTGAACGCGCTGTTCTCGACCGGCGTCAGCGTCGGCGATCTCTGGGGATCGCCATGCGGGCGGAACGGCACCACGTTGGGAGGGGTTTCCACTGGCGTATCCAGCTCGGTTGGGTGTGAAGTCGGCTCAGATGCGGGTTCGGGCAGTTCGGCGACAGGCTCGGGCGAAGGCTCAGACGTTGGCTCGGGCGGCACGATCGGCGGCGGCGGTGATGCTTCTGCCACGGGCTCCGGCTCAGGCTCGACCACATCGGCAGCTGCGCTCGGCTGCGCCGACTGCATGCTCCGTGCCTCGAAACGCCGGAGCGCTTCCAGCCGGTTGAGGCCGTCGAGATCGCGGCACACGCCAAAGCCCTTGAAGCCGGCGAAATTGCGCTCGCTGTCGAACACCGGAAGTCCCGCAAGCTCGACCGGCAGATGCTCGCCGCCGTCAGCGGGCCAGTTCAAGGTGATACCGGCCCAGGTGTCCTGGCTGTCGAGCGCCTGCGCGACGCGGCCTTCCGGATCGAGCGAAAGGTCCGCGGCGATTTCGCGCCAGGGCCGGCCGAAGCCCGACGCCGTTCGCGCGCCGATCAGGCTGATGAACTCGTCGGAGAGCAGCACAAAGCGGCCCTCTGCATCCGTCTGCCAGAGAAAGCGCAGCGGATGCTGACGCGGTGCGGGCGGCTGTTGGCCCGATGCCAGCTCGACCATGCCTGGAGTGATCGGCGCCGCCTGCGGCGACACCATGGCCTCTCCGCAGTTTTCAACCGGAGTTTTGGCGGCGGCCTCGGTGTTCTCGTCCGCCGCTGGCGTCACCGTCTCCTCGCTGGCTTCGATCGGTTCGGCGAAGGCATCGAACAAGGGTATTTCCGCCGGCTCATCCTGCGATGGCGACGGCGCGCTCGGCGTGTCGGTCTCCCGCAGCTCGGCCTCAACAGGCGCTGCGGTATCAGGCCTGCTTTCAGCCGCAGGCGCCTCGCGCGCGGCCGGCGCGATCAGCGCGACGAGGCCGATATCTGCGCCGATGCCGACCCGTTGCAGCACCATCTGGCCGATGCCGATCGGCGTCTCGGCGCGGCCGCTTCTCAGCGCATCGCTGCGGGCCTGGTCGAGGCCGGCCTCGTTGAGATCGCGAAAGCCGAGCAGGGAGCGGGCGGTCTCGCTGGCGCCGGCAAACAGGCCATCGGGCGCGAACGCGGCCATCGGCACCTTGGCGCCGGCGACGAGCCGATGCAGCCGCTCGACCAGCGGCATGGTCCGCAAGGTCGAGTCCATCGCGGTGACGAGCACTGCAGATCTCTCGCTGAAATGGCTGCCATCGGCAAAATCGAGCCGGGCGCAGGCGCAGGTCATCAGCGTGCCGAGCCGGGCGCCGAAGCCGCGCAGCCGTTCGAGCCGCACGCTGCCGCCCGCCGGCAGTTGGCGCGCCAGCCTGACGATCTGGCGGCGATGGCCGTCCGCCGGGCCGAACACCTTCTCCGCCAGCGCCGTGGCATGGGCCGCGCCGAACAGTTGTGCGCCGACCGGATTGGCCCAGAGCACGCGGGTGCCGTCGATCGACCATAGCCAGGTGGGGAGCGGAGAGGTCGCGTGCACGGCCAGCCGGGGATCGTCCACGCCTCGCAACTGGAAATCCGAACTCTTCATCCGACCGGCTTTGCGTCCCGCTTCTCAGCATCCTGGGCGGCTGCCGGGGAATGGCAGCCTTAAGAAAGGGTTAGTATCGCCCGCAGCCGCGGCCAGGTCCACGGCTGGGATCCCGAAGGCAGCCCTCTAAGCCGCGATAACCTTAATCGTGCCAAACCCGCAAGCCGCTGCCCGGTTCATCCAAGGAATTCGGAGGGCGCCGTCACAACGGCGGTGCCCATCCTCCCCTGAAGGGGGAGGATCGGTTCGCATGAGCGAGGCGAAATGCGCACCGAGGTGGGGTGACAGTCTCTCGGCGGAAGCGGCGCCCGTGGGAGAGATCATCCCACCCCGCTCGCGCTGCGCGCGATCGACCCTCCCCCTCCAGGGGAGGGTAAGACAGCACCCGTTACCCAGGTGCACCCCCTCAACCCCCGGTTCCCCCGCCCGGGAACCTCATCCTCACCTAGATTAAATTTCGCACCGCACCGTTGTGGCGCGTTGCGATGCACAATGTTGACATGATAGGCAGCCACAATGCTGGGCACTGGGCGAGCCATCCTTTTCGTTTCGCGTTTCCAGTCTTCGTACCCGCTGAATGCGAGGGCCCATGATCGGGGCCGGCGGGCGCGCCAGAAGGCTCACTCCATTTTTTCCAATTAGCGTGAGGACCAAAATGACAGGTGCGACTGATCCGTTTTCTGCCTCGATCATCCCGTTCGAGGTTCCCGAGCAGATGCGTGCGTTCGCCGAGAAGGGCGCGGCGCAGGCCCGCGAAAACTACGCCAAGTTCAAGGACGCCGCCGAGACCCATAACGGCACCGTCGAGGCCGTGTTCACCTCCGCCTCCAAGGGCGCGAGCGAGTACACCGCCAAGCTGGTGGAGTTCATGAAGGCCAATTCCAGCGCCCAGCTCGACTTCGCCCAGCAGCTGTTCGGCGCCAAGTCGCCGACGGAAGCGCTGGAGCTGTGGACCGGCCACGCCCGCAAGCAGGTCGAGACCTTCCAGTCCCAAGCCAAGGAGCTGGTCGAGCTCACCCAGCGCGTCGCCGCCGAGACCGCCGAGCCGATCAAGGCCAGCGCCTCGAAGTACTACCCCTCCGCCGCCTGAGCGGTGAGGCCGGTTTGAACCAACGAAGCCCGGGCCCAACGGCCCGGGTTTTTTCTTGCCTCTCCGCGATGGCAATCAAAGAAGGTCGTCATGCCCGGGCTTGTCCCGGGCATCCACGTTCTTGGGCGCCGGGCCAAAGGCGTGGATGGCCGGGACAAGCCCGGCCATGACGATGTGGAAGCGTAAGCGCTCCCATGCGATAGCCCCGCCGCAAGCGGACGAGGCGAGCCCAACACCCTCATCCTCGCCATCAACCCCGATTTCAATGCAGCGAAGATGAATTCCGCAGGTTTTTCGCCCCTCTGCGGCCTTGCCAAAAACCCCCGTTGCACCTAGTTTCCGCCCCGTCCAGCCCCCCTTGGCACCGGCCCTCTCAGGGCGTCCCAAGCCGCGGCTCGCCAGGATGCAGTTGTAGCTCAGTTGGTTAGAGCGCCTGTCTGTGGAACAGGAGGTCGGTGGTTCGAGCCCACCCAACTGTACCAACCAAATCAATTCGATAGCATCGTCCCTGATCCGTTCGAGCCCTTTAGGTATCGAATTTTAGGTAGCGATAGCCAGGCTGGAAAAGGGGGAAAACCCAGCAGACAGTTTGGCCATTGCTTGACCACTTCCGTTTTTGGCGCCAAAGTTAGACTCCCGAAACGGAAGTAGGAGCGAGTCGTGCCTGCCATACTTTTCAAAACTCCGTTTGATGCGCGCCGGCGTTTGGCGGAGTTGGGTGTTTCTGTTGAAGCGGTGATCAGGTCCCTCGAAGCGGGCCAACTTGCCCGACTTTCGTGCACTGAAAACGATCCTCATTTATAGCGGGGACCGAGGCGTGGCGTTTCGTCGTCCGGACGCTAAGAGAGGAATTGCTGCCTCGCGGCTACAGGAAAGCCGATCCCAACAACTTCTCACTCGTCATCAATGATGCTCGGCGCATTAACATTGTGGTGGCCAGTGGCGACGCATTAACGCGCAGCAGCTCCGGTGACCCAAGAACGAAGCATCTGAAGGGTCTTTTCACCGAAGCCGTGATCATGCGCAACAAGGTAGAGGGTGATTTGTTTCCCGAGTCGTTGCCCGAGGAACTGCGCACGGCGGTTTCTGTCTTGGAATATCCAACTTGGATTTTGTTGATTTACATCACCGACGACGAGATGAGAGCAGAGCTCTCCTTTCCCGACGAGATCGAGAATGGTCAGATCGTAAGCTGGAAAGAACGGATCTTTATTCCAGACAATGCCGGTGATGGTGCGGCTCTGAAACCAGAAGATGACGATCTAGGACCCGATATCGACGTTCCTGTACGACGCAAGGCATCTTGATGTTCAATAAGACAAGGATGGTCGTTGCAAGGCAACGATCTTGTTTAACTAAGACAGAGCTGGCTCGTAGAGTGGGGGTGGAGCCGCGCGCGATCTCTGGATTTGAAGCTGGCGAATACCTGCCTTCGGAAGAAACAGTCGATAAGCTCTGTAAAGTGCTGAACTACCCGCGTGAGTTCTTCTTTGCCGACGACATTGATGTGCCTCGGACCGAGGGCGTTAGCTTCCGATCGATGACCCGGATGACGTCGAAGCAGCGTGACGCTGCAATAGCGGCCGGGGCTATTGCCTACCTGCTCAGTGACTGGCTGGAGCGAGAATTCGATCTGCCTGAGGTCGATCTCCCTGACCTACGCGAAGACGGCCCAGAGGTGGCGGCCGCCTCTCTTCGCCAATACTGGGGGTTGGGTGAGCGACCAGTAAGAAACATGATCCATTTACTTGAGGCCAAGGGAGTTCGAGTATTCTCCTTGGCTGAGAATTCGGTCGAAGTAGATGCTTACTCTGTTTGGCGGGGCAATCGCCCGTGCGTATTCCTAAACACGATGAAGTCGGCAGAACGGCGTCGCTTCGATGCTGCTCATGAACTGGGACATCTTGTGTTGCATAAGCATGCCGCACCAGCAGGTCTTGAGGCAGAAAAGGAAGCCAACGCTTTTGCATCGGCTTTCCTTATGCCTTCTGCCAGCATGAAATCCTTGGGCCGAATTACCTCTCTCGAACAGCTTATCGAGGTGAAGAAGAAGTGGATTGTGTCGGTTGCAGCACTTGCTTATCGATTGCACGATCTAAGGCTGTTGTCAGATTGGAATTACCACACCCTTTGCGTCGAAATGTCTCGGAGGGGCTATCGCAAGAATGAACCTCATGAGGCGGCTAAAGAGAGTTCACAGGTCTGGCAGAAAGTATTCGCAGACGAACGGAAGAGCGGCAACACGCTTCAACAATTGGCTGATAAGCTTCTCATCCCGAGCGCCGAACTGGTGAAGCTGGTCTTCGGACTGGTCACAGTGGCAGTGCATTCCTCTGAAGGTCGTGAGACGGTCAAGCCGTCTGCACGGCCCAATTTAAGGTTGGTTCGCTAGCTCGGTCAAAGGTGCTCACCTCAAGCTCTCTGCGGACACTCCTTGGCACGAGGCAAAGACGCAAGGCCGAGTGGGAAACCGCACCCCGATCGTAATTTGCCGAGCGAAATGCGAAGGAATGACGGTGAGAGTGCATCAAACTGCCGTATGATCCCATTTGCAACGCTGCTTAAAAGCAGCCTTGTGCGCGGTCACCGTAGCTCCTCGGCCCGCGTTGCGATATCGATAGCGAGCCAAGAACTTTCATGGGCCAGCAAGCCGAGCGGAAAAGATCGTGAGTTTCTTCGAGCGTCTCAAGACAGCAGCAGCCGTTGAGTGGCGGGCCTACACCGAGCATCCCTTCACGAACGGATTGGCAGACGGATCGCTCCCCGAAGCGGCGTTTCGTCACTATCTCGTTCAGGACTACCTGTTTCTCATCGAGTTTGCTCGTGCCTACGCGCTCGCGGTCTATAAGTCGCCCACGCTTGCCGATATGCGGGAAGCAGCGGCCGGCTTGTCGGCCATCCTCGACGTGGAGATGAACCTGCATGTGAAGCTCTGTGCCGATTGGGGTCTATCCCCTGCCGACCTTGAACAGGCCCCGCCGGCGGCCGAGATGCTGGCCTATACGCGCTATGTGCTCGACGCGGGCATGCGCGGCGATCTGCTAGCGCTCAAGGTGGCACTTGCCCCCTGCGTGATCGGGTACGCGGAGATTGCGACACGGCTCGCGTCGCGACCCGATGCCGACGCTGCGACGAACGCCTATCGCGTCTGGATCGCCGAGTACGCCGGCGTGCCGTACCAGGAGGTCGCTGCCAAAGCGCGGGCGCACCTGGATCATCTCGCCGATCGCTACGCCACGCCGACCCGCGAGGCCGAGCTGATCGCAATCTTCAAGGAAGCTACCCGCCTCGAGGCAGACTTCTGGGAGATGTCGTGGCGCGCGGGCCAGCGCGTTCAATAGCCCTTGCGGCAGTCTCAAAGATTTCGGTGACAATGCAAGTTACGGTGACAGTGCACTAAACTACTGACGCGCGGCACGTGCTTGCAACACTGATCAAGGGTCTATCGAACGAATCGAACAGCACGACGGCGATCGGCGGCAGGTCGAGCAATCTGCCAGCACGAACGCGGCCGCAGGCATCGCGGCCAGCTTCAGCGCGCACATCATCAGTATGCTCAGCTTCTCGCCCTTCACCTCGAAGCGAAGCAGATTGATGCCGAGCGCGATCAGCGCCGTCGTCGATCCCGCCCGCGCCAAGGATGCGATCGGCGCACGAGATTGCCGAATTAGCTCGCGCATCAGGTAAGGCAATCGATCTTACTCTTCGGATCGCGGCTTCAGGTTTTTTACGAGGGAAGCGAAGGCGGGTGTAAGCTGCTTCACAGCAGCCGGCTGGCTGCGCTCTTAAGATCGTTCTGCACTTCCACTTCTTGCGCGGCCTGTCCGTACAAGATGTCGCTCTCTGTTGAAGCAACGAGGAGCATGAAGATGAAGATGTTTCTTGCAACGAAATCTCCATTCCTGATCGTCGCCACTCTTGCAGTTTGCATCGGCGCTGCGCGCGCCGATGTCATCATGGACTGGAACGCGAAAGCAGATGCGATTGCCGCTGAAAAGAAGGTCCTGCCTGTGCCGCAGGCCCGCACGATGTCGATGCTTCACGTTGCCATGTTCGAGGCCGTCAATGCGATCGACAGGCGATACACTCCATACAAGCTGGATCTCATAGCAGACCGCTCCACGTCCAAGGAAGCCGCGGCGGCTGCTGCGGCTTACAACATTCTTCTGACGATCTATCCGGACCAGAAATCTGCCCTTGATACCGCACTCCATGCATCGCTTTCCGGCATCCCGGATACGGACGGAAAGGCGAATGGAATTGAGCTTGGAACGTTAGCCGCTTCCGGCGTGATAGCGTTGCGCAGGGATGATGGCAGCAACGCCCAGGAGACGTATCGCCCCGCTACGGCCGCGGGGGTCTATGTGCCGACCGTGGTGCCGCTGGGCACAACGGTTGGATCAATGACCCCTTGGGTCATGACGTCGGTCTCACAATTCCGTCCGGCGCCACCACCGGCGCTTGATTCAGAGACCTGGAGCAGAGACGTCAACGAAATCCGGGAGGTCGGCGCTCGCAACAGCACCACCCGGACAGCAGAGCAGACGGATGTCGGACGATTCTGGTTTTTGGTCGGGCCTCCCAGCTTCAATCCGATCGTCCGGCAAGTCGCATTGGCCAAGCACATGGACCTCGTTGACTGCGCTCGTCTCTTCGCCCTCGCCGAGATCGCGGGGAACGACGCAATCGTCGCCGTCCTTGATGCGAAGTATCACTACAATTTTTGGCGGCCAGTGACGGCAATACGCAACGCGGACATCACGCAGAACCCGAAGACGCCGCGCGAATCGTCCTGGTTGCCGCTGGGCGAAACGCCGATGCATCCCGAATACCCCTGCGCCCACTGCATCGTATCGGCTTCGGTTTCAACGGTGCTCCGGTCCATCGCCGGCGACGAAATCGGAGAACTATCGGTGACCAGCCCCACTGCGCCGGGGGTGACTCGCAAATGGTCCAGACTCCAGGATTATAGCGACGAGGTCGCAAATGCGCGCATCTATGCCGGTTTCCATTATCGTTTCTCGACCGAGGTCGGAAAGGACATGGGAAGAAAGATCGGCGACTTGACTGTCGCGACACAGCTTCGCGGGCTGGAAGCGCTAGCTGAACCGAAGCAGTAAGCCGGCGTGCGGGTAAATCGCGAACCCGACAGAGGTCGAGAAGCCCTCTAAATCGAGGCATGCACGGTTGCTATACCAGGACACGTCGACGTCCGAACGTGGTGGGCAGGGCCTCCCGTGCTCTGCCCATTTTTCATGGCGGATTGCTGCCCGCTCTGAAGCACGTCGAAATCACCGGCCCTCAGGAAATCATCGCCTTGACCTGCGCCGTATCCGCAAACTCGATCAGCTCGACGATCTTGCCGTCCTGAATTCTGAACAGGTCCAAAAGCTCGGTGCTGAACGTCTTTCCGGTTGGACGGTATCGGACCACGAGGCGGGAATGGATGGCGATGCGTTCGCCGTCGACCAGCTCGGCCAGGATTTTGCGACTTTCGAAGCCGAAGTCGTTAATGAACTGACTGAAAGCCCCTCGCAGGGCCGGGTGCCCCTGTACGCTTCCTGTCAGTTCGAGCGTGCTCGTGTCTCCCATCAAGGTGAACGCGCCCTCAGGATGAAAGGCTGTCACCAGGCCCTCGGCGTCATCGCCGTCGCGAGCGGCGTAGGCGTTCCTGACCAATGCGAGTATGTCTTCGCGCTGTGCCATGTTACCCTCCCTGCAACACGTGTCAGGGCAGATTAGCGACCTTTGCGTGTAAAGGCAAAATCGTCGAGGTGGTGCTGCGAGGGGCTCCAACCCGGCGAAGCGGGATCGTTAGCTTTCGTTCCCCGCTTCTGGAAGAAAACGACGGCCGGCACCGGCGAACCTTTCCAAGCCCTTGGGTGTTTCTAGCTGCGGCAGGACTGATAACGCTGAGGGAGCTGAGCTATGAACGGTATCATCTATATCATCGGGCTGATCGTGGTAATTGCTGCGGTGCTCTCGTTCTTCGGCCTGCGCTGATTGGCAATTCGGCGCGGCGAGGCCGTGCGGGCGTCACCCGCAAAGCCCCGGACGCCTCACCGCGTCACCACCCACACCACCACCGGCAACGTCACCGCCGCCAGCAGCGTGCCCAGCGCCACCGCGCCTGAGACAGGGTTGACCAGCCGCTGATATTGCACCGCGAAGATGTAGGCGTTCGCGCCCGTCGGCATCGCCGCGAACAGCACGACGACGCCGGCGGCGACCGGCGGCAGGTCGAACAGTCTTGCCAGCACGAAGGCGGCTGCCGGCATGGCCGCGAGCTTGAGCGCGCACATCACCAGGATGCTCAGCTTCTCGCCCTTCACCTCGAAGCGAAACAGATTGATGCCGAGCGCGATCAGCGCGGTCGGCGAGCCCGCCTGCGCCAGCAGCTCGATGGTGCGGTCGACCACGGGGGTGAGGCCCAGGCCAGTGAAGCGCCAGATCACGCCGAAGCCGATCGCCAGCATCAACGGGTTGCGCGAAAGGTCGGCGATCACGGGCCAGATGATCGAAAGCATCGATCCGTTGTGCTTGCGGCTGACGAACTCCATCTGCAGCGTGCCGCACAGCCACAGCAGCGGCGTATTCACCGACAGGATCAGCGCCATCGGTCCGGCGGCCTCGTTGCCGAGCGCGGAGAGCACGAGCGGAATGCCGAGCATCACGATGTTGCCGTAGACCGACCCGATCGCGAACACGACGCCGTCCTCGCCGCTGGCGCGCTGCCGGCGCAGTAGCGCCGAGACCGCCATCGCCGCGAGCCAGGTGATCGCGAGCGCTCCGTAATAGGCGCCCCACATCCTGTAGGGGCTGACATCAGGGAATTCCGAGACGACGATGGTGCGGAACAGCAGCGCGGGGATCGCGATGCTGAAGGCGAATTCGCTGATGCCCTTGTGCGCGCCCTCGGAGACGAAGCGAAACAGCACCGATGCATAGCCGGCCGCGATCAGCGCGAACACCGGCGCGACGATCAGCAAGGTGGCCATGCGCGCTCGAAACTCCAGGGTTATCGCATATGACTTGGTGTGGCGGCCGGTGCGCACGCCTCGTCCTTCGAGACGGCGCTGACGCGCCTCCTCAGGATGAGGCTAATCAGCCTCGGTGCCTTTATAAACTGCAAACCATGCACTCCGTCTTCATCCTGAGGAGCCCGCTAAAGCGGGCGTCTCGAAGGATGGCCGCAGGAATAGCTCTCTGCTGCGATTGCCCTGGCTAAGATCCCAGCTCGATGATCCGGCGTGCCATCCGCACATTGGCATAGTCGATCATCTTGCCGTCGAGCGTCACCGCGCCCTGGCCTTGCGCCTCCGCGCTTTCCATGGCCTCGACGACGCGCCGCGCCTGCGCCAGCTCCTCGTCGGACGGCGTGAAGGCGCGCAGCGTCGGCTCGATCTGATCAGGGTGGATCACCTGCTTGCCGTCAAAACCCATCGCGGCGGCCTTCTGCGCGCTGGCCTCAGTCAGCCTTGCATCGCGGAAGGCGCCGCAGGGGCCGTCGATGGCGCGCAGGCCGAAGGCGCGCGCGGCCACCAGCACGCGCATCATGGGATAGGCGAACAGGTCGAGCGGTGCCGAGGCATAGCCGCTCTGCGCGGAGCCGACATGGCGGTAGCCATCCGGCGAGATGCCGATGTCGGAGGTGCGGGCGCCGAGCGAGGCCGCGAGGTCGCCGACGCCGAGATGCAGCGCGGCGACGCTTCTGTGCGCGGCGGCGAGTGCATCGACATTGACGAGACCGAGCGCGGTTTCGATCAGCAGGTCGAGCGCAACGGGCGCGGCGCGGTCCGGCGCGGCGGCGTGGAAGCGATCGGCGATGGCGACGATGTCAACGGCGCGCTCCGCCTTCGGCACGATCACCGCGTCTAGCCGGGGCAGGGCCGCCAGCGTGCGGATCTCCTCAGTGATAAACGGGCTGTCGATCGCGTTGAGCCTGACCGCGACCCGCTTATCGCCCCAGTCGAGCGATGACAGCGACCGCACGGCTTCCTCCAGCGCAACGCCCTTCTCGGCGGGCGGCACGGCGTCTTCGAGATCCATGAACACCGCATCCGCCTGTGAAGCCGCCGCCTTGGCGACGAGGCGGGCGCGATGAGCGGGAACAGCCAGATAGGCCCGGCTCGGCCGCAGCGAAGCCATCGTCAGTTCTCCCCACTGATGCCGAGCTCGCGCAGGATGGCCTCATTGTGCTCGCCCACATCAGGCACCGGGTCCATCCGCGGCGAGACGCCGGGAATGGTGAGCGCCGGCAGGAAGCTGGTCACCGGCCCGCATGGCGATCCCACGCTCTGCACGCGCCCGCGCGCATGCAGCTGCTCGTGCTTCAGGAAAGTCTCGACCGAGTTCAGATGCGCGTTGGCAATCGAGGCCTCGTCGAGCAGCCGCAGCACCTCGTCGCCGGTCATCGCGGCAAAGCGCTGCTCGATATGCCCCTCCAGATCGGTCCGGTTCTGCATGCGCAGCGGATTGGTGCGGAAGCTCGGATGGTCGGCGAAGCCGGCGTCGCCGAGCACGATGTTGCATAGCGAACGCCATTCGCGATCATTCTGGATGCCGAAGAAGATCGTGCTGCCGTCGCCGACGCGGAACGGCCCGTAAGGCGCGATGGTCGCGTGCCGCGCGCCGGTGCGCGGCAGCGGCCGGCCGGTGCTCTCAGTGTAGAAGGCGGGATAGCTCATCCAGTCCGTGATGGAATCGAACAGCGAGGCCTGGAACGCGGTGCCCTTGCCGGTCCGCTCGCGGCGATACAGCGCCATCAGCACGCCGTTGAGGATGTACATGCCGGTCGCGATATCGACCACTGATAGCCCGACCTTGGCGGGCTCCGCCTCGGTGCCGTTGACGGCGAGCACGCCGGCTTCACACTGCACCAGCAGATCATAGGCCTTTTTGTCGCTGTAGGGGCCGCCGCTGCCATAGCCCGAGACGTCGCAGGCGATGATGCGCGGGAATTTTTGCAGCAGCGACGCGGCATCGAGGCCGAGCCGCTCCGCCGCGCCGGGCGCGAGGTTCTGAATGAACACGTCCGCCTGCGGCAGCAGCGCGTCGAGCACCTTGCGCCCCTCGGGGCTTTTGATGTCGATGGCTAGGCTCTCCTTGGAGCGATTGGTCCAGACGAACTGGCTCGACATGCCGTTCATCACATGATCGTAGTCGCGGCAGAAATCCCCAGTGCCGGGCCGCTCGATCTTGATCACCCGCGCGCCCCAATCGGCCAGATGCCGGCTGGCCAGCGGCGCCGCGATCGCCTGCTCGAGCGAGACCACGGTCACGCCCGCAAGCGGCAGCTCCGCCTCATTCCTCTGCATGTGATCGCCTCCGCTCCCGTTCGCTTCTGTCGAGCGCAGGAGACAGTCCGACCACCCACGCGTCTTTTGAGGCTGCCATCATGCCATTGTTTTGCCCGACGGGTCAAATCCGGCTTCGAAAAATCCTAAGATTTGGAGGCTGAGTGTTTGCAATGGGTTGCCTACTGTGCATGGGGTTGTTTTCGCGGTTTGGTTTGGAGGGACTCGAAATTTCGGCTGCGGCCGCGGGGCGAGCCGCTCGGGCGCCCGCCCTGTTGCCGAGAGCGCACAGCTCCCACCTTTCGCGTTTCCCCTCGGTTGCCAACGAACGCCCGTTCACCCATCATTCCTTTCTGTTCGACATTTGGGGGAATCGATGCCGGCGTTTCGCTTGAAGACATCCTTGGCCGCTGCAACCCTCGGGATTGCCCTCGGCGTCCTGATCCAGCCGGGCGCCGCCTTCGCCTATACGCAGGAAGAGCAGCAGGCCTGCACGCCCGATGCGATGCGGCTGTGCGGCGAGTTCGTGCCGAACGTCGATGCCATCACCGCCTGCATGATCAAGAAGAAGGCGCAGCTCTCGCCGCAATGTGCGGTGTTCTTCCGCCGCGGACCCGAGCCGGGCGCGGCCCGCGCCGGCAAGCCGACCCACATCACGCCCCATGCCAGGAAGAGCACCAAGCCGGCGGCGAAGGCGACCAAGAAGAAGAAATCCGAGGCAAGCTGAGCGCGAGCCACGTTCCCTGCTTGAAACCCGGCGTCTGCTTTCCTTCCACGCGGAGTGACGAAGTGTGACACCGGACTCGTTTTGTTCGCGCCGGTCCGCGCACGCCTGTACTATTGCGAGCGCGCGGGATGGAAAAGAGCCGCAAAGCGGCTTGCCCGGCAAGGTTGCATTCCACTTTGTCCCGCCGCTGCTCAAAAAGCGCACACAAACCTGCGCAAGCCGCGCCGTCGCACGCAACAGTGTGACTCAAAAGCCAACACCCCCTGTTATTTCGTGGCGGCAAGACAACTGCCGACAAATTTTTCTTTCACGAATCAGCGCGCTGATTCATTTTCGCGCCACGGGGTCAATCTGGAGGCCGAAGGTATGAACGTCATTGTTTTTGCATCGCGTAAAGGCGGCTCGGGCAAGAGTACCCTCGCCGCACATCTTGCCGCACAGATCAAGGCGAGCAAGCAGGTCATGCTCGTGGATGCAGATCCGCAGGGCTCGCTCACGCTGTGGCACAAGCTGCGCGGCACCAACGAACCGCCGATCAAGGCGGCCGTGAACTCCGTCAGCGGCATCGTCTCCGCAGCCAAGCGCGACGGTTATGAATGGGTGTTGATCGACACGCCGCCGAACCTGTCGGCCGTCGTCGACGACGCGATCAGGAACGCGACAATGGTGATCATTCCGGCGCGGCCCGGCGTGTTCGACGTCAACGCGGTGCAGGAGACCATCCAGATGTGCCGCGCCGCGCGCAAGCCCTACGCGGTCGTGCTCAACGGTGCGCCGGCCAAGCGCGACGAGGCCGAAAGCCCGATCGTCACCATCGCCCGCGAAGCGCTCGCGAAATTCCGCGCCCCGGTGTGGGGCGGCCAGATCACCAACCGTTCCGATTTGTTGATGGCGCTCAGCCACGGCGAAGGCGCGCGCGAGTACCAGGCCGAGAGCCGTGCGGCTCAGGAAATCGCGAGGCTGTGGGCGGCGATCGAGCGTTCAGTGAAGGCCATTCGCGGCACGGCGTCGGCATCCGGCGCAATGCACAAGCAGGCTGCCTAATTTCATTGTTCATTTCCCCGGACGACGAACGCGCGGACGAGCCGCGCGTTTTGCGTTTTCTGGGATGTGCTGAAGCGGTCAGGCCACCATCAGCATGTAGAACACGATGACCGGCGACAGCGTCAGGATCACCGACCAGATGCCGACGGCCCAGAGAATGTCTTCGGTGGTAAAGCTCTGCTGTCCGGCGTCGTAATGCGACGCCATCTCGTTATGATTATTCACAAACGCCCCCGCGAGTTCTTCGCTTATGGCGCCAGTGATAGCAGCGATGATTTAAAAATCCGGCTTGCGCCTGCCCGCGCATTTGAGCGCGGCCGCTACCTCGGATTAACCATCCGCTCTTCGAAAAGGGTCAGGCGAGCCAGACCCGGAACAGCAGCACCGGCATCAGGCCGAGCATCACCGCCCAGAACCCGAAAGACGACACCACCAGAATTCCCTGCAACAGATCAGCCGGCGCGAACTCTTTCGCGGCCGTCGGCCGGGTACGATGTCCCATGATCATTCCCCCTTCAGAAAGGTCCTTTGCGAGAACGATAGGCACCGGAGCGTAAACGAGACGTGGATGCGTCATGCGGCAGGAGCGAAGGCCGTTTGGGAGCGGTTAACTGTGTGGCGAGCTGCGTCGCTCCCTCCGCCGTCATTCCGGGGCGCGACGAAGTCGCGAGCCCGGAATCCATCGTCCGGCAGAGCTGGTGGATGAACGGATTCCGGGCTCGCGCTCCGCGCGCCCCGGAATGACGAGTGGAAAGATTACGCCGCGACCTGCATCCGCCGCTCGATCTCGCGATCGATGGTGGCCGCGAGTTCGCTGCTCACCTCCACCATCGGCAGGCGCACCTCGGGGCTGTCGATCAGGCCACAGCGCCACAGCCAGTACTTTGCCGGGGCAGGGCTCGGTTCAGTGAACAGCAGGCGCGTCAATTCGGCGACCTCCTGCCAGCGCGCCTGCGCCGCATCGCGGTTGCCGCGCTGGAGCTCGGCATGGACGACCGCGAATGTCGCAGTCTCGACATGGGCCGACAGCACAATGCCCCCATCGGCGCCGTCGGTGAGCGCCTCGAAATAGTTCGCGTCCTCGCCGGTGAGCACGCGAAAATCCTTCGGCCTGTCGCGTAGCAGCGCGATCGACTGCTCGCGGCTCGCGCCGCAATCCTTGAGGCCGACGATATTCCTGTGCTCGGCCAGACGCAGCAGCGTCTGGTTGGTGATGTTCACCGAGGTCCGATAGGGAATGTTGTAGAGCGCAATCGGCCAGGCCGCGTGATCGGCCAGCGCCTCGAAATGCGCGAGCAAGCCGCGCTGCGAGGGCCGCAAATAATAGGGGCTCGCGATCAGGTAGCCGTCGATCGGCCAGTCCGCGGTCTCGTCGAGGCGGTCCTGCAGCCGCGAGGTGTCGGCGCCGGAGAGCCCGAGGCAGATCGGCAGCATCTTGCGGCCTGCCGCCATCTCGTCGCGGACGATGGCGACGAGGCGTTCGAGCTCGGCCTCGCGCAGCGTCATGCCTTCACCCGAGGTCGCCCCCAGGATGAAGCCGTCGACGGCCTGTCCGCAATAGTGCCGCGTCAGTCGCCGCAGCGAGACCTCGTCGAGACGGCCGTCGCGAAACGGCGTCACCAGCGGCAGCCACAGCCCGTGCAATTGGTCGCGTAGTCCGGTCATGTTTCCATCTCCTTCTCGGGAAAAACACCTGAGACGGAGGGCACATGAAAAAACCCCGTCCAGGCGGCGGGGTTTTCGGGATTTGCAGCGATGACGAAGCCGGTCTAGCGCGCGCAAAATTCCGAGGTCCCCGGATGGGGACCTTTTTTCGAAACGCGTGCGCACGACTTCGTGATCATTTGCAAATGATGCGGGGTAGACATGGAACTGTCAATACACGCGCAGGGCGAAAGGCCTGAATCGGCAGAAAAAAAGCCGGACCCGAAGGCCCGGCTTAGGTATGGCCACGTGAGGCCGACACAATCACCTTCCAAGAGGGATTACTGAACACCCGCGCCACTGGAGGAGGGGGACAAATGCGCAACGCGAAGGCTCAGCGTGCAAACAGTATGGGCTTGACGAGCGCCTTGCAGCAACAGCCGAGGCCGCATGTCAGACATGCGGAAATCAGGACGGCCAGCGCTGTGCTTTGCTCACTACGAAGTCGCGGAACACTTGCACGCGCGCGACTGTCTTCAGCTCCTCGGGATAGACGAAGTAGGTGTCGAGCTGGATCGAATCGGACTCGCCGAACAGTTGCACCAGCTTGCTCTGTTCCTCGACGAGATAGTCGGGCAGGGCGGCGATGCCGAGACCCTGCTGGCAGGCGCGCACGAGGCCGAGGATGTTGTTGACCTTGAAGTAAGCCTCGCGCGGACCCGAGCCGTTGCGCGCGGCTTCGACCAGCCAGTTGCGGTTCTGCAGATGCGGCGCGAAGTTGCCGTCCGAGAGCGTGATGATGCGGTGGGAGTCGAGCTCCTCCAGCGTGCGCGGCGTGCCGAAGCGCTTGATGTATTCCGGCGAGCAATAGGCATGGAATCCCATCGCGAACAATTTACGCTGGATCAGATCCGGCTGCGTCGGCTTGCGGGTGCGGATCGCCACATCCGCCTCGCGCATCGACAGATCCAGCTCCTCGTCGGTGACGATCAGCGAGATCCGGATCTCGGGATAGAGTGCGGTGAACTCGCCGAGCCGCGGGATCAGCCAGTTGATGCCGACGCCGGGCGTGGTCGTGATCTTGAGGTCGCCACTCGGCCGCTCGCGGCTGTCGGTGAGCTTGGCGCGTGCCGCCTGCAGCTGCATGAACACGTCATGCGCGGTGCGGAAGAGCAGGTCGCCCTGCTCGGTCAGGATCAGGCCGCGGGCGTGGCGGTGGAACAACGAGACCGAGAGCTCCTGCTCCAGCGCCGAGACCTGGCGCGACACCGCCGATTGCGACAGGCCGAGCTGCTCGCCGGCATGCGTGAAGCTGCCCGCTTCCGCCGCTGCGTGAAACACCTTCAGCTTGTCCCAGTCCATATCCGTAAATCCGTCGCGTGTTCGGGGCATGATTCTATTCCGCTGCCGCGCGCTCGCTGGCGCGAAGGGCCAAGAAACGTTCGGCTTCGAGTGCGGCCATGCAGCCGAGGCCGGCGGCCGTCACGGCCTGGCGATAGGTTTCGTCGGCGACGTCGCCGGCCGCGAACAGGCCGGGCACCGAGGTGGCGGTCGAGTTCGGAGCGACCTCGACATAGCCCGACCGTTTGAGCTTGACCGTGTCCTTGACGAGCTCGGTTGCCGGGGCGTGGCCAATGGCGATGAAAACGCCGTCGGTCTTCACGTCCGTCAGCGCGCCGGTCTTGACGTTCTTGAGGCGGACATGGGTGACCTTGTTCGGATTCTCGGTGCCGCAGATCTCGTCGACGGCGGAGTCCCAGATCACCTTGATCTTCGGATGTTTGAACAGACGCTCCTGCAGGATGCGCTCGGCGCGGAAGTGATCGCGGCGATGCACGATGGTGACCTGCGAGGCGTGGTTGGTGAGGTACAGCGCTTCCTCGACCGCGGTATTGCCGCCGCCGACCACCACGACTTCCTTGTTGCGATAGAAGAAGCCATCGCAGGTGGCGCAGGCCGAGACGCCGCCGCCCTGGAATTTCGCCTCGGACGGCAGCCCGAGCCAGCGCGCCTGCGCGCCGGTGGCGAGGATGACGACGTCGGCGAGGTAGACGTCACCGGAGTCGCAGGTGAGGCGGAACGGCCGCTGCGACGTGTCCAGCCTGGTGACCAGGTCGGTGACGATCCTGGTGCCGACATGGACCGCCTGCTTCTCCATCTGCTCCATCAGCCAGGGGCCCTGGATCACGTCGGCGAAGCCCGGATAGTTCTCGACGTCGGTGGTAATGGTGAGCTGGCCGCCCGGCTGGATGCCCTGGATCAGGATCGGCTCGAGCATCGCGCGCGCGGCGTAGATCGCCGCCGTGTAGCCGGCGGGGCCGGAGCCAATGATAACGACCTTTGCATGAACAGGAGCGGACATTTCGATGGACGCCTTTCACGGGGGATTTGCAGCGCGGACGCGGAACGTGCCGGGAGGCCTCGCGGAGGCGCTGAAATATCAGAGCTAATCTAAGCCTTCTCGTGAGCTATGCAAGAATTGCATTCCCTATCGGCGGTTTTTTCCAACAAGGAACAAAAGTCGATTGCGCTGCACGCGCAATAAAATTGCGCTGGGCGTGCGGAGTCGGTATGAGGATTGCGACAAGCCCACGCAATACCGCCGCAAAGGCCAGGAGTTCCAATCACGTGTCGCGGAACCTAGACGAGATCGACCTGAAGATTCTCACCGAGATTCAGGCCGACGGTCGAATCACGAATGTCGAACTGGCCAAGCGCGTCGGCATCTCGCCGCCCCCCTGCCTGCGCCGCGTCCGGGCGCTGGAGGAGGAAGGCTACATCCACGGCTATCGGGGTCTCCTCGACGCCCGCAAGCTCGGCTTCGACGTCACCGTGTTCGCCGCCGTGCACCTGTCCAGCCAGGCCGAAGCGGATTTGCGCGCCTTCGAGGCCTTCGTCCGCGCCGAGCCTCTGGTGCGGGAATGCTGGATGCTGTCGGGCGAGGTCGATTTCATCCTGAAATGCGTCGCCCCCGACATGGCGACTTTCCAGGATTTCGTCACCCACCTTACCGCCGCGCCCCACGTCCGCAACGTGCGTACCTCGCTGGTGTTGCACAATTCCAAATACGAGGCGGCCGTGCCGCTCGAGGTGAAGGGACGGAGGTAAATCTTCGCTCTCGTGCCCCGGACGCGGCGCAGCGCCTCTTGGCGGTGCGCTGCAAAGCCGGGGCCCATGCAGCAGCGATGTGCGCCGCAACGCTTAAGCGTTGCAGCTTGTCCGGGACACGAGAGTGAAGGGCGCTGCTGCTCCCGCCCCATCATTGCGAGGAGCTCCTGCGACGAAGCAATGACGCGTGGTGAGAGCATGGGTTCACCACACCCTTCGCGCGCACGCCAAAATAAAAGGCCGCGCAGCGCGCGGCCTTTTGCGTCTCAGCGCAGGCGGCAAACCCTTACCGCCACTCCACCTTGGTGATCTCATAAGCCTTGGCGCCGCCCGGCGTGTTGACCTCGACCGTGGCGCCTTTCTTCTTGCCGATCAGCGCGCGGGCGAGCGGCGAGGTGATGGAGATGCGGCCCTTCTTGGCGTCGGCCTCGACCTCGCCGACGATCTGCCACACCGTCTTCTTCTCGGTGTCTTCGTCGACCAGCGTCACGGTGGCGCCGAACTTGATGGTGTCGCCGGAGAGCTTCGAGATGTCGATGATGTCAGCGCGCGCGAGCTTGTCCTCAAGCTCGGCGATGCGGCCTTCATTGTGGGACTGCTCTTCCTTCGCGGCATGATATTCCGCGTTCTCCGACAGGTCTCCGTGCGAGCGCGCCTCCGCGATATGCTCGATGATGCGCGGACGATCCTCCGACTGGCGCTTCTTCAATTCTTCCCCGAGCGCGACAAAGCCGGCCTGGGTCATCGGAACCTTTTCCATCTTCTCTCTCGTCCTTCGGTCGCGCGCTCCAGAACATGAAGGAGCGCCCAACCTTGATTCGTCGGTCTTTCCGGGGCTCGACACATGGGCCGCCGGACGTTGACAGATATGGGCTTAGCGCCGGAACAGAACACCCACATGGCCGGACAGTTCCTTTGGCCATTGTGGCTTCATCGCCAATCACTTAGCGGAGGCTTCGCCGCCGCTAGCGATCAGGTTTCCGAAAAGTAGCTCTGCAGGGTACGAACCTCAAGGTCCCCGCCCAAATAGGCGCGGATGCCCTGCGCGGCCGCCACGGCCCCGGAAAGAGTGGTGTAATACGGCACTTTATGCAAGAGGGCCGCGCGCCGCAGCGAACGGCTGTCGGCGAGCGCCTGCGGGCCTTCGGTGGTGTTGAAGACGAGCTGGACGTCGCCATTGGTGATGGCGTCGACGATGTGCGGCCGCCCCTCCAGCACCTTGTTCACCTTCTCGGTCGGAATGCCCTGGTCGGTCAGGAAGCGCGCCGTGCCCGAGGTCGCCAGCACCTTGAAGCCGAGCGCATGCAATTCGCGGACGGCCTCGGCGATGCGCGTCTTGTCGCTTTCGCGCACCGAGACGAACACCGTGCCCTTGCGCGGCACCCGGGTGCCGCCGCCGAGCTGGCTCTTGGCGAACGCTACCGCAAACGAGCCGTCGATACCCATGACCTCGCCGGTCGAGCGCATTTCGGGGCCGAGCACGGTGTCGACGCCGGGGAAGCGCGCGAACGGGAAGACGGACTCCTTCACGCCGACATGCTTGAGCTCGGCCTTCTTCAATTTGAAGTCGGCGAGCTTCTCGCCGGCCATGATGCGCGCCGCGATCTTCGCGACCGGCGTGCCGATCACCTTGGCGACGAACGGCACGGTGCGCGAGGCGCGCGGATTGACCTCGAGCACGTAGATCTCGCCGTCCTTGATGGCGTACTGCACGTTCATCAATCCGACGACGTCGAGACCGAGCGCGAGCTCGCGGGTCTGCCGCTCCAGCTCCTCGATCATCTTCGCATCGAGCGAGTGCGGCGGCAGCGAGCAGGCGCTGTCGCCGGAATGGATGCCGGCTTCCTCGATGTGCTCCATGATACCGACGATGAAGGTGTCGTTGCCGTCGCTGAGGCAGTCGACGTCGACTTCCGTGGCGTCCGACAGATAGCGGTCGAACAGCAGCGGGTTCTTGCCGAGCACGGTGTTGATCTGGCCGGTCTTGTCGTTCGGATAGCGCGCCTTGACGTCGGCCGGCACCAGCTCCGGCAGGGTACCGAGCAGATAGTCGTTGAGCTGGTTCTCCTCGCGGATGATCTGCATCGCGCGGCCGCCGAGCACGTAGGACGGGCGCACCACCAGCGGCAGGCCGAGATCGGCGGAGACGAGCCGCGCCTGCTCGACCGAATAGGCGATGCCGTTCTTGGGCTGCTTCAGCCGCAGCTTGTCGAGCACGCGCTTGAAGCGGTCGCGGTCCTCGGCCAAGTCGATGGCGTCGGGCGAAGTGCCGAGGATCGGCACTTCAGCGGCTTCCAGCGCGCGCGCCAGCTTCAGCGGGGTCTGGCCGCCGAACTGAACGATCACGCCATGCAGGGTGCCCCTGCTGCGCTCCTTGTCGATGATCTCCAGCACGTCCTCGCCAGTGAGCGGCTCGAAATAGAGCCGATCGGCAGTATCGTAGTCGGTCGACACCGTCTCCGGGTTGCAGTTGACCATGATGGATTCGTAGCCGGCGTCATGCAGCGCGAAGCAGGCATGACAGCAGCAATAGTCGAACTCAATGCCCTGGCCGATGCGGTTGGGACCGCCGCCGAGAATGATGACCTTCTTTTTGTCGGACGGGGTGCTCTCGTCCGCAGGCGCGCCCGCAAACGGCGCCTCATAGGTCGAATACATGTAGGCGGTGGGAGAGGCGAATTCGGCGGCGCAGGTGTCGATGCGCTTGTAGACGGGACGGACGCCGAGCGCGTGGCGCTTCGCCGTCACCTCGGCTTCCGTCGTCTCGGCGAGCACCGCCAGCCGTGCGTCGGAGAAGCCCATGGCCTTGAGCGTGCGCATGCCGAAGGCATTGCCGGGCAGGCCGTTCTTCCTGACCTTCTCCTCCATATCGACGATGCCGCGCATCGCGCCGAGGAACCACGGGTCGATCTTGCAGGAATTGAAGATGTCCTCGTTCGACCAGCCGAGCCGCATGGCCTGGGCGACCTGGAGCAGCCGGTTCGGCGTCGGCGTGCCGAGCGCGGCGCGGATCGCGTTCTTGTCGTCGTCGCGGCCGAGGCCCTCGATCTCGATCTCGTCGAGGCCGGTCAGTCCGGTCTCGAGTCCGCGCAGCGCCTTCTGCAGGCTTTCCTGGAAGGTGCGGCCGATCGCCATGACTTCGCCGACCGACTTCATCGACGTCGTCAGCGTGGTCGATGCGCCCGGGAATTTCTCGAAGGCGAAGCGCGGCACCTTGGTGACGACGTAATCGATGGTCGGCTCGAACGAAGCCGGCGTCGCGCCGCCCGTGATGTCGTTGGCGATCTCGTCGAGCGTGTAGCCGACCGCGAGCTTGGCGGCGACCTTGGCGAT
>NZ_JXJM01000001.1:902354-909026 GCF_001593325.1 Bradyrhizobium sp. DOA1
AGGTTCTCGATCGAGCGACGATGATGCAATTGTCCTTCTTGTCGCGTACCACCTCCATCTCGTACTCTTTCCAGCCGAGCACGGATTCTTCGATCAGCACTTCGTTGGTCGGAGACGCATCGAGACCGCGCTCGATGATGTCGAGAAACTCTTCCTTGTTGTAGGCGATGCCGCCGCCGGTGCCGCCCATCGTGAAGGAGGGGCGGATGATCGCGGGCAGTCCGATCTCGGACAGCGCCATCATGGCCTGGCCGAACGCATATTCCTGGTAGCGCTTGCGACGCTCGCTCTCGCCGAGAGTCCACTGCCGGTCGTGCTCTTCGAGAGCTGCGCCCGACAGCTTCGCACGTTCGGCCTGGTGTTTGTCGCGGAAAGACTTCTTCAGCTCGGAGGCGTTGGCGAGCCGCGACTTCGGCGTCTCGAGTCCGATCTTGGTCATGGCCTCGCGGAAGAGCTGGCGGTCTTCGGCCTTGTCGATGGCGTCCGCGGTGGCGCCGATCATCTCGACGTCGAACTTCTCCAGCGTGCCCTGCCGGCGCAGCGACAGCGCGCAGTTCAGCGCGGTCTGGCCGCCCATGGTCGGCAGCAGCGCAAAGCCGCCGGGAATGACGTGACGTTCCTTCTCGATGATCTTGGCGACGATCTCGGGCGTGATCGGCTCGATATAGGTTGCGTCGGCCAATTCCGGGTCGGTCATGATGGTGGCCGGGTTGGAATTGACGAGGACGATGCGGTAGCCCTCTTCCTTCAGCGTCTTCACCGCCTGGGTGCCCGAATAGTCGAACTCGCAGGCCTGGCCGATCACGATGGGACCGGCGCCGATGATCAGGATGGTGGTGATGTCTGTACGTTTGGGCATCAACTCTCGCCGAAGTGGAATTTTGGCACAAAAAAAGGGCGCGCTTGCCGCGCGTCCCCTTGTGCGAGAGCGCGGGGTTTTCCCTCGCGCGCGGGTGGGTCTTAGACCAGTTTTTGGGGCGGCGAAACCCCGAAAAACGCCCATCAACCGGCAATTTTGGCGGGTTGGGGAGGGTGGGCTGCTTGGGGGCGGTCCGTCCGTCTTCGCTTCCGCTTCGCTCCAGCTACGCCGGACACGCTTCGCCCCTGCGGGCCTCGCGCGGCTGCGCCACGCATAACCCCGAAGGGGCGAAGCGTGGAGACCCGGCCTGGATTTGAACCAGGATGTAGAGCGTTGCACCGCCCTCGCGTAGACGCTTCCGCCACCGGGCCGGGACGATCATTACCGATCGGAGGCGGGCGAGGCCACCTCCGCTAGCACTTATGCTTAATAAACCAGAGGTGGTCGTGCAATGAAGGTCATACGCCAGCGATTGTGGCCGATATTGGTGTGGGCGCGCTGGACCGCGAACCCGGCCGCTGTCAGCTTCGCCGTGATCTCGTCCTCGCTGTAGCGCTGGAGCCCGATCCGCGTGCGCAGCTGGCGATAATCCGACAGCGCGGTGCTGATCAGCCCGACCAGCGCGTCTTTCAGGAAGCCGTGCCGCAGGCCGAAGCTGAGCAGCGCCATCACGTCCCTGACCATGCCGACATTGGGCTGCAGGACATCGCCGAGCACCAGCTTGCCCGAGGGCTTCAGGATCCGGCGGATGTTGAGGAGGGCGCCATCCAGCTCCTCTGGCGTCATGTATTGCGCGACCGAGTTCATCACGACGAGATCGATCGACTGGTCCTGCATCTTGCGGACGTCGTCGAGCGAGCGGACGCGGATCTTAGTGTTCGGAGCGAACCGCGCGATCAGGCGGCCGCGCACCCCGGGAGCGGGCTCGGCCAGGATCAGCTTGCCGCAGGCCATTGCCACCTGGCCCGCCGACAGCGCCTCGCCGCAGGCATAGTCCAGCACCACCGCCTCGGGGGAGGGGATATAGCCGATGATGTCCCGCGCGATGATCTGGAAGTGCAAGTCGCGATGCAGCTTGCTGACATAGATCGTATGCGTGGAGTCGTAATAATCGATCCAATCGTCCATGGTATCCCGACCCAACGGTTCCTATCTAGGAACCGGCGCTGCCCGCCTTGCGTTAGGGGTGCGGCGGCCCGCCGTCAATGTCCGCGTCTAACAGGAAGGTCTCCCGTGAGCAAAACCAACAACAAGGTCTCGCCCGATCTCGACACCCCCACCGATCTGTCGCCCGATGGGGTCAAGAAGGTCTCGGAGGCGCTCAACGTGCTTCTGGCCGACGCGTTCGCGCTGTATCTGAAGACCAAGAATTTCCACTGGCACATCAGCGGCCGTCACTTCCGCGATTACCATCTGCTGCTCGACGAGCAGTCCGACCAGATCTTCGCCACCACGGACCAACTCGCCGAGCGCGTCCGCAAGATCGGCGGCACCACGCTGAAATCGATCGGCCAGGTCGCCAAGCTCCAGACCATCAAGGACAACAACGAGGACTACGTCCCGCCGCGCGAGATGCTGCGCGAGCTGATGCAGGACAACAAGCATGTCGCCGCTGCGATGCGCAAAGCGCACGACGTGTGCGACGAGGCCGGCGACGTCGCCAGCGCCAGCATTCTCGAGAACTTCATCGACGAGACCGAGCGCCGCACCTGGTTCCTGTTCGAAGCAACGCGGCAGGAAGGCAGCAACGCGGCGTAAAGCCGAGCTGCCGTAGGGTGGGCAAAGGCGCGCTTCTTGCGCGCCGTGCCCACCATCTATCCCTACATTCATCGCGATTGGTGGGCACGCTTCGCTTTGCCCACCCTGCGGCACCGCGCTTGTAGCTACCGCCACAACCGCATCAATGCCCCATCCTCTCCCGTCACGGGATCGGCTGGCGGCAGCGCGACTTGCGGAATCGTCCTCAGCGCCTTGGCGTGGTTCTCGGCCGTCGCCCGCGTGATCTCCATCTTCGCGCCCGGTGGATAGGCACCGATCACGCAGAAGTCGTCGCTCGCCTTGACGCATTGATGGCCGGTGCCTGCGGGGAGGATCGCGACGTCGCCGGCCTTGATCTGAAGCTCCTGGCCCTGATCGCCGCCGAAGCGGACCCGCGCAGTTCCGCGCGCGACGCCGAGCACTTCGTGCACGGTCGCATGATAGTGCAGATAGTCGTAGACGCCGTTGCGCCACGTGCCGCCCCAGCCGTTGGCTTCGAACAGGTTTTCGATGGTTTCTTCGGGACGCTTGGGATCGAGCGTCACCGCGCCCTGATAGACCAGGAACGGAAGGATGTTGTTCGGCACGAGCCCGTCATCCTCGAACACGATGGCGAGCGGCTCGGCCTTGTCGCGGGTGATGGGCATGGTGGAGCTCCTGCTACACGACGGTGCGGAGACAACATTGAAGCGAGAGCAGACGTTCCTGAACCGGTCTCGTGCAGCGCGAAGCGGTGCGTCGCTGAGCCGGGACCCAGAAACCTCAGCATGGGCCCCGGTTCAGCAGCGCATCACACCGCGAAGGGCGGCGTGATGCACTGCGCCCGGGGCACGAGAGCCGTAGTGCGCCTTACGCGCTCTTCTTCTGCCGCATCAGATCGGCAAAGCGCTGGAACAGATAGTGCGAGTCGCGCGGACCCGGTGAGGCCTCGGGATGGTACTGCACCGAGAACACCGGCTTGCCGTCGAGCTGGATGCCGCAATTGGAGCCGTCGAACAGCGAGATGTGGGTCTGGGTCGCGCCCTTGGGCAGCGTGGTCTCGTCCACGGCAAAGCCGTGGTTCATCGAGGTGATCTCGACCTTGCCCGTGGTCTCGTCCTTCACGGGATGGTTGGCGCCGTGATGGCCCTGATGCATCTTCTTGGTCTTGGCGCCGACGGCAAGGCCAAGCATCTGGTGACCGAGGCAAATGCCGAAGGTCGGCGTGCCCGACTTGATGACGTCCCGGATGACGGGCACGGCATATTTGCCGGTCGCGGCCGGATCGCCCGGACCGTTCGAGAGGAACACGCCGTCCGGCTTCATCGCCAGGATGTCCTCGGACGACGTCGTTGCCGGCACCACCGTCACCTTGCAGCCGACGCCGGCGAGCAGGCGCAGGATGTTGCGCTTGATGCCGTAGTCGATGGCGACGACGTTGAACTCCGGCTTCTCCTGGCGGCCAAAGCCCTTGTCCCACAGCCAGGGCGTCTCGTCCCAGGTGAAGCGCTGGCCGCTCGTGACCATCGGCACGAGGTCCATGCCTTCGAGGCCCGGCCATTCCCGCGCCTCTTCCTTGAGGCCATGCAGGTCGAATTCGCCGGTCCTGGAATGCGCGATCACGGCGTTGGGCATGCCCTTGGAGCGGATCAGCGCGGTCAGCGCGCGGGTGTCGATGCCGGAGAGGCCGATGATGCCGCGCGCCCTCAACCACTGGTCGAGATGCTTGGTGGCGCGGTAGTTCGAGGGATCGGTGATCGCGGTGCGCAGGATCACGCCGCGCGCGCCGGGCGTCGCGGCCATGTTCACCGTCTCGATGTCTTCATCGTTGGTGCCGACATTGCCGATATGCGGGAAAGTGAAGGTGATGAGCTGCCCGGCATAGGACGGATCGGTGAGGATTTCCTCATAGCCGGTCATCGCGGTGTTGAAGCAGACCTCGCCGACGGCGTGGCCTTCGGCGCCGAGACCGAAACCTTCGAGCACCGTGCCATCGGCAAGCACGAGGAGCGCGGTCGGTTTGTGGTCCGGCCAAGCGGTATCGTTGTCATGTTGTGTCATGAGCGCGTTTCATAGTCCCGGCAAACGCTGCCGTCAAAGCGGGAAAGGCCCGATTCACATGCGTTTTTGCATATTTGACGGGCGGCTCCAGCCACTTAGGCCGGAACCGGCAATTTTGAGCCATTTCGACCTCCGGCAGGGAAACAATGAACCGGCGGCCGCTCCGGTATGGCCTCTTGCCCGCGAACGGCTTAGATCAGGCCTGATAGATCGAGAGGATCCCGACATGCTGCGCGACGACATCAACAATGCGGTCAAGGAGGCCATGAAGGCCAAGGACGAGCGCAAGCTGTCCACGCTGCGCATGGTCAACTCGACCATCAAGAATGCCGACATCGACGCCCGAGGCAGCGGCAAGCCGCCGCTGTCGGACGCCGACCTGCTGGCGGTGCTCCAAAAGATGATCAAGCAGCGCCAGGAGGCGGTCGAGCTCTATGACAAGGGCGGACGTGCCGAGCTCGCCGCCCAGGAGCGCGAGGAGATCGCGGTGATCTCGGCCTATTTGCCCAAGCAGATGGCGGAGGACGAGGTGAAGAAGGCGATCTCTGAGGCCATCGCCGAAACCGGCGCAGCCGGCATCAAGGACATGGGCAAGGTGATCGGCGTGCTGCGGGCGAAGTACGCGGGACAGATGGATTTCGGCAAGGCGTCAGGTCTCGTGAAGGCGGCGCTGTCAGGCTAGGTCGTCATTCCGGGGCGACGCGAAGCGTCGAGTCCGGAATCTATTGGGCCGCCGACCCCATAGCGAAATGGATTCCGGGTTCGCACTACGCGCGCCCCGGAATGACAACAAGAACAAGGGGAGGCCGCCGATGACCGCCATCAAACCGTTCCGCATCGCCATCAGCGATGACGTCCTCGCCGACCTCAAGTCGCGCCTCGCCCGTACGCGCTGGCCGGAGGCGGAGCTGGTGGACGATTGGAGCCAGGGCGCGCCGCTGCAGTGGATCCAGGAGATCTGCCGCTACTGGGCCAGTGATTACGACTGGCGGGCGCGCGAAGCAAAGCTCAACCGCTTCGAGCAGTTCACCACGGAGATCGACGGGCTCGACATCCATTTCATCCATGCCCGCTCGAAAGAAGCAAACGCGCTGCCGCTGATCATCACCCATGGCTGGCCGGGCTCGATCGTCGAATTCCAGAAGGTGATCGCGCCGCTCACCGATCCCGCCGCGCATGGCGGCAATCCCGCGGATGCGTTTCACGTCATCTGCCCGTCACTGCCGGGCTTTGGCTTCTCCGCCAAGCCGAAGACGACCGGCTGGGGCGTCGACCGCATCGCCGCGACCTGGGCGAAGCTGATGGAGCGCCTCGGCTATGCGCGCTATGGCGCGCAAGGCGGCGATTGGGGCTCGGCGGTGACGACCTCGCTCGGCGCGCAGGATGCCGCGCGTTGCGCCGGCATCCACATCACGCTCTCCTTCAACTCGCCGCCGCGCACCGAGGGCGGCGATCCTACCGCGGAAGAGAAGCGCGCGCTCGCCGGCCTCAAGCATTATGTCGATCTCGATTCCGGCTATTCCAAGCAGCAATCGACGCGACCGCAGACGCTCGGCTATGGCCTGACGGATTCGCCGAGCGGGCAGGCGGCCTGGATCCTGGAAAAGTTCTGGGCCTGGACCGATTGCGACGGCCATCCCGAGAATATCTTCACCAGGGACGAGCTGCTCGACAACGTCATGCTGTATTGGGCGACGGAGACGGCGACCTCCTCCGCACGGCTCTATTGGGAAAGCTTCGGCAAGCGCCGGACGACGCCGGTCGTGAAGGTGCCGACGGGCGTCGCCGCATTCCCCAAGGAGATCATCACGCCGGTGCGGCGCTGGATGGAGCCGAACTTCCCCAACATCACCCATTGGAGCGAGATGGAGAAGGGCGGCCATTTCGCCGCCTTCGAGCAGCCGGAGCTGTTCGTGCGGGATGTGCGCAAATTCTTTGCGACGGTGCGGTAGCCACGCACTCAGCCGTCATGCCCGGGCTTGTCCCTGGCATTCACGAGCCTAAACTAGGCCGAA
>NZ_JXJM01000001.1:909792-925988 GCF_001593325.1 Bradyrhizobium sp. DOA1
AGAACGTGGATGGCCGGAACAAGTCCGGCCATGACGCCGCCGCGAGGGAACGCCCAACCCCATGCTGACTGAAGCCGCAACCTACGACGAGCTCTATCGCAATTTCCGCTGGGACATCCCCGCGCGCTTCAACATGGCGGAGGCGTGCTGCGACCGCCATGCCGACGGCACCGGCCGGCTCGCGCTGGTCTATGTCGACGAGAATGGCGCCACTACGCGCACCTCCTTTGACGAGGTTGCCGACATGTCGCGCCGCTTCGCCAATGTGCTGAA
This sequence comes from Bradyrhizobium sp. DOA1, assembly GCF_001593325.1. Taxonomy (NCBI): domain Bacteria; kingdom Pseudomonadati; phylum Pseudomonadota; class Alphaproteobacteria; order Hyphomicrobiales; family Nitrobacteraceae; genus Bradyrhizobium; species Bradyrhizobium sp. DOA1. The sequence continues at coordinate 910,066 of NZ_JXJM01000001.1, forward strand.
GGCGGATGGCCTTGTGCGTGGCGATCGCGTCGCGGTATTCCTGTCGCAGTCACTGGAGCTGCCGATCGCGCATATGGCCGCGTTCCGCTCCGGGCTGATCTCGATCCCGCTATTCGCGCTGTTCGGCGAGGACGCGCTGGAATTCCGTCTGTCGAATTCGCAAGCAAGGGCCATCATCACCGATGAGGCGGGCTGGGAGAAGCTCACCAGGATCCGCGAACGGTTGCCCTATTTGCAGGACATCTACGTCACGAGCGGCGCCGTCCATGCCGGCGCAAAGCCGTTCTGGCCAGCGATCGAAACCGCGTCCGAGGATTTCGCGACCGTCGACACTTCGTGCGACGATCCCGCGCTGATCATCTACACCTCAGGCACCACGGGCAATCCCAAGGGCGCGCTGCATGCGCATCGCGTCGTGCTCGGGCATCTGCCGAACGTGGAGATGTGCCACAACTTCCTGCCGCGGCCCGGCGACCTGATGTGGACGCCGGCGGACTGGGCCTGGATTGGCGGCCTCGTCAACGGCCTCTTGGCGTTCTGGTATCACGGCATTCCCCTGGTCGGCCATCGTGCGCGCAAATTCGAGCCGCAGGCGGCGATGCAGATGATGGCCGATCTTGGCGTCCGCAACGTCTTCCTGCCGCCGACCGCGCTGAAGCTGATGCGGCAGGCCGGCGTCAAGCATTCCGGCGTCAAGCTGCGCAGCATTTTCACCGGCGGTGAATCGCTCGGCGGCGAACTGCTCGGCTGGGTGCGCGAGACCTTCGGCATCGACGCCCACGAAGTGTTCGGCCAGACCGAGTGCAATCTCGTGATCGGCAGCAACTCGAACCTGTTTCCGATCCGCCCCGGGTCCATGGGCAAGGCGACGCCGGGCTTCGACGTCCGCATCGTCGACGACAAGGGCGAGGAGCAGAAGCGCGGGCAGCGCGGCATCATCGGCGTGCGCCAGCCCTGTCCCGTCACCATGCTGGAATATTGGCGCAATCCCGAGGCAACGGCGAAGAAATATGCCGGCGAATTCCTGCTCACCGGCGATCTCGGAGTGCAGGATGAGGACGGCTATTTCTGGTATGTGAGCCGCGAGGACGACGTCATCACCACCGCCGGCTATCGTGTCGGCCCGTCCGAGATCGAGCACACGCTGATGAAGCATCCGTCGGTGGCGATGGCGGCGGTGGTCGGTATTCCCGATCCGATCCGCACCGAATCGATCAAGGCCTGGATTGTGCTGCGTCCCGGCTTCACCGGCAGCGACGCGCTCGCGCGCGAGATCCAGGAGTTCGTCAAGGTGCAGCTCGCCGCCCACGAATATCCTCGCTTCGTCGCGTTCGCGGAAACGCTGCCGATGACCGCGACCGGCAAGGTGCTGCGGCGCGAGCTACGGGCCAAGGGCTAGCATCCGGCCATGGCAAAGACCTCTCAAGCTGCAGGGCTTCACCGCGCCTCGTTGACGAAGCTGCACGATCTCGATACGGCGCTGGAGCTGATGTATTACGGCTGGCGCGGCATGACGCTGGAGGCCGACGCCTACCTTGCCAAGCAGGGCCTCTCGCGCCCGCACCATCGCATCCTCTACGTGGTGGCGCGCCGGCCCGACATCGCGATTGGCGCGCTGATCGAAGTCCTCGGCATTTCCAAGCAAGCCCTCAACCGGCCGCTCAACCTGCTCCTCGAGCGCAAGCTGCTGACGTCGAAGCGTTCGCCCGAGCAGCACCGTTCGAAGTTGCTGCGCCTGACGGAAGCAGGGCGACGCATCGAGCAAAGGGCGTCAGACCACGAACGCAAGGTGCTGCGCGAGGCGTTCGACCGCGTCGGGTCATCGGGCGCGTCCGCCTGGATGGGCGTGATGGAGGCGATCGCCGACAACAACTGACGATTCTCAAGTCAACATAGTTGACATGAGACGCGGGCTTTGCCACTTTTCCCGGCCAACGAGCCAGGGGAGGGCCGTGTCATGACTGCACAGGCAATGAATCGCGCGTCCGCGGAACCCTTCGTCGCGGCGTGGTGCGCGAGCTGGCGCAAGGTGGATATCGACGCGGTCGTCGGGCACTTCGCCGATGATGCGCAGATGCGCAGTCCTCTCGCCCTCACGCTGACGGGCTCTCCCACGGTCACCGGCGCCGAGAACATCCGCGCCTATTGGCGGAAAGCCTATGGCCACATCGAAAACGCCGATCTGAAGATCCTGAGCTGGAGCTTTGACGACACCATCGCGCGGCTGACGGTGTGGTGGCAGCTGGGCGACACGCGCGCCAGCGAATTCATGGACTTCGACGATGCGGGCCGTGTGGTGCGCAGCGAAGCCTTTTACGGAAAATGACCATGCGCCTTTCGTATATCGTTCTGCTTCTCAACACGCTCTGGTTCGTCGGCGCCTTCGTCCAGTTCAGCATCGCGCAAACCAACACGCTGAAGATCCTGCTGCCACGGGAAGAGCGCAGCAATCCGATCGCGCCGACCCTGGCCGCCAGCGTGGCGTTCCTGGGCGGAATGAACCTGCCGATCGGACTGTTGTCGCTCTATCTGCTGGTCGCGCGTCCGTCCTTCTTCCAGCCGATCGAGGCACAACTCGCGCTGTTCCTGTTCTTCGCCGGCTGCCATTTCAGCCAGTTCGTCTACAACGTTCCGGTCTTGATGCGGGGAGGGCGCGTCGGCGTGGCGTACTGGCCGGTGCTGAAGGGCCCGATGCTCAGGATCTTCGTCATCGACGCGGCTCTGTTCGCGGCCAATCTCGCTATGGCCCTTCTGCTCACACTACGCGCCTGACGCGCGTCGCGTTTCAAGCGAAATCGCAGCGGTATTTTTCGACCGCCCAACTCGCGCGTGCAAGGACCGCAGGGGCGCGCTAACATCAGCCCGACAACACGCGGCGAAGATCGCGTGAGGGAGGATGCTGATGTCCATCTCAGGCAAGGTCGATCCGGTGGTGCGTCCCGTCGCGGCGACCGACATCGCCGAGGCGCTGGTCGAGGGCTTGCGCGATTTCCAGGCGATGCCGCTCTACGGCCTCTGCTTCGGTGCGCTCTATGCTGGCGGCGGCATCGCCATCATGCTCTGCCTCACCGCTTTCGGCATGGTCTACCTCGTCTATCCCCTGGCCGCCGGTTTCGCCCTGATCGGGCCGTTCGTCGCGATCGGTCTCTACGAAGTCAGCCGCCGCCGCGAACGCGACGAACCCGTGTCCTTCGGCGCGGTCTGGTCGGCTGTGCGCTCGCGCAGCGAGATCGGCTGGATGGCGTTCGTGACGCTGTTCGTGTTCGTGGTTTGGATGTACCAGGTGCGGCTCCTGATCGCGCTGCTGCTCGGCCTGAATGCCTCGTTCTCGAGCCTTCAGGAATTCATGACGGTGGTGCTCACCACCAATGAGGGCCTGCTGTTCCTCGGCATCGGCAACGCAGTCGGTGCCGTGCTGTCGCTGATCCTGTTCTCGCTCACCGTGGTGTCGTTTCCGCTGCTGCTCGACCGCGACATCGATTTCGTCACGGCCATGGTGACGAGCGTGCGCGCAGTGGTGACCAGCCCGCTGCCGATGATCGGCTGGGCCGCAGTCATCGTGATGCTGCTGATCGTCTCGGCGTTGCCTTATTTTCTCGGGCTGGTCGTGACGCTGCCGGTACTGGGGCATGCGACCTGGCACCTGTACCGGCGGCTGGTGGTGTCTCCTCTGTAGTCGTCCTGGCGAAAGCCAGGACCCATTAGGGAGGAGTTTCGGCGCGGACGGATCATGATGAGCCTTCGCCAAATCGGCTTCGGTGGTCATCGGTCCTGGATCTGCGCTTTGATCATCCAGGACGACAGCCGCGGTTTACGGCACCTTGATCCCCATCGCCTTCAGCGCTTCCAACAACCTCACCGGCGGAGACATCTCGATATGGGGCGCCTTGCCTGTCTCCAGCAGGCTCTTCAATCCAGAGAGGATCGCAGGCCAGCCGGTGCGGCCGCCGGAAAGGATGTCCTCGCTAAGCTCGCGGTCGTGGCGTTGGCTCAAGGTGAGGCGAACGGCTTCGCCAGCTAACTCGATCTCATAAGTGACGATGGTGGTGCCGAGCTTTTCCACGAGGTCGGGCCAATTGACGTTCCAGCTCATGGTGAGCCTCCTGGGCGGATCGTATTCGAACACTTCGCCGCGGATGTGCTCGGAGCCGTCGGGCGTGCGCACGATGAAACTGCCGCCGAGCTTCGGCTCCATCTCCACCGCAAAGCCAGAGAAGTATTTTCGGCTGAATTCCGCCGAGGTCAGCGCCTCCCACACCTTCTCCGGCGTCGAGGCGATGTAGATCGTGTAGACCGTCAGCGGCTTGAATTGATCGAGGTTCATTTTGCGTCGAATCCCTTGTTGAGAGCTGCGCGCGGAATGGCGAGCACCTGGCCTCGTTCCAGCAGGCTCTTTAGCCCGGACAGGATCGCGGGCCAGCCATTGGAGATCGCGCCAAGATATTTACCGCCTTCGACGAACCCATCATGCACTACCGTCAAACGCACCAGCGCGCCGAAGGGCTCGAGCGTGAAGACGACGCGTGACGTTGGTTCGCCGCGCAGCTCTTCGAACTTGTGGTGCTTAAAGCTGTAGGCCAGTCGGCGTGGCGGATCGGCCTCGAGGATCTCGCCGGAATCGGTGACCTCGCCGTCGAGCAGGAGCGCGAAGGGCGAGCCGACTTTCCAGTCGGACCGGACCTCGGCGCCGAACCAATATTGCTTGCTGAACGCGCTGTCGGTCAGCGCCTCCCACAGCCGTTCGGGCGTGGTCTCGATATAGGTCACGTAGACGAACTCCGGCTTACTCATCGCGCTTCTCCAACTGACGTTTCAGCTCGCTGAGCGCAGCGAGCTTGCCGCGCTCGAATTTCCTGATCCAGCGTTCGCCGATCTGATGGATCGGCACGGGGTTGAGATAGTGCAGCTTCTCGCGGCCATGTCTGATGGTGGTGACGAGGTTGGCTTCTTCGAGAATGACAAGGTGCTTGGTGACGGCCTGACGCGTCATCGCCAGGCCTTCGCATAGCTCGTTCAAGGTCTGGCCGTTCCTGGCGTGAAGCCTGTCCAGCAGCGACCGTCGTGATGCGTCGGCGAGCGCTTTGAAGACCTCATCCATGCTCGGGATAATAGGCAACAAAATGGTTGCATGTCAACCGCCGCTGTCACTTGGAGGGAGCCGCACCTCGGCCCTCCCCCGCAATAACGATGAGTGGAGATGAGCTTCCGTTCCCGCCGCCGTCATGCATTAATGCGCACAAACCGCAGCTGAGTCCTCCCCATGATGTCCATGCAAGCCTATCTCGCCTTCGTCGCCGCCTGCATTGCGCTGGCGCTGCTGCCGGGGCCGATCGTCACCCTCGTCATCGCCAACGGCCTGCGCCACGGCACCCGCGCAGCCCTCATCAACGTTGCCGGCGCGCAGGCAGGCCTTGCGATCGTCATCGGCATCGTCGCGGTCGGCCTGACCTCGCTGATGGCAACGATGGGCTACTGGTTCGACTGGGTGCGCATTGCCGGCGCCGCTTATCTTATCTGGCTCGGCATCAGGCTGGTCTGGGCGCCGGTCGAGGGCGTCGATGTCGATGCACCGCCACCGCCGCCGCGCGGCGGCTTCTTTCTGCAGGGCTTTCTGGTGCTGCTGTCGAACCCGAAGGTGCTGGTGTTCTTCGGCGCCTTCATCCCGCAATTCATGGACATGAACCAGCCGCACTTTCCGCAAGTCGCGCTGCTGGGCGCCACCTTCATGGTCACGGCCGTCGTGACCGATGCGCTCTACGCCATTGCCGCCGGCCGCGCCCGAAAATTCTTCTCGGCGCGTCGCACGCGCATGATGTCGCGCATCTCCGGGGGCTTCATGATCGGCGGCGGCATCTGGCTGGCGCTGACACGGGCAAAGTGAAGGCTTAAACCAACAGCTGCGCCTTCAGCTCCACCTCGATCTCGGCAAGGATCCGCGCCAGCCGCTCGGCCCATTGCTGCTGGCCGGACTGGTCGGCGATGAGATCCTGGCGCACCTCGATGCCGGTGTTGACGAGGCCGCGCGCCTCGCCATGCACGGGGATGGTGTAGTCGGTGAGGTCGCTCACGGCATAGGGCTCGTTGTCGCCGACGACGAGATCGCTTTCACTGCGCAGATGTTTGAGCAGCAGCTGCGGCAACACGGTGTCGCGGTTGTACAGCGCGCCGATGTGCCAGGGGCGCGCCACGCCGGCATAGACCGGCGTGAAGCTGTGCAGCGACACCAGCACCGTCGGCCGCTCGTCGCGCAGGCGGCGGCTGATCGTAGCGTCGATGCGATCGTGATAAGGCGCAAAGATCTCGCGCCGCCGCGCCTCGCGCTCGCTTGTCGAAATCCCTTCGTTGCGCCGGATCGCGGTGGCTTCGGAGATGACCGGGATCGAGCTCACCGCGGCGGGCGGGCGGTTGCAGTCGATCACGAGCCGCGAATAGCGTTGCGCGATCAGATGGGCGTCGAGCAGCTTTGCGAGCCGCTCGGCGACGCCGGCGATACCGATGTCCCAGCCGATGTGCCTGACGAGCTCGCTTTCGGCGATACCGAGATCGCCGAGCGCACGCGGCAGTACCCGCCCGTAATGATCCGAGATGAGCAGGAAGGGCGATCGTCCCGCCGCATTCACCTCATGCACCGGCGCAAAGTCGCCCTCGCCGAGAATCTGCTCGGTCGTCTCACTCGTGTCGAGAGTCATCCTGATTGCCTGCGGAATAGTAACGCGTGTAAACGGAGTAACGGTATTGCGCCGTCGTCGCAACCTTGGAAGACCATGACCTCCGATCGTCTCTTCGTCTACGGCACCCTGATGCGCGGCTTCGATCATCCGATGGCGCGGCTGCTTGCCTCTCATGCGGATTTCCTGGGCGAAGCGAGCTGCCGCGGCCGACTCTTCCTGATCAAGCATTATCCGGGATTGCTGCCGTCGGACGTGCCGTCCGAGATCGTTCACGGCGAGCTGTTTCACATGCGCCTCGCCGACGAATTGCTGCACGAGCTCGATATGTACGAGGCCTGCGGCGAGGGCTTTCCGGAGCCGACCGAATATCTGCGCCGGCTGATCGACGTGACGCGGCCGGACGGGACTATCGAGAAGGCCTGGACCTATATCTACAACTGGCCCGTCACCGATCTGCCGGTGATCGCGTCCGGTCGTTTCCTGGAGCATTAAGCCGACAGCACTTCCTTCACCACGCGTACGTCGACCTCGCGCTCGACATAGGTCCACTCCTCGGTCCGCCGCAGCATCGCCACGAGCTCCTCGAACTGCGAGGCATGCGCAGGCGCGAATTCGAACCAGGTCAGGAAGTCGAAGGGACCGCCGAGGTCGCGGCAGTGGTAGAGTTGCCGCGCGATCGCGGGCAGATAGCGCAGGCTGCTCGCGATGTGGTGCGATCTGTCCTCGAAGATCTTGCGGCGCTCTTCCTGCGTCAGCTCCCACCAGGCCTGCGACTTGCGGATCGGGATCAACGCCGCGGAGGTTGCCTCGAGCCGGCCGAGGCCGGCCTGCACGGCAACGAGCTGCTCCTTCTCGGCGCGCTCGGTGTAGCGCAAGCTGCTCGCGACGCCGGCCAGCCGCCAGGCATTGCGCGAGGGCACGAGCGGCAACGAGACGGCCTCGCTGTCGGTCACCGACAGCGCCGGCACGAAGGGCAGGGGCTCACCCGTCACGGGCGAAAGCGACGTTACGCGCCAACCCCCGCTGTGGCCGCCTCGAAACGTCCTGAACATGCCGCCATGGAAGCGTGGAACCAAGCCGGGTTCAAGTAGCTCGTTATTCCGGCAGTGCAAAATGGTGGCTGCGGCCTGTGAACAGCGCGCATAAGCCCGACAAACCTAGCCTTTGGCTCGGCCGTCCCTATATCCCTGATCCTTCGCCCGACTCAAACGCTCGGCTAAACTCACCCCATGCGCTTCACGCCCCAGTTCCTCGACGAGCTTCGCGCCCGGCTTTCGGTCTCCGAGGTCGTGGGCAAGCGCGTCAAGTTGAAGAAGGCGGGGCGGGAGTGGAAGGGGCTGTCGCCGTTCCAGCAGGAGAAGACGCCGTCCTTCTACGTCAACGACCAGAAGGGTTTTTACCACGACTTCTCCTCCGGCAAGCATGGCGACATCATCGCGTTCGTGATGGAGACCGACGGCGTGCCGTTCGCCGAGGCCGTGGAGCGGCTCGCCAACATGGCGGGCCTGCCGCTGCCGGCGGTGACGCCGGATGCGGCGCGGCACGAGCAGCGCCGCCGCACCCTGCATGACGTCATGGATCTCGCCGCAAAGTTCTTCGCGGAGACGCTGGCCTCGCGGCTCGGCGCGAAAGCGCGCGGCTATCTCGCCGACCGCGCCATCTCGCCGGCGACGCAATTGCAGTTCCGCCTCGGCTATGCCCCGCCCGATCGCTTCGCGCTGAAGGAGCATCTCGGCAAGCTCGGCGTCTCCGTCGAGGACATGGTCGAGAGCGGCCTGTTGATCGGCGGCGACGACATTCCCGTGCCCTACGACCGCTTCCGCGATCGCGTGATGTTTCCCATCACGGATTTGCGCGGCCGAATCATCGCATTCGGCGGGCGCGCGCTGGAGAAGGACGTTCCGGCGAAATATTTGAACTCGCCGGAGACGCCGCTCTTCCACAAGGGCGACAATCTCTACAACCACCAGACCGCGCGCGCCGCATCCCACAACGGTGCGCCGCTGATCGTGGTCGAAGGTTATGTCGACGTCATCGCCATGGTCACCGCGGGCTTTGCCGGCGCCGTTGCGCCGCTCGGCACCGCGCTCACCGAAAGCCAGCTCGCGCTGCTCTGGAAGATGGCGGACGAACCGATCCTCTGCTTCGACGGCGACCGCGCCGGCCAGAAAGCGGCTTATCGCGCCGCCGACCTCGCGCTGCCGTTCCTTAGCCCCGGAAAGAGCCTGCGCTTCGCGCTGTTGCCTGAGGGGCAGGACCCGGACGATCTCGTCCGCTCCGGTGGACGCGGCGCGATTGAGGAGGTGATTGGAGCTGCACGTCCGCTCGCCGACATGATCTGGTCGCGCGAGCTCGAAGGCGGCAATTTCGCCACCCCCGAGCGCCGTGCCGCGCTGGAGGCGCGCATCAAGGAGCTGTCCAACGGTATCCGCGACGAGGTGGTGCGGCGCTATTATCGCGACGAGTTCATCGAGCGGCTGCAGCGCACCTTTGCCCCCGAAGGCGGGCGCGGCGGCTTTGGCGGCCGCGGCAATTTCCGCCAGGGTGGCGGCCGCTCCTTCCAGCCCCGTGGCGCGGGGGGCGCGAATCGACTCGGCGGCCAAAGTTTTGGCGGAGGATTTGGCGGAGGGCGTCGCAGCCCGCCCGGTTCCATCCCGCTGCCCTCCGGCCCCTACCAGGCCGCCAGCCCGCAGCTGGCGGCCAGCCCGATCATGCGCGGGCAGCGCAGCGCCATCTCCCGCCGGGAGGCCCTGATCCTGCAATGCCTGATCAACCACCCCTGGCTGCTGCACGAGCACCTCGAGGAAGTCGCCGCCCTGGAACTAGCCCATCCCGAGGCCCACAAGCTCCGGGCCGGCATCATCGCCGCCTTCGCCAACGACCATCACCACTCGTCGGACCCGGGCGAGCAGGCCGAAAAGATGCGCGGCGACCTCGAGAAGGGCGGATTTTCGCAAGTCCTTCAAAGGGTTGAGGGCGGCATCACGACCGCGGCGGTGTGGGGTGCCCGCGAAGGCGCGGCAAGGGACGACGTTCTCGCCACTTGGCATCAGCTGGTTGCCTTGCATCGGCAATGGCATTCACTACTTAGAGAGCTGAAAGACGCCGAGCTGGCCTTGGGGGAGGACCCCAGCGAGGCCAATTTGGCATGGCTGCGTGACGTCAAGGCTCGGATAGGTGAAGTCGACGGGACCGAGGCCCTCATCGAGGGTTTTGGCGAGCTGTCGGGCCGGCTCCAGAGGAGCGTGTGATGAAAGAATCATGCGGACGGCCGGGGCCGGAACCGCTAAAAGACTCGCCAAATCCTGGGTTTGGCGGCAAAAACAGGGTTAATCGAGGCTTAACGGTCTTGTAGCACTTTGGCCCAGAGGCGGCCGCAGGCAGAACAGACGCGTCAGGAATGAATCCGCGCAATCGCTGTTGGCACTACACCTGCATCCGCTGCGACAAAGAGGCTGACGAAGCGTTAGGCAATTCCGGCGAGAGAGAGTTGGGGGTGGCGAGAGACATGTGCGCCGCCCTTTCCGTGTCGAGAGCTGCCGAAGCGAGAGCGTCGAGCAACAGGTTCATGTGAATTCAGGCAGGCGCGGCGCGCGGTCTGCATTGAAGCGCGTTTAGGAGCAATGGATGGCCACCAAGGCAAAGACGCTGCAGGCGAAGGACAAGGAAAAAGACGACAAGGCAGCGGATGCGCCGGAGAAGGACTCCCAGGACGCACCGTCTCCCTTGCTCGACCTGTCCGACGCTGCAGTCAAGAAGATGATCAAGCAGGCCAAGAAGCGCGGCTTCGTGACCTTCGATCAGCTCAACGAAGTCTTGCCGTCGGACCAGACCTCGCCCGAACAGATCGAGGACATCATGTCGATGCTCTCGGACATGGGCATCAACGTCACCGAAGCCGACGATAGCGAAGGCGAGGAAGACAAGGACGAGGGCGAGGACGAGACCGACAACGAACTCGTCGAGGTCACCCAGAAGGCCGTCACCGAGGTCAAGAAGAGCGAGCCGGGCGAGCGCACCGACGATCCGGTGCGCATGTATCTACGCGAGATGGGCACGGTCGAACTGCTCTCCCGCGAAGGCGAAATCGCCATCGCCAAGCGCATCGAGGCCGGCCGCGAGGCGATGATCGCAGGGCTCTGCGAAAGCCCGCTGACGTTCCAGGCCATCATCATCTGGCGCGACGAGCTCAACGAAGGCAAGATCTTCCTCCGCGACATCATCGATCTCGAAGCGACCTATGCCGGCCCCGACGCCAAGGGCGGCATGAACAATGCGATGATCGCAGGTCCCAACGGCGAAGGCGGCGAAGCACCCGCCGAGGGCGGCGAAGCCACGGCTTCCGCTGCTGCGCCCGCGCATGTGGCCCCGCCCGCCGCGCCCCCGTCGCCGACCCCGTTCCGCGCTGCGCAGCCCGCGCCGGGCGGCCAGGGTGGCGAGGACAAGGATCCGGGCGAGGCCGCCGCCGAAGCCGACATGGACGAGGACGACGAGTTCGAGAACCAGATGTCGCTCGCGGCGATCGAGGCCGAGCTCAAGCCGAAGGTGGTCGAGATCTTCGACAAGATCGCGGACAGCTACAAGAAGCTGCGCAAGCTTCAGGAGCAGGATATCCAGAATCAGCTTCAGAACGAGTCGCTCTCGCCGCACCAGGAGCGCAAGTACAAGAAGCTGAAGGACGAGATCATCGTCGAGGTGAAGTCGCTGCGCCTCAACCAGGCCCGTATCGACAGCCTCGTCGAGCAGCTCTACGACATCAACAAGCGCCTCGTCTCGCATGAGGGCCGCCTGATGCGCCTTGCCGACAGCCACGGCGTGGCGCGCGAGGACTTCCTGCGCAACTACACCGGCTCGGAGCTCGATCCGCGTTGGCTCAACCGCGTCTCGAAGCTCTCGGCCAAGGGCTGGAAGAACTTCGTCCATCACGAGAAGGACCGCATCAAGGACCTCCGCCACGAGGTGCATCAGCTCGCGGCGCTCACCGGCCTCGAGATCGTCGAGTTCCGCAAGATCGTGCACTCCGTGCAGAAGGGCGAGCGCGAGGCGCGCCAGGCCAAGAAGGAGATGGTGGAAGCCAACCTCCGTTTGGTGATCTCGATCGCGAAGAAATACACCAATCGCGGCCTGCAATTCCTCGACCTGATCCAGGAAGGCAACATCGGCCTGATGAAGGCGGTCGACAAGTTCGAGTACCGCCGCGGCTACAAGTTCTCGACCTACGCGACGTGGTGGATCCGGCAGGCGATCACCCGCTCGATCGCCGACCAGGCTCGCACCATCCGCATCCCCGTGCACATGATCGAGACGATCAACAAGATCGTGCGCACGTCCCGCCAGATGCTCAACGAGATCGGCCGCGAGCCGACCCCGGAAGAGCTCGCCGAAAAGCTCGGCATGCCCTTGGAGAAGGTCCGCAAGGTCCTCAAGATCGCCAAGGAGCCGTTGTCGCTGGAGACGCCGGTCGGCGACGAAGAGGATTCGCACCTCGGCGATTTCATCGAGGACAAGAACGCGATCCTTCCTATCGACGCCGCGATCCAGTCCAACCTCCGCGAGACCACCACGCGCGTCCTCGCCTCGCTCACCCCGCGCGAAGAACGCGTCCTGCGCATGCGCTTCGGCATCGGCATGAACACGGATCATACGCTGGAAGAGGTGGGGCAACAGTTCAGTGTGACGCGCGAGCGTATCCGCCAGATCGAGGCGAAGGCGCTGCGGAAGTTGAAGCATCCGTCGAGGAGCAGGAAGCTGCGGAGCTTCTTGGATAATTGATCGTAGGCTGCGATCCAAAGCAAAACGGCGGGCTTTTGCCCGCCGTTTTTTGTTCTGTTCGTCATTGCGAGCGCAGCGAAGCAATCCAGAGTCTATCCGCGGTGGGATTCCTGGATTGCTTCCGCCTTCGCCAAGGCTTCGGCGGACAAGTCGCTGCGCTCGCAATGACGCGGAGAAATTGGAGGCCTACTTTTTCTTCGCCCCCACCCGCTCGATCCGCTTGATCTCCAGCGGCGGCCGACCGCTCTTCTCTGCGATCTCGCGGTCCTGCTCCATGATGAAGCCGCGGGCAGGGTCGTCGCCGTCGAGGCCGCCGAGCAGCTCGGCGGGGACGCGGCGGTTGGAGCGCTGGGAATCGTCTTCGTAGACGACGTTGAAGAAGGCGAATTCGCCTTTGGGGTTGGTTCCGGGTTTCTTGGCCATGGCGGCTTGTCGTCGATAGCAGCGCCGCAGTCAAATGACTTCGGCGGTTGTCGACATCAACGTCGCACCGGATCGGTGAATGGCCCGCAGCAGGACTGCAATCGTTCATCGCGGAAGCGGGGCGCCTGCTGCGATGCGGCCCTTGCCTCAATAAACGGCGGGCCGCGAAGCCCGCCGTTTATCTTGGTTTTCAGTGTCGCCCGGGGCTGGCGGGGCGACAACCTAGAATAGAATGCTATCGGCTGTGTGCTGCGATGGCAAGACCCATCGTGGTGGCGTTGATGTCGCAGCGTGCGTATCAGATATGCGCTCGTCGCGGTGTCGCTTCGATGCTGCATCGAAGCAATTGCTTGGGCAGTCCAATCAGTTTGTTCAGATGGCTGCTCGCACAGCGCTACGCATTGTAGGAAAGCGCGCCTGCCTGCACATCTTTCCTCCTGCGTGCGGAAGTGCGCCGGCCGAGTTCCACTATCGGGCGCATGTCTCAACGCGTGCACCTGCGCGGCGTGAGCGGTGATGAGGAAGCCGAGAGCAGCAACACCAGCGCCACGCCGGATGAGCTGTCGGCGAAGATCGGCTTGCCGCTTTGACGCGAATCCGGTTCCCGGGCATGATCGATGCTTTCCGCGCCCGTTCTTCAGAGGATTCCCGCATGCTGAGACCGCTACTCGCCGCCGCCGTCGTCCTTTCTCTGGCCGGCGGGTCGGCGCAGGCCGCGCGCTGCGGCGGCGACTTCAACACTTTCGTCGCCACCATGACGCAGGAAGCACAGGCCGCCGGCGTCTCCGCGAGCGTGACCAGTGCGGCGCTCAGCGGCGTGACGCCTGACCCTGCGGTGCTCGCCTTCGACCGCCGCCAGCGCTACACCTTCAACAAGACCTTCGAGCAATATGTCTCCACCCGCGTCGGGCCCGGCCGCATCAATGGCGGGCGCGCGCTGCTGCAGCGCCATGCCGCGCTGCTCTCGCGCGTCGAGCAGAAGTTCGGCGTGCCGCGCTATATCCTGGTCGCGATCTGGGGGCTGGAGAGCGATTTCGGCAAGGGCGACATCGGCAAGATGCCGGTGGTGCGCACCCTTGCGACGCTCGCGCATGATTGCCGCCGCACCGACCTGTTCCAGGGCGAGCTGCTCGCCGCGCTCAAGATCGTGCAGCGTGGTGACCTGCCGCTGCGCGACCTCGTCGGCGCGTTCGCCGGCGAGATCGGCCAGACCCAGTTCCTGCCGTCGTCCTACATCAAATACGGCGTCGACTTCGACGGCGACGGCCATGTCGATCTCCGCCACAGCATCCCCGACGTGCTCGCCTCGACCGCGAACCTGCTCCACGTCAGCGGCTTCAAGATGGGCCAGCCATACAGCGAGGGTACGCCGAACTTCGAAGCCATGCGCGAGTGGAACAGGGCGGTGGTGTATCGGAAGACGATCGGCTATTTCGCCGATCGGCTGATGGGGCAGTGAAGACACTGCTGACAGACAGAGCCCTCGCGCTGCATATTCGGTGTCATCGCCCGGCTCGACCGGGCGATCCAGTACCCGGGACAGCAGTGATTGAGCCGAGAAGCCGCGGCGTACTGGATTCCCCGCCTTCGCGGGGAATGACAGCCTGTAGGATGGGTAGAGCGCAGCGAAACCCATCGCCCTCCTTGCGGAAACCCGATGGGTTTCGCTTTCGCTCTACCCATCCTACGAACTGACACTCATTTCCCCTTCGCCATCCTCTCCAGCTTCCGTTGCAGCGGCGCCCAATACGTTCCCGGGCGGAAGCGCTGCAGGAGGTCCATGAAGCGGGCGTCGTTGCCGATCAGGATGCGGGGCTCGTTCCTCTCGATGCCCCGGATGATGCGTAGCGCGGCGTTCTTCGGCGTGGTCTTCGCGGCGTTCTCGAACCGCTCGATCGATTGCGCGCGGCGGGCATTGTCGGTGACGCCGATTCCGGTCCGCGAATTGCGCGCGATCGCGGTGGCGACGCCGCCGGGGTGCACCACCGACAGCCTCACCGGACTGCCCGCGACGCTGAGCTCGTGCCGCACGCTCTCGGAAAAGCCGCGCACCGCGAACTTGGCCGCCGCATAGGCCGATTGCCCCGGCGGCGCGATGATGCCGAAGATCGAGGAGAGGTTGACGATGTGCGCCTCGGGTCTCGTCTTCAGATGCGGCAGGAAGGCGCGCGTGCCGTGCACCACGCCCCAGAAATTGATGTCGAACAGCCAGTCCATCTGCGCCTGGTCGATCTCCTCGAACGCGCCCAGCAGCGCCACGCCGGCATTGTTGACGACGATGCCGAGCGCGGGATGTGTAGTGGTCGCCTCGCTCGCGAATTGCGCGATGTCCTCGGGCTCGCCGACATCGACGCGATGCAGGCTGATCTTGCGCCCCGTTCCGATCTCGGCTGCCAGCGCTTTCAATCCGCCCTCGTCGCGATCGGCCAGCGCGAGATCGCAGCCGCGCTGCGCGAGCTCGATGGCGAGCGCGCGGCCGATGCCGCTGGCCGCTCCCGTGATGGCGGCGGCGCCGCGAATCGCAGTCATGAATCCCCCGTCAAGTCATGGCCTGTGGAACTTCGATTTACATTTTTTCATATTGGAACCGAACCGCAAGCGGATTGGCTCCTTAACATTCGTTACGCAAGCAAGCATTGGGAGCCGCCGATGGGACAAGCACAACCATTTCGTGCAACTGCGCTGATTGTCGAAGATGACGTCATGCAGCGGGAGATGCTCAGTCTTCTGCTTGAAGAGAGCGGCTATCAGGTGATCCAGTGCGAAAGCGCCGAGGCGGCCGAACGCGTCCTCGACAAGAACGCCGGCGCGCTCTGCCTGATGATGACCGACGTCCAACTCGCCGGCCGCATGAACGGCGTCGAGCTCGCGCACGTCGCCAAGGATCGCAACCCCAAGCTTGACGTCGTCGTTACCTCGGGCCGTCCGTTGAAGCAGCCCTTGCCCGACGGCGCGAAGTTCTGGGCCAAGCCCTGGGCGCCGCTCGACGTGCTCCGCGAGGCCGAGATCGCGCAGCTGTCCTGACGACTGTCCGGCCGCTTTTGCGAAGCGAGGGGC
>NZ_JXJM01000001.1:926397-989503 GCF_001593325.1 Bradyrhizobium sp. DOA1
GATAAGGTCGGCCCATGACCTGGTCCTTCCTGCTCACCTCGCTCATCGTCGTCGCTTCGCCCGGCACCGGCGTGCTCTACACGCTGGCCGCCGCGCTCACCCGCGGCTCGCGTGCCAGCATCGCGGCGGCGTTCGGCTGCACGCTGGGGATCGTGCCGCACATGATCGCGGCGATGCTCGGTCTTGCCGCCGTGCTCCACACCAGCGCGCTCGCCTTCGCCGCCTTGAAATGGTGCGGCGTGGCGTATCTGCTCTACATGTCCTGGCAGGCGCTGCGGGAGACCGGCGCGCTCGCAGTCGAGGGCAAGATCGCGGAGCGGTCGAACGGCCGCGTCATCGTGACGGGCTTCCTGATCAACATCCTCAATCCCAAACTGTCGATCTTCTTCCTCGCCTTCCTGCCGCAATTCATCGCGCTGGATGAAGTCCATGTGCTGGCGCGGATGCTGGAATTGAGCGGCGCCTTCATGGCGATGACCTTTGCGGTGTTCGTCGTCTATGGCCTCTGTGCCGCCGCAGTGCGCGAGCGCGTCATCTCCCGTCCCGCCGTCATGGCCTGGCTGCGCAGAAGTTTCGCCGCCGGCTTCGCCGCCCTCGGCGCCAAGCTCGCGTTTGCGGAGCGGTAAGTACGTTCTCCACCTTTTCAGGGGCGATGCTCCGACAGCGTCATGGCCGGGCTTGTCCCGGCCATCCACGTCCTTGCCGCGGCACAAAGAGCGTGGATGCCCGGGACAAGCCCGGGCATGACGACTACTTCCAACGCGCACCCAATAAAAAAGCGGGCCTTGCGCCCGCCATCTTCAAACCCGCTCGATCCTGCCCGACGCCCGGGCGGAGCGAAACTCCACCCGGGCAAAGAGAAAGAAGCCTCGTTACTTCTTCTTCGCCGCCTTCTTGGCCTTCTTCGCCTTCTTCTTCGCCGCCTTCTTCGCTTTCTTAGCCATAGTATCCTCTTCAGGTTTAATGGTGGAACGCGACACGAGGGATGCTCGGCGGAGGGCCAGCCTCGCAACATCCTCGACGACAAACTCAGCAGATTCGGAGGCGCCTGCCCCGCGCCGTCACATCCGTGTCATCGTGTTATCCACAGCTCAGATGCATTTTCGGGTGATTTTTGGCCGCGAATCCGCATTGCCGCGCCGGCGCGCTGTGGCGGCGACAGGCTTAACGATCCGACAACGCCGGCGCGCCGTTCAGGAATCCAAAACCAAAGGCGCAGTTTCGCAAATCGCAGTGAGACTCCCTTAAGCGCATCCCGCGCATTGTCCCCGCAAGAAAACGGGGATGGGTCATGGACGGACGGCTGCCAGGGACGGGGGGCGGGACGCTGCGCGTGCTGCACGCGCCATGCTGAACGTACCGACATTGTGGACGGTCTTCGTCGTCAACTTCCTGGCGCTCGGCGTGATCTGGGCCTACGTGACGCGCTCCTATCCGAAATTCGCGGCCGCGCGGTTCTGGATGGCCTCGTCCTTCGTCGGCGCGGCCGGCGCGATGACGGCGCTGATCCGCCTGTTCGTTGTGTCTCCTCTTCCGCTTCTGCTTGGAGCGGCGGGTGTCATCGCCGCGAGCTGCCTCGCTGCCATGGGCATTCAGCGCTTCTATGACCGCCCGGTCTCCTGGCGCCTCATGATCGCGACGGGGTGCTTGAGTCTTACCGGCGTCGTGGTGTTCATGGTCGGCTTCGACCACATGCAGCTACGCATGCTCAGCTACACGTTCGGTCAGGCCCTGCCGCTGGTGCTGGCGCTGTGTCTGTTGTTGTCGCCGGAAGGCCGCGTCAGTCCGGGTGCCCGGCTGTCCGGCATCGTCATCCTCAGCATCCTCGCGATCCTGCTCGCGCGCACGGTAGGCAATCTGCTCGGCCACGATCTCTCGGCGCGTGCCGGCGGCCAGGCGCATGCCGTCATGGTGCTAGGCCTGCTGTTCCTGTCGATGACGCTCAATTTCGGCTTCCTGCTGATGGCGATGGACAGCTTGCGCAATGAGGTCGCCGACCTCGCGCTGCTCGACGATCTCACCGGCGTCGCCAATCGGCGGCATCTGCTCCAGCGCCTGACTGAGGAATGCGCTCGCTCGGAGCGCAGCGGCGAGCCCTTCTCGCTGCTGGTGATCGATCTCGACGGCTTCAAGACCATCAACGACACCCACGGCCACGCCGCGGGCGATGCCTGCCTCAAGCACTTCACCCTGATGGCCCAGACGCGATTGAGGCCGGGCGACATGCTCGCCCGCACCGGCGGCGACGAGTTCTGCATCGTGCTGCCGTCGTCGTCGCTGCGCGAAGCTGCCGCGATCGCCCGCCGCGTGCTCGACGTGTGCCGCCAGGATGCCGCGACCTGTACCGGCGGCGACATTCCGATCGCAATCTCGATCGGCGTCGCGCAGTGGGATCGCGACATCGGTCAATTTCCGGACCGCCTGATCGCGCATGCCGACCACGCACTCTACGCCGCCAAGAAGAACGGCAAGAACGACTTTGCCGTCTACGATCCGGCGCCGCCGATCTCGCCCGCGCCGATCGGTCCCGGCGAGCCCGCGCGCCATTTCGCATAGAGCTGTGCTACGTCAGGGGCCGTGACTGACCTCGCCATGATATCTCGCCTGCTCGCGGCCGTGCTCGCCGCTCTGTTTCTGGTCGCTCCCGCCATGGCCGAGGACGCTGAGCTGGCAAAGCTCGCGCGCGCCTCCGGCACGCCCGATATTCCCGGCCTGAAGATGGTGTGGCTGGCGCCTTGGGGGGACGTCGCCAGCGCAAGGCCCTGGCGCAACATCATCGTGCACCAGACCGAAGGGCCGGCCGGCTCGGCGCGCGGCGGCGCGCAGGCGCAGGCGAAGAACCCGACCCGGCGCGGCGTCACGGTCTGGGTCGAGACCGACGGCACGGTCTATTGGGCGGTGGCGGAGAACCTGGTGCCGACCCATGGCGACGGTGCCAACCGCAACGACAACAAGTATATCGACAACCGATCGACCTACCGCCAGGTCGTGGGCGACAATTCGATCGGCGTCGAGTTCGCCGGCAATTTCCCCGACGTCGCGGCCGGTCCGACCGACGCGCAGGTCGCGGCCTGGAAGATCCTCGTCAAGGTGCTGCGCGCGCGCTACGGCATCCCGCTCGACCGCGTCTACGCGCACAATTGGATCGACTACAAGGACGCCCGCTATTGCGAAGGCTGCTGGCTCGCGACGCTGGCGCGGGTTTGGGGGGAGTGGGTTGCGTCATTCCGGGGCGCGCCTCTTGGCGCGAACCCGGAATCAACTCGTCCACCAACTCTGCGATCCCATGGATTCCGGGCTCGCGCTACGTGCGCCCCCGGAATGACTAAACCGGCTGCGCCATCCAGCCGAACAATCGCCGCATCAATCCCGGCCGTTGCGGCAATTCCGGCGGCTCATCTGCTGCCAGCACGCGTTTGAAGAAGTACTCCAGGAACACCATGTCGTTCGGCTCGGTGACGGTGAATGTCTCCTCGCCGAAGAACACGCTGTAACTATAGAAGAACGGGCCCATCCGCGGGATCGTTGCCGTGCCCGCATAATCCTTCGAGATCACGAACTCCGACGGCTCGAGCCCGTGCTCGCGCATCGCCTGCTCGACCAGCGGCAGCTTGCGCATGAACTGGGCGGAAAAGCCGCCGACGGTGGATTGCAGGATGATCGACACGGTGTTCGTCCCATCGATGCTTGTCGGTCCGATCATCTTGGGTCGGTCGGCCGGCAATGTCGGTTCAAGGCGGGCAAGTTCGCTTGCGCCATGAGCGCTGCGAGCAAACGTGGCGCGCCACCACAAACAAAAAAGCCGGCGTTGCCGCCGGCTTTTGTCTCTCTTCGATCCGCCAATTCCTGGCGCCGTCACGCCCCGCTTAATGCGCGGCTTCCAGCGCAGCTTGTTCCTGCCTTGCGATCGTGCCCTTGACCGCGGACTGCACCTTCTCGAAGGCGCGGACCTCGATCTGGCGGACGCGCTCGCGCGACACGCCGAACTCGGCGGCAAGGTCTTCCAATGTCATCGGCTCATCGGCGAGGCGGCGGGCCTCGAAGATGCGGCGTTCGCGCGGGTTGAGCACGCCCATGGCGCCGTTCAGCGCGTCACGGCGGTGATCATACTCCTCATGCTCCGCCATCATGGCTTCCTGGTTGGGCGTATTGTCGACCAGCCAGTCCTGCCATTCGCCGGCTTCGCCGTCGTCACGGATCGGCGCGTTGAGCGAGGCATCACCGCCGAGGCGGCGGTTCATGTCGATCACGTCCTGCGCCGTGACGCCAAGGCGCTTGGCAATGGTCGCGACCTGGTCGGGGCGGAGATCGCCTTCGTCCAGCGCGTTGATCTTGCTCTTCGCCTTGCGCAGGTTGAAGAACAGCTTCTTCTGGTTCGCGGTGGTGCCCATCTTCACGAGCGACCAGGAACGCAGGATGTACTCTTGAATCGACGCCTTGATCCACCACATCGCGTAGGTGGCGAGACGGAACCCCTTCTCGGGTTCGAATCGCTTCACGGCCTGCATCAGGCCGACATTGCCTTCCGAGACGACCTCGGAGATCGGTAGGCCGTAGCCACGATAACCCATGGCGATTTTGGCCACGAGGCGGAGATGGCTGGTGACGAGTTGGTGCGCCGCGTCGCGATCGTCATGCTCGCGCCAACGCTTGGCGAGCATGTATTCCTGCTGGGGCTCCAGCATCGGAAACTTGCGAATCTCGGCGAGGTAGCGAGAAAGGCCGGATTCTCCATTGAGGACCGGCAAAGCAGCGGTACGGGCCATAGTGCGCCCTCCAAAAGGTTCAGGCCCCCGATAGCGGCGGGCCAGGCAGACGACCGCTGTGTCAAAGCCGGCCGGGCTGCGATGTTCCGCGTTGGTGATTTCACGCAGGCGCAATATACCCCATGGGGGGTCGAAAAGGGAAGGATTGCTGACGTCACGTCCCCGTGTGGCAGCTATAACTTTTTGTAATGTAACGCTTTTCTTAAGGCCGCTGCGTCATTGCGCCGCTTTCAGGCAGCTTTGGAGGAGAAGCAAATCCTCCGGCAGAGGGGCCTCCCAGTGGAGTAGTTCTCCCGTCCTCGGGTGCTCCAATACCAGCAGGTAAGCATGTAAGGCCTGCCGGCCCAGCGCCGCCAAAGCTGCCTGCGACTGGGGGCCGAGCTGGTTCGCCTTGGTCTTGAAATGCGGGCCATAGACGGCGTCGCCCATCAGGGGATGGCCGATATGGGCGAGGTGGACGCGGATCTGGTGGGTGCGCCCGGTCTCGAGCTCGCAGGCGAGCAGGGCGGCGACGCCCTTGCCGTCGCGGCCCTCATAACTCTCCAGGATCTCCCAATGGGTCACGGCTTCGCGGCCGCCCTGGCGCACCGCCATCTTCTCCCGCGCATGGGGATGGCGGTCGATCGGCGCGTCGACCGTGCCGCGATGGCGGTGCGGCACGCCCCAGGCAAAGGCCATGTAGCCGCGCCGCATCTCACCGGTGCGGCCGTGGTCGGCGAACTGGGCGGACAGCGAGGCGTGGGCGAGGTCGTTCTTGGCGACCACCATCAGCCCGGTCGTGTCCTTGTCGAGCCGGTGCACGATGCCGGGCCGGCGCACCCCGCCGATACCCGAGAGCGAAGCGCCGCAATGGGCGATCAGCGCGTTCACCAGCGTGCCCGTTTCGTGACCGGCCGCGGGGTGCACCACCAGGCCCTTCGGCTTGTTGATGACGATGATGTCGTCGTCCTCGAACACGATGTCGAGGGCGATATCCTCGCCTTGCGGTTCCGCGGGTGCGGCCTCCGGCACGTCGATTGTGATCGTATCGCCGGATGCGACGTGATAAGCGGGGTCGCGGACCGCGGAGGCCCTCAGGCTCACCGCACCCGCCAGGATCAGGGCTTTCAGCCGCGATCGCGAGAGGTCGGTGAGGTGCGCCGCCAGCACGCGGTCGAGCCGGGCCGAGCCCTCGTCGCCGCCGACCACGACCTCCAACCGTTGCGCTGACCCAGAGCTTTCCATGACGACGTCTGATACCGCTGTTCCCGAACCGACCCCCGAGCAGGCTGCGCTGTTCGCGCGGGTACGGCGGATGATGCTGATCGCGGGGTTAACCACGGCGCTGGCATTTTGCGCCGTGCTGATCGCGGTGGGCTACCGCCTTTTCAAGTCGGAGGGAAGGGCAGTTGAATCCGCGGCCGACGTCACCGCCACCTTGCCCAAGGGCGCCAAAATCGTCGCGACCGGGGTCGCCGGCGACCGCCTCGTGATCACGCTCGATCTCGGCGGCGTCACCGAGATCCGCACCTTCGACGCCCATACGTTGAAGCCGGCCGGAAAGCTGAAATTCGCCAATGAGCCGTGAGGCGGCGCGATCTGGGGATCGTGTCCGGTCCACATTGTCTTGCCGCGCAACTTCTGATTTAGCTCTTGCAGGGAAAGTTGGGGCCGGGACCGAGGAATGGGGCGCATCAAGTCACTCGTTGTTGCGATGACATTCGTCGTCGCATCGCTCGGCTGTGCTGGATTTGCGGCGCTTGCAGAGCCGGCCAAGCAGCCGGCACCTCCCGCCAAACAGGCTGGGCTCGCAGCTCCGGCCAAGCAAACCGCAGCAAAAGCCAAGCCGACGGGTTCGCGGAACGCCCGGCTCTATTTCCTGCGGGAGAAGGGCATTTTGGGTGCGATCGGCGGGCTCGCCGCTTCCATCGAGATCCTGATAGATGGCAAGTCCGCCGGAAAGGTCGACATGGGGACTTTCTTCGTCGTCGACCGGCCGCCGGGCGTCACCAAGATCGCCACACGCATGAAGCTGTCGATGGCGGATTACGAGATCGAAGTCCCGATCGAGGCCGGCAAGACCTACTACTTCGGCGTCGGCACCCGGCGTGGCGGCGCCCCCGTGCAGGACCTGCTCAATCAGGCGGTCGCGGGCAGCAGCGGCGAGCAGATCGGCTCGTCATCGCCCTTCAAGGCCTCTTTCGCCGGCGCGGGTCTGTTCCGGTTTGAGCCTGCCGCTGGCGCCGCCGCGATCGAGAAACTGAAGACGCCGTGAGTGCTGCCGGCGGTTTGCGAGGCGCCTGACAAGGCCGTCGCGCATTAAGCCTCAACCGCACTCATCGTGAATATTCGAGAGTTTCGCACCCGATCGAGGCTTGCCGCCGTCCAAATTCGCGGCTATGTCCTCTCCCTCACGCTCCCTTCGTCTAGCGGTTAGGACGCGGCCCTCTCAAGGCTGAAACAGGGGTTCGATTCCCCTAGGGAGCGCCATTTCTTCCTAACTGCCTGACATCGCTACGACTACTCGGTTCGGCTTTCTCGTCTGCTACGTCTTCGTGCTACGGGAAGCGTTGAATGCCGCGTGTCTCTCATCTGCTCAGGCGGAACGGAATTTACTGGTTCAAGATCGACCTGCCCAACGATCTCGCGGGACGGCCTCTACCCCCTTCGGTCCCGCAGTCCATCAAGCAACTTGAAAGCCCAACGCGGGCAGGTCGCCTCAAGACGGCAGTCTGGCTTTCGTTGAGAACAACCGTCGAGCGCGAAGCCAAGCAGCGTGTCGGCATTCAGATCGCGGAACATGCAACTCTGTTCGACGCGGTGAGAGCGTTCCTGACCGGCAGCGGTCAACCCGAAGAAGCTGTCACGTTGAAGGGGGCCGATCAGTTACCCGCAATAAAGAGCAACTCGATTGAACCCAGGGGCGTCGGCTTGCCGTTTTCGAAGCCAGCCAATGCCCCCACTGGCGCTGAGGCCATCGGTGGGTGGATGGCTTCGTCCTCAAGGGGTTTGACGATAACCAAGGCGTTCCAGTCTTGGTCCAGTGGAGGCGATGTGAAGGGCGCTCGGACGCCCGCTCCCAACACGATCATCGAGGCAGACGCAGCTCGTCGTAGGTTCGTTGAGTTGTTCGGAGATTTGCCGGTGCACTACATCAACAAGCGGCATGGTCGCGAGTATCGAGACGCAATCAGCCGGATACCCAAAGGTCTTCCCGCTGACATGAAGCAGCTTACCCTGCCGGTCCTGATACAACGCGATCTGAGTGCCTACGAGCTACGCTCTGCCACGACCATCAACAAATCCCTGACCCTGCTCGGCGCAGTGCTGGCCCGTGCCGAACAGGACGGCCATTTCGACGGGTCAGGGTGGCGCAATCCCTTCGATGTCTCGTTCGAGGTCGATCCCGCAGATGAGGACTACTACGAGCCGTTCACGAAGGACGAGTTGAGATTGTTGATGTCTAGCCCGGTATTCGCCGCCGGTGTGTGTCCAAAGCGTGGACGTGGCGAGACTGCAAGATGGGTGCCGATGGTTGCTCTGTTTCAAGGTGCTCGCCGCACTGAGGTAATTCAGCTTCTGGTTCAGGACATCGCCAGAGAACCGGATACCGACCTATGGACGTTCCGCTTCGACCGCGAAGGTGACAAGAGGATCAAGACCGTTTCCTCAATCCGACGTGTCCCGGTCCATCCAGAACTGGTTCGTCTTGGCTTCCTGTCCTTCGTGGAGGAGCGCCGCAGAGCGGTCGGGCCGTTGGCGAGCTTGTGGCCGGGATTTGAGGACAGAAGCAAGCTGGCGAGCCGTGCCAACAAGTGGAGCGAGTGGTTCAACGGGTATCTTGCGAAGCACGTGGTCGATGAACCCGTGAAGAAGTTCCACTCCTTCCGGGGAACGTTCAAGCGGTACGGCCGTGCGGCGGGCCTGGACGAGGTCGTCATCAACCACCTTGTCGGGCATTCAAACCACAGCGTCGGCGCTCGCTACGGGCGCAAGCGTGACGCTGATGGTGTCCGGGACAGCGGCTATCCGATGCCCCGACTGCTTGAGGAGATTGGCAGGGTCCGATTTGATGGCGTCAACATCCATGCGTTCGTGCCGTAAGCGCCCATGGGCTTCTGGAGTCCGCTCGTGCGTTCACCGAGCCACCGGCTCTATCCCGCTCGGACCAAATAAAACGAATCCTAGGCTTCCTAAGGCCCTCCTAGCGAGAGTTCACCAAAGCACGTCGATCCTTCCTGAATTCAGCTCATCGCGGCTATGACCACCGGCATCGGTAATCGCGAGGCAAGTCAGGTGATGGACAATAATCCATCATCTTCATCATCATCGTCGTGAACGGCAGGGCTAGACGGCAGTGGCCGTGTCTACCCGGCTCACTGGTCTATCAGGGTAAGGATAGATGGATGAAGACCATCATCAACGATGTAGGTCAGGTTGGAGACGTGAGCGGGGTAAAGGCTTGTGAACCTCAGTGAATAGAGGAGTGAAAACCTACTGCTTACTCCATGTACGGGAAGCGTAAGGATCGCCTCTCCTCAAGTCTTTATTGAGCAGGGCAACTCAACGCCCACGATAGCCTTCGACTGGCTCCGCATTGTCTCAAGGGCGATCTCCGCCTTCGACATGGGTACAAGGAGACCATCATGGAGACCGAGAGCCACGATGTTCTGCTCCATCAACTCACGCAGAACGGCGAGCAGTATCTCGCTCTCCTGCCACATCAGGCGGTAGCCAAGGCCACGGCCCCACGCTCGCTCTAGAGCGGGATGGACCGTCAGAATGGCCTTCTTGGTCTTGTTGACCGTCCAGCGGTCAGGGAGCTTGCCCTTGAAGGTGTCCTCCTCCGTAGCCTCCGCGCCTGTTTCGGCACTAAGGCTCATGTCCTTCGGCCATGTCCTGCGGTTCGGGGTCTCATCGAACAGGAAGCAGTTCATAGCCAGCTTAACGCCGCTCCGGTGAGCCTCAAGGCCGGGGACAGCGTAAAGGTCGCCCTCAGGCGGTTGTAACCACAGGTCGGCGTAAGCCAGCCTCGTGAACATGGTCGAGTAGTCGAGTTCGGCCACGGCTTCACCATCGATCCTGATCTGCTTCCGCCTTTCCCGCTTCATCGACATCCAAAAGCCACCGAACAGCCGTCCGACCTGATCGAACCGATGTTCCTGAGCGTCGAAGATTGTGAAGCGCCGGGTCAGTGTCCGGCCGTAGGGGTCTACCGCAGGCTCAAGGCCATCGTCGATGAACGAGATGTCCGCGCTGTCCAGGAACGCATTCAGTTCTCTCACTGCCGCCCGGTAGCTCAGCGTATCCAGCGTGTCGATGTAGTCCTCCAACTTCCTCGTCTTCGTCCACTTGTGAGTTATTGGCGACTGGTTCCGGATCACCCGCGTGAGCAACAGCAACTCCTGTGACGGATCACGGGCGAAATGCGGGAGCGCGATGTTCGCCTCGACAATCATGTCAGCAAAGCGGGAGGTCGGCTTTATAGAACTAACCTCTCCCCTTATCGCGTCCGAGATTTGACGCTGCAATACGCCGGTGGCCTCAAGCAGCGTTAAGACTTTCCTGTATGTCGTCGTGCCGAACGCCCTATTGTCGTATCTGCCCTTGCCGCGCTCACCGTTGCGGGTGTTGATGGCGAGCCATCCGGTAAGCGGTGGGCTGATTACTGCGTAAGCGAGATTGCAGACCACGCCTTCTATGACGCGAAGGTGGTTCTTCCGGTCGTCGGGACGCCGTGCTCGCTCGCGCTGTTCCCGATTCTGAATCAAGGCCGTGATCTGGTGAACAAGAGCCGTTAGCGGGCCGTCTCTAGCGATGAGCCACTGATCGAACCAGCGATGCTTGATCGGCTTTGCTCGCTTCGTGCTGGGTTTTGAGGATAACACTGATCAGGCTGCCCGATGTCTGACCTGATCCATCATCGCTTTCCACTCGCTTCCAACCCTGCCTCCCGACAAGAGCATCTTTTCCATCGCCTTCCACAGCCGCCTGCCGACGTATCGCAAATCAGCACGGCGGATGCGGCAGTATTCCTTCGTGGGGACTTCCTCCTCAACGAGACGGGTCAGTTCTTCTGGACCGTTAGGCCCGTAGCGGATGGCGCCGGTCTTCTCGCGGCGGCTGCGGTAGCGCATGATCGTGCGGCTGTAGACTTCCCTGCGCATGAACCGCTGACCGAGTAACGCGATCATGTAGTCGTTGCGGACAGGTTGGGGGATGTTGGGTGTGATGAAAGCATCGACGGCCAATGCAAAGGCCAACAGGTTGACCACGCCTCGCCGGGTCAGGATGCCCCTGTCCCTTGTCCGCAAGGCCAGTAGGGCGTCATAGCGTTGCTTGGGGTATCGGCGGCGCTTCAACGCGAGCGGGGCAGGCAGCATCGCGAGCGGGCGGGAGAACGTCCTGCCGATCTGTGATGACCAGTCATCGAACACGCCACTACTGATCTTGTCGGCGTAGTGTTCCCGGACCGCTGCCTCCGCCGCCGCAAGCTGCTCCTTTGTGGGCTTGCCGAAGACCGGCTTCATGTCCTCAAGGAACTGGCGTTCGCAGAGGCCGCATAGGTTTGACCAGCGGGTGGCCTTATTCCCACACCCGGTTGCTTGGCACGGAAGGCCCGCAGCAAGGACGATGGCGTTCCGTTCCGCTGCGGAAAGGCGAGTGTCGGTCGTGATTTGACGCATCGGCAAACGTATTAGGATGTGTGTGTTCCAATCTCGGAACCTGAGGGACACATTACGTTCAGGCCGGGACACCGCCTCATAGGCTTTCGGTAAGGCTGCATTGTGGCTAAGTCATTGAAAAACCTATCCATATGTGGATAGGTCGCAGTATCGCGAGGTTCGCGGAATCGTAACGGTATGGAACCGACCGCGCCATTCAGCGCCACTTGGTTGCCAACTTCGGTGGCTACTCGACTTGCTCGCGCTTTTCGCGATCAGGGAAACGACAGTCCTCTATTGGTATTTGGAACCGGCCCTTTTGAGGTTGAGTGGTGTCCGAAACTAAGGAAGCAGAGCCTTCACCCCGGCCGCCGCAGTGGGGGCCAACGTGTCCAAAGTGCAAAATGCCCTCGCGCTACACCACGTCAATCCTCGACGTGAAGAACGACCGGCTGGTGCCAATCTATCGCTGTCATGACTGCCGCGAGGAGATTTGGAAATAACGTCGGGTTGACCATCTCAGTCGGCAGACTTGGATAGTCCACAATCGACGGTCTTGATCTTACCTGCCGCGTCGAACTTGAGCACCGCGCTGACCGTCCCATTCGGAGTGATGTACGAGATTGCCGTTCCCTCAGACAACGGTTGAAGATCGTCGAGACTAGAGGCCGGACGAACTCGAAGCCGGTCAACCCAATATGCGCGAAGCGCTTCCCGACCCGACACGGTCTTTATGCCGCCGCAGCCGCAGTGACCACTGCATCTTCCGCGTACAAATCCAAGATCGCTTCAACATCGCTAGCGCGGTAGGCATCAAGCCAGTCAACCGCAGCGGCCATCGCGTCAAAGGACATCTTCTTCACCTATACGCCGTGGTGAGGGGCGCTGTAGAAACCTTGCTTGAATAGAAGGTGAAGCGAAGCCGTTGCCCATATGGCATCTGCCATATGCAGTAGGGCGATGAAGACGTAATCGCCTCTGAAATGGTTCCGCGTGAAAAACAAAATATCTTGCTGGTTTTTCCCGGTTCGGTCGGCACACTACCCCGACCGCGTTGGGCTGTCTCGGCGAGGGACGGCCCCATGCGGTCTTGCGTTCACTAGGATGGCACTATCATGACAGAGCGACGGCGTCCGACCCACTCCCTTGAGGAACGGCTGGCGGCAGAGGCCATCCGCCTGCGTGAACAAGCCAAAGGCACTCCGCCAGGAATCGCGAGGGAGGAGCTACTGCGCAAAGCACGACAGGCTGAGACCGGCTCGCACATGAGCGAGTGGTTGCGCTCACCCGGTCTGCTTCCCCCCAAATAGCCGAGCACTGTGCCGTATCCACATGAGGTAGCAAAGATGAAGTGGATGTTGGTGGTCTTGGTGGGCGGTGTCTCGCCTGTCAACACTGATTTGGTGTTCGACAAGTTCAGTGAATGTCTCGCCGCTGAGGAGCAGATGCGACAGCACTATGCCGATGCTTTCGAGGCATGGGATCGCATCGCTGCGGCTAGGATAGACCGGCGCAGGGACTACAAGAAAGCCCGCGAGGTTGAGGCCAAACGGCTCTTGAGCAACGTGGGGACTTGTGTCCCCCATGGTGGCGGCGATCAGCCCCCTCCACCGCAGCAAGCTCCTGCTACATCGTCGGAGCAGCCTGCTAAGCCTCAGCCTCAGGCAGCTCCGCGAACGTAGCCAAGCAGCGATGATCTCAAGGTCGCGATGATCGTTGGCGTGCTCAAGGTGCGGTCGTGGTGAGCAAGACGACCGCCCTTCTAGATGCCTGCGATCCTATGCTTTTTTGTACAATGCAGCGGAACTCAATGCGGGTTGGCGAACTCATCCAAGGGGGCATGGATCAGAGGACGTGTCTCGCTACAACTCGTTCACCAGCGCGAGGGCGAATTACCACTGGTCGACGTTGAGGCCGTCGCCGGGGAACAAAACAAGCCTCTGACAAGAACTGAGGGCCGCTGGAAGATGCGGCCTTTATCTTTCGGACCCGAAAGTCGGCCCCAGCTTGGGCAATGGGGGGCGGTGAAGCTGGGGCCGCGCGGAGTTACCCTTTGGGGAAGGGTAATGGGAAAACTTGGCAATCGGCAAACCGTTCCGACTGATGAGTTGGTCAGCGGTCTTTATCCGGCTTGCCATTTGGGCTGCCGTCACCGCCGCCGTTGCCATAGCCGTTGTTGCCGCGAGGGCCACCCACCAAGCCGCCGCCAGACTTGGCGATAGCGGTGCTGGTCAGAGATGTCGACAGCAACGCCGTCACCGTGGGAGGCGTGACCACGGCAAACTTACCGCACGTTTTCAGAAATTCGCGCCGGTCGTCATCATTCTGCTCGGTCATGACACTCTCCAGAACGTTGAACCGTCATCATAAGATTAACTCAAATTAAAAGGAATTAAATGTTTAAGGTTTCAATCACAATATGTGACCAAGGCTAAGCCGTGTAGCTCATGCGTTGAGCAAGCGCTGTGAACCAGTGGGACGGTGCTCGGACGCACTGCGAGGAACAACAGTCGTTGAAGTCGCGTTCGCGGTATATGCCCCGCTACTTCTTCCATGTTCATGATGTCGCCGCGTCCAAGGACAACGAAGGGGAAGTGCTTCGCGACGATGAAGCGGCTTGGCGCGAGGCTGTCAGCTATGCGGGAGCACTGCTCAACGACATAAACGGAAAGTTCCGGCCCGGTCAGGAGTGGTCTCTTGAGGTCTCCGATGCGGCAGGGAGGCCGGTCTTCTTCATCGGCGTTTCATCACGGCGCATGAGGTAAGCCGGAGATGGCCGCTGCCCCTGTTACCTAACGCGAAACGTGAGCCAAACGTTGACATGGATCAAAAGGCCAGCACTAACCGGGACCACCGTTTTGGCATGAAGCAGCCCGACAATGATGAGGGCGAAGACCCTCCGTACCGAGACAAGCTTCAAGCGGAAGCACGTCGCGTGATTCAGGACTACATCGAGAATCTGCGCGAACTGATCAGGAAGTTGCGCGGCAAGCCACATTAGGACACGCCGCTCCCTGACCTCGCGCTATGTCGCTCGCCCGCGCATGACGCTGATCTTCCATGTGATCTTGAACTGCTCACCCGGCTGCTCATGCAGTTGAAAGGCGCAGTGCATGTTGGCGTGGCCGATCAGATCGCCGTAGGTGCCGTCATCGAGCTTCGTAGTGAACACCCGCCAGAGCATGGCGATGGTCTGCATGTTGTTTCCTGTGCCGTCAGAGGACATGCCGTCGTCGTGGACGCTCGCAATCAAACCATCGGCGAAGCTGCCTAACTCCACTTCCGGCATCATCCTGTCCCGCATCTTCGGCAGCATTGCGAGGACACCGTCCCTTTGAGAGGGCGTCCCGTGCCAGTTCAGTACCAGCTTGTCACCAATCGTGGCCGTGACATTGCCTGTGTTCGTCGCGCCAGCCGTGAATGCCTCGCGC
Organism: Bradyrhizobium sp. DOA1; assembly: GCF_001593325.1. Taxonomy (NCBI): domain Bacteria; kingdom Pseudomonadati; phylum Pseudomonadota; class Alphaproteobacteria; order Hyphomicrobiales; family Nitrobacteraceae; genus Bradyrhizobium; species Bradyrhizobium sp. DOA1. The sequence continues at coordinate 941,239 of NZ_JXJM01000001.1, forward strand.
AACTCTTTCATCCTGCGGAACAGGCCGAACATCAAACCCCCACAGAGGCCAAGTTAGTCTGCGCTCATCGCCTTGTAGATCGCGCCCCGTGAACACCCAAGCTGCTTCGCAATCGCGGTCGCGCCAAGCCCTTGCGAGCGCAGCGTCCTGATCTGGTTGTGATCGAGGCTCACCGGCCTGCCCTTGTAGACCCCGTTGGCCTTGGCTTTGGCAATGCCAGCCGCCTGTCGCTCTTTGATGAAGCCCAACTCCATCTCAGCGACCATGCCGAGCACGGTCAGCACCATGCGGCCAAGCGGTCCCGCTGTGCTGACATCAGGCTCAAGGATTCGCAGGGATGCGCCCTTCTGATCAAGCTCATGGACAAGGTTCAGCACGTCACGGGTGGAGCGGCCAAGCCTGTCGAGCTTCACTACGACCAGCGTGTCGCCGGGTCTGATGAAGTCGAGGATGGTCTCCAATTCGGTTCGGCCCTCGCGGCTCCTGCCTGAGACCTTCTCCTGCCTGACGATGTCACAGCCAGCGGCCTTGAGCCGTTCGAGTTGGGTGTCGGTGTTCTGGTCGGCGGTGCTGACGCGGGCGTAACCGATGAGGGACATGCGGCCTTCCTGTTCACGATGGGTGTACCCTTCGTGATCGTTCAGGATATGCGACTTTCGCGTTCACGATGGGTTGATTTCGATAAAGTAGACAGTCTGAATCCATAACTCAAGACCCAAAATACACAATACACTTCGTGGGTCCGACGAGGGCTGCGGCCACGCGGAGATGCACTTTCTGCTCTGTCCCTAAAGGGGCTGCCCAGGGGGGAAACCGCACGGATCATCATGTTGCAGCCGTCTCACATTTTTTCGCGAAATTCCCTTTCCGACCGGCGAGCGTCCCGGGTTACAGCGCTCACGCAAGTCTCTGGATACTGGACATCCTGAGTTGCTGGCCCGGCCCTCTCGCCTTAACTTGCGGTTGCTTAGGGGGTTGAGGAGGAACAGGGGTGGCAGATACCAAATCCGATTTGGCGAAGGAGCTTGCGGCTATCGAGATTCTGACAACGACGTTGGAGCCGCTCGGTGCGACTGCGCGGGCTAACGTCATTGACTATGTCTTCAAGAGGCTCGGCATCGGTGTATCCGCTTCCACGGAGGCGGCGCCGACCATGACACCTCCTTTGAACCTCGCTTCGCCGCCCCCGGCCTTGGCCGAATTGGCCTCGCGGCCCGCTGACATCCTTTCACTCAAGGAGGAAAAGCAACCGAGGAGCGTGAACGATATGGTTGCTCTTGTCGCGTACTATCTTGCTCACCTCGCGAAGGACGGCGAGAGGAGAGACTACATCATCGCGGACGATATCTCGAAGTACTTCAACCAAGCGCGGTTCAGGTTGCCAGAGGGGCCTGCAAGGATGGCTCTCACGAATGCGAAGAACGCCGGGTATTTGGAGGCCAAGGATCGAGGTCAATACCGCCTGAGTGCAGTGGGACACAACTTGGTCGTTCACAGAATGGGGACTGACGAGGCTCAAGGATCGCCTGCTCGACGCAAGAAGCGGAAACCTAAGGTGAAGGGGAAGAGCAATCGCAGAGGCTGACGTGGACCATACTCAAGAATGGCAGTCGCTCTGCGACGCAGTGGATGCGCTGCACAGGACCGTAAGTCGCACCCGTTCAGTTCACGTCAATGACGAGGGCGCTAGAGGGCAGGCTCGGGCCGCTGCACAATTGTACATGCGGAACGCCCGCCCCCTGTTGTCGAACGCGGCCATCGACGACGAGACCATCGGGAGGCTCGACGTGGCTTTCCAAGAACTCCTGCGCCTTGCCTCGTCGAGAAACGTGACAGATGCGTACCAGAAGCGGTTGCGTATCATCAGAAGACTTGCTCCAACGATCTCTGCCGCTCTTGAACTCAAGGCGGGCGAACACCGCAGTCATGAGGCGCTTACATCCTCTGACAAGCAAATAATACAAACTCTGGAACGGACCGTTCCCTCAGCGGCCCTGTCATATCGGCAAGCACTCGCCGATCTCTCCGACGCGGGCCGCGTATCTTTCAGAGGCTCCGGCACGGAACTACGCGAGGCACTTCGAGAGGTTCTCGATCACTTGGCGCCAGACCGCGAGGTGATGGCCATGGACGGGTTCAAGTTGGAGAAAGATCGGCAGAAGCCGACCATGCGCCAGAAAGTCATGCACATCTTAAAGGCCAGAGGGCGGTCTAAGACAGCGATGGGTTCTCCTAGCGAGGCGGTTGAAATGGTGGAGGGTCTAACCGGAAACTTGGCTAGGTCAGTCTATAATCATGGATCGCTCTCAACTCACGTTCATTCGACGCATCAGGACGTGGCTCGGTTGAAGCGATATGTCGACGTGGTTCTGCTAGACATTCTCGAATTATGAACGCCTAACCGGCTGACTGCCCTTGCGCTGCTACTTACCTCTGCTACGTTTCGCACGTTAGGTGACTATGCAGATAAGAAAAACCGAGCGTTAAAGGTGAAGTTCGGAGCGAGGTCAGGCGACGCCGTCCAAATTCGCGGCTATGTCCTCTCCCTCACGCTCCCTTCGTCTAGCGGTTAGGACGCGGCCCTCTCAAGGCTGAAACAGGGGTTCGATTCCCCTAGGGAGCGCCAGCAACCACTCATTTGCGAACCCGGGCCGCCTCGGCTCGCCAAGACTTTTTTGCCGACCGGATTGCCTGTCGCGGCACGACCGTGTCGCTTGAGTATGCGACCGGCTGATCGCGCAAAGGTCAGGCCAATCGACCTTCCTTCATTGCCTCTGCCCTTGATAGAACCGGACCCGGTAATCATGCGGCAGCACGTTGAGGCGGCGGCGGAACGCGCGGCGCAGATGCTCCTCGCTCTGAAAGCCTGAGCGCGCGGCGATCTCCTTGATGGGAGAAGCGGATTCTTCGAGCGCGCGGCGGGCGGCCTCGACGCGAAGCTCTTCCACCGCCTTGCCGGGCGTGCGGCCGGTCTTCTGGCGAAACACCCGCGCGAAGGTGCGGGGGCTCATGCCGGCTCGCTCAGCCAGCTTCTCGACACGCAGGTCGCCGCCGAGATTGTCTTGCATCCAGTTCGATATCTTCTCGAATGCCCGGTCATCAGAGGCCTGTAGGGACAACGGCACGCTGAATTGCGCTTGCCCGCCGGGCCGCTTCAGGAACACGACCAGGCGGCGCGCGATGCGCATGGCCTCGCGATGCCCGAGGTCGTCCTCCAGCAGCGTGAGCGCGAGATCGATGCCCGCTGTGACGCCTGCCGATGTCTAGATGCCGCGGTCATGCACGAAGACCGGATCGACCTGCACCGAAACGTCCGGGTATTTTTCGCGCAGCAGGTCGCAGGAGCCCCAATGGGTGACCGCGCGCCGCCCGCGCAGCAGGCCGGCCGCGGCCAGGACGAACGTGCCGGTGCAGACCGAGCAGACGCGTCTGGCCTTCGGCGCGGCGAGCCGAAACCAGTCGATCAGGGCCGCCTCCGCGGCCGCACGATGAACGCCGGGGCCGCCGCCGACGATGAGGGTGTCAATATTGCGGAGGTCGCAATCGGCGAGCGCCGACGTCATTACTTCAAGGCCGGACGAGGTTTTGACCGGTCCGCCCTTCAAGGAGCAGGTCTGCCAGACATAGGGAGCACGTCCCGTCTGCGATGTTTCGCAGGCCAGCTCGAAAGCCTGCAGCGGCCCGGCGAAGTCGAGCAACAGACACTGGTCGAACAGGACGAAGACCACACGGCGGGCGGCCGAACGGGCCATTGGCTGCGCCTTTGTCATGGGAAAGGCTCGACACGAAAGTCTTGGCAGGAATTGCGCGTATTATGACATTTTGGCAAACGGCCTCTGCTGTCAACATCGTTTCATAAAACGGTGGAGGCGCGGCATGTCCGGCAAGCGGATCGAGATCGGAATTCTGTACTATCCGGGGATGACCCAGCTGGATGTCACCGGGCCGTTCGAAGTGTTTGCCCGTCTGCCGAACGTTCGCATGCATCTCCTGTGGAAGCGCATCGAGCCCGTCGTCAGCGACGTCGGCCTGCCGTTGCTGCCGACGACGACCTTCGCCGATTGCCCGGAGCTTGACGTATTCTGTATCGGCGGCGGCCCTGGGCAGGTCGCCACCATGGACGATGACGAGGTGATCGCATTCGTTCGCGACAAGGGTGGATCGGCGCGCTACATCACGTCGGTTTGCGCCGGCTGTCTGATCCTCGGGGCCGCAGGCTTGATCGACGGATACAGATCAGCCTGCCATTGGTTGATGAGCGACCAGCTTGCCGCCTTTGGCGCCATCGCCGTCGACGAACGCGTCGTAGTCGACCGCAACCGCATTTCCGGCGGCGGTGTCACCGCCGGTATCGATTTCGGTTTTCAGGTCGCCGCTCAACTGTGCGGCGAAGAGGTTGCGAAAAAACTCCAGCTGATGCTGGAATACCAGCCGCAGCCGCCGTTCGATATCACCGTGCAGAATGCGCCGCGTGAGCTGATTTCCGGCATGCGCCGCGAAGCCGAGCCTTGGTTGCAAAAGCGCGCAGCCGCGGTGCAGAAGGCGGTCTTGAAACTCAAGGCAAAAGCGACGGCGGCTTAAGCTCGTTCGCGACAGGGAGGAAAGCCACAAGCGCCATCATTGGAAAGGTGTTCGCATGATCTGGCACGGCCGCATCGCTAGCCTTCTCGTCGCCGGGACTTTCATCGCAACTTTTCCGGCCGCTCGCGCCGCCGAACTCTCGGGAGGCGTGGTCCGGATCGGCATCATCAACGATCAGGCCGGGCCGCTGTCCGACCTGTCGGGATCGGGCTCCGTCACGGCGGCCAGGATGGCGGCGGAAGACTTTCAGAAACTGGTGCCGTCGATCAAGGTCGAGATTCTGACCGCAGACCACCAGAACAAGCCCGACATCGGCGTCGGCATCGTCCGCAAATGGTTCGACGTCGACGGCGTCGATATGGTCGCCGACGTGTCGAATTCGGCCGTGGGACTGGCGATCCAGTCGCTCGCGCGCGACAAGAACAAGATTGCGGTCTATTCGGCGGTGGCGACCACCGAACTGACCGGCAAGCAATGCTCGCGAACCGGCCTGGCCTGGCTGCACGATTCCTACAATCTGGTGTCGGGACCGATCCGCACCCTGGTCAGCCAGGGCTACGACACCTGGTTCTTCATCGCGGCCGATTACGCGTTCGGCAAGAACATGGTGTCGGAGTCGCAGCGCGTGCTGGCGGCGGCGGGCGGCAAGTCGCTCGGGGCGGTGTATCACCCGATCGGCAACGCGGACTACAGCTCGTTCATCCTGCAGGCGAAGGCGTCCGGCGCGAAGGCGATCGCCTTCGCCAATGCCGGCGACCAGCTGGTCAACCTGATGAAGCAGTGGAACGAGTTCGGCATGAACACGGGCAGCCAGAAGCCCGTGGCCGAACTCATGTTCGACACCGACGTCCATGCCATGGGCGCGAAAATCGCCAAGGGCCTGACCACCCTGACGGCATGGTACTGGGCGCTAAATGACGAGAGCAGGGCATTCGGCCAGCGCTTCTTCAAGCTTCGCAACGCCATGCCCACGGCGCCGCAAGCCGCGGTCTATTCCGGTGTCAGCCACTATCTGAAAGCAGTCGCTGCCGTGGGCACGGATGCGACGGATTCGGTGCTGGAGCAGATGCGCTCGACGCCCGTCGACGATTTCTACGCACGCGGCGCGAGGTTGCGCGAGGACGGCAAGCTCGTGCACGACTTCTACCTTGTACAGGTGAAGGATCCGTCCGAGGTCAAGGCTCCCTGGGAATACTATAACGTGCTCGAGAAGGTCCCAAGCAACGAAGTCTACTCCTCGTTGACTGAGAGCGAATGCCCACTGGTCAAGCGGGTCAATTGAGAAGCTCGGCGCGCCAAACGGCTGATTGCCCCTACAGGAGAGTTCGCAGCTTTGTTCTGAGCGGCGCGCCCAAATCCTAAGCCATTGAAAGTTGCGCCCTCTGGGCGACCATGGGAGCCGTGAGAGACCGCTCGGTTGGACGAATGGCCACGGGGCGGTCCGCGGAGGCGCTCGCGGTCCTGACATGGCAATCCTGATCCCTAGTCTGGGTTTCGCACGCTTCGACAGCCGCGGGGAGCTGCGGCTCGCAGAACGGCTCAAGGACTTCCTCGAAGAGAATGCCGTCGTCTGGCACAACCTTCCTGTCGGCCCTCTCAACCGGCATCCGGATTTCATCATCGTTCATCCCACGAATGGCCTGCTCGTGCTCGAGGTGAAAGACTGGCGCCTGGACACGATCGTTGCGGCGGACAAGACGAAAGTCGAGCTGCTGACCAATCGTGGTGTCGTACGGGAGAGCAATCCGCTCGAGCAGGCTCGCAAATATACGTTCGACGTCGTCCGCACGCTGGAGCGCGACGGGCAGTTGCTGTTTCCGCCCGGCCATCGCTACATGGGCCGGGCCATTGTTCCGTTCAGTTTCGGCGCCGTCTTCACCAACATCACGCGCAAGCAGTTCGACCAGACCGATCTCAAGGAGGTGTTCTCGGAGCATCTCTGTCTGTTCAAGGACGAAATGACGGAGGGCGCGGATCCCGAGGAATTCCGGTCCAGATTGTGGCGCATGGTTCATCCGCGTTTCGGGGAGCCGCTCTCCATGCCGCAGTTCGACCGGCTGCGCGCACTTCTCTTTCCCGAGATCCGCATCCGACAGATTGCCCTGCCGCTGGACGACGCGACTGGCGATCCATCCGACCGCACGCTTGCGGTCATGGATATGCATCAGGAGCAGTTCGCGCGCAGTCTGGGCGAGGGGCATCGCATCATTCGCGGCGTCGCCGGATCGGGCAAGACCCTGATCCTGGCCTTTCGCGCCGAATATCTGGCACGTGCGGCGGCAAAGCCGGTGCTCATCCTGTGTTACGCCAACGGCATCGCCGGGCGGCTCGAGGATGCCATGCAGAGCAGGGGCGTTGAGAACCGCGTTCAGGTTCTCACCTTCCATTCCTGGTGTTACCGTATGCTGCGGACCTACGGGATTCCCACCCCGTCGGAGCGGGACTATCCGGACTACGCAGCGCGGCTGGCTGCGAGCGTGTCGGAGGTCGTGAAGGCGGTAGACCAAGGCCATATCCCGATGGAGCAGTACGACGCCGTCCTCATCGACGAGGCGCACGACTTCGAGCCGCAATGGCTCGCGCTTGCGGCCAAGATGGTGAACCCGCGCACGAAGGCGCTGATGGTCGTCTACGACGACATCCAGGCCATCTACAGGGGACGCGAGCGTCCGGTGTGGAGTCAGCTCGGGATCGAGGCGAAGGGCCGAACGACCGTGTTGAAGGTCAACTACCGCAACACGTCGCAGATCGTGGCCTTTGCCCGCCGCTTCGCCGCAGACGTCATCGGCGCTCCCGGCGTCACCGCCGACGATGAGCACGCCATCCTGTTGCCCGAAGATGCTGGACGGCAGGGACTGGAGCCGGCCGTGCAGCGCTGCGTGAGCGTGGACGCAGAAGCTCACTGCGTCGCCGAATGGTTTCTCGACCGGAAAAAGGCCGGTTATGAGTGGTCTCAGATGGCGTGTCTCTATCCCGAGCATTGGATCGGCGGTCGGGTCGCGCAAATCCTTGCCAGGCACAACGTGCCGATCGACATGGCCAAGGACAATCGCAACAGGATTTCAGTCAAGCGCGTGGCCGTGCGGTTCTTGAGCATGCACACCGCGAAAGGGCTGGAGTTTCCTTGCGTCGCCATTGCCGGCTTGGGCTTGCTCGGCCGTCACGGTGAGACCGTCGAGGAATGTGTCCGGCTCACCTATGTCGGCGTAACGCGGGCGACGCACGAAGCGCTCCTGACCTATTCGAGCGAGTCGGCCCTGGTGCAGCGTCTGATCGCTTGACGAACGTCGCGCGGGCGCTCCCTTACGCCGTCGTGCCGTCGATCGAGCGGCGGATCACGCGCAGCACTTCTGCATTCGACAGGAACAGATCGTGGTTGATGATGCCCCAGCCTTCCTGGGAGGCGTCGACCACGCGCACGCCGAGCCGGGCGATGGCAGCCTTCTCGGCGGCGCCGACCCGGGTCATGCCACCTGCGATTTGGCCCGACAGCGCCAAAGCGCGATCGTTGGTCGCGGCAATCACAGTGATCTTGCCGGCGAGCGGACCGATCCGCTGGATCGCCGACGAGAACACGTCCATGTCGATATCTGGCGCGGCAAACACCACAGAGCCGATCTTGCCCGTGACGGTGTCGCCGTATCGCGAATAGAGCTGACGCAGGCTTTCGAGCGTCAGCATGGTTCCCATGCTGTGCGCAACGATGTGCACGCGGCCGGCGCTTGGCGCCGACACGAGCGCGGAGAGCACGCGTTCGAAATCGTCGCGGGACCACATCGCGCTGTCGCGGTCATAGGCGTAGTCGAACAATCCGGCCTTGGAGGGCCAGGAGAACGCCATGGTCCGGCCGCGGAACTTGATCCCGTCGGAGAGAAAGGCGGCATCCAGCACCGCCGTCTCGAATGTCTGCTTGAAACCGTGCACATAGATCAGCACGTCTCCGCTGCCGGCCTGCGCAGCGAGTTCGCCAACGTCGGCCGATACCGGCTCGACCCGATCAAGGCGCCAATTGCCCAGGCCAACCGAAGCGAGGGAAAGACGGCTCTCGTCCGGCGCCACCAGCTTTGCCCGTGCCACCGTCATGCTGGTCGCGCGCTCCGGCCCGAACCATGGTTTGGCACGAGCCCCATTCACCGGTTTGCGCGTGGTGGTGACGAGCAATGTCGGTTCAACGGAAAGGGACGAGGCGTCGAAGCGGGCGCCGGTCGCACCCAAGCCGGCGCATCCACCGAGCGCGAGCGCACTCCCGGCCGACACAAAGCCGCCGAGGAACGCGCGGCGCGAAATGGAATGACGGGAGTCGTGTTGCAGAAGACGTCGGACGATCACACGGAACCTTTGGGAACTTTGCCCACCATAATGCCGCCCCACCTCGCTCACTGAACGACAATGGGGGCGAGAAGACGGCAGAGCCGTCTCTGCGAGTGGTTCAGTCAGGGTGTCCGGACGAATGCCCCATCAGCCGATGATTTCGATCGAATGTAGCGCGCACCACTCGCGCAAGGCCTGCTCGGTTGCCTCCTTCTCGAAGGCATGCCAGCGCTCGATCGCACGTGGTCGAGCGAGCAGGGCCTTGAACTTGGGATAAGCGCCTCGCTTGCTGAAGAAATAGCGGACGTCATCGAAATCATCCGGCAGGAACTCGCGGGCAAAAGCGAGCACCAGGGGTTTGCCGAGATCGAGATCGCGCTTGTCGGGGAGCGGGATATATTTGTCTTCGCTCTCGATGTCATCAGGCAGTTCGTCGTCCAACTCTCCCGAGTAAAGAGGATTAGCAGTAGATCTCCGCGGTCTGTCTACAGACCAAGGCGCGGAAGTCTCCCAGGCCGCCACCGGTACCGGTATTGGCAAACTCAAGGGCTGCCAGGATGTCATTGAACTTCACCGGCATCGCGTTGGGCCACCGTGTGCTCGCATTCGATCCATCGCTTTTAAGCCGGCTTCGCAAGGCGCGACGGGTCTGGATATATTCATCCAGAACGCGGCGCCTGTCTTGAAGAATTTTCCCGCCCCCAGCGCGATGTCGGCTGTGATGGGCTTTTGTCGCGCGCAATGCGCGCAATCACTGCCAAAATGACCTTCCGTGCAAGCATGATGCGTCGGCCTCTGTGGAGGTGGTCGTTGCGCCCAGAATCTGCCTTGATACAAGTTCAGCGCGGAGGAGTTGCGACATGAACGGCTTGGTGATCTCTGGCGGTCGGGTGGTGGACCCCGCCAGCGGGATGGATGCCATCGGCGATGTGGCTGTCGTGGACGGCAAGATTGCCGCGGTCGGCACAGGTCTCGGCGGCGCCGAGCGCGTCATCGACGCCACCGGCCTCGTGGTCGCGCCGGGCTTCATTGATCTGCACGCGCATGGCCAGTCGGTGCCGGCCGACCGCATGCAGGCGTTCGACGGTGTCACGACCACGCTCGATCTCGAGGCGGGGGTGCTGCCGGTCGCATCCTGGTATGAGCGCCAGGCGCGGAAAGGGCGGGTGCTGAATTACGGCGCCGCCGCTAACTGGGCGTTTGCGCGTATCGGCGCGATGACGGGCTCCAATGCGGAGAGCTCGCTAGAGGCATTCGGCAATGCCATGCGCGACCGCCGCTGGATCGAGAACGTCGCGACCGATGCAGAGGTCGCCGGCATCCTCGAGCGCCTGTCGCGCGGCCTCGACGAGGGCGGCATCGGCATCGGCATCCTGAACGCCTATGCACCCGGCGCCGGCGTGCAGGAGCTGACCGCGGTGTGCCAGCTCGCCGCCAAGCAGGACGTGCCGACCTTCACCCACGTCGCCTTCATGTCGCGCATCGATCCCGAAAGCGCGGCGGAGGCCTATATCCGCCTGATCGGCTATGCCGGCGCCACCGGCGCGCATATGCACATCTGCCATTTCAACTCGTCGAGCAAGACCGACGTGGAGCGCTGCCGCGTGCTGATCGCCAAGGCGCAGGCGCAAGGCCTGCCCATCACCGTCGAGGCCTATCCTTACGGTACCGGCTCGACCGTGCTGGCGGCGGCCTTCTTCAGCGATCCCGAGTTCGTCGAGCGCAACGGTACCGGTTACGATTCGGTGCAGCGGGTGACCGACGGCCACCGCTTCCGCGACCGCGAGGAGCTGCTCAAGGCGCAAGCGGAAGAGCCGTCCTCGCTGGTGCTCTGGCACATTCTCGACACCGAGAACAACGCGCATCACCGCGACCTGCTCGACATGTCGGTGCTCTATCCCGGCGGCGCGATCGCCTCCGATGCGATGCCGTGGACGCTGCCCGACGGCTCGACCTACACCGGCGACGCCTGGCCGCTGCCTGATGATGCCACCTCGCATCCACGCTCGGCCGGCTGCTTCACGAAATTCATCCGCGAATGGGTGCGCGAGCGCAAGGCTGTGTCGCTGCTCGAAGGCGTGCGCAAATGCGCGCTGATCCCTGCGGAGATCCTGTCACAGAGCACGCCGGCGATGCGCGCCAAGGGCCGGCTCGCCAAGGACGCGGACGCCGACATCGTCGTGTTCGATTACGAGAAGCTCTCGGACTGCGCCACCTTCACGGCGATGAATCGTCCTTCCGAAGGCGTGCGCCATCTGGTCGTCAGCGGTCAGCCGCTGATCAGCGACGGCATTCTCGATGTGGCTGCGCGGCCGGGCAGGCCGGTGCGCCGGCCCGTCGCCCGGGGCTGATCCATGCCGGTCCCCATTCTCCTGGTGACGGGCTTTCTGGGGGCGGGCAAGACCACGGTCGTCAATCATCTGCTGGCCAACGCCGCGGGGCGGCGCATCGCCGCCATCGTCAACGATTTCGGCGCGATCAACATCGACGCGGAGCTGATCGCGGGCGCGAGCGACGGCGTAGTCAGTCTCGCCAATGGCTGCATCTGCTGCTCGCTGGAGGGCGATTTGCTCCGCACCCTCTCGACGCTGCTGCGGCGCGATCCGAAGCCCGAGCACATCGTCATCGAAACCAGCGGCGTCGCAGATCCCGCCGACATCGTGCGCAATCTGATGGACCCGGTGATCCTGCGCGAGGCGCCGCTGGAGACGGTGCTCTGCGTGATGGACGCGACCGCGCCGCCGAGTGCCCTGGAGGACGCGCTGCACCGATCGCAGTTGCGCGTTGCCGACATCGTGGCGTTGAGCAAGCTGGACCTGGCGGAAGAGGGCGCGGGCCTGCGGATGCGCGAGGCGATCCGTGCGCAGCGCGTGCCTGCTGTAGTGGTCGACGCGCACCATGGCGAGATCCCTGCCGCGCTGCTGTTTCCCGCGCATGTCGATCGCGCGCCGACGCCGCGCGAGGTCGGGCCGCGACGGCCGGCGGAAGAGCGCTTCGAAACGCTGAGCTGGACCTCGGAGCAGCCGCTTTCGCTGCCGCGCCTGCAGCAGGCGATCGGCAAGCTGGCACCGAAGCTCGCGCGCGCGAAGGGCCTGTTCGAGACCGTCGAGCAACCCGGCCGCATGATGGTGTTTCAGTTCGCCGCCGGCCGCGCGACGTTGGCACCGGGTGAAGCCCCGGCGCCAGGCGTGCCGCGATCACGGATCGTCTTCATCGCCGAACTCGGCATGCTGTCACGGGCCGAGCTCGACGCGATCATGGAGGGCTGTGTTGCGAGTTAAAGCTGCAGCGCGTGCTGCGTCACGCGAATTGCGCGATGCCGTGGCCCACGGACCAGTTCTCCTTGGGCGCATCGAGCACGTTGACGAAGACGTCTTCGGGGCGGATGCCCGGGCTTTCGCCGAGCAGGTCCGCGATGCGGCGATACAGCGCCTTCTTCTGCTCTGCGGTGCGCGAGGCGAACACGGTGATCTGGATCAGCACGGCATCGTCGCTGCGTTCGACGCCGTAGGCGTTGCCGCAGCGGAAATTGGCCGGCGCAAGCTCGCTGATGGTCATGAATTGATCGCCCTCGGGCACGTTCAGCGTCTCGCGCATGGCCCGGTAGAGGTTGTCGAGGATCGCCTGCCGATAGGCGTCCGGCTTGCCAGCCCGCATCGAGATGTGGAGGAGAGGCATGAACTGGTCCCTTTGCATGCGAGTCCGGCCCGCCAGGAGCACAAGCGCCGGCGGTTTTCGGCCCATTGACGAAACTTGCTGTCAATCCCAATCTGTTTTTGACACGCTGTCTAGAAACCACGTTTTTGACATCGTGTCAAATATTTGCCCACACAGGAGGATATCTTGAGGCCGCGCGAGTTCGACCATGATGACGTCCTGCGCATCGCGTTCGAGCAGTTCTGGCGCAAGGGTGTGCGCGGCACCTCGCTGTCGGACATCGCGCGCGATGCCGGTGTCCAGCGTGGCAGCCTCTACAACGCCTTCGGCAGCAAGGAGGCGCTGTTCCTGACGGCCTATGAGCGCTATGCGGGCGAGTATCTCGTCACGCTGCGAAAGGCGCTCGGCACCGGTTCGTTGCGCAAACGCCTCACCGCGTTCTTCGATCTGACCATCACCAACTTCCGCGCGGGCTCGCCACCACGGGGATGTCCGACCACGCGCGGCTTGATGGAGCTCGGCGCGGCCGAAGGCGAAGGGCTCGACGAGGAGGTGCGTGAGGCTTTTGCGGGCCTCGTCTCGTGCATCACGGCTCTCATTCAGGAGACATTGTCGGCCGGCGCCGAGCGCGGTGAATTCAGCGGCAACCCTGCGGCTGCGGCGCTGCACATCGTCACGGTGACGCGGGGTCTTGCCGTGCTCGAACGTGCCTTCGACGATGAGCCGCAACTGCGCAAGATCGCAGCTCATACGATCGACCTCGTGCTGGGCAAGAAGGGCGGTTAGTCAGGTGAAGATATAGGAGAACGACGATCCCAGCGGTGGTCGCGCTGGGATCGCCTGGAGGTTTCATGGAGGGCATCGAGCTCTGCGCCTCCACGCGATGTTGATAGCGTAAGGCCGCTCGCGATGCGACTAGAACCCGTCAAAGCTCAGCACAAGGCGAGAGCGTTGACCGCGCGCGTCGTCGCATCCTGCTTCCCGGAGCCCACGAACTGGCAAACGACGGATTCGAGCTCGCCCAGCTGCCGGCTGCGTGCGACCGTGAGCAGCCGCATCAGTTCCGTTTCGTCCTTCGACAGGCGGCGGCAGGACGGCGGCATGAAGTACAGCTCGCATGACCTGCCGCTGCGCAGGATCCTGACGAGCGCTGCGGCCCGCGCCACCAGCAATGCGCCGTCGGCGATATCAGGAGTTTCGTCGGCGAAACGGTAGGCCGCTTCCCAGCAATCGGACGCGCCGGTCGCATAGGCCGCTCCGATGAAGCGGAACAGCGATAGCGCGACGCGGGAAAACTGATCATAGCTCTCGACGCTGCGCGGCGTCGACAGCACCGCTTGGAGCGGGCAGAGCCGCGATTGCTCCGCCTCCGGGACTGCCACGGTCGTGCACGTGTTCTGCATCGCTGGCGGTCCCATCAGTGCAGCGTCGGACTGCCCACGAACCAGCTCTTCATGGCCTTGGTCCGATCATGCTCGAAAGTCCGGATGTGCCGGTCGGGCAGGATGAGACCCGCCATGCGGAAGATCGTTGCAAGTCCGCGCACGGGCGCGAGTGCCCAATCGGCCCCGACCGGCGGCAGCCAGCACTCGAACTGCTCGCGAACGACGTCGATGCGCTCCTGCTGGGCCGCGGCGATGGCCCGTAAGATTCCGTGCTCGCTGTCGGACATGCGCGGGCAGGTGGGACAGTGTATTTCGATCGCCGTATGCGCCGTGCACGCGAAGACCTCGATAATGGCTTCCAGCGAGAACACGGCGTCGCCGACGCGAAAATGATCGTACACCTGCTGGATATCGGCCGCGGTCGGGACCGCACCTCCGCTGCGCGCCTTTGCCCTGAATCCCCAGATGAACAGCCGCTCCGCCGCGCTCAGCGCAGGAAGGTCTAGGGATCTGGTGTGTGTCGATTGGTGCATGGAGGCTCTGGCCTTCGGCTGCGCTCACGCCACTTCTGGCGTTGGTGATCTGCGTCGATCGTTCTGCCAGAGCCTTCCGCAAGTCAACGCTGGGAGCGGCGATATCGAGGTCTTCTAGATCTAAAGAAGCCTGGAGCCAGGAAACAACCAGCCCTTGTCTTGAACGATTCCAAGGCAGGGAGTCCGAATGGTGCCGCCGTGATGCACATTTGGCGGGCGTTGCGGGCGAACTCCTTGCTTAAAACTTTGCTAAGGCGAGCACGATAAACTGACATATCAGCCCTCCGAATTCTTGTGAGCTCCGATGTTTTTCTCCCGCATCAGTTTCAAGCTGGTCCTGATTGTCGGCATCAGCCTCCTCGGCATGATCGTGCTGGCGCCGATCGCGCTTTCGACCCTGCGCACGCAGATGGTCGCCGACCGCCAGGCCAAGACGCAGCACATGGTGGATATCGGCTACGGTATCCTGGCGCACTATCAGAAGCTCGAGAGCGACGGAAAGCTCTCGCGCGATCAGGCCCAGGCCGGTGCAATGGCTGAGATCAAGGGCCTGCGCTACGACAAGGTCGAGTATTTCTGGATCAACGACATGGCCCCGAAGATGGTCATGCACCCGATCAAGCCCGAGCTCGACGGCAAGGATCTCTCGGGGATGAAAGACCCGGCCGGCAACGCGCTGTTCATGGGTTTCGTTGACGTCGTCAAGAAGCAGGGCGCGGGCTTCTACGGCTATCTCTGGCCGAAGCCCGGCTTCGACCAGCCGGTCGGGAAGATCTCCTATGTGAAGGGCTTTGCGCCCTGGGGCTGGATCATCGGCACCGGCATCTATCTCGACGACGTCGATGCCGTCTTCCGTCAGAACGCGATGACGTTCGCCTACATATGCCTGGCGGTGCTGGTCGTGGTTCTCGGCGTGTCCTTCCTGATCGGCCGCAGCGTCACCCGGCCGCTGGCCCGGATCACGTCCCTGACCGAACGCCTCGCCGCCGGCGATGCCGCGTTCGACGTGCCCTACACCGATCGCCGCGACGAGGTCGGCGGGCTCGCCAAGGCGCTCGCCGTGTTCAAGGACAATGCATCGGCCGTCAGCCGGATGCATGCCGAGCAGCAGGAGCTGAAGCAGAAGGCCGACGACGAGAAGCGCAAAGCGATGGCCGACCTCGCCGGCAAGTTCGAGGCGAGCGTCCAGGCCGTCGTCCGCGACGTCTTCCACGAGGCGCGCGCGATGCAGCAGGCCGCGCAGGGCATGTCGGAGACCGCGAACAAGGCGACCGACCGCGCGAGCTTCGTTGCCGCCGCCTGCCAACAGGCTTCCAGCAACGTGCAGACGGTGGCCTCCGCCGCCGGCGAATTGTCGTCCTCGATCACCGAGATCAGCCAGCGCGTCGCGCAGGCCGCCAGCGTGGCCGACAAGGCCGCCGCCGACGGGCAGCGCACCAACGACACCGTGCAGGGCCTGGCTGCCGCCGCACACAAGATCGGCGAGGTCATCGACCTCATCAACCAGATCGCCTCGCAGACCAATCTGCTCGCGCTCAACGCCACCATCGAGGCGGCGCGCGCCGGCGAAGCCGGCAAGGGCTTTGCGGTGGTCGCGAGCGAAGTGAAATCGCTGGCGAGCCAGACCGCCAAGGCGACCGATGAGATCGGCGCGCAGATCACGGCGATCCAGGCCGAGACCAACGAGGTTGTCGGCAACATCGAGAGCATCCGCGCCACCATCATGGAGGTCAACGAGATCTCCTCATCGATCGCGGCCGCGGTCGAGGAGCAGGGCGCCGCCACCCAGGCGATCGCCCACAGCGTGCAGGAGGCCGCCTCCGGTACCGACCAGGTCTCGCAGAACATCTCAGGCGTCACCGACGCCACGGCGGAAACCGGCCAGGCTGCCGGCCTCGTGCTGCAATCGAGCGGCCGGCTGACGCAGAAGCTGCAATCGCTCGAGAACGAGGTCAGCACCTTCGTTGCGGGCGTGCGGGCGGCCTGATCGTCGCCGGTCGCGTCTGCCGTGACGTGGATAATTCGCCGCGTCACGACGCGTGCGGCTGGCTCGAAATTCCGGCCGGCGGGAGCGGTCATCGCGACCGGGTTTCCCGTCCTTGACGGCTGCGGTTAAAGTGGCGAAGCAGGACCATCGAACCTGCCGACCCGCGTCTGCCATCGCGGGCGTGGAGACCGCCGCATGTCGTTCAAGAAACTGCTGATCGCCAATCGCGGCGAGATCGCCATCCGCATCGCGCGTGCCGCAGCCGATGGCGGCATCACGACGGTCGCGATCCATCCTGCCGACGATGCGCTGTCGCTGCATGTGCGCGTTGCCGACGAAGCCATCGAGATCCCCGGCCGCGGTGCGCGGGCCTATCTCGACATCGATGCGGTGGTGAAGGCGGCGAAGGCAACCGGCTGCGATGCCGTGCATCCCGGCTACGGCTTCCTCAGCGAGAACGCCGCCTTCGCGAAGGCTTGCACTGAAGCGGGCGTCGTCTTCGTCGGGCCGAAGCCGGCCGCGCTGGAGCTGTTCGGCGACAAGGTTGCCGCACGGCAGCTGGCAAAGCGCTGCGGCGTGCCGATCATCGCCGGCACCAGCGGGCCGTCCACGCTGGAGGAGATCACGGCGTTCTTTACATCCCTCGGCAGCAACGCGGCGATCGTGATCAAGGCGATGGCCGGCGGCGGCGGTCGCGGTATGCGCGTGGTCGAGAGCTCAGCCGATCTGGCGGAAGCCTATGCGCGCTGCCAGTCCGAGGCCAAGGCAGCGTTCGGCTTCGAAGGCGTCTATGCCGAGCGGCTGATCCGGCAGGCGCGTCATATCGAGGTGCAGATCATCGGCGACCATCACGGTGCGATCTCCCATCTCTGGGAACGCGAATGCACGATCCAGCGCCGGCACCAGAAGCTGATCGAGGTGGCGCCGAGCCCGTCGCTGAGTGATTCCTTGCGCAGCCGCATCATCGAGGCGGCGAAGCAGCTCGCCTTGGCTGCCTCTTACGACAATCTCGGCACCTTCGAGTTCCTGGTCGATGGCACTGCCGACGACAACTTTGCCTTCATCGAGGCCAATCCGCGGCTCCAGGTCGAGCATACCGTGACGGAAGAGGTGCTCGGTCTCGACCTCGTCCGGGCCCAGCTCGCGGTCGCGTCAGGCGCGACGCTCGCCTCGCTCGGTCTCGCGCAAGGGTCGATCCCGAAGCCGCGCGGCTATGCCATGCAGCTTCGCGTCAACATGGAGACGCTGGACGAAACAGGCGCGACGCATCCGACCGGTGGCGTGCTCGCCGTGTTCGAGCCGCCGTCGGGGCCGGGCGTCCGCGTCGATAGCTTTGGCTATGCCGGCTACAAGACCAGCGCCGCCTTCGACTCGCTGCTGGCCAAGGTGATCGTGCACACGTCGGGCGAGGCCTGGCACGATGTGGTCGCGAAAGCCACGCGCGCTCTGCGTGAGTTCCGGATCGACGGCGTCGTCACCAATATCTCCTTCCTTCAGGCGGTGCTCGCGCATCCCGATTTCAGGACCAACCGTATCGCGACCGATTTCATCGATCGCAACATCGCAAAGCTCGTGGAGGCGGCCGATGGCGCCGCTAAGCCGCTGTATTTCGCGGCGGCCGAGCGAAGCGGGCACGACACTGAGCCGCAGGTCGCGCAAGCGGTGCCGGAAGGTGCGCTGATGGTCGCCGCGCCCCTGCAGGGGACGATCGTCACCATCCAGGTGAAGGAAGGCGAGATCGTCCGGCCCGGCCAGCAACTCGCGGTGATCGAATCCATGAAGATGGAACATCTGGTCATGGCGGAGCAGGGCGGCCGGGTCATGAAGCTCGTCGCCGGCGACGGCGTCACGCTGCTGCACGGCGAGCCGATCCTCTATCTCGAACCGCTGGACGTCGCGGCCGATAGCGCGGCGGCGGAAGCCGACATCGATCTCGATCACATCCGTCCCGATCTTGCCGAGCTGATCGCGCGCCAGGCCAACACGCTCGATGCGAACCGGCCGGCTTCGGTCGAGCGGCGCCGCAACACCAACCAGCGCACGGCGCGCGAGAATGTCGCGCAGCTCGTCGACGACGGCTCATTTATGGAGTATGGCAGCCTGGCGATCGCGGCGCAGCGCCGACGGCGCAAGCTCGACGATCTCATCAAGAACACGCCTGCCGACGGCCTCGTCATGGGCGTTGCCACCGTCAACGCTGAAAAGTTCGGGCCCGAAGGTGGCCGCTGCATCGTCGTGGCCTATGACTACACCGTGCTCGCGGGCACGCAGGGCCACATGAACCACAAGAAGATCGACCGCATGCTGACGCTTGCGGAAGACTGGCGCGTTCCATTGGTGTTCTATGCGGAAGGCGGCGGCGGCCGGCCCGGCGACACCGACCGGCTCGGCATGACCGGCCTCGACGGTCCCTCGTTCGTGCAGTTCGCAAGGCTCTCCGGTCTCGTGCCAGTTGTCGGCATCGTTTCCGGCTATTGCTTCGCGGGCAATGCCGCGATGCTCGGCTGCTGCGATGTCATCATCGCCACCAAGAACGCCTCGATCGGCATGGGCGGCCCCGCCATGATCGAAGGCGGCGGTCTCGGCGTCTATCATCCGGCCGAGGTCGGCCCTGTCTCGTTCCAATCCCCGAACGGCGTCATCGACATCCTGGTCGAGGACGAGGAGGAGGCGACAAGGGTTGCGCAGAAATACCTGTCCTATTTCCAGGGTGCGGTGACGGATTGGGAGGCCGCGGACCAGCGCCTGCTCCGCCGCGCCATTCCCGAGAACCGGCTTCGCGTCTACGACATCCGCAGCGTCATCGATCTCGTCGCCGATAAGGACTCCGTGGTGGAGCTGCGCCGCGACTACGGCGCCGGCATGATCACCGCGCTGATCCGCATCGAAGGCAAGCCGTTCGGCCTGATCGCCAACAATCCGCGCCATCTCGGCGGCGCCATCGATGCCGATGCCGGCGACAAGGCCGCACGCTTCCTCCAGCTCTGCGACGCCTTCGATCTGCCGATCGTCTCGCTCTGCGACACGCCCGGCTTCATGGTCGGTCCGGAAGCGGAGAAAACCGCGATCGTCCGCCACGTCTCGCGCATGTTCGTGACCGGCGCGAGCCTCACCGTGCCGCTGTTCGGCATCGTGCTGCGCAAGGGCTATGGTCTCGGTGCGCAGTCCATGATCGGCGGCGGCTTCCATGCCTCGTTCTTCACCGCGGCGTGGCCGACGGGCGAGTTCGGCGGCATGGGCCTGGAGGGCTATGTCCGTCTCGGCTTCCGCAAGGAGATGGAGGCGATCGCCGATCCCGAGGAGCGCGAGACCTATTACCGCAACAAGGTCGCCGAGCTCTACGCCAACGGCAAGGCGGTCTCGATCGCATCGGTGTTCGAGATCGACAACGTCATCGATCCCGCGGAGACGCGGCGCTGGATCATGGCGGGCTTGCGGTCAGTGCCGAAGCCGCCCGCGAGGACGGGGAAGAAGCGGCCTTGCATCGACACGTGGTGAGGGCAGTGCAGCAATAGCTGCGTTCCGGTTCCCGATTGACATCCCCGCCTGTGGTGCCAGACTTTGCACAATAATACAGGGTGGAGACGTCCGCGATGGCCAGCCTCTCGGCCTCGAACCATGTCGCCCGTGTCTTGTCCGTCGCCGACCAGGTGGCCGACGTCGATGCCTCTTCGCGGATTGCCAACTCCTGGCGGCGCTGCCTCGTCAATCACAAGCTCGATCCCGCCCGCCAGGGCCCCCCGCAGACGCTGACCGAAGCCGAAATCCGGCATGCCGCCGAACCGATGGAGCAGCTGATCCGGCTCGCGACGCCGGAGCTCGAAAGCCTCGCGAAGGTCCTGCGCGAGGCCGGCTATTGCGTCAATCTCGCGGACCCCGGCGCAACCGCGCTGCTCAGCTGGCTGCCCGGCGCCGCCGATGCCGACATCTTCCTGCATTGGGGCGTCTATACCGGCTCGAATTTTTCGGAAAGCTGCGAAGGGACCAACGGGCTCGGCACCGCACTCGCGGAGGAGAAACCGATCCTGGTGCATCGCGATGAGCATTTCCGCGAGCAATGGGGCATCTTCTCCTGTGCGGTGGCGCCGCTGTTCGATCCAGCCGGCCGCATCGCGGGCGCGGTGAACATCACCTCCTGTCGTGGCGATCTCAGCCGCACCGCGCATCAGCTTGCGCTGGCGGTCACGATGGAGGCGACGCGCCGCATCGAAGGGGCGATCTTCCGCGATCATTTTCGTAACGCTTCGATCGCGCGTGTGCCGGGTGGTGACGGCGGCGACGGACTGCTGGCCTATGACGAGGATCGGCGCGTCGTCGGCGCCTGCCGTTCGGCACGCGCCCTGCTGGGTCTCACTGACGGCACCATCGCATCCGGCATCGATCTGTCGCGCTACGTCGAATTCGACCATGAGGGCGTGCGTGGCTCGGATGGCGCCGTCGAGCTGCGCCGCGCCGACGGCCGTGCCTTGGGCCGGGGCCGTGTTGGGCCGCCGCTGCGCGCAAGATCGAGCACGCGGCCGCTGGCGCCGCGCCGAGATGCGCCCGTCGACCGCTTCGATGCGTTGCACCGGCTCGCCGGCGGCGATCCTGGTTTGGTCAGAAGCGTGATGCGGCTGAGGCGCATCGGCGACCACAATCTGCCGGTGCTGCTGCATGGTGAGACCGGCGTCGGCAAGGACGTGTTCGCGCGCGCCATTCACGCGGCGAGCAATCGTGTGCGCAACAACTATGTCGCGCTGAACTGCGCGGCGATGCCCGAGAGTCTGATCGACGCCGAGCTGTTCGGCTACGAGGCGGGTGCCTTCACCGGTGCGCGGCGCGACGGCTCGAAGGGGCTGATCGTGCAGGCGGATGGCGGCACGCTGTTCCTCGACGAGATCGGCGACATGCCGGTCGCGCTGCAGACGCGCCTGTTGCGCGTTTTGGAGAACCGCGAGGTCTGGCCGCTCGGCGCGCTCAAGCCCGTCCCCGTCGACATCCGGCTGATCAGCGCCACCCATCGCGATCTCGGCCGCATGGCCGAGCAGGGCGCCTTCCGCGCCGATCTCTATTTCCGCCTGCGCGGCATGGAGGTGCGGTTGCCCGCCTTGCGCGAGCGCGCCGACCGCGACGACGTCATCCGCCAGATCGCGCGCGAAGAGGCGCCGGCCTGCCGCCTCTCGGATGACGCCTGGTCGCAGCTTGCGGCCTATCCGTTCCCCGGCAACATGCGCCAGCTCCGCCACGTGTTGCGGCTCGCCGGCTGCACGGCGGAGGGCGGTGTCATTACCGGTGCCGATCTCGATTTGCCGGCGTTCGGAAGGGCGGAGCCTGACCTCGAAGCGGCCGAGCGCGCCACGATCGTCGAGGCGCTGCGTAAGCACGGCGGCCGCGTCACCGACGCGGCGCGTACGCTGAAGCTGAGCCGTGCGACGCTGTATCGGAAGATCAAGGCGATGAAGATCGAGACGCCGCGATAGCGCTTAGCTGCATGTAGCGAGCGCTCTTACGAAAAATCCGTCCAGATCAGATGCCGTGCGTCGATGTCGCCAATCGTCACGCTCTCGCGGATCTCCCGCGGCGTGTGGAAGTTGCTGCGCAGATACACCAGCGGCGTGGCCGCGGCGGAATGCGACGCGCTGCGGACCTCGCCGACGAAGATCGAATGCGTCGTCGTCTCGAATTCCTGCGCCAGCACGCAGTCGAATGCAGCGACCGCGTCCGTCAGCACCGGCGCGCCGGTCTCGCCCCGCGTCCACTGGCCGAAGGCGAAGCGATCGTCGCCATTGACGCCCTTCTGGCCGCTGAAGGTCAGCGCCAGCAGGGCATGATCCTCGTGCAGGAAGTTGATCGCGAAGGCGCCTTCCTCGCGGATGCGTGCATGGGCGCTGGCGTTGCGGTTGACGCAGACGATGAGCGACGGCGGATTGTCGGAGAGCGAGCAGGCCGAGGTCACGGTCAGCCCGGTGCGCTTGCCGTGCTCGGCGCCGACCGTGACCAGCGCAACCGCGCCGGCGCATTGGCGCATGGCCTGCTTGAAGTCTTTGGTGTCCACCGTCACGCGGAAATCTCCGAAACGAATGCGGGTGCGGCAACGATCTCGCCGCACCCGCATCAGGTCAAGCCGCCTTCTTCGCGGAGCCGAGATGCGTCAGGCGCGGCATCACCTCGTTCTTCAGCAGCGACAGCGAGTGGTGCCAGGCTTCCGCCTTGTGCTTGTAGTCGAAGCCGAACACCAAGAGCACGCCGAAGCCGCCGACCTCGTCGTAGATCTTCTCGATCTTCTCGGCGACGGTCGCGGGCGAGCCGACGATCCAGTTCCGCTTCGCGCAATATTCGACGGTGACGTCGCTGTCGGGCACGTCGGGTGCGTGCTTGAGATAGTCCTTGAAGCCGAAATGGCCGAGCAGCGGCAGGAAGTATTCGCTCATCATCCGGCCCATCATGTCGCCGGTCGAGAGCCTCCAGGCCTCCTCGTCGGTATCGGCAACGAACACCTCACGCACCAGCCGCCAATCCGCACGGTTCGGCTTGCGTCCGGTCTTGGCGGCGCCGATCTCCACCGAATCCCAATGACTTGAGACATAGGCCGGGTTGAGGTTGAGGCTCATCGGAATGAAGCCGCGCTCGCCGGCGAGCTTCAGCGTGTCCGAGTTCTTCGACAGCCCGGCGACGCCGATCGGCGGATGCGGCGCTTGCAGCGGCTTGATGTGCGGCTTGAGGAAGTCGAACATCGTGTCCGGCTTGGTCACCGTCCAGAACTTGCCCTTGTGGGTGAAGGGCGCCGGCTCGGTCCAGAGCTTCAAGATGATCTCCAGCGCCTCGCGGGTCATGTCGCGGTTCTGGCCGCTCATGCCGTCGACGTTGAACATCGCCCAGTCGCTGGGCAGGCCGCTCGCCGCGACGCCGAAATTGAGCCGGCCCTCGGAGAGATGGTCGAGCATGGCAACGCGGTTGGCGAGTTCGGCCGGGTGGTGATAGGGCAGGAGGAAGCCGCCCGGCCCGATGCGAAGCTTCTTGGTCTGCATCAAGGCCTGCGCGATCAGCAGGTCCGGCGTGGGGTTGGGTTCCCAGGGGGCGGTGTGGTGCTCGCCGACCCAGGCCTCCTGGTAGCCGAGCTCGTCGAGCCAGCGCATGACCTGCAGGTCCCAGTCGTTCCCTTCCTTCAGGCCGCACTCCGGCGGATGCGAAGGCATCGTGAAATAGCCGATCTCCATGGGCTTCCTTCTCCACAATTGACGCGTCTTGTTGCGCGGTTCACGGATGTGAGTGGGAACGCTTCAGCAAGGGGTGTGCCAGCGCGATACCGGTCCGATCCTTACGAGAAAGGGCTGGTTCGCGGCGGCAATAGCCGATATCCCGGGACAGATTTGCAAGAGCTCGTCTCATTGTCGCGAGACGGCGTCTTGCCGGTGAGACGAGGATGCGTGTCGAGATGAGCGAACCCGCCTATGTTGCGGTGGACTGGGGCACCAGCAGTTTTCGCCTGTGGCTGGTCGATCGTGCAGGCGAGGTGCTGGCTGAACGCCGCAGCGGCGAGGGCATGCTGGCTGCGGCCAAAGCCGGCTTCCCCGCCGTGCTGCAATCGCATCTTGCCGCGATTGAGGCACCGGATCAGCTGCCGGTTCTCGTCTGCGGTATGGCGGGCGCCAAGACCGGCTGGGTCGAGGCCGGTTATGTCGACACGCCCGCGCCGCTTGCGGCCGTCCTGAAGCAGGCCGCGCGCGTGCCGGGCGAGGGGCGCGACATCCGCATTCTGCCGGGCATCGCGCAGCGCGATGCAAAAGCGCCTGACGTGATGCGCGGCGAGGAGACGCAATTGCTCGGCGCGCTCGGCCTCGATGTCGCCGGAGAGGCGCTGGTCTGCATGCCCGGCACGCATTCCAAATGGGTTTGGGTGAAGGACGGCACGGTCGCGCACTTCTCCACCTTCATGACGGGCGAGCTGTTCAGTGCCGTCTCGCGCGAGACGATCTTGTCGCTTGCGGTCGCAGGCGCCGATGACGCCGAGGATGTCACGAGCTTCAAGGCGGCGGTGGTCGCCGCATACGAAGCTCCGGCCTTCGCCGCCAATCTACTGTTCACCGCGCGGTCGCGTCAGTTGCTGTTCGGCGGCACGCCGGCTGCGGCGCGCGAAACGCTGTCGGGGACCCTGATCGGTGCCGAGCTCGCGGCCGGTCTTTCCGGTCCTGTTCCGAAAGCCGGCGTCACGCTGATTGCCTCGGGGCGGCTTGCGGTGCTGTACCAGCTCGCTTTCGGGGCGCTATCGATTGCCGTGCAGCCGATCGATGCCGATGAAGCCGTCCGCCGCGGCCTGTCGATGGCGGCAGCGGCGATCTGGTCGAAATGAGAGGATCACCGAGATGAGCGTTCCGTTTCCGCCAATGAAGCGTCCGCTGGTCGCGATCCTGCGCGGCGTCAGGCCCGAGGAAACCGAGGCGATCGTCGGCGTGCTGATCGAAGCCGGCATGACGGCGATCGAGATTCCCCTGAATTCGCCCGATCCGTTCCGCTCGATCGCAACAGCCGCGAAGCTCGCGCCATCAGGCGTGCTGATCGGCGCCGGCACGGTGCTGACGGCAGCAGATGTCGATCGTCTCAACGATGTCGGCGGCAAGCTCATGGTCTCGCCCAATGTCGATACCGAAGTGCTCTCGCGTGCGCATCAGCACGGCATGGTCACGATGCCCGGCGTGTTCTCGCCGACCGAGGCGCTGCTGGCGGCGCGCTCCGGCGCCTCGAGCCTGAAGTTCTTTCCGGCGAGCGTGTTAGGTGCGTCAGGCATCGCCGCGATCCGTGCGGTGCTGCCGGGCGGGGTGATGATGGCCGCCGTCGGCGGCGTGTCCGACCAGAACTTTGCGGAGTACATCAAGGGCGGCGTGACCGCATTCGGGCTCGGCTCCAGCCTCTACAAGCCCGGCATGTCGGCCGCCGATGTCGCGGCGCGCGCCAAGGTGACGATCACGGCCTACGATCGGGCGATCGTGAAAGACTGAACCGGCAATAAACAAGCCGTGATGCCGTCACGGTCGCGCATTATCCTATCTTGCTGCACCAGCGAGATCAGGAGACCGACATGGCGATCAACAACGTAGCCGATCTGTTTGTGGCAACGCTCGAACAGGCCGGCGTCAAGCGCATCTATGGCATCGTCGGCGACAGCCTGAACGGCCTTACCGAGGCGCTGCGCCGCCGCGGCACCATCGACTGGATCCATGTCCGCCACGAGGAGGTCGCAGCGTTCGCCGCCGCCGGCGAAGCCGAGTTGACGGGAAGCCTCGCCGTCTGCGCAGGCTCCTGCGGCCCGGGCAATCTGCATCTGATCAACGGCCTGTTCGATGCGCATCGCAGCCGGGTTCCCGTGCTGGCCATCGCAGCGCAGATCCCCTCGGCCGAGATCGGCGGCGGCTATTTCCAGGAAACCCATCCGCAAAACCTGTTCCGCGAATGCAGCCATTATTGCGAGCTGGTCTCGGACCCGAGCCAGCTTCCTTTCGTGCTGGAGAACGCGATCCGCGCGGCAGTCGGCCTGCGCGGCGTTGCCGTGATCGCCATGCCAGGCGACGTCGCTTTCCGCAGCCCGCCCAAGCGTGCGCTGTCGACGACGCGCGGCCTTGCGCTGGCGCCGCCGAAAATCGTGCCGCAGGCCGATGAGTTGAAGGCTCTCGCGGATCTCCTCAATGGCACTGAGCGCATCACGCTGTTCTGTGGCCGCGGCTGCGCCGGCGCGCATGCGCCCTTGATGCAACTCGCTGAAGCCTTGAAGAGCCCGATCGTCCATGCGCTCGGCGGCAAGGAACATGTCGAATACGACAATCCCTATGACGTCGGCATGACCGGCTTCATCGGCTTCTCCTCGGGCTATGCGGCCATGCACGCCTGCGATACGCTGGTGATGCTCGGGACCGATTTTCCCTACAAGCAGTTCTTCCCGACCGATGCGAAGGTCGCGCAGATCGACATCCGTCCGGAGAATCTGGGGCGGCGCTGCAAGATCGATCTCGGCCTCGTCGGCGACGTCAAGCTCACCATCGAGGCGCTGCTGCCGCTGCTCAAGTCCAAGACGCAGCGCAAGCATCTCGATGACGCCGTCGCGCATTACAAGAAGGCACGCGAAGGACTCGATTCGCTGGCCAAGGGTACGCCGGGCAGCAAGCCGATCCACCCGCAATATCTCGCGAAGGTCATGAGCGACCATGCGAGCGATGATGCCGTGTTCACCGCCGATGTCGGCACGCCGACGGTATGGGCCGCGCGCTATCTGGACATGAACGGCCGCCGTCGGCTGATCGGCTCCTTCGCGCACGGGTCGATGGCCAACGCGATGCCGCAGGCGATCGGCGCGCAGGCCGCGCAGCCCGGCCGGCAGGTGATCTCACTGTCGGGCGACGGCGGCTTCACCATGTTGATGGGCGATCTGATCACGCTGACGCAAGAGAAGCTGCCCGTGAAGGTGGTCGTGTTCAACAACGGCGTGCTCGGCTTCGTCGCGCTGGAGATGAAGGCGGCCGGCTTCGTCGACACCAATGTCGATCTGGAGAATCCTGATTTCGCCGCGATGGCGCGCGCCATGGGCATCTTCGCCAAACGCGTCGAGGACCCTGGCGAGCTGCCCGGTGCGGTCAAGGAGATGCTGGCGCATGAAGGGCCAGCGCTGCTCGACGTCGTTACCGCCAAGCAGGAGCTGTCGATGCCCCCGACGATCACGGCCGAGCAGGTCAAGGGCTTCAGCCTCTGGGTGCTGAGGGCGGTGATGAACGGCCGCGGCGACGAGGTGCTGGACCTCGCGAAGACGAATCTCTTGCCGCGATGATTTCGCCAAGCGGTCGGGTCACTTCTCCTCAACGGGGAGAAGTGATCGCCGACGGCGCGGTCTCAGCCGCGCTTCACCGACGGCGCGGGCAGGCGCTCCGGGCGGTTCTGAAAGCGCTGCCAGTGCAGCACGCCGCCGATCAGCAGCGCCGGGATGAAGCCGAGCACGATCAGGAAATGCGGCAGCTTTGCCGACGAGACGAATGCAATCGCGATGTCTGAGATCAACCAGAGCGCCGCGAATATCACCGCGAAATCCAGGCGCGGGCAACGAAGATGGTAGAACACGGCGGTGATGATCACGGCGGGCCCGATCGCAATGCCGATCATGACGGCCGTCAGCTCCGTCGGCGTCAGCGCGTCGAGCACCATGGAGGCCAGCAGCCAGAGTGCGGCGAACATGGCGATGATGTCGAGTGGATGCCGCAACAGAGTACCTCTTACGGGGACGCGCTATCGTTGTGGCCGGAACCTCGGCCGTCAAGTAAAATACGCCTATTCCTCGTCACTTCCAGGCGTTGGCCGCAGCATGAAGTGACCGAAGGCGGTGGCGATCGGCTTCTCCGCATCGTCCTGCCAGGCCCGCGCCTCGAAGGCGACGATGCGCCGGCCTTGCTTCACGATCGAGACGTTTGCGAAGGTGTCGAGCGCGCGTCCGGAGCGCAAGTAATTGACGGTGAGGCCGATCGGCTTGGGCGGTGCGGCTGCGCCCAGCTCGCGTGCCACGCCGATGATCGCGGTGGTCTCGAGGAAGGCACCGGTCATGCCGCCATGGATCGCGGGCAGGATCGGGTTGCCGATGATCTTCGGCGAGAACGGCATCGTCAGCGTGCCGTCGTCGTTGACGCGGATGCCGAGACAGCGCGCGAACGGGCTGTTCGCGAACGGGCCATCCGGATCCTCCGGCGCCTCCAGCGTCGGGATGTCGCGTGCATCCATCCGGCGGTCGGCGAGCATGTTGGTGCGGTTGGCGCCGATCATGAAGCAGGCGGTCGCGGTCGCGACCGGATCGTCTTCGGACTCCTGGTACGCGGTGGAGCGGACGAAGGCGATCGAGCGCGTGGTGCGATAGCAGACCGAATGCGCCTTGATGTCGAGGCCGGGCGTTGCCGGCTTCTGGTAGTCGATGCGCAGGTCGAGCGTCGCGATGCCGCGCGTGCCGTCGAGCGCAAGCTGCACCGCCATGCCGCAGCTCTCGTCCAGCATCGCGGTAACGACACCGCCATGCAGAACGCCAGTCTCGGTGTCGCCGACGAAAACGGGCCGGTAGGGCAGGCTGGACCAGGCCTCGCCGGGCGCGAAGCGGTCGAGCTGGAGCCCGCTGATATGGCCGTAATCGGAGCGGCGGCCCTGGATCGCCTCGGCGAGTTCCTCGAAGGGGAGCGTAGCAGATAACGTGGACATAATGACGTTCTAGACCAGCGGCGGGCGCCGCGCAAAAGCCCGTATGGATATCGTGAATCGGCCCCTGGCGGTTTGGCCTCGACAGGGCGGGCCGAAGCGACGATGGTGGGGCTTCGTTCGTTCGATTAGCCGCAAGGAGCGCCCATGGCCGACCCCGAAACGCCCTCGACCGTCCAGGGGCCCGTCATCATTTCGAGCTCCAGCGCCGAGCGCGCGCCGATCATCTATTTCGACGGCGCCTCCTGCTTCGGCCATCACAATGGCGCGATCCAGATCGAGCTCGCTGCGAACCTCCTGATGCCGGTCGGCGCCGCGGTCAGGGTCGACGTGGTCCAGACCGCGCATCTGCGTTGCAGCGTGGCGGCAGCGCTGGCCCTGCGCGAAGCCCTCGACAAGGCGCTGGCGATGTACAAGCAGGGTCAGCAGCAGCCGAACGAGGAGATCCCGGCGGTGAAGAACTGAAGTCACCGCAAAACAGGACCTCATCCTGAGGGCCCGCCGACGGCGGGCGTCTCGAAGGATGGCCGCAAATGCGCGGTCTCGAAGCGAGTAGCTTTGCCTCAGCTCACATGCACCTTCGGCTTCTGGCCACCGTTCCACTTGCCGTCGAGCGCGCGCTCGATCTGGGCGGCGAGCTGCAGCAAGAGGCCGTCATTGGCCTGCTTGGCGATGGCCTGGATGCCGAGCGGCAGGCCGTGGTCCTGGGCCGCCATCGGCATCGAGATCGCGGGGATGCCGCAGAGATTGGCGAGCGGCGTGAAGGCGAAGAAGCGCCAGAGATTGCCGAACCAGTCGCGCACATCGGGATTGTCGGAGATGGTGAGATATTCCCTGGTGCCGACCTTAGGCGTCGGCAGCGCGGTGATCGGCGTCAGGATCACGTCCCACTGCTCGAAGAAGCTGCCGAAGCCGCGTGACGTGGTGTTGAACACGGCCTGCATCTTCGCTCGCTCGGCAAAGCTGGTGTGCCGGCCGGCTTCCCAGATGCGGATGTTCATGGGCTCGATCAGATCTTCCGGCGGCGTCTCCAGCCCGCGCGCGGCGAGCATGTTGGAGATCACCACTGCGAAATTCGAGATGTAGCAGGTGGTCTGCGCGGCGAATGCGGCGCGGAAGTCGAGCTCGGGCAGGGCGAAGTCGACGTGATGGCCGAGGCCTTCGAGGAAGCGGCCGGTCTTCTCCAGCTCGGCCGCGAGCTCTGGCGTCGCGGTGTAATCGCCCCAGCTGTGCGACAGCGCTATTCTGAGCTTGGTCGGATCGCGCTTGATCATTTCGGAATAGGGCTGCGCCGTGGTCCAGAACGGCATGAATTCGCCGGGCGCCGGTCCCCGTGCATGGTCGACGAAGGCGGCGGTGTCGCGCACCGAACGCGACTGGCAGCCCTGGATCGAGACGAGACCGGTGAGATCGGACATGTGGGGGGCGAGCGAGAACACGCCGCGCGAGACCTTCAGCCCGATATTGCCATTGACGCCGGCGGGAATACGGATTGAGCCGCCGCCGTCGGTCGCGTGTGCGATCGGCACCACGCCGGCCGCGACCATCGCGGCGCTGCCCGCCGACGAGCCGCAGGTCGTGTAATCGGTATTCCAGGGATTGCGCGTGACGTAGACGGCGGGATTGTCGGCCGAACTGCACACGCCGAATTCCGGCGTCGTGGTGCGTCCGATCAGGTTGAGCCCCGCCTGACGCAATTTGCCGGTGAGGAAGGTATCGGCCGCGGCGCGATTGCCGCGCATCAGCAGCGAGCCCATTTCCTGGAGCCGGCCCTTCATGGTCGGTCCCAGATCCTTCATCAGGAAGGGCAGGCCGGCGAACGGGCCGGAGAGGTTGGCGCCGTCCTTGGCAGGATCGGCGATCACGTCCTCGAACAGCTCGACCACGCCCGACAGCGCCGGATTGACCTTGGCGACGCCGGCCGCGGCCTGGCGCGCCAGCTCCTTTGCCGTCAGCTCGCCCTTGCGGACGCGGGCGGCCAGCGCCACGCCGTCATGCTGCGCCCATTCATTCCAGCTCATCGGCAAAGTCATGTAGTCAAATCCCCTTCGGTGGCGGCGCTCCTTCCTTTCGCAAAGGCCGGCCTGAATCAACCGAGCCGCCGCGAGGGGCAGGGTTGCATGGGGCGGAGAGGCGGCGGGACGTGGAGCTGCAGGCCGTCTCAATCCGGCAGTCGTGCGATCACTGCAACCGGTCCGCCGCCCGGCGGTCCCTGATGCTCCGCGCCGCCGGAGACGTAGATTGCACTGGTGCCGGCAAGGCCCGCGATCAGCCCGCCGACCGCGGCGCGTGCGTGGCGCGTCGAGCTGATGTCGGTATCTTCCAGCATGGTGTGGCGGAAGCCACGCACGGTGCCGTCAGGCGAGGCCTCGGCCTTGGCGAAGATGTTGACGAGCTCGCGGCCTGCGCCCGCTTGAGGTGCGATGCCCAGCCCAACACTTTGCAGCGCTGCGCTCACCGCCGCGGCGTCGATGGCATCGCTCATCACGGCGTGCCCGATCTCGAACGCGCTCACCGACAACGTCGAATTGCCGAGCACGATGACGACGTTGTGCATCAGCTCGATGCCGGCCGAGGTGGAGGCGACCTTCGAGAACAGATCGTAGCGCCGCAACACGTCCTCGTCGCGGATATCGGGAGCGATCTCGCCGAGCGCGACCGCGACGCCGAGCGCAGAGGCGCCGCGGGAATAGGCCATCGAACTGTAGGCGCTGGTCGTCACCGTCTTGTTGCCGCGCGCGCTCGCAGCCTCGACGCGATCGCTGGTGAGCAGCGGACATTTGATCTGCACGAAATGAACGTCGGCGGGATCGCTGATTCCGACGTGCTCCATCGCAGCCTTCACGGCCTTGGCCGTTTCCATGATTTGCGCGGAGCGGCCGAGCTCTTCGGGCAAGAAGTCACGGGTGTGCGCCACGCCGATGCTGAGGCGCTTGCCCGAGATGCCTGCCGGGCGTTCGACCTCTTGCCGCGTGAACACCGTGATGTGCGGACTGAGCACGCCCTCGGTGCCGCCGGACATCACGAAGGCGATGCGCTGCTCGACCTGCGCAGGAGAAAGGCCGAGCCGCGGCGCCAGCGCCGTGCACAATGCCGCAACGGCATATTCCCGCGTGAAATCGTTGACCCCGCCATTTCCCTCGGTCTTGCCGAGGATGGCCAGGATGGAAGCGGGGTCGATCGCGCCGGATTCGATCATGCTCATGAGGCCGGAGACGTCGCCGGGGCCCTTGGTGGCGATCCTGATGGCGCCGGCCGAAGTGGTGCGCATGAATGGTCCTCACGTGGAGTTCGGTGGTCCGGCGAGTGCACCAGCCGTGGAATGGAGGCTGCTGTCAATCCTCTTGTCGTCCTGGCGAAAGCCAGGACGACAAGAGGATTGAGTCCTCGTACCAAGAGCGCCCGCGCCATCCCCACGAATGTGGCGAGATCGCATCGGTTCAACAAAAAATCCCTTGTCGACGATCCTCCGCTGTACCTTGATGAATCAACCCGGCTTGGTCCATAAGCGGCGTCCCGTGGCCGGTGGTTCGCCGCCGCGTCGCGTGGTTGGATAGAGGGATTCTCGCGTGGCAAATATCAACCAGAAGATTGCGCAGGAGCTTGGGGTTCGGGCCGAGCAGGTCGAGGCGGCGGTGACGCTGCTCGACGGCGGCGCCACGGTTCCCTTCATCGCCCGCTACCGCAAGGAAGCGACCGGTGCGCTCGACGACGCGCAATTGCGCACCCTGGAGGAGCGCTTGGTGTATCTGCGCGAGCTCGAGGACCGCCGCAAGGCCATCCTCGAATCGGTCCGCGAGCAAGGCAAGCTCGATGCCGCACTGGAAGCCTCCATTCTCGCCGCCGACAGCAAGGCGCGCCTCGAAGACATCTATCTGCCGTTCAAGCCGAAGCGCCGCACCAAGGCGGAAGTCGCCAAGGAAGCCGGCCTCGAGCCGCTCGCCAATCAACTGATGGCGGAGCCCGGCAACGATCCGAAGGTGGTGGCTGAAGCCTTCGTCAACGCCGAGAAGGGCGTTGCCGATGTTGCCGCCGCGCTCGACGGCGCCCGCGCCATCCTGGTCGAACGCTTCGACGAGGACGCCGACCTGATCGGCGCGTTGCGCGAGGAGATGTGGACCAATGCGCGCATGGCCTCCAAGGTGCGCGACGGCAAGAAGACCGAAGGCGAGAAATTCGCCGATTATTTCGATTTCTCCGAGCCACTGACCAAGTTGCCCTCGCACCGCATCCTCGCGATGTTCCGCGGCGAGAAGGAAGAGATCCTCGACCTGCAGATCCAGGCCGAAGCCGAGGCGCCGCCGCCGGGCGTGCCGAGCGCCTATGAATTGAAGATCATGAAGCGGTTCGGCATCGCCGACCTCAAGCGCGCCGGCGACCGCTGGCTGGTCGACACCGTGCGCTGGGCTTGGCGCACCAAGATCCAGGTCCATCTCAACATCGACTTGCGCATGCGGCTGTGGAACGCGGCGGAGACCGAGGCCGTGCGCGTTTTCGCCTCGAACCTGCGCGACCTGCTGCTGGCGGCGCCCGCCGGCACCCGCGTCACCATGGGCCTCGATCCCGGCTACCGTACCGGCGTGAAGGTCGCCGTCATCGATGCCACCGGCAAGGTGGTCGACACCGCCGTGATCTATCCGCACGAGCCGCAGCGGCAGTGGAACGAGTCGCTTGCGATCCTCGGCAGGCTCGCAATGAAGCATCGTGTCGAGCTGATCGCGATCGGCAACGGCACCGCCTCGCGCGAGACCGACAAGCTCGCAGCCGATCTCGTCAAGGGTCTGGCCGAGCTGAAGATGAACAAGATCGTGGTATCGGAAGCCGGAGCGTCGGTCTATTCGGCCTCGGCTTTCGCCTCGGAGGAATTGCCGGGCCTCGACGTCACCCTGCGCGGTGCCGTTTCGATCGCGCGCCGGCTGCAGGATCCGCTGGCCGAGCTCGTCAAGATCGAGCCCAAGGCGATCGGCGTCGGCCAGTATCAGCACGACCTCGGCCAGGCCAAGCTCGCCAAGTCGCTCGATGCCGTGGTCGAAGATTGCGTGAACGCCGTCGGCGTCGACGTCAACACCGCCTCGGCGCCGCTGCTGGCGCGCGTGTCGGGCGTGGGCTCCGGCCTTGCGCAGAGCATCGTGGCGCATCGTGACGCCAACGGCCCTTTCAAGTCGCGCAAGGCGCTGAAGGACGTGCCGCGGCTCGGACCCAAGGCGTTCGAGCAGTGCGCGGGCTTCCTGCGCATTCTCGGCGGCGAGGATCCGCTCGATGCCTCCGGCGTGCATCCGGAAGCCTATCCCGTGGTGCGCCGGATCCTGGCGGCGACCAAGAGCGACATCAAGGCGCTGATCGGCTCGAGCGAGATCGTGCGTACGCTCAAGCCGAAGGATTTCGTCGACGAGACCTTCGGCCTGCCGACCGTCACCGACATCTTGAAGGAGTTGGAAAAGCCCGGCCGCGACCCGCGTCCGGCGTTCAAGGCCGCGGTGTTCAAGGAAGGCGTCGAGGAAATCAAGGATCTCAAGAAGGGCATGATCCTCGAGGGCACAGTGACCAACGTCGCGGCCTTCGGAGCCTTCGTCGACATCGGCGTGCATCAGGACGGCCTCGTGCACATCTCGGCGATGTCCAAGACCTACATCAAGGATCCGCGCGAGGTGGTGAAGCCCGGCGACATCGTCAAGGTGAAGGTGCTGGACTTCGAGGTCGCCCGCAAGCGCATCTCGCTGACGCTGCGCCTCGATGACGAGGTCGGTGCCAAGAAGGACGCTCCCGGCATGCAGCGCGACAACAGTCGCAACACGTCCCGCATGACGTCCTCGGCGCCGCGCAAGCAGGAATCGTCCGGCGGCGGCGGCGCGCTCGCCGAGGCCCTGCGCCGCGCTGCGGAGAAGAACAACGGCAAGCGGGTGTGAGCTAAACCTCTCTCGCCCTCTCTCCAGAGGAGAGCTCTATCCGCGGAGAAATTCGTTCGCTTACAGTTCGATCACCCCGCGTCGCGCCGCATGCGCGACGGCGTCGGTGCGGCCGGTGGCATCAAGCTTGTCGAGCAGTGAGCCGACATGAAATTTCACGGTGTGCACGGAGATGCCGAGCTGTCGTGCGATCATCTTGTTGGAGCCGCCCTCGGCCATCAGCGCCAGCACGTCGAGCTCGCGCTGGGTCAGTGCGATGTCATCCGGCATGACGCGCGGATCACGGGCGACGACCGTCGCCGCAGCTTGCTCGCCGGACGCAGCCAGGCGAATCCCGGCGACGCTGCCGAGCAGCTTCGCCAGGCGACCGGCGAGAACGGGATCGTCGACCTCCAGCGACAGCACGATCTCGGGCGCGTTGTCCGCGCTCACGCCTCGGGCCTTTCGCCGACGGTGACCTTGAAGCTGACCGGCTCGCCGCCGCGGCGTGCCGCGACATCGATCACCGCGCCGACGCTCGAAGGCCCAAGCGTCTGCGACAGCGCGCGTACGCCGGACAATCTCTGGTCATTGACTGCCACGATCACATCGCCCTGGCGGATGCCGGCCGCGGCCGAAGGTCCTGCCTTGTCGACATTCATCACCATGGCGCCGATACCGTCGTCGAGCCGCACCGGCTGAAGCCCGAGGCCGAGATATCCGCGCGCGATGCGGCCGCGCGCCTCGAGCTGGGGCGCGACGCGCTCTATCGTCGCCGTCGGGATCACCAGCACCCGCCGCGGGCCCAGCACCGCCATGCCGAAGGCGTCGCCCGACGCATCGAGCGCGAGCCCGCCCTGCTGGCTATCGCGCAGGCGGACATCGAGCTCGATCCGCGCGTCGATGTCACCGCCCCGTAACGAACGCCACCTCTTGCCGGATGCCGATACCATCCCGAGCGCCGCGCTCGGCGCATCGCGGTTGGTGGCAACCACCACTGACAGGGCCCCGAGGGGCGGGACCGTCGCTGAGAGCTTGACCGGCGCGATGGCGGCTTCGGTGCGCAGCAGCGCGATGTCGGTCGTATGGTCGCGGCCGGCGATCGTGGCGGCCGCCCGGCTGCCGTCGGGCAGGCCGATCTCGACAGCACCTTCCTCGGCCAGGGCCTCATCGGCGGTGATGATCAAGCCGCTCTTCCAGACAAAGCCGGTGGCGCGGGCGCGATGCGAATGCACGGAAACGACGGACGGCGCGGTGCGCGCCACCACGTCCGCGAGCGCGGACGACAGGGAGGACAGGGCAGTCAGGTCGGTCATGGCAGGCTCCTGTAGCTGTCCTCAATCTGGGACGTCGTAGGCGTTTGCGAAACTGGCCGGGTGGCCAGGACCAAAGGGCCTCTGCGGGGCAAAGCCGACGAACATGTGATTGGGAGCCGCTCACGGGAACGTGTAGCAATCGGTTGGATATTGCGCCCGACGGCCTCAACATCGAGCTCCGACTGATGACCATCGATCTCACCCGCCGCACCCTGCTTCAGCTCGCTGGCGCCACTTCGCTGGCGATGGCGGCCGCAGCCGCGGCACGTGCCGAGGGCCATGCGCAGGGCGGCGGGCCGACCTATGCCAGCCGCACGCCGATGCGTGTCGGCATGGTGACGCTCCGGGTCAAGAATCTCGACAAGGTTGCGGATTACTACCGCGACGTGATCGGGCTCACCGTAATGGAACGCTCGGGCGCCGCTGCGAAGCTCGGTACGGCCGGCGTCACGCTATTGGTGCTGGAAGCCCGTCCCGATGCCGCGATCGAGCCGCGCACCGCTGCCGGTCTCTACCACACCGCGTTCCTGATGCCGACGCGGAAGGATCTCGCGCGCTGGCTGGTCCATGCCGCCTCGCATCGCGTGCCGCTGTCGGGCTTTTCTGATCATCTCGTCTCTGAATCGGTCTATCTCGATGACCCCGAGGGCAACGGCATCGAGGTCTATGCCGATCGCGATCCCTCGCAATGGCAGTGGAGCGAGGGCAGCGTGAAGATGGCAACCGACGAGCTCAACATCCCTGATCTGCTGTCGCTGACCAACCCGCGCGTTCC
This sequence comes from Bradyrhizobium sp. DOA1, assembly GCF_001593325.1. Lineage (NCBI taxonomy): Bacteria > Pseudomonadati > Pseudomonadota > Alphaproteobacteria > Hyphomicrobiales > Nitrobacteraceae > Bradyrhizobium > Bradyrhizobium sp. DOA1. The sequence goes on from NZ_JXJM01000001.1 coordinate 977,861, forward strand.
TGATTATGCCAAGGCGCCGGACGGAATGCGCATCGGTCACATGCACCTGCGCGTCGGCGATCTCGCGCAGGCCGAGAGCTTCTATCACGGCACCATCGGACTCGATCCGACCCGCCGCCGTAGCGGCGCCGCGTTCCTGTCGTCGGGCCGCTATCACCATCACCTCGGCATGAACGTCTGGCAGAGCCAGGGCGCCGGCCAACGCGACGATCAGAGCACGGGCCTCGCCTGGTTCTCGCTGATGATGGCCAAACCGGAATTGCTCGCCGCGCAGGAAGAGCGCCTGCGCAAGGGCGGCGTGAAAGTCACGACGATTGCGGACGGTGTCGAGGCGATCGATCCCTGGGGCACGCGTGTGCGCCTGCTCAGGGTTTGATCGCAGGCGCGGGCATTGCTAAGACCGGTCGGGCACGAACCATTTGACCGGGAGCCATGTCCGACATGTCCGAACTCCACGGCGTCTTCCCCTACCTCGTTTCACCTGTCGATGCCGATGGCGGAGTTCGCACCGAAGTTCTCGCAAAGCTCTGCGACGACCTGATCGGCGCCGGCGTGCATGGCTTGACGCCGCTGGGCTCGACCGGCGAATTCGCCTATCTCGATGCCGCGCAACGCTTGGCCATCGTGCAGACCACGATCGAGACCGCCAAGGGCCGCGTGCCGGTCGTGGCCGGTGTTGCCTCCACCTCGACGGCGGACGCGGTGGCGCAGGCGAAGGCGTATCAGAAGCTCGGTGCCAACGGCATCCTGGCGATTCTGGAGGCGTATTTTCCGCTCGCCGATTCGCAGGTGGAATCCTACTTCCGCGCCATTGCGGACGCCGTGGACATCCCCGTCGTCATCTACACCAATCCGCAATTCCAGCGCTCCGATCTCGCGCTCGACGTCATCGCGCGCCTCGCCGAGCATCCCCGCGTCGGCTACATCAAGGACGCTTCCACCAATACCGGCCGGCTGCTCTCGATCATGAACCGCTGCGGTAATTCCTTGCGCGTGTTCTCGGCCTCCGCCCATATCCCCGCCGCGGTGATGCTGATCGGCGGGCTCGGCTGGATGGCCGGACCTGCCTGCATTATCCCGCGCCAGAGCGTGGCGCTCTATGATCTCTGCAAGGCGGGCCGCTGGGACGAAGCCATGGTGCTCCAGCGCCGGTTGTGGCGCATCAATGAGGCCTTCGCCCGCTTCAATCTCGCCGCCTGCATCAAGGTCGGCCTTTCGATCCAGGGCTACGACGTCGGCGATCCCGTCCCGCCGCAGGCGCCGCTGACGGCCGACGCACGCAAGATCGTGGAGGCGGCGCTGCGCGAGCTGGCCTAGCGGCTCGCCACGCGGCAATTTGCCCCGGCACCCGTGCCGGACGCAAAAAGGTCATTACCTCCCGGAGAAACTTCCGTTGGTTTGCGACGTTGCTGCGTGAGCGAGGTCTGTCACCCCATGCATGTGCGTCCCAACATCGTATCCAGCACAAGAGACGGTGATCCCCGATGAATCGTCGCTATGCGATTGCCGCGGCAGTCTTCGCCGCCCTGCTGCTCGCCATCACTTCCGCGAAGATCCTGCATGTCCCGATCTCGTATGTCCCATGGGCGGCGCCATCCGCCCGCGCCGTCGAGCAGCGCGGTCCGCTGTCCGATGGCGAAAAGGCAACCATCGACATCTTCGAGCGCGTATCACCTTCGGTCGTGCAGGTTGCCGTCAAGTCGGACGCCAATCCTCTCATGGGCGAGGAAGGGCAGGGCGGCGGCGGCGCTTCCGGTACGGGGTTCGTCTGGGATCGCGACGGGCACCTCGTCACGAACAATCACGTCGTCGCCAATGGCAACGAGATCGCGGTGCGCTTCGCCTCGGGCGAGGTGGCTGAGGTCGACCTCGTCGGCCGGGCTCCGAATTACGATCTCGCGGTGCTGCGGATCCGCAGCGTGCGCCAGTTTCCAGCGCCGATCGCCCTCGGCAGCTCGAACGACCTGAAGGTCGGACAATCCGCTTTCGCGATCGGCAATCCCTTCGGGCTGGATCAATCGATGACCAGCGGCATCATCAGCGCGCTCAAGCGCAGGCTCCCGACCCATGCCGGCCGGGAGATCGCCAATGTCATCCAGACCGATGCGGCGATCAACCCGGGCAATTCGGGCGGGCCGCTGCTGGATTCCGCCGGCCGCTTAATCGGCGTCACCACGGCGATCATCTCGCCGTCGGGATCGAATGCCGGCATCGGCTTCGCGGTGCCGGTCGATGTCGTGAACCGGATTGTCCCCGAGCTCATCCGCAACGGCCGCGTGCCGACGCCCGGCATAGGCATCGTGGCCGCCGGTGAGGATGTCTCGACCCGGCTTGGCGTCGAAGGAGTGATCGTGGTGCGAACGGCCCCCGGCAGTCCGGCCGAGCGGGCTGGGATTCGCGGCGTCAATTTCTCGACGGGCGCGGTCGGAGACATCATCACCGCCGTCGAGGGCAAGCCGGTGCGGCGCCTCGCCGATCTGACCGACGCGCTGGAGCAGGTGGGCGCCGGCAAGTCCGTCCGCCTCACCGTCAAGCGGGGTTCGGACAGCCGCGACGTGAATGTCGGCATCATCGACATCGAGCGTTCCTGACCAAGCATTTGACTTGGCAATCTCGGCCGCCAAATCGGGCGTGGTATGCAATGCAGATGTGCCGCGGCTCGGTTGTATCCACCGCAAAATCCGCTAAAACCGCGCCGGTCGTTTTCCGGATTTCAGGGACATAGCGGAATGAACATTCTTCCCGGCAATTTGCGTTTCGGAGCGGGGCAGCCCGTCAAGCGTTTGGAAGACCAGAGGCTGCTCACCGGGAAGGGACAATTCATCGACGACAAGCCGGAGGAGGGCGCGCTGTGGTTGCACGTGCTGCGCTCGCCGCACGCCCACGCGAAGATCGTCTCGATCGACACCGGCGCCGCGGCGTCGATGCCTGGCGTCACCGCGATCTACACCGGCGCCGACCTCGTCAAGGACGACATCGGCACCATTCCGACGCTGAACATCTTCAAGCGCCCTGACGGCAAGCCGATGACGGTGCCGCCGCGCCGGCTGCTGGCTCATGAAGTCGTGCGCTATGCCGGCGAGGCCGTTGCCGCCGTGGTGGCCTCTTCGCGCGTGGAGGCGCAGAGCGCGGCCGAGGCGATCGTCGTCGAATATGACGTGCAGCCCGCGGTCGTCGATCCCGTCGAGGCGGTGAAATCAGGCGCGCCCGTGGTGTGGCCGGAGGCGCCCGACAACATCGTCGGCGCCATGAGCTATGGCGATGCCGCCAAGGTCGACGAAGCCTTTGCCAGCGCGGCGCACACCGTCGAGCTCGACATCGTCAGCCAGCGTCTGGTGCCTTCGGCGATGGAGCCGCGCTCGACCATTGCCGAGATCGACAAGAAGTCTGGACGGCTCCTCCTGCACGTGCAATCGCAGACCCCGGCCTCGACCCGCGACGTGCTGGCGGAAGCCGTGCTGAAGCGTCCGAAGGACAGTGTCCGCGTGCTGGTCGGCGACATCGGCGGCGGCTTCGGCCAGAAGACCAACCTCTATCCCGAGGACGGCATCGTCGCCTATGCCGCGACCAAGCTGAACAAGAAGATCCGCTGGCGGGGCGACCGCACCGACGAGTTCGTCGGCGGCACCCATGGCCGCGATCTCACCTCGACGGCATCCTTTGCGCTCGACGAGAAGGGCAAGGTGCTGGCCTATCGCGTCAAGTCGATCGGCTGCACCGGTGCGTACTCTTCGGGCGCGGCCAACATCATTCCGCTGGTGCTCGGGCCGTTCGTGCAGACCGGCGTCTACGATCTGCCGCTGGTGCATTTCGAGGTGAAGTCGGTGATGACCCACACCGCACCGGTCGGCGCCTATCGCGGCGCGGGCCGCCCCGAGGCGGTGTTCATCGTCGAGCGCCTGTTCGACGCTGCTGCGCGCAAGATCGGCATGGATCCGCGCGCGATCCGCAAAGCCAACTACATCAAGCCGGCGCAGCTGCCCTACACCAACGCAGCCGGGCAGGTTTACGATTCCGGCGCCTTCGCGCACATGCTCGACCGTGCCGTGAAGCTCGCGGACTGGGACGGCTTTGCCGCGCGCAAGAAGGCAGCCAAGAAGAAGGGCCTGCTCTACGGCCGCGGCCTCACCTCTTACATCGAATGGACCGGCGGTCGCGCCCACACCGAGAAGGTCAGCCTGCATGCGACCTCGCAAGGGCGCGTCGTGCTGCATTCCGGCACCATGGCGATGGGGCAGGGCCTGCAGACCACCTACACCCAGATGATCTCCGACACGCTCGGCATTCCCATGGACAAGATCGACGTCGTCCAGGGCGACACGGATCTGGCCATGGGCTTCGGCAGCGTCGGCTCGCGTTCGCTGTTCGTCGGCGGCACGGCGGTTGCGGTCTCCTCCAATGATCTGATTCAGAAGGCGCGCGAGAAGGCGGCGAACGTGCTGGAGACCTCGGTCGAGGACATCGAGTATCAGGGCGGCGTGCTCACCGTGGTCGGCACCGACCGCCGCATCAGCCTGTTCGATCTCGCCGAGAAGGAGAACGGCGCCAAGCTCAGCGTCGATTCCGAAGGCGAGGTCGATGGTCCGAGTTGGCCGAACGGCACGCATATCTGCGAGGTCGAGATCGACCCCGAGACCGGCGTCTCGCGCGTCGTGCGCTACACCACCGTCGACGACGTCGGTGTCGCGGTGAACCCGATGCTGGTCACCGGGCAGATCCATGGCGGCGTCGCGCAGGGCATCGGCCAGGCGCTGTACGAGGGCGTCTCCTACGATGCCGACGGCCAGCTCCTCACCGCGAGCTACCAGGATTACTGCATCCCGCGCGCCGACGACGTGCCGCCGATCGTGGTGACGCTGGACGATTCCGCACCCTGCCGCACCAACCCGCTCGGTGCCAAGGGCTGCGGCGAATCCGGCGCCATTGGCGGCCCGCCCTGCGTCACCAACGGTGTGATGGATGCGCTGGCCGAGCTCGGCATCACCCAGCTGAACACGCCGCTGACGCCGCAGAAGATCTGGCAGGCGATCCGGGAGGCGAAGGCGGCGGGATAAGCGCGGCGCGTTGTTGCGCAGGCTGCTGCCTCAAACTCAACTCGTCGTCCCGGGGCGCGCGCAGCGCGAGCCCGGGACCCATAACCACAGGAAGTGGTTTGGCGCGAAGTGGTAACTCCGAGTCCCCGTAACCACATCTCCATGCGGTTATCGATCCCCGCCTTCGCGGGGATGAAGCGGAGAGTGCCGCGTCAGCTCGCAAGAACTTCGTTTCTCAAATCCCCAGCATCATCTTCGCGATGATATCGCGCTGAATCTCCGAGGTACCGCCGAAGATCGTGTAGGCGCGGCCGTTGAGATATTCCGGCATCACCGTCAGCATCTCCTCAGGCGTCGGAGGCTCGTGGTTGAGCCTGTAGAGCGGGCGCATCGGCTCGACGGCGAGGGCGTCGTGCCCGATCACGTCGGCGCCAAGCCGCGTCACGGCCTGGCGGATCTCGCTGTTGCGCAGCTTCAGGATCGACGACACCGCGCCGGGATTTTGCCCGGTCTGCAGGGCCGAGAGCACGCGCAGCTCCGTCATCTCCAGCGCGTCGATATCGACCTCGACTTCGGAGATGCGCGTTGCGATATCGGGGCTGTCGATGGCCCGGCCGGTGAGGTCGGATTCCGCGAGATCTGCGATCGCCTTCAAGCCATCGCGCAGCTTGGCCGAGGCGATGCCGGAGCCGCGCTCGAATTCGAGCAGATATTTGCCGTAGGTCCAGCCCTTGCCTTCCTCTCCGACGCGGTTGGCGACGGGCACGCGCACGTCGTCGAAGAAAACCTGGTTGACCTCGTGGTCGCCGCCGATGGTGAGAATGGGACGCGTGGTGATGCCGGGGGTCCTCATGTCGATCAGGATGAAGCTGATGCCGTCCTGCTGCCGCGGCCCGTCGCTGGTGCGCACCAGCGCGAACATGCGGTTGGCGTGGTGCGCATGCGTGGTCCAGATCTTGGTGCCGTTGATGATGTAATCGTCGCCGTCGCGCACCGCGCGCGTCTTCAGTGACGACAGGTCGGAGCCGGAGCCCGGCTCGGAATAGCCCTGGCACCAATAATCCTCGCCGGAGAGAATCCGCGGCAGGTAGAAGTTCTTCTGCTCCGGCGAGCCGAAGCCGATGATGACGGGCCCGACCATCTTTACGCCCATGACATTCACATTGGGCACGCCGGCCCTGGCGCTTTCGGTCTCGAAGATCCAGCGCTGCGCCGGAGTCCAGTCCGGTCCGCCATGCTCCACCGGCCAGCCCGGCGCACCCCATCCCTGCTTGTGCAGCGCGCGCTGCCAGGCCATGCCGATATCAGGGTCGGAGAACACGGACGGCGTCAGCGCGGTCGCGCGCTTCATCTCCTCGGTCAGGTTCTTGGCAATGAAGCTGCGCACCTCGTCCTGGAAGGCGCGTTCCTCGGCGTTGAACGAGAGGTCCATGATGCGTTCCTTGTGTCAGGCGGGCACGTTGGGACGGCCAAGCTCCGCATGGCGGGCGTAATGATGCGCGCTGCCACCGAACAACGTGTCGAAAGCGACCAGCCGCTTGAAATAGGCGCCGACCTCGAGCTCCTCAGTGACGCCCATGCCGCCATGGAGCTGGATCGACTGCTCGCCGACGAAGCGCGCGCATCTGCCGATCTTGGCCTTCGCTCCCGATGCGGCCCGCGCGCGCTCGACCGGCGGGCTGTCGGCCTTGAGCGCGGCGCGCAGCGCCATCGAGCGGGATTCATCGACCTGCATCGCCATGTCGGCGAGGCGATGGCGGATCACCTGGTTGGCGGAGAGCGGCCGACCGAACTGCTTGCGGATCTTGGTGTACTCCAGAGTAGTGTCGAGTAGCGTCTGCATGATACCGACGGCCTCCGCGCCGAGCGCGGCCATGGTACGATCGACGGCCCAGTCGATCGCGGGCAGGGTATCGCTGCCGTCGCCGAGCAGGGCGTCTGCGGGCAGATGCACGTCGCACAGCTCGATGTTGCAGGCGCGCCCGCCGCCGAGGCGGGCGTAGTCGGAGATCGCAAGTCCGGACTCCGTGGCCGGCACCACGAACAGGCCGATCCGCCCCGAAGGGCCGTGATGGTCATGCATCAATGCGGAGACGATGATCTCGTCGGCAGCATGCCCATCGAGCACGGCGATCTTGCTGCCGGACAGGCGCCAGCCCTCGGCCGTCTTGTCGGCGCTGGTTGCGACCTTGGCGAGATCGAACCGCGCCGCGCGCTCGGAATGCGCAAACGCGAGCTTCAGCGATCCGTCCGCCACCTTCGGGAGGCTCGCCTGCTTCTGCTCGGTGGTACCGCATCGTTCGATCAGCGCGGCGCCCAGCACCACGGTCGCGACATAGGGCTCCGACACCAGCCCGCGGCCGAAGGCTTCCATTAGGATGCCGACATCGACCGCGCTGCCGCCGAGCCCGCCGAACTCCTCGGGAAGCGGAAGCGCCAGCCAGCCGAGCTCGGCGAACTGCTTCCAGACATCAGGGCTGAAGCCGAGCGGATCGTTCGCCATTTTGCGGCGGTGCGCGGCGTCGTAGCTTTCGGCCACGAAGCGTTCCGCGCTCTCGCGCAACAGACGCTGCTCGTCACTGAGATTAAGGTCCATCCCGCTACTCCGCGGCCGGCGGCGGCTTGCGCACGGAGGGATGCAGGCCCGAGGGATCGACGATCATGCCGAACTCCTGGAGATTATGCGCGTGGCAGAGCTGATGCAGCGCAAAGGCCTGGTCGATCGCGGCGGGCTGGCCCATGACGTCGACCGAGCGGTTGACGGCCTCCTTGGTCAGCTTCAGCGCAAAGGACGGCTTCGTCGCGATCCGGCGTGCCAGCTCCAGCACGCGCGACGACAGCTCGGCGCGCGGCACCACCTGGTTGACCATGCCGAGCTGCTGCGCCTCCTGCGCGCTCCAGCTGTCGGCGGTGAACAGGAACTCCTTGGCCTTGCGCGGCCCGAGCTCCCAGGGATGCACGAACCACTCGACGCCGCAGACGCCCATGGTGACGACGGGGTCGCAGAACTGCGCATCGTCGCTGGCGACGATGAGGTCGCAGGCCCAGGCCAGCATCAGGCCGCCGGCGATGCACTTGCCGTGCACCTCGGCGATGGTCGGCTTGGCTAGGTTGCGCCAGCGCCGCGTGATCTGGAGATAGATTTCCTGCTCGCGCGCAAAGCGGCCATGGGCATTGGGCTCGGCAAAGCCGCCCCAATTTCCGATCGGCGGAAAATCGGCGCCGGCGGCGTTCTTGCCGCCCGGGCGCAGGTCGTGGCCGGAGGAAAAATGCGGACCCGCACCGGCGAGGATGATGACCTTGACCGTATCGTCCTGCACCGCCGCGTCGAAGGCGGCGTTGAGGTCGTAGGTCATTTGCAGGTTCTGTGCGTTGCGCGCCTCGGGCCGGTTCATCACGACCCGGACGATGGCCGGCTCTGGCCGTTCCACGAGGATGGTCTCGAACGAGGACATCGCGTTCCCCCTGGCGTTTCCGCTTTTGTTTTGCCGGAGTTGACTATGTCGGCCTGCGATAGGCAAGAGGCTTGCGTCAGCCGGCTGCTTTCCTCGCGCGCGCAATCTGATAGTTTGCGCCGGATTCCACCGGGAGAAATTTGATGCGCAAGATCCTGACCGTGCTGGCCGCCCTGGCCTCGCTGAGCCTGACCAATTGCGGCTACAACGCGATCCAGAGCGAGGACGAGCAGATCAAGGCCAACTGGTCCGAGGTCGTGAACCAGTACCAGCGCCGCGCCGATCTCGTGCCCAATCTCGTCAATTCGGTGAAGGGCTTCGCGCAGCAGGAGAAGGACGTGCTGCTCGGCGTCACCAATGCGCGGGCCAAGGTCGGCAGCATCCAGGCAACGCCCGAGGTGCTGAACGATCCCGCCGCGTTCCAGAAATTCCAGGCCGCTCAGGGCGAGCTCTCCAGCGCATTGTCGCGCCTCTTGGTCGTCACCGAGAACTATCCGCAGCTCAAATCGGACGCCCTGTTCAAGGATCTGATGTCGCAGCTCGAAGGCACCGAGAACCGTATCACGGTGGCGCGCAACCGCTACATCAAGGCGGTGCAGGATTATAACGTCACCATCCGCTCGTTCCCGAGCAACCTCACCGCGATGATGTTCGGTTACAAGGAGAAGCCGAACTTCTCGGTCGAGAACGAGAAAGCGATCTCGACCGCACCGAAGGTGGACTTCAATCCGGCACCCGCGCCGTCGAAGTAAACGCACGCCGTTTGCGAATGCGCGTCGCACCACCCACCGCCGTCATTCCCCGCGCAGGCGGGGAATCCAGTACGCCGCGGCCTCTCCGTGGCCCGCTCGCGTCTCTGGAATACTGGATCGCCCGGTCAAGCCGGGCGATGACCGCGAAGTTGTGGCGTGCGCTAGTCGCCGTCGCGCTTCTCCTCGCCTTCACATTCCCCGCCCACGCCGACGTCGCCGTCCCCGAGCTCACCGGCCGCATCGTCGATCAAACCGGCACGCTGTCCAGCAGCGACATCGCGACGCTCACGCAGAAGCTGCGCGATTTCGAGAACCGCAAGGGCAGCCAGATCGCCGTCCTGATCGTGCCGACGACACAGCCGGAGACGATCGAGCAGTTCTCGATCCGTGTCGCGGAGGCCTGGAAGATCGGGCGCAAGAACGTCGATGACGGCGCGATCCTCATCGTCGCCAAGAACGACCGGCATTTGCGCATCGAGGTCGGCTACGGCCTCGAAGGTGCGCTCACCGACGTCACGTCGCGGCGGATCATCGACGAGATCATCACGCCGAAATTCAGGACCGGCGATTTCAGCGGCGGTATCTCCGACGGTGTCGATCGCATGATCCGCGTGATCGATGGTGAGCCGCTGCCGGTTCCTTCACCGACCGCCCACTTCGGAAGCCTGGACGATCTCGGGCCGCTCTTGATCGTGACGCTGTTCGCATCGATCGGGGTCGGCGGGTTCTTCCGGGCCATGCTGGGGCGGCTGCTCGGATCGTTGGCGACCGGCGGCATCATCGCAGTGTTTGCCTGGTTCATTCTCGGCTCTTTTGCGTTTGCCGTCGGTCTCGGTCTCCTCGGCTTCATCATCGGATTCATCGCCGATCTGTTTGCGGCAATGGGACCGAGCACGGGGTCGTCGCGCGGCGGCTGGTCGAGCGGCTCTTCGGGAGGCGGCTGGAGCAGCGGCTCATCGAGCGACAGCGGCAGCTTCAGCGGCGGCGGCGGCAGTTTCGGCGGCGGCGGCGCCTCAGGGAGTTGGTAGGCATGAGCATCAAACGCGTTGCCCGACATCTCGCGCAGCATCATTGGCGGGCGAAACAGATTTTCCCGCAAGCCGTGCTCGATCGCATCGAGCAGGCGATCAAGCGGGGCGAGGCCACCCATTCCGGCCAGGTCCGCTTCGTGGTCGAAGGCGCGCTCGACGGCGCGCCGCTGTTCCGCAACCAGCCGGCACGCGAGCGCGCGTTCGACGTGTTCTCGCATCTGCGCATCTGGGACACCGAGCACAACAACGGCGTCCTCATCTATCTCCTGCTGGCCGACCGCGACGTGGAGATCGTGGCCGACCGCGGCATCGACTCGAAGGTCGGTGCGCAGGGCTGGGAGAACATCTGCCGCGCGATGGAGGCGGAGTTCAGATCAGGCCAGTTCGAGCACGGCGTGATCGCCGGCATCGAGGCTGTCTCCCGCGTGCTGGCCCGGCATTTCCCACCGCAAGGCCCGCATTCGAACGAGCTGCCGGACGCGCCGGTCGTGATGTGACAGCGCTATTTTCACCGGGACGACGTGATTAGACCGCCCCCGGCGCAATGCGCCCCATTGCCGCTCCCCGCTGACAATTTGTTGCGCGGCGCCACACCGGTTCCTTTTTCCCGGCCCAATTCGGCCCCGGACGAGTTCCTAAAATTTCGGTAAGCGGGTCCGGAGGTAAGGATTTCGCAAGCAATGAAAGTTACCAAAAAGTCAACCGAGACTGGAGTATTTGAGCCGTGAGCGAACCAATGCCCGTGCAGGCTGCCCAGGATAACGACGCCGTCGACGCCGCCTCGACCGCGCCGCAGGCTGTCGCCGGGATCGAGGCCCCCTCGATTGCCCCCGACCATGAGACGCCGCCGAAGCCTGACCCGGTCAAGGTCGAGCCGCCGAAGATCGAGGCCAAGGGCGAATCCAAGGACGAACCAAAGGCCGAAACCAAACCCGAGCCGAAGCCCGGCAAGCTGATCGTGATGGCGCCCTCGGACCGCGCTTGGGACGGCTCTTGGGACCGCGAGGACTTTGCCCCCCATGTGAAGGCGGAGGAGCCGCGCGAGACCGGCGGCAAGCGCCGCCTGTCGGCGATGGCCGCGATGGTGGTGATTGCAGCCTGCGTCGGCGCCATCAGCGGCGCGCTTGCAACTGCCGGCGTGATGCGCTTCGCCGCCCCGGCGCAAGCGCCGGTGCAGGTCGCCGACACCAGCGCGCTCGATGCTTCGGTCGCCCGGATCGATGCCGATCTCGTCGCGCTGAAGGCCAATGTCGAGCACAGCTCGAAGACCGGCGTCAGCCAGGTCAACCGGACCAACGACCGCCTCGATAAGCTCGAGAAGGCGCAGGCCGAGCCGCTGGCCAAGATCGCCAAGCTGTCGGAGACCGTCGAC
>NZ_JXJM01000001.1:990106-1014615 GCF_001593325.1 Bradyrhizobium sp. DOA1
GGCTGGAGGCTGCGCAACGCCTCCAACGGCGCTGCGCTGATCGAGGGCCGCGACGGCCTCTACGAGGTCTATCCCGGCGATCCCATTCCGGGCGTTGGCCGCGTCGATGCGATCCGCCGCCAGGACGGCCGCTGGGTCGTCGTCACCAGCAAGGGCCTGATCGTCGGGCGCTGAGCTATGCGACTTTCGAAAAGGCGCTTCACCACCGTGTGAGGCGCCTTTTTACTTGAATAGGCGTGCCTGCACGGTGTTACCTCAGGCATGAGCCGCGCGCTGCGAATTCTCATTGCCGTCGCCGCATTGCTGGGCGGTATCGTTTCGCTTTCGGCGGCGGAGACCGCGCAGCTTTCGCGCGGCACGGCGATCACCGATCCCGATCTGTTGCGCCGGCTCGACCAGAGCGATGCGCTCACCATCTCACGTTTGCTGTCGCCGGAGCGGAATGCCGATGGTCCGCTCACGACGGACCTGATGTTCGCGTCGCTGCCGCAGCTTGCGCCAATTCTCCCGGCGATCGATGCGGAGCTCGACCGCTACGTCTCCCGGTATAGGGAGACATATCCGGGCGAGACCATCGGCGTCGGCGAGGGCTTTGACGTGCAATTGTTCGATCGGGCCAATCTGACATCGCGCGACACGCGCTTCGTGCTGGTCGGCATCGTCAACCGCATGGACCGCGCCTATGTGTCGGAGGAGACCTGCGGCGAGATCCGGCTGATCTACCGTCTCGCACGTTTCGACAGCAGGCCCGATGGCGGCAAGACGGCAACGCGTCTGCCGATGACGCTCAACCTGGTGATGAAGACGCGCGACGCGCGCCAGACGGATGCGAACGGCAAGCCGGTCAGTTGCGCCGAGATCGCGCGGCGCTGGCTCGACAATGGCGCCTGGCAAGGCTTGATCGGCAATCGCCTTTCGCCCGACGACACCATGCTCGATCGCATCGAGACCAACATCCAGGTCTCGGTCGCGCCGAAATCGGCGCTGCATGATTTCCGCTCCGACTACCTGCTCAAGGTGTTCAAATACGACCCTGCGACCAAACGTTTCGAGGAATCGACGCTGGAGAACCAGATCGATCGCGACCGGATCCTTGCCGACGACGCGCTGCGCCGCGACTTCCGGGACTGGTTGCTCGCGCCCGATAATTTGCGCGAGTTCGATCGCGGCACGGTGCTGATTCCGGAAAAATTCCTGGCCAAGGCCGCGGTGGTGCCGACGCCGGCGGGCCTCGATGCGTCGGCGCTGCAGCCGGAGTTCGGCATGATGCAGGGCGAAGGAGACGGGGAAGGCAGGGGCGACCCCGTCTTCACCGACAACGACGTGGTCGGCGCGCTGAAGCGGGCGGCGGCGCGCGGCATCGACATGCAGAACGTCCGCTCGGTCGCCGGCTTCCAGCGCCGTCTCAACGACGTCACCTGCGCCGGCTGTCACCAGACCCGCGGCATCGGCGGCTTCCATTTTCCAGGCGTCGATTGGCTTGCGGACAGTCCGCCGAATTCCTCCATCGTGCCGGCCTCGCCGCATTTCTTCGGCGATCAGGTTCGCCGCCGCGACATCCTGACCGCGTTCGCTGCGGGCAAACGTCCTGATTTCTCACGCGGATTTTCCAGCCGGCCGCAGACGCGCGGCAGCCGCGAGCTCGCCGGCACCGAATATCAGGACGGCTGGGGCGCGCATTGTTCCCTGCAAAATCACGGATCGGGAACGGCGGACAAGAGTTTTACGTCATGGAGCTGTGCTAAAGGTCTCACCTGTCAGGCTGCCGCGGCCTCCAGCCGCATCGGCATGTGCTTCATCAAGACGCGTTAGACCAAACCAAGCGATTTGGATGACCGATGACAGATACGGGCAATGCCAATAAGGCGCGCAATCGCGAGATTGCGCGCAATGAAGAAGCCAAGCAGGTCACCGGCAGCATCCGCGTCAGCACCTGGGCGGTCGCGGTGGTGGTGATCGTCGGCGGGATTTTGTTCACGCTGGGCTGGCTGGCGCTGCGATGATCTTCTTACCTCTTCCCCGTTCGACGGCTGTGTAAGTGACTGGCCGCGCCCTTACCCCACCGCCCCCTTCGCCCGCAGCTGCTTGATCGCCGCCTCGTCATATCCCGCGCCGCGCAAGATCTCGTCACTGTGCTCGCCCACGCCGGGCGGCTTGCGCGGCTGAACCTTCTTGGCGCCGTCGATCCAGATCGGGCTGTTGATGGTCAGCATGGTGTCGTTCTCGAACGGCACCAGCACCTCGTTGTCGAGCATCTGCTTGTCGTTGGGGATGTCGTCGAGAATGCCGACGACGCCGAACACGAGGCCGTTGCCGTCCAGGATCTTGCGCCATTCGGCGAGATCCTTGGTGGCGAAGGTCTCGTCGAGGATCTTGATCAGCTCGACGGAGCGGGCATGCCTGTCGGCCTTGGTGGCGAAGCGAGGATCGTCGATCAAATCCTCGCGGCCGAGGCAGCGCGCCAGCGTCGGAAACTGCTTCTCCTCGTTGAGCAGCGACAGGATCAGCCAGCGGCCGTCCTTGCACTGGTAGTGGTTGGCGACCGCGTTCAGCGCGCGCTCGCGCGGGCGCCGCTCGCCGAACTTGGCGCCGCAGAGTTTTGCCTGTGCCAGCACGCTGGCGGCCCACACCCCGTTCGCCATCAAATTGGAGGCGACATGCGAGCCCTTGCCGGTCTTCTCGCGCTGATACAGCGCAGTGACGATGGCACCATAGAACGCCATGGCGCAGGGATGGTCACCCATGCCGGCGACCGAGCGGGCCGGCGTGGTGTCGATGTCGGCGCGGACGAGGTCCATCAGGCCGGAGCGCGCCCAATAGGCGTTGCTGTCGAAGCCGGGCTTGTTGGCCTCCTCGCCCTTCTCGCCATAGCCGGTGAAGGAGGCGTAGATCAGCCTTTCGTTGAGATGGGCGAGGTGGTCATAGGTGATGCCGAGCTTGGCGCGCACCGGCGGTGGCATGTTGGTGATGAAGACGTCGGCCTCCGCCACGAGCTTGTACAGCACGGCCTGCGCTTCGCTCTTGGAGAGGTCGAGCGCGATGCTCTTCTTGTTGCGGGCCTCCAGCAGCCAGGCGAAATTGTGCTCGCCGGAGGGATAGCCCGGCAGGTTTGGCAGGTTGCGATAGGGGTCCCCCGCGCCGGGCGGCTCGATTTTGATGACGTCGGCGCCGAAATCCGACAGCACGGTCGCGGCCGCCGGCGCTGCGATGAAGCTCGCGCAGTCCAGAACCTTCAGGCCCGAGAAAATGCCTTTTTCCATCGCGGCGTTGCTCCCTCGCTCTTGTCGTTTCCCGCGCGCTGGAATTGGCGCGGGCCCATCATGGAAGCATTAGACCGATGTTTCCGCGGGATGCAACGGCGCCCGGCGCAGGGCCTCACTCCTCCCCCGCAAGCAATGCCGCATTGCCGCCGGCAGCCGCGGTGTTGATGGTCACGGTCTGCTCGGTGGCAAAGCGCGCAAGGTAGTGCGGCCCGCCGGCCTTGGGGCCGGTTCCGGACAGACCGTTGCCGCCGAAGGGCTGCACACCGACGACGGCGCCGATCATGTTGCGATTGACGTAGATGTTGCCGACCTGGACGCGGTCGATGATGGCCTCGATCGTGTCGTCGATGCGGGAATGAACGCCAAGCGTGAGGCCGTAGCCGGTGCGCTCGATCGCCTGCAACACGCGCTCGAGGGTCTCGGCGCGGTAGCGCACGACATGCAGGATCGGGCCGAACACTTCCTCCGTGAGCTGGCCGGCCTCCCTGAGCTCGAAGATGTGCGGCGCGACGAAGCAGCCGTCCGGTGCGTCGCCTGCAAAGTGCAGTCGCGCCTCGCTCTTCATCCGCGCGATATGGGCGTCGAGGCGCTGCTTCGCGTCGGCGTCGATCACCGGCCCGACATGGGTCGCGACGTCTGCGGGATCGCCGATCCTGAGCTCGCGCGCCGCGCCTGCGATCATCTCGATCATGCGGTCCGCAACATCCTCCTGCACGAACAGGAGCCGCAGCGCCGAGCAGCGCTGGCCGGCGGAACGGAACGCGGAAGTCACGACGTCGTCGGCGACCTGCTCGGGCAGCGCGGTGGCATCCGCGATCATGGCATTGATGCCGCCGGTCTCCGCGATCAGCGGCACGATCGGCCCGTCCTTGGCAGCGAGCGTCCGGTTGATCTGGCGCGCCACTTCGGTCGAGCCGGTGAAGACGACCCCCGCGACATCCGCATGCGCGGTCAGCACGGCGCCGATGCGGCCATCGCCTGTGACGAGATGCAGCGCGCTCCTGGGGATGCCCGCCTCATGCAGCAGGGCCACGGCCTCGCGCGCGATGCGCGGCGTCTGCTCGGCGGGCTTTGCCACCACGCTGTTGCCGGCCATCAGCGCTGCCGTGACCTGACCGAGGAAGATCGCCAGCGGAAAATTCCACGGCGAGATCGCGACGAACACGCCGCGCCCGCGCAGGGCGAGCGCGTTGCTTTCGCCGGTCGGGCCGGGCATGGCGGCCTCACTTCCGAACAGCTTTCGACCTTGCGCGGCGTAATAGCGGCAGAAATCGGCGGCCTCGCGCAATTCCGACAGCGCATCGTCGAGCGTCTTGCCGCCCTCGGCTTGCAAGAGCGCGATGAAATGCGCGCTGCGGCTCTCCAGGAGATGCGCGGCCTGCTCCAGTGCCGCCGCGCGCGTGGCCGCCGGCGTCCGGCTCCAGCCGGCAAATCCGGCGCGCGCGGCAATCACCGCCGCGTTGGCCTGGTCCGGCGTTGCGTCGGTAATGGGGCCGAGATCAGCCGCCTCGGCCCTGACGTCAGCGAGCAACTGGCCAAGTGCGGCACGCGCACCGAACTCCACGCCGCGCGAATTGCGCCGCTCCGGCGCAAAGAGATCGCCGGGCAGCGGAATTTTGGAATGCGCGGCCTGTTGCGGCTTCGCGATCGCATCGGCGGGACGCTGCAACAGCGCGGGCACCGGTACGCGGTAATCGGCCGCCTGTGCCACGAAGGAGGAATTGGCGCCGTTCTCCAGTAGCCGCCGCACCAGATAGGCGAGCAGGTCGCGATGGCTGCCGACCGGCGCATAGGTGCGATAGGCGATATCCGGGTGGTCCTTGGCAAGCTGCTCGTACAGCGCTTCGCCCATGCCGTGCAGGCGCTGGAACTCGAAGCCGCCGCTCCCTCCTGCAAGCTCCAGCACGGTCGCGACCGTCAGCGCGTTGTGGGTGGCGAATTGTGGGAAGATGCGCGGCCGCAACGCCAGCAGCTGCGTCGCGCAGGCGACGAAGTTCAGATCGGTCATCGCCTTGCGCGTGAACACGGGATAGCCGTCGAGCCCGCGCTCCTGGGTGCGCTTGATCTCGGTGTCCCAATAAGCGCCCTTGACGAGGCGCACCATCAGCCTGCGGTCATGCGCGCGGGCGAGCGCATCGACATAGTCGATCACCGCGCTGGCGCGCTTCTGATAGGCCTGGATGGCCAGGCCGAATCCGTTCCAGCCGGCAAGCGAAGGATCGGCCAGCGTTGCCGCGATCACGTCGAGCGACAGCTCCAGCCGGTCCGCTTCCTCAGCATCGACAGTGAAGTTGAGGTCATGAGCCCTCGCGCGCTGCGCGAGGTCCAGCAGCAGCGGCACCAACTCGGCCATCACGCGGTCGCGGCTGATCGCCTCGAAGCGCGGATGCAAGGCCGAGAGTTTTACGGAGATACCCGGCCGGTCCGGGAGGGGATGGCTGCCGGCCGCCTTGCCGATCGTCTCGATCGCGCTGGCATAGGCGTCGAAATAACGCCTGGCGTCGGTGGCCGTGCGGGCGCCTTCGCCAAGCATGTCGAAGGAATAGCGCGGCTTCTGGCCGGACCGCGGTTTACCCCGCTCCAGCGCCTGCTCGATGGTCTCGCCGAGCACGAAATGATTGCCCATCAGCCGCATCGCCTGGCGCGTGGCGGTGCGCACGGCCGGCGCGCCGAGCCGCTTCACCAGCCGGCCGATGGTGCCGTCGGGCGTCTCGCCGAGCTGGATCACCCGCGCCGACAGGCCGAGCGCCCAGGCCGAGGCGTTGACCAGGAACGCCGTGGACTTGGTCTCGTGATGGATGAAGTCGCCCTCGCCGAGCTTGTCCTCGATGAACTGGTCGGCGGTGCGCGCATCGGGCACGCGCAGCAGCGCCTCCGCCAGCACCATCAAGGCCAGCCCTTCCTTGGTGGAGAGCGCGAATTCCCGCAGCATGTCCTCGACCCCGCCGAGCCGGTCGTCGCGCTTGCGGATAGCCTCGATCAGCCGCGTCGCGGTGCGGTCGATCCGCGCCTCCTGCGGCGGGCTGAGCGGCGCGGCCAGCAACAGCCGTGCGGCGATCTCGCTATCATCGGGTGCGTAGGGGGCGGAGAAGGGCGGTGGAATGTTCGGCATGGCGTGTCCTGTGGCTGAAATCCAGGATAAGGCGCACGGTACCGCAGTTCGATAGACAATTTAGTCGATTTGCCTTAGGAAATGAAGATCGTCACCCATGCAGCCTCACAAGATATGGAACTAGACCGAATCGACCGGAAAATCCTCGCGATTTTGCAGGAGGATGGCCGCATCGCCAATGTCGAGCTCGCCGAGCGCATCGGGCTCTCGCCGACGTCGATCGGCGAGCGGCTGAAACGCCTGCAACGCGAGGGCTTCGTCGAAGGCTACGGTGCGCGGCTCAATCCGCACCGACTTGGCCTCGGCCTCTTGGTGTTCGTCGAGGTGCTGCTGGACAAGACCACGCCCGACAATTTCGAGCGTTTTGCGCGCGCCGTGAAACTCGCGCCCGAGGTGCTGGAGTGTCACATGGTTGCCGGCGGCTTCGACTATCTTGTGAAGGCGCGGCTGGCCGACATGACCGCCTATCGACGATTCCTCGGCGAGACTCTGCTGTCGATGCCGGGCCTGCGCGAGACGCGGACCTATGCGGTGATGGAGGAGATCAAGCGCGACGCACCGTTGCCGGTGGGTTGACGAAGTGCCGTCGCGATTGTCATTGCTGTGGCGTTGATAAGCGGTCCTTCGAGGAAAAAATAGCTATCCTTGTGCAAACGCAAC
This sequence comes from Bradyrhizobium sp. DOA1, assembly GCF_001593325.1. Taxonomy (NCBI): domain Bacteria; kingdom Pseudomonadati; phylum Pseudomonadota; class Alphaproteobacteria; order Hyphomicrobiales; family Nitrobacteraceae; genus Bradyrhizobium; species Bradyrhizobium sp. DOA1. The sequence goes on from NZ_JXJM01000001.1 coordinate 997,142, forward strand.
GCCTGTCGTCGAATGCACTGGCCGTGTTCTAAAATTTTTTGGCCCGGCTCCCGGATCGATCCGGGAGGCAGCTAAAGGCTGGCGGGCTTATACTTTGAGGTTCTCTGCGGAGGTTTTGCCCCGGTTTGCGATCTCTTCGTATTCCACCGTCTGTCCCTCGTTCAGCGTGGACAAACCGGCTTTCTGCACTGCCGAGATATGCACGAACACATCCTTGCCACCCGACGCAGGCTGGATAAATCCATAACCCTTCGTCGGGTTGAACCACTTGACCGTACCTTTAGCCATCACGACTTCTCCGCGGGTCTTCCTCCGAGATCTCGAACCGCCAGTCCCCGCCAACCGGCCGGTTCGGTCCTAACAGGATACGCGGAATGTGGCAGGCTTGGTAGCTCAAACCACATCGGCCTTTCGCCGAATTCCGCTCAACTTCGCAGCGTTTTTGCCGGTTTTGCCCGTTTCGCGGTCAATTGACTGCGGGTGTCGTACCCTCCGTCAATAAGTCGCGGCCAAGTAGTCGACGATCTTGCCGACATCAGCATCGTCGATCGGTGCGCCATAGACCTTGATCATCTTGGTCACCTCGGCCTGCCAGAAGGCCTTCTTGTCCTTCATCGCTGGCTGTGTGGCGATGTAGTCGGACGAATGGCAGGCGCTGCAATTGCCCTGCACGATCTCGAGATTGGGCCCGGGCTTGAAGGCGGCCACCTCGTCGGGGGTCTTGTAATTGATCGGCGCCGCAAGCGCCGCCTCTACCGCGGCAGCAAGGGCGAGGGGCACGGTGAGGAGAACGGTGCGCTGCATGATCATTCTCCTTTAGACCACCGTTACCCGGACCGCTTCGACGACATTGCGTAGATAACCCGCCGGGTTCCAGCGCGGCGTGTCGGGCTGGGTCTCGCCGCCATTGCCGGTGGCGCGGACCTTGAGCTCGTGGCTGCCGGCCGCGAGCTTCACCGGCAGCTTCCATTCGCGGAACGCGTATTTGCCGAGATCCTTGCCGAGCTTGGCGCTGGCCCAGGTCTTGCCGCCGTCGGCGGAGACCTCGACCTCCTTGATGCCCTTGCCGCCGTCGAAGGCGATGCCGCGCAGGGTGGTGCGGCCGGCCTTGAGCTTGGCGCCGCCGGAGACATTGGTGATGAAGGAGCGGATCGTAAAGCGGTTGATCGGAATCGTCGCCTTCGGCGCGGTGCCGGGCTCGACCGCGTTGTTGGGCGTGTCGGGAATACGGTAGGCCGATTTCATCCAGAAGCCGTCATAGACGTTGTCGATGACCGTGATCTCGTTGAGGTGCTTGACCCAGTAGGTGCCGTAATAGCCAGGCACGATCAGCCGCAACGGGAAGCCGTTGAGGAACGGCAGATCCTCGCCGTTCATGCCATAGGCCAGCATCACCTCGCCGTCGGCGGCATGATCGAGATCGAGCGCTTTGACGAAGTCGGGTGTCTTGTCGCTGACGGGGCCGTCCATGCCGTTGAAGGTGACCTGCTTGGCGCCGGCCTGCACGCCGGCCATCTCCAGCACCGCCTTCAGCGGTACGCCGCGCCAGCGCGCACAGCCCATGGCGCCGTTGGCGAGCTGCCCGCCAGCGACGCGCGGCTCGAAGAAGCCGCGGCTGTTGCCGGAGCACTGATTGACGGCGACGATCTCGGTCGCCTTCATCTTCCTGATGTCCTTCAGCGACAATTTCAGCGGCTTGTCGACCTTGCCCTTGACCTCGAGCGTGAACGTGTCGGGATCGAGATTGTAGGGCAGGTCCGAGAGGTGATAGCGCACGAAGAACGCATTGTTCGGCGTGATCGGGCCATCGTTGAACACCGCAAACGGCGTTTCGAGCTGCGGCGGGCGGCTGGTCAGGCCGATCATCGGCCGCTTCTGCGGATATTTCACCAGCGGCCGCTCGCCATTTGCAAAGGGCAGGGTGACGGTGTCGAACGCCAGCGCTTTGGTGGCGTTCAGTGCGGCCGCCATGGCGGCGAGGCCCGCTCCTTTGAGCAGGTCGCGTCGATCGAACATTCTTTTCTCCTCCCGGAGCTTTTCGTTGGACCAGCGGTCATCACCACGATCCTGCGCCCATCTGTCGCAACGATTTGCATGAAGTCAATTCGTGCTTTCGCAGCGAGCCCATGCCGCTGCGTTGCAGCAGGCCGGTGTTACGCGGTGGTGATTTGGTCCCTTAGATTCGACCTCGTCGCGGGCTCTGCACCACTGCCACTTCGATCGACCAGTGCCGCCAACTTCCGCGCATCCGCCACCACGCGCACGGCGAGCGGCTCGTCGCGGCCGCGGATCGCGACCTCCTGCTGCGGCAGGGCGTCGTCGGCAAGGCCGGCGCTGCGCCGGACTTCGTCCGAGACGACGGCCTCGCAGGCCAGCGTCTTGGTCATGTCCTGGAGACGGGCGGCGACGTTGACGGCATCGCCGAGCGCGGTGAAGACGACGTGATCGCGATAGCCGATGTCGCCGATGATGACCTCGCCGCCGTGAATGCCGATGCCGAAGCGGATCGGCTGACGCAGATCGTGGCTCAGGAACTCGTTGAGCTGGTCGATATGCGTGGCAATGCCGGCGGCCGCCTTCAGCGCCTGCCGGCAGGCGGTTTGCGGATCGGCCGTGAGCCCGAACAGCGCCAGCATGCCGTCGCCGACGAACTGGTTGGGCTGGCCGCCGTTCTCGATCACCGCTTGCGACACCGCGCCGAGGAAGCGGTTGACGATGAAGACGGTGTCGAACGGCAGCCGCTTTTCCGCCAGCTGGGTCGAGCCGCGCATGTCCACGAACAGGCTGACGAGATAACGCTCCTGGCCGATACTGGCCGAGGTCGAGGCTCCGTCCGTCGCATGCATGTGGGGTGTGAAGAGCTGGAAGAAGGAGAGGTCGGAGGTCGGCCGCAGCTGGCAGGCTAGGCGGATCGACGGATCGGCGGTGCCGACGCGGGTGAGCACGAAGGCCTCGCGCTGCGACGGTGTCGGCAATACGTCATGATCCCCGATGACGCGGATACGGCAGGTCGAGCAGCGGGCGCGGCCGCCACAGACGCTGGCATGGGGCACGTTGTGGCGCAGGCTTGCTTCCAGCACGGACAGGCCCTTGGGGACCCGCACCGTCTTGCCGTTGCCGTAGGACAGCGCGATCATGCCGCCGCGCCGTTCGCGCCAGGCCCGTACGCCGCGCGCCGCCAGCACCAGGGCGAGCAATCCGAAATAGCCCACGGTGAGACCGCCCGCGACGCGGTCGAGCGTATTGTTTTCTGCGACTGTGCCAACCTGACGGCGGGTGAGGTTTTGCGAACGCCAGTCCCGGTCGTCGCTCTCGATCTCGACGCTGCGGCCGCCCTGATAGATGCCGAGCAGGGACAACGTCGGGATCAGCACGGCGGCCGCGAGCAGATAGGGCGCAGCGCGCGGGAAGAATGGCTTGAGGCGGAGCCAGAAGTAAATCCCGATGCAGCCGTGCACCCAGGCGATGAGAAGCAGGATCGTCATCTGCCACAGCCGGCCCGGCGCCGCGACGAAGAACAGATAGAGCTCCTGCGGATAGAGCTTCTGATGATCGTACAGCGTGTAGCCGAGCCGCACCCCGATCACATGTCCCATGACTAGCGCGGGGATGCTCAGGCCCAGCACTAGCTGGAGCGGTTCGATAGTCCGCCAGCGGAACTGGCGGCGCTGGTACAGCGCGTAGACGCCGAGTCCCAAATGGGTGAGCGCGGCCGCGTAGAAGATGATCGAGACGGGAAGGAACTGCCAGAACAGTGTGTGATAGTAGACGCCGGCTTCCATCGCCTCGACCGAGATGTTGCCGAGCGCATGGTTGAGGAAGTGGCTGATCACGTAGGCGAACAGGATGACGCCGCAGACGAGCCGCACCTGCCGCACGCCGGTGGCGCGGACGGCGGACATCTGTATGGGAGCGGTGGCCATGATTCGATTGTATCAGTTCATGAAAGACAACAGCCAGCGTAGCGTTTAATTCTAAATGTGGACAGGTTGTGAGGTCACATGCCTGGGAAGATGCCTCACCCCGTGGTTATTGGTCCCGGGTCGCGCTTCGCTTGCCCAGGACGACACCTGTTGGGGGGACTCCCCACATTGACTCCCCCTCCCAAGTCGGGGAAAAGCGCGGCCGTGACGATCGCTCCCGACATCTCCACGAGGCGAGACGGCGCCGAACGCCGTGTCATCGTTATCGCCTTGCTCGTCATCGCCGCGATGACCGTGCTGCGCATCGTCTATGCCTCCGCGATCGAGCTGCGCACCGACGAGGCCTATTACTGGACCTGGTCGAAGGAAACGGCGCTCAGCTTCCTCGATCATCCGCCGGGCATCGCCTGGCTGATCCGCTTCGGCACCGCGATCTTCGGTGACACCCCGCTCGGTGTCCGCTTCGGCGGCATCGTCGCGATGCTGGTGACGCAGCTCCTGCTCGCCGACATCGTCCGCCGCCTCACGCATGATGCGCGCGCCGTGATGCTTGCGGTGCTGATGCCGGAGGCCGCGCTCTATTACGGCCTGCTGATGGCCAAGGTCGCGCCCGATGTCGCGATGATCCCGTTTGCGGTGGCGATGATGTGGTCGCTGGTGCGGCTGGCGCAGGGCGGCGACGGCCGCTGGTGGCTGGCGGCCGGGCTGTTCGCGGGCCTTTCGATGCTGTCGAAATTCACCGCGATCATGCTCGCGCCAGCGATTGCCGCCTTTCTGCTGGTGCCGGATTGGCGCTGGCGCTGGCTGCGCAGTCCTTACCCCTATCTCGCCGTACTGGTCGCGATAGCGGTGTTCTCGCCGGTACTGATCTGGAACGCGCAGCATGACTGGGCCTCGTTCCGCTTCCAGGGCGTACGCGCCACCGCCAATTACGGCGTCTCGCTGCGCACGATAGGCGACTACATCGGCCTGCAATTCGGCCTGGTCGGCTTTGTCATGCTGCCGGTGGTGTTGACCGGGCTGGTGCTGACGGCGTGGCGCGGCTATCGCACGCGCGAGCCGGTCGCGATCCTGCTCTCGACCGCGGTGCTGGTGCCGTTTCTCTACTTCTTCTTCAAGTCGCTGACGCTCCGTGTCGGCGACACCTGGCCGATGTTCATGTGGCCGGTCGGTTTTGCCGCCGCGGCGGTCAACCTCTGGACAATGACCAAGGAGAGGTGGTCTGAGCGGATGATCAGATCGTCGCTGTTCTGGGCCAACACGGCGGTGGTCTCCGGCATCGCCTTCGTCGTCATCGTGTTCCTCTATTACGTCGCCGCGCCCTGGAATCTTCTCGGCAAGATCGATCCGATCGGCGCCGAAGCCGGCTACGAGCAGGTCGCCGCGCGCGCGCAGGCGGTACTCGACGAGACCGGCGCGACCTGGATCGCGACCACGGACTACCGCACCTACGCGATGATGCGCTGGCTGTTCCGCGGCCGTGTGCCCGTGATCGAGATCAACGAGCGCGGCCGCTTCCAGGATTTCCGCGATCCCGGCATGGACAGGATCAAGGGTCACGCCGGCATCTATGTCGGCCGCGAGCCGGATAATCGTTCGTCGCTGTGGGAGAATATCCCGGCGAAACGCGAGCAGCTCGGCAAAGTCGAACGTAGCTGGCGCGGCCGCGTGATGGACACCTATGTGCTGGAAAAGCTCACCGGCTGGACCCCGGAGCTGTCACCGCCGAAGGATTCGCCGCTGTTTCAGTGGAAGGTGCTGGCGGGGGAATTCGAGAAACGGGAGCGCACAGCCAGCGCGACGCGCTCCTCTTTCCTTCTCCCCTTGTGGGAGAAGGTGGCGCGAAGCGCCGGATGAGGGGTATCGCTCCGCGGACACGACTGCGAGGGCTTACGTGCGGAGAGATACCCCTCACCCGTCTCGCCGCTTTGCGGCGAGCCACCCTCTCCCACAAGGGGAGAGGGTGAGTCGCACGACGAGTTACTCGTCCTCATCCTTTTTCCGCAGCAGATCCGTCGCGAGATCCGCCAGCTTCGGCGGCGGCAGCGCTGCGAATGGCAGCGGCCGCGTGACGTCGATCGCAGCCAGCCCCAGCCGCGCCGTCAACAAGCCGTTGAGCACGCCTTCGCCCAGCCGCTGCGACAGCTTTGCCGCGATGCCGTGGCCGAGCATCTGCTGCACCAGGCTGTCGCTCGCGGCCATCCCGCCCGTGATGGCGAGATGGGCGATGACGTGGCGGAGCAGGCGGATCATGCCGAGCGCGCCGGGACGGCCGCCGTAGAGATAGGCGAGTTGCCGGATCAGGCGCAGTGCGGCGACGAAGACAAACAGCACGTCGATCGCCGCGCGTGGGCTTACCGCGGTGACGATCGAGACCTTTTGCGCGGCCGACGACACCAGCCGCCGCGCCTCGGCGTCCAGCGGCGACATCAACTCGCGCTCGGCGAGCCGGATCATGTCGGCGCCGTCGATGATCTCACCGGCATGGCTCTCCAGCTTGGCGCGGGCGCGGGCGAGCTGGGGGTTCTGATGCGCAATGTCGAGGAGGTCCTGCACGATGATGCGGCTCTCCTTGCGATCATCGCTGGCGAGCACCGCAGCCGCCCGCTGATGCAGCTTCTCGATGGTTGCAAGCCGCGCCAGGCCGAACGCCTCGCGCCCGATCACCACCGCGAGCGCAAGCGCGGTGACGAATGCAAAGGCAAGTCCGACGAAGCCGAGCGTTTCGCTGCGCGCAAACAGATCCTCGATCAGATGGACCACGCCGAGCCCGACCCCGAGCAGCGTCAGCCCGGCAAGACCCGACCAGAACAGCGTGCCCCAGGGAAAGCCGCGCCGCGCCGGACGCGCGGCTTGAACCGGCACCGGCAGCGTGGCCGGATCGGGCTCCGGGGTGATCTGGATGGTGGCGCGGCCGAGCCGGCTGATCTCATCGGCCTCGGTGACGACGACGCCGGGATCGTCGAGCCGGAACGTCGCCGGCCGCCGCTGCTGGGATCGCTCGGTCATGACAGCTTGTCTCCGATCAGGAACTGCAGGGCACGGTCGAGGCGGATGTGTGGCAGCGCCGGCGCTTCGGTGCCCTCGGGCTCGAGCTTCGGCGGCCGGAAGCGCAGGAAGCGGAAGTCGCTGCTCCCGGCGGCCTGCGTCGAGAGCCCGCGGAACGAATCCGTGCCGTTGAACAACGGTTCGGGATCCAGCGGCAGATCGCCGGGGAACGTAGCGACCTCGGTGTTGCCGTCGAACAATTCGCCGCCGGCGCTCTCGCCCGCGGCCGGTGTTCCCAGGATCGACGGCAGTTTGTCGCGGCCATGCGCCACCTGTGCCTCGCGCGTCGCGCGCACGGCGGCGAGCGCGACGACGTCGATCGCCGCGCCGGTATTTTCCGCACGCGCAACCGCGCGTGTGACGGCACGGCGCAGCACGGCCTCGAGCCGGTCGTGGCTGGAATGATGTAGGTGATCGGCCTTGGTCGCCGCGAACAGGATGCGGTCGATGCGCGGCCGGAACAGGCTTGAGAGCAAGGTACTGCGGCCGATGTTGAAGCAATCGAGAATGCCGGCAAGCGCGGCTTCGAGATCGTGCAGCGCCTCCGGGCCGGAGTTGAATGCGGCGAGCGCGTCGGCCAGCACGATCTGGCGATCGAGGCGCGCGAAATGATCGCGGAAGAACGGCCGCACCACCATGTCCTTGTAGGCCTCAAAGCGGCGCACCATCATCGCCCAGAGCGAGCCGTCCGGCGCTTGCCTGCCCGCGGGCACGTCAAGCGGCGCGAAGGTCAGTGCCGGCGTGTCGGCGAGATTGCCGGGCATCAGGAAGCGGCCGGGCGGCAGCAGGCTCATCGCGAAGCGCTCGTCGCGGCAGGCGCGCAAATAATTTGTGAAGAGCTTCGCGGCCGTCAGCGTTGCCTGCTCGTCCTCGCGTGTTTCGGGTTTGAGTGTTGCGAGATGCGCGTGCCAGTCCGCGGCCAGATGCGCGCGCGGTGCTTCGCGTGACAGCGCGAGGCTTTCCGCCGACCATTGCTCGTAGCTCTTCTGGAGCAGCGGCAGGTCCAGCAGCCATTCGCCGGGATAGTCGACGATGTCGACTGTCAGCGTGCGGTCGGCGCCGTTTGGGCGCTGATAGTCGATGACGAGCCTGAGCTCGCTGATGTCGACGGTCGAGTTCGGCCAGCGCCGCTCCTCGATCAGCGCGCGCAGATGGTTCTCATACGCGAAGCGCGGCACGGCATCGTCGGGCTGTGGCGTCAGATATGCCCGCGCGATCCGGCCCGAGGCATAGGCCTCGAACACCGGAAACCTGCCGCCACGGGTGAGGCCATGGATCAGCGCGGTGATGAACACCGTCTTGCCGGCGCGCGACAGGCCGGTGACCCCGAGACGCACCGTTGGATTGAAGAAGTGCTCGCCATAGTCGATCAGCGCCCGCGCCGATTGCCGCGCTTCTTCGACCATATCTTGGAAACTGAATGCCATATGAACGTTAACTGATCTCGGGCGGGCGGGATGTGTGACCGTTCACAAAAGTGGCAATTGCGTGAGGAAAATCAAGTTTCATACTTCCACCGCCTTTGTCGGCAAACGGCGGTTTGAACGACGCGCCGGTCCCGAAAGACCCATAGAAAAGGGCATTGCCAAGCTTTGCGGATTGCCATGACCGTCTTCCAGCTGAAACAGTTTGCATCCACCTCCGTCCACGCCGCAGCCGACGTGATCGGCTGGAACTATGATCGCGCCGAGCTGATCGCCGACGGCATCATCCATGGGATCGGCGTGCTCTCCGGCATCATTGCCGCGACCGTGCTGGTGGTGCTGACGGCGATCTATGCCGACGCGACAGACGTCGTCGGCGTCTCGATCTATGTCGCGGGCCTGATCTCGATGCTGGTGCTGTCGGCGACTTATAATCTATGGCCGGTGTCGCCGGCCAAATGGCTGCTGCGGCGGTTCGACCATTCGGCGATCTATCTCCTGATCGCGGCGACCTACACTCCGTTCATCCTGGAGGTGAAGGACAGTGTGTTCGCGCTGGTGCTGCTCGCGGGCGTCTGGTGCGTGGCGCTCCTCGGCATCGTGCTGAAGCTGCTCTATCCCGGCCGGTTCGACCGGGTCTCGGTCGGCATCTATCTCGCGATGGGCTGGAGCGGCGTGATGCTCTATGGCCCCGTGGTCAGGGCGTTGCCCGCGCTGGCGCTCGGCTTCATCCTGGCGGGCGGCCTGCTCTACAGCTTCGGCGTGATCTTCCACGCCTGGCGGCGGCTGCGCTTCCAGAATGCAATCTGGCACGGCTTTGTCTTGGCCGGCGCGGCGTGCCATTATACCGCGGTGCTCGACCTCGTGTTGAGCTGAGCACGAACAAAAAGCGGTATTCAGAGGAGACGTCGCATGCAGGTGACCGGCAAGGTCGTGGTCGTCACGGGCGGCGCAAACGGCATCGGCAAGGCGCTGTGCGAGGCCTTTCACAATGCGAGCGCAACCAAGGTCGTCGTCGCAGACATGGACGCCGCCAATGCGCGGGCGGTCGCGGCCATGGTGGACGGCGCCGCCTTCAAATGCGACGTCGCGCAGGAAAAGGATATTGCCCACGTCATCGAGGAGACCGAGCGGCAGTTCGGCCCGATCGCGCTGTTCTGCTCCAATGCCGGCATCGGCGGTGGCTTCGATCCGATGTCGGTCAACGCCGGCGGCGCCTCGGACGAGCCCTGGCAGCGCAGCTGGGCGATCCACGTCATGGCGCACGTCTATGCCGCGCGGCATCTGATCCCGCGCATGAAGGCGCGCGGCGGCGGCTATTTCCTCAACACCATCTCGGCCGCGGGCCTGCTGTCGCAGGTCGGCAGCCCGGCCTATTCGACGACCAAGCATGCCGCGGTCGGCTTTGCCGAGAATCTCGCGATCTCGCACAAGGCCGACAACATCAAGGTCTCGATCCTCTGCCCGCAGGGCGTCGACACCAACATGCTGCGCTCGATTCCAAAGGGCCCGCAATCCGGCGACGGCGACCTCACGCCCGAGCAGGTCGCGAAAGACGTGCTCACCGGCCTCGAGCAGGAAACGTTCCTGATCCTGCCGCATCCGCAAGTGCTCGGCTACATGCGCAAGAAGACCGAGAATTACGACCGATGGATCGGCGGCATGGCCAAGATCCAGGCGAAGATGCGCGAGGAGTTCGGGAAGTAGGGGAGGCTGGTTCCCCAATCAGCGCTGTCATGCCCCGCGAAAGCGGGGCATCCAGTACGCCGCGGCATATCGATTAACCACCGACGTCTCGGAGTACTGGATCGCCCGGTCAAGCCGGGCGATGACACCGAGAATGCGGTCAGGCCACCGACTCGGACTCGCTTTCCATCCGGCTCTGCCTGAGCGCCCGCGCATAGAGCATCATCCCCTCACGCACCGTGCGCTGCTCGGCCTCGGTCAGCGCAGCCAGCGCGCCGCGCACCTGCTGGCGGCCGAACGCGTGCAGCGCCTCGAGCGTGCGCCGGCCCTTTGCCGTCAATGACAACAGCTTGCTGCGCGCGTCCCTCTCGTCCGGCGTCTCGCGCAGCTCGCCGCAGTGGATCAGCTTCCGCACCAATCGGCTGACGCTGGATTTCTCCAGGCGCAGGAAATCACCCAGCTCCGCGGACGTCATGGGCCCGCGAATGCCGATCTCCAGGATGGTGTGGACCGCCGACGGCGGATAGTCAGAGGCCGCCACCGTCGCATCCATGAAGCCGAGCTCGCGCACCATCAGGCGCGACGCGGCACGGATATCGTCGATTAGCGCAAGCTGGGCCATCTTGACTCCCGGCACATAGTTGTACCATACAACTATATGCGTGCAACGGCGCGCGCAAGCGTTTTGGAGTGAGCCATGAGTGGAGCTTCGCCGGCAAGTCAGCGGATGAGGGGCAAGGTCTGCCTCGTCACGGGCGGCGGCAGCGGCATCGGCCGTGCCACGGCACTGCGGATGGCATCCGAAGGCGCGGAGGCGATTCTCGTCGCGGGTCGCCGCGCGGCCGAGATCGAGGCGACCGCCGCGGGTTGCCGCGACCTCGGCGCGGTGGCGATCGCACTCCAAACCGACATCACGCGCGAGGACGACGTCGCGCGCCTCGTCGGCACGGCCATCGCGCGTTGCGGCCGGCTCGACGTCGCCTTCAACAATGCCGGCTTCCAGGAGCGCCGAGCTCCGCTGGAGGAGCAGGGCACCGAGATCTATGACAGCGTGTTCGACACCAATGTCCGCGCGCTGTTCCTGTGCCTGCGCCACCAACTGCCGGCCATGCTGGCGCAGGGACGCGGCAGCATCGTCGTTAACGCCTCCGTCAGCGGCGTGCGCAATCCCAATCCGGGCTTCTCGCTCTATTCGGCCTCGAAGGCCGCCGCGATCTCGCTGACACGCTCGGCGGCGATGGAGAACGCCCCGCGCGGCATCCGCATCAACGCCATCGCCCCTGGCCGCGTCGTCACCGACATGATGCTGCGCGCCGGCGTCGGCGATGTCGCGACGGTGAGCGCAGGCCTGCCGCTGCGGCGGATGGGCAGCCCGGAGGAGGTGGCGGAGGCCGTGGTGTGGCTAGCCTCGGATGCGTCATCGTACGTCGTGGGACACGTGCTGGCGGCGGATGGAGGATTCCTCGCTTCGTAGCCCGGATGAGCGAAGCGACGTCCGGGACTTCTGTCGTTGCAGCACCCCGGATATCGCTATGCTCATCCAGGCTGCGGCAGCGTCAATGCTTCTGCCCGTACAGCACCGGCACCGCTGAATCCACGACGACCTCCACGAGGCTCGTACCCGCATACGCCATCCCGCGCTTGAGCGCCTCGCCGAGCTCCGCCGCTTTCGTCACTCGCACGGCATGGCAGCCCATGCCTTCGGCGAGCCGCACGAAATCGATCCCCGGCAGCTCCAGCCCGGGCACGTTCCGCACCTGCATCACCTGGCTGAACGAGCGCATCGCGCCGTAGCCGGAATTGTTGAGGACGACGATGGTGAGCGGCAGCTTGCGCTGCGCCGCGGTCCACAGCGCCTGGATCGAATACATCGCCGAGCCGTCGCCGATCAGGCAGACCGTGCGGCTGTTCGGCTTGCCCAGCGCCATGCCGACGGCAGCGGGCAGGGAATAGCCGAGGCCGCCGCTGGCCATCGTGTAAAAACTGTCCTGGCCGGGCATCGGCAGGAATTTCTGCATCGCCGGACGGTGCGAGGGCACTTCCTCGACAAGTGACGCGCCTTCCGGCATCGTCTGCGACAATGAATGCAGCAGGAACTCGACCGGGAGCGGATCGGCCGCTTGCGGCGCCGGCGGTAGCGTGCGGCCCTTCGGTGCCGCGCGCTTGCTCTCCGGCAGCAGGTCGAGCAGCATCGAAAGCGCCGGCTTCATGGTCGCGATGATGCTGGTGCCGACCGGCGTCACCGCCGCCGCATCCGCATCGTCGGTAATCTGGAAGATCGTCGCGCCGCCGTCGAAGATCGCGGCATGGCCCTCGACATGGAAGGTGAACACCGGCGCGCCGATCACCACGACGAGATCGTGCTCGCGCAGTGCGTCGGACAGTTGCGCGGGCGAGGCGTGCAGGAAGCCCGCAAATTGCGGATGCCGCTCGGGGAACGAGCAGCGCGCCGAGAACGGGCTGACCCAGACGCTGGCCTTCGCCTTCTCGGCGACGCGCACCATCAGCTCCACCGCGCCGGCGCGGTCGACCGCGGGGCCGACGACAAGGGCAGGGTGCTTCGCGGCGCCGAGCGCAGCGACCAGACTCTTCATCGCGTCAGGCTCGGGGCCGATCTCGCGGCTGACCTTGCGGGCCTCGATCGGTGCGCAGGCATGCGCCCAATCGTCGATCGGGATAGATACGAAAGTCGGCCCGCACGGCGGCTGCATCGCAGTGTAATAGGCGCGCGCAATCGCGGCCGGCACGTCCTCGGGCCGCGCTGGCTCGACGCTGTACTTCACGTAAGGCCGCGGGAATTCAGACGCGCGCTCGGCATAGAGGAACGCCTGCAGCGGCAGGATCGAGCGCGCCTGCTGGCCCGCGGTGATCACGAGCGGCGTCTGGTTTCGATGCGCGGTGTAGATGTTGCCGAGCGCATTGCCGACGCCGGCCGCCGAATGCAGATTGACGAAGCCGGCATTGCGTGTCGCCTGCGCGTAACCGTCGGCCATGCCGACGGCGGAGGCTTCCTGCAGCGCCAGCACGTAGTCGATGTCGTCGGGCCAGTCGCTCAGGAACGGCAGCTCGGTCGAGCCGGGGTTGCCGAACACCTTGTCGATGCCGAAGGCGCGCAGCAGGTCGAGTGTCGCCTGCTTCACGGTGACGGATTTGCTGCCGGTCTTCCCGTTCTTGGACATGGATTCCGTCCCTTCTTCATTCCTCATCCTGAGGAGCGCGCCTTCGCGCGTCTCGAAGGATGAAGGCCCGGCTGGTGGCCTCGCCCTTCGAGACGCGCGCGAAAGGCGCGCTCCTCAGGGTGAGGGTCTAGATCGGCACGCCGCCGCTCGCAATGACGGAGAGACCGCGGTCGCTACCACACCGCCGTGCCCCTCATCGTCGGCTGCCCTTCCGCGTTCGCGGTCCACAGCTCCATGCCCGCCTCGGTCTCGTTGGCGTTGATGGAAAACTCGGTACCCTCGAACAGCGGCTGCAGCCCACGATAGCTGAACTTCTTCGGCGCCCTGCCGCCACGCAGCTTCGCCGCCATCTCGATGATCAGCGCCGCCTGCAACGGGCCGTGGAAGATCAGGCCCGGATAGCCCTCGACCTTGGTGACGTAGTCGCGATCGTAATGGATGCGGTGGCCGTTGAAGGTCAGCGCAGAGTAGCGGAACAGCAGCACGGGATCCGAGACATGCGTCTCGCGATGCTGCGCTTTCGGCGGCGGAGGCGGGGCCTTGGCGGGAGCCGCCTGCGTGCTTGTCAATTCGCGATAGACGATGTCCTGCCGTTCGCGGATGGCCGTGCCGCGCGGCGAGGAGATGCTGTGCTCGACCGAGACGAAGCAGAGCGTACCGGTCGAGCCTGATTTCACCTGCACATCGGCGATGCGCGAGGTCCGCGTTGATTCATCGCCGACACAAAGCGGCTGCAGGAATTCGATCTCGCCGCCGGCCCACATCCGGCGCGGCAGCGGCACCGGCGGCAGGAAGCCGCCGCGGGTCGGATGACCGTCGGGCCCGAGCATCGACATCGGAAACACCGGCTGCGCCAGGCACCAGTGCACGGTGAACGGTGCGGCATCGCCTTTCCTGGGCTCGCCGACCTCCTGGAACAGCGTCGCGCGCAGGCCCTTGGCGAGCTGTGCGGTGACGATATCGGTGGCCTCCGTGCTGCGGCCGATCCATTGTCGCAAATGATCGATGTCGAGCTTCTCGGTCATGACGCCTCGCTCTGTTACTTCTTCGATTGTGGATTCTCACCGATGGCGGGCACCGGGCCGTAGGAGCGGGTCTCGCCGACGATGATCGGCGCCGGCGCGGGATAGCTGACGCGGCCGTTCGGCGTGTCGACCTCGATGCGACGCAGATGCGGGTGGCCCGTGAGATCGGCCATGGTGTTGACCTCGGCGAAGGCGATGTCGGCGTCCGACAGCCGCTTCAAGAGCTCGTCGCGCGTCATCTTGCCGAAGATGTCCGCAACGGTCGTGTCGGTGAACTCGCGGTTGCGCACCCGCTCGACCATGTTGGCGACGCGCGGATCGGCCGGCAGATCAGGCTGGTCGAGCACCTTGGCGCACAGCGTCTTCCACTCGCGCTCGCTCTGGATCGAGATCAGGATGTCCTTGCCATCCTTGGAGGTGAATACGCCGTAGGGCGCGATCGAGGGATGGCGCAGGCCCATGCGCTTGGGCGGATTGCCCGCCTCGGAGTTCAGCAGCGGCACGGTGCACCAATCCGCCATCACGTCGAACATGGAGATGCGGATGTCGGCGCCCTTGCCCGTGCGCCCGCGCGCGATCAGCGCCTCCAGAATTGCCGCATGCGCGGTCGCGCCGGTCGCGACGTCCACGATCGACATGCCGACGCGCGAGGCGCCGTCGGGATTGCCGGTGATCGAGGCAAGCCCGCTTTCCGCCTGGATCAAGAGATCATAGGCCTTGCGATGCGCGTAAGGGCCCTCATCGCCATAGCCGGTGATGGTGCACGAGATCAGCTTCGGATAGTCCTTCAAAAGCCGCTCGCGCGAGAAGCCGAGCTTGTCCATCGAGCCCGGCTTGAGGTTCTGGATCAGCACGTCGGCGCTCGCGATCAGCTTCTCCAGTTCCGCGCAGCCTTCTTTCGTCGCGAGGTCGACCACGGCCGATCGCTTGCCGCGGTTGAGCCAGACGAAATAGCTGCTCTGGCCCTTGGCCGCGGCGTCATAGCCGCGGGCGAAATCGCCTTCGGGGCGTTCGATCTTGATTACCTCCGCGCCGGCATCCGCCAGGCGCGAGGAGCAGAACGGCGCCGCCACCGCCTGCTCGACCGCAATCACCCTGATCCCGTCCAATGCTCCCATGATCGCCGCCTCAGTACGAGCGCGGCATGCCGAGCACGTGCTCGGCGACGAAGGAGAGCACGAGGTTGGTCGAGATCGGCGCCACCTGATAGAGCCGCGTCTCGCGGAACTTGCGCTCGACGTCGTACTCCTCGGCAAAGCCAAAGCCGCCATGGGTCTGGATGCAGGCATTGGCCGCTTCCCAGGACGCGTCTGCCGCCAGCATCTTGGCCATGTTGGCCTCGGCGCCGCAATCGAGCCCGGCTTCGTATTTGCGGGTGGCTTCCTTCACCATCAATTCGGCCGCGCGCATCGAAGCGTAGGCCTTGGCGATCGGGAACTGAATGCCCTGGTTCTGGCCGATCGGCCGGCCGAACACGCTGCGCTCCTTGGCGTAGTTGGTTGCCTTGGCGATGAACCATTTGGCGTCGCCAACGCATTCGGCCGCGATCAAAATGCGCTCGGCGTTCATGCCGGACAGGATGTAGCGAAAGCCCTTGCCTTCCTCGCCGATCAGGTTCTCCGCCGGCACCTTCATGTCTGTGAAGAACACTTCGGTCGTGGCGTGGTTCATCATGGTGCGGATCGGGCGGATTTCGAGGCCGTTGTTCTTGGCCTCGCGCATGTCGACGATGAACACCGACAGGCCATCGGTGCGCTTCTTCACCTGGTCCTTCGGCGTGGTGCGCGCCAGCAGCACCATCAGGTCGGAATGCTCGGCGCGGCTGGTCCAGATCTTCTGGCCGTTGACGATGTAGCCGTCATTGCCGTCCTTGCGGGCGAAGGTTTTCAGCGAGGAGGTGTCGGTGCCGCTGGTCGGCTCGGTGACGCCGAACGCCTGAAGACGCAATTCGCCACTGGCGATCTTCGGCAAATATTTCGCCTTCTGCTCATCGTTGCCGTGCCGCAGCACGGTGCCCATCGTGTACATCTGGGCATGGCAGCCGCCGCCGTTGCAGCCCGCGCGCTGGATCTCTTCGAGGATCGCGGCGGCCGCCGAGAGCTTCAGGCCGGCGCCGCCATATTCCTCGGGGATCAGCACCGAGAGATAGCCGGCCTCCGTCAGCGCGTCGACGAAGGCCTTGGGGTAAGCCATCTCGCGATCGAGCTTGCGCCAGTATTCGCCGGGAAACTGTGCGCAAAGTTTTGCGACGGCTTCGCGGATGTCGGCGTAGTCTTCGGTGTGGTGGTCTTGACTCATGGCGTTTCCAATCGATGGCGGCAGTTAAGATAACGCCGGCCAATCCTCTGGCGTTGTGAAAACATCGCCAGCCCCCTATGCTCTTTTGCTATAGCGTATGGAGTAGCCTTCCAGGATTGGCAAGCATGGATTTCCGGCAGCTCAGGACCTTCAGTTGCGTGGCGCAGCTTGGCAGCCTCTCCAAGGCCTCCGACACGCTGCGCGTCGCGCAGCCGGCGCTCTCTCGGCAGATCAAGCTCCTGGAACACGAGCTGCGCACGGAGCTGTTCACCCGCAACGGACGCGGCATGGTGCTGACAGAAGCTGGCCGCCTGCTGCTGGCGCGCACCTCCGGCATCGTGCGGCAGATCGACCAGATTCGCGATGACATCCAATCGACCAAGGGCCCGCCGTCGGGCCAAGTCGTGCTTGGCCTGGTTCCAACCGTGAGCTGCGTGCTGTCGGCGCGCTTTGCGCGGCGCAGCGTCGAAAAGTTTCCCGGCATCTCGCTGCGCATCGTCGAGAGCTACAGCGGCCATCTCGTCGAATGGCTGCATCGCGGCGAGATGGACCTTGCCATCCTCTACGGCCGCTCCGCCGACCTGCATCTCAACGTCGAGAGCCTCGGCCGCGACAACATCGTCGCGGTCGGCCCGCGTGGCTGCGGCCTCGCACGCAAGAAGAGCGTCGACATCGGCTGGTTGTTGCGGCAGCGCCTGGTGCTGCCCAGTCATTCCCACGGCCTCCGCGCCCTGATCGAGCACGCCGCCGCCCAGCGCAAGATCAAGCTCGACGTCCAGCTGGAGGCGGATTCGTTTCGCGTGCTGACGAGCCTCGTCGAGGAGGGGCTCGGCTTTGCGCTGCTGCCACCCTCGTCGGTCCACGCCGAGGTCGCGGACGGACGGCTGGAAA
>NZ_JXJM01000001.1:1015297-1037946 GCF_001593325.1 Bradyrhizobium sp. DOA1
GAGCTCATTTTCGCTTCTCCGATCGACCGTCCGGCCTCGACGGCCTCGCTCGCCATCACCGCGCTGCTGCGCGAGGAGGTCGCCGCCTGCCGCAAGGAAGGGGTGTGGGACATCCGGTTGAGTTAGCTGCCGTGTCCTAGAACAGCCGCGCGCCGCCTTGCCTTCGCATCTGGCGCGAGCTGTCATGCCGGAATTTTATAGCTGGGTGTCCCGTTCGCCGAGCGTAGGGGCTGTGCACTCGTCGCTCCATCCTCGGTGTCATTGCCCGCGAAGGCGGGCAATCCAGTATTCCAGAGTCGGTGCGGCTAGAACCAAGAAGCTGCGGCGTACTGGATGCCCCGCTTTCGCGGGGGATGACAGCAGAGGTTGGGGTACAGCGGGCCTACCCCGGAATCCGCACCGGCAGCGTCTCATATCCCTTGATGAAGCTGGAATAGATCCGCTTCGGCTCGCCGACCACCTCGATGCGGTCGAAGCGCTTGAGCATCTCCTCCCAGACGATCTTGAGCTGCAGCTCGGCAAGGCGCATGCCGACGCAGCGGTGGATGCCGAAGCCGAAGGAGAGATGGGTGCGCGGCCGCGGCCGGTCGATGATGAAGTCGTTCGGCTTGTCGAACATCTCCTCGTCGCGGTTGCCCGAAACGTACCACATCACGACGCGGTCGCCCTTGCGGATCGGCTTGCCGCCGATCTCGGTATCCTGGAGCGCGGTGCGCCGCATATGCGCCAGCGGCGTCTGCCAGCGGATCACCTCCGGCACCATGGAATCGATCAGCTCCGGATTGGCGCGCAGCTTGTCGTACTGCTCCGGGTTCTCGTTCAGCGCCAGCACCGAGCCGGTCATGGTGTTGCGCGTGGTGTCGTTGCCGCCGACGATGAGCAGGATGATGTTGCCCATGAGGTTGTCGGGATCCATGTGGCGGGTGGCGTCGTTGTGCGCCATCAGCGACAAGAGGTCGTTGCGCGGCGCGGAGTTGACGCGCTCGTTCCACAGCTTGGACATGTAGGCATAGCACTCGTCCATCTCGCGGCGGCGCTCTTCGGCGGAGGCGACGATGCCGCTCTTGGGCAGCGCGGTCGAAACGTCGGACCAGCGCGTCAGCTTGCGCCGTTCCTCCCAGGGGAAATCGAACAGCGTCGCCAGCATCTGCGTCGTCAGCTCGATCGAGACGCGCTCGACGAAATTGAAGGTCTCGTTGCGCGGCAGGTTGTCGAGCACTGTCTGCGAGCGCTGGCGGATCAGCTTGGCCAGCTCGTCCAGATGTGTCGGCGTGAACATCGGCGACACGGTCTTGCGCTGCGCCGAATGCCGGGGCTGGTCCATGGCGATGAAGCTGGGATAGTCGTAGCCGGGCGGCACGTCGCGGATCGAGATGCCGCCGAGCGTCGAGTCCGAAGAGAAGATGCCGTGATTGGTGTCGACATGCATGATGTCGTTGTACTTGACCACCGACCAATAGGGCTCGATCGGCGCGTTGGTGCAGTAATGCACCGGCTCTTCCTTGCGCAGCCGCTCGAACCACGGCCACAGCGTGTCGTCCTGGAATAGCCGGGGCGCGCCGGGGTGGAATTGCGACAGCGGCGTCGCATAGGCCTCCTCGCGGGCCCTGCGCATGCGTTCGGCCTTGTCCACTTTGACCGGTGCTTGGATGTTCATGGTCGTGGCTCCAGTTGCGTTCTAATCACGCCGCAATCTTCACCGGCAGCGTCTCGATACCCTTCACGAAACTCGAATAGACCCGCTTGGGTTCGCCGACCACATCAATATGGTCGAAACGCCTAAGGATTTCTTCCCAAATAATCTTGAGCTGGAGTTCAGCGAGCCGCAGGCCGACGCAGCGGTGGATGCCGAAGCCGAAGGAGAGGTGCGTGCGTGGGCGCGCGCGGTCGATGATGAACTCGTAGGGCTTTTCGATCACCTCTTCGTCGCGGTTGCCGGAGACGTACCACATCACGACCTTGTCACCCTTCTTAATGTGCTTGCCGCGGAACTCGAAATCGGAGAGCGCGGTGCGGCGCATATGCGCCAGCGGCGTCTGCCAGCGGATCACCTCGGGTACGAAGCTGTCGAGCAGATCGGGGTTCTCGCGCAGCTTGCGGTATTGATCCGGATGCTGGCTCAGCGCCAGAAGTGAACCCGACATGGTGTTGCGGGTGGTGTCGTTGCCACCGACGATCAAAAGGATGAGATTGCCGAGGAAGTTCTTGGCATCCATATCGCGCGTCGCGGCGCCATGCGCCATCATCGACAACAGGTCGCTCTTCGGCGGCTGCTCGCTGCGCTCCTTCCAGAGGCGGGAGAAATAGGCCGCGCATTCCGTCAGCTCGGCCATCCGCTCGTCCTCGGTGGATACGAGACCGTCGGGACCGGGAATGGTGGTGGCGACGTCGGACCAGCGCGTCAGCTTGCGGCGGTCCTCCCAGGGAAAGTCGAACAGAACCGCCAGCATCTGCGTCGTCAGCTCGATCGAGACCTGGTCGACCCAGTCGAACACCTCGCCGCGCGGCAGGTTGTCCAGGCACTCGGCCGAGCGCTTGCGGATGTTGATCGCGAGGTTGTCCAGATGCGTCGGCGTGAACATCGGCGCCACGGTCTTGCGCTGGGCCGCATGCCGCGGCGGGTCCATCGAAATGAAGCTCTCGCGGCGCAGGTCCGGATCGATGTCGCGGATGGTGATGCCGCCGAGCGCGGAAGCCGAGGAGAACACCGAATGGTTCGTCTCGATCTCCATGATGTCGTTGTAGCGCGTCACCGACCAATACGGCCCGAACATCGAGTCCTTGCAATAGTGCACGGGATCTTCCCGGCGCAGCCGGTCGAAATAGGGCCAGAACGTATCGGTCCTGAACAACTCCGGGTCGCCCGGATCGAATTGCTCCAGCGGCAGCGACGTGGCGCGCGCGCGCAGGGCGTCGAGCTTGGACGCGCTCTCGATGGTCCCATGCATGACCGCTCTCCCTGATAATGAACCGCGCGTCGTTGAATTCTGCGCTGCGGTATTCGATGTGCAATTACAGCCGGTTGTCTGCGTCGGGGCAAGGGCGAGTTTTGCCACATCCAACCTTCACGAGAACGTCGGACGGTCGTCACGCCGCCACGCGAACGTGACCTCGCGCACGCCACGGAGCGGAGAACCGTGCAAGAAGCCGACTGGAATCGAGCTAAATCGAACCCGCCTATCTTGGGGATCGACTAACCTCTGATCTATAGTTTGACCGGAACTGATCCGCATCTCGAGGTTGCCGCCGTGAATAACATGCAATGGGCCCCCATCGGCTCCGAGCCCTTACCCCCGCCGCTGCCGCCCACGCGGGTCGATTTCACCGGCAATCGCACCGAGTTCCGTAAATTGGTCACCAAGGGTGCCATGCTGGAGCTCGTCACTTTCGGCTTTTACCGGTTCTGGCTGGTCACCGACATTCGTCGTCATCTGTGGACGCATACCGCGGTTGACGGCGATGCCGCCGAATACACCGGCCGGGCCAAGGAGCTCCTGATCGGCTTCCTGGTCGCGCTGGCGATCCTGGTGCCGATCTATCTTGCCTATTTCCTTGTTGGCATCGAGTTCGAGCGCTGGCAGGCCTTCGCCTCGGTGCCGTTGTTCCTCGCCTTCTACGCCTTCGGCCAGTTCGCGATCTTTCGCGCGCGACGCTATCGCCTGACGCGCACGGTCTGGCGCGGCGTGCGCTTCTGGATGGACGGTTCGGGCTGGGCCTATTCGCTCCGCGCCATGCTGTGGGGCTTGCTCGTCTTCCTGACGCTCGGCCTGGCGCTGCCCTGGCGCGAGGCTGCGCTCGAACGCTACAAGATGCAGCATACCCATTACGGCGATCTCACCGGCGATTTCGAAGGCGACGGCTGGACCTTCTTCAAGCGCGGCTGGTGGCTGTGGCTGCTCAGCCCGATCGCGTTCGTGATCTTCCCGCTCGCGCCGTTCCTCTACGCCGAGTTCAAGGCGCGCGAATGGCGCTGGTGGCTCGACGGCATCCGCATCGGCAGCGTCAGCCTGTCCTCGCAATTGCCGCACGACGCGTTCTACGGCCTGTACTGGAAGGTGATTGGCTGGTGGACGCTGCTCTCGGCCGCTTTCGGCGTCTACATGGTCGGCGGTATGTTCCTCGTCGTCACGCTGAGCGGCGTTTCAGCCGAGGAGGTGTTCGCCGGCGACAATGCCACCAAGAGCATCCCGATGGTGGTGATGATGGTGATCGGCTATTTCGCGGTCGCTCTTGCCATCAACATCGTCATGCGCGTCTATCTCCAGCGCGATCTCTGGGCCAAGGTGCTGGAAACCGTCGAGGTGCACAACATCGCGGCCGCGGCGGATGTGCGTGGCAGCGGTCAGCTCGCCAACGCGCTCGGCGAAGGTTTTGCCGACGGCCTGGATGTTGCGGGATTTTGAGCCGTGAGTGAGTTGTCGACCGAAGCCCCGGCGCAATCCGTCAAGCCGACGATCTTCTTCGACGGGGTCTCGAGCCGCAAGCGTCAGGTGACGCTGACGCTCGGCGACGCCCTCGAGATCGTCGAGGAGGGTGCTGCGCCCGTTCGCTGGGCCTATGCCGATATCCGCCGAGCCGACGGCCCGCCCGGGATGTTGCGCCTGGCCTCGACGTCCGCGCCGTCCTTGGCGCGGCTCGAGATCCGCGATGCCGAGGTCGCGGCAGATGTGGTCGTCCGTTGCACGCGGCTCGACGAGCACCAGACCACACGCGGCGGTGTCGCCAGGATCGTGGGCTGGTCGGTGGCTGCCGCCGTCTCCATCGTCTGCGTCGTCCTGTTCGGCGTGCCGCTCGCCGCCGACCGCCTCGCGCCGCTGGTGCCGAAGCCGGTCGAGCGCCGCATCGGCGATGCCGCCGAGGTCCAGATGAAGACCATCTTCGGCCGCAGCGTGTGCGAGGACCCCGCGGGCAAGGCCGCGTTCACCAAGCTCGTCAATCGTTTGCGCGACGCCGCCGGCCTCGACGACGATTCCATGACGGCGGGCGTGATGTCGACGCCGGTGCCGAACGCATTTGCGCTACCCGGCGGCAAGGTCTTCGTGCTCAAGGGCCTGCTCGACAAGGCCGAGACTCCGGACGAGCTCGCCGGCATCCTCGCGCACGAGCTCGGCCACCTCAAGCATCACGACAACATGCGCGGTCTGATCTACAATGGCGGCACCTCGTTCCTGATCGGTCTGTTGTTCGGCGATGTCACCGGCTCCTCGGCCGTGATCTTCGCCTCGCGCAGCCTGGTCGAAGCGTCCTATTCGCGCGAGGCCGAGACCGCTGCGGATACGTTTGCGATCGCGACCATGCACGCGCTCGGCCGCTCGCCCAAGCCTGCGGCAGAGCTGATGTTCCGCATCACCGGCAAGGAAGGCGGCTCCGGCCTGACCAATATCCTCGCCAGCCATCCGCTGACCGAGGACCGCCTCGCCCGCATGACCAAGGAAGATCGTCCCGTCAGCGGCCCGCCGCTGCTGACCGACAAGGAGTGGCAGGCGCTGAAGGGCATCTGCGGGAGCGGGAAGGTGTGACGGCCTGCCGTCAGCGGATTCACTTCGCTGGGTTAGCCGGCGCAGCAGGCGGATTCGATCCCGTGGTGACGTTCGGCGACGTATTCGGATTCGAGGTCGTGGTCTGCGGACCGACCTCGCGCCCATTGTAGAAGAAGACGGCTGCGACCACGGCAATCACGAACATTGCGCCGACTGCCCAGCCCACTGGGCTGTTGCGGCGGGCACGGTCAGTTCTGAGATCATCATTCGGAAGGGGCATCGTGTTCTCCATCGCAAAGCAGGAGAACCTCGCGCGATGCAAGCTGTTCCTAAAATGCTGGGTCGTTATCGCGTCCCGTAGGCGCGGTCGCCGGCATCGCCGAGACCCGGGAGAATGAATCCGTTCTCGTCGAGGCCTTCGTCCACCGCTGCCGTCCAGATCGGTACGTCCGGATGCAGGCCGCGTAACCGCTCCAGCCCTTCCGGCGCGGCGATCAGGCAGGCGAGGCGGATGTCCCTGGCGCCGCGCTCCTTCAGCCGGTCGATCGCGGCGACCGCCGTGTTGGCGGTCGCGACCACCGGCGTCACCACGACGGCGAGGCGCTCGCCGAGATCGGACGGCGATTTGAAGAAATACTCGACCGCGGCAAAGCTGAGCGGCTCGCGGTAAAGCCCGATATGCGCGACGCGCGCCGTCGGCACCAGGTCCATCATGCCGTCGACGAAGGTGGTGCCGGCGCGCAGCATCGGCACGAACACCAGCTTCTTGCCGGCGATCTTCGCCGAATGCATCGTCGCCAGCGGCGTCTCGATGACGGTGTCAGTCAGCGGCAGGTCGCGCGTCACCTCGTAGCATAAAAGCATGCCGATCTCCTTGATCAGCTCGCGAAACGATTTGGTCGAGATGGACTTGTCCCGCACCAGCGTCAGCTTGTGCTGCACGAGGGGATGATCGACGATCGTGACGCCTTCCATGATCGGATGCTCTTGCTGTTTCCCTTCTCCCTTGTGGGAGAAGGTGGCGCGAAGCGCCGGATGAGGGGTATCTTTCCGCGGACTCCAATGAGAGATACTCCCGCGGAAGCAACCCCTCACCCGGCTTCGCTGTCGCGAAGCCACCCTCTCCCACAAGGAGAGAGGGTCTAGAAAACCGTGCCGTCGCTGATCACCTTGAGCGGCGGAGAACCATCAGGACGGCGCGCAAAGGCAATGGCGCGGCCGGCGGCCCAGGTGCCGCCTTCGAGAATGCTGGCGAGCGGTAAGGTCTCGGGCGTGCGGCCGAGCTTGGCACGGATGCGCTCGGCGAGCCGGTCGAGCAGCGCCACGGTGAGCGCGCGCCATTCCACGACGAGCAGCGAATCCACCGCATGCGCGCGCTCGGCATCGGCAGGATCGCGCAGGCGCAGCACCTCGTGATCGACGAACAAGCCGCCATTGCGATATTCGGCAAGTCCGGTCAGGCCGTCGATGTCGGTGACGGTAAAGCCGGCGCGTTGCAGCGGCTCGATCAGCGAATAGCTCAGCCATTGCGACAGCTTGTGCAGTGGCACGAGGCCCTCCGTTGCGTCGTCCGTCTTGATCGCCGGATGGCGCCAGCAATCGCCGAGCGGAATGCCGGCAAGCTCGAGCCGCGACGGCCAGATCGGTCCTAGCTGGTTCAGCACCGCGGACAGGATGGCGGGCGCGGGAATCGTGCCATTCTTTGCCTGTGCCGCGATGTGATCGAACAGCCCACCCGGCCGCGGCGTGTCGTGCATGCCGAAGACATCGGCATGCTCTGCCATCAGCTTCCCCAACGGGCGCAGCAGATCGGCGCGTCCCTCGAGCCCGAGCAGCGGATTGTCGTCGCTCGCTTGAAAGGCGGATTTGAGAGCAGCGAGCGGCAGCTTCGCGAGCACGTCCGCGTCCGCCCTGAATGGCGAGCCGGCATCGTGCGAGAAGAGCCCGCCCGCGAACATGTCGAGGCTTGCGATCGCAAGCCCCTCGGAGCGGCCGATGGCTTGTCCCGTCTCCATGTCGCGGTATCGCCACGCTGCCCCCGCGCCGGCATCGAGCAGCACGCTGACGATGGCGAGGTCGAACTCCGCGCGCGCCCGCGCCGTGCGGTCGGGCCACGACACTGCGCCGGCCAGTTGTGCCCAGCGATCGACGCCGCCAAGTACAAAATGTCGCCAGCGCGCATGGAACGGGATGTCCAGCGTTGGATAGGCTTTGCGCGTGACCGCGAGCACGGCTTGAGCAACGCCGTCCATGCGGTCGAGATCAACTGTGAAATGGCGCAAGCCATCGGCAAGGCCGATCTCGAGCATCTGGCGAGCGCGCGCGCGAACCGCATTTGCGGTGAGCAGCGAGCGCGCTTGCAATTCCAAAGCCTCCACCATCGCGCGATCAGTATTTTTCCAGCGAACGCCCGACCACGCCATCCACGTCCTTTTCCGGCGCGATGTCGGTCGAGTAATAGCCGGCCGCCTTCTTTGCGGCGATCTCGACATAGGCATCGGCCGGGATCAGCTCCGGCGGGATCGGCACCCGCTCGACGATATCGATGCCTTGCGAGGTCAGCGCGTCGTATTTCATATCGCTCATAGACAAGAAGCGGTCGATGCGCTTCAGGCCCAGCCAGTGGATCGTATCAGGCATCAATTGCTGGAAGCGCGCGTCCTGGACGCCGGCGACGCATTCGGTGCGCTCGAAATAGGCGGCGGCGGCATCGCCGTCCTCTTGGCGCTTGCGCGCATTGTAGACCAGGAATTTGGTGACCTCGCCGAGCGCGCGGCCTTCCTTGCGATTATAGACGACGAGCCCAAGCCCGCCCTCCTGCGCGCCGCGCGCGGATTCCTCGATGCCGTGAATCAGGTAGGGCCGGCAGGTGCAGATGTCGGAGCCGAACACGTCGGAGCCGTTGCACTCGTCATGCACGCGGCAGGTGATCCTGGTGCGATGGTCCGGCAGTTTCGTCACGTCGCCGAACATATAGACCGTGGTGCCGCCGATCGGCGGCAAAAACACCTTCATGTCCGGCCGCGTCACCAACTCCGGGAACATGCCGGCGGTTTGCTCGAACAGCGTCCGCCGCAGCTCGGTCTCGCCGGTGCCGAAGCGCGTCGCGAGGCCGGGCAGGTACCAGACCGGATCGATCGCGATCTTCACCACCGACACGCTGCCATTCGCGTGCACGACCTCGCCGTCGGCGCGTAAGCGTTTTGCGGCGAGCGCCTCGCGAATCTCCGGCAGGTCGAGCCGGGCCCGCGTCACCGCAATGCTCGGGCGGATATCGACGCCTTCGGCGATCTCCTGGCGGAAGTTTTCGGCGACGAGATGACCCCATGGATCAAGCGCAACGATCTTCGCGGGATCCTGCCATTGCTCGAACGGCCCGATGGTCGCGGCCGGAAACGTGTTGGTGAGATCGGGGCGGCGGATCGGATCGAGCGCGCCGGCGGAGACCGCGAGCGCCCGGTACATCGCGTAGGAGCCGCCATGGCTGCCGATCACGTTGCGATCACCCGCGCGCGACACCGTGCCGATGATCGGCCCGCGGGCGCGCGCATCAGTGGCGCCCCAGTGGATCGGGAAGGCGGCCTTCCGGCCCGGCTCCGGATGGGAGGTCAGGCGGATGTGGTCGGTACGGTTCGCGCGGCTCATGTCCAGGCTCCCAAAAAGCCAATGGCCCGCCGCTCGGACGGGCCTGGCTCGGTCGCGTTGCCAGTCGAGGACCCCGGCGACGCGAGCTCAATCCAACATATTGTAGCGGCAAGCCGCGACAGACAAGTTAATCGTGCCGAGCGGGGAGGGCCCGTTGGGGGCTAGCTCCCTGAGGCCTGCCGATCTCACGGCAGCCAGTTTAAGAGATTGAAATATTGTCATTTTTCGTGTTTTCAAGGGTGGATTCCCATGCCTTGGAGACTGCCATGCCCGCCGCCAGCTATGTCGATCCCCGCAACGGACGGCTCTATCCGCTCGACCAGCCGCGCTGGTGCTCGGAGGAGCGCACGCCGTTGCTGGTGACGCCCGGAGCCGGCATTTCGCGCGACGACATCGACGGCCGCACGCGCTCGCTCTGGCGCTACCGGGCGGCGCTGCCGGTCGACATCAAGAATCCGATCACGCTCGGCGAAGGCTGCACGCCGCTGGTGCAGCAGGGTTGGGGCGAGCTGCGCCCGTTCTTCAAGCTCGAATGGTTCAACCCGACCGGCAGCTTCAAGGACCGCGGCTCGGCGGTGATGCTGTCCTTCCTGCGCCAGATCGGCATCTCAGCCATTCTGGAGGACTCGTCCGGCAACGGCGGCTCGTCGATGGCAGGCCTGGGCGCCGCCGGCGACATGCGCGTGAAGATCCTGGCGCCGGCCTCGACCTCGCCGGCGAAGATCGCGCAGGTGCGCGCTTACGGCGCGACGGTGCAGCTCGTCGAGGGACCGCGCGAGGAGTCGGAAGCGGAGGCGATCCGCCAGTCCAGTGAGACCTTTTACGCCAGCCACAATTGGCAGCCGTTCTTCCTCGAAGGCACCAAGTCGCTCGCTTACGAGATCTGGGAAGACCTCGGCTTCCGTGCGCCCGACAACGTCATCGTTCCGGTCGGTGCCGGCAGCAGCCTGCTCGGCTGCGCCTTCGGTTTCCGCGAGCTGCTGAAAACCGGCCAGATCTCGAAGCTGCCGCGCCTGTTCGCGGCGCAGCCGCAAAACTGCTCGCCGATCGATGCGAGCTTCAAGGCCGGCGTCGACACGCCCGTCGCGCGCGAGGTGCACAAGACCATCGCCGAAGGCACCGCCATCAAGAACCCGCTGCGCCTGCGCGAGATCATCGCAGCTCTGCGCGACAGCGGCGGCGGCACCGTCGCGCTCACCGAGGACGAGATTGTCGCCGCTCTGCGGCGCCTGGCGCGGCAAGGCCTGTTCGCCGAGCCAACCAGCGCCAGCGCGGCCGCCGCACTCGACAAGCTCTCCGCCACCGGCGCCCTCAAGGCGAACGAGACCACGGTCGTGGTCCTCACCGGCACGGGTCTCAAGGCCGCAACCACCGTCGCCGATCTCGTGCAGTAGGGCGTTCGAAGAGGCTCTTCTTCCCTTCTCCCCTTGTGGGAGAAGGTGGCGCGAAGCGCCGGATGAGGGGTCTCTCTCCGCGTACTCATTGTGAATCGAACGTGCGGAGACAGACCCCTCACCCGTCTCGCCGCTTCCGCGGCGAGCCACCCTCTCCCACAAGGGGAGAGGGGAAAGAGATCACCTACTCCTTCAAATCATTCACCCGCTTCACCCATGCCCGCACATCCTTGAGCACGGCGGGCAGCACGGCCTTGACCTCCGCCACGGTCATGCCGGCCTTGATGCGGGGATCGTAGAGCACGTTGAGGATATACTGGTCGTAGATGTCGAAATAGCCCATCGAGACGTTGTCGTTGAACATCGTCCAGGGCACGCTCGAGGTGTCGTTGATCGGCCCGAGCGATTGCAGCAGCTCCTCATAGGCGCAGTCGAGGAAGGTGAAATCGCCGTTGTCGACGGTGAGGATGACGTCGGAATGCTCGAT
Organism: Bradyrhizobium sp. DOA1; assembly: GCF_001593325.1. Taxonomy (NCBI): domain Bacteria; kingdom Pseudomonadati; phylum Pseudomonadota; class Alphaproteobacteria; order Hyphomicrobiales; family Nitrobacteraceae; genus Bradyrhizobium; species Bradyrhizobium sp. DOA1. The sequence continues at coordinate 1,026,304 of NZ_JXJM01000001.1, forward strand.
CTCGAAATTGTCGTTCTTGCGGAAGCCGGACAGGCATTGCGGATCGAGCGAGGAGCGGATCTCGCGCGCCTTCTCGGCGCCGTAGAAGCTGGTGAGGGTGCGGAAGAGATCGCGGTCGCGCACGAGCTTCACGCGCACATTCGCCGCCTCGTTGGTCTCGATCATGGCGATGTCGAGATGCTGCACGCGGCGGGCGATGTCGGACACGACCTTCGCGAGCTGCGTCTTGCGATCGGCGCGATCGCTCTCGGCGTAGACGCGCACCGGCCCGTCGAACTTGCGAATGCGATCGACGCGGCCGGCGAGGTGATATTCGGCGCCGAACGCCGTCTTCAGGAAGCCCTCGACGATCTCGCCGTCGGTGAAGCTCTTCCGCTCTGAGCGCTGGCGCGAGGTCACCGCGGGCAGTTCGCCCGCCGCAGCCTGGGATGCGGCGTCAGGCACCAAGGTGAGCGCGGCGAGGATCAGGAGGCCGATGCGAAGGCGAGGCGAGGGCAGATTCAGAGCGCTCATCGTCCGCCGACGCTGCCGCATTCACCCCGCGCGCACAAGCCCGCAAATGCACGCGCCCCTGCGGGTTCCAGACGCAGCGGCCTAGTTGTTCAGCACCACCACGGTGGTGCCGACCGCGACGCGGCTGTAGAGGTCGGTGACGTCGTCATTGGTCATGCGGAAGCAGCCCGAGGACACCGCCTGGCCGATCGTCTCCGGCTCGTTGGAGCCGTGGATGCGGTACAGCGTCGAGCCCAGATACATCGCGCGCGCGCCGAGCGGATTGTCGACGCCGCCCTTCATGTGGCGCGGCAGGTCGGGCCGGCGGCGCAGCATCTGCGAGGGCGGCGTCCAGTCCGGCCATTCCTTCTTCGCGGTGATCCTGTGCACCCCGCCCCAGCGGAAGCCGTCGCGGCCGACGCCGATGCCGTAGCGCAGCGCCTGGCCGTTCTGGAGCACCAGATACAGCCGGCGCTCACTGGTGTTCACCACGATCGTGCCGGGCGCGTAATTACCATTGTACATGACCGTGGTGCGGGGGACGGGATTGGCGCCGGAACCGAAGAAGTTCGGGCCGCCGCCCATGATGTCTCGCGTGTCGAACATTTCGGCGAGCGCGCCGCCTGCGGTGGCCGACAGCAGAGCGATGGCGGCAATCGGCGCGGCAAAAAACCGGATCATTGTTCTCCCCAGCAAGAAATCGATTCAATCAACGCCACAGGCCATATTTGCGCGGATTTCGCAAGCCACGGGGCCGTGAGGGAGCCCATGCTCCACGATTGGCGTTACCAAATCGGCAACCACAATTTGCCGAAAAACATTAGCCAAACCCGCGCATGGCGGCGCGGGGCAGGGCAGCGATGGCGGCTATTGCTTTGACGGGGAGCGCGAACAATGATTGATCGATGGATCACCTGAAAAGACCGGTTGCGGAGCAAAAAGAATGAACGGTGCGGAAAGCCTGGTGCGGACGATGGTCAAGGGCGGGGTGGACGTCTGCTTCACCAACCCCGGCACCTCCGAGATGCATTTTGTCGCAGCGCTCGACCGCGTTCCCGGCATGCGCTGCGTGCTCGGCCTGTTCGAGGGCGTGGTGACCGGCGCCGCCGACGGCTATTTCCGCATGAAGGGAACGCCCGCCTCGACGCTGCTGCATCTCGGTCCCGGCCTCGCCAACGGCCTTGCCAATCTGCACAACGCCAAGAAGGCCAATTCCGGCATCGTCAACATCGTCGGCCAGCACGCGGTCTACCACATCGGCTACAACGCGCCGCTGACCTCCGACATCGAGGGCCTGGCCCGGCCGATGTCGTCCTGGGTCCGCACCTCGCCGGATTCCAAATCGGTCGCTGCCGACGGCGCCGCGGCGATCGCTGCCGCCAAAAGCGCGCCGCCGCAGATCGCGACCCTGATCCTGCCCGCCGACACCGCCTGGAACGAGGCCGACGGCATCGCCGAGGTTCCGGCCGAGCAGCAGCGCGCGAGTTATTCGCCGCAGGCGGTCGAGCAGGCCGCGAAGATCCTGCACGGCGACGGCGAGGGCACGCTGCTCCTGATGACCGGCAGCGCGCTGACCGAGCAGGGCCTGGCGCTGGCCGAGCGCATCGCCGGCAAGACCGGCTGCACCGTGATGGGCCCGACCTTCCGCCCCAAGATGGCGCGCGGCCGCGGCCGTTTCTCGATCGACCGCATCCACTACGTCATCGAGCAGGCGCTGCCGATGCTGGCGAAGTTCCGTCACATCGTGCTGGTCGAGTCCGACGATCCCGTGGCGTTCTTCGCCTATCCGAACAAGCCGAGCATGCTCAAGCCCGAGGGCTGCGAGGTCCATCGCATGACGTCATGGGGCGAGAACTCGGTCGCGGCGCTCGAAGCGCTGGCCGGCGCCGTGAAGGCCAGCGCCAAGGACGTCAAGCCGCAGGCCTTGGCTGAGCTGGTCAAGCCGACCGGCGCGCTCAACTTCGCCTCGATCGCGCAGGCGATCGCCTGTGCGATCCCCGAGAACGCCATCATGGTCGACGAATCCCTCACCACCGGCCGCGGCTTCTTCCCGCCGACGGCGGCGGCGGCCCCGCACGACTGGCTCCAGAACATGGGCGGCTCGATCGGCTTCTCGACGCCGCTCTCGATCGGCGCCGCGATCGCCTGCCCGGACCGCAAGGTCATCACCATGGTCGGTGACGGCAGCGCGATGTACACCATCCAGTCGCTGTGGACGCAGGCCCGCGAGAACCTCGACATCGTCACCATCGTGTTCGCCAACCGCATCTATCAGATCCTGCGCGGCGAGTTCGACAATGTCGGCGCCGGGGAGCCCGGCCAGCGCGCCAACGACATGCTCCGCCTCGATCGCCCGACGCTGGATTTCGTCGCGCTCGCGAAAGGCATGGGGGTGCCCGGCCGCGCCGTCACCAACGCCGACGAGTTCAACAAGGCGCTGGCCGAAGCCGTCGCCGAGCCCGGGCCGCGCCTGATCGAAGTCCAGATGTAAAGGAACATTGGGAGCGGCGCGGCGGGGCTGAGCAAAAATGCAGACCGAGCTGAACAAGGTGATCGCGGCGCTCCGGGACTTCTACGCCCACGAGACGTTCCTGTTCGAGAAAGACGTCGGCGAGCGAGCGATCACGCACCGCTTCGCCGTGCATCTGGAGAAGCAGTTCTCAGGCTGGTCGGTCGATTGCAATTACGACCGGCTCGGCGAGCGCACGCTGCACCTGCCGCACGGCAGCATCATCTCGACCGACGACCATCTGGGCAAATCGATCTATCCCGACGTCGCGGTGCATCAGCGCGAGATCCCGAACAATCTGCTCACCGTCGAGATCCGCAAGGCCAGCAATCACACGCCGCTCGAGCACGACCAGCACAAGCTGCGGGCGCTGACCGACGTGCATGTCTGGTTTCCGTATTGGATCGGCGTGCTGCTGGTACTGGATAGGCACCACGTGACGATGTCGGAAGTCTATGTCAGCGCGGCCCTCGATGAGGTGCAGTCGCGCTGGTTCGCAAGCCGGCTGGCGGAGATCGGATTAGCGGCCTCTTGAATCGCTTACTGCCTTCTTCTCGTTCCGGAACTCCGACCTTCGTGACCCTTCATCGGGCCTGCGGCAGCTCATTAGTCGCTTTTTCTCGCGATCGCGCATCGGACAGAAGTAATCCTCTTTGCACCAACGCGCATTTGCAACGCGGTTCCATTGCCGCGAGCGCAGTTGCATCGCATCTATTGAATGGTTGCCGCGGCAAGTTGCTGGGACGTCTGCAAAAGGGACGGTCGGGCTTGCCGAACTTCAATGAGGTTTCTGCTGTGCGCTTCGTTCGATCCCTTCGCTTGCTGGCCGCATCCATCTTGACCGCATCGGTGCTCGTGAGTGCGAGCGGCGCGAGCGCCGGTGTTTGGCCGAACCGTACCATCAAGCTCATCGTGCCGTTCCCTCCCGGCGGCGCCGCCGATTCCGTCGCACGCGTCTACGCGGACAAGCTGAGCGAGGCGCTCAAGCAGCCCGTCGTGATCGAGAACAAGGCAGGCGCAGGCACTGCGATTGCTGCCGAAGCCGTCGCTGCCGCGGAGCCCGATGGCTACACCTTGTCGCTCGCTCCCGCCGGCCAGCTCACCATCCTGCCGCATATCAACAAGGAGATCAGGTACGATCCCTTCAAGAGTTTCGTGCCAGTGTCGAACCTGGCGACGGTCCCCTACGTGCTGGCGGTCAGTCCGGACACGCCGGTCTCGAGCGCCAGGGACCTCGTCGCTGCAGCGAACAAAGATCCGGGCAAATTGACCTATTCTTCCTGCGGTCCTGGCACGCTTTGCCATCTGAGCGGCGAACTCTTCCAGCGCCAAACCGGAACGAAGCTTTTGCATGTGCCGTTCAAGGGCAGCGCCCCGGCGGTCAACGCACTCCTCGGCAACGTCGTCAATCTGTCGTTCGACACGCTGACCGTGCTCGCGCCGCAGATCCGCGACGGAAAGATCAAGGGTCTTCTCGTCACCAGCCGCGAGCGCTCATCGCAGCTGCCCGACGTCCCCACTGCAGCCGAAGCCGGTGTGTCGGACTTCGTCGTCGATTCCTGGTTTGGATTGGTTGCGCCCGCAGGTACCCCGGCTGAAATCATCCAGCGCTTGAACGCGGAGGTCGTACGCATCGGAGCTCAGCCCGATGTTCGAACTCGGTTGGAGGCTCAGGGACTACGCGTCACCACCTCGACGCCCGAGGAGTTTACCGACATCATCAAGGCCGACTACGGCCGCTGGGGTAAGGTGATCAAGGATTCGGGCGTAGAGGTCTTCTAACGCATGATCCGGAAAAGCGCGAAGCGCGGGTTTCCGGACAGGTCATCGTAAACAGCAGCAAGATGCGAAGCGGCGTGCACGTTTGCGCACGCCGCTTTCTTGTCAGTAGTAATAGGGCTGCGAGTAGGCGTAGCGCGGGTTGATGCCGCAATAGGCCGACGTGCCGGAGGCGCTCGCCGCACATTGCTGATAGCTCGAGAACTGGCAGTTGCCGGGATAGCCCCAGTGGCGGCCTTGCAGGCAATATCTGTCGCTGCCGGCCTGGGCCGGCGCCGCCGACAATGACGCGGCGATCAGGGTTGCGAATGATGCAAGCGTGAGGATGGTGCGACGCATTTCAGTCTCCTTCGATGGTGGGTGGAACGGCCGTGCTCGGCGTTCCCGTGGCCTGTCTGACGCACGGTCATGCTGTGTTGGTGTCAGCGACGCCGGCTGCGTTCGAGGCGAGGTACATCGTGACGCAGCCGGCGGCGGCCACTGTGATCCCGGCCACAGTTCGCACGCGGGTTCCGACTTAATCTCGGCGAACTTGCATGCCTCGATCCCGTGGGACTAGGCTTGCCTCATTCGGATCAGGCATTTTGGAGGTTCTGATGCAGAAATCATATTTGCTGGCTGCGACGGCAGCGCTGGTTGTCATGATGCAGACGACGTTTACGCTGGCGCAGAGCGCGCCGGCCGCCGGCGGAACCGCTGCGCCTGCGGCGACAGCTCCTGCGCCGGCCGCGACGGCACCGGCTGCCACCACCGATGCCTCCAGCGAGCCGGGCTCTTCAAAGAAGAGCGCGTCGAAGAAGCCGGCGAAGAAGAAGATGACGCGGCAGCAGGAGATCGATCATTCGGTCGACACCGGCACTGTCCCGGCCCGCTACCGCAGCTCGGTACCCAAGCAGTACCACCAATACATTCCCTTCGATAAGCGATAAGCGATCGCACGGCGGCGCGGCGGGATCGCCGGCTGCGTCGCCGTTGCGCCTTGAAGGGTGGCCTTTGCCATGGCATCCAACGACATACATTGTGGCGATCTGCCGGCGCGGGGGTCGCGCGAGCGTTTTCGAGTAAAGAGGCCAAGGTCCGGGGGAAGGAATGAGCGACGACGGGAAGGATGCTGGCTTGGTGGCCATGATCACCAGCATCCTGGGAGGCAACAAGCGCGCAGAGACAGTAACCCCGCCGCCGCTCACCGAGGCTCCCCCGACAGCGCCGGCGAACGAGCCCGAGCCAGTCGAGCCGCCCGCCCTCGATGCCTTGCCGGCTGAGCCCGAGATCAAGCTCGAGACCACGCCAGAGCCTGCACCCGAGACCGCGTTGGCCGAGACGAATACGGCCGAAGCACCACCGAAAGTCGCCACCACGCGGGACGGCAAGCAATTGCTGCCTGCGGAAGCGATTGCCGATCTCGTGCTCGGCGAGCTGCGCAAGATGGAGAATTTTCCGGCGACCGGGGCCTCGGTCACGGTCTATGGCTACAGGCACTGGAACGCCATGATCACCTTCGCCCCATTCTCGACCACATTCCAGAATGCGACCAGGTTCCGCCAAGCCCTGCCGGATCTCGTCTTCAAGCTCCGTCGTTTCGTCGAACTTGAGATATAGTCAGGGCAACACCGGGCGCGGGGACGCGCTTCCGGGTAGCCCGAACAGTTCGACAGGAAGCCAGAATTGAGCGTTGCCTTCACCAAGGAAGAGAGCGCCGAAACCGCGTCCGAGACGCTGTTGCCGGATCGCCCGATCTCACCGCATCCCAACCTCGTGACGGAGGCCGGCTTGCAGGCGTTGCAGAAGCAGCTTGCCGAGGCGCGTAAGGCCTATGAAGCCGCACAAGCCATCGAGGACGTCAACGAGAAGCGCCGGCAATCGGCCGTGCCCCTGCGCGATGCCCGATATCTGACCGAACGCCTGCGCACCGCGCAGCTCGTTCCCGACCCGGCCTCGACCGATACCGTCGCCTTCGGCAGCACCGTCACCTTCAGCCGCGCGGACGGCCGGGTGCAGACCTATCGCATCGTCGGCGAAGACGAAGCCGATCCGAAGGCGGGCACGATCTCTTTCGTCTCGCCGGTCGCGAGATCGCTGATGGGGAAGGCGGTCGGGGACGTCGTTGGGGCGGGCGCGCAAGAGATCGAGATATTGTCGATCGCGTAGGGCGGTCAGGGCGAGGCCAGCATTGCGTGGCAAAGCGTACTATCGACAGGAGCGATCCCATTCGCCTAAAGCATGATCCGGAAAAGCGCGAGGCCGACGTCTCCGCCGAACAGAGCGCGATGGTTGGATGAGACGATTTCTGTCGGGCGCATTGCCGTTCTACGCGCTGGCGGGCCTCGCCATGTGCATGTATCTCGTCTTCTACAGGACGAACCTCTTTGACCTGAACGCCATCGTCCAGGGTGCGACCGGCTCATGGTTTCTGGTCTTCATGTTCGTCTGCGTGCTGCTGGAGTCGGTCTTCCCGTATTTCGGCTATTTTCCGGGAACCGCGCTCATCCTGATGTCGGTGACGCTCAGTCCGAAGTCCGTGGATGTCTCCGTCTTCATCGCGGCGTGGCTGGCGATCATCGTCGGTGCCGTCGTCAGTTACGGACAGGCTCGCTTCTTCAGGCCGCTGTTGCAGCGAGTTGCTTCCAGAGCGGCACTGCGCCGATGCGAGTCCCTTCTCGACGCCTACGGCTCTTACGCGCGGATTGCCCTGTTCGTTCATCCCAACGCCTGCGCGATGTATTTCACAGCGCTCGGCCTTCTCGGCGGGAAGCTGACGCGAGAGCTCGCTTATCTCGGCGTTGGTGCCGCGGCCTCTGTGGGCGTTCTGTTCGTGATCGTGACCCGGCTCGTGTCATCGGTAGGCCCGACCGATGATGGGCAATTGCAGGTGCTGTTGGCGGCGGCGCTGATCGCCATCGGGACCCTCGTCGGTCTCTACGCCGCCTGGCGGCCGGCTGCAGCCGACTGACGGTTGCTCGGTCATTGCCGGAGGGTTTAGGCCTTCGGCAGCTCGACGCCCGTCAGCTTGCTCAGTTTGTCGATGAGCTGGTCCTGAAATCCCGGATCGGTGGCCTCACGCGCAGGCTCCTCTTGCTGCAAGTGATGCCAGTAGCGGCCGCTCACCTTGGCAGCGGAATCTGCGCTCACAGCGAGCCACGCCTGGGTCCGTTGTCCGGTGTCGAGATCGACCGGCGCGCTCGAACCGCCCATCCTCGTGCGCACCCATCCGGGATCGACGGCATTGCTCAGCACCTCGGGCCAGCGCCGCGCCAATACGAAAGCCAGCGCGACGACATGCAGCTTGCTCTCGGCGTACGCCTTTGCGGAATCCCAGGCCCGGCTCTCCCAGTCGAGGTCGTCCAGCGAGCCCTCTCCGCCCCGATGCAGCCCGCTGCTCAGATACACCAGGCGGTCGGGCCGCCGGATCAGGGCCGTCAGCATGTAAGGCGCCAGCGTGTTGATGGCGAAGGTGACGGCATGGCCTTCCGGCGTCGCGCCGCGGCTCGGCTGTGTGTAGACGCCGGCGTTGTGAATGACCGCGTCCATCCGCCCGATCGCGTTGACCTGGTCGGCAATGCGCCTCGTCTCGGTGGCGCTGCTGAGATCGCCGACGACGATGCCTGCGGCACGCGAGGTGAGCTCGCCGAGCGCTGCGGCGCGATCGGCTGATCGCGCGTGCAGCACCACGCGGTGACCATGATCCAGAAGCGATTGTGCCGCCGCCCGGCCGAGACCGTCCGTGCTGCCCGTGATGAATATGGTCGCCATGCGTGCTCCCTCAGATACATCATGCGCATTCTACAGTGCGCGTTGATTATTTCCGATACTGCTCGTCGCTCACCTTCTCCAGCCAATCCACGTTCCTGCCGCCGGAGGATTCCTGGATCGCGATGTGGGTCATCCCCGTCGTCGGCGAGGCGCCGTGCCAGTGCTTCAGTCCGGGCGAGAACCAGACGACGTCGCCGGGCCGGACCTCCTCGACCGGACCGCCTTCGCGCTGAACCCAGCCGAGCCCGGCCGTGATGATCAGCGTCTGCCCGAGGGGATGCGTGTGCCAGGCGGTCCGGGCACCGGGCTCGAACGTGACTTGGGCGCCACCGACACGGGCGGGATCCGGTGCCTGAAACAGCGGGTCGACGCGGACGGCCCCCGTGAACCAGTCCGGCGAGCCCTTCTGCGAGGGCCGCGACCCGTTTCTCTTGATGTCGATCTCCATCTCAGTCTCCTTCGGTGCTTCGGACGCGAGTGGCTGGACCCGCCAAATTGCGAGAGTGGCTGCTGTGCTGCCGGCGATGAACACGCCACGTCGTGTGATCACGGTCATCTCTCCGATCAACGCGGCCGCTTTTCGACGACGTCCTTGACGACAGGCGCCGCGGAGAATGTGTTGGGCCAGCCGGCGTAGAAGGCGAGATGGCCGAGCACCTCGCCGGCTTCCTCCCGCGTCAACCCGTTGTCCATCGCGCGGTTCAGATGATAGGTGATCTGCGCGACCTGGCCGGTGGCGATGAGCGCGCTGACGGTGACGAGGCTGCGGTCGCGCGGTGCCAGCGCCGGCCTCAGCCAGAGATCGCGGAACAGCACGTCGGTCGTGTACTGGACGAGGCTCGGCGTGATCTGCTCGAACTGCTCGCCGACGCGCGTGGCCCGCTGCTTCTCGGCGGCCTCGTCGAGCGGCAGCTGCGGCCCCGAAGCGGGCGGCAGCTGATCGGCGCCGATGTTGCGGCTCCTGAACAGCTCGCTCGCCGCCGGGATCGCGTCCAGCGCGTTGGCCCAGCCGGTGTAGAAGGCCAAATGCGTGATGATCTCCGATATCTCCGACGGCTTCACGCCGTTGTCGAGCGCGAGCGCCAGATAGTGGGGCAGCTCGATGGTTTGACCGCGCGCGATCAGCGCGGCCACGGTGACGATGCTGCGATCCCGGCGCGACAGTCCCGGTCGTTTCCAGAGATCGCCGATGACGAACTTCTGCGCATAGGCTTCGAGGGCCGGAGCCACGCCGCGGATATCCGGCTTCGACATGATGTTTGCTCCTGCGGTGGACGCCTGTCCGGCGGCGGGGCCGGCGAGCAGGCACAATGAAAGCAGACTCGCTGCGGCCATTTTCATGACGGGGTTCCTTCCAGGGGCGGGTGCCATCATCTGCTGTCGTCCCGGCTTCGTTTCTGGGCCCTGCAGCCCGATGGCTGATCCGAACCTAGGACTTCCGTGCTTCTCCGATTAGGTGATAGATTTCGCATGCAGTCATTAGCCGGACTAATGAATGAACCGAGAGGACGCCAGCGATCTCCTCGCCTTCCTCGCCGTGGCGCGGGAGCGCAGCTTCACGCGCGCCGCGGTGAAGCTCGGCATGACGCAGTCCGCGCTCAGCCAGATCATCCGAAATCTGGAGGAGCGGCTCGGCGTGCGGTTGCTGAACCGGACGACGCGCAGCGTCACGCCGACTGAGGCTGGCGAGCGGCTGTTTCTCAGCGTCGGCCCGAAATTCACGGAGATGGAGACCGACCTCGCCGCGCTGAGCGAATTGCGCGAGAAGCCCGCCGGGACCATCCGGCTGACCGCGACGGAGTTTGCCGCCGGCGAGATCCTGCTGCCGGCGTTGCAAAAAATCCTACCAAAATATCCGGACATCCACGTCGAAGTGATCGTCGACTACGGGCTCACCAACATCGTGGCGCAACAGGTCGATGCCGGCATTCGTCCGGGCGAGCTCGTCGCCAAGGACATGATCGCCGTGCGTATCAGCCCCGACCTTCGCATGGCCGTGGTCGGCTCGCCTTCATACTTCGCCGAACACAAGCGGCCGAAGACGCCGCAGGATTTGACCCACCACAATTGCCTCAATCTCCGTCTGCCGACGCACGGCGGCAGCCTCTATGCGTGGGAGTTCGAAAAGAACGGGCGGGAGCTCAATGTGCGGGTGGAGGGCCAGCTCGTGTTCAACAGCGCGGGCCTTCTCCTCGACGGCGCGTTGAAGGGGCTGGGCCTTGCTTACCTCACCGAGGGACAGGTGCAGCTTCAATTGTCACAGGGACGTCTGGTCCGTGTGCTCTCGGATTGGTGCCCGCCTTTCGCGGGTTACCATCTCTACTATCCCTGCCGCCGCCAGCCTTCGCCGGCCTTCTCGCTGCTGGTAGAGGCGCTGCGATATCGCGGCAAGTAGAACGGCATTGCGAGCCAGGCTTGCGCAAAGCGCTCGCAAGCGGAGAGGGAATACATCTCCGTCGGTGCAGCCATCGAGCCTTACCCCATCGTGTTCTAGGCGAGGTCGTTGCGCGACGGTTGCGTCGGCGGATGAGCAAACAGGCTGGCGGATAGAATGCGGCTCGTGGCGGTCTTGCGTGACGTCACTCGACCGGGCGGCTCCCTGCCGATGATGCCATCCTACCCCTGTTTTGCCCGACGCCTCGCACAAAATTCGGAAAAGGCGTAACCCCTTGCTTTTGCTCATGTCGGCTACTGTGCATGGGGTTGTTTTCAATGTTTGGACAGAGCGGGAGCAAGACGCCCCAGTCCGTCTGCGCTCTTCGAGCTACGCCGGACACGCTTCGCCGTCATTGGGCGTCGCTGCGCCACGCAAAGCCTTTTGGCGAAGCGTGGTGGGCGCACAAGGGATCGAACCTTGGACCTCTCCCGTGTGAAGGGAACGCTCTCCCGCTGAGCTATGCGCCCGGGACCATCATGCAGGCGGCCGGACTTGTCAGTCGGCCGGCACATGGAGCCCGCGATTTAGAAGTGCGGGCCGAAGGTGTCAAGTTTTCAGGCGGGTTGCGGCCGCAAAACCTTCCGCAAGCCACGCAATTCGCAGGCGAGGCCGGGTTTCGGCCTGCTTAGGCCCCCTGCTGGCGGGCGCGGGAGGCGTGCGCCTGGAGGGCGCGGAT
>NZ_JXJM01000001.1:1038629-1044194 GCF_001593325.1 Bradyrhizobium sp. DOA1
CGCGGCGCCGGCTTCGGCGGCTGGCCGGCCTCGGCGGCGAGCAGCGCCTCGATCGGCGAGTTCGGGCCTTCGAGCTGCATCGCGAGCTTCGCCACTTCCGCGGCGATGTCGTTGATGCGCTCGCGCAGAAGCGCGTTCTCCATCCGCTCCGTCGCCCAGGAGCTCTCCGCCTGCTGCTGGATCGTGTTGATGTCGCGCTGCAGCTTGGCGCGCTCGTCGCGCGCGCTGCGGAGCTGCTCCTCCAGCGCGATCTTCTCCGCACGCAGCGCCTCGAACGCGGCCGACGATTTGCCGCCGCTCAGGGCGGCGAGCTCGACGCGCAGCTCCTTGACAGTGCGTTCGGCATTCTCATTGGCCTGGCGCAGCTGGTTGTTCTCGTAGTCGCGCTCGGCGAGCAGCTTGCCTTGCGTGGCGAGGCGCGCCTCGAGGTCGGCGACGCGGCTGGACAGCATCTCGGCCTCCTTCACCTGCACGATGAGCTGGCGGTCGAGCTCGGTGACGCGCTGGCTCAGATTCTCGACGCGGCCGCGGGCTTCGGCGAGTTCGCGCGAGGCGGTCTCGGATTCGGTGCGCTCCTGCGCGAGGCGTGCCTGCGTTGCCGCGAACTCCTTCTCGGCATCTCCGACGCGGTTCTTCAGTTCCTCGATCTGCGCGCGTACCGCGACGAGCTCGACCTGGCGGCTCTCCGCCATCATCGAACGGTCGGAGAGCTCGGTGTTGATCCTGGCGAGATCGGCCTGCTTGTCGGCCAGCGCAATCTCGGCCTCGCGCAAGGATTGGGTCTTGGCGGAGAATTCTTCTTCGGTGGCGCGGAGCTGCTCCTTCACCGCCTTCTCGCGCGCTTCCAGCGCAAAGATCGTGGCGTTCTTTTCGCCGAGCTCGATCTTCATGCGGTTGATAGCGTCGCTCTTCTTGCCGAGCTCGGCGAGCTGGCTCGTGGTCTTGTTCTTGAGCTGCTCGACGCTCATCTCGAGCCGCCGCGCCGACATGGCGAATTCGGCCCGGAGCTGATCCTTGTCGGCCTGGATCTCGGCCATCGACAGCGGGGTGGCGGCCTCGAGCCGGCGCGTGGTCAGGCGCACCGCGCGGTTATGCACCAGCGGCACGATGGCGAGCCCGCACAGCATCGAGAGCAGGAAACCGATCGCCAGGTACATGATCGGCTCGACCATGGGCCAGAACTCCGAAGCTTAAGGAAAAATTCACCAACGACAATGCCACGGCGGGCCGGCAAAAAGCCAGCCCCGCTCTGTCGTTAACCTTGATCGGTAAGCGGAGGGAGAAAGGAGCCTAGAACGGGTTCCAGGTCGCGCTGGGAGTGAATTTGAGATAGCCGATATTGGCGCCCAGCCGCAGGCCGAGGCCGGAGCGGATCGGCACCAGCACGATGTTGTTGGCAGTCAGCGCGGTCATGCCAAAGCCGCCGATGATATAGGCCGAGCCGTCGAGGCCGGCGAAGCGCTGGTAGATCGCGTTGGTGGCAGGCAGGTTGTAGACGAGCGTCATGGTGCGGGCGCCGTCGCCGCCCCAGTCAAAGCCGAGCGAGGGGCCCTGCCAATAGACCCGCAGATCGCCGGCGTTCTTGGTGTAGAGCGTGCCTTCGCCGTAGCGCAGGCCGGCGACGAAGGCGCCGGAGCCTTCCTCACCCAGGATATAGCCGTTCGGCAGGCCCCATTGGCTGACCGCCTTTTCGATGATCGAGGCAAGCCCGCGCGAGACGTTGCCGAAGAAGCGGTGGCCGGCGGTGACGAGCTCGTCCGGCCCATAGGTGCTGGGGGTCTGGGTTCGCTGCGGCGGCGGCAGGTTGGGCGGCGGCGCCTGCTGGGCGGAGGCTGGCACGATCCAGCCGACCATCGCGACGAGCGCGAGCGCAGCAAGGCGTGATGCGAAAGTCATAAAAGAACCCCTGGTATCGAAACCGATCGCTTCCTTAACCTGACGCCAACAGGCACGGCTCTAGGTTGCGCCGGATGTCCCCTCGACTCGGATGTTATCCGCAGCAACTATGACGGCACAACGGCAGGAAGATAGCCCTTTGCGCCCCGGAATTGCCTTGATCGGCCGTCTCGTCTGCCTGCTGGCGGGCATTTGGATCGGCTGCGTGGGGCTGCCGGCCAAGGCTGCCACCACCGAGCGGATCGTCGTCAACCGTTTCAGCGGCGTCGCCATCGAGGGTTTCGACCCCGTCGCCTATTTCGTCGATGGCACGGCTGCGCGAGGCAGGGCGCAGTTCGAGGCCAGCCTCTGGGGCGCGGTCTGGCGCTTCCGGAACGAGGGCAACCGGGCTTCCTTCCTGGCCCATCCCGAGATCTACGGACCGCAGTTCGGCGGTTATGATCCCGCCGACATCGCCCGCGGCGTCGTCATCGCCGGCAATCCCCGCTTCTTCGCGATCGTGGCGCAGCGGCTCTATTTGTTCAGCCGGGAAGCCAACCGCGACGCCTTCGCCGCCGACCCCGAGCGCTTCCTCTATGAGGTCCGCAAGCGCTGGCCGACGCTTCAGAGCAAGCTCGGTCAGTAGCCTCGTACCGCCTGTGGGTCGCCCCAGGCGATGAACTCGGGGATGATGAACCCGCCGCCGCTGCGCTGGCCGAAGCGAAGCCCGCCGCCCTTGCCGTCGGTCACCCTGCCGCCCGCCGCGGTCACGAGCGCGCAGCCGGCTCCGACGTCCCATTCCGAGGTCGGCCCGAAGCGGGGATAGATATCGGCGCTGCCTTCCGCGATGCGGCCGAATTTCACCGCCGAGCCGCACGTCTTCCTGACGGCGTTGGGCCTGTTGTCGATGAACGCCTCGCTCTTGGGATCGCCATGGGAGCGGCTCACCGCCGCGATCCAGGGTTCGCCCTGTGCCGGCAGCTTGCGGGTGCGGATCGGTTCGGCCGCGCCGATGGTCGTGCCGTCAAAGCTGACGCGCTCGGCGCTGCGCCCGACGATGCCGCGCCAGAGCAGTCCCAGCGCGGGCGCCGAGACGATGCCGAGCAGCGGCACGCCTTCGGTCACCAGAGCGAGGTTGACGGTGAACTCGTCGCGGCCGGCGACGAATTCCTTGGTGCCGTCGAGCGGATCGATCAGGAAGAAGCTGCCCTGGAACGGCGGGGAGGCGAGTTGGGCCCGCTCTTCCGACAGCGTCGGCACGTCGGCGGCGAGCTGCGCCAGGCCCTCCGCAATGATGCGGTCGGCGGCCAGGTCCGCCTCGGTCACCGGCGAACCGTCCTGCTTGCCGTCGACCCGCATCGCCGCGCGGTTGACGGCAAGGATCGCTTCGCCCGCCTTCACCACCAGCGCGGTGAGCGGCTCCATCAGGCCGGATGCGGCCGCATCGTCGATCATCCTCACTTGCGTGCCTCATTCATCGGCAAGTCTCGCCCCTTCTCGGTTGATTCGCCCAGGTTGATTCGACGGGGCTTTATGGCCGCTTCGAACCTATCGCAAGCTAGCTGCCGCAGGCTTGCGAATGTTAGAACCCGCATCATCCGTCAAGCATGCGTGATTCGCGGCGTCCAGCGCCGTGCAATGCCAGGAACCCTCCAGGACCCCATTATATGTCTGACGCTTCGTCGCCCGCGACCGCTACTGCTCCCGATATGCTCGAACTCGCAGCCCTCCTGTGCTCGCGGGTCTGCCACGATCTCATCAGCCCCGTCGGCGCCATCGTCAACGGGCTCGAAGTGCTCGATGACGATCCCAAGCCCGAGGACCGCGAGTTCGCGCTCGACCTGATTCGCAAGAGCGCCAAGACCGCCTCGGCCCGGCTCCAGTTCTGCCGCCTCGCGTTCGGCGCCGCCGGCTCCTCTGGCGCGCAGATCGATCTCGGTGATGCCCAGACCATGGCGCGTGGTCACATCGAGGACGGCAAGTGCTCGATCACCTGGAATCTGCCGCGGCTGCTGCTGCCGAAGAACCGCGTCAAGCTGCTGCTCAACATGCTGGTCGTTGCCCAGCACACGATCCCGCGCGGCGGAATGCTGACGATCGATCCGATCGGCGAGGGCGAGACGATGAGCTTTCGCATCACCGCGACCGGACACAACGCGCGCCTGCCGCAGAACATCTCCGAGCTCCTGAGCGGCGAGCGCGGACCTGCTGCCGATGCGCATGCGATCCAGCCTTATTATACGCGTCTGCTCGCGCAGGCCTGCGGGCTCACCGTGACGCTCAAGCCGGAAGGCGAAGCCATCATCGTTAGCGCTTCGTAAACGAAGCGCGTCGCTCCCGAAGCGTTAATCCAATCTTTACGAGGCGCTTCGGCTTGTCCGCAGCGCCTTATCTCTTTGTTGGTTCCGTTCTTTTGCACATACTCAACCAATATTAAACGCTTTGCGGTGAAGCTGGCCCCATTCCGAAATGGCGTATCACGTCTCGTGCGCGCCCTTCCTGTATGAAGGCCTGTTTTCATGGATGATCTGTTGCGGGAGTTTTTGACGGAGACCAGCGAGAGCCTGGACACCGTCGACAATCAGCTGGTGAAGTTCGAGCAGGAGCCGAACAACGCCAAGATCCTGGATAACATCTTCCGCCTCGTCCACACCATCAAGGGCACCTGCGGCTTCCTCGGCCTGCCCAGGCTTGAAGCGCTGGCGCATGCCGGCGAGACGCTGATGGGCAAATTCCGTGACGGCATGCCGGTGACCGGGCAGGCGGTGACGGTGATCCTGTCCTCGATCGATCGCATCAAGGAAATCCTCGCGGGCCTCGAGGCGACCGAAGCCGAGCCCGAGGGTAACGACCGCGACCTCATCGACAAGCTGGAAGCGATGGTCGAGCAAGGCATGGCGGCAATGGCCGCTGGAAGTGCCGCTGCTCCCGTTGCAGAAGCTCCGCCGCTCGTGCCCGAAGCCCCGGCTGCCGCGCCCGCCAAGGAGTTGACCACGGGCACGCTGATCGACCAGACGCTGGAGCGGCCCTTGCGTCCGGGCGAAGTCTCGCTCGACGAGCTCGAGCGCGCCTTCCGCGAGACCGCGATCGAAGCGCCGGCCCCGGCCCCCGTTGCCAAGGCCGAAGTCAAGGCCGAGCCCGCGCCGGCCGCTGAGGCCCCGGCTGCCAAGGAAGCTGCGAAGGACGCCGCAAAGCCTGCCGCCAGGGAGAAGGCCGCGCCGAAGAAGTCGATGGCCGATGAGAATGCCGGCGAAGGGGCCAGCATCGCCAACCAGTCGATCCGCGTCAACGTGGACACGCTGGAGCACCTGATGACCATGGTCTCCGAGCTGGTCCTGACCCGCAACCAGCTTTTGGAGATCTCCCGCCGCAACGAGGACACCGAGTTCAAGGTGCCGCTGCAGCGCCTGTCCAACGTCACCGCCGAGCTGCAGGAAGGCGTCATGAAGACGCGCATGCAGCCGATCGGCAATGCCTGGCAGAAGCTGCCCCGCATCGTCCGCGATCTGTCGAGCGAACTCGGCAAGCAGATCGAACTGGAGATGCACGGCGCCGACACCGAGCTCGACCGCCAGGTGCTCGATTTGATCAAGGACCCGCTCACTCACATGGTGCGCAACTCCGCCGATCATGGCCTGGAGACCCCGGCCGAGCGTCTCGCCAGCGGCAAGGGCGAGCAGGGCACCATCC
>NZ_JXJM01000001.1:1044858-1047101 GCF_001593325.1 Bradyrhizobium sp. DOA1
GCTCGTCTTCCGCGCCGGCTCGTCCCAGCCCAAGGCGGTCCCGCTCGGACTGGTCACCCGCCTCGAAGAGCTGCCCGCCGACAAGATCGAGTTCAGTAACGGCCGCTACATGGTGCAGTACCGCGAGCAGCTGATGCCGCTGGTTGCCATGGAGGGCGTCACCATTGCGAGCCAGGGCGCCCAGCCGATCCTGGTGTTTGCCGATGACGGCCGCTCCATGGGCCTCGTCGTCGACGAGATCATCGACATCGTCGAGGAACGGCTCAACATCGAGGTCGGCGGCTCCGCCTCCGGCATTCTCGGCTCGGCCGTGATCAAGGGCCAGGCCACCGAGGTGATCGACGTCGGCCACTTCCTGCCGATGGCGTTCGCCGACTGGTTCACCCGCAAGGAGATGAAGCCGTCGATGCACTCGCAGTCGGTGCTTTTGGTCGACGACAGCGCGTTCTTCCGCAACATGCTGGCCCCCGTCCTCAAGGCCGCCGGCTACCGCGTCCGCACCGCGCCGACCGCGCAGGAGGGCTTAGCGGCGCTGCGCGCGCAGAGCTTCGACGTGGTGCTGACCGACATCGAGATGCCCGACATGAACGGGTTCGAGTTCGCCGAAGTGATCCGCTCCGACAACAATCTCGGCTCGATGCCGATCATCGGCCTGTCCGCCCTGGTGTCGCCGGCGGCGATCGAGCGCGGCCGTCAGGCCGGCTTCCACGACTACGTCGCCAAGTTCGACCGTCCCGGTCTGATCGCGGCGCTGAAGGAGCAGACCGCGGGCGCCGCCGGCGCCTCCGAGCTGAGCCGCGCGGCAGCCTAAGCAGGACCTGAGGAGAGACGAGATGAGCAAGAAGACGCAAGTGGGCGAAGGCGCCATGGTCGAATACGTCACCGCGATGATCGGCGGCCAGCTGTTCGGCCTGCCGATCTCCCGCGTCCAGGACGTGTTCATGCCCGAGCGCGTCACCCGCGTGCCGCTGTCCTCGCGCGAGATCGCGGGCGTCCTCAATCTGCGCGGCCGCATCGTCACCGTGGTCGACATGCGCGCACGCCTCGGCCTGCCCAAGGCCGAGGACGGCAAGGTGCCGATGGCGGTCGGTGTCGACCTGCGCGGCGAATCCTACGGCCTGCTGATCGACCAGATCGGTGAAGTCCTGCGCCTGCCCGAGGCCGGCATGGAGGAGAACCCCGTCAATCTCGATCCCCGCATGGCCAAGCTCGCCGGCGGCGTCCATCGCCTCGACGGCCAGCTCATGGTCGTCCTCGACGTCGATCGCGTCCTCGAACTCGCGCCCGAAATGATGGCGGCCTGATACGGAATTGCCGCCGACGTGCCAGTAATTGGAAGTGCCCCCCAAAGGGGAGGAAGCAGAGGCTCAGATGCGTACTTGTCTCGTCGTTGATGATTCCAGCGTCATCCGCAAGGTTGCGCGCCGGATCCTTGAGGGCCTCGACTTCCAGATCCTCGAAGCCGAGGACGGTGAGAAGGCGCTCGAAGCCTGCAAGCGCGGCCTGCCCGATGCGGTGCTGCTCGACTGGAACATGCCCGTGATGGACGGCTACGAGTTTCTCGGCCATCTCAGGCGCATGCCCGGCGGCGACCAGCCCAAGGTGGTGTTCTGCACCACCGAGAACGACGTTGCCCACATCGCCCGCGCGCTGCACGCAGGTGCCAACGAGTACATCATGAAGCCCTTCGACAAGGACATCGTGACGGCGAAGTTCCAGGAAGTCGGCCTGATCTGAGCGAACGCCCGGAGGCTGGACGGATCCTTCGGCGCCTGTTTTCAACTGAACCGTTTCAGCCTGAGTTGGTGAGTAATGAGTGTTGCGTTCGCAGGTAATTCGACTACGGGCTCGTCGCGCGAAGCCGGGCCGCTGCGGGTGATGATCGTCGATGACTCCGTCGTCATCCGAGGTCTGATCTCGCGCTGGATCGGTGCCGAGCACGACATGGAAGTCGCGGCCTCCCTGCGCACCGGGCTCGAGGCGGTCAACCAGATCGAACGGATCAACCCCGACGTCGCCGTGCTCGATATCGAAATGCCCGAGCTCGACGGCCTGTCGGCGCTGCCGCAGCTTCTTGCGAAGAAGCGCGACCTCGTCATCATCATGGCTTCGACGCTGACCCGCCGCAACGCGGAGATCAGCTTCAAGGCGCTGTCGCTCGGCGCGGCCGATTACATTCCAAAGCCGGAATCGACGCGCGAGGCGTCGGCCGCGGACATCTTCCACCACGATCTGATCCAGAA
>NZ_JXJM01000001.1:1048079-1093391 GCF_001593325.1 Bradyrhizobium sp. DOA1
TGATCACCCAGCACATGCCGCCGACCTTCACCACCATTCTTGCCGAGCATCTGGCGCGAGCGAGCCGCAAGCCGGCGGCCGAGGCGGTCGACGGCGAACCGGTGAAGCCCGGACGGATCTATCTGGCGCCCGGCGGCAAGCACATGCGCGTCGTGCGCAGCGGCGCTGATGTCGCGATCGCGCTCGACGACGGCCCCGCCGTCAATTTCTGCAAGCCCGCGGTCGATCCGCTCTTCACCTCCGCCATCGATATCTGGCACGGCGGCATCCTCTCCGTGATCCTGACGGGCATGGGCTCCGACGGCATGCGCGGCGGCAAGGACATCGTCGCAGCCGGCGGCAGCGTGATCGCGCAGGACGAAGCCTCCAGCGTGGTCTGGGGCATGCCCGGCGCGGCCGCCAATGCCGGCATCTGCGCGGCGATCCTGCCGCTCAACCAGATCGGCGCCAAGGTGAACCGCCTGTTCGCGGGAGACCGCTCGTGACGCCTTTGGATTACGACTATCTGCGCAAGTTCCTGAAAGAGCGCTCCGGACTCGATCTGTCCGCCGACAAGCAATATCTGGTCGAAAGCCGGCTGCTGCCGCTCGCGCGCAAGGCGAGCCTATCAGGTATTCCCGATCTCGTGCTGAAGATCAGGAACGGCGACGGGCGGCTTGCGACCGACGTGGTCGAAGCCATGACCACCAACGAGACCTTCTTCTACCGCGACAAGATCCCGTTCGACCACTTACGCGACACGATCCTGCCGGGCCTGATCCGGGCGCGCGCCGCGCGCAAGTCGCTGCGCATCTGGTCGGCGGCATCCTCGACCGGGCAGGAGCCCTATTCGATCGCGATGTGCGTCAAGGAGATGGGCGCGGCGCTCGCCGGCTGGCGCATCGAGATCGTCGCCACCGATCTGTCGCAGGAGGTGCTGGAGAAATCCAAGGCCGGCATCTACAGTCAGTTCGAGGTGCAGCGCGGCCTGCCGATCCAGCACCTGATGAAGTACTTCACGCAGATCGGTGAAGTCTGGCAGCTCAACGCCGACATCCGCGCGATGGTGCAGTTTCGTCAGCTCAATCTGTTGCAGGACTTCTCCCATCTCGGCACCTTCGACGTGATCTTCTGTCGCAACGTGCTGATCTATTTCGGCCAGAGCACCAAGGCGGTGATCTTCGAGCGCATGGCCAAGGGGATGGAGGCCGACGGCACGCTGCTGCTCGGGGCCGCCGAATCCGTCGTCGGCATCACCGATGCGTTCCGCCCCGTCACTGACCGCCGCGGCCTCTACCAGCTCAACCCCGCGCGCTCGGGCCGACCGATGGGCGGGTTGATGCCGCAACCGGTCAAGGTCGCCGCGGCGAGGTGATCTTCTCCTCGTCATTCCGGGCTCACTCGCTTCGCGAGTGCCTCGGAATGACGGACGCCTCACAAAATCGCGTGCGGCAGAAACCGTGAGCGGTTGCCCGTGATCGGGCTCTCGTCCTCGCGGATCGACAGGCCGCAGGGCGCGTGGTCCACCAGCCAGCTTCCGATCACCGGAAAGAAGCCGGAAAAATTCGGCAGCGGCGCTAAGGCCTGCCGTATGAAACCTTCGGCACCGTAGGGGCCTTCCTGCTCGTCGAGCGGCGAGCCGCCCGAGACCAGCGTGACATTGGCGCCTTCGCGGGACAGCAGCGGCTTGCGCACATAGGACGTGCCGAGCTCGGCGGCGCGCGGATCGTCCTCGAAGAAGGCGGGCAGCAGATTGGGATGGTTCGGAAACATCTCCCATAGCAGCGGCAGGATGCCCTTGTTGGACAGTACCGCCTTCCACGGCGGCTCGATCCAACGCGTCGATGCGTCCTTGAGCTTGGCGCCGAAGGCGTCGTGGAACATCCACTCCCAGGGATAGAGCTTGAAGGCCAGCGTGATGTCGCGATCGTCGAGGTCGACGAACCCGCCGCTTTCATCGCGCCAGCCGACGTGTTCGATGTCGAGCAGCCTGGTCGAGAGCCCCGCCTGGCGTGCGGTGTCTTCGAGATAAGCGAGCGTGCCGGCATCTTCCTCGTTGCCGGTGACGCCGGTGAGATGGATGTGCCGGCCGCCAGCGATCTCCTTCCACGCCGCGATCAGACGCTCATGGATGGAGTTGAACTGATCCGCGCGCGAGGGGATCATGCGGCGTTCGATCGCCTGTTCGAGCCAGGTCCATTGGAAGACCGCGGCTTCGAACAGCGAAGTCGGCGTATCCGCATTGTATTCGAGCAGCTTAGCCGGACCTTTGCCGTCGAAGGTCAGGTCGAGCCGGCCGTAGAGGCTGCGGTCGTCCCGCTTCCAGCTCTCCGCGATCAGGCTCCAGAACGCTTCGGGGATCTTCAGGCGGCGCAGATATCGTTCGTCGCCGATCGCGCGGCCGGCAAGCTCGAGGCACATCGCGTCGATCTCGCCGGTCGGCGTCTCGATGCCGCGCTCGATCTCGTCGAGCGTGAAGCCGTAATAGGCGCGCTCGTCCCAATAGCGGTCGCCGTCGATGGTGTGGAAGATGAAGCCGCATTGCGCTGCGGTTTCTCGCCAGTCGTCGCGCTCCAGACAAGTGATGCGCTGCATGGATCAGCCGCCGCCCGAGAAGCCATGGCCGAACGAGCCGAAGCCGCCGCGGCTCACGCTGCTGTGGCCGGAATCGGACGACGTTCCAGACGAGGAATGGTTCGAGGAGTCGCTGCTGAACAAGCTCGATCGCGACGACCAGCGCGAGCTGCTGCCGCCCGACGAGCTGCTGCTGCTACTGCTGCACGTCGTGGTCGTCTGCCCCGGCACGGCGCCGGGCGTGGGCTCGCAATTCTGCCGCGGCATCAAGGTGTAGGCGGTGGTGCCGACCGCGATCGTGCCCATCACGAGCAGCGCGACATGGCCGGAGCGCTTGGCCTGGGGCTGTGGTGTCGCTGGCCCCGACGGCAGGCGCTTGCCGAATTGCTTGCTGGCGGATCTGTCGGCCATGTCAGTAGATCATGCTGGCGGCGTTCAGGAGGCCGGCGGCGAGCGAGGCCAGGCCGAGCCAGATCGCGGGCGCGATCTCGCCGGAGTCGATCCGCTTCGACAGGTTCGGCACCGGCACCTTCACGAGGAAGAACACGATGACCTGCACGACCAGTGCGATCGTCGCCCAGATCAGGCAGTCCAGCACGTTGGCCGAATGCGCGATGGCGCTGACCAGCGGCGCCACGAAGCCGAGCAGGCTGAGGCCGAGCGCGATTGCCGCGGCCGGCTGATTGTCGCGGATGAGCTGGAACTCGTTATGCGGGGTGATGCGGGTGTAAACGAACAGATAGGCCACGATCGCGATCAGCCCGGTGCAGAAATAGACCAGGAAGGCGGGCAGGCCGGCGAGTGATTGCAGGATCATCGTTCCCCCATCGTGCAGCGACCATTCGTCGGCGGGGGAAGGGTAGTGGTTCAAACATTAGAGAGGGGTGAAGTCGCGTCGGCGCAATTGCTGCACCCCTTCCAGCAAGCGGCAGACAGCGAGACGTCCCCAAAAACAAAACCCCGCCATTTGCGGCGGGGTCCAGGCTGGGAGGAGCGAGCCTGACTGGGCTCGCGACGTAAACCCAGGATCAGGCGGGAATGCGCTCTTCGTGCTCGTGCGGCTCGCGCAGCACGTAGCCGCGGCCCCACACGGTCTCGATGAAGTTGCGTCCCTCGGAAGCGTTGGCCAGCTTCTTGCGGAGCTTGCAGATGAAGACGTCGATGATCTTCAGCTCGGGCTCGTCCATGCCGCCATAGAGATGGTTGAGGAACATTTCCTTGGTGAGGGTCGTGCCCTTGCGCAAGCTGAGCAGCTCCAGCATCTGATATTCCTTGCCGGTCAGATGCACGCGCTGGCCGCCGACTTCCACCGTCTTGGTGTCGAGGTTGACGACGAGGTCGCCGGTCTGGATGACCGACTGGGCATGGCCCTTGGAGCGGCGCACGATCGCGTGGATTCGGGCAACCAGCTCGTCCTTGTGGAAGGGCTTCGTCATGTAGTCGTCGGCGCCGACGCCGAGACCCTTGACCTTGTCCTCGATGCCGGCGAGGCCGGAGAGGATCAGAATCGGTGTCTTGATCTTGGAAACCCGGAGCTGCTTGAGCACGTCGTAGCCGGACATGTCGGGCAGGTTGAGGTCGAGGAGAATAATGTCGTAATCGTATAGTTTACCGAGATCGACGCCTTCTTCCCCCAAATCGGTCGTGTAGACGTTGAAGCTCTCAGACTTCAACATCAGCTCGATCGACTGCGCGACGGCGCTGTCATCTTCAATCAGCAAAACGCGCATGCCAGTTCCCCATAGTCGCCGCTCCTGGGCGTCAGGTCGGCCGCATTCGCGGCACTCAACAAAACGCCTTTGAACAACTGATTCGGATCCTGACAACAGATGGTTAACAAACTCTGATTCTGGAACGCAAGTCCCCCCGGTGCAATTTTTGTCGAATCGCCCTAAGGTCTTGCGCGTGAAGCAGCTTTCGTCACCGAGCTCCGTTCAAGTTCCACTTTAAGAGACGGGCCTAACCGACTCCCGCGACTCAGCCTTCTTCTGAAGGGAAGCCACGCTCAGTCTCAAAGACAGTGACGCAATGATTAATGATGCGGGTAAACACGAAGTTAAGCGCCGTTCAGAAATATGGCGAAACTTAAGGTTTTCACCGGGAAGTCCCGAATGACCCCAACGCGCCCCTTAATGAAGGCCCACCGATGAAGGCTCTGGCCGAACAGATCGGCGACATCGACGGTATCAACATCTACGGCCGCGTGGTCGGCGTGCGCGGCCTGATGGTCGAGGTGGCCGGTCCCATTCACGCCATGTCGGTCGGGGCGCGCCTGGTGATCGAGACCGGCGCCAACCGCACGATCCCCTGCGAGGTGATCGGCTTCTCCGGCAACAACGCTGTCGTGATGCCGTTCGCTGGTCTCGACGGCGTGCGCCGCGGTTGCAAGGCGGTGATCGCCAATGCCGCCAATCAAGTGCGGCCGTCGGCCGCCTGGCTCGGCCGCGTCGTCAACGCGCTGGGCGAGCCGATCGACGGCAAGGGGCCGCTGCCGCAAGGTTCCTCGCCGATGCCGTTCCGCAATCAGCCGCCGCCGGCGCATTCGCGCAAGCGCGTCGGCGCGCCGCTCGATCTCGGCGTGCGCGCGATGAACACCTTCCTCACCTGCTGCCGCGGCCAGCGCATGGGCATCTTCGCAGGCTCCGGCGTCGGCAAGTCGGTGCTGCTGTCAATGCTGGCGCGCAACGTCGATGCCGCCGTCAGCGTCATCGGGCTGATCGGCGAACGCGGCCGCGAGGTGCAGGAATTCCTGCAGGACGACCTCGGCGAGGAGGGCCTCGCGCGCTCCGTCGTCGTAGTCGCGACCTCGGACGAGCCGGCGCTGATGCGCCGCCAGGCTGCGTATCTCACGCTCGCGGTCGCCGAATATTTTCGCGACGAGAACCAAGACGTGCTCTGCCTGATGGATTCGGTGACGCGCTTTGCCATGGCCCAGCGTGAGATCGGCCTGTCCGCCGGCGAGCCGCCGACCGCCAAGGGCTACACGCCGACCGTGTTCACCGAGCTGCCGAAGCTGTTGGAGCGCGCCGGACCGGGCCTCGGCGAGGGCGCCATCACCGCGATCTTCACCGTGCTGGTCGACGGCGACGACCATAACGAGCCGATTGCGGACGCCGTGCGCGGCATCCTCGACGGCCACATCGTGATGCAGCGCTCGATCGCCGAGCGCGGCCGCTACCCCGCCATCAACATCCTCAAATCCGTCTCACGCACCATGCCGAAATCGGCCGATCCGCAGTTCTGGCCGACCATCCAGAAGGCGCGCGCGGTGATGGCGACCTATGCCGACATGGAGGAATTGATCCGGCTCGGCGCCTACCGGGCCGGCTCCAGTCCCGAGGTCGACGAGGCGATCCGCCTGCACGAGCCGCTGGAAGCCTTCCTGCGCCAACGCAAGGACGAAAATGCATCACTGGCGGACGGCTACCGCCAGTTGGCGCAAATCCTCGGGAATTTGGAAACGGAACGCTAACTTTGTCCGGTCATCATCCGATCCCACAGAGTAGCAGAGCCGGTCTTGGCCCTATCAGGGCCTGTGGGGAGACCGGTGCCGTCCCACGTGCAGCGAGGGGACTTCTGGGGAGTACGAGTCGATGAAGTCACGAGATACCCTCATCCGCCTGAAGAAGTTTCAGGTCGACGAGAAGCGCCGCCGGGTCACCCAGATCGAGACCATGATCGCCGACTTCCAGCGGATGTCGGTGGACCTCGAACGTGAGATCCAGACCGAGCAGGACCGCGCCGGGATCAACGATCCCTCGCACTTCGCTTATCCGACCTATGCCAAGGCCGCGATCCAGCGCCGCGAGAACCTGACCCGCTCGGCCGACGAGCTCAAGGGCCAGCTCGATGAAGCCAAGGCTGCCCTGGCCGAGGCCTTCGAGGAGCTGAAGAAGGTCGAGCTGCTCGACGAGCGCGACCAGGCCCGCGAGCGCGCCGAAGAGAACGCCCGCGAGCAGGCCGATCTCGACAGCATCGGCCTGATGCGCGCCCGCATCGGCGCCGTTGCCTGACGGCGACAGCGGCCAGATCACCGATAAATCTGCAGAACCCGGACCCGCAAGGTCCGGGTTTTCGTATGTGCTGTCCACAGTGTGGCGCCGCGCCCCTTGGTGGTCGGCTTCGTCGCGCGCTATGGTGGTGGCCATGAATGCGGTGCCAGCGGCGGAGGTGTCCACCTCTCCAGTGGGGAGAGGTGAAGCGACGACGGGCCGCGTGTCGGGGGGCTGAATGCTGACGCCAGCGGAGCTGGTCGGGCTGATTGAGGCGGTGGCGAAGGGCGATCAGGCCGCGTTCGAGCGCCTCTACGCCGCCACGCGCGCGAAACTCTATGGCGTCGTGCTCCGTATCTTGCGCCGGCAGGATCTTTCAGAGGAGGTCATCCAGGAGACCTACGTCAAGATCTGGAACAGTGCCGGTCAGTTCAATCCGGCGCTGTCCTCGCCGATCACGTGGATGGCCTCGATTGCGCGCAACCGTGCCATCGACGTCGTGCGCAAGAAGTCGGAAATCTCCATCGAGGAAGAGCCTCAGGCGATGGAGGTGGCTGCCGACAGTCCCGATCCGCTGGCGCGGCGGGAGATGACGGAGGAGTTGAAGCGGCTCCTGGAATGTATCGGCCGGCTCGAGCCGGACCGCCAAAGGCTCGTGCTGCTCGCCTATTACAACGGCTGGAGCCGCGAGCAATTGGCGGAGAAGTTCGCCGCGCCCGTCAACACGGTGAAGACGTGGCTCCGGCGCAGCATGCTGGATATCCGGGAATGTCTCGGACTGTGATGGCTTGGATGACGAGGATGGTTCTGGACTGCAATTGATGGCCCACACGGAGGACCATATCGCGCTCGCCGCGGAATATGCGCTCGGCACCCTCGACGCCGACGAGCGCGCGCAGGTCGAGACCATGATGGCGGTGGATCCGGCATTTGCCGAGATCGTGCAGGCCTGGGCCTTCCGGCTCGGCGTCCTCAACCAGATGGTCGGCTCGGTCGAGCCGCGTCCGATCGTGTGGGAGAATATCAGGTCGGAGCTCGCGCGCACCGCGCTTGCGCAAGAGCCGCCTGCGCCTGCCGAAGCTTCGCCGCCGCCACTTCTGCCCACCCCAGAATTGCCAACGCCGGAAACCGCTTCGTTGGACTCTCCGGCCGAGGCGGTGCCGTCCCCTGAGCCGCCGCATGGCGAAGCGGAGCAGCCGGAGACGCCGCGTCCCGCACCCGATGTCATCCCGGAGATCGCGCCGCAATTTATCCCGCAGGTCCATGCTCCCGATCTCAACGTCGTGCACGCGCCGCAAGCGCCGGTCGCTGGCGACGGGAACTTGATCCGCCTCGAGGGGCGCGTGAAGCGCTGGCGCAACATTGCATTTGCCGTCGGCGCGCTCGCGGCCGCGCTGCTCGTGACGCTGTCGCTGCAGATCTTCCTGCCCGATGCGCTGCCGGGCGCCTTGCGTCCTGCGCCCCGTATCCAGACGGTGGAGGTGAAGACGCCGACCGCGCCGCTCACCGCCTCTGCGCAATATGTCGCCCTGCTCCAAGGCCAGGCCGGCGGCCCCGCCTTCATCCTCACGATTGACGGCGCGACGCGAAATTTCACGGTGCGCAAGGTCGGCGCGACCCCGGAGCCCGGCAAGAGCTTCGAGCTCTGGCTGATCTCCGACAAGCTGCCGCGGCCGCGCTCGCTCGGCGTCATCGGTGCAAGCGATTTCACCGCGCGTCCGCTGCTTTCGTCCTACGATTCCGACGTCGTCAACGGCGCAACCTACGCCGTCACCGTCGAGCAGGCCGGCGGTTCACCCAATGGCGAGCCGACCTCGGCGCCGGTGTTCTCCGGCAAGCTGATCGAGACCGTGCCGCCGGCGCAGCCGCAGCAACAGCCGCCGGCCAAGAAGTAATTCCGTAGCCCGGATGAGCGAAGCGATATCCGGGACCAGCAGCCCCGCATGTCGCTTCGCTCATGCGGGCTGCCAGACGCTTCTGTCGCCAGGGTCCATTCCGCCGTCGCATCCCGACAAGTCCCGCCGAATCCGCTCGCGATTTGAACCTCCCTGCAGTCCGCGGCGTCAAATCCCCGGAATTTGCAGTCGGCGCCGCCGATCGCGGAGCTGGAGAGGGCTAGAAATCAGATGGATGCAGCGAAAGCGCCCGGCATCTTCATTCACCAGTATGCGGGACTGCCGCACGGCCCGGCCTTCGAGCAATGGCGCGAGCGGGCGTTCGGCTCCTGCGGCCTCGATATCGGGCCGAGCCAGGGCGACAGCATCGATTGCCGGCTCCAGGTCAGCATCGTCGACAACATCGCGCTCGCGATTCCCGAAGGCGCCTCCGCGCAATATTCGCGCAGGCAGAGCCACCTTGCCGACGGCAGCGACGATCTCGTGCTGATTGCTGCCCATGCGGGCCGCATCCGCGTCGGGCAGAACGGCCATACCGTGGATCTCGAGCCGGCGCAGATGGTGCTCGTCGACATGAGCATCACCGGCACCGTCGGCCACACCGACCAGAACCGCTTCACCAGCATTCGCATGCCGCGCCGTGCGCTGCTCGACATCAATCCGCGCGCCGAGGAGAAGCTGTCGCAAGTGCTCTCCGACGGTGCGGTGGCCGAGACCATCTTCCGTTACCACGCTCTCGCCGCCAGTCAGGGGCCGCATCTCGATGCCGTCGGCCAGCGTCTGACCGCGCAGCACATGGTCGATCTCGTCGGCCTCCTGCTCGGCACCGACGCCGAGCATGCCAGCCTCGCGCGCGGGCGCGGGCATGCGGCGGCGCGTCTCGATCTCATGCGCGCCGACGTGATGGCCGCACTCGGCCGCAACGATCTCTGCCTGTCCGAGATCGCGGCGCGTTCGGGCCTCAGCCCGCGGCAGGCGCAGCGCCTGTTCGAGCAGGCCGGCACCACCTTCACCGAATTCGTGCTGGAGCAGCGCCTGCTCCAGGCGCGCAAGCTGCTGTCCGATCCCCGTGCCCGATCGCGCAAGATCAGCGACATCGCGCATTCCTCGGGTTTCGCCGATCTGTCCTATTTCAACCGGGCCTTCCGCAAGCGCTTCGGTGCAACGCCCTCGGAGCTGCGCGGGGCGTAGTCGCGAACTTGTGCAGCGGCGCGGTATTGCGGCATTTGGTCGGTGCGGGTCGTTGAGCTATAGTCGCCCGCGCGGGCAGACCGCTGAATGGCTTTGGAAAGTGTAGTAGGCGGACATGGCGCGTATCGTCGTGCTCGGCGCCGGGTTTGCAGGTCTGTGGGCGGCCATCGGCGCCGCGCGCAAGCGCGATGAGATCGGCGCGAACGGCGACATCGAGATCCACCTCGTCGACCGCAATCCCTATCACAACATCCGCGTGCGCAACTACGAGGCCGATCTCGGCGAGGTCGCTTTGCCGCTGCCGCAGCTGCTCGACCCGATCGCTGTCAGCCATGGCATCGGCGAGGTCGAGGCCATCGATCCGGCACACCGCGAAATCTCGCTGGTCACGAGCCGCGGTGAGGAGACGCTGCACTATGATCGCCTCGTGCTAGCGCTCGGCAGCGAGGTGATGCGTCCCGACATTCCAGGCTTTGCCGAGCACGCCTTCGACGTCGACACCTATGCCGCAGCGCTCCGCCTCGAGGATCATCTCGTTTCGCTCGGCCGCAGCGTGCCGGCGCCGGGTCGTTCGACGGTGGTGGTGGTCGGCGCGGGCTTCACCGGCATCGAGGTCGCAGCCGAGATGCCGGCGCGGCTTACGCGCGCGGGCATCAGCGGCAGCCGCCGCATCATCCTGGTCGATCCCAATCCGGCGGTCGGCGCCACCATCGGCGCGCAGGCGCGTCCCGTCATCGAGACGGCTCTGGCCTCGCTCGATGTCGAGATGCGGCTCGGCGTGCGCGTCGCCTCGGTCGAGGCCGCCGGCGTGCATCTGAGCTCGGGCGAGTTCATCCCTGCGCAGACGGTGATCTGGTGCGCCGGGATGCGCGCAAGCCGCTTGGCGGCAAGCTTTCCGGACGCGCGCGATCGTCTCGGGCGGCTGCTCGTCGATCCCTTCATGCGGGTTGCGGATGTCGGCGGCGTGTTCGCGGCCGGCGATGTTGCCTCCAGTGTGATCGACGGGCTGCATCCAACCGTGATGTCCTGCCAGTTCGCGCGTCCCATGGGCCGCTTCGCCGGCCACAACGTGGTCGCCGATCTCGCGGGCTTGCCGATGTTGCCGCTGCGGATCGACTGGTACGTCACCGTGCTCGATCTCGGCGCCTGGGGCGCGCTCTACACCGAAGGCTGGGACCGCGAGGTGCGCGCCACCGGCGCTGCGGCGAAAGCGACCAAGGAGACCATCAACCGCAAGCGCATCTATCCGCCGCTGACGGGCAGCAAGGAAGAGCTGTTCGCGGCGGCCGCGCCGACCGTGCAGGCGCCACCGCCGACATACGGGGTGCAGCCGCGGAGTTGAGCTGGGCCAGCGATGGATCGCTCGAACGAAACGATGCGACGAAGGCAATGTGCGCCAGCCCTCGTTCGCCACGGGCCCCTTTGCCGACATTACAGTTCGCTGCCGAGAGGTCGGCAAATGAGCCTTAGCGGACTTCTCTGGAAAGTGGACGGACCCAGCAAACTTCCCGAACCACGATCGAAAGCCGGACGGATTGGTAGTGAGCGGCTCTCGCGAGATATCTGCCTGGTCGTAACGTCAGAACCTGATGTTCGCCGCGCAAGTCGTCTCCTTTGTCCGACGCATCTATCAGCGACATTGCGCCGGACGGACCTGTCTCGAATTCAAGGCATTCGGCGTTTGAGCTTTTCAGAGTTCCCCGCAGCTGAGGACTTCGCAACGCAGGCTCGATGAGCCTTTCGTCATCAACTCCAAGCCATTGAACGAGAAAGCCTGTGTCACTCTGACCACTGGAGTACCATGCGATGTCGCCGACTTCGCCCGATAGCACAACAGCGCTGCCTTGATGGCAGGCAATTGATCCCAGCCAAGTTTTCACTCTGCACGCACGAGCATAGTCGCTTTGGTCGGTCGGATCTTCATGATCGCGCCATTCCTCGGTACCTCGCCAATACGGGAGTTGTTCGTCAGCGATCAGCAGGTGAGGACCGCCAGTTGTCGTTATCCAGTTGTGTTTCAGCCTCATGCGTCGAACGATAGCAGGTATTTCTCCTGTTGGCCCGGAGCCGTCTGCAAGGACAGCGCAGAGCAAGTCGGCTCTGCCTCCGAAGTCAGACATCGGCTTGTTCTGCGATCGCGAGGGCGTCAGCGACCTCGATCCCGAAGCGAGAAATTGCTTTGGCCGGCGCACCTG
The DNA here is from genome assembly GCF_001593325.1 of Bradyrhizobium sp. DOA1. Lineage (NCBI taxonomy): Bacteria > Pseudomonadati > Pseudomonadota > Alphaproteobacteria > Hyphomicrobiales > Nitrobacteraceae > Bradyrhizobium > Bradyrhizobium sp. DOA1. The sequence goes on from NZ_JXJM01000001.1 coordinate 1,059,906, forward strand.
TATAAACAAGCACATGCTCCGCCAGGATGGTCGCAGTTGAGCGTGAGCAGATTCAAGTCCGAGTCGATCGGTGATGGGGGAATGGGCGAGTTATCAGGCGCTTTCGACGGCCTCTTCAAAAGCGAATTTTCGATCAACCAAACGGTTGGCCGGAGCGTCACGTATGTGCGCGGGGGCAAGCTGTTGGGCGGCAATTCCGGGTTTGCTCATATTGGAAGTTACCACGTCGACGGGGACTCGCTCCGGGTCGACGTGACCAGCCGACGGCACAATTTTGGTGCCGATCATCAGTCTCTACTTGGTTCCGACGTGTCGTCCATTTCTGTCGTTGGTAGGGCGGTTGGTATAGCGTTTCACTTCGAGGGCGGTTCTCCGCAGGTGCCCGGTGCCGTCTTTCGATCCATCATGACCCCGCTAGATGAAAGCGACCTTCCCCCGCCCGGGGTGATTGGTGAAGGTGGCATTTCCGACGGATTGTACTCCATCCATCTGAAGATTTTGGACGGCGTCCCCGGCGGCCTGACTGGAGTGATGCTATTGAATAACGGCCGTATCTTGGGCGGCGACGCTTTCTTCTACTATCTCGGGTCATATTCCTCCTCCAACGGTCGATGGAGAGGGCAGATGGTCAATCAGGAGCATACGCCAGCGAGAGGCGAAGACCCGGTATTTGGCGGACATGAGATTGGAATTGGTTTTTCGGGAACGTGCGATGCGAAGGGCGGTATCCTCGAAGGCACGGCGCTTGCGGGCAAGCGCAGCATCAGGTTCGAAGCCCGTCTGGAATTGATCAGCGCCGCTTAGGGCGGACGCGTGTGGGCGGCGTGTTCGCGGGCGGCGACGTTGTCTCGAGCGTGATCGATGGGCTGCATCCAACCGTGATCCTGCCGGTTCGCGCCGACCGTGCAGGCACCGCGGCCGACCTACGGGTCGCGCTAGTCGTTGCTGCGCAGCAGAAGCCTGCTCCCGTTCACCACATTTAAACCTTAAGATTCTACGAAGAATGCTTACCCATGGGCCGCAGGAACATGCAAGCAGCCTTCGTACAGACGCCATCGGTGGACTTCCGCCGATGAAGGTTTGGCAGACCAGCTGCATCGTGGCTGTTATCGCGTCCGTCGGCCTGTATGCCGCGGTCAGTAACAGACCGGCGGCGACAGTGCGGGATGTCATGCCGCAAGCGGCAGCGAGCATGGCGGCTCCTGCGAACATCGTGACCGCTGCGATGTACGCTGAGGCGTCCGCACGACTTGCGGCAGCGCTTCTGGCAGAAAGAGCAGAGCCTGGCTCGGTGACGTCAGCAGGTTCCGAGCCCATGAGCCCCGCCGAGATCGTCGATGAACCCGTCGCGGGAAAATTGGCGTCGTTGGGACAGGATATCGTTGAGCCGCCGCCAGAGCGCGATACATCCAGCGATGCTCCGAAAGCGGCCTCGACGCGGGATTTTCGTTATCTGGTCTACTACGTCTGGTCCGAACTGCCGCCCGCCGAGAAACCGGCGGAGATCGTCTTGCGCGCGTTCAAGGACATTCCGGTCGGAACGCCGGCCGAAGAGATCAAGCGCGCTTCGGACGCGTTCGGTCTCGATTTCAATTTCATGATGGCGGTTGCCAAGATCGAATCCGGTTTCAACCCCAATCAACGCACCGGGTCGTACATCGGGCTGTTTCAGCTGAGCTACTATGAGTTCGGGAAGTTCGGCTTTGGGGAGATTCGCAGTCCACGGGATAACGCCGTTGCGGCCGCCTACAAAATGATAACCGAAGGCATCCAGTTCGAGTGGATCACACACCGGACGCCAGACAAGAGCGATCTTTACTTGATCCATCAGCAGGGCTGGGAAGGCGCCGCTGAGCACATCAGTCGGCCCGCTCGCTCCGCATGGAAATCAATGTGTGCCACCAGCGAAGGAAGGGAGAAGGGCGAGAGGTGGTGCAAACGCGCGATCTGGGGCAATACGCTTCCGACCTTCAAGCGCACCTGGAAGTCGGTGGACAACGTGACGTCGGAGGCGTTCGTTGGCATGTGGCGCGGCCGGGTCGCCGAATTCTACGCGAAATATGTGGCGATTGCTGCGGCAGCGAGCCCATAATTGCATTGTCGGCGGGTAAGCCAAGCCACGAACTCTTGGGTCCCGACGGGCAAAACACGCAAGATGCCGGTGAATCACCCGCGCCAAAAATATTCGCCTTTACCGAAATTCGGAAACGGCGTATCCATCGCCGCAACCCGGCCCAAGAAAGAGGGGCGTATCGCGATCGTCACGAACGCGGGCCGGGCGGCGGTGGACGTGGATCACACCGGCGCGATGAGCTTCGCAGGGCGGGCAACCGTGAGCGAATGCGTCGCGCCACGACGGGTGCGGTTCACGTACGGTAAAATCGTGTCGTCCTGGCGCCCGGGGTCTGTGCGCCAAGTCTTGCGGTGATGTGGCGGCCCAACCGGGCACGTGCATCAGTTATCCGCAAGGCGACGGGGGCAATAGTGCAACGCTCCCCGGGGAGAGCACGACATAAGCCGTAAGACCACTGCGCAGGGAAGGCCGGTTGTTTGGCTCCACCTGTATGCCGCTGTGCAAATTCTTGTTGCCATCTCTCGCACAGTGGACCGTGGGTGCCCGGCCGGCACCCGGTCTTCCCTGCGCCTTCTTTCAATTGAGGGCGAAAGGACCAGGCAAAGCTCGGGCGAAATGCGCCGCGAGGATGCGGAGGTGTGTCTGCGTTGAAAACGCGGATGATGATGCGGCGCCCATAGCCCAAGCACTGTCATTGCGAGCGCAGCGAAGCAATCCAAGCTGTTTCCACGGAGGCAGTCTGGATTGCTTCGTCCCGGGAGCTCCTCGCAATGACGAGGGCGAGGTGCGAGTTCGCAATCACCCGACATACCCCAGACGTGAGAAAGCGCCCGTGGGGGGCGGGCGCTTTCTGTAGTCGACTTGGGGTTGGGGTCGTCTACATATCCACGTGGCGACTTTGGGGGGCTGGTAAAGAGCCGCGTGAATTCAAAAAACTCGTCAGATCTCCTTAGCGAACGAGGGACGCGTTCGAGCTGGTGATGACGACCGGCTTGCCGGCCTTGATGACGCGGGCCGTCTCGGTCAGACCTTCATCCGAACCCGTGCGTGCCGTGATGCCGAGGCCTGCCACCGCGATCCCTGCGACGAGGGCCACGACCACGATTTTCAAATGGGTCGAGCGATCTGCGCTGTAGATCGAGTGGTTCATGGAAGCCTCCTGCCGCCATCTACCCGAAGTAGTCGCCAGCCAGTTTAGGCAGGTTCATGCTTCCGGTGCCCAACAACTTAGTATTGGGAGGATTCGTTCCCAAGAGGCCATCACAAGGGCGTGAAAGGACGTGAAAGATCGCGATCACGGGCGACCCTAGATCGTACAATTACTTAATTATTTCAATGCTGTAATGTGCTTTCTCGGCGCCTTTTCGGACTGTGGTCGACAAGGCGCCAGGAACTCAAAAACCATTTGCCTGTGGCTCAAAAGCACGCGGCTTCTTAAGGCAAATCAGACGCTTCCGACGGTTTTCAACCTCGCCCTGGGGTGGATTTCGGCCTGCGACAGCACGGTGGTCTGAGCCCGGAACCGTTCGACCAGGGACCGCACGAACGGACGAATTGCCGCAGAGGTGACCAGCACCGGCGCCTCGCCCTCGCGTGCAGCGCGCTCGAAGGCCTCGCGCACGCCGGTCATGAACTCCGACAGTTTCGAGGGCTGCATCGCGAGGCTGCGCTCCTCGCCCTGGCCGATGATCGACTCGGCAAAGGCCTGCTCCCAGCGCGCTGACAAGGCGATCAGCGGCAGATAGCCGTTGTAGGAGGTGTTCTGTGCGCAGATCTGCCGCGCCAGCCGGGCGCGGACATGCTCGACCATGGTCGCGGGATTGCGCGAGAAGGCGAGCGAGTCGGCGATGCCTTCGAGGATGGTCGAGAGGTCGCGGATCGAGATGCGTTCGGCCAGCAGCAATTGCAGCACACGCTGGATGCCGGAGACGGTGACCTGGCCCGGCACGATGTCCTTGACCAGCTCGCTCTGCTCCTTCGGCAGCTCCTTGAGCAGTTTCTGCACCTCGCCATAGGAGAGCAGGTCCGACATGTTGGCCTTGAGCAGCTCGGTGAGGTGGGTCGACAGCACGGTCGCGGCGTCGACCACGGTATAGCCCTTGAGCGAGGCCTCTTCCTTGAGGCTGGCGTCGACCCAGGTTGCGGGCAGGCCGAAGGTCGGCTCGGTGGTGTGGATGCCGGGCACCTGCACCTGGCTGCCGCCGGGGTCCATGACCATGAACTGGTTCGGCCAGATCTTGCCGGTGCCGGCGTCGACCTCCTTGATCTTGATGATGTAGGTGTTGGCCTCGAGCTGGACGTTGTCGAGGATGCGCACCGCCGGCATCACGAAGCCCATCTCGATCGCGAGCGAACGGCGCAGCGCCTTGATCTGCTCGGTGAGGCGGTCGGTGCCGTCCGGGCCGTTGACCAGCGGCAGCAGCGCATAGCCGAGCTCGATCTTGAGATCGTCGATCTTGAGCGCAGCCGAGATCGGCTCCTCGACGGCAGTGGCGCCCGGTGCACCCGGCATGCCCGGAGCAGGGGCGGCATTGGCGGCTTCCTCGGCCTTGACGGCGGTCTTCTTGTGGTTGCGGGCATTCCAGGCCAGCGCGCCGGCGCCGGCGCCGAGCGCCAGGAAGGGGAGGGTCGGGATGCCCGGCAGCGCCGCCAGCACCAGCATCACCGCCGACGACATCGCGAGCGCCTGCGGATAGCCGGAGAACTGCTTCATCAGCGCCTTGTCGGCGGCGCCGGAAACGCCGGCCTTGGAGACGAGCAGGCCGGCCGCGGTCGAGACGATCAGTGCCGGCACCTGGGTGACGAGGCCGTCACCGACGGTCAGGAGCGTGTAGGTGCGGCCGGCGTCGGCAAAGGACATGCCCTGCTGCGCCACGCCGATGATCATGCCGCCGACGACGTTGATGAAGACGATGAGGAGGCCCGCGATGGCATCGCCGCGGACGAATTTGGAGGCACCGTCCATGGCGCCGAAGAAGCCGCTTTCGTCCTCCAGCTCCTTGCGCCGCTCCTTGGCGACCTTCTCGTCGATCAGTCCGGCGGACAGGTCGGCGTCGATCGCCATCTGCTTGCCGGGCATGGCGTCGAGGTGGAAGCGTGCGGCGACCTCGGCGATGCGGCCCGAACCCTTGGTGATGACGATGAAGTTGACGATGATCAGGATGGCGAAGACGATGATGCCGATGACGAAATTGCCGCCCATCACGAAGTTGCCGAAGGCTTCGATGACGTGGCCGGCGGCGGCCGTGCCCTCGTGCCCGTGCGACAGGATCAGGCGGGTCGAAGCCATGTTGAGCGACAGGCGCAGCATGGTCGAGATCAGCAGGACAGTCGGGAAGGCGGAGAATTCCAGCGGCGCCTGGATGAACAGCGAGGTCATCAGGATCAGGATCGAGAGCGTGATCGAGATCGCCAGGAACAGGTCCAGCACGATCGCGGGCAGGGGCAGGATCAGCACTACCAGGATGGTGAGGACGCCGAGCGCCAGCGCGATGTCGCCGCGCTTGAGGACGGTGACGATGTCGTTGAGGGAGGGGATCGAGGGTCGTGCTGCGCCTACGCCCTGTCCTGCGGTGACGTCGACCATGCTAGCTGCCTCCCCGCGCGACTGCCGTCCACGCGCCCCAAACGTCTGCGCGGCGGCCGAGGGGCCGCCGTTCCTAAAGTGAGGCACCGCACTGGCGTCCACGGGAGCTCCCGTTCTACGCGGCCGACGACACTCGACTTCACCCGGCAATTCTTGCCGGGTGTATGGTTAGCAAAGAGTTAACGGAGGGGAGGGAGGAGGCCAGACCGGGCTGTTCGGGCCCGGGAGGTCGTCATTCCGGGGCGATGCGCAGCATCGAACTGTGGCGCGCAATTGCGCACCTGAAAATCTGGAGATTTCGGGTCCGGTCCTTCGGACCATCCCAGAATGACGGCAACGGCAAGCGTCCTGCTTCGCCTTCTACATGCTCGTCACTGCGTACCGCGACACCTCCTCGACCTCGAAGGTCGCCTCGTCGCCGGCCTTCACCTGCTTGAGCATCGCGGGATCCCGCCCTCAACGTCGCGAGGCTGCAAACACGCGATGGCAATCGACGGTAACGGCGTGTTCGCCAGTTACCGCAGTGCACCGCGCATGCCCAATATCGCGCCACAATGCTTGACCCTATGGCGATCCGCGGGCCATGTTCCGGCCCGTGCACGCACCAAATCATCCAGGACAAACGCCTGATTCATTCCGCCCTGATTCCCGTCAGGCCTGGACGCGGCTCGTCATTGCGCTGCTGATCGGTTCGATCGGCGGCGTCGGCATGTGGGCGATCGTCGTCATGATTCCCGCGGTGCAGGCCGAATTCGCCGCTACGCGCGGCGCGGTGTCGCTGGCTTTCACGCTGATGATGTTCGGCTTCGGGCTCGGCGGCGTAATCGCCGGCAAGATCACCGACCGGTTCGGCATCGTACCGGCGATGGCGATCAGCATCGCCTTCCTCGGCGTGGCCAACACGCTGGCGGGGCTGTCGACGCAGCTCTGGCAGTTCGTGGCGGCCTATTTCCTGATCGGGCTCGGTACGTCGGCGACCTTCGCGCCGCTGATGGCGGAAGCCTCGCACTGGTTCGAGCGCTATCGTGGGCTGGCCGTGACCATCGTCGCGAGCGGCAATTATTTCGCCGGCACCATGTGGCCGCCGCTCGTGAACTGGGGCATGCAGGAGATGGGCTGGCGCTACACCCATATCGGCATCGGCATCATTTGCGTCAGTCTGATGACGGTTCTCGTGCTTGTGCTGCGCGCGCAGATGGGCGACGACAAGGTCCACGATCACGCCAACGCGCCGCCGCCGCGGGTCGATCTCAAGCTGTCGACCAACACACTGACGGTGCTGCTGTCGATCGCCAGCATCTCCTGCTGCGTCGCCATGGCGATGCCGCAGGTGCATATCGTCGCCTATTGCGGCGATCTCGGCTACGGCGTGGCGCGCGGCGCCGAGATGCTGTCGCTGATGATGGCCTGCGGCATCGTCAGCCGGATCGGCTCGGGCTTCCTCGCCGACAAGATCGGCGGCATCTACACTCTGCTGCTGGGATCGCTGGCGCAGGGCTTTGCGCTGGTGTTCTATCTGTTCTTCGACAGCCTCGCCTCGCTCTATCTGATCTCCGCGATGTTCGGCCTGTTCCAGGGCGGCATCGTGCCGAGCTATGCCATCATCGTGCGCGAGGCGATGCCGGCGAGCGAAGCCGCGACCCGCGTCGGCATCGTGATCTTCGCCTCCGTGTTCGGCATGTCCTTCGGCGGCTGGGTGTCGGGCGTGATCTTCGACGCCACCGGCTCCTATGGCGCGGCGTTCGCGAACGGCGTGGCGTGGAACGCCCTCAACATCAGCATCGTCGTGTTGCTGTTGATCCGCTCGCGGATGGGCTCGGTCAAGACAGGGCCGGGTTTTGCAACCTAGGCCGCCTGTCCCGCCTTCAGCAGCGAGCAGCCGGTGATCTTGTAGCTGCCGTCAGCCTGCTGCTCGAGCGTGTAGAGCGCGACCCAGGCGTCCCCGTTGGCATCGACGATATGGACGCGCTGCGCAATCCAGCCGCCCTCGATCTTGCTGTCGCCAAACTCGAAACTCTTGTGCCGATAGACCGGCGCGTAGCCGTTTTGGACCATCGACATGAAGATATTAGGCGCGGGGAAGATCTCCTTGATCGCCGGCGCGGCATGGGAATAGGCGGCAGCCGCATCGTCGCGCGCGAAAGCCTGCTCCTGGGCACGGATGACGCCTTGGGCGATGCCGACGTCGTCGGCATGGGCTGCGGCAGAGCTGAAGATGAGACTGACAGCAACGAGCAAGGCGGCAAGGCGCATGACAGGCTCCGCGTTGATATCCCGGCGATGCTGATCCTAGCATGACCTCTCGGACATACGGGCGTGCTATCGCTTCCGTTTCACCGCCGGCTTCGCCGCCTTGGCGGTCCGCACTTTGGCTTTGGGGCCTGATTGCACCTGCAGGCCGTCCACGAACACGTCGAGCATCCGCAGCACCGAGGACTGCCAGCCCGGCTGGTCGTGCATGTAGCACATGCCGATCAACGCCCTGAGTAAATCCTCCGGGCTGATATCGCCGCGCATCTGGCCGGCTGCGACCGCGCGGTCGAGCAGCGAGCCGATCGCCTTGGTGAGCCGGTCCATCGAGAACGCGGCGAGCTCCGACGAGCTCTGATAGGTCAGGGCGAGAGCGGCCGACATACCTTTCTTGGTGGCGACGAATTCGACTCCCGAGCGCATCCAGCGGCGCAGCGCGTCGACCGGATCCTTGGCGCTTCGCAGGTGCTCGGCAAGCTCGCTGAGCTGTTCGACCTCGCGCCGGTACACCGCCTCGAACAGATCCTCACGCGTCGGAAAGTGCCGATAGAGCGTGCCGATGCCGACGCCGGCGCGTTTCGCGACGGCCTCGAGGCTCGCCTCGGGGCCGCCGGCGCTGAACACGATCTTGGCCGCTTCGAGCACGCGCTCGCGATTGCGCACGGCGTCGGCGCGCGGCTTTCGGGTTTGGTCGGTGTGGTCGTCCATGTCAGGCAATGTAGATCACGAATTGGTTAGATTGAACCCGTAAGCGCGCGCATCACGTTGGTAGCGCACGGTCTTTTGACGAATTCCAAATGTTTCCGGGCAGCCCTTGTTAAGCGGAGGGCGCCTCCGTATCTTCGCTCATGTGCCGGCCCGCATCATCCCGCGGCGGCGCGCATTCGGCGGCGGCCACGGCGGTGGCGCGCTGCACGAAGACTCATGTCCATTTCTGATCGGAGCCTTGTATGAACCACTCCATCAGCCTCACCGTGAACGGTGCGCGGCGCGATGTCGTCCTCGACGATCCGCGCGTCACGCTGCTCGATCTCCTGCGTGAGCGCCTCCATCTCACCGGAACCAAGAAGGGATGCGACCGCGGCCAGTGCGGCGCCTGCACCATTCTCGTCGACGGCAAGCGGATCAATTCCTGCCTCGCGCTCGCCATCAGCCATGACGGCGCCGACATCCTCACCATCGAAGGCCTCGCGCGCGGCGATCAGCTTCATCCCGTGCAGGCGGCCTTCATCGCCCATGATGGCTTCCAGTGCGGCTTCTGCACGCCCGGCCAGATCATGAGCGCGCTCGGCATGATGCGTGAGGCGCAAGCCGGCAACGATCCCGAGCGCATCCGCGAATGCATGAGCGGCAATCTGTGCCGCTGCGGCGCCTATGCCGGCATCGTCGATGCCGTGCTCGACGCGCAAGGACAGATGGACGAATCCAATCAAAGGCGCTCCGCATGAAACCGTTCGACTATGTCAGGCCTGCTATGGTCAGCGAGGCCGTTGCCGCCGCGGCCGAGCCGAGCGCCGTCTATCTCGCCGCCGGCACCAATCTGCTCGATCTGATGAAGGGCAATATCAGTCGCCCGGATCGTCTCGTCGACGTCACGCATCTCGAAGGCCTCGACCGGATCGAGCGCCTCGCCGACGGCGGCTTGCGGATCGGCGCGCTCGTCAGCAACGCCGATCTCGCGCACGACCCGGACTTCACGAGATCGTATCCCGCGGTCGCCGAAGCGCTGCTCTCCGGTGCCTCCGCGCAATTGCGCAACGCCGCGACGGTCGGTGGCAATCTCCTGCAACGGACGCGCTGCGCCTATTTCTACGATACCGCCAGCCGCTGTAACAAACGCGAGGCCGGCAGCGGCTGCGACGCCCGCGAGGGCGAGAACCGCGGCCATGCCGTGCTGGGCTGGAGCGATAGCTGCATCGCCACGCATCCGTCCGACTTCTGCGTGCCTCTGGTCGCGCTCGACGCCATCGTCGAGGTCGAGGGCAGGAACGGCCGGCGCGAGATCGCGCTCGATGAACTGCATCGCCTGCCCGGCGAGACGCCGGAGCGGGAGTCCGCGCTCGAACCCGGCGATCTCATCGTCGCGGTTCGCCTGCCGCCTGCGGCACGCAGCTTTGCCGCGCACGCGCGCTACCTCAAGGTCCGCGAGCGGACCTCCTATGCCTTTGCCGTGGTCTCGGCTGCAGCCGCATTGCGGATCGAGAACGGCAAGATCGCAGAGGCGCGTCTCGCGCTCGGCGGCGTCGCCGCAAAGCCCTGGCGGGCCCGCGCCGCGGAGGAGGTGCTCAGGAACGTCGCGCCGACGGCCGACGCCTTCCAGGAAGCTGCCTGGCGTGCGCTCACCGAGGCAAAACCGTCCGGCGACAACGCCTTCAAGATCGAGCTGGCGCGCCGCATCGTGGTGCGCGCGCTGACCCTTGCCGCAGCCGGTACGCCCGCGCGCCTGCCGGCGCTGCCGGCCTCTCCCTTTGCCGCGATCCCTGGAGCCATCCATGCCTGAGCTCAACCTGACCAGCGCGCCCGCCCATCTGCGCCACGGCTCGAACATCGGCCAGCCGCTGACCCGCCGCGACGGCATCCTCAAGGTCAAGGGGCAGGCGACTTACGCCGCCGACAACCATCCGCCCGGCATGCTGTTTGCGGTGATGGTCGTATCGAGCATCGCCCGCGGCCGTGTGGCCTCGCTCGATGTCGAGGCCGCAAAACGCCATCCCGGCGTCGTCGACGTCATGACGCCCGACCACAAGCCGCAGCTTGCGATCGATCCGGAGATCAAGACCAACCCGTTCGTGTTCCGGATGGAGGCGTTGCAGAGCCATGAGGTCCGCTATGCCAATCAGCCGATCGCGGTCGTGATTGCCGAGACGCTGGAGGCGGCGACCGAAGGCGCCGCGCTTCTGGCACCGCGCTATGACGTGCTTCCCGCGCTGGTCGGCCTCGATGCCGGCGAAAGCTTCGTGCCATCAGCGGTTGGTGTCGGCAATCCTGCGGAGCATCACCACGGCGATATCGAGGCAGGCCTTGCCTCGGCCGAGAAGCAGATCGATGCAGTTTACGAGACGCCGCCGCAATATCACAATGCAATGGAGCCGCATGCGATCGTGGCTCATTGGGATGGCGACAAGCTGTCCGTGGACATGCCGACCCAGGGATTGAAGCTGTCGCTCGCGCGCATCGCCGAGTTGTTCGGCATCGCCCACGACAACATCCATATCCGCAGCCCCTTCCTTGGTGGTGGCTTCGGTTCGAAGGGGCTCATGGGCGGTCCGCCGGTGCTCGGCATCATGGCCGCCAAGCTGGTCGGCAGACCGGTCAAGCTCGTGCTGCGCCGTGAGCAGATGTACGGGCCGGTTGGCCATCGCGCACCGACGCGTCAGCGCTTGCGCATCGGCGCCGACGGCGAGGGACGTCTGACCGCGCTCGATCACCATGCCAGAACCGTGTCGAGCACGTTCGACGATTTCTTCGAACCGGCAGCGGATGCCTCGCACACGCTCTATGCGGCGCCTGCGATCCGCACCTCGCATGACGCGGTGCGCGTCAATACTGGCACGCCGCTGTTCATGCGCGCGCCGGGCGAGGCAACCGGCTCGATCGCGCTCGAAAGCGCAATTGACGAGATGGCCTTTGCCTGCGGCATGGATCCGCTGGCCTTCCGCTTTAAGAACTACGCCGAGGTCGAGCCGATCACCGGAAAGCCGTTTTCGTCAAAGGCGCTGCGTGCCTGCTACGAGCAGGGCGCCGCGCGCTTCGGCTGGGCCAAGCGCCCGCTGCAGCCGCGGCAGATGCGCGACGATGCCGGCTTTCTGGTCGGCTGGGGCATGGGCACTGCGACCTTCCCGGCGCTGATGTTCCAGGCCGAGGCGCGCGCGGCGCTCCGTCGTGACGGCTCCGGTGTCATGGAGATCGGCGCGCATGACATGGGGCAGGGCGCCTGGACGGCACTGGCCCAGATCGCAGCGGACCAGCTCGGGCTCGATATCGACCGCGTCGCGTTCAAGGCCGGCTCGTCCGATCTGCCCGACGCGGGCATCGCCGGCGGCTCGGCGCACACGGCAACGGCGGGTGCCGCGATCCACAGCGCCGGCGCGGCCGTGATCGCGAAGCTCGCCGATATCGCCACCAATGACGAGCGCTCGCCGCTGTTCGGCGCCGGCAATGCCGGCGTGATCGCGCGCGACGGCAGGCTGCTGCGGCGCGACGATGAAAGCCGCGGTGAGAGCTACACCGAGATCCTCTCGCGCGCGGGCGTCGCCGAGGTCGAGGCCCGCGGCACCGGCGCGCCGAACCCTGCGGCGATGGAGGAATATGCGATGCACGCCCATGGCGTGGTGTTCGCGGAGGTCAAGGTCGATCCTGAGCTCGGCCAGATCCGTGCCACCCGCATGGTCGGCGCCTTCGCGGCGGGGCGGATCGTCAATCCCAGGATGGTGCAGAGCCAGCTGTTCGGCGGCATGATCTGGGGTCTGTCCTTCGCGCTGCATGAGGAGGCGATCACCGATCGTCGCACCGGCCGCATCATGAATGCCAATCTCGGCGAGTACCACATCCCCGTGAATGCCGACGTGCCGCCGCTCGACGTGATCACCGTCGAGGAGCACGACCCGCACGTCAATGCGCTCGGGATCAAGGGCGTCGGCGAGATCGGCATCACCGGCAGCGCCGGCGCTGTCGCCAACGCGGTCTGGCATGCGACCGGCGTACGCGTCCGCCGCTTTCCGATCCGGATCGAGGAGTTGTTGACTTAAGCGCTGAGACGAAGGGCGGGGCGGGGCTTCCTCGCTCCGCCTCCGAAACAGTCCGGATGGGATCGATCGCGCTTCAGAACGTCGGTGGCGTGCAGGCCGAGATCACTTCGCACGGCTTGCCGCCGACGCAGCGGAAGCGATGCGGGCGTCGGCTCTCGAAATAATAGGCATCGCCGGGATTGAGGATGCGGCGTTCGTCCTCGACGGTGACCTCGAGCTTGCCGGAGATCACGATACCGCCTTCCTCGCCGTCATGGACCAGGTGGACGCGTCCGGTGTCGCTGCCGGGCTCGTAGCGCTCCTTCAGGATCTGCAGGCTGCGGCCGAACAGGTTGTCGCCGATCTGGCGATAGGAGATCGGCTTCTTGCCGACTTCGGTCAGCTCTTCGGCACGGTAGAAGATCTTGCGCCTCGACTCCGGCTCCAGCGCGAAAAACTCGGCGAGCCCCATGGGGATGCCGTCGAGGATGCGCTTGAGCGCGCCGACCGACGGGTTCATCTGGTTGGACTCGATCAGCGAGATCGTCGAATTGGTGACGCCGGCACGCTTGGCCAGTTCCCGCTGCGACAGCTTGTGACGCGCCCGGATGAATCGCAGCCGTCCGCCGATGTCGACGCTCATGTCCTGGTCCTAGCCCTGATCCGGTGTTGCAGGTGTTGCGGATCGCGCAAATATGGACCGGCAGCCCCAGCGGAATCAATGGCTTGCAGGCCACTAGAAAAGGACTTGTTGCGCATCTGAAGCCGTGCCTCTGCTAGGTCGTCAGCAAAGGAGCGCGGCCGTGACCCTTCATCAGATTCCGAACACTATCAAGACCGACTCGTTCTGGATGCCGTTCACGGCCAACCGGCAGTTCAAGAAGGCGCCGCGCCTGTTCTCCTCGGCCGAGGGCATGCACTACACCACCGTCGACGGCCGCAAGGTCATCGACGGCTCCGCCGGCCTCTGGTGCGTCAATGCCGGCCATGGCCGCAAGCAGATCGCCGCCGCGGTCGAGCGCCAGCTGATGACGCTGGACTTCGCCCCCTCGTTCCAGATGGGCCATCCGCTCGCCTTCGATTTCGCCGAGCGCCTCGCCGAGATTGCGCCGAAGGGCCTTGACCGCGTCTTCTTCACCAACTCCGGCTCCGAATCGGTCGACACCGCGCTGAAGATCGCGCTCGCCTATCACCGCGCCAACGGCCAGGCGAGCCGTACCCGCCTGATCGGCCGCGAGCGCGGCTATCACGGTGTCGGCTTCGGCGGCACTTCGGTCGGCGGCATGGTCGCCAACCGCCGCGCTTTCACCACGCTGCTGCCGGGCGTCGACCACATCCGTCACACCCACGACCTTACCCGCAACGCCTTCGCCAAGGACCAGCCCGAGCATGGCGCCGAGCTCGCCGACGATCTCGAGCGTCTGGTGGCCTTGCACGGTGCCGAGACCATCGCCGCGGTGATCGTCGAGCCGGTGCCGGGTTCGACTGCAGTCCTGCCGCCGCCGAAAGGCTATCTCAACCGCCTGCGCGAGATCTGCGACAAGCACGGCATCCTCCTGATCTTCGACGAGGTCATCACCGGCTTCGGCCGCCTCGGCACCCCGTTCGCCGCCGATTTCTTCGGAGTCACGCCGGACCTGATGACGACCGCCAAGGGCATCACTAACGGCACCATTCCCTGCGGCGCGGTGTTCGCGAGCCGCAAGGTGCACGACGGCATGATGGTCGGCCCCGAGAACCAGATGGAGCTGTTTCACGGCTACACCTATTCGGCGCATCCGACCGCCTGCGCCGCCGGCATCGCGACGCTCGACATATACAAGGACGAAGGCCTGCTCACGCGCGGTGCCTCGATCGCCGAATATTGGCGCGATGCGCTGCATTCGCTGAAAGGCCTGCCGAACGTCGTCGACATCCGCAATTGCGGCCTGATGGGCGCGGTCGAGCTCGCGCCGCGCGACGGCGTCGTGGGCGCGCGCGGCTACGACGTCATGGTCGACTGCTTCAACACCGGGCTCTATCTGCGCATGAGCGGCGACTCTTTCGCGATGTCGCCTCCGCTCATTGTCGAGAAGAGCCACATCGACCAGATGGTCTCGATCCTCGGCGACGCCATCAAGAAGGTGGCCTGATAATTGCTCTCGCCGTTGCGGAGTATTGTTCTTGCAGCGGCGAGCGTGATGCCGCGGGAGTTTGACGAAGCGTGAAAGTCTTGATCCTCGGCAGCGGTGTCATCGGTGTCACCTCTGCCTACTACCTCGCGCGGGCCGGCCATGAAGTGACCGTCGTCGACCGCCAGCCCGAGCCGGCGCTGGAGACCTCCTTCGCCAATGCCGGCGAGGTGTCGCCCGGCTATTCCTCGCCCTGGGCCGGCCCCGGCGTGCCGGTGAAGGCCATCAAATGGCTCTTGATGAAGCATGGCCCCCTCGTGGTGCGGCCGAAGCTCGATCCCGTCATGTGGGTCTGGCTGCTCAAGATGCTGCGCAACTGCACCAGTGCGCGCTATGCAGTGAACAAGAGCCGGATGATTCCGATCGCGGAATACAGCCGCGACTCCCTGCGCGACCTGCGTCGCGACATTGGCATTCAATATGACGAGCGCGCGCAGGGCACGCTCCAGCTGTTCCGCTACCAGGCCCAGCTCGACGGCACGGCCGAGGACATCGCCGTGCTCAAGCAATATGGCGTGCCCTTCGAGGTGTTGAGCCGCGAGGGCTGCATCGCGGCCGAGCCGGCGCTATCAGGCGTCAAGGAGAAGTTCGTCGGCGGGCTGCGCCTGCCGCAGGACGAGACGGGCGACTGCCACATGTTCACGCAGGCACTGGCCAAGAACGCCGAAGCACTCGGCGTGAAGTTCATGTTCAATACCGGGATCGACCGCATCGTCACCGACGGCGCGCGGGTCAGCGGTGTTGCGACCAGCGCCGGCCTGCTGCAGGCCGACGCTTACGTGCTCGCGCTCGGTAGCTGGTCCTCGCGCCTCTTGGCGCCGCTCGGCATCTCGCTGCCGGTCTATCCCGTGAAGGGCTATTCGATCACGGTGCCGATCAAGGACGCCTCGGGCGCGCCGGAATCCACCGTGATGGACGAGAGCTACAAGGTCGCGATCACACGCCTCGGCAACCGCATCCGCGTCGGCGGCACCGCGGAAATCTCCGGCTATTCGGACAAGCTCTACGACGCCCGCCGCGCGACGCTCGACCATTCGCTGACCGATCTGTTCCCGCGCGGCGGCGATCTGTCCAAGGCGATGTTCTGGAGCGGCCTGCGTCCGATGACGCCGGACGGCCCGCCCGTGATCGGCCCGACGCACTACGCCAATCTCCACCTCAACACCGGCCACGGCACGCTCGGCTGGACCATGTCCTGCGGCTCGGGCCGCGTGCTCGCCGACATGCTGTCGGGCAAGAAGGCGGACATTGATGTGAGTGAGCTGTCGGTGGAGCGGTACAAGCACCGGTTTGGCTAAGACTCTCGCCGCGTCATTACGAGGAGCCCTTGCGACGAAGCAATCCAGACTATCTCGACGGAGAGAATCTGGATTGCTTCGCTGCGCTCGCAATGACGGTATGGAAACGTCGCGGATGTCTTCTGCGGCGCGGCGTTTGCTGAGCGCCTTCAGTCCGCCCGCGTCACGCAATTCACCCACAGCACCACCGCTTTCGCATCCTCGGCCGGATTGGAAAACCGGTGCGGCCTGCGGCTCGCGAACCGAAAGCTGTCGCCGATCTTCAGCGACCAGGTCTCGCTGTCCACCGTCAGCATCATCTCGCCTTCGAGCACCAGGCCGGCTTCCTCGCCGTCATGGGTGTAAAGCTCGCCGCCGGTCGAGCCGCCGGGGTCGAGATGCACCAGGAACAGGTTGAGCTTGTTGTCGGCGCTCGCCGGGCTCAGCAATTGCTTGGACACGCCGGTGCGCCAGAGTTTCAGTTCGGGCCGCTGAGGTGCGCGCGTCACGACCTGGTCGGATCCGCCTTCGGCGCTCGGGCTTGCGCCGAACAGCGCGGCGATGCCGACCCCGAACACGTCGGCGAGCGTCGCCAGCACCCGGAGCGAGGGTGATGACAGGCCGCGCTCGATCTGGCTGAGGAAGCCGATTGACAGCGAGGTGCGCGCGGCGACCGTTTCCAGCGAGAATTGCCTGACGCGCCTGATATCCCTGATGCGGCGGCCGACCGCGATATCCATCGCGGGCTCCTTGGCTTTGGCGACGGCCTTGGTTCTGGCCTGCGGCTTCGCCGGCTTTGCGGCGGCCGGTTTGCGCATTCTTTTGCCACCGCTCACGTCAGATCGCTTCCTTCATGTGCATGAAAACCACTTGCGTGATCCGCGAAAGTGTGACCAAATTTTCATATTGGTGAAAATAGGCCGAAACAGCCTGGTCCGCAACGTCTGATCCTGACACGCGCCAGTGCCGACATCGGCCGGACCCAAAGGGGGATGCGATGAAGCGTTTTGTCCAGGCCGCGGTCGCGGCACTCGCAATTGCAGCGGTGACGCCGGCCTCGGCGCAGCAGGTGCTGAAGGTCGGCTCGACGCCGACGGGCATTCCCTTCACCTTCCTCGACACCAAGACCAACACCATCCAGGGCATCATGGTCGATCTCGTCACCGAGATCGGCAAGGACGCCGGCTTCAACGTGCAGATCGAGCCGATGCAGTTCTCGGCGCTGATCCCGTCGCTGACCTCGAGCAAGATCGACATCATCGCGGCCGCGATGTTCATCACGCCGCCGCGCAAAGAGGTGGTCGACTTCTCCGACCCGATCTACACCTATGGCGAAGGCCTCGTCGTGCCGAAGAGCGATACCAAGGCCTATGCTACCCAGGACGATCTCAAGGGCCAGACGGTCGGCGCCCAGGTCGGCACCGCCTTCGTCGACGCGCTGAAGAAAACCGGGCTGTTCGCCGAGGTCAAGGCTTACGACACCATCCCGGACATCCTGCGCGACGTGAACACCGGTCGCCTCAAGGCCGGCTATGCCGACTATCCGATCCTCGCCTACAATCTGAAGCAGGGCGGTTTCCCCGAGGTTCGTCTCGTCGATGGCTACAAGCCCGTTACGGTCGGCTCGGTCGGCATCGGGGTGCGCAAGGGCGAGACTGCGCTGCTCGGCAAGATCAACGCCTCGCTCGCGAAGCTCAAGGCCAACGGCACCATCGACAAGATCCTCGATAAATGGGGCCTGAAGGCACAGGGTTGATCGGTAGAGACTAGGCTGCCCGATGAAAGGCTTCTGGCGCGACGCCGTCGAGTTCTTCCCGATCCTGTTGAACGGCGTCGCGCTGACGATCATCGTCACGGTCGGCTCGCTGCTGCTGTCGACGGTGCTGGGCCTGATCTGGGCGATGATGCGGGTCTCCGGCATCAAGGCGCTGTCGATGCTCAGCGCCAGCCTGATCAACGTGATCCGCGGCATCCCGATCATCGTGCTGCTGTTCTACCTCTACTTCGTGATGCCTGATCTCGGAGTCACGCTGTCGGCCTTGCAGGCCGCGATCCTCGGGCTCGGCATCGCCTATTCGGCCTACCAGGCGGAGAATTTCCGCGCCGGCATCGAGGCCATCGACAAAGGGCAGATCGAGGCCGCGCAGTCGATCGGCATGGGCTGGTGGCTCACCATGCGCCGCGTGGTGCTGCCGCAGGCCGTGCGCATCGTGCTGCCTCCTTACGGCAACGTCATGATCATGATGCTGAAGGATTCCTCGCAAGCCTCGACCATCACGGTCGCCGAGCTCGCGCTGCAGGGCAAGCTGATCGCCTCCTCGACCTTCAAGAACACCAGCGTGTTCACCCTGGTGGCGCTGATGTATCTCACCATGAGCATCCCGCTGATCCTGCTCGTCCGTCACTTCGAGAAGCGGGCCGGCAAGCGATGATCGAGCTGAACGACGTTCACAAGAGCTTCGGCAAGGTCGAGGTGCTCAAGGGCATCAATGCGTCGGTGGAGAAGGGCGAGGTGGTCTGCATCATTGGCCCTTCCGGCTCGGGCAAGTCGACCATCCTGCGCTGCATCAACGGGCTCGAAAGCTACGACCGCGGCGAGATCAGCGTCGAAGGCTTGAAGGTCGACCGCGACGCGCCGTCGATCGTCGCCATCCGCACCCAGGTCTCGATGGTGTTCCAGCGCTTCAACCTGTTCCCGCATCGCACCGCGCTGGAGAATGTGGTCGAAGGGCCGCTGTTCGTGAAGAAGGAGCCGCGTGGGCAGGCGCTGGAGCGCGGCCGCGCGCTGCTGGCCCAGGTCGGGCTCGCGGAGAAGGCCGATGCGCATCCGCCGCAGCTCTCCGGCGGCCAGCAGCAGCGCGTCGCCATCGCGCGGGCGCTCGCGATGCAGCCGAAGGCGATCCTGTTCGACGAGCCGACCTCGGCGCTCGACCCTGAACTGGTCGGCGACGTCCTCGGCGTGATGCGCAAGCTCGCCGACGACGGCATGACCATGGTCGTCGTCACCCACGAGATGGGCTTTGCCCGCGACGTCGCCGACCGCGTGCTGTTCATCGACGGCGGCGTCATCGTCGAGCAGGGGCCGGCCAAGGCGCTGCTCAATCAACCCCAGCATCCGCGCACGCAGGACTTTCTGCGCCGCGTGCTGCATCCGCTCTGATCGGTCTTTGCCATGACGACGCGCCTGCCTTTGCCGCCTTCGATCTATGCCGACACTGCCGTCGCGCCGGTGGCCACGCCGCCGCTCGACGTGGACAAGAATGTCTCCGTCGCGATCATCGGCGGCGGCTACACTGGCCTATCGACCGCGTTGCATCTGGCCGAGCAGGGCGTCGAGGCGCTGGTGCTGGAGGCGCAGGAGCCGGGCTGGGGCGCGTCCGGCAACAATGGCGGCCACACCAATCCCGGGCTCAAGCACGATCCCGATCAGATCGAGGCGGATTTCGGCGCGGAGCTCGGCCGCCGCATGATCGCATTCTCCTACGGCACCACGAATTTCACCCATGATCTGATCCGCCGCTACCAGATTCCCTGCGAAGCGCGCCAGAACGGCACGCTGCGCGCGGCCTACAATGAAGCCAGCGCCGCCGCGATCGAGAAGACTGCGCAGCAATGCATCCGCCGCGGCATGCCCGTGACCTATCTGAACCGCGAGCAACTGCGCGAGATGACCGGCACCGACCGCTACATCGGCGCCATGCTGGATACCCGCGGCGGTGACCTGCATCCCCTCAGCTACGCCCGCGGCCTTGCGCGCGCCGCGATCTCGGCGGGCGCGAAGGTCTTTGGCGAGACGCCGGCATTGTCACTGCGCCGCGAGGGCTCGCGCTGGCGCATCGAGACGCCGCGCGCCGTCCTTCATGCCGACAAGGTCCTGCTCGCCACCAATGGTTTCACCGATGATCTCTGGCCGGCGCTCCGCCGCACCATCGTGCCGGTGTTTTCATCGATTGCCGCCACCGCGCCGCTCTCCGATGCGGTGGCACGTTCGATCATGCCGACCCGTCCCGTGCTCTACGAGAGCGGCCATATCACGGTCTATTACCGCATTGATCAGCACAATCGCCTGTTGATGGGCGGCCGCGGACCGATGCGCTGGATCAAATCGCCGAACGACGTCGCCTATCTCATGCGCTATGCGGAGCGGCTGTGGCCGCAGCTGAAGGGTGTCGCCTGGACGCACGGCTGGAATAGCCGGCTCGCCATCACTGCGGATCATTACCCTCACGTGCATGAGCCCGCGGAGAACATCCTGATCTCGCTCGGCTGCAACGGGCGCGGCGTCGCGCTCTCGACCGCGATGGGCGCGCAGCTCGCCCGCCGGCTGATCGGCGGCACAAAGGCCGAGATCGACATGCCGGTCACTGGCATCAAGCCGATCGCGATGCATGCCTTCTGGCCGGTCGGGGTGACGACCGCCGTGATCGCGGGCCGCGTGCGCGACCGGCTCGGCATGTGAGAAAGGCGCCGCCCGGTTTCAGGCGACGCCTTGCATCAACGCAGACGTAGGGTCAGCAGCGGCCCTGCTTCCAGAGGCCGGGCGGGCAGCCGTGACCGCGCCAGCCGACCTTGCGTCCATGGTGCCATCCGTGCGGCGCCCCATGGTAATGGCCGAACTTGTGGCCGTGACCATGACTCTTATGTCCATGGCCATGGCCGCCGCCATGTCCGCCCTTGGCGAGTGCAGGGCCTGTCATTGTTAAGCCAGCCGCAATGATCAGCGACGCGGCGAGCGCAAATTTCTTCATCGTGTCCTCCGGAGGTGAGCGCACTTGTCCGCTCAATGAGCGAACTGTGGGTGCGTAAGTTCCCTGCGAATGTGGAGGAGTCGTGACGCTCGCGCAGATGCGTAGTCGTGCGAGCGCTCAACGCGCGTTAGCATCATCTCGCATCGATGCGTCCGCTCAGCCTTCCGCGACCGCGTCGGCCCAGGGCTGGAAGATCTCGACCGCGCCGAAATTCGTGTCGCCCTCGCGCATCACCACGCTCGGGCACGCAAACTTCTGCGGCAAAGTCTGTACGCGGCTTTCTTCGTAGTCGAAGCGCGCGCCCAGCGCCTTGCGCACGTCCTCCGGCAGTCGCGCATCGCCGATCACGACCGCGCCTTCGCTGGCGTCGATGCGCGGCTGATGGATGGCGGCATCGAGGTCCATGCCGAAATCCATCGCGAAGGACACGAGCTGCATCACGGAGGGCAGGATGCGGCGTCCGCCGGATGCGCCGACGGCGAGGCGCTTGCCGTCCTTCGTCTCGGCGATGACGGGCGTGTAATTGCAAAGGCAGCGCTTGCCTGGCGCGAGCGAGTTGGTAGTGCCAGGCGTCGGGTCGAACCACATGATGCCATTGTTCATGGTGATGCCGGTGTGCGGCGTCACATATCTCGAGCCGAAGGACGACAGCAGCGTCTGCGTCACCGCGGCCATGTTGCCGTGACGATCGACCACCGAGAAATGCGTGGTGCAGGCGGGCGCCAAATATTCGGCGCCGAGCGAGCGCTTGCCGTCGGCATCGCCCATGTCCTTGAGGCGCTCGCGGAAGGCAGCCTGCAAGGCGAGCGCATATTCGACATAGGCGCGGGCATCCGGTGCGGCCGCCGGCGTCAAGCTCTGCTGCAACAGGCGCAGCGCATGCGCCATGGTCGGCCCGGCCGTGAGCTCGGGCGTCGCGAACACCTTGCCGCCGCGATAGGGGATCGCCAGCGGCGCGCGCGGATGGGCACGGAATGCGGCGAGATCCTCGACCGACAGCGAGCCGCCGTCGGCCTTGATGTCGGAGGCGATGCTCCTGGCGAGATCGCCCTGGTAGAAATCGCGCGGGCCGGCCTCGGCGAGATGCAACAGCGTCGCCTTCAGGCCATCCTGCGGCAGCCGCGTCTCGGCCTTGATGCCCCATGGCGCGCTCGGCGGCAGGCCATCCTTCAAATAGGCGGCCGCGCTTGCGGGATAGCGCCTGAGATCGGCGGCCGAGCCCGAGATCGTCACCGTCGTCCACCAATCGACCAGCAGGCCTTCGCCGGCGAGCTTCGCCGCCGGCGCAACCAGGTCCTTCCACGGCATCTTGGCATAGCGGCGATGCGCCTCTTCCATTCCGGCGACGACGCCGGGCACCGCGATCGAGCGGGGGCCATGGACGTTGCGATCGTCCTTCACCCGCGGCCAGGGGAAGAGATCGGAGGCGGCGCCTTCGCCGCTGAGCGGGTAGTCGGCGGCGCGCAGGCTCTGCGGCGCGCACATGCCGTAGTCGATCACCTCGGTGCGATTTTCCTTGGCGCGGTAGAGCACCATCGCGCCGCCGCCGCCGATACCGCTATTCCAGGGCTCCAGCACGTTCAGCGCCATGGTGGTCGCGACGATCGCATCTACGCAGTCGCCGCCCGCGGCCAGCACCTCCGCTCCGACTTCAGCCGCCCGCCGCGATTGCGAGGCGACGATGCCGCCCTTGGATGTGACGGCGGGTTTGCGGACGGTTTGGTTGAGGCTGAACTGGTGAGGCATGATGTCGTCTTGATGCTCGTCGATGGCTTCGCTGCGTTGAATTCGAGGCTCCGCGATTGGCGAAGCCGGCGGACAATGGCACATTGCCGCCAACGAGAACATCGCAAGGGAGACGCGACATGGCTGGTGTGAAACAGGCGCGGGATGGCGCAGTCGGGATCCTGACGCTCGACGAGCCGGCGAGCCTGAATGCGATGACGCCGGACCTGCTCGGCGCATTGGCCAGCGCCGTCGCCGAGATGACACGGTACGAAGACATCCGTGCGCTGATCCTCACCGGCGCCGGGCGCGGATTTTGCTCAGGACAGAATTTGAAGGCATCCGAAGCGCTCGGCGAGGACATCGCAGCCGGCGTGATGCGGTTCTACTGGCCGGCCTTCAAGGCGTTGCGCGAATGCCGTGTGCCCGTGGTCGTCGCCGTCAACGGCGTGGCGGCCGGCGGCGGCTTCAGCCTCGCCATGGCCGGCGACATTATTGTCGCGGCGCGGTCGGCGAGCTTCATCCAGGTGTTCAGCCGCATCGCGCTGGTGCCCGATCTCGGCTCGACCTGGCTGCTGCCGCGCCTGATCGGCCGCCAGCGCGCGCTCGAACTGATGCTGCTGAACGAGCCGCTGACCGCCGAGCACGCCCATGAGATCGGCCTGGTGCGGCAGGTTGTCGACGATGCCAGGCTGATGGAGGAGGCGCTCGCCCTCGCGCGTCGCCTCGCCGACGGCCCGACGCGCGCTTTAGTCGCAACCCGCGCGCTGGTCGAGGAGAGCGAGCACGCCACCTACGAGGCCCAGTTCCGCCGCGAGATCGAGCTCCAGGCCACCATCCGCAAGAGCAACGACGCCATCGAGGGCCGCAATGCCTTCGTCGAGAAGCGCAAGGCGAGGTTCACGGGGAGGTGAGGCGGCGCCGCTTCCCGCGCCGCCGTGGCCGGGCTTGTCCCGGCCATCCACATTCTTTCGCGCAGGACAAAACGTGGATGCCCGGGACGAGCCCGGGCATGACAAGTGGAGAGACCGCTAGCTGGAAAGAGCCGAAGTCGCCGCGTTCAAAGCCCGCGGTCGAGCCGGCTGGCCTGGTACTTGGCGCGCCATTTCGGACCGGGGCCGCGCATGTAGTGAAGCTCGGGCCGGTACGGATTGCCTGCGACCCTCATCAGGGTCTGCCATTTGCCGGCGACGAAGCTGAGGGGCTGGCGGAGCAGGGTCAGGGACGCGAGCAGCATGGCATCACCTCAATGCGGCTTGCCGAGCATGGCTGTGAAGGGGAGATCGAACAGATCCTCGCCGTCGGAACCGCTGACATGGATCACCCAGTCGCGCCAATCCTCACTGCTCGGGGTCAGGATCATCGACCGCATGATCTGGGCGGCGCGGTCGCGGGCCTCGGTGAGGTTGGAGACCGCGGTGCCGTAGCGATCGATCAGCGTGCCCTCGGTATTGGAGCAGTGGAAGTAGACCTGGACCATGTACGCCTCCTGCAGGGAGCGGCGGGGATGGCAAACTGATACCACCCGGGGCATTCGCGAAACATTCGGGCCGAACCCGGTAAGGGAATTTACGGAGATTGGTCGGTGCCAACGCCGTTTCAGGTTTGATCACAGGCGGGTGAGCATCAACTGGACGGCGCTCCGGCGGCATGGAACAAGTTTACCGGGAATCCGGGGAAGCTGCCGTGAACTACCTTACATTCCGGCGTGAAGGCAGACGCCTCTGCTTGCTTGCGGCTGTCGTCGCCGGGGCGCTGCTCGGCGTCGTACCGGGAGCGTCGTCCGAAGCGGTGAAGAAGAGCGGCTATGCGATCGGTACGGAGACCTGCGGCAGCGGCGATCGCGCCTTTCCGAGACTCCAGATCGACATGAAGGCGGGATTGTGCGCCGGCCTCGTCGCCAGCGAGGAGGACCGCCTCAGATTCCCGCGCGCGATCGTCCAACTGCCCGGCCGCGACCTGTTCGTGGTGGCCGAGATGGGTGGCTGGAGCCGCACCGATGGACGGCTGCTGCTGCTCGATCCGCACGCGCCCCAAGGCCAGCGCCTCAAGGAGCTATTGACCGGGATCGAATACCCGTTCGGCCTGGCGATCGCTCCCGACCGGAGGCTCTATGCCTCGACCGCCGAGACGATCTTCCGCTTCGACCCGCTCGCCGACAATCCGCGCGGCACGGTCGAGACCATCATCCGTCACATGCCGGGCCGTCGGATCGCTCTGCCCGACGGTACGAGAAGCGAAGAGAGCGCGCATCCGCTCAAGCCGTTCGCCTTTGACCGGAACGGGCGACTGTTCGTCAATATTGGCTCACATGATGATGATTGCGTCAGGGCTGCACCGATCACCAAGCCTTGCGCGGCCGCCGAAGGCGCCTCCGCAATGGCATCGATCTGGCTGTACACGCCGCCTGCAGGCGGCGTCTTCACGGCGCTGAAGCCTGGCGATCCCGATCCGCCGCACAGCGTCTATGCGCGCGGCCTGCGCAACTCGATGGCCCTGGTGCTGCATCCGAACTTTCCCGATGCCGGCTACGCCTTCCTGCAAGCCGAGAACAGCCGCGACCTGCCCGACGTCTTCAAGCCGAACGAGGAGATCAACGCGATCGAGCAGGGCAGGCATTACGGCTGGCCTTATTGCTACGATGTGTCGACGCCGAGCCCGGAATTCAGGAGCGTGCTGCAATCGGGGCCGTACAAATCGCTGTGCACCGCCAACGCGGTGTATAAGCGGCCGCTTTCTCTGATGCCGCCGCACGGCGCGCCGCTCGCGATGCTCTATTATCACGGCACGAAATTTCCGGAGCTGGACGGCAAGCTGCTGGTCGGACTGCACGGCTATCGCCCGACAGGCAGCCGCGTCCTGATCTATGACGTCGACGAGCGCGGCTTCCCCAAGCCTGTGCCGGCGCCGGTGCATTACCATGTCAGCTGCGCCGCAGACCCGACCCGCAGCTTTCAGACCGACGCCGGCGAAGTCGCTGCCGCGCCGTTCGAGGAGCTGATCTCGGGCTGGCACCGCGTCAATGGCGCGCGGCCGCAAGGCGCCCCGGTCGGCATGACGGTGGCGGAGGACGGCGCGATCTGGCTGGTCGAGGACAAGAACAAGACCGTGATCCGGATCGATCGCGCCGCGGGCGATGCGCCGGCGCCGCTCCCCTGCGATACGCGCAGCCCGGCGATGATCGACCGGCTCGCCGCCTTCGTGGCGAGAGATTCACAGAACAGCGCCCGCCTCACCACGCTGCGCAAGGGCCTCGTCGAGAAGCATTGCGCCGGCTGCCACTCCGATTTCGGCCTCAAGCCGGGCCAATCCGAGGCGGAGAAGGACGGCGCGGTGCTTCGTTTCATGCTGTCGCAGGACGGCTGGATCTATCCCGGGGATCCTGACGCCGGCAAGCTGCGCACGCGGCTGCGCGGTCTCGGCGCCGAGAAGCTGATGCCGCCGGGCGGCGAGAATCTGCCGAAGACCGAGCCGGGCTACACGCGGTTGCTCGACACCGCGGACCTGCTCGTTGCGAAAATGGTCCCGGGCACGCGCATGCGGATCAAGCCCGGCCCGCCCCAGCGCAAGTTCTTTGGCCGGACCAACAGGGAATGCGGCGAAATACCGGCCGCCAAGGTCGTGGTCGTGACACAAAGGAGCGCTGTAGACAAACCCGGCTTCAGCCGATTCTTCCGGCCGGCCGATCCTTACCTGAACGGCGAGTGCACCGACGACGATGGCTATTACATCCGGCAGGAATTTCTGGTGCCTGTGCAGTAGCATCCTGCTCGTCGCGACGGTGCCGGCCGATGCCGCGACCAAGCTGTTCGAAAGCGTGCAGGTGACGCAAGCGGGCGAATACACGTTCGGCATCGAAGGGCCCGCCGCCGATCTCGACGGCAACCTGTTCGTGGTCAATTACGGCAAGCCGGGCACCATCGGCCGGCTGCCGGCCGGCGGCACGGCGTCGGAGCCGTTCACGGTGCTGCCCGAAGGCAGCGTCGGCAATGCCATCCGCTTCGACCGCAACGGCACCATGTTCATTGCCGACTACAAGAAGCACAACATCTTCGCGATCCCGAAGGGCACGGCCGTGCCGGCGGTGTGGTTTCATTCCGACGAGATGAACCAGCCCAACGACATCACGATCGCACGCGACGGCACGATCTATGCGAGCGATCCCAATTGGAAAGGCCGGGAAGGCTTCATCTGGCGCATTGCGAAGGGCGCCGATGGCAAGGTGCAAGGGCAGGTGATGTCTTCCCCGCGCGCGATGGGCACGACCAACGGGATCGATCTCAGCCCGGACGGCAAGACGCTCTATGTCGGCGAATCCAGCAGCGGCCAGATCTGGTCCTATGGCATCCGGGGCAACGATCTCGTCGACGCAAAGCTCGTCAAGTCGTTCCAGCCCGACACCATCGACGGCCTGCGCACCGACGTCACCGGCCGTCTCTACGTCGCGCGCATTCTCAAGGGCGCGATCGCGTTGATGAAGCCCAACGGCGTGGTCGAGCGCGAGATCGCGCTCCGGGCCAAGGAGCCGACCAATCTCGCCTTCGGCGGCAGCGACGGCAAGACCGTCTTCGTCACCCAGCGTCAGGGCGGCTTCATCGAATCCTTCCGCACCGACCAGGTCGGCCGCGAGCACTGTCTCCAGCGCGGCCGCTGCTAGAGTACGATCTGCTACCGGCGCAGAGCCGCGCGACAGGTGCGGCATTCTTCTTGCTTGCATCTGGCCGCTGCGGGGACCAAAACTTTCGTGGCACGTCAAAAGAACCGCGACCACGGAGTATTTGAGTGAAAGCCGTCCATACGGAACTGCACCGCAGCCATGATCCGCAATTCTTTTTGGTTCGCGGGGTCGTCAAGCGTACCACCGAGCAGCCCGAGCGCGCCGACCGCCTGCTCAAGGGGCTGAAGGACGGCAAGCATCAACTGGTCGAGCCGACGACGTTCGGGCAGGGTCCCCGCGCGCGGATTCACAGCCCGGAATATCTGTCGTTCCTGAGCGAGGCCTGGGAGGCCTGGACCGCGCTCGGCGATTCCGGCCCGGAGATGATCGGCAACATCCACCCGGTGCGTCACGCTGCGACCTATCCCACCCACATCGTCGGCAAGCTCGGCTGGCACACCGCCGACACCGCGGCGCCGATCGGGCCCGGCACCTGGGCCGCCGCCTGTGCCGCGACGGACGTCGCAGTCACCGCGGCGCAGATGGTGATGGACGGCGAGGATGCGACCTACGCGCTCTGTCGTCCACCCGGCCATCACGCCTATCGCGACATGGCCGGCGGCTTCTGTTTCCTCAACAACAGCGCGATCGCAGCAGCGCATCTGCGGCAGAAGCACGAGCGCGTCGTCATCCTCGACGTCGACGTCCATCACGGCAACGGCACGCAGGGAATTTTCTATGAGCGGCCGGACGTCTACACGATCTCGATCCACGCCGATCCGGTCGCGTATTATCCCTATGTGTGGGGCTATGCCCATGAGCGCGGCGAGGGGGCCGGCCTCGGCGCCAATCTCAACATTCCGCTTGCCATCGGCACCGGCGATGACGGCTACATGCAGGCGCTGGACGTCGCGCGCAGGGCGATCGAGTCGTTCGCGCCGGGCGCGCTCGTCATCGCGCTCGGCTTGGACGCCTCCGAGCACGATCCGCTGAAGGGATTGGCCGTCACCACGCCCGGCTTCCGCCGCATCGGCCAAGCCATCGCGAAGATGGGCCTGCCGACCGTGTTCGTGCAGGAGGGCGGCTATCTCTCGGATATCCTGGGCGCAAACCTAACCTCGGTGCTGGCAGGGTTCGAAGAGGCGCGGTGATTTTCGTTGTCCTGACCGTGCTGCATCCACCTCGTCATTGCGAGGAGCCCTTGCGACGAAGCAATCCAGATTGATGCCGGGGGAAGACTCGGGATTGCTTCGCGGAGCCTGTCATCGGGCCGCGCTACGCGCGGGCCCGTTGGCTCGCAATGACGGGGAACAGTCAGAACATCCCGCTCGCCGCCAGTGCCTTGCGCACGTGCTGCATCTCGGTCTCGTCGGCGACCATGTCGAGCATAACAGTGGTCAGGCCCTTCGCCGCAAATTCCCTCAGCTTCGCGCCGATGTCGGCGTAGCTGCCGACCAGGTACGGACAGTCGGCCTGGAAGGTCAGGAACGGCAGGAGCCAGTAGCCATTGTCCGCAAGCTCGGCGTTCTGGCCGGCGGCCGCGGGCTTGCGAGCAACTCGCGCATCAGCGTGACGAATTCGCCGAGCCGGACGTAGCGGTCGGCATGCGCGGCGTCATCACCCAGCCCCTGCAAGTCGCTAACCGCGGTGCCCGTGATCATGTTGAGATAGACCTTGCGGCCGTAGAGCTGCGCGAAGGACGAGACGAACTTCGCCGCCGTGAACGGATGCATATAGACCGGATTGACCGCAATCAGCGGCGAAGATCGCGCCGTCTCCGCGATGATGTGCTGGGCCATCGCCCAGGGCTCGACGAACACGTCGTTGCCTTCGAACAGCAGAATGCCTTCGAAGCCGTTCTGGTCGGCGAAGCGGGCCACCCGCATCAACTCGCCGACATATGCCTTGGGATCGCGGTTGCGTGAAATCGCCGGAAAGACGCGCAGCCGCGGAGCCGTCATTCAGCCGCTTCCCGGAGCGGCCAGGCGTTGCGGCTGATGGGAAGGCCGCCGGCCGCACGGGAGCCGTCGGCGATCGCGAGGCGGTGCGAGGGCGATGGCGAGCACAGCGAGAAGCGCCATCCATGGGGGTCGTCGACGATGTCGGGCTTGAAGCTGATCTCGATCGCCTCGTGCGACACCTGCATGGCGAAGGCATCGAGCGGCAGGTTGAGCCCGAAGCCCCTGGCCTTCAGATAGGCCTCCTTGAGCGTCCAATAGTCGAAGAAGCGCTCGATCGCGGCCGGTTCGGGCAGTCCGCGCAAGACTTCGACCTCTTCCGGGGCGAAGAAGCGAAGCGCCGTGGACAGCGGCGCGACGCGCCGGGACACGGTTTCGACGTCGACGCCAACGGCCTCATGCCGCGACACGACACAGGCGACGCAGCCGTCGGCATGCGACAGGCTGAAATGCAGTGCGGCCGACGTCTTGGGCGCTGCGACAAACGGCCGGCCATAACGG
The DNA here is from genome assembly GCF_001593325.1 of Bradyrhizobium sp. DOA1. Classification (NCBI taxonomy): domain Bacteria; kingdom Pseudomonadati; phylum Pseudomonadota; class Alphaproteobacteria; order Hyphomicrobiales; family Nitrobacteraceae; genus Bradyrhizobium; species Bradyrhizobium sp. DOA1. The sequence continues at coordinate 1,089,580 of NZ_JXJM01000001.1, forward strand.
CCGGCACCAAAGGACCAGTCGGTGGGCGCAATATTGGAGGCGACCTGCGACAGCGCCATGCGCAGCATGGCATGCGCGAAGATATACTGCCGTCGATGCCGCTCGAACATGAAACGGTCGGCCTTGGCCCGTTCGTCGACCGAAAGCAGGCGCCGGCACGCATCGACCGCGCCTGGCGCGTCGATGGTTTCGATCAGTCCAACGAATAGTTCAATCCTGTCGTCTGCCATCAAATAGGCCTTTGGCGTCGGGCGAGGCCAAACCCGATCCCGACGGAAGAATCAACGGAGCAAGAAGCAACCTGGGCGGACCGCTCCTAGCGGTACACCCGGGCAATTTCTTGTCGATTTGCAGGCCGGTTTACAGGCGCAAGCTTGTGCGAGACCCCAATGCGACGCACAAGCGGCCCAACTCCGAAAGCCCAAAATCTGAAGATCGTACGGCGTTCCGGCCGACGAAGCTTACTTCTTCTTCTTCTTTGCTTTCTTCGACCCGCCCAGCAACGAAAGGCTGGCGTCGACGTCCTTCAGCGCGGACTGGAGCTTCTTCTTCTCGGCGGTGAGCAGCTTCTGAAGGGCCTTGCGATCCTTGTCGCTCAACGTGGTGCCCTTGGCAAATTTGATGAAACCCATAACACTCCCCGGTTCAAATGATCGTCCAAAATCAAAACGCGAGAACAATCTTGCGCGCTAGCGCCAAATAATCAAGATGCAACTCGCTCATTCACAGCTTCGGCGAGCAACTCCGTATTAGCCCCGTCCTGCACGGCCTGTCGGTCATGCCGCCCTGCGAGCGAGCAATCGGCCGAGCGGCATGTTGGGCTCGGCGACAGCGGCCGCCAGAAGCGCGACGAGATCCTCCATCCATGCGCCGACCATATGGCCGTCGAGCAAGTCGCGCTTGTAATTGCATGAACCGGTGATTCCGGTCGGACGCTCCTTGAGCATCAGCGACAGCCAGGTCTGGTCGATCGGCAGCACGGGCTGGCCTTCGCGCGCGATGTTGCCGATCGACTCGGTCACGAGATCGGGCAGATCGAGCGGCTGGCGCAGCGGATTTTGCAGGGTGAAATAGACCTGGAGCAGCGCGGCGGGATCGATCCCCTCCCGCTCCAGATGGTCGGCAAGGATGTTGAACGGCAGCTCCTGCCGCGCATGCGCGTCCAGCACGCTCTGGCGCACCCGCGCCAAGGCGTGCGCGAACGAGACCTCCGGCGTGAGCTTGGTGCGGATGATGACCGTGTTCTCGAACGGGCCGACGATCCGGTCGGTGTCCGGCTGGGCACGATTGGCCATGGCGGTGGCGACCGCGATGTCGGTGCGGCCCGTTCGCGTCAGCAGCAGCGCCTTCAGGCCGGTGAGGAGGCACATGAACAGGGTGGCATTGTGCTGCGCGGCGCAGGCCGTGAGCCGGTCGATCAAATCGGGCTCGAGGTTGACCGGGTGACGCCCCGTGGATGCGCTCGGGCTTGATTTGCCGTCGAAGAGCCGGCTTGCGCCGCGCAAATTCTCGGTCCAGTCGGCGGCCTGACGGCGGGCCGCGTCGGTGCCGCACCACCAGCGCTGCCAGCGCGCAACGTCCGAGAAAGCCGGAGGCGGCCTCAGGAGCGGCACGGATGGATATCCGGCCAGCGCCGCATAGCGATTGGACCATTCCTCGAACAACACGCCGATCGACCAGCCGTCGACGACGGCGTGATGCAACGTCAGCAGCAGCACGTGTTCGTCGTCATGGAGCCGCAACAGCCGCGCGCGCAGCAGCGGCGCACGCGTGGTCTCGATCGGGGTGAAGGTCTCTCGCTCGATCAGCAGTTCGATCTTCCTGAGCTCGAGCGCTCTGCGCCGCTTGTTGCGGTGGGGATGACCATCGCCGATGGTCTCGACCGTCAGGACACGGGCAACGGCGTCGGGGGCCGAGATGCGGCTGACGGGCTCTCCGCCGCGCCGGCCGAACGCTGTGCGCAGCGATTCGTGCCGGCGCACGACGTCGTCGATCGCCTGCGCCAGGGCGGCTGGATCGAGCGGTCCCTGGAGGCGGAAGGCGAAGGGCAGGTTGAACAGCGGCAGATCCGGCAGGTTCTGCTCGATCCGCAGCATCTGGTCCTGCGCGATCGAGAGCGGCGCAGGTCTGCTATCGGCGAGGCTTCTTTCGGCCAGCCTTGGCCCGCTCGCGGCAGGCTTGCGCGGCTTTGCCGCCACCGCCGCATCGACCTGCCGGGCAAGCTCTTCGATGGTCGGGGCCTCGAAGATCGTCTTGATCGGCAGCGATACCCCGAGCGCACGGGCGATACGCGCCATGGTCCGGCCCGCGAGCAGCGAGTGGCCGCCGAGATCGAAGAAATTGTCGGTGACGCCAATGCTCTCGACCTTGAGCAGGTCGAGCCAGATGTCGGAAAGCACCTTCTCAGTGAAGCGCCGCGCCGGCACGGCCGTTTCCGGTCCGGACGCCTCCTCGAGCGCCGGCGCCAGCAGTGCCGACCGGTCCAGCTTGCCATGGGCGTTGAGCGGCACCTGATCGAGGAACAGGAAGGCGGACGGGATGGCGTGACCGGGCAACCGGCTCTTCAGGAATTCGCGCAGCTCGGCGGCGCTGCCTCTGCTGCCGGGCCATGCAACGATATGGGCGACCAGCCTGACATCGCCGCTCGCCTCGCGGCGCGCCTCGACGATGCCGGCGCGCACGTCGGGATGCGCGGCAAGCGCATTCTCGATCTCCTTGAGCTCGATCCGGTAGCCGCGGATCTTGACCTGATGGTCGGCGCGGCCGAGGCATTCGATCGTGCCATCGGCGCGGCGGCGGGCGAGGTCGCCGGTCCGGTAAAGCCGACTGCCGGTCCGGCGCGAGAACGGATCGGGCAGGAAACGCTGCCGGTTCTGCGCGGGATCGTTGATATAGCCGCGGCCGACGCCGGCGCCGCCGATGCAGAGCTCGCCGGTGACGCCGACAGGCAGCGGCTGGAGCTCTGAGTCGAGCACGTAGAGCTGGGTGTTCGGCAGCGGAGCGCCAACCGGGATGTTGCCGGTCGCGATTGCCGGCGCCTTGGTCAGGCGATGCAGGGAGACGTCGTCGGAACATTCCGAGGCGCCATAGGCGTTGATCAGCGGCACTTTCGGGCAGCGCGCGAACCAGGCGCTGCAGAGTTCGACGGGCAGCGGCTCTCCGGTGGAGATCAGCAATCGCAATTTGGCGAAGGCGCGCCGGACCTGTGCCTCGCTCATGCGTTCGACCACCACCCGTAGCAGCGACGGCACGATCTCGAGCACCGTAACGCCTTCGCGCTCGATCTCCTGCGCCAGCCGAATCGGGTCCTGCACGATCGCGGTGCCGCAGACATGCACGCGTGCTCCGACCATGAGCCCGGCGAGGAACTGCCAGACCGAGATGACGAAGCTCTGCGGCGCGGTCTGCGCGATCACGTCCCTGGGCGAGAGGCCAAGCTCGGCGATGAGCGAGGCCAGATGGTTCGACAGGCCGCGCTGCTCGATCATGACACCCTTCGGCGCGCCGGAGGAGCCGGACGTGTAGACGAGATAAGCGAGGCTGGAGGCGGCACGCGGTGCGGCGCGGACAGGCTTGGTCACCGCTGGCGCGATCACGTCTTCGAGCTCGGCCACATGGATGCGCTCGACCAGCGGCTCGAGCAGCGCCTCGACCATGGCGGACTGGGCTCGTCCGGTCAGCAGCACGCGGGCGCCGCTCGATCCGAGGATGGTCGCAAGGCGTGCCGGCGGTTGGTCGGGATCGAGATTGAGGAAGGCCGCGCCGACGCGCTGCACCGCGATCATCGCCGCAAGCAGGTCGGGCCCGCGCTC
>NZ_JXJM01000001.1:1093924-1115666 GCF_001593325.1 Bradyrhizobium sp. DOA1
CGCTCTCGGTACCGACGCCTTCGCGCGCCAGCCAGTGCGCGACGGCGTGGCTGCGGCGCGCCAGCTCGCGATAGCTCAGGGACGTGCGGCCGTCCGACACCGCAACCGCGTTCGGCGTGCGCTTGGCCTGACGATCGAAGCGTTCGCTCAAATTGCCGCGCGCGGTGAAATCGGCCGCCACGCCCCGGCCTCTCGCGAGCAATTGCCGGCGCTCGGCCTCGGTGAGGAGCGGCAGGCGCGAGATGCGCTGCTCCGGATCGGCAATGGCCGCCTTGAGCAGGGTCTTGAACTGGGCCGCCATGGCTTCGATCGTCGCCGCGTCGAACAGATCGGTGGCGTATTCGAAGAACCCGGTGAAGCGGCCGTCGGCCTCGACCAGTTCGAGCGTGACGTCGAAGCGCGCCACCTTGGGATCGACTTCCAGCCGCCGCGTCGAAAAGCCCGGGAAGCGGGCGGTCTCGATCGAGGCGTTCTGGAGGATGAACATGATCCGGAACAGCGGATTGCCGTCGCTGCGCCGCGCGATCTGGAGCGCGCGCAGCACCTCCTCGATCGGCAGATCCTGATTGCGATAGGCGTCGAGCGTGACCTGCCGCACCCGCCGCAACATCTCGCCGAAGCTGGGATCGCCGCTGAAATCGTTGCGCAGGATCAGCGTGTTGGCGAAAAGGCCGATCAGGCGCTCGCTTTCGATCTGGTTGCGGTTGGCGATCAGCGATCCCGTGGCGACATCCTCATGCGCGGTGTGGCGGAACAGCAGGCACTGGAAGGCCGCGAGCAGCGTCATGAAGGGCGTCACCCCCTGGTTCTGGCTCAGCCTGCGCAGGTCGGCCGACAGGGGCTTGGAGAATTCGAGATAATGCCGGGCGCCGTGACCGCTCCAGGCCTCCGGCCTCGGCCGGTCGGTTCGCAGCGGCAGCGTGGTGACCCCGTCGAGCTGCGTCCGCCAATAATCGAGCTGCTCCCTGGCCGCCGGCGTCTGCGCCCAGCTCTGCTGCCAGAGCGCAAAGTCGCGATATTGGAAGGCGGGAGGGGGCAGCGCGGCGGCGCTCCGCTTCTGCGCGCCCGCATATTGGGCGGCAAGCTCCTCCCAGAACAGCCGTTGCGACCAGCCGTCGGTGACGAGGTGATGGACGTTGACCAACAGCGCGTGGTTCGTTCTGTCGAACGACAGCAGCGTGACCTTCAACGGCGGCTCGCGGGCGAGGTCGAACGGATATTGTGCGAGCTTGAGCGCCTCGCGCCTGATGATTGCGGCGCGCTTGTCGGCCGGGCAGGGCTTTAGCTTGATCCGTTCGAACGGCGGCGGCGATGGCAGCACGCGCTGCGTCGGCTCGCCCTCGCCTTCGATGAAGATCGAGCGCAGCGCTTCGTGGCGCGCGCAGATCGCGGTGAGGCTTGCGGAAAGCGCGGCGGCGTCGACCGGGCCTTTGAGAACGGCAACTTCGACGACGTTATAGTTGTAGCGGGTCGGATCGAGCCGGGAGAGCACATACATCCGCTGCTGCTGGAATGAGAGCGGTGCATCGGCCGCCGCCGCTTGACGCCAGGCCGGCAAATCCGCCTCGCGACGGCTTGCGGCAGTCGCGATCCGTGCAGCAAGCGCGGCGACCGTGGCGCAATCGAAAATGTCCTCGAACGAGAAGTCGACGTTGAAGCGTTCGCGCAGGCGCGAGCGCATCTGCGTTACTGCGAGCGAATCCGCGCCGATCGCGAACACGTCCTGATCGATGCCGACCTGCGGCAGCTCCAAGAGACCGGCCCAGATCGCGGCGAGCTGGGTCTCCAGCGCATTGCGCGGCGCCTGCGCCTCAGTGCCACTCTCCGTTGCCGCGATCAGCCCGGCCAGCGCATTGCGCTTGATCTTGCCGCTGGCGCCTTTGGGCAGCGCTGCAACGCTGCGGATCAGGCTCGGCACCTTGTAGGCCGCGAGCCGCTTTCGCGCGAACTGGCGCAGCTGGTCCGAGCTCGCCTCAGAACTCGGCCGCAGCACCACGACCGCGGCAACGTTCTCGCCGAGCTTCTCATGCGGCACTGCGAACACCCCGGCCTCCAGCACCGCCGGATGGCTGAGCAGGACCTCTTCCACCTCCAGCGGCGAGATCTTCTGGCCACCGCGGTTGATGACGTCCTTGATGCGGCCGACGATGAAGAGATAGCCGTCTTCGTCGAGATAGCCGAGATCGCCGGTCCGGAACCAGCCAGTGCGGAATGCGGCCTTGGTCGCCGCCTCGTCATTGTAATAGCCGCGGCTCATGTTGGGACCGCGCAGCATGATCTCGCCCTGCGCGCCGCTCGCAAGCGTGCGGCCCGCCTCGTCCATGATTGCGATGTCCGGACCCGCGGCGCGGCCGACCGATCCGATCTTGCGCAGCTCGAACGGGTTGGCCGCGATCTGCGAGGCTGCCTCTGTCATGCCGTAGGTTTCGAGCACGGGGACACCGAAGGTTGCTTGCAGTCCTTCGAGAATCGCCGGCGCCAGCGAGGCCGAGGCCGAACGGATCACGCGCAGTGACGACGACCTGGCACGGTCGGGATCAGCCTCCGCCGCCGTCAGCAGCGCACGATGAATGGTCGGCACCGCCGTGTACCAGGTCGGTTGCAGCTCTCGCATCCAGCCGAAGAAGGACGATGCATCAAAACCGTCGGTGCAGATCACGCTGGAGCCCGCTGCCAGCGCCGTCAAGAGGCCAGAGATCAGGCCATGGGCGTGAAACAGCGGCAGCACGTTGAGCAGGCGATCATGCGGTGTGAGCGACAGCACGCGGCCGGCATTTTGCGCCGACAGACACACGTTGCGATGGGTCAACGGCACCATTTTCGGCCGCGCTGCCGTGCCCGACGTCATCAGGATGAATGCATCGTCGTCGGCGCGCGAGGCACCGCTCGTGCTCGCCGGCCCGATCGTTGGGCCGATGAAGGCGCAACCGCCGAGATCGCTGACCGGTCCCGGCACGAAATCGATCACCGCGATGTCGAGCGTCCTGGCGACGTCGCGACTGGCCGAGTTCATGTCGGCCCGGGTCACGAGCGCCGTCAGCTTCAATTCACTGAAATAGCGTTGCAGCTCATCCGCGGTCAGGTCGGGATTGACGGGGACGCACGCACTGCTCGATGCGACCGCGATCAATGCCAGCGCACTGTCGGCGCCGCGCGGCAGCGCAACGGCGATGCGGTCCGCGGGGCCAATGCCGAGCCCGCGCAGGGTGTGCATCAGGCGCCGGATCAATGGGCCCAGCGCGCCGTAGTTGAGGGCCGGCCGGCCCGGAGCGAGCAGGGCGGGTGCCGCCGGCATCCTCTGCGCGTGGACGTCGAGGAGGCGGCCGATATGCGCAAGGGACTTGGTTTCGGCGTTGGAAGCTCCCGATCCTTCTCCCGCTCCGGATGCGATGTCCGACAACGACATTCCCTTTTGATCTGATTGAGCTATTCTTCCCAAGTCTTAGGGAACGCGTCCAGTCTGAGGTGAAGTTCGGGCCTCAAAATCTGTGGTTGAGGGGCCCAAGGCCCTTCGACGGAGTGATGGTCGGGCAGAAATCACCATGCTGGAGAATGAGCCGGACACGGGAACGGAGGGCGGGCTGAAGCGCTGGCTCGAAGGCATCGGCCTCGGCCACTACACCGATCTCTTCGCGCAGCACCGCCTCGATCTCGACGTGATGGCGGATCTGACCGAGTCGGATCTGGTCGAGCTCGGATTGCCGCTTGGCGATCGCAAGCGGCTTCAGCGGGCGATGTCGGCGCTGTTTAGGGACGAAACGGCGGACGCGCCGCCTGCGGCGGTGCCGCCGCAAAAGCGGGCGGAGGTCGGCGCGGAACGGCGTCAGCTCACGACCATGTTCTGCGACATGGTGGATTCCACCTCGCTCTCGGTGCAGTTCGATCCGGAAGACGTGCGTGACATGATCGCGAGCTTTCGCGAAACCTGTGTCCGCGTCGTCAAGCACTACGAGGGCTTTGCCGCCCGTTTCGTCGGCGACGGTATCCTGGTCTATTTCGGCTATCCCACCGCGCATGAGGACGATGCTGAGCGCGCAGTGCGGGCCGGGCTGGAGATCGTGCGGGTGCTGTCGAGCGCGCGGGCGATCGAGCCGCGGGGTGCACTCAGCCACTCGCCCGCCGTGCGCATCGGGATCGCGACCGGTCTCGTCGTGGTCGGCGATCTCGTCGGGCAGGGCACCGAAGAACGCGACTCCGCGGTCGGCGAGACCGTCAATCTCGCCGCGCGCCTGCAAGGCCTCGCGCCGCCCAATGGCGTCGTGATCTCCGCCTCGACCCAGTCGCTGCTGAAGGGGAAGTTCGAATTCCGCAATCTCGGCGTCCATGATCTGAAGGGGATCTCTGAGAAGGCGCAGGCTTGGCACGTGATGCGCGCCTCTCGGGTGGAGACCCGCTTCGCCGCCGCCATGGGCACGCGCCTGACGCCGCTCGTCAACCGCGAGGAGGAGATCGCGCTGTTGATGGGACGCTGGCAGCAGGTCAAGGACGGCGACGGCCAGGTTGTCGTCAAGTTCGGCGAGCCCGGCATCGGCAAGTCGCGCATCATCCAGGAAATCTTCGAGCGGATCTCCGGCGATCGCCATGGGCAGGTGTCGCTGCAATGCTCGCCCTACTACACGTCCACGGCGTTCTATCCGTTCGCCGAGCAGCTCAAATTCACGCTCGGGCTCGACCGCGAGGATTTTTCGGCGCTGTCGCTTTCGGGCCTCGAGACCGCGATCGCCGCCGCGCATGGCGACATCGAGCAGGTGGCGCCGCTGTTCGCCGCGCTGCTGTCGATACCGACGGGCGACCGCTATCCGCGGCTCGACTTTTCGCCGCAACAGCAGAAGGATGCGACCGTCACCGCGCTGGTCAATCACCTCTTGGGTCTTGCGCGCGAGATGCCGCTGGTGATCGCGTTCGAAGATCTGCATTGGATCGATCCGACCTCGCGCGAGGTCATCGACCTCCTGGTCGAGCGGGTGCAGAACCGGCCGATCCTGGTCATCGTCACCGCGCGGTCCGAATTCCAGCCGAGTTGGAATGCACATTCCCACATCACCACCCTGGTGCTGAACCGCCTGAGCCGGCAACTGCGCACGACGCTGGTCGAGCGCGTGGCGGGGCGAGAGCTGCCCAAGGAGGTCGTCGAGGAGATCATCGTCAAGACCGACGGCGTGCCGCTGTTCCTGGAAGAGCTCACCAAGACCGTGCTCGAATCCAACCTCCTGACCGAGCGGCACGGGCGCTACGTGCTGTCGGGCCCGTGGCGGCAGCTCGCGATCCCGGCGACCCTGACGGACTCGCTGATGGCGCGGCTGGACCGGATGGGGCCGTTCAAGCGCATCGCGCAGATCGGCGCCACCATCGGCCGCGAGTTTTCCTACGAGACGCTCCATGCGGTCGCCAACACGCCCGCCGAACAGATCGAGGCTGCCCTCAATCGTCTGGAGGAGGCGGGGCTGATCATGCGGCGCGGCCATCCGCCCGAGGCGCTCTATTCCTTCAAGCACGTGATGATCCAGAACGCCGCGCATGCGAGCCTCTTGCACAGCGAGCGCCGCAAGCTGCATTCCCGGATCGCCCAGGTTCTCGCCGAAATGTATCCGGAGAAGACCGAGCGCGAACCGGAATTGCTCGCCCATCACCTGACTGAATCCGGCCAGAGCGAGGGCGCCGCCAGTTTCTGGCTCAAGGCCGGCAAGCAGGCGGCCAAGAGCGGCGCCAATCTGGAAGCGATCGGTCACCTGCGCCGCGGCTTGACCGTCGTGCAGGCCAACACCCGCATGCAGGGCGCCGACGAGATGGAGCTCGAGCTGCGCATCGCACTCGGCAACGCGCTGATCGCCGCCAAAGGCTATGCGGTGCACGAGGTCGAGGAGAACTACAACCGCGCGCTCGAGCTCGGCCAGCAGCTCGACGACGACGAAAAGGCCTTCGCCGCCACGCGGGGGCTCTGGGTCTGTCATTTCATCCGCGCCGATCTCACGCGCGCGCACGATCTCAGCGTCGAGCTGTTGAGATTCGCCAAGCGCGAACGGCTGAACCAGCGCATCGAGCCGGCACAGCAGACCGGTTATCTGATCGAGGCGCACCGCTCGATCGCGATGACCATGCTGTATCGCGGCCGCTTTGCCGCCTCGCGGCATCATCTGCACCGCTGCATCAACCTCTACAGCCCTGATCTGCACTCAGGCCTGATGGAGCGGCACGGCATCGATCCCGGCGTCGTCTCGCTGTCCTATCTCGGCTATCTCCTGTGGTTCCTCGGCCGGCCGGACGCGGCGCGCCAGCACAGCGAGCAGGCGATCGCCAATGCCGAGAAGATCCGCCATCCGTTCACGCTCGCCTTCGCGCTCGTGTTCAGCGCTTATCTCTGCCAGCATTTGCGCGACGTCGAGGGTACGCGCGACCACGCCAACCGCGCCATGATCATCGCCACCGAGCACAATTTCCTGCACTGGAAGCAGCAAGCGGCGATCCTGCGCGGCTGGGCGCTGGCGCAACTCGGCGAAGCCGACGAGGGCCTCAGCCAGATGCGCTTCGGCCTCGACGAGTACGAGGCGATGGATTCCTGGCTCGCCGGCTGCTGGTTCCGCTGCCTGCTCGCGGAGGCCTACGCCAAGGTCGGGATGCGCGATGCCGCCTTGCGCGCGCTGGACGGCGCGCTCGCGACCGCGAGACGAACCGGCGATCACTCCTACCTGGCCGAAGTCTATCGCCTGCAGGGCGAGATCACGCTGTCGGACGGCGATCCGGCATCGGCGCGGGAGGCCGAGGATATGTTCGGTCTGTCGCTGGAGATCGCGCGCAAGCAGGGCGCGCTGTCCTGGGAGCTTCGCACCGCCGTCAGCCTCGCGCGGCTGTGGCACGAGGCCGGTAGGCGCGAGCCCGCGAGCCTGCTGCTCGTACCCATCGTCGGCAGGTTCGGCGAGGGGTTCTCCACGCCGGACCTGAAGCAAGCGATGCAGCTGGTCAACGAGCTCGGCGCGGACGCACTCGTGCGCGAGCAGGTCGATCCCTGACATGAGCGATCTCGCCGCCGCGCGTGCGCGCTATGTCGAGAGGATCGCAAAGCGCGAGCGGATTGACTCGAAGCGCCTGCTCCAAGCGCTCGCCGCTATTCCTCGCGAGGATTTTCTGGCCAAGGGGCCCTGGCGCATCAAGAGCGAGGCCGCGCGCAGCTACCGGCTGACGCCCGACGCCGATCCCGTGCATCTCTACGACAATGTGCTGGTCGCGATCGATGCGCGCCGCAAGCTCGACACCGGGCTGCCGAGCCTGTGGGCGCATTTCATCGACCAGCTCGATATCGGGGAGAAGGATCGCGTGCTCCAGATCGGCTGCGGGCTCGGCTATTTCTCGGCGGTGCTGTCGCAGATCGTTGGCCCAAAGGGCAGGGTGACTGCAATCGAATGTGACGAGCGGCTGGCGGCGCGCGCTGCGGATTATCTTCGCGCCTATCGCAACGTCGAGGTGGTCCACGGCGACGGATGCGAGGAGAGCCGCGAAACGGCAGACGTGATCATCGTCCACGCCGGCTTCTCGCATCCACATCCGCACTGGCTGCAATCGCTCCGTCCGCGCGGCCGCCTCCTGGTGCCGCTGACCCAGCGGGACCGCGAAGGCGCCGCTCTCAGGATCACGCGCAAGGGGACGGGGTTCGTGGCCGAGGCGGTGCAGCAGATCCGGATCTTCCCCGGCCAGGGCCGCGGTGTGACCGCGCTCGACGACCGCGTCGCCGACTGGTGGCAGCGCGCCTCCGCCCTGGCCCCGCTGCGCTTTCGCAGGCTCGACCAGGGGCTGCCGGCGGACTAGACCGACTGGTGGTCTTGGGACCTTGCGCCCTTTCTTGTTCCCGTCAGGTTGTCTATATTTCAGCTGGGCCCGGATAGGCAGATGGATGATGGATTAAACGAGGGCGTGGTTGGCGATACCGCGAAGCTGATGATGCATCGGCTGATTGTGCGGAGACTTCGTCGCGACCCATCTTTGATCGAACTGGCCAAGGCAGCTCATACCCGGCAGGCGGATCAATTCGCCGACTGGCCATTCGTGCGCGAGTGGCAGGAATTGCTCGCACTTCCAACCGGAGAACTTGTGCTGAAACTGATCAGCCGCGATCGGGAGATGGTGAGACTACGCAATTCATCTCCGTTCTATCTCGTCGAAGGCGTCCATTTCGGAGACTATGACGCGAGGGTCCGATTGAGGAGAGCTGCAAGACGTGTTGCCCAACGCGGCTCGAATACTCGCACTATTTCCGCCCGAGGACCATAATGTCCAACGGCGGGTCGCTGCGTACCTTGGAGGATTTGCTCAGGGTGGTCCGAGCTCTCGCTTATGAATTCGAGACAGATACCGTATTCGTCGTCGGCAGCCAGGCAATTCTAGCGTCCATGCCGGATGCGCCCGAGATCGCCAGACAATCCCCGGAAATCGACGCGTTTCCCGCGAACGCAAGAATTTGGGAATTGACGGAGGCCAAACGCACGCGTGACGGTGTGCAGCCGGTCGCGTCCGAACATATCGACGGCCTCTTCGGATCGGAAAGCCCGTTTCACCGCGCGCACGGCTTCTATATCGATGGCGTTGACGAGACGACGGCCAGGCTTCCGAAGGGCTGGCAGGGCCGGGCGGTCAGCGTGCGAACGGAGGTCGCGGGACGGACGGTGACCGGTGTGGCTCCTGCGCCGGAGGATCTCGTTGTGTCCAAGCTCGCCAGGTTGGATGAGAGGGACAAGCGGTTCGTCAGCGCGATCCATGCGAAACGCCCATTAGACTTGGCCCTCGTCGAACGAAGGATTCACGAAACGGAACTTGATCCGGCTGTTGCGGAGAGAGCGGTTGCGTACATCAAGAGCCTAAAGTCCAGGGGATAGCCTTCTTTGACGCTCGTTTCGCTTTACCTTGATTCGCGAAGTGAGTTTCCAGCGTCTCTCGCCGCCGCTATGACTGCGGCTTGATGGCCATTCGAGCGCGCCCATGCATCCCGTTGCCCTGCTGACTGCCAGCTACGCCAAGGATATCGAGCGCTTTTCGCTGCTCAGCGAGAGCATCGACACCTGGCTCTCGGGATATACGCGGCATTATGTTCTCGTTAACGATGAGGACGTGCCGCTGTTCGCACAGTTCGCCTCCGACAAGCGCGTCATCGTCCCGGCCTCACGTTACCTGCCGAAATGGCTGTTCGCGTTGCCGCCGGCGCTGCAGTTCATCAGCAAGCGGCGAGTCTGGCTGTCGTTGCTGTCCTCGCCCGTGCACGGCTGGCACATCCAGCAGATGTTGAAGATTGCCGGTGTCCTCAACGCGCCGGAGCAGCGCGTCTGCATCCTGGATTCGGACAATCTGTTCTTCCGCGAGTTCGACGTCGGCCAATATGCCGGCGGTGAGAAGACGCCGCTCTTCGTCACGCCCAAGGCGATCGGCGCCGACCACCCGGTGCACGGCGTGTGGCTCCGCACGATCGATCAGCTCCTGGGAATCGGGCAGCGCTCGTTCCCGGCAGACGATTATGTCGGCAACGCGCTGGTCTGGGACAAGGACACCGCGCGCGCGATGACCGGCGCCATCAAATCGGCAACCGGCCTGAGCTGGGCCCTGGCGCTGTGCCGGAAGAAGAAGTTCTCCGAATATCTGCTCTACGGCAATTTCGTCGCCAGTTCGCCGAAGCATCTGGCAACGCATCGTGTCACGGAAGACAGCATCGCGGTCTCGCACTGGGACGACACGCCCCTCGACCGCCCGGCCATTGAAGCGATGATAGCGGCCGCTTCGCCGGAACAAGTCGCGCTCTGCATCCAGTCCTATTCGTCGACCTCGGTCGACGACATCCGCGATGTGTTCCGGCTCTCCTCGCGCGACCGGCGTAGCCCAAGCCTCTCGCCCGACCACATGGGCGATGCGCCCGCATTCGAGACGCCGAAGACGCGTTAGAGCGTGATCCGGAAAGTGTGCAGCGGTTTTCCAAAAGGATCACGCTCAAACAATCGTCCCTACACGTCCTTCGTGAACTTGCTGATGACGTCCATGAACGGCTTCGGCTTGAATTCGCCGTCGAGCGGCAAGGGACGGTTCGGCTGCTTGTCCTTGCGGGCAAACGTGCCGTTGATCCAGCTGTAGCGGTCCGAGATGCCCCAGGTCAGGATCGAGCGCACCGGTCCGCTGGTCGACATCGCGGTCAGCAGGTCGTCGACGCGCTTGGCGACGATGGCGTCGCGCTCCGCCGGGCTTCCCGCCAGCTTCTGATCGTCGACGTCGAGCTCGGTGACGAGCACCTCGAGCCCCCAGGACCTGAGCTCGGTGACGAATTCGGCAAGTCCGTGCGTGTCGATCTCGAGCTCGGCATGCAGATGCGATTGCAGGCCCACGGCGTGGAGCGGAACGCCCTGGTCGAGCAGGTCCATGATGAGGTTACGGAAGGCGGCGCGCTTGGCGATGAAGGAGTCCTTGGCGGACTCGATGTCGTATTCGTTGATTGCGAGCTTGACGAAAGGATCGGCTGCGGCGGCTGTGCGGAAGGCCAGCGGAATCCAGCCATTGCCGAGATGCTGGGTCCAGAACGTGTCGCGCCGATCGGTGACCTTCCTCGGATTGTCGGGGATCGGCTCGTTGACGACGTCCCACGACGTCAGCTTGTCCTTGTAATAGGAGGCGACGGTGCCGATGTGGTCGCGATAGGCGCGCTCGACGCCTTTGGTGTCCTTGATCTGCTTGGTCCAGTCGGGAATGTCGTGATACCACGCGAGCGCGTGGCCGCGCATGGTGAGATCGTTCGCCCGGGCAAAATCCAGGATGGCATCGGCACGCTCGAACGCGAAAGTGTGCGCGTCCGGCCGCAGCATCGGCCATTTTAGTTCGAGCACCGGCACCACCTGCGTGCAATAGGTGCTGATGGCCTCTCCGAGCCGCGGGTCGGCTTGCAGGTCCCACAGCGTTGCGGCTGCGCCATAGCCCGGGCGACGCTGGGCGAACTTCGAGGCCGGCGCGGCCGACGTCGATGCACCCGCCGCGAGCGTCGCGGCGCTGCCGAGCAGGAACTGGCGTCGGTCGAGCCTGGTCACGCGTGACGCTGGATCGCGGCTTCCGCGATCTCGTAGTAGTGAAGCGCGCCCTTCTCGAGCGTCAGATTGTCCAGGATATAATCACGCGGCGCGAAGCCTCCCGTGCTGACCTGCGACCAGAAGCGGCCCCAGCTCGCAGTGAAGTCGTTCGCGTCGGTGAAGATCATGCCGCAGCGCGCGTCGAAATAGGGCACCGAGGACACGTTGCCCTCATATCTCACCTTGTCCGGGAAATATTTCGGATCCTGCCACGGCCCGCCGCGATCCCAGGCGAAGACGGGCACGCCGCTCGACAGCGCCTGCTGGCAGGCGATGCCCTGGCTCTCGTGCTCGCAGAGGAAGACCATGCTGCGGCAACGCGCCAGCGCGGCCTTATAATCGTCTTCCTTGTAGTGGCCGTAGCGGATCACTTCGACGGTGCGGCCGCTGGCTTCGAGAGACTTTCGGATCGGCTCGATCAGCTCCGGCTCGTACCGGTCGTAATCCCAGCGCACCTTGTCGTAGAGCAGCACGTCGACGCTCTTCTGCGCGGCCGGCGCCGGCGTCCACAAATCGGTCTCGATGCCGACGGGCCAGGCGCCGACATGGGGCCAATGCGGACGGAACATGTCGGCATACCAGGCGCACGGCACCAGCACGCGCCGCACGTCGAGATCCTTCAGGCTCTCCGGCGCATCGATCGGGTGATCGTACATGGCGACGCCGAGCAGCAGCGGGTTCTGCCACTTGAACCAATCAAGCACGAACGGCCGGCCGAGGATGCAGGCCAGTTCCTCCGGGTGCTTCCGGATGTAGCGATAGTCGTTGAGGCGATAGCGGATGCCGAGCCGATCGAGGCCTGCGCACAGATTGAGCAGGACGCGCCGCTGTCCGCTGACGAAGGATTTGCCCATCAGCAGGCGGCGCAGCAGCGGCCGGAGGTGCCGGTCGCCGGGAAACCAGCGGTCGTCCCGCTCTTCGAAAAAGAGATTGAGGACCATCCTGCCGCGGCCTTTCGCGCCGGGATCCGTCGGGCGCGTGGGAGCATCGGCGTCGCGATGGGGCAGGGAGGCCGATTTCGCCCGGGTTCGTTCGGCAACGTCCATGTCAGTCACATCAGTGCATCGGAGGAGCAGGGCGAGGCTTCGCTAGCATTGCTTCTTTTCTGTGATCCCGGCCGACCCTACAAGGACAGGGCAAATTTAACGCTAACGCGCGATAACCGAGCGGTCGCTCCATTCGCAATCCGATTCGCAGGCTTATGCGGCTATCCTCGCCGATGCCGGCGGCGCAGTCCGATTGCCACGCCCAATTCTCTTAACGCTTCGTTAATCCTGATCGCCGCCACCGGTCCCGTGCTCGCATGCTGAACCGCCATTTCTCGATCTATCTGGTCGCCTACATCCTGCCTGCGGCGGTGGGCTTCTTCGCGGTCACGGCCTACACACGGCTGCTGTCGCCGGCGGAATACGGCGTCTATGTCGTCGGCATCAGCCTTGCGGGCATCCTGGGCGCGATCTTCTTCGCCTGGATCAAGCTGTCGGTGTCGCGCTATCAGGCGATGTCGGCCGAGGTCGATTTTCGCGGCACGGCGATCGTCGCCTTCGTCCTGACCGCCGCAATTCTCTGCGCGATGACCCCGCTGGTGTTCCTGTTCCGCAGCGACGTCAGCGTCGAGCTGCTGCTCGCCAGCATGTTCGTCGCGATCATGGCCAATGCGGTCGATGTCGGCCAGGAGTTCGAGCGCGCCAAATTGCGGCCCTATCGGTTCGCGGCGATCTCGATCGTGCGCAGCGTGGCGAGCGTCGGCTTTGGCCTTCTCGGCATCTGGCTCGGCTGGGGCGGCATCGGCCTGCTCGCTGCATTTGGCCTCGGTTCGCTCACTGGCATCATCCTGAATCTGGTCGGTGACCGCACCAGGATCGCGCGGTTTCAGCGCGACCAGTTCATGCAGCTCGCGCGCTACGGCCTGCCCCTGACGCTGGCCGGATTGTCCGTCGCGCTCTATTCGACCTGCGACCGGCTCATCGTTGCCTATCTGCTCGGCAAGGACGCGGCCGGCATCTTCGGCGTTGCCGCTGACCTGCCGCGCCAGTTCATGGTCATGATCGCGTCCAGCGTCGCCGCGGCCACGGTGCCGCTGGTGTTCCGCTCCCTGTCCGAGAAGGACGTTGCGGTTACGCGGGAGCGGCTGACCGAAAGCCTCGAACTGCTGCTCGTCGTCGTTGCGCCCGTCGCGGTCTGGCTCGCGCTGGCCGCGGACCAGGTCGCCGGCACGCTGGTCGGCGTCGATTTCCGCGCCGGGGTGTCCGCGCTGCTGCCGATCTTGGTGCTCGCACGCTTCTTCGGCATTGCCAATCAGTTCTATGTCCAGATCAGTTTCCAGCTCGCCGAAAAGCCCTTCATGCTGGCCGCGCAATCCTTCCTCACACTCGTCGTCAGCATCGTCCTGATGGTCGCTCTGGTCGCGGGCTATGGCCTCTACGGTGCGGCGCTGGCGACCTTCGCGACCGAGGCGATTGGCTTCCTGGTTGCGGTCGTCCTGATGCACCGTGCCCATCCGGTGCCATTCGACCTCCATCGCCTCGCCGGTGTCGCTGTCTCTGCCGCGGCGATGGCGGCCGCGATTCTGATCGCGCGATCGCAAGCCGGCGGCACCGGTCCGGTGTCGCTTGTCATCGTCAGCCTCGCCGGCGGCCTCGCTTATGCCGCTGCGGCCTGGCTGTTGAACGTCGCGAACGTGCGGACCTTGTCGCTGCGTTTCCTGCGCACGCTCAATCGCAAGGCACTTGGGGTCTAGTTAGCGGGCCCAGGCGCACCTGCGGGCGGTTAACCGGACATTCTGCCGCAGCGCTTGGGAGCGGCATCGGGGTAGCTTCAGCCCGAGGCCGCCTTCCGCGTGTGCGAACGGTCGTATATGATAGGATTTGTCGCCGGAACGTGCCGAATCTCGCCACAGACGGAACGTAAGGCGGCTGCGCTTTCTTAATCCAGAGATCGCAAATTGATATTCTGAGCGACACCAGCAGACTGGCAGTTCGACCGAGGATGGCATGAAAAACCGATCGACGACGACGCGATCCACCAGGGCGATGCGGCGTCGGGGGCCTGCCGGGATTGTAGCATTGGCGACGCTGGCCCTGTTTGCGGGAGCGGCCCCGGCGACTGCAGCCAAGCAGGCCCGTCAAGTGGCCGAGGCGGTGGCCCAGCGCGTGGCCGGCGATCCCATCATGGCGATCGTGTCGATCAAGAGCCAGCAAATCACCTTTTATGATGCGGACGGCTGGATCGCTCGCGCGCCGGTGTCGACCGGCACCACGGGACGCGAGACGCCGGCCGGCGTGTTCGCCATCCTCGAGAAGAACCGGGAGCATCGCTCGAGCATGTATGACGATGCGTGGATGCCGCATATGCAGCGCATCACATGGAACGGGATCGCGCTGCATGGCGGACCGCTGCCCGGCTATGCCGCCTCGCATGGCTGCGTGCGGCTTCCGTTCGGCTTCGCCGAGAACGTGTTCGACAAGACATATATCGGAATGCGGGTGATCGTCTCGCCGGAAGATACGGTCCCGACCGAAATCTCGCACCCCTCATTGTTCGTGCCCAAGCAGGAGGCCATCGCGGTGGCACCGAGCCGTATCGGCAAGCTCGCCGCCGAGGCCGAGGAGGCGACGCGCGCCGCCGATGAAGCCAAGAAAGCCGCGTCGGTAGCCGCAAAGGAAGCAACGTCCCTCCCGGCGACGCTGCGCAAGCTGGAGCAGCAGAAGGCCCGCGCGGATGCCGAGCTCGCCTTCGCCGACAAGACGCTGGCGAATGCGAAGACCGACCAGGCGCGTGCCAAGGCCGAGGAGCTGAAGCAGAAGGCCACTGCGAAGGCCGCGGACGCGTCGACGCAGCTTGATGCCGCCAAGGCCGCCGCGCAGCCGAAGGGCGATGCGGTCGCCGCCACGAAGGAGGCTGCAAAGGCGACGGCGGCCAGGAAGGTCGACGCCGTGAAGGCGGCGACCGACGCAAAGCTCGCGCTCGAGCCGGTCTCGGTCTACATCAGCCGCTCCACGCAGAAGCTCTATGTGCGGCGGAACACCCACAAGCCGGCGCCCGACGGCGGCGGCGAGGTGTTCGACACCAGCATCGAGGTCCCCGTCACGATCCGCAATCCCGACCGGCCGCTCGGCACGCACATCTTCACGGCGATGGCGAAGACCGATGCAGGCCTGCGCTGGAGCGTCGTCACGATCGAGAACGGCGACGAGGCGAGGGATGCGCTCGACCGGATCACCATTCCCCAGGAGGTATGGGATCGCATCGGGCCGACCGCGTTGCCGCGTTCGTCGATCGTCATCTCCGACGAGCCCTTGAGCGCTGAAACCAACTACCGCACCGAATTCGTCGCGGTGCTGAGCAACCAGCCGCAAGGCGGCTTCATCACGCGCAAGCCGACCGCGCCTGCCATGGTCGCGAGCGACGACGGCTGGGACAATGGCGGCAACGGCTTCGGCTTCTTCTACCCGCGCGATCCCTACGTGCAGCCGGCCAATCCGCGCCGTCAGCGCGGCCAGTATCAGTATTACCAGTCGACGCAGCCGATGCCGCGGGGCTTTTGGTAAGGAAGCTGGCCGCGGCGCAGCCCTTATAGCCGCGCCGTGATCACCAGGGCCTGGATCTTGGCTTCGACCGGTCCAGGTCCATGGCGCGCGCGGAGCGCATCAGCGGCCGCATCGGTTGCGGCTTGGAGATCGCCGCCGCTCCTCGCCTCGATCTCGCCGCGCAGCGGCGTGCCCTGGCAATAGGCGAGCGCCACGAGCTCGGGCGTCGCGGCACGGCTGGTCGCTGCCAGTGTTTCGATCGCGACGTCGCCAAAGCCCGCGCGTTTGAGATCGGCCCGGATGATCGCCTGGTCGAAATAGCCATGCGGCGTCCGCGCCATGAAGCGGGGCGGATCATCGGGAAACACTTTGCCAAGGGCCGTCGTGACATCGTGGGCGAACACGTTTTCCTCGATGCGGTCCCACACATTGAACAGGAACGTGCCGCCGCCCTTCAACACGCGCTTCGCCTCCGAATAGCCCTTGGCGCGGTCCGGAAAGAACATGGCGCCGAATTGGCAGCAGACCACGTCGAACTCGGCTTCGCGGAAGGGAAGCGCCAGAGCATCCGCCTGGCGCCAGGTGATGCGATCATCGTCCGCCTGACGCTTTGCCGCGACCGCGAGCATCGGCTCGTTGAGGTCCGTCGCGACATAGCGGATGCCGGGCGGCAGCGCCGCCGCCACGGCGCGCGTCACCGCGCCGGTGCCCGCCGCGATCTCGAGCAGCGCGGAGGGAGAGAGCGGGGCGATGCGTCTTGCGATGTCGTTTGCATAGAAGGCGAAGATCATCGGGACGAGATGCTCGTCGTAGAGCTTCGGGATCGAGCCGGCGAAAACCTTGTCAGTGTCGGACATGATTGCCTCGCTGAAGGTTCGGACGTGAGGCTCACCCTACCACGGACCGCTGCCTCAGCGGGCCGGGAAATCGGCAGTCGGTGATCAAGCCTTATTTCGCGCTGCCGACCTCGCGGATCGGCCGCGTGCCGTCCCAGTTCAGCGCGGCCTGCCGGACCTTTTCGAAGAATGGTCCCTTGGTGCCGCTGATGTCGGAGATCTCGATCACCGTGCCCGGATGGGCCTGCGTGTCGAAATAGGCAAAGCGTCCCTTGTCGCCGCCGATCTGGCCTTCATGGCCGATCCTGTAGCCGAGGCCGAGCGCCTTGTCGTAGAGCGCCTGGTAGTCATGGCTCCAATAGGACATGTGCTGCAGGCCCTCGTGCCCGGCGTCGAGGAATTCCCTGTACAGCGAGGGCGCGTCATTGCGCTGCTGGATCAGCTCGATCTGGAGATCGCCGGAATTGGCCAGCGCAATGCTCATCTCCAACGCGGAATCCCGGCCGCGATGCCGAAACCAGTCTGTCTTGACCCGGTCCATGTAATACCAGGGACCGACGCCCATGATTTCGATCCAATGCTTCATCGCGGCGTGGATGTTCCGCACCACATACCCGTTCTGGCGCACCACGCCGAAGATGCGGCTCATGCCCGCGCTCCTGTCTTTGCCGCAAAGCGCGACCTCATCCTGAGGGCCCGCCGCAGGCGGGCGTCTCGAAGGATGGGCCGCGAGCAAGCTCCTCGCCAAGCTGTCTTCATGTGCAACGGCACCGCTCTTCACTTGACCTCGATGCCGGCGTCCTTGGCAACCTGCTTCCAGGCTGCGATGTCGCGCGCATTGATGTCGCGCTGCTCATCGCCTGGGACGAACTGCGCGGTGATGCCGAGCCCGAGCAGCTTGTCCTTCACCACGGTATCGCCGAGCGCGTCCTTCAGGGCCGCCGACAATTTCTGAGCGATCGGCGGAGCCAGGCCCGCGGGCGCATACATCGCCCAGGACAGGCTGCGGTCGAACGGCACGCCCTGCTCCTTGTAGCTGGCGATATCGGGCAGGCTTGGCGACCGTTCGCCGCAGGCGGCCAGCGCCTTGAGCGAGCCGTCCTTCACCAGCGGCGTCGCGGTTGCCATGTCGAGCGTCGCCAGCGAGATATGGCCGCCGAGCAGGTCGCCGGCCAGCTTGGCGATGCCGTTGAACGGCACGTGATCCATCTTGATGCCGGTTTGTTGCATCAGGATTTCGGCGCAGAATTGCCCGGTCGAGCCGACGCCCCAACTGCCATACTGGACCGGCTCGCCCTTCCTGGCGAGCGCGATCAGCTCTTTGATGTCGTTGGCAGGGAAGGTCTTGGTGGCCACCAGCATGATCGAGGACGTCCCGACGCGCCCGATCGTCGTGAAATCCTTGATCGAATCGTACGGCAGCTTGGGATAGATCGCGGGGGCCAGCACGTGGGTGGTCATGCCGCCGACGGTGATGGTGTAGCCGTCATTGGGCGACGTCGCCACCATCTGCGTGCCGAGCGTGCCGGCTGCGCCCGTGTGATTCTCGATATAAATGGTCTGTCCGAGTAGCTTGCCCATCTTGTCGGCGAGCAGCCGGCCGACCACGTCGCCGCCGCCGCCGGCCGCATAGGGCAGCAGCATCCTGATCTTGCGCGAGGGGTAGGCGGCCGGATCCTCGGCGCGCGCCGGCAATGCCGCCGACAGCAATGCGAGCAGAGAGAGCGTGACGGTGCTGAGCTTCATGATGGTCCCCCCTAATCCTCAAAACGAAAGCGATAGGTCTCGCCGTGCCTAACGACGCGCCCCGCGGTTGGCGCCGGGAAATGGCCGGTGAGCAGATAGCTCGGCGTGTCCGCAAGCTCTTCCAGCAGCGCAAGCCGCGTCGCGATCGCGGCGGCCGGATCGACGTCGGCGGCATTGGAGAGCCACGGCGCGGCGCACTGGATCGGATGATGGATGACGTCGCCGGACATCACCGCGTGATCGTGGCCGCCATTGAGGTGAATCTGCATGTTGCCGGCGGTGTGGCCCGGTGCCGGCGCGAAGCGCAAGGCCGCGTCGCAATCATCGAACAGGCGATGATCGGTCTCGACCAGTTCGGCAAGGCCGGCCGCAACCACCGGCAGCACGGAATCCTCGAACGAGCCGTGATTCACCGGGCTCGTTGGCGCCGCATTGTGCGCGGCCTCGAAATGCCGATATTCGGCGCGGCCCATCAGATAGCGCGCGTTGGGAAAGGTCGGCACCCAGCGGCCGTCGACGAGCCGCGTGTTCCAGCCGACGTGATCGACATGCAGATGCGTGCACATCACGAAGTCGATCTCTTCAGGGGCAACGCCGAGCGCCCGCATGTTGTCGAGGTAGGGCTGGTTGAGGTCGTTCCATGCCGGCACGCGCGGCCGCTTCTTGTGATTGCCGCAGCAGGTGTCGACGATCGCGGTCCAGCGCGGCGTGCGCACGAGATAGGAGTGGTGGCTGAGAATGAAGCGGCCGGTCTCCGGCTCGATATAGCGGTGATCGAGCCAGCTCCGGTTCTCCGCGATCACCTCGTCGGTGACGTTGGCAAACAGCCAGCTCTTGTCGAAGGCGAGTGCGGGAATCTCGCTGACGAGATCGACCCGCATGCTGCCGATCCGCAAGCTCCGCATCGGTTCAGTTCTTCAGGAGGTCGCCGAACGGCACCCAACGCGCGCCGTCGAAACGAATGAGCTGAAGGCTCGTCATCGGCGTATGGCGCTCGGGCGAGTTGTTGACCGCGGTGCCGTTGATCAGCATCGGCAGCCGCACGTCCTTCATTGTCGTGGCCTGCTTCATCACGTTGGCGCGGGTGAGGTCGTTGCCGGAAGCCTTCAGTACCGTGACCAGCGTCTGCGCGATGGTGTAGCCATAGACGTTGAGCCAGTCGCTCTTGTTGGCCTCAGGCATGTACTTGTCCATGAAGGCGAGCCATTCCTTGTAGCCGGCATCGTCCTTCAGCGCCGGATCGGTGGCGTCCTTCAGATACTGGCTGGAGATGACGCCGGTGGAATTGTCCTTGCCGGCCGGCTCCAGCACCCCACTGATGGAGGCCGAGACGTTGGAGATGATGGTGGTGGGCTTCCAGCCGATCTCGCCGATCTTGCGGATCGCCTGCGCGGCGAATTTCGGCGTGGCCGCCACCAGCACCACGTCCGCGCCGGCGGTCTTCAGTTGCAGGATCTGGGTATCGACGGTCGGCGCCGAGGTCTCGTAGGCTGCGCGCGCGACGATGGCTTCACCGCCGCCGAGCCCTTCCTCCATCGCCTTCAGATAGTCCTTGCCGAGGTCGTCGTTCTGGTAGAGCACGCCGACCTTCGCGTTGGCGTGGCTGGCCTTGATGTATCTGGCATAGGCGATCGCCTCGTCTCGATAGGTCGGCTGCCACCCGACGGTCCATGGATAATTCTTGGGATCGTCCCACTTCGCCGCGCCCGACCCCAGGAAGAGCTGCGGCACCTTGCGGTCGTTGAGATATTTGTGCACGGCGCTGTTGGTCGGCGTGCCGACGCCGCCGAAGATCAGCAGCACCTCTTCACTCTCGACCAGGCGGCGGGTCTGCTCCACCGTTTTCGGCGGGCTGTAGGCATCGTCAGCAATGATCATCTGGATGCGCCGCCCGTTGACGCCGCCCTCGTCGTTCACCTTGCGGAAATAGGCCTCTGCCGACTTCGCGATCTGCGCGAAGGCCGACACCGGTCCGCTCAGCGGCGCGGTGGTGCCGATCTTGATGGTCTTGTCGTCGGCGCCGGGATCGTACTTCGCATTCTGGGCTTGAGCGGTGGCCGCGAGCAGCGGCAGGAGGAAGCAGGCCGCGGGCAGGCGAAGACGGGCAAGGCGCGCCATGAAAAATCTCCCTGAAATTGCTCTCCGCTTCTCGGTGGAGCGGAGTTGAAACGCGAGAACGACGCCCGAAGCGGACTTGCGGACGGCGATCGTCGCTGCCAGACTTGCAAACGAACGATCGTTCGTACGGTTGACTAGCGAACGATCGTTCGTTAGTCAAGTCGCATGGCTGTTCACACGTCCAGCGCAGCGGACGCGGCTGCGCCCACGACCCGAGACCGCATCCTCGCCGAGGCGCTCGATCTGTTCGCGCAGAGCGGTTATGGCGGCGCCTCGATGCGCGAGCTGGCCCGCCGCGTCGGCATCCGCGAGAGCAGCCTCTACAACCACTTTCCTGGCAAGGCCGCGATCCTCGAAGCCATCGTGTCCGAGCACGGCCCGGCCAGCTCGGCGAGCCGGCTGGAGGAGCCGCGCTACAAGCAGCTCGCGCGCCAGCCCGCCGCGTTCTGCCGTCAGTTCGCGCTGGATCTCGTCGAGCAATGGTCCGATCCGCGCGAGCACCAGTTCCAGAAGGTCATCACCGCCGAGCGCAACCGCGTGCCCGGCATCCGCGCCAAATTCGCCGATCATTTCTACGCGCGCGAGCAGAGCATGATGACGGACTATTTTCGCGGTTTCGCGCTCGCCGGCCTGATCTCGACGCCCGATCCGCGCGAGACCGCGCGGCTGTTCGCCGCCGGCCTGATCTACATCCGCCTCGAGCATTACGTGATGGGCGCGGCGCCCTCGCCGCGGCCGAAGGTGATCGAGGCGATCGACCGCTATCTCGCCTTCTTCCTGTCGCTGATCGCGGCAGGTAACGTCGACAACAAGAAACGAAAGCCCAAGGGAGAGAACCGTGGCAAGGCTGCCCCTGATTGATCCGGAGACGACGAGCGGCGACATCCGCGCCTCTTTCGACCGCATGCCGGTCAAGCTCAACATCTTCCGCATGATGGCCCATGCCGAGGCCAACATGATCCCGGCGATGCGGCTCGGCAATTCGATCCTGCACAAGCAAAAGCTCTCTTCCGTCAACCGCGAGCTCCTGATCCTCCAGGCCGCGCAACTGGAGGGCGGCGCTTATGAATGGCGCCAGCACGTGCCGATCGCGCTCGGCGTCGGCTGCACGCAAGCCCAGATCGATGCCGTCGAGCGCGCGGATTACGATGCCCCAGCACTCAGCGAGGCCGAGCGCGCGCTGCTGAAATTTGGCCGCGAGGTCGTCGAGAACGTCCGCGTCCCCGAGACAACGTTCACTGCTGCGCGAAAACATTTCAGCGACCAGGAGATCGTGGAGTCCATCGTCGCGCTCGGCTTCTACATGATGATGGCGCGGCTCACCGAGGCGACCGAGACCGATCTCGATCCCGCCGCCGGCATGAAGGTCTATGACGGCGGCAAGAAGCAGGGCGGCTGAGATGGCGGAGACCGAGAGCAAGCCGGAGCG
>NZ_JXJM01000001.1:1116243-1133545 GCF_001593325.1 Bradyrhizobium sp. DOA1
CGTCCGCCCAGCGCGGAGTCCCTGGGCGAGGCGCCGGGCAGGGGCCGCCTGAAAGGCCGCCGCATCCTGATCGTCGGCGGCGGCCAGCGCGTGTTCGACGCCGCCACCGATCCGATCGGCAACGGCCGCGCCATGAGCATCCTCTGTGCCCGCGAAGGCGCGAAGGTCGCGGTGGCCGATCTCAACCGAACCTCGGCCGAGCAGACGGTGAAGCGCATCACCGATGAAGGCGGCGAGGGCTTTGCCATCGCAGCCGACGTGACGAGCGAAGCCGACGTCCAGCGCATGATCGAGGAAGCTCATCGCGCCATGGGCGGGCTCGACGGCATGGTGCTGAACATCGGCACCTTCGGCAAGGTCGGGCTCGATAATGTCAGCCCCGAGGAGTGGAACAGGATCTACGACGTCAACGTCCGCGGTCCGATGCTGTGCTGCCGCGCCGCGATGCCGAAGTTCGACGATGGCGGCGCCATCGTCTTCATCTCCTCTATCGCGGCGCTGAAGGCGGGATCGCAGATGGCGGTGTATGATTCCTCGAAAGCCGCGCTCGGCGGCCTGATGCGCAACATCGCCCATCACGGCGCGCGCCGCGGCATCCGCGCCAATCTCGTCTATCCAGGTCTCGTCGACACCCCCAACGGCCGCGAAGCCGGCGCCGGCCGCCCCTCGCGCGGCAAGGGCCACATTCCCTTCGGCCGCCAGGCGATCGCCTGGGAGATCGCCTATGCCGTGCTGTTCTTCCTGTCGGACGAAAGCGTCTACGTCACCGCGCAGACGCTCGCGGTGGATAGCGGGCTCAGTGGGATGTGAGGCGTAGCGCGGTTCACGGCCATAGACCACCGTCGTCATTCCGGGGCGCGCGCAGCGCGAACCCGAAATCCATAGAGCAGCAGGTTGGTGGACGGATGGATTCCGGGCTCGCGACTTTCGTGGCGCCCCGGAATGACGCTGCCGCGTATTGCGCTTGGCTCCACCCGGGCTACAACGCTGGTCGATACTCCGGCGTTTTCCAGGCGGTTCGAACCCATGAAAACCACATTGCTCCACCCCGAGAACTACACCCGCTCGCCCTGGAAGAACGGCGGCGGCATCTTCACCGACATCGCCGATGCCCATCGGGCAGGTAGCCCGGTGAAGGATTGGGACAGCCTGCTCTGGCGGTTTGCCTCGACGCCGATCGTGTCGCCCGGTCCGTTCTCCTACATGCCCGGAATCGACCGCTTGCAGATGGTCGTCGGCGGGCGTGGGCTCGTGCTGAAATCGCCGACGCATGAGTTCGACGAACGTGAACCTTTTACGACGGTGCGCTTCACCGGCGAGATGGAGATCGTGACCGCGCTCGAGGCCGGTCCGGTCGAGGTGGTGAATCTGATGGCCCGGCGCGGGGCGGCGGAGATCGCGCTCGAAGCGCTCCGGGAGCCCGGCGAGCGGCAGCTTGCCGCGGGTACGCATCTCGTCTATGCCGCGCACGGCGATTGCCGCATCCGTCTTGGCAGCGAGGATTTTGCGATTCCCCGCGAAGGCACGCTGAAGATCGAGCTCACCGAGCCGTCGAAGCTTGCGCTCGTCGCGAGCCTGGCTGTGCTGGCCTCGATCCGCATCGTCGGCTAAAAGCCGGCCAAGCTGCGTACAAGCCGGGCAATCGGGCAGGTTGACGCGGCAAGTCCGGCGCACGATATCTGCCCCGATGCAGACCGCCGCTCGAGAGGCAGGACATGAACGCGCTATCAGACCATCCCGCCTCCGCTACGCCTGCCGATGGCGTGATCGACTGGCTGACCAACGGCACGCGCGACGAGCGCTTCATCGACAACATCTTCGCGCAGATGTGCATCCGCCTCCAGCAGGCGGGCATCCCGCTGAAGCGGTCGACGCTTCACGTGATGATCCATCATCCGCAATGGCTGGGCGCCCGCATGATGTGGTCCAACGGCAAGAGCGAGGCGGAGATCACGCTCGCCGACTATAACGTTCGCGAGCGGTCCGAATATATCGGCAGCGCCGCCAACGAGATCCATGACGGCGCCGACGAGGTGCGCGAAAAGCTCGAACAGGATTCCTCGCTGGGCCGCAAGCACGCCCTCTATGACGACATGCGGTCGCTGGGCATGACCGATTATGTGGCCTGGCCGATGTTCCACACGCTCGGCAAGCGCCACGTCGTGACCTTTGCCACTGACCGCCCCGGCGGTTTCGAGGATGCCCACATCGCCGGCCTGAAGAAGCTGCTGCCGGTGCTGGCGCTGGTCAGCGAGATCCGCATCAAGAACCGCCTGGCGCGTACGCTGCTCGAGACCTATGTCGGCTCCCATGCCGGCGAACTGATCCTCGCCGGCGCCACAAGGCGCGGGACCGGTACGACGGTGCGCGCAGCGATCATGATCTGCGACCTCCGGGATTTCACCAAGATCTCCGACAATTGGCCGCGCGACGACGTCATCGATCTGCTCAACGACTATTTCGACGCGATGTCCGAGCCGATCGCGCGGCACGGCGGCGAGATCCTCAAATTCATCGGCGACGGCCTGCTCGCGATCTTCCCGCTCAGCCAGCCCAATGCCTGCGCCAATTTGCTCCATGCCGTGACCGAGGCGCGCCAGGCCATGGCCGCGCTGAACGAGCGTAACAACGGCACGGGCCGCGCGCCGCTCAATTACGGCATCGGCGTCCATGTCGGCGACGTCATGTACGGCAATATCGGATCGTCGAGCCGGCTCGACTTCACCGTGATCGGCCCCGCCGTCAACATGGCCTCCCGCCTCGAGGCGCTGACCAAGACGATCGGCAAGAAGGTGCTGCTGTCGCGCGATTTCGCCGAACTGGTGGAGAAGGAGTTCGCGCTGGACCATGTCGGCCGGCACGAGGTGCGCGGCTTCAGCGAGCCGATCGAGCTGTTTGCTTATCCGAGCTGAGTAGCGGACGGCTGCCGAACGCGTCGCCGGGGTCTATTTGCTTTTCGTACCGGGAGCGTTCGGCTCGGCCTGTTGGCCGCCCTGGGTTTGCCTCGCGGGGTCGTTGTCGCCCGGCCGCATCGTCGACGATTTCGCCGGTGCGCTGGCGCCGCCGCTGTTGTTGTCCGAGGACGTATTGAGGCTGGAGGCTCCCGCGCCGGTCGTGCCGCCGGTCCCCGTGGAATTGATGCCCGATCCGGTCCTGGATGCTCCAGTGCCGCTTTGGGCAAATGCGGCGAGGGGCGAGCCGAGAGCCGCAATGAGCGCTGCGAGAACGAGTGCTTTCATGTCCGCTCCTGTGAATTGACGTCAGGCAGCCCCGGCTCTGGTCCGGGGGCTGGGTCGAGCCGAGGCCGCCATTGGCCGGAATTGTGGGACCCCGGCGCGGGGCAATGCGCGGGAACGCGGGGCGTTCCTATTCCCCGCGGATGACACAAGGTAGCGTCACTACGCCGACCAGCGATCCTGCTCTTCCTGGTGAGCGTGCTCGTTCAGCCGGTCGGCGATCTCGTCCGCGATCTCTTCGGTCTCGGCCGAGGCCACCGGCTCGCCCTTGTGCGTCTTCAACTTGTCCTTGTCGGCTTCGATCGGGAAGTCGTCGGGCTTCAGTCCGGCTTCCTTGCTCATGGCGCGCCTCATGATGTCCTCGAACAGGACAACCCGCAGGACGGCCGATCGTTGCTACCAGGATGAAGCCGGATCGACGCAGTTTCTCAGGCGCCGCCAACCGCCCGGGTGACGGTCCCGCTGCCGCCGCAGGTGGCGCAGGGCGCGCCGTCGACGCGCCCCTTGCCGTGGCAGTCCGGGCAGACATCTTCGCCGGTGCCCGTGGTTCCCGGCGCGGCTTCGTCGCCGGGATTGAGCATGGGCTGCGTTCTCGCCGTCGTTGCGCCTTGCGCGTCTGACGTCTTGGTCCTGGTCATCGGCACCTCCTCGAAAAGACCGCAACGCCGCCCGCCGCAGGAAGTGCCTAAGATGCCGCCGCAAAACGCAACCTCATCCTGAGGGCCGGCTACTTCTCGACGGCGCCCGACCAATCCTTGAAGCCGCCGACATTATAGACGTTCTCGTAGCCCATATCCTTCAGGAGCTTGCCGGCCAGCGCCGACCTGCCGCCGGACGCACAATAGAGAATGACGGTCTTGCTCTTGTCGAACGCCTTGTCGTGATAGGGAGATTCCGGATCGGCGCGGAACTCCAGCATGCCGCGCGAGACGTGCACGGCGCCCGCGATCTTGCCGCTTGCGGCGACTTCCGGCGCATCGCGAACGTCCACGACCAGCGTGTTGCCGTTCTTGATCATCTCGGCCGCCTGGTCAGAGCTGATCTTGGGGACTGCCGCGTTCGCAGCTTCCAGCATTTGCTTGACGCTTATTGCCATTTCTCTCTCCCTTGCCGTCCCCCGCCTGACGATAGCACATGGATCTCAGCCGTGCCTGCTCCAGCCGATGGATGCTCACGCGCGGCGTTTTGTCGGCTTGTTCGCGGCATCGGGCCGCGTCGTGCGGATGGGCAAATGCAGGCGCCTTGTTGAAAGATATCGCCGCGCGGGACGCGTAGGGTGGTGTCGTCGGCGGCTCGGACCAATGCCGCTGCCCCAGCGAGGATGCCATGACGCAGATGTCACGACGAGGCCAGCAATATATGGAAACGGCGCAGAGCCTGCTGCGCGCTGCGATGAGTATGACCGACGAGGTGGTTGCGACGCGGCTGAAGCTGCTGGCTGACGACTATCAGCGCCGCGCCGAGAAGGCTTCGAGCGCCGATGCCGAGAGGTCCGTGGCGCGCACGGCCGCCAGGACCGAACATGATTGGTCGGAGGGCGGCTTTGCGGGCTAGCCGCCCGGTTGCCAACGCCGGGTTGTGCGATTACGCTTTGCGGACGCTACGCAAACGGTCTTCCGTCGCACGTTAATGCCGAAATTCCTTCGCATCGGTGTCCATCAGTCGAACGTCTCCGGGTACACGTCGAAGGCCTGGTGCGTCAGGCGCACCGGCTCGACCATCTTCCTGAAATGGGGCGCCGTGGAGGTGCAGGGCACCGGCGCCGCGCGCAAGGTCTACTGGTCGCGTCTGCCGCAGGAGAAGACGATCCGCTGCCGCACCGCGCAGCGCGCGCAGGACTATGCCAAGGCCGCGATCGCGCGGCGCCGCAGCCATCGCTACGAGCCGCTAACGGGAGCCATCGTGCTGCGCCGCCGCCCCGCCGCGCGCGGACCCGAGCTCAAGCAGGCGCTCGCCACCATCCTGATCGTCGACATCGTCGGCTCCACCGCTAAGGCGGCAAAGCTCGGCGATGCGCGCTGGACCAAAGTGATGGGCCATTACTACGCCGCGGTCCGTAAAGAACTGAAGACATGCGGCGGCAAGGAGGTCGTGACCACCGGCGATGGCGTGCTCGCGACCTTCAGGAAACCCGCCGCTGCCATCTCCTGCGCGGCCGCGATCCAGAAAGCGGTGCGCACGCTCGGCCTCGAGATCCGGGTCGGCCTGCACGCGGGCGAATACACCATCAGCGGCGGCGAGATGGTCGGGCTCGCCTTCCACATCTGCACCCGCGTTGCCGCCAAGGCGCATGCCGGCGATGTGCTGGTGTCGAGCGCGGTGAAGGAGCTGATGACGGCGCAGGCGGCGGTGAGCCTGAAGGATCACGGCATGCACCGGCTGAAGGGTGTGCCGGAACGGTGGAGGCTGTGGCGGGTGGTGGGCTGAGGGATCCCAACAGCTGCCGCGAGGGCTGTGCCCAGCTTCAAGTTTCCGCTTTGATGCTGGCGAAACAGTCCCGTAAGTAAGCGGCGAACGGGCGCCTTCCCTCGTCCTGGCTCCAATTGTCGATCGCAAGGCGAAAGGCTCCGGCGGACATCATCGCAACGATGCGCAGGGCGGGGCGCCGCTTCGGCTGCGGCCACATCGCGCAGAGCGCGTCGAACACCGCCTGCTCCTGCTGCGCATATTTCGTGGCCTTGCGGGCCTGCAGCGTCTCATTGGCGCGGATGAAGCGGTCGATCGCCATCATCTGCTTGCGGGCCTCGGCGTTCTCGTAGGATGCGGTGAGCTTCACCAGCGCGTTTTTCACCGCTTCGAGCGGCGTCTGCTTGGTTGATTGCTCCAGAATGGCGAGCCGTATGGTTTCGGCAAGGCCGCCTTGCCAGGCCAGGATGATGTCTTCCTTCGACCTGAAATAATAGAAGAAGGTCCGGCGCGATATTCCCGCTTCCTCGGCGATGGCGTCGAGCGTCGTCGCCTCATAGCCGTTGCGAAGGAATAGCCTCAGCCCAGTGTCGGCGATGCGTCGCAAGGTTTCGCGGCGCTTTTGCTCCCTCAATCCTTCCTTTTTCGGAGTTGCGTCCTCTCCGGCTTGTTTCGACACGAAACGGCCTCATTCAAACTTACACTGAGTGCGATAAATATTCGCATCAAGTGCGAAGTTACTGCATGTGCGGCCGCGCGGCAAGGCTCGGCTGATCAGGCGCGTCTAGACCAGACGAAGGGATGACGATGACTCATCGCGACAATGCGATGCACCGGCCCCGGCGTGCGACCGGCAGGCTTCATTTGCGCTTGCGGACGGCGCCCGGCCTGCGCGCCGTGCGGCCAGCTCATCCCGTCGCGCATCGCCGCGAAGGCATCGTGCAGGCCTCTCCTAGGGACCGCGACGAGCGCCGATTCATGGCGCGCAGCCTCGCCCGTGCGGCCCAGGCGTTGCGATCGCCCTATTTCGGCAACATCGGCGTCCTCATTCTGCTGTGCGTCATGTCGTTCCATCCCTGTTTCGATCTGGCCAAGATAGTCTCGAATAGCGTCCTGTGCCTCGGTGCGAAGGCGGCGTTCGCGGCGACGGTCAATCTCGTCGTGAACGACTGGACCCCGACGATCCAGGCCTTTCTCGCCGGCCGACTGCTGCGCTGGATCGCCCTCAGCCTGCTGGTCGCATTGCTGCCTGCGCTGACGGTCATTCGCGCCGGCATGCGGGCGAAACTGCGGGCCTTGGCCGGCCTCACGTTGGCGCGGCTGCGAGGCGCCTCCAACACGTCGTTGCGGCTCGTGAGGAGGCAGCGGCCCGAAACCGTCGGCGGGCGACGACGTTGAGCAAATGGTCGCTAGCAGGACGTAGCCGAGGACTCCAACATGAACCGTCGACATCTGGTGTTGATCACCTTGGGAGTTTGCCTGATGAGTGCTCCAGTCAACGCAACGCCGCCGAACAAGGTGCTCGGTACCTGGAGAATGGTCTCCGCCCAGATCGATCCCGACGGAAAGAACCTGCCGGCCTATGGCGCGCGGCCGAACGGGATGCTGACCTTCACGCCGGACATGCACTTCATCGAGGTGCTGACCGATGCGGACATCCCGCGCTTTGCCTCCAACGCGCGGGGCGAGGGCACGGATGCGGAAAACCGCGCCGCCATGGCCGGCAGCATCGGCTTCTTCGGGACTTACACGGTGGATGAGAACGGCGAGTTCAGCGGCAACAAGGTCGAAGGCTGCACCTTCCCGAACTGGATCGGCAGCGTCCGGACGCGGCAGGACTTGCGTCTGGTGGTCGACGGCGACACCATGACCGAGAATTTCCAACGCCCTGACGGCACCAAGATCCGCATCACGTTTGAGCGGGTCCGCTGACGAACAGGGCGCTGTCCACTCCGCACCCTCGCCGGGGCGGAGACTGTATCGAGGTGGAAAGGTGAGCGCATTGCGTGTTCTGCGGTTGTCGCGCCAATGACTGGCCGGACATCGAGACAGTGTCAGCGCGATAGGCGTGAAGGGGCATGCGCAGTGTCTATCCATTCGATCCCAGGTGCCTGCGTTTGACGCAAGATGGTTTCGACAAACGGGGCGAGCAGGTCTCGCACCGCTTCAGCTGCGTTGGTCAAAGGGAAATTGCCGGACGAGATCATGGAACAGGTCAGATAAACAGGTGGCTCGATCGCCTCCGGCGCGCCGAGGTCGTCGCCTGACATGTCGGAAAGATCGCCCTTGGGCAGTACCGAGCCGCCGACGCCCGCCCGCACAGCGCTAATGATGTTTGCCACGACGTCGGCTTCCATCACCACGTTCGGCGAGAGCTTTGCTGTTGCAAACGCACGGTCGAGCGCGGTGCGCGTCATGTTCGGGGAAGGTGGTAGGATGAGCGGCAGCAATGCGAGATCGACGAGTTGCACCGGCTTGCCTTTCGACGCCGCGCGATGGCGAACCAGAAATAGCCGCTGCCTGAACAGCGGTGTACGTGCAACCGTCGGAGCGAATTCGTCCTCCAGCACAAGGCCAAGGTCGAGTTCATGCTCGATCACGCGCCGCTGGATCGTTGGGCTGTCGGAAACCGCCATCCTGAGCACGACGTCGGGAAGGGACTCCTTGCATTTCTCCATGAATGCCATGGGCGCGGTCGTCAGGAGGGTCGACGACATCCCGAGCCGCACGATCCCCTTCGCCTGTCCTGTGCCGGATCGCACGATGCCCGGAAGCTGCTGCAGCCGTCGCAAAATGGAGGATGCCTCTCGATAGAGTACCTCGCCGGCGGCGGTCGGGCGAACGCCGCGCGCGCTACGCAGGAGCAGGCCCACGCCGAGCTGCTCCTCGAGTTGTGCGATCTGCTGGCTGAGCGCCGGCTGCGCGACGTGGATCGTGGATGCTGCCCGTGAGAAGCTGCCTGCATCTACCACGCTGACGAAGTAATGCAGATGACGGTACTGCATCATGCGATGAGGTCCGCGCCGGGCCGCGTGTTCGCGGCGATCTGGTCTTTCATGAAGCGGATCAGGACGTTCTTCACGGCTTCGCCGGCGTGCGTAAGCGGGAAATTGCCGGATGAAACGAGCGAGCATGTGAGAAATATCGGCGGCTCGATGAGCAGCGGTTCGGCGAACGCACCCGGATAGACGTTCTCGAACGTGCCTGCGTTGAAGATCGAACTTCCAACCCCCGAGCGTACCGCGGAAAGCTCGCTCAGCGCTGCATCCGTCTCGGCGACGATGTTTGGGGTCAGCCTTGCCTCCGCAAAAGCGCGGTCGATGACGATGCGCCGGTGCTTGGGGAGTGGCGGGAGCACGAGCGGCAATCTCGCAACCTGCTCGAGGGGAATCGTGCCGCGGTATTCGGTCAGCTGCTTACCTGTCACCAGGTAGAGACGTTGCCGATAAAGCGGATGGCGCGAGAAGTTCGGCACGAAGTGATCTTCGAACACGACGGCCAGGTCGAGCATCTGCGTCTCGATACGGGCTTGAAGGACGTCGCTGTCGCCGTCCGAGAATTTCAGGGTCACTTTTGGGAGGGCTTCGCGGCATGCCGCCACGGCGGGACCGGCAAGGGCGCCAGCGATCGCCACCGTCATTCCGAAGTTGACGATACCCTCGACATCGCCGGTGCTCGACCGCACAATTCCGGGAAGCTGCTCGAGTTGGCGCAGGATTTCCGTGGCCTCGCAAAACACGATCTCGCCGGCGGCTGTGGGCCGCACGCCGCGCGAGCTTCGTTCGAGCAGGACGATGCCGAGACGCTCTTCGAGCTCGCCGATCTGCTGACTGAGCGCAGGTTGCGCAACATGAATCTCCGCGGCGGCGCGCGAGAAGCTGCCGGCTTCGACCACCTTCACGAAATAGCGCAGATGACGAAACTGCATGACCGCGTGCCGCCCCGACCGCTTTCCCGGCTGGCGCGTGCCGTTCCCTCCGACCGCGGAGCCGTCAGTTTGCACTATTACACGCAGCAGGCGAGCCGGCACCTGCAAAGTTGTCGCGATGATCCAAGGGGTTGCGCGTAGGTTGCCGCGACGGGGCGCCGGTCCGGCACTCTGCCAGCTGCGCATGCAGTGCGGCGGACTTTGTCGATCGAAGCCCTGAAAGGTTCAATCGGCCGGAATCACGAACGCTTGTCGGCCTGATCGGCCATATCAGCCGCCGATACCTCTATATCGAGGCGATATTTGTTTTTGATCGAGGTCTGGATCATTGATCCGCCCGCGCTGGCGACGATCCATCCGGACTGCTCCGCCGTCCCGATCGGTGCCGCGGCGCCTTGCAGAAGCATCCTCGTTCAAGAGCCGCCGAACAGTCGGTCTCTCACAACAGTTCAACGGTTTGCCGCGACGAAGCGGCAATCCGCGATTCTTTCATTTCATCAACCCTCACATGAGCAAAAAAGGAGAATTCTCATGGTTAAGACCTGCTTCGGCGCCGCAGCCGTCATTGCGGTCATCCTTGCAACGGCACTTGCCGGCGCACAGCCCGCAGAGGCGCGGGACGGCTGCGGCGCCAATCGCTATCGCGGGCCGGGCGGTGCCTGCCACTGGTTCGGCCGCGGCCCATATCCGAACGGGTTCTATGGCCCGCGCATGGCGTCAAACGGCTGCCCTCCTGGCTACTGGCATGGTCCGTGGGGTCATTGCCGCGATACGCCCTATCACGGCCGGCTCCCCGGCGGCGGCTGGCAATAATCAGTCCAGCGTCATGTCCAATCGATTAGCCGTCAGAGCACGCGGCGACAGCCTGTCGTCGCATATCCTGCCGGTGTCAGGAACGATGATCGGGGTCTGCACGACCCTGATCGGCCTGGTGAAGATCGCAACCCTCAGGCACGGCACGTCGCATGTCGACCAGTACGCTGCATTGGCCGCCGTGACGTTCCTGGCGAGCGCGATGACGTCATACCTGTCGATCCGCTGGTCGGATCGCGCGCAATTGAGCACTCGTATCGAGCGACTGGCCGACGCCATCTTCCTTTGCGGTCTGGCCGGCATCACGCTCGTCGCGACCTTATTCGCCTACGAAGTGATCTAGTTTTCGTATTTGCGCGTCAACGCATGCATCGACCGATGCACATGGCGAAGGACGCCGTCATTCAATGGAGAAAACGATGTTCCGGAATTCAACCAGGATTATGAGCGCTGCGCTGGTGATGATTGCCTCCGAAGGCGGCGCGGCCTCCGCCCAGGGCACGATGCAGCAGCAGGAAGCCTGCCGCCCGGACGTGTTCCGGCTCTGCAGCAGTTACATCCCCAATGTCGGTGCGATAGTCGCCTGTCTGCGCGGCAACGAGCCGAGGCTGAGTGAGCCCTGCCACCAGGTCATGTTCTCTGACGCGAACGAGCCGCACCAGCGAGCGGCACGCATGCGTGCCGGCGACGATCAGTAACGCGGCGACCGCCATCCGTTCAAAACTCCGAACTTATGAGGCGACCATGACTGCTTACTCGCCGTACAGCACCGGAAAGTTGCGACTAACGCGTTGCCTTGCAGCCGCGGTGTGCCTGGCGTCATTATTGTTTCAGATCAGCAATGCCGGCGCGCAAACGCCGTTCTATCGCGCGACGCCCCGTGAACTCGATGTGCCGCCCGGTTCCCTGATCCGTTCCGAGCCGATGATGTTTGCTCCCGCCGGCGCGCAGGCCTATCGGGTGCTCTATCGTTCGGTCGGTATGCAGGGTGAGCCGATCGCCGTGTCCGGCGTCATCGTCGTTCCGCCCGGGCCTGCGCCTGCGGGCGGCCGGCCGATCGTGGCCTGGGCGCACCCGACCACCGGCGTGGTGCCGCATTGCGCGCCCTCGCTTGCGATCTTTGTCTTCCAGCAGATGGCCGGGCTGCGCCGGCTGATCGAGCAGGGCGTCGTCGTTGCCGCCACCGATTATCCGGGGTTGGGCACGGCAGGTCCGCATCCTTATCTCGTCGGCGACAGCGAGGCGCGGGCGGTGATCGACTCGGTGCGTGCGGCGCGCACCCTTCCCGACGTCGGCGGCGGCAGCAGCTTTGCCGTATGGGGTCATTCGCAGGGCGGCCAGGCGTCGCTCTATACCGGCCTCATCGCGCACACCTATGCGCCGGAGCTTCGCCTCGTCGGTGTTGCGGCCGCCGCGCCTGCAACGTCCCTGGTGGCGTTGATGGATGACGACTTCAGCAGTGCAGGTGGCAAGAACCTCACCGCGATGACGCTGTGGTCGTGGTCGCGCGTCTATGGTGCGCCGATCGACAAGGTCGTGCTGCCTAAGGCGATGCCGACCGTCGACCGGCTTTCGAACGAGTGCATCGAGTCGATCTTCGATATCATGGAGCGTCAGAAGACCGAGAAACCGCTCGAGCGGCAGTTCTTGTCGGTGCCGAACATCGCTGCCGTGCAGCCCTGGCGATCGCTGGCGATGCGCAACAACCCGGACCCGCTGCCGCCGCAGATGCCGCTGTTTCTCGCCCAGGGCACTGAGGACAACATCGTCCGGCCGGAAGTCACGCGTGGCTACATGCAGCGGCAATGCAAGGCGGGCGGCAAGGTCGTCATGATGTGGGTGCCCGGCGTGGGCCACGGATTTGTCGCGCGGGACAGCGCCGATACAGCGGTCGCCTGGATGATGGATCGCTTCGCAGGCCGGCCCGCGCCGAGCGATTGCGGCAGGTCGGTTGCCGGCGCCGCGGCGGCCGAGGCCGCGCAATAGATCTCGATTCCGTCAGAAATTTCACACCAGAACAGAGGTTCGATCATGAATTCCGTTTCGACGATATGTTTTCAGCGCGGCCAACGCGCAGTTCGGTGCTCGCTTCTCACCAGCCTTGCCTTGGTCGGCGCTGTCGGCCTCTGCTCCGCGGCAAACGCAGCGGACAAGCCGCCGCTGGCGCCCGACGCCGCAGTGCCGTTCAGCACGAGCTCGCGGCTGTCGGCCTCGCTCGAGTTCAGTCTGCCGACGCTGGCTGAGGATATCGAGCGGAATATTCCGCGTCGGCTTGCCAGCATCGATGAGCGCATCAGCTGCGTGCATCGGCGTGTCTTGTTCTGGAAGGTCAATGCCAATTGCGACGTGTGGGGCTATGTCGAGCGATCTGGTCCGGTGTCGCTGTATGGCCGCGGCGACCGCGTTTACGGTTCGGTGCCGATCTATGGCGCGCTGGAGGGGCAGGGAGCCAATCGCTTCACCGCGCGTATCCATGGCGAGACCGAGGCCAGCGCCACGATCGAGGCGTCGGCGCGTCCGCGGCTCGATCAGGATTGGTCGCTGGATCTAGATTTCAGCGACGGCTTTCGATGGAGCGAGCCGCCGGTCCTGCGTGTGATGGGACACGAAATTCCGCTGGCGAAATATGCCGAGCCGAGGATCAGGTCTGAATTGGGCACGGTGAGGTCGCACGCGTTGGCGGCAGCGCGCCGCCTCGATCTGCGCGACAAGGCAGCGGCCGCCTGGCGGCACGCGTTCGAGCCGATCGAGCTTTCGAGCAGTCCTGCGGTCTGGCTGCAGATGACGCCGCAAAGCGTTTCCTTTGCGGGAATGCAGGCCAGCTCCCGAACCTTGCGCGGCTCGATCGAACTGTCCGGAACGGCGCAAACGCTCATCGGGCAGAACCCGCCGGCGTTGACTGCAACGGAATTGCCGCCGCTTGCTCATAGCGTTGACGCGCCCGGCGCGTTCGACGTCATCCTGCCGGTGCGGATCGGCTATGATGTGCTCAAGGACCGGCTGATGCAGGCGGTTGCGGCGATGCCGCCCGCGGCGGGCTTTGCGGTTCGGGATGTCGAGATATATCCGTCATCGGGCAAGCTCGTCGTCGGCCTGCGCGTTGCCGGCTCCGCCGAGACCGGCGCTGACGCGGGGAAATGGGTCTACCTCTCCGGCGCGGTCCAGGCCGATGCCGACGGTCGCATGATCCGGCTGTCCGGCCTCGATGTCATGACCACTGACGAAGGTCTGTCTGGACTGGTCAATCCCATCGCGGCCGCACTCGGCTCGAAGTTCAATGCCGACTACGGCCTCGCCTACGACAATCTGCTGAGCGCGGCCAACGCAAGGCTCAACAGGCCGCTGAATGACGGCTTTCGCATGGAGGGAAACCTCGCATCCGCGAGATTGGAGACCATATCGCTGCTCGCCGATGGCGTGGTGATCGCGGTCCGCGCCAGCGGCGAGCTGAAGATCCTGTACGGCATGTGAGGCGCGAGCAAATGCGCCGTCGATAGCCGCGGGGCGGATTCCGGCTCCGCGGCCCATGAGGGACCCAAAAAGCACGCGATTCCTGCCGCTTTCGGCCCAAACCGAACCGGTCGAGCCGGATTTCGGCTGTCCCGCGAATTTCCCGCGCTTTTCTCCACAAGCCATGTCGGAACCCAGGCCGGCCGTTCGTCTTGAATCCAAGCCGCCTCGAACCGGAGTTCTGCGTAAATGGCCCCGCGCGCCAATTGGAAAGGCTTCCTGCGACTGTCCCTCGTCACCTGTCCCGTGGCGCTCTACCCCGCCACCTCCGAGAGCGAGAAGATCTCGTTCAACCAGCTCAACCGGCAGACCGGCCACCGCATCAAATATGTGAAGGTGGACGCGGAGACCGGCGACGAGGTGACGAACGAGGATATCGTCAAGGGCTACGAGCTCGAGAAGGGCCAGTACATCGAGGTCTCCAAGGAGGAGCTCGAGGAGATCGCACTCGAATCCACGCGCACTATCGAGATCGACGAGTTCGTCGCGCGGTCGGACATCGATCCGCGCTATCTGATCCGCCCCTATTACATCCGTCCCGACGGCAAGGTCGGCCACGACGCCTTCGCGGTGATCCGCGAGACCATCCGCGAGATGGACAAGGTCGCGATCGGCCGCGTGGTGCTAACCAACCGCGAGCACATCATCGCGCTGGAGCCGATGGACAAGGGCCTCGTCGGCACGCTTCTGCGCTACCCCTACGAGGTGCGCAGCGAGACCGAATATTTCGACGAGATCCAGGACGTGAAGGTCACCAAGGACATGCTCGATCTCGCCCGGCACATCGTCAACCAGAAGGCCGGACGCTTCGAGCCCGAAAGATTCGAGGACCATTACGAGACCGCGCTGATCGAGCTGATCAACGAGAAGCGCGCCGGCAAGGTGATCCGGCCCAAGGAGCGGCCGAAGGGCGAGAACGTCGTCGACCTCATGGAGGCGCTGCGGCGCAGCGTCGGCAAGGAGGCAGGGAAGGAGACAGGCAAGGAAGCCGCGCCCGCGAAGGCCGGCAAGCCGGCAAAGAAGCCGAGGAAGGCAGCGGCCGGCCAGAAGGAGATGCTGATGCCGATCGCCGGCAAGAAGCAGCCGAAGGAAGCGGCGGTGAAGAAGCCAGCGGCGGGGGCGCGGCGGAAGTCGGCCTGAAGCATCCGGGAGTGCAATGCCGGGCGAATCGTATTTCCCTGGGCTCCAGGTTGATTCGCGCCGGTTGATCCCCGCCGCACGGCCCGCCGCGACGAAGCTTACCCGGGACTTCGCACGTAGAGCGAGATGAACCGATCGATCATCGGGTTGATCTGCTCCGGCACTTCGAGCGACAGGAAATGCCCGGAGCCGACCGCCTTGGCGGTGATCAGTTGCGGGCACAACGCCGCAAAACCATCCAGGTCCGCGAGCCGATGGGCCGCCTCGATATAGAGCACTGGGACCTGGCACGCCTGGGCACACTCACGCGCCCGATGCACGTCCCAGGGAAACAGACTTGTGAATGTGGACACCAGCACGTGCTGTGGTGTCGCCAGAAAGGTCTGTTCGACATGGGCGCGGCATCTGTCGGTCGGCAGACAGGAGTCCGCCACGATTCGGCGCGCCTCGTCCGCAAAATTCGCGCCCTTTAAGCCTTCCAGATACCCGGCAAACACCGTCCCTGCCGAGGTAGGGAAGAGCACCCCTGAATCGAGCAGCACCAGGCCTGCAGGAAAGTCCGGATAGCGGGCGGCGATTTCGAGCGCCATGTTGCCACCCATGCTCTGACCGACGATGACCGGCTTCGTGATCTGCTGCCGGTTGCACAGCCAGACGAGATCGTCGGCAAAGCCTTCGATCGAATAGGCCTGTTGCGGCTTGTCGCTCTCACCATGCCCCCGCAGCTCGGCATTCAACGCTCGACCTTGACGGGCGAAATACGCCATCTGCGGCGCGAAATGCGTGCGGTCCCCGCCCAGGCCATGGACGAAGAGAAATTGAAGCGGTCCCCCCCCGGCGATCTCGAAGGAGAGCTGGATCCCGTCACGCGCGAGTTTCATGAGGCGTCTCCGTATTCACCGTTCAGGTGTCTCGGGCGAGTCCTCAATCTAACTGGCGCGCGCCCGGAGGCAATCCTTTCGCCCGGCGAGTTAGGCTGCTCTCGCGCAGGGACCGTGGTCTCCTCGTCGGCTCATCGGAGTTGGTCACCAGCTCTTACGCAAATGCGACCGAAGAACGCAGAAGAAGGCGGCGTTCTTGAGTGCATTGCCCCTGTCTCTCCATGCGGAGAACGGATATCCCGACCGGAGCCGCCTCAGCAATCTCCGTCCCGGCACTCCGGACAGGTATCTCCGATCGACTCCAGAACCTCGCGCACTTCCGCGGTCGCCTCGTCGGCAGAGACGCCGGCAGGCGGATTCAGACGGGCGAGATCGATGGCGCGTGCGTGCGCGTGAGGGTCGGCACGATCCCTGGCCCAACCATGCTCCTCGCATTCGAAGATGGCGCCGGCCTCCTGCAGCACATGGATGGCCCATCCGCGCATCGTCCGGATCGCCGGCCGTCTGTCCCTCGTCATCAGCATGAGAACCGCTCCTCGTCGGGACGAATCCGCCCGCCCGCCTGCTCGTTCCCGGCGGTTAGCACGGGTCAGGGATTCCCAAACGGCAGGGCTGCGCATTGTCCACGTGTTCCGCGGGGCTGTGGAGAAGGCGAGGTGCTGGCGGGGGGCGAGAGCCTCGTCGGCCGGCTCCTGAAGCGCGCGGCTATCACGGTCATGGCGAGATCGACGCGGACATCGATATCGTCGTGCTGACTGAAGCCTGCATTTTCGATGACAGCCATAGCAACACGCGAGTATCGGTTGATCCATATCAAGAGCTTGCTCCCGGGTTTCGGTGCATTCCTTGGAAACGGCATATTGGAGCATGAAATGGGCGAGCGTTCCGAGCTGAAACAGGTCTGTCGCCGAAACGCACTCGGCTTTTTTGGATCCGCGACTGTGTTTGGACTTTTTGCGTCGTCTGCATGTCTCACGGCGTTGCAGGCTGAAGCTCAAACGGCCGCGACGCCGAGCACGCCCGCAACACCGCCGGCAGATGCGTCGAAACCTTCGGCAACGGGCCCGGAATACCAAACCAGGCGAATGAAAAGACGGGCCTCCCTCCGAGCACGCCGCAAGAAGGCTTTGGAACGAGCCACCGCCAAAAAGCA
Source organism: Bradyrhizobium sp. DOA1 (assembly GCF_001593325.1). Lineage (NCBI taxonomy): Bacteria > Pseudomonadati > Pseudomonadota > Alphaproteobacteria > Hyphomicrobiales > Nitrobacteraceae > Bradyrhizobium > Bradyrhizobium sp. DOA1. Next base: position 1,133,311 of record NZ_JXJM01000001.1, read on the forward strand.
ATAAGAGCGCGGAGCGAGCCGCGCTGGCCGCACTGGAAATCTAACCGCGACGGAATGGCGGTGCTGCAGGCCTCCGCGGAGCCAGCAGTTTTGTCCCGAGGAACCCTGTGTTGAGGGGCGGCTTATGTCGTCGTCGGTTCTAGAAGGGGCAAGCCATGGCCATTGATGCATTCGCCGGCACCACGCCGGTGTTTCTCCCCGAGCAGTTCTTCGTCGGCCGCCTGGAAGGATGGGC
>NZ_JXJM01000001.1:1134056-1138454 GCF_001593325.1 Bradyrhizobium sp. DOA1
CGTCGATCACGGCTCATGGCGAGCTGGACGCGGACACCGACACCGTCGTGCTGACCGAAACCTATACCTTCGATGACGGCCACAGCGACACGTTGCGCTGGACGATTCACAAGCTAAGCGAAGGCCGATACACCGGCCACGAAAACCGCCTGGAAGGCGAAGCCACCGGCGAGCAGGCCGGTTGCGCCTTCCATTGGACCTACACGCGCGACACGCCCCAGGGCGATGGCAAGTCGTTCAAGCTGAACTTCGATGACTGGTTCTATGCGATCGACGATCGCGCCTGCATCGTTCGCGGCAGCGCCGGGCGTGCGGGGATTCCGTTCGCGACGGCGCATGTGACCTATAGGAAGCTGTAGCTTTGGCACGGTGACAGTGCGTTCAGTTGGTATGGATCGAGACTGAGCCGGCAAGTTTAGTGCAACGTCACCGTACTCCCGTCGCATTCGTTATTAGCCCTGCAGCACATCGTGGCCATGCGCGCAGCCTGCGGCTCGCCGACCGTCTTACCTGCCTCATCAGCTTGGGTGTGCTTTCAACCAGGGGCGCAACATTACGGAAACAGTGCGCAGTTCGTGCGGATTGGATTGTTGTCGTCTTCAGCAACGGTCCGTCGCCGATGCAGCCGTTAGTCAAAGCGAGGAAATCGCCCATGTCTATTCTCACGAGCGGCGACGGTGCCGCCGAGAGAACGCGAAAGGCCTCATCTTGAAAATCGGAATCCTGAATGCAGGCAATGTCGGCGGGCGGCTCGCAAGGGCGTGGGCAACTGCAGGGCATGACCTCCTCATTGCGAAGGACGGAGACAGCCGCAAGCTTGCGCCGCTCCTGGAAGAGCTGGGCGGACATGTACGACTTGGTACGATTCGCGAAGCCGCGGAGTTTGGAGACGTTGTGCTGTTCTCGGTCTACTGGCCACGCGTGGATGCGATCGTGAATGAAGTTGGCGACAGGCTCGACGGGAAGATCGTGATCGAAACGATGAACCCGCTCGGAGTGACCTCCGACTTCGTTCATTTCCACGATCTCGAATTCATGGCGCAGAACTCGACGGCCGAGTATTTGCGCGAACGCTTGCCAAACGCCCGGATCGCGAAGGCGTTCAATCTGCTCGCAGCGCCGGTGCTCGAAGCGGCGGCGTGGGAATTGGCGCAAATCCAGCCGCAAGTTTATTACGCAAGCGATGACAAAGACGCCGGGCAAGTCGTGCGCGGCTTGATCGCCGACAGTGGCTTCAGGCCTGTCAACGCAGGCCCACTCAAGATGGCGCGGCAGTTGGAGCAGGTCGGCGTGCTTCTGCACCAGGTCGCGAACCATGAATATGGCGGTGACGCATTCTTGATCCGGCTTGCCCTCGCGGTCGTCGAAGCAAATCCGGGTCCTGTCATGCGCGCACGGGTCACGTGAACAGCCCGATTGCCCATGCGGTCTATTTGATCGAACGCGCTTTCTGCTTTTTGACGGGTGGCCTCGTGGAAAGTTTGGACAGCCTTTCATGGGGAAAGCGGCTGACGGACAAATCCACGAAGCCGCGAACCTTCGGATCCATGTACCTGCTCGACGCAAAAACGGCATGAACGGGAACGGCCGCACTGGCCCAGCCGGGCAGCACATGAGCTAACGTCCCCTCGGCAACATGCGGCTCAGCCATGAAGCGCGGCAACTCGGCGATGCCCAGCCCCTCGACGGCCAGATTTCTTGCGCCGAGCGTACTGTTGATCGAGCAGCGCGGGGCCTTGGCGATCTTCTCGGTTTCCGCCCCGTTCAGCAGTATCCAGCACGAACGGGGCCGCTGCGCCTTCATGATGAGATCGTGATGCCTCAGGTCGGCGACTCCCGACAATGGCGGGCTCGTGCGCAGATATTCCGGTGATGCATAGAGGCCGTAGGTCACCTCACCGAGTTTACGGGCCGAAAGCTCGGAATCCTGGAGAGCACCGACACGGATTGCGACGTCGACGCCTTCATGAATGATATCGACGAGGCGGTTCGTGTAATCCGTCTCGACGGTCACTTTCGGCGCGAGCCGTAGAAATTCCGCGACCCATCCATCGACGACCATCGGGCCAAATTCCGCGCCGGTGGTGATTCTGAGCAGTCCCTTTGGTTCCTTGGCCTGTTGAGCGACGGCAGCCTCCGCGGCCTCGGCCGCGGTCAGGATGGACACGGCACGCTCGTAATAGTCCCGTCCGACCTCGGTCACGCTCAGGCGTCGCGTCGAACGCGTGAGAAGCTGGGCCGCCAGCTTCTCCTCCATGCGCCGGATGACCCGGCTGATGCGTGCCTTGTCGGTGCCTAACCTCTGCGCGGCCATCGTGAAAGAGCCGTCGGCCACGACTGCCACGAAGGCCCGCATTTCCGAAAAATCGATTGTTGTATCCATGGGCAACAGTCTGTGGTCCTAGGGCCTATTTGTCAATCCGGCGCAAACCTCTACGTCGATATCGACAGCAGCGAAAGAGGTAACAACGTGACTCAGACGATCGGAATCATCGGCTCCGGCCTCGTAGGAAAGGCAGTGGCTCGCCTTGCCGTGGCGGCAGGCTTCAATGTCATTATCAGCAACTCTCGCGGCCCTGAAACCATCTCGGGGCTGGTCAGGGAATTGGGGCCACGCGCGCGTGCAGCGTCCATCGAAGGCGCGATAGAAGCAGCCGACATCGTGTCGCTCGCGATCCCGCTCGCGAATTTCGAGAGCCTGCCGGCCGGCAAGCTTGCCGGGAAGATCGTCATCGACCAGACCAACTACTATCCCGGCATCGGCGATTTTCGCCGGGCCGATCTCGACAATGGCGACCTGACGTCCAGCGAGCTCGTGCAGAAGCATTTGCGCGGCGCGAAGGTGGTGAAGGGCATGCACAACCTCGGCTGGATCCACATGGAACACAACGCGCGCCCAAAGGGGCACGCCGAGCGCACGACTCTCCCGATCGCGGGTGACGACGCTGCTGCGAAGGAAGCGGTCACCCGCTTCATCGAGGCTGTCGGATACCACGTGGTCGACGCCGGGGCCCTCGCTGATAGCTGGCGCATCGAACCCAATACGCCGATTTACTTCTGGCCTTACACGCCCGCCATTCCGGCAGGCGTGTCGGAAGACGAGGCCAAGCGAATCTACAAGCAGGCCGGCAAGCCCGTCTCGCCGGAAGCCGCGCGCAAGCTGGTCGATACCGCAGTCCGTCCGTCCCCGATCGGAGGAACGCTGGAAGGCATGCCGCCGATCCATGTTGCACTGTTCCTCGAACTCGCCAGCGCCAACACGGTCCAGAGCAAAAGCACTGCGCCAGGCACTGGCGCGCCGGCTGTTCAACAACAATAGTCGTCGGGAGCGCGCAAGATGACGAAAAGACTGACTGATAGAACCGCTTTGGTGACGGGAGGGTCGAAAGGGATCGGCCGCGCGATCGCCGAGCGGTTTGCAAGGGAAGGCGCAACCGTCGCGCTGACCTACAATGCAAGCAAGGAGGGTGCGGACGACGCCGTTGCCGCGATCGAAAAAGCCGGCGGAAGCGCCTTTGCCCTGCAGGCAGACTTCACCGTTGCGGCCGCCATCCCCGATCTGTTCGAGCGTCTTGACCGGGAATTAACCCGACGCAAGGGGAGCAAGTCGCTCGACATCCTGGTCAACAACGCAGGCAATTCGGGGTGGGGTGGACTTTCTGACGCCACGCCCGAGACCTTCAATACGATGTTTGCCGTCCACGCCGGCGCCCCGTTTTTCGTCGTGCAGTCGGCGCAACGGCGTCTTTCCGATGGCGGGCGGATCATCAACATATCGTCCGCGGCGGGCATTCGGCCCATGCATGTCGCACCCATCTACTCGATGGCCAAGGCGTCGATCAACAACCTCACGCACTCGCTGGCGATCGAGCTCGGTCCGCGCAAGATCACGGTGAATGCCATCGCGCCGGGTTGGATTCGGACGGAAATGAATGCCGCCGTTCGCGAGAACCCGGACATGGTGAAGGTTATCGAGCGCGATACTGCGCTCGGGCGCTTCGGTGAAACCGACGACATTGCGAGCGTCGCGGCCTTCCTGGCTTCGGATGAAGGTCGCTGGGTGACCGCACAGATCATCGAGGTCAGTGGAGGTTACAAGCTCTAGTCCCCGAGATGAGGGGCGCAGAAGAGGGCTGCCCACGGGCGGCCCCGTTTATTCGGTATCCCGCGGCAGGTGTGTTCCCATCGTGCGGGGCAAGGTTGGTGGGCCCGGCAGGACTCGTTCGATGCGAGCCGCGCCGGTCTCCTCCCAAGTCGTCGTCGGTTTCTGAGAACTCGCCATGGCCATTGATGCGTTCGCCGGCACCACGCCGGTGTTTCTCCCCGAGCAGTTCTTCGTCGGCCGCCTGGAAGGATGGGCGGTGGTCGAGAGCCTCGTCGGCGGGCTTCTGAAGCGCA
>NZ_JXJM01000001.1:1138926-1151665 GCF_001593325.1 Bradyrhizobium sp. DOA1
GATGGTCGAGAGCCTCGTCGGCGGGCTTCTGAAGCGCGCGTCGATCACGGCTCATGGCGAGCTGGACGCGGACACCGACACCGTCGTGCTGACCGAAACCTATACCTTCGATGACGGCCACAGCGACACGTTGCGCTGGACGATTCACAAGCTAAGCGAAGGCCGATACACCGGCCACGAAAACCGCCTGGAAGGCGAAGCCACCGGCGAGCAGGCCGGTTGCGCCTTCCATTGGACCTACACGCGCGACACGCCCCAGGGCGATGGCAAGTCGTTCAAGCTGAACTTCGATGACTGGTTCTATGCGATCGACGATCGCGCCTGCATCATTCGCGGCAGCGCCGGGCGTGCAGGCATCCCGTTCGCGACGGCGCATGTGACTTATCGGAAGGTTAAGGTTTGGGCGTGGCACAAACTCATGCGTGAGCAGTGATGGGTCATGGCGTTTAGGCTTCTTTGCCGATGCGACAACTCGCAAGTTGCGGAATGGATTTTGGTTGGTCCCGGCAGGCGTCCACCATCGTCGCAAAGTCTTGATTTTTGAAGAGCTGTGGCAGGAAGGGAAAACACAATATCTCACCTACTGAGCCCACTTTGGCGACTATGCGTGGAATAGCTACTTATTGCGAAAGAGCCCACTCCCACTGAGCTGTGTTACTCGTCCGGCGTGGCATTATGCATTGGCGGTATTCTCTTTCCCTAGCGTAGCTAGTCTGCCAATAAACACGCCGAGACTGTGTTTCCTATCTTTGATAGCCAACAATTCCTTGCGCCTAATTTTCTTAGAAAATTGTTGGTACGCCTTGGCCTCTTTTGTAAGGGGGGGTGGTCCGCCTTTGCTAGAAGCCGATTTAGGCGATTGATGCTGTTTTTGGGCTCGTTGCGTTTGAAGAAATACAACAACAACCAGCTCTCCATTGTATGAACCGATATGGCGAACAACAAGCGCTCAGTGTGCGCTTTGTAGATATCATTTCCAATACGTGCAGCAACGATCTCAATCGCATCAGCTATTAGGTGATCGTATGATCGCTCATTTCCTTGCTCAGTGAGCCGAAGTCCAAAGTTGGGATGATCGCCTTCGTCGGTATCCAAATGGATGACGACATAGTCGTTACTGGCGAGAGCGTCTGCCACACGCTCCTCGCAGTATTCAAGAACGAGTTCCCAGCCGCCGTGTGGGGCGTTCGTTGCGCTGTCAGTCGCGTCACGTAGTGGCTGCAAGGGATTGATGTCCAGATCTTCCTCGAATATCTCCGAGCAAATCTGAAGAATCATTCGCTCTAAAATTATCTGATCGGTGATCCCTTCAGAAATCAAAGCAAACGTCGTCATCAAAATCCCTTTGGAAGTCCACCCAAGGCGCCGCTTACGAACAGATCGGAGAGCCTTCTTGGTTTGTCGCTTGAGGGCTTTTTTTCAAAGCGTCGGACTCGTGTCTCTCCACGTTGTCCACGAGAAATCACAAACAGTCGATGTTCGGGGTCATTCAGATCGAGGCCATCAAGTATCGCGGGGTTATGAGTCGTGAAAATAACTTGCTTGTCGTGTTCTTTGGCTAGCTTCGTCAAGCGTCGCATCAGCATTTCGCAAAGCTTGGGATTGAGTGATGTATCCACATTGTCTACAGCGAAGAAACGAGGCGTAAGCTTGCTCGTGAAAAGCGTCACATAAAAAGCAAGAAACAGAAACCCTTCGTTGGCGCTGCGCTGATCAAAATCAGTCAAAGCATGTACGAAGCGATCAACGATCATCATGCGGTCATCAGAGGTGCCTTTTACTATTTTGAGATCTTTGAACCAGCCAAACAGCTTCAATGATTCTTTGATCTGCCTTATCGTTGTTTTGTTCCTGGCTCTCGATGTAACGCGCAGCAACTTCATCAGCCCTTCGCCGCTGATCCCAAGGGGTTGAATCTGTCCCTCGCGCTCAAAAGTGCGCAGCGCTGAATTCTCCGGTGAATAGATAATGAAATCCTCTAGGCCCGCCGTATCAAACTTGGGTGGAGCTACACCCTCCGGCACCGAAAACTTTAGCGTGACTAATTCGCGCTTCTTTGGGGTCAAATCTGCTGCCGATCTCAAATTTTCAATAAGTTTCTTGCGCTCGTCGTCGTTTGGGAGCGCAGCTAAGAGCTCTCTGAGCCAAGTTACCATCGGCTCAAGATTTCTCCGAGGGTGATTTTTCACCGATTTCTGCCAAGAAGAGTACGGTTTGTTATCGTTCTGTAGTTCGTAAACAATTTCCGCTCCATCAAGTATCTGGGCAGAAAGTTTGATCGGGGCACTCGCAGTCTTCGCTTTGAATGCCGACCGCATGACGAGCGGGCCAGTAACGCGAATGCCACGGGAGGAAAGGAATTCATTGTCAAGCTTGTTGGCTGCCGCTGCTCCCGCCAGCGCAATTGCTTCCAAGATATTGCTCTTGCCTGCACCATTCTCGCCGATGAAGACGTTAGTTCGTCCCAGGGAGAGCGAGAGCTTTTCTATGGATTTGTAGTTTTCGATCGTTATAGCTTCGAGCACGGGTCCGCCTATTAGCAAGTGGATACATCGGCCTACCACTACTTACCGCCCAAGAACAATCATTCGAGCTGCCGTCTCATGTCTGAGCTCCCGCAGCGAAAACGCGAGTTTTCGCGCGCATATCTGTCCAGTTGCTAATTCCCCCCGTCCGCGTGAGGGTTCCTGCTAATGCTAAGACAGTTCGGGTTCAGACTTCAGGCTCCCGACCCCCGACGTGAATCCTAAGGGATGCCTTTGGTGGGCCCGGCAGGACTCGAACCTGCAACCAGACCGTTATGAGCGGCCGGCTCTAACCATTGAGCTACAGGCCCCGCCGCGAGGCGGCCGCTTATGGGCGGCCGGCAACGGTGCGCGGTTCGTTTACAGGGCCTGAGGCGGGGGTGCAATCCTCAAGCGTTTTCAAGGAGGAAGGGTCCTCGTTGACGTTCCGAAGGCGCTTCGCATGGAGGGCGCTGATCGAGGCGGAACGCCGGGGCTGCGCGGAAACGCGCGGCTCCGCGGGTGAGTACAGGATTTCGGAATAATGGCATTATGCCACTGGTTTGCCCGACGAGTCAAAGCGCCAAACGCGCCTCTCGGGGTGCCCGTTGAGGCGTTTTGCTAACCCCCTGTGATTGCTCAGGTCTTCTACTGTGCATGGGGTTGTTTTCGCCCCTTGCTGCGAGAGGGCCTGTTGGCCCCCTCGAATTTTGGGCATGCGGCGGCGCCTAGTCCACGGAGACGCCGGCGAACTCGACCACCTTGCGCCACTTCTCGGTCTCGCCGGCGACAAGCTTCCCGAACTCGGCGGGCGTCATCGCCTTGGGAAGGCCGCCGACTTCGGTGAGCTTGGCCACCAGCTTGGGGTCCTTCAGCGCTTCGCCGACGGCCTTGTTGAGGGTCTCGATCACCTCGGGCGGCGTGCCCTTCGGCGCGGAGATGCCGTAGAAGCCGACCGATTCGAAGCCCGGCACGGTCTCGGCGATCGCAGGCACGTCGGGCACGCTGGGCCAGCGCTGCGGCGAGGTCACGCCCAGTGCGCGGACATTGCCGCCCTTCACCTGTTCCAGCGCGGAGGGCAGATTGTCGAAGATCAGCTGCACCTTGTTGGAGATGATGTCGGGGAAGGCGATGGCCGAGCCGCGATAGGGCACATGCACCATGTCGCACTTCGTCATCACCTTGAACAGCTCGGCCGACATGTGCACCGAGGTGCCGTTGCCGGAGGAGGCGTAGGAGATCTTGCCGGGGTTGGCCTTGCAATAGTCGACGAACTCCTGAACCGTCTTCGCCGGGAACGCGTTGGAGACGACCAGCATGTTGGTGAGCTGCATGATGCTGGCCACCGGCACGGTGTCACGCAGGAAGTCGAACGGCAGCTTCTTGTAGAGCGAGGTCGAGATCGCGTTGTTGGGCGCGACGAACAGCAGCGTGTAGCCGTCCGGCGGGGCGTTGATCGCGGCCGCCGCCGCGATGTTGCCGCCGGAGCCGGTGCGGTTCTCGACGATGACCTGCTGGCCGAGCTTGTCCGACAGCCACTGCGCCATGATCCGCGCCACGATGTCGACCGGGCCGCCGGCGGCAAAGCCGATCAGCCAGTGCACGGGGCGGTCGGGATAAGCGGCGGAGGCGGGAGAGGTGTTGCTGAAAAGTGATGCAAGAATGACGAGCCCGAAAACACCCCGACGCAAAATTCGCAACATGACGTCTCCCATTGTTCTATTGTCGTTGCGGGGCATGCTTTCACAAAATCGGTCGGCTGCCTACATCGCCGCAAGTCGGTGTTGACGCAGTCCGTCAGGGACCATCATGAGATTCGCGATACTCGTTCTCGCAGCCGTGCTGCTCGCCGGCCCCGCCGCTGCTCAAACCGGAGGCAACGCCATTCCGACCACGACAATCAGTTTGGGCACTGCCACGCCCGGCGGCGGCTTTCCGCTCTACGGCAACGCCTTCGCCGAGGTGATGAACGCGGCCGATCCGCAATTGTCCATCGCGCCCCGCAACACCAAGGGCAGCAACGAGAACATTCCGCTCTTGGAGAAGGGCGAGCTCGATCTCGCGCTGGTCGCGGGCGAGCCGGCCTATGAAGCCTTCGCCGGCATCGGCCGCGCGCCCGTGCGGCTGAAGATCCTCACCGCGATCTATTCCAACCCCGGCATGTTCGTGGTGCGCGCGGACAGTCCCTACAAGACCATCCGCGATCTCGTCGGCCAGCCGGTTGCGTTCGGAGCGAAAGGCTCGGGCCTGCCGATCCTGGCGCGCTACGTGCTGGATGGCCTCGGGCTCAAGCAGGACGAGGACTTCAAAGCGGTCTATCTCGACCGCGCCGGCGACGGCCCCGCCATGGTCGAGGACGGCCGCGTCGCCGCGCTGTGGGGCGCCGGCATCGGCTGGCCCGGCTTTGCCGCGGTCGCCTCGAGCCCGTCAGGCGCGCGCTTCATCGCGCCTGATGTCGAAGAGATGACACGCATCCGCGCCAGGCACCCGTTCCTCAAGCCGCTGCTGGTGCCGGCGAACAGCTATCCCACCCAGACCGCGCCGATCGCCTCGCTCGGCTCTTGGAGCTTTGTCCTCACCCGCGAGGATCTGCCCGACGACGTCGCCTATCGCCTCGCCAGGACGCTGCACGGTGTCGAAGCGACGTTCTGCAAGAAGCTCCCGCAGGCCTGCGAGACGACCGCGTCGAACACGATCGCGGCCGCGCCGAAGCCGGAGCTGATCCATCCCGGCGTGATGAAATATTTCCGCGAGATCGGCGTGGTGAAATAGCGAATGGCGAGTTGCGAATGGCGGCCTCGTCCATTCGCCACTCCCTATTCGCCACTCGCCACCCTCACTTCTTCACCAGCGGACAGGCCGGGTCCGGCGGGCCGAACGCCTTGTCGCCGGAGATGGTCGTGAGGATCTTGTAATAGTCCCACGGATATTTGCTCTCCTCCGGCGTCTTCACCTGCACCAGCCAGAGGTCGTGCACCATCAGATTGTCCTCGCGCAGCTTGCCGTTGCGGGAAAAGAAATCCTCGATCGGCTTCTCGCGCATCTTGGCGGCGACCTTGAGCGGATCGTCGGTGCCGGTCTCCTTGATGGCGTTGAGATAGTGCATCACGCTGGAATAGACGCCGGCCTGCCACATCGACGGCATCTTGTTCATCTTGGCGAAATAGCGCTTCGACCATTCGCGGGTCTTGTCGTCCATGTCCCAATAGAACGACGTGGTCAGGAGCAGGCCTTGGGCGGCCTGCAGACCGAGGCCGTGGATGTCGGTGATCAGCGCCAGCAGCGCTGCCATCTGCTGGCCGCCCTTGAACACGCCGAACTCCGAGCCGGTCTTGATCTCGTTCATGTTGTTGGGGGGGCCGGCGGCAATGCCGATGATCTTGGCCTTGGAGGCCTGCGCCTGCAGCACGAAGGAGGAGAGGTCCGGCGTCGCCAGCGGCGGCCGCACCGAGCCCAGCACCTTGCCGCCATTGGCGGTGACGACGGCTGATGCGTCGCGCTCCAGCGAATGGCCGAAGGCGTAGTCGTCGGTGATGAAGAACCAGCTATCGCCGCCGCGCTTGACCACGGCATCCGCGGTGCCGACCGCGAGCGCGCGGGTGTCGAACACCCATTGAATTGCGTAAGGCGAGCAGAACTTGCCGTGGAAGTCCGCGGTGCCGGTGGAGTGGGTGATGAACAGCCGCTTCTTCTCGTTGGCGACGTTCTGCACCGCGAGCCCGACCGCGGAGACCGGCACGTCGACGATCAGGTCGACCTGGTCGACGTCGTACCAGCGCCGCGCGATGGTGCCGCCGATGTCGGCCTTGAGCTGGTGGTCGCCGATCACGATGCTGATCGGCTTGCCGAGCACCTTGCCGCCGAAATCGTCGATCGCCATCTGCGCCGCCGTCACCGAGCCCTGGCCGGTCGGCGCCGAGGCCGGACCGTTCATGTCTGTGAGCACGCCGATCTTGACGACGTCGTCGGACAGCTGCGCCGACGCCGCACCGGACAGCAGCGCCGCCGCCAAGGCGGCCGCGACCGGCACTCCAAATCTGATTGGGTTCACGCTCTCCTCCCTCGATCCGGCTCGTTGGCCGGTGTTGCCCGGGTGTGCCCGGCTGAATTGGTTTCTTTTGCAACTATTTGGGGGCAGGCGTCAATGTCAGGCCGCGAAGCGGATCTGTCCGGCCGGGGAGGGGTCGTAGCCGGTCAGTTCCTCCGCGCGCTGGCGCAGCCGCCTGTCGCCGAGCAGGCGGAGCAGGGCCTGCGGGGCGGAAATAGCTGCGCTGCCGCATCGCGAGGTCGAAGTTCTCCCAGACCAGCGGTACGAAATCGAGCCCGGCGGAGCGCGCCGCCGCGCGCGTCGCGATGCCGCAATCGGCCTGGCCGGCGCGGACCAGTTCGGCGAGGTCCGGGCCGGTGAGAGCCGGCGTCTCGACGCGGCGCAGATCCCGGGTCGAGGCGCCCGCGCGCTTGAGCAGCACGTCGAGCAGCATCTGCGCGCCTGTGCCTTGTTGTCGCATCGCCATCCTGGCGCCGAGCGCGAGCACGTCGGACAGGCCGTGCAGGTGCTTGGGATTGCCTGGCGGCAGCACCAGGCCCTGCTCGCGGCGCACGAATGCGACCAGCACCGCATCATGCAAATCGGGCGCTGCCCGCAGCGCTTCGATGCTGGTATCGCCGGCGAGACTGCCTTCGGCGTCCAGGGCATGGAAGTGCACCGCCGCCGCCATCACCTCGTTGCGCTGTAGCCGCTCGAGCCCGCGCGCGCTGCCCTCGCTCATCGATCCCAGGCCCGAGCCGGATTCGCGCAGGCTCCAATCCAGAAGCTCGTCCTGGCTGCCGCCGACGACCGGCGGCGGCTCGGCGATCAGCATGCCGGCCGGACGTGCCAAGCCCGACAACACCCAGAGATCGAGCTCGTGCCGCGGGAAGAGCCACTTCCCGGTCACCTTGGTGCAGGGGATCGCGCCGGTGGTGACGAGCTCGTAGAGCTTGCGTTCGCCGAGCCGAAGATAGTCGGCGGCTTCGCTGGTCGTCAGGAATTCCATCCTGCATTCCTATGCAAATTCTTGCTTCTTTTTGACGTTCGACGCAGGTGGAATTCTGCATTTCAATTCGTGTCCGCGGGAAACCATGCCCGATCATCTCGCTGCTTTGCAACACATCCTCGCACGCGCTTCCTGCTTTGGTGAACGATCCACAGCGCGCTTTCTTCTTGCCGAAATTTCCCGAGCAGGACGCGCACGGGACGCAGGATGCGTCACGAGTGCGGCGCAATCGGTCGCCATCATGATCGCGCCTCGTCCAATGGGAACCCGATCATGGCCCTCCGCCGCCTCGCCGTTGCATTCGCGCTTCTCTGCGGCCTCGCCGCGAGCGTTACGGCATCGTCCGCGGAGGACCGCGGCATCGTCCTCGTGACGACGACAGCGACGCAGGAGTCCGGCCTGCTCGACTATCTGCTCCCGACCTTCCGCGCCAAGACCGGCATCGACGTGACGGTGATCGCGCGGCGCGCCGACGAGGTGCTCGACGGCGCGCGCAGGGGCGAGGTCGACGTCGTGCTGATGCATGCGCGACCGCAGGAGGAGAAATTCGTCGCCGACGGCTTTGGCGTGAAGCGCCTCGACGTGATGTACAACGATTATGTGCTGATCGGCCCGAAGAGCGATCCTGCGGGCGTGAAGGGCAAGGACATCGCGACCGCGCTGAAGACGATCGAAGGCAAAGGTGCGCCGTTCGTGACGCGCGGTGACCGCTCGGGCACCCATGCCGCCGAGCTCGCGCTCTGGATCGTCGCCGGCATCGACATCGCGAGCGCCAAGGGCGCCTGGTATCGCGTGGCCGGGACCGGCATGACGTCGGCCCTCGACGCCGCGCGCGCGGCGAACGCCTATGTGTTGTCGGACCGCGGCAGCTGGATCTCGTTCAGGGAGCGCGGCGATCTCGATATCGTCGTCGAAGGCGACAGGCGGCTGCTCAACCAGTATGGCGTGATGCTGGTGAACCCCGAAAAGTTTCCGAACGTGAAGAAGGATCTCGCGCAGACCTTCATCGACTGGCTGACCTCGCCGGAAGGGCAGACGGCGATCGCCGACTACAAGCTCGACGGCCAGCAATTGTTCTTCCCCAATTCGGACCGGTCGGGCGGCTGAGGCCGGCTTCGCCGGCGGTTGCCAAAGCGGGCGATGCATGGTCCATCATGGCGCATGACCCAGCGCCTGCCGCCCTCGCTCACGCCGCTCGACACCGCGCTCGCCGCGATGTTGCGCGGCGTTGATCCCGTCGCGGCCGCGGAATTGCCGCTGACCGAAGCCATCGGTTGCATCGCGGCGGGCACGCCGCTGCTTGCGGCTTGTCCGCCTCGCGACGTCGCCGCCGCTGACGGCTGGGCGCTGTCCGCCAATGATCTCGTCGGTGCGTCCGCTTACGCGCCGCTGCCGCTCGCGATGGCCCCTGCATGGGTCGATATCGGTGACGCGATGCCGGAAGGATGCGACTGCGTGCTCGATGCCGGTGCTGTCGAGCTGTCGGGTCCGCTGGCCCAGGTGCTGGCAGAGGCCGTGCCGGGGCAGGGCGTCAGGCGTGCCGGCAGCGATGTTGCTGCGCACACGCCTGCCGCAGCCGAGGGGTACCCGGTCGGTACGGCTGATGTTCTGATCGCGCGCGTCGCGGGCCTTGAGACACTCGGCGTAAGGCGGCCGCGGCTGCGCATCGTCATTGTGCCCGGTGCAGCGGCATCGGCGCAGATGATCGCCGACATCTCGCGCGCAGCCGGACTGGATGTGAAGATGCATGAGGCCGGCGCACGCGATGAAGCGTCGATTGCCGATGCGCTCGATGCCTCCTCCTGCGATGTCCTGCTGACGATCGGCGGCAGCGGCGTCGGCCGCCGCGACGCAGCCGTCACGGCACTGGCCCGGCGTGGCCAAGTGCTCGCTCATGGCCTTGCGCTCCAGCCCGGACGCACCGCCGCGGTCGCGCGGCTCGGACGGGTGCCCGTGGTCGCCTTGCCCGGCTCGCCCGATCATGCGCTTGCGGCCTGGCTCGCGCTCGTGCCTCCACTCATCGATCGGCTGTCCGCACGGCAGCCGTGCCAGCAGGTGACCCTGCCGCTCGCGCGAAAGATCGCATCCAGTGTCGGCATCGCCGAACTGGCCCTGCTGTCCCGGGAACATGATGCGTGGATGCCGCTTGCCGTGGGTGAATGGCCGCTCCAGGCACTTGCCCGGGCCGATGCATGGCTGCTCGTCCCCGCCAGCCACGAGGGGTATGCGGCTGGCACGCCGGTCGGTGCTTATCTGATGCGGGAATGATATGGGTTCCAGCATGACGATGATTCCGCGATCGCAAGAGCGCAGCGCGCTCGAACAGGAGCAGTTCCTCAAGATCCTGTCGCGCGAGGAGGCGCTGGCGCGCTTCGAGGCTGCGCTGTTTCCGCGGGCGCTTCCGACCGAGCCGCGCAAGCTTGCCGATGCACTCGGTGCGGCGCTCGCCGAAGACGTCACGGCGCCGATCGATGTTCCGCCGTTCGACCGCTCCAATGTCGACGGTTTCGCCGTGCGCTCGGCGGATGTCGCCGCGGCGAGCGAAGGCAACCCGGTTCGCCTGGCGCTGAACGGCGAGACCATCCATTGCGGCACCGCTCCGGCCCTGCAAGTCGCGGTTGGAACCGCAACGGCGATTGCCACCGGCGGTCCGCTGCCGCGCGGCGCCGATGCCGTCGTCATGGTTGAGCACACCCAGCCGGCAGGGTCGGATGCGATCGAGATGCGTCGCGCCATATCTCCGGGGCAATTCGTCTCCTATGCTGGCTCCGATATCGCGCGCGGCGAAGCGCTGCTGCGCGCCGGCACCATCATCGGTTCGCGCGAGATCGGCATGCTGGCCGCCTGCGGCATCGCCGGGGTGACCGTCGCGCGCAAGCCGCGCGTCGCGGTGATCTCGACCGGCGACGAATTGGTGCAGCCCGGCGGGGTGCTCGCGCCCGCCGAGATCTACGACACCAATGGTGCGATCGTCGCGGCGGCGGTCGACGAGAATGGCGGTGAGGCAGTTTTCCTCGGCGCCATCCCCGACGATGAAGCCAAGCTCGAAGCGGCCATGCGCAAGGCGCTGGCCGATGCCGATATGCTGGTGCTGTCGGGTGGCACGTCGAAGGGTGCAGGCGATCTGTCCCACCGCATCATCGGCCGTCTCGGCGCGCCCGGCATCATCGCGCATGGCGTTGCGCTGAAGCCCGGCAAGCCGCTGTGTCTTGCAGTGTGCGACGGCAAGCCGGTGGTGATCCTGCCGGGCTTCCCGACCTCGGCGATGTTCACCTTTAACGACATGATCGTGCCGGTGCTGCGCAGGATGGCCGGACTGTCGCCGCGCTCCGATGCCAAGGTCAACGCAACCGTGCCGGTCCGCATCGCGTCCGAGCTCGGCCGCACCGAATTCGTCATGGTCTCGCTGGTCGAGGGCAAGGACGGCCTGATCGCCTATCCCTCCAGCAAGGGCTCCGGCGCGATCACCTCGTTCGCGCAGGCCGACGGCTTCCTGCGCATCGACGCGCTCGCCGACCAGATGCCGGCGGGGACCGCAGCCGAGGTGACCTTGTTCACGCCGCATGTGCGCGTGCCCGATCTCGTCATCGTCGGCAGCCATTGCACCGGCCTCGATCTGGTCACCGCGAAGCTCGCGCATGCTGGCCTCACCGTGCGCTCGATCGCGGTCGGCAGCCTCGGTGGGCTTGCGGCGGCTCGGCGCGGCGAATGCGATCTCGCGCCGATTCATTTGTTCGACGACAAAAGCGAGACCTACAACACGCCCTATCTCGCCGAAGGTCTCGAACTAGTTCCGGGCTGGCGGCGGATGCAGGGCATCGTGTTCCGCAAAGGCGACAAGCGTTTCGATGGTCTCGGTGCGAAGGAGGCCGTTGCGGCGGCGCTTGCCGATCCCGCCTGCATCATGGTCAACCGCAACCAGGGCGCCGGCACCCGCATCCTGATCGATCGGCTGCTCGGAGGCGCGCGCCCGGAGGGCTATTGGAACCAGCCGCGCTCGCACAATGCGGTGGCGGCGGCCGTCGCCCAGCATCGCGCGGATTGGGGCATGACGATTGCGCCGGTCGCCCATGCGGCCGGCCTCGGTTTCATTCCGCTCGCTGAAGAGCACTATGACTTCGCGTTGGTGAGCGCGCGCAAGGACCGGCCGGCCGTGAGGGCGTTTCTCGACGCACTCGGCTCGAATGAGGCGCGCGCGGCGCTCGCGCGGGCGGGCTTCCGGCCCGCGTAGACAACAGATGATAGCGGCGTTCCAGCCGCGCGAGGTTGTCTACGGCTACGACGCGTGATCGATGCCGCTGGCGGCCTGAGCGTCCCGCTCCTGCTTGCGCTCACGATCCTCGGCCTCGGCAAGCGCTCGGCGTGCTGCCGGCGGTAGAGGTTTCGGATCCGGCGGCACCTCGACGATGTCAGGCTTGCTCAGTTGTCTTGTCCGATCGATCGTCTCGGAAAGGTCGAAGACGAAATCGACGAAATCGAAGATGGTATTCAAGAGAGGGGCGGCCATGGCTTGCGTCCGGGGAATGTCCACAGCTGTGGTCGCTTCCTTTCCCGGTCCGGTTCAAGACGTCATGAACTCAGATAGGGACCGTCGCGACCAAGGAGCATGAGCCAAGTCATGACCGCGTCTACGCCCCTCGATTTCCGCAAGATCGCTGCACTCGTCGCAGCGGCCGGCACGCTGTTCTGGTTCTACACTTTCCATTACATCGCGAATGTCCCGCCCGGGGACGGCAGCGGCTTTCAATGGCTCGCGGTGTTTCCGCTGGGCATGGTCTTCGGGGCGTTCTTCCTGCCGGCCTGGCTGCTGGTCGCGATCGGCCGTTTGCCGCGCTTCACCACGGCCCTCGGCCTTTGCGGCCTGATCGCCTTCGCGATCATCTGGTCGCAGCTCCTCAACGAGTTTCCGAAATCCTGAAATAATTAGGACGCGTCGTCCAGCGTCGCCAGCCGCTCGGCCTCGGCGATGTCTTCGACCGTGTTGGCATTGAAGAACGGATCGAGCGGCTCGGCAGGCCAGGTCACTGTCGCAAGCGGATAGCGTGCGGTCCAGCGGTCGATCTTGCGGAGGTCCTCGACGACCAGGGCGTGACGCAGCTCGTCGCGCAAGGCGACGCGCCACAGGCCGATCACCGGATGCGACTGATCGCCTGAGGCGGCGACCGCGAGCTCTGCGCCCTCGCGCTCGCGCGCTTCATG
>NZ_JXJM01000001.1:1152442-1172664 GCF_001593325.1 Bradyrhizobium sp. DOA1
CGAGAATGCCGGCGAGCGGGCCGGGAAAGCCGGGCACATCGTCGGCGACGATCGGCAGGCCGAATGCGGCGAAGCGCGCGGGATCGCCGTTGGCGTTGAGGATCAGTCCGCTGCACTGGGGCGAAAGGCGCGCGATCACGCGCTCCAGGATAGTGCGGCCGCCGATCGTGCGCATCGGCTTGTCGCCGCCGCCCATGCGGCGGGCGAGGCCGCCGGCGAGCAGCACGCCAAGAGTTGGCGGAATGCGCGTGGCCGGAAAACTAGTCGTCACCACCTTCACCCTTGCGCTTGTGCTTGGCCGATTCCTCCTCGACGTAAGCGAGGTCCTGGTCGTAGACGATGCGTTCATCGCCCGAGAGTGCGATGAAGCGCTTGCCGCGGGTGCGCCCGACCAACGTCAGTCCGACCTGCCTTGCGAGATCGACGCCCCAGGCGGTGAAGCCCGAGCGCGACACCAGGATCGGGATGCCCATGCGCACGGTCTTGATCACCATCTCCGAAGTGAGGCGCCCCGTGGTGTAGAGGATCTTGTCGGAGGGGTCGACGCCGTGGCGGTACATCCAGCCGGCGATCTTGTCGACGGCGTTGTGGCGGCCGACATCCTCGGTGTAGCAGAGCGGAGCGCCCCCCTTGCACAGCACGCAGCCATGGATCGCGCCGGCCTCGAGGTAAAGCGAGGGCATGGTGTTGATGGTCTGCGTCATCTGGTAGAGCCAGGAAGTGCGCAGCTCCGCCTTCGGCAGCGCGACGCTCTCGACCGCCTCCAAGAGGTCGCCGAAGGCGGTGCCCTGCGCGCAGCCCGAGGTCTGCGTGCGCTTCTTCAGCTTGGCCTCGAAATTGGTGTGGTGTTCGGTCCGGACGACGACCACCTGGAGGTCGTCGTCGTATTCGACCTCGGTGACCACGTCATTATATTTCAGCATGTTCTGGTTCAGCAGATAGCCGAGCGCCAGATATTCCGGATAGTCGCCGAT
This sequence comes from Bradyrhizobium sp. DOA1, assembly GCF_001593325.1. Lineage (NCBI taxonomy): Bacteria > Pseudomonadati > Pseudomonadota > Alphaproteobacteria > Hyphomicrobiales > Nitrobacteraceae > Bradyrhizobium > Bradyrhizobium sp. DOA1. The sequence goes on from NZ_JXJM01000001.1 coordinate 1,153,417, forward strand.
CGTCATCATGGTGACGATCTCCTGCGAATTCAGATAGAGCGTCAGCGGCCGCTCCATCGGGACCTTGATCTCGACCCTGGCGCCGGTCTGGTCGATCCCGGTCACGCTCTGGGTCAGGCGCGGATCGTCGGGGTTGGGGACGATCAGGGGCACCGGGGTCTTGTCGATCTTCATCATGGCCACGACGTTAGCATGACATTGGGGTCAAGCCGATATATGCATGGCGGGGAGATAACGAAATGCGGGCCTCGTCGTCATTGCGAGCGCAGCGAAGCAATCCAGACTTTCTCCGCGGCGGCAGTCTGGATTGCTTCGTCGCTACGCTCCTCGCAATGACGGGGTGGGACTGAGGTTCCACCGGGACCAAATCGCTTGCGGAGACGGATCGAGCATGAGAGTCATCGGCCTTGCAGGCTGGAGCGGGGCGGGCAAGACCACGCTATTGACGCGGCTGATCCCGCATTTCAACGCGCTAGGCCTGCGCGTCTCCGTCATCAAGCATGCGCATCACCAGTTCGACGTCGACGTGCCAGGCAAGGATTCCTGGCGGCATCGCGAGGCCGGGGCGGCCGAGGTGCTGGTTGCTTCGTCGAAACGCTGGGCCCTGATGCACGAGCTGCGCGGCACCGCGGAGCCACGGCTGCCGGAACTATTGAGCAAGCTGTCCGCGGTCGATCTCGTCGTGGTCGAGGGCTTCAAGCGTGAGCCGCACCGCAAGATCGAGGTGCATCGCGCCGCCAACGACAAGCCGCTGCTGTTCCCCGACGATCCCGGCATTGCCGGCATTGCGACCGACGTCGCGGTTGACACCCGCCTGCCGACCGTCCATCTCGACGATATCGAGGGTGCTGCGGCGCTGATGCTGCGCGCGGCGATGCCGGTTGAGGAAGCGGTGGCAAAAAGCGCCGCGATGCGCTGACGAGGCACCATGGCGCAACTGTCTGACGATTGCTTTGCCTTCGGCGGCCCGATGATGTCGGTCGACGAGGCCGTTGGCCTCATCACGGCGCGCGTCAACGCGATTGCCGATCTTGAGACGGCGCCGCTGGTCGAGGCGGACGGGCGCGTGCTCGCGCGCGACGTTGCTGCGCCTCTGCCGTTGCCGCCGTTCACCAACTCCGCCGTCGACGGCTACGCCGTGCGCAATGCGGATCTTCCTGATAGCACGGAGCAGGCGTTTCCGCTCGACGGCCGCATTCAGGCCGGCGGCCTTGCGCAGGCGCCGATCAAGCCGGGCCACACCGCGCGCATCTTCACGGGCGCGCCGACGCCGCCAGGCGCCGAAACCGTCTTCATGCAGGAGGATGTCCGCATCGACGCTTCAGGCAAGATCGTGCTGCCGCCCGGATTGAAGCCCGGCGCCAATGTCCGCCCGGCAGGCGAGGACATTCCCGAAGGGCACGTCGCGTTGCGCGCTGGCCAGCGCCTATTGCCGCAGCACGTTGCGCTCGCCGCAGCGTTCGGCCTGACCAAGCTGGACGTCGTGAGGCGTATTCGCGTTGCGGTGTTCTCGACGGGAGATGAACTCGCCTCCCCCGGTGAGCCGCGCGCGGCGTCACAGCTGTTCGATTCCAACCGCTTCATGCTGATGGCGATGTTGCGCCGGCTCGGCTGCGAGGTCGGCGATCTCGGCATCCTGCGCGACGAACGCACCTCGCTCGCGAACGGCCTGAAGCAGGTTGCCGGTGGTCATGACCTGATCCTCACCACCGGCGGTGTCTCGACCGGCGAGGAGGATCACGTCAAGGCCGCGGTCGAGAGCATCGGCTCGCTGGTGCTGTGGCGGATGGCGATCAAGCCGGGCCGTCCCGTGGCGATGGGCATCATCGATGGCACGCCGCTGATTGGCTTGCCCGGCAATCCCGTCGCGAGCTTCGTCACCTTCGTCCATGTGGTGCGGCCGACGGTGCTGGCGCTGGCGGGCGCCCTGCCGGAGCCGCTCTTGCCGATCCCGGTGCGCGCCGCGTTCACCTACAAGAAGAAGGCGGGCCGGCGCGAATACGTCCGCGTTTCCTTGCGGCGCGGGGAGGACGGCGCACTGGAGGCGATCAAGTTCCCGCGCGAGGGCGCGGGGCTCTTGTCGTCGCTGGTCGAGACCGCGGGCCTCGTCGAGCTCGGTGAAGCCGTCACGGGCGTCGAGCCCGGGCAGAGCGTTGGCTTCCTGTCCTACGCCAGCCTGATCTGATCCTGCATGCGTTGACGCCGCGATCCCGCCCCGCCATGGTGCGGCGATGACTAGGACGACACTCGATCTCACTGGGCTGAAATGCCCGCTACCGGCCCTGAAGACCCGCAAGGCGCTCAAACCGCTTAAGGCGGGAGACCAGCTCGAAGTTCACTGTACCGATCCCCTCTCGGTGATCGATATTCCCAATCTGATCCGCGAGACCGGCGACAAGGTCGAGATCACCGAGCGCAACGAGGCGCGCATCGTGTTCCTGGTCGAAAAGAGCGCCGCCCCGTAAAAAGGCGAATATTCACGGCGGCGACGGTTGACTATGCTGGGCCCGCGGGGGAAACGGCCGGAGCTTCGCTGCGATGCGAAAGACGCCGTTTGTTGCGGTGGATGATCTCAAACCTAAGACGTCGGGCATGACTTTCTCAACAACGAGGGCAAGCGCAGCCGCAACGCCCGCGGTTGGCCGCGAGCCTGCCGCAAAGCTCGGCAAGACGGCTGCGGGGCCGGAGTTCAGCGCGCTGGCGCAGGCCTCCATCCTGATCGTCGACGACGAGCCGGGCATGCGCAATTTCCTGGTGCGCACGCTGGCACCGCGCTGCAAGCTGGTGGACGAGGCGGCCGACACCGACCAGGCCTCGCGCAAGCTCGATTCCAATCGCTACGACGTCGTCATTCTCGACAACATCATGCCGGGCAAGAATGGCGTCGACTGGCTCGCCGAGCAGCGCGCCGTCGGCTTCTTCGCCGACGCCATCCTGATCACCGCCTATGCCGACCTCGACACCGCGATCCAGGCGCTGCGCGCCGGTGCGGCTGACTTCGTGCTCAAGCCGTTCCGCTCCAACCAGATCCTCAACGCGGTGGCACGGTGCCTCGACCGTGTCCGCCTCCAGCGCGAAAACTACGTCCTGCGCTACGCGCTGCGTGCCTCGTCCGACCGCACCTTCCTGCGCGACAATCTGATCGGACAGTCGGCAGCGACGCTGCGCGTGCGTGAGACCATCGCGCGCGTCGCGGGCCTGCCGACCTCGATTCTGCTCACCGGCGAATCCGGTACCGGCAAGGAAGTGGCAGCGCGCTCGATCCACTCGCTGTCCGACCGCGCCGACAAGCCGTTCGTGCCGGTGAATTGCGCGGCGATCCCGCCCGAGATGATCGAGGCCGAACTGTTCGGTCACATCAAGGGCGCTTTCACCGGCGCGGACTCGGGGCGCGAGGGCTTGTTCCTCTATGCCCACGGCGGCACGCTGTTCCTCGACGAGATCGGCGAGCTGCCGCTGCCGATGCAGAGCAAGCTGCTCCGCGTGCTCGAAGACCGCCGCGTCCGTCCTGTCGGTTCCGAGCGTGAGGTTCCGGTCGACCTGCGCTTCATCTTCGCGACCAATGCCGAGCTGCAGAAGGAGGTCGAGAAGGGCCGCTTCCGGGCCGACTTGTTCTACCGCCTCAATGTGATGCAGATCCGCCTGCCGCTGCTGAAGGATCGCGGCGACGACGTCCTGGAGCTTGCCGCCATCTTCATGAGCAAGCTGTCGGTCCAGCTCGGCATGCCGCCGGTGCCGATCGACGCCTCGGTGCGGGCGGCGCTCGCCAGCTATGACTGGCCGGGCAATGTGCGCGAGCTACGCAATCTGATCGAGCGTACGCTGATCCTCGGCGCCTTCCCCGACGATTTCGCCGGTTCGCGTGCCGACGGGCAATCGGCGCCGGCCGACAGTCTCGCGGAGCTTGAGCGCCGGCACATTCTCGGCGTGCTGAAGGAGGTCAGCGGCAATCGCGAGGAGGCGGCCCGGCGCCTCGGCATCTCGCGCAAGACTATCGACCGCAAATGCGCGTTGTGGGATGTCTGATGCCGCAGGCCGCAGCGGCGAGCGCGTGCGGGGACGCTCCGTCCGCTTTCGGCTGCTCGCGATCGCGCTGCTGCCGATGCTGGTCATCCTGCCGCTGCTGCTCGGCGTCGCGATCTATCGCTGGAACGCGAAATTCGACGCGACCCTGATCTCCAAGGTGAACGGCGATCTCACCATCGCCCACCAATATCTCGCCCGCATCCTGGAAAAGACCGGCGTTCAGCTTCGCGCGCTCGGCCTGTCGGCCCGTTTCCAGGAGGTGCTGGCGCAGGATGCGCGCGGTCCCTTGCGGGACCTGCTCGACGAGACCCGCAAGGAAATCGGTCTCGATTTTCTGTATTTGACCAACGGTCGCGGCGACATCCTGGCCTCATCGCCGCCGCTCAAGCAGCAACCGAGAAGTGACTGGCCGATCATCACCTCGTCGTTGTCGGGCGAAGTCCCTGCGACGGGCGTCGATATTTTCGGCAATGACGAGCTCGCCGCGATTTCGCCGGAGCTGGCCGAGCGCGCGCGATTGGACCTCGTGCCGACCCCCAACGCGGTGCCGACCGACCGGAGCGCCGAGACGCGCGGCATGGTCGTGCATGCGGCGAGCCGGGCGATGCTGCCCGACGGTGGTGCCGCGGCGCTGGTCGGCGGCACGTTGCTCAATCAGAATCTCGAATTCATCGACACGATCAACGATCTCGTCTATCGCGCGGCGAGCCTGCCGGAGGGCAGCCAGGGCACCGCGACGCTGTTCCTGGACGACGTGCGGATATCGACAAACGTCCGTCTGTTCGAGGGGCGGCGCGCGCTCGGCACGCGCGTGTCGGCGGCGGTGCGCTCGGCCGTGCTGGGCGAGGGGCGCACCTGGCTCGACAGCGCCTTCGTGGTCAATGACTGGTACATCTCCGCCTACGAGCCGCTGGTCGACAGTTACGGCAAGCGGGTCGGAATGCTCTATGTCGGCTTCCTGGAGAAGCCGTTCAGCCAAGCCAAATACCAGACATTGCTGATCATCATCGCAGCGTTCATCGCGATCACCGCGGCGACGGTGCCGATCTTCCTGCGCTGGGCCAGCTCCATCTTCATGCCACTGGAGCGCGTCACGGCGACGATCGGCGAGGTGGAGCGCGGGAATCTCTCTGCCCGCACCAAGATGCCGGTGTCGGGCGATGAGATCGGCCGCGTCGCGGTTCATCTCGATAGCCTGCTCGACCAGATCCAGGAACGCGACCGGCAGCTTCGGGAATGGAATGAGGAGCTGAACGTCCGCGTGCGGGAGCGCACGAGGGACCTCGAGCATGCCAATCTCAAGCTCGAGGCGACCACCAAGCAGCTCATCATGTCGGAGAAGCTGGCTGCGATCGGCGAGATCACTGCCGGCGTCGCGCACGAGATCAACAATCCGATCGCGGTGATGCAGGGCAATCTCGACGTCATCCGCAGCGTGTTCGGGACCGATGCCGACAAGGCGAAGGTCGAGTTTCGCCTGCTCGACGAGCAAATCCACCGCATCAGCCAGATCGTGACCAAGCTGCTGCAATTCGCAAGGCCGGAGGAATATGCCGGCTATGTCGAGCGCCATGCGCCGGCCAGCGTCATCTCCGACTGTCTGCCGCTGGTGCAGCATCTCCTGAACAAGACCGAGATCGCGGTGGTCAGGGATGACCGCGCCAGCCGGTTCGTGCTGATGAACCGCAGCGAGTTGCAGCAGGTGCTGGTCAATCTCATCGTCAACGCGATCCATGCCATGCCGGACGGCGGAACGCTGACGCTCCGCTCCTTCGATGCTGAGCGCGAGGGCCATCAAGGCGTCGCCATCGAGGTCACCGATACCGGTATCGGCATGAGCGTCGAGGTGATCGAGAAGATATTCGACGCCTTCTACACCACCAAACGGCGGCAAGGCACCGGGCTCGGCCTCTCCATCAGCCAGACGCTGATCAAGCGTCAGGGCGGACAGATCACGGCCGAAAGCCGCGTCGGCTCCGGGAGCACATTCACGGTGTGGCTGCCGGAAGCGACCTGATTGGACATTTTGTCCGAGGGGTTCAGGACATTCTGTCCTCTGCACTATATTGCATCGCGGGAAGTCATTGAATCGTCACGACGCGACGTCTGGCACGCGCGTTGCTCTTCTCAAGACAGGGTGTTGAGGGGGAACGAGGGCGCGAAGCCGTCAGGGCGACGCTGCTTGCGAGGCGAAGGGACGTCACTCGCGATCAGCTGCCTGTTCGGCGCACATGAGGCGATGCGCACCAGACCATTCCACTTCGACATGAAGTCCGACCTGTCATGCGCGGCCGCCAGGCATGCGCGCGGCAGGTCTCAAACCGATGTGCCGGCAAGGCCGCGCTTGGGAGGTGATGCTTATGACGACTGCCGATACCGTTCTTGCACCGGTTGGTGCTCCCGGCTTTCTCGATCGTGAACGCACGATCGCGACGGCCGGCTTCAATCGCTGGCTGGTGCCGCCGGCGGCGCTGTGCATCCATCTGTGCATCGGCATGGCCTACGGCTTCTCGGTGTTCTGGCTGCCGCTGTCGCGCGCGATCGGGCTGAGCGCGCCGAAGGCCTGTCCGGACATGTCTCTGTGGCAGGAGCTGTTCACGACCACCTGCGATTGGAAGGTCGCCAGCATGGGGTGGATGTACACCCTGTTCTTCGTGCTGCTCGGCATCGCGGCGGCGGTCTGGGGCGGCTGGCTCGAGCGGGTCGGCCCGCGCAAGGCCGGCTTCGTCTCGGCGCTGTGCTGGTGCGGCGGCCTGTTCCTCGGTGCGATCGGGATCTACACCCATCAGCTCTGGCTGTTGTGGCTGGGCTCGGGCGTGATCGGCGGCATCGGTCTCGGCCTCGGTTACATCTCGCCGGTGTCGACGCTCGTGAAATGGTTTCCGGACCGCCGCGGCATGGCGACGGGCATGGCCATCATGGGCTTCGGCGGCGGCGCCATGATCGGCGCGCCGCTGGCGAACCTGCTGATGAACTACTTCAAGACCCCGGCCTCGGTCGGCGTCTGGGAGACCTTCGTCGCGATGGGCGTCATCTACTTCGTGTTCATGATGATCGGCGCGTTTCGCTATCGCCTGCCGCCGCCCGGCTGGCAGCCCGAGGGCTGGACCCCGCCGGTCAAGGCCAATGCGATGATCTCGAAGAACAACGTCCATCTCAACGATGCGCACAAGACGCCGCAATTCTGGCTGATCTGGTGGGTGCTGTGCCTGAACGTGTCGGCCGGCATCGGCGTGATCGGCATGGCCTCGCCCATGCTGCAGGAGATCTTCGGCGGCAAGCTGATCGGCCTGCCGGACGTCGGTTTCAACGCGCTGGACGCCGGGCAGAAGGCGCAAATCGCGGCGATCGCCGCGGGCTTCGCCGGATTGCTCTCGCTGTTCAACATCGGCGGCCGCTTCTTCTGGGCGTCGCTATCGGACAAGATCGGACGCAAGAACACCTACTACACGTTCTTCATCCTCGGCATCGTGCTCTATGCGCTGGCGCCGACCTTTGCGGCGATGGGCTCGAAGCTGCTGTTCGTGGTCGGCTTCGGCATCATCCTGTCGATGTATGGCGGCGGCTTTGCCACCGTGCCGGCCTATCTCGCGGACATGTTCGGCACGCAGTTCGTCGGCGCCATCCACGGCCGGCTGCTGACGGCGTGGTCGACGGCGGGCATCATCGGTCCCGTCGTGGTCAACTACATCCGCGAGTTCCAACTCGCGGCCGGCGTGCCGCGTGACCAGCTCTACAACACCACCATGTACATCCTGTGCGCGATGCTGGTCGCGGGCCTGATCTGCAACTATCTGATCAAGCCGGTCGATGCGAAGTGGCACATGAAGGACGCCGACGTCGCCAAGTTGCAGGCGGCCAGCGCCAGCGCCGCCGCCGCGGGGCCGCACGGCTCCTATGGCATCGGCTTTGGCGGGCTCGACGCCAAGGCGGCGCTGTTCTGGGCGTTCGTCGGCGTTCCCCTGGCCTGGGGCGTATGGAAGACGCTGGAGAGCGCGGTCAAGATTTTCTGATCGCACGTTCATCGCGAGCGGGAGCGCGTCACGCGCTCCCGCCGTTCATTTCTCTTGTTTCAAGCTTACCCCTGGGGGATTCGATGGTTCGTAAACTCGTGTGTGCCGCCGCCGTGCTGCTCGTCGCCGGCGCCCTGCAATCCGCATCCGCACAAACCGCCGCGGCGCCGCCCGCCGCGACCGAGGCCAAGCCCGGCAAGATCAAGCTGAGCGCGCAGAAGCTCAAGGACATGAAGGCCAAGTGGAGCGCCAACAAGTCGAAGCTCAAGGACTGCCGCAAAGACGTGAAGGCCAAGGGCCTCGCGGGCGACGACCGCTGGTTCTATATCGAGGAGTGCATGGGTAAGAGCTGACCCTCAGCATCGGGGCATAGCGAAGCTGCTTCGGAACGGGAGTGCGATAGGATTTCGCTATCGCAGCATAGGACGCCTTTATTGATCTCCTGATCAATTCAGGCTTCGTTCTATCGGTTGGCGCGTTGAACCTACGCAAGGCCGGGTCCGCGTAGCGAACCAGGGTTCATTCTCGGGCCGCGCTTAACTGCTTCAGTGAAAATGATAATCCTCTTGGCATCTGGCATGCCAAGAGCTAGAACTTGAGCCGTTCTAAAGTCGAGATCGAGACGAATCGATGAGCCACGACGTGCATAAGGTCCGCCCGTTCGAGCATCCCGGCGAGGGGCGCCGGCGCGCCAAGGCCACCCCTAAGGGCCGCCAGGTCGATCCGACCGCCGGGCACGAGATCGAGCTTCTGCTCGGCGACCGGCCGCGGCGCCGCGATCTCCTGATCGAATATCTGCACCTGATCCAGGACAAATATCACCAGATCTCGGCTGCGCATCTGGCCGCGCTCGCCGACGAGATGAAGCTGGCCTTCGCCGAGGTGTTCGAGACCGCGACCTTCTATGCCCATTTCGACGTGGTGAAGGAGGGCGAGCCCGACATCGCGCCGCTGACGATCCGTGTCTGCGACTCGCTGACCTGCGCGATGCTCGGCGGCGAGAAGCTGCTCCAGGATTTGCAGAGCGCGTCGGGGCCGGGCATCCGGGTGGTGCGCGCGCCCTGTGTCGGCCGTTGCGATACCGCGCCGGCTGCCGAGGTCGGCCACAATTTCGTCGACCACGCCACGGTCGCCAATGTGATGGCGGCGGCGAAGGCCGGCGACACCCACGCGCATCTGCCCGATTATGTCAGCTACGAGGCCTATGTCGCCGGCGGCGGCTACAAGCTGCTCAATCGCCTGCGCTCCGGCGAATTGTCCAAGGACGACCTTCTGAAATCGCTCGACGACGCCTCGCTGCGCGGTCTCGGCGGCGCCGGCTTCCCGACGGGACGCAAATGGCGCGCGGTGCTCGGCGAGCCCGGCCCGCGGCTGATGGCGATCAACGGCGACGAGGGCGAGCCCGGCACGTTCAAGGACCGCGTCTATCTCGAAAGCGATCCGCATCGCTTCATCGAGGGCATGCTGATCGGCGCGCATGTGGTGCAGGCTTCCGACGTCTACATCTATCTGCGCGACGAATATCCGGCCTCGCGCGAGATCCTGGAGCGCGAGATCGCAAAGCTGCCGCCGGGCGGTCCGACGCTGCACATGCGCCGCGGCGCCGGCGCTTACATCTGCGGCGAGGAATCCTCGCTGCTGGAGAGCATCGAGGGCAAGCGCGGCCTGCCCCGGCACAAGCCGCCGTACCCGTTCCAGGTCGGCCTGTTCGGGCTGCCGACGCTGATCAACAACATTGAGACGCTATGGTGGGTGCGCGATATCGTCGAGAAGGGCGCCGACTGGTGGAAGGGCAATGGCCGTCATGAGCGCCATGGCCTGCGCAGCTTCTCGGTCTCCGGCCGCGTCAAGAATCCCGGCATGAAGCTGGCGCCCGCTGGCATCACCGTGCGCGAATTGATCGACGAATATTGCGGCGGCATGGCCGACGGCCATCAGTTCTACGCGTATTTGCCGGGCGGCGCCTCCGGCGGCATCCTGCCGGCGTCGATGGACGACATCCCGCTCGATTTCGGCACGCTGGAGAAATACGGTTGCTTCATCGGCTCGGCCGCGATCGTGATCCTGTCGCAAAAGGACAGCGTGCGCGCGGCGGCGCTGAACCTGATGAAGTTCTTCGAGGATGAGAGTTGCGGCCAGTGCACGCCGTGCCGGGTCGGAACCCAGAAGGCGGCGCTGCTGATGCAGAAGCCGGTCTGGAACCGGGCCTTGCTGGAAGAATTGAGCCAGGCGATGCGCGATGCCTCGATCTGCGGGCTCGGACAGGCGGCATCGAATCCGCTTTCATCGGTGATCAAATATTTCCCTGACGAGTTCAAGGAAGCGGCGGAATGACCAAGATTACGTTCGAGCTCGACGGCAAGCAGGTCGAGGCCAAGCCCGGCGAGACCATCTGGCAGGTGGCCAAGCGTCAGGGCCGCGAGATCCCGCATCTGTGCTATTCACCGGCGCCGGATTATCGCCCCGACGGAAATTGCCGCGCCTGCATGGTCGAGATCGAGGGCGAGCGGGTGCTCGCCGCATCGTGCAAGCGCACGCCGTCGGTCGGCATGAAGGTGAAGACCGAGTCCGCGCGCGCAACTGCAGCGCAGAAGATGGTGATGGAGCTGCTGGTCGCGGACCAGCCGGCGCGCGAGACCAGCCACGATCCGGATTCGAAATTCTGGCACTGGGCTGAGACGACGGGCGTCACCGACAGCCGCTTCCCGGCCGCCGAGCGTTGGGCGACCGATGCCAGCCATCCGGCCATGCGCGTCAATCTTGACGCCTGCATCCAGTGCGGCCTGTGCGTGCGCGCCTGCCGCGAGGTCCAGGTCAACGACGTCATCGGCATGGCCTATCGCAATCACGGCGCCAAGATCGTGTTCGACTTCGACGATCCCATGGGCGAGTCGACCTGCGTCGCCTGCGGCGAATGCGTGCAGGCCTGCCCGACCGGCGCGCTGATGCCGGCCGTGATGCTCGACGACAAGCAGACCCGCGTCACCTATGCCGACAAGAAGGTGGACTCGCTCTGCCCGTTCTGCGGCGTCGGCTGCCAGGTCACCTACGAGGTCAAGGACGAGAAGGTGATCTATGCCGAGGGCCGCGACGGCCCCGCCAATCACAACCGTCTCTGCGTCAAAGGCCGCTTCGGCTTCGACTACATCCACCATCCGCACCGCCTGACCAAGCCGCTGGTGCGGCTGCCGAACGCGAAGAAGGATGCCAACGACCAGGTCGATCCCGCCAACCCCTTCACTCATTTCCGTGAAGCGAGCTGGGACGAAGCGCTCGACATCGCCGCCAAGGGCCTCGTCAGGATCCGCGACGAGAAGGGCGTGAAGGCGCTGGCGGGCTTCGGCTCGGCCAAGGGCTCGAACGAAGAGGCCTATCTGTTCCAGAAGCTGGTGCGCACCGGTTTCGGCTCAAACAATGTCGACCATTGCACGCGGTTGTGCCACGCCTCCTCGGTCGCGGCGCTGTTCGAAGGCCTGAGTTCGGGCGCGGTGTCGGCGCCGTTCGCCGCCGCCATGGACGCCGAAGTCATCATCGTGATCGGCGCCAATCCGACCGTGAACCATCCTGTCGCGGCGACCTTCATCAAGAACGCGGTCAAGCAGAACGGCGCAAAACTGTTTGTGATGGACCCGCGCCGGCAGACGCTGTCGCGCCACGCAACCAAGCATCTGCAGTTCAAGCCGGGCTCCGACGTCGCCATGCTGAACGCGATGATCAACACGATCATCACCGAAGGCCTGACCGACGACCAATACATCGCGGGCTATACGGAGGGCTTTGACGACCTCAAGGAGAAGATCAAGGAGTTCACGCCGGAGAAGATGGAGCCGATCTGCGGCATCCCGGCGCAGACCCTGCGCGAGGTGGCGCGGACCTATGCACGCGCAAAATCGTCGATCATCTTCTGGGGCATGGGCATCAGCCAGCACGTCCATGGCACCGACAATGCGCGCTGCCTGATCGCGCTTGCGCTGATCACCGGCCAGGTCGGTCGCCCCGGCACCGGCTTGCATCCGCTGCGCGGCCAGAACAACGTGCAGGGCGCATCCGACGCCGGCCTGATCCCGATGTTCCTGCCGGACTATCAGCCGGTCGGCCGCGACGACATGCGCAGCAATTTCGAGAAGCTCTGGCAGCAGGATCTCGATCCCGTCCGCGGCCTGACCGTGGTCGAGATCATGAACGCGATCCATGCCGGCGAGATCAAGGGCATGTATATCGAGGGTGAGAACCCCGCGATGTCCGATCCCGATCTCCAGCATGCGCGCCACGCACTCGCGATGCTCGATCACCTCGTGGTGCAGGACCTCTTCGTCACCGAGACGGCGTTCCATGCCGACGTGATCCTGCCGGCCTCGGCCTTCGCGGAGAAGGACGGCTCCTTCACCAACACCGATCGCCGCGTGCAGCTGGCGCGTCAGGTGATCAAGCCGCCCGGCGATGCGCGGCAGGATCTCTGGATCATCCAGGAGATCGGCAAGCGCATGGGCCTGCCCTGGAATTACGCCGGGCCCGGCGACGTCTTCACCGAGATGGCCGAGCTGATGCCGTCGCTGAAGAACATCACCTGGGAGCGGCTGGTGCGCGAAGGCGCGGTGACCTATCCCGTCGACGATCCGAACAAGCCCGGCAACGAGATCATCTTCACCACGGGCTTCCCGACCGCGAGCGGCCGGGGCAAGATCGTGCCGGCCAAGGTGATCCCGCCGGACGAGATTCCCGACGACGAATATCCGATGGTGCTGTCGACCGGCCGCGTGCTGGAGCACTGGCACACCGGCTCGATGACCCGCCGCGCGCAAGTGCTCGACCAGATCGAGCCCGAGGCGGTCGCGTTCATGTCGCCCAAGGACATGCGCAAGAAGCAGCTCACACCCGGCGACTTCATCCGCCTGGAGACCCGCCGCGGCGCCGTCGAGGTCAAGGTCCGCTCCGACCGCGACGTTCCCGAGAACATGGTGTTCATGCCGTTCTGCTACGCGGAGGCGGCCGCGAACCTCTTGACCAATCCGGCGCTGGACCCGTTCGGCAAGATCCCGGAATTCAAGTTCTGCGCGGCAAGGGCGGAGCGGGCGGTGATGCAGGACGCGGCGGAGTAAAAAGCCGCGTCTCGGCACGACCCGTGCCATACGAACTGCTGTCATGCCCCGCGAAGGCGGGGCATCCAGTACGCCGCGGCGCATCGGTTCATTCACCTCTGTCTCGGAGTACTGGATCGCCCGGTCAAGCCGGGCGATGACAGCGGTTGGGGTGGCTTGGGCCACATCCCTTCGCTCCCCGCAGCGAAGGTGGTAGACATGGCCCATGTCCAAGGTCACCCCCGCCACGCGAGCGCTCGCCGCCGCCGGTGTCGCCTTCACCGTCCACAGCTACGACTACGATCCTGATGCCGAAAGTATCGGGCTCCAGGCGGCCGCCGCGCTCGGCGAGGACCCCGCGCGCGTCCTGAAGACGCTGATGGCGCAGGTCGATGGCAGGCCGGTCTGTGTGGTCGTCCCCTCCGACCAGGAAGTCTCGATGAAGAAGCTCGCCGCAGCCGCTGGCGGCAAGTCGGCGCAGATGATGAAGCCGCCCGAGGCCGAGCGCGTCACCGGCTACAAGGTCGGCGGCATCAGCCCGTTCGGCCAGCGCAAGCAGGTCGGCACGGTCATCGAGCAGAGCGCGCTTGCGCATGATCTCGTCTATCTCAATGGCGGCCAGCGCGGCTTGCAGGTGCGGCTGAAGCCGGCCGATGTGCGCGATGTCCTTAAGGCAGTCGTGGCGGATGTGCTGGCGTGAGCGCGATGGAGCGGGATCATGAGGTGGCTGCTTCTGGCGTGGCTCACGGTTCTGCTCGGCGTCGCGCTTCCAGCGGAGGCACATGAGGTCAATCTCGTCACGGCGCGGGTGGCGTTGACACCCGATCGCATCGTGAGCATCGAGCTCGGATTGAAAGGCAGCGATGTCGACCGCCTGATTGGCACGAAGATTTATGATGCGAGACGAGACGCGGTCGATCCCGCCGCGGTCGAAGCGGTCAAGCCCGCGATCCTCACCTATATGGGCACGCACCTGGCTGTCACGGGCGGTGGCAGGGCTTGTCTGCCTGCAGACGCCGCGATCCTGGCCGACGGCGACGGCATCGTCTATCGCCACAGCTTTGCCTGCGCCGACGCTGCCGGCGACATCGTCTATCGCGCCACCGTGCTGACCGAGAGGGACAAGGCTGCGCGACAAGTCGTGCTGATCGCGCAGGGGCGGACAGAAACGCAGGCCCTGCTCGATGCCGGCAACACGATGGTGACACTTTCGGTCGCGCCGCCGTCGCTGTGGTCGACGATGCAGCGCTATGTCATCACCGGCATCGAGCACATTTTCCTCGGCTACGATCACATCGCATTCCTGATCGCCGTGGTGCTGTGGGCGCGACGGCTCGTTCCCGTCGTCAAGATCGTGACCGCCTTCACCGTCGCGCATTCGATCACCTTGTCGCTGGCGGCGCTTGATGTTCTCGTCATCCCGAGCAGCATCGTGGAGCCTGCGATCGCGGCCTCGATCGTCTTCGTCGCCATGGAGAACTTCTTCTCGCACGATGTAGACAAGCGCTGGCGGGTGGCTTTTCTGTTCGGACTGATCCACGGCTTCGGCTTCGCCGGTGTGCTGCGCGAGATCGGGCTGCCGCCGAACGCAGCGGTGCCAGCACTCGCCGCCTTCAATATCGGCGTCGAGATCGGGCAGATCGCGATCGTCGCGGTGGCGCTGCCGATCCTCCGACTCGCCGATCGATTGATTGCTCAGGATCGGTCCGAACCGGTGAGGGCGGCCAGGCTGGTTTACACGCTGTCGGCTGTCATCGGTCTCCTCGGCAGCTATTGGCTGCTCGCGCGCGCCTTCGAAGCTTGAGATCAAGCCGACCCGCGGCTGGACAAGCTCATCGCCGCGGCGCCCCGCCTCCCGCATCGGAAGAAACTCCTGCGCACTTGAGTTCGCTCGCAAGCCCTGTATAGAACTGGAATAGAAATAGAATATCGTTCTGTTGGATAGAACGAACGCGAGGGACGAAACGATGGAAGCCGAACGCGACCGTCCAGACGACGATTCGCCGGTGCCGTTCACACCCGATGCTGTCATCGCGGCCTTCCAAGCGATTCCCGACCTCCTCGCCCACGACGAGGCCCTGGCTGCCCGTGGGCGCTGGCTGGATGTCGATTGTCTGCTCGGGCCGAGCACGCAGCCATTTCATCTGTCCATTCGCGCAGGACGGATCGTGGAGATGGCGCCGGCGCCGGTGCTGATGCGCTCCTGGCGTTTCTCCTATCGCGCGACGCCCGCCGCGTTCGCGGCATACTGGCAACGCATGCCGCCAGCGGGCTGGCACGACCTGCTGGCTTTGACCAAGCGCGGGCAGGCCACACTCGAAGGCGATCTGCATCCCTTCATGGCGCATCTTCAGTACTTCAAGGATCTCCTGGCGCTGCCAAGACAGCACGGTTTTGGAGGCGCGTCATGAACGGCTTCATCGAGCCGATCGTCGGACGCTATGTGCATGTCGACATCGACGGCGAGATCAACAGGATCTATTTCGAGGAAAACGGCAGTGGCATTCCCCTGGTTTGCCTGCACACCGCGGGCTCCGACGCCCGGCAGTGGCGTCGTCTGCTCGTCGATGACGAGTTCACTAGGCGTTTCCGCGTCATCGCCTTCGACATGCCCTGGCACGGCAAGTCCAATCCGCCGGACAGCCAATACGGTACCGAGTACCGGCTGACCACCGCGAGCTACACCGCGACCATTCGCGCGTTCTGCGACGCGCTCAAGCTGGACCGACCGGTGGTGATGGGTTGCTCGATCGGTGGCCGCATCGTGCTCAATCTCGCCATCGAGCACGCCCGCGAGTTTCGGGCTCTGATCGGGCTCGAGGCCGCGGACTTCCAGCAGCCCTGGTACGACACGGCTTGGCTGAACCGGCCCGACGTTCATGGCGGCGAGGTCTGCGCTGCCTTGGTGTCGGGTTTGATCGCCCCCGGCGGCCCCGAAGTTGCACGTGACGAGACGTTGTGGGGCTACAAGCAGGGCGGCCCCGGCATCTTCAAGGGCGATCTCTATTTCTATCGCGTCGATGGTGATCTTCGCGGACGCACGGGCAGCATCGATGTCAACCAGTGCCCGCTTTATCTGCTGACCGGAGAATACGATTTCTCCTGTACGCCGGAAGACACGCTGCGGACCGCCGCCGGCATTCCCGGCGCGAAGGCCACCGTGATGGAGCGGCTTGGCCATTTTCCCATGAGTGAAAATCCAGATCAGTTCCGCCGCTACATTGCGCCGGTGCTGCAAGACATTCTCGATAAGCAAAAGTCGTAAGCGGGAGGCGTATGTTATGAAGTTTGGTTGGATGATCGCGGCCGTTCTGGCTGCACAGACGGGTGCCGCGGTGGCGGCCGACAATGTGATCAGGATCGGCGTCCTCAACGACCAGTCCGGTGTGTTCGCCGACAATGGCGGACGCGGCTCGGTCGCCGCCGCAAAGCTCGCCGCCGAGGATTTCGGCAACGAGCTGCTCGGCAAGAAGATCGAGATCATTTCGGCCGATCATCAGAACAAGCCTGATATTGCATCGGCCACCGCGCGAAAGTGGTTCGACAATGAGGGCGTCGACATGATCGCGGACGGCGCGGCCTCCTCTGCCGGCTTTGCCATCCTCGAAGTTGCCAAGCAGAAGAACAAGATCTTCGTCATCTCCGGTCCGGGCTCATCCGATTTCACCGGGAAGGCCTGCTCGCCTGTCAGCTTCCACTTCAACTACGACACCTACGCGCTGTCGAAGCTGACCAGCGACGCGATCACGCGGGCCGGGGGCAAGACCTGGTACTTCGTGACGGCCGACTACGCCTTCGGCCACGCGCTTCAGCGCGATGCCACGAAGTTCATCGAGGCCGCGGGCGGCAAGGTGATCGGCTCGGCCGCGCATCCGCTCGGCACCGCCGACTTTGCCTCCTTTCTGTTGCAGGCGCAGGGCTCGAAGGCCGACGTCGTTGGGCTCGCGACGTCGGGCGCGGACGTGCAGACCGCGATCAAGCAGGCGGGCGAGTTCGGCATCGTCGAGAGCGGCCAGAAGCTTGCCGGCCTGCTCGTCTTCATCACCGACGTGAATTCGCTGGGCCTGAAGGTCACCCAGGGCTTGCAGGTGACGACTTCGTTCTACTGGGACCTCAACGAGCAGACCCGCGCCTGGTCTAAGCGCTACGCCGCCCTGATGGACGGCAAGGTCGCGAGCATGGTGCAGGCCGGCGTCTATAGCGGCGTCCATCACTACCTCGCCGCCGTGAAGGCAGCCGGCACCACCGATGCGACCGCCGTCGCGGCCAAGATGCACGAGCTGAAAGTCAACGACATGTACAACAAGGACGTTGCGGTCCGCCCGGACGGGCGCGTGCTGCACACGATGTATCTGGTGCAGGTGAAGAAGCCGGAGGAGTCCAAGTACAAGTTCGACTATTACCGGGTCGTCAGCTCCAAGCCGGGCGAAGAGGTGTTCCGGCCGATGAGCGAAGGCGGCTGCCCGCTGGTGAAGTAACTGCGTCGGCCGGGCGGGATCGACACCCGCCCGGCCGCGCAGGATTTTCGAGGGAGAGTAAGGAATGTTTGGTTCGATTGGGTTCATCGGTCTTGGCGTCATGGGCGAGCCGATCTGCCGCAACCTGTTGCGCAAGAGCGGCCGGGCGATGCTTGCGTTCGATCTCGCCGCGGAGCCGCTGGCGCGGATCGTTGCCGACGGAGCGACGGCGGCGAAGTCGGTCGGGGATCTCGTCGCCGGCGCAGAGACGATCTTCCTGTGCCTGCCCAGCGCCAAGCACGTGATGTCGGTCTTCGAGGGCATCCTGCCGGTGATCAAGCACGGTCAGACCGTGATCGATCTCGGCACGTCCGACGTCGGCCAGACGCGTTCCTTTGCCAGGCAGCTTTCGGACAAGGACGCGCTCTGGATCGATGCGCCGATCGCGCGAACCCGCCAGGCGGCGCAGGATGGCACGCTCAGCGTCATGGTCGGCGCGACAGAACAGCAGTTCGCGGCGGTCGAGCCGCTGATCCGGCATTTCGCGACCGATGTCACCCTTTGCGGCGGGACCGGCGCGGGGCAAGTGACGAAGATCCTCAACAACATGGTGCTGTTCGAGACCGTCAATGCCCTGGCAGAGGCGGTTGCGATCGCCAAGCACAGCGGCGTTGAGCCGAGGCTGCTGCTGGAGACGCTGTCCAAGGGATCGGCGGACAGTTTTGCCCTGCGCAATCACGGCATGAAGGCGATCGTCGCCAAGGAGTTTCCGCTGCGCGCCTTCTCGACCGAATACGCCATGAAGGACCTTTCCTACGCGCTGGAGCTCGGAGCGCAGGCCGGGCTTAACCTGCGGGGCGCTGCGCTGATGCGCACGATCTTCCAGGAGACGATCGACAAGGGCATGGGCGATGCGTATTTTCCGGTCATCGCAAAGCTCATCGATCCCTCCGGATTTCCGCAATAGGAGACCCCATGCCTTCGCCCGGCGTCGCAGCCGTCGACCGCGCTCTGAGCATCCTGGCGGCCTTCGAGGATGCGCCGGAGCCAATGACGCTGGCGGAACTCGCCCGGCGTACCAAGATGTACAAGAGCACGCTGTTGCGGCTGATGACGTCGCTCCAGGATTTCGGCTATCTCGTGCAGTTCGCCGATGGTCGCTATCATCTCGGCCCGACGCCCTTCCGGCTCGGCGCGGTCTATCAGCGGAGCAACAATCTGCATGACCGGGTGGTGCCGCTGTTGCGCCAGCTCGTAGCTGATGGCACCGAGAGCCCGTCGTTCCACGTCCGGCATGATGCCAAGCGCCGGCTCTGTGTCTTTCGCGTCGATTCCCAGCATTCGACGCTCGACCGGGTCGAGGCTGGCATGCTGCTGCCGCTCGACCGCGGCGCCGCCGGCCGGGTCATCCTCGCTTTCGACGAAGAGAAGGGCGAGGGCTACGACGAGATCCGAGAGGGCTGCATCGCAGTGTCTTTCGGCGAGCGCGATCCCGATTGCGCCGGGCTGGCCTGCCCGGTGTTCGGTCCTGGCGGCAAATGCGCCGGTGCCTTGTCGCTCTCGGGGCCGAAGCCGCGCTTCACGCGGGACAACATCAAATCGATGACGTCGCTGTTGCTGAAAGCCGCGATCCGCCTGACGCGCGCGCTCGGCGGTCCGACCGAGCTGCTCGAC
>NZ_JXJM01000001.1:1173281-1247530 GCF_001593325.1 Bradyrhizobium sp. DOA1
AGCTTGAGCCGGCAACGCAGCGCCTCGCGAATATGCGCGCGCGCGAGCAGTTCGGCCTTGTCGCCGTTGCGCGCAGCGATCGCATCGATGATCTTCCGATGCTCGCCGTGACTGGTCGTCGGGCGGCCCGCCACGGTGAAGGTGGTCGGGCCGAGCAGGGCGATCCAGTCCTGCAATTCCCGCGACGCATTGTCGAGATAGCGGTTGCGGGCGGCACGGCAAATGGCCTCGTGGAAGGCGCGGTTGAGCCGCGCCATCTCGGCGGCGTCAGTCTCGGACGCCTCGACAAAAGCCTGTTCGATATCCCTGAGCGCATCGATCTCCGTGGCAGAGGCGTGCTCGGCGGCGAGGCGCGCGGCGGCGCCTTCCATGATCTCGCGCATGGCGTAGAGCTCGAGCACCTCGGAGATGTCGAGATTGCGCACGATCAGCCCGCGGCCGCCGGCGGGCTCGACGAAGCCGCGCGCGGCGAGGCGCCCCAGGGCTTCGCGCACCGGCGTGCGGCTCACCTTCAGCCGCTGCGCGACCTCTTCCTCGCGCAGGCGGTCGCCGGCCCGGTAGCTGCCGGCCTGGAGCGCTTCGCACAGCGACCGGAACACGGCTTCACCCAGTGCGACACCACCACCGCGCGCGAGCGATCCACCTGCTTTTGCCGGGCGTCTGGCCATGATCCCTCGATGCGCATCCTGCCCATGCAGAGACGCCGCTTGCACGGCTTATGTATATCTTTGTATACAAAAGTACGCAATGTCGGACATGACTGGATTGGGGCTGCTGACGGAGAATGTCTCTAATTCGCGTGCCATCGGGCAGACGACATGAATAACAAGTACGATGTCCTGGTGATCGGCGGCGGCAATGCGGCGCTGTGCGCGGCGATCGCGGCGCGCCGCAGCGGCGCGTCGGTGCTCGTGCTCGAAGGCGCGCCAAAATTCTATCGCGGAGGCAACACCCGCCACACCCGCAACATGCGCTGCGCCCATGATGCCGCCACCGAAATCCTCACCGGCCCCTATACCGAGGAGGAGTTTTGGGAGGATCTGCTGCGCGTGACCGGCGGTCAGACTGACGAGGTGCTGGCCCGTCATATGATCCGGGAGTCCAAGGACATCCTGAACTGGATCGTGGAGCAGGGCGTTCGCTGGCAGCCCTCGCTCGGCGGCACGCTCAGCCTCGGCCGCACCAATTCCTTCTTTCTCGGCGGCGGCCGGGCGATGCTGAACGCGCTCTACCTCACCGCGGAGTGGCTCGGAGTCGAAGTCGCATACGATGCCGAAGTCATCGATCTCGTGATCGAGGACGGCATGTTCCTGGCCGCACGCCTCAAGCGGCCGATCAACGGCGAGACCGAGATTCGTGCCACCTCGCTGGTCGCGGCGGCCGGCGGATTCGAGGCCAACATCGAATGGCTCAAGCAATATTGGGGCGAGGCCGCCGACAATTTCCTGATCCGCGGCACGCCCTATAACCGCGGCTCGATCCTGAAGATGCTGCTCGACAAGGGCGTGCAGGAGGTCGGAGATCCCACCCAGTGCCATGCGGTCGCGATCGACGCCCGGGCGCCGAAATTCGACGGCGGCATCATCACGCGGCATGACTCCGTGGTGTTCGGCATCGTCGTCAACAAGCACGCCCAGCGCTTCTACGATGAGGGCGAGGACATCTGGCCGAAGCGCTACGCGATCTGGGGCCGGCTGGTCGCGGCGCAGCCGGACCAGATCGCGTACATCATCTTCGACTCGACCGTCGTCACGAGCTTCATGCCGACGCTGTTCCCGCCGATCGCCGGACAGACGGTGGCCGAGCTTGCCGGCAAGCTCGAACTCGATCCGGCTGCTCTGGAAAAGACCATCGCGGAGTTCAACGCCGCGGTGCGGCCCGGGACCTTTGATCATACGATCCTGGACGACTGCGTGACCGAGGGCATCACGCCACCCAAGACGCACTGGGCGCGCAAAATCGAGACGCCGCCTTATCTCGCCTATCCCGTGCGGCCCGGCATCACTTTCACCTATCTCGGCACGCGCGTGAACAAGGAAGCGCGGATGCTGATGGCGGACGGCAAGCCGTCCGCCAACATGTTCGCGGCCGGCGAGATCATGGCCGGCAATGTGCTCGGCAAGGGCTATGCGGCCGGCATGGGCATGACCATCGGCAGCGTGTTCGGGCGGATCGCGGGGCGGGAAGCGGCAAAACATGCACGGAACTAGAATCCTCGACGAAGCCGACCGTCTGATGACGGTCTGCAATTCCTGCCGCTATTGCGAGGGCCTGTGCGCGGTGTTCCCCGCCATGGAGATGCGCCGCGCCTTTTCCGACGGCGACCTCAATTATCTCGCCAATCTCTGCCATGGCTGCGGCGCCTGCTATGTCGACTGCCAGTTCTCGCCGCCGCACGAGTTCAACGTCAACGTTCCGAAGACGCTGGCGGTGGCGCGCGCAGAGTCCTATGCAGCCTATGCCTGGCCGCGGGCGCTCTCAGGCACATTTGCGCGGAACGGCCTCGTCATCAGCATCGTCGCTGCACTCAGCATGGCCGCGTTCATCCTCGGCTTCGCGGCCCTGAACGACCGCAGCGTGCTGTTCGGCGTGCACACCGGCCCCGGCGCGTTCTACAAGCTGATGCCGCATAATGTCATGGCCGCGCTGTTTAGTGCCGCCTTTCTCTATGCCGTCTTTGCGCTGATCATGAGCGTGCGCGCCTTCTGGCGCGACATCGGTCCACCCGTAGGCGGCCGCGCCGACGGCGGCTCGATCGTCCAGGCGATCCGCGATGCCGGCGAGCTGCGCTATCTCCATGGCGGTGGCGTCGGCTGCTACAATGAGGACGACAAGCCGACGGACCGGCGCAAGCTCTATCACCACCTGACCTTCTACGGCTTCCTGCTGTGCTTTGCCGCGACATCGGTCGCGACCCTCTATCATTATCTGCTCGGTCGCGAGGCGCCGTATCCGTGGTGGGACCTGCCCGTGGTGCTGGGCACGCTCGGCGGCGTCGGCCTCATCGTCGGGCCGATCGGCCTGTTCATGGCAAAGATGCGCCGCGATCCCGCGCTGCTCGACGAGTCCAGATACGGCATGGATGTCGGCTTCATCGCCATGCTGTTCCTGACCGGTCTCACGGGCATGGCGCTTTTGCTCCTGCGCGAGACCCCTGCAATGGGGCCGCTGCTGGCGCTGCATCTCGGCGCGGTGTTCGCGCTCTTCATCACCATGCCCTATGGCAAGTTCGTGCACGGCATCTATCGCTTCGCGGCCCTGGTGCGCTATGCGCAGGAGCGGCGCAGCGAAGCCGGCTCTTGAGGGCCGTGCGGCGCTGACGTATCTCTTCGCCCGTTCGCGCTGGACGCGAATCGCGCAAGGAGCCCGCGCTCATGTACATGTTTCTCCCCTTCTTGCTGGCGCTCGCAGGCTGCTCCAGCGTCTGGCGTTCGCGCGCGGGACTCAGCTATGGGCTCTGGACCGTGACGATCGCCGTCACTGTCGCATGGTTCTTCCATCACGCGACCGATCCGCTGAAGTTTTCGTTCTGACGGCGTCGACATGGGTCCCACAGCGATGAGCGAACACCGATCGGTCGGCACGATCCTGAACATGCTGGGGCTGCTCGGGATCTCCTCGGTTCTGGCGGTCGCGTTCTATTATCAACTTGCGCTCGGCGAATTGCCGTGCCCGCTTTGCCTATTGCAAAGGGCCGGCTTCATCGCGATCGGCATGGGCTTCCTGTTCAACCTGCGCCTCGGCGAACGACGCTCGCACTACGCGATGATCCTCATAGCTGGCGTCATCACCGGCTTCATCTCGTTGCGGCAGGTTTCGCTGCATCTCGCCCCCGGCGATCCCGGCTACGGCTCGACGCTGTTCGGGCTGCACTTCTACACCTGGGCGCTCATCGCGGCCGTCGGCGTCGTCTGCTATGTCGCGCTCGTCTTCGTTCTGAAGGATGTGGCTGGCGAACGGGACGGAGATGCGACGATGGGCGGGCCGGCGTCCAACGCGGCGTTCGCGATCTTCACCCTGCTGGTCGCGGCAAATCTCCTGTCCACCGTGCTGGAGTGCGGCGCGGGCCAGTGCGAGGACAACCCGGTCCGTTATCTTCTGCTCAAATGATGGACCGTCGCATCAGGCATATGCCGGTGCGACGGTCGTAACCCTTACGCCACCTCGCGCTCCGGCGGGGATGCCTGCTCGCGGGCCATCGTCGTGGCCGTGACATAGTCGGTCTTGCCGGTGCCGAGCAGCGGCACCTTGTCGACCACCATGATCGTCGCGGGCACCGTCAGCTCGGACGCGCCGATCGCCTTGGCTTGGGCCTGCATTGCGCTGCGCTCGGCGTTCTTTTCGGTCGTCAGCAGCACGATACGTTCGCCCTTGCGCTGGTCGGGGATCGAGACGGCGACGGAGGCGGCCTGCGGCCACAGCGACGCAGCGATGGCTTCGACTGCCGACAGCGAGACCATTTCGCCCGCGATCTTGGCAAAGCGCTTGGCGCGGCCCTTGATGGTGATGAAGCCGGCCGCGTCGATCGCGACGATGTCGCCGGTGTCGTGCCAGCCTTCGGGCAGCTTTTCGAGCACGCCGGGATTCTCAGCCCTGAGATATCCGAGCATCACGTTCGGTCCGCGCACCGAGAGTCGGCCGCCTTCCTCGATGCCGGGGACCGGATCGAGGCGGCTTTCCATCAGCGGCGAGAGGCGGCCGACGGTGCCGGGACGGTTCGCCATCGGCGTGTTCATCGCCAGCACGGGCGCCGTCTCGGTGACGCCGTAGCCTTCGAGAATGCGGATGCCGTAGCGCTCCATGAACACTTGGCGGGTGCGGTCCTTGACCGCCTCCGCGCCGGCGATCACGAGGCGCAGGGTGCGGAAGTCGTAGGCATGCGCCGAGCGGGCATAGCCGGTGAGGAACGTGTCGGTGCCGAACAGGATCGTGGCGCCGGTCTGGTAGATCAGCTCGGGCACGATCCGGTAGTGCAGCGGCGAGGGGTACATGTAGATCGGAATGCCCGCCAGCAGCGGCATCATCATTCCGCCGGTCAGCCCGAACGAATGGAACACCGGCAGCACGTTGAACACCTTGTCATTGGCGTTGGCATCGACCCGCGCCAGCGCCTGCGCCGCGTTGGCGAGGATGTTGCGGTGGGACAGCACCACGCCCTTCGGCGTGCCTTCCGAGCCCGACGTGAACAGCACCACGGCCGGATCGTTGGCCTGGCGGGCGACCCGCGGCGTCGTGCCGGCGAGCAGGCCCTTGATCTTGTCGGCGATGCCGATCGAGGCGCGGACATCCTCCAGATAGACCACGCGTGCCTCTGCGGCGATCGCGGTCATCAGCTTGTCGAGCTTGCCCTTCTCGATGAAGGCTTTTGAAGTCAGCACGGTCTTGACCTGGGCGGCCTTCATGGCGGCGAGGACGTTGACCGGCCCGGCGGAGAAGTTGAGCATTGCCGGGACGCGGCCGCTATTCTGCAGCGCCATGAAGACGACGGCGACACCCGCCGAGTTCGGCAGCAGCACGCCGACATTCTCGCCGGCCGCGGTGCCGGCCTCGAGCTTGCGGCTCAGGACCTGCGCGCCGAGGATTAGCTTGCGATAGGTCAGCTTGGTGCCGAGCGCATCCTCGATGATGACCTTGCCGGTGTCGCGGTCGCGATAGGCGTGGCCGAGCGCTTCGAACAGGGTGTGATCGAGCATGGCGTTCTTGACCATCGCATCGATCATCACGTCCTGGAGTGCGGCGCCCGCGGCGTTGCGGCGCGCCTTGCCCTTCAGCGCCGGATCGACCGGCAGCTTGACCGGCGGCAGGATGGTGACCGTGACGCGCGGGAACCACGAGCCCTTGACCTGACTGCTGTTGAGATAGCTGAGATGCGAGCGCTGCGCGCCTTCGATGCGCACCGGCACGACCACGGCGTCAGCCTTGTCTGCGATCATCGCGGTGCCGTCATAGACCTTCATCAGCGAGCCGGAGACGGTGATGCGTCCTTCCGGGAAGATGACGACGGGCTCGCCCGCGGCGACGAGCTTGATCAGGTCGCGTGCGGCGAGCGGCTTGCTCGGATCCATGGTGTAGTGCTTGACCGCGCGCAGGAAAGGCTTGGCCCACCAAGCCTTGGAGATGCCGGTATCCACGGCAAAGCTGGCGTCGATCGGCAGCACGGCGTGCAGCAGAGGGCCGTCGATCAGGCTGACATGGTTCGGCGCGATCAGCATGTGTGTGCCGGCCGGGGGCAGGTTCTCGAGCCCGCGAACCTCCGTGCGGAACAGTGCGCGGAATAGCAACCCTCCGGCATCGCGCACGCCTTCCTTGCCCCATTTGGTGAGGACGAACCACACCGCGCCGAAGCTGGCGACGCCGAGGCCGAAGAAGATCCAGCCGACATGCAATCCCGCCGCCTGCAACAGCGCGACGAACAGCGAGCCTGCCACCATGAAGGCGGCCTGCAACACGTTTCCGGCGGCGATGATGCGGGCGCGTTCGGACGGCACCGACCAGGCCTGGACGGCGGCAAAGGAGGGCACGACGAACAAGCCGCCGCCGAAGGCAAAGGCGACGAAGTCGGCCAGCATGCGCAGGCCGGCGAACGAGGTCGCGAAACCGACCGCGGTGATGTCCTGGCCCTTGGCGGTCACGCCGATGGCCCAGGCCAGATCGAGGCCGGCACAGCCCATGATGATGGCGCCGATCGGCACCAGCGCGAGGTTCGGGCGAACATGGCTCAGGCTGGCCGCGAACAGCGAGCCGATAGCGATGCCGATCGCGAAGATCGCAAGGCACAGCGTCACCACGCCCTCGGTGCCACCGACGACATCCTTGACCAGCGCCGGCAGCAGCGACAGCACGATCGCGCCGACCAGCCAGAACCAGGAGACGATCACGGTGCCGTCCCACAGCCGGTGATCGGCATGCAACGTCTTCAGCAGGCTCACCGTCGAGGTCCAGGGATTGGCATCGACGCGCAGGTCGGGTGCCGAGGGCGTCGTCTGCGGAATGCGGGCGGCGAACGCCCAGGACAACAGCGCCAGCGCGACCACGGCCGATGCGACCCAGCCCATATGGGCGGAGCCGGCCACGAACTGGCCGCCGGCGACGGTGCCGAGCAGGATGGCCATGAAGGTTGCGCCTTCGACCAGCGCGTTGCCGGTCGCGAGTTCGCCGAGCTCGAGCTGGTCCGGCAGCATGGCGTATTTCACGGGGCCGAACAGGGCGGCAATGGTGCCGAACAATGCGAGCGCTGCGAACAGCAGCGGCACCGAATGCAGGAAGAAGCCGGCCGCGGCAAAGCAGGCGGCGAAGATCTCGACGAATTTGAGCCGCCTTGCGACGACGGATTTGACGTATTTGTCGGCGAGCTGGCCGCCGAGACCGGACAGGATGAAATAGGGGAAGATGAAGACGGCGCCGGCCACCGTCACCAGGGCATCGCCGTGGCCGGTCGCGGCACTGTAAAGCAGGATGATGACAAGTGCGTTCTTGAGCACGTTGTCATTGAGCGCCGAGAAGAATTGCGCCCAGAACAGCGGCGCGAAACGGCGTGACGACATCAATTCCCTGATCATGACTAGTCCTGTTTGTAAAAGGCAGCCTGAGGTTCGTTACGGTGTCTGTGGAGCGTCACGACCGGAAGGATATGGGACGAACGAATGCCAGTGCGGCGGTGGTCACCGGCTGCTGTGTCCCCTCGATCCCTCTGATCCTGTTGGTCTCCATCCGGTCTCGTTAGGTTCGCAAATATCTGGTCGCGGCCGCCGTCCGGGCGGAAGGGTCGTGCTCGGCGGGGTATCGCGTGGGGCGATGAGGAAAAGCTAAACCGCATCGCCAGGACTCACGAGATCGGCTGCGAATGTCCGGAGATGGTAATTCCTTCCTTGCAACCGGATCTTGCATTCAAGTCGATCGGAACGTGGCAGCTGTGCGCCTCAGGTGAGATGGGCGAGGTGGCGAAAGGGCGAGAAGCGGCCGAGCAGGCCGAACCGGCGGCTCTCGTGGCGCGCACGGGCACGGTTGGCTCGCCACATCCGGAAGGTCGCCCGCCGCTCGGCGAGCACGCCGGCGATGTCGCAGGCATTGGCGATCCGATCAATCGGGGTCACGGCGAACCTCAGCAGGGCCCGGCCGAGGCCGGTCACGAGAGCGGTGGCGTCATCGACGAAGGTGAAGGCGATATCAACAGCAAGGGTTTGCATTTTGCAGGTCTCCAGGTTAAATTGAACAATGTTCACATGAGTAACTTGAAAATGAACAATGTTCAAGAAGAATCGCTGCGGGAGCAGAAAAAAAATCGGCGGCGGCTCCAGATCGTGGAGATCGCCCGCGGCATTATCTCATCTAAAGGATTGAGATCATTGAAGGTTCGTGACGTCGCGGACGCCGCCGGCTGTTCGGTCGGCAGCGTCTATAACGAGTTCGGCGACTTCGACGGGGTCATCCTGACCGTCAATCGGGAGACGGTTCAGGCGCTCACAGCGCAGCTCCGCGCCGTTCCTGCCGAGGATCCCGTCCGCCAACTCTATGGTCTTGCCGCGACCTATCTCGACTTCTTTGCAGGCCACGCCAACCTGCTGCGGTCGCTGTTCGAGCACCGGATGGAGGACGATCGTCCCTATCCGGACGACATCCTCCAGATGGTCATGGATGCGTTCGCGCTGATGCATCCACCCCTGGTGCGGCTATTGCCGGACGCGGATGACGTGAAGATCGCGCTGCTGTCGCGCACGCTGTTTTCCGCGGTGCATGGCATCATCTCACTCGGCCTCGAGGAGCGCATGGTGGCCGTGCCGCCGCAGATGCTGCACCAGCAGATCGAGCAGTTCGTCGACGCCCATCTCGCCGGCCTCGGCATTTTGCCTCTGCGGCGTCCCAAGTGAGCGCTTCAGCCTCGCGCCGCGACGGCCTCGCGCGGGCGTGGCGCCACGACGACGACCTCCGCTCGTCCGCGATCGACCTGAACGCGGTTGCGTCCCTTTTCCTTGGCGCGGTAGCAGGCGGCATCGGCCCGCCGCATGGCATCCTCGAGCGTGATGCTGCGGTCGGCGATGCAAGCGACACCGATGCTGGCGGTCACCGCGAAGCAACGATCGTCCCAGGCGAAATTGAACAGCTCGAGTGACCGGCGCAGCTGCTCGGCGAGATCCATGACATCGATCGGCGAGCACTGCGGCAGGATCAGGCCGAATTCGTCGCCGCCGAGCCGGGCCACCAGATCATGCGGCCGCCGGTCCCGTTGCAGCAGGTTTGAGATCTGGCAGAGCAGGCGGTCGCCGGCGAGATGGCCGAAGCCGTCGTTGACGCTCTTGAACTCGTCGAGGTCGAGCAGGATCAGTCCGAGCGGACCGGCCGCAACGTTGTCCAGCTCGCTTTGCAGGCGCGCCTCGAAGGCGCGGCGAATGGCGAGACCCGTCAGCCAGTCGTGCGAGGCCTGCCAGGCCAGGCGCTCCTTCTCGGCATGCAGGGCGTCCTCGAAGGCCTGTCGTTGCTGCACCAGGCGTCGCGTGTGCCAGATCAGAAGCAGGATCAGCATCGCGGCGGTGGCGATGTTGATAAAGGTCAGGGTCACCTTGATCGTGCGGGAGCCTTCGCCGAGCACGGTGGAGAACCTGTTGGCGTGCACCGTGAATTGTGCGTTGAGCTCGGAGAGCCGCGCGGACAGGACTTGCAGGCGTTTGACGTCCTGAATGGGCCCGTTCTGGAGCTCGGACCGGATAACCTCCCCGAACACGCTCAGCTCCAGCAGCATGGGATCGGTGGCAGCCCATTCGCGGATTGCGTCCTGGAGGAAGCTGACGCGGTTGAAGTAGCGAAATAGCCAGATCAGTCCCGGCACGTCCTCGGGATGGTTGCCGCCTTGCAGGAAGCCGATGCGAGCAGCTTCGGCGTCGGCCGGGTCGCGCTCGAGCGCCCAGCGCGCGAACTCGTCGCCGATGGGGACGGCAAGGGAGGCCTGATATTGCGCGAACTGGCTTGGCTCGCCTGAATGCAGGTAGCGGTTGAGGGAATAGACGGCGTTCTTCTGCGAGCGCGACCACAGCGCCTCGCCCGCCACATAGGCACGGACCGACGACATCACCTCGAGGCTGAATCCCGCGATTGCCGCCTGGAGCAGGACGACCATCACGAAAGGCGAGACAAGCTTGATGACGTGAAGGAAGCTGTCGCCCTTCGTCGACGTCGCGGTTCTGCGAAACACCCTGCGTTCCCCAAATCGATCAACGATCCCAACGGAGCGTCGCGCCTGCAACGCGAAGTAGAGCGGATGGTTGCTTAACTCGACCTGAAAAGCGCGGGGGACCGTGCCGGACGGTGAAAGTAATGTGACGTGGATGCGCGCAGATCGTTTCAAATGCCGCGAAATCGCAGTTTGCCCGATATCGGCTAACAATGCTCGTCATTGCGAACGCAGCGAAGCAATCCACACCGTTCAGCTGAGGCAGTCGGGATTGCTTCGTCGCGTCGGCGCAAAATTGCTTCGCAATGACGGCGGATGAGCGCTACACGATCTCCGTCGTCGAGAGAGTCTGGTGTGCTTGCTGCTACACCAGCACCGGCTTGCGCACGCGGCCGGCATCGCCGAACACGCGCAGGTAACGCTCGATCTCCGAGGGCAGGCCGGTCGCCTTTTCCGGATTGTCGGAGAGCTTGACGGCCGGCTGGCCGTCGACCGACGACACCTTGCAGACCAGCGAGATCGGATCGAGATTGAACGAGCCGTCCGGCGCGCAGCCGACGAAATCGTTGGTGAGGTTTGTGCCCCAGCCGAACGAGAGCCGCACCCGGCCGGCGAAGTGGTGGTAGGTCTCCTCGATCGAGCCGACGTCCATCGCGTCGGAAAAGACGAGCAGCTTGTCCTTGGGGTTGCGGCCCTTCTTCTGCCACCAGGCGATGATCTCCTCGCCGGCCTGGATCGGCGGCGCGCTATCGGGGCGGAAGCCGGTCCAGTCGGCGACCCATTCCGGCGCATCGCGCAGGAAGGCTTTCGTGCCGAAGGCGTCGGGCAGCGCGATCAGCAGATTGCCGCCGTAGGTCTGGCGCCATTGGTCGAGGATGCGATAAGGCGCCCAGCGCAATTCCTCGTCGTCCCTGGCGAGCGCGGCCGCGACCATCGGCAGCTCATGCGCGTTGGTGCCGATGGCTTCCAGATCGTTGTCCATCGCGAGCAGCACGTTCGAGGTGCCGATGAAGGACGAGCCGAGGCCTTCCTTGACCGCCTCGACGCACCAGCGCTGCCACAGGAAGCCGTGGCGGCGGCGGGTGCCGAAGTCGGACAGCCGCAGATTCTCCAGCCTGCGCAGCCGCTCCACCTTGGTCCACAGCTTGGCCTTGGCGCGGGCGTAGAGCACGTCGAGCTCGAAGCGGCCGCGGCCCTTCATCGCCGCGCGCGAGCGCAGCTCGTTGAGGATCGCGAGCGCCGGAATCTCCCACATCGTGGTGTGCGCCCAGGGGCCGTGGAAATGCAGCTCGTACTGGCCTTCGACCTTGCGCAGCTCGTATTCGGGCAGTCGGAATTCAGCCAGCCAGCGGATGAAGTCCGCCGAGAACATGTGGGTCTTGCCGTAGAAGGTGTTACCGGCAAGCCAGATCAGCTCCTTCTTGGTGAAGCGGATGGTCCGGGCATGGTCGAGCTGGGCGCGCAGCTCGCCCTCGTCGATGATCTCGGCGAGACGGACATGGCGCGAGCGGTTGATGACCGAGAAGGTCACCTGCTGATCCGGGTAATCTTCCCGAATCATTTGCAACATCAACAGCTTGTAGAAATCAGTATCAAGCAGGCTGCGGATGATCGGATCCAGCCGCCAGCTGTGATTGTAGGTTCGGCTCGCAATGTCGGTCACTGTCATGGGGCGATTTTAGCGTGGCCGCCCCTGCGCAACCAGTGGGTTTGGCGGGATTTAGGTTTTCCGCAGGCGCGGGCTCCGTCGCTCAGGCGGCCGCCGTCGCGGCGACGGTCTCGAGCTGGCTCCTGATCCAGCGATGAGCCGGGTCCTTCTGATAGCGCTGGTGCCAGACCATGAACATCGGCAGCTCGGCCAGCGTTCGCGTGCGGGACGCCAGCGGAATCCGCGCTTGCGCGAAGCCGCGCATCACTCCGGAGGCGAGCAGGCTCGGCATGCTCGCGAGCATTTGCGAGCCGCGCAGAAACGACGGCACGCCGGAAAAGCTCGGCACCGAGATCGCGATGTCGCGGTGGAATCCGCTGGCGGCGAGCCGGCGATCGAAGTCGAGCCGCTCGTTGTCGGTATAGACCACGGTGATGTGGCGCGCCGCGAGATACGCGCCGCGGCCGGCCGGCGCGTTGCGCGCCTTGGCGTCGTAGTAGCAGACGTAGTGATCGCTCAGGAGTCGCTTCTGCACGATGTCGACACCGGACGGCGGCAGTGGCGTGATTAGCAGATCGCAGCGGTTTTCACGCAGCATCGCGGGCGAGGGCGATTGCGAGGGGATCACGCGCAAATTCAGGCTCTTCACTTGCGCGGCGACATGATCGAAGAACCGCGGCAGCAGCAGGTCGCGCTGGAAGTCGTTCGCGGCGACCGTCAGCGAGAGCTGCGCGCGCGGCGGCTCGAACGCAGTGCCACCGGCAAAGCTGCGCATCTCGTCGATCAGGGCGCGAGCCTTGCCGGCCAGCGCCTGGGCATGGGCGGTTGCGACGATGCCGCGGCCGGACTTGGCGAACAGCGGATCGCCTGCGATCCGCCGCAGCTTGTTTAGGGCGTGACTGACGGCCGATTGCGTCAGGCCGAGCCGCGTGGCCGCCGCGGTTACCGAGCCTTCTTCCAGCACGGCGAGGAACAGCTCCAAGGCGTGGCCATCGAGAGCCAAATGATCGATTTCCTTCATGTAATTCATTATAATCGATCTATTTATCTTGAGAATAGATCGTCCCATGATCTCCCGACGAGCCGAGCGCCCGGATGGGCGGCAGAGGGAGAGACAACGCCGATGAACGCCCAGGCGCCAGCCCTGCAGGATCCCCGCCTCAACCGCCCCGAGCCGTTCACGCCGCGGGACGGCGGCTTCTTCCAGCGCGATCGTTCCATCCATCCGCCGGCGCATGCGCCCGGCTACAAATCCTCGGTGCTTCGCTCGCCGCGTCAGGCGTTGTTGTCGCTGGAGAATTCAGTCTCGGAGATCACGGGCCCAGTGTTCGGCCACAATGATCTCGGCCCGCTCGACAACGATCTAATCCGCAACTACGCCAAGGACGGCGACCCCGTCGGCGAGCGCATCATCGTCCACGGCCGCGTGCTGGACGAGACCGGCCGCGGCGTGCCGAACACGCTGGTCGAGTTCTGGCAGGCCAATGCCGGCGGCCGTTACCGGCACAAGAAGGACACCTATCTGGCGCCGGTTGATCCGAATTTCGGCGGCTGCGGCCGCGCGCTCACCGACGACACCGGCTACTACTATTTCCGTACGGTGAAGCCGGGCCCCTATCCCTGGCGCAACTTCGTCAACAGCTGGCGCCCCGCCCACATCCATTTCTCCGTGTTCGGCTCGGGCTTCGCGCAGCGGCTGATCACGCAGATGTATTTCGAGGGCGATCCCCTGATCCCGGTCTGCCCGATCCTGACGACGATCCCGGACAAGGACGCGCTCGACCGTCTCGTGGCGCCGCTCGATCTCAACGCCTCGACGCCGTTCGACTCGCTCGCCTACCGCTTCGACATCGTGCTGCGCGGCCAGCGCTCCACTTATTTCGAAAATCGCTCCGAAGGAAACTGAGCAATGCCACAGCCGCTCAACTACCTCAAGGAAACCGCCTCGCAGACCGCCGGTCCCTACGTCCATATCGGCCTGATCCCGGCGATGGCCGGCTTCGACATCTTCGAGAAGAACTTCTCGAATGTCCTGGTGACGCCGGGCACCAAGGGCGAGCACATCACGCTGGAAGGCAAGGTGCTCGACGGCACCGGCACGCCGCTCCGCGACGTGCTGCTGGAGATCTGGCAGGCCAATGCGGCCGGCCGCTACAACCATCCGGCCGACCGCTCCGCGGGTGCGCTGGAGCAGGAGTTTCGCGGCTGGGGCCGCGCCGGCTCCGATTTCGAGAGCGGCCTCGTGACCTTCGAGACCGTCAAGCCCGGCGCGATCACCGACAGGGCCGGCCGCAAATGCGCGCCGCACGTCAATGTCTGGATCGTCGCGCGCGGCATCAATATCGGGCTGAACACGCGGCTCTATTTCTCGGACGAGGAGGCCGCCAATGCCGCCGACCCCGTGCTCAACCTGATCGAGCCGCCAGTGCGCCGCAAGACGCTGGTGGCTGCGCGCAGCGAGCGCGCCGGCAATATCGTGTATTCCTTCACGATCAATTTGCAGGGGCCGGACGAGACGGTGTTCTTCGACGTGTGAGCGCGGCTGCCGTCCCGGGATCATTCCACCCGGTCGTCGCGATTGATCGCTCCGCGCTGGAGGAATTGCGGTAGCTTGCGCATCTCGCGCGCTACTGGCCGCTCGGCCGGATCGCGGCCCACTTGCGGCTTCAGTTCTGCCAGATCGATGAAGACGTCAGCCTGTCGGCGCAGGTCGTCAGCGATCATGGGGGGCTGAGTGGAAAGCGTGGAGACGACCGTCACGCGGACACCGCGGCGCTGCAACGCTTCCACCATCGAACGGAAATCTCCGTCCCCTGAGAACAACACGATCTGATCGACATGCCTGGCGAGCTCCATCGCGGTTACGGCAAGCTCGACGTTTATGCTGCCCCGCAATTTGCGGCGGCCGGTCGTGCCGTCGAGGAACTCCTTGGTGAGCTTGGTGACGACCGTGTATCCATTGTAGTCGAGCCAGTCGACCAAGGGGCGGATCGACGAATACTCCTGATCCTCGACGACGGTCGTGTAGTAGAAGGCCCGCAACAGCGTGCCTCGGCTTTGGAATTCACCAAGCAGACGCCTGTAATCGATGTCGAAGCCGAGCGCTTTGGCGGTGGCATGGAGATTGGAGCCGTCGATAAAGAGTGCGATCTTCCGAATCGAAGGCATTCTGCTCAAATCCCCAGTTCCGCACGAAAGCCGCCGGTCAGTCGCCGGGGCGCGGTATGTCGACGGCACAACACTCAAGCCGCCGATGGCTTGCTGAAAAAAGCGGCGCAGACGACCGGACAGGTATGGCCGCCTTGCGCCAAGGTTAGGGAGGTCCCATGCCACCAGCGCCAGGGCGCCGAATGCCGCCATGCTAAGGCGGCCGCGCTCCCCGCTCAATTGTACGGAGGTAAAGGGGCGCTATCCAAAGGATGGGACCCTATATACGAAGGTAAGTGGCAGCGAGGTCTATCGCGATTTCGCCGCCTCGCCATGGAGCTGCGCCCGAAAAGCGCGCGGCGATAGGCCTGTGGCCGCGGCATAGACGCGGCTGAAATAGGCGGGGTCCTCGAAGCCGAGCGTATAGGCGATCGTCGAGACCGGCAGGTTGGTGTAGACGAGGTTGCGCCGCGCCTCGCGGATCAGCCGGTTGAGGATCAGGTGCGAGGCGGTGTCGCCGGTCGCCGCCCGCGTGATCCGGTTGAGATGCGTCGGGGTGACCGACAGTGCCCCGGCATAGTCGGCGACGCTCCAGCGCTCCAGATGGTGCTGCTCCAGCAGCCCTTCGAAGCGGCGGAACAATCCGGTTTCCGACGAACCGTTGCCGCCGCTTTCGCTCGTGAGGGCGCGCGCCACCAGCCCGATCATGGCCGAGGACAAGGCGCGCAGCACATGCGCGCGGCCGAAATCGCGCGCGGCGTGCTCGGCAAAGATCTGCTTCATGGTGGTGCGGATCTGGGGCGTGCCGCGCACAACAGCCGATCGCGACAACGCAGCCCGCAGGCCTTCCGCGGCGAGCAGCGTCTCGTCGAGAATTTCCGCGGCGATGGTCAGCACCCAGCCTTGAGTGTCAGGCACGAAGCGGAACCCATGGACATGGCCGACCGGCACGTTGACGATCTGCATCGGCTTGAGCGGCACCACGCGGCCGTCGAGCGTCGCCTCGCCGCCGCCGCGCTCGATCAGCAGCACCTGATGCAGCCGGGCATGGCGGTGCACGGCCAGCGTCCAGTCGTGCAACACCGAGCGCGACGCGATGGTCTCGCAATGCACGACATCGGGCAGATCGCCGGACTCGCCGAAAAGATTGTAGACCCGGATCGCCGGGGCAGGGGCTGCGCTCCTCATGTTCGAATAGTACAAGACAAAGGCGAAACCCTCCATCGGTCCGCGGCGCTGGATCTGCAAAAAAGTGCCGACGGGAGGACGCAAAAATGAAAGTTCAGGTTTGTATCATCGGCGGCGGACCGTCCGGGCTGCTGTTGTCCCAGCTCCTGCATCTGCAGGGCATCGATACGGTCGTGCTGGAGAAATACAGCCGCGAGCATGTGCTCGCCCGCATTCGCGCCGGCGTGCTGGAACACGGCTTTGCCAAGCTGATGCGCGAGGCGCAGTGCGGCGAGCGGATGGACCGCGAGGGCGAGATCCACCACGGGTTCGAAATCGCCCATGACGGCGTGCTCTCCAAGATCGATCTGCACAAGCATTCCGGCGGCAATTCGGTGCTGGTCTACGGCCAGACCGAGCTGACGCGCGACCTCTACGAGGCGCGCGACCGTCTCGGCGGCAAGGTCGTGCACAATGCCGAAGACGTGAGGCCGCACGATCTGACGTCGGACCGTCCCTATGTCACCTATCGCTCGAACGGTGAGACGATCCGCGTCGATTGCGACTATATCGTCGGCGCCGACGGCTTTCACGGTGTCAGCCGCAAGTCGATCCCGAAGGACGTGCTGCGTGAATATGAGAAGGTCTATCCGTTCGGTTGGTTAGGGGTGCTGTCGCGCACCAAGCCGGTGTCGCCCGAACTGATTTACGTCAAGCACGAGCGCGGCTTTGCGCTCTGCTCCCTGCGCTCCCAAGTGCTGAGTCGCTATTACGTCCAGGTGCCCTTGACCGACAAGGTCGAGGACTGGAGCGATGATGCGTTCTGGGCCGAGCTGAAGCGTCGCCTGCCGGCGGACGTCGCCGATCGCCTGATCACGGGTCCGTCGATCGAGAAGAGCATCGCTCCCCTGCGCAGCTTCGTCGCCGAGCCGATGAGCTATGGCCGCCTGTTCCTCGCCGGCGATGCCGCGCATATCGTGCCGCCGACCGGCGCGCGCGGGCTCAACAGCGCGGGCTCCGACATCTATTATCTCTATCACGCCCTGCTCGCGCACTACCAGAACGGCGACGATTCCGGCCTTGCCGGCTATTCCGCCAAGGCGCTCGCCCGCATCTGGAAGGCGCAGCGCTTCTCCTGGTGGATGACGATGCTGCTGCACCGCTTCCCGGACCGGCTCGACTATGAGGATCGGCTGCAGCAGACGGAGCTGGACTATCTGCTGTCGTCCGAGACGGCGCAGCGCCTGCTCGCGGAGAATTATGTGGGACTGCCGTTTTAACGGGATGATCTCGCAGCACGCGATGGTGCCTTTCCTTCTCCCCTTGTGGGAGAAGGTGGCGCGAAGCGCCGGATGAGGGGTTGCTTCAGCGAACTCCACTGCGAGCGGTTCACGCGCGGAAAGGTACCCCTCACCCGTCTCGCCGCTGCGCGGCGAGCCAACCTCTCCCACAAGGGGAGAGGGGAAGGCAGCGCGCTTGGCCGTCGTCGCTACTTACCTTCCAGCGTATTGACCGGCGTCCATTCGGGCGGGGGCGGGTTTGTGGCGAACGCCCGCGCGCGCTTCGCGAACATGGACGAGACAGGATCGATGCTTGCCACTTTCTCGAACGCTTCCGCCGCGGTGGCGAAATTCCTTGCCCGCCAGCAGGCCAGCCCTTCGGCATAGGCTGCGGCCACCTTCGCCTGCAAGTCGCTCTCGGCGCCTTGCTCCGCCATCGGCTCGAACACCCTGATTGCCTCGCCGCGTCCCTGCACCCTGATCGCATCGAGCTCGCGCCAGGCGAACTTGTCGCCGGTCTGCGCCATCGTGGTTTCCGATGCCATGATCGCGGTGGCGTAATATTTGTTGGCGCCTTCGAGCCGCGAGGCCACGTTCACGGTGTCGCTCATGACGGTGTAGTTGAAGCGGCGGCGCGAGCCGATATTGCCGACCACGGCTTCGCCGCTGTTGAGGCCGATGCGATGCGACAGGCCGTGGCCGGCGAAAGCGGGATGGCTGGCATTGAGCTCTGCGAGCTTCTGGTGACATTTCAGTGCGGCACGCACTGCATTGCGCGCATGTGCGGGATCGTCGGCCGGGGCGCCGAACATGGCGACGATGGAATCGCCGATATATTTGTCGACATAGCCGCCATGGGCTTCGATGATGTCGGTCATAGCTGACAGATATTCGTTCATCAGCGTCACCAGCTCGCCCGGGGTCATCGTTTCTGCAATGGAGGAGAAACCGCTGAGGTCGGAGAAGAACATGGTGACGTTGCGCATCTCGCCGCCGAGCGCCGGCATCTTGCCGGATGCCACCATGGTGTCGATCACTTCGGGGGCGAGATAGAAGGCAAAGCTCTGGCGCAGGAAGCGCTCGTCGCGATCGGCCAGCACGAAGCGGTAGCCGATCATCATCGCAAGCGCAGCGAGGCTCGCAAGCGCGGGCTCGGTCAGCGGCAGCGCGAGTGCATGAACGAACGCTCCAACCGCGATAGCGGCGTAAACCGCGGTGAGGCCGAGCCAGGCCATCAGCGCGCCGCCCGGCGCGAGCATGCAGGCCACGCACGCAATGACGAGCGCGAACGCGACCGTGAGAATGCTCCGCGCGGGAAAGCCAAGCTCCGTCACCGCATCGCGCTCGATCAGGTTGCGCACGACGGTGGCATGCACGAAGACGCCCGCGACGGCGCTGCGCGCGCGTTGCGCGGCCCGCTCGGGCGCGGGCAGGGCGCAGCGCGCCCCCGGCGTCCCGTCATATCCGCCGGACAGGCGCATCGAGGTGAGCTTGCGGTCGTCGAAATTGAGGACGCTGCCGAGCAGCACGACCTTGCCGTCGAAGGCGCGGCGGAAGAAGTCGCGGTCGCCCTTCTCGACGCAGGCGCGCAGGTCGGCGAAGGAGAAGGTCGGAACGTCACGGCCCAGCCCACGAAAGTTGAGCGTCAGCGTGTTCGGCACCGCGCTCGGGATGGCATAGCCGGACAGTTCGGTCGCACCCGACGGCGCGATCTCGGGCTTGGCGCCGAGCGCCCGAGCGGCGAGCTCGACGGCCATGGCGGGCACCGGCTTGCCGTCGATGGAGAAACTCAGCGGCATCCGGCGGATGACATCGTCCGCGTCGGTGTGGACGTTGAGCGCGCGAATGTTGGTCCGCACCGCCAATTGCTGCGCGCGGTAGGGCCGCTCCGGATGGTCGTGGCTCAGGATCTCGCCGAGCACCAGCTTGCCGCTGTCGGAGAGCTGTCGCAGCGCGATCAAATAGTCCCGGTCGAACCCCCTCATGCGCGCGCCGAGCGGTCCCTCGCCAAAGGGAATCTCGGATTGCTCGATCGAGCTCGGAAAGATGACGTCGTAGCCGATGACCTTGGCGCCGCCCTCGCTGATGCTGCCGAGCACCCGTCCGATCTCGCGCGTCCAGGTCTGCGTCGGCGATCCCTTGAAGGGCGGCGTGTCGTAGGTCTCGCCGTCGATGGCGACCACGACCACCGGCGACGTCGCGGGATCGCGGCGCTCGCCGACCAGCTTGGCGCGCAGCGCGGTGAGGATGTCGAGCGAGAGGCCTTGCAGCGTCTGGAGCGGTGGAGACGTGAAGATCGCGCCCGCCAGGAGCGCAATCAGCATCGCTGCAAAGATGTCCCGTCCCCCGATCCGCCGCATCGCGCCGTTGCAGGCCGTCTATTCGAGACGCAGCAGGCGGCCGATGATCGGGGTCGGCGAGGTGGTGGCGCTGGCGTCGACCAGGAAGGTGTAGCGCTTGGCTCCGACAATGGCGAGATAGCTGCCGCCCGGGGTCAGTGACTTTCCGGCCTTGGCAAAATCATAGAACTTGTTGCCGACCATGTTCTCGCCCTTGAGCGATACGCTGATCGTGGGCTCCTTGCCGTCGGTGCGCTCGATCACCAGCGTGCTGCCGGCTTTGGCTTGCACCAGCGGGGAGACGCCGTAGAGCGTCGGCAGCTTGGCCGGACCGCCCTTTGCATCAGCTCGCATGGTGCGGAAGGTCGTCGCCGCGCTCTGGTTCGCCTGGCGCTCCGGGAGTCTTGCCGCATTGGTATCGCACGGCACCTGTTCGCGTTTGATCTCGCCCAGCTGCACGGTGCTCTGCTCGGCCCCGACAAGGACGACGCCCTCGCTGATGGTCTCGCGCTGGCAGGATTTGAGGTAGCTGAGCGTGATGCTGGCCTTGGGCCCGAGCTTGATGATCTTGCCCGGCGCCACATAGTCCATGAACGCGACGCCATCGACCTTGCCCTGGACGTCCTCGACGATCGCGGCAGGTGTCTCCGCCACAGCGGGGGCCGCAAGACAGAACGCGCCGACAAAGGCGCCGATCAGGCTTCTCATGGGAGTTCTCATCCAATTCGACGATGTTACCGGTGCCCGGTCCCGGTTCGATGCTTAGCAGGGGCTGCCCGGGATAAGTGTGACCAGAATCACTCAGTGATTGGTGCCACTCTAGCAGCAACCGGTTCAAACCGGCGACCAGAGAAAAAACCAAGCTGCCGCAAGGTGTTGGCGGATTGCTCCCGTCAGGCGGCCGGCACGGCCGCGGTCGGATGGCCCGCACTCTCTACAGTGGGAGCAAGAGGAGCCTCGGTCCTCTGAAAAGCGATCGTCCGCTGGCCGGCAATCTCGATCACCTCGTCCCAGCGCGACAGGAAGGCCTCGACGCAGGCCGGATCGAACTGCCGGCCCTTGTTCTCCACCAGGTAGTCGCGCGCCATCTCGAGCGGCATCGGCTCCTTGTAAGGTCGCCGGGTGGTCAGGGCGTCGAAGACGTCGGCGACCGCGACCACGCGCGCGGCGATCGGAATCGATTCGGCTTTGAGGCCGCTCGGATAGCCCGCGCCGTCCCAGCGCTCGTGATGACCTGCGGCAATTTGTGCACCGAGCTGGATCAGTTCGCAGCCGGAGTCCGCCAGGATCCGCTCGCCGATCGCGGCATGCGTCCTGATCACCGCCATCTCCTCGTCGGTGAGCCTGCCGGGCTTGAGCAGGATATTGTCGGGAATGGCGACCTTGCCGACGTCGTGCAGCGGCGCGGCGAGATAGATGTCGCGGCAGAGCCGGGCCGGCAGGCCGAGCTGCTCGGCGATGATGCGACTATAGCGGGCGACTCTCAGGGTGTGCTCGCCGGTGTCGTTGTCGCGGTATTCGACCGCGAGTGCGAGGCGCAGGATGATCTCCTCCTCGCGCTCGCCGAGCATTCGCGTGGCCGCCGCGACTTCGCTGGCCAGATGTGCGGCACGATCGTTGAGCTTGCGCACGGCTGCACCGAGCTGAATCAAATTCCGCAGGCGCACCGTCATCTCGACGCTTTGCGGAGCCTTGGGCAGGAAATCGGTTGCACCTGCCTGCAGCGCTTCCATCTTGAGGTCGTCGGTCTGCCGCGAGGTGATCATCGCGATCGGGATGTCGGCGCAGCCGGGCAGGGACCGGAAGACACGAATGAAGCTGATGCCGTCCATATGCGGCATCTCGTAGTCCACCAGCACGAGGTCGAAGACGCGCTCGCGCGCGCAGGCCAGCGCCTCCACCGGATCGAGGAAGGTCGTGGCCTCGACCCGGCCTTCGGCTTCGATATGGCGTTTCAGGAAGTTGAGGACGGAGCGGCTGTCATCAACCAGGAGCGCTTGGGTGAGCATCGGTGGCCGGGCTCTGTTCGCTGGCAAAGGCACGAACCCCACGCATAACCCGGGCGAATTTAACGCGAAGCAAATGAGGAACACGTGCACATCGGGCTGCCGCAGTACGTAATTTCACGGAGCTGTGCACGTCTGCAGGCACTTGCGCGAATTCCGACAGAATGTGACCCGTAGTTGTACGGACCATCGCGTTAGGGTTTTGCTCACTCGATTCACGTCAAACGTGTAGCGGAATTTTAGCAAAAGCGGGGCAGCGATGGCGCTCAATCCCACGGAGCCGAAGTGGTCGTTGCGGTTACCCGCTGATTGCAGCATCGCGGCCATTCGCAGCGTCTATGACCTCATTCGCGAGGCGTTCGGACGCCAGCAGCGGCTCGAGATCGACTGTTCGAACGTCGACAAGGCCGACGTGACGTCGATCCAGCTTCTGCTGTCGACCGCAAAGACCGGCGAGGCGCAAGGCCGCCCCGTGGTGCTGACCTCCATCTCCCAGTCTTTCCGCAACACCCTGCACCGCGCCGGCTTCGCCAGCGAGGCGATGATCGATCAGCACTTCCCGCAAAAGAAAGATGGCATCTGATGGCCACGATCCTGACCGTCGACGATTCTCCCAGCATCCGGCAAATGATCAAGGTCGTGCTCGAGCCGGCCGGTCATAGCGTGATCGAGGCCGGCGACGGCGCGCAAGGCCTCGCCAAAGCCCAGGCCGGCAAGCTCGACCTCGTCATCACCGACCTCAACATGCCCGTCATGAATGGGCTGGAGCTGATCAGGGCGCTGCGCAAGCTGCCGAGCGCGGTCGGCATGCCCATCGTGTTCCTGACCACCGAATCCAACGACACGGTGAAGCAGGAAGCCAAGAGCGCCGGCGCCACCGGCTGGATCACCAAACCGTTCAAGCCCGAGCAGCTGCTCGCCGTCGTCGGCAAGCTGGTGCGTGCATGAGCGCAATGGACCCGACCGAGGTCTTTCGTCAGGAAGCCAGCGAACTCTTTGAAGTTCTTGAAGGGGCTCTGCTCGATCTCGGCCAGCGTCCAGACGACCGCGAGCTGGTCGATTCCGCCTTCCGCGCCCTGCATACGATCAAGGGCTCGGGCGCCATGTTCGGCTTCGACAAGGTCGCCTCTTTCACCCACGAGTTCGAGACCGCCTTCGACCGTGTCCGCAAGGGCGAGATCAAGCCGACGCAGGAGCTGATCTCGGTCGCGCTCGCCGCCAAGGACTATATCCGCGCGCTGATCGAGGA
This sequence comes from Bradyrhizobium sp. DOA1, assembly GCF_001593325.1. Lineage (NCBI taxonomy): Bacteria > Pseudomonadati > Pseudomonadota > Alphaproteobacteria > Hyphomicrobiales > Nitrobacteraceae > Bradyrhizobium > Bradyrhizobium sp. DOA1. Next base: position 1,196,283 of record NZ_JXJM01000001.1, read on the forward strand.
TCCGCAATCGACCGACGACGTCATCGGCGAGGCCATTCTCGACGACCTCAAGCGCTTCGTCTCATTCGACCAGCCCTCCGCTCCGGTCGCCGAGATCACCGAAGCACCGCCGCTGGCTCCTGCCGAGAGCAAGCAGGCCGGCTGGCACCTGTATCTCGAATTCGAATCGCACATCCTGCGCAACGGCTCGAATCCGCTCGACCTGCTGGAAGATCTCTGCAAGCTCGGTCCCTGCTTCGTGGTCCCGATCACGGACGGCATCCCGTTCCTCGACGAGATGGAGCCGGAAGACTGCTATCTGAAGTGGGACGTCAAGCTGCACGCGGCCTGCGACAAGGACGCGATCGACGACGTCTTCATGTTCGTCCAGGACGAGATGAAGCTGACGCTCTCGCCTCTGGAAGTCGTCGAAGCGCCCGCGCCTGCGCCGCTGTTCAACCTGCTCGACGAGGAGCCGCCGGCCCCGACGGTCGAGATGCCAGCCCCGGTGGTCGAGGTCGCTGCCGCGCCCGCCGTCGAGCAGCCCATCGCAAAGACCGAGCAGAAACTTGAATCAAAGCCGGACACCAAGCCCGAGACCAAACGCGAGGAACGCGGCATCGCCACCGTTCGCGTCCAGGCCGAACGCCTCGACGAATTGATGGACCGCGTCGGCGAACTCGTCATCGCCCAGGCGCGGCTGACCCAGCTCGCTTCGTCCGGCTCGGATCTCTCGATCAAGATGATCGCCGAGGAAATCGAGCGCCTTGCCTCGTCCTTGCGCGACACCACGATGGGCGCGCGCATGGTGCCGATCGGCTCGCTGTTCGGCCGCTTCCGCCGCCTGGTGCACGATCTGTCGCGCGATCTGTCGAAGCCGGTCGAGTTCGTCACGTCCGGCGAAGATACCGAGCTCGACAAGACCATGATCGAGTGCCTGGCCGATCCCCTGGTCCACTTGATCCGCAATGCCATCGACCACGGCATCGAGGACAATGCGACCCGCGCTGCCAACGGCAAGGCCGAGCAGGGCCGGATCGAGCTCGCTGCGGTCCATTCCGGCGCGCAGGTGCTCGTCACCGTCAAGGATAACGGTGGCGGCCTCAACACCGCGCGCATCCGTGCGAAAGCGGAAGAGCAGGGGCTGATCGCCGCCGGGGCCGTGCTCACCGATCACGAGATCCATCAATTCCTGTTCCACCCGGGCTTCTCGACGGCGCAGACCATCTCCGCGCTGTCCGGCCGCGGCGTCGGCATGGACGTGGTCAAGCGCACCATCGAGAACATGCGCGGTTCGATCGACCTGTCGACCAGGCCGGGCCAGGGCACCACGGTGACGCTGCGGCTGCCGCTGACGCTCGCGATCATCGAGGGTCTCCTGATCCGCGTTGGCGAAGGCCGCTACATCATTCCGCTGTCGGCCGTGGAGGAATGCGTCGAGCTGACCGCCGATGACGAGCGCTCGCGCGGCCGCAACTTCCTCAACGTGCGTGGCGGCCTTGTGCCGTTCCTGCGCCTGCGCGAGATCATGTCCTCGTCGGGTTCGCCCGACCGGCACCAGAAGACCATCATCATCTCGACCGGCGAAACCAGGGTTGGCCTCGTCGCCGACCAGATCATCGGCAACCACCAGACCGTGATCAAATCGCTGTCCAAGCTGCATTCGGACGTCACCATCTTCTCCGGCGCCACCATTCTGGGTGACGGCACGGCGGCGCTGATCCTCGACGTCGCGCAGCTGGTCGCGCTGGCGCAGTCGAAGATCGAGAAGCAGCACATCAACGAGGCGGCGTGATGAACGACGGACTGTCAGGGGAGCATCAGTCGGGCGCGATGCAGGTCGTGATGATCGGTCTTGGTGAGGAGAAGTTCGCGCTCGATGCGGGCCTCGTCCGCGAGATCATCGATCCCGTGCCCGTGACCAAGGTCGCGGGTGCGCGCGCCTTCGTTCCCAGCGTCATCAATGTGCGCGGCAACGTCATCCCGCTCGCCGATTTGCGCATCCGTTTCGGCATGCCGCAGCTGGATGATACGGCCGACACGCGCATCGTCGTCATCGAGCTCGAGCTCGACGGCGAGCCGGTTCTGGTCGGCGTCACCGCCGACAAAGTCTACGAGGTCACGGAGATCTTGCAGACCGACGTGCAGCAGACGCCGCGTGTTGGCATACACTGGAAACCGGAGTTCATTCGTTTCATTGCGAAATGGCGTGAAGAGTTCGTCATCGTTCCGAACATGGAACGCATCCTGAATTGAAATGAGATCTCGGGGCGAGATCGGTAGGGGCTGGATATGAGATTTACCGTCAAGGCAAAGCTTGCCAGTGCATTCGGCGTAATTCTGTTGCTCTCCATGGCCGCGGGAGGCCTCGCTTATGTGAAGCTGAGCGACATGATCGACACCGCCGATAGCCTGGTGGCGCGCGCCGGCCGGATGGAACGAGCGGCTGAGATCGAGCGAGCAATCCTGCTCCAGGTTCGCGCCGAGAAGAATCTCATTCTCGCGCCCGAAAGCGAAACGCAGCGTTTCCTTGCCGAGATCGCCAAGCAACGTGAGACGCTTCTGAAGCTGAAGGACGAGATTCACGCTGCGGCCTCTCCCGAAGGCAAGAAGCTGCTCGACGGCTTCGCCGCTGCCTATGCGCATATGAACGCGGTGCAGGACGAGACCCTGAAGACCGCCCGGACCGACAAGACAAAGGCGGCCGAACGCTCCATGACTGAGGTTCGCAAGGCCGTTGGCGAGGCGATGGAAGCCGCCGAGGCCTACGTCATGAACTCCAGGAAAAACATGGCAAATCAGGCCGCCCAGGCTCATGCAGATGGCAATCGTGCCCACTTCCTGTTGGTCTCGTTCGTCCTTGCCTCGCTCGCGATTGGTCTGATTGCCGCGATCTGGATCTCCGTCAGCATTGCCCGCGGTCTCGGCCGCGCGGTGGGGCTCGCCGGTGCGGTTGCCAGCGGCGATCTCAGCCGGACGATCGATGTCTCCAGCAATGACGAGATCGGCGATCTCACCAAATCGCTGAACAGCATGGTCGAGAAACTCCGGCAGGTCGTCTCGGAGGCGCTTACGGCCGCCCAAAATGTGTCCGCCGGCAGCCAGGAGCTGTCCGCCAGCGCAGAGCAGCTCTCGCAGGGCGCGACCGAGCAGGCCTCGTCGGCCGAGGAAGCGTCGTCCTCGATGGAGGAGATGGCCTCGAACGTGAAGCAGAACGCCGACAACGCCAATCAGACGGAGAAGATCGCGGCCCAATCGGCCAGGGATGCGGAAGCCAGCGGCGTTGCCGTAGGCCGTGCGGTCGAGGCGATGCGGACTATCGCAGAGAAAATCACGATCGTACAGGAGATCGCGCGCCAGACCGATCTGCTCGCGCTCAACGCGGCAGTGGAGGCCGCGCGCGCCGGCGAGCACGGCAAGGGCTTTGCCGTGGTCGCCTCCGAAGTGCGCAAGCTGGCGGAACGCAGTCAGGCGGCCGCTGCCGACATCGGCACGCTGTCGAGCGAAAGCGTGAAGGTCGCGCAGGACGCCGGCGCGATGCTGTCCAAGCTCGTGCCCGACATCAGGAAGACGGCCGAACTGGTCCAGGAGATCACCGCAGCCTGCCGTGAGCAGGACGTCGGCTCGGCCCAGATCAACCAGGCGATCCAGCAGCTCGACAAGGTCGGCCAGCAGAACGCCAGCGCCTCCGAGCAGGTGTCCTCGACCTCGGAGGAGCTTGCCTCGCAGGCCGAGCAGCTCCAGTCGACGATCTCGTTCTTCCGCATCGAGCATGGCGGACGCGGCGAAACTGCAGCGCCGGCGCCGATCGACCGGGCCGTCACCCAGCTTCGTGCCAAGGCTGCGCACATGGCAGCAGCGGATCGCAGTGGGAAGAGGCCTGCGCCTCTCCGCAAGCAGGCGCGTGCGCTGAAAGTCGCCGGCGGCGGCGGCGGCTTCGCCTTCGACATGCACGAGGACGAAGACGAGCGCGACGCCGAGTTCCAACGTTGATCAATCGGTCCGGCTCTGATGCCGGACCGCATTCATTCCCAACCCCGGACCCTTGGGCTACATCATGGCCGCAACCTCGCAATATCTGACGCTCGGGCTCGCCGGCGAGACGTTCGGCATCAGCATCCGCAACGTCCGGGAGATCCTCGACATGCGGCCGATCTCGCGGTTGCCGCACGCGCCGAACTTTCTGCTCGGCATGATCGATGTGCGAGGCAGCGGCTATCCGATCGTCGATCTCAGGACAAAGCTCGGCTTGCCTCACGTCTCCGCGACTGAAGCGACGCGTATCATCATCCTCGACGTGCCGATGAAGGATCGTCTGGTCGGCGTCGGTTTCGTCGCCGATTGCGTTTTCGAGGTCACCGACATCGACGAGCAGGCGATCGAGCCAGTGCCCGAGGTCGGCGGCAAGTGGCAGTCCGATTATGCAGCCGGCATCGGCCGCAAGGGGGAAAAATTCGTCGTGATCTTCGATCTCGCCAAGCTGATGGCCAACGATGAGGTTCCAGAAGTCCGAGAAACGGCGCCGGATGCGTTCTGCGCCGCCTGAGCTCCTACCAGTAATGCGTGGCTAAGCCCAATCCACCTCAATTCCATTCGAACTACGAGACTGAAAATGAGATTCACCGTCAAGGCAAAGCTCGCATCTGCGTTCGGCGCAGTCATCGCTCTCTCGATGATTACTGGAGGAGTCGCCTATCATTCTCTCTCCACGCTGACGGAACAGCAGGAGCGCATCGTCGGCCAGGCCAATCGCACGAAGCTGGCCGCCGACGTCATGAGCGCAATCCAGTCGCAACAGCGCGCTGAGACCCGCATGATACAGGCCGTCTCCGATAAGGAGACGCAAGACAATTACAACGCGATGCTGACGCGTCGCGAGAAGACGCTCAAGCTCAATAGCGAGCTCTATAGCAAAGCGAGCGAGGCCGGACGGCGCCTGCTTGATCAGGCCGCCGGTCCGATCAAGCGGATGAACGAGCAGGAAGATCAGGCCGGAAAATTTGCGCTGCTCAACTCCAACAACAGGGCCGCCCAGCTGTGGAAGTCCGAAGGCCAGCCGGCGGTCAAGGACCTCGACGCAATGCTGGATGCAGCGCTCGTGGAAGCCGGTGGCAGCGGTTCCGAGAGCCAGCGCGCGGCTGGATTGCTGACGGCCCGCAGTGAGGTCGCGCGGCTCGCTCGATCGGTCGTCTCGAGCTATTCGGTCACGACGCTGCAGGAGGTCGAAGCCGATGTGAAGGAGACCAACCAGCGGCTGGCCGGTCTCAAGGCGGCCGTCGCGCAAGTGAATCAGGCAGGTGCGGTCAGCGGCGTTAACGCGCAGTTTGACCGTCTCGCGAAGGTCGTCGACAACGTCTCGCGTCTGACGTCGGAAGCCGGCAACCTGAAGGCGGCGGCGATCGCCGGCGGCGAAGGCCGCAAAGCCTTCAACGAGGCTCTGGATGCCATCGAGCAGTACGTTCAGCGGAACGAAAAGCAGATGGCCGAGGTCGCGGAGGAGGGCGCCAGGGACGCGGCCTTCGCGAAGATGCTTCTGATCAGCATGATCTGCGCTGCGCTGTTGATCGCAGTCGCTTCGGCGACCTGGATCGCGCTCAATATCAGCCGCGGGCTCGCCCGCGCAGTTGGTCTCGCCAACGCTGTATCCGTCGGCGATCTCAGCCAGAAGATCAGCGTGTCCAGCAATGACGAGGTCGGCGATCTCGTGTCGTCCCTCAATGCGATGACCGCCAATCTGAATGCCACCGCGGCGGTCGCTAACGAGATTGCCCATGGCAACCTCACGGTCGAAGCCAGGCCGCTGTCGGACAAGGACACGCTCGGCCTTGCGCTCGAGCGCATGATCGAGAAGCTTCGTCAGATCGTGTCCGAGGCTCTCACCGCGGCACAGAACGTCTCCGCCGGCAGCCAGGAATTGTCCGCGAGCGCCGAGCAGCTCTCGCAGGGCGCGACCGAGCAGGCCTCGTCCGCCGAGGAAGCCTCTTCTTCGATGGAAGAGATGGCCTCGAACGTGAAGCAGAATGCCGACAACGCCAACCAGACCGAGAAGATCGCGGCCCAGTCGGCCAAGGATGCCGAAGCCAGCGGCATCGCGGTGGGCCGCGCCGTCAACGCGATGCAGACCATCGCGGAGAAGATTACGATCGTGCAGGAGATCGCACGTCAGACCGACCTGCTCGCGCTCAACGCGGCAGTGGAAGCCGCGCGCGCCGGCGAGCACGGCAAGGGCTTCGCGGTGGTCGCTTCCGAAGTGCGCAAGCTGGCTGAACGGAGCCAGGCCGCCGCAGCCGAGATCGGATCGCTGTCGTCGGAGACCGTCAAGGTCGCTCAAGATGCCGGCAATATGCTGTCGAAGCTCGTTCCGGACATCAAGAAGACCGCCGCGCTGGTCGAGGAGATCACTGCGGCCTGCCGCGAGCAGGACGTCGGTTCCGCCCAGATCAACCAGGCGATCCAGCAGCTCGACAAGGTCGGCCAGCAGAACGCCAGCGCCTCCGAGCAGGTGTCCTCGACGTCCGAGGAGCTCGCCTCGCAGGCCGAGCAGCTGCAGTCGACCATCGCCTACTTCCGCATCGACCAGGGGGCGAAGAGCCAGGCCGCTGCGCCGATCGACCGCGCCGTCACCCAGCTGCGCGCCAAGGCGGCGACGATGGCGGCCGTCGAACGTCCGGCCAAGAAGCCGCAAGGCAAGCCGGCCCGCGCCGTGAAGGTGGCCGGCGGCGGCGGTTTCGCCTTCGACATGAACGACGGTGCGGACGATCGGGACGCCGATTTTCAGCGCTGAGAGCGAGCCAGGGGATCGGCCGGTCGTAACGGGCCGATCCATCCGCCGTAATGGCTAGAAGCGTAGGACGCAAGATGACCGGTATGGCCCGACATTCAGTGCAGGCGGCGGCCATCCCGGATGGGGGCATGCAGCGATGATGCCTGCGTTACAGGATACAGCCGTGCATCTGTCGGACCGCCACTTCCGGACCATCGCCGAACTCATCGAGGGGCAGGTCGGCATCAAGCTGCCGCAAGGCAAGCGGCTGATGCTGGAGGGGCGGCTGCACAAGCGCGTGCGCGCGCTGAACTTCTCCGACCTCAACGAATATGTCGAGAACCTGTTCGAGGCCGATCATTTCGACACCGAGCTCACCCATCTCATCGACGTGGTGACGACCAACAAGACCGATTTCTTCCGCGAGCCGCAGCACTTCACGTTCATGCGCGAGGTCGCAGTCCCCGCTTTGCTCAAATCGCATGGACGCAGGAACGCCAACCTGAAGATCTGGAGCTCGGCGAGCTCCACCGGCATGGAGGCCTACACGACCGCGATGGTGCTGGACGACATGACGCGGAACGGCTCGCGCTTTCAATACCGCATCCTCGGGACCGACATCTCGACCGCCGTACTGCGCCTCGCCAAGACTGCGATTTACACCAGGGACGTGCTCGCCCCGGTGCCGGAGCCTTTCCTGAAGCGATATTTCCTGTCCTCCCGGGACAAGTCGCGCGGTGAGGTGCGGGTGGTACCGGAGTTGCGGCGCATGACGCATTTCATGCGGATGAATCTCATGGACGCGTCCTATCCCGTCGACCGCGACGTCGACATCGTCTTCTGCCGCAACGTCCTGATCTATTTCGAGCGCGAGACCCAGCGCAAGGTGATCGAGCGGCTGTGCAGCCATTTGCGGCCGGGCGGCTATTTGCTGGTCGGCCATTCCGAGTCGATGATTCACAGCGCGGTGCCGGGCCTGAAGCAGGTTCAGCCCACCATTTTCCAGGTTTGATCGGAGCCCCGCCAACAATGCCGAAGGAGAAAGTTCGCGTATTGATCGTGGACGATTCGGCGTCGGTGCGCCAAATCCTGCAGACGATCCTCAACGACGATCCCGACATCGAGGTGATGGGAACGGCTTCGGACCCGTTCGCCGCGGCGCGCCGCCTCCAGAACGAAATCCCCGACGTCATGATCCTCGACCTCGAGATGCCGCGGATGGACGGCATGACGTTCCTGCGCAAGATCATGGCGCAGCGCCCGATCCCGGTGATCATCTGCTCCTCGCTGACCGAGGAGGGCTCCAACGTGATGTTCGAGGCGTTCGAGGCGGGCGCTGTCGACATCGTGCCGAAGCCGAAGATCGACACGCGTCAGGCGCTGCTCGAATGCTCCTCGCGGCTGCGCGAGGCCGTGAAGTCGGCGGCGCGTGCGCGCGTGCGCCCGCGGGCGGCGCGTCGTGAGATCGAGAAGAAGCTGACGGCCGACGCGATCATCCCGCCACCGGTGCAGGGCAAGGTGCGGCCGACGACGGAGCGAATCGTGTGTATCGGTGCATCGACGGGCGGAACCGAAGCGCTCAACGACGTCCTGGAGATGTTGCCCGCCCACTGTCCCCCGATCGTCATCGTCCAGCACATGCCGGCGGGATTCACCGCGGCCTTCGCGAGGCGCCTCGACAGTGTCTGCCAGATGCGGGTCAAGGAGGCCGAGGACGGCGAGCCGGTGCTGCCGGGCTGCGCCTATATCGCGCCGGGGGCCCGTCACATGCTGCTCCAGCGCATCGGCCTGCGCTACCAGATCGCGATCAAGGACGGTCCGCCGGTGTCGCGGCATCGTCCGTCGGTCGACGTGCTGTTCCGCTCGGCGGCCCAGCACGCCGGCGCCAACGCGCTCGGCGTGATCATGACCGGTATGGGCGACGACGGCGCGCGCGGAATGCTGGAGATGCGCAAGCTCGGCGCCTCCACGCGGGCGCAGGACGAAGAGAGCTGCGTGGTGTTCGGCATGCCCAAGGAAGCCATTGCCCATGGCGGCGTCGAGAAGGTCGTCTCGCTGCACCAGATCCCGCGCGAGATCATGCTCTGGTATCAGGCCGGGCACGCGGCCGTGGCAGGTTGATCGCGATGTCCGTCATTCCCGCCAGCACGCTCACCGAAGCGATCGTCGCGGTCGAGGACGTTTCCTCGCGGATCGAGGACGTGTTCGCGCGCGTCGGCAGCGAGCTCGGACGCGGCCATCTCATCTTCAAGGAGCTGAACCAGGGTCTCGCAACGCTTTCCTCGGAGCTCGCCGGTGCAGAGATCGAGGGCGCCGCCACGGCACTGCAGGAGATCGCCGCGCGGCTCAGCAAGCTGGCGCAGGCGCTGCCCGCCGAGACCGCGCTGCTGGAGACGATCGGCAAGAACACGCTAGATGCATCCGCTCTGCTCAAGCCGCTGTTCAAGCACATCCAGATGATCACCATCATCGCCCGCAGCGCGCGGATCGAGGCCGCCTCGCTCGACGGCGATCGCGAGGGCTTTCTCGCCTTCACGCAGGAGGCCTACGACCTCGGCAAGGCCGTGCAGGGCTCGATCGAGGGCTGCGCGCGCGATCAGCAACGCCTGTCCGAGGCCGTTGCCACCGCCTTCGGCCGGCAGAAGGAGTTCGAGAGCCGCTACGGAAATCAACTGGCGTCGGAAAGTGCCGAGCTCGGCGCGGCCTATTCCGGCTTGCGCGACCAGCGCAGCCACAGCAGCTATCTCGCCGATCTCGCGAGTTCTAGCACCCGGAAGATCGCCGAGGCGGTGGGCAGCGCGATCATCTCCCTGCAGGCCGGCGACAGTACGCGCCAGCGTCTCGAGCACGTCTCTCACGGCCTCAGCCGTGTCTCGGGATCGACCCCGAGCCTCGTTCCCGAGCCGATGGCGAGCGAGGACGATGCGCGCGCGATCTGCCAATTGCAGGCGGCCCAGCTCAGGGATGCCCAGCGCGAGTTCAGCGGCGACATCGGGCAGATCGTTCGTGCGCTGGCCGCCATCCTGCGCGATGCGGGCAGTGTCGTCGGCCACGGCCGCACGCTGTTCGGTGGCGAGGACGGCGGCTCGTCATCGTTCCTGGCGCGCATCAAGCAGACGCTGGCCCATGCGTCGACCCTGATTGCCACCTGTGAGGGCGCCGGCCGCGCGGTGGATGAAGCGCTCGCGATCGTCGAGGACACCCTGGCCAAGTTTCGTCAGGCCATCGCCGGGCTTGCCGAGGCAACCGTCGACATCACGCTGATCGGGATGAATGCCGGTCTCAAGGCAAGCCATCTCGGCAGCCGCGGCAGCGCCTTCGTCGTCATCGCCAACGAGCTCAAGGCGACCGCAGACCAGGTCTCGGCGGGGGCGGGGCGCTTGAGGCCCGTACTCGACGGCATCGAGCGCTCGGCCAGGGAGCTGAAGCAGCTACGCGTGCAGGGGGATCCGACGCAGCTCGCCAAGCTCGAGCCGCAGATTCTCCAGGCCCTGCGCGAGGTCGAGGCCGGCAACGAACGGCTCGGCAAGCTGATGAGCCGGCTCGTCGTCGAAGGTGCCGAGTTCGAGGGGCTGATGAATTCGGCGCAAGGCCTGATGAGCACGCTCGCCGAAGGTTCGGCGGCCTTGCCCGCGGTCGCCGCGCGCCTCGAGACGGCCAGTGCCGGCGCGCAGAAGCCGCGTCCGCAGGACGAAGCCGTTCTCGATGATCTCTTCGCGCGCTACACGATGGAGCGCGAGCGGGAGGTTCACCGCGACTTCCTGCAAACGCTCGGACTGGCATCGATCGCCGCCACGCGCCGGGTCGAGGCAGTCGCGCCCGCCGATGACGGCATAGAATTGTTTTGAGACCGCTGCCGCGCCATTCGACGTCGGCAGCAATTTGATCGGTCGGTTTTGCAGCGTGTTAACCGTTGGAAGACGCGCGCTGCGTTGGTCATTGTCGCGCCCCAGATTTGGTTGCAGATACCAGTGAATTTTACGACGGATGATTTCGATGCGAGAAGGCAAATACGCTGCCTGGTTCAGGACGCCGCACGGCCAGGGCACCGGCATCGTCCATCTGGCGGAGGGGCGGATTTCGGGCAGCGACAGCTTCTTCACCTATGGCGGCTCATACCAATTCGATGACGATCGGCGTTTCACGGCCGTGCTAACCACGCGCCGGCACGCCGAGGGGCCGTCGACGCTGTTCGGGCGCGACGAGGTCGAAGTCAGCCTTTCCGGCATATGTACGGGTGCGATGGCGACGTGTTCGGGAACGGCCCGGGAAGCGCCCGGCTTGATGTTCGAAGCGACGCTGATCTACAGCCAGGAAGATGCACGGGATGACGACGGCGCCCGGTGCGAGGTCGTGAAGCTCAAGGCCGACAAGCTGCCGAGGGGACTCGACAGCCGGTCCCGGCCGCGACATCCGTTCCCGGCAGGTCCGCTCAGGTGACAGCCGGATCGACGAGGATCCGCAAGCTCCCGCGCTCGCGCCTGTCGCCGGGTTAGCGTTGCGTTGACGCTGTTGTCTCGAAATCGCGCCGCCGCCGCGTCGCAGCAACCCTGCCTTTAGAAGGCGAGGGATAGAGCATGATCCGGAAAAGTGTGCAGCGGCTTTCCGAAAAGATCATGCTCAAACAATGGTCTGGCGGTCGATCAAGTGTGGTGGAAGAACATGCCTCAAATCTGGATGTCATACGATGAACTCGGCGCGCTGTGCGGCTGCGGCGCAATGGCCGCCAGGGATCTCGCCATCAATCTGTCGCTCGATCGTCGCAAGAGCCGCGACGGGACGACGCGCGTCAAGCTCGATCTGGCACTGACGGCGAGGTTCTTCGCATCCGTTCGCGAGGCGGATTTCGATCTCGACTGCGCCATCGAAGCGCTGCGCGACACCCACCGGCAGATGGCTGCATTGCTGGCTCCCTCCGAGTTCCACAACAGGCGCGGGGCGGCCTAGCTTCTGCCGTTCCGGCCCTTCGCCTGCGAGGGCTAATTCCTGCGATCGCGGCCCCGAATCAGCGTAAGCTCTGACAGGAATTTCGGGCATTCGTCGGTGTTGGATCGCGACAGAACGCGAAGTCCGTGGGAGGGGAGCATGATCGAAGTCGTACGTTGGCCGTCGATGGCCCTGTTGGGAGCACTCGCGCTCGTCGGAAGCGTCATCGCGACGAGCGGAAGCGCAATTGCGGAAGTCGTGAAGCTGCGCGCCGAGCTGAAGGGCAGCAATGAAGTGCCTCCGAACAATTCGACCGGGTCGGGCAAGGCCGAGGCGAGCTACGACACTGAGACGAAGGCGCTGACTTACGTGATCACCTATGCCGGACTGACCGGACCGGTGGTGGGAGCCCATTTCCATGGACCCGGTGAGGCCGGCAAGAATGCCGGCATCGCCCTGCCGTTCAAGACGGTGGAGAGTCCGATCCAGGGCAACGCCACGCTCACGGACGCGCAGGCGGCGGACCTGCTCGCCGGGAAGTGGTACGCGAACCTGCACACCGCAGCGAACCCGGGCGGTGAATTGCGCGGCCAGATGATGAAGTAAAGCCGGTTCGCGTCGATCCCTCGTCGCGCTGAGCGAGCGCCGGCTGCTTCAGGACGGCGGGCGGGGCAAGAACGCCAGGATCATCTGGGCGAGCATGACGCCGACGGTTCCTCCTGCCGCCTTCTGCAGCACGTCGAGGAAGCCCGGATCGCGGTCGGGGATGAACGATTGCATCAACTCCAGCCCCATGGCGACCGCGATGACGAGCGAGCAAGCCAGAGCGAGCCGCCCGGGCAGCAGGAAGGACAGAAGGAAGCCGAGCAGACCATAGGCGCTGAAGCGTTCGATCACCACGATCCAGTAGGCCTCGTGGTGCCCCATGAGCGCGGGTCGCCCCGCCAGCTTCGCCAGCGTGGCGTAGATGATCAGGGCAAGACAGATGCTCGCGGCTGCTATGAGGTGGTTCCTGCGCATGGCGCCAACATACAGGGTTGATCGCCGCTCAGGTTCGAAAGCCGAAATTATCGTTAAAGTCAGGCCACCAAGGCCGTGCTGGTGGCGGCTGCCGCATCCGACTGCGCCACTCCGCGTCCCTCGACGAGCTCGTTGAATTTGGCGAGCGGCAAAGGCGGCGCCACGAGATAGCCCTGGCCCTCTTCCACGCCCGATGTGACCAGGGCGCGGAGCTGCTCCTCCGTCTCGATGCCTTCCGCGATCACGGTCATATGGAGGTCCCTGGCCAGCGCCACCAGCATTTCCACGATCGTCGTCGTCGATGCGTCCACGGTGATCGTGTCCACGAAGAACTTGTCGATCTTGATCATGTCGGCGCCGAGGCCCTTCAGACGAGACAGCCCGCTATGGCCGACGCCAACGTCGTCGATGGCGACGCGGAAGCCATGGTCGCGCAGCTCGGCGACGACAGAAGCGGCGCCCGCGAGATCGTCGAGCTCGTCGCGCTCGGTGATCTCGACCACGATCTGGCGTGCGGAGACCCGTGCCGTCAGAACCTTGCGGCGCAGCGTCTCGACGAAGCCTGCACTCAGGAGCTGCCTGGGCACGACGTTCAAGGACATCTTGAAATTCTTGTCTGCTCTCAGCAACGGCCTCAGCTCGGCAAGCGCCGATTCCAGGATCTGCCAGGTCATTGCCTGGATGCGTCCGCTGGATTCGGCGAGCGGAATGAAGTTCATCGGCGGGACGACCGAGCCGTCCCGGCGCAGCCAGCGCGCCAGTATCTCGCAGCCTCTGATCTGACCTGTCCTGAGGTCGAAGATCGGTTGGTAGTATGGCTTGAACTCGCCGGCCGCCAGCGCCCGGTCGAGATCGGCGACCGGCCCCTCCATGCGGCGGCTGCGCGCCAGCAGGATGCCGAACATCGCGCCAAGTCCAAGCGCGACGGCGAGGATGGGCCAATAAGCTTCGTTGTTCCAGCTCGAAAGGACCGCGCGCTCGAGCCTGATCGTGGCATGAAGCGGGAAATGCGCAGAACTCCTGTCGAAATTGACAGGATCTACCAGGGGCTTACCGGCGTCAGTCTGGAATGCTCCGAGCTTCTCACCGCGGCTCAAGGCGAGCCTCACCTCGCTGTGTGCGCGCAGTTCGGCGGGCATGATGTCGAACAGGCTGGCGTTGATGCCGACGATGGCCACCAGAGCGGAGCTGTCGTTGACGTCCGTCAGCACGCCCAAGGCGTCGCCGCCGAACTGCTCGACGCGAAACAGCGAAAGCGCGCTGTCGTGCGAAGGCAGCATATCGCGGCGATCCACCCATCCCTTGTCGAATTCGAGCGTCTCGGAATAGGCCGAGCAGATCACCGAGCCATCCGGTTTGACGAGGCGAACATCCTTGATCGCCGAACGCTGGTAGACGTGAAGGCGGGTGGCTTGCAGCGCCGAAGGATCGCAGCTGGCGAGATTGCGCCTGGCGAGATCGTCCAGGCTGGCCGCGGCAAAATCGACCGCAAACTCGGAACGGCGCAGAACGACCTCGGTCAGCTCGTTGAGTTGATGCGCCTGCTGCTGGTGAATGACGGCCTCTGCCGCGAAGTGTCCCGCCAGGCCGAACGCCATCGTGCTCGCAAGCACGAGCGCCGCAAACGGCAGGTTTGGTCGGTGCAATCTCATCCGGTCCGGCAGGAATTCAGGAGAGCCGAGGAGATTGATCGTAACCGGCCGAGGCTAAGATAGGGTTTAACGGGCGGTGCGGGTGGAGGGCGGCCGTCCCGGGATGCCTCCCGGAAGAAGACGCAAAGCGAGGACGGGGCCTCAATCGGCGCTCACCGAGGGTGAACCGTAATGGTCTCTGGTTGGCTGGACCTGTCGATCCCGGGCGTAGCGGGATCGCGGGTGGCCAGCAGACGAAGCACCACGAAGGCGATGTTGATCGCCAGCCAAACCAGCATTGTGGAAATGACGAAATTTGCCACTGCCAGACCTCACGAGTGAAGTCTGGAACAACACCCGATCGTCCCTTCGGTTCCATCCTGGGAAACTGAGGCTGCAACGAACTGCAAGGGGAACGCGACGACTGACGAGGAATGCCGCGCATCCTCGGTGCGCTGCTTCGAGGTTAGCCTTTCTTGCCCGCCTTCGACTTTAGCGAAAGACCAAGCCGCAAGGCCATGCGCTTGATCGCATCAGGCGAGCGCCCAAGAGCTTTCACCGCCTCTTCCAGCGAAGCCGAAGATTTCGCCAGCTCCATGAGCTTGCGGTCTTCCTTGAACGACCAGGGCTTACGCGCCATAACTGAAACGATCCTCTCATCGACACAAGGACAAAGCCGCCAAGCGGACCCATGTTCGCTCGACGGCTTTGCTTGGGTGGGGCCGGGCTTGGGGGAGCCCGGTGCGAAGGATGGATAAGCCAAGCGCGAGAGTTCGCAACAAACAACGCGGATTAAGCTAACTGCTCAACCTTACCGCGATGAAATTGCGGCATGAGGCTCCGTATAACCACGGGGCTACGTCGATGCCGTCGGCGATCGCCGGCACAGGCGCATTCGAAACTACATCAAATGACGCCCTCGTTACGCCGGTGCAGACGTGCTCGATCGTGGCGCGCTTGCGGCTTGCTCGCTTGCCGACATGAACGCGGATTAACATCGCCCGGCCGGATTTCGCTCTCGAACGATGAGAGATTTCCGCCGTTCTTTCGGCCCCTCGCTTCTCGCGCGACGACCAATTTTCGAGCACCACGTTGCACAAACTTCATCTTCGTCTGACAAATGTTTCAGCGGTATCGATCTTGAAGTCGTGACGACGACACGATGAAATAGGATGGGGAACGTTCCGAAAAATGGGAACATTCCAGATGTTGGCAATTCTTGTTCTGATCTCGATTTTCGTAGCAGGCTTTTGTTGCGGCTATGGCGTGCGCGCGTGGCGCTCGCGCAAGCGATCGGAACGATATCGTCTCTATGCTCCGTACACGCCCGCCTCGATGGGAGCTGGCCGGGGGCAGCCCCCGTCGTCGTGATCGGCCGGAGCATGATCCGGAAAGGTGTGTAGCGGTTGCCGAACAGATCATGCTCGAGCAACAATTTGAAGCGCGTCGAGAATTCATGCTGATCTCATCGCAAGTCTGGCGTGGCGGCCAATTCCCGAATGGCTGTCGTGGTGAGCGCGACTAACCATATGCGGTTAGGTTAATCTGGCGCCGTCCTTGAGAGTTTGGGAGAGGCAACCTAAAAACGTATCGGTTCATGGCGACGGTTCGGCCGCCTCGATTTTTCCGGGGCTCGCGTAGGTAGGCGTGGATGGCGTATGTGATTGCATTGCTGGGCGCGGCGAGCTGCGGCCTCATTTTGACTGTATTCGTTTGTGCCTATGATTGTCGGCTGAAAGATCTTCCGGGGCCTTGGATCATGAATGACGGCCATTCCAATGATTGATCAGAAGCACAATGCGCCCCGCAGGTATTTCGTCGATGCCCAAGGGCATCGTGTTCTGATCGGCCTTTCGCTCGAGGAGACGGCGGAGTTCGAGGCGCTCGATGCTTCCTCGAAGGAGACGGTTCATGGCGCGGCCGAGATCCGTGGCGGTGAATGGGCTGCCGCCGCGGGCGAAACTCGCTGGCTCGAACTCTATTCCAAGCACGAAGGCGCCTGGCGGACGTGGATCGCACGAAGCCAGGCCGCGCAGGCGCAAGATTTAAGCTTTGTTAACTATGTCTGACCGATGGTAGCTGCCTGAATCTCGAAGGTGGGATGGCCCAGATGTTTCAGCTGTTCCTGAGAGCGCGCGCACACAATCTTCTCGGCTCCCGCCGCGAGGACAAGACCTTCAAGGCGCGCTCCGCCGAGCGTGATGCGGAGACCGACCGTGCGCGGATCGGTGCCGTCCTGGCGGCCATCGAGACGGCGTTGCAGGACGCGGAGAGGGAGCAGGCCGGCCTCAACCGGCGTGTCGACGATGCGCTCGCGCGTGCGTCCGTCACCTTCGGCAACGGCACCGACGAATATCTCGAGCGTGAGCCGCTCGACAATCATCATCAGGATCTCTTTGCGGCCGACATCTCGAACGGCCAGCGCCGGCTCAAGGAATTGGCCAGCAGCATTGCTCACCTGAAATTCGTCAAGACCGCAATGCTCACGCGCTTTCCCGATTTCAAGCCGCCGCAGCTCAACAGCTAGTACAACGCTCCCGATGCGCCGTACGTAGCGGCTACTGTGGTGCGTCACGATTCTGCGCCGGTTTGCCGTTTGGTGCGTCGATCCTTTTTGATATGGTCCGGCAACCATTCACGGATTGAAGGAGCGAAGAGATGCCGGTCAAGAAGTTGCGGACATTGGTTGGATTGGCAGGTGCTTTGACGCTGGCCGCGCCGGCGACGGCTTCGGCCATCACGGCCGAAGTGGCGCGCGCATGCGACGCCGCAGTGGCGAAAGCTTTTCCGCCCAGGCAGATCGGCAACCCTGCGGCCGGCAGCGCCAAGGGAACGGGCAAGGAGCAGCGCGAATACTTCCAAAAGTGCGTCGCCAACAACGGCAAGGTCGACGACCTGCCGGCAGCCGCGCCCAAGGACAGCAAGCCGGCCAAATGAAACCAGGGCTGCGCTATCGGCGGGGCGGCGGGCAGGGCGAGTAGAACGCGCCGTTCGCCGCATTGATCCGTTCGACGCATTGATTGGGATCGGTGATCGTCCCGGCGACGGTGAAGTCATAGCCCATGCCCTTGACCACCACGACGTAACGGCCGGGCGCGAGCGTGAAACCGTCTTGCTCCGGTTGAAGCAATAGCATTCTCGACTGATCGTCGATCGGACCTACCTTGTAGGGGTAGGACATGCTGCGGATGACCCAGGAATCGCCCGCGCTGACCATGGCCGCTTTCCCGGTGGCATCGACGCCCATCGACCGGGAGACTTTCGCGATCACCCGAACTTCGGTCCCGCTTGCGTCGACGCCCCCGTCGGGCCTGAACACGATGAATTTGACGTCGCCGTCCATCAAAGTGGTCGCGCTCGGCGTGTTGATGGCAGCCGAGATCGCGACGCGCCGGTCCGGAATCTTTCCGGGCACCGGCTTGAGCTCATGGAGCTGGCCCTCGCTCAAGGCGTAGACCCCGAATGTCGTCGGCAGGGGCATCGACGGATGCGCAGCTTGCGTCGGCTCCTTTGCGCTCTCCGGCATTCGTTCAGCTGTCTCGGTTGCCGAGGGAGTCGGAATCGCGGTCGGCTGAGCCTCCGGGCTCTTGGGCGTACGTTCGGGCTGCGCCACGTGCGGCCTTGCCGTTAGCTGTGCCTTCAGCCGCGGCCAATAAACGATCGCGGTGCCGGCGCCCGCAATAAGCAGGAGGATGGCCGTCAATCGAACGAGAGAGTTGAAAGCACTGCTCCGCTTGGGTTGGTCGAACGATCCCGGCGGTGCGGCAGGACGCCGCGGCGTCTCGGCAGCCACTGGTATGGCTGATGACGCCAAGGGAGCCGGCGTCGGAATGGGCGGGGGAACGGCGACGTTCACGGGCGGAGAATTCGCCACGGGGCCCGCGGCACCCTTGGTCAGTAAAGTCTTCTCGCTTCGCTCAAAGGCGCGTTCGACCTCCCGAATGGCGCGTTCGAGGACTTGCTGGAGCTCTCGGGCTTCCCGCGCGTCGGCGTGGGTGAATTGTTCCAGAAGCTTGATGCGGGCCAACTCGTAGACGACCTCTCGCATCTCCCGGGGGTCGTTCGAGATGTCGCGGATCCGTGCTGACAACAGGCGGACAAGCCCGGCCTTGATCTCTTGCGCCTCCAAGGCGTTGGCTGCTGTGTCGCCGGGCTCCGTCATCAAGGCCGATCAACTAGCTCGGATAATGCTGTTTCGCTAGGCTTTTCACCCCGGCTCCCCCTCGACCGCGGTGGATTGCCTGGTTTATCCGGCCCGGAAAGCTTCCGCTCGGAAGAGCTTGCTTTTGAGCAGAAACCTGTGACATTTCGCCCAGCTCCTCTTTCCGGTGTTGGACCATGCGCGGCATTTTGACAGCAATCATGTTTTCGGCCTTTCTGGTTCAATCTGCTTCAGCGCAAGGAACCAAGGATCGGCCCAACACCACCAGCTCCAGCATCGTGACGACACCGGATAAGAAGAAACAGACCACCCAGGCCGCCTCCCGGCCGACCGCTGTCCGGAATGTGGCGGGCAGCCTTCCTGCCGGGCAGTCGGCTCAAGGCGTCTGGAGAGATGGCAAGCTGATTGCCGTGCCTCGGTGAGGTCACGCAACGAACCGTGAAGGAACGGTGTTCGCCTCCTGACGTTCATGCTTGGGAGATGTCGCACATGAAACGCTTAGTCTTGATCACGTTCGCGCTTATCGTGCCCGCTGGCGCCTGGGCCCAGGGCGTCAACGACCCTTCGACGCCCAATCGCAACGTGATCATCGTCAATCCGTCGCAGCCCGCGCGCCCTAATGCAACGCGCAACATTCCAAGCCGGATCCAGGCTCCCGTAACGAGTGGCGCAGCGGCTCGGCCCTATCATGGGAACATGACCCGCGGCAGCGGGTCGGGCCGTCGTTACTAGAGCGTGGACTCATAACGCGCAGCCAGCCATCGCTGGATCGATGCGAATTGGACGAAGGCAAGGTAGTTTCCCGCAAGCCTGTCGTAGCGCGTCGCCACACGACGACATTGTTTGATCCTGTTGAAGAACCGTTCGACCTGGTTGCGAGCGCGGTAGAGATAGGGCTGAAGCAGATCGGATCGCTGCGCTTGCTTTTCGGCGGGATGTTGGCCCGCGCCCCCTTGTTCATGGCAAACTCTCTGATCCAGTCGGCATCATAGCCCACGGTCGGCAAGCAACATTGATCCGGACTTCAGACGAGCGCGCAGTCTTCCTGCAAGTCGAACGTCGTGGGCCTCGCCGGGGCTCAACGCCAACCGTACCGGGAGACCATTGCTATCGACCACCGCGTGGATTTTGCTCGTCAAGCCGCCGCGTGATCTTCCCATCGATTGGCGATGGTTCCTTATGATGCAGGCCCCTTGCTGATGCACATGGACAATCGAGGTGTCGATCATTTGGACAGCGGCATCATGGGCAGCCGCAGGTGCGTCTATGATGCGGCTCCAGACACCAGCCCGCCGCCAACGGACAAAAAGGTTTTAGCACGTGGTTTACGGACCAAACGTCTCGGGCAAATCGCGCCAAGGCGCTCCGGAGCGCAAGACCCAGAAGATGCCATTGAGGACACGACAGTCGTTAACCCGAGGAACGCCACGCGGCTTGTTGGCAGCATGGGCTTGATGGCAATCCATTCATAATCGTCGAGTTCGTAGCGCATGATTCGAGCCCACAGTTTGGGAGTTTGAATCACAGGGGTCTGGCCAGACGCAACGCTTCTGGGCAGGCCCCGGTTGGACACTTACGGGGTAGAAGCGGACATCAGCCAGCCGACAGTATCCGCTGAAACCGTCGAAAATGACCCGAAGCAGGCGTACCGTGATTGCCGGTGACGACCTGCATGCTCACTCAATCTGCAATTTCAAGACTGGCAGCAACGTCCTCGCCTGTTCGGCTGAGCCGACGCATTCGTGTTCTTTCCATCGTGAGGAAAGGTCGTGGATCAGATCCTTAAGTTCTGGCGCAAGCGGTGCAGCGTTTACATTGGCAACTGGATGAGCGTCCGCCAGAATCCTCACCGGGTTGTGGGAACACAGTGAATGATCCGACACCACCTCAAATCGCGTCGCCCGCCGGCCAGTCGGTGATGCCGTTCTTGATCGTCCATCCGAGATTGTCGATCGCCGTTCGCATGGCGTTGAGCTGGGCGTCGTTGCGGGTGTTGGCGAGGATCGCCCAGCAGAAGCCGTCGGAGGTCCGGACCAGTTCGCTGATGGTGCCGGCGAAGTCGCCGAGATGCCACCAGTTGCCCGCGCTGTTCACGGCCCAGCCCTTGGCGTAGTTGGCGGCTCCGCCGCCTGCAGCCGGCGCCGTGGTGGCGGTCGCCATGGTGGCGACGGTCGTGGACTGGAGCAGGTCCGGCCTCGACGGGAAGCCGTCGAACCGGAGCGCGATGCGCAAGAGGTCGGTCGGGTTGGCGATCCAGCCGCCATGGGCATCCATGCGAGCGACGGGCAGGGCGTAGGGGTTAAACGTTCCCTGCTGGGTGTAGGTGACCTCGTTCGAACGGCGCTGAGCCAGGGTGTCTCCGGCGATGTGCATGTCCGTCACGCCGCAGGGCGCGAGCACCCGCTGTCGCACGAAGTCGGCATAGCTCAACCCGGACACCTGCTCCAGCACGCGGCCGAGCACGCAATAGCCGAAGTTCAGATAGTCAAAGATCGCACCCGGGTTGTTTGCAAGCGTGAGGCCAAGCATCTGGCCGATCAGATCCGCGTGTGTGGCGCTGGGCTGGCCGAACATCGGGTCCTGCGCGCCGCTCCAGCCGCTGGTGTGCTCGAGCAGATGCTGCACTGTGATTTGCGTGACCCGCTGATCCGGATAGGGCAGTGTCCCGAACTGCGTGCCGAGGATGCCGCCTTGCCCGAAGACCCGATCGGTGAGCGCCAGCAATCCGGCTTCGATCGCCCGGAAGACCGCCATCGAGGTGATCGGTTTTGACACGCTGGCGATACGAAAGAGGTGGCTTGGCAGGACCGGCGTTCCGGCGCTATCCGCGTTGCCAAAGGCGCGTGCGAACATCAACGCGCCGTTGCGGGTCATCGCGATCGAGACACCGGGCACGTTGTGAGCGGTCATGAAGTTCTGCACCGCCTGGCGGATCGTCGTCTCATCGCGATCCGACAGGAAGGGCTTGTGCCAGATCGAGGCGTAGTGAACCGTGCCGCCCTCGGGATACCCGTTTACCTTGACCAGCCGATAGCCGCGATTCACCAGGGCGTTGAATTCCGTCTGATGTTGCGCAGCGTCGATGCCGTGCCGGGCCTGCCAGGTCAGGTCCGGTCCGCGGCTCCAGAGTGCCGCGTAGCGGGTTTGCCCGCCGTCCAGGTAGCCGCTCACCCGGTGCAGGATGAAGCCGTGGGTGGCCCAATGATTGAACTGCTGCTGGTATTCTCCGGCCGTCATGCCGTGGCGTGCCACCCATTCCCGCGTCGTTGTCCGCTCCCATATGGAGGCGAAGCGCACTTGGCCGGCTTCGGTGTAGCCACACAGGTCCACCGGGCGGAAGCCTTCGTTCGGAAGCGTGTCCACCTGGTTCTGCCATTGTGCCGGGGTCAGGCCATGCCGCGCCCTCACTTCCGGCGATGGGATGGCCTGCCAGATGGAGCTGAAGCGTATCCCGCCTGCCGTGTCATGACCGCTCACTGCGATCGGGCGGAATCCCTGGGCGGGCAGGGTCGTGAACAGCTGCTGGTGCGCGGCTGCGTTGATGCCGTGGCGTACCTGGGTTGCGGGTCCCGGTGATTGCTCCCAGACGCCGGAGAACCGTTCGACGCCGTTGGCGCTGCCGCCATTTACGTCGATGGGACGAAAGCCCTGGTTCTTCAGAAGATCGAATGCGCCTTGAAAATCAGCGCCCGAGAGGTTGTGACGGGCCTGCCATGCGGTGACCATGTGCGCCTCTTGCTTGCCGATGTTGCGACTGATGCTTCAACAGACAGAGCGACACCTGGCTCAGCGCCTCGTTCGCTCTTCGTGAATGACGTGCAATACGGCCCAAGAGTATGGGTTTTCGGCGAGCGGCGGTGTGAGCTCGCTCACGTTCTGCAAAAAAATGGCGGCGTCATGAGAGTCGCATAGGGCTGTGTTTTCGGCGTAGGGTCTCGACCATGATCGGCGTACGGGTCCCGCCATACAATTCAATGAAATCAACGTCCTGAAGGGGGTCTCGACGCCGCTTTGGATTCAGGCATGTTAATCCGGGAATGCGGATCTGAGGCAGCAACGGATTTGAACATTCCGAGACGCAGGGCAGTCAGCTTCGGCTCCAGACTTATTGCGGACGTCCCGCCAACTGCATGTGAAGACCGCTAGTGACCCATAGCTGACATGCTCCCGTAGCTGCTATTCTTGGCAAGCCGACACTTAGGCGTAGGCAATCGATGCGCGCGATTTTGCATTTGCTGGCTGGGCTGCTCAGCGCCTTGGTCGTGATTGCGGTTGGTGCTTTCAGTCATGACGCTGTGAAGGCTTTGTTCTTTCTGGTTTGGACGCCGGCAACCTGGCTGGTCCGCCTTTCGGACGTGATATGCCCACCGACAGGCGTTAGATGCTTTCTGGGATCAGTCAGCCAAGGCTCGCATCATCTCTGGTTCGGGCTATGTCTAGTTGTTTTCTGGTGGATCGTTATGTGGTTCGCAATATGGCCGCTCTTCCGTTCGCGTCGGCCGTATCCGCCGAAAAATTTGGATTCTGATTCTGGGCCCGTAAGGGATCTTCACGGCAATACCTGCCGAAGGCCGCTTGTGTGACCCCTAACGGACTTCACTGGTCTTGTAAGGCAATCGCGAGAAGATCTATGAATGAGGGTCGCTTAAGTTGACGGAATTCAAGGGATGAAGGTCCGTTGTACTAGACTGCTGAATACACATGGAGAGCCCGTGCGGACGAGCGGGTGGCTGACCATCGGGAAAGAATACCTCGTTCTAGAAGTCCTTGTTGACGAGCAGGCAGGAAGTAAATTTCGGGTCATTAGCGATGACGCTGACTGAAGTGGTCAGACTGATCAAAAGCGAAACCCGCTGAAGTCTCCTTCTGGCCCATCGCGACATTTGGTGCAGTCGCACAAACCCGGTCGGTATCGGAGTGAAGCGGACATCGATGAAGTTTATGAGTGCGCGCCCTAGAACATGCTGCATTGGAGCATGCTGCGCGCAGCGACCAGTTTATCCTGGTCTCATTGCGTTTTGGCCGCGGTTAGGCGTGCTCTAGTGCGGGTTGACTTCGACCTCCAAGGTCGACGTTCCAAAGTCATGTCGGTTCTTGCCTGAGATCAACAGCGTAAACTTATCCCGGCTCGGCGGATGCTTTTCCGCCGAATAGCGAAAGCCGGACCCCACCACCGCCAATTGTCCCCGCGATGGTCCGCTCACGACCGATACGTTGAAGATCTGCATGTACGACCAACGCAGCCCCTGGATGCAGTCGGCTCCAGGAGCGATTGACATGGTCCATTTCACCGTATCGTCCGACAAGGCGAACGGGGTTCGTTCCTTGATGCAGAGGGGGCTGGCCTGCGCCGCGAGGCCGGACATGGCGGAAGCCGCGATGGCAACGCCGAACAGCAATACCAATCTTGCACGCATTCTCGGCAACTCCACGAGCGGACGCCGAAGGTAGCAGCAATGAGCTAACGAGGTCTTAGAACGAAGTTGTTCGACGTAGCGATCATCTGACCTCAAGCCGCGCGATCATCCGGCGCCTTCCTCCGAACCATGCCATCCTACCCCTGTTTTGCCCGACGGATCAAACCGAGTTTCGGGGATTTGTAACCCATTGATTTGGCTGGCGCCGCCTACTGTGCATGGGGTTGTTTTTTCGAACTTGATTGGAGAGTCTCCGAAGGTTTCGAGGTCAGGAGTCGAATATGTTCGTCCGGCCGTCATCCGCCGCCCCGCCAAACGGCTTGCCCATCGAATCTACCGTCTTGCAGTTGTTGCAATTGGCAACCTCATGGGCTGAACTTGTCGTGGCTCTTGACTGCTGTTGACCTCATTGGAGTTATCGGAGTGCAATCCGTTCGCCGCAATTCCGTCTCAGATCGCATCCCGGGGTGCGCACCGGTCAGGGCGTTCTTGGCCGTCGTCGTGGGCTTTGCCATCTATGTTGCCTGTCCGCTCTCGTGTTTGGCTCAGAGCGAACCGGAGCCCTCGGTGAACGACTATCTTCCACCGAGCGAGCCGGAAGTCTCGCGCGATGAATGGCGGCAGCGCATCGAGGAGGCACGGCGCCGGGCCAAAGAAGCCTCGCGCGAGCGGCGCGCGCATCCGGAGCTCTACAAGCCCGCTCCGGAAGATCCGGACGTCGTCGCAACCGAACGTCTCCTGCGCGACGACAGCCTGCAACGCGGCGACATCGTTACGACCAAGAAGGGAATGTTCGTCTACCAGGGACGATCCGACCAACCGCGCCGCGATCAGGACTTCGTGCCGGTCAACCCGAAATCCCTGCGCTGAGTTAATACCGCCGCAAGATCTCGTTGAATTTGGGATCGGTGACCTTCGTGGTCTCGAGCAGCAGGGACTTGCCCTGCGGATTCGCCAGCACATAGGCGGCGACCAGCAGAGGCTCGTAACGCGAGCGATTGGCCAGTGCCGCCCGGATATCGGATTGCGCGAGGAGCTTGATCTCTTCGTCGCTTGCAGCCGCGCTCGAGGTCACGGTCCGGACGCGCGAGAGCGCGACGTCGACCGGCACCGCGCCGGTCAGGTAAGACATCTTCACCGCAGGCGTGACCGCCTCGCCGGCCTGGGCCTGCAGCGTGCCGAGCGTCAGCCATAGCGCGGGCCTGATTGGTGAGACTTTCAAGGCGGTGACGACCGCGCTTTGGGCCGCCTTGTTCTCCCTGGCTTTGCCGGCCGCTTCGGTCGAAGGGCGGTGGAGGACGTCAGCAGCCGTCGCAGCCGCGTAATTCGCCAGCAGCTCGCCATCCCATGACACGGACGCCAAACCACCTGCGGCAGCCAGCTTCGTCTTCTCGGGCGGAATCTCGCCCGAGAACAAATCGCTGGCGCGAAAGTTCGGTCGTATCAGATCGCCATAGAACGCGATGCCGGCGTGAAGCGCCAGCACGATTGCGGTCAAGATGCCAATGACGCGGAGCGGGATCACCGAAGTTCGGCCTAAGCTTTCAAATTGCGAGAAGACTATCGCCTTGGATCGTCAAGAGCGTCAAGTTGCCGGTCGCATATGCACCGGTGTCGATGTTGATGCGGTTCGCCCGGATGTCGGGCGCGCTGACCGGAGTATGACCGTGCACGATATACTTGCCGAAGCGCTCCTCGGAGGCGAGGAATTCCTCGCGGATCCAGAGCAGATCCTCGTCCTTCTGGCGATCGAGCGGGACGCCCGGCTTGACGCCGGCATGGACGAAGAAGAAGTCGCCGCAGGTAAAGGACGAGGGCAATTGCTGGAGGAAGGCGAGATGCTCCGGCGGCACCGCGCGTCTCAGTCCCTCGATCAGCTCGACCTGCTGCTCCGCGGACGGGTTCATCGTCGGCGTGATGCCGTACGAGACCAGCGTCAAGAGGCCGCCATAGTGGCGCCACTCCTGCAGGCGGGCGGGGTCCTTGAGGACCTCGAGCAGGAAGACCTCGTGGTTGCCCTTCAGGCAGACCGTCTCGTGCGATTTCGAGCGCGCGATCAAGAGATCAAGAACGGCGCGCGAGTCCGGCCCGCGGTCGACATAGTCGCCGAGAAAGACCTGAATGGCGCGTTGCGGGGCCGAGCGGGCGAGGTCGGCATCGATCACGGTTAACAGCGATTGAAGCAAATCGGCGCGGCCATGCACGTCGCCGATCGCATAGACGCGAACGCCATCGGGAAGGCGAGGCTTGGTCTTCTTTCGAAAGCGGGAGGAAAGGCCCATCAGGTCGGTCGAATCGTATCCAGCGTCACGAGCGGAACGTCGTGACCGCTCTTAGCAGAACAAGTCATGCATCGGTATTCTTAATTGTTTCCGACCGATGAGAGCGCATTTTGATTAAAGCATCGGGTGACCTTTGAGCCGTATTTCAAGAGGTCTCGCGTAGCGTCTCCCCAACAAGAACGGGGAGCGCGACATGCGCAAAGTGGTAAAGTTCCTGGCGGCCGTGGCCGCGATCGTGGTTGCTGCGGGGGTGCAGCAGAAAGCGGAAGCCGCCTTCGTCGGCGCGCCCATGGGGCTGCGCGGCGCCATCCACTACATCAAGTTCGACCAGCCGACGCTGGCGCCGATGGCGTTCACCATCTTCTGCCTGAAGTACAAGGACGAGTGCAAACCGCGTCCGCAGCAGATCGTGTTTCGAGGCGGCCGTCTGAAGCTGACGGCCGAGCGCATGGCGCAGATGCAGGAGGTCAACCAGCGGGTCAACACCGCGATCCGCCCCGAGGCCAATCTGGAAGGGCTGCGCGGCGAGAAATGGCTGCTGCACCCGACCAGCGGCGATTGCAACGATTACGCCGTGACAAAACGCCACGATTTGATCGCCAAGGGCTTTCCGGCGCGCTCGGTGCTGCTCAGCGAGGTCGTGACCACCTGGGGTGAGCATCATCTCGTTGTGGTGGTGCGGACCTTCTCCGGCGATCTCGTGCTGGACAATCTCTCCGGTCACATCATGCCGTGGTCGAAGAAGCCCTATCGCTGGGTCCGCATCCAATCGCCCAAGAACCCGAACTACTGGGCCTCGCTCGGCGACCGCGCGGTCTGATCACGCGCGTTCTATCGTGATCCAGATTGGCTGACGCTCTGCGACAGCCCGAGGCCTACGATCACCGACAGACACAGGATGGCTGCCGGGCGCAGCAATCCCGGACCTGCGAAGCTCTGGACGAGCGCAAAGAGAACACAGGCGGCGGCCGCTGCAGGAAAGAACGAGTCGCGGCCGCGCTGCAAGGCGCCGAAGAACAGGCGGACCAGGGCGATCAGGCTCACCGCCATCATGGCAGCGAAGCCGATCCATCCCAATCCCGCAAAGACCGCTGTCGCCGCTGAGGGGGCGGTCAAGAGGGCTCCGGCATCGTTCTGATAGATTCTGCCGACCGCAGCAAAAGTCCCGGCGCCGGCGCCGAACCAGCGCGTATCGGCCAGCATGCGCTCGAGCGCGGCCTTGGTCTCGGTCCCCATCTCCGGGACGAGTCGCAGAAGGACCGGTCCGGAATTTTTCTCGAAGAGGAAGGTCAGGACGATGGCCGCGCCGATCAGGGCTGCCACCGACAAGGCGGTCGCGGCCAATGGTGACAGATCCAGTCTGCGGATGACGAGGATCAGCAGGATCAGCACGACGCCGAAGCTTGCTGCGACCGCGCTGTTCGTTCCGGACAGCCCGAAGATCGCGATTGCGCAGGCCAGGGCCCCGACGAGACCGCAAAGACCGATCAAGACGGAGCGAAGGACCGAGTGATGCGTTTCGGCCCGCTCAGCCGCGAGCTGCATGACCGCCAGATTGAGCATGAGGCCGAGGCCGGCCAAGGTCGTCGTGAGATCAGAGGGCCCTGCTGCAGCAAGCCCCGGCGAGAGCCGATGCAAATCCAAGACCAAGGCGGCGGTCGCCGTTACTCCGCTCAGCACGAAGAGAACCAGCTCGGCACGGCTGCGGTTGCGGACCACCAGGATGGCGATGCCGAGCAATGAGATCGCTGCGAGCACCAACACCAGCGCGTCCACCGTCAAGCCGATATCGGCGGTGATCGGCCCGAGCGAGAAGCCGCCGAGGACGTCGTGGGCACTGGCCCAGATCGGATGCGCCCAGCTCAGCGGAAGCGGGGCGAGCTGAGCGGCGATGCACAGCGGAATGGCGATGAGGATCCAGCGGCCCCAGGAGGTCGCGCGGACATAGTGCTCGTAGTCGGCCTTGCGCGTGCTCGAGGCGGCCGCCAGCAAGCCTAGCGCTGCGGCCATCGACCCCAGCTGGGCACCGAACTTGGCGCCGGCGATTTCGAGAGCGGAAGCGGAGACGATGGAAACGATGAGGGCAAAATAAGCGAGGGACAAACGGCGCGCTCGATGCGGAATCCTGAAACGAGTCAGGTCACCATACAAGCGGGCGTGTGGTTTTCAAAACAGAGGCCTGCGTCGCGATCAGCGGGTGGCCTTGACCGGTCGACCGAAGACGCGGGTGGCGCGTGCGGCGGCAAGGGCAAAGCGCGCCCCCGAACCGAACAGGTAACCGCCCTGGAGAGCGATGGCTGCGAACGCCGCTGCCTTCATGCCTTCAAGGAAGCCGAGGCTGGTCATCATGCTGACCGGCAGCATGGTGAGCACCAGGGCGAATGTTACCGGCAAGAGCACGAACACGCGAAAGCGTTGGCCCAGCACGGCACCTGTGAGAAAGCTGAAAATCAAAAAGGCGGTCATTCGAAACACTCTCCGTGCTCCGGACCCTAGGTTTCCCGCCTAAAAAGACCCTTAAGTCGTATGGCTAAATTTGGCCTATTGGCCGCAATTTGCCAGCAGCGAATGATAGGCCTCCCGTAGCCCATTGAGGGCCACCATTCCCTTGATCTCGCTGTCGCCTTCCCTGACCACCACGGACAGGGAGGGCGTCGTCTGCCAATTTCCGGCGGCAAAGGCCGAGACCTCGTCGGGCAAAAGCACAGCGGCGCCCGCGGCCGCCATGCCGGCATCAAAGGTCAAGGTGCCGCCGCCGCTCGCGGCAATGGTCACCTTCGGGCGGCTCCGCGGTGGAAAGGGTCGGATCAGGGCCACCAGCACGTCGACCTTGCCCTTCGGGGCGCAGCGGACGATCAGGCCAGCGAAGTCCGGGTCGGATTGGCTGGTGTCGGCAGTCTTCATGATGGCCGCGAAGCTTTCGCCGTCCTTGGTCCCTTGCGTCCGGGTGAATTTCCAGACGGAGGAAGGGGTGGAGGTCGCCGCCGCAACGATCGGCGCTTCCTGACATGAAAAACCGGTGCTGCCGGTGCAGGGAGAGGCAGGACCCCATGGGCGATCAGCGGCGCCTAGGAGGGAACCTGCCAAAAGCGGGATCAGAAGGAGGCCAGTCATGGGGGGTCCTACTCTTAACGGACCCAGCCTTAGCAGACCGCAGCCAGGTCAAGAAGCCTCGCGCTCGACACACTGCGCCCTTGAGTCGGGCCGTTTGCTCTCCGGCCGGGCACACGAAATACAACAAATGGTCACAAAGGGTTAAACCAAGCCTCAAAGAGTGGCCTGCGCGCCACAGTAGCCGACGGATCGCTCCGTTAACCACCGGGAACACTTGTCGCACCACCCCCTAGGCCGTACCAATTTATGTCGATTGGGGACCTCAGGCAGATTCATGTCATCCATTGCCAAGACCTATGCTTTGAAGTTTGCGTTTCTGGCCGCCGCCTTGGCGCTCGGGGCCTGCTCGACCAATCCTGGCTCGGGTCCGCTGACGGATGACGTCAACAACAAGATCCAGACCGAAAGCGCACCGGCCTACGAACTCGTGCCGCTCAATCCGGCGACCGTGAAGATCCTGCACACCCACGAGCCCAAGGGGCTCGCTGGCGTGTTCACCGACCGCCGTCCGCCCGCCAGCATCGTGTTCGGCATCGGCGACGTCGTCAGCGTCACCATTTTCGAAGCCGCAGCAGGCGGTCTGTTCATCCCGGCGGAAGCCGGCGTCCGTCCGGGTAACTTCGTGACCATCCCCGACCAGGCCGTTGACAATGATGGCTTCATCACGGTGCCCTATGCCGGCCAGGTCAAAGCC
This sequence comes from Bradyrhizobium sp. DOA1, assembly GCF_001593325.1. NCBI lineage: Bacteria > Pseudomonadati > Pseudomonadota > Alphaproteobacteria > Hyphomicrobiales > Nitrobacteraceae > Bradyrhizobium > Bradyrhizobium sp. DOA1. Next base: position 1,226,271 of record NZ_JXJM01000001.1, read on the forward strand.
GCGGGCCTGACGGCGGTTCAGATCCAGCGCTCGATCATCGACAAGATCGGCAATCGCGCCATCGAGCCGCAGGCGGTCGTTGCGATGTCCTCGCAGCGCACCCAGCTCATCAGCGTGCTCGGCGAAGTCAATTCGCCGGCGCGTTATCCCGCGAGCGCCGCAGGTGCCAAGGACCGCGTGCTCGATGCGATCACCCGCGCCGGCGGTATCAAGGGCCAGGGCTTCGAGACCTGGGTCATGCTGGAGCGCGGCGGACGACGGGCCACCGTGCCGTTCGAAAATCTCGTGATGGCTCCCGAGAACAACGTCTATGTGCGCCCCGACGACAGCATCTATGTCTATCGCGAGCAGCAGAAGTTCCTGGCGTTCGGCGCCAGCGGCCAGAGCGGCGAGTTCAACTTCGATGCCTGGCGCATTAACCTCGGCGAAGCTGTCGGCAAGGCCGGCGGTCTCCTCGATGGTCAGGCGGATCCGGCTGCTGTCTATCTCTACCGCCGCGAGCCGCGTGACGTCGCAGCCCAGCTCGGCATCGACGTGAGCAAGTACACCTCGGACACGATCCCGGTCATCTTCAACGTGAACTTCCGCGATCCGGGTGGCTTCTTCCTTGCGACCAAAGTCATGATGAAGAACCAGGACATCATCTACGTCTCGAACTCGCGCAACATCGAAGTCGCCAAGTTCCTGACCTACCTCCGTGTGATCATGGCGACCGGCAACGATGCGATAAATCTGTCGAACAACGCGCTGGTCTTCCGCAACAACATCAAACTGGCGCCGTAAGGCCCGACTTGATCGGCCAAGACGATGGCACCGGGGCTTTGTCCCGGTGCCATTTTCGTTCGGCGGACGAATCGGTATTGTCTCGATCGGCCGGCAAGTTTCGGATCGAGGCGTCATTGAGCAGGACGGGCCCGTCGTCGGTCACCCTGTTCTGTTGCAAGGGGCTTCATGCGCTTTCGAGCATTCTGGCGTCTTCTGGCTCTCGTCCCTTTCGCCGTCGCGCTGGCGCCGGCCGGGACAGCTCTCGGCGCTCCCGCAGAGCTGGGCGTGCGCCATCGCATCGACGTGATGATCTCCGCCGAGCCTGACGCTCCGATCCTGTCGCGCCTCAAGGGAGCCAAGGCCGAACTCGCCTTCACCGTCCGCCTGTCCGCGAACTCCAAGGAGAGCAAGTTCTTCGGGATGCTGCGTCCGTCTTTCCCTGATATCGTCGTACCCGATGACCCGGGCAAACCGCTGGTGCAACAGACCAAGCTCTGGGAGGAGGATGTCTGCCATCAGCGCCGCGGCCTGCCGAAGGTCACCGTCACCCAGCTCAGTGGGCATTTTGCCGAAGGCGAGGCGCGGGTCGAGATTTCCGCCATCAACAGGCATATCGGCCTTCTGGTCCCGCCCGACGAATTGACCCCCGGAATAAAACTCGATCCGGGCAGTGATAGCTTTGGGGTATTCTATGCGTTCCGGGCGCAGACCCGGAACAGCCGCCTCAACGTGGATCTGAAGATCTATCCGATCGATTGCTTCCTCTAAGCTCGAGCAAAGCTCGTACAACGCCGATGCGCCTTTGGTCTCCCACAATCCGCTGGTCGTGGAGCTTGCCCGCGGCCTTCATCCTGTTCTTCGTGGCCGCCGGCGCGCCGTTTCCGTTCGGCTCGACCAATGATCTGTCGATCGCGTTCTGGTGCCTGTGTCTCGGGATCGCGGTGATCTTCGCGCCGACGCGCGATCTGCGCAGGCCGCATCTGTGGCTGCTGGCCGGCATCGCCGTCATCGTCGCCGCTTACGGCTTCGTGCTGCATGAGCAGCTCTCCGACCATCCTTGGGTGGCGCCGTTTCAGCCGATCTGGAAGCAGGCCTCGGACCTGCTCGGCGTGCCGATCGCCCCGTCGGCATCGATCGTCAAGAACGAGGCGTTCTTCGCCCTCGGCGCGCCGCTCGCCAACATCCTCGCCATCGTGCTCGGCATCACCGTCGGTGCCGATCGGATGCGCGCGCGACGACTGCTGTGGGTGATCGCGATCTCCGGCGCGGCCTACGCGCTGTACGGCGTCGCCTCGTTCCTGATCGAGCCGACCTTGATCCTGTGGCGGGACAAGACGGCCTATCTCGGCAGCGTCACCGGCACCTTCATCAATCGCAACACCGCGGCGGCCTATTTTGGCTCCTGCGCGGTGATTTGGATGCTGCTGATTCTGGAGGATGTCCGGCGGCGCTTGCCGGAGCGCAGGCTCATCTGGAAGCGCGTCTGGCGCTACGTTTCTGACATTCCTAGGCGCGAGATGCTGCCGAAGGTCTCGGCGTTGATGATCTGCTTGATCGCGATGTTTATGACCGGTTCGCGAGCGGGCGTTGGGCTCTCGCTCCTTGCCATGATCGTCGCCGTCACATTGTTTTTACGGAGAGATCTGCCGCGCCGCACGGGCATCTTGAGCTCTCTTGCGGCGAGTACGGCGGTGGCGCTAGGCATGATCTACTTGCTTGGCGGGCGGGTGAGCAATCGGTTTGATTTGCAGGGGCTCGCTGACGAGGGACGGGTGGAAGCCTGGAGATCCACCCTGAAGATCATCGGCAACAACCCGTGGTTCGGGACGGGGATGGGCACCTTCCGATGGGCCTTTCCGCCCTATCGGAGTCCTCATATTTCCATTTATGGCGTCTGGGACCGTGCGCATTCGACCCCACTCGAACTCACCTCCGAAGTTGGAATCCCGCTGACGCTCCTCGTCGGGCTCGCTTGGAGCGTCATGTTCGTCGTCTTGGCACGAGGGATTTTCACTCGGCGGAGAGACATCATCATTCCACTTGCGGCGGCTGCGACCGCCAGTCTGTCACTGCTGCATTCGTCACTGGACTTCACGCTGCAGATCCCCGGCTATTCGATCCCATTTTTTGCTCTGTTTGGCGTGGGTTTGGCGCAATCCTTCCGTAGCTGGCCGGCAAGAAGGGAAGAAAGCAGGTCGCCAATGATCGAGTTGGATCAACCCGGTACGAGGTTTCCCGATTGACCGAGCCTCTGCTCCAACAATCCAAAAACCTTCCGTGTTTGAAGCACTTAGGGCTTTAACGAAGATATCGGATTTGGTGGACAGCTAGCGGTTGTTTCGATAGGTTCACACGGTCAGTTTAACAATGGTTCGTTAACTATGTTTCGGAACGGCTCATTTCAGGGGGTGTCCATGAGCGTCTACAAATTCGCGCTTCGGAGGGTTCTTACCGCGCTATTTGCCATCACGGTTGTCACCGCAGCGAACGCAGCGATTTACCCGCCGAGCCGGCAGCTTGCAGCTCAGACCATCTCTGACTTCAAAGCCTCGCCTGCGAGCCTGCTGCAGCAGTTTGCTGCGGGCGGCGCACCGATGATCTCGCGAGTACGCGATCTCGGAGCCTCCGATCCGTCCACCGTGCCGGCTTTGATCGCTCTCCTAAAGGATCCCACGACGACGAAGGATCAGATGCGGGCGATTGTGGCTGGGCTCGCGCAGCTTGCACGCATGGCGGCACAGCAGGACCAGGCGTTCGCCAGCGAAATCCAGGCCGCGATCGCAGGGACGGGAAATCCGGACGTAATCGCTGCCTACCAGGCCGCAACCGGCGACGTCCAAATCGCGGCGACCGGCGGCGGTGGCGGCGGTGGCACGGGTGCAGGCGGGCCGACCAGTAACAGCGGCTTTGTGTCGGGCGGATTGAGTGGGACTGCTTCCCCGTTTGGCGGCCTGCATTACCCGAATACGACAACAAGCTATACCGGCTCGACCAGCACCTCGACCGTTGGCCAGTCAGTAAGTCCTTGATCGATGGCGCCTCGAGCTACCGTCTCTACCTCGCTGTAGACAACGGAGCTCTGCCGGCGATGTCTGAAAAGCAAAACAGCGCTCAATCGGCGCTGTTTTGTTTTGGTCGTTGAGCCCCGTTTCTTTTTCTCGTCTTGCGGCGATCCCGTGATCCACCGGGTTCATTTTGCAGGTGGTGGCATGTTAGAGCCAATTTGCGCTCGATGTCGCAGACCTAACGCCCTGGCTTACAGCAAGACTTTTGCCGACAGACGATCCGGAGTCGGCAAGGATTGGCTTTGGAATCTGACCCATGCTGCAGCTAAATAAGCCGTCTTCCGAGTTCAACCGTGCGATTGGTGACGCCGAGGATCCGTCGCCCCAGACGCTGAGCACACTGGTCGGAATGGTGAGGCGTCAGCTCCCGACCATACTGACGATTATCCTGAGCTGCCTGATCGTGGCGCTGCTCTATCTTTTCACGGCTGCTCCGCGGTACAGCTCCACCGCGTCGATAGTCATCGATACCCGCAAGGTGCAGCTATTTCAGTCGCAGTCGGCGTTCGGAGATGTCGCTGTCGACTCTGCTACGGTCGAGACACAGGTCGAGATCCTTAAGTCTGAAAATATCAGCCTCACCGTCATTCGCGATCTGCATCTGATTGACGATCCCGAGTTCGCCGGCGGCAATGGTGGGCTTCTTGGTGCAATCATCGGTTCGATATCTGGGCTCTTTTCCGGCAGCCATGTTGCATCGGAGTACGAGTTGACGCGTGGAGCGCTGCAGCGCTTTGCGAGCAACCGGACCGTGAAGCGCGTTGGTCTGTCCTACGTGATGGAGATCGGCTTCACTTCTCACGATCCGCAGAAGGCCGCGAGGATCGCCAATGCAATCGCGGATGCCTACATCGTCGACCAGCTGGAGGCAAAATATCAGGCAACGCGCCGTGCCAGCGTCTGGTTACAGGACCGCATCAGGGAGCTGCGCACCCAAGCCTCGACCGCTCAGAGGGCCGTTGTTGACTTCAAGACCGCCAACAACATTGTCGATACGGGCAAGGGCTTGATGAACCAGCAGCAGCTGACGGAGGTCAACACCCAGCTCATCTCTGCACATACGGCAACCGCCGAAGCCAAGGCGCGGCTCGATCGCATGAACGACATGCTGAAGCAAGAGATTCCGGACGCTTCCGTGGCCGACGCCCTGAGGAACGAGACCATTGTCAAGCTCAGGGGCCAGTATGTCGACATGGCTTCTAAGGAGGCAATCTGGTCCGCCAAGTATGGTTCGGATCACCTTGCCGCGGTCAATCTCCGCAAGCAAATGGCGGAGATTAAAAGGAACATCACAGACGAGCTCAAGCGCATCCAAGAATCCTACAAGAGCGACTACGATATCGCGCTCACCCGTGAGGATGCCATCAAATCCAGCCTCAACAGTCTCGTGTCGGAATCGCAGCTTACCAATCAAGCGCAGATTCAATTGCGCGAATTGGAAAGCAATGCTCAGTCGTACCAGGCTATGTACGACAATTTCCTGCAGCGCTACATGGAGAGCGTGCAGCAGCAATCATTCCCGATCACGGAGGCGCGCGTCATCAGCGCAGCAACGACCCCGCTGGTGAAGAGTTCGCCCAAAACGTTGATCGTTCTGGCTGCGGCACTGCTTGGAGGCTTGATCCTCAGTCTTGGCGCCGCGATCGCGCGCGAGCTTACGGATAAGGTGTTCCGGACCGCAGGCCAGGTGGAGGCTTCGCTCGGCGCGAATTGCATCGCTATTTTGCCCGCATTGGGCGATGAAGCTGGGCAGTCAACACTCTCTGGCAAATTCAGCAAAAAGGATTTGCAGCCGAATCTGTTGCGCTATGTTGTCGAAAATCCGCTATCCCGTTTCGCGGAGGCCGTGCGGTCCCTCAAAGTGGCCGTGGACCTGAACTCGATCGTGCGCGAGAATCGCGTGCTGGCGATCACGTCCACACTGCCGGACGAAGGCAAGAGCACGCTATCGACCAATTTGGCACAGTTGATGGCGCATGGGGGCTCGCGCGTGATTTTGGTCGACTCCGATCTGCGCAATCCCTCGCTGTCTCGCTCGCTCGTGCCGGACGCGAAGTGCGGTCTCGTAGACGTCGTGGCGCAAAAAGTGCGGCTAGAGGATGCCTTGATAGTAGATCCCGAAACGCGGCTTTCCGTTCTCCCCGCCGGCGTTACCTCAAAGCTTCTGCACACCAACGAGATCCTCGCTTCCAAGGCAATGCGCGACCTGGTTGCGCTGTTACGCTCGAAGTTTGACTATGTAGTGCTGGACATGCCGCCGATGGCGCCTGTGGTTGATGTGCGCGTCACTGCATCGTACGTCGATTCCTACGTATACGTTATTGAGTGGGCCAAGACGAACATTGACGTCATCATGCACAATCTACGCGGTGCACCCGTAATTCAAGAGAAGCTGCTCGGGGTTGTGCTGAACAAGGCGGATATCAATGTGCTCGCGCGGTACGAATCCCACTATGGCCGCTACGACAAGTACTACGGCCGTTATGGATACACGGATTAGGAGCAATTACGAAGCGAGGCTGGCGCGCGTGCCTCTGCTGTTGCTCGGTTTTGCCAGTATTCTTTGGTACTATCTTGCCCTGCCATCAATACGGTCTGCTGCGGCAGTCCGCGACGTAAGCGCGCGCATACTGTCGGATGATCGATTGAAGCCGGGTGCCATCAGCAAGATGGCAGCACAGGTTGCGGATCGGCCAAAGTTGAAGGTCGAGCAAAGCGAGTCCGTGCGCGGAGAAGCCCTTATTCTACTACGTGCGGCTGAGGAAGCCACAGGGAAAAAGCCCCCTGACGAGGTGGACCGGGAGGTGAAAACCGCCGAAGAGAAGATTGAGTTTTCGCTTTCCGTGAACCCAACAGATTCTTTTCTTTGGTTAATGCTTTACTCAACGGCGATTAGCCGCGACGGTCTTGATTCTCATAAGATCAGATATCTTGATCAGTCCTATATCATCGCGCCTTTCGAGGGCTGGATCGCGCTAAGGCGCAACAGAGTGGGGCTTGCGGTCTTTCCGATCTTGGCAGAGACAACCATGGATAAAGTTGTTTCCGAGTTCGCTGCATTGATTGACAGCAATTTTGTCGAAGAGGCCGTGACGAATTTCGAGAGCGTGAATTTGGCCGAGCGGGCACGTCTTCTAAGCTCTCTAGACCGGGTAAACAGGGTTTCGCTCGAAAGCTTCGCTAAAAAACTACGCCGCAATGGTCTGAAGGCGAGCGTGCCTGGCGTGGAGATCGATGCTCGGCCATGGCAATGATCGTGGAGATCCGTGGGTCCTGTTGCGGTCTTCGCCAACCGGGCGACCAATGACAGTTCAAGTCCTGCACGCGCCAGCCAAAATCGAGGCTGCACCGGCCCCACATTGTGAAGTCGGCCTCAGTAGGCCGAGGGTCGTCCGAACGTGACAACGATGGTCCGCAGCAGAATGAAGAGGTCGAGCGGTAAGCTCCAGTTGTTGATGTACCAGAGATCATGCTCCACCCGTTTCTCCATCAATTCGAGCGCGCTTGTCTCTCCACGGTAACCATTCACTTGCGCCCAACCTGTGATGCCCGGCTTCACGTGATGGCGAAAGGCGTATTGGCTGATGATCTGCTCGTACTCAAGATTGTGAGCGGCGGCGTGGGGGCGGGGGCCGACCAGCGACATATCTCCGAGCAATACGTTGAAGATCTGAGGTAGTTCGTCGATCGAGGTCTTGCGCAGCCATCTGCCGATGCTGGTCACTCGCGGGTCGCTCTTGCTCGCCTGCACGATCGTCGGGCCGTCCTCTTGAACGCGCATGGTACGAAATTTGAAGATCCGAAAGGCGCTTCCGTTGAAGCCGTTGCGCGTTTGGCGGAAGAGCACTGGCCCGCGCGAGCTCGCCTTGACCATGATAGCCGCGAGCAACATCACGGGGGCAAAGATGATCAGGGCAAACGAGGCGCCTACGAGATCAAGCGTGCGTTTGATGGCCCGCTCTTTCCAGCTCAAGGGCGCGCGTCTGAGCTCGGCGGTCCATGTGCTGCCTGCGCTGATCAGAGGTGAGCTCAAAAAGCGCGAGACGTTCGCATCAGGGACCAGATGTACAGGAACGGGTAGTATCTTTAGCGCGTCCAAGACGCGGTCGATTGCGTGCTGGTGACCCCAGCTCATCAGCAGGAATACGTGCTCGACCTGATTCTTCCGCGCGTAGACGATCAACTCGTCGATGCAAGGGCCCACCCGCGACATCAAAAGCGGTGAGGTCAGCAGGTTGGCACCAACCTCCAGCGTGCGCATCACACGGTAGTGTTGGCAGAGCTCCACCATTGCGGCGGACGAGTCCGGAAGACCCATCTCGGCAATGACGACGATTCGGCTGTTGGCAAACGCACCCTGGCGCAACGCATGCGTGATCCATCGTGACGCGATCATCTTCCAGACGAGCAACGTTGTAAGGCCGTTGACGTAAAACGATAGAATGGCGCCTCGCGAAAACTCATCGCTTACCTTCATCGTGAAGGCGATCGCAAACAGAGCTGCGAACACACCAGTCCAAGTCGTCGCGACTATTCGGCATTGCCGCCGCAGGTTTGTCATGCTGGTCAGACGATAGCCCTGCTGGATTGTGACCATGAGGCTGAAATGGATCGCAACCAATAAGCTCGCCGCGGCGTAGACATCGACCTTGCTGATCGCTGACCAGGAAAGAAGGTGGTATGTTACCGCGCAGAGTATCCCGCAGGTGACGATGAGAAGCCCGTCGGCTGCAGCCATGAGCCGCTCGATAATCTCCGGACGCAGCCAAGTTGGACTCGACCAGCTAGAAGCGGCTGCGGAGCGTTCCGAAATCTGAGTTTCTGCGCTGCTGTTCGCGATTGAGCCCGAAAACTTTGAGCGGAAGGAAGTAACTGACATTGCAATGAAATCCACAACTTAGGATAATATTCAGTATGCAATTGACACGCAATATAAGCAAAGTTGTAACTGAAACAACGATTTGCAAGATGTGACTCTACCATCGTCACCGTCGTGCCGCACGTTAAGAATAACTGACGCATTTTCCTGGGGATTTCTGTGGTTCGAACACGATCGCGGCGAAGGTCCGGGCACCGGCGCCGGTACCTGTGGATCGGGCTGGCCGCTTTCGCCGCGCTAGCTGTTTTCGGGGCACTTGTCCGAGCGCTGCAACCCGGACAATGGCCTGTCGCCGAGCGGCGCGAAGCGCTCCCGAAAACGGCGATGCTGCTCGACGGCTTGTTCGGAGGTCGATTCGCCGGCGAGATGATCGCAGACAAGGACGGATTGTTTCCTTCGAACGTGGTGCTCCGTGCCAAGCCGGACGATCCCGACTTTGTCGCGACGGTCGCGCGCGAGCACGCGATTGGGGTCACCACCGGCCAGAAGTTCCTGCTGGGTGCCTGGCGTGGCATTCCCGTCACCGCTTTCGCGGCAAGTCGGCTCGACACGTCTTCTGCTATCTTCACCTGGGAGAGCTCCGGCCCGCGAAACCCGGCCGATTTGGTCGGCAAGCGCATAGGCTACCGCAGGGGCAGCGAGGGCGAGGTGCTCTTCGATGTCCTGATGGCTCAACTTGGCCTTCCGCGCAGTCAGATCGTGAAAGTACCTTACCAAGACGGCTTCGACGCATTGCGCTCCGGCGCCGTGGACGCTGTCATTGCCGAGGTCGGTCAGGAGTTTACGCCGTCTGATCCTGATTTTGCGCGCCTGAAGATCATCAAACCTCAGGATTATGGAATTCACGCGCCCGGATTGGTCTATTTTGCCAGTTCAGCTTTGCTTCAGGATCGCCCATCTACCATGGGGCAGGTCCTTGAGGGCCTGATCAAGGGCTGGCAGCTCGTTTACGACGACTATTCACGTAGCGTACCCGCTCTAGTCGGCTTTGATCCGGCAGGGCTTAGCGCCGACCGCGTAAGGCTTGAACTCCAGCAGCAGCGAGTCCTGATCGTACCAGCGGCCGGCCGTATAGCCGAGTACGACGAAAGTCGCTGGAAAATGCTGCGCGACGCCCTCATCTTTGCGAAATTAGGGGAGGAGACCGTGCCGATTTCCCAGGCAGTTAGCTACCAGCTCCTGCGGGATGTCTACCGCCGATCGCCCAACCTTGCCGGCCCGGGGGCCTGGAGCGGGGTACGGGCGGTCAAATAAGTCACAGGTCCGATCTGTATCGCCCCAAACCCAAGTTCCAATAGCTGCATCAGTTGCTTGGCGCGCCATGAATTGATAGCGTCTCGCAAGTTTTTGGGGTGCCGGTCTTGTTGATCGCTGGTCCGGGTTGCCCGGCTAGAGATGGTGATTGACGCCAGACTACCTGAGGGGCAGGGAGCTTTTCCGAATGTTGAGGACCTTTGCGCGGTTAGGACTTTTGGCGTTGGCCGCATCCGGCTTCGCTGCCAGCAGCGCGAGCGCCATGCAAGTACCAACGAACCGGGCCTTGCTCATCGGTGAGAGCCAGACAGCGCCAATTACCTTTTGGGCCCAGCCCTATCCTTATCGGTACGTGCCTTCGCGCCATTGCCCTCTGGTTCGCGTTGAAACTCCGTATGGTTGGTACTGGGATCGCGTCTGCGCTACCCCCAGAGATCCCATTCTGCGCCGCGCCTATTGATCATAATCTAGATCACGAGTTGGGCGACCTAAGTGCTGGAGCAGCTTGACCCCATCCCGGACCTCGCGCCGTCCACGTCCGAGCGCGTTCACTATTAACAACATTAGAATGTGACAGGGCTCGTCCGCCGAGCAACATTGTGGCAGTGATTCTTCGACGATTCACATAGACAATTTATTTGCAAGGGACACTAAATGAACTTGTTTGGTTTTACGATTTAAAGAAGTGAGCTCGCCGGGTGCGAGCCTTCGCGCGTCTACCCGCCCGCACTTATCATCCCAAGCCTTGATGCCGCTCGATGGAGCGCTTCGGATATCCATTTGCAGAAATGGGTAATCACTCGGGCTGCATTTTCAACCTAGGTTCATTCCCCGATCTCTTATGGAAAACCCCATCATTCGCACGAACGTACTTGGCATTCCTGTAAGCCTCGTAAATTTGGTCCAAGCTGCCAGGCAAGTTTCAGCTTGGGCGCTCGACGGCAGTAAAGCTTACTCGGTGTTCGTGCGCGACGTCCCCAGTCTCATGTTGGCGCTGAGACAATCGGAGCTCAGCGATCTGCATCAAACCGCTGATCTTGTCGTCGCTGACGGGACGCCCCTGGTCTGGGTCGCGCAAATGAAGGGCCATGGAAACAAGATCGGTCGCGTGCCGGGTGCCGACCTCGTGGAGGAAGTCTGCAAGTTCTCATTGTCATCGGGGCAAAGTCACTTCTTCTATGGCGGAAAGCCCGGCGTCGCCCAAAGAATGGCTGATAACCTCACTCGGAGATATCCGGGGCTGAGGGTCGCGGGCATCAGTTCTCCTCCGATGCTGGATATTGGTCCGGATTTTGACCTGCTCAAGGCGTGCCGAGACGACATAGAAGAAATTCGCGCACGCAATCCGGACGTAATTTGGGTCGGCATCTCCAGTCCTAAACAGGAGTACTGGATCGCGAAAGCTGTGGCGACGCTAGACCGCGGAGTGTTTATCGGTGTCGGAGCCGCTTTCGACTTCCATTCTGGAGCGGTCAAAAGAGCTCCAGCCTGGATGAGGAATAACGGACTTGAGTGGCTGCACCGACTGATGAGCGACCCGCGTCGTCTCTGGCGAAGGTATCTTGTACTCGCGCCGATGTTTGTCGTTAAGGCCCTCGGAGAATTGCTTTTGGCGGGCAAGCAGAGAACTGGATAGCTTTTCACCAGATGGCATGGAAGAGCAGGCGTGTCGGCTGCCATCCGGGCCCTACTAGCGCGATGTCCGAGTTCGATACCAAGAGGCGTTGAAAATGAAGCTCTCTGCTGAAAAGAGATCGCACTCAGGCGAAGTTCGTGTCCTTGTCGCGACCCCTCTTGGACTCAACGGTCGCGGTGGTATTGATCGATTGAACGACGCGATCTTCGAGACACTCGGTACAACGTCGGATACGACAGTCGTTGCGGAGCGGCTGGTAACTCGCGGTCAACGCGGACTTTTCGCAGCCCAGTTCGTATTCTTCTTTGCGCTCATCAAACTCATCCTGCGCCGTGTCACCGGGAAGATAGATCTGTTGCACATTAATTTGTCGGACTGGGGAAGCAGCTATCGCAAGGCGACATTAGGCGCGGCTGCTCGCATGTTGGGAATTCCCTATGTTGTGCATCTGCACGGGGCAGTGTTTGATGAATTCTGGGGTGCCGCTCCCCGAAGATTAGCGACCGCAATCGACAATCTGTTTCGGCATAGCCGAAAGATAATCGTGCTGGGCAGTTATTGGGCGGAAACGGTCAAGAGCAGAGTACCTGACGCTGCGGACAGAATTGTCATTCTGCCTAATGCGACAAGGGCTGCATCGCATGTTCGAATGCCGCCGACGGACTCGCGCGTCCGAATAACTTCGTTGGGACAACTCGGCGAACGCAAGGGGACGCCTCAACTGATCGAGGCTCTTAGCCAGCTTTCCTCGAAGCCGGGCTGGGTTGCCACAATCGCGGGGGATGGAGGCGTCAACGAAGCGCGCTCTCGCATTGCTGAAATTGGCCTCAAAGACCGAGTCGCCGTGCCCGGCTGGCTCGGGCCGGACGACACCGCCGAATTGCTCTCAAGAACCGATGTCCTTGTTCTTCCGACGTTTGCAGAGAATCTGCCGATGGTCATCCTCGAGGCCTTTGCCCACGGAGTTCCAGTTATTTCAACTCCCGTTGGTGCCATCCCGGAAGTCGTTCAATCGGGAAGGAATGGCATTCTCGTTCCGGTCGGAGATGTTGAAGCGCTCGTTGCCGCGATCGACCAATTGATCGAAAGTCCAACGATGCGCGCCTCGTTCGGAGAGGCTGCACGAAGGGATCATTCAACAAAATATGAAATCACGACCTACGTAAGCACGCTCGCTGAGATCTGGGCGGATTTGGCAGCGACACCGAGATTCGATTCGCGTACCTCCATGGGATTGGGTGAAGTCCGTTCATGACCAGCGTCAGCGTGATCATTAAGGCGTACAATGAGGAAGCTCATATTGCAGCTGCAATCGAAAGCGCATTGGCAGGCTTGAACGGCTTGCAGGGGGAAGTGCTGCTCGTGGACAGCGCTTCAGTCGACAATACGGTCAAAATCGCATCGAAATATCCGATATCGATTCTTGAAATCAGGGACGTGAATGAGCGCCGCTGTGGGGCAGGCGCGCAGGCTGGTTACCTTTATGCGAAAGGCGAATTCCTCTATCTCATGGACGGAGACATGGTTCTCGATGCAACGTTCTTGCGGAAGGCGCTTGACTATCTCACTGCGCACAGCGACGTCGCCGGAGTGGGAGGACGCATCAGCGAGATGTCGACGAAGAACCTGGAGTTTCAGAACAGGGCCCAAAAACTTGCCCAGTTAAGTCCTTTGGGAGACGTCGATCGCTTGGCGGGAGGAGGACTTTATCGGCGAAAGGCCATCGACGAACTGGGCTATCTGACGGATCGGAATCTTCATGGGTATGAGGAGTTCGATCTAGGCGTTCGCCTTCGATTGCGGGGGTGGAAGCTTGTCCGGCTCGATGCGAATGCCGCCGAACACTACGGTCACTCGATGAGCACCTATCGGCTGCTTTGGCATCGAGTGAGAATGGGATATGTTTTCGCAACCGGCGAGCTTCTGCGCGCCTCATTTGACGGAAACTATCTCGTTCACGTGGCTAGAACACTTCGCGAGTTCCGTCTCTGGATCGCTGTGCTGACTTGCTGGCTCGTGTTTGGCGGGATGTTGCTATATTTTTCGAGCAAGCTGGTTGTGCTCGGTGCATTGGCCGTTCTTGGGTTCATCATAACCATCTTAACGATGCGCAAGCGGTCACTGTCCAACGGCATCTACATGCTGTTGGGCTGGCAAGTCTTCGCGCTAGGCATGCTTTTTGGTCTGCTCCGGAGGAGGGTTCCTCCGCGCCAACCGTTGCGGATCGAGGTTCTAAAATTCACCTGACGGGGCGCTCGGAGAATGTTTTGGGTCAACTTGAGAAAGGAGATCGGGGCGAATAATTCCTTGCGCGTGAAGATCTTCATTTTGATCTTCCGCTTGACCAGCTATTCTTTTCACTCTGATCGAACAAAGATTCTCTATCTCGCTATCAACCTCTTCTACAAGCTGACCTGCTTCCTGTTCAAGATTGACATCTTGGCGCGAACCGAGATCGGGTGGGGATTGCGGATATTCCACCCCTTTTGCATTTGCATTCACCCGGATGTAAAAATTGGTGCGCGGTGCATCCTTCGGCACGGCGTCACACTCGGCAATGCAGGCGAGGGCTCCAATACTGTGCCGTCCGTAGGAGACGATGTTGAATTCGGCTGCTACGCGACAGTCATTGGAGACGTGCGGATTCCCGACGGTACAAAGGTCCGGGCTCTCTCCCTCACGACGGCCACCAGACGATGATCGTGAGTTCCTCCCTCCGCCGACAATCCTGGTGCTCGCGTGGCGACCAACTTCGTCGATCAGCTTCGGAAAAGCCATCGTGAATATTGCCCGCCCGGTACCAAACTTCCGCCGCGCACTTCAGATCCACTACTCATTCAAGCTCACTAACCTGGTGCTGGGCTTCGCGTTTCAGATCTTGGTCGTCAAGACCTTGCGCCCGAACGACTACGCAACCTATGCGTTTTTCCTCGCATTGCTATTGACGATGGAGCGAGTTTTTTCGCTTGGCATCGATCGCACACTGCTGCGCTACGTTCCGGCGTATTCGGCCGACGGAAATTTCGAGAGCCTGAGAATCCTACTTCGGAAGGCAGCAATAGCGAGAGTGGCCTCAATATCCGTGGCGGTCTCACTAGTGTATTTGATGGCAGTATACGGGGGCGGAGGTGTGCTGCCGGACGAAAGTCCCCTTGCGCTGTATAGTTTTTGCATTTGGTACATTGGCTATGCTGTTATGACTGACCTTGAAATGCTTGCGCAAAGCTGGGTCCTGCACGCCACAACAGCAATCGCAGGAACACTCGATGTCCTCGCCCGAAGTGCATCAGTTCTTTGCTTGGTCGGCTTGGAATACAAGATCTCTGGTGTGACAATCATTGTTGTATCGGCCATGACCACATCTTTGGCGTCGGTCTTCGTATTGGCGAGAATGGTTTGGCTCAGATCGCGAATTTCCCGTCTCGTCATCGAGCGCGACAAAAAGCCTTCTCATCTCGCGGTGCAGGGCGCCCCCGTTTTCGCGCTTTCAGTCTATGCATCGAACCTTGGTTGGTTGATGACCAGCCCATCCGTCATAAGGATACTGGCAAAGGGGGGGCTCGATGTGGTCGCGTTCTCTGCTTTTTCGTTCGCGCAAGCTCTGTGTGTGTCGATCCAGCGGTCATTTCCCGGCCCGATGGTCCTGCCAAGCCTTGAGCCGATATTCGCAAGGTTCGCAACCTCTCCCAATCTCATGGCCGCGTTGGTGGCCATCATCTTCAAGTTCGAGTTGATATGCTTTGCGTCATTCTCAATCGTAACGGTTCTTGCTGGAGAGCAGCTCATCGCGATCATCTCGCGACCTGAGTACGGGCAGTACTATTATTTGTTTCCCGCGATCATGTTCGTTCTCTTGCTCCAGACGATCTACCGCGTCGGCGAACTTGTCGCGAGTCTTCAGCTCACGCATGTGGTGTTTCTTGTCCTCTGGCCGGTATCCATCTTGGGCACCGCCTCGCTCTATTTTACAGTCGAAAAATGGGGGATGGTCGCAATCCTGTTGATTCCTATTCTGGAAAGCATGGTGCGCATTGCGATCGTGATGCACTACAATCGCCATTCGGTTGGATGGCGGGCGATCGATCCGGTTCGTTCACTGCAGGTCTGTCTGTCTGCGAGCGTGGTGATTGTGATAGCTCTGTTGGTTCGTAGAGCATTTCCAGAGTTTCAAATGGCCTTGGCTGTGAGCAGTCTGTTTGTTTTTTTTGGCTCACTCCTTGGCGCTCGCCCGTTTCGCAAGGAAGAGTTGGAGTGCCTTGCGCTCGCCGTTCCGTCGTCCCCGCGAGTCCTGACCAGGTCAATAGCTCGTTTGGCGAGATGAAGATCGCCGCCGCTCTAGTCGACGCACAGATCAGCTGCGCGAACAAGAATCTCTCGGCGAGCCTATAGTGGCGGTCTGCTGCCTATCTTCCAAGCCGCAGCGCGTGGATTATGTCGGGATCGAACTCGTAGGGCGGGCTGGATGAGGCTATCCCGAAGCAGTCGCCTTGCAGCTGATGGATAGTTATCAAGCCCAGTTTGCTCGCGTCAGATATGTCGCGTACTGCTCGGATGAAATTGAAGGCGCTAACGGCCGATGCCTTGCCAGAGCACCCATTCTGATCATGATTCACGCCGAACTCTGTATTCATTATCTGCCTTCGGGATAGATGATGCTTGTCTGCCCACGCTGTCACTACGTTGAGTCGTTTCAATAGTAGTTCCGCATTGCCGAATTCCGTTGAATACTTATCGAAACTATAGCTGTGGGAGCCCTGATAAACGAAGCCGAGCACCAGCTTGAATTTTTCCAGCAGCGAGAGGCTTGGATCCTCGATGACGGTGTTTCGGAACGTCTCCTTGGCGCGTCTCATCGCTGGCTCGTCACCAGCCGGAAAGGGAAGTGCGCGTACATGGGAAAAGAAGCCAGGGAAGCCTTGGTGCGTGAACGTCGCGGATTCGTATGGGTGAATCGCAAAGCCCGTGTTGGCGTCAAATTGTTCGGGCCTCAGATTGACAACTCCGGCCGAGGGCTCGCCGCTGATCAGCCCGTCTAGCCCCGCGAATCCTGTGCCGGCGACGATCAAGGTGTGGCTCGGCAAAACGACGCGGATCTGCCTCCAATAATATTCGATCTGCTCATTCCATGCTCGTCGAATCCGGAAAGACTCGGGGGGAGGAGGTTCGTTGAAGAGCTCAACCGCGACTTCAGCGGCCGAAAAATGATCGCGCACTGCCTGCGCTAGTTTGCGGACAACATGGATCAAGCGTTGAAAGCGTGGGCCATCTGGCCCATCAATCAGATCAACGTCCGCAAAGCCGGGGACTGGATGAGTACCAACAGGAAACGGATGTACGTCGACTATTACCCGTAACCCGCTTCTTATCCTTCGTGAGATGCCGATTCGTATTTGCTCGACGAGTGCATCAAGCTGAGGCTCGGTCGCCGATGACATTAGCGCTCCGACGTCCACAACCATCCGCAGACAGTCGAAGCCCAGTGACTTCGCCAGCTCCAATCTAGAATCCGGCAATACTTGCGTGTCAGAGCCGCCATTTTCGAACGGACTAGCAGTGTAGACCGCTGATCCAGACGGGCCAATTGACTTTCCGTAGCCAAAAGGCTGAAAAACGTTCAAACAGACGAGAGTTTTTCCGCTGTCGGAAAAGGCCAACGTGTTGTTCTGCAGTCCTGCCGCTCCCAGCGTTCCGCAAATCCAGAGGTAGATACCAACTCCGACAACGGTGGTTGAGGGAAGCCGTTTCGAGGCATCGTTGGGCCATTTCCGAAGCCGTAAGCCGGGCTTGTACAACCAGTGGCGCAAGAATCTGCGACCATACGTGCTCAATAAGCGATTCCGAGCCGCTCGTAGTATTTGGGTGGTTCTGACGTGGCCTCCGAGTTCTACTTGTCCATGAAGCTTGATTGCTCGTGTTTCTTCAGTAGCAGCTACCATCACGAAATACGCGCCAAAGGTTGTGGTCGAGAGTGGGGTTCGATGGGATGATCGACTGTGCCGAGCAGCGGAGCTCCCACAATCAGCTCACGCGACGGGTGCGGCGCGTTTTCTTCAGCGGCTTATCCTGCCTAGGCCTGAACCTTGACAGGGCCCAGATTGCGCCTCCGATGGCGACCGTACTGAGGGGCGTTGCCTGCAGCATAGTTGTTCACTCGAACCAACATGGTGGCGGCCAAAGCCATTAGAAGAGGCCAGAGCGAGTTGGCGGCGAGGAAGCCACTTTCCACCACATTGAGCTGGATGGCATGGAACACCACACATATGGGGAAGGTGGCTTCCAGACTGGGGGCGTTCGACGCCAACAATAATCGTGTCCCCTGGAAGATCAGCCAGCATAGATAGAAAATAAGGACCACCAGCCCGACAAGCCCAAACGAAACTATGATGTCCAGGTAACCATTGTGGGTGCTCCCGAGATCCAGGCTTGTGATGGATGCGATGGTTGCCCCAATCGACAGAAAGCCGGAAAAGTAACCATAACCCATAAGCCAATGCTGGCCCATGAACGAGAGAACATAGTTCCAATAAAGGGTTCGCCCTGTAAGGTCTGGAGATTTTCCTAACGCCTCCAGGGCCAGTGCTACGGCGCTATCTGCAAAGGAAAAGAAGAGCGCGACGATCGCCGTGAAGAGCAAAAGCACGGCTAATCTTAAGTCCAGTGGTGTTTTAATAACCAACTGCATCAATATGCCAATCAGGATCAGATTGAGGGCCGTGACAAATCCGGTGCCCGACCCGGCGAACGTAAGGCATATCGTTGCGGCACCAATGGCCGCAGCGCGAAGGATTGGAGACTTTGTGACTAGTCGCCCGTAGAGGGCCAGCATGCCGAGGGTAAATCCGGCAACTGCTCCGAGGCTGTTCTTGTGCGAGAACACCCCGCGCCACCGCCCGGCATGAATGGGCTCAAGCGCGTCGGAGGCCTGATGTACGCCAGCTTCTGGAAACGCAGTGGCCCATATCATGCTTAGCAGCATCACAAGGATAAGTGCTCTTAGAACGAACCTTATCGTGTCCTTCAGCGTGTATGATGAGCCAAGAGCTAAGGCAAAGAGGATTGTCCCAAGAAGCGCGAACGAGCGCCTAATGGTCAGCTCCGCATCTGGGGCCCATAGAGCGGACGCGAACGCCATTGCCGGGAGCAGAAAGACCGGGCATGCGCGAACGACGGTGACGAAGGGTTGCGAGCTCCGTGCGAACAGCATTAACGACACGAGGTAGATCGTCGCCGTGATGATCTGCGACAGCATAGAGCCGTCGCTGAATTGTCTGGGAAGGCTGGGATCGACGCCCGCAATTTGTAGCGTAAATGCGCCCGTAAGAACGACGAAACCGCCCAAAAAGAAAACGGCGCGGCCGATCTCGTGAGCGTTCGCAAGCCTCAGCGAGAATGAGCCTCTGAACGGTCCGCTGGCACCGAAAAACAGTTCCTGCTTGTGCCGAGATTGCTGCAAGTATTGTAACTCCAAATTGCCTCGACCGACACATTGGCACCGAATGGTTCAAAACAGACGCTACCTGCCCGTTTGAGGCGCCTACCTAAGCAATGAGGGGTAAGGAGCGCGGACGTCGGGATGAGCAGGACATTATATCGAGAGACGGCATTGCCAACCGTGCTTATTGATAGCCCATTGGACCCCAATCGGCCACGGAAATCTGTGTACCCCGGGGCGTACCGGGGGCAACGATCGGGATACGCTTAACCTGCCAAAGTTTTCCCGAGGGGCGATCTAGGCAGCGAGGAATCCGTCTTGCGCAGCTGGAGCAACGATAGATCGACGGACTTGGTCAGCGAGAGCGCGGTCGACGATCGTTGATGTGCGGTTGGCCGGGCGTTCGTGGATGGCGGTTAGTCCGTGCTTCGGCATCCGTCGAGACGGAAGCCGCTTTTGCGTCGGTCCTCCGGCGTGGATATGCCGGCTAATGACTTGCCTCTGCTCTCCTGGCGAACGCAGGTCTTTCCGGAAGCTGGAGGCCTTCATAACGGCTGCCGGATTGTTCGGCGATCGCGCCGCACTCGCGCGCGAACCGCGGGGGCGGAGCGCTCAGGCTGCTGCGGTTCGAGAAGTTAGCGAACTCATTAAAATCCAAGTGCTTCCGAATGTCAGATCTTATGATGCGGTGAGCTATCAGTCCCGACGTTTCTAGCGCCGTTTTGTTTAGTGCAGATTCTCGGGGGGACGAGTATGACGACTACCTCAGCAGCGACCGTAGGCGTGAACGTCAGCGGCGCGGAGTATTCATGGATGCCCTTCGTAGGGGCTGGGGATCTCGATTATCTTGCGAGCCAAGGCGTCTCGCTCATTCGTTTGCCGATTAGCTGGGAGAGGATGCAGCCCACGTTGAACGGTCCCCTCGATCCCACCTACCTGTCAGGCCTGGAGACCGTTCTGAGCGAAGCTGCGGCTCGCGACATCAAGGTGATTATCGACCTTCATAACTATGGTAGATACAACCTTAACTATGCAGCAGATGCTGCTGCCAACTACGGGATTGTCGCTCCTAACGCTGCAGGTTCTTCGGTGATAGGATCGTCCGAGGTTCCGGTGTCGGCATTTGCCGATTTCTGGAGCTTGTTGGCTGGGCAATTGAGCGGACATGCCGGTCTGGCCGGATATGACATCATGAACGAGCCCTACAACATGGGGAACTCGACGATCTGGCCCGAAGCAGCCCAAGCGGCTGTCGATGCTATCCGGACAGCCGACATGAAAACGCCTATTTATGTCGAGGGTTACCAATGGGCGAGTGCTGAGAACTGGCTGGTCTACAACGCAAACCTCCACATCAGTGATCCCGCCAATAAGATCATCTACGAGGCACATCAGTATTTCGATGCCAACGGGAGTGGGCAATATGCGCAATCATACGCGCAGCAAGGGGCGACCTCGAGTTTAGGAGCAGAAGATCTTCAACCGTTTCTGGATTGGCTGGCAGCCAATAACTACCAGGGATTTGTGGGGGAGCTCGGCGTTCCCGGTAATGATTCAAACTGGACCGTACTCCTGAACAGTGCCCTCACTCAATTGCAGGCCGCCGGCGTGTCCAGCACTGTGTGGAACTACGTCTACGCCGACCCTTCTGGGAAAAATTCGTGGTGGCCGGTCGCAGATTCCATGAGCATCAATCCGAAGGAGGGATGGGGAGCGGCGACGATGGAAGCCATTTTCGCGCATTCGGCTCCGACAGTGGCCTCGTTCTCGCCGGACAGCGCGGTGGCCGGCGACGGTATCACCAATGTCAACCACGTCACGCTGACGGGAACGGCGGCCGTTGGCGCCACGGTCCAGGTGTTCGATGGGGCGAAGCAGATCGGGACTACGATCGCGAATGCGAGCGGCGACTGGAGTTTCGCCACCGGCAAGCTGGCCGATGGCAGCCATGCTTTCACGAGCAAAGCGGTGAACGCAGCGGGCAATGTCAGCGCGGCGTCCGCGGCTTTGACCGTGACCGTGGATACAGTGGCACCCTCGGCTCCAACGGTGGCTTCGTTCTCGCCGGACAGCGCAGTGGCGGGCGATGGCATCACCAATGTCAACCACGTCACGCTGACGGGTACAGCGGCGGCCGGCGCTACGGTCCAGGTGTTCGATGGGGCAAAGCATATCGGGACCGCGACCGCGAATGCGAACGGCGCCTGGAGTTTTGTCACCAGCGCGCTG
>NZ_JXJM01000001.1:1248069-1344519 GCF_001593325.1 Bradyrhizobium sp. DOA1
GGCCGGAGCCACGATCCAGGTGTTCGACGGGGCGAAGCAAATCGGGACTTCGACCGCGAATGCGAACGGCGCCTGGAGTTTTGCTACCAGCACGCTGGTTGATGGCAACCATGCTTTCACGAGCAAGGCGGTGGACGCGGCGGGCAACGTCAGCGCAGCGTCCAAGGCGCTGACCGTGACGGTGGACACCGTGGCGCCCTCGGCTCCGACGGTGGCGTCGTTCTCTCCGGACAGCGGAGTGGCGGGCGACGGTATCACCAATGCCAACCACGTCACACTGACGGGAATGGCGGCGGCCGGAGCCACAGTCCAGGTGTTCGACGGGTCAAAGCAAATCGGGACTTCGACCGCGAATGCGAACGGTGCCTGGAGTTTTGCTACCGGTACCCTGGCCGACGGCGTTCACGCATTTACCAGCAAAGCGATTGATGCCGCCGGCAACCACAGCGCTTTGTCTGCGGAGTTCGATTTGACGGTGAACTCAACTTGGTCCGGTTCAGTCACTTCGCTCGGTCAGGTCAATGGCCATGGTGAAGCGATGTCGACTGAACTTGTCACTCTCGAGGGAAATACCGCCAAGACAATCCGTCTCGACTCGAAGGGGTTCATGCTCGGCGCTGAGGTTTGGGCATCTGATGGAGCAAGTACCACAACCACGTATTTCGACGATGCTTGGCACCGGACAAAGGCCGATGTCACCACTGTGAGTGGCAATCAATCTCAAACCGTACATTTGGACGCCGACTGGCACGTAGTTGGTGCGGAATTGACGACGGTGAATGCGAATAGCGCCACGACTGTTCAGTTCAATGCCGCGTGGCAGCAAATTGGAGCGGAAATATCGACGATCAATGGCTCGACGAGGCAGACCCTCTATTTCGACGAAAAATGGGTCATGACCGGAGCGCAGATTACTACTGTTGAGGGCAACGCCACTACTCTCATGTCCTTCGATACGAACTGGAAAATGACTGGTGCAGTGGTGTCGACCCCGGATGCCGCCACATCTTTTGATGGAAATTGGCATCAGACACCGAGCAGTTCGTCCGCCGGACGATCGGATCTCACTGTAATGAGTGGCACCGCGGAGAACGATGTCTTTGTCTTCCACGGCGAGTTTGGAAACAACGTGATCAGAAACTTCCAGGCGCTTGGTGCAAGCCACGATGTCATCCAAATCGACCAATCGACTTTTGGCGATTTCGGCGCAGTCATGGCGAACGCTGTGCAAAGCGGCGACCATGTGGTCATCACGGCGCACGAGGGCTCCATCATTCTCGAGGGAATGCAACTCGCGGACTTACACCGCTACGATTTTCACCTGGTTTAGGAGGACGCGTTAGAGAGCCGTGGATGATCGAAACCAGATGCACGTCGACAAGTTGCGAGCTTAGGGCCGTTTGTATGGCCGATAGCTCTGGTCCGCCCGTTTGCCCTTGAACCCATTCGGCCGGATAGTTCTCGTGAACGTCGTCTTGGCACCACCCTGTCTTAGCTATGGCGATCTCGGTGATCGAGGCCAAGCCAATTTCG
Organism: Bradyrhizobium sp. DOA1; assembly: GCF_001593325.1. Classification (NCBI taxonomy): domain Bacteria; kingdom Pseudomonadati; phylum Pseudomonadota; class Alphaproteobacteria; order Hyphomicrobiales; family Nitrobacteraceae; genus Bradyrhizobium; species Bradyrhizobium sp. DOA1. The sequence continues at coordinate 1,249,603 of NZ_JXJM01000001.1, forward strand.
CCGGTTCTTCGATTGCACTCTGGGAGAACACGAACGGCTTGGATGAGCTAGCCGTGCGGATCACTGGCAATTGACAGGTCTGGACGACGAGGTAAATAGCGGAAAGAATCCCCGACAGATACCGTTCGAGTTTACCTTTTCAGCGGTCCGGGGGTTGACCGAAGCATCCGACATATTCAAAAAGGGATATATCTTAGCTCGGCGCGGTGCACTCAGCTGAATATTTCATGCTGCGATCGCTATTGTTTGAACAAGGAATGGCATGCAAAAGCAGGTCGCTTTAATCTCGCGGCTGGCGGGACAGGACGGCGCTGATCTTGCTGAACACCTGATCTCATTCTTCCATACCAAATCACGTCCCGTGTGGAACATTCGTTCGAATACCAGTCTGCGGGGGAGGCGCGGCCAGGGTTCCCACGGCGAACTGGGAGGTCACGATGGCCGCTGCTCCATTTGAACTGAAGGGTAAGACCGTCTACGTCGCTGGCCACAACGGCATGGTGGGAGCGGCATTGACGCGCCGGCTTGCGAGGGAGGACGTTCGTCTCGTTACGGTCGATCGTAGCGAGGTCGATTTACGCGACCAATCCATGGTGTTCCGCTGGTTCGCTCAGGTGCGGCCGCAGTTGATCTTTCTTGCCGCAGCCAAGGTCGGTGGCATCGTCGCCAATGATACTCTGCGCGCTGAGTACATCTACGACAACATCGCTATCGCGGCGAACGTGATTCACGCGGCGCATCTTAATGGTGCAGAAAAACTGATGTTCCTGGGTTCGTCCTGCATATATCCAAAGCTTGCTGCGCAACCCTTGCGTGAAGATTCGGTGCTGACGGGGCCCCTCGAGCCAACCAACGAGCCTTATGCAATTGCGAAGATCGCTGGGATTAAGATGGTGGAAGCTTATCGCAGCCAGTACGGTTCTGACTTTATCAGTGTAATGCCGACAAACCTTTATGGTCCCGGCGACAATTATCATCCGGAATATAGTCACGTCGTTGCTGCCTTGATTCGCCGCTTCCACGAGGCGAAGTTGGCAGGCGCAACAAACGTCACGATCTGGGGCACGGGCGCGCCGCGTCGCGAATTCCTTTACGTGGATGACATGGCAGATGCCTGCGTGCACCTGATGAAGACTTTCTCAGGTCCCGAGCTTGTCAACATTGGCGTGGGGAAGGACATCACGATTGCCGAATTCGCGCGCATCGTTGCCGCCATCGTCGGCTATCGCGGAGAGGTAACGTTCGATCATTCGCGCCCTGACGGCACGCCCCGTAAAATGCTCGATGTTACCCGCCTGGAGAAGCTCGGCTGGCGTGCCCAGACTTCACTCAAGGATGGGATCGAACTCGCCTACCGGGCCTATCTGTCGGCTGGGTAACTCCTGCTAAGCTCAGTTGCAGAAGCGGCCCGTAGGCTTCGTCCATGTCGCATGGAATGGCGCGGAATCGCAGGATTACCTCGCGCGAATCCCGCAGGCGATATCGGCCGGAGATAGTAGTTCGCTCGCAGCTCTTATCGTTGGTGTTGACAGAGCTCTCGCGTAACGCACCAACATGCTTGCCTTATAGATCTCCGTGCATCAGTGAGGCTTGGACTATTCATGCCTGGCGAAGTAGCGGAATCCGTGTTTCTTGATGATCTCGTCGCGCTTGGCGGATTCGAGGTCTTCCTTCATCATTTCTCGAACGAGGCTTTCGAACGACGTCTTGGGCTCCCAGCCGAGCTTCTGCTTGGCCTTTGATGGATCACCGAGGAGTGTCGCGACCTCGGTGGGACGGAAGTAGCGCGGATCGACCGAAACAACGCATTTTCCCGTAGCCGCGTCGTATCCCTTTTCGTCGACGCCGCTTCCTTCCCATCGAATTGTCATGCCGATTTCGTTTGCGCCGACGTTGACAAAATCTCGGACAGAGTGCTGCACGCCCGTAGCAATCACGAAATCCTCCGGCTTTTCCTGCTGCAGCATCAACCATTGCATTTCGACATAGTCACGCGCGTGTCCCCAATCGCGCAGGGCGTCCAGGTTGCCCAGATAAAGCCGCTCCTGCAGACCAAGATGGATGCGCGCCAAAGCACGCGTAATCTTTCGAGTAACGAAGGTTTCGCCCCGGACCGGAGATTCGTGGTTAAAGAGAATGCCGTTGCAGGCGTACATCTCGTAGGCCTCACGGTAGTTTACCGTGATCCAATAGGCATAAAGCTTGGCGACCGCATACGGTGAGCGGGGATAGAAGGGCGTGGTCTCCTTTTGGGGAATCTCCTGGACCAATCCGTACAGTTCAGACGTTGAGGCCTGATAGAAGCGCGCCTTCCTCTCCAGGCCGGTAATGCGCATAGCCTCAAGGATGCGCAAGGTGCCGAGGGCGTCGGAATTCGCCGTGTATTCGGGTTCCTCGAAAGAAACGGCAACGTGGCTCTGCGCCGCGAGATTGTAGATCTCGTCCGGCTGCACCTGACCAACGATCCGGATCAGACTGGAGGAATCCGTAAGATCGCCGTAGTGAAGCCGGAAAGGGGGATCGGGCTCATGCGGATCGAGATACAGATGGTCAATCCGATCGGTGTTGAAGAGGGAGGTCCGGCGCTTGATGCCGTGGACTTCGTAACCCTTCTGCAGAAGCAGTTCAGCCAAATAGGCGCCGTCTTGGCCCGTGACGCCGGTAATGAGAGCTCGTTTCTTTGTCATATTGGTCCCAAAATGGAAATTTGTGCTTACACTGAATTGCGTCGGGCAGGGAGGGCGAAACAGAGCGAAAATCAAGCTTAGATTAACAGCACCTGGCTCCATCGAAGTCTCAAAGTTCCGCGACAGCAGGGCGCAGTGACCTTAAGTCTGTCCGGTCTTTGACAGTGGCCGGACTGCCAAGCTCGGAGCCGCATCCAAGTTGTTTCATTATGGATCCGTTCCGAACCACGCGCCGCATCGACTAGCGGCCTCACTGCTAGGCTCACGAATAGAATATAGGGGTACCAGGGACCACTAAGCGACGCGAGATGAGTTTCTGCTCATAAGCTTGCTTTCTCGCTTTGATCGAGAATTGCATTTGATACAATCAGAGAGTGTGATTATGCGCGAATTTGTGGTGAATGATCCAGCAAGGAGTTGCGTACTTGAACATGAGCTCCGTGCCGAGGGCATGCCCATCGAAGCCTCCAGACTGGAAGATGTCATCGCGGACCTTGATGCTGAATTGTTTGATCGGCAGCTTGAGAGCGTCGCGAGCAGAGCAAACAACGAGCAACTCCTCGACCACCGATTCGCCGACCCCGAAGGTTAAGAACGATCATGGAAGTACTTGAACGAGACAAACACGACGTGTCCGAGCAGCGTGCACGGAAGGGCTTTCAATGGACATTGCTAAGCGCTCCGAGAACTTTCCACATTGATCAAATCTTAACGTGGTGAACCCGCTGGCGAGAACTGACCGGCTTGCCGCTTGAAAAGTATATCTACCACGATCATGCGCCGCGGTTGAATATCGCCCATCTTTTATTCGTATCTGTGATTAAACAGTAGTCATACCGTGGTGCGACGGCGGTGTCGGTCTGAACCGCTCTCACTTCCAAAACAACTCATCGCAGGGCGAGGCTGTGCCGCTTTGGGGGTTGCGTTTCGGCGCCATACACGGCAACATCGTCCTAGTCTTGGGAGCGGAAAGCTCGGGCCATTAGCATTTTTCGGAGCCCCTTGTTAGACTACTTTTTTGTTACTCATTGCGTTTTTCAGGGTGTTGATTGCCATGCGCCCAGCCCAAAGCACTTACATTGCCGCGTTGCTCAAACTACACGACCAACAAATTGAAGCCCTGCGCACTCATCCAGAGTTCGAGAAGGACTACTTGGAAATCCTCCTGCTGAGGCAGCGGTTAAACTGGGTGATCAGTGGAAGAAGGAGCTGTCGCCGCCTAAGGCGGAAAGAAGCTTGGACGCCGCGTTGACAAGCCGCTAGCTGGCCTTTTCTAGGAATCCGGTCGCGTAACCTTTTTGGTCGTACCGCTTTCGTCGGTGTGAAACGGTGACTCGGGAACTTGCGACAACATTCGGGATCATGGGCTCATCCTCGCCGGCTGCGAGAGTACGTCTCCCACGACGATGACTTCCATTGCTTGGGGTGGTTCGGTCACGATCCCCAATCGCTCGCAAGACGATGAATATCTTGATGTCGAACGGAAAGACGCTCAATGCTTATTCCGATACATGGTGGGTCGTGTATGGCGAGATTGAAGCCGAAAACGACGGACAGCTGACCCCGGAAGCTAGCGGTTTGCCGAGCGTCATCAGTCAAAACAACAAGGCGAGGGGCTCGGCCCGCTGAAGGTGATCCAGTCACCTTTGACCAGCGTTGTCGCGTCTAGATCGATTCTGCTCGATTCGCTTCTGCCGCCTCGTCTTTCGCGTCAACTCGATCCAGATGTTGCTCGCGAGCACGCACCCAACGAGCACTGCGAGCAAGACACCGATCGTTGCAACGAAGATTTTCATCGGACCTGCTGCCCGTTCCCGTTTCGCTCTTAGGTAGCATTCTTGCCGAATGTGTGACGTGGCGGAGAAGCGCGATGGTCTGAGAAGGTGAACCGGAGGTCCTGAGAAAGTTGGAAGTGTGCTCCGCTCAGAATGATTCAAACAGTGAGAGGGTCTGGCGCGCTTGAACATGCATCCCATGCTGGTCGCATGTTGATTGAGGCCGTACGATCAAAAGACGAGCTTCCATATCGAGAACAGTAGAAGCTCGAATTGCCGATGCGGGCGCCAGTAGAGGTCTAGATTCGCTACCCCTCGAACTGAGGCGGAGAGGCGCTCGCCGACTCAGGTTTGTGAGGTTGACAGGACCATTATTATCCTGGCGCTTCTATCGGACGCGATGGCGGTGCAGCAACTCTCTCTACGTTGGCCAGATGGATGGGGCTGGCATCCCATAGCTCCTTGGCGATTGGCAATGGCGCGATTCGCAGATCGGTCCACCAAGCTTTTTCATTTCCGTGCCGATGCAGGGAATGGTGATGGGATCGGCAAAGCGGCACAGTGAATTCGTCGCTGACTTTTCGTCCCAATGCGCGTGGTTGAGCGAACTTCAGGTGATGCGCATCTGCGGGTGTCTTCCGGCAGACGAGACAACCTTGGCTGCGGACGAAAGCGAGGTGATCTTTGCTTCGCCGTCGAGGCGGCTCTTTTGGGAAGGCGAGTCCGATCTGCTCTCCGGATGCGGGGTTAGGGGGCGAATGAATGTCGCGGGCTATGTCTGAAGGGGATTCCTCGCTTGGAGCGCCTTGGACCGCTGACAAGGCGTGGTGATCTTTGCTTCGTCGTGGAGACGGCTCTTTTGGGAACGCGAGTTCGACCTGCCCTCCGGATGAGGAGCTAGGGAGCGAATCAAAGTCGCCGGCTGTCTCTGAAGGGAACTCCTCACTTGGAGTGCCTCGGACCGCTGACACGGGCTTCTCGTCATCTAAATTGATGTCGGGAAGCGCGGTTTCCTCGAACCGTTTTTGGTAGGCGGTCTCAAGAATGCGGGCGTCCACCTCGACCAACGTATTCTTTAGAGGCAAGCTACTCTTGGCCCAGGCAAGCAGCCCTTCGCTACCCTGTCGAAGAGCAAGTTCACGCAAGAGCCGATTCAGGAGTTCGGTGGATTCCTTAGGAGGCAAGACCGGAGAACGGTTGGGAACATCTTTCGAGAGTTTTTCCTTCAATCCTGGTGCGGTCGGCGGCGCGGTCGCAGTTGGCGTGCTTGTCGTGACATCGGGCGCGTCCAAATCGTCTTCTCCGGCTATGCCGACTAAAGCGAAGAGGGCATACCGGCGAGCGTAGGTCAGAGCCGCTCCCAACCGATGCGGCGCTTCGACGTCCTTGCTGGCACAGACCGGCAAGTCGGACGAGATCCACTCCCCCGAGGCGTGGGCAAGTAGCGTGGTCAGGTGGATCTGTCCAGTAACCTGCTCGATCCGAGTGGTTTGGATAGTGGCGATCTCCTGCTGGCTGAGCGCTTTGCGGACGATGTCCAGCCCGGAGGCTAGCGATGCATATCGAAACGTCCTGTCTTCCTCTCGCGGAAATGGCGATCGGATGGTTGCCTCAAGAGTCTTCTCTGGATTGATGAGTTCGGCCTGAGCCTTCGCCAATGCAGCTGCGATCGCACCAATGCGTTCACTTGACTGATGCATGGGGGCCCTCCACCGCCTGAGCTTCGAAGCTTATCGCGCCTGACTTCGAGCGCTTTGCTCTGATGCCGTGGCCAACAGCCTCCTTCGCATCCTCCGGAACGAGCTTCTTCAGCTCGGCCTTTGCAAGTTCATGCTCGCCATGGGCCTCTCGTGTACGGAGATAAGATGCGGCCAGCTCAGCCCATGAATTGGAGGTCACCATGTCGACGATCCTAACTGCCTCCAGTCTCGGCCGCGGGGTCTCAATGTTAAACAGGGCGGGCGGCTCCCCGGTCTGCACGCAGCGCCAGAATTTCTTCTCCGCGGTCAGCAGTAGATGCTGGTAGAGGGGATCGGCGTGGATCGCGATCTCCACCCACTTTCCGCCGCCAGTGATAATGGAAAGCACCGCTGAACGTGCCGCTACCACCCACATGTTATGCTGCAGCTGAGCCATATGCTTTTCGGCTGCCGCCTCCTCGGAAAAATTCCACGGCAGCATGAACTTGGCCTCGTACACCGCTCCGGTCTGTTGCACCCGGCCATCTAACGTTGCGCCCATCCATTTGTGGACGGGATGGCGAACTTGCCGCTGCACATCATCCACTGTGTAACCGCTCGTGCGCTCGTACCAAGTTCGGTTAAGTTCCTCAGTGATCCTGCCCAACTGCACGATCAGGTCGTTGCTAAGGTCGATTGGAAGGGCTTCGCCCCGCTTCTCGCGCCAGAGCCTGAGCAGCTTATCTTGATCATCTCCCATGATGATGCGGGCATCGGATCCACCGATGTATTCCGAACGTGAAGTCCAAACCGGATTGGTGCGCTTCATTGTCTTCTCCATCGAAAAACGACAGTTCTGATTATAATGTACATTTTGGACAAATCAATCGCTTTTCGACATATTCGTTTGAGGAGCTTTGAAATGATTTCGCCAATGCAATGTCGAGCCGCCCGCGGTCTCTTGGACTGGAGCCAGCAGATGCTGGCTGATCGCGCAAAGGTTGGAATAGTTACCATTCGCCAACTTGAGGCTGGTACCCACGAACCTCGGCGGTCGACGTTACAAGTCGTGCGCTCTGCTTTCGAAGAGTCGGGGGTTGTGTTCATCGACGAAAACGGTGGCGGCGCTGGCGTCCGCCTAAAAAAACCTTCACGCTAATCGGCCCGCGGCTGAGGTGTGGTCCCGAAATAGCTTAGAAGCTTTCTCTCCATGCAGCGTCCGCGGGGGTAGACAGCCGAGCATCCATTGGGAAAGATGAAGTCCCGCATGGGAGCGACACACTTCCTCACCAAAACCCATCCAAGAGTAGCTGCAGACGATGACCCTCTGAGCCTGCCTTATGACGCGGGTTATGAACATCGTGGGGAGCAAGCAATTGAGCGCCCAATCGGCTCCCGGGACAGGGCGCTGTCGCTAACCCGGACCGACGCTCATCCAAGCCGTTCTTACGCGGCCATGACCCCGCGAACATCGCGCTTGCACTACGGAGTGCCTCGGGGCTCGCTACTCCAACAACTATCTCATCGATGTGAAGTTCGGCGTCATCGTTGATGTCGAGGCTTCCCACGCCGTTCGCCGGGCGGAGGTCGGCGCAGCACAGACCATAATCGACGGACCGAGGAGTGCTTCGGTTTCAAGCCAGAGCGGCATATCGGAGATACCGCTTACGGAGCGGCTCCGATGCTGAACTGGCTGGTCGAGGACAAGGGCATCGCGCCACCTATTCCTTTGTTCGATAAGTCGAAGCGGGATGATGGCACCTTCTCGGCCGCGCGACCGCCACCCGCCCGGACTCCGTGCGTCGCGTAGCATCGAAGTCGCGTAAACTACGTCAGGGCCAGCGCTTCAGAGCGCGGCTCTCAACGAATGGCCCAACGGTCAATTCCGCTGCAGCCGACTTTTGCAACAAGATCGGCCGTGGCGAACCTTGTCGCGCGGCTCACCAACGGTCTGGCTTTGATCAAAGCCGATCGTTTGCCACGCTCATTGCCGGATGAATGCTTTGGCATCTGGAGGGCGCGGCGCAACGTAAAACCGCGCGTCACACGCGAGGCATGTCAGGTGCTCCGCGATTTCGATTCGCAACCCAGCCGCCATCCCCTCTGAACGGCAATCCGGGCACTCCCGTCTGTTCAGCAGGCTAAGGGAGTCTGCTTCGCTTATTTTGAGCGCCCGAAGGCGTGCTGGATCACACACCGAAGGACTGCTTAATTTGTCTTGCCAGCCCGAAGGCAGCTTCGTTATTGCGGCCACCTGACCAGTACTGATCACAAAGTCCAAGAAACAGCAGCGCCAAAAGTGCAATGAGAACGCCCTTGAACATAGCAGACTTCTCCAAAGAAGAGACTGCCGACCGAGCAGCTATGAAGTGAGTGCAACATGTAGTTTCGAGTCGCGGCTGCGACTTCTGCAATGGTCCAAGGCTGGCAAGAAGACGTAATTTTTCGGTTAAGCTGTACCTGCGGTGACGCAGCGCGATGACCGACTCAAATAAGGACGAAGGCAAGGAAGGGGCTGCTGAGCTTCTCTCCACCCCTTGATGTCAAGATTGCGTTAGAGCCGCCTGTCTTCCCATCCGCAAAAATAGCGTTTGAGAGTGTCCGCGCATCACGCCAGAGCTGACTAGATCTGCGAACCCTGAGTTCTTGGCATTTGACCCTAAGTCCGAGAGCAACGTTCCGGTGTCAGCGACCGAATGCAGCAGGTATTCAGCGCGAGTTCGCAGCGACCGCACTCCTGGACGAGATGCAGGATAATGGCAAAAGCGTCGGCTCAGACCTGAGGGCCCGACAACCCGGGCTCACGCTCTGCCCGGAACACATTGCTGTAGAGGTTCGCTATCCATAGGCGACCGCTCGATGTAACATTTAGATAGCGTATCGCCGTTTGGACTTGAGGCGCGACTATGCTCCAGTAGAACTGTGGACACTTGTAAACCACATCGGCCGGCGTTTCGTATCCGAGCTTCTTGTTTAAGCCGATCTCTTCAAACTCATGGAATAGCGCGTTCGATTTTCTGAGGTAGTTGGGGTCTCCAAGCTGACCGATGAGATCGGCAGCACGCAACAGCATGCCCTCTTCTTCGATCAATTCGTCGTTAGAAGAAGCCGCATAGGGAACGCGCGTAAACTCTTAGCTCTGGCAATCCGTGCGGCATCGACGTCTTCGATTCCATCAAAGCGCTCCAATACGAACAGTTTCGATCGATCAACATGATAGGGAGCTAGCGCGGCGTCGGACGCGCCCCGTGGTAGGTTGATTGTTCGACCAGTCGAGTCGATGACGTAGGAAACATCGGAATCTCCCTCGACGATCCCACGAACATATCCAATGTCATGGGTCAGGCAGCCCAAGATGAAGTTCGCGTAGTCCGCCGCCGTCGTCGCCCGCACCAGGGTTCGTCCCATTAGGATATCGTGTCCCGCCTGGGTCACTAGCATCGTATGTTCAATATCATGGTAGAGCGCGTCGCTGTTGCCTATGCATTCCAAAGCGAGCCGGGCCGCAAACGGGAGGACTTCCGTCAAGCGGCTGTGTGAGCTTCCAAACCGGTCGCGCGTATCCGCAGTTAGAAAGGACGAGAGGCTATGAGCTAGAAGCTCTGGAATGGTGATCATTTCTAACCCCCGCTCAATTGACTTAAGCTAATGCCCTATTCAAATCGCCTGACCGCTCGAGGGCTCCGATCGCCTTTCGCAACTTCGGCTGCCTGGCGCGCAGCTTTTCTGGTCGCGAGAGATAGTAGCCAATTCAAATCTTCGTCGCCGAGGTCGTCGTGCTGAACGCAAATATCTAGCACCCAGGACCAAATCTACGCGTCACCAATGGCCGACATCGAGTAATCCGCCTTCTCTGGCGAGATTGCAAATGTAATACAAGTAGGCATGCCGCGGGTCTGCGGGCAAACATACGGATTGTTACTGGTCTCCCCAATTCGTCCTTCGTTGATCCAGATCAAATACAAGTCGGCGGAGAAGCGAGCTATCTTGGCCGCCGTGCTACTCTGTGGCGTGTGCTGCGATTTTAAGATCCGGAGAAGTCCTAAGTTCCAAGTGACATTGTCATTTGGGATGGCAAGAGTGGTCTGCTATTTGTTTCCGAGCGGACATTGTCGCGCAGCCGGCCAAGTGTCTCCTTTTGACGAAAAAGCAGACAAGATGATCGAGGCACATTGGCGACGCCTTGGGGTCCGGACGCTCGCGCCGTTTTCCAAAGGTCCCAAAGTCGCATTGGTCTGACGCAGAGGGCCTCAGATGGTACGACAACTGTGCATCTGGCTTTAGGCGTATTGAGGCACTGCGTGCGGCCATCTCGGGATGCGGCCCTACCCGCAATCGGAGAACCGAGCGTGCACTGGCTGCAACTACTGCGTAACGATCAGTTCTCGCGAACGCCGGCCGATCGCAATCCTTCGGTGTAATTGGTCAAGAACCTGGCGTCCTTACAGAAAAAGAGCTCTCTTTCGGCGGTTCTGGTCGTGTAATCACTCTTGCGATCCATCAAATCTGCCAAAGCGGCGCTCGCTTGCGCCTCGTCACCGAGGCGTCCCAGCGAAGCGGCCAAGGTCGCATAGGCTCGATACGTCGCGTTCGCTTGGCGCGTCGCTCTGCGGGCGAATTCCGCAGCGATGTCATATTCTCCAAGCGAGAAATGTGCCCATGAACGAGTGTGGTGGAAGCTCCACAGGTGGCTGTCGCGTGGACTCAAGATCGTGGCCTGGTCCAGCAGTGTTTCCGCTTCGATCTCGCGTCCGCACCATAGGAGGTTGAAGCCCTGCGCAAAATAGCCTTGTGCGAAGCTGGGATTGAGCTCCAACGACAAGCCGATCGCGGCAAACGCTTCCTCGTTCTGCCGCGTGAGGCATAGAGCGCGCCCCAGCGCGCAATGACAGAAGCAATCGAGTTCGTCGAGAGATAGGGCGGTTCGGGCTTGGTGCAAAGCGGTTTTCAACCGAGGGCCCCTAGCTTCAGGCGTATCGTAGAGAGAACGTTGAACATTCACGTAGCTGAGCGCGCCGTGTCCTCTCGCGAAGTTTGGATCAGCGGCGATCGATCTCTGAAAATATTCTTCCGCGGTGTCGAAACCCGGCGTCGTGAATCGCCACAAATTCCAAAGTCCGCGCTGGTAGCAGTCCCAAGCATCTAGGCTTTCCGGCGGCTTGCGAGCGGCCAACTGCTGTTCCACTTTCGACAGCTCGGGCTCTATCGTGGCGGCAATCTGTCGTGCCATCTCCTCCTGAATGTCGAAGATGTTCAGCAGCTGAAATTCGTACTTTTCGGACCAGAGCTGCTGTCCGTCCGCGGCTCTCGCGAGCTCCGCAGCGATACGCACCGAGCCGTCGCTCTTCCGCACGCTTCCCGACATGACGTAGGTCGCACCAAGTTGGGCGCCCACTTCGCGAGCGTCGACGGTGGTGCCCAGGAAGCCAATCGTGGAATGGCGGGAGATCACGGAAAGCCATCGGTTTCTGGCGAGCAGCCGGATGATGTCTTCCGTGAGCCCATAGCTGAAATATTCGTTTTCGGGATCGATCGAAATGTTCGCGAACGGAAGCACGGCAATCGAAGGTCGGGTGATCGCCTCTGCTTTGACTGCTTCCGAAACGACGTCATCCAGGCGAGAAATCTCGACCTTGACCGAATTATTCGGCGAACTTTCCAGATCGACGGCTTCGGCGGGCACAAGCCCGACGGCATCGGCGTCCGAGCTCGGCACTTCTTCGACTTCGCCTATGAAGCGAAAGCCGCGGCGATGCAAGGTCTTGATGAAGCGTTGTTCAGTACCGCTGTCTCCGAGCACGCGCCTAGCCCCGTTTATGCGACTCGAAAACGCGGCTTCCGAGATGATCCGGCCGTTCCAGATGTTGTCGATCAGCTCGTCCTTGCTGACGACCCGATCGTGGTTTCGCAGCAGATGAACGATTAGGTCGAAAACCTGCGGTTCGGCATGAACGGGCGAGCCGCGCCGGCGCAGTTCATGCAGGCCAAGATCAATTTCGAAGTCGGCAAAACGGTATTTCATTACCAGCGTCCATAGTACCAAGCGGACGAACGGCCTCTTGTAAAGGAAAAACAGGAGTTTCCTTAAGGAGTCCGCCAAGCAGTCCGGACAAGCGCAATCTACAGATCGGTGAAATGGCGTTCAACAGGAGAAGCCATATGACCGTCCTACCTCAGCTTCACATCCGTCTCTCGCACAGCGTGAAGCGACCAGACAGACTTGCCTCGTCTTTCCTTGCCTCCCGTTTCGGGGGAAAGCTCTCCCTGTCACGCCGCGTTCTGATCGTGGCCGCGCGGCTAAGGCGGGTGACAAACGAGGCGATTGCGGCCGCAATCGCCGAACATGTGAAGGTTGCGCTGAGCGAGCAGCAGCGACCTGCCGAGAACTCGCAACTCTTCGGAAGATCAACTCCCTACAGTCCTCTCGACCAGCTGATCGCTTGGGCGGCAGCGCGGCTCGACAGCAACCGACGGGTTTGAAGCGCACGTATACCGAAGATTTTGGAAGCGATGGAGATTGACATGACAATGACTTTGCATTCCGACCAGAATTCCGTTCAGGCTACTCCGACCCGCGCGGCACGATTGCTCGCCCTTGTCTACGGCATGCTCTCGTATGCCGTTTTTCTCGGCACCTTCATCTACGCGATCGGCTTCGTTTCGGGGGTCCTGGTGCCAAAGACAATCGACGACGGCACGAACGCGCCGTGGAGCACGGCCTTGGTAATCAATCTCGCGCTGATGTCGATCTTCGCCGTGCAGCATAGCGGGATGGCAAGACGTGCTTTCAAGTCGTTCTTCGCGCGTTTCTTTGCTCCGGCCGTCGAGCGCAGCACCTTCGTCTTGTTCGCGAGTCTTAGCTTGATCTTGCTGTTCTGGCAGTGGCAACCGCTATCCAGCGTATTGTGGAAAATCGATGGCCCTGTCTTCGCCGGCGCCCTCTCAGCAGGAGGCGCGATCGGCTGGATCATCGTGCTGTACAGCACGTTCCTTATCAGCCATTTCGAGCTGTTTGGATTGACCCAGGTGATCACGCAGTTCTTGGGGCGGGTTGCCCAACCCATCAAGTTCAAGACGCCGGGACTCTACCGTTTGGTTCGGCATCCGATCTATCTCGGCTTCATCATCGCCTTCTGGTCCACGCCGTTGATGACGGTCGGCCACTTCCTCTTCGCCTCGGTCACCACAGGCTACATCTTTGTCGGAATTTGGCTGGAAGAGAGGGATTTGGTCGCCTTCTTCGGAGACGAGTACCGCAAGTATCGCGATCGAGTCGCAATGCTGCTCCCCGGCATCTTTTGATCAACTGATATCGTACGCGAACGGCCCGCATATCGGCGGGCCGTTCAGCATTAACCCAGCGATCCGTGTATCTCTCATCGACTGCTTCGGTGGTCGCACCTGCATTGCAGCAGCAGAACAAGAAGCGACGCGGCGTACTGTACTTCGTGTCTGTAGACGAACGTGGCGAGTAGCGCCCTGAGGCAGTGGTTGGCGGTCTACAACCCTTTCAAGCGCTCTAAAATGTTCACCGGGACGGCGGCACAGATCAGACTGTAAGGTGCAAGTACAAAGCCTATATCGTCGATCGGGACGGGCAGGATCGATCCCGTCTGTACAGATGAACTCGATGCACGCCATCGCGACAAGCAGATTGTTGACGGTTACGCCATAGAGCCCTGGCAGGGCGCTCATAAGACCGACCGCGGCCCTGCCGCCACGATTGCCAGGGCCTCTAAGAGCGAAACCTGGGCGCGTTTCGCGACAGCCTTCACATGCTGAAGCTGCCGCTTCCCGAGACCTTCCTAGGCCGCAAGACGCAAGAGCCATTTCCTAAACAGGGCGAGATTGAGACTCCATCTTCAATTCATGCAGCAGCGCACGCAGTCCTGAGAGAATCGACCCCGGTCCCCGAGGGAGCGGAGAACAGTAAGTTTCGTGTAAGCAAGCTCTGGTTGTCTTTCGAACCGCCCTGTAGTAGTTTCCACATATTCCCGGTGGAGCTTTTTTCCGAAACTATTCTGATTGTTATTTTTTCGTACTGTGGGGGGGCATTCATGCGAAGCGCTCGCGCAATTCTTTTTGCCCAACGGTTGAATGAACTCACCTGTCAGCTCTCAGAACTAGAGGATCTTCGAGATCGGGTCGAAAAAGCGGAGCGACGCCTCCGCTCGACGTCTCGACTCCATCCCGCATCGGCCGGAGCCGTTTCTCGACGGATGGTTGGCTTCGCCCTAGAAGGCCGCTCGCGAACCAAGCGAAGGTGTTCACCGCGCCGTTAGTTGCCTGCCGACAGTTTCGGATTGGCCATGGTCCTCCTCATTGGGCCTATCCTATTCATCGCGCTGATCCTGTACGCAGTTCGGCTTCAGAAACAGGGCTTGGCTGGTTGGAAGGCTGCGCTGCTCCTTGTTCTCGGCTCTGCTTTCATCATTGCGATCATGTGCGGGTTGCTTTTCGTCGGCTTCCAGGGCTTTGACCGTCCCCCAGCTGACCAGACGCTGCCTGGACGTGAATAGACGGCAGTTGGACGGGCCGCACCTTGACCGAAGGTTGTGCTTGAACTGGCGGGCCAGCTGGGTTTCGATAGATGCATTCTTGGCACGCAATCATTTCATCGCCAGTCGGCCCCGAATTTGATGAAGGCCTTTTGCTGGCCCTCGGCAGCCGGCTGCTGCTGAATGTCCTTTTGGTTGTGGTCGTCATGCCGCCCCGGCTCGGCAAGCCATCATCCACGCTCAATCGAGCGTTCAATTCACTTCGACGCCTCATCCGAGGTCGATGGCATCCACCATCCTGACGGGGCTAGTGAACTTCGGAGGTCGGCCCATCGGCGACCTTCATCGATGTATACTGATTGTGCGCTGTTGATGGGTGAACGGACATCCGGAGTGCTGACGTACTTAACTTACGTTCCTCTGGACACGGCCCGCATGGCTATCCTCTAAGCACCTTGCTCGCGAGGAATTTGAACAGGGGAGGCTTGGTGCCTTCCGGCAACGGCAAGGGTGTATAGTTGGTGCCGACTACCTCGACCAAGCTCCGCATGCCATCGGACCACCCGAGCAACTCTATCATAGAACGGCAGTCGAGCTGCTTAGACGCGCCCACCCCTCCATGCAATCCGCCAATCCGGCCATTTCATCTCCCGACAGAACGGCGAGATGGTAGATTGAGGGGGTCGAATAATAGCTTCGTATGGCTTCAGCTTCGGACGCATTGATGGTGCGTTTGATGTCCCTCCGCCCTACAACTGAGCTCAAAATATCTCCAGGCAATTGACGTTGCCTTTTTCTTTTCACCAGTCGAGCTAGTTGGCCTCCTTGGTCGAGAAGGTCATCCATTTGCACACGGAAACGCTGCTTGAACTCGGCATCCGCGTATTGAAATGCCGCGACCAAGCACGCGTATTGTTTCGCGCAGTGTGAGATTCGTTCTTCAGAGTCAAAAGCCGGATCTGTCATTGCTTCACGAAGAATCAGTTGAGGAAACGCTGTTGCTGACGTTGCCCATATAATATGGTGGCCAGCGAAGTGATTTCCAGAATTGCTGGCAAAATTTGAGGGTGATGATCGGGCTGTTTCTAGTGGGGTGTTCACGCGAGACGAGGCCACACATCTGTGCGGGAGGTGGCTTCTCGTAAATTGACTTGGCCGACAATTACTCGACTCGAGGGGAGCGATGTCTTTAAGGGCTTCATAGGATGCTTCCATTAGGCGGAGCTCGTAAGCGCGAAGAACTGATCTGAGCACGGGTGCGCTAAGGCATGACGATGGCTGCGTGCACCTGATAATCTTACTCTGACGCCATACAACATCGCGGAGTTCGCCCGCGTCTTTGCTGAAATCGTCGGCTGCAGTGTTGGTTAAAGGTTCGACAGCCCACGCGTCGATACGCCGTGCTAGCTACTCGACGTCATCTGATACGAAATCCCTGTCGCGTGGAATGAAACCACATTCGAGGTTCGCCGCGAGGATGCTGCATCTGTCGCACTTGTAGCAGGCACCCTTCGTCATAAAGAAACCCAGAGGCGAGCTGCTAAACATCAATATTGATAGCGGCGTGTAAACTCGGGCCGAGGGTAAGGCTTGCGACGCGAGCAAGGTTGGTTCGGAGAAGGAGAGCTGGTCGCAAAACCCCTGTGGATTGCGTTGCCGGCCGCATCATTTATGTTGGCGAAAGGTGTTAAATTGGCGCTTTGCGATTCGCTCCGCGAGAGCTGGCGATGCCGACGTATCACAAAGCACAACTTAAAGAGACATGCCTGCCCTTTGTCGAGGTGTGGACGCTTATGCGCAAAGGTTTGGATCCTGTCGCGCGTCAGGTCCTGACGTTGTTTAACTTCTATAAGGAGCGAGATATCGAATCCGCCCCCGAAGAAGTGGCGCTTTCTGACGAGGAGGAAGCCGAGCTTCTCCCTGTGGTCTCGGCGTTGGCACTGGCCGCCGTCCGGAGCGAAGAAATAGGACCTGGCGCTCTCGTATCGACACTGGGTAAAGTGCGAAGGAAGCCTGACCTTTTCCATCAAGGTGACCTTCCAGCTGCCGTTGTTTGGGAGCTGGCCCAAGACCATCAACGAGGCTCGGAGCCGCCTGGCACGTTCAGCCTGGACATTTGGGGCGACGAACAAATCGCCGCTCCTTATGGCCCGGTCACTCCCGGCGGTGAAGCCATTGCAGCAGCGGCAGGTCGCGCTCAGGAGCGCATCCAGCGAAAACGATCACCGGGGCGTCCTCAGCACCCTGCACATGAGGAGCTCGCTAGACAACTCGTTCCCGTTTTTCTGAAGAGCGAAAAGGCGATAACGCGGAAGCCGATCGTTGTCGATTGCCGAGACGGTAAACCTTCCTACGCCGAAGCGGGGGACTTCCACGACTTCTTGGAGTTGATTCTCCCGCCGCTACGCGACTTCTTGCGCGAGCGGCGCTTGGCGCCGATCACGACTGAATCCATTGTGCGTGCTGCCCAAGCGCATGTCGCTGCGCGAATCGCTTCGCGTCCACCATCCACACCCGATTATTCCCACGACTTCGATGCTGATCTTTTCGACTGAGCTCTCTAGCGTGATTGGCTCCTACAACTAAGGAGCAATCTATGTTCACCGAACCAGCGCCAGACCCTGCTGCCGGGACGGCAGCGAAATCAGCCGAGATTCACCACGAATCGTCGAGTGGGCTCCAAGCGAACCCGATTGAGCAGGCTCGCGCGAGTTCTGTTGATGGCGAAGCGAGCGCCGCCTCAGCTGTGCAAGCTCCTCTCATGAGCCAGCCCGAGGAGGAACAGGAACAAGAAGCAGAGGGAGAGGGCAAAGCTGAGGAGGAGCAAGAGGAACGCATTGAAGATATCTCCGAGTCCCTTCAGGAGGACGAAGAGACCCGCAACTACATGCCCGACTTCATCAAGAAGATGTTGGACAAGCCGAACTTGCCGCCTGGCATGACTGCGGATCTCTTCCGTGCCCTCTTCGACTCCGTCGCGGGGAGCAAGGAGCCGCACCGTCCCAAGTCTGACTTGGAGTTTCTCACCGTGTTCAATGCCACGATGGCGATTGCCCGCCTGATGTGGTTCAACAGCCTGATCGCCGAAATTGTGAATATCAATCGCCGTGAGGCGGTGGAAGTCTTGGATAAGAAGCTGCACGCCGTTGTGCCATCCTGCAGGAAGGAAAAGGACGACTACGATCGCCTGGCGAAGGAAGTCGCGATGGATTACTTTGCCGATCCTGATCATTGCAAGGAGTTCAGCGCAAAACTGGTGCGTGGCGGCTTTGGCGATGATGCTGTCGACACTCAGGCGTTCCAGCTCGCCCTTCCTTCGTTGCAAAAGGTTGAGGGTATGCGCAAGTCGGCCATTAAGGAACGCGATCAGGCCCTTAAGGAGCTTGAGCGCTCCTATGCAGCCCGCTCCCCCGATCAGCGTTTGCCGCTCAGCGCGGCCGCGTTGCGTAACTTCCGCAACGAGATGCGGGAAGACAAGGAACTGGAGCGGCAAGAGCGCTTGCGCGAGGAATCCAAGGAGGCGGCTGAGGGTGGCGACGCGTAAGCAGATTGCAGCAAATCGACGTAACGCGGCCCGGAGCACCGGGCCGCGTACGCAGCAAGGCAAAATGCGTTCTCGGATGAATGCGCTTCGCCATGGGCTTGCGGCGAAGGAGCCGGAGCAAAACAAAAACTGGGATCAGAAATCCTCGACCTCAGTGACGGAAATTTGGGATCGCATCGTGCAAATCGAGGACGAGCGCTTCAAGCTGGCATGCTCAGTCAACGAATTGATAGCATCCCAATCGTCGGATTCGGTTTTTGAAGACTTAAAAAGACTCGCCGCGCTCGATCGCTATCTCGAGCGCGCCCGATCGAAACTGAAAAATATCGTTGAATGAGCTCGCCTGCTGCGAATTTCGCTGGGATTTCAGATACATCAAGGTCCTTACTTAAAGATTGGGTTCGTTCTGCGCAATGTGTGGTGAAGGATGCTTCAAGCGGGTGATGACAGTGTCGAGCCGCGCTCGCAGCGGGCCGGTCGTCCTACGTCTGAATCGTTAGCTCTGCTGTTGTGCTTTGTTCGCAGCTCAAAACAAAGCCGCCGGCCGGTTATCCCGGAACGGCGGCGGTCGTTGGGACGTCAGGTTGCGCTCAGCCAGGCGCTGCCCGCGCTTACCAGGCGTACCAATACCCCCACCAGCGTTGAGACACGGGCCGTGCCTGTGCCTTCATGGCTGCGACTTCCTGGACGGGGCGAAGCTGGGGGCCATAGATCGCGGGCGGGTAAACCGGATCCCAAAAGACGTATCCGCCTTGGACGGCGGCCGCACGATGTGCCGGAGCAACGGCGAGCTCAGCGGCCGGGGCGACGGACGCCGTCACGGTGAGGCCAAGGGCGGCCACGGCAATGGATGGAATAAGGGCGCGGAAGGTCATTGGATTGAATCCCTCTGAAATGCGATGCGAAATAATGCGACGGCTGCCTGACGGTTGCAAGGGCATCGGTCGACCGATCCGCCCGAAATCCTCGTTGCAGGTGCGCGCCGGTCTGCCCGACCACCAGAAGTCGTCGGGTCGCAGAGGCAGCTCTCTTATAAGAGTGCCTCTCTTAGAGAGTGTGGTCGCCATATAAAGAGTTCTCGGTGATCGCCGGCGATCCAGACCGAACGTGGCAGGGGGCGGCAGGCCTGGCACGCGCGCTGCTTGAACACACAAGATCGGATCTTGAACAATTTTTCGGCGCCGAGGAGTCATCGAGAATCATGATGTCGACACACTGCTCGCTCTTGATGAGCACAGGACTATCCAGGGCGACACCTATGACTTCTGCGTTTGTCTCCGCTTTCATCTTCGGCACTGGCCTCATCCTCGGATACGCTTTGCGCGCTTGGCGTGTTCAACGAAGAGATGCGAACGCGTCCTATGGCGCCTCACGGCAGAGGCCTCATCCCACCTCGACATTCGGCCACGCACGGCGAGCCTTTTAGATATCGTCCAATTCGCTGCCGGCGCCCAGCTTCACACCGCAATGACGGGGCATGACGACATGAATGAGCCCAAGAACGACGCTCCGCGACGTTATATCGTGGATGGCGCCGGACAGCGCGTGCTCGTCGGTCTGACGATCTCGGAAACCATCGAGTTCGAAGCGTTGGACAAGTCGGACACGCGCCCCGGTGCCGACTTGCTTGGCGAGGCGGCGCGCATCCGTCAGGCCAGGCATGGCGAACGTTGGGTGGAACTCTACATCAAGCACGAACGCGCCTGGAGCGACTGGATGGCGCAGACGCGTGCGCGACCGGAAAAGCCGCCTCTGCTGAACTAGCCGCGGGAAAGAACGCGGACGTCCTTCCGTCTCGCGAATCGCCACGTCACACCGCGAGCATGCGGCTTCCCTGGATGCTCATCAGCGTGAGATTGCCGGTTGCATAGGCGCCGGTGTCGATGTTGACGCGGTTCGCCAGGAATTCGGCGCTGCGAACCGGCGTATGACCGTGCACGATATATTTGCCGAACTGCTCCTCGCTCCGCAGAAACTCTTCGCGAATCCAGAGCAGATCGCGCTCCGTCTGCTCGGCCAATGGAATGCCCGGGCGAACGCCGGCGTGGACGAAGAAGAAGTCTCCGCAACTGAAGCTGAGCCGCAGGTTGTCCAGGAATTCCAGGTGTTCGGTCGGCATGGCGCGAATCAAATCGCGCATGATGGAAGCAGGTTCGTCGCGCTTCAGATCCGGCGGGGCGAGCCCGTAGGACATCAAGGTCTGAGCTCCGCCGACGGCGATCCAGTCCTCGAACAGTGAGGGGTCTTCGAACACCCTCACCAGAAATGCCTCGTGGTTGCCCTTGAGGAAGACCGCATTTCCCCGCCTGCTGCGTTCGACCAGGATGTCGAGGGTGGCACGCGTGTCCGGGCCGCGGTCGATGTAATCGCCCATGAAGACTTCGATCGCATAGGGTGGGCGGCTGCGAGCCACGTCGGCGTCGATCACCTGCAACATCGGCTGGAGCAGATGCGCACAGCCATGGATATCCGAGATCGCATAGATGCGGACGCCTTCCGGCAGGTGCGGCTTGTGGATCGGCTGACGTGGGCGGGCGAGAGGTTTCATGGCGCACAATCGATCGGGTCGTCGAAAAAAATTCCCCAAGTCGCCGGCACCGGAGGACTCCCCATCTGACGCGAACAACGTGACGTCGGCGGGGTCGCCTCGTTGTTCTCCGGCCCGATCACGCCAAAAGAAGGGCGCGGAAGTTTTTGCCTAGCTCGTTTGCGAGGAGGCGGTCGAATGTCGGTCTGTATGAATTGCATCGCTGAGGCGCAGAGTGCGGCAAAGATGCATGCCTGCCGGGAATCCAGCATACATCCGCAGATAGAATTTCACCGAAGTTCCCGCAATCGACTCGCTCGTGCTCGCGAGAAGGGATGACGCACCTCAAAGATCAGCGAAGACGCGCTCATCCGACTGCCGCAGCATCGTGTCGAATGCGGAACTTGATTCAAAATAGGGCAGCGCGTCGCTGATATGTCAGCACTGTGACGAGATTTTCAGCGTATCGATGTCGATGCGCATTTCGACATGGCGCATCATCAATGCATCGCAAAAGTTTTGCGTGCAGCGCCACAATGTCGCTGCGATCAACCAACACTTTTCGCGCGGGGAAATTGACGAGTCTTCAGCATCACGATGAGCGTCAGACACTCTCTCGATAAGGCAGAGGTTCGAATGGCTGTTGCAACTTATGGTTCTGAAAGCGCGCATACATCGGCATCCGTGCGCGGTGGCGCCCTTCAGAGGCCATTTCAGATCGTCGTCATCGCTGCTGACTTTCTGCTGATCCTGTTGAGCTACGCGGCCGGGGCCTCGCTGTATGGCGCGGCCGTCGCGTCACCTGCCGACGGCGCATCGGTGGGAGCCGGATTGTTCGTCGGCGTTGTATTCGTCGCGGTCGCCTATTTCCGGGACGTCTATGCCACGCACCGCTTGCTCAATCTCGTCTGGCAGCTTCGAAAGGCGGTCTTCATCTGGCTGACCTCGCTGACGATCCTCGCCGTGGCCGCGTTTCTGCTGAAATCGACGGATAATCTGTCGCGCGGCACGGTCATCGTCTTCGCCGTGATCGGCGGGCTCGGCCTAATCAGCCTCCGCTTCGCCTGGCAGGCAGTGTTCGGCACCAGCTTTGCGAGAAGCCGCCTGGTCGATCGCAAGGTAATTCTGCTCAGCCTGAAGCCGCTCGATTTCACCTCGAGCCGCTTCAAGGACCTGCGCCGGGCTGGCTTCGACGTCATGCGGCATTTCGTGCTTGGAGCCGATCGGGACGACGGCAATTGGGAGCGGCAGATCCGCGATGTCATCCGTCAGTCGCGCTCGGCCGATGTCGACGAATATCTGCTTGCGATCGACTGGAACGAGCTGCCCATGCTGCGAAAGTTGGGGCCATACTTACGTGCGGTTCCCCAGCCGATACGCATCCTGCCGGACGACCCGATCGCCGACCTGGTGGCTCGCCCCTATCTGCCGGTCAGCGGAACCGTCGCGGTCGAGATACAGCGGCCGCCCCTCACCATTCTGGAACGGTTGCAAAAGCGCTGCCTCGACGTCGGCGTGGCTCTGTTTGCACTGGTGCTGCTGACACCGCTGCTGCTGACCGTCGCCGTGCTGATCAAGCTGGATTCCCCGGGCTCGGTCATCTTCCGGCAGTCGCGCCGGGGCTTCAACGGCAAGCCGTTCGAGATCTGGAAGTTTCGCTCGATGACCGTCAGCGAGAATGGCGAGACGGTCACGCAGGCGACCAAGAAGGATGCCCGGGTCACGAAGATCGGTCGGTTCCTTCGCATGACCAGCATCGATGAGCTGCCGCAGCTCTGGAACGTGCTGCGTGGGGATATGTCACTGGTCGGGCCGCGTCCGCACGCGCTGGCCCACGACAATTACTATGACGAGCTCATCAGCAAATACGTCTATCGCCATCACATGAAGCCCGGCCTGACCGGCTGGGCCCAAGTCAATGGGTTCCGGGGGGAAACGCCGACCATCGATCTGATGGAGAAGCGGGTCGAGTACGATGTCTGGTACGTCAGCAACTGGAGCATCTGGCTCGACCTGAAGATCATGGCGCGTACAGCCTCCGCCGTGATGTTCCAGGAAGCCTATTAGCTGGCTGCGCCAGAGTGCCGACGATCGGCGATCCCCAATCGTCCGGGGCCGCAGCTAGGTTCCGTCTCGTGAGGATCTGCCGAAGAAGCGCACAATAGCGTCGCGCAAGGCAAGCAACGGCGGCACCAGCACGAAGAAGGCCCCCATCGCGACGGAGGCTATGACGTGGCGAACCGAAAACGGTTCGTCCTGCTCGAGTTCTCGTCTGCTCGGGTCGATAGGGGCTGGCGACAACGTCCGCGCCATCGATTGCCGGCGTGGTTTGCGCGGGGGGACCACGATCAACACGAACAGGATGTTGAGCAGGACCCAAATGGTCAAAATCGTCAGGACGATCAGCATCCAAGCCACCGAAAAAGAAACTGCAAATATGCCTCGAGGTTAACCTCTGGGAACCAAGAAGGAAAGATGCCTAAAGATGTGGCATCAAGGATCTGGACTGTTACCTACGATGGCTAGCTTGGTAGCCGGGGCAGTGTCCTAGCCCATCATATGCGCGTCAATCCTTGCTTTTGGGCTAGAGCAATAACTGCAAGTTGTGGATTCCGGACGAATACGGAGGCCGCACCGGCCCGGGCGCCATGCCCCGATGACCGGCTGCCGAGGGGCCCAGCCCGTCGCTTTGCGCCAAAGCGTCCTCGACGGCTGCGATAACAATTCTGCGAGCACGAATAAGGCCCGCTGCCAGAGGCAGCGGGCCTGAGGTCGTTGCAGTTCGGCTGGGCGTGGTGCCCCGGCCGTGGTCTTACGCGTGCTCGTGCTCGACGTAGTAGCTGTTGTGGTGCTTGCCCTTGTAGGCCTCGATGCGCTTGAGCATCTTCGGGTTCGCGCGATTGAGCACGGCGCCGATCAGCTTCTTCTGGAGGACTTCCGATCCTGAGACCGACTCCTGGAGAGCGGTTCGCGTGGTCTGGCCCCATTCGATCACGTAGACCATGGCGTCGATCAGGAAGCTGACGGCCTTCGAGTCCGCCACCGGCATCACGGGGGCAAGATCGATGACGATGTACTCGTAGTGCTCCCTCAGCACCTTGAGCAGTTCGGCCATTGCCTTGGATCCGATGACGTCGGCCGAATTGACCATGCGCGAGGCCACGACGGAGGGCAGGAAATCCAGTCCCGTCTCCTTGCTTCGCTGCACGTGGTAGCCGAGGCTCGCCGGGTCGTTGAGAGCCTCCACGAGACCGGTCTTGGCGTTGGGTGCGAGCTCCCGCGTCAGCGAGCGGGTGTGCAGATCGCCGTCGATCAGAACCGTGCGATGCCCTGTGAGGGCGATCAGCTGGGCGAAGTTGGCGGCCACCGTCGTCTTGCCTTCCTTCGGAAGCGAGGAGACGATGCCAATCACCTTGATCTCGCGGGTCAGGCGCGCGACGTCGATCGATACCTTGATGTTGCGCAGGGTCTCGGCAAAGCGCGAGAACGGATGATCGACGACGTAGCGGGAGAGATCGGGCGGGCCGGTCTTCGCGGACGTCGCGAGCAAGCCGCCGGCCTTCGTCGGCGGCCGGATGTCCGGTAGCACGCCGAGGCACTTCACGCCGAGCTCGTCCTCGACCTCGCCCGGCGTCCGCAGCACGTCGCTCAGCAGTTCACGCGCAAATGCCGCGCCGAAGCCGAGGCAGAGGCCGCCCACCAGGCCGCCTACGAGGGCGAGGACCGTCTTCGGCGAGCTCTTGCGGTCCGGCTTGGTGGCGGTGCTGATGAGGCGCGCTTCGCTGAGCGGGAAGCTCTGGTTCTGCGTCGCACTCTGCAGCTTCTCGAGGAAATTGTTGTAGAGATTGCGATAGGTGTCGGCCGCGCTTTCGAGATCGCGCAGCTTGACCTCGGCCTGGCCCTTGTTGCCGGCTTGGGCGACGAGCTCCTTGACGTTCTTCTCGAGCGAGGCCTCCCGGCTCTTTGCGATCTCGTAGTCGCTGCGATAGGCGTCTGCGATCCGACGCAACTCGTCGGCGATGTTCTTGCGCAGCTCTTCCATCTTGTTGGCCAGGTTGACCGCCGCAAGGTGGGTCTTGCCATAGCGCCTGGACCAGTCGGAATATTGGGCCTGAAGGTCGAGATATTGGGCGCGCAGGCGGGTGATCACCGAGTTGTTGAGGGCGTCCGTCACGGTTGATTGCGCAACATCCTGATCGGAGATCGTGTCGATCCGATCAAGCCGGGCCTTGGCTTCGGCGGTCGCAGCCCGCGCTTGAACCAGCTGCGTGTTCAGGTCCGACAGCTGCTGCTCGGACATCAGGCCGCGGCTGGTCCCGACGATATTGTTCTCGGCCTTGAAGGTCTGGACGGCGCGGTCGCTGGCCGATGCCTGCTCACTCAGCTCGAGGCTGCGCTGCTGCAGCCATTCGGTAGCCCGCTTGGTAGACTGATATTTGGCCTCCAGGGCGCCGACGAGGTAGGCATTGGCGATGGCGTTGGCGATCTTGGCGGCCTTGTCGGGGGTCCGTGCACGATAGTTGAGCGACAGAACATATGTCGTCAGGACGCGCTCAGTTCGCAGGTTCTTCTGAACCTGTGCGACCACGGCATGTTCGATTCGCTCCTGGCTCGCCGGCTCGCCGGAGCCGAATAGCGACGTCACCTTGCCGATGATGATGGAGAGAAGGCCGGGATTGGAGCCATTGAACTCCGGGTCTTCCGTCAGCTTCAGGCGGCGGACGACTGACAGAATCAGGTCGTCCGAGTTGATGATTTCGACCTGGCTGTCGACGTAGCCCGTGTCGATCAGGGCGCTGCTGGCGTTGCTGTCCTTGTCGAGAACCTGCGTCTGCCGCGTATCCATCATGATGCGGGCATTTGCCGTATACATGGGCTGCGCCATGGCCAGATAGACCATCACCAGCGCCAGCGACGCGCCGGTGCAGACCGCGACGATCGGCCATTGGCGGCGGAGGACGTCGGTCACGCGCTCGAAGCTGAGGACCGCCCCGCCGA
Source organism: Bradyrhizobium sp. DOA1 (assembly GCF_001593325.1). NCBI lineage: Bacteria > Pseudomonadati > Pseudomonadota > Alphaproteobacteria > Hyphomicrobiales > Nitrobacteraceae > Bradyrhizobium > Bradyrhizobium sp. DOA1. The sequence continues at coordinate 1,275,311 of NZ_JXJM01000001.1, forward strand.
ATTCGATGCCGAATCGGTGCCCCGACTGGAAATGTTCCCTAGGCTGGTACATGTGCTAATTCGCTGCCTTTGACGATCATGGATCAATTCGGAAGGGGGACGGGCTTGAATGGATTGGCCAGCTTGGTCTTCCACTCGCCCTCGAGCAGGGCGCCACTTCGGGCCGGCTGTGCTGGCCCCTTGATTTGCGATTGGACCTGGACGCTGGAGCTGTCGTCTCCTGCGCCGGAATAACCGGCCTGCACGTTGAGATCACCGATCCGCTGCACGAAATCCCTGATCTTGCGCGAGGCGTCCGGCTTGGTTGACGTGCAACGTGCTTCGGCAATGCGCAGCGCAGCGCCGATGGACGAGCGGTCGGTTGAGGCCGCGGCCGAGATGAGCGTCTGCACGGAAGGCAGCACCGACGGATTCGTGGCGACATAGCGCGCGAGCCAATACCGCAACTTCTCCTTGTCATTGCGCAAACGCTCCAGGAGCGAGGAGGGCGACTTCACGAAGGTGTCGAGCTCGAGTTGCGAGGCTCGGTCCGAGAATTCGACGCACTGCGCACGGCAAGCACCGGCGCTCGAAACGATCAGCGCAGAACCGATCGAGACAATCGCTAGCCATCGCGGCTGCGCATGACGACGTGTTAGTCCGCGGCCCATCCGTGTTCCTTGCTTCTGTTGCAATAGGAGAACACACGAAACTTGGCAGGTAACTGTGTCATCTTTTTGTGCGACGCAAAAGCTGATGCAGAGACGTCGACAAAACGAATGGCGGTGCCCGCTTCGTTCGTCTTCGGTTGCAGAAGTACGATTTACAATGCCTGCGAGAGCGGCATGTCGCGCTCATGAATGTTGCAACCTGAAAACATATCGGGCAATCGCGCGTCCTCTCGTCGCAAAACCGACACAAGTGGTGAGGCGCGCTCATTGTTCCCTTCGTGAGAGAGGATTTTTTGTGCGACATCTGCACGCACATAGATCAATGTGCTGCGAAGGGCATTGATCGCAACAGCGCCGAATTTCGCGCATACTTTGCGCGCAAATACTCGCAATCATCACATCCGGATCAGCTTGCCCGGCGAAGCAGGCGCGCGTCGGATGAAAAGTGGCATGAACTTGGCGCTGGCATGTCCGAATGATCTGCAAGCTTTGAAATTATCGTCGGGCGTCATGCATCGAATGCCAGTCCGCGATTGCAGAGATTGAACACGCGCGAGACCTGATACACACTGCTGCGATGCAACAGCCACGGAATGTTGATGTGACGGAGTTGGTTCATCGTGAGAAGGCGCATGTCCAGCCGCTTGACAGTATCCGGGGGATCGCCGCGACTTCGGTGGTGATCCACCATCTGCTGCTGATGCCGACATTTCTGGCGGCATTCCCGCACAACGCCTGGATCGACTGCTCCTTCTTCAGGAGTGCATGGTTGTTGGTCGATCTGTTCTTTGTTCTCAGCGGAATGGTCATGGCATTGAGCTACATCGAGAACGATTTTACGCGCTTCTCGCTGCGCGAATTCATGATACGGCGCCTGGCGCGAGTCTACCCGCTGCATATCGTCATGTTGCTCGCAAACCTCCTCTTTCGCCTGCTGCGCATCGGTCTGGTCATGGCGGGCGTCGTGGTCGCCGCCCCGACGGCTTTCGAGGTGAACAACGCCTATTCGTTCGGCCTCAATGTTTTGCTGCTGCATTCTATGGGCTTCATCGACTATCTCAGCTGGAATGCGCCGAGTTGGAGCATCAGTGTCGAGTTCTACACCTATCTGGCGTTTGGACTGATCGTTCTGCTTGCTCTGCGCATGCGCTCGCTGTCGTGGTTTTATGTCCTCTCCGGGTTGCTCGCGGTCGGAAGTCTGGTCTTCATCATCTTCGTGCTCGAAAAGAAGAGCCTCGAGCTTCAGACGGATTTCGGTCTTCTGCGCTGCTTCGTCGGATTTTTCTTAGGCGTGTTGATGGTGAGGATCGTCGATCGCCTCCCGGCCAAACCGGCCCCAGCCGTACAGGGCGCGTTGCAATTCGTCGTCATGATCGCAAGCGTCGCTCTGGTGTCCCTGGCGGAGACCAATCCTGCGGCGACGTTCCTTGCACCAGTCATGTTCGCGATCTTCCTGGGCAGCCTGCTGGCCTTTCCGGACGCGCTGCTGGTGCCCCGGATGCTGGTGACCCAGCCGCTGGTCTGGCTCGGCCGCCGGTCCTACTCCATCTATATGGTGCACGCGCTCGTGGTGCTAATGGCCGAATATTTCGTGCGGGCCGTGGGGGCGGGCCGAATCGCCGCCCTGGATTCGAGCTGGGCAGGCCTGCCGGCTACGCTGAATCTCGTCGTCTCACTGGCCGCTGTGCTGGCGGTTTCGCACTTCACCTATCTCTATGTCGAGATTCCCGGCGGCAAGCTTCTGCGAAATGTACTTGGAAGCTCCCCGGATTTCGCGCCATCCACCGCCCGGTCGGCGCGGCTGAGCAATTGAGCCGGGCATGAGCACCTTCGCGCTGCAAACCCGACGGATCACGCTGATCAGCCTCAACATCGAGGCGATCGCGCTCGCAGCCTATCTGGTGCGGGACGCCTTCGGTGGTTTGATGCGGTACTACACCAGCATCATGCATCTGGACGCGCTTTGGTTCGTGCCAGATGGCATTGCGCTTCTGTGCCTCGCCCAGTTCATCGTGCATTGTATCTTGCGCAATCGCAGTGTCCTGGCCGCAGTTGTCCTTGTGCAGATCACGCTGTCGCTGGTGCTCGGCTACTTCATGCTGGGAACGGTCAACGCGGCGATGTCGTCGTTTAAGATGATGCTCCCGGTGTTCGTCGGATTTTGTTTCTGCGACACCAGTCTAGGCTCCTACAAGAAGTTGCTGTCGATCATCGCCGCGACGTTCTACCTCTCGCTGATCGGCGTGCTGCTGACGAAATTCTATCTCATGCCCTGGGTCGGCTACAAATATGAGTCCTTCGGCGCCGTTCGTGAGGCGGGCCGCCTATGGTGGGCCTATGGGGGTGACGATCAGCGTCTCACCGGCTTTGCTGCCGAAAGTACTATGGCGGCCTTCTTCATACTCGTGTCCTTCGCAATTACGTCGATCCGCAAGAGCACGACGTGGTGCCTTCTGTACGGCTCTCTCGCGGTCTACATTATCCGTCTGACGACCAGCAAGACGACCATGATCGTCCTCGTGATCTACTTGATTCTGCTGGTGTTCGTGCGGATGTTGCCGGAGAAGTCGCGCTTTCCCGCGATTCGGACCCTTGCGCTGTGGTCGTTTTCCGCCATCCTCGTGCCGTTCTTCATGATCGTGTTTGCCTCCGGTACCGCCGCGGTGCCGCACACGACTCTGTTCAGCATCGTCGATCGCATCAACAACAGCTGGCAGCTGCCGTTCGTCTACATGAACCAACTCATGCCCATTGGTCTGATCACCGGCTGCGGGGCGGGCTGCTTCAACTATCCGCAGAAGCTGTTCTCGCCGCTTGCGCATTTCTGGGTTCCTGTCGACAATTTCTACATCGGCACGTACCTGATGTTCGGTCTCCCGTTCGTCGCATTCATGGTGATGGTGTTCCGGGCGACGTTCGCAGCGACCGACGTCTACAAGCTGACGCTGATCTTCGTCGTCAACTTGTTCACGATCACAGTCCTGAACTACGGTCCGGCGTCCGGCCTGCTCATCATCGCGTTGAGCTTCAGCGACGTGTTCTCGCGGCGTGCGACCTTCGCGCGGGCAGGTGACGCCGTGCCAATCATTATGCGGCCACCGATGCCGCCATTGGAAGGCTTCCGCCCGGACGCACCGGCGGCGAGCGGAAGCAGGTGAGAACGGACGATGCATAAACGGCTCGCATTCATCGATACGCTGCGCGGCATTGCCGTACTGGCCGTCCTGGTCCAGCACGTCTTCGAGGTCATTCTGGAAAAGCATCCGACGGGTGTCTTTTACGGACCCCTCCATGACATATTCGGCTACTACATGAACTTTGGCCGGTTCGGCGTCGTGTTGTTCTTCTTCGTGAGCGGCTTCGTCATTCCGTTCAGCTTCCCGGACAGCGCCACGCCGGTGCGCGATTTTACGATCAGCCGCTTCTTCCGGCTCTATCCGGCTTATTGGACCTCGATGGTGGTCGGGCTCCTGTTGATGCAGCTGCTGGATTCGAAGACTTATCCGCTGGGGCAGATCATCGCGAACGTGACGATGTTGCAGACGTTCGTGAACGTTCCGAACCTCTGGGTGTTCTACTGGACGCTGGCGATCGAGCTCTTGTTCTACGTCGGATGCACCATTCTCTTTGCGATGGGACTCTTGAACCAGCGCTTCACGGCGGTGACCATCGTCGTTGCCGCCGCGCTGGTGGGAACCACAGCTGCACTGTTCGTTGAGAGTAGGGCAGTCTCCTCGGTGATGGAGGTCGGGTTGAACCTGTCGGCGATGTTCCTGGGCAAGATCATCCGCGACACCGTCATTGGTGGCAAGCTGCGATGGACCCATGTGGCCGTCTGCACGGTTCTGTATGCGATCTTCGCCGCCACCCTGTCCGACCGCCGGTTCGGCGGCGTGTATCACGAGAATTTCTTCTATAGCTACTCGATCGGATCGGCCTATATCTGCGCGGCGCTGGTCTTCATCGGCTTTGCCGTGTTCGGCGAGCGAATGGCCTGGCGCCCGATGGCGTTCGTCGGCGTGATCAGCTACTCGGTCTACCTGATGTCGCCGTTCGCGATCGTCGTCATCCATCGCTTCTTTTGGTTCGGCGACGGGCCGCTGGGATGGTCGATCTTCCTGGCCGTGATCCTGGCGTTGTCGATCCTCGTCAGCTGGATGACATTCGCCTTCATCGAGAAGCCCAGCATTTCCTTCGGGCAGAGGTTCCGCTCTGCGCGAAGAAGGCCGGTCGTGCTCGAACCGGCCCTCAGCACCCAGGGTGCCGCAGAGTGATCAAGGCACCGCACCAGCCGGGCGTCGTCTATGATGGATCGTTCGTTCCTTCGGTCCAGGGTCTTCGTGCCATCGCGGCGCTGAGCGTGCTGATGGATCATTTCTACGACATGCCGAAGGCAGGCATGTACGACATCCCCAATCCCGGCTTCCTGCCGCCGCTCTGGCTTTGGCTGCAATCGGTGATCAATGTCGGCGGCCACGGTGTCGAACTCTTCTTCATGATCAGCGGATTCCTGATCCCTGCAAGCCTGGTGCGGCACGGCTCGCTGTCGCGGTTCTTCTTCGATCGCGTCCTGCGCATCATGCCGGTGTTCGTCGTCCTGCATCTTGCGCTGTTCGCGATCGGGCCGATCGTGGCCTACAAGTTCTTCCGCGGGATCGATCTGACGAGCTATCTCGGGATCTTCGCGGCCAACCTGTTCTTCGTGCAGGACGCGCTCGGCCTGCCCATCGCCCAGCAGAATGCCTGGACGTTGACCTATGAGTGGGCTTTCTACATCTGGTTTGCGCTGACATTCTCGATGTGGCGCCTCGGGGGCCGGCTGCTGGCGGCGCCCTTGATCCTGCTGGGTGTGGCTTGCCTGATGCGCTGGCCGATCACCGCATTCTTCTGCATCGGCATGCTGTTCAGCGCGACCGGGTTTCGCATCTCCATTCCCGGACGCCTCGGGCTGCTCGCGGGCCTCGCCTGCGGCGTCGCCCTGTATGCGAGCCTCGTGCTGTTTCACCCATTCGTCGGGCTCATTCCCGGATTTTTGCTGTTCGGCATGGTGCTGGCCCCGGAATCAGGCCTCGGCAGGGCGCTGAGCACGCCGGCGCTCCAATATATCGGCAAGATCAGCTACAGCCTCTATCTCGTGCACCCCTTCGTGCTCTTCCCCCTGCAGGTGATCGGCCTGAAGCTGGTCGCCGCCGGCGTCGACCGCTGGCTGCTATGGGCTGCTTTCATCGCGCTCGGGCTGGTGATGTCACTGGTTGCGAGTGCGATCACTTATGAACTGATCGAGGTGAGGCTGAGGCGCCTGCTGGACGGCGCGATCCGCGGCATGTTCTTTCGGCCGCAGATCGAGCAATCGGTTTGAGGGACCGCCCGCTGGCGCTCAGCTCACGCTGCGTGCGGTGAGCTTGTGATAGGAGCCGAGGAGCTGTTCGGCGATACGGTCCCAGTTCAATAGGCCAGACGCAGTCTGCCGCGCGCCCTCGGTCAATGTCGCGACAAGAGGCTTCGAGGTCAGCACGCGTTCGAGTGCATCGGCGAGTGCGTTGGCATCACCCGGAGGTACCAATAGGCCATTGACGCCGTCCGTCACGACATCGGGGATGCCGCCGGTGGCGCTGGCAACGACGGGCCGGGAATTGCCATAGGCGGATGCAAGCACGCCGCTCTGCGTTGCATCCTTATAGGGCAGGGCAACCACGGTTGCGGATTGAAACAACCGCCCGGTCTCCGCAGGCGAAATATAGGCGTTGATCGTCTTGATGGTCGGCATCGCCTCCATCCGCGCGCCGAGCCGCGTCATCTCGGGGCCGCGGCCGGCGACGATCGCCTCATGCGCAACGCCGCGCCGGACCAATATGTCGATCGCATCGATGAACACGTCGAGGCCCTTGTAGGCCCACATCCGCCCAAAAAACAGGATCCGAGCTGCTTCCGGCGCGGTGGGCGCGCCCTTGGCTGGCGGAACCATGAGCACGCCGTGCATGCTGGAAACCGTGTCGCCCTTGAAGCCGGGAGAAGCGCGCCGAAAATCGGCAATACAACTCTCACCATGCGTCGTGACCACAGAAGCGGCCGCGCGCATGCGCTCGCGCCACGCATCCTCACGGGCCGAGGTGCCGGAGCCGCCCTCCGAATGTGGAATCGCATCGTGAACCGTCAGGACCAGGGGAATGCCGAGCGGGCGGAGCAGCTGGATCAGCCTATACGTGTAGATCTCCGGAACTTCGTGACAGTGAATCACGTCCGGGCGAAACGATATTATGTCGAGGAAGGACGCGGGGATGCCGATCGCGCCGCCACGGCGAAGGCTGAGGTCGCGGATCCGCGTCTCGAACGGCGCAGCCACGGCGATATCGGCAAGTTCCCATTGCTGGTTGGCGTCCTTGCGGTTGAGCACCAGGCGAACGTCGCAATGGTGCGCCAATCCCGCTGCGAGCCGGTAGGAATATTCTGCAAAATGCGGCGCGTAGATGGCCACGCGGAGGCGCTTGGCCATGTCAGCTCTTTCCGCTCCAGAGGTCGATCGGGAACGCATTCATCAAGGCACGATGGTCGAAGTTGAGGCGCGCAGCTCCACCCATCTCGCGACCTTCGTCAATGCTTGTGGCAAACTCGACGTCGAACCGGCCAGTGCCCTCGTAATAGTCACGATACTTGAACTCGGACTCCGCGCTGCTCAGTCGCACGTACCGAGCCGGTATGCCGAATGCTTCGGCGACGATGATGCCGTGGAGCGAGCTGGCCAGAACCAGTTCAGCTTCGAGAATGGCCTCAATTCGCCGGTTCCAGGATCCCAGGGGTGAGACCACTGTATCGGCGGTACGGTCGATGAGATTCAAATCGTGCAAGTTCGGAACGAACACCCAATGCTTCTTGGCAGTCGGTTGAAAGCGATTCGGAAACAGCTGAGGAAGCAGCAGTGCCGGGTCTCCGAACACTTCGGGGACTGCGATGCCCCGGCGCTGCAGAACCTCCCGTGTACGAGGGCCCCGCACCGCACGCACGTCCAGGTTCTGCACGCGATAGTTGAGGCTGTCCTGGCCGGGGCGCCCGTTTACGCCGCTTCCCCAGACCACATCGCCGTTTCGCGCGTAATGGAGCACGGAGCCGATCGCGAACAAGCGCGCTTGCCGCGGCACCTCGTCGGCGAGCGTATAGCCGAAATGCCGCAAGAGATGGTCGACGACGACGATCGAAAGATGGTCGCCGAAATTGATCGTTCCGTCGTCGGGACGCCAGAAGAACAAGTCTACGTGCGGATAGGGAAGTGGATGAATAAAGTCGCAACCGACCTCGTTGATCAGCCGTCGTAAATTGCCTCGAATATTCATGCTGCCTCGGATTGTAGCTGCTTTCTTGCCGTAGTGTCCTCGTAAACAAGGCGACTATTGGACCATTCATCCAATGGTTCCCCGACGAATGTCGGCCTAACTCGAAATCGTGACAGGCTTTCAATTGCGCCACGAGATTATCAAGCCGCGCTCGATCGTTTCGGGCGTCATCTGGTCCACACTCGATTCTGCAGTCGGGCAGGCTCTTACGCTCGCAATCTACATGATCATGGCGCGGCTCCTGTCGCCGCAGATTCTGGGCATCGTGGCAACGGGGGCGCTGGCGCTCGAATTCTGCCGGGCAGTCCTGATCGAGAGCATCGCGATCGCCGTCCAGGCGCGCCCCGAGCCGAAGGACGAGGATTACACTGCCTCGTTTTGGCTCATTGCGGGCCTCTCCTTGTTTGCAGCGCTCGCACTGTTCGCCTCGAGCGGCGCTGTCGAACGATTCTCCGGTCTTTCGGACCTTGCCATCGTTCTCAAGGGATTTTGCATCGTGGTGGCCGTGCAAGGCCTCTCACGGACGCACGAGGCCTGGCTGACGCGCAATCAACTCTTTCGATCCCTCGCCATCCGCTCGATTTCTTCAATCACGGTAGGCGGGGCCGTAGGGATCGCGCTGGCGATACAGGGGTACGGCGTCGTTGCGCTGGTCGGACAGCTCGTCACGACTTCGTTGATCTCGCTGGTCAGCCTTTGGATCCTGACGCCTTGGCGCCCTCGGCTCCGGGTCAGCCGGCGGGCTGTTATCGAGCTCCTGAGCTATGCGCGCTACGTGGCGCTGACCGGAATCACGAACTTCGCCAATGCCAATTCCGATCTGATTTTCGTCACTTGGTATACCGGCGCCGCCGGCGCGGGCTTCTATAGCCTCGCCAAGCGCCTGGTCAACGCCGTGAGTACCGTGATCGGAAATGCGTTGAACCGCGTGTTCTTTTCGACCATCGCCGGCCTGCAGCATGATCGGGAAGCGTCGCGTTCGACGCTGGTCGACTTCGTCATGTACACGTCGCTGCTGACGGCCCCGCTTTTCGCCGGCATAGCGGCTCTGGCGCCGGATCTCATCGCTAGTTTCTTCGGATCCAAGTGGGGCGAGGCCGCCCCTCTGCTCGCGATCATGTCGATCACCGGATTCCTGACCACGATCGGCCTCTACAATCACTCCCTGATCTTGGCATTCGGCAAACCGCACTGGCAGACCTGGCTGACGCTGATCTACGCGGTTTCGAACATAGCGATCTTCATCGTCGCCGCGCCGTTCGGCCTTATCGCGATTGCTGTCGGCTACGTCGTTCGCGCCTTGTTGCTGTATCCACTGTCCGCCGGAGCCTCGATGCGGATACTGTCGCTCGGAATCAAGCCCTATGCCGCCGCGCTGATGCCCGCACTTGCCGGTTCCGCGGTGATGGCATGCGCGGTGGTTGGTGCCTCCGTTACCATGCCCGCCACGTCGCCATGGCTGCGTCTCGCCGCGCTCGTGCTGCTTGGTTGTTCAGTTTATCTCGTCGTCGTTGTGGCAGTCGCCCGACCGGCCGTGATGCGGATATGCCAGGAGGTCTTGAATCGTGTGCGGCGATCACCGAGGACCTAGCTGCAAGATCCGGCCTTTGCACTCCACCTAGCCTGCCTTGGCCGCCTGTCTGGCCTCGGAAAGATCGAGCGGCTCAGCCTTCGGGATGCGGGCTGATCTTGCATCGCCGGGTGCCAGCCGATTGATCAATTTTCGAGCGGGATTTTCGACATAGCGATATGTCACGTCGGCAACGACCGTCAGAACGATGCAGCAGACCAACGCAAACACTGGAAACATGCTTGGTTGAAGTCCGAAAAAGTGCCAGGCCGGCTTGAAAAGCAGGATCAGCAGCACTTCGTGCACCATGTAGATCGCATATGATGTGTTGCCGAGGCGGCCAAGCCAGTCAGAGCCGGGAAACCGGGCGAAGGCGCTTTCTCCGGTGGCTGTGACCAAGATCGCGAGAGAGAACAGGATGATTGCAAGATCGGGCTTGGCAAAGAAGTTGAGGACCAGGATCGAGACGACAAACAGCGCTATTCCGGCGAATGCGACCGGTTTCTTGCGGTAGTCGCTCGAGAGCCTGAACAGAACCGTCAGGAGAATTCCGTTCAGGAAGCTCGGAAGGGCCCGCAGGATCCCGAAATCGAAGGTTGCCCCGTACATCTGCGAGCGTTCCTGCCAGATCGGCAGGTGCGCATGGGCGAGGATTCCATAAGACAGCGCCACGACGATCGCGAGCATCAGCGGCGAGATCCGGCCGGCCAGCAGCATGAACAATGGGAATAGAAGGTAACAGAACAGCTCGGCGCTGATGGACCAGGCCGGCGAGTTGAAGCTGAGATGATCTGTGATGCCCCACGCCTGCACGAGGAAGAGGTTGTGAATGAAATCCGTCCAGCTCGCGTGCGAGGTCGGGCCGGATATGCCCATGAGAGCAAGGACCGCGAATATCAACAACGTGAGCAGATGCAGGGGGTAGATTCGCGCGATCCGCCTCACCAGGAAGCGCGCATAGGAGCGCAGGCCTGTCGAGTTTGAAGGGTAGGAATAGGAGATCACGAAGCCGGACAGGATGAAGAACATGTCCACGAACAGGCCGTAGGACCCGTTCCAGGCCGGCGAGATACCCTTGTCGATCAGCTTCAGGTGGAAGATGAAGACCCCGAGCGCGGCGACGAAGCGGTAGAAGTCGAGAACGACGAAACGTCTAGCTTCACTGGCTTCCATCGGGTCTCGGTATCCTTGCGCGGTTCGTCGCCCTTCTAGGGGCGAATTGTGACGCAAGTTCGCAAACGCGCTGGCTGATGCAGGCGCAATCGCGGCAACCCGCTCGAATTCATAGGACCCATCCAATTGTGGATGGCAGTCAGGCCTCTGCTCATCCATGAGGCAGGCGCCCGACAACGAACAGGGCCGGGACCTTGCAGGGTCCCGGCCCCCTTAGCGCTGTTGGCGCCCGTTTGGTCAGATTCGCCGTGCTCAGACGAACAGGAAGTCGTGGCTCGTCAGGCTGGAGGCATAGACGTTCTTCAGCAGGATCGTGTCGTTGGCCGAGAACGTGATGAGCGCGTTCATGCCGGACTGCGTGATCTGCAGGTGGCTGTAGTCCGCGGCCAACAATTTTGAGATCGCGATCGTGTCGTGCGTCGTGCCACTGCCGGCCTGGAAGTTGAGGATCTGGTCCTGGCCATGATCGTAGGCGATGGTGGTCGAGTTCGGCGCCGCCGAGAATATGTCGTTGCCGGCCCCGCCCTCGATCGTCACTCCGCTTGCGACGGCCGTGACATTGTGAGTCCCGTCGGTCTTGGTCTGATCGATGAACTGGAGCGCGTTGGCGGGGTTGTAGTTCTCGTGCTGCGTCGTGCCGGCCTGTCCGTTGAAGTTGAATAGGAAGACGTCCTTCGAGCCGTCGGCGTTGTTGGCGATTTCCTGGGTCTTGACGCCGGCGCTGTTGTAGATGTCGGTCAGCTTGCTGCCGTCGTTGTGGACGACCTGGGTATAGTCCAGCGTGCCGTCGGCGTGAGTCCGGGTGAGCTCGACCAGCTTGCCCGAGGCATCGAGATGCTGATGCTGGGTGGTGTAGGACTGCCCGGTGACGTTGTAGTTCCAATTGTCCGACGTACCATCGGCGTTCTTGATGTAAGCCGCGGACTTCACGCCGGCGGTATAAACGGTCGTGGAGTTGTAACCATCGCTCTTGGTCGTCACCTCGCTGGTGATGACCCCCTTGGCGTCGTACCAGTCCGAGGTCTTGGTACCGTCGGCCGTCTGCGTCAGCGTGAAAGCCAGGCTGTTGTCGGCGTGGGTGCGCACGATGTGAGTGAGGAAGCCGGTGGAATCGTAAGTGTCGTGCTCCGTCGTGTAGTTCTGACCGACGACGTTGAACAGATGGACATCCCTCGAGCCGTCGGCGTGGTAGTCGGTCTCCATCTTCTTGACGCCTGCCGCATCGTAGGTCGCAACAACGCTGCTGCCGTCGTCGTTGACGACCTGGGTATAATCGAGCGAGCCGTCGGCATGCCAGCGGGTCACCTCGGTCGTCTTGCCGGCCGGATCGAGGTGCTGGTACTGCGTGGTATAGCTCTGACCGGTGATGTTGTAGCTGTAATTGTCCCGGCTCATGTCAGCGTTGGTGATGTAGACCGCGGTCTTCACGCCATTGGTGTACACCGTGGTCGAGTTGTACCCGCTTGGCTTCTGAAGCACCTCGCTGGTGAGAACGCCGTTGGCGTCGTACCAGTCCGTCGTCTTGGTTCCATCCTTGCTCTGCAGCAGCTTGAACGCCATGCTGCCATCCGCGTGCTTCCGGATCAGCGTCGTGAGGAAGCCGGCTGCATCGTAGACGTCGTGTTCGGTCGTGTAGTTCTGGCCCTTGATGTTGAAGAGGAAGACGTCCTTGCTGCCATCAGCGTGATGCTCGGACTGTTTCGTCTTTACTCCCTTCAAATCATAGGTGGTGACGACGCTGCTTCCATCGTTGTTGACGACCTGGGTATAGTCGAGCGTGCCATCCGCGTGCTTGCGGGTCACGGCCGTCACCTTGCCGGACGGATCGATATGCTGGATCAGCGTGGTGTAGCTCTGGCCGGTGATGCCGTAGGCATAGTTGTCCAGGCTGCCGTCGGCGTTCTTGATATAGGCTTTGGTCTTGACGCCGTTGCTGTAGAGCGTTGTCGAGGTGAAGCCGTCGGCCTTTTGGACCACCTCGCTGGTGAGGCTGCCGGCGGCATTGTACCAGTTGGTCGTCTTGGTGCCGTTGGCCGTCTGCTTCAGCTCGAAAGCCATGCTGCCGTCCGCATGCAGGCGCGTCAGGGTTGTGAGGAATCCGGTCGAATCGTAGACATCGTGCTCGGTCGTATAGTTCTGACCCTTGATGTTGTAGGTCCAGACATCCTTGCTGCGATCGGCATGGTAGGCGGTCTCGACCAGCTTCACTCCCGTGGCGCTGTACAACGTGATCACGCTGCTGCCGTCGCCCTTATAGACCTGTGTCGAATCCAGCGAGCCGTCGGCATGGCTGCGGATCACCGAAGTGACCTTCCCCGTGGCGTCGAGATGCTGCACCTGGCTGGTGAAGCTCTTGCCCTGAACGTTGTAGGTGTAGTTGTCCTGCGAGCCGTCCGCGTTCTTGACATAAGCGGCGGTCTTCACTCCGTTCGTATAAAGCGTGGTGGAGTAATAGCCGTCCGTCTTCTGCACGATCTGGCTCAGCAGAGTTCCGGCCGTATTGTAGGTGTCTGTGGTCCGGACCGCGTCGGTGCCGACGTGAACGAATTTCGTCTTCACGCCGCCGGTGTAGCTGATCAGGTCCTGGGAGCCGTCGCTGTAGACGACGGTGGTCGAGGTCGGCTGGCCGCTTGAATTGAGGCCTGTGTCGGACCTCGAAAGAAGCTTTCCGCTCGAATCGTAGGTCTTCGTGTTGGTCCAGGTCGCGGCCGAGTTCGTCACCGAGAACGAATATCCGCCCTGGATCTTGGACAGCGCGCTGCCGTAATGGGCGATCATGTAGTCCATGGTCGCCTTCGAGGCGACCTGCAGGACGTGGGAGTCGGTCAGCGTGATGGTCTGCAGTGCCGTCGAGTCGCTCAGGTCGGACAGTTGCGGCACGATCTCTGCAGCCGTCCCGGTGACGCTGGTCCTTGTGTCTGACGCGGGCGGCGTGGTCGGAGGCGCGTCGATCTCGATGATCACGGGGTGATCGCTGACCGGAATGGTGATAGTGCTGACGTCGGTATAGCTGGCGATCGCCGTGGTTCCCGCCAGCGTGTCGTACACCTTCACCGTATGATGTACGCCGCCGAGGTTCACCGTGACGGTCTTGGTCGGATTGGAAATCTCGGTATCGTTGGCGTCCTTCCAGAGCTTTGGCTCCGCCCATACGACGAGCTCGTAGGCGCCGTTGCTCTTGCCGAGCACCATGCTGTTGCCCGAGTCCGGCATGTTGCTCAGGGTGTAGTTCAGCGGATCAGTCGGCTGCTGGCCGCCCTTGCCGTCATCGGCCAGAATGGTCGTCAAGTTGTGGATCGCCGTCGCGGCGAGCTTGGGCGTTCCGTCGGAGTTGAACAGGCCGAAATTGGCTTCGGGATTGGTATTGGCCGCGGACGAGTCGCGGTCGAACAGCTCGTAGAGGTAAGTCGAGCTCACGCCGGCCTTGTAGGCATCAACCAGCGTGTTCAGGATCGACTTGGCCTGCACCGTCTCGTTGACGCCGAGATATTGGGTGTTGGCCTGCGTGGTGTAGCCGGTCTCCGTGATGACGACGGGCTTTCCCGGCGCCGCGTGCATGACGGCGCTTAGCGTCGCCGCAATGGAGCTGCTCGGTGTCAGGCTGGTGCTGACATAGGCGTGGGCGTTGGCATAATCGACCGAGCCCGACATGTTGCCGAGCTGGCTGTAGCCCTGGGGATCGTTGTAGGCCAGTGACAGATTGAAGACGGGAATGTTGGCGAGCGTGGCGTTGGCATTGACGGCCTGGTAGAGCGCGCTCTGGAATTGGGCCGCGGCGCTGAGGCTCGAGCTGCCATTATAGCTGAAGGGCTGGTGATTGGCCTCGTTGAGCCCTTCGATGGCGATGATGCTGCCCGAATAGCTGGTCGCGAACTTCTGGAGCGAAGCGATGTAGTTCTGCAGCCCGGCCGCGCCGGATTGGGGCAGCGCGGACGACACCAGGAAATCGAACTTGTAGCCGGCGGCCGCCAGGCCCTCGACGACCGGTTGCGCAGCGGGGCTGGTTCCCATTGCGTCGCGGAGATGGGTGACACCGAGATATTCGAGGCTGTCGGCCATCAGCGCGAGATTGTTGTAGCCGGTCCATCCGAAACCGGCATGCGTGTTGACGCCGATGGAATTGGTGAAGCCGCTGGCGGAGAGGATGGTTTGATCAGGCATTGCACACTCGAGTTCTTCAGCGCGAGCAAAATTGCTCGCAGGATTTGCGTTCAAGCTTCACTGTCGAGTGTGAATTTCAGATAAAAATAGAAGCTACAAATCGTGAGTGAAACGCTGTTCCTTGTGATGGAACAGCTCGACTCGTGTTGCAGCAGAATGTTGATGCGATGCCGGTGCAGGATGGCGCGAGGAAGGCGCTTTCAAGATTTTCACGGTTTGCACTGCTGAATATGTGCGCATGCCGCACGCATTCGATCGAAGCTTCGGCTTGAGAGCGTGTCATGCGGACGCGGCGCTGGGAGTCGCGACCAAGTGCAGCGGCTCGTTGCCGAGTCCGGTGCCGACTCTTTCGTCTACATCATCGGATTGCACAGGGAGTCGGCAGATGCCATTTTCATGGGCGAGCAATCCGATGGAATTGCCCGAACTGGTTGTGCCGTATTTTCCCGGATATGGCCCTTCGGTTGATCGGGAAAGGCGTAATGGTTCCGTCCAGGAAACTGAATTGGCGCCGTGGCCCACGGCTCAGTTGCTGGCCTGCTGTGTTTGGATTCGTGCCGCGTGCTGCGAATTAGCCGCGGCGGGCCAGCATCAGGAAATCTCCACGCCATCCGACGAGGGCCGTCGCGATTGCGGCGATCACGATCTTGCCGGCAAGCCATGCCGGAGGCTCGGTCGGCATCGTCCCGAGTGATCCGATCAGGACGGCGGCCACGAGCGCCTGCGCGACCAGTGACCAGCGCGGGAATGCCTCGAACCGCAGGGTCGGACCGAGCGCGACCAAAATCGTTGCCAGCGTGGCGAGCGAAGCGCAGCCGACCGCTTGTCGCGGCGACAGGCCGGCCCAAACCGCGGCTAGCGCGATGGCCGCGACGATGGCGAGCTGGCCGGCCGCAACGACCACGAGCCTGGTTGCGAGCTTCTCCAGGTGCGGAACGACCGCGACGGTCGCCTGCAGATGCGTGTGCAGGAAATAGAAGGCGGCCACCATGGGCGCGGTCGTCAGGAAGCCGTCCAGGCTCTCCCGCGGCACCAGGATGCGCGCGGCGTCCGGAATGAAGCCGACCAGTCCGCCGAGCAGCACGAGGGTGGTGCAGATCATGAACTCGAACATGCGCCGCGCCGACTGGACGGACTTCGTGACGGTCCCGCGCTCGAAGTCCTTGACCACTTCGGGGTAGCTCACAGTGTGGATCGCTGCATTGAGGACCCAGAACGGACGTTGCAGAAGGTCGAGCGCGATCGAAAATCCGGCACCTGCTCCGGTCGCGCCCAGCCGGCCAATGACGATGAAACGGAGCAGCACTGGCACCGACAGATGAATGACGGATGCGCCCGCCGCGAGCATGCCGTAGCGGGCAAAGGTCTTCCAGTCGGCGAGCATCGCCTGCCAGGAGGCGCGCTCCAGCGGCGTGCGGTATGCGACGAGGCCGGCGACGAGCCCCAGCGTGTGTCCCAACGCGATCCCGAGCAGCGCGGCCTCAGCCGTTCCTGAAATCCTTCCTCCCACCGCGGCTCCGGCCAGAAGCGCGGTGGCGCGCAGTGCGAGAAGAGAGGAGGCGACCCCCAGCCGGTCGGACAGACGTACCGTCAGGAAATACAGATCCGTCACTCCCTGGAGCACGGATATGCCGAGGCCGAGCGCGATGATCCCTGCCGGCAGCGTGCTGGCCAGGAATGCGCAGCTTCCGACCGCCAGCAGCGCGCCCGCACTCGACACGCCGGCTGCAAAAAGCGACCACCTCAGCCGCGCGGCCTCGTCCTCCCCGGCTGCTGCCAGAAAACGCAATCCGGCGAGTTGCAGCCACTCGAACATCAGGACGCAGAGCAATTGGCTCGAGGCCAACGCGAGGGAAAAGCTGGTGTAGTCGGCAGCGGGCAGGAGATGGCTCACCGCGAAGATCAGGATGATCGCCGCGGCGCTTTGATAGACGTAGCCTGCCATCGCGAACAGGCGTGTCATCGCGGAAAGAGGCGCTCCTTGCCGACGATGGCCGGTGCTTTCGATGCTTCAGTCGTTGCCGCGCGCAAGTGCGACATCCGCTGCTCTCGCAATTGTTCATACAGGTTCTTGTATGCAGACAGCACGTCGGAAAATATCCACTTGTTGGTATCCGCAATGAGACGCCGGCTGATCTCGTCGATCTTGTGGGGGTCCGCCGCGACGTCCAGCATGCTCTTGGCAAGAGATTTCGGATCGGGTTCGGTCAGCCAGCCGGTTACGCCGTGCTCGATCACCTCGGGCATGCCGCCAAAGCGCGTTCCGAGCAGCGGCCTGCCGGCCGCCTTGGCGTCGGCGACGACGAGCGGACCAGGGTCGTGCCAGATCGACGGGGCAATCACCACGTCGACCTGCTTGTAGAAGTCGTCCGGCACCACGAATCCCATGAACTCGATACGCGCATCCGGCGCCAGCGCCTTGAGGCGCCGTTGTTCCTCGTCGCTGACGCGACCGGCGATCATCATCCGGATGCGATCACGGGGCAGCATGGCAAGCGCCCGCATCAGATTGTCGATGCCCTTTTCCTCCGTGAGGCGACCGATAAATCCGAACGTCACCTCGGTGGTGCAGACCGGACGTGGATAGGGTTCACGCGGCGGCTCGGTCGAGGCGTTGCGGATCACGGTACGGATCGGCGTCTCTGCGAACATGCCCATGTCGGTGTGGATCGACAGCACGCGCTCGCTCACGCCGACCACGGCGCTGAGCCAATGCGTGGCCCGCTTGCGATGAAAGGTCAGGATTCCGCAGCTCGTGCAGGTGTGCTCGCAAGACCTTCCCTTGTCGAAGCGCGAGCAGCGCGGGCAGGTCAGATAATAGTCGTGCAGCGTATGAAGCACGGGAACGCCGAGCTGGGCGGCGACGCGCCAGATCGCGGTGGTGAGGCCCGACAAATTGTTGGAGTGCAAGACGTCCGGCTTGAAAGCCCGGATGCGCTCGGCGACCAAGGGAGCCTGCATCTGCCAGTCGTCGACGGCGTGCCAAATGCTGCGCAAGGCGACGTTCTTCTGCTCGGTGAAGGGCGCGTAGACGTTCTGCACCGGCGCGGAATAGACGTTGATGCCGTTGCAGGTTTCGCGCACCTGATCGGGCGTGGATGCGGCCCGGATCACCTCCACCTCGTCGCCGCGCTGCGCCAGGCCTTCGGCGAAACGTCGCGCGAAGATCTCTGCGCCGCCGACGATCTTTGGGGCTTGAGGCGTCGGATAAAGCGTGGACGTCAAAAGAACTTTCATCGCGTCAACCTCATCTTTGCAAAAAAAATCGCGTCTACCGCGCCGGCCTTATCTCCAGGGCGGGAACGGCACTGTCATTGGCTGCAATCAGGACCGGTGTGCTCGAGACGGGGATCCAGACCCCGGACGCAGGCTTTGCCGTCTGGTCGCACGGCATGGCAAAGCTCGCGCCTTGCTGATCGCCCTTGAGCCGGATTTCGTAGCGGCGGTCCGGAGCCTCGGACCAGACCGCTATTCTGCCGCCGGACGTCGTCGATGCATTGATCGACACGACGCCGCTGGCGAGTTCGCGTCGCTCGGCACTCAGGCTGGAGCGAATGAAGGCCCAGGCGCCCTGAGCCGCGCAGGCGACCGGCTTTGGTGAGTTGTCGAAATGATAGAGTCCGAAATTGTGCTCCAGGTCCGCTGGGTCCTTTCCACTGTCCTTGAGCTCGTAGAACCACATTCCTTTGAGCCAGCGCGCCGCGGTCGATGTCCACAGAATGAGTTGCGCCGTATTGTCGGCCTGGGCCTGTTCGCTGACGCCGCATTTATTGGAAGCGGCCGTGGTCCAGCCGGTCTCGGTGACATAGATCGGGAAGTCGGGGTTTCCGCTCGCCTGGCCGACCAGGCGGTGAAACGCCGTCAGCCTCTCGATGATTTCCGCCGACGTGCGTTTGCTCGGGCCCATGCAGAAATTGTAGAGATGGATCGATGCTCCGTCCGCATATTGAAGAATGCCGGTCCGCAGCATCTTCTCGGTCCACGTCCAGCCCAGATCGTCGCCGAGCGCCCCGACAAGGAAAGGCGCATGCGGTGCAACGCGCTTGACCGCCGGGCGAGCGACTTGCGCGAGCGCCAGATAGTTTTCCGGCGAGAACGCAGGATCTTTCTTTGCCGCCAGGTTCCATTCGTTCCAGAGCTCGAAGAGCGGATGCTGCGCCACGACCGATTGCGCCGCCGCCGCCGCATAATCGGCGAACCGCTGCCGCGCCTCGTCGGTCGTCGGTGGCGAGGAATTCGGAACGAGATGATGGCCGAAGGCGAGGATCAGGAGAGGACGGGCGACGCCGGACTTGACCTGCGCTTCGAGCCTGCCGAGGCGGGGCGTGAAACCCATCCGGCGTCCCCCAATCTCGAAATCGGACCAGGGAAAATCATCGCGAAAGGCGTTGAGGCCGAGTTGCTTGATCTGCGCGATGTTCTCAGATGGCACGTATCCGCGCGCGCTCACCGGGCCGCCCAGCCCCTGATGCGTGCCGACCCCGAGCAGGAATCGGGCATCGAGCGGTTGCGCCTGCTGTGCGCAGACGGAGACCGGCAGGAGAACGGATGCGATGAGGCTTGCGAGGCGGAGACTGTCGCGAACCAAGGTGCGTGGGAGCCGTGGAGCCATCAGAAATTCTTGGAGAGATCCGATTGCAGTCCCGCCTTGGCCTCGACCGGCGTCCGCTCGCCCTGGAGGAGGTCGGCATAGACCTGCTGCAATTGTCCATGCGTCTTCTGAACGTCATAATACTGCTTGAACCGGTCGTAGCCGCGCTGTCCGAGTACCTTGAGATCGAGATCGAGTGCGCGCCGGAAACCATCCACGAGCGGCTGGACCGCGACGGGCTCGCAAAGCACGCCGGTCACGCCATCGACGACGATCTCGGGCAATGCTCCGCTGCGGAACGCCAGGATGGGCTTGGCCGCGCGCATCGCTTCCAGCGCGACGAGGCCGAAGGCTTCCCATCGTGACGGAATCACGACGAGGTCGGCGGCCTCGAGCTGGGTCTCGATGGTCGGGCGATCGAGCCAGCCCAGCAGGGACACGTTGGTCGGGACCTCCGGACCTTCGTATTTGTTGACGACGGAGGCGCCGATCATACGGATGTCCAGCACATCCTCGAGCGAGCGCGCTGCTTCGATCAGCAGATCGAAGCCCTTCTGACGGTCCAGGCGTCCGATGAAAAGGACCTTGACCTTCTTGGAGGTCCAGTCAGCCGCGACGGGCTGCGGGGTGCGGCTCTTCGAGATGCCGTTGTGGACGAGGGTGAGGCGCTCGGCAGGAATGCCGGCGCGCACCGCTTCGTTGAACTCGTCGCCGGAGATGCAGATGATTCGGTCCGACGTTCGTGCAAGGAGATTTTCCGCCGCCTTGGTCAGGAGATGACTGAAGCGACCGGTCTCGCGCGAAAACGCCCAGCCATGCGGACAATAGACGACGCGCGGTCCGTCCGAGCGGGCCGCCAGCGCGGGGCGGAGCACGAGTCCGGCAAACGAGGAATGCAGATGCACCACGTCGGGCCGAAAGGCGTCCAGCGCCTGCATGCTCGCGCGCAACATCTGGAAGAGCCCGGAGACACCGCGGCCCGATCGCTCGAACATCGTGATCTGGCTGTCATCGATGGCGCCGAGGTCGCTGCGATGGTCGGAAGGCACGACATAGTGCACGTTCTCGGCGCCGAAGCTCGCTTGTTGCTCGGGGTGCAACTCGTTCAGGTAGCTCGCAATCCCGCCACGGATCGTCTCGGCGATGTGCAGCACTTTCATCGTTTGCCTTCCATAAGGCCGCGTGGGAGAGCCGGACATCTATATCCCTGTTCTGTGTTCGCTAGTGCGAAACACAGTTCCTCGAATACGTAGCGATAATGGGGCAGCGATGTGGTGATGTTGCGCCAAGCTACGCGCGTGGCGATTGGAAAAGTTTCATGGAACCACGCGGGAGGCAGCGAGTTGCAAAACGTTTGAGCAACACCAATGCGCGCGAGAGGCGAGCTGTGTCGAATTTCAAGCAGCGCTGGCGACGTTCGCCGGCCCCGCGAGATGATCGAGCAAGGCCTTTCCCGATTTTTTCCACGAGTAGAATGCAACGCGATCCTGTTGCTTCATGCGTTCCTGATCGGAAATGGCTCCGGCTGCCAATCTTTCGAGCATGAGTTGCTTCAAAGCTTCGGCATCGCTGGCGCGAAAATACGCAGCCGCATCACCACACGTCTCCACGACGGCATCGGCCGTCGAGGCGATGACCGGGCAACCGAACAGCATGGCTTCGAGCGGCGGCACACCGAACCCTTCATAGAGCGAGGGAAACACGAATGCCGATGCCTGCGCATAGAGCGCTGCGATCTCGCTGTCCGTCAGACGCCCGGCCAGCAGCAGGCCGGCGGCGCCTTCCGCCGAATTATCCTGAAATACCTTGCTGTTGTCGCCGCCGACGATGACCAGGGGAACGTCAGGGCGATCCAGCAGCTGGATGGCGCGGATCGCAACGGCAAGATTCTTGTTCTTGGTCCTCGATCCCACGTAGAGAAAGAACCTCTGCGGCTGAAGTCCAAGTCTGGCGATGATGCCGGGATCCGGCTTGGTCGTGGCGAAATGTTCTGCACTGTTCGGGAAGATCGGGATCCCCGAGGCCGGCAAATGCAGCACTTCCGCAAGCTCCTTGCGCGAAAAAGCCGATACGGTTGCGATGCTTGCGTGCCGGGCCAGCAGCCGGCCCATGGTGCGGTGAACTGCCAGATAGCGCCAGCTGAAGAAGTCCGGCCTGCGAAAGACCTGTGCGTCGTGGATCACGACAATGTGGTCGCGATGGAACACCGGGCCTGCATTGGCAAGACTGATCAAGCGGCCGCCCGCAGCGGCGCGCGCCAGCTCGACTTGATCCCAGGCATGTCCGCGCAAGCGGCCGACGGTGCGCATCTTGATTCGCTCGAGCTGGAGCTCCTCGCTCGCGTCCACCGGCGTCAGCAACTGCCAATCTGCATTCCGCAGCGAGGCGGGCGTTTGCTCCGACGCCAGCTGCGCGTCGATCGCCTTGACGATTTCGGCGGCATAGCGCTGAACTCCTGTGAGCTTTTGCGACAGAAAGCGGCCGTTGATGAAGAATTTCAATTGGCTACCACGATGGTTGATCGGAGTCCGCGCCGGACACGCTGGTGGCGGACGGGGTCGACGAGGGGCACAGGAGCAACCGTTAGGTACAGAAATATGACGCAGCTCCGCAGGTGCCGAGGCCACGCCTGCATGGCTGGCGCCGCCTTGCTGCATATGAGGTCGCGGTGTAGATGTCGCGCGCATGAACGATGACACCTATACGCTTCGAAGCGGCCGGCTCGCCGCGACCGTCAAGGCGCACGGCGCCGAGCTGTGCTCGCTGAAGGACGGAGGCGGTTTCGAGTTCGTCTGGCAGGCCGGTCCGGAATGGCCGCGCCACGCACCGCTGCTGTTTCCGATCGTCGGGCGTCTTGCCAATGACGAATTGCGGCACCGGGGCAAGTCCTATCGGATGACCCAGCACGGCTTTGCGCGGGACAGCCGCTTTGCGTGGACGGAGCGCGGTGAGAGCCGCTGCACGCTGGTGCTTGAAGACAGCGCGGCGACGCGCGCGCTCTATCCGTTCGCGTTCCGCCTGTCGGCGGCCTATGCCATCGACGAGTCCGGCCTCGACCTTACGCTCACCATCGCCAACACCGGCGAGGAGACATTGCCGGCTTCGATCGGCGGCCATCCCGCCTTCAACTGGCCGCTCCAATCCGGATTGGCAAAAGAGAGCTACGCTCTGACTTTTGCGCAGGCGGAATCGTCTCCGGTCCGCCGTCTCGATGGTGGATTGCTGCGGCCCGCAACGGAGCCGAGCCCGGTCAAAGGGGCCGTGCTTCCCTTGTCCGAGTCCCTGTTCGCGGACGACGCCATCATCTTCGAGCGCATCGACAGCAATTCGGTTCGCTATGCCGCGGGCCAGGGCGCATCGACCGGGCCATGGCTGACAATGTCATGGCGCGGCTTTCGCGAGCTCGGCGTCTGGTCGAAGCCGGCGGGCGCGCCGTTCCTCTGCATCGAACCCTGGCGCGGCTATGCCAGCCCAGCCGGCTTTGCCGGCGAGTTCAGCGACAAGCCCGGACTGATGCACATCGCGCCGGGCGCGGAAGAGTCCTTGTCGTTCCGGATCGAGATCGGATCGTCCTGAGGCTGGGTGACGCGCCAAGGTCTCCATCCTCCCAAAGCGCTACCGATAACACGAAATCGGTCATTCCGAAGTGGCGGGTGGTCCTGCGCGATGGTGCGCGGGATGAGAATTGTGGGGCAATTCATACTTAATGTGACAAGACCATGAGCAATATTGTTTGGGCATCACAACACGCCTAGTATCGCGGCAGGCAATTTCGGGGGCTCGAACAGGTCGTGAATGGTCGTTCACATGGCGGCGCATTGCGCGACGACCTGAATCTTCAGGCGGGGCCGCAAGCACACAGGGCATCCAACATCGTGGCTGATTCCGCACGTCAGGAATTGCGTCCTAGCGGCCGCGAGCGGCTGATCGTCGTCGAAGACGATCCGGTGACACGGACGATGCTGGTCGGCTATTTCAACGACAACAATTTCGACGTGGTCGGCGCCGGCTCCTGCGCGGAATGCCGCCAGGCCCTGCGCGCGCGCACCGATCTCGTCTTCCTCGACGTGCAGCTGCCCGACGGCGACGGCTTCGAGCTCGCCAAGGAGATCCAGGCCACCAGCAACGCCGGCATCATCTTCGTGACGCGACGCGACACCGACGTCGATCGCATCCTCGGCCTCGAGATCGCCGGCGATCACTACGTCACCAAGCCGATCAATCTGCGCGACCTGCTCGCGCGCGCGCGCAGCGTGCTGCGGCGGCGCTCGATCGACCGCAAGGCGGCACGCAACCACAATTCGATCGCGTTCGGCGACTGGATCATCGACCTGACCCGCCGCGAGCTGCTCGGCGGCGACGGCAAGCCGGTGGCATTGACCCGCGCCGAATTCGATCTGCTCGCCGCGCTGGTCGGCGCCGACGGCCGGCCGCTCAGCCGCGATTATCTGATCGAGGTGGTCAGCAACCGTCAGGCCGAGGTCGACATCCGCACGGTCGATGCGCTGGTGGCGCGGCTGCGTCGCAAGCTCGTCGGCAGCGGCACGCCCGTGATCGCGACCGTCACCGGCGTCGGCTACAAGCTCGCATTGAGCGAACGGCTCTAATCGCACATCCTCGCAACATCGATCAGCGCGATGCGACGCGCTTCCACTTTGCTCCGATGCGGGCCTTGATCCGGCTGACGCGGGCCTCATGAGCGGCCCAATAGGCGCGGCTGGCGGCGGCCGTGCCCTGACGATAGCGGGCATAGACGGCCTTGGGCGGCGTCGACACCTTCGAGGAGTTCGCCTGTGGGGCCGGCGCAGGCGCTGCGGGAGCTGGCTGCGGCGCCGGATCCGGAACGGCCGCGGCCTCGGCATCAAGTGCCTTCGAATTCATGGCCGCAAGACGGTTGCGGGCCCGGTTGCAATAGACTTGCGACCGCGGCGTCATCGCTTCCTCGCCGTGACCGGCCCGATATTTCATGAGCGCGCGGCAGAGGTCCCCGCCGGCAAGACGCCAGGCGCGGCTGAGATAAAGAACGCCGTAATGGATGTTGATGTCAGGCTCCGCCAGCTCCGCGTGGCTTCCCCGGAATCCCAGCATCGCCGCGGTCTCGGGCCGCACCTGCATCAGCCCGATTTCGCCGACGCTGCCGATCACGGCGGGGTTGTAGCCGCTTTCGACGAAGACGACCGCTTCGGCGATATCGGCAGGCAAGTTTGTCTGCGCGGTCTCCCGCTCGATGATCTTTCGGATCGCGGCGCGGGAGGCCGGCGTTTCGCCGGCGCCGAGCTCGGTCCCGCCGTCGGGGAGCGCCGCCGTCGTGCGCGGCTCGTCCGGGCCGCCGTCCTCGGCATGCGCACAGATCGGGGCCCACAGGAGCACGGCGAGCGCCAATCGTCTCCACGTCGCGTTCAGATTGAAGACTGTCCGATCCCCCGGCATGGGCCTCTAATAGAGCTTTGGAGTTAACAAACCGGCCTTGCAGCAAAGCTATCGCGCGCGGGCGCTCTGGTCCGTCGCAGGTCCCAGCGCGGGTTCGGCCAGGCGGTGATTGACCGCATAAATCGTGCAGGTGGGCGACCATTTCATGCAGGCCGCGAGCGAGTCGCGCCGGGCCTCCTCGACCGTCGCGCGTCCCGCACGCCAGCCGTAGCCGCCGCTCGGCGACACCGCAAAAGCCTTGTGCGGCAGCAGGCTGGCGAGATAGCGCGCGAACTCGGCGCGCGCGGTCTCGCTGAGCTGGCGCGGCGGCGGCAGGGGATCGGGTGGTCCCAGGATGTCGCGGCCGACGAGGCCGCGCTCGCGCAGGAATGTGTCGACATAGGGCGTCCATTGCGGGCGGCCGGCGAGCGAATAGAGGTAATGGCCGTCCTCGCCATAAGGCGGCGCCGCGACGAATGTCGCGTTGCCGCCACCGCTGCGAAACCCGTCATGAAGACGGCGCGCGAGATCGGGGCCGAAATACGAATCGTTGCTGGCATAGACCCACAGCATCGGCACGCGCGAGGTCCTGCCGAAGGTGGCGAAGGCCTGCACCAGCCCATCCGGATTGCAGACGTCGTCGTCCTCCCGCGAGCCGCGGCCGCCGGCAAAGCTGATCGCGGCGACTAGGCCGGGCGGCGCCTGCGCGGCGAGCGCGACCGTGGCCAGCCCGCCGGCGGAATGGCCGGCCGCGACCATGCCCGTCGTCGTGACATCAGGCCGGCGCGCCATCGCGTCGATCGCGGCACGCAAATCGGCGACCGCGACCGCGCTCGCCGGCAGATAGGCGGCCTTCGTGCATCCGCCCAGACTATCGACGCGCCCGCCCGGCGAGGTGCCGTAGCCGCGCCGCATCACCACGAGCGCGGCGAAGCCACGCCGGGCATATTCGAGCGCGACGCCGTAATATTTGTGCGCCGACATGGCCGCGCGGTCGTCGAATTTGCGCGGCGAGCCGTGGCTGAGCAGCGCGAGCGGATAGCGCTTCGTCCCGGCCGGCCGCACCAGAAATGCCTCCAGCCCCTGCGGCCCCGCCTCCGCCATGGGGATGCGCAGGTCCTCTGTGTAGAATTCCGCGGCACGTGCAGGTGCGCCGGCCATGAGGAGGCTTGCGATCAGCAGAAGCAGCTTGCGCGAAAGAGCCATGGCACCATTCGAACGCCTCGATGGCGAACCATAGCATGATCCCGTTAATGGGGAGGAAGCACAGCTGGCTCAAGGAACGCCTGCTCCCTCGCGCGTGTTGTGCTCTTGGCGGGGTCTGGGCCGATGCTATGGTATCCCCCCGCGATCTCTTGCGACAGGACGAGGTACTTCAGTGGCTGATGTTCATCCCGCGGCGGGCAAGCAGGCCTCGCCGGACGCGCTCACCAACATTCCGCGGCTGGTGACGGCCTATTTCGCCGGCAAGCCCGATGTGGCCGATCCCGGGCAGCGGGTGGCGTTCGGCACCTCCGGCCATCGCGGCACCTCGTTCAAGAACACCTTCAACGAGGGCCACATCCTCGCGACCACGCAGGCCATCTGTGATTACCGACAGGAGAAGGGGCTGACCGGTCCGCTCTTCATCGGCATCGACACCCATGCGCTGGCCGAGCCCGCGCTGGTCAGCGCCGTCGAAGTGTTCGCGGCCAACGGCATCGAGGTCATGATCGACAAGGATGGCGGCTACACGCCGACGCCGGTGATCTCGCATGCGATCCTGACCTACAACAAGGGGCGGACCAGCGGCCTTGCGGACGGCGTCGTGATCACGCCCTCGCACAATCCGCCCGAGGACGGCGGCTACAAATACAATCCGCCGCATGGCGGCCCGGCCGATACCGACGCGACGTCCGTGATCGAGAAGCTCGCCAATGCGTATCTCGCCGACGCGCTCAAGGGCGTGAAGCGCATCGACTACGCCAGGGCCAAGAAGGCCGCGAACGTCCACGCCTACGATTTCGTGACGCCCTATGTCGCCGATCTCGGCAATGTCGTCGACCTCGACCTCGTCAAATCCGCCGGCGTCAACATCGGCATCGATCCGCTCGGCGGCGCCGCCGTGCATTATTGGCATCCGATCATCGAGCGTTACGGCCTGAAGGCCACGGTGGTGAACGAGGCGATCGACCCGACCTTCCGCTTCATGACGGTCGACTGGGACGGCAAGATCCGCATGGACTGCTCTTCGCCATACGCGATGGCGAGCCTGATCGCGATGCGCGACCGCTTCGACGTCGCGTTTGCCAACGATACCGATGCCGACCGCCACGGCATCGTGACGCGCACCGGCGGCCTGATGAATCCGAACCACTATCTGGCGACCGCGATCTCCTATCTGTTCGCGCACCGCCCGAATTGGGGCAGGGACGCCGCGATCGGCAAGACCGTGGTGTCGAGCTCCATCATTGACCGTGTCGCGAAAAAGCTCGGCCGCAAGCTGGTCGAGACGCCGGTCGGCTTCAAATGGTTCGTCGACGGTCTCCTCAGCGGCTCCTTCGGCTTCGGCGGCGAGGAGAGCGCCGGCGCCTCGTTCCTCCGCCGCGACGGCACGGTGTGGACCACCGACAAGGACGGACTCATCCTCGGCCTGCTCGCCGCCGAGATCACGGCGAAGACCGGCCGCGATCCCAGCCAGATCTTCAATGATCTCACCGCAGAGTTCGGCATGCCGCATTACGCGCGCATCGATGTCGCCGCCACCGGGCCGCAGAAGAACATCCTGAAATCCGTCACGCCGGAGCAGCTCGGCCTGAAGGACCTCGCCGGCGATCCTGTCCGCGCGACGCTGAGCAAGGCGCCCGGCAACGGCCAGTCCTTCGGCGGCATCAAGGTCGAGACCGATTTCGGCTGGTTCGCCGCGCGGCCGTCAGGCACCGAGGACGTCTACAAGATCTACGCGGAAAGCTTCCGCAGCACGGATCACCTGAAGCGGATTCAGGAAGAGGCGCAGGCCGGGCTGGCGAAGGTGTTTGCGGCGTAGCGCCTGCGCGCCGGAAATTTCATTTCGAGCATTGACGCAAGGTCGTCATGCCCGGGCTTGTCCCGGGCATCCACGTCCTTGATGCCGGCGGCAGCACGTGGATGGCCGGAACAAGCCCGGCCATGACGCTCATCGGCCGGTCGAGCTGACTATGTATACACGACGCGCGGTTGAGGTACTATAATACAAGAACTTTGAGATTGAAACTCTTCTTGCGTCGCGCTATTGTATACATAACGTATCCATAAGGCGTGGGAGTGAGACTGATGACAAAACCCTTCCCCATGAATGCCTGGTACGCCGCTGCCTGGGACGCCGAGGTGAAGCCGGCGCTGCTGCCGCGGACGATCTGCGGCAAGCACATCGTGATGTACCGGAAGGCGGACGGCTCGGTTGCCGCGCTCGAAGATGCCTGCTGGCATCGCCTGGTGCCGTTGTCCAAGGGCCGGCTCGAGGGCGACACCGTGGTCTGTGGCTATCACGGCTTGAAATACAATGCGCAGGGCCGCTGCACCTTCATGCCCTCGCAGGAGACCATCAATCCGTCCGCCTGCGTGCGCGCCTATCCCGTGGTCGAGCGTCACCGCTACATCTGGCTCTGGATGGGCGATCCCGCCTTAGCTGATCCGGCGCTCGTTCCGGACATGCACTGGAATCACGATCCGGCCTGGGCCGGCGACGGCAAAACCATCCACGTCAAATGCGACTATCGCCTCGTGCTCGACAATCTCATGGATCTCACGCACGAGACCTTCGTGCACGGCTCCTCGATCGGCAACGAGGCGGTAGCCGAAGCCCCGTTTGACGTCACCCATGGTGAGAAGACGGTGACGGTGACGCGCTGGATGCGCGGCATCGAGCCGCCGCCGTTCTGGGCCAAGCAGCTCGGCAAGCCCGGTCTCGTCGATCGCTGGCAGATCATCCGCTTCGAAGCCCCGTGCACCATCGCCATCGACGTCGGCGTGGCGCCGACCGGTACCGGCGCGCCGGAAGGCGACCGCTCGCAGGGCGTCAACGGCTTCGTGCTCAACACCATCACGCCGGAGACCGAGAAGACCTGTCATTATTTCTGGGCCTTCGTGCGCAACTATCAGCTCGGCGAGCAGCGCATCACCACCGAGATCCGCGAGGGCGTCTCCGGCATCTTCCACGAGGACGAGCTGATCCTGGAAGCGCAGCAGCGCGCGATGGACGAGAACCCCGACCGCATCTTCTACAATCTCAACATCGACGCCGGCGCGATGTGGACGCGCAGGCTGATCGACAAGATGGTGGCGAAGGAAATCCCGCCGACGCACCTTCAGGCTGCGGAGTAGGACATGGCCGAACGTGAGGTCGACCGTTCCGTCTCGCAGACCGTGAAGGCGCAGCTCGCGCTGCGCGACCAGATCCTGTCGGGCGCCCTGCGCCCTGGCGAGCGCATCTCCGAGCTGCAGGCGGTGGAGACGACCGGCGCCTCGCGCACCCCGGTGCGCATGGCGCTGGTGCGGCTGGAGGAGGAGGGGCTGCTGGAAGCGATCCCCTCCGGCGGCTTCATGGTGAAAGCGTTCTCGGAGCGCGACATCTCCGATTCCATCGAGCTGCGCGGCACGCTGGAAGGGCTCGCCGCGCGCTTCGCCGCCGAACGCGGCGTTTCCGCGCGCGATCTCGAGCCGCTGAAGGAATGCCTGGCCGCCATCGACGAATTGCTGCGGCAGGTGCCGATCTCGGTCGACGCCTTCTCGTCCTATGTCACGCTGAACGCGCGCTTCCATGCGCTGCTCACTGAATTGTCGCGCAGCCCACCCCTGATCCGCCAGATCGACCGCGCCTCGGCGCTGCCGTTCGCGTCCCCAAGCGGCTTCGTGATGGCGCAATCGGCATTGCCCGAGGCGCAACAGATCCTGATCATCGGCCAGGAGCACCATCGCGTCGTGATCGACGCCATCGAGAACCGCGAGGGCGCCCGCGCCGAAGCCATCATGCGCGAGCATGCGCGGCTCGCCGTGCGAAACCTGCGCCTTGCGCTGCGCAACCGGACCCATCTCGACCTCTTGCCGGCGCTCGCGCTGATCAAGACCGCAACCGATTGAGGGCAGTTACATGCGCTTCATCGAAACCTGGATTCCGGCAACGCTGGTCTCGACCCGCGACCTCGCCCCCGGCATCCGCGAATTCCTGATCAAGCCGGATCATTTCGATGGCGCCGCCTATCCGGTCGGCAGCCATATCAATATCAGCGTCACCATCGACGGCCCGCCGGAGACGCGATCCTATTCGCTGGTCGGCGAAGCCTCGTCCGCCGGCTTCAAGATTGCGGTGCGCCGCACTGATGATTCCCGCGGCGGCTCGCGCTACATGTGGCAGCTCAAGCCGGGCGCGCGGCTCGACATCACCCAGCCGGCCTCGCTGCTCGCGGTGGACTGGGCCCGCGACAATTATTGCCTGATCGCCGGCGGCATCGGCATCACGCCGATCTTCGGCGCCGCGCAGGCGCTGGCCCGCCGCGGCGCCGAGGTCGCGCTGCACTATGCCGTGCGCTCGCGTGGCGAGGCCGCCTATCTCGACGATCTCGCCGCGATGCTCGGGGATCGCCTCGTCGTCCACGCGAGCGATGAAGGCAGGCGGCTCGATCTCGACGCGCTGTTCGCCTCGATCCCTGCGGGCACGCTCGCGCTGTTCTGCGGCCCGATGCGCATGCTCGATGCCGCGCGCCACGCCTGGATCGGCGCCGGCCATCCGCTGCCCGATCTCCGCTACGAGACCTTCGGCTCCAGCGGCACGCTGCCGACCGAGACGTTCCGGGTGCGCCTGAAGGATTCGAATGTCGAGCTCGAAATCCCGCGCGAGCGCTCGATGCTGGATGTGCTCAACGCCAGCGGCCACGACGTGATGTACGATTGCAAGCGCGGCGAATGCGGCCTGTGCGCCATCGACGTCGTTGCCATCGACGGCGAGATCGACCATCGCGACGTCTTCTTCAGCGACCACCAGAAGAGAAGCAATCAGAAGATCTGCGCCTGCGTCTCGCGGGCGAGGGGGACGATCACGGTGGATACGCTGCTAAGGGCGGATGCGGTTTAGGTTGGACAGCCTATTGAACACGGTCGTCATGCCCGGGCTTGTCCCGGGCATCCACGTTCTTGGGTGCCGCTAAGGAAGAGCGTGGATGGCCGGGACAAGCCCGGCCATGACGCCGTGAAAGCTTGGCGCAGCCTACGCCGCGTAGGTCGCCCGATATGTCTTCGTCTCCAGCAGCGCCATCACCCCATCCGCCGCTACCGGCCGGCTGATCAGATAGCCCTGCACTTCGTCGCAAGCGATCTGGCGCAGATATTCGAGCTGATCGGCCGTCTCGACGCCCTCGGCGACGACGCCGATATCGAGGTCGCGCGCGAGCGAGATCACCGACTTCACGATGGCGGCGCAGTCCGGCTGCACCAGCATGTCGCCGATGAAGGACTGGTCGATCTTGATGCGGCTGAACGGCAGCTTGCGCAAATAAGTGAGCGAGGAGAAGCCGGTGCCGAAATCGTCGAGCGCCACGGTGACGCCGAGTTGCAGAAGCGCGTTCAGGACCGATGCGGCCGAGCCGTATTTCGACAGCAGCATCGATTCCGTGATCTCGATCTCGAGCCGGCTGGGAGAGACCTTGGCGTCGGCAAGCGCTTGCACGATAGTCTGCAGGATGGCCGTGTTGTGAAATTGC
Source organism: Bradyrhizobium sp. DOA1 (assembly GCF_001593325.1). Lineage (NCBI taxonomy): Bacteria > Pseudomonadati > Pseudomonadota > Alphaproteobacteria > Hyphomicrobiales > Nitrobacteraceae > Bradyrhizobium > Bradyrhizobium sp. DOA1. The sequence continues at coordinate 1,306,906 of NZ_JXJM01000001.1, forward strand.
GCCGCGGAGAAGTTCACGGCGACCCTGATCTCATCAGGCCATTGCGCCACCGTGGCGCACGCGCGGCGGATGACCCATTCGCCGATCTCGTTGATCAGCCCGGTCTCCTCCGCGATCGGGATGAATTCGCTCGGCGGCACCAGCCCGCGCGTGGGATGCCGCCAGCGCAGCAGTGCCTCGAATCCGGTGATGCGGTTGCCGCTGAGATCGAGGAACGGCTGGAACACCAGGAACAGCTCGTCGCGTGCAATCGCGCCCGCGAGGTCCGATTGCAGCGCCTTGCGGTCGCGCGACATCCTGTCGTCGGCTTCCTCGAAGAAGCGGACGCTGCCGGCTCCGGCCTTCTTGGCGCGATAGAGTGCGGCGTCGGCATTCTTCATGATGGCGGGCGGCGTGGCGCCGTCGCGCGGCGCCAGCACGATGCCGACGCTGGTGGCGCCGACGATCTGGCGGCCTTCGATCCGGAACGGCTCGGCAAAGGCCGCGACGAAGCGCTCGGCGATCTCGAGCGCATCTTCCGGCCGCGCCAGATTGTTCATGACCAGTGCGAACTCGTCGCCGCCGATGCGCGCGACATGCTCGGCCGCGCGCGTGCAGCGTTGCAGGCGGCTTGCGACCTGGACCAGGAATTCGTCGCCGGCGAGATGGCCGAACTGGTCGTTGACCTCCTTGAAGCGATCGAGATCGAGCAGCAGCACCGCGAATTCCTCGCCTGACAACGTCAAGCGCTTGAGCGCTGCATCGAGTGTCTCGTTGAAGGCGACGCGGTTGGGTAGCTGGGTGAGGGGATCCTGTCGCACCGTGCGTTCCGCCTCGATCTGGCGCATCACGCGCCGCGCGAACGCGAACGAGTTCACGAACACGCCGCGGATCAGCACGCTGCCGTAGACCACGACGAGGAAGGCGATCAGCAGGAAAGCGAGATCGCCGTTCTGGCCGAGGCAGATGGCGATGCCGAGGAAGATCGGCGCCGTGAAGGCGATGGCCGCGATCGGGATCGTGGCGAACGCGAGCGCGCCGCCGGCCAGCATGCCCGAACAGAGGCAAGTAATGACGAGCTGGCCGCCGGTCGAGGCATGGGCGAAGAAGGCGACCGGGACGATGCCCCAGGCCGCGCCGAGGACGAAGGCGTTGCGCACCAAGCGGTGCATGGAGCGGCGCGAGACGAATTGCGGCTTGGTGATGCGGCGCGCCGCGCGAGATTGCAGGCCGAACACGATCGCGCCGCTGGCGACCGCGGCCGCCCAGATCAGCGCGGGCATCCTGTCCGGTGATTGCCACAGCGCGATCGCCAGCACGATGGCGTTACAGGCATTGGCGAGCATGATTCCGACGGAATAGCCGAGCACCAGCGACATCTGCTCGGCGCGGATATGGCCGGCCACGGCTTCGTGGGTTGCAGGACCGCCAAAGGCCGACAAATCGCCGGCGAACAGCCGTGCGAAATAGCTGGTCGTTTGAGTCCGCATTCCAGAGCCTTGCAGCGTGGGCCGTTTGTCCGGCTCGTCTTGAAGAGTTCGCTGCAAACCTTTGACGAACTATGAATTATCCACCCTGGTGAAGATCCCTGTGATCACTTCTAGGTGGCAAAGCCCGCGTATCGATAACAAATCGATACAAATGCAGTGGTCGTCTTTGCGGTTGCGACGGCGGAGCTCTATGCCGCTCACTCCACTGTCATGCCCCGGCTCGACCGGGGCATCCAGTACCCGGCGGCCTCTCGGCTTAATCACCGCCGACTCTGGAATACTGGATCGTCCGGTCAAGCCGGACGATGACACCGGCCCCCAGGAGTGGAGTCACCGCCCCAACTGCTTCGGATCGTAATAGAACCGCTCCTCGATCAACTGATCGCCCCGCCAGGTCTGCCACGCGATCTCGTCGAGCGTCCGCGTCACCCCTTCAGCATTCGTAAAACTGAATTTCCAGCGGGTGGCGACATGGTCGCCCTCGATCAGGCTCGGCCCGATCCGCTCGGCCTTGACCGCCTTGGAGGCCGCCAGCACGCCGCGCTCCTTGGCGATGAGCTTATCGCGGCCGACCGTCGGTGCGGCGTTGTTCTCGTAGGTCATGGCATCAGGCGTGCAGAACTGCTCGATCGCGCCGACGAAATCGCCGTCTTCCAGGCGCCTGGCAAAGGCTTCGACGATCTCGCGACTCGGCATGGCGTACCCTCGCAGCTAAAACAGACTGACAGTCGGTAAATACCGACCGGTGGTCGAAAAGTCAACTGGCTGCCGATGGCCGAATGGATTAGACGAGACGGATGGCAAAACAGGCGGAACGGCGTGCAGCGACGACCGAAGCGATCCTGACGGCGGCACGCCGCCTGTTCGGGAGCCGGGGGTTCGCCGCCACCACCATGGACGCGATCGCGGAAGGCGCCTCCGTCGCCAAGGGCGCGGTGTATCATCACTTCAAGACCAAGGAAGCGGTGTTCGAGGCCGTGTTCGACCTGGTCTCGCACGACCTCGTGGTCGAGATCGACAGCACAGCGCGCGCCGAGAAGGACGTGCTCGCCGCGATGGTTGCCGGCACCCAGCATTACTTTGCCGCGACCGCGAAGGGGTCGACCGGCCAGATCATCCTGCGTGACGGCCCGGCGGTGCTCGGCTGGGAGCGCTGGCGCGAGATCGACGCCAAACACTTCGGCGGCAAGCTACCTCGCGCGCTATTCGCGGCGATGGAGGCCGGCCTGATCGCGCGCCAGCCGGTCGAGCCGCTGGCGCGGCTGCTGCTCGGCGCGGTGACGGAAGCCGCGATCGCCTGCGCCGGACGCGCCGATATCGCAAGGGCGGGTGCGGAATATGCCCGTGCGTTCAAGTCGCTGGTCGAGGCGCTGCGCGTGCGGGAATGATTGTGCTAGTGACGAAACGGAAACGCCCACTCGAACAAAAAGAACAGTAGCGCATGAACGCAACTTCCTCTCTTGCACCCACCGATCCCGAATTCGACTACATCATCGTCGGCGCCGGCTCCGCCGGCTGCGTGCTCGCCAACCGCCTGTCGGCGAATGGCAAGCACAGCGTGCTGCTGCTCGAGGCCGGCCCGAAGGATTCCAACATCTGGATCCACGTCCCGCTCGGCTACGGGAAACTGTTCAAGGAGAAGAGCGTCAACTGGATGTACCAGACCGAGCCGGAGCCCGAGCTGAAGGGCCGCCAGGTATTCCAGCCGCGTGGAAAAACGCTGGGCGGCTCGAGCTCGATCAACGGCCTGCTCTATGTTCGCGGCCAGCACGAGGACTATGACCGCTGGCGCCAGCTCGGCAACACCGGATGGGGCTATGACGACGTATTGCCCTATTTCAAGAAAGCCGAGAATCAGTCGCGCGGCGCCGATCAGTATCACGGCACGGGCGGGCCACTGCCGGTGTCCAACATGATCGTGACCGATCCGCTGTCGAAGGCCTTCATCGACGCCGCAGTCGAGACCGGGCTGCCCTACAATCCCGACTTCAACGGCGCGACGCAGGAGGGCGTCGGGCTATTTCAGACCACGACGCGCAACGGCCGCCGCGCCTCGACCTCGGTGGCCTATCTCGGTCCTGCCAAGACCCGCGGCAATCTCAAGATCGAGACCTCCGCGCACGCTCAGCGCATCCTGTTCGAGGGGCGGCGCGCCGTCGGCGTCGAATACCGGCAAGGCGCGGCCTTGCGCCGCGCGCGTGCGCGGAAGGAGGTCGTGCTGTCGAGCGGCGCCTACAACTCGCCGCAGCTGCTTCAGCTCTCAGGTGTCGGCCCCGGCGATCTCCTGCGCAGCCATGGCATCGAGGTGTTGCTCGATGCTGCTGGCGTGGGCCATGATCTGCAGGACCACATGCAGGTCCGCATCGTGATGCGCTGCTCGCAAAGGATCACGCTGAACGACACCGTCAACCATCCGCTCCGCCGCACCATGGCCGGCGCGCGTTATGCGTTGTTCCGCAAGGGCTGGCTGACGATTGCGGCCGGCACGGCGGGCGCGTTCTTCAAGACCAGTCCGCGGCTGGCGTCGCCCGACATTCAGGTGCACTTCCTGCCGTTCTCGACCGACAAGATGGGCGAGAAGCTGCATGATTTCTCCGGTTTCACGGCGTCGGTGTGCCAGCTCCGGCCCGAGAGCCGCGGCACCTTGCGCATCAAGAGCGCCGACCCGAGCGTGCCGCCGGAGATCCGGATCAACTACATGTCGACCGAGACCGACCGGACCACCAACGTCGAAGGCATCAAGATCCTGCGAAAGATCCTGAACGCACCGGCGCTGAAGCCGTTTGTGGTCAGCGAGTATGATCCCGGGACAAAGGTATCCACGGATGCCGAGATACTGGATTACTGCCGTGAGCGCGGCAGCACCATCTACCATCCGACCTCGACCTGTCGTATGGGCAACGACGCGCTCGCGGTAGTCGACCAGCGGCTGAAGGTGAGGGGGCTCGACGGTCTTCGCGTCGTCGACGGCTCGATCATGCCGGACCTCGTGTCAGGAAATACCAACGCGCCGATCATCATGATCGCCGAGAAGGCCTCCGACATGATATTGGAGGATGCGCGATAAATTCGCCTTGAAAGGACGTTCGACTTGGCTACTCGATTTCGGATCGGCACCCGCAAGAGCGCGATGGCGCTGGCACAGACGGAGGAGATCGCCCGCCGCCTGACCGCCGCGGTGCCCGGTCTCGACGTCGAAATCGTCAAGTTCGATACCACGGGCGATCTCGACCAGACCAGCAAGCTGCTGCCGCACGGCGGCAAGGGCGGCGCCTTCGTGGCGCAGATCCGCGCCGCCGTGCTGTCGGGCGAGCTTCATGCGGCCATGCACTCGCTCAAGGACATGCCGGGCAATGAGGACACGCCCGGCCTCGTCATCGGCGCCACCCTGTCGCGCGATCCGCCCGGCGACGCGCTGGTGCTCCGGAATGGCGTGACGCTGGAAGCGTTGCGCCAGTCGCGCGGCAAGGGTTTCAAGATCGGCACCAACGCCGTGCGCAGGGCCGCCTATGCACGGCGCCTGTTTCCGGACGTGGAGGTGATCCACTTCCGCGGCGCAGCCGACACGCGCGTGCGAAAACTCGACAATGGCGAGAAGCAGCGCCTGCCCGATGGCGGCGCGGTGGGACCGGCTGATGCACTGATCATGGCGCGTTCGGGCCTCGACCGCGTCGGCTTGTCCAGCCGCATCGGCTATGAATTCACGGCCGCCGAGATGCTGCCCGCGGCAGGGCAGGGCATCGTCGCCGTCGAATGCGCCGCGCAGGACTGGCAGACGCGAAAAATCCTGTCATCGATCGACGATCCCGCCGCGCATGCCTGCGCCGATGCCGAGCGCGAGGTGCTGTGGGTTCTCAACGGCCACTGCAATTCGCCGGTGGCGGGTTTTTCGACCATCACGGGCGATCAGATGGCGCTGACCGCGTCCGTGCTCGACCTCTCCGGCAACACCATTATTGAAGCCTCGCGTACGGGCCCCGCCAATCGTCCGCGCGAGCTCGGCCGTGCGGTGGGTCTGGATCTGCTGGGGAAAGGTGCCGCCGAGATCATCGAGCGCAGCCGACCGCAGTAGACGCGAGATTTCGACCGGCGATGGTAGGATTCTGCGCCTGTTTTGCACGACGTGTCAAAGGCGCGCGGCGCGTGACGTCAGGTCAACGATTTCAAAGACTTGTCTACTGTGCATGGGGTTGTTTTCGCGGTTTGTTTTGCAGGGATGAAATAAATCAACCCCGCACGCGCCTCAGCATCTGCTCGACATGAGCGATCGGCGTCTCCGGCTGGATGCCGTGGCCGAGATTGAAGATGAAGCGTCCTTGCGCAAAGTTCGCCAGCACATCGTCGATCGCGCGGTCGAGCGCGGCACCGCCCGTGATCAGCACCAGCGGATCGAGATTGCCCTGCACGGCGACCGTGCTCTGCACGCGCTCGCGGATGAAGCCGGGCTCCGCGGTCCAGTCGATGCTGACGGCGTTGACGCCGGTGGCTTCGACATAGGCAGGCAGCTGCGCGCCGGCGCCGCGCGGAAAGCCGATGATCTTCGCATCCGGCACCTTTGCGCGCACGCCCTCGACGATGCGCCGCGTCGGCGCGACCGACCAGCGCGCGAACTCGGCCGGCGGCAGCACGCCCGCCCAGGTGTCGAAGATCTGCAGCGCGTCGGCCCCGGCGGCGAGCTGTGCCAAGAGATATTCGATCGAGCTCTCGACCAGCACGTCGATGATCTTTGCAAACGCCTCCGGATGCCGGTAGGCCATCATGCGCGCCGGCGCCTGGTCCGGCGTGCCCTGGCCGGCGACCATGTAGGTCGCCACCGTCCACGGCGCGCCGCAGAAGCCGATCAGCGCGATTTCGGGCGCGAGCTGAGCCCGCACGATCCTAAGCGCCTCGAACACCGGCGCGAGCTTGCCGAGATCGGCACGCGTTGCCAGCGTTCCGACCTTGGCGGGATCATCCAGCGGCTCGAGCCGCGGACCCTCGCCGACCTCGAAGCGCACGGCGCGGCCGAGCGCATAGGGGATCACCAGGATGTCCGAGAAGATGATCGCCGCATTGAAACCGAACCGGCGGATCGGCTGCAGCGTCACCTCGGCGGCAAGCTCCGGGTTGAAGCAGAGATCGAGGAAGCCGCCCGCCTTGGCGCGCACCTCGCGATATTCCGGCAGATAGCGGCCGGCCTGCCGCATCATCCACATGGGCGGGATGGACTGGCGCTGGCCGGAGAGCACGTCGATGAAGGGCTTTATCGCAGACTGGGGCACGAATGGTCCTGAAGCGGGTTATGGCCCCTGATACACCGCCGCGGCCCTCAGCGGAACAGGGGAACCAGGCCATTCGGACCGCGTTGACCAGCCAATGGAGGAGATCATGGCTGAGACATTCAATCCTGCGCCGCACGACAAGCATGCCGACGATCTGCGCGAGGCGCTCGCCGCCGATCGGCAGTCCAAGCTCGACGCCGGGCTGCAAGATACCTTCCCGGCCTCCGATCCCGTCAGCGCCGCCCAGCCGACGCCTTCGAAGGCGGATGCCGAGGCCGACAGCCTTTCGCTCTGGGACAAAGTGAAGGCCATCTTCAGCTAGCGGCGCATCGCCGGATTCCGACAGGGACACTAATGTCTTGTTAGCGATGCCCCGATTCCGGGCGTCCGTAGGACTACTGGAAAGGGGCAGATCGCCACGTATTCCGGTAGTGGCTTCAGAGTTCACTAACAGAAGCGGCAGAGTTTCCGAGGATCGGAGAATTCTGCCGCATGAGTGTTACGACCCAAAGAGCCGGATGGAGCCGTCTGCCGCTGCGCGCGGCGGCGTTCGTCGTGCTCACCTGCGCGACCATCCTCGGCGTCAGCGGCTGGCGCGAATGGGCCGCGCGCGATGCGGTGCTGCGAGGTGCCGAGGCGGAGATGGCGAACGTCGCGCGTTCGTTGACGCAGCATGCAGAGGACAGCCTCGACCTCCTGGATTCCGGCGTCGTCGGCATTGTCACCCGGCTGGAGATGGACGGCGCCGGGCCCGCCACGATCGGGAAGCTGCGCACGCTGCTGGATGCGCGCAAGAAGGCGATCGAGCGCATCCACAGCCTTGCCATTATCGACGATCAGGGCAACTGGCTGACTGCACCCGGCACGATCGGCACGACCTTCAGCGATGACGGTTTCTTCCGTCATCACCAGCTCTCGCCGAAACGAGAGCCCCATGTCGGTCGTCCCGTGAAGAGCCTCTTCGATGGCGAATGGCTGATCACCCTGACGCGCCGCTTCAACAAGCCGGACGGCAGCTTCGGCGGCGTCGCGCTTGCGACCATCAGCGCCAACTATCTCTCGCACTTCTACGAGCAGTTCGAGATCGGCCGCAACAGTTCGGTAGCGCTGACCCATGGCGACGGACTGATCGTGGCGCGCAGCCCGAACAACGAAAAGTTCGTCGGGCGCAGCGTTGCCGACAAGCCGCTGTTCCGCGACGCCAGCCTGCAGCGGCCGGGCGGCGCTTATCATTTCAAGTCGCCGCTGGACGGCGCCGAGCGCGTCAGCTTCTTCAAGCGCAGCAGCCGTTATCCGCTGGTCCTGCTTGCCACCGTCGACAAGAACGAACTGCTGGCGCCCTGGCGCGCTGCCGCAACCTCCCGCATGCTCTACGTCGCCGCGCTCGTGGTGCTGATCGCGATCATCGGTGCCCTGCTGGTGCGGCAACTGCAACGGGGTCAGCGCATGGCCGCAGCCCTGACTGAGAAGGAGGCCCACTTCCGCCTCCTCGCGGAGGGCTCCAGCGACATGGTGACCCGCATCGGGCTCGACGAGCGGATACGCTATGTCTCGCCTTCGTCGGTGCGCGTCGTCGGCTGGCGCGCCAATCAATTGATGGGCACGCCTGCGCTCGCCGGCATCAATCCGGAGGACCTGACGCAGGTCCAGGCGATCGTCGATGCCATGAAGCGTGGCGAGAAGGAGGAGGCGCGGCTCGTCTATCGCAACTCGCACCGCGAGAACGGCGAAGTTTGGCTGGAATCGACCATGCGGGTGACGCGCAAGGACAACGGCCGCGTCGACGGCGTGGTGGCGATCTCGCGCGACATCACCGAACACAAGAAGCTGGAGACCAGGCTCGAGGCGCTCGCGATCGAGGACAGCCTCACCGGCCTTGCCAACCGCCGCCGCTTCGACGAGCGGCTGAAGGAGGAGTGGGCGCGCGCCTATCGCGACCGCTCCAGCCTCGCCTTGCTGATGATCGACGTCGACCATTTCAAAGCCTACAACGACGAATATGGCCATCCCGCCGGCGACGCCTGCCTTCGCGTCGTGGCGCAGATCATCGCGGCCGAGACGCAGCGCCCCGGCGATCTGGCGGCGCGCTATGGCGGCGAGGAGTTCGCCATGCTGCTGCCGAGCACCGATGCCGCGGGCTGCGCCCGGATTGGCGACCAGATCCGGCGGGCGATCGGCGAGGCGGGCCTCGTTCACACCACCAACCATGCGACCGGTTTCGTCACCGCCTCGCTCGGAGGCGCGGCCTGCCGGCCGGTGCTGGAGCGCACGGCGGGCGTGGTCTCGCTCGTCGAGGCGGCCGACCAGGCGCTCTATGCGGCCAAGGAGGCCGGGCGCAACCGGCTGATGATGTCCGGCGAGGTCGCCGGCCTGATGCCCAAGGCGTCGGGTCTGTAGCTCACCGTTTCAATAATGCGGTGGCGGTTCATTGGCGGGCCCCGGCGCACTCGCCTCGGCCTCCTGGAGTCGTTCGTTCAGCTGTGCGACCTGCCGTGTCAGCGCGTCGATATGCTTCCATTGCGCCGTGATGGTCTGGTTCAGCGTCTCGATGGTGTCGTCCTGGTAAGTCAGGCGCGTCTCCAGCATGTCGATGCGCTCGCTCAGACCTTTGATCTCATTCGTCACGGCCGTGCTCCTTGTCCCCTCCGCGCAGGCCCTGTTCACGCAATCCATGGCCGAGCGCGACGCGCTCGTCGAACACGAAGCACTCACCGCGCCAGCGGCTCTGTGTCTCCGGCACCTCTTGCAGATATCTCAGGATGCCGCCCTTGAGGTGATAGACCTCGGCAAAGCCGCGTGCGAGCAAATGCGCGCTCGCCTTCTCGCAACGGATGCCGCCGGTGCAGAACATCGCGATCCTGCGGTGCTTGGCCGGATCGAGCTGCTCCGCCGCAAAATCCTTGAATTGGCCAAAGCTCTGGAGACCGGGATCGACCGCACCCTCGAACGTGCCCATTGCCACCTCGAAGGTGTTGCGGGTGTCGAGCAGCAGCGTGTCGGGGGCCGCGATCAGCGCGTTCCAGTCGCTCGCGTCGACATAGGTGCCGACTTGCCTCGTCGGATCGGCGGCGGCATCGCCGAGCGTGACGATCTCCTTCTTCAGCCGCACTTTGAGCCGTCCAAACGGCATCGCTGCGGCCGTGGAGAATTTCAGCTCGAGATTGTTGAGCCTGCCGCCAAAGATGTCGCCGTGCGCGAGCTCATGCGCGAACGCGTCGATCGCCTCCGGGGCGCCCGCGACGGTGCCATTGATGCCCTCCTGGGCCAGCAGCACGCTGCCCTTTAGCGCAAGGCCGGCGCAGAACGCGCGTAGCGGCTCGCGCAACTCGCCGTAATCCGGGAGGGCGGCAAATTGATAGAAGGCGGCGACCTTGGTGATTGAATTGGCGTCGAGCATGGCGGCTCGTTTAGCAGGCGGCTGCCGCCCGGAAAACCCGCAATGCTGAAAGCCCGAGCGGACCATACGCCCAGCGGATGGCAGCCATTTCACTGGTATGCCAGCATTGCTCCCGGTGGTCGGAATGTGTCATGTAAGCCCGGTTTTCCCGAGATGGCGCGCCACCGCGGCCACGGCCCAGAGAGCCTAACGAGAGCAAGAATTCGCATGAGAAACTTCCATTTCCCCGGCAGGTCCACGGTTCACGCCACCAACGCGATGGTGGCGACCTCGCATCCGCAGGCATCGCTCGCCGCGATCGAGGTGCTGCGCGAGGGCGGCACGGCGGTGGACGCGGCGGTCGCAGGCTCGGCCGTGCTCGGCGTGATCGAACCGCAATCGACCGGCATCGGCGGCGACTGCTTCGCGCTGATCCAGCCGCGGGGCGAAGGTAAGATCCTCGCCTATAACGGCTCCGGCCGCGCGCCGAAGGCGGCGAACGCCGATTGGTATCTCGAGCGCAAGATCAACTCCGTGCCCCTGACCTCGGCGCATGCGGTCTCGATCCCCGGCGTGGTCGACGCCTTCGCCACCGTGCTGCGCGATCACGGCAAGTTCGGCTTCGAGCGGCTGCTCCAGCCCGCGATCAAGGCGGCGGAGGAAGGCTATGTCGTCGCGCCCCGCATCGCCTTCGACTGGAAGAACCAGTTCGAGAAGCTCAAGGCCGGCACCAACACCGTGCGCTACCTGCTGCCGGGCGGCAAGCCGCCGGTCGCCGGCGACGTCATTCGCCAGGTCGAGCTCGGCAAGACCCTGCGCGCCATCGCCAAGGGCGGCCGCGATGCCTTCTACAAGGGCGAGATCGCGGAAGACATGGTCGAGACCCTCAGGGGGATCGGCGGCTTGCACACGCTCGACGATTTCGCCGCGCATACCACGGAAGTGACTTCGCCGATCGGCACCATGTACAAGGGTTACGACGTCTGGCAGTGCCCGCCGAACGGACCGGGCCTGACCATGCTGCTGATGCTGAACATCCTGTCGCGGTTCGACCTCACGAAATACGCGCCGCTCAGCATCGAGCGCTTCCATCTCGAGGCGGAAGCGGCGCGCATCGCCTACATGCATCGCGAACTGCACGTCGCCGATCCCGAGCACATGCAGATCGAGGTCGCCAGGATCCTCGCCAAGGAGTTCTGCGACGAGCACATCAGCAAGATCCGCATGGACGGCATGCTCGACCTTCCGAACGTCGCGCCGCCCATGAATCCCTCGACCATCTACATCACGGTCGTGGACAAGGACCGCAATGTCTGCTCGTTCATCAATTCGATCGCGCATTCCTTCGGCTCGGCCATCGTCTCCAACAAGACCGGCGTCTTGTTCCAGAACCGCGCCGGCGGCTTCCGCATCCAGCCCGGTCATCCGAACAGCATCGCCGGCGGCAAGCGGCCGCTGCACACGATCATGCCGAGCCTCGTCACCCAGGGCGGCCGTTCCGTGATGCCGTTCGCGGTGATGGGCGGGCAGTATCAGCCGGTCGGCCAGACCCACGTGCTGACCAACATCCTCGACTATGGCTGCGACGTGCAGGAGGCGATCGACATGCCGCGCGGCCTGCATTACGAGGGCCAGTACCAGCTCGAGGACAGCGTTCCGGCCGCGATCGTCGAGGGCCTGAAGAAGCTCGGCCACAACACCACCAGCGTGGTTGCCCCGCTCGGCGGGGCCCAGGCGATCTGGATCGACTGGGACAAGGGCACGCTCACCGGCGGTTCCGATCCGCGCAAGGATGGCTGTGCGCTGGGTTATTGATTCTCAGCGCGAGTTCCTCGCGCAGATCAGGAAAAGTTGACGAAGGGCGATGCGGCATTTGCTGCATCGCCCTTCTCACGTTCGGAACGGAGCTCATTGCTTCAGGTTAAGGGGCGATGGGCGGTGCAGGCGTGCGCTGCTTTGTAGATCAGCGGCGGAGGCGTCGATGTCCGACAAACCAGGTTCCAAACAATCAGCATTCGATCGGCGCGCCTTCATGGCCGCTGCGGCTGGCAGTGCGCTGGTCCCGATGACCGCGCGTGCGGCCGCAGAGGACGCCAGGGCTCCGGCGCCACAGGATCCGTCGCTTCCCGTCGACGTCACGCTGCAGGTCAACGGCAAGGACAAGCGCCTCAGCATCGATGTCCGCACCACGCTGCTGGACGCGCTGCGTGAACACCTCAAGCTCACTGGCAGCAAGAAGGGCTGCGACCACGGCCAGTGCGGCGCCTGCACGGTGCTAATCGACGACCGGCGCGTGGTGTCGTGCCTGACCCTTGCGCTCGCCGCCGAGGGGCAGGAGATCACGACCATTGAGGGGCTGGCTACCGATGACCATCTGCATCCGATGCAGCAGGCCTTCATCGACAACGACGCGTTCCAGTGCGGCTATTGCACGCCCGGCCAGATCATGTCGGCCGTCGCCTGCGTCAAGGAAGGCCATGCCAGCAACGAGGCCGACATCCGCGAATATATGAGCGGCAATATCTGCCGCTGTGCCGCCTATCCCAACATCGTCGCCGCGGTGAAGCAGGCCGCGCCCGAAATCCTGAAGGGCTAGGCGCATGCGACCGTTTTCGTATCAGAGGGCAACAGACCCTGACATGGCCGTGCAGGCGCTCGGCGCTGCCGCGGCCGCGAACAATCCGCTGACCCAGGCCCGTGCGCAGCCGCTCGCCGGCGGCACCACGCTGATCGACCTGATGAAGCTTGACGTGATGCGGCCTGCCGCCATCGTCGACATCAATCCGCTCGCGCGCAGTTGGTCGGCAATCGAGCCTAGGGAAGACGGATTGCGCCTCGGCGCGCTCGCGAAGATGTCGGACGTTGCCGCGCATGGAGAGATCCAACGCCACTATCCGGTGATCGCAAATTCCCTGAAGCTTGCGGCCAGCGCCCAGCTGCGCAACATGGCGACGCTCGGCGGCAACGTGATGCAGCGGACGCGTTGCAGCTATTTCCGCGACGTCTCCTATGAGAATTGCAACAAGCGCAATCCGGGTTCGGGCTGCGCCGCGATGGACGGCGTCAACCGCATGCATGCGGTGCTCGGCGTCTCCGACCAGTGCATCGCGACCTATCCCGGCGATTTCGCGCAGGCGCTGATCGCGCTGGATGCTCTGGTCGAGATTACGGGCAAGGGTGGCACGCGCAGCATGCCGTTCTCCCAGCTTCACAAGGCGCCGGGCACGACCCCCGACATCGAGACCTCGCTTCAGCCTGGCGAGCTGATCTCGGCCTTCTCGATTCAGGGCCGCTGGCCGCGCTCGATGTATCTCAAGGCGCGCGACCGCCAATCCTACGAGTTCGCGCTGTCCTCGGCTGCGATTGCGCTCGATGTGCAGGACGGCACGATCCGGGATGCGCGGGTCGCGCTCGGCGGCGTCGCCACTGTGCCCTGGCGGGCGCGCGAGGCGGAGGCTCTTCTCAAGGGACAGAAATTCGACGACGGCTTGGCGCAGCGGGTCGCCGATGCCGCTTTCGCAGAGGCCAGGGGGCGGCGGCACAACAGCTTCAAAATCGCGCTCGGCAAACGCGTGGTGGCGCGTGCGCTCCAGCAGGCCGTAACGATGGAGATCTGATCATGACCGCTGCTGCTCCCGAGCCCAAGACGAACATGGGCAAGCCCGTACCGCGCTATGACGCGGTCGTGAAAGTGACGGGACGCGCGACCTATGCGTCCGACATGCCGCTTGCCGATCCCGCCCATGCGTTCCTCGTCACCAGCGCGATTGCCAAGGGACGAGTCGACAGCTTCGATCTCGGCGAGGCCAAGCGGGTCCGGGGCGTGATCGACATCGTCACCCACGAGAACGCACCGAAGCTGAAGGAGTCGAGGCTCTTCAGCAATGGCGGCTATGCGAGCACGACGATCCAGCCGCTGAAATCGGCCGAGATCGCCCATGACGGCCAGATCATCGCGGTGGTCATCGCCGAAAGCTACGAGGCGGCGCGCGAAGCCGCCAACCGCATCAAGGTCAGCTATACGGCCGCCACGCCAAGCGCGACCTTCGACTCGCCCGGGACGACCACGGCGCCAGCGAAGGGGCAGAATGCCCAGTTCAAGGAAGACCCGAAGGTCGGCAATTTCGCCAAGGCGTTCGAGGAGGCCGAGGTCAAACTGACCGCTTCTTACGAAACACCGACGCAGCATCACAATCCGATGGAGCTATTCTCGACCAGCTGCGCCTGGATGGGCGACAACCTCGTGATCTACGAGCCGAGTCAGTTCGTGTACGGCCTCAAATACGGTGTCGCCGAGCAGCTCGGGATCGACGCCGATAAGGTCCGCGTGGTCAACCCGTATGTCGGCGGTGGTTTCGGCGCGCGCGGGTCGATGACGCCGCGCACTGCCATCATCGCGGCCATCGCCAGGCGCTTGAACCGGCCGATCAAGCTGGTCCCGACCCGCGACCAGGGCTTCACCATCACCACGCATCGTGCCGAGACCCGCCACGAGATCAAGCTCGGCGCGAGCCGGGACGGCAAGCTGGTCGCGCTCCGGCACGAGGGCGCCGAGGTGTCCTCGCGCCCCGATGCCTATTGCGTCGGCGGCACCAAGACGACGACGCGGCTCTATGCCTGTCCGAATGTCGACAGCCTGGTCTCGATCGTGCGCGCCGACCGCAACACGCCCGGCTTCATGCGCTCGCCACCAGAGGTGCCGTATCTGTTCGCGCTGGAAAGCGCGATGGACGAGCTGGCGGCGAAGCTGAACGTGGATCCGGTCGAGCTTCGTCGCATCAACGACACCACGAACGAGCCGATCAGCGGCAAGCCCTATACCTCGCGCTCGCTGATGGCCTGTTTCGACGAGGCTGCGAAGGCGTTCGGGTGGGCGCAGCGCTCGCCTGAGCCGAAGTCGATGTCGGATGGCGATTGGCTGATCGGCTATGGCTGTGCCGCCACCTGCTATCCGACGCAGATGGGGCCCGCAGCGGCCCGCGTCCGGCTGCAACGCGACGGCCGCACCCGCGTCGAGATCGCCGGCCACGAGATCGGCACCGGCGCCTATACCGTCATTGCTCAGGCTGCATCCGAGCGGCTCGGCGTGCCGCTGGAGAAGGTTGCCGTCTTCATCGGCGACAGCGATCTGCCGCCGGCGCCCGTTGCAGGAGGCTCGAACTCCACCGCCAGCACCTGCTCCGCAGTGATGATGGTGTGCGACCAGATCCGGCAGCGTCTGTTCAAGGCGGTGGTGCCGAGCCAGAGTCTGGCGGACAAGGCGAAGGAGACCGTCGGCATCGGCCAGACACCGGCAACGCAGGCGGCGAAGGGCGACCGTCCGCTTGACCTGGAGAAGGCCTTCGACGCGCTCGGGGTCGGCGTCGTCGAGGAATATGGCGAGTGGAAGCCGGAAGGCGCGCCGCTGGATTCCTTCCGCGCCATGCACAACGGGCAGGTGCGGCTCGTGGGCGGTCATTCCATGAAAGACCAGATCGCTTACGCGTTTGGCGCGGAGTTCGTCGAAGTCCGCATCAATCGCTTCACGCATGAGATCCGCTGCCCGCGCCTCGTTGGCGCCTTCGCCGGCGGCCGCATCATGAATCCGCGCACGGCGCGCAGCCAGCTAATGGGCGGGCTGATCTGGGGCATGTCGTCGGCGTTGCTGGAGGCCACCGAGATAGACGAACGCTATGCGCGCTACGTCAACGACAATCTTGCTGATTACCTCGTCCCCGTGAATGCGGACGTATCAGGCGTCGAGGTCATTCTGCTCTCTGAGGAGGATGATCGCATCAATCCTGTCGGCGTGAAGGGCCTCGGCGAGCTCGGCAATGTCGGCACCAATGCGGCGATCTGCAATGCGATCTACCATGCCACGGGGCAGCGCATTCGTAAGCTCCCGGTCCGGCTGGAAAATATCGAGGTGTGAGGGGTGGAAACCTCACCCGCGTTGCGCTAGACACCTTCCGCCTCAAACGGAAGGTGCCTTATGCAGCGTTTCCAGCGCGCGCTTCTCGCCCTGATGTCGGCACTCGCGATCATCGTGATCGCCGGCGTGTCGCATTTCGTTTCCACCACGGCCTCGGCCCAGACCGCAGGAAAGACCATGACAACAGCTTCAGGCTTGCAGATCATCGACAGCGTCGCCGGAACGGGCGCTTCGCCAAAGCCCGGCCAGATCTGCGTGATGCACTACACCGGCTGGCTTTATGAGAACGGCCAGAAGGGCAAGAAATTCGACTCCTCCGTCGACCGCAACGAGCCGTTCGAATTCCCGATCGGCAAGGGCCGCGTCATCGCCGGCTGGGACGAGGGCGTCGCCTCGATGAAGGTCGGCGGCAAGCGCACGCTGATCATCCCGCCGCAGCTCGGCTATGGCGCGCGTGGCGCCGGCGGCGTGATCCCGCCGAACGCGACGCTGATGTTCGACGTGGAATTGCTTGGAGTGAAGTGAGCCCAGGTCTTTCCACATCGTCACGGCCGGGCTTGACCCGGCCATCCACGCCTTGGCAGGAAGAAAGAACGTGGATGCCCGGGACAAGCCCGGGCATGACGGCGAGAGATCAGAACAAAAAAGACCGGCCTTGCGGCCGGTCTTTTCGCGTTCAGTCTCGTGGGTACTATTCCGTTGCGCGCTTTGCCGCAGCGGCGGCGCGATCCATCGCGTCCTTTGCGGCGTCCTTGGCATCGCCCATGGCCTGCTGGCCCTTGCCCTTCACTTCCTGCACCGCGCCTTCGCCCTTCATACGCTCGGATCCGGTGGCTTCACCGATGCCCTGCTTGGCCTTGCCGATCGCCTCGTTGGCGGTGCCCTTGATCTTGTCGGTCGTGCTGCCCATGAAACTCTCCTTTTGTTTCGCTTGGAATGACAACGCTGGGCGGCTACGGGGGTTCCGATTTTGCTATGGCTAGCGGATGCGGCTTTGGGGTAATTTGCTGCGCACGGAACCAACAGAAAGCAAGTCCCATGACCGGCCATGATCATTCGCATTCCCACCATGACCACGATCATGACGATCGCTGGAAGCATGACGGCGTGCGCGTCATCCCCGGCAACCAGCTCGACACCAACGTGCCATCGACCGCAGGCATGGACCGCGCCGCCGCCATCAACTTCGCACGAGTCGGCGCGCAGAAATTGTGGGCAGGCACGGTCAGCATCAAGCCCGACGCCAAGACCGGCGCCCATCATCACGGCCATCTCGAAAGCGTCATCTACGTGGTGAAGGGCAAGGCGCGGATGCGCTGGGGCGAGAAGCTGCAATTCACCGCCGAGGCCGGCCCCGGCGACTTCATCTTCGTCCCGCCCTACGTGCCGCATCAGGAGATCAACGCCAGCCCGGACGAGGTGCTGGAATGCGTGCTGGTGCGCAGCGACGGCGAGGCGGTGGCGATCAACCTCGACATCGAACCGGTCGAGAAGCCCGAGACGGTGTTGTGGATCGATCCGGTCCACCGCGATCCCAACGAGAAGAAGTAGGCTTTCCGAGGCGGCGCGGGGTTCATGCGACAGGACCCCGCAGGCGCGACCTTAAAAATATTCGGAAGCGATGTCGGGTGGCTGCCTGGCCATCCGTCCTTGGGCAGAACCCGCCAAGGAGCTTCCGATGCCTAAGATGATCTTCGTCAACCTGCCGGTGACCGACCTCAAGCGCGCGACCGCCTTCTATGAGGCGATCGGTGCGGTCAAGAACCCGCAATTCTGCGACGACACGGCGAGCTGCATGGTCTTTTCCGAGACCATCTTCGCCATGCTGCTGACCCACGACAAATTCCGTCAGTTCACGCCGAAGCCGATCGCGGATGCCAAGTCCTCGAACCAGGTGCTGCTCTGCCTGTCCGCGGACAGCCGCAGCGAGGTCGACGATATCGTCGGCAGGGCGGCGGCCGCGGGCGGCGTGGCTGATCCCAGCCCGAAGGACGAATACAGCTTCATGTACGGCCGCAGCTTCGAGGATCCCGACGGCCATATGTGGGGGGTGAACTGGATGGATCTCGCGGCGGCCCCGCTGCAGCCCGCCATGGCGACCGCCTGATCGAAGCCGGGGAATAGGAGCATTCACATGTCCAAGGTCACGCCCTGCCTGTGGTTCAACGGCGATGCCGAAGAGGCCGCCAATTTCTACGTCTCCCTGCTGCCCGATTCCAGGATCGTGCACGTTCAGCGCAACGTCTCCGATGGTCCGTCCGGCAAGGAGGGCTCGGTGCTCGTCGTCGAATTCACCCTCGGCGGGCAGCGCCTGGTCGCGCTAAATGGCGGCATGAAGATGGAGTACACCCACGCGATCTCGCTGATGATCGATTGCAACGACCAGGCCCAGGTCGATAGTGTCTGGAGCGCGTTCCTAGCGCATGGCGGCAAGGAAGAGCAGTGCGGCTGGCTTAGGGATCGCTGGGGCGTGGCCTGGCAGGTGGTGCCGAAGGCGATGTTCGAATTCCTGTCGAGCCCCGACAAGGCGGCGGCCGCACGCGCCGTGCAGGCCATGATGAAGATGGTCAAGCTCGACGTCGACGTGCTGCGCCAGGCATTCGAGGGCGAATCGGCGGCGTGAGGCGGCGACGGTGCCGTAGGGTGGGCAAAGGCGCGTAGCGCCGTGCCCACGATCCGCCCGCGATTAAGAGAAGTGGTGGGCACGCTTTCGCTTTGCCCACCCTACGAGACCGTGCCCGCCCTAATAATTGATCCGCAGCCCCACGCCACCGTGAATGGTGTTGCCGACCGGCTGCGGCCCCAGCGTGCCGTTGGCGAAGAGATCGACGATCCAGCCCTTTTGCACGCGGAAACCAAGCCGTCCGCCATATTCGAACCAGCCCTGGTTGCCCATGGTCGGCACCACCATGCCTTGGCCAGTCACCGTCGCCACGATGCCGCTGTGGGTCGCAAAGGATTGCACCCAGCCGCCGTTGATGTTGGCCTCGATGTTGCTGCCGTAGAGATGCGTCCACTGGCCACCGAGCTTGACCAGGCTGGTGCGGTCGGTGCCGGTCGCAAGGGTGGCGTCGAACGGATTGAAGGCCACTGCGCTGTCGGTGTAGCCCGATACGCGCTGCCAGAGCTGCCAGACCTCGACGGAGGCTGCGACCTCGTCGCGCGGTGACAGCCGGCTGATCCACCCGGCGCGGCCATAGACGGCGTAATTCGAGGCGTTGGTCGAGCTGGTCACGCTGACCGGGCCGAGGTTGGTGTCGTAGCTGCGTGTGTAGCGCGCCTTCTGCCACGGCGTCAGGATCGTGCCGACGTCGAAGAACGGGCGTGACGAGCCCCAGTCGGTGAAATCGTAGCGCAGCGCAAAGGCGCCGATCGGCGCGCTCGTGATCTCGTAGCCTTTCCCGTCGTAATGCGTATAGGCGATGCCGGCGAGCAGCGACAGATTGTTGGTCAGCTCCTTGCGGCCGTGGATGCCGGCAGAGAACGAGCCGGCCGAGCCGAAAGCACTGACGCAGTCGCCGCAATTGACCTGCTCGTTGACGCCGAGCAGCACCGTGCCGAGCACGCGGTTGGTGATCATCTGGTTGAAGCGCTGATTGGCGAGGCCGCCGATCGAATTGCCGCTGGAACTCGCGCCGCTCGGCGTCGGGCTCGACGTCGGTGCTGGATTCGGCGAGGGCGAGGGTGACGGTGACGGTGACGGATAAGGGCTCGGAGAAGGTGAGGGTGACGGCGAATAGGTCGGGGTAGGGCTCGGCCCACATCCGGACTCGCAATTCGTCTGAGCTGTGGCCGGACGCAGATCGAAAGCGACAAGAGCGAGCGCAGCCGCAGCGGCCAGCGCGCCGCCGAGGATGAAGCGCTTCAAGCAGAGCTTTACCATCGTCATCGTCCGCACAGCATGCCGTCGTCCTGGACGGCTGGCGTGATGGTCGGCGAGGCCCCGGCATATTGGTTGACGGCACACAGCCCGGCACTCGCCGCGCAATTGGCGGCAAAGGTCCAGGGCGGCGTATTGGTTTTGGTGATGCTGACCTTGCCGCCGGTCGACGTGATGATCGCGGTGTCGCCGGGCTGGGTGAGCTGCACACATTGGGACTTCGTCGTGCAGACGCTGGCCGCGCCGTCCTGAAGCACCACGACGGAGCGGCCGCGCTGCGAGAGGATGTCGAGCGTGGTGCCGCGCACGCCGATGGTCGCGAGCGGTGTCGTGATCTTGTAGGCGCTCTTGTCGGAATTGCCGGTGACGAAGCGGAAAGCGCCTGTTGTCATGCGGATCGCGACGGCGCGATAGCTCTGGTCGTCGTTGAAGACGGTGCGGTCGAGCTTCAATGTCGCGCTGGGGCCCAGCGACAAATTGGTGCTGTCGGCCATGACGAAGCGCGCCGCGCTGTCGGCGCCGGTGCGCACGGTCTCGTCGCGCAACATGCTGTCGCCGACGTTGATCGGCGTGGTGGTCGCGGCGACGCGCACCACTTCGTTCTGGATTACGACGGCTTGGCCGACGCGTGTCTGCGCCTGCGCGCCAGGACCTGCGCACAACGCGGCTGATAACAGCGACGGGAAAAACCAAAAACGCAAATTCATTTCACAACCGATCGATATGTCCCTGATCGTACCGGATCGCGCGCGCTTGCGATGTGGCGGAATTATCACAAGCGGCGCGGGACGTGCGTCATGCTTAGTGACAGTTGCGGCAGAATGCGTTCAATGAAAATCGCGATCTCTTTTTTGTCCCGCGGTGACGCAAATTTGCCACGCAAAACAGCCCCACAGCAGACGCCCGAATTGTCCGCGGTTCCAGCGGTGTCGCGGAGCGCAGTGATCGCTGTCGCGATTTTCCTGCTTGCACATCTCGCACTGCTGATCGGCGTCGTAACGCCGCAGAAATTCGTCTTCGACGAGGTGCATTATGTGCCGGCGGCGCGGCAGATGCTGGCGCCTGCGATGTCGCAGCCGATGCTCAACCCGATGCACCCGCCGCTTGCCAAGGAGCTGATCGCGGCGTCCATCGCAGTCTTCGGCGACAACGCGCTCGGCTGGCGCTATCCGGCGACCTTGTTCGGCGCGCTCGCCATCGTCGCGATCTATCTGTGCGGGCTTGCGCTGTTCTCCGCGCAGGGGCCCGCGATCGCCGCCGCGCTGATCGCCGGCAGCAACCAGATGCTCTACGTGCAGGCGCGCATCGCCATGCTCGACATCTTCGCGCTCGGATTCGGTCTGCTCGCGACTGCCGCCTTCATGCATGGCTTTCGAAGAGAGCGGCCGCATGCGCTGTTCGCGCTCGCAGGCGGCCTGTTCGGCTGCGCTGCGGCGTGCAAATGGAGCGGCTTGTTTCCGCTCGGCGTCTGCATCGTCATCGTCGCGCTGATCGGCCTGATGCAGGGCTGGCGCACCCAGTTTGCCGACGCCAGGCCGAGCGACTGGTATCGGCCCGACCTGTGGACCGGTTTTCGCGTGCAGCACGCCGCGCTCTGCTTCGCCGTCCTGCCGGCATTGACATATCTTGCAGCTTTCGTTCCGCTGTACGGATTGTCGCTGCCGGACCTGATCGAGGCGCAGCGGCGGATCTTCGCCGACAACACCACGACCGCGATCGCCGGCCACACCTATATGAGTTCATGGCCGTCCTGGCCGTTGCTGGCACGTCCGGTCTGGTTCCTGTTCGACAAGACATCGGAAGACCAAATTTCGGCGATCGTCTTCCTCGGCAATCCGCTGGTGGCGTGGCCGGCCCTGCTCGCGCTCGCATTGGTGCTGCGCGACTTCGTCGTCGCGCGGCGTTGGGACGCCTTCCTGATCGCGGCATTCTATTTCGGCCCCTGGCTCGCCTGGGCGTTGCTGCCGCGCACGCTGGGCTTCATCTACTATTACCTGCCGGCTGCGACCGCCGCGTCCCTTGCGCTGGTCTATGTGCTGCGCCGGGAAGGTTTGCCGCGCTGGCTGCTGTGGGCCTATGTGGGCATTGCTGCGGCCGGCTTTGCGGTCATGTTGCCGATTTCGGCGGCCTTCATCGGCGTCTCCATGCAGACCTTCAACCGATTGATGCTGTTCCAGAGCTGGATATGACAACGCCGCCTGCCGGGGAGGGCAGGCGGCGGGGTTATCGCGATGAACGGCTGGAAGAGTTATTTCGACGCGGTCTTGGTGTCCATGTTCACGACCTGGACGCGGCGGTTCATCGGGTCGGCGCCGTTGGCGGTATCCTTCAGCTTGGTCTCGCCGTAGCCGACAGTGACGAGGTCGGTGCCGTTGAGGCCGTAATTCTGCATCAGGTACTTCTTGATGGTGTCGGCGCGCCGTTCGGAGAGACCTTGATTGTACTCTTCGCCGCCGGTCGCGTCGGTGTGGCCGGCGACCACGAAGGTCGAGCCCTTGAGCGCCGGATCCGACAGGGCCTTGCCGAGCGCCTGCACCGAGGCCATCGAGGTCTTGGCGATGTCGGCCGAGTTGTAATCGAACTGGATCTCCAGATCGATCTTCGGCTTGGTCGCGGCGAGCTCGGCGATCTGCTCGCGTTCGCCCGTCGAGAGCGACCGGGTCGAGCGGTTGCGCACGGTGTTCAGGAAGGTTGCCTCCTTGGCCTGCGCGGTCGTGTCGGTCTGCGGACCGACGGACAGGCCGCGGGTTGCCGGCTTGGGCTTCAAAGCATCCAGGATCTTGTCGGTGGAAACGTTGTTGTCGCCGGCCAGGGCCAGGCCCGCCGTCATCGACAGCGCGGCGGCAAGAGTCATCGCCTTCAGTCCAAAGAACTTATCAAAACGGGTCATCGTCATATCCTCGCTGTTACGCCTGATGGCGATTTGATGCTGCGAGCCTAGGGCAGGTTCAAAGGCCTTGATGTGATCTTGGTCACATTCAAGTTCGCCGGCAGGAAGTCACTGTGCTTCTGCCGAGATCCTTTGCTCGAACCGGCTCCCTGGGTTCCCGGAAACCCGCGTGCTCTGATCGTCGCAAAGGCGTCGCCTCGCGGCCCGCGCGCGAACAAGAATTCGTCCAGATGCCCGCCTAGCAGGCTTCAATCATTCGAAAATCCGTTCGCGACAGGAGCCGAGTTCCATCCCGTGCCGAGGTCGAGCGACTATCAGCGTGACTACCCATTCTATCGCAGCGGCCCGCCGGATCGGACAGTGACCCTGAGTTCCATGCCCATCTATATCGGTGCCGCGATGATCGCGGTTGCGATCCTGCTGTCGACGTTGATCACGGGGCTGACCTCCCGCTATGTCGGCCTGGAGGGGCCGACCGAAGAGAACATCTGGCTGGTGGATCGTCTCACCGGCAACGTCTACCGCTGCCAGTCGGAGGGGCGCGGCAAGGCGTCGTGTGAACCCGATGTGGCGACCGGCAGCGTCGGGGAGCGCCCAAAAGCCGCACGCTGAGCGCAACGAAAATATCTTCTCTGCGAGCCGTTGTCCCGGAAAGATAGATGCTGCGTTGGCCGGCATGTAGCCGGCTTCGTTTCCGGGAAGGAGAAATTGATAAAGTCCCTGTTGCTCGCGGCAACGTTCGTTGCACTTGCTCTGTCTCCAGCATCCGCCGCCAAGATGGCATGCACCAGCGCGAACATGGCAAAGCTCGTTGCCGGACTGGGCGGCGAAGACACGCCGGGCAAGATGGCAGCGAGGAAGTCGATGGCCTCGGCCAATTCCGACATGAGCAAAGGCAACATGCGCGGCGCCTGCAAGCACTACATGAACGCCGAGAAGTCGATGGCGATGAAGTAAGGCCTCGCGCCAATCTTGCGTGATCGGCCGCGCTGGCAGCAGATGGCAGCGCGGCTTTTTCGTGACGCCGCTGCTTTGCCGTCTCCCTTTTTCCCGGCGCGAATCCCGCTACATTGCCTCCCGCAATGTCCCGCGCCCCGAAACCTCTCCCCCTCTCGACGACACAGGCCCGGCAGATCTGGCTGCATGCCCAGCGGCTGGATCAGCGCGCCCCGTTCGGCGAAGGCGCACAGGCGGTGGCGGATGCGGTCGCCCATCTCGGCTATGTGCAGATCGACACCATCAATGTGATCGAGCGCTGCCACCACCACATCCTGTTCAGCCGTGTTCCGTCCTACCGCCGCGCCGACCTGCGCCAGGCCCAGAGCGTCGACAAGAGCGTGTTCGAATACTGGACGCATGCGCTCTCTTACGTGCCGGCGACCGACTTCCGCTTCTTCCTGCCGGCGATGCGCGAGCACCGGCGCGAGGGGCACAAATGGTTCGCCTCGGTGAAGCCGGCCGACACGCGCAAGGTCATGCGGCTGCTGCGCGCCGGTCCCCTGACGATCCGCGACATCGACGATGATGAGCTGGTTGAGAAGGAGCATCTGTGGCAGAGCCGAAAGCCCTCGAAGCGGGCCTTGCAGCTCGCTTTCTATACCGGTGCCGTGACCATCAGCGCCCGTCAGGGCATGCTCAAGACCTATGAGCTGATGACGCGGCATTTCGGCTGGGACAAGCTGCCGAAGCCGGCGTCCGCGAAGGAGATCGCGGCCTATCTGCTTGACCGCGCGCTGCGCTCGCAGGGTGTGGTCAGCCTGGATTCGATCTGCCATCTCGATGCTCCCCGCAAGAAGGCGGTCGGAAGCCTGATCGCCTCGCGCGTCCGCCGCGGCGAACTCCTGCCGATCGCGCTCGAGGGCGCCGGCAAGCAGGAACATTGGGCCTCGCCCGCAGCGCTGGAGCCGCACGAGGTGTCGGCCGATCTCGTTCACATCCTCTCGCCGTTCGACCCCCTGATCATCCAGCGCAAGCGCACCAATCTCATCTTCGGCTACAACCATCTGTTCGAAGCTTATGTGCCGAAGGCCAAGCGCAAGCTCGGCTATTTCGCGTTGCCGGTCCTGGTCGGCGACGAGATCGTCGCCGCGCTTGATCTGAAGACCGATCGGCAGGCCAAGACGCTGTTGATGCAGAAATGGACCTGGGTCGGGCAGGGCAAGAAGACGGCGGGACGCAAGGAGCTGAAGCGCATGATCGAGGACGAGCTCGATCGCTTCGAGCGGTTTCAACTGGCCGAGTGAGGGAAGACCGTAGGGTGGGTTAGCGCAGCGTAACCCACCACCGTCTGTTTCCGTGATGCAGAAGAGGTGGGTAACGCTGCGCTAACCCACCCTGCGCAGTTGGACGAGACGATCGATCCAAACGCCAAATACAATCCCGACCGCATAGGCCACCAAATTCCACAGCGAAAAGATACGCCTCAAGAGCAACGCGCCGGCCGTCGTCAGCCGGAATGCATCGAGCCACGGCGTGTGCACCAGCCGCGAAAATCCACGACGACCGCGATCACAACCGCGATTGCCGCGATCTGCGTCCGCGTCAGCCGCGGCAGCATAACCCCGACCAGCAGAAACACCATCGTCGCCCACAATAGCGAGCCGCCGTACTTCACCACGAAAGCGGGCAGGCCGAGTGGAAAGCCAAACCAGCGCAAGGACAGCCCGCAGACGATGATCGCGAGCGCGAGGGCGGCGCGGACCAGCGATGTCCACTGCGGCGCCACAGGGTGATGCGGCTGCGCTCCGTGCATTGCTCGCTCCATTGACTCTTCGCCTGCGATGCTCAAAACCGCCACCCAGCCCTAAAAAAGCAACAACCCGGGGGACGCCATGAGCCAGACCACCACTTACGCCGGTTCCGCCGGCGGTGCCAACAACGTCAGCAAAAGCGAAATCGAGACCTCGACCATCCGCGCCATCTCCTGGCGCCTGATTCCCTTCCTGGTGCTGGCTTACTTCTTCTCGTATCTAGATCGCGTCAATCTCGGCTTCGCCGCGCTGACCATGAACGCCGAGCTGAAATTCACGCCGCTGATCTTCTCCTGGGGCGCCGGCATCTTCTTCATCGGCTATTTCATCTTCGAGGTGCCGAGCAATCTCGCGCTGGAGAAATTCGGCGCGA
The DNA here is from genome assembly GCF_001593325.1 of Bradyrhizobium sp. DOA1. Classification (NCBI taxonomy): domain Bacteria; kingdom Pseudomonadati; phylum Pseudomonadota; class Alphaproteobacteria; order Hyphomicrobiales; family Nitrobacteraceae; genus Bradyrhizobium; species Bradyrhizobium sp. DOA1. The sequence goes on from NZ_JXJM01000001.1 coordinate 1,332,816, forward strand.
GCCGGTGGATCGCCCGCATCATGGTGACCTGGGGCATCATCTCGGCGCTGATGGCGATGGTGAGCGGTGTCACCAGCTTCTACATCCTGCGCTTCCTGCTCGGCGTCGCCGAAGCCGGCTTCTTCCCCGGCATCATCCTCTATCTCACCTACTGGTATCCGGCGGAATATCGCGCCCGTTTCCTCGCAGCCTTCGCAGTCGCGGTGCCGATCTCAACCGTGATCGGTGCTCCGATCTCGGGCCTGCTGCTCGGGCTCGACGGCCTGATGGGCCTGCAGGGCTGGCAGTGGCTGTTCATTCTCGAGGGCATCCCCTCGGTGCTGCTCGGCATCGTCACCTGGTTTTACCTGACCGACAGGCCGGAGAAGGCGGACTGGCTCTCGGCCGAGCAGAAAGCCTGGCTCAAGACGAAGCTTGATGCTGAGACCGCCGCCAAGCAGGCCGCGAAGCATCTGACGCTGGGTGAGGCGCTGTCCTCGCCCAAGGTGATCATGCTGAGTCTGATCTATTTCGGCTTCGTCGGCGCGCTCTACGGCATGCAGTTCTGGCTGCCGCAGATCGTCAAGGCGTTCGGTCTCACCAATGCGCAGACCGGCTTCGTCACCGCGATTCCGTATCTGTTCGGCACGATCGCGATGATCCTGTGGGCACGGCACTCGGATGCCACCCGTGAGCGCGTGATGCATGTCGGTGCGCCCATGATCCTGATCGCGATCGCGCTCGCCATCTCCAGCTATCTCACCGACCCCACCATGACGATGGTGGCGCTGACTTTCGCCGCCATCGGCGTGTTCTGCGTCTTCGGCGTATTCTGGACGTTGCCGACGGCATGGCTCTCGGGCACCGCGGCGGCCGGCGGCATCGCGCTGATCAACTCGATCGGCAATCTCGCCGGCTTCGGTGGCCCCTATTTGATCGGCTGGGTCAAGGAAGCGACCGGCCAGACCTCACACGGCTTGCTGGTGCTCGCCGTGCTGCCCCTGATCGCCGGCATCCTCGTCTTCGTCGGCGGCCACGACAGCAAGCACGAGTTCGCCGGAGAGGGGCGGTAACCGACGTCGTCCTGGCGAAAGCCAGCAGTAGGGTGGGCCCGACGACGCTTCGCGCCCGCCCCATGCCGCGCCGCCTGACAATCGCACTCCTGCCAACCCCCCGAATCCTTACCAGCCTTTAACGATCACGCTTTCCTGAGGACTGACGATTATTGACTTTTATCAGTGATTAGTCGACATTCCTCTCATTCGAGCTGCAGGGAGTGTCCTTCGATGTTCGTCCGGTCGGTATTGTCCAGCTATTCCAGGCTTTTGGCGGGTGCGTCGCTGGCCCTGATGGCCGCCGCGCTGGCCGGGTGCAATGACACCGTGGCCGAAAAGGCCGAGCCGCCGCGCCCGGTTCTGGTCGCAACGGCCCATTACGACGCCGAGACGCCGGAGCGGAGCTTCGTCGGCACCGTCAGGCCGCGGATCGAGAGCGACCTCGGCTTCCGCGTCGCCGGCAAGGTCGCAAAGCGCCTGGTCGAGGTCGGCCAGACCGTCGAGATCGGCCAACCGCTCGCGACCCTCGACGAGGTCGACCTGAAGCTCCAGGCCGAGCAGGCGCTGGCCGAGCAGACCGCCGCGACCGGCGTGCTGGCCCAGGCCGCCGCCGCCGAGCAGCGCGCCAAGGATTTGAAGGCCAAGGGCTGGACCACGGACGCGCAGATGGATTCGAGCCGGGCCGCCGCAGACGAAGCCCGCGCGCGTCTGAACCGCGCCGAGCGCGCGCTCGAACTGAGCAAGAATTCCCTTTCCTACGCGACGCTCAACGCCGACGCCCGTGGCGTCGTCACTGCAACGCTGATCGAGCCCGGCCAGGTGGTCGCCGCGGGCCAGGCTTCGATCCGCGTCGCCCGCTTTGCCGAGAAGGAAGCGGTCGTCGCGATTCCTGAGACGCTGGTTGGGCGCGCCAAGTCGGGCGTCGCCAGCGTCACCCTTTGGTCCGAGCCGGGCAAAAAGTACACGGCCAGGCTGCGCGAGATCGCGCCTGCGGCCGATCCGGCCACGCGCACCTATCTCGCGAAGTTTTCGCTGCCCGAGGCGGACGACAAGGTCGCGCTCGGCATGACCGCGACGCTGACGCTGTCGGACGCCGTCAGCGAGCGCGTCGCCCGCCTGCCGCTGTCGGCGCTGTTCAACGAGGGCGGCAAGCCGTCGTTCTACGTCGTCGACGACAACGGGGGCGTCACGCTCAAGCCCGTCATGGTGAAGTCCTATGAGAGCAACGACGTGGTCATCACCGGCGGCGTCGACGAGGGCGCCAAGATCGTCGCCCTCGGCGTGCAGAAGCTCGATCCGGGCCAGAGGGTGCGGATCGTCTCGTCACTGTCCTTTTAACTTCTGTCATTCCGGGGCGCCCCGAGGGGCGAACCCGGAATCTCGAGGTTCCGGGTCTAGTCCTTCGGACCATCCCGGAACGACGTGGAAAGTGAGTTACGTCCTTGTGAGGTGAGTTTCGGCCCGAGCGCAAATGCAAAGGCTGAAGCGGCGAAGCGATCCAGAACCTTGCCCAGCCCCCTGGATTGCTTCGCTGCCTCGCGACGACGCCTTGAACAGAGCGGCTGTCGTTTTGGCAATTGGATCGTCTTTCGGAGAGTGCGATGAAGCGCTTCAACCTTTCAGCCTGGGCCGTCAGCCATCCGACGCTGGTTCTCTTCCTGATGATCATACTCGGCGTCGCCGGCTACTTCTCCTATGAGAAGCTCGGTCGCGCCGAGGATCCGTTCTTCACGGTGAAGGTGGTCAACGTCTCCGTGATGTGGCCGGGCGCGACCGCGCAGGAGATTCAGACCCAGGTCGCCGATCCCATCGAGAAGAAGATCCAGGAGCTGCCCTATTTCGAGAAGGTGCAGACCTATTCCAAGCCGGGCTTCACCGCGCTGCAGGTGACCTTCCGCGACAACACCCCGCCGAAGGACGTGCCCTATCTCTTCTATCTCCTGCGCAAGAAGCTGGTCGACGTGCAGGGCCAGTTGCCCTCAGGCATTCTCGGGCCCGTCGTCAATGACGAGTTCTCCGACGTCGATTCCATCCTCTACATGATGACCGGCGACGGCGCCGACTATGCCCAGCTCAAGAAGGTCTCCGAAGGCTTCCGCCAGCGCCTGCTGAAGGTGCCCGGCGTGACCAAGGTCGACGTCTACGGCAACCAGGATGAGCGCATCTTCGTCGAGTTCAGCCACGCCAAGCTCGCTACCCTCGGCATCACGCCGCAGGCGCTGTTCGATTCGCTGGCCAAGCAGAACAACGTGACGCCGGCCGGCACGGTCGAGACTTCCTCGCAACGCGTGCCGCTGCGCGTCACCGGCGCGCTCGACGGCGCCAAGGCGGTCGCCGAGACTCCGGTTGAGAGCAATGGCCGCGTGTTCCGCCTCGGCGACATCGCCACCGTCACCCATGGCTATGTTGATCCGCCGAGCTTCGTCGTCCGCCAGGAAGGCAAGCCCGCGATCGGCATCGGCGTTGTCACGGCCAAGGGTGCCAACATCCTCGATCTCGGCAAGGAGGTCGAGAAGGCCACCGCCGACTTCATGAAGGCGGTGCCGCAGGGCATCGACGTCAAGCTGATCGCCGACCAGCCCAAGGTCGTCGAACACGCCGTCGGCGAGTTCGTGCACTCCTTCATGGAAGCGCTGGTCATCGTGCTGTTCGTCTCGTTCCTGGCGCTCGGCTGGCGCACCGGCATCGTGGTCGCGCTGTCGGTGCCGCTGGTGCTCGGCATCGTCTTCATCGTCATGAACACGATGTCGCTCGACCTGCACCGCATCACGCTGGGTGCGCTGATCATCGCACTCGGCCTGCTCGTCGACGACGCCATCATCGCAGTCGAGATGATGGTGGTGAAGATGGAGCAGGGCTGGGACCGCATGCGCGCGGCGTCCTTTGCCTGGGAATCAACTGCGTTTCCGATGCTCACGGGAACGCTGGTCACGGCCGCTGGCTTCCTCCCCATCGGCTTTGCCAATTCGGCGGTCGGCGAATATGCCGGCAGCATCTTCTGGATCGTAGCGATCGCGCTGGTCGCCTCCTGGTTCGTGGCGGTGATCTTCACGCCCTATATCGGCGTCAAGCTGCTGCCCGAGATGAAGGCGCACCACAATCACGATCCCCACGCGGTCTACGAGACCCGCATGTACCGGGGCCTGCGCGCCATCGTGCAATGGTGCGTCAATCACCGCATCACCGTGGTGGTCGCGACCGTCGGCGTCTTCGTCGCCTCGATCGTCGGTTTCGGCCAGGTGCAGCAGCAGTTCTTCCCGCTGTCAGAGCGGCCCGAGCTGTTCCTCCAGCTGCGCCTGCCGGAAGGCACCGCCTTCAACGTCACCGAGAAGGCCGCGAAGAAGGCCGAGACGCTGCTCAAGGACGACAAGGATATCGAGACCTATACCGCCTATGTCGGCCAGGGTTCGCCGCGGTTCTGGCTCGGCCTCAACCCGCAGCTGCCGAACGAGGCCTTCGCCGAGATCGTCATCGTCGCCAAGGGTGTCGAGGCGCGCGAGCGCATCAAGGCCAAGATCGAGAACGCGGCTGCCGAGGGCTTACTGTCCGAAGCACGCGTGCGCGTTGACCGCTTCAATTTCGGCCCGCCGGTCGGTTTCCCCGTCCAGTTCCGCGTGATCGGGCCCGACGCCAACAAGGTGCGCGAGATCGCCTACCAGGTCCGCGACGTCATGCGCCAAAACAAGAGCGTCAAGGACGTCCAGCTCGACTGGAACGAGCAGTCACCTTACCTCAAGCTCGTCGTCGACCAGGATCGTGCCCGCGCCATGGGCCTGACCCCGCAGGACGTCTCGCAGGCGCTGGCGATGCTGATCTCGGGTTCGCAGGTCACGACCGTGCGCGACGGCATCGAGAAGGTCGGCGTGGTCGCCCGTGCAATCCCGTCCGAACGCCTCGACCTCGGCGGCGTCGGCGATCTCACCATCACTTCGCGCAACGGCGTGGCGGTGCCGCTGCAGCAGATCGCCAAGATCGAATATGCGCACGAGGAGCCGATCATGTGGCGGCGCAACCGCGACATGGCGATCACCGTGCGCTCCGACGTCGTCGACGGCGTGCAGGCGCCCGACGTCACGGGCCAGATCACGCCGAAGCTGAAGCCGATCATTGATCATCTCGAGCCGGCCTACCGGATCGAGCCGGGTGGCGCCTTCGAGGAATCGGCCAAGGGCAACGCCTCGATCTTCGTCCTCTTCCCGGTGATGGTCATGGTGATGCTGACGCTGCTGATGATCCAGCTGCAGAGCTTCTCGCGCCTGATCCTGGTGTTCCTGACCGCGCCGCTCGGTATCGTCGGTGCCTCGCTCGGCCTCAACGTCGCCAACGCCCCGTTCGGCTTCGTGGCGCTGCTTGGCCTGATCGCGCTCGCCGGCATGATCATGCGCAACACCGTCATCCTGGTCGACCAGATCGAGACTGACGTCTCCCATGGCATGACCCGGCGCGAGGCGATCGTGGAGGCGACCGTCCGTCGCGCCCGGCCGGTGGTGCTGACGGCCTTGGCCGCGATCCTTGCCATGATCCCGTTGTCGCGCTCGGCCTTCTGGGGCCCGATGGCGATCACCATCATGGGCGGCCTGTTCGTGGCGACCTTCCTGACGCTGCTGTACCTGCCGGGCCTTTATGCCCTGTGGTTCAGGAAGAGCCTGGACGAAGCGGGCACCCCCGAGCAGCCTGCCGCGCCGCAGCATGGCAGCGATGAGCATCCGGCAATTCCGCTTGCTGAAGCGGCTGAATAAGTGAGATGAAGTGCTGACCAACGAGTCCTGACTGATGGCCCTTATTTCGGAACATATCGAAGTCGACACCCGGGATCGCATCCTCGAGGTGGCCGAGCGGCTGTTCCGCCAGATCGGCTACCAGAAGACCACGGTCGGCGACATTGCCAAGGAGCTCAGGATGAGCCCCGCCAACGTGTATCGCTTCTTCGAATCGAAGAAGGCGATCCATCAGGCGGTGGCGCGCTCGCTGATGGGCGAGGTCGAGCTGGAGGCGCAACGGATCGTGGCAAGGCCCGGTCCGGTGCCGGAGCGCTTCCGCGAGCTGCTCACCACCATCAATCGCATGAACACCGAGCGCTACGTCGGCGACAACAAGCTGCATGAGATGGTCGCCATCGCGATGGAGGAGGACTGGGACGTCTGCGTCGCCCATATGGAGTGCATTGCCGGGGTAATCGGCCAGATGATCGCGCAAGGCGTTGCCTCCGGCGAGTTCGAGGCGCCCGACCTGCAACTGGCTTCGCTGTGCGCCTGCACCGCGATGATACGGTTCTTCCACCCCCAGATGATCGCCCAGTGCGCCACCAAGCCGGGCCCGAACATCGACCAGATGATCGATTTCGTCATCGCGGGTCTGTCGCCGCGGCACTGACGGAGCGGCGGGTTTCCTTTTATAAGCAGGCCGCCCCGCGCTGACCGGCCGGCGGCGGACCAGGACGGAGCAACACACTCCGTCATTGCGAGCGCAGCGAAGCAATCCAGACCGTTTCCGCGGAGGGATTCTGGATTGCTTGGCTGCGCTCGCAATGACGATCAGGGAAAAGCCAGCGTGACCGACAAAGACCTCTATTTCTACGAACCCTCCAAGGGCCACGGCCTCAAGCACGATCCCTTCAACGCCATCATCGCGCCGCGGCCGATCGGCTGGATCTCCTCGCGCGACGCCAATGGCCACGTCAATCTCGCGCCCTACAGCTTCTTCAACGCGTTCTGCTACGTGCCGCCGATCATCGGATTTTCGTCCACCAACTGGAAGGACACGGTCTCGAACATGGAGCAGACGCGGGAGTTCGTGTGGAATCTCACCACCATGGATCTCGCCAAGCACATGAACGCGACCGCCGCCCATGTCGCGCCCGAGGTCGACGAATTTGAGGTCGCGGGTCTCACTGCGGTTGCCGGCAGGCTGGTCAACGTGCCGCGCGTGGCCGAGAGCCCGGTGGCCTTCGAATGCAAGGTGTCCGACATCGTCCGCCTCAAGGGCGCCGACGGCAAGGAGGCCGACGCCTGGCTGACGCTGGGCGAGGTCGTCGCCGTCCACATCAACCAGGCCCTGATCAAGGACGGCGTCTACCAGACCGCAGCCGCCCGTCCCATCGTCCGCGCCGGCCGCCGCGGCGACTATTTCGAGATCAAGCCGGAAAACATGTTCGAGATGGTGCGGCCGGATTAGGCCGGCCGGCTCCCTCCCCAGCTGCCCGGAACTGCCCGCACGCCCCGGCCGTTATGGTCGGGGCGGTCGCCCGGCCGCGTCAATTGGCTGCATTCTGCAGGCGAAGTGTTCACTTCCCCCGGCCACTTTCCGCTAAAATGCCAGATATCCGCGCCGATGCATGAGGTCCGCCATGAGCTTCCGCCGCGACAAAATCACAAAGCCGATCTTCTCCTGGGCGCGCGGCGTGCTGCCGGCGATGTCCGACACCGAGCGCGAGGCGCTGGAGGCCGGGGACGTCTGGTGGGACGCCGATCTCTTCACCGGCAATCCCGACTGGTCGAAGCTGCTGAAGGTGCCGCAGGCCAGGCTGACCGAGGAGGAGCAGGCCTTCCTCAGCGGCCCCGTCGACGAGCTCTGCGCCATGCTCGACGAGTGGAAGATCTTCTGGGAGTGGCGCGACCTGCCGCCGGATGTCTGGCACTTCGTCAAGCGCGAGAAATTCTTCGGCATGATCATTCCGAAGGAGTTCGGCGGCCTCGGCTTCTCGCCCTATGCGCATTCGGAAGTCGTACGCAAGATTTCGACCCGCTCGATCGCGGCGGCGGTAACGGTAATGGTGCCGAACTCGCTCGGCCCGGGCGAGCTCCTGATGCGCTTCGGCACAAAGGAGCAGCAGGCGCGCTGGCTGCCGCGCCTCGCCGACGGCCGCGACATTCCGTGCTTCGGCCTCACCAGCCCCGAGGCCGGCTCCGATGCCGCCTCGATGGTCGACACCGGGATCATCTGCAAGGGCGAGTTCGAGGGCCGCGAGGTCGTCGGCCTCCGGCTCAACTGGCACAAGCGCTACATCACGCTCGGCCCCGTCGCGACGCTGCTGGGTCTCGCCTTCAAGGCCTATGATCCCGACCACCTCGTGGGAAGCCAGGAAGAGCTCGGCATTACCGTCGCGCTGATCCCGACCAATCTGCCCGGCGTCGAGATCGGCCAGCGCCATCTGCCGTCGATGCAGGTGTTCCAGAACGGCCCGAACTGGGGCCGCGACGTCTTCATCCCGCTCGACTATGTCATCGGCGGCAAGGAACGGCTGGGGCAAGGCTGGAAGATGCTGATGACCGCGCTCGCCGCCGGCCGCGGCATCTCGCTGCCGTCGCTCTCCGCTGCCGGTGCCGCCTATGCCGCGCGCACCACCGGTGCCTATGCCCGCATCCGCGAGCAGTTCGGCATCTCCATATCCAAATTCGAGGGCGTCGAAGAGCCGCTCGCGCGCATCGTCGCGACCGCCTACCAGCTCGATGCGGCACGGCGGCTCACCTGCGCCGCGCTGAATGCCGGCATTCATCCTGCCGTCATCTCCGGCATCATGAAGCTGCACGCGACCGAGCGGATGCGCACCGCGATCGACGACGCCATGGACATCCACGGCGGCAAGGCCGTGATCGACGGCCCGCAGAACTATCTCGGCAATCTCCATCGCGCCGTGCCGGTCGGCATCACCGTGGAAGGCGCCAACATCCTGACCCGCAATCTCATCGTGTTCGGGCAGGGCGCCATCCGCGCCCACCCCTATCTGCTCGACGAGATGAATGCGCTCGCGGATGCCGATCGCGAGCGCGGGCTCACCGCGTTCGACAAGGCATTCTGGAAACACGTCGGCCACAGCTTCCGGACCTTGTTCCGCGCCTTCGGCCGCAGCTGGACCTTCGGCGCCTTCGCGTTGGCGCCCGACGCCGGCGACGCGACGCCATTCTATCGCCAGCTGTCGCGTTATTCCGCCGCCTTCGCGCTCTGCGCCGACATGGCGCTGCTGACCCTCGGCGGTGCACTCAAGCGCAAGGAGATGCTGTCGGCGCGGTTCGGCGACATCCTGTCGGAGCTTTATCTGCTCTCGGCGGCGCTGAAGCGCTGGCAGGACGAGGGACGGCAGAAGGAGGATTTCGCTGCGCTGGAATGGTGCATGGCGACGGGTTTCAAGACCATCGAAAACCGGGTGGCCGAAATCCTCGCCAATCTGCCGAACCGCTTCGTTGCCGGCTTCCTCAAGCTGGTGGTCCAGCCGTTCGGCGCGCGCGTGCTCGGCCCGTCCGACCGCGTCGTGCACCAATGCGCCGGCATCGTGCTGGAGCCCTCCGCAGCGCGTGAACGCCTCACGCCGGACCTCGCTTATCTCGACGACGACGGCGGCTTTGCCCGGCTGGAGCGCGCGTTCAAGCTGGTCGCGGCCACCGACGCCATCGCCAAGCGCATGCGCGCTGCGCAGTTGCGCGACTGGAAGGAGGCGGTGACCAAGGGCGTGATCACGCAGGCCGAGGGCGAGCAGCTCGCCGCCGCCCGCGCAGCCGTCACTGAAGTCATCGAAGTCGATGATTTTGCGCCGGAGGCGCTGTCGCCGATTTACAAGAAATCCGGCGACGTGCATCAGTTCTTCCAGGAACTCGGTGAACAGAGGGCGGCGAGCTGATGGCACGACCGGTATTCATCGTCGACGGCAGCAGGACGCCGTTCCTGAAGGCGCGCTCGGGCCCCGGGCCGTTCACGCCGGTCGATCTCGCCGTGCAATGCGGCCGGCCGCTGCTGGCGCGGCAGCCGTTCTCGCCCGATAGCTTCGACCAGGTCATCCTCGGCTGCGTCAACGTGATCGCCGACGAGATGAACCCGGCGCGTGTCGCTGCGCTCCGACTCGGCATGGGCGAGGACATGGTTGCCTTCACGGTGCAGATCAATTGCGGCTCCGGCATGCAGTCGATCGACACCGCCTATCGCTACATCCGCGAGGGCCATGCGGACATGATCCTTGCCGGCGGCACCGAGGCGCTCAGCCACGCACCGCTGGTCTGGCCGAATTCCGGCGTGCGCTGGTTCGCCGGGCTTGCCACCGCCAAAGGCGTGGCGGCCAAGCTTGCTGCAGCTTTCAAGCTGCGTCCACGCGATCTGAAGCCGATCATCGGGCTCGAGCGCGGGCTGACCGACCCCGTCACCGAGCTGAACATGGGCCAGACCGCCGAGGTCGTCGGCCATCTCTTCGGCATCACGCGCGCACAATCCGATGCCTACGCGGCCGAGAGCCATCGCCGGCTCGCGCATGCGCAAAGCGCGGGCTTTCTCAAGGGCGAGCTGGAGACCGCGTTCTCTCGCGACGGCAAGTACTTCGACCATGATGACGGCGTGCGCCCGGACTCGACGGCGGAGACGCTGGCGAAACTGCGGCCGGTGTTCGAGCGGCCCTGGGGCCAGGTCACCGCAGGCAATTCCTCGCAGATCACCGACGGCGCCTCCTGGGTGATCCTGGCATCTGACGCAGCGGTCGCAAAGCACAAGCTCACGCCGAAGGCTGCGATCGTCGATAGCAACTGGGCGGCGCTTGATCCGAGCATCATGGGCCTTGGCCCGGTGATGTCGGCGACGCCGCTGCTGACGCGCAACGGCCTCGCCATCAAGGACGTCGAGACCTGGGAGCTGAACGAAGCGTTTGCGACGCAAGTGCTGGGCTGTCTCGCCGCCTGGAACGACGACAAGTTCTGCCGCGAGATTCTCGGCCTCGACGGCGCGGCCGGCGAGATCGAGCGCGAGAGGCTGAACGTCGACGGGGGCGCCATCTCGCTCGGCCATCCCGTCGGCACTTCCGGCAACCGCATCGTGCTGCATCTCGTCAACGCGATGAAGCGGCTTGGCACGCGGCGCGGCGTCGCCACCGAATGCATAGGTGGCGGGCTCGGCGGGGCCATGCTGATCGAGGCGGTGTGACCATGGATTCCAAGATCATGACCGCGCTTGGCGACCGCGTCCTGGAGCTCGGGCCCACGCCGACGGACAGCCCGTACCAGCACTTCAAGCTGACGCGCGATACCGACGGCGTCGCCTGGCTGCTGTTCGACCGCGCCGACACCAGTGCCAACACGTTGTCCGCGGACGTGATGGAGGAGTTCGATGCCGTGCTCGCGGCGATCGAGACCGAGCGCCCGGCCGGCCTCGTGATCCGCTCGGCAAAGCCGTCCGGCTTCATCGCGGGCGCTGATGTCAACGAATTCCGTGGCGCGTCCGACCCTGACATGGTGGAGACGCGGATCCGTGCCGCGCACGCGGTAGTCGATCATCTCGAAGCCTTGAAGCTGCCGACGGTCGCTGTGATCCACGGCTTCTGCCTCGGCGGCGGGCTCGAGGTCGCGCTCGCCTGCCAGTCGCGCATCGCCATCGAGAGCGCGCGCTTCGGCTTCCCGGAGGTGATGCTGGGCCTGCATCCCGGCCTCGGCGGCACCGCGCGTTTCACCGCGCTGGTCAATCCGGTCCAGTCGATGGCGCTGATGCTGACCGGCCGCACCGTCGATGCACGCCGCGCCAAATCGCTTGGCCTCGTCGACACCGTGACGCAGGAGCGTCACGTCCAGGGCGCGGTGAAGGATGCGCTGTTCGGACGCCTGAAGCGGGCGCGGCCGGGTCTCTTGACCCGCGCGGCGAATGCCGGCCTCGTGCGCGGGCTGCTCGCCAAGCGCATGCGCTCGGAGACGGCGAAGGCTGCG
>NZ_JXJM01000001.1:1345271-1350885 GCF_001593325.1 Bradyrhizobium sp. DOA1
TATGCACTGATCGATCTCTGGGAGACACACGGCGGCAGCAAGGCCGCGATGCTGAGGGCCGAGCAGGCCTCGTTCGCCAAGCTGATGGTGACGCCGACCGCGCAGAACCTGATCCGCGTCTTCTTCCTGCGCGAGCAGATGAAGAAGGCCGCAGGCGGCGGCAATACGATCAAGCATGTCCACGTCATCGGCGCCGGCGCCATGGGCGGCGACATCGCGGCGTGGTGTGCGGGGCAAGGCTTGCGCGTCTCGCTCGCCGACATGAAGGCCGAGCCGATCGCGGGTGCGGTGAAGCGCGCCGCCGAGCTCTACGGCAAGATCATCCGCAAGCCGACCGAGGTGCGCGATGCGCTCGATCGCCTCATCCCTGACATGGACGGGGAGGGCGTGCGCAACGCCGATCTCATCATCGAGGCGGTGCCGGAGAAGCTGGAGCTGAAGCAGAAGGTCTATGCCGGGCTCGAGCCGCGGATGAAGCCGGGCGCGATCCTTGCCACCAACACGTCGAGCATTCCGCTCCAGGATTTGCGCACGACGCTCGCGCGCCCGGAGCGGCTGGTCGGCCTGCACTTCTTCAATCCGGTGTCGCGGCTGCAACTGGTCGAGGTCGTCAGCCATGACGGCAATGACCCTGAGGTGCTGAAGGACGCGCTCGCCTTTGTCGGCGCGATCGACCGCCTGCCGTTGCCTGTGAAGAGCTCGCCCGGCTTCCTCGTCAACCGCGCGCTGACGCCGTACATGCTGGAAGCGATGGTGATGCTGGACGAGAAGATCGACCAGCGCCTGATCGATGCCGCGGCCGAGCAGTTCGGCATGCCGATGGGGCCGATCGAGCTGGCCGACCAGGTCGGGCTCGACATCTGTCTCGACGTCGGCGACATGCTGCGCACCAAGTTCGGCGATCTCTTGCCGCCGACGCCGGCCTGGCTGCGCGAGAAGGTCGCCAAGGGCGAGCTCGGCCGCAAGACCGGCATGGGCTTTTACACCTGGAAGGACGGCAAGGCGGAGAAGGCGCCGCTCGCGGAAACCGGTCCGCGCGTCACCGACCAGATGATCGATCGCCTTGTGCTTCCGATGTCCAACGTCTGCGTCGCGGCGCTTCGCGAGGGCATCGTCGACGATGCCGACGCGGTCGACGGCGCCATGATCTTCGGCACCGGTTATGCACCGTTCCGCGGCGGCCCGCTGAACTATGCGCGTACGCGCGGCGTGGAAAATGTCGTGTCCACGCTCCGCGCTCTGGCCGAGCGATTCAGCGATCGCTTCGCGCCTGATTCAGGCTGGGACAGTTTCAAGTGAGAGAGACATGAGCGAACAGCCCAAGAGCGCGCCGAACGGGGATCTCTGCATCCGCACGCTGGCGATGCCTGCCGACACCAACGCCAACGGCGACATCTTTGGCGGCTGGCTGCTCAGCCAGATGGACGTCGGTGGCGGCGTGTTCGCTTCGAAGGTCGCGAAGTCGCGTACCGTGACCGTCGCGATCGAGGCGATGAACTTTCGCAAGGCGGTCTATGTCGGCGATCTCGTCTCTGTTTACGCCAATCTCGTGCGCGTCGGCCGCACCTCGCTCACCGTGCATCTGGAAGCCTGGGCGCTTCGCCGCGGCGAGGAGCATCCGTTCCTTGTCACCGACGGCAACTTCACCTACGTCTCGATAGACGAGCATGGCCGCCCGCAGGTAGTCCGCGCGGCCGCTACGACGATCGCGACGTAATCGCGCGCGACGCTCAGCCTCATCTCACAACGACGTGGCAAGCGACGCCAAACGCGGCGCGCGTGAGTCAACGCGTCGCGGCTTTGCCAAGAACGGGTCATAAAACGGATGAGGTCCCGGCGTACTCAATTGCGTGTCGATTCGGGGTGGAAACGGCCTCAAATGCCTGGGGAACCTTTGGGCATGAGCACCGTTATTTGCCCGCACTGAGGAATCCACGGACCATGCCGGACAGCTACATCATCGAAGTCAATTCGCAGACCGCAGGTATCGTCGTTCGTTCTCAGGGAGGCTACTGCTTCTTCGCCTCATCCCACCGCTTCAACCGCCTCGAAGGTCAGCTCTTCCGCAACGCCCGCGAAGCCGAGCGCGCTGCGCGCAAGCTGATCAACGGCGATGTGAAAGAGGCGGCGTAAGCGCCGCATTCGTCGTTCCGGGACGCGCGGAGCGCGAGGTCGGAATTTTTTGCCGAGCAGACTATGGCGGCGAGCCACCCTCTCCCACAACAAGGGGAGAGGGTTAACACGCCATCACAATTTCGTTGCGGCACGCGAGAGCAGCTTCCACTCGTCGCCCTGCTTTTGCCAATTCATCAGGATGTGAAGGTTGGTGGACACTTTTTTCCCATCGGCCGCCGTTTCCTGTTCGCCGAGCCAGTGGAAGCGAACGATCGCAGCGGGACCGACGACCTTGATGGTCGGATCCTTGTATTCGATCGAGAGGAATTTCGACTTGCCGTCGGTGGCGTTGGCGATGAAGGCCGCCTTGTCCTCGACCTTGCCGCTGGAATGGCTGTAGCTCAGGTCGTCCCAGCACAGCGCGCCGAGCGCCTTCGGATCGGCCGCGATCTGGGCGAGACGGAAGGCCTCGACCTTCTTCGCCACCGCCTCTTCGTCTGCCGAGGCGGCGAGGGCCGGTGCTGCGAGAGCGAGCGCGGAGACGGCAAGAGTCGAGAGAGCCAGGTCGCGTCGGTTGATCATCGTTTCCTCCTTTTTGATCTTGCGACGAGTGTTGCAGTCGCGCGCGAGTTTGTCGAGTGTCGCATTGTGGTCATGTGCATGCGCCATTGCGTGTCAGAAGCCGTATTGATACGCCTTCCGCATTGATACGCCGCGGATTTGGGAAAGTAGGGAAATGATCGAAGCAATCGGCCGGGCATTGTTGTTCGACATCGATGGCACGCTCGCCAACACCGACCCGCTGCACCTCAAGGCCTTCAACCAGGTGCTGGGGCCACGGGGCCATGTGTTCGATCACGCGCGCTTCTCCAGGGAGCTGCAAGGCTTCGCCAATGCGTCGATCGGCGAGCGCTTTCTGCCGGGCGAGACGGTCGAGCGGCGCGCCGCGATCCTCAGCGAGAAGGAAGAGATCTTCCGCACGCTCGTCACCGGGCAGATCGAGCCGCTGCCGGGGCTGATGTCTGTGCTTGACCGCGCGGATGCGGCCGGCGTTCCCATGGTCGCCGTCACCAACGCGCCGCGCCTCAACGCCGAGCTGCTGCTCGGGGGCCTCGGCATCACCGAGCGGTTCAAGGCCATCGTGATCGGCGACGAACTGGCTCACGGCAAGCCGCATCCGCTGCCTTATCAGGAGGGGCTGCGCTTCGTCGGCGCCAGCGCTGCGGCCTCGGTTGCGTTCGAGGATTCACGCTCGGGCGTCCAGTCGGCTGTCGCAGCCGGCATTCCGACGATCGGAATCCGGACGAGCCTCAGCCATGCCGATCTCGTCGGCGCCGGCGCAGTTGCCTCGGCCAGCGCC
This sequence comes from Bradyrhizobium sp. DOA1, assembly GCF_001593325.1. Taxonomy (NCBI): domain Bacteria; kingdom Pseudomonadati; phylum Pseudomonadota; class Alphaproteobacteria; order Hyphomicrobiales; family Nitrobacteraceae; genus Bradyrhizobium; species Bradyrhizobium sp. DOA1. Next base: position 1,348,747 of record NZ_JXJM01000001.1, read on the forward strand.
TTTGACGATCCCGACCTGCTCACACGCCTTGCCGACGCCATGGCATGGTGAGCGGTCGCATCCGTCAACCGTGATCGTCTCCCGCATTGACCGATCGCGCGAACCGCCGCACCATGCATCGTCCTGATTTGAGGTTTCGCCGTGACCGGACTGACCCATCGCCAAGCCGAAATCCTCAACATCGCGCGCGCCTCCGGCCGCGTCATGGTGGAGGAGCTCGCGCGCCGCTTCGAGGTCTCGGCGCAGACAATCCGGAAAGATCTCAACGATCTCTGCGAGCGGAGATCGCTGACCCGCATTCATGGCGGCGCCATCATCGCCTCGGGCGTCGAGAACCTCGCCTATGAGGCGCGCCGCTTCGTCGCCGCCGACGAGAAGAAGGCGATTGGCGCTGCGGCAGCCTCGCTGATCCCGAACGGCTGCTCGCTGTTCATCAACATCGGCACGACGACCGAGGAGGTGGCGAGCGCGCTGACCTCGCACGAGGATCTGCTCGTCATCACCAACAATCTCAACGTCGCCATGCTGCTCTATCGCCATCCCCGCATCGAGGTGGTGGTCGCCGGCGGCACGGTGCGGCGCGCAGACGGCGCGGTGGTCGGCTCGACCGCGACGCAGCTGATCGGCCAGTTCAAGGTCGACTATGCCATCATCGGCGCGTCCGCGATCGACGAGGAGGGCGCCTTGCTCGACTTCGACTATCGCGAGGTGCAGGTGGCGCAGGCCATCATCGCCAATGCCCGCAGCGTCATGCTGGTTGCCGATTCCACCAAGCTTCGCCGCAGCGCGCCGGTGCGCATCGCCCACATCACCCAGATCCAGACCTTCGTCACCGACCAGGAACTGCCCGAGCGCCTCGCCACCATCTGCCACAGCAAGGGCATCGAAGTGGTGGAAGCGCTGCCGAAGGGTGCCGACATCGACGATGCGCCGACAGATAGTCAGGATGCGGCACCGGAAGCTTCACCGGTGGTGCGGCTGAGATAAGGTCTTAAACATCGTCCCACGGATTGAGCAGCGCAACGCCGAACGCAGCAAAATCCTTCACATTGCGCGTGACCAGTGTGAGGCTGTTCGTGAGCGCGGTCGCCGCAAAGAAGCCGTCCATGACAGATAAGGCGATGCCGCTTCTGCGGCTCTGCGCCATCAGGTCGCCCCAGCACGCGGCCACCGCGTGATCGATCGGCAGAACGCGATCCGCAAACCGCGCCGGTAGATCATGGGCAAGCCAGTGCGCCAGTGCCGTCCGTCGGTGACCATCTTCCAGCAGTGCGATCCCGCGGCGAAGCTCGGCGATCGAGGCAACGCTTATGAACGCGCGATCCTCGTCAATCGTGTCGAGCCACGCCAGAACGTTCGGCGAGGGTGAGGGCCGCCGAACTTCCGACAGCACGTGGGTGTCGAGCAGCAGGTTCACGGCATCTCATCGCGTGCCGTGTCTTGCACGCGTTCAAGCTCGAGGTCGGCGCCGCGCAGCGGCGAGGCCAGCAGGAATTCGGCCAACGAACCCATGCGAGCGGTCTTGCGCGTCCATTCTTCGGCCGAGACGACAACCGCATTGGGTTTGCCGTGTCGCGTGATGACCTGCGGACCGGCTTGAGCGCGATCGATCAGCTCGGACAGCCGCGCCTTGGCGTTGGCAAGCGTCCAAGTGTCCTCAGACGGAAGCGTGGCGGGTTCACTATTGCGTGCCATGTTCAGAGACCAGTATGACCATAATGACTATATTTCCGCTGGGTCGGCCTTTCAAGGGGAGGCCTTTGGCCTCGATTGCTGGTCAAGCCCGCTCATTCTGGCTTCAACTCGCCGACAAAATTAATCTCCTTTCGCTTCCCTTCGCTTCTCTTTCGTCTTGCTTTCGTTTTTCGGTGTGATCTAATCAAAAGCGAAAGTAGCCGCCCGAGGGAACGGGCGGCCGTCGGGGGATGCGTCTGTTGGAGCGTATTTACGACCTCGCCATCATCGGAGGCGGTGTTAACGGCTGCGGCATCGCGCGCGACGCGGTGGGCCGCGGCAACACGGTTTTCCTGTGCGAGATGAACGATCTGGCGAGCGGGACGTCGTCCTGGTCGACCAAGCTGGTGCATGGCGGCCTGCGCTATCTCGAATATTACGAGTTCCGCCTGGTTCGCGAGGCGC
>NZ_JXJM01000001.1:1350928-1352591 GCF_001593325.1 Bradyrhizobium sp. DOA1
TCATCCGTCCCCTGCGTTTCGTCTTGCCGCATCACGCCGGCCTGCGCCCCGCCTGGCTGCTGCGCCTCGGCCTCTTCCTCTATGACCACATCGGCGGCCGCCATCTGCTGCCCGCCACGCGCTCGGTCGATCTCAAGCGCGATGAGGTCGGCAAGCCGCTGATTCCGAATCGCTACAGCCGCGCGTTCGAATATTCCGACTGTTTCGTCGACGACGCCCGCCTCGTCGTGCTCAACGCGCGCGATGCCGCCGACAAGGGCGCCGAGATCCGCACCCGCACCCGCGCCACCGAGATCCGCCAGTCCAACGGCGTCTGGACGGTCGGCATGGTCAACACGCTGACCGGCGAGCGCTCGCAGATCCAGGCGCGCGCGCTCATCAACGCCGGCGGCCCCTGGGTCGAGGACGTGCTCGGCCGCGGTGCCGGCGTCAATGCAAAGGCCAAGGTGCGCCTGGTCCAGGGCTCGCACATCGTGGTCAGGAAGCTCTACGACCACGACCGCGCCTACATGTTCCAGAACGCCGACGGCCGCATCATCTTCGTCATCCCATACCAGGACGACTTCACCCTGATCGGTACCACCGACCGCGACTATGACGGCGACCCCGCCAAGGTGAAGGCGACTCCCGAGGAGATCCAATATCTCTGCGCCGCGGCGAGCGAATATCTGGCCAAGCCGGTGACGCCGGACGACGTGGTCTGGACCTATTCCGGCGTGCGTCCGCTCTATGACGACGGCGCCAGCGAGGCCAAGGCCGCGACCCGCGACTATGTGTTCGAGCTCGACACGCCCGGCGGCGCGCCGCTGCTGTCGATCTATGGCGGCAAGATCACGACCTATCGCCGCCTTGCCGAAGAGGCGCTGGAGCGGCTCGCGCCGTATCTGCGCAGCGCAAAGGCGCGCGAGGGCTGGACCGGCAAATGGCCGCTGCCCGGTGGTGACATGAACGTCTCCGACATCGACGGGCTGATCGCCGAGTTCCAGCGCGGCTATGCCTTCCTCAGCCACGAGCATGCGCGACGCCTCGCCCGTGCCTATGGGACACGGGCGATCAAGCTGCTGGGCGATGCCAAATCGGCGGCCGATCTCGGCCAGTCCTTTGGGGCGACGCTGACCGAGCGCGAGGTTCGCTACCTCATGGCCAACGAATGGGCCGTCACCGCCGAGGATGTGGTCTGGCGCCGGTCCAAGCTCGGCCTGCGACTATCTGCCGACGAGATCGCAGCGCTTGACGACTGGATCAGGACCCATGCCGTGCAGCAAACTCCCCTGCTGGAAGCAGGAGGACGCTCATGACCGTGACGCTCGATCACGTGACCCGGACTGTCGAGGGCGTCCCGCACATCCGCGACGTCTCGCTGACGCTGGAGAGCGGAACCCTCAACGTGCTGCTCGGCCCGACGCTGTCGGGCAAGACCTCGATCATGCGGCTGCTGGCCGGCCTCGACAAGCCGACCACCGGCAAAGTGGTGGTCAACGGCAAGGACGTTACCGGCGCCGACGTGCGCCAGCGTTCGGTTGCCATGGTCTATCAGCAGTTCATCAACTATCCCTCGCTCACGGTCTACGAGAACATCGCTTCGCCCCTGCGCGTTCAGGGCAAGCCGCGCGATGAGATCGAGGCGCGCGTCGCCGAGGCCGCAAAGCTGCTGCGGCTCGAG
>NZ_JXJM01000001.1:1353157-1367842 GCF_001593325.1 Bradyrhizobium sp. DOA1
CGCCCTGGTCAAGGGCGCCGACCTCGTGCTGCTCGACGAGCCGCTTGCCAATCTCGACTACAAGCTGCGCGAGGAGCTACGCGCCGAGCTGCCGCGCATCTTCGAGGCCTCGGGCGCGATCTTCGTCTATGCCACCACCGAGCCCACCGAGGCGCTTCTGCTCGGCGGCAACACGGTCTGCATGTGGGAGGGCCAGGCGCTGCAGATGGGCGAGACCGCCAAGGTCTACCGCCGGCCGCAGACCCTGCGCGTCGCCCAGGTGTTCTCCGATCCGCCGCTCAATCTCGTCGGTATCGAGAAGAAGAACGGGCAGGTCGTCTATGCCGGTGGCACCGCGTCACCGTCTTCCGGGCTTTATGCGGGCCTCGCCGATGGCACCTATCGTGTCGGATTCCGCGCGCATCAGCTCGCCCTCGCCAATGGCGAGGCCGACCGTCATGCCTTCCATGCCACTGTCACGGTGACCGAGATCACCGGTTCGGAGAGTTTCGTGCATCTGACCCGCGACGGATTGAACTGGGTGGCGGTGCTGCACGGCGTGCACGAGTTCGAGCCCGGGCAGACGCTCGACGCCGTGCTCGATCCGAATGATGTTTTCGTCTTCGATGCGGCCGACCGCCTGGTCGCCGCTCCAGGTTCGTAAGGGGAGATGCGCCATGGCCCGCATTGACCTCGTCGATCTCGCTCATTCCTACGGCGGCAACGATGCGCCGCAGGAAAGCTTCGCGCTCAAGCCCGTCACCATGACCTGGCGCCAGGGCGGCGCCTATGCGCTGCTCGGCCCAAGCGGTTGCGGCAAGACCACGCTTTTGAACGTGATCTCCGGCATCATCAACCCGTCGCGCGGGAAAATCCTGTTCGACGGCAAGGACATCACACCGCTGTCAACCCAGAAGCGCAACATCGCCCAGGTGTTCCAGTTTCCGGTGATCTACGACACCATGACGGTGGGGGAGAATCTGGCGTTTCCGCTGAAGAACCGCGGCGTGCCGAAGGCCGAGATCGACAAGCGCGTCGCCGAGATCGGCCGGCTGCTCGATCTCGAACCTTATTTGAACCGCAAGGCGACACGGCTCACGGCGGACGCCAAGCAGAAGATTTCGCTCGGCCGCGGCCTCGTCCGCTCCGACGTCGCCGCCGTGTTGTTCGACGAGCCGCTGACGGTGATCGATCCCGAGCTCAAATGGCAGCTCCGCTCCAAGCTGAAGGCGCTGCATCGCGAGCTCGACCTCACGATGATCTACGTCACCCACGACCAGACCGAGGCGCTGACGTTTGCCGATACGGTGGTGGTGATGCATGACGGTCGGGTGGTGCAGAGCGGCACGCCGGCCGAGCTGTTCGACAAGCCGGCGCACACCTTCGTCGGCTATTTCATCGGTTCGCCGGGCATGAACATCCTGCCGGCGGAGGTGAGGGGACGCGAGGCCAAAATCGACGGTCACGTCATCGCGCTCAACCGCGCCTACGACAATCTGCCTGCGGGCGCGAAGATCGAGATCGGCGTGCGTCCCGAATTCGTCGAGGCCGTCGCGCCTGCGCCGGGTCTGCTCACGGCGAAAATCGAGCGCATCGACGATCTCGGCCGCATCCGTTTCGCGCGGACGCGCCTTGGCGACGCCAAGCTCGCGGCGCGGGCTCCCGGCGGCTTCACCAGCGCGGACGGCACGGCCGGGCTGAAATTCGATCCGTCGCACGTCCACGTCTATGCCGACAGCCTTCTGGTGGAGGGAGCTGCCTGATGGACAAGACCGTCAACCAAAAAGCCTGGTTCCTGGTGCTGCCGGTGTTCCTGGTCGTCGCCTTCTCGGCGGTGCTGCCGCTGATGACGGTGGTGAACTATTCGATGCAGGACACCTTCGGCAACAACCAGTTCTTCTGGAACGGCGTCGGCTGGTTCAAGGAGTTGCTGGATCCCTCGACCGACCTCGGCAGCCGCTTCCTTGCTTCGCTCGGGCGCAACCTGTTCTTCTCGCTGGTGATCCTCGCCATCGAGGTGCCGCTCGGCATCGTGGTCGCATTGTCGATGCCGCGCCAGGGCTGGACCGTCGCCGCCTGCCTCGTGATCCTCGCGCTGCCGCTGCTGATTCCGTGGAACGTGGTCGGCACGATCTGGCAGATCTTCGGCCGGCCCGACATCGGCCTGCTCGGCTATGCCCTCAACGCCATGGGTTTCGATTACAATTACGTCTCCAACGACGTCGACGCCTGGGTCACCGTCATCGTGATGGATGTCTGGCACTGGACCAGCCTCGTCGCGCTCTTGTGCTATGCCGGCCTGAAGTCGATCCCCGAAGCCTACTACCAGGCGGCGCAGATCGACGGTGCCTCGCGCTGGGCCGTGTTCAAGGCGATCCAGCTGCCGAAGATGAATCGCGTCTTGCTGATCGCGGTGCTGCTGCGCTTCATGGACAGCTTCATGATCTACACCGAGCCGTTCGTCGTCACTGGCGGTGGGCCGGGCAATTCCACGACCTTCGTGTCGATCGAGCTGGTCAAGATCGCGCTCGGGCAGTTCGACCTCGGCAAGGCCGCGGCGCTGTCGCTGGTCTACAATCTGATCATCCTGATCGTCTGCTGGATCTTCTACACCGTCATGACCAATGCCGGCGTCGAACGGAAAGCCCAGACGGACAGCGCGCCGGCGGGGGAGCCCAAGCCTGCGGTCGCGCTCAAGCCCGTGCCCGCGCTCAAGCCAAAGGAAGGAGTGGCCTGATGCATTCGATTCCCGGCCGCCGCCTCATCATGGGGCTGTTCCTCGTCTTCCTGCTGCTGCCGATCTACTGGCTCGTCAACATGAGCTTCAAGACCAACGCCGAGATCGTCTCGACGATGACGCTGTGGCCGCACACGCCGACGCTGCAGCACTACAAACGCATCTTCACCGACGAGAGCTGGTATTCCGGCTACATCAACTCGCTGGAATACGTCGTCCTCAACACCATCATCTCGATCTCGGTGGCGCTGCCGGCTGCCTATGCCTTCTCGCGCTACCGCTTCCTCGGCGACAAGCATCTGTTCTTCTGGCTGCTGTCGAACCGCATGGCGCCGGCCGCGGTCTATGCGCTGCCGTTCTTCAACCTCTATTCGGCGATCGGCCTGTTCGATACGCCCTGGGCGGTCGCGCTGGCGCACTGCATCTTCAACGTGCCGCTCGCGGTGTGGATACTCGAAGGCTTCGTCTCGGGCGTGCCGCGCGAGATCGACGAGACCGCCTTCCTCGACGGCTATTCCTTCCCTCGCTTCTTCATCAAGATCCTGGTGCCGCTGATCGCGAGCGGCATCGGCGTTGCCGCCTTCTTCTGCTTCATGTTCTCCTGGGTCGAGCTCCTGCTCGCGCGCACGCTGACCTCGGTCTCGGCCAAGCCCATCGCGGCGATCATGACACGCACGGTGTCGGCCGCCGGCATGGATTGGGGCCTCTTGGCAGCCGCTGGCGTGCTCACCATCATTCCGGGCGCGCTCGTGATCTGGTTCGTCCGCAATTACATCGCGAGCGGCTTTGCGCTCGGCCGGGTCTAGGAGGTTTTCATGGAATCCATCGCATGGATGGCCTGGACGCTGCCGACGGCGATCTTCTTCGCCGCGATCGCCGGCACGCTCGCCGTGATGACGTGGCTTGCGGCGGTCTATCCGGAGGCCGAGCGCGTCGGTGTGCTTCGCATTCCGACCACGCGCGGCGATCGCCTGTTCATCTCGCTGATCACGGCGGCGGTGATCCACCTGCTGTGGATCGGCCTGTTCGGCACCGATGCGATCGCAACGCTGCCGATCGGCGAGGAGGCGCTCGAGATCTCGCGCCTGTGGCTCGCAAGTGGAATTTCGCTGGTGGCGGCCGTGCTCATTTTCCGCACGGTCTGAAGCTCGCGAAGGGACGGCCAGATCCGGAAGCAATCCGGGTCTGTATAAAAGTTTGTCGCTGCAACGGAGGAAACCATGCGACAGTTTAGGAGAAGGAAAGGTCCATTGACCAAGAATAGTTTTCTGACCATGTCCAGCGCCGCTGCGATCGTTGCAGTGTCGCTCGCTCTCTCGGCGCCGGTTCGCGCCGCGGACGAAGCCGTGATCCAGAAGTGGATCGCGGAATTCACCCCCTCGACGCTGTCGAAGGACGACCAGAAGAAGGAGCTGGAGTGGTTCGCCAAGGCCGCCGAACCCTTCAAGGGCATGGAGATCAACGTCGTCTCCGAGACGATCACGACTCACGAATACGAGGCGCAGACGCTCGCCAAGGCATTCTCCGAGCTCACGGGCATCAAGCTCAAGCACGACCTCATCCAGGAAGGTGACGTCGTCGAGAAGCTGCAGACCCAGATGCAGTCGGGCAAGAACGTCTACGACGGCTGGATCAACGATTCCGACCTGATCGGCACGCATTTCCGCTACGGCCAAACCATCGCGCTGTCGGACTTCATGACCGGTGAGGGCAAGGACGTCACCAACCCCATGCTCGACGTCAACGACTTCATCGGCAAGTCGTTCGGCACCGGGCCGGATGGCAAGCTCTATCAGCTGCCCGACCAGCAGTTCGCGAACCTCTATTGGTTCCGCTACGACTGGTTCACCAACGCCGACTACAAGGCCAAGTTCAAGGCCAAGTACGGCTACGAGCTCGGCGTGCCCGTGAACTGGTCCGCCTATGAGGACATCGCCGAGTTCTTCACCAACGACATCAAGGAGATCAACGGCGTCAAGGTCTACGGCCATATGGACTATGGCAAGAAGGACCCGTCGCTCGGATGGCGTTTCACCGACGCCTGGCTGTCGATGGCCGGCAACGGTGACAAGGGCATTCCGAACGGTCTGCCGGTCGACGAATGGGGCATCCGCATGGAAGGCTGCCGCCCGGTCGGCTCGTCGGTGGAGCGTGGTGGCGACACCAACGGTCCGGCCGCAGTCTACTCGATCACGAAATATCTCGAGTGGATGAAGAAGTATGCGCCGCCGCAGGCGCAGGGCATGACGTTCTCCGAGTCCGGCCCCGTGCCGGCGCAGGGTAACATCGCCCAGCAGATGTTCTGGTACACCGCTTTCACCGCCGACATGGTGAAGCCCGGCATCGCCGTGATGAACTCCGACGGCACGCCGAAATGGCGCATGGCTCCGTCGCCGCACGGCTCGTACTGGAAGGAAGGCATGAAGCTCGGCTATCAGGACGCGGGCTCGCTCACGCTCCTGAAGTCCACTCCGCCGGATCGCCGCAAGGCCGCCTGGCTCTATCTCCAGTTCATCGTCTCCAAGTCGGTGTCGCTGAAGAAGAGCCACGTCGGTCTCACCTTCGTGCGTGAATCCGACATCTGGGACAAGTCGTTCACGGAACGCGCGCCGAAGCTCGGCGGCCTCGTCGAGTTCTACCGCTCGCCCGCCCGCGTGCAGTGGACCCCGACCGGCAACAACGTGCCCGACTATCCGAAGCTCGCCCAGCTCTGGTGGCAGAACATCGGCGATGCGTCGTCCGGTGCGAAGACGCCGCAGCAGGCGATGGACGCGCTGGCCGCCGCTCAGGACTCCGTCATGGAGCGCCTGGAGAAGTCCGGCGTGCAGGGCGCCTGCGGTCCCAAGCTGCACAAGAAGGAATCGGCCGAGTACTGGTACGCCAAGGCCCAGAAGGACGGCACGATTGCTCCCCAGCGCAAGCTCGCCAACGAGAAGCCGAAGGGCGAGACGGTCGACTACGACACGTTGATCAAGTCGTGGCCGGCGTCCCCGCCCAAGCGCGCGGAAGCGAAGTAAGCCGCGCAGTGCGTTACCAAATACGAAAGGCCGGGAGCGATCCCGGCCTTTTTCCTTCTTCGCCTTTTTGCGCGCTGCCTCTCCACGTCACTGCGAGCGCAGCGAAGCAATCCAGAGTCTTTCGGCAATGCAGTCTGGATTGCTTCGTCGCAAGAGCTCCTCGCAATGACGGAGGATAACGCGACGGCGCCGCTTACTCCGCCGGCTCGGCCGCCAGCGTCGGGTAATCCGTGTATCCCTTTGCGCCGCCGCCGTAGAACGTGGACTTGTCCCAATCGTTCAGCGCTTCGCCCTGCTTCAGCCGCTCGACGAGGTCGGGGTTAGAGATGAAGGGCTTGCCGAAGGCGATGAGATCGGCCGCGTTGGCGTCCAGCACCTTGCTGGCGAGATCGAAATCGTAGCCGTTGTTGGCGACGTAGGCGCCGCCGAAGCGCTTGCGCAGGGACGCATAGTCGAACGGGGCGATGTCGCGCGGGCCACCGGTGGCGCCTTCGACGACGTGGAGATAGGCGAGCTTGAGCGCGCTGAGGCCGTCGACGATGTGATCGTACAGCGCCTGCGGGTTGGAATCCGAGATGTCGTTGGCTGGCGTCACGGGCGAGATGCGGATGCCGGTGCGGTCGGCGCCGGCCTCGGCGACGACGGTCTTGGAGACCTCGAGCATCAGCCGTGCGCGGTTTTCGATCGAGCCGCCATAGGCGTCCGTGCGCTTGTTGGCGCCGTCCTTGGCGAACTGCTCGAGCAGGTAGCCGTTGGCACCATGAATCTCGACACCGTCGAAGCCGGCTTCGAGCGCATTCTTCGTCGCACGCTTGAAGTCGTCGATGATATCAGGGATTTCGGAGAGCTCGAGCGCGCGGGGCTCGGAGACGTCGGCGAAGCCGCCGTTCACGAAGGTCTTGCCCTTGGCGCGGATCGCGCTCGGCGCCACCGGGGCTGCGCCATTGGCCTGGAGGTCGACATGGGAGATGCGGCCGACATGCCAGAGCTGGATGAAGATCTTGCCACCGCGCTCATGGACGCGATCGGTGACCTTGCGCCAGCCTGCGACCTGGTCCTTTGAATAGATGCCGGGCGTGTCCTGGTAGCCCTGGCCCTGCTGCGAGACCTGGCTCGCTTCGGTGATCAAGAGTCCTGCGGAAGCGCGCTGGCCGTAATACTCCGCCGCGAGCGCACCGGGCACGAACGTGCCGGGCACGGCACGGTTGCGTGTCAGCGGCGCCATGACGAGGCGGTTGGCCAGCGTGATCGGGCCGAGCTTGTAGGTCTCAAACAATTTAGTCGGACGGCTCATGAGGGATGCTTCCAGGCGATGAGAGATCACGAACACTTGTGCATCGCGACATCGGACGCAAGGGCCCAGCCATTCTCAAAGCGCAGGCGAGCTACGCGGCGAGGCCGCGCAGCATAATTCATGTGCAATTCCGGCCACGGCAGTAGAATTCCACTGCGCGGCCGTACGGTTCGAGATGTCAATTCGCGCCCATGAAGTCCCGCTTGCCGATTTCGACGCCGTTGTGGCGTAAAATGCCGTGGGCGGTCGCAGCGTGGAAATAGAAGTTCGGCAGCGAGAACGCGCTCAGGAATTGCTGGCCCTTCAGGGTGATGGATTTGTCGGGGCCGGCCGGGAAGGTGACGTCCTTGCTCTCGGCGCCTTCGAACTGCTCGGGCTTGAACGACTTCACGTAGTCGATGGTCTTCGCCAGCCGCAGCTTCAATTCGGCGAAGCTGGTCTCGGTGTCGGGGGTGGAGGGCACCTCGCTGTGCGTCAGACGGGCACAGCCTTTGGCGGCGAAATCGCTGACGAGCTGGACCTGCCTCGACAGCGGCAGCATGTCCGGGAAGAGGCGGGAGCCGAGCAGGACGCTCGGGTCGATCTTCCTGGCCGCGCAATGCGCCTCGGCTTTGGTGAGCAGGCCGGTGAGGCTGTTCAGCATTTGCAGATAGGCGGGGACGACCGCGTCGTAGAAGGACATGTGATGCTCGCTTGTGAATGGGAAATGTCAGGAGAAAACCTGAGCCACTCACATGGGAGGCTCATGGAAAAATACAATCGCGGAAAGCGGCTTGTGCGATGCGAAAATTCTACCGGACCGTGGCCGCCGGCTGCACCTGGGCCGTGCTGCCGCGCATGCGCGCAAGCAACTCCGCGGTCGGCCAGGAATCCGCCGGCAGGGCGTACTTGATCTGCATCGCCTTCACTGCCGTGCGGCTCAATTGCCCCATCACGCCATCGACCTTGCCGACATTGAAGCCGGCGCGCACGAGATGCTGCTGCAACTCCTTCAGTTCGTTGAGCGGCAGTTGCACAACCGGCACGGCGGGCTGGCGCATCGGCGCGGCGCCGGCGATGCGGCTGGCGAGATAGGCTGCGGTGGTCGAATAGATAAGCGAGTTGTTCCACTCGGTGTACGCCGCGAAATTCGCATAGGCGAGGAACGCTGGCCCGGTGCGACCCATCGGCAACAACAGCGAGGCGGGCAGGTCGTCGTTCGGCAGCGGCCGGCCATCGGGATAGGTGACGCCGAGTTGCGCGAATTTCGCGCGCGGCAGCTTGATCGTCAGGTCGGCCTGGTCCCACGGAAAGTTCGTGGGCGCGCGCACTTCCTGCAGCCATGGCTCGCCACGCCGCCACTTCAATCCGGTGGCGATGTAGTTCGCGGTCGAGCCGATCACGTCGGGCGCGCTGCGCAACAGGTTGCGATGGCCGTCGCCGTCATAGTCCACCGCATAGTTGAAGTAATGCGTGGGCAAAAACTGCGTCTGCCCGAGCTCGCCCGCCCAGGAGCCGATCATCTCGGATGGTGAGAGATCGCCGCGGTCGATGATCTTGAGCGCCGCGATGGTTTCCTTCTGAAACATCTCGGAGCGGCGGCAGTCATAGGCCAACGACACCAACGACGGCAGCGTATGCAGCTTGCCGAGCTCGGCGCCAAAGCTGCTCTCCAGTCCCCAGAACGCGGCGATGACGGCCGGCGGCACGCCATATTCCTTCTCGGCGCGGGCGAACGCCGCCGCATGCATCTTGATGTGCGCCTGAGCGTTCCTGGCCGCGCCCTCCGACGCCCGGTTGCGTGAGAATTCGGTGAACACTTGGCCGAACACGCGCTGGCCACGGTCGCGGTTGACGATGCTCTGGTCGTAGGTGAGGTATGGCGCAGCTTCGGCGAGCGCACGCTGCGACACACCCTCGGCGACGGCCTGCTGCTTCACGTCGGCCAGGAAACGCTCGAAGCTCGCGCCGTTGTGGCACGAAGCGGCCCGCGGCGAGGGGGTTGTCGCTTTGGTCGCTGCGGGCCTTGCGGGGGGCGGAAGCATCTGGGCGGTGGCGGTGGCAGAGCACGCGAGAAGCGCGGCGGCCGCGATCAGAAATCGGTTCTGGACCATGGGGTTCCGGCAGGGGGGCAGGCGGTGGATTCGCCCGAAGTTTAGGTGAAGTGACCGCCTCAGGCCACCCCGCCCTGCGGTTACCGCTGATCTGGTCTGGTGGACGATAGGTCGCCCGCCTTGGCGCGTAGGGCATGTATTCAAGAATCAAGTTCTTGGCTCGGCTGGATCAAACCCGCCGAATTTGGGTTGACCTGTCGAAACCGCCACTGAAAGGCTCGTCCCTATGGCCGAGTTGGCCCCGGCGTCGCCGCAACGAACACCGGCCGTGCGAGCTGCGTCCTCGCCCATGCTCACGGCCGGCGGCATCGTCCTGGCCATCGGAGCCCTCTATCTCGGCCGGGAAATCTTCGTTCCTTTTGCTCTTGCGATCCTGCTGAGCTTCATTCTCACGCCCTTGGTCAATTGGCTAAGGCGATCGAAGGTGCCCCGCATTGCAGCGGTACTGATCGCCGTTTCCATTGCTTTTGTCGTCGTCGCCGGGATCGCCTTGGTCGTTGGGCGCCAACTGGTCCAGCTCGCCAGCAACCTTCCCAATTATCAGACCACCATCACCGAGAAGATTCGCTCCTTGCAGAGCTCCGCGCCCGGCGGTGGGGTTGTCGACGCCGTCACCACGACGATGCAGGATCTCGGCAGAGAGATCTCGGGAGATGAGAAAAAGCCGGTGAGCACGCCGTCCAGGCTTGGCGCCGGCGGTGAGAGTCGGGAGCCCGTTACCGTCCGGATGGAGCCACCACAGCCGAGACCGCTGGAGCTCATTCGCTCTGTCATAGGGCCTTTGCTGGCGCCGCTGGCGACCTCCGGGCTGGTTGTCATCTTCGTGATCTTCGTGCTGCTCGAGCGCGAGGACCTGCGCGATCGATTCATTAAATTGGCAGGAGCCGGCGACCTCCAGAAGAGCACTCAGGCCATCAACGATGCTGCGTCCCGGGTCAGCCGCTATCTGCTGATGCAGCTCGTTGTCAATTTGACTTACGGCGTGCCGATCGGTGTTGCACTCTATTTTGTTGGCGTCCCCAACGCGATTCTTTGGGGCCTGCTCGCAGCGGTACTCCGGTTCATTCCCTATCTCGGTCCTTTTATCGCGGCGATATTTCCTGCTGCCCTGGCCATCGCCGTCGATCCGGGCTGGACGATGCTGTTCTGGGTCGTCGGTCTGTTCCTCACCGCTGAACTCGTCAGTAACAATGTCATCGAGCCTTGGCTCTACGGGTCCAGCACCGGGCTGTCATCCCTTGCGATCATCATCGCCGCGATCTTCTGGACGATGCTGTGGGGGCCCGTCGGGCTGTTTCTGGCGACACCTTTGACCGTCTGCCTCGTCGTCATTGGGCGCTACGTCCCGCAGTTGGAGTTCTTGGGCATACTTCTCGGCAGCGACCCTGTGCTTGCGCCGGAGGAGCAACTCTACCAGCGCCTATTGGCCGGCAATCTGGAGGAGGCGGTTGAATTCGCCGAGAACTATGTCGACGAGTGTTCCTCGCGTGAGCTGTACGATAACGTCGGAATTCCAGCGCTGCGCTTGGCGGAGAACGATCGTCAGCGCAGCAGCATCGATACCAACTACCGTCGTCTGGTCGCGGATACCGCTATCTCGGTTGTGCGGGAGGTTGACGACCATATCCGCGAGAAAGCGTCTGCAGTGACAGAGGGCAGTCACTCGGCGCAGCGACCATGCGTCCTCTGTCTCGCAGGACGCACGGAGCTCGATCATGCGGCGGCGGAGATGCTCGCGCAGGTGCTCGAGGAGCACAGCATCGGTGCCAAGGTCCTGCCGCCGATCGTGGTCAGTCGGGGAGCATTGGAGCAGCTCGATCTCCAGGGGGTCGACGTGGTGTGCCTGTCCTACTTTCACCCGCAGCCGCAGGTCTATGCCCGCTATGTCTTTCGTCGCCTGCGCCGTCGGGCCCCCCAGGTGAAGCTGGCTGCCTGTTGCTGGAATTTGATCGCCGGAACGGAACAGACGGGAGAGCTCAAGACTCAGATGGCCGCCGACGCGGCTTTCGCCTCTCTCCAGGCTTGTGTCGAGCAGGTCGAAGCATGGGTCGGTCGCGCGGCAGCTCTGGGCGAGACGCCCCAGCTCACGGCCGACGCCGAACGTGCGCAGCTCGCAGCGTTGCGCGGCCTGGGCTTGGACGCCTCGAAACGCCAGGACCTTGAGGAGGCGTCCAGAAAGGTCGCACAGGCGTTCAACGTTCCGATCGCGCTGGTGACATTGGTCGACAATATCCAGCCAACCGCCGCCGCTGACAGCCGCGCCCAAGACGTTCAAGCAGGTCTGCAGGGCAATCACGAGGGCTCCCTCGACGCGCATGTGATCGCTGCAGACGATATGCTGGTCTCGGAGGATATCACCGAGGACCCGCGCTTCGCCGATGATCCGCATGTCTTGGAGAGGGGCATTCGCTTCTATGCGGGAGTCCCGCTACGGACTTCATCCGGTCATGTCGTAGGCTGCCTTTGTGTCATCGACACTCAGCCGCGGGAGTTCACCGACCAAGATCGTGACCGCCTGCAGGAGATGGCGAACCAATTGATGGTCGATATCCAGAGCGATCGAGCGACCACAGGCGGCGAGTCGGATAGCTCGAGAGAGGTGCATCCTGCCTCCTAGCGGAGAGCAAGCCGACCTTGCCGCCAAGAGTGCGTGGCGCTAGCCGAACAGCCGCATCAGCAGCGCCTTGCCGACCGGGAGCGCCCTGACACCGCTGTAGGCGCGGACATATTCGCCGGCATAGAACGCCCGGATCGCATGGACGCGCGTGTCCATGCCCTCCTCGAAGCGCACGGCGAATCCATCCGCGGTCCGCCGCACCACGATGGCCGCGATCGAGCGGCCGTAGATCTGGCACGCGATGGTGCTCCCAAGTGCCGGCGGATCAGGGTCGATCAGCCGCGCACCGGTGATCGAGATGTCGGCGAGCCGCGCGAGATGCGACCGGCCGTCCTGGCGCAGCAGCACAGGCTCGTTGCGCTTGAAGCGCTCCGCCTTGCGCTTGCGCGGTTGCTCGATGCAGACGAAGCAGACCACGGTGAGGATGAACGCGTTGTAGAAGCTCCAGGCCAGCGCCAGTCCGCCATAGGCGATGTTCTCGCCGCGCTGGTGCAGGATGAAGGCATAGGCGATGGCCGCGAGCGTGATGAAAAGTGCACAGCCATAGATCCGCAGCAGCGGCCATTCGACAAATCGCCGGTCGCGATCGCCGCCTTTGGCCGTGACCTTGAACTTGTGCCCTTTCGGCCGCAACAGGCCGGCTGCCACCGCCTTGAGCACGGCGGGCGCCGCGATGAGTTGCGAAACATCCGTCATCATCGCGAGCGACCGGCCGTTCGACAGCCAGGCCATGCTGAGGCTGTGCCAGACGTAGAACGGCAGGAAGAAGCGCAATAGTTCGGTGAGGTCCGCCTGCACCGCCTTGATGCCGAACAGCAGGAACAGCCAAGGCACCACAAGGCCCGCCACCTTCGAGGTGTAGACCGCCGACCAGCTCATGAACGCGTCGACCAGCGAGAGCCGGTCGATAAAGGACAGCTTCGAGTCCCGCGAGAACGGTCCGCTGCGCCCGCGTACGATTTGCATGAAGCCGAGGCACCAGCGGGCGCGCTGGGTGATGTATTCTTTCAGCCCCTCGGGCGCGAGGCCGATCGTCAATCGCTCGTTGAGATAGATGGTGGTGAGGCCGTATTCCTTGAGGCGCAGCGTGACGAGATAGTCCTCCGTCACCGAATCGGTTGGAAAGCCGCCGATCTGCACCAGCCCGGAATAACGGATGAGGGAGGAGGTGCCGCAGCAGAACGCGACACCCCAGGCGTCCTTGGCCGGCAGCAGGACGTCGAAGAAGAAGCGCTGCTCGTCGGGCCAGACGTCGGTCGCGGCGAGGTTGGTCTGGATCGGGTCGGGATTGATGAAGTGCTGCGGCGTCTGGACCACGCCGACCGACGCATCGTCCATGAGCGAGACGGTGCGCGCAAGGAAATCGGGCCGTGGCACGAAGTCCGCATCGAGGATGGCGACGAATTGCGGCCGCTCCGGCAGCGTCCCGACGTGCTTGAGTGCGTGATTGATGTTGCCGGCCTTGGCGTGCTGGTTGTCGGGCCGCGTCAGATAGTTGCAACCGAGCTCGCCAGACAGCCGCCGCAGCCAGGGCCGCCGTCCGTCGTCGAGCACCCAGACGCGGTAATGGCCGTAGTCCATGCCGGTAGCGCCGATGATCGTGCGCTCGAGGATCCCTCGTTCCTCGTTGTAGGTGCAGATGAAGACGTCGATCAGGGGTGCGCGTGGATCGGCGGCGCGGCGGTCGACCCTCGCGGCGCCGGTTCGGTCACGCGTCCGGCTCAGGAACAGCAGCGACAACGCAACCGCGACGAGCGAGGCCGCTTCCAGCAGCATGAAGGGATAGCCGATCGCGGCATCGACGGTCAGGCGCGGCGGCGGAAGCGTGGAGGTGACCCGCCAATAGAGATAACGCAGCAGCAAGGCCACCGACACGATGGCCAGGAACGAGCGCGCCATCGTGCTGTCGCGCCTGAGCAGCGGCACGATCGCCATGAAGGCGCCGAGCGCGATCAGGCCGGGCGCCAGCGCCGCCGTCACGGTGCGGTCTCGTGCCGCGCAAACACGACGCGGCCGGTGCGTCCGACCGTGCAGGCGCGGGCCGCGGCATCACGCGAAGCCACGGTCACGCGATAGGGCTCCTTGCTCAGCGCGTCCGGGTTGATGGCGAGATTGGCCGGCGCGCCTGCAGCGCCGGTCAGATTGACCACGGTGCCGGAGATCGGTTCGCCGCCGTCGTTCGGCTCAAAAGTCGCGCGATCGCCGAGCTGCAGGCGATTGTAGACGCTCTCGGTGACGTTGGCGGTGATGACGGCGCCGCTGCAATCGAGCACCTTGAGCAGGGGCTGGCCGGCCTGCACGTCCTCGCCGGGCGAGGTCATCATCTCCCAGACGCGGCCTGCGACGGGTGTCGTAATGTTGGCTTCGGTGAGATCCGCGAAGCGGACCTCCTCGACGATGATCTCGTTGGCGAGCCAGGCAATCTCCGTGTCGGTGCGCGCGAGATCGGCCTCGAGGTCGCCGGCGCGCTGGCGCATCTCTTCCTCGCGCTGCACGGAGCTTGGCCGGTCGTTGTAGCTGTCGCCGAGGAAGGATCCGTTCCGGGCCGCGGCGAGCTCGACCTTGGCGGCGTCGAGCCGCTTGCGCGCGCCTAGCTCGGTCTGTTGTGACACCGAGAGCTCGCGCGTCAGCCGCGCCAGTTCGACGGTCGAGACGTTGCCGGATTTCGCCAGCGAGGAGGCGCGTTCGACGGCGGCACTGGCCTCGTCCCGTCGCGCCGCCGCCGCCTCGATCGAGGTCTGGATCTCGGCGATGCGGGCCTCAAGCTGCAGCACGCGTCCGTCGCGAAACTGCGCGGCCTGCCGCGCCAGGTCCTTTTGCGCGGCCTGGGCCGAAGCGAGCTTCGCCGCAAGGCTCGGCCGCTCGTTCTCCAGGCGCGATTTCTGCCGCCGGAGATCGTCGAGCCGGGTGCGATCGCCGCGGGAGTTGAAGACGCGCAGAACGACGGT
>NZ_JXJM01000001.1:1368317-1383782 GCF_001593325.1 Bradyrhizobium sp. DOA1
GAGCCTGGCTTGGCGGTGACGCGCTGCGCGGCCGCGACGCGGCCACCGATCGGCGTGCGCAAGGTGACGAGGCGGGAATTCAGCACGGCCTCAACGCTCGAATTTTCCCAGATCGCTCGCAGCGGCAGCCAGCCGAACACGGCGACGATGGCGAGCCCGATTGCGACCTTGGCGCCGCGCCGCAGATGCGGCCAGCGGCGCTCCGGTTCTTGCCCGCTCTGCGTCTTGGCAGCATGGCCGGACTCGTCATTGGCGAAGAGGTGCTCGTGCAGGGAGTCCTGCAAACCCTTCGCATCAGTTTTGGCGTCGTGAGGGGAGGGCGCAGACGAGGGGTCGACGGAAGCGGCGCTCGAGCGGTCTACCATGGCGGTCACCTTGCTGACGGGAGGCCAACGGAACCGGTCAATGCACAAGTCCAATGCAGCGTGCCCGGTTACCGCGAGTTATGCGGAGATTGCGCTTTCCAGGTTGCTAAGCCTACGCGTGTGTTTTTGTGTAAATCTCGGTCAAGCTTTAGTGGCGGCGGAAAGGCTGGCTGCGCCGCTGGCCTCTGCGGCTCCACGACGCACGAACCTTGCAGCCAGCGGCCGCATTCATACTTCGAATGTGCCGGCCGGAGGTTCGCCCGCGGCCGCCCCAGGAGACGGCCATGAACTATTTTCGTACCGCAATGCTGCTCGCAGGCCTCACCGCCCTGTTCATGGGCGTGGGCTATCTGATCGGCGGTGCCTCGGGCGCCATGATCGCGCTCGTCATTGCCGCCGCGACCAACCTCTTCACCTACTGGAACTCCGACCGCATGGTGCTGTCGATGTACGGCGCCCATCAGGTCGACCGTGCCAGCGCGCCCGAGCTGGTCGGCCTCGTCGCTGAGCTTGCCGGCCGCGCAGGCCTGCCGATGCCGCGCGTGTTCGTGATGGACGAGATCCAGCCCAACGCGTTCGCGACCGGCCGCAACCCGCAGAACGCCGCGGTTGCCGTCACCACCGGGTTGATGAACCAGCTCAGCCGCGAGGAGCTTGCCGGCGTGATCGCGCACGAGCTCGCGCACATCAAGAATCACGACACGCTGCTGATGACGATCACCGCGACCATCGCCGGCGCCATCTCGATGCTGGCCCAGTTCGGCATGTTCTTCGGCGGCAATCGCGAGAACAACAATGGTCTCGGCATCGTCGGCTCGATCCTGATGATGATCCTCGCCCCGCTCGGCGCCATGCTGGTGCAGATGGCGATCAGCCGCACCCGCGAATATGCCGCCGACAATCTCGGCGCGCGCATCGCGGGACAGCCGATGTGGCTGGCTTCCGCGCTGGTGAAGATCGAGGCTGCCGCGCATCAGGTGCCGAACTACGAGGCCGAGCGGAATCCCGCGACCGCGCACATGTTCATCATCAATCCCCTGTCGGGCCACGGCGTGGACAATCTGTTCGCGACCCATCCCTCGACCCAGAACCGCATCGCCGCGCTCCAGCAGCTCGCGGCCGAGCTCGGCGCGCAAGCCGCGCCGTCGGTCGGCGCCAATGAGAACTATCCGCCGCGCAGCCCGTGGGGACGCTCCTCACGCGGCCCTTCGCGTGGTCCTTGGGGCTGATGCGGAACCGGCGGGAATAAGCGCCCGGCTTTGTGACTTGGCGCACATTGGATCGCCGGAGGCGGTGTTAACACCTCGGCGAGACCATTTCTTCGAAAGGGGATGGGTGGCCGGCCCGGCGCCGGCCGCCGTCGAAGATGACCAGAGCCGTCGTGTCATTGCTGATCGTCCTGTGCGTCCTCATCGGGCTGTCCACGCACATGGTCGTCAATTGCGGCGACGAGGACGATCCCGACATCTGCTCGGCCGTGATCGGCTTCTCGCCGCTGCGCGGTTCGCTGATCGCCTTCGCCTATGAGGGGCGCGCGCGGATCGCCCTGCGCCGCGGTGACTTCAAACGTGCGATCGCCGATTTGGACGAGGCCATCCATCTCAATCCGAACCGCGGCACGCTCTATCGCGACCGGGCGCTGGCGCGCCGGCAGAACGGCGATCTGGAGCTTGCGGTTGCGGATTACGACGAGGCGATCGCGCATGATCCCAAGCGCGCCACGTCCTATCACCAGCGCGGGCTCGCGCTCGCCGCCATGGGCGATCTCGATCGCGCCATCCTGAGCTACAACACGGCGATCCGCCTCGATCCTTCGGATGCACAGGCCCGCCTCGACCGCGGCCTTGCATTCCTCGCCCGCGGCCAGACCGACGACGCCCGCGCCGATTTCGAGGCCGCGCTGACGCTGCCCCTGGCGAAGGACAGCCGCGCGCATGAGACCGCCCGCGCAAAACTCGCCGAGCTCACCAGCGGCGAGCCGACCCGGCTCGCCGCGCCGAGAAGGTGAGAGGGCTGTCTCCGCGAGTCCGGAATCGTAGGGTCGGCAAAGGCGCGTTTGCGCCGTGCCCACCATCCATCCAAACACTGCAACAGGAGTGGTGGGCACGCTGCGCTTTGCCCACTACGAAAGCTACTTCTTGGCTTTCGCCTTCTTCGCCTTGGCGGGCTTCTTCGCCGGCTTCTCGTCCTTTGCCTTTTTCTCCGGCTTGGTCGCGACCGGCGTGCTGGCGGCAAGGCGCATGGCGCGGGCGTAGCTGTCGGCGACGTTGTCGGCGGACATCTGCAGACGCTTGGCGGCCGCGGTGGCCTGCTCCAGCGTGGCCTTGGCCATCATCTTAAAGCGGTCGCTGGCTTCCTTGCCCTTGGCCTTGGCCGCAAGGCCATTGAAGCGATCCCGCCGCTCCTTCGCGCGGGTCATCAGGCCCGTATGCAGCTGTCTGGCCAGTTGCCGGATCACGACATCCAGGTCGGCGTCCGCCATGTTGTTCTATCCCCTTCGAAAACGGTATCGATGCGGGCGGGACTATGCAGATCGGGCCCCACCTTGGCAATTGCCGGCTGGGCGTCATCCGCAGCTTCCGGCCCGGCAAACAAAAAAGCCGCGCATGTTGCGCGGCTTTCTTTTGGTCTGGCGCAGCGGATGCGGCGCCTGCCTCACTTCAGCGAGGCGACGGGCCCGCTTGCCGGCGCCGGGTCGGGGTCGAAGCCGAACACGCCGACCAAATATTTGTAATAGTCCGGCATCTTCTCCTTCAGCGCCTCGCGCGACTTCGGATCGTGGAATTCGCTTTTCCCAGCCAGGAAGATGCTCGCGGTCACGGCAAAGAACTCCATGGGATTCTTCATCGTATAGGATTCCTTGGGCAGCAGCTCCTTGGATTTGGCTAGGGCAAAATAGCCGATCACGCCCTTGTTGGCGTACCCGTCCGGCAACAGCCGCGCGTGATAGGCGTGCAGGAGCTCGTGCAGCAGCACCGCCTCCTTCTCGTAGCGCATCATGTCCGGCCGCAGCATGATCACGCCGAGGCCCGAATCGACCGCGAGGTCGATGGCATTGGGATTGGTCCAGCGCTGCTTGTTCGGGTCCCAGACCGTCAGCGTCCGCGGTGCGCTGCGCTGGATGTCGGGCGTGACGCGGCCGTAGCACGCGGTCGCGGCGCCTTCGTCCAGGCAGGCGAGCTCGCTCGCGACGATCGGAACGGTGCGGAAGAAGCGCAGCACGCGCGGCGACAGGCCTGCGCTTTCGACGACGTCGATCTGGGCCTTCAGATTGTTGGTGAGCTTGTCGACATCCTTGCGCTCGGAATTCTCCGACAGGTCGAACATGTAGCCGCGATAGCTCTGGAAGCCCGCTGGCAGCGGCTGCGCGGCCTCCGTGGACGCATCGAGCGAGCCGGCAATGGATGGATTGGCGAAGAGCGCGCCGACGACGGTCGCTGTGAGCAGCAACGCAATGCGCATGATGAACCCCCTGATCTCACCTCGCCCGGCAGGATAGGCCACCGTCGTTTGCGAAACGTGAGTGGGGCAAGACTAAGGCACCGATATTGAGGCGTGCTTAATCCTCGCTTGCAGTCCGCAGCGGCGAATTAGTGCGGGGTTAACCAAGCGTGGATCGGCGGCGTGCTTCGGCGTAACATTCGCTGCGGGCACCAGGCCCGAAAGTCCAGATAGCCGGTAGGAGGATGCCATGTATGCCGCCATCCGTCAGGCCAAGGCGAAAAGCGGGAGCGCGGAAGAGCTGGCGCGCCGCATCAAGGACGGCGCCGTTCCGATCATCAGCGATGTCGACGGTTTCCGCGCCTACTACGTCGTCTATGCCGGCGATGACACCGTGACTGCGATCTCGATCTTCGACAAGTTCGAGCAGGCGGAGGAGGCGAACCGGCGCGCGATCGCCTGGATCGAGAAGGAGCTCGCGCCGCTGCTCGCCGGGCATGCGAGTGCGGCGGCCGGGCCGGTGATCGTGCATACGCTGGCGTAAGCGTTGGACGGGCCGCTCAAGCCGCACTCTCAACTGTCATCGCCCGCGAAGGCGGGCGATCCAGTACTCCGCGGCGGTTGTGATAGAGCCGAGACGCCGCGGCGTACTGGATGCCCCGCCTTCGCGGGGCATGACAGCAGAGTGCGTGGCGGGCACCTTCGCTAAACGGCGGAGCAGGCGCCCCACAACTCCGCCTCACAACTCCCGCGCATTCGAGAACGCGAAGCTCGACACCCGCCGCGTCGTCTCGTCCAAAATCAGCGTGCGCGTGATCGGCGGCTCGGCGCGCTGGGCGCAGTTTTCCCGCTCGCAGAGGCGGCAGTTGACGCCGATCGGCGTGCCCTCGGTCTTCTCGAGGTCGATGCCTACGGCGTAGGTCAGGCGCGCGGCATGACGGATCTCGCAGCCGAGACCGATGGCAAAGCGCGGCTGCGGCAGCGGATGCGGCGCGATGGGACGGCGCACCATCTGTGCGATCGAGAAATAGCGCGTGCCGTCCGGCAATTCGATCACCTGCTTGAGTAGGCGGTCCGGCGTGTCGAAGGTTGAATGCACGTTCCATAAGGGGCAGGTGCCGCCGAATTTCGAGAACGGGAAGGTGCCGGAGGAGAAACGCTTAGAGACGTTGCCGGCATTGTCGACGCGCAGGAGGAAGAACGGGATGCCGCGTGCGTTCGGCCTTTGCAGGGTGGTGAGGCGATGGCAGACCTGCTCGAAGCCCGAATTGAAGCGCTGCGCCAGCACGTGGATATCGTAGTTCAGCGCTTCGGCTGCGGCGAGGAAGGCCGGATAAGGCATCATCACGGCGGCCGCAAAGTAATTCCCGAGCGTGATGCGGAACAGCCGGCGCGGCGCATCGTCCAGCGGTCCGGCGCGCCCGATGATGGTCTCCAGGGCTTGCGCGCATTCGCCGAGGCCGAGCTGGAAGGCGAGCTGGAACGCGCGGCCGGGCGGGTCGACCAGCTCCGAGATCAGGAGCTGGCGGCGGTGGCGGTCGAAGCGGCGGAGCGTCTCGCGCATCACGTCGACGGGCATGATGCGGGTCTGGATCGAATGCTTTTCGCGCAAGCGTGCGGCAAGCGCTGCATAGAGCCCCTCGGCGGGCACGTTCAGCTCGTCGCGCAGATTTTCCGCGGCCTGCTCCAGCTCCGGGAAATAGTTGCGGTTGGCCTCAATCAGCTCGCGCACGCGCTCGACCGGATTGGCCTCATAACGCGTGCCGACATCGCGGTCGGCCATCTGCGCCGCTGCCAGCGTCTCGCCCTGCCGCGCCTCGGTATAGGCGGCATAGAGCCGTTGCAGCGCATGGGTGACGCCGGGGCAGAGCTCGGCGAGATCGCGCAGTTCCTGTTTGGGAACGTCGATCTGGCGGAAAAGGGGGTCGGAGAAGATCTCGTTCAGCTCGGCGAAGAAGCGGTCTTCGTCGGCGGTGGCGAGGTCGCGCAGGTCGAGGTCGTAGGTCTCGGCCAGCCGCAGCAGGATCTGTGCCGTCACCGGACGCTGGTTGCGCTCGATCAGGTTGACGTAGCTGGGCGAGATCGACAGCCCCTCCGCGATCTGGGTCTGTGAGAGCCCCAATTGCTGCCGGATCCTCCGGAAGCGCGGGCCGACGAAGAGTTTCTTCCCGGACTCGGCGGCCATGACTCACATCTCCATAAAGGACAGTCTTGCTGACCTATACTTTACAAGATTTACAAAATAACATCTATTACATTTTCCGATGTTACATGACATCACCAATAATAACAAGGCATCTGTACGAAGTTTCCGTTTTCGCGTTTAGCTCCTGACACGCATTTCGCAATGCATTGTCAAGAATGTCGATGGCCGCCATCGCCATCGTCAGCGAAAGGATCAGGCTCATGAACTACCAGCCCCGCGGCATCAGCACCCTCCAGGGTCCGTCCTCGTATCAGGACGAGATCAAGGCGGCCCAGGCGCTCCTCGAGACCCAGCCGACCTGGAACGGCGTGTCGGCCGAAGCCGTCGCGCGCATGCGCCTGCAGAACCGCTTCAAGACCGGCCTCGACGTCGCCCGCTACACCGCGGCGCTGATGCGCGCCGACATGGCCGCCTATGACAAGGATCCGACCAAGTACACCCAGTCGCTGGGCTGCTGGCACGGCTTCATCGCCCAGCAGAAGCTGATCTCGGTCAAGAAGCACTTCGGCAAGACCGATCGTACCTACCTCTATCTGTCCGGCTGGATGATCGCGGCGTTGCGTTCCGAGTTCGGCCCGCTGCCCGACCAGTCGATGCACGAGAAGACCTCGGTGCCGGCGCTGATCGAGGAGCTCTACACCTTCCTGCGTCAGGCGGACTCGCGCGAGCTCAACGACATTTTCCGTCTCCTCGACAAGGCGCGCAAGGAAGGCGACAAGACCCGCGAGAAGGAGCTGATCGAGAAGATCGACAACTTCCAGACCCATGTCGTGCCCGTCATCGCAGACATCGATGCCGGCTTCGGCAACGCCGAGGCGACCTATCTGCTCGCCAAGAAGATGATCGAGGCGGGCGCCTGCGCGCTCCAGATCGAGAACCAGGTCTCGGACGAGAAGCAGTGCGGCCACCAGGACGGCAAGGTCACCGTGCCGCATGACGTCTTCCTCGCGAAGATTCGCGCCTGCCGCCACGCCTTCCTCGAGCTCGGCGTCGAAGACGGCATCGTCGTGACCCGCACCGACTCGCTCGGCGCCGGCCTGACGCAGCAGATCGCCGTCAGCCACAAGCCCGGCGACACCGGCGACCAGTACAACAGCTTCCTCGACTGCGAGGAAATCACCGCGGAGAACGCTCGCAACGGCGACGTCATCATCAACCGCAACGGCAAGATGATGCGCCCGAAGCGGCTGCCCTCCAACCTCTACCAGTTCCGCCCCGGCACCGGTGCAGACCGCTGCGTGCTCGATTGCATCACCTCGCTCCAGAACGGCGCCGACCTGCTCTGGATCGAGACCGAGAAGCCGCATATCGAGCAGATCGCCAGCATGGTCGACCGTATCCGCAAGGTCGTGCCGAATGCCAAGCTCGCCTACAACAACTCGCCGTCGTTCAACTGGACCCTCAACTTCCGTTGGCAGGTCTACGACGCGATGAAGGAAGCGGGCCAGGACGTCAGCAAGTACAACCGTGCCGAGCTGATGAAGGCGGAGTACGACGAGACGCCGCTGGCGCAGGAAGCCGACGAGCGCATCCGCACCTTCCAGGCGGATTCAGCCAAGCGCGCCGGCATCTTCCATCACCTGATCACGTTGCCGACCTATCACACGGCAGCACTCTCCACCGACAATCTCGCCCGCGAGTATTTCGGCGAGCAGGGCATGCTGGGCTATGTCAAGAACGTCCAGCGCGCCGAGATCCGTCAGGGCATCGCCTGCGTGAAGCACCAGAACATGGCCGGCTCCGACATTGGTGACGACCACAAGGAATACTTCGCCGGTGAAGCTGCCCTGAAGGCGGGCGGCGCCCACAACACGATGAACCAGTTCGGCTAACGGCGGATCGGACCGGTCTGGAAGCCAGGTTGGAGTCCAGGCCGGCCACGCCCCTCAACAGGAGACTGACAATGACCAAAGGCAGCAATTTCTGGGTGATCGGCGGCGAGTTCGGTTCGATGAACTTCCACAAGCTCGTGGAAGGCTCGGCCCAGGTCAAAGGTCCGTTCAAAACCCGCAAGGAAGCCGAGGACTGCTGGCGCGAGGTCTCGGAAGAGAGCCGCCACAAGGCTGGCGTCCGCTTCTCCATCGTGGAAGAGCCTTCGCGCGTCTCGGCCTAAGGGCCTCGCTGCCGACCAACTAAGAAGACGTCCAAGGACGGATGGTCCCATCCAGGCCCTGCCTGGGTGGGATCGTCTGTTTTTGGCACAGGCGAAACGTCTGTGGGCGCCGTAAGTATCTGGAATTGTGGACCCTTTGCTGGCGCTGTGGTTGCTGATAGGTTAACCGCGGTGTTTGAGCACGAGGCCGACAATGTCAGAGCCGGAAACCAGCGGGATCCATTCAAGCCAGCCGCGCCCGGTGCGGCTGCGCGATGCGTTGTTGCGCGCCCGGATTGAGGCCGCGGACCGGACCGGCGTGGTCGTCGATCTCAGGGATGCCGAGGTGGCCCGGCTCGAGATCCTCAACGACGCGCTCGATCCCCTGTTCGCGCAGGTGCCTGATACGATCGACCTGTTCGACCGCGGCATCAGCCAGGGCGATACGCCGCGACTCTGGATCGACGTCGTCGCACATATCGTGATGGGACGCGACAAGCGTATGTACCGCTTCGTCCAGGACACCCGCTTCGGCCGCATCGTGCTCGCAGAATCGCACGACACCGCCGTTATCGTTGAAGCCGTCACCGACTACGTCGCCCGCCGCATGATCGAGCGCGAGCACGCGATGGTGGTCCCGCCCGAACCGCAAGCCCCGGCCGCTCCACCGCCGCGCCGCTCGCGCGTCTGGCCGTTCGTGTTCGGCTTCGTGCTCGGTGCTGCCGCATTGTTCGGCGTTGCCGTGCTGGCGACCCTGCAGAGCTGGTGAGGTCACCTCCGTCGTCATTGCGAGGAGCCCTTGCAACGAAGCAATCCAGAATCCCTCCGCGGAGACATTTCTGGATTGCTTCGCTGCGCTCGCAATGACACCGGACTAGATCAACCGCACATGCTTGATCTGCCCGACCTGAAATCCAGCCCCCAGGCTCCGCACCGTCTGCTCGCAGCGCCAGCCGGCATTGTCCTTTTCGACTCGCAGCAGATTGTACGCAGCTGCTGGATAGCGTCCGTGCGCGAGCGCGGAGGCGGAGGGGACGCCGAGCGCGGGAATGTTGCCGTTCGGCCCTTCGAACCACATCGTCGAATGGATGTGGTCGTGGCCATGCAGGATCAACTCGACGCCGTGGCGCTTCAGGAGCGTGAGCAGGGCGGCCGCGTCCGTCATCCGCTTTTGGCGCGCTAAGGATTTCAGCGGATGGTGCACCAACAGCACGCGGAAGACGTCCTCCGCCGCGAGGCGCTCGAGGACCGATTCGAGAGATGCGAGCTGATCGCGCCCGAGCGTCCCCGTCGCCATCAGCGGCAGCGTCGGCACTGCCGTGGACAGGCTGATCAGCGCGAGCGGCCCGCGCCGGCGCACGGCGGGGAAGGCCGCAGCACCAGGCGTGTCCGCGGCGATGTAGTGCAGGAACGTCTCGCCGAAGCGATGACGCGTCGCGCTGACATAGGCGTCGTGATTGCCGGGGATCGCAGTGACACGGTCGGGCGGGCCGACGCTTTCGAGCCAGGCCAGGGCCGGCGCGAACTCGGCTTCCAGCGCCAGATTGACAAGGTCGCCGGTCACCGCGATGTGGTCGGGCGCCTGGGCCTGCATGTCGGCGACGAGGGCGTCGAGCACCTCGCGGCGCTGGTATTTATACCGGTTGCGCGTCCAGTTGACGTAGCCGAGCGCGCGCTTGCCCGCGAGCTCGATCAGCCGCGGCTTCGGCAAGGGCGGCAGATGCGGATCGGACAGATGGGCCAGCGTGAAAGAAGCCATGGCGTGCGATTGCCTCGCTATTGCTCCGCTGTAATGGCAAGGTCGCCGGGAACGCGCAAGCCTGTCCAAACAAGCCTGCCCAAACAAGTCGAGCCCGAACGCGCGAAGCCTGAAACGACGTCGAGGAAGCCTGATGGGAGAACGTCTGAGCAATGTCCGACGGAAAGCCGAGCCGCTGCTGCGGCGGCTCTTCCACGCTTATTTCCTGATCGTCCGCGGCATGACGCTCGGCGTCCGCGCCGTGGTGCTGGATGCCGAGAACCGGGTGTTCCTGGTCAGGCACAGCTACGTCTCCGGCTGGTACCTGCCGGGCGGCGGGGTCGACTTCGGCGAGACCATGGAACAGGCGCTGCGGCGCGAACTGAAGGAGGAGGGCGACATCGATTTGACCGGAGACGCCATGCTGCACGGCATCTACCTCAACAGCCACGTCTCCCGCCGCGACCACGTTGCGGTCTACGTGGTCAGGCAGTTCAGCCAGGTCGGCCTGCCCGCGCCCAACCGCGAGATCATCGAATGCGGGTTCTTCACGATCACGGCGCTGCCGGACGGCACCACGCCCGGCACGCGGCTGCGGATCGCGGAAGTCGTGGGCGGCCAGCCTCCGATTGCGACGTGGCGCTGAGGGCGGCCTGTGCTAGTAACCGGCTCGACGGGCGCTACGGAAAACCGGATGAAGATTGCCAAATTCGCCTTCGGCCTGATCTGTCTTGCGATCCTCGCCAGCAACATCGTCACGATGTCGCGCTGGAGCGAGGCGCGCGGTGTCTATGACGATATCTGCTATCGCAGGCAGGCGCATCTGTTCCAGCGTCTCGGTATCGGCGGGTTCAACACCAATACCGCGCTGGACGACGATGGATATTTCGAAGGGAAGTTGAAGGAGATCGCCTTCGACGAGTGGCAGGATCAGAGCCGCTGGCCGTGCCACAATCCCATGCCGGGCGGCAAGCTCGTCCTGCAATACCCGCCGGGCACGGGATTCCTGCTGGCGCTGTTTCCTGAAGGCCGTCAGGTGGCGCCGCTCTACATTGCCGCAAGCCTGATCGTCTGCGGCCTCGCTCTGTTTGGGATATTCATGGCGCCGACGTTGACGTCGACCGTGGGCGCAGGTCTGTTCGGTGCGCTCGCCATCTATCTCATGATCAATCCGGCAAAGGCGAGCTATTCGATTGCGCCGACCATGGCGGTTTGCGCCCTCGCGGGATTCTTGACTGCGCGGTGGCTGATCAGGGACAAGCGCAGCGTGCTGCTGTTGGCACTGATAGGCCTCCTGCTCGGCGCGTCCGTCAGTTTCAGATTGCCGAACGCGCTGCTCGTCGCCGGCTATTGCCTGTTTCTGGCCGGCGCCTTCACATGGTCGCGGACGGTTTCGAGCTTCGTGCAGGGCCTCGCCTTCGGCATCGGCGTCCTCGTCGGCATGATCCCGACATTGGTCGCCCAGGCCATCAATGCCGGCAGCCCGTTTGCCACCACCTATGGCAGCGTCGACGCGATCCCGCCGGGCTTCGACCTTGCCGTGCTCGGCCAATATCTGCGCGACATGCAATTCGTGCTGATCGTGCTGGCGATCGGTTCGACGGCCTGGCTGTTCTTCGGCGGAGAGCGAAGAGCGCGGCAAGTGGCCCTCGTCGTGGCCGGCAATCTCGCGGTCAATCTCGTCTTCTTCCTCAGCCACCCGATCTTCACGTCCTATTACATCGTGCCGATCACGATGCTGTCCCTATGGACCGTGTCATTCGCCTGGCTGATGCAGGCGGAAACGGCGCGTGAGGTGGTGGTCCCGGCTGGCCTGGAGGCGTTGCCGCGATGACCTTCGCGCCGCTTCGGATCGCCGTGTTGGTGCCCTGCTATAACGAAGAGGCGGCGGTCGCGACCGTCGTCGCTGGTTTCCGCAACGTCCTGCCCTCGGCCGAGATCTATGTCTACGACAACAATTCGCGCGATCGCACGGTGACGGTCGCGCGCGAGGCCGGCGCCATCGTGCGCAGCCAACGGCGGCAGGGCAAGGGCCACGTCGTGCGCCGCATGTTCGCCGACGTCGACGCCGACGTCTATGTCCTGGTCGACGGCGATGCCACCTACGACGGGCCGAGTGCGACGCGCATGATCGACAAGCTGCTCGACGAGCATCTCGACATGGTGGTCGGGCTCCGCATCGACCAGTCGCTGGCGGCCTACCGCCTCGGCCACCGCACCGGCAATCGCATGCTGACCGGCTTTTTGGCCTGGACCTTCGGCCGCGACTTCCAGGACATCCTGTCCGGCTACCGCGTATTCTCGCGCCGCTTCGTCAAATCCTTCCCCGTCCTGTCGGACGGTTTTGAGATCGAGACCGAGCTTGCGGTCCATGCGCTGGAATTGTCGCTGCCCGTCGCCGAGATCGAGACGCCGTATTACGCGCGTCCCGAGGGCTCGTTCTCCAAGCTCAACACCTGGCGTGACGGCCTTCGCATCCTCGGCACCATGCTCAAGCTCTATCGCGCGGAGAGGCCGCTGCGTTTCTTTGGCGCCATTGGAATTGTCCTGGCCGTGCTGTCGATCGTGCTCTCGATCCCGGTCGCGATCACCTTCATCGAGACCGGCCTCGTGCCGCGGCTGCCGACCGCCGTGCTGTCGATGGGTCTCATGATCATGGCGATGCTGTCGGTCTCGTCCGGGCTGGTGCTCGACACTGTGACGCGGGGGCGGCGGGAGATGAAGATGCTGGCCTACCTGGCCCAGCCGGCCCCGAAAAGGATCTGAACTCAGGGCCGCGCCCATGGACCTCCACATGCCCAAATGCTACTCCGCCGGATGACATGACCGATCTCTCACTCACCATCCTTCCCGAGGCCGCCGGCGACGCCCAGGCGGTCGAGCGGCTGCACGAGCGCACCTTCGGTCCAGGGCGTTTCGTGCTCAGCGCCTACAGGATTCGCGAGCACGTCGACCATTTGCTCGACCTGTCCTTCACCGCCCGCATCGGCACGTTGCTGGTCGGCTCCGTCAGGCAATTGCCAATCCTGATCGGCGACACGCCGGCGCTGCTGCTCGGGCCGCTCACGGTCGAACCGCCGTTCCGCGACCGCGGTATCGGCCGGCTGTTGATGGAACGCGCGCTGAAGGACGCCAAGGCGAAAGGACACGCCATCGTGCTCCTGGTCGGTGACGAACCCTATTACAGCCGCGTCGGCTTCAAACAGGTGCCGAAGGGCCGCGTCACCATGCCGGGGCCGGTCGATGCCGCCCGCATCCTCGTATTCGAGCTCGTCGATGGCGCCTTCGAGGGCGTGTCGGGACAGGTCGGCCCCGACTGGAGCAAGGCGCGGGCTACGACGCTGTAAATTCGAAGCGCCGCGCGTCGCCTCATCCTCCGTCATTGCGAGCGCAGCGAAGCAATCCAGAATCTTTCCATTGAGGCAGTCTGGATTGCTTCGTCGCAAGGGCTCCTCGCAATGACGGTGCAGGCCGGGGACTTTACTCCCGCCTTGAGCAGCATCAGAACTTGAAGTTCGCGAATGCCCGCACCCCGATGCCGGGCATCAGCACCTCGTCCTTGGTGTAGGACACCGAGTTGCGGATATTCTCGTTGAGCAGGTTGTTGCCGAGGAGGCCGACCAGCATCTCGCGCGCGCCGAACGGATTCGGATTGAGCTTGGTCTTGTAGCTGACCTCGGCCTTCAACAGATTGTAGCCGGCCGTCGGCGTCTCCGCGATCACAGCGACGTTGTTCTGTGCGAAGGCATGCAACAGGTTGATGCGCATGAGCCAATTGTCGTCGCGCCAGAACACGCCGCCGCCCATTCGCAAGGGGGGAATCCGCGGCACGTTGGTGCCGTCGGAGAAGGTGGCGCGGACGAAGTCGAACTGGTTCTCGATGCCCCAGATGCCGCCCTGGAACGCGCCGACGTCGAGCTGCGACTGGAATTCGCCGCCGCGGAAGTTGGCGTTCCGCTGCGAGTAGACCGCCTGGTTCAGCTCGGCGCCCGGCGTGCCGCAGGACGCAAAGTCGTCGTCGCATGACACGCCGGTAAGGCGGCGATAGATGAAATTGTCGAAATGCGTGTAGTAGACCGTTGCCTCGAAACGGAACGGTCCCGTCGCCCTGCGGACGCCGAGCTCGATCGATTTCGCGGTCTCGATGGTGAGGTTCGGATTGCCGATGTCGAACGTCGCCGTCGCGTCGTGGCCTCCGCGCGAAAACAGCTCGGCCGCCTTCGGCGCGCGCTCGACATATTGCGCGGTGATGCTGCCGACCATGCCGCCCGGTAGGTCCTGCAACAGGCCGATGCTGCCGCTCTTCGGCGTGAAGGACGGGTTGCGCGCGATCGCCGCCTGCGGCGCGCCGTTCGGCAGATAGTCAGCCGGAAAATCCGGCGTCGTGCCGTGCAGCTCGACATGCTCGATGCGGCCGGCGACCTGCGCCCGCGTCGCCTCCGTGAACTTGAACTCGTTGAAGGCGTAACCGGCAACGCGCGTGCTGTTGTTGGGGTCCCACAGGCCGTTGAACAGCGTGCCGGGATTGTCCGGGCTCGGCGCGCTCAATTCCTGATGCCCGACCTGGAAGCCCAGCGCCGTCGTGACCTCGGCGAAGCGCGCGTTGAACGGCATCAACTGCACCTCGGTGCGGATTTCCTGCTCCTTGTTGGTGAAGGTCTGGCGCACCCCGTCACTGTTGGGATCGGCGGGATCGGCAAGGCCGATCTCGTTGTGGCGATAGTCGGTCGCCCCCGCCCAGAAGCGGACCGCGTCGATCGCGGCCGCGTCGGGGTGGTACTCGCCCTTGACGTTGATCTTTGTCTGATGCGCGTCGATCCGCGTGTTGTGGTCGGCGCCGTCGATGCCGGGGATGTGGTAGAGCGAGTCGTTCTGCGTGATCGACGCGCCGATATAGCCGCCCTGAAAGAAGTAGGAGCCGCCGATCGAGGCGCCGTCCGAGCGCGTCGCCGAATTGGGCTGACGGCCATTGGCGATGTTACGCGTCTGATCGAACAGATAGGGGTAGCTCGGAATGCCGTAATCCGTGGTACTGCGGCCATAGGCGTCGGCATGGAAGGCGAAATTGCCGCCGCCGGTGTCGAGCAGCACGCCGCTTTCGACGCCGCGGTCGACCGAGCTGAAGGCCGTGCGCGTCTCGGCGGTGACGCAAGGCGAGGTCGCGGCGCTCGCGAGC
Organism: Bradyrhizobium sp. DOA1; assembly: GCF_001593325.1. NCBI lineage: Bacteria > Pseudomonadati > Pseudomonadota > Alphaproteobacteria > Hyphomicrobiales > Nitrobacteraceae > Bradyrhizobium > Bradyrhizobium sp. DOA1. The sequence continues at coordinate 1,383,336 of NZ_JXJM01000001.1, forward strand.
GGCGCCTTGGTCGGCATGCCGTAAGTCTGGAACGACGGCGCGCAGGCAGGCATCGCGTCCGGGATCCGGTTGTTGGTGGCGCTGACGACGCCGCCGATCGAGGTCGAGCCGTAGCGCAGCGCCGCCGGCCCGCGCACCACTTCGATCTGGTTGGTGGCGAGCGGATCGATCGGAACGAAATGATCCTCGCCGAGGTCGGAGGCGCCGCCCGCATTGGTGCCGTTCTCGACGATGCCGACGCGGTTGACGTCGAGGCCGCGGATGATGGGCCGGCTGGAGGCGCCGGGCGCGAAGCTGGAGCCGGTGATGCCGGGCTTGGAGAACAGGAGATCGCCGAGCTGGCCGCCACCTTGGCGGCGGATCTCCTCGTTCGGCACCACCGTGACCGTCGCGAACTGGTTGGTCACGACGGGCAGCACGCCCTGCTGGGGCGCGGCGGGCGCCTGG
>NZ_JXJM01000001.1:1384466-1394429 GCF_001593325.1 Bradyrhizobium sp. DOA1
GGGGAGCTCGGTCGACGATTTGTCTTGGGCCGGTTCTTGAGCGAAGGCGGGCGTGGCGGCGGCACCCAGCAGGAGCAGGCTTGCTCCGCCAAGACGCTGCGCGCGTCGCGATTGAAATGACATGGTCCTGATTCCAGCCAGGCCGTCCGCATGGTGTCTGTTATCGGAGGCGGCCTGCCGTCGCGGCGCGACGGAATTCGACTTCAACTTCTCCCAGGCAATCGCCAATGCGCGGCGAGGCTGGGCGTGATCAAGCGTTGGAAGTCAGGACGCGGGAGGGGCGCGGGGCTGGAATGCCGTGCCGGCTGATTTCAGATGAATGAATTCGGCGTCCGTGGTGCGATGGAGCAGCTCGATCGCCTGCGGCAGCAGCAGCACGGGCGGCGTTGCCGATATGACGGTGCCGGCCATCGCCATGATGGCGCAGACGGCGCAATTGTCCTCACCCTGGTGATCGCGATCAGGGCCCGCCGGCGATTGCTTCTGGACCGCGGCGCGGTCGATCGCAGCCACGCCCTTGCCGCTGTCCTGGGCGCCACTATCGGTCTGCTGGGCCGAGGATTGCGCGAGGGCGGCCTGCGCGAACCAATGGCTATGACCGAACGTCAGCGCGAACTGCACCAGCAGCGCGAACAACGCGAGCCGGGCGCCGTGCCTGATATTCGACCGGAACCACTTCATCTGAAAACGCCACCCCCACATCGGGGCGTCAATTCAGGACACCTCGATGTTATAGTGTAACATCGCCCGAGCGGTTCACGGATGTCAACGGCGGTCGGATCGGCGCAAGCAGAGCGCCGGCCCGATGTGTCGTTCCGGCAACTAGCGCCCTTCGCGGACCCAGGTCGCGGCGAAGGCGCCGAGCAGCAGCAGAAGGCCGATCACGCCGGCGAAGATCGGCAGCACGCCGACGCCTTTCACCACGCTGGCATCGCGCATCCGCACGCCCATCCAGCCGTCGCCATGGAACATGCCGACCGAGCGTACCGGCAGGATGCGCGGCAGCTCGACGCTGGAGCCGCTGGCCACGCGCACGGCGTCGCCGCCGGTCGCCTGTGTCGGCGGCTTCAAGGCTTCGGTGGTGGAGGTGACTTCCGAAAACTCCTTCGGATTGGTCGGGCCGACATTGATCAGCGCCTTCAGCGTGCCGTCGGTCGCCTGCCACAGGCCAAGCTCGCCGGCCGGCAGGCTGGCGCGCCACTCGCCGGGATCGGCAGGCGACAGGGTCAGGTCCTGCGACACGCCCGACGGCGATGTCACATTCACCGGCTGCACGCTATCCGCCATGGTCTGGCGCACCACGACGAGATTCTTGCCCTGCACCTGGAGGCGCAGCGCCTCTTCGTCGAGATCCGGCTGCTTCATCAGCCAATGCGACGTCCGCCTGAGCAGGTCGAGATGCGGGCCGCCGCCTTCATAGCCGCGCGCCCACAGCCAGATGTGGTCGGACAGCAGAAGCGCGACGCGGCCCTCGCCGAAGCGCGACAGGAACAGCAGCGGCTTACCGTCGACGCCGGTCATGACCGGCGGATTGACGGCATTGCGGGTATCGACGGTGCGGAAGAACCGGCTCCAGCGCGGCGGTTCGCTCCCCGAGCCCTCCAGCCCGCGCGTGACGGGATGGCGTTTGCCGATGTCGGACAGATGCGCATAGAACGGCTTCTCGGTGACGCCGACGGGTTCGGCCGGCAGCACCGAATCCAACGGCGTGCGCCAGATGCTGGTGTTGGAGGCGTAGTCGGGACCGGCCGAGACCAGCACCGCGCCGCCGCCGCGTACATAGCGCGCGATGTTGTCGAAATAGGCGATCGGCAGCACACCCTGGCGGGCGTAGCGGTCGAAGATGATCAGCTGGAATTCGTTGATCTTCTGCTGGAACAGCTCACGGGTCGGAAACGCGATCAGCGATAATTCGTTGATCGGCGTGCCGTCCTGCTTCTCCGGCGGCCGCAGAATGGTGAAATGCACGAGGTCGACGCTGGCGTCGGACTTGAGCAGATTGCGCCAGGTGCGCTCGCCCGAATGCGGTTCGCCCGAGACCAGCAGCACGCGCAGCTTGTCGCGCACGCCGTCGATCGCGACGACGGCGCGGTTGTTCACCGGCGTCAATTCGCGTTCGAGCGGCGAGGCCTCGATCTCGACGATGTTCGGGCCGGCATGTTTGATGTCGACGTCGACGCTCGCTGCCTGGCCGCTCGACAGCGTGCGCTCGTTGATGACCTCGCCGTCGCGGCGGACCGTGACCTTGGCACGCTCGCCGGAGACGCCCTGATCGTCGAGCCGGTAGCTGATGGTCTGGGTCTGCCCGACGATGCCGAAGCGCGGCGCTGCCGTGATCGCGATGCGGCGGTCACGCTCGTCCTTCTGCCCGGTGATCAGCGCGTGCACCGGTGCCTGGAAGCCGAGCGCGGCGGCGTTCGCGGGAATGTCGTGGACGCGGCCGTCGGTGATCAGGAACGCGCCGGCGACGCGGTCGACCGGCACGTCCGCCAAGGCCGAGGCGAGGGCGCCGAACAGTTTTGTGCCGTCGGTCTCGCCGTCGGCTTGGCCGGCGTCGACGACGCGGACCTCGAGACCCTTGATCTTCTTCAGGCTGTCGACCAGCGCTTCCTGCGCCTGCGCGGCCTCGCGGTTGCGGTTGCCGAAATTCTGGCTCGGACTCTTGTCGACGACGACGGCGGCGACGGAGGTGAGGGGATCGCGGTCCTCCCGGGTGAAGGACGGATTGGCGAGGGCCAGCAGGAACAGCGCCAGCGCGGCCACGCGCACCGCCGCGCCGCGCGCCCGCGCGAGCAGCAGCACGAGCGCGACGACGACGATCGCGGCGAGCGCGAGCCACAGCACGATGGTGGGAACGAGCGGGGTGAACGCGATACCGTAGTTCATGACGTCACTCTCTCGGCCTCGTCATGGCCGGGCTTGTCCCGGCCATCCACGGATTGCCATGCGGCACGAAGAACGTGGATGCCCGGCACATAGGCGAGCCAAGCGACGCCGTTCTTCGAACGGCTATGCCCGGGCATGACGGCTTCATCTTTACGGGCATTCAGATTCAAAACCCGCATCATTGCCCCAGCCGTTCGATCAGCGCCGGTGCGTGCACCTGATCGGCCTTGTAGTTGCCGGTCAGCGTGTACATCACGATGTTGGCGCCGGCGCGGTAGGCGAATTCGCGCTGGCGGCTGTCGCCGCCGGTCACCGGCAGCATGGCTTGCCCGTCGGGCCGCACCGCCCAGGCGCCGGCAAGGTCGTTCGAAGTGATGATGATCGGCGAGACGCCGTCGCCGCCGCGCGCCGGCCGCTGCGCACTGTCCTCGTCCTCGTCGCGCGGCAGGGTCTCGACCCAGGTCTGGCCGGTGACGAAGCGCCCGGGGAAGTCGCGCAAGAGGTAGAAGGTCTTGGTCAGCACATGCTCGCGCGGCACCGGCTCGAGCTCGGGCACGTCGAGCGAGGACAGGATCTCACGCAGCGTCCGCATGGCGGGGGTCTGCGCCGCGCCATTCGCGCCCGGCGGGGCCTCGATCGCATCGCGGGTGTCGAACAGCACCGTGCCGCCCTGCTTCATATAGGCGTCGATCTTGTTGATGGCGTCCTGCGGTGGCTTCGGCGCACCGGGCACGATCGGCCAGTAGATCAGCGGGAAGAAGGCGAGCTCGTCGCGCGCGGGATCGACGCCGACGGGATCGCCGGCTTCCAGCGCCGTGCGCTGCGCCAGGAACAGCGTCAGCCCGTTCATGCCGGCCTTGACGATGGAATCGACGTCGGCATTGCCTGTTACGACATAAGCGAGGCGGGTCTGAGACACTGCCTTCATCGCGAACTCGTCGGACGCGCTATCGGCGCGCGCCGGCGTGTGCGAAATCACCGCGAAGCCTGCAAGCGCGAGACCGAGCACGATCATCGCAGGCGCGACGCGGCGGCGCAGCAGCGCGGCAAGACCGCCGCCGAGCAGCGCGACGATGATGGCGTCGATCAGGAACAGCGACAGCGCCGTCGACAGCAGCCAGCCGCGCAAGTCGCGCGGCTCGGCATTGGTGTAGGTGGCGTGCCGGGCCCGCAGGCTCGCGGTATTCAGGGCTGCGATGCGGTCTGCGCTGGCGAGCGTGTTCACGGCGAGCGGTCCTTCGGCCGGACCATAGAAGCCCGGCGGATGATCGGGTGTGGCGCGGTCGCGATAATCGGCCGGCAGCGGCTTTGCGGTCGCCGGCGGCGGTCCGAAGGCGCCGAAACCGTCGAGAATGTGCAGCGGCGCCACCGTTTCAGTGGTCGCTTCGCTCGCGACTCCGGCCCCGGGCTTGGAGGTGTAGCCGGACATGTCGACCACCCGCCGCAGCATTTCGACGAAGGTGCCCGACATCGGCAGGTCCGACCAGCGCATGTCGGCGCTGACATGGAACAGGCTGACGAGGCCCTTGCCGCGATGCTCTCCCGTCACCAGCGGCGTGCCATCTTCCAGCGAGGCCCAGCTCTTGGTGGCGAGCACCGCATCGGGCTCGGCCAGCACCTGGCGGCTGACGGCGACGTCCTTGGGCACCGCGACGCCGGCGAACGGACCGTCGGCGGCGAAGGAGGCGAGATGCTGCGGCTTCTCCCAGGTCAGGCTGCCGCCGAGCGTGCGGCCGCCTTTGCGCAGCTTGACCGGCACGAGATCGTCCTCGGCCTGCGCCAATCGGGGCCCTGCGAACCGCACCAGTACGCCGCCCTGGTCGATCCAGGCATTGAGGCGCTCGCGCAGCTCAGGCGCGATCGTGCCGACATCGGCGAGGATGATCATCGGCAGCTTCTGATCGAGGAACTGGGTGATGCCCTGCTGCGGCGAGCCCTTGTCTGCGAGCCGCACGTCGGCGAACGGCGCCAGCGCGCGAGTGAGGTAAAAGGTCGGCGCCAGCAGCGGCTGCGCGGTCTCGCTGGTCGCGCCTGAGACGATACCGATGGCGCGGCGGCGCCAGCGCTTGTCGAGCAGCTGCACCGCGCCGGCGGAGCGCTCGCCCGAGATCTCGAGGCGCGTGATGTCGTTGCGCAGCTCGACCGGAAGATCGAACGACGCCTCCGTCTCCTTGTCCTGCGGACCGAACGAATAGCGGGCCTCGCCGATCGGGGACGCCTTCTGGTCCAGCGCGCGCACGGTGCCGGCGGCAATGCCGCTGTCGGTGCGCAGCACCTTCACCGTCATCCTGGCGGCGGCGTTCTCGGCCGCGACCAGCGCCAGCGGCGCAGAGGTGCCGCCGTCGAAAATGGTCAGGCTGCGATCACCGATGGTCTTGCCGAGGCCCGTCACGAATTCCTCGCCGCGCCCGGTGTCGACGCCGTCGGAGAGCCAGGCGATCTCGCAATCGCCGGTGGCTTTCAGGAAACGGTCGATCGCGGCGAGCGTCTCGACGCGGTCGATCGAATAGGGCTTTGGCGCGAGCTGGCGCAGCGACACGCGAGCGGCACCTGCCGGCATCAGCGTGATGTCGCGGTTCGGCTCCGACAGCTGCACCAGCGCGATGGCGCGGCGGTCATTGTCGGCGTTGGCGATCAGCTCGTCAGCGGCCCGGATCCTGACATCCCAGTGCGAGGCAGCGCTCCAGCCGTCGTCGAGCATGATCATCAGCGGCGCCTTGCTGCCAGCGGCGCCTGTCTGCGGATTCCAGATCGGGCCGGCGGCGGCGAAAATGACCAAAGCCGCAGCCAAGAGCCGCAATGCGGTCAGCCACCACGGCGTCCGCGAGGGCGTCTCTTCCTTGGGCGTGATGTCGAACAACAGCCGCGTCGGCGGAAACTCGATGCGGCGCGGCCGCGGCGGCGTCACCCGCAGCAGCCACCACAGCACCGGCAGGCTGATGAGGCCGATCAGGAGCAGCGGTTGGGTGAAGGCGAGCGGCAGTCCCATCATGCGGCCGGCCCCGCCTTGATCGTCGTGGTGCGGACGCCGGACTTGCTGACCTGCATGCCGGCGTGCAGGAACAGCAAGAGCTCGGCGGCGGAGCGGTCGGTCGTGTGCGTGGTGAACAGCCAGTCGAGCTTGCTGGTTTCGGCGCGGATCTGGTCACGATGCAGGGTGAGCCGTTCGGTGTAATCCTGCGCCCAGCTCTCGGCGCGGCCGGCGGTGATCACGCCAAAGCCTTCCGGCTCGACGAATTCGACGCGGCCGGAATAGGGGAACGTCTCCTCGGCGGGATCGACGATTTGCACCAGCGTGCCATGCGCGCCGGAGCCGGAGAGCCCCGCCAGCGTCGATTTGATCTCGGAAATCGGCGACCAGAAATCCGACAGCACGATGGTCTCGGCGAGCGCCGAGGGCACGAAGGACGGCGGCAGGCTGAGGCGGTCGGCATCGTCATGCAGCATCGCCTGCGCCATCTTGTCGATGACGCTGCGGCTCGCGGTCGGCGCCATCAGGCCGGGAATGCCGACGCGCTCGCCGCCGGAGACCAGCAGCTCGGCCAGCGCGAAAGCGACGATCAGCGTACGCTCGAGCTTGGATCCGCGCGCGGTCTTCGAGGCGAAGGCCATCGAGGGCGAGCGGTCCGGCCAGATCCAGACCGTGTGCGAGGCCTCCCATTCGAGCTCGCGGACGTAAAGATGATCGTCACGCGCCGAGCGGCGCCAGTCGACGTTCTGCGCCGGCTCGCCCGAGATGAAGCGGCGGTACTGCCAGAAGTTTTCGCCGGAGCCGGCACGGCGGCGGCCATGCAAACCGTGGATGACGTTGGCGGCGATACGGCGGGCCTCGAGCACCAGGCGCGGCAGTGAAGCGGCGAGCGTGCGGCTTTCGCCATCGGCACGTCGGATCGCGATGATCTCCTTCGCTGTGTGCCCGTTCTCTGCCGCCATCAACCGATCCGTGTCTTCAATTGCCGGATCACGTCCGGAATGGTGCGGCCTTCGGCGCGTGCCTGGAAGGTCAGCGCCATGCGGTGCTTGAGCACGGGCTCGGCGAGGTCGAGCACGTCGTCGATCGAGGGCGCGAGGCGACCGTCGATCAGCGCGCGTGCGCGCACGGCCAGCATCAGGGATTGGCTGGCGCGCGGGCCGGGGCCCCAGGCGATGAACTTGCCGGCTTCGCCGGCGTCCGGACCCGGACGGGCCGAGCGCACCAGCGACAGGATCGCCTCCACCACGGAATCGCCGACCGGCAGGCGGCGGATCAGCCGCTGCGCCGTGATCAGCGCGTCGGGCGTCATCGCGCCCCTGGCCAGCGTCTCCTCGGCGCCGGTGGTCTCGAACAGGATGCGGCGTTCGGCATCGCGATCGGGATAGTCGACGTCGATCTCCATCAGGAAGCGGTCGAGCTGCGCCTCGGGCAGCGGATAGGTGCCTTCCTGCTCCAGCGGGTTTTGCGTGGCGAGCACGTGGAAGGGTTTCGGCAGATCGTGGCGCGCGCCGGCCACCGTGATGTGCTGCTCCTGCATGGCCTGCAGCAGCGCCGATTGTGTGCGCGGGCTGGCGCGGTTGATCTCGTCGGCCATCAACAGCTGCGCGAATACGGGCCCCGCGATGAAGCGGAAGGCGCGCTTGCCCGCGGTGCTCTCGTCCAGCACCTCGGCGCCGAGAATGTCCGACGGCATCAGATCGGGCGTGAACTGGATGCGCTTTGCGTCGAGACCGAGCGTGACGCCGAGGGTCTCGACCAGCTTGGTCTTGGCGAGGCCGGGGACGCCGATCAAGAGCGCATGGCCGCCGGAGAGGATGGTGACGAGCGTGTTCTCGATCACGCGATCCTGACCGAAGATGACGGACGCGATCGCCTCCTTCGCCGCGCGAATCTGGCCCGACACCTGCTCGGCCGAACGGACGATCCCGTCCTCGAGTTTCTCGACACTCTCCGCCATTCGCTCGCTCCTTCAGCCGGCCACGCGGCCTGCTTGCGTCGTCACGTCACTGCGTCACTTCAGGTCATCACGCCAGATCATGGGCCCCATGCTAGACTTGCAGGAAGGCCATGTATTCGTTGAATTAACCTATCCCCACCTTATCGGCTTCGGGTTATGTACGGCATCACGAAGTGGCGACCTCCCACACCGGGCTCATCCGGGGTGGAACCGAGCGCCAACATACAACGTAGACCTGCACCAATCGTGCCAAATAACATCCGTGCCAAATGACAAAGTCAGGGTAAACCATGGCGAACCAAGGGCAGAGCGCCGATCGCGGTCTCGACGGGCTAACTGCCGCCGCCAAAAGTGCTGCCAGTGCCGAAGGCGCCAAAAAGGGCCTGCCTCCGGTGCATCTGTGGAATCCGCCGTTTTGCGGCGATCTCGATATCCGAATCGCCTCCGATGGTACTTGGTTCTATATGGGGACACCAATCGGCCGTCATGCGCTGGTCCGCCTGTTCTCGACCATCCTCAAGCGTGAGGGCGACAAGCATTTCCTGGTGACGCCGGTGGAGAAGGTCGGCATTCGCGTCGACGACGCGCCGTTCATGGCGGTCGAGATGCTCAGTCACGGCGAGGGCCGCGATCGCGTGCTGAGCTTCCGCACCAATGTCGACGACTGGGTCACCTGCGATGCCGCGCACCGGTTGCGCTTCGAAGAGGCCAAGGACGGCGGGTTGATGCCGTATTTGCACGTCCGCGCCGACCTCTGGGCCAAGGTGACCCGCGCGCTCTATTACGATCTGGTTGACATGGGCGAGGAGCGGATGGTCGATGGCCAGCCGATGTTCGGCGTCGAATCATCAGGAGAATTCTTCGCCATGGCCAATGCGGAGCAGGTGAGGGCCGCGCTTTGAACAAGCCTATCCCGAAGAACGATCCGGCCGTGATTGGCGCGACGGATTTCTTTACCCGCTCGAAGGCGAGGCTCGGCTTCGACGTGCCGCCCGGCCTCTACGATCCCAACATCATTCCCGCGTCGGGCGATCCCGGCACCGACAAGATGCTCGAGATCATCGCGCGCGAGCAGCCGGTGCGCCCCGCAGCGGTCCTGATCGCGGTGGTCGATCATCCGGAGCCGACCATCCTGTTGACGCAGCGCTCGGCGCATCTCAACGACCATGCCGGCCAGATCGCTTTTCCCGGCGGCAAGATCGACGCGACCGATTCCTCGCCGCTCGATGCGGCGCTGCGCGAGGCAGAGGAGGAGGTCGGGCTGTCGCGCGATTTCGTCGAGCCGATCGGCTATCTCGATCTCTACGGCACGGCCTTCGGCTTCCGCATCTTGCCGACGGTCGCGAGGGTCAAGCCGGGCTTCGAACTCACGATCAACCAGTCCGAGGTTGACGACGCCTTCGAGGTGCCGCTGTCCTTCCTGATGAACCCGGTGAACCACCAGGTGCACAGCAAGGAATTCCGCGGCATGGCGCGGTCGTATTACGCGATGCCGTTCGCGGAACGCTACATCTGGGGGGCGACGGCCGGTATGCTGCGCGTGCTTTATGAGCGGATCTATTCATCATGATCCGACCGATTCTCACCGAGATCGGAATTTTCCTCATCCCCTTCGCCGTCTATGCGCTGTTTCTGGCCGCGAGCCGGTCCGGCCTGTTCGCGCGATCGTCCTGGCCGGTCTACATCGTCGCGCGTCTCGCTCTGGTCGCGCTGGTGCTGGTGATCGCGGGGATGATCGGCATGGCGCATTATGGCGCCGGGCCGGATTCGACCTACGTTCCCGCGCATGTCGAAAATGGCAAGTTCGTGCCGCAGAAATAAGGGCTGGACGATGAGCGCGGAGCCGTTACTCGCCGATGCGCCCTGGCTGATCGCTGGCGGGACTGCGCGCGTCCTGCAATTGCTCAATGCGGAGGGCGAGGAGGCGCGGGTGGTCGGCGGCGCGGTGCGGAATGCGCTGCTCGGCCTCGTGCCCGGTGACATCGACATCGCGACCACAACGCTGCCGGACGACGTGATGCGGCGTGCCAAGGCCGCCGGCATCAAGAGCGTGCCGACCGGCATCAACCACGGCACCGTCACGCTCGTCATCGACAGCAAGCCGTACGAAGTGACGACGCTGCGCGAGGACACCGAAACCTTCGGC
>NZ_JXJM01000001.1:1395146-1405126 GCF_001593325.1 Bradyrhizobium sp. DOA1
CATCCACGCCGCTTTCGGTGCCGGCGAACCCGACCGCGACGGCTATCTCGCCTGCATCCGGGGACGCGCGGGACTTGCCAGCCTCTCGGCCGAACGGGTGCGCATGGAGATGCTCAAGCTGCTGGTCGCGGGCGGTGCCTCTGCGGCCGTGTTGGCGATGGCCGAGGGTGGCTTGCTGCAAGCGCTGACCGGCGGCGTCGTCTACACCGGACCGCTGTCGGCGATGATCGCGATCGAGCGCGAGCTCGGCCTCGCCGCCAGCAGCACGCGGCGCCTCGCCGCGCTGTCGGTCGCTGTGACCGAGGATGCCAAGCGCCTCGCCGCGCGCTTGAGACTCTCCAATGCCGAGATCAAGGCGCTGGATTCGATGGGACACCGCTGGTGGCGTCTCGCCACCAAGGACGAGGCCAATGCACGGCGGCTGCTCTACCGGCTCGGTGCGGAGCCCTATCACGATCGCGTGTTGCTGGGCTGGGCGCGCGCCGGCGGCGACGTCACTTCGACGCGATGGCGAGCGCTTGCCGAGCTGCCGCAGCGCTGGACTGCACCGAAATTTCCGCTGAAGGCCGCCGACTTCATCGCGCGCGGTCTCGCCGAAGGACCCGCGCTCGGACATGTGCTGACGCTCGCCGAGGACGCTTGGCTCGCGGCGGATTTTCCACTAGAGCAAGCCGCGCTCGCTGCCATCGCCGATCAAGCTGCGGCTCGCATCAGCCGCGATGAGAGAAATTGACCATCGTCTCAGGCTTCGCCGACATCTCGATTTTCCAGCTCCTGCTGGTCGCAATGATGGCGTTGTTCGCTTCGATCATCGGTGGTCTCGCCGGCTACGGCACCGGCGCCCTCATGCCTTTGGTGCTGGTGCCGCTGGTCGGCGCCGAACCGGTCGTGCCGATCATCGCGATCTCCGCGATGCTCACCAATTCCAGCCGTGCACTCGCTTACATCCGTTATGCCGATCGCCGCCGCGCGCTGATCGTGCTCGCCTGCGCGGCGCTGACGACGGCGCTCGGTGCTTACGGCTACACGCGTCTCACCAATGCGGGCGCCGCACTCGTGATCGGCGCCATGTTGATCCTGAGCGTGCCGCTGCGCCGCGTGCTCCGCCGCCGACAGGTGAGGATCGGCGATGGCGGCCTTGCCGCCGGCTCGGTCGGTTACGGCGTGCTGGTCGGCGGCACCTCAGGCTCCGGCGTGATCCTGCTCTCGCTCCTGATGGCGGCAGGCCTCGAAGGCGCCGCCGTGATCGCGACCGACGCGATGATCTCGCTCGGCACTGGCCTCATCAAGATCTCCGTGTTCGGTCTCGCCGGCGCGGTGACCGCGCAGGTGCTCGCCTTCGCGCTGCTGATCGGCGCCGTCGCCGTCCCCGGCGCCTTCCTGGCAAAGGCCTTCGTCGAACGGATGCCGGTGCACATCCACGCCGCGATCCTCGACGCCGCGGTGATCACCGGCGGGCTGGTGATGATCTCGGCGGCGGCGAGGCAGGTGATGGCGTAGTTCCGCCACGTCCGGGCTGCGGAACGAGCCGCGAACTCAGGCGCCACGGCAGGTCAGGTCTTCGGATAAGCAAAATATTGCGGGGAACCAATCTAACACCCCTGGGTTAGCATCCTGGCAGGAGGAGCATCATGGATCACGAAGCCCAGGCAAAGCGGTATCGCGATCAGGCGGAAGAGTTTCGAGCCAAGTCCGAACTGATGGCCGACGAAACCGCTCGGGGTCAGTATCAGAAGATCGCCGATTCCTATGATGATCTGGCGAACAACGAAGAGAGTCTTGTTCAAGCCAGAAACAGCTGAGCCGCGTCGCGTTTGACGATGGCACAAGACCGACGCTCTTGTTGAGCTCTGTTTCGTGAGGCAGTCTGACTCCACCCCCGGCCTTAAATTCCTCCCGTTCTGCGCTATTGCCGCGTTCGCGGCGGCAGCAATTCCTTGGGAATGTCGGAGAGGCGGGCCCTGACGCGCGGTGAGGCAAAGTCGAGAAAAGCGCGCAATTTGGCTGGCATGAAGCGGTTGGGCGAATAGACGAAGCTGACGGGTTGCGGCGGCGGCTGAAAGTCCTGCAGAAGCGGCACCAGCTCGCCAGATTTCACGGAATCGGCGACCAGATACGAGAATGCGACGGTGATCCCTATGCCCGCGCGCGCGGCATCGGCGGCGGATTCGAGACTGCTCGCGACGAAGCGTGAGCGTACCGGCACCGCATATTCGGTCCCCTCGCGCCTGAACCGCCACGTCGTCGGCGACTGCATCGGCGGATAGCTCACACAGTCGTGCACGGAGAGATCGTCGGGCGCCTTCGGCGTCCCGCGCGCTTTCAGATAGGCCGGGCTGGCACAGGCCACGCGATGGATTACCCCGACGCGCACGGCGATCAGGCTGCTGTCGGCGAGATCGCCGACGCGAAGCGCGACGTCGATATGCTCGTCCAGGAGATTGATTGTGCGATCCTGCAGGTTGAGCTGAACATCCACTTCGGGGAATGCCGCCAGGAATTCCGCCAGGATCGGCTGCAGGCAGAGGCGGCCGAGCGCGACCAAGGTCGTGACGCTCAAATCTCCGCGGGGCGTCGTGTACTCGCCGGACGCGACGCGTTCGGCCTCGCTGACATCGGCAAGGATCCGCTTGGCCGCAGCGATGTAGGAGCGCCCTGCATCGGTCGGGACCAGCACGCGGCTCGACCGGTTAAACAGCTTGGTGCGCAGATGCGCCTCCAGCTCGGAGACTTTCCGGCTCACCGTGGCCAGCGGCATTTTGTGACGCCGGGCCGCCGCCGACAGGCTTCCGGCCTCCGCGACGGCCAGCACGATCGACATGCCCTCGAGACGATCCATTCGTCACTTCCATTTTTTGGAAGGATGCATCTCGATTTTGCCAGATACCCACCGATTTCGGAAGGGCCTATTCCTCTCCGCGACGCCACGACGTCAGCCAACCAACGGAGACGGACATGACCCAGACCCAAGGCACGGCCCTCATCACGGGCGCATCGACCGGCATCGGCGCCATCTATGCCGATCGCCTCGCCAAGCGCGGCTACGATCTCATTCTTGTCGCGCGCAACCGACAGCGCCTCGCATCGCTGGCGCGCCGACTCGCCAACGAGACCGGACGCCAGGTGGAGACGGTCGAGGCCGACCTCACGTCGACCGCCGACCTGCAGCGCGTCGAGCAGATCCTGAAAGACAATGCCGGCATCTCGATGCTGGTGAACAACGCCGGTGTCGGCTCCGCCGCTCCGCTCGTGGCGTCCGACGTCGAGAAGATGTCGGACATGATCCACCTCAACGTCGGCGCGTTGACGCGGCTGACCTACGCAGCGGCCCCCCGATTTGTCACGCGCGGCCACGGCACCATCATCAACATCGCGTCCATCGTCGCGATCGCGCCGGAGGTGCTGAACGGCGTCTATGGCGGCACCAAAGCCTTCGTGCTCGCCTTCAGCCAGTCGCTCGTTCACGAGCTCGCCGGCAAGGGCGTTCGTGTGCAGGCGGTGCTGCCGGGTGCCACTGCGACCGAGTTCTGGGACGTCGCCGGCACCCCGGTTCACCAATTGCCGGCAGCCATCGTGATGTCGGCCGATGACATGGTCGATGCGGCGCTCGCCGGCCTCGACCTCGGTGAGACCGTGACGATCCCCTCGCTGGCGGACAAGTCGGAGTGGGACCGCCACGAGACGGCGCGTCTTGCCATGACGGACAAGCTGTCCAGCGCCATTCCTGCCCCTCGCTACAATCTGCACACGCCGGTCAACGCGTAAGCCCCCCACACAAAGAATGGAGATAACGATGTCACGCATCATCACTGAGCTGCCGATCTCGCCCATCACGCTGGGCTTCACCATCCGCTGGCGCGACCAGGCCGAACGCCTGATCGTCTACGCCGAGCCGGTCAGCCGCATCGGCCTCTATGTGTCGCTTGCGATCATCTACGCCTGGTTCGGCGGCATGAAGTTCACCGACTACGAAGCCCAGGGGCTGGTGCCGCTGGTGGAGAACAGCCCGTTGCTGAGCTGGTTCTATGCCGTGTTCTCGGTGCGCGGCTTCTCCACCTTCCTCGGCTTCGTCGAACTGAGCATCGGCCTTTTGATCGCCCTGCGGCTGGCGAGCCCGTTGTTCTCAGTGGCCGGCGGTCTGCTCTCGGCCGGACTGTTCGTCACCACCGTCAGCTTCATGGTCTCGACACCGGGCGTCGTGGTGCCGGAGCTCGGCGTGCCGGCGATCACCGTGGCGCCGGGACAATTCCTCCTGAAAGACGTCGGCCTGTTCGCCGCCTCGTTATGGATCTTCGTCGACTCGCTGAAGTCGGTCATTCGCAAATGAGCACCCGGATCGAAATCCGGACATTCAACAACGCATCAAGGAGCACGACAATGAGCAAGCGTCTCGACTACAACCAGATCGCACCGGCAGGCTTGAAAGCGCTGGGCGGCGTCTATGGCTACGTCACGCAGAGCAAGCTGCCGGCAACGCTGGTCGAACTGGTCTATTTGCGCATCTCGCAGATCAACAATTGCGCCTACTGCCTCGACACGCATACGCGCGACCTGCTCAAGAAGGGCGTCGGCATCGAGAAGCTCGCGCTGCTTCAGGCATGGCGTGAGGCTGGCGCTCTCTTCGATGAGCGCGAACGCGCTGCCCTTGCATGGACCGAGACGGTCACGCGCGTTGCGGAGACCAACGTGCCCGAGGAGGCCTACCAGGCCGCGCGCGCCGTCTTCGACGAGCGCGAGCTCGTGGACCTCACCATCGCGATCAGCCTGATGAACGCCTACAACCGCATGGCCATCAGTTTCCGCGCGACACCTCCGGCGATTGCCGCGTGATGACCCAGTTCTTGCAACGAAAGGCACCTGCCATGAAATCGCATCCGAGAATCGCGGCCGCGGCGCTGATCGCCGCGGCCCTCTGGGCTCCGCTCGGCGCCCAGGCCGCCGAACCCTCGCTTGGAGACATCAAGCGCACTCATCTCATGAGGGAGAATCTGAGCATCCCCGGACGTGAGGTCATCCAGGTGCGCGTGGACTTTGCTCCCGGCGTGGACGCTGCCAGGCACAGCCATCCCGGTGAAGAGCTCGTCTATCTCATCGAAGGCGAGCTCGAATATCGGCTCGACGGCAGAGCGCCGGTGGTGCTCAAGGCCGGCGACGTGCTGCTCATTCCGCATGGGACCAACCACGCGGTGAGGAACGTCGGCACCGGCAACGCGGCGGAGCTCGCGACTTACATCGTCGAGAAGGGCAAGCCGCTGCTCACGCTCGGGCAGTGATGCGTCACATGCGGCCCAGGAGCTTGCGAGCTCAGTTCACCAGCCGGACACTGCCGATATCGGTGATGTCGTAGCCGCCCAGTTCTTTGGCCCTTTCGTTGAACGAAGCTGAACGAAAGAAGCCGAACAGCCGCTGCGGCTGCGGCAGGAAATAATCGTGCTGCCTCAGGGCAAGATCGAAGCGCTCCCACGTCAGCGGCACGAAATCGAGCCCCGCCGTGCGCGCAACGGATCGGGTCGCAATTCCGCAATCGGCTTTTCCCGCGCGCACGGCGTGGCCGATTTCATCTCCGGTTGCGCAAACGGGCTGCTGCAGCGCGAGCTCACCGATGGCAACGCCCTCGCGTGCGAGCAAGGTCATCATGAGAAGCTGCGCGCCGGCGCCGCGCGGGCGCTGCGCCAGGCGCGCTCTGGACTTTGCGACGGAGGCAAGATCGCCAAGCTTCAGCGGATTGCCCGGTGCGACGACCAAGCCTTGCTCGCGCCGGGCAAAAGCGATGACGACCGCGTCGCTCAGGTCTTGGGTATCGGCGACCCGGGCAATATTGGTTTGCTCGCCGTCCTCATCGAGGGCGTGAAGATGGATTGCGGCCATCATGATCTCGCCGCCAGTCAGCCGCCGCATACCTTCTCCGCTGCCTTCCGGAAGGCTTGCCAATCCGCAGCCACTTTCCCGAAGCGCCCATTCCAGCAGCGGGTCATGACTGCCGCCGACGATCGGCGGCGCCGGCTCCCGCGATATCGCCGTAGGAGACATCCCGGCGGTCAGCCATCGGTTGAGCGCGGCGCGCGGGAACAGCCATTTGCCTGTCACTTTGGTGCATGGCACGGCGTTCTTCGCCACCAGCTCGTAGAGCTTGCGCTCCGAAAGGCGGAGGAATTCAGCGGCCTCCTCAGTCGTGAGTAGCTCACGCATCCGGAATACACCTGCAGATTCATGAAACTATTCCGAATTTGACCATATCGGGACAATCGGCGCAATATTGCATATGCCCGAGAATGCGTCCGCCCTCGACCTTGTGCTTGCCGGAGATCCGGCGCTGTTCGCGATCGTGCGGCTCTCGCTGGCGGTCAGCCTGTCCGCCGTTGCACTTGCAGCCATCCTCGGCGTGCCCTTTGGGGCACTTCTCGCGCTCACCCGGTTCCCCGGCCGGCAGGCCACCATTGTCCTCCTCAACGCGCTGATGGGGCTGCCGCCCGTGGTGGTCGGGCTCGGCGTTTTTCTCGCGCTCTCGCGTTCGGGGCCGCTGGGGTCATGGGGGCTGTTGTTCACCCCCGCCGCGATGGTCGTCGCGCAAACGATATTGGTCGCCCCGATCATTGCCGCGCTGACGCGGCAAACGATCGAGGATCTCTGGAGCGAATACCGGGACGAGTTGACGGCCATGAACGTCGGTCCGGTGGGCCGGGTGGCGACGCTGGTTTGGGACGCGCGCTTCAGCCTCATCACCGCGTTGCTCGCCGGGTTCGGCCGGGCTGCGGCGGAGGTCGGCGCCATCATGATCGTCGGCGGCAACATCGACGGGTTCACCCGCACGATGACGACCGCCATCGCGCTGGAGACCTCGAAAGGCGATCTGCCTCTCGCTGTCGGCCTCGGCATCGTGCTGATCACGATCGTGCTCGCCGTCAACATTCTCGCGTGGACGGCACGGCGCGCGAGCGAGCGATGGGCGGGATAGGCATGCGTGCGCCGTCCACCGAGCTTCCGATTCGATTCGAGAAGGTGACCTTCTCGGTTGGTCCATTGACCATCCTGGACGGCATCGACCTGAATCTGACCGCGGGCGCGCCGACCGTCCTCGTCGGCCCGAACGGCGCCGGAAAGACGACGCTGCTGCGCGCGGCCATGGGGTTGGTGTCGCCGACACGCGGGCGCATCACCTGGGGTGGCCGGATCGATGTTGCACCGTTGCGGCGTGCCATCGTGTTCCAGCGCCCGGTCATGCTCAGGCGGAGTGCGAGCGGCAATATCCGTTACGCCTTGCGCGTTGCGGGCCTGCCGCGCGCAGAATGGAAGCGACGCGCCAGCGAGGTTCTCGGGCTCGTCGGGCTCGACCACGTTGCCGACCGTCCTGCCCGCCGGTTGTCCGGTGGTGAACAGCAGCGGCTCGCGCTGGCGCGCGCGCTCGTCCGTGATCCCGCCGTCCTATTCCTCGACGAGCCCACTGCGAGCCTCGATCCGGCTGCGACCAAAGCCGTCGAGGATGTGATCCGCGCCGTCAGCGAACGCGGGATCAAAGTGGTCATGTCGACCCATGATATCGGCGAAGCCCGCCGGCTGGCTGGTGACATCGTCATGCTTCATCGCGGCCGCGTTATCGAAACGGCCGCTGCGTCGTCTTTCTTCACCGCGCCTGAAACGGCCGAGGCGAGGAAGTTCGTCGCCGGAGAACTAGTCATCTGATCGAGACGGAGAAATGGAAATGCTGAGCCGCCGCCACCTCATTGCGATCGCCGCCTGTGTTGTGCTGGGCGGTCCCGCCTTTGCACAGGAGAAGTCGATCGTCGTCGCCTCGACGACATCGACCCAGGACTCCGGCCTGTTCGGCCACATCCTGCCGCTCTTCAAGGACAAGACCGGGATAGCCGTGAGGGTGGTCGCTCAGGGAACGGGACAGGCGCTCGATACCGGCCGCCGCGGTGATGCCGATGTCGTATTCGTCCATGCCAAGCCGGCCGAGGAAAAGTTCGTGGCCGAAGGGGCCGGCGTGAAGCGCTACCCGGTGATGTACAACGATTTCGTCCTGATCGGACCCGAGAGCGACCCGGCGGGCGTCAAAGGCACGAAAGATATCGTGGCGGCCCTGAAGGCGATCAAGGAGAAGGGCGTCGCATTCATCTCGAGAGGCGACAGATCGGGTACGCATCAAGCGGAGCTCAATCTCTGGAATGCTGCCGGCATCGACATCGCGAAGGACAAGAGCGCCTGGTACAAGGAGATCGGGCAGGGAATGGGCGCTGCGCTCAACGCCGCCTCGGCGTCCAATGCCTATGTGCTCGCCGACCGCGGCACGTGGCTTTCATTCAAGAACCGTGGCCCGCTTGCGATCGTCGTTGAAGGGGACAAGCGGTTGTTCAACCAATACGGCGTCATCCTTGTGAACCCGCAGAAGCACCCGAACGTGAAGCAGGAGCTTGGCCAGCAGTTCATTGATTGGCTTGTTTCGCCGGAAGGACAGAAAGCCATCACCGACTACAAGATCAACGGCGAGCAACTCTTCTATGCTAACGCAAGCGATCCGGGCGCGTGATGCGCGCAACGGTCTCAGTCGCGATCCTGGCCGTGATTGCCATGGCGGCGGAAGCCCGCGCCGAGACCGTTCGACTGTATGCGGCGGGCAGTCTTCGCGCCGCGCTGACCGACATGGCGAAGGCGTTCGAGGCGGAGAGCGGCACCGGGGTCGAGACCAAGTATGGCCCCTCAGGTCTCTTGAAGGATGAGATTGCCGCAGGCGCCAAGGCCGACGTGTTCGGTTCGGCCAACATGGTGCATCCACAGGCGCTGAGTGCCGCGAAGAGGAGCGGACCCGTGATGTTGTTCGCGCGCAATCGGCTGTGCGCATTGGTCAGGCCCGGGCTGAAGGTCGATAGCGCAAGCGTGCTCGATCGGATGCTCGACCCGGCGATCAAGCTCGGCACCTCGACGCCGAACGCCGACCCGGCGGGGGACTATGCGCTTCAGGTGTTCGTCAAGGCCGAGCAAAGCAGGGCCGGGGCGCAAGCCGTACTGGAAAACAAGGCGCTGCAGCTTACGGGCAATGCAAGCAGCGCGGCCCCGCCGGCCGGTCGAAACGCTTATGGCTGGCATGTCGCGGAGGGACGCGCGGACATCTTCCTTGCGTATTGCACCGCTGCCCGCGAGGCGCAAAAGCAAAGCCCGGATCAGCAGATCGTGGAACTGCCCGAAAATTTGGCCGTCGGTTCCGATTATGGTCTGACGGTGGTCGCGGGTGCGTCCTCTGCGGCCGAGCGCTTCGCGCAATTCATCCTATCGCCGACCGGGCAGAACATTCTAACGCGCCACGGCTTCGCGCCCGGGCAAAGGTGAAGGTCGATATCGATTGGACTATCTCGTAAGGCGGATCGCAAGAATGGACAACCAGCGTCGAGCCCGAAGCAGATCGAGGAAGCGCCTTCCGCTCGCTTCTGCTCTTGCATTCTATGTTTGGACGGGCACCGCTCTGGCCGAAGATGGCTGTGGCAAATTCGCCTGGCCGGTCATGCAAGAGCGCGAAGCGATGACCGCGCAGAGCCAGCCGGCCCTTGCGTCCGGAGCGTCCATCGAACCTCGCGCGGGCGAAGCTTTCAGGCTGCTCCTGCGTCCGTCCGCGGATGCCGACTTCGTGATGCAGCCGGAACGCAAGTCTCGCATAGAGAACGTGCGCGGGGGCATTGTTCGCCTTCCGGCGCCGCCGCACGCGGGTGTGTATCAAGTGAACCTGTCCGATGAGGCCTGGGTCGATGTCGTGCAGAACGGCGGCTATGCGCGGTCGATCGGGAGCACCGGCCGGAGTGATTGCGCGGGATTGAGGAAGTCCATTCGCTTCGACGTTGCGTCAAGTCCAATCGTGCTCCAGATCAGCGGCGCCTCGGTCGAGGTCATTTCGATCGTGGTCGGCCCGGCTCACTGAGCGTTGGTTCTCCTCGGCGGCATCAATGATCGGTTCTGATAGGGCCGGCATTTGAATCGCGCGGGGGGNGGGG
>NZ_JXJM01000001.1:1405674-1453279 GCF_001593325.1 Bradyrhizobium sp. DOA1
CCCCGCTCTGTTGATCCGCGACGGCTTTTCAACCGCGCGGTGGTCGTTTCAGCGCGGCAGAACCTGCTTTGCCCGTGAGAGCCTCACTCTGCGGGAAGTCGCGACCGATAGGGCGCGGTCAGCAGCAGCATGAACAGCGCGCGGTCAGCTTGGTACTTTGCGGCTGGACGACTTGGTTCCCGGCCCTGCACAATGACCGCGCCGTCGCTGGTGCAGATGCTCCAGGTCCATTTCCTTCGCCTGCGTTGCACCAGGTTCACTTCGAACATCGGAAACTCCGGTCTGACCATTCGCCGCCGCTTCTCGTCAAACATCCAGCTCTGGACTTGAACTCGGAGGGCCGACTTGTGTCTTCACCCATTTGGGTGATGAGCGGCTTGCACTGTCTGGGCAGTCCGGTCGAAAACGCGAGGTCGATGATCCCAGTCCGATCCGCGGCCTGCGGACGGACGACAGCTCAGCCGCCGTGTAAGGCCTTCCCGGCGAGCAGGCTGACGAGTTCCTGCTGGCGCGAAAGACCGGTCTTCGAAAGCACGGCTTTGAGCTGCGTACGCACCGTCTCTCGCGTAACGCCGATTGCTGCGGCGAGCGCATCCAGCGATTCCGCCCGTGCGACGCCGCGCGCGACCTGGGCCTCGGCCGGCGTCAGGTCGAATAGCCCTTGCAGGACTTCCGCAGTCGGCACCGCGCCGCGATCGACTGGAGTCACGACGACCATGAAGGTGGCGCGAGTGAAGACATCGCGGGCCGATCCGCGCACCGGGAGGACATGCAGGACCATCGCCACGCGATCCATCGCCGCTGCGATGGCAACAGATTTGACGGTCCGTCTGTTGCCGACGAACGGAGTCCCCAGCGCCGCGACGAACAGACCGTCCGCGGTGGCATCGGTCAAAGTCAGACGCTCGACGCGGTCGTGGAACATCGACGGCATCAGCGCTTCGAACAGGCCGTTTGCCGCGAGCAATCGGCCGCCTTCGCGCAAGATCGCTCCGGGCAGCCCGATCACCTGCAGCGCATCGGCCTGTGCGCGAGCACGCTCGAAGCCCAGGCGGTTTGCAGTCAGGCACGCCCGAGCCAGATGCGGCCTCAAGTCATCCAGGAACGAGACGATTTCGCGCGGCACCGGTCCATTGTCCTGGTGGCGTGGCATGACGATCGCAATCGAATCGCCACTCGGTATCGGGATGATCGTTCCGGCTCTGTAACCGAGCCCGTGCTTGCGGTAGAAATTGCAGTACACGTCATTGGTCGCAATCTCCTCCTCCGACACGAGGTCTCCATCGTTGAGGAAGCCGGCGTAGTTGAGCGCGGCGGCACGCGGCAGCAACGGATCGCGCTCGCTCCATCCTTCCTTCAGGAAAAGAGGCATGGCCTCGTTGTGATTGACGGAGTTGACCGCACTGACATAGCCGTCGCGGACGGCGAAGAGCAGGCCGCCATTCCCACCAATAGCGTGACCGATTTCACCGAGGATCTCGGGCCACAATGAGGTGATCAGCCCGGCCTCGTAGATGCGGTCAATCAGATGATCGAGATGCCCAAATCCGTTCATGCGCAGTACGACAACATCAATGACGCAATTATAGCCGGACGACCGGGCGACGCAATCAGCCCTTATGTGGAGGGATCGGCCTGGCTCTTCAGTGGTTCCCACTATGAGAGAACGGAGCCCGACGCTCTTGGCAGGCAGCGTAGCGCGGCAGTGGCGGAGCAGACATCGTCATCTTGGCGGTCGGAGCCTCACGCACCGTAGCCCATATTTGTCCTGAGCCACGAGCCGCTTCGCGCCGCAACATATGCAGCACAGAGGGCGGCGATTATCGAGACGTGATACTATGCGCATTGGTCCTCGCGCCGTGATGAGGGTCGAATGCAACGCCGGACGTTCATAGCAGGCACTGCGGCGCTGCTTATTTCGCTCCGTTGTTCGCGCGCCCAGGGGAAACGTCGTCGGCTCGGCTTTCTTGCTGTAGGTGATGGAGGCGGGAAGGCACTCAATCAAGCCGAACTGGCTCTGTTTGATGGGCTGCGAAGGCACGGATGGATCGATGGAGAAAACCTGGCAGTCGAGTATCGTTTCTCTCAACCGCCGGATCGACTACCAAGCTCGGTTGCTGAGCTGATTGCTCTCCGGCCCGATGTGCTGATCGCTGCGGGACCGCGGGCTGCCGAAGCCCTGAATTCGGCGACCGCGACAATTCCCATCGTGTTCGTGGCTGTGTTTGATCCGGTGGGGCTTGGCCTGGTGCGAAGTCTGTCACGGCCAGGAGGCAACATAACAGGCCTTGCGACCTCCCAGGGGGTAGCGATGGCAAAACAGATAGACATCCTCCGCGAACTGGTGCCTGGCGCATCGAACATCGCGATCCTGGTCAATCGCGGTAACCCAATGCACAGGCTGGTATTGGCCGAGGAGGTACCTCGCACCGCGCGGAATCTGGGCATAGCTCTGCAGATTGTCGAGGCAACCACGCCAGAGGAGCTCGATACCGCTTTTGCCTCGGCCGCCGCCCAACGCGCGGATGCATTGATTGTCCTGGGCGATCCCTTGACCGTTGTCCAAGGCCCACGAGTTGTCGAACTCGCCGCGAAGCATCGACTGCCGGCGTTGCATCTCTGGCGTCAATTCGCCATCGGCGGATTGATCGTCTACGGGCCCGATGTGACAGAACTGTTCCGTCGCGCAGGAGCCTACGTCGATAAGATATTCAAAGGCGCCAAACCTGCCGATATACCTGTAGAACTGCCGACCAAATACGAGCTGGTGATCAACATGAGAACTGCCAAGGCGCTCGGCCTCAGCGTGCCGACCTCATTACTACTTCGCGCTGACGAGGTGATCGAATAGAGTTCAGTTTGCTCCAAGCGAAGAGCGGCTTGTGGCCGTAGCTGACCTTACGCAAGCGCCGCCGGACTGCGTGTGGACCCAAAGCAGACCTTCTGATGTATTGTGATGCGGAGTGTCTTCCGCTCCATAAGACGAGTGGGCCAGCGTGGTTGTCTCATTCGAGCACCGGGTCGAACCCGCTGCATATGTCTATTTAGGCAGGCATTCCACGTTGTATGCGATAATGATCTGGGCCGGATCCGCTTTGCCGAGGCTCTTCAAATCTTCCAACCCGCTTCTGAGCTTGGCTCCCGCCTCGCTCAAACTTCCTTCAAGCGTGACTTTGGCTTTCCGGCACCGCTCCTCATTGGAGAACTCCTGGAAGACGACCGTTGGAAGCAGCCGCCATTCGGCCTTGTCGTTCGTCGCGGCGGGACTGATGGAATAGGAAAAGACATACATCAGCACCCACATCGACTTTCTCCAGCCTTTGTCTGCTCGATCCCACTGCCTGACAGGCATGGCGAACCTGGCCACACCTGCGCAGGCCGCTGCCGGTCGTCTGCTTTACTTCGACGACTTGCGTTCGAGTCGCAATCGCTGAGCCCTCATTCGCTTGATCTCTCGACTGAGGTCTTCACTCTTTTCGTCCAGGCGTTCGCTGCTCGATTTGGGCTGATCATCCTGGCGCAGCTTTTCGAGAGCTTTCTCGACCGATAGCTTGTTGGTTCCGGCCATAACCGACCTCGCTCCCGTCAACTAGGATAGTAGGAATTCTGTTGCGGGCAGATCCAATTGCCGTAGGTGGCCGGCGGTTGGCAATGTTGATTTAGGTCAACGGTCGGCGACGACGTGCGGCACCTCCACTGCACGCTCGATGCGGATCCAGGCCGCCACGAGCTCCCAGGCAACGGCGAGGATGATCGGCCCGATGAAGAGGCCGATGATCCCGTGCGCGATGGTTCCGCCGATCACCCCGACCAGGATGACCAGCGTCGGCGTGGTCAGCCCGCGCCCCATCACCAACGGCTTCAGGATGTTGTCGAGCAGACCGACGATGGCGAAGAAGATGGTGAACAGCAGCGCCGGCATGACATCCATGCTCATCCAAACCCAGATCACCACGGGGAGGAAAACGACGGCCGCGCCGATCTGCACGATCGAGAGCAACATCACGATGATCGCGAGCAGCCCCGCGCTCGGAATAGCGGCCAGCTTGAAGCCGACGCCGGCCAACAGCGCCTGGATGATCGCAACCCCGATCACGCCTTGCGACACCGCGCGGATAGTGGCACCGGAGAGCTCCAGGAAATGCTCGCTCTGGCCCGGCACGATCCGGAACAGGAAGCCACGGATCGCGCCTGCAAGCCGAGGGCCATGGGGAAACAGAAAGCCGGCCATCAGCACCGACAGCAGGAATTGCAGCGTCCCGACTCCCGCGCTGCCGGCGAGCGACAACAGGACACCTGCAACCGGTTTCAGATAGGGCGTGATCTCGCGCAGCACGGCCCGGACATTGGTGTAGGCGAGGTTCCAGAGGTCATAAAGGTGCGGGCCGATCAACGGCCACCCCTTGATTTGCTTGGGCGCGGCTTGGAGCACGACGTCGCCGGTGCCGATCTGGCTTGCAATGTCCTTGATCCCCTCGACAGCGCTGATGCCAAGCCAGGCCGCGGGACCGATGACGATGCCGAGCATGATCACGGTCAGGATGATCGCCGCCGTCCGCGGGCGACCCCCTAGGCATTTGGCCAGCCAAGTGAAGGCGGGATAGAATGCCACGGCAAGCACCGCGCTCCAGGTCAGGATCGGCACGAACGGCTTGATGATGAAGAAGGTCCACAGGATCAGCAGCGCCAGCAGTCCAAGCCTGATCGCGAGTTGCACGATATCGTCGCTAGAGAAAAGGTGACGAAGCGTTTTCAAGATGTGAGGCCTGCATCCAGTGGATTGACGCCATCCCTGGAGTCGAGGGCCGCCCCCGGTCTGCGAGCTTGATCCAGATCAACGGATGGTCGGCAGAGCACGGCTTCACCACAGATGGCGTGCGGATGCCGCCACCAAACGCGGTGCCAAAACACAGGTCGACGCAGCAAATTATGCTCGCAGTGAATTTCTGCGGAACGGGATGCCAGTCGTCATCCGCTTGCTCCGGCCGAACGATGAGGTCTGCATGCCGGCCGCACTGAGCACGCAAGCCAGCAGTTGCTGCAGCGCCGCTTCTTCACACCGAGGCGGCATTTCTCCGACAGGCAAGCGGTAGGTGATCAAGGCATCTTGCCTAACGAAGGCGGCCTCTGACCCGAACCGGATGCTCACCGAGTTCGTGTATGAACCATTTGAGTTGTGACCCCGACCAAGGGTCGGAAGAGGGTTCGGGAAATAGCGATATCGGGCGGATGAAGAAAGCTTCGAGCCCAAAATGATGAGCAATTGAATTATGCAGAAGCGCTTAACCTTCAATGCAAGGCAATTCGGACTTGATGGTCGAAAGGCGCTCTTCGTGCTGCTTCTGCTTTTCATGATCCCCGCGGGCGACTGCTCCGCACAGACACCGCCGCCGCCAATCGACGAACAAGCGTTCGAGCGCATGAAGCCGACGGTCGTGAAAAGATTGGCAACCCGCTTTTCGCTCGGCGCATTCGCCGGCCGCTTCGAGGAGACACGGCTCGGCGCGGTGCGCAAAGCCGTTGGCGAAGGAGCCATCCACCATCAGGGTGACGCCGGAGGGAGTGTCTATTGGCTCTGTTATAGGCGCGCGCAGCATCGACTATGGATCGTGTCCGGCGGAGAGATAGGCGGCCCGGATCATCTCGTCACGGAGATCATGGAAGAGCTCGCCGAGAAAGGCACGGAGGCCTCGACCGGGTGCCCCACCATCCCCGAACAATTCGCGCCCGTCGTCTTCGACGGCAAGCTGCATTTGGGTATGTCTCGTATGGAGGTCGTTAAAGCGCTGGGACCGCCGTCGCAGTCGGAGGCTGCTCAGATGATGTATTCTCACGCCGGAAAGCTCGCAAACGGTTTCGACGAGACCGCATGGTTCATTCTCCGGTTTCGCGAGGACAAGCTCGTGTCCATGCGGGGTGGCAAGACCACGACGAATTGAAAGTGGCTGCCATCCGCTCGCGCCAAGGTCCGCTTTTGGCCCCCTAGCTGAGTTCGTCGATGCTTGGTCGCAAGTCCACAAGTGACCCTAAGCAGACACCACCGAGCCTTCAGCAGTCTGGGAATTCAGTTTGTTTACAACGGATAAAGTGGCACATTGGACCTTGCGATACGATCTCCACAGAGATGGAGCGATATAGCATGGCCAATGTGGACGAGACGATCCGCGCTTACGGAGCTGCTTGGCTGGAGGTCGACGAAGCGGAGCGCCGTCGGCTCTTGCAATTTGCTTGGAACGAGGATGGAATTTATCAGGATCCGACTGCGAATGTAGTGGGTCGAGAAGCATTAATCCGGCATATCGCCGACTTCCATAAACGTTTGCCGGGTACGACGATCATCTTCGCAAGTGGTGTCGATCATCACCACGGGAAATTTCACTTCTTATGGAAGATGATCGGGCCCGATCGACAGGTTACCGCCGAGGGTCGTGATTTCGGCGAGTTCGATGTTGATGGTCGTATAAGCAGCATTGTGGGCTTTTTTGGTCAACCACCATCACCCGGTCGCCGACTAGCTCGCGAGGCAAACGTCGGAGACCGACTACGCTACCTGTAAGTTCGGCGCGCTTTGCAAAGTGGCGCGATTGAAAGAAGCGGACTTGTGGGTGCTATGTTGCCTTAAGGGAAGATCATCCTTCCGGTCCTGGAATGAAGCAGCGCCACAACGGAATCATTTTTCCCTCGGCGTAGGACGGCCACCACCAAACCATCGCCCTGCCGCTGAGGTTCTGCCGGTCGAGCACGACAGAGTTTGGCACGTCAAACCATTGCCCCCGTTCACTTGGCCGCTGCGGATCTGTCAGAAGGACTCTATAGCCATCCTTTGCCGTGTCCCACTCGGCCTCCGCATGTTGGCCGTCCCCGCCATCGCAGCACGGCTGACCTGCTTTGTTCTTGAGACTCTTGAACCAGGCGTTCAGTTCTGGCCGCATCTGGTCATGTGAATTGGCTGTATTGATGCAAAAGGACGTGATCGCACATAATCCCACCGTGCGCGCTACCATCAAGCAATGCAGATGCACCTGTCCATTGGAGCTGGTCATGGAAACCTCCGTTTCCCTGCCCATGTGCGTGGGTCATCGGAACCGCGCGAAGGTTCATGGTGCCGGTTCCAAAAACGGCCTACTATCACGAGCCCGTAGCCTGTTCGCCGGCTCAAGTCTCCTTCTGGCCCAAAGCTGACCTTGCCCCGCTGTCCGACTAGCGTCAGCTTTAGACCCAGACCGGACGTTCACCCTTTGCGTCGCACTGACGCATACTCAAAGAGGAACTCTACTTCAGGGCTCCGGTTGAGGAGCTCTCACCCAAAAGGAGGTTCGTCATGAAGCTGGTCGCGATACTGGTTCTCGGTACCTTTGCCCTGAGTTCGGCAGCGAAAGCAGATCAACCTGGACCTGACTGGATGCCAATGGAGCAAGTGAAAGCCAAGGTCATGGAGTCGGGCTATTCGCAGGTCACCAAGCTTGAAGCCGACGACGGCCAGTGGGAGGGCGAAGGCGTTAAGAACGGACAGAAAATGGAATTTCATGCCGACCCTAAAACCGGCGTCATCACGCGCGAAAAGCCGGACCATTAAAGCTTGACGGCATCCGGAGGGGGGCGCCGTGACGCTAGGCCGCTTGCGTCCCCGCCCTTGAAGGGAGTGAATTGATCGGTCCGCGATTGGCCCAAAGCTGACCTTGCCCTGCTGTCCGCCTAGCGTCAGCTTTTGACCCGGAGGGAAAATTGAAGTCCCGCCAAAACAGGATTGGATGTCAAGGCCGCCCCAGATGAAAATCCGCCTTTCCGACACCCTGCACCAAGATGAGCCGACATCTTTTTCCGTCTAGCGGTGTGACACGATGCGGGACACCCGGCATAACGTCATATCTCTCACCGACATTAACGTGCACGGCGTTGCCCGGATTGTGAGTTTCGATGACGGCCGTGCCTTCAAGAATAAAGAAAATATCGCATATCTGAGTATGCCAGTGCCAGGCGACACATTCGTCACCAACAAGACTCATAGCCGAAACCCGAAGGTCCGAACCAACCGCTACATGCTCCAAGCCATAAGTGCGCTCGCTAGGCGGCCGAAGATTATTCCCGGGATCCATTGTTGTTCTCCCTTGCTGTGGTTTAGCTCATTTCCTTTCACCTTCAGACCCCAGCTTGCGAAGCCGAGCGCTATCGCAGACTACCCAAAAATGTCCCAGCCGGGCTAAAAAAGGTTCTCTCGGCGGATAGAACAAGTGGGCAATCGCGCGCGTCGAGCGAGACACTTTCATTGTCACTTGCGTCAACTAGCCTGACTTTCCCGACCGCACTCGCCGCATTCTCCGAGCGCGGTGTTCGCGCTGGAGAATGCTGACTCGGAGGAGGAATGCCCGTCCCCGTCGTCGATGATCAATGTTGGCGCGCCAAGCGGTGCAAAATGGCATATACTCCCAAGCCGGTAGTATTACAGCCTAACGAAAGAATGCCCCTCGGGCCAAATGCAACGCGACGTCCTACGTCAGGAGGACGTCGCGATGCAATTGTGCATCACAACCAGAGGGGAAGTTGTCATGAAGCGACCTTCATTGCTCCTGGCATTGTGTTCTTCCGCTTTCATCTCTGCGCCGGCATTCGCCGATGAGGTCAAGCAGGAGGCCGAAAAATTAGCCGTCGCCTACGCCGACTGCGTCGCCAGGAAAGACGCGACCTGTGTCGCTGCGCTCTATACAAAGGACGGGGTTCAGATTAACCCGAGCGGTGTATTTTCCGATCTTAAGACCGTATACGAAAGCAACTTCAAGAACGGCACCGATCATATTGAGATCAGAGTCGGCAACATGTCGGTCATCAACAACGATCTGGTCGTTGCCAACGGCGAGACCGACATCTTCGGTAAGGACCCTAAGAGCGGCGACGCCACCAAGGTCACAGTGTTCTGGGGCGCCGTCGACATACGTGAAGGCGGCGCTTTGAAAATCCGCCAGTTGACCGTCGGCATGAAGCCGCCTCCAGCTAAGGAAGCCAGCGCCGAGAAGAAGTAGGACGTCATCACGTCGTAAGTCACCACGCGCCCATCCTCTTTGGAGGGTGGGCGTTTGATCTTGCTGCACGTCGTCCGAAAGCAAAGTCCCGGCGCCTCGACACCGCTCGCGCGATGTCTGCAAGTGGCCCATTGCTGACCTGCCGCGCCGCCCGCGCGCGTTCGGCCTTCGACCTGGAGCTTGGTGCGGATTGACCAAACGTGCTTCGGACGGAGCGGCGGCTTAGCGCCGATGATCTTCCCCTTGTTCCAAGGAACGTGCTTCGAGACGGCGGGGATGGTGCTTGGCGTAACGGTCATGTTGACGGTTGGTCATTTCCAACCTGGAGCCCTGCCAATCCGGCGTCCGCTTCTAGACGATCGGAGTTTGGGGCAACGAGCCTGACGTATTGAAAGCCAACTCCTGGTCGAGTTAGATTACCATTATTTCCCGGCCCCCGATAATTTCTAAGAGTGCCTTTTGTAACTGTGGAGGACATTTATGCGAAGCTCTCGCGCAATAATTTATCTCCAACGACTTGGCGAGCTTGCCTCTCAGCTCTCGGAATTGGAAGATCTTCGAGGTCTGGTCGAAGATGCCGAGCGAAGCACCCGCGCTGCGCCTGTATCGCGCTCTAGACGCCATGCTTCGCGCCGGCTTCAAGGTTGTGATCTCGGCCCCACGTCTGTCCGACTCCGTCGCTACACGCCACCAAGCGGAAATGCAGGAGCTCTCAGGCCCGCTGAGAACGACAACCAAATCGAATGGACAGTGCTTGAGCCATTTCCCAACGGATGGTGGGCTTCCCCCTAGCGGTGGCGTCCACGACCGCTGTTGACCCTTCGCTGCCGTTGAAGCGGAGCCGCTACCCCGTCGGCTCACCGGCCCAGGATGTTTGCAGTCGAGCGCAACGCTCCGGCGATGCTGATGGAATGCGGACCTGTTCGCGGCTTGTGACTTAAAACCCATATTCCTGAGCGCGCTGCGGACCAGATGACCGTGGGCAGTTCGTCCGATAGAATGGTGTTCCAAGCCCTCGAACCTGAGTGGGCATGAGCATGGCCCGGAAGCTCGTCGCCATCGTAGCGGCCGACGTTGTCGGCTATAGCCGACTAATGGGTGCCGACGAGACAGGGACCTTGGCGGCTCTCAAGACCCATCGTCAAGAGCTGATCGACCCGAAGATTGCCGAGCACCAGGGCCGCATCGTCAAGACGACTGGTGATGGCCTCCTGATCGCATTCCCGAGCGTGGTCGAGGCTGTCCAATGCGCGGTCGAGGTCCAGCGCGCGATGCAGGATCGCAATACCGACGTGCCGGCGCATCATCGCATTGAGTTCCGCACTGGCATCAACCTCGGCGACATCATTATCGACGACGACGATATTTATGGCGACGGCGTCAATGTTGCAGCGCGGCTCGAAGGAATCGCCGAATCCAACGGGGTCTGCGTAAGCAGAGTCGTGCACGATCAGGTGCGGGACAAGCTGGACTTAGCCTTTGAGGATCTGGGAGAGCGGCAGCTCAAGAACATCGCGCGGCCGGTCCATGTCTTCCGGATTGCAGCATCTGCTCTCGGGGTGCCGACGCAATCGGCAACGCCCGTACTGGCATTGCCAGACAAGCCTTCTATCGCCGTGATACCGTTCACTAACATGAGCCGTGATCCGGATCAGGACTACTTTGCCGATGGCATGGTCGATGACATCATCACCGCGCTATCTCATTTCAAGGCGCTGTTCGTTATCGCTCGCAGCTCCAGCTTCACCTACAAGGGACGGGCAGTTGACGTGAAGCAGGTAGGGCGCGAGCTTGGGGTGCGCTACGTCTTAGAAGGGAGTGTTCGCAAAGCGGCCAACCGCGTGCGCATCACGGGACAGCTCGTCGATACCGCCACTGGAGCACATCTGTGGGCGAACCGGTTTGATGGCGGGCTCGGCGACATCTTCGATCTTCAGGATCAGGTGACCGGAAGTATTGTCGGGGCGATCGCGCCGGCAATGGAAAAAGCCGAGATTGAGCGTGTCAAGCGCAAGCCGACCGAGAGTCTCGACGCTCATGATAGTTATCTACGCGGTTTAGCCAGTTTCTATCGGTTTACTAGTCGAGAAGCGAACAACGAGGCATTGCGCCTCTTTCACAGCGCGATCGATCTCGACCCAGATTTTGCGCCGGCCTACGGTCGTGCCGCCTTTTGTTACGCCCATGCCAAAAGCAGTGGCTGGAGCTCAAACACCGTGAACGAGATTGCTGAAGTGACGATGCTTGCTCGACGGGCGATCGAACTGGGCCAGGGAGACGCGATCGCGCTCGCCGCCAGCGGATGGGCAATCGCTTACGTTGTCCGCGATCTCGAAGGAGGCGCGGCTTTAATCGATCGGGCCCTGGGGCTAAATTCTAACTTGGCCGAGTCATGGTATTACGGCGGCTGGGTGAAAAACTACCTTGGGGAGCCGAAACTAGCGATCGAGCGCTTCGCACGGGCCATGCGCCTAAGTCCACTTGGACCGTGGGTCACGCCAATGCAGAGCGGCGTCGCGCATGCACATTTCATGCTAGGCGACTATGAAGAAGCGGCCGTTTGGGCAGCAATGGCATTGCAAGATAATCCGGACTTTTCATCAGCATTACGTGTCGCTGCAATGAGCAATGCAATGGCCGGGCGGGCAGAGCAGGCACATAAGGCAGTGGTGCGGCTGCAGCAGCTGAATCCCACGCTACGCGTTTCCACTTACAAAGATGTGGCCGGCCCCCATCGACATGCCGCAAACCTCGCGCGATTGGAGGAAGCATTGCGGCACGCCGGGCTGCCGGAATGATCATGGTAGCCTGGTGCTGGGCTGAAGTTATTGAGTGACCCTTACCTGGTGGCTTCGGCCGGCGTCGGCGTATGGACCTAGCGCCTATCTGTACGCCCGGACGTCGGCTTGCGGCGTGCCAAGGGACCAAAGGCTGAAACGGCCGAAAGCCCGCATATGACCCTAGCCGACAGTCCAGCAATGTCGCTATCGCGCCGGAGTTGGCGGAGCAGCGGACATCGGGAACTCAGGAGCGGAACGCTCCGATCCAGCGAGGATGCGATCCTAGGCGCGCTTATTCTTCATCGTCGTCATCTTCGTCGTCCTCGTCGTCTTCCTCCTCCACCTGTACCAGCGTCGCCAGCGGCAGCGTCTCGCGGAACAGATCGCCTTCCATGCCCATCCAGAGGCAGAGCACCTCGTCTTGCTTCACTTCCGCGACGGTCAGCGGCTGGCCGCCGGATTTCAGCATCACGACATCGCCGGCTTTCAATTCCATGGATTGTCCTTCCGATCTGATCAAGCCGGACGAGGCTAACAGGTGGTCATGACAGCGTGATCACCGAGGGCTGGCGTCGGTCCACAGCGTGCACCGTCCTGAATTCCGACGCGATATCAACGCTTGACGGCGAGGATCGGTGTCGTCTTGATCGGGCTGCAAGCGTCGTTGAAGAGACCGACCACGGACGTCACGATCGGGACATGGCAGGCGAAGCTATCTGGACGATAGGCCTCTCGGATTCCGTCCATGTGGAATGTCGCAAGGTTCATGAAGGCGTCGAGCCGCCTGGCTTGAAGGTCAAGCGCGGTCTGAATGTGGTCGCGATCGACTGGTGATGACATCTTTCCCACGGGCTTCGCATCGGGGTCCGCGGCCCAGGAGCGCACCGGCGCCAGTTTTTCGTGCAGATTGCGAAGACAATAGTGCATCACCACCACCTGATGCTTCGCGCTGAACCAGTGAATCGTGACGGACTCGTTTGACCCGGCCTTTTCCCGGTTCTTGGGGCAAATATCGACATATGAATGAGGCGGATCCCAATTGTGCCCGGCCACCGTGCACGCATTCTCGGCGGACACGCGCGGGGTGGCCGTCGCGGCGCCTTTCGCAGGCGCGAATTGCGGCAAGTTATGATTGCAATCGAAGTCGAAGGCCCGGAGCAGTGTCTGGTCGAGCGGATCACTGGTCGGAGTTTGCTGCTCATACGGATTGAGCCTGAAATGCGTGGCCCAATCGATGTGCATCTGCGCCTTGCGCGCCAGCAACGCGCTCGTCTCGAACAAGGCCAGCTGGGCCTCTTCGTAGCCCTTCAGATTTTCCAGAGCGCTCTTGACGGCGAGAGCTTGTTCGTCGGCGCCCGCGTGATCATCGAGTACAATCGCATAGTCGGAAAACAACTGCTGTTGCAGGGCCTGAACCTTGGAAAACTTCGTTGCGATGGTGTCGAACGCCTCCGCCGCGGTCTGCATGTTCTCCTTGGCGTGCGCGCTCACCTTCTCCCGATAGGAGTTCAGATACTGGAAGTAGCCGACGAGGAGGCTGCTCAGCACCGTCACCAGCGAGAGCCCCTTGACGAGGGTCAATCGGCGATCGAATTGCGTTAGCCACCTCAGTGGCCCGGTCCGGGAGTACGCGCGCGCTGCTTCCTTGTTCTGCTCCATGGTGCCTCCAACCCACCCGCGCCATCGCAGCGAGGGTAGCGCAATCCCGGATTGCGGATTGTGAAGCATTTCACTTCAGGTGAGGCAGGGGAGTTGTCGGATATCGCGCGGCCACGGCCCAACGGGGAGCGCGACCAGACCCGATCGCACCCCTCGCGACCATGCCATCATACCCCTGTTTTGCCCGACGGGTCAGAGTTTTTTCGTGAAATCCGTAAGCCCTTGATTTTGCAGCAGTGCGCTACTGTGCATGGGGTTGTTTTCAAGGCTTCCGTTTTGGCACCCAATTACGGCTGTTGCGGCAACAGCTCGGTCAGCGAACGGATGATGCGGTCGGGCTTCACCGTCGAGCCCTCGGGCAGGCCGTCGCCATGCACGTCGATCCAGATCGAATAGATGCCGAGGCGCTGTGGCGTCACGACTTCCCATTCGAGATTGTCGCCGATCATCCAGGTGTCCTTGGCGGTGACGCCGAGCGCCTCCATCGCGTGCAGATAGGCGCGCTCCTCGGGCTTGCCGAAGCCGTGCTCGCCCTCGATCTGGATGTGGTGGAAGCGGTGCGCGAGCTCGAAGCGCTCGACCTTGGCACGCTGGGTATCGGCGGCGCCATTGGTCACCAGCGCCAGCTTGATGCCGAGCGCCTTCAACTTGTCGATCGCATCATGCGCGCCGGGGAAGACGAACATCTCCTCCTCGCGATAGGCGGTGAAGCGATCGGCGAGGCGGATGGCGAGGTCGTCGGGCAGGGCGCGGTGGCCGGCCGCGGCGAGCGCGGCAAAGCCGCCCTTGACGGTGAGGTGCCGCGCTTCGGCGAGCTTCAGCCGCCATGCCGCTTCCGCATTGGCCCAGAAATTTCGCGCAAAGGCCAGCACCGCGGTTGCGACCAGCGGCGGCGGCAGCGGTGCCAGCTCGTCCGCGAACTCGGCCGTGATCGTGTTCCAGGCGATCTCGGGCCGGCCATAGGCCGACAGGATGGTGTCGTCCATGTCGATCAGCATGGCGCGGGGGAGGGGCATCATCGTGGTCACGGCCATTTCACCTCCGGTGGCAGCGACGACAGGATCGAATCCACATTGCCGCCCGTCTTCAGCCCGAAGATGGTGCCGCGGTCGTAGAGCAGGTTGAACTCGACATAGCGGCCGCGCCGGATCAACTGCTCCTCGCGGTCCGCCGCCGTCCAGGCGGTCACGAAATTGCGCCGGACGATCTCGGGATAGATTTTCAGGAAGGCGCGGCCGACGTCTTGGGTGAAGGAAAGATCTGCGTCCCAATCGCCGCTGTCGTGCCAGTCGTAGAAGATGCCGCCGATGCCGCGCGCCTCCTTGCGATGTGGCAGGTAGAAATATTCGTCGCACCACTTCTTGTATTTGTCGTAATCGGCAACGCCGTTCGGCTGCGCGCAGGCTTCCTTCATTGCGGCGTGGAAGGCGACGCTGTCGGCATCCTCCTGCGCCCGCCGTCGCGCCAGCACCGGCGTCAGGTCGGCGCCGCCGCCGAACCAGGCCTTGGTGGTGACGACGAAGCGCGTGTTCATGTGCACGGCAGGGACGTGCGGATTGCGCAGATGCGCGATCAGCGAGATGCCGGAGGCCCAGAATTTCGGATCGTCCGCGGCGCCCGGGATCTGCGCGCGGAATTCAGGAGCGAACTCGCCGTGCACGGTCGAGCAATGCACACCGACCTTCTCGAACAGGCGGCCCGACATCATCGACATCACGCCGCCGCCTCCGGCCGCGCCGGTGTGATCGGTGCGCTGCCAGGGCGTGCGCTTGAAGCGGCCGGCCTCGCCCGGATAGAGGCTTTGCGGCGCGTCGTCCTCCAACCGCTCGAAGCTTGCGCAGATGTCGTCGCGCAAGCGCTCGAACCAGGCGCGGGCGCGGGCCTTGCGGTCGTCGATCAGCGTCGGGTCCATCAGGGATGCCATTCGTCAGCCCTGCGGACCGTAATAGGTGCAGCTCTCGTTGCAACTGTCGCGGTGGATGCTGACGCGGGTGAGCTTGCCGATGTGGGCGAGCCGCTCCCAGACGAAGCGCGAGAGGTTCTCCAGCGTCGGTGTGCCCAGCGCCTCGATCTTGTTGAGGTACTTGTGATCCAGCATCAGGCGCACGTCCTCGATGGCGCGCTGGAGCAGGCCGAGATCGACCACCATGCCGGTCTCGGGGTCCGGCGTGCCGCGCACCGTCACCTCGGCCCGGAAGGAGTGGCCGTGGATCTCTTCGCTCGCCGCCCCGAACGTCGTGCCCGAGAGGGAGTGCGCCGCTTCGAAGCGGAACGATTTCGTCAATTCCCACATCTGTTCGAAAACCAATCCTATCTGATGCCGAGCGACTTGTGCGTCTGCACGCTCAGCCGCCATTGCGGGTGGCGCAGGCAATAGTCGATCGCGCGTGCGGTGTTCTGGACGACCTCGGGTCCGTCCATCGGCTGCAGCGAGAAGCGCTCGAAGGCGAGGTCCTCGAACGCCTCGGGTGCCGCCAGCGCCTGCGGATACACCAGCTTCAGCTCGTGTCCGCGACGCTGCACGAGCTCGCTGCCGCCCTTGGGGCTGACGCAGATCCAGTCGAGACCCTCGGGTGCTGCGATCGTGCCGTTGGTCTCGACCCCGATCTCGAAGCCGCGGGCGTGCAGCGCCTCGATCAGGGCGGCATCGACCTGGAGCAGCGGCTCGCCCCCGGTCAGCACCACGTAGCGGTTGGCGGCCGTCCCTGTCCATTGCGCGGCGATGGTGTCGGCGAGTTCCGCGGCCGAGGCGTAGCGGCCGCCGAGCGTGCCGCCGGTTCCGACGAAATCGGTGTCGCAGAACTTGCAGGTCGCCTCGGCGCGATCCGCCTCGCGGCCGCTCCAGAGGTTGCAGCCGGCAAAACGGCAGAACACCGACGCGCGCCCGGCATGGGCGCCTTCGCCTTGCAGGGTCAGGAAGATTTCCTTGACCGCGTAACTCACTCGTCTCTCCTCAAGCCATCGAACTTACGGGTTCCGGATCTGGCGCAGCGCCTCGCCGGCGGCCATCGCCGCAGTCATGGCCACATTGAGCGACCGCAGCCCTGGGGTGATCGGGATCACCAGCCGGGCATCGGCGGCCTCGACCACCGCGTCGGTGACGCCGGCGCTCTCGCGCCCGAATAGCAGGATGTCCGACGTCTGGTAATGAAAATCGCGGTAGTCGGTGGCCCCTTTGGTGGTGAACAGCAGCAGGCGGTAGCCTTGTGCCGCACGCCACTCCTCGAATCTCGCCCAGGAGTCGTGCCTGGTGATGCTGACATGGTCGAGGTAATCCATTCCCGCCCGGCGGAAATGGCGGTCGGAGACCGGGAAGCCGGCGGGTTCGATGATGTGGGCTGCAATTCCGAGACAGGCGCAGAGCCTGAGAATCGTGCCGGTGTTCTGGGGGATGTCGGGCTGAAAAAGAGCTATCTGCATGGGCGACGACAGGCTGGTTGCGGGCGCAAAATGTCTCAATAAAACATCGCTCGCCCGGGAATTCGTGCATTGCACGCTCCCGCGCCGATAGCGGGCTTGCGCTCGCCCGGCAAGGGTGCCAATAGAACGATTCTGGACTGCTGTTTTCCCCATTTTGGGCGTGAGCAAGCAAAGTTCTGCCGCCGCGGGGGGGCCGCGGGCGCCGGCAGCCTTTCCGGGGACCTCATGGGCGCCCCCTGGAGCGGTTCCACCGGTCGCACAGAAGAAAGGGTTGGAATCGTGACGACAGCGTCTTCGGCGGACCATCCGACACGCCGTGATTTCTTATTCGTTGCAACCGGGGCATTTGCAGCAGTAGGGGGTGCGGCTGCGCTCTGGCCCTTCATCTCTCAAATGAATCCGGACGCTTCGACCATCGCCGCCGGTGCGCCGATCGAGGTCGATCTCAGCCCGATCGCCGAGGGCCAGGACATCAAGGTGTTCTGGCGCGGCAAGCCGATCTACATCAGCCACCGCACCAAGAAGCAGATCGACGAGGCGCGCGCCGTCAACGTGGCGAGCCTGCCCGATCCGCAAGCCGACGATGCCCGCGTCAAGTCCGGTCACGAGCAGTGGCTGGTCGTCATCGGCATCTGCACCCATCTGGGCTGCATCCCGATCGCTCATGAAGGCAGCTACGACGGCTTCTTCTGCCCCTGCCATGGTTCGGTATACGATACGTCCGGCCGCATCCGCCAGGGCCCTGCGCCCTCGAACCTGGCTGTGCCGCCGTACACGTTCGTTTCCGACACCAAAATCCAGATCGGCTGAACTTCGGGCCTTAGTCCGAAGCTTCGCGCCGTCTCGTCGTACTATTTCCTCAGGATCGCATCATGAGCGGACCATCCGACTACCAGCCGAGTCATCCGGCCCTGCAATGGATCGAGCGGCGCCTGCCGATCTTTGGTCTCATCCATTCCTCCTTCGTCGCCTATCCCACCCCGCGCAACCTGAACTATTGGTGGACCTTCGGCGCCATCCTCTCCTTCATGCTGGGGATGCAGATCCTGACCGGCGTGATCCTGGCGATGCACTACACGCCGAACGCCGATCTCGCCTTCAAGTCGGTCGAGCTGATCGTCCGTGACGTGAATTACGGCTGGCTGCTGCGCAACATGCACGCGGTCGGCGCTTCGATGTTCTTCGTTGCGGTCTACGTCCATATGTTCCGCGGCCTTTACTACGGGTCGTACAAGGAGCCGCGCGAGGTGTTGTGGATCCTCGGCGTCATCATCTACCTCCTGATGATGGCGACGGGCTTCATGGGCTACGTGCTGCCGTGGGGCCAGATGAGCTTCTGGGGCGCCACCGTCATCACCAATTTGTTCTCCGCGATTCCCTATGTCGGCGAGAGCATCGTGACGCTGCTGTGGGGCGGGTACGCAGTCGGCAACCCGACGCTGAACCGCTTCTTCTCGCTGCACTATCTGCTGCCCTTCGTGATCGCGGGCGTCGTCGTGCTCCACGTCTGGGCGCTGCACGTCGCCGGCCAGAACAACCCCGACGGTGTCGAGCCGAAGACGGAGAAGGACACGGTGCCGTTCACGCCGCATGCCACCATCAAGGACATGTTCGGCGTCGCCTGCTTCATGCTGCTCTACGCTTGGTTCATCTTCTACATGCCGAATTATCTCGGCGACGCCGACAACTACATTCCGGCGAACCCGGGCGTGACGCCGCCGCACATCGTGCCGGAATGGTACTACCTGCCGTTCTACGCGATCCTGCGCTCGATCCCGGACAAGCTCGCGGGCGTCATCGCGATGTTCGGAGCGATCATCATCCTGTGCTTCCTGCCCTGGCTCGACAGCGCCAAGACGAGGTCATCGAAGTATCGTCCGCTGGCCAAGCAGTTCTTCTGGATCTTCGTCGCGGTCTGCATCCTGCTCGGCTATCTCGGCGCACAGCCGCCGGAAGGCATCTACGTCATTGCAGGTCGGATCCTGACGTTCTGCTACTTCGCCTACTTCCTGATCGTGCTGCCGGTGCTCGCACGCATCGAGAGGCCGCGGCCGGTTCCGAACTCGATCTCGGATGCGGTGCTGGCCAAGACCGGGAGCCGGTCGACGCCGATGGTCTCGACCGCGATCGTGCTGGCGCTCGCCGCTTCGTTGTTCGCAGGCTCGATGGACAGCGCGAAAGCGGCCGAGGGCGGCGACAAGCCGCCGGGCAACAAATGGTCGTTCTCGGGCCCTTTCGGTAAGTTCGACCGCGGTGCGCTCCAGCGCGGCCTGAAGGTCTACAAGGAGGTCTGCGCCAGCTGCCACGGCCTGTCCTACGTCGCCTTCCGCAACCTCGCCGAGCCCGGCGGGCCCGGCTATTCGGTGGCCCAGGCCTCGGCGTTTGCATCCGAGTACAAGGTCAAGGACGGCCCGAACGATGCAGGCGACATGTTCGAGCGGGCGGGCCGGCCGGCGGACTATTTCCCCTCGCCGTTCCCGAACGAGCAGGCTGCGCGTGCCGCGAACGGCGGTGCGGCGCCGCCCGACCTGTCCCTGATCACCAAGGCGCGCTCCTACAAGCGTGGCTTCCCCTGGTTCATCTTCGACGTCTTCACCCAGTACCAGGAGCAGGGGCCCGACTATGTCACCGCGGTGCTCCAGGGTTATGAGGAGAAGACACCGGAGGGCGTCACCATCCCGGAGGGTTCCTATTACAACAAGTACTTCCCGGGCCACGCGATCAAGATGCCGAAGCCGCTCAGCGACGGTCAGGTGACCTATGACGACGGCGCGCCGACCACGGTCGCGCAATATTCCAAAGACGTCACGACATTCCTGATGTGGACCGCCGAGCCGCACATGGAAGCGCGCAAGCGCCTCGGCTTCCAGGTCTTCGTCTTCCTGATCATCTTCGTGGGCCTGATGTACTTCACCAAGAAGAAGGTCTGGGCCGCCTCGCACTGAGCGGCGTGACACGAGAAATGAAGAAGCCCCCGCAAGGGGGCTTTTTTGTTGCTGACCTACGTGTGTCCCGGACGCGCTGCAGCGTGCAACGCTGCTGCGCAGAGCCGGGACCCAGCATCCTTGTCGCTGGGCCCCGGATCAGCAACGCATCACGCCGCGAAGGGCGGCGCGCTGCATTGCATCTGGGGCACGAGACTGTGTTGTTTGGCGCGATTGCGTCCCACGCTCGTACCCGCCAAAATACCGCCAACCGCTCTCCCAAAAACGCGTCGGAGGACACCATGGGAACCGCCATCACCTTCAAGCGCCCGGACGGCAAGGACGCCGCCGGCTATCTCGCCAATGCCGCGCGCGGCAACGCGCCGGGTGTGGTCGTGATCCAGGAATGGTGGGGTCTGTCGGACCAGATCAAGGGCCTGTGCGATCGGTTTGCGCTCGCCGGCTTCGATGCGCTGGCGCCTGATCTCTACAAGGGCAAGGTGGTGCCCTATCACGACACGGACAGCGCCAACAAGGAGATGAATTCGCTCGACTTCATGGACGCCACCACCCAGACCGTGCGCGGCGCCACGCAATATCTGTCGCGCAATGGCGCCAAGGTCGGCCTGACGGGCTTCTGCCTCGGTGGCGCCGTGACCATCATCGGCGCGACCAAGATCCCGGAGCTCGCGGCCGGCGTCGTGTTCTACGGCATCCCCCCGGAGCAGGCGGCCAAGCCCGCCGACGTCAAGATCCCGCTCCAGGCCCATTTCGCCAACAAGGACGATTGGTGCACGCCGGAGCTGGTCAACGGCTTCGAAAAGGCGATGAAGGCGGCCGGCAAGTCGCTCGAGTTGTTCCGCTATGATGCCGAGCACGCCTTCGTCAACGAGCAGCGCCAGGCCGTGCACGACCGCGAAGCCGCCGAGCTCGCCTGGGGCAGGGCGACGGAGTTTTTCCGGAAGCATCTGGGGTAACATCCGCGGTGGCGCGCGGGTTGATCTGCGCACCTGTTGCGTAGCTATTGATAATTGCTCATTGCAATCATAGGATGCAGTCGCGTGGTCCTTCGCTGCGCGACTGTGGAGGGGCGATGATTGTGGGTGGTCGTTTGACGACGGTTATCGTGCCTCGCAAGGCGTTGGAAGCGGCTCAGGACGCTGAGAAGGCAGAATATCTAACCGGCGCTGTAGTCGACTACGTCAACGAAATGCAACGCGTCGGCGTCTACTCGGGACGTGAGCTGCCCGCCGTGGCCATGCAGGCCTATCACGCTGACTACTATCTCGCTCAAGTTAATAACGGCGGTCACAGCCAGTTCATCGGTAACACGGCCATTGCGATGTTTCGCACAACGTTTGGCGACGCGCTTGCTGGACTGAAGGCGATGGGGGCGAGCGCGCAATACCAGATATTGCAGGAGATGATTGCCTGGGTGGAGGAACACCCCGGGGAGGCTGCGCTCCAGAATGGATTCGAAAATCGCCCCGCGGCGCTCAATGCGCTTGATGATCGCTTCTATGAGGCAGAACGACATCAACCAGTGACACAACTTGCGGCCAGCTGGATCGCAAGCTGGCCCGAATTGCACGCTGTTGCGCAGGAGCAGTACGCTTCCGAAATCGAGCGGCTCGCCCAGCTTCACCCGCATCGGTCGCATCGCCGGATCTGGCAGAGCGTTCGCCAGATCAGCTTCCAGATGACTGACAGCCTGCAGATCACGGTCGCTGCGGCATGCGGGGCGGTGGCGCCCGAGCCAGAACTCAAGCTCATGGTTCTTCCGGGATTCGACATGGAGGTCGAGGGAGCGCAATGCAAGGCGTTCGGCGTCAAGACTGACAAGGGCTCGCGCCTATGCGTCTTTGAAGAGTGTGGTGGCCGGCTTTATGAAGTTGCCGCGCGTAGTCCGATAGTGGGCGCGCGGCTGTCGACTGTAGGGGCTGACACGATCCGAGACTTTTCCAGAATTGCCGAGCAAAACTTGGCGGCGGAAGCCGTCGATCTGCTGTTGCGGAAGTTGGGTATGGATCCCACCGCGATGATCACGGCGTTGAGCGTCAGCGACGACCGGGCCACATGGTGTGCGGTCACCGGAAAGACCGGCGTTTTGGTTGAAATCTTGGGCGACTGCGCCAACGTCATCGGATCTGACGGCGAGGCCGTGCTCACGGTAACGCGAGCCGAACTCGAGCGGCATGCCGCAGAGGCGGCCGTAGGGCGCGACAGCCTGCAGGACCGGCCGTAACCCTCGCTGCAATCCGCGCCATTTTGCCGGGCGAGGCGGCTCGCCGCCCTTGACGCCACCCCCGCGCCGTGGTGAGTATCCGCCCCATGAGCACCGCCGTCCGCCCAGCCCGTCTTTGGTGGCGCACCTCCTGACGAGGTGGCCGGTGCGATTTTCCTTTCCCAAATCGTCTGAGGTCGCCAGCACAGCGCGGCGGCCTGATCGTTTGTCCTGTGTGGCGTTCCCTCGGCAAGTTTCGTAAGAGGACGACATGAACAGGACCGTCTTTGCCCTCCCGGCCAGAAGCGACTACGTGACCCGCGCAGGTCTTGCGATCACGCGCGTGGCCGAGCAGTTCACCGGCGGCGCCAACCGGCTCGACGACCTCATCAGCTTGCTCGACCGCCGCCGCGGCGTGGTGCTGTCCTCGGGCACGACCGTGCCCGGCCGCTACGAGAGCTTCGATCTCGGCTTCTCCGATCCGCCGCTCAAGCTCGAGACCACGGGCGTCAATTTCAAGCTGGAAGCGCTGAACGAACGCGGGCAGGTGCTGATCGCCTTCCTCGGCGACGTGCTACGCGAGCCCTGCGTGGTGATCTCCGAGAAGACCGTCACGTGCTTGGCCGGCCACATCATCCGCGGTGATGCTCCGGTCGAGGAGGACCAGCGCACCCGGCGCGCCAGCGTGATGTCGCTGGTGCGCGATATCATTGCCGCCTTCTCCGCCAACGATGACGGGCTGCTCGGCCTGTTCGGCGCCTTCGCCTACGACCTCGTCTTCCAGATCGAGGACCTCGTGCAGAAGCGCCCGCGCGAGGCCGACCAGCGCGACATCGTGCTCTATGTCCCCGATCGCCTGTTGGCCTATGACCGCGCCACGGGCCGCGGCGTCGTGCTCGCATACGACTTCGCCTGGAACGGCAAGTCCACCGACGGACTGCCGCGCGAGACCGCGGACAGCCCCTATCTCAAGACCCCACGCCAGGGCTTTGCCGATCACGCGCCCGGCGAGTATCAGGCCACGGTCGAAACCGCGCGCGCCGCCTTTGCGCGCGGCGATCTCTTCGAGGCGGTGCCGGGACAGCTCTTCGCGGAGCCCTGCGAACGCTCCCCGGCCGAAGTGTTCCAGCGGCTCTGCGTCATCAATCCGTCGCCCTATGGCGCGTTGATGAATCTCGGCGACGGCGAGTTTCTCGTCTCGGCTTCGCCGGAAATGTTCGTGCGCTCGGACGGCCGCCGCGTCGAGACCTGCCCGATCTCCGGCACGATCGCGCGCGGTAGGGATGCGATCGGCGACGCCGAGCAGATCCGCCAGCTGCTGAACTCGGAGAAGGACGAGTTCGAGCTCAACATGTGCACCGACGTCGATCGCAACGACAAGGCACGCGTTTGCGTGCCCGGCACCATCAAGGTGCTGGCGCGGCGGCAGATCGAGACCTATTCGAAGCTGTTCCACACCGTCGATCACGTCGAGGGCATGCTGCGCCCCGGCTTCGACGCGCTCGATGCCTTCCTGACCCATGCCTGGGCCGTCACCGTGACCGGTGCGCCAAAGCTCTGGGCGATGCAGTTCGTCGAGGATCACGAGCGCTCGCCGCGGCGCTGGTACGCCGGCGCGATCGGCGCGGTGAATTTCGACGGCAGCATCAACACCGGCCTCACCATCCGCACCATCCGCATGAAGGATGGCCTCGCCGAAGTGCGCGTCGGCGCCACCTGCCTGTTCGATTCAGATCCCGCCGCCGAGGACCGCGAATGCCAGGTCAAGGCTGCCGCGCTGTTCCAGGCACTGCGCGGCGATCCGCCGAAGCCACTGTCGACCTTCGCGCCCGATGCCACCGGCTCGGGCAAGCAGGTGCTGCTGATCGACCACGACGA
The DNA here is from genome assembly GCF_001593325.1 of Bradyrhizobium sp. DOA1. Lineage (NCBI taxonomy): Bacteria > Pseudomonadati > Pseudomonadota > Alphaproteobacteria > Hyphomicrobiales > Nitrobacteraceae > Bradyrhizobium > Bradyrhizobium sp. DOA1. The sequence goes on from NZ_JXJM01000001.1 coordinate 1,429,577, forward strand.
CAGCTTCGTGCACATGCTCGCCGATTATTTCCGCCAGGTCGGCGCCAGCGTCACCGTGGTTCGCTACGTGCATGCGCTCGACATGCTCGAGCAGAAGAAGTGGGATTTGCTGGTGCTGTCGCCCGGCCCCGGCAGGCCGGAGGATTTCGCCATCAGGAAGACCATCAATGCGGCGCTGGAGAAGAAGCTGCCGGTGTTCGGCGTCTGCCTCGGCGTACAGGCGATCGGCGAATATTTCGGCGGCGAGCTCGGTCAGCTCACCCATCCCGCCCACGGCCGGCCCTCACGGGTGCAGGTGCGCGGCGGCCGGCTGATGCGCAACCTGCCGAACGAGATCATCATCGGCCGCTATCACTCGCTCTATGTCGAGCGCGACAGCATGCCCGAGGTTCTGAGCGTGACAGCGAGCACCGAGGACGGCGTTGCCATGGCGCTGGAGCACAAGACACTTCCGGTGGCCGGCGTGCAATTCCATCCGGAATCGCTGATGTCGCTCAGTGGCGAGGTGGGACTACGTATTGTCGAAAATGCGTTCCGGCTGGATGTTGGGGCGAATTGAATGAGTGTCGTCATTGCGAGGAGCCCGCGACAAAATTGCGAAGCAATTTTTGCGCTGGCGACGAAGCAATCCAGGCTGCCGCCGGGAAGAAAGTCTGGATTGCTTCGCTTCGCTCGCAATGACGGGGAGACAACCAACGCGAGATAACCATGACTTTTGATCACGACATCAAGGCCAGCGTTCGTACCATCCCGGACTATCCCAAGCCCGGGATCATGTTCCGCGACATCACGACCCTGCTTGCGGACGCGCGGGCGTTCCGCCGCGCGGTCGACGAGCTCGTCAATCCCTGGGCCGGCAACAAGATCGACAAGGTCGCCGGAATGGAAGCGCGGGGCTTCATCATCGGCGGGGCGGTGGCGCACCAGCTCTCGGCCGGCTTCGTGCCGATCCGCAAGAAGGGCAAGCTGCCGCACACCACGGTACGCATCGCTTACTCGCTGGAATACGGCATCGACGAGATGGAGATGCACGTCGACGCGATCCATCCCGGCGAGCGCGTCATCCTGGTCGACGACCTCATCGCCACCGGCGGCACCGCCGAGGGCGCGGTGAAGCTGCTGCGCCAGATCGGGGCCAATGTGGTTGCCGCCTGCTTCATCATCGACCTGCCCGAGCTCGGCGGCGCCGCCAAGCTGCGCGCCATGGACGTGCCAGTCCGCACGCTGATGACGTTCGAGGGGCATTGAGCGGGCGAAGACTATTGTCCCGGGCGGCCGGATATCACGACCGCTGCAGGATCAGGCTGAGCTCCAGCTCGCGGAAGGCGATGTAGTTCCGCCGCGTCCACTGGTGCAGCTCGGTCGAGGAGTCCTTCTCCTGGCGCAGGTAGCCGGTGAAGGAGAAGTTCAGCCGGTCGATATAGGTCTTCAGGAAGCCGGGCAGTGCGGGCAGGCGGAACAGCCGGCCGCCTGCCATCGCGGGCGGCAGCTCGCCGCGCACGACATGTTCGTTGTCCACCGTCACCAGGTTCATGCGCGGGATCTGCCCGCGCAGCATCTCGTGGGCGCGGGCCGAGGCGCGGTCGGTGTCGGCGACGAACAGGATCATCGGCGCCACATGGCGGCGCGCCGCCTCCTTCAACAGGCCGATCTCTTCGGTCATCTTGAAGAACTCGTCGAAGGCGTGGAAGCCGAGATCGATCACCTTGGCGAGACCGTCATCGACGATGACGCGGTCCATCAGCTGCATCTTGCCGTAGGTGTCGATGACGTCGGCGGTCTCGGTCACCTTCGGCAGGTAATCGAGCAGCGACGGCTCCTTCAGATTGACGTCGAAGGCCGCGACGTTGCCGTTCTTGAGCAGCAGGAATTCGCTCAAAAGCCGCGCCAGCAGGGTCTTGCCGACCTGCGGGCGGGGCGAGCAGATGATGTAGACGGGCGTTGCGGGCATTGACAGCTATATCAGGCCAACTCACCGCCCAATCCAGCCGTATCAGCCCGGGCTTCGCAACTATTTTTCGCTGTTGCGGGTGACGGATTTCGAACCGACGATGTCGGTCAGGCGGATGCGGTCGAACTCGCTCCAGACGTTGGCCAGCCAATGCCGGACATAACCACGCAGCACGAAGGAATAGTTCGCGGCCTCGTCGTTGATGCCCTTATTGGCGACGAATTTCAGGAACGGGACGGAGGACACTTCGACCTGCTCATAGGCCATTTCGTTGAGCTTGGGGATGGTCAGCTCGGTCGCGTCCTTGATGCGGTGGAAATAGGAGTTGTAGGTCGCCTGGTCCCACTGGAAGAACTGGGTGTCGTTGATGAAGTTCTTCACCAGGAAATATTTCGCGCCGGTCATGAAGCCCGCCGTTTCCGCGATTTCCTCCAGCGAGGCGATCGAGGGTCCGAGGATGTGGAACACGGCGAAGGTGATCTGGCCGGCCTTGGCGGCGTCGAGGAAGCCGATGTCGCGCAGCGAAGCCAGGGCCGGCGAGAGCAGGCCGGCGCGGACGTCGATCACGGTGACCGAAGGGCTGACCGCATTGAGCGTGTCGAAGATCTTCATCTGGTCGGCCGTGGTCGTCATGTCGACGATCTCGGTGATGTCGGGGTGGAAGCGCTTCAGGGTTCCGCGCGGCGACTCCGTGTCGAAGGCGCGCGTCGGCACGTTGTTGGCTGAGAAATAATCGAGCAAGGTCCGCGACACCGTGGTCTTGCCGACCCCGCCCTTGTCCGCGCCCACCACAACCACTGCCGGCTTTGCCATTGCTGTCCCCTAACGCGCGCCCCCGATCGCGAGGTCGCAATCGGCCGGGCCCCAAATCGATGTCCCAAGGATGCCCCAAGGATGTCCCAAGTCTGCTGTTGGGCGCGAACATGGCAGAAACAAGGGAGAATTCAATTCCTCGGCACATCGTTGGGCCAATTCCCGAGGTTTTTCCCGGTCGCGGGGAAACCTGACGCAATCGCGGCCAATCGCGCCGGTTCAGTGGCGGCCCCAGGGCCCCATCGGATTGCCGGCCGGAGTTCCTGAAGTGCCTGGCGCGGGCACCGCCGGTGGATTGACCGGGCTTCCGGCATCGTCCCACGGGCCATGGCGCAGAGGCGGCGGCTCGCCCTGCGGATCCGCCTGTGCCTCGGGCTGATTGGTGTTATCCGCGACGTCCGGCAGCGGGCCGGGATCATGGCCGCCGCCAAACTTGACCAGCGCGTCGATCCGGGACGGCACCGAGGGGTGAGTCGCAAAAAGATCGGCGAAACCCTCGCGGGGATTGTCGACGCAGAGCTCCATCACCGCCGAAGTGGCGCCCGGCAGCTCGCCGCGGCCCTCGATCTTGCGCAGCGCCGAGATCATCGCATCGGGGTCTTTCGTCAGCTCGACCGAGCCGGCATCGGCGAGGTATTCGCGCGAACGCGACAGCGCGAGCTTGACCACCTGCGACAGCAGCCAGGCCAGTACGATCAGCACGACCGCGATGATGATGACGATCACCGCGCCGCCGCCGGAGCTCTTGCTGTCGCTCGACGAAGAGGATGACCGCGGCGACGAGGACGAGCCCGAGGACCACGAGCCGCCCGAGCCGGAGCTCCAGTTGAGATTGGTGAACAGGCGGAAGAACATTTCGCCGAAGAAGCCGACCACACCGGCGATGATGACGGCGACCACCATCAACTGCACGTCGCCGTTCCTGATGTGGGTCAGCTCGTGGCCCAGCACCGCCTCGATCTCCTTGTCGTTGAGCGCATCGAGGAGGCCGGTGGTGACGGTGATGGAATATTGCCGCGGATTGAGGCCGGTCGCGAACGCGTTCAGCGCCGGGCTCTCCATGATCTTCAGCTTCGGCATGGTGATGCCGCGCGAGATGCAGAGGTTTTCGAGCAGATTGTAGAGCCGTGGTTCTTCCTGCCGGGTGACACCGTGGCCGCCGGTCACGGCATCGATCATCGACTGGTGGAAGAAATAGGCGATCGCGATCCAGGCGATCGCCACAACGGTGGCGAAGGGCGCGGCCTTGAGCAGGTCGGCGAAGGCGCGGCTCAGGTAGTAGGCGACGGTCCCATTGCCGTTGATGACGACCTCGGCGACCAGCGCGCCGGCATAGACCAGCACGTAAACGAGCATGAACAGGCCGGCGAGCAGCAGCATCGAACGAAACTTGTTCGAGGCGATGTGCGTGTAGAGACCATACGCGGCCATGACGCGGGTGTCCTGCCGGCCTATCGGCTCGAGATCAGAACTTCACCTGCGGCACCGTCTCGACCTCGGCGCGGCTGGCGCCGAGATCGAAGAAGTCCTTTTTGGTGAAGCCGAACATGCCGGCGAACAAGGCGGCGGGCAGCTGCTGGATGCCGGTGTTGTATTCCTGGACCGCGTTGTTGAAGAAGCGGCGGCTGGCCGCGATCTTGTTCTCGAGGTCGGAGAGCTCGGATGCGAGCTGCTGGAAATTGGCGTTGGCCTTGAGGTCGGGATAGGCTTCCGACAACGCGATCAGCCGCCCGAGCGCGCCGGAGAGCTGGTTCTCGGCCGCGGACACCTGCGCCGGTCCCTGGGCCGACATCGCCGAGTTGCGCGCCTTGATGACGTCGTCGAGCGTGCCGCGCTCATGCGAGGCGTAGCCCTTCACGGTCTCGACCAGGTTCGGGATCAGATCGTGACGCTGCTTGAGCTGGACGTCGGTGTCGGCAAAGGCCTGGCCGACCCGCTGGCTCAGCGCCACCAGGCGGTTGTAGGCGCTGAAGGCGAACAGCGCGAGGACGACGATGACGCCGAGAACGATCCAGCCGGTCGACATGGAGAACTCCTGAAGAGGGAAGAAGGCGGGCGCCAGCGTAGACCAAATTAACGCCGAACGAGAGCCCGTCGCGGAGGGGAGGTAGGATTTGGTCTGGCGAAGAGCCATCGGAGTTCAAGGCGAAAGCCCTGAACGAGGTTAACTTTCGGCAACAACCGCCTCACCCCAGCGCCAGCGGCGGGCACTCGCATAGGCGGCCTTGTCGCGCCGTGGGACTTTCGTCAGCGCGACACCGCTTTCCGTGCAGAGCTTCGCCGCGATCTCGGCCTTGCCGACATCCGGCGGCGCCAGCACGCGCGCGACGCGCGCGGAGGGCGGCGTCCGGGTCAGGGCGACGTAGATGAAACGCTCGTCCTCGAACGGCACCTCGGCGCCCTTGATCTGCCGATGCGCCTGGGAGCGCGGCAGCCGCTGGGAGAAATGGCACCAGTCGGGCGCGCTGAGCGGGCAGGGCCTTTCGTGCGGGCAGGGCGCGGCGACGTAGGCGCCAGCCGCGATCAGTTGCTGACGCAGGGCGAGGATGCGCGCATAGCCGGCGGGTGTGCCGGGCTCGATCACCACGAGCGCGTGGCGCGCCTTCGCCCACATCGCCTCCGTCAGCGCGCGCTGGTCGGCCTCACTGAGCTCGCCGATGACGTAGCTGGCAATGACGAGATCGGCTTGTGAGACCTCCGCGAGGTTCGCACCGGCGTCACCAGGCAGATAGCGGCACTCCGCCAGTCGCGTGCTGTCGCGCGCCAATTCAAGCGCGAGCCGGCTCAAAGTGGCATTGGCGTCGAGCAGGGTGAAGTCGTGCAGCGACGGAAACGCCTCCGCGGCGGCCCAGCTCGCGGTGCCCGGGCCTGCACCGACGTCGAGTAGCGTCTCCGGGGCAAGGTCGGGTGCGATCTCGGTCAGCGCGTTCAGGCTTGCCGCCACGGCTGCGTAGGTCGCCGGCATGCGCGCCAGCGCGTAAGCGAGCGCGTCGGCGTCCGACTTGATCGTGCCGGAGGTGCCGCCGGCGCGATAGGCGGTCGAGATTTTCTGTGATCGCTGGGCGGCGTCGATGCGCGAAAAGCCCTGGAGCTTGCCGTCGAGGGCCGCTTTCAGTTCGGCGGGGAGGGTGGGTGAGATCATCTTCGCTCACCGTCATCCCGGGGCGCGACGAAGTCGCGAACCCGGGATCCAGAGATTGTCGCGCGGGATTCCGGGTTCTCGCTTCGCGAACCCCGGAATGACGCTGGCGATATCAAGCCACGTTCTGGTCGAGGATGTCCACGGCCTCGGCGAGGCTCACCGAGACCAGCTGCGAGACGCCGCGCTCGGCCATGGTGACGCCGAACAGACGGTTCATTCGCGCCATCGTGATCGGGTTGTGCGTGATGATGATGAAGCGCGTGTCGGTCGAGCCGGTCATCTCGTGCAGGAGGTTGCAGTACCGTTCGACGTTGTGGTCGTCGAGCGGCGCGTCGACTTCGTCCAGCACGCAGATCGGTGAGGGGTTCGTCAAGAACACCGCGAAGATCAGCGCCATCGCGGTCAGCGCCTGCTCGCCGCCCGAGAGCAGCGACAGCGTCTGCGGCTTCTTGCCCGGCGGCTTGGCGATGATTTCAAGACCGGCTTCCAGCGGGTCGTCGCTCTCGATCAGGTGCAGCGCGGCCTCGCCGCCGCCGAACAGCTCGACGAAAAGGCGCTTGAAGTGGTTGTTGACGACCTCGAACGAGGTCAAGAGCCGCTCGCGCGCTTCCTTGTTGAGGCTCTGGATGCCCTGGCGCAGCCGCTTGATGGCCTCGACCAGGTCGTCGCGCTCGGTGACGAGGCCGGTGTGCTGGGTCTCGACCTCGCGCAGCTCTTCCTCGGCGCGCAGATTGACGGCACCGAGGCGCTCGCGGTCGCGGCGCATCCTTTCGAGGTCCTCCTCGATGTCGTGCAGCGGAGGCAGCTCCGCGCCGGGCTCGAGCTCGGCGAGGCCCGCCACGGCCTGCGGCTCGACCTCGAGCATGTCGCGGATCTCACGCTCGATGTCCTCGAGCCGGCGCCGCGCGCCTTCCATGCGCTCCTCGGCGCGAGCAGTCGCCTCGCGGGAGCTGGAGAGCGCCTCCAGCGTCAGCTTTGCGACGCGGTCGGTCTCCGCCATCGCGGTCTCCGCGGTGGCGAGCGCGTCGGCGGCCATCCGGCGGTCGTTCTCGGCGTATTCGATCTCGGTGATCAGCGCGCTGCGCTTCTCGGCGAACACGGCCGGCGCGTTCTCGAGCTCGCTGCGCTCGATCGTGAGTTCGGCGATGCGGGCCTGGATGGTGTCGATGTGGGAGGCCGCGCTCTCCTTGCGGTTCGCCCACTCGGTACGTTCGGCGAGGATCGCCTGCACGCGGCGGTCGGCCAGCTCTGCCTCGCGCGCCAGCGCCTGGGCCTCGGCGCGGACCTGGGCGGCCATGCGGCGATGACCCTCGATGTCGCTGCGGACGGCAGCGAGACGGGTCTCGGTGTCCTCGCTCGACGGCAACTCGCCGATGCCGGCCTGGGCGTATTCGTAGGCGGCCTCGGCCTCGGCGCGGTCGGCGGCGAGACGGCTGTGCGCTTCCGACAGCGTCGCCTTGCGCGCGGCATGGCGGCTGATCTCGCGCTCGGCATTGGCATGACGCTCCCGCGCGATGTTCAGCTCGCGCTGCGCGGCGCGCCAGGCTTCGCGGCTGGCGCCTTCGGTGCTGGCGGCCATCTGCAGCTCGGACTCGGCATTCTCCAGCGCCTGGCGCTTGATCTGCGCGTCGATGCGGGCCTGCTCCAGCTCGTTCTCGATGTCGACGAGGCGGGCGCGCTCGGCCAGCCGCCGCGCGGCGCCGGTCGGCGCGTGAGCCGCGGCAACGAAACCGTCCCAGCGCCAGACGTCGCCTTCGGGCGAGACCAGCCGCTGGCCGGTCTTGAGCTGCGAGACGAGCTCAGCGCCGCGTTCGCGCGGCACGACGCCGATCTGCGCGAGGCGGCGGGCCAGCTCGGCCGGCGCCTGCACGTGATTGGCGAGCGGGGTGACGCCTTCAGGCAGCTCGGGATCGCCGTCGGTGACGCCGGCATTGGTCCAGCGCATCGGCGCCGACGGATCGACAGGCGCGTCGAGATCGTCGCCGAGCGCGGCGCCGATCGCCTTTTCAAATCCCTTGTCGACGGTGATGCCGTCGATGATCGGCGGCCACAGGTTCTTGGTCTCGCCGTTGAGAATCTTGGAGATCGTGCGCGCCTCGGTTTCGAGCCGCTGTGCGCGCTTGTCGGCTTCGACCAGCGGCGAGCGCGAGGATTCCAGCGTCTGGCGCGCGGCGACGTGGGCGGCTTCGCTCGCCTGCGCCGCGGCTTCCGAAGCAGCGAGCGTCTGCTCGGCGGTCTCGACCGTCGCGGTCAGCTCGTCGAGATCGCCGAAGCCGCCGGTCTCGGCCGCAAGCTTCTGCTCCTCCGCGGCGACGTTCGCGATCTCCTGGTCGAGCCGGGCGAGCTTGTCGCGATGGGTGCGGACGTTGGCCTCTAACTGGTTGCGCTTGGCGGTGAGGTCGGCGAGTGCAGTGGTGAGCTCGGCGAAGCGCTGCTCGGTCTCGGTCAGCACCGCCTCGGCTTCCGCGACGCGCTCGTCAACGCCGGAGCGCTTCTCGACGCGCGACTTGATCTCTTCCTTCAGCTCGGCGTCCTCGGTGTCGAGCCGTTGCAGCGCGACGTCGGCGTCCATGGTCTGCTGCTGGGCGCGCGAGATGTCGCCCTCGAACTGGGCGAGACGACGCTCGAGCTCGGCGACGCGCTCCTTGGCGCGCTCTTCCTCGCGGTCGAGCAGTTCGCGGGCGTTGGTCAGGCGCTGCAGCCCGGCCGCGGCACGCGCTTCGGCATCGCGCAGCGCCGGCATTTCGGCGGCGCGGATGGCCTGGATGCGGGCAGCCTCGGCCTGGTGCTGGGTGCGCTCGGCCATTTCGCGCACGGCGATGTCATGGGTCTGGCCGGACTCGTTGACGTCGGCATGGGCGCCGATCCAGCGCAGATGGAACAGCGTGGCTTCGGCCTTGCGGACTTTGGCCGCGACCTCGCGGTAGCGCACGGCCTGGCGGGCCTGCTTCTTCAGGCCTTCCATCTGGCCGGAGAGCTGGCCGATCACGTCCTCGACGCGGGTGAGGTTGGTTTCGGCCGCCTTCAGCCGCAGCTCGGCCTCGTGGCGGCGGGCGTGCAGACCGGCGACGCCGGCGGCGTCTTCCAGCACGCGGCGGCGCTGCTCGGGCTTGGCCTGGATGATCTCGCCGATCTTGCCCTGGTGGACGAGAGCGGGCGAACGCGCGCCGGTGGCGGCATCCGCGAACAGGATCTGCACGTCGCGTGCGCGCACGTCGCGGCCGTTGATGCGATAGACCGAGCCGGCCTCGCGCTCGATGCGGCGGGAGATTTCGAGAAGCTGGCTGTCGTTCATCGCCGCCGGCGCGGTGCGATCGGCGTTGTCGATCGTCATCGTCACTTCGGCGTGGTTGCGCGCCGGACGGTTGCCGGAGCCGGCGAAGATCACCGCGTCCATGTCGGCGGCGCGCAGCGACTTGTATGAGGTCTCACCCATCGCCCAGCGCAGCGCCTCGACGAGATTCGACTTGCCGCAACCGTTCGGGCCGACCACGCCGGTCAGGCCGGGCTCGATGACGAAGTCCGTGGGCTCAACGAAGGACTTGAAACCGTGAAGGCGCAGGCGGGTGATTTTCATAAGCACGCATCTCTGTTGGCAGGCGCGAATCCCCCTGCCGGGACAATACCATGGAAGGCAATGTCGCTGTCTGGGCGAGTCGCGCAAAGCGGCTCGTGCGGCTGGACAATGGCCGCGGTGCGCCGCGAGGGCAACCGGCGAAAGCTGCTTTTCCCAAGGGATTTATGCCGGGATGATACGGCTCTCGATGCGCGAATCAGGTTTGTCGCGTTGCGAATCAGCTCTTGAGCAGCGGATTGATCTTCTTGGCGAAATCCTCGAACGAGGTCTCGCCCTTGATCTTCTCGCCGTTGATGAAGAAGGTCGGCGTCGAATCCACCTTGAGAACGTCGCTGGCATATTTCTGGTCGGCGGCGATCTTGTCGAGCAGCGCCTGATCCTTCAGGCAGGCTTCGACCTGCTGCTGGGTGAGGCCGGCCTGCTTGCCGATCCGCGTCAGCGTCTCGGTGGTGTTCTTCAGCACCCAGTCGTTTTGCTGGCGGAAGAGCATGTCGGTCACCGCGAAGTATTTCGAGGCGTCGCCATTGGCGATGCAGCGCGACAGCATCGAGCCGGCGGCGGCTTTGATGTCGAGCGGGAACTCGCGGAAGATGTAACGCACCTTGCCGGTGTCGATGTATTCCTTCTTGATCTTGGGGAACACCTGCTCGTTGAAGGCGGCGCAATGCGGGCAGGTCATCGAAGCGTATTCGGTGATGGTGACGGCGGCGTCGTTCGGGCCGAGCGCCATGTCAGGCAGCGACACCGGCTTGGCCACATCGGCGGCAGCCTGCGCCATGGCCTCGGACACGAACCGCAGCGGCGAGAGCCCGGCCAGCGCGGCAAGCCCGGTCAGCGACAGCATCATGGTGAAGGCGCGGCGGGTGATGATCACGGTCGGCTCCCGAATTGGCAAAATTATCGGCCCAGGAGTCCATCAAGTTCCACCCGGGCGGCCTGTCGCTAGCTTGAAACGTCGATTGAGGCAATGGCGAGCGGCCAGGACAGGTCCAGATTAGCCGCCGAATGAGGCTCAATTTCGCTTGATGGCCGCCCCGAGGCGGGCCAGCGCCGTCTTCAGCTGTTCATCTTCGATATCGCCCAGGCTCTCCGCCACCTTGGCCACCGATTGAGCGTCCGGCGGGCCGGGCCGCTTCCGGGCCCGGGGCCGCGACAGGGGCGCTTGCCGGAAGGCCAGCTTGCCGACCGCACTCCAGCCGAAGAAACGGTTGACCCGCTCCAGGATCACGTCGGCGGAGTGCTGAATCTCCAGCGCCATCGGCCCCTCGACCCGCAGCACCAGCGTCGCCGGCTCCTGCGGCTGTCCCTCCACCGGCCGCGGCCATTGCATCTTCAGCGGCTCGGCATGGGCCGCGATCTCCGGCCCGGCGATCTGCGCCCACCGCGTCACCAACTCGCGCGCGGCAAAGCCCTGCTTGGCGTAGGCCTCGGCAAAGACGTCGTCGAGCAGGAGCGACAGCGGCTTAGCGCTGATGGGACCGGGCTTGGGAGGAAATTTGGACATGGGGGCTTATAGCATCACCGCGTGCAACCGGCAGGTTCCTAGTCGTCATGGCCGGGCTTGTCCCGGCCATCCACGTTCTTCCTGCGAAGAAAGACGTGGATGCCCGCGACGAGCGCGGGCATGACGTGGAGAGATCGGCGCGTCATCGCTACAGTCAGACATGAGCTCGAAATCCCTTAAGACGAAGCCGGAACCATTTGAGGCGGTCGTTTCGACCCGCCCCACCTTGCTGCTCGCCTGGTACGACCGCCACCGCCGTCGTCTGCCCTGGCGCGCCGCGCCCGGCGAGGCCTCGGACCCTTACCGCGTCTGGCTGTCGGAGATCATGCTGCAGCAGACCACGGTGAAGGCGGTCGGTCCGTATTTCGAAAAATTCGTGGCGCGCTGGCCGGATGTCACGGCGCTCGGCAAGGCTTCGCAGGATGACGTGCTGCGGATGTGGGCCGGGCTCGGCTATTACTCGCGGGCGCGCAACCTCCATGCCTGCGCGGTCGCGGTGACGTGCGAGCATGGCGGCGTCTTTCCCGATACCGAAGACGGCCTGCGTGCGCTGCCCGGCATCGGGCCGTACACCGCGGCGGCGATCGCCGCGATCGCGTTCGATCGCCGCACCATGCCGGTCGACGGCAACATCGAACGCGTGGTGTCGCGCCTGTTCGCGGTCGAGGAGGAGCTGCCGCAGGCCAAGCCGCGGATACAACAACTGGCCGCAACGCTGCTGGCAGACTCCCGCGCCGGCGACGAAAAGTCCCGCGCCGGCGACAGCGCGCAGGCGCTGATGGATCTGGGCGCCTCGATCTGCACGCCGAAGAAGCCGGCCTGCTCGCTGTGTCCGTTGAACGAGGACTGTACGGCGCGCGCGCAAGGGATGCAGGAGACGTTTCCGCGCAAGGCGCCGAAGAAGAGCGGAACGCTCAGGCGTGGCGCCGCCTTCGTCGTCACCCGCGGCGATGAGCTGCTTGTCCGCTCGAGGCCGGAAAAGGGCCTGCTCGGCGGCATGACCGAAGTGCCCGGCTCAGACTGGCTCGCCGGTCAAGACGATGCGGCGGCGAAGCTGCAAGCGCCGGAATTGAATGGGCTGTCCCGCTGGCAGCGCAAGGTGGGCGTCGTCACCCACGTCTTCACGCATTTCCCGCTGGAGCTGGTGGTCTACACGGCGAAGGTAGACGCCCGCGCCCGTGCGCCCGAAGGCATGCGCTGGGTGCCGATCGCAACGCTCGCCGGCGAAGCACTGCCCAATGTCATGCGCAAGGTGATCGCGCACGCGCTCGATTGAACCTTCAGGCGGCGCGGGCGGCGCGCTGGTCTTCCGCCGGCATCAGGAACGTGCGGTTGCGGCCGGTCTTCTTGGCGACATAGAGGCCCTGGTCGGCGCGCTCGATGACGTCCTGCACGTCGCGGTCGCTCTCGTCGAACAGCGCGAGCCCGATCGAGACCGTGAGGGGAATGACAATGTTGCCGTGGCGCACCGTCGCGCTCTCGATCGAGGTCCTGATGCGATCGGCGAGCAGCACGGCGGTCTCCTGGTCGATCTCGCGCAGCAGCACCACGAACTCCTCGCCGCCGAACCTGGCGGCCTTGTCGGTGGTCCGGATCGACTGGCTGACGATCTCGGCGACGCGCTTGATGGCGTCGTCGCCGGCAGCATGGCCATGGGTGTCGTTGATCCTCTTGAAATGATCGATGTCGATCATCAGCGTCGCCATGTTGCGCTTGTAGCGGCGGCAGAACGCGACCGCGTCGTCGGCGACGGCGAGGAAGGACCGGCGGTTCATCAGACCGGTCATGAAGTCGGTGTCGGCGAGCTGGCGCAGCTTCAGCATGTCCTCCTGAAGCTGCATCGCGTTTTCGGTGGCGCGCAGCTCGGCCTCCTTCGTACGCTCTTCGGCAAGGCCGATGCGGCGGAGCAGCGAGCGCAGCGCGCGCGAGAGCTGCACGACCTCGGCCGAGCCGCTCTGCCGCGCCAGCATGGTGGGGCCGTGGGCGCGACCGATACGGTCGGCTTCCCCGGTGATGGCGATGATCGGACCGGCGATCCGGCGCGAGACCAGGATGGCCAGGGACAGTCCTGTCAGTGCCGTCACGGCACCGATGGCCAGGATCGTGTACGCCGACGAGATCGCGGCCGCGAGCGCCACACTCGCCGGCTGGCTCGCGGTGACGATCCAGTTCAGTCCCTGATAATCGCGGTAACCCGTGCCGACGTGGAATGCGGTCAGCATCTGCTGCTCGTCCGCGGTCTCGCGGAAGGTGCCGACGCGGGTCTTCAGAATGCCGGCGAGGTCCTCGCCGCCATAGCGGACGGTCTCCTGCTTTGGTCCGACCAGGACCATACCGCCCTTGCTGAGTATAGACAGCTGCGTCTTGGCGCTGCCATCAGTGGCTTCGGCGTCCTTGATCAGGTTGCTGGCCCAATTCCAGTCGAGATGTCCGCCGAGCACGCCAAGCAGCTTGCCCGCGGCGTCGTGCACGGGAACGGCGATGTCGACGAAGCGATAGGGTTCGTTGTTGGCGCGCTGCGTCAGCAGGGAGGCGAGCAGGAGAGCCTCATGCACGTCGCCAATGGCGACGCTCTTCAGGCCCTGCCTGAACCACGGCCGCGCTGCCACGGACTTGCCTTGCAGCAGGCCGCCGGTTGCTGCGACGACGTTGCCTTCGGCATCGGCAAAGCCGATCCATGCGAAGTCGGAAAAGGAGCGCTGGAGAGCTTCGAGCGCGCTGCGCAGCGCGGCCGGATCGCCCTGCCATAGCGGCTGCATCGGTTGCAGCTCCGCGAACAGCTTGATTTCCTGCTGGCGCGTCGCCATGAAGCGGTCGAGGCGGCCCGAAGTTGTGGAGGCGATCTGCGTCAGACTGCTCTCGATGAGGGTCGCCGTATTTCGATAGCTGATGAGCGCGGCGCCGGCAGCGAGGGTGCCAACGAGGACGATCGACAAGGCCGCCACGGCAGCGGCGATCTGCGTCCGTACCGTCAGGTGGTCTTCAATTGCGTGCAGGCGGTTCTTGGCCTGGTGCAACAGCGCGCGCATGGGAAAGCTCCGGTGTCACGGTGACTTGTCCCATGCGGTAACTTCCAACCGCTTACCGCCAGGGATTCCCTTGGCAATGTGTTGAATCGGCCGTGAAGCCGTTTGGTTGAAATGACCTTAATTTGCGCGGAAGCCGCGGGTCTCGCCGGAACGTGCAGGTCTTCACCTGCCGCGATGCGGGATGATGGTTGCTGACACCAGGTTGTCAGCAGCCCTGGACTACCCATGATGGGCAACGGAGGTTCGCATGGTCAAAACAGCGCTCGACAACTTTCCAAGGCCGCCCTGCGCCGAGCTGCTGGGCTGGCGCCTCCTCGATGCGCGCCCGCAGGCGGGCTGGATCAGGCTCGGCTTCGAAGGCAAGCCGGAGTTTTGCAACCCCGCAGGTTTCATCCAGGGCGGCATGCTCTCGGCGATGCTCGACGACACGATGGGCCCGGCGGTGCTGGTGATGAGCGAGGGCCGGCTCTACACCACCACCATCAGCATGACTGTGAACTTCCTCAGTCCTGCCAAGCCAGGGCCGATCATCGGCGAGGCCAGGGTGACGCAGCTCGGCAAGACGATCGCGTTCGTCGAGGGTAAGCTGATGGCGGAGGACGGCACCGTGCTGGCGACGGCAAGCGCCAGCGAGCGGTTGCTGGAAGCGGCGAGGGTGGTGAAGTAAGAGAGCGTAGCGCTAGCCGCGCGCTACTTCTTCCTGCTCCCCTTGTGGGAAGGTGGCGCGAAGCGCTGGATGAGGAATTCCTCTCCACGAACCCAGATGACGAGATGAACGCGCCGAGACTCTCACCCGAGCAAGTTCGCGTCCGCCACCTTCGCTGCCCTCTCCCGCGAGGGGCGAGGGTGCATTCATGCGCACCTCGCTCTCAGCTAGCGCATCATGCCCCGACCCGCCTTGCGTCCCTGCTTACAATCGCCGGCTTCGCATTCAGCGCTTCCACCTGGAATCCCGCGACGCGCTTGTAGTTGGCGGCGATGTCTTCCAGCTCCTGCTGGGACAGCACGTCGGTGACAACGTCGTAGCCATCGGGCGCGCGCTCCTCGACCAGCTGCATCACCTGCTCCGGACCGTTCTTGCGGTTGAGCAGGACGAGGTCGGTGGTCGCGGGCCGCCGCTCGGCTTCATAGGCGAGTAGCGCGGCTTGGGTGGGTCCATGCGCCAAAATCTCGCGCGTGATGGTGCGGGCATCGAGGATCGCCTGCGAGGCGCCGTTCGAGCCGATCGGATACATGGGGTGCGCGGCATCGCCCATCAGCGTGACCTTGCCGAACGTCCATTGCGACAACGGATCGCGGTCGACCAGCGGATATTCATAGGCATGCGGGCAGTTCCTGATCAGGCCGGGCACGTCGAGCCAGTCGAACCGCCAGCTTTCGAACCAGGGCAGAAACTCCTCGAGGCGCGCGGTGCGGTTATAGTCTTCACGCCGCCATTGATAGGTCGGCGGCATATGGCGCTCGGCGACCCAGTTGATCAGGTGATTGCCCGCTTCGTCCGGCGCCTTCGAAATCGGATAGCAGACGAACTTCAAGATCTCGTGGCCGGCCATGATCATGGTGCGGCCTGTGAGGAACGCCTTCGCCGGCGTGACGCCGCGCCAGAGGATGCGGCCGTTCCAGATCGGCGGGCCTTCGCCGGGATAGAGCTTTTCTCGCGCGGCGGAATGGATGCCGTCGGCGGCAATCAGGATCGCGCCGTCGTAGCTCCCTGCGGCCTTGCCGGTCGCCCTGTCGATGAAGTCGGCGCGCACGCCGTCGGCGATCTCGGTCCAGCCGGTGAGGTGATGGCTGGTGAGGATGTTCTCGCGGCCGAGCCGCTCGACGGCAGTGTCGAGCAGGAGCTGCTGGAGCGTGCCGCGATGGATCGAGAATTGCGGCCATTTGTAGCCGGCTTCGAGGCCCCGCGGTTCGCTCCAGATCGGCTTGCCGTGCTTGGAGAAATAGGCGAGCTCGCGCGTCCGCACGCCGCTGGCGTCCAGCTTCTCCATCAGGCCGAGCTCGATCAGCTCGCGCACCGCATGTGGCAGCACGTTGATACCGACGCCGAGCGGCTTCAATTCCGCGACGCTCTCGAACACTTTTGCGGGAACGCCGATCCCGTGCAGGCTGAGCGCAAGCGTCAATCCGCCGATGCCGCCACCGGCGATGAGTACGGTCATGAGAATGCCCCTCCGATTGGAGGCGTCTTCGCACAGGCGGGCGGCGGTGGGCAACTGCGAAGAGGATTTCGTGCTATGGACCTCGGGGGCGACAGCCGTTATTTTCCGGCTTTCCCATGAGGTCCGACATGCTCAAGCTCTACTACGCCACCGGCACCTGCGCGCTCGCCACCTACATCACCCTGGAGGAGGCCGGCGCCGACTACACGGCCGAACGGCTGAGCTTCAAGGACAACCAGCAGAACAGCCCGGCCTATCTCGCCATCAACCCGAAGGGCCGCGTCCCGGCGCTGGTGACCGATCGCGGCGTCCTGACCGAGACGCCGGCGATGCTGGCTTACCTCGCGCAAGTCTTCCCCAACGCGAAGCTCGCGCCGCTCGACGATCCCTTCGATTTCGCCCAGGTGCAGTCGTTCAATTCCTATCTCTGCTCGACCGTGCACATCAATCACGCCCACAAGATGCGCGGCGCGCGCTGGGCGACGCAGGAAAGCTCGTTCGCCGACATGAAAGCGAAGGTCCCGCAGACCATGGCCGCCTGCTTCTCCCTGATGGAGCAGAAGATGTTCAGGGGACCTTGGGTGATGGGCGAGCAGTTCACGATCTGCGATCCCTATCTCTACACGCTCTCGACCTGGCTCGAAGGCGACAGCGTCGACATCAATGCCACGCCGAAGATCGCCGACCATTTCAAGCGCATGTCGGACCGGCCCGCGGTCCGCAAGGTGATGGAAGCGCAGAAGGCGTAGGGAGCAAAGCTCTTGTAGGGTGGGCAAAGGCGCGCAGCGCCGTGCCCACCATGCTTCCAAGATTGCCGCACAAGTGGTGGGCACGCTTCGCTTTGCCCACCCTACGGGAGCTTGCGCTTGGCTTGCTCCAACTCCCGTCCCGTCTCCAGCATCAGCCTTCTCAGCCAGATCGAGCCCGGGTCCATCTGCGCGCGGGTCGGATGGAACATGAACTGCTCGTCGATCCCCGGGTCGAGCGGCGGCGTCACCGTGACCAGACCGAGCTGCTTCGACAGCGCTGCGATCAGCCGGCGCGGCACGAAGGCGACGAGATCGGTGCGGGCAGTGACGTGCAGCGCTTCGAGATAGCCTGACACCACCAGGGCGATGTGCCGCTCGATCCCCTTGGTGCGCAGCCAGGGGTCGATCAGATCCTCATTGCTGCCGCGAATGATCACGCCGACATGGCGCGCGGCCAGGAACGTCTCCCGCCGCTTCAGCTTCGCGCCGATCGGATGGCCGCGGCGCACGGCCAGCGCGTCGCTGTCGGTATAGAGCAGCTGGCGGTGGAAACCCTTGAAGGCGTTGCCGATCGAGATCACGAGGTCGATGGTGCGGGCGAATTCGGCATGGAAGATCGCCGATCCGCGCCACGGCACCACGTCGATGCGGACGTTGGGGGCGGCCCGCGTCACCTTCTCCATCAAGGGCGGCATCAACAGCTCGACCGCGAGATCCGGCATCATCAGGCGGAATTGCCGCTCGCTGCGCGCCGCGTCGAAATCCTCCGGCACGAACAGTCCGCGCACCTGGTCGAGCGCCTGCGCCAGCGGCACGCGCAGGGCCAGCGCTCGCGGCGTCAGCTCCATCCGTGCGCCGGTGCGCACCAGGAGCGGATCGCCGAAGATGTCACGCAGGCGCTGGAGCGCGTGGCTCGTCGCCGGCTGAGACAGGCCGATGCGCATGGCGGCGCGGCTGACATTGGCCTCGCGCAGCAAGGCGTCGAGGGCGGTCAACAGATTGAGGTCAAGCGAATTCAAATTCATGAAGTGAATAGATATCATATTCTATATCGATTTGAAGAATGCCATTTGCCCGGCGATCATCTCGGCGTTGTCACACAAGGAGATGCCGCCATGAGCGCGAGCGCCAACAAGAAACTGCTGCAGGATATCTTTGCCGCGGCCGCCAACCCTGATCCCGCCGCGCGCGACCGCGCGCTGTTCACCGCAAGCCTCGCCGATGACGCCCAATGGATCGTGACCGGGCAGTATTCCTGGTCGCGCACCTTTGCCGGCAAGGAGGCGATCCTCAACGATCTGCACGGCTACGTCCGCACACGCCTGCGCGACCGCACGCGTACCGTCGCCCACCGCTTCATTGCCGACGGCGACATCGTCGTGGTGGAGGCCAAGGGCGACAACGTCACCCCCGCGGGCGTGCGCTACGACAACGACTATTGTCTCGTGTTTCGCCTGGAGGACGGCAAGATCAAGGAAATCCGGGAATATTGCGACTCGATCCTGACCGAGAAGGCGCTCGGTCCTTTTCCGCAGGCACTGCTGAGGCCTGCGAGCTGAGTGGATCGCATGCAGAGTCCGCCGACCGATCTCATCCTGCACAGATGTCGATGCTCGTGCGCGCCTGGCAGGCGCTGGCCGGGACCGTCCGTATCAGGCGCGAGCGGTCCCGGGCTCGGTATCAGCTCGCCGCCATGACCGAGCGGGAGCTTCTGGACTTTGGGATGACCCGGGCGGAGATCGCGTACGAGCTGCATAAGCCCCGGCGGAGGAAATGACGAGGGAGGTGGCCGGTCCGGCGGAACCTTTTGGGTTCCGCCGGCGTTTCCTTCGCTTCCGGGGCAATTGCGCCCCCGGCATCGCGCGCGTTTGGGAATTTCATGCTGGTTGGGGCTTCGGACGTTTCGACACGGGTGGGCCGCAGCTTCCCAGGACTCCGTGAGCGACTGAGAGATACGACTGCGGCTGCGCACCGGGAGCTCGATGCGCAGCTTTCATCGTTCGATCTCACCGTCGTGGCGGGCTATCGTCGCTTTCTTCAAGCCAGCGCCGGCGCGCTACTTCCGCTTGAAGCGGCGCTCGTCGAGGCAGGCGTCGCCAGCATGTTTCCGGATTGGCCGGAGCGGTCGCGTAGCGCCGCGATCGCGGCCGATCTCGGACGGCTCGGCAGTGCCGCGCAACCCACCGTGTCCGTGCCGCCGCTGACGCCTGGCGGCATGCTCGGCACCATGTATGTGCTGGAAGGCTCCCGGCTCGGAGCCAAGTTCCTGCTGAAGGAGGTCGCCGACGCCGCCGACCCGCGCATCACGGAGGCGACCAGCTATCTGAGCCATGGCGCGGGCAAGCGGCTGTGGCAGAGCTTGCTGTCGAAGCTGCAAAGCGAAGAGGTCAGCGACGAAGATGAGGTGATCGAAGCGGCGCGCGCGGCCTTCGCGGCGTTCGAGCGGGCGGCGGACCGGGCATGAACGAAGCCGTCAATCTCACCAATTGCGATCGCGAGCCGATCCACATTCCCGGCAGTGTGCAGCCCTTCGGCTTCCTGCTCGCGGTGCTCTCGGACTTCACGATCTGCATGGCCTCAGACAATGCCGGCAGCTTCCTCGGGGCCGACGTCGCCGATCTGTTGCAGCGGCCGTTATCGAGCGTGATCTCGGAAGCGGCCGTCGAGACGATCCGCAACCGTGTCGATCATCTCGCAGGGCCGGACGCGACCGAGCGTCTGTTCGGTGTCGAGCTCCAGGCCGGCAAGCCGCTCTACGATCTGTCGATCCATTTCTCCGGCGCCTATCTCGTGGTGGAAGCCGAGCCCAGCGTCAACGAGCCCGGCGTCAATTCCGGCGAGCTCGTGCGCCTGATGCTGGAGCGCATCCGCAAGACGCGCGGCATGACCGATCTCGCCCGCGAGGCGGCGCGCCAGCTCAAGGTGCTGACCGGCTTCGACCGGGTGATGGTCTACCAGTTTCACCCGGACGGATCGGGCGAGGTCATCGCGGAGACGGCGGAGGCCGGGCTCGAATCGTTCTTCGGCCTGCGTTATCCGGCTTCGGACATCCCGCGGCAGGCCCGCGCGCTCTACCAGCGCAACTGGCTGCGCATCATCGCCGACGTCAATACCCGGCCGGCCGCGCTGGTGTCGACGGCCACGCACAATGCCGGACTGCTCGACCTCTCGATGAGCGTGCTGCGTTCGGTGTCGCCGATCCACATCGAATACCTCCGCAACATGGGCGTCGCCGCCTCGATGTCGGTGTCGATCCTGCGCGACGGTAAGCTGTGGGGCCTGTTCGCCTGCCATCATTATTCGCCGCGTTACATCTCGTTCGACAAGCGTACGGCGTCCGAGCTGTTCGGCCAGATGTTCTCCTGGATCGTCGAAGGGCGCGAGCGCGAGGGCGACGTCGCCTATGAGGCCCGCGCGCACCAGGTGCAGGAGCGGCTGATTGAGATCGCAGCCTCGCACGAGCACAGCCGGCGCGCGATCGTCGATTTTCTCGGCGACTATCGCAAGATGATCGCGTGCGACGGCGTCGCGGTCTGGTCCGACGACAGGATTGCATGCGAGGGTGAGACGCCGACGGAGGACGAGGTGAAGGACCTCGTCGCCTTCATCAACCGCACCTCGCCGGGCCGGATCTTCGCCAGCGCCGAGATCGCCAAGGTCTACGCCGCCGGTGAGGCCTTCCGCGACCGCGCCGCCGGCTTTCTCGCCATCCCGATCTCGCGCACGCCGCGCGATTGCCTGATCTTCTTCCGCCGAGAGGTGATGCGCTCGGTCAACTGGGCCGGTGCTCCCGACAAGGTCTATGACGAGGGCCCCAACGGTCCCCGGCTGACGCCGCGCAGAAGCTTCGAACTGTGGCAGGAGACCGTGGCGGGCCAATCGAAGCCGTGGTCGGTCGCCGACATTCGCATCGCCGAGAGCCTGCGCGTCACCCTGCTCGAGGTGATCCTGCAACTGTCCGACCTCGCCGCGCGTGAGCGGCGCGGCGCGCAGGAGCGGCAGGAACTGATGATTGCCGAGCTCAATCATCGGGTCCGCAACATCCTGAGCCTCGTCCGCGCGCTAGTGGCGCAGAGCAAGGACACCGCGACCAGCATCGAGGAATTCGCCAGCGTTCTCGGCGGCCGTATCCAGGCACTGGCGCGCGCGCATGACCAGATCACCAACCTCAATTGGGCACCGGTGGCGCTGCGCACCCTGGTCGAATCCGAGGCGGGCGCCTATCTCGGCTCGCGCGCCGACCGCGTGAAGATGGGCGGCCCCGACGTGGCGCTCGATCCCAAGGCTTTCGCGACGCTGGCGCTCGTCGTGCACGAGATGATGACCAACTCCGCCAAATACGGCGCGCTTGCCGATTCCACCGGCAATGTCGAAGTGGTCTGGCGCCTCGATCCGTCTTCCAGCCTCGTCATCGAATGGAAGGAGAGCGGCGGTCCGCCGGTGCAGCCGCCCTCGCGGCGCGGCTTCGGCACGACGATCATCGAGCGGTCGGTGCCGTTCGATCTCAAGGGCGATGCCGAAATCCGCTTCGACCTTCTGGGTGTGCACGCGAAATTCGTCATTCCCCCCAATTTCGTCCAGCTATTGCCGTCCATCGCGGGAGCCGCCATGCGCATTGAAGAGCACAAATCCGCCAAGCCCAGGATTTCCGAGACGGCCCTGATCGTCGAGGACAACCTGATCATCGCGATGGCCGCCGAGGTCATCCTGCTCGACCTCGGCGCCCGTCACGTCGACACCGCCGCGACTGTCGATCAGGCGCTGCGCTCGATCGAGCGCACCCGGCCGAGCTTTGCCCTGCTCGATCTCAACCTCGGCAGCGAGAGCAGCATCAAGGTGGCGCACAAGCTGAAGGAGATCGGCGTGCCCTTCATGTTCGCGACCGGCTATGGCGAGCGCGCGCCGCTTCCGGCGGAGCTGGCCTCGGTGCCGGTGGTCCAGAAGCCCTACACGCTGGAAGTGGTCGAGAACGCGCTCGGGAAATTGCAGCAGGTTAGCGCCGGGTAAACCTTCGTGGGCCGAACTCTGCATGGCGCTGCGGATTTCTGCTCGGCTGTGCACGGCTGCCGATAAAATCAGCACGTTTTGTGCGGGGCGGTCCTGCGCGCGCGAACAATTTGAAGGTTCAATTAACGAGTGTCCCCCATTGTGCCGCGGTGCAGCGTGAGTCGCATCGACGCGATGTGAGGCTGCCGGGGTGGCCGCGACATCGCCGGAATCGTTCGGCCGCTCGAAGTGACATGCATCTGGGTGGACAGTGGGAATGGCGAAGTTTCGTTTGCGGATCAGGGGACGCCTGTACGCAGGCTTCATGGCCCTCGTGGCGGTCGGTCTGGTGATGGCGGTGGTTGCCGTCTGGAATTTGCGGGCGGTGCAGGATCAGGTTGCAAGACAATCCGCGCTGTCGGACAGCACGGCGCGCGTGCTGGAGATCTCGACCCATCTGCAGGCGATCCAGCGCGCCAATCTGCGCTACGTCTATGACGCCAATGAGTCCGCCATGAAGGAAGCCCAGGAGCGGGAAGCCGCGGCGACCGAGCTGTTGCAGGTCGCGGCGAAAGGCGCGCTCTCGGAGGAGCGGAAGAAGCTCTACAACGGCCTCATCGACGACATCGCCAAGATGCGGCGCCTGCGCGACAATCTCTCCGACGCCGTCAATGAAGCGAGGACGGGCAAGGCGTCTCTGCTGCCGGGCGGGGAAGAGCTGGCGGCCAAGATGAGCAAGCTGGCCGATACGGCGCGCGCCGCCGTCGATGAAGACACCGCGGCCCTGGTCGCGGACCTCGAATCCAGGGTCCTCCTGGTCCGGATCGCGAACTGGCGTTTTCTGGCCTTGCGCGATGCGCAGGGGCCGGCCAACTTCAGGGCGAGTGTGGACAGGGCGGCACAACGGCTCTCGGCGCTGGAAAAGAGCCCTCAAGCGACGGAGTTGCGCGCCACGCTCGCGCCCGTGAAGACCTCGCTCGGAATCTACAAGTCCGCGTTCGAGACGACCTCGGCTGCGATGCTTCAGGCCGACGAGATCTATCACAAGAGCCTCGCCCCGCTGATCGTCGACAGCATCGCCAGGCTCAAGGCCGCGGAAGCGACGCTGAAGAAAGACTATCAGGACTCGCGCAGCCACGCCGAGGCCGTGATCGCGGGCACGACGACCGTTCAGGAAGTCGCAGGCGGTCTCGCCATCCTGTTCGGCGGCATCGTCGCCTTCCTGATCGCCCGCAGCATCGTCGGGCCCCTGGCCTCGATGACGCGCGCGATGGGGCAGCTGGCCGGCGGCAATCTTGCGGTCGAGATTCCCGGGCGCGGCAAGGCCGACGAGATCGGCGACATGGCCAAGGCGATCCAGGTGTTCAAGGACAACATGATCGACACCGAGCGCATGCGCGCCGAGCAGAGCGAGCTCGAGGCGCGGCAGGCCGAGACCCGTAAGCAGGACATGGTCAGGCTTGCCGACCAGTTCGAGCAGGCCGTCGGCGAGATCGTCAATACCGTGTCGTCGGCATCGAACGAGCTCGAGGCCTCGGCCGGCACGCTGACCACGACCGCCTCGCGCGCCCAGGATCTGTCGACCGAGGTGGCCTCCGCATCGCAGGAAGCCACCGCCAACGTGCAGGCGGTCGCCTCGGCCACCGAGGAGTTGTCCTCCTCGGTCGGCGAGATCGCCCGTCAGGTGCAGGAATCCGCCCGGATCGCCGGCGAGGCCGTCGGCCAGGCCAGCAGGACCAATGACCGCGTCGGCGAGCTCTCCAAGGCAGCGGCGCGGATCGGCGACGTCG
>NZ_JXJM01000001.1:1453861-1470398 GCF_001593325.1 Bradyrhizobium sp. DOA1
GTCGCGGCCGCCGTGGAAGAGCAGGGCGCAGCCACGCGGGAAATCTCCCGCAACGTGCAGCAGGCTGCCCAGGGCACCCAGCGCGTCTCGACCAATATCGGCGACGTGCAGCGCGGCGCCTCCGAGACCGGCTCGGCCTCCTCGCAGGTGCTCTCGGCGGCGCGGTCGTTGTCGGCCGACAGCAATCGCTTGAAGATCGAGGTCGAGAGGTTCCTCGAGACGGTCCACGCCGCCTGAGTTCTAAAAGCAAGAGGCCACGCGCATGCGCGTGGCCTCTAACAACGTCCCGGCGCGATCAGGCCACCTTGGTGGTCATGTGCTTGAACATATTGGCTCGCGCCTCGTCGTCCATCTCGGCCTTGAAGGTGAACTTGTCCTTCAGCGCGACGGCGCGCGCGGCCGCCGGCCGCGCCGAGATCTCGTCCACCAGCCGCTTCACGTTCGGGTACCGCGTAAAGGCGTCGTCGCCGAGCTTGAACGGTACCATCCGCGCCCAGCCCCACAGAGCCATGTCGACGATCGAATAGCTGTCGCCGACCATGTATGGGCGGCCTTTGAGGTGACCGTCGAGAATCCTGTAGTGGCGGTCGGTCTCGTACTGGTAGCGGTTATGGGCGTAGTCGTGGTTCTGCTCCTTCGGCGCGAAGTGCTTGAAGTGCACCGCCTGCCCCGAATACGGCCCGACGCCGGTCGCAACGAACATCAGCCAGGACAGCGTCTCGCCGCGCACGCTGGCGGCGGGCAGGAACTTGCCCGTCTTCTCGGCGAGATAGAGCAGGATGGCGTTCGAGTCGAACACGATGGTGCCGTCGTCGTCGATCGCCGGCACCTTGCCGTTCGGATTGATCTCGAGGTAGTCCGGCGTGAACTGCTCGCCCTTGCGGGTATCGATCTTCACCGGCTCGTACGGCAGTCCCGCCTCTTCGAGATAGAGCGCGACCTTGGTCGGGTTCGGCGATCCGTTGAAATAGAATTTGAGCATCGATCTCCCCAATGTTGTTGCCGAGAGCACGGTGTCATTGCCGCAGCCTCCTCCTTGCCCGAACCCGCTCCGGGAGAGCAACCGGCGAGTTTGCCGGGCGGTGTCTGCGCGCTGCGCAGATCAGGAGGCGTAACAAAGCCCGATGGCCGCCGTAACGACCATCGCCGCGCCCACGGCCTCGAGCCGCAGTCCGAGCCTCGCGGCGAGATGCATGTCCGACGCACGCGCCTTGCGCTCCGATCCGCGCGCGTAGCCGTGCACGATGACGTCATGGTTGAAATTATCGTGCGCCTCGTTGCTGCTGGCGAGTCCGACGCAGACCACGAGCACGCCGAACAGGGCGAGGCCGAAGAAGCCCAACAGCGCGATCAGGAACATCGGAAACATGCCGAGCAGGAAGATCGGCAGCAAAGGCACCAGCAGCAATGTCTCGGACTGTCGTCGCATGGGAGCCGGACCGGGACGGGACTGATCGGTGAAATCTAGTCCTGCCTGGCGCCTCCTTCAAGATGCCGTAGGGTAGGCAAAGGCGCGGAGCGCCGTGCCCACCGGCACTGCTTCCATCTGGATGGACGGGGATGGTGGGCACGCTTTCGCTTTGCCCACCCTACGAGATCGCGAAAGCCGCTACTCGGCCATGCCGGCGCGGATCTCGGCGCGGAGTTCGTCGATCAGCTTGAGACCCTTCTTGGTCTCGACGTGCCAGAAGGTCCAGCCGTTGCAGGCCTGCGAGCCTTGCGCCACGGCGCCGATGCGATGGATCGAGCCGACCTTGTCGCCCAGCATGATGGCGCCGTCGGCGCGCACCAGGGCGCCGAGCTTCTTCTTGGCGTCGAACAGTTTCGTGCCGGGCATGATCATGCCGCGCTCGATCAGTTCGGAGAACGCGACCCGCGGCGCTTCGCGCGCGGTCATAAACGGGGCGAGGCTCGCTTCCGGCAGCGGCTCCACCGCGGCGATGCGCGCTTCCGCGGCCTTCGCATAGGTCGTGTCGCGCTCGAAGCCGATATAGGAGCGGCCGAGGCGCTTGGCGACAGCGCCGGTGGTGCCGGTGCCGTTGAAGGGATCGATCACGAGATCGCCGGGCTTGGAGGAGGACAGCAGCACGCGCGCGAGCAGGCCTTCCGGCTTCTGCGTCGGATGCACTTTCTTGCCGTCGGCGCCCTTGAGGCGCTCCTCGCCGGTGCACAGCGGGATCAGCCAGTCGGAGCGGGCCTGCACGTCCTCGTTGGCGGCCTTCAGCGCCTCGTAATTGAACGTATAGCCCTTGGCCTTCTCGTCGCGCGCGGCCCAAATCATGGTCTCGTGCGCATTGGTGAAGCGGCGGCCGCGGAAATTCGGCATCGGGTTGGTCTTGCGCCAGACGATGTCGTTCAGGAGCCAGAAGCCGAGGTCCTGCATGATGGCGCCGACGCGGAAGATGTTGTGATAGGAGCCGATCACCCAGATCGTCGCCGACGGCTTCATCGCGCGGCGTGCGGCAAGCAGCCAGGCGCGGGTGAAATCGTCATAGGCGGAGAACGAATCGAACTTGTCCCAATCGTCGTCGACGGCGTCGACATGGGATTCGTCGGGGCGCTTCAGGTCGCCCTTGAGCTGGAGATTGTAGGGCGGATCGGCGAACACGAGATCGACCGAACCAGCCTGAAGCTTCGACATCTCGGCGACGCAATCGCCGAGGATGATGCGATGCGAGGCGGACTCAAAATTTGTGCGGGGCGCCCTTGCAGACGCCCCGCGACGCGACTCTACCATGACTCAAGAACTCTGACTCAGGCGACGCTGTCGGCGACGCGGGACCAAACAACCGACTGACCGTTACATTGAAGCGGCAAAGTAAAAATCGACTTAACCCGCCGCTTTCGTGGGCAACACTCGCATCGCGTTCTGCGTGCATGTCGTCGTGCGCATACGCCGTGTTTTACAGTGTATTTCGCGGTTGATTGCGTTGCGGAAGCAATCAGGCCTCCAAAAAGGCTGCAAATTTCTCTCGGAAAAAATTGCTCGACCCTCGGAAAAATTTGCTGGCACCGGCATGCTGTCGCACTAGGCAATTTTTGCCGGCCACGATATTGATAAAAGCAACGGAAATTTTACGTGTGTGGCGCGTTGAGCTTTGGCGTCGATGCGCGCCGACGAACTTGAACCAGGGACCCCGAGGGGAAGGCCGCCATGCGTTACGATGACTTCCGCCGCAGCGACGACATCGAGGATCGTCGCGACGAAGGTGGTGGCTTTGGCGGCGGCGGAGGCGGCGGGTTCGGCCTGCCCATGGGCGGCGGCGGGCTCGGCATCGGCACCATCATCATCCTCGGCCTGGTCGGCTACGCCTTCGGCATCGACCCGCGCATCCTGATCGGCGGCGCCGAGATCCTCACCGGCGGCGGCCATGCGCCGACCTACCAGACCGATCGCCAGTCCTCTTCCGGCAAGCGCGGCGCGCCCACCGACGAGATGGGCAGCATGATCTCGGGCATCCTCGGCGAGATCGACGATCGCTGGACCGAGATCTTCCAGGCCAACGGCCAGACCTATACCGGTCCGAAGATCGTGCTGTTCCGCAACGCCACCAATGGCGGTCGCTGCGGCATGGCGCAGTCGGCGATGGGCCCGTTCTATTGCCCGCCGGACCGCACCATCTTCCTCGACACCAGCTTCTTCCGCGAGGTCGAGACGCGCTTCCGCGGTTGCTCCGGCAAGTCGGCGTGCAATTTCACCACGGCCTACATCATCGCGCACGAGGTCGGTCATCACATTCAGAATCTGCTCGGCATCATTCCGCGCGTGACACGCCTGCAGCAGCAGGCCGGCAGCAAGGCCGAAGCCAATGCGCTTCAGGTGAAGGTCGAGTTGCAGGCCGACTGCCTGTCCGGCGTCTGGGTCAACCGCGAGGCCAAGAAGCGCCCGAACTTCCTCGAGCCCGGCGACATCGACGCCGCCCTGTCCACGGCGAGCGCGATCGGGGACGATACGCTGCAGCGCCAGGCCACGGGACGCGTCGTGCCGGATTCCTTCACCCACGGCTCGGCGGCGCAGCGCAAGCAGTGGTTCATGACCGGCTATCAGCAGGGCACGGTGCAGGCCTGCAACACGTTCGGCGGTGGGCAATAGCAAAGTCTCGTGCCCCGGACGCGGCGCAGCATGGAATGCTGCGCCGCTGAGCCGGGGGCCCACAGCCTCGGTTTCAAGCAAATGGGTCCCGGCTCTGCAAAGCAGCGCTTACGCGCTGCATCGCGTCCGGGACACAAGAGGATAAAGCACAATGGCCTCCATCGACGAGACAAAGCAGTTCATCCCGCTCAACATCGCGGTGCTCACGGTGTCGGACACGCGCGCGCTCGCGGACGACAAGTCGGGCCAGACGCTGGCCGATCGCCTGACCGAGGCGGGCCATCAGCTGGCCGCGCGCGAGATCGTCACCGACGATGTCGAGGCGATCCGCGCCGTGATCCGCCGCTGGATCGCGGATGCCGGCGTCGATGTCGTCATCACCACCGGCGGCACCGGCTTTACGGGACGCGACGTTACGCCGGAGGCGATCGAGCCGCTGTTCGAGAAGCGCATGGACGGCTTCTCGATCGCGTTCCACATGCTGAGCCATGCCAAGATCGGCGCGTCGACGATCCAGAGCCGCGCCACGGCGGGCGTCGCGGGCGCGACCTATATCTTCTGCCTGCCCGGTTCGCCCGGCGCCTGCCGCGACGGCTGGGACGGCATCCTCAAGGCCCAGCTCGACTACCGCACGCGGCCCTGCAATTTCGTCGAGATCATGCCGCGGTTAGATGAGCATCTGCGAAGGCCGAAGGCGCAGGGCGCGACGGTTTGAACACGAGCTGGCGCGGATCATGTTGATCCGCACACGGACGATTAGAGGAGCGAACGATTCGCATTTATGTGCCCTCGCCCCTTGTGGGAGAGGGCAGCTCCGCTGGTAGACACGAGCTCGCTTGGGTGAGGGGTTCTCTCAGCGCACGCCGGGTGGATAGATACCCCTCATCCGGCGCTTCGCGCCACCTTCTCCCACAAGGGGAGAAGGAAGTAAGTGCCTCGATCAGTTAGAGATCTCGCTCCCACGTCTCCCCAACCAAATCCTGTCCGAAGCTGTGATGCGGCTCGGTGGCGACGAGCTCAAAGCCCGCACTCTTGTAGATGCCGCGGGCGGCAACCAGGATGCTCTGCGTCCACAGCGTCATCCTGCTGTAGCCTCTCTCGCGCGCGCCCTGGATGCATTGCTCGACCAGCGCGCGGCCGACGCCGAGCCCGCGCGCTTTCTTCTCCACCTGCAACAGGCGCAGCTTGGCGACCCTGTCGCTGGCCTTGACCAGAAAGACCGAGCCGACGGGCTCGCCGTCCACTTCCGCGATCCAGCAGTGCTCGCGCGCCGCGTCGTAGTTCCTGATGAACTGCGCGCAGATCTCGGCGACCAGCGCCTCGTAGCTGACGTCCCAGCCGTAGTCCGCAGCGTAGGCGGCGCCCTGTCGCGAGATGACCCATCCCATGTCGCCCACGCGGTGGCTGCGCAGCATGAAAGCCGCGGGCTGGGATCGACGTTGCTCCAGCACGGCCTCGATGGTCGCCATCGCCTGCGTCAGCCGCGTTGCATCGTCGGCCGAAAGCGGAGCCAGCATGGCCGCGACCTCGTTGTGCGAGCCCAGGTTCAGCTTTGCGAAGGTCTGGCGGCCCTTGGCGGTGAGGCTGAGCTGGTATTGCCTGCGATCGGCGGGCAGGGGCCTTCGCGTGATAAGCCCCTTTTCGTCGAAGCTTTGCACGATGCGGCTGAGATAGCCGGGGTCGAGACCGAGCTCGTTGCCGATCTCCTTGGCTGCGATGTCATCCCGATGGGCGAGCTCGTAGAGCACGCGGGCCTCGCTGAGCGAGAACGGGCTCTGTCCAAGGTGCTGGTCGAGTACGCCGAGCTTGCGGGTATAAAAGCGGTTGAAGGCGCGAACCGCTGCGATCTGGTCGTCGATACCGTTCATTACCATGAGATCACCTCGATACTTGCCATTGTCAAATAATTATTTGACTTTGGCAAGTACCTGGCGCCCTCACCCGGCCATGACGATCCGGCTGCGCAGCATGGTGCGGGATGAGCGCCCGAGCCGGCGGAGCAGCCGTGCCTCGGCGCGGCGGGCCTGCGGTGGGTATCCGCCGAGCCGGTCATAATGATCGCGCGCGATCAAAAGCCCCTGATCGCCGAGCGGGCCCACGAGCTTGCGGGCCACGGCGCGGAGAATGTCGCGGACTCCGGTGTCGGCATAAGGTGAGCGCGCATAGCGAAACACCGCCGCGCGATCCCGCCCGCTCGCCGAGACGGCCTGGATGAACTGGGTGGTCTCCTCGATCCAGCCGGTCTCCAGCACAGCGCCGGCCGGCAGGAACATCAGCCACGGCGAACGGGCCTGGCGTGCGCCGGCGGCGAAGGCGGCAGCTTGGGAGGATGGCTCGATGCCGATGAAACGGCAACCGGCAACGTCGGCGACGCGTTCGATGACGCCATTGCCGGCGCCATCGACCAGGAGGACCTCGCGGATGATGCCGGCAGCCGCGCCGGGAACGAGCGCGGCCAGCGTTGCGACTGCCGTCTGCTCGACGCCCTCGGTTGGAATGATGACGCTCAGCATGATTGAGACTTCAATGTCTGCAATTCGGGAGAAGCGTAGCTCTTCATGATGTTGTCATAAACACGTGACGCTGCCGAGTGCAACTTTCCGGCGGTGCCTCGGCATGCAATGGTAAACTCCGTCGTAGCCGAATATGTCGTGCGCAGGATGAGATTCTGCCGAATGTTTCGGCACGAGTTCATCCGGACCGTATTAATCCGGACGACCGTGGAACGACCGGGCTCGTTTGCAATCGTACAAGGAATGCATCGGCTACAACGCACCGGCGAACGGGAAGAGCATACGATTTGTGCCGACGGAGGCTTTGCATGAACGCCGATCACCTTGCCGCCAGCGCCGCAGCCGCAACGCCGAAGCAGGACGCCGCGCCGACGTTGCGGATTCGCGCGCTGATGCTCGGCGACCGCATCAACGCTTCCGGCCTCGAGCTCGGCACGTTGGTGTCCTCGACGCCGGCCGCCTTCCGCGTCCATGCCGGCCTCGTCGTGATCTTCCGCTACGGCGTCGTGGTGCTGATCGGTCTTTTGCCTTCGGAGGAGAAGGTCGTGATCGACAGTCTGAAGCCGCGCGTGATCGGCGAGCTCAGCCCCTCTGAGGAGGAGACCGCGCAGGCGCAGCTCTGCAAGGATGAGAATGCCGAGGCGATCCAGCCGGGCGGTCCGATCTGCCTCGCCAAATTCTCCGACGACCGCCTGCTCCTGATCGCGGACGCGCTCGCCAAGAGCACCTCGCTGGCGCGCGACGAGCGCCGCGTCGCTGCCGTCTTCGACGTGATCGAGCCGTTCGCGCGCATGCTCGCCGAGCAGGGCCGCACGCCGCCCGGCCGCAAGGGCATCCTGCAACTGATCGGAAACGCGCTGCTGGTGCAGCAGCGCGTCGCCGGCCGCGTCGCCGTGGCCGAAAAACCCGACGTGCTCTGGGAGAAGCCCGAGCTAGATCGGCTCTATTCACGTCTCGAGGACGAGTACGAGCTGAAGGAGCGCCTCGACACGCTCGAGCGCAAGCTCGCGGCCGTGTCGGAGACCGCGAATGCGCTTACCGACATCATCGACACAAGGCGCTCGCTCCGCCTCGAGATCGCGGTGGTGGTGCTGATCGTCATCGAGGTCGTGATTAGCTGTTACCAGATATTGACGGGCACGCATTAGTTCGGACTGCGCATTCTTGTGCCCTCTCTCCTTGCGGGAGAGCAGCAGTGCCAGGTGCCTATCTCATCATGATCGCAACACTGCCGCGCAATGCCGCGCGATCGTCAGTTCCTCGTTCGTCGGAACGATGAACACCTCGACGCTGCTATCGCCCCGGCTGATGCGCTCGCGCCCCGCATCGTTCGCAGCGGCATCGATGCGCACGCCGAGCCAGCCAAGACGCTCGCCGATCGCGCTGCGGATCTCCTTGGCATGCTCGCCGATGCCGCCGGTGAAGACCAGGCAGTCCAGTCCACCGAGCGTGGCCGCCATCATCGCGATCTCTTGCGCCGCGCGGAGGACGAAGAGGTCGATTGCTTCGCGCGCAGCAGCCGTGTCGCTCCCGAGCAGTGTGCGCACGTCCGCGGAGAGGCCGGAGACGCCGAGCAGGCCTGACTGGTGATAGAGAAGATGCTGGACCTGCTCGACCGACATGTTCTCGTGCTGCTGCAGATAGAGCAGCACGCCGGGATCGATCGTGCCGCAGCGCGTGCCCATCACGAGGCCGTCGAGCGGCGTCAATCCCATCGTGGTGTCGACGCTGCGGCCATCGCGCAGGGCGCACAGGCTCGCGCCATTGCCGAGATGGGCGATGACGGTGCGCTTTGCGACGAGGTGCGGCGCGATCTCGGCGAGGCGCCCGGCGACAAATTCGAAGGAGAGGCCGTGGAAGCCGTAGCGACGGATGCCGCGCTGCTCCAATTGCCTGGGAATTGCGAAGCGGCGCGCCGTCGGCGACAGGCTGTGGTGGAAGGCGGTGTCGAAGCAGGCGACCTGCGTCAGATCCGGCCGGATCGCCTTGATGCTGCGGACCGGCTCCAGACAACGCGGCTGGTGCAACGGGGCCAGCGGCGCCAGTGCCTCCAGCCTGGCGTAGACATCCTCCGTCAGGACGACCGGTCCGGAATAGTCCGGCCCGCCGTGGACGATGCGGTGACCAACGGCGTACAGACGGTGTGCGCCGAAACGCTTCGCAATGAAGGCCAGCACATCGCCGAACAGATGACCGCTGTCCCCATGCGACGCATCCTTCCGCGTCTCGAACAAATCCTCGCCCGCCGGGCTCTTCACCACGAGCCTGGGCGTTGCCTCGTGCTCGTCGAGCAGGCCGTTGCAGAGCAGGGCGGGGCCGGATGCCGCGAGCTCGAACAGGCCGAACTTGATGCTCGACGATCCCGCGTTGAGGACAAGGACCGTGTCCGACATGGCTTCAGTCGCCGGCTTCGGCCGGCGTGTTGCCGCCGGCGCTGTTCGGCCAGACCCAGCCCTGAACCTCCGGCATGTCCTCGCCGTGCTCGCGGACATAGCGGGCGTGCTCGATCAATTTGTCGCGGAATTGCTGTTTGACCTGCGCAGCCCTGGTCGCGAGACCAGGCACGCGCTCGATCGCCTCGATGGCGAGATGATAGCGGTCGAGCTTGTTGAGCACGACCATGTCGAACGGTGTCGTCGTGGTGCCTTCCTCGGCAAAACCGCGCACATGCATGCCGGCATGGTTGGTGCGGTTATAGGTCAGCCGGTGAATGAGGTAGGGGTAGCCGTGATAGGCGAAGATGACAGGCTTGTCCGCTGTGAACAGGCCGTCGAAGTCGCGGCCGGAGAGGCCGTGCGGATGCTGTTCCCTCGGTTGCAGCGTCATCAGGTCGACGACGTTGACGACGCGGATCTTCAGGTCCGGCAGCGCCTTGCGCAGGAGGTCGACGGCGGCGAGCGTCTCCAATGTCGGCACGTCGCCGGCGCAGGCCATCACGACGTCGGGCTCTGCGTTTGCATCCTCCGTGCCGGCCCAGCTCCAGATGCCGATGCCGGCATCGCAATGCGTGGCCGCATCCTGCATCGACAGCCATTGCGGCGCCGGCTGCTTGCCGGCGACGATGACGTTGATGCGGTTGTAGGTGCGCAGGCAGTGATCGGCGATCCACAGCAGCGTGTTGGCGTCCGGCGGGAGATAGATGCGGACGATGTCGGCTTTCTTGTTGGCGACGAGGTCGACGAAGCCGGGGTCCTGGTGGCTGAAGCCGTTATGGTCCTGGCGCCAGACATGCGAGGTCAGGAGATAATTGAGCGAGGCGATCGGGCGGCGCCACGGCAACTCGCGCGTCACCTTCAGCCATTTGGCGTGCTGGTTGAACATGGAATCGACGATGTGGATGAAGGCCTCGTAGCAGGAGAAGAAGCCATGCCTGCCGGTGAGCAGATAGCCCTCGAGCCAGCCCTGGCAGAGATGCTCGCTCAGAACCTCCATCACGCGGCCGTCCTGCGCGAGATGCACGTCGTAAGGTTCGGTCGGCTCCATCCATACGCGTTTGGTGGCCTCGAACACCGCGTCCAGCCGGTTTGACGCGGTCTCGTCCGGGCCCATGATGCGGAAGTTGCGTTCCTTGGCGTTGAGGCGGATGACGTCGCGCAGGAATTTGCCGAGCTCGCGCGTGGCTTCGGCGATGACGCCGCCGGGCTGCGGCACCTCCACGGCGAAGCTGCGGAAGTCCGGCAGTTTCAGCTCTTTCTTCAGGAGCCCGCCATTGGCGTGCGGATTGGCGCCCATCCGCCGCGGGCCGTCGGGTGCCAGCGCCTGAAGCTCGGGAATCAGTGCGCCGCTCGAGTCGAACAGCTTGTCCGGCTCGTAGCTGCGCATCCAGTCTTCGAGCACTTTGAGGTGCGCCGGGTTGTCGCGGCAGCCTGAAACGGGAACCTGGTGCGCACGCCAGAAGCCTTCGACCTTCTTGCCGTCAACCTCTTTCGGCCCGGTCCAGCCCTTGGGACTGCGCAGCACGATCATCGGCCAGCGCGGCCGCTCGATCGTCGTGCGTCCATCGCGGGCATGCTGCTGGATCGAGCGAATGCTGGCGAGCGCCACGTCGAGCGCGTCCGCCATGGACTGGTGCATCAATCTGGGATCGTCGCCTTCGACGAACAGCGGCTCGTGGCCGAAGCCGCGGAAGAGATTGCGAATTTCCTCGTCCCGCATCCGCCCGAGCACGGTGGGGTTGGCGATCTTGTAGCCGTTGAGATGCAGGATCGGCAGCACCGCCCCGTCATGCGCCGGATTCAGGAACTTGTTGGAGTGCCAGGACGCAGCGAGCGGACCGGTCTCGGCCTCGCCGTCGCCAACGACGCAGGCGACGATCAGGTCAGGATTGTCGAATCCGGCGCCATAGGCGTGCACCAGCGCATAGCCGAGCTCGCCGCCCTCGTGGATCGACCCTGGCGTCTCGGGCGCCGCGTGGCTCGGAATGCCGCCGGGGAAGGAGAACTGCCTGAACAGCTTTCGCAATCCGTCCGCATCGCGGGCGATGTCGGGATAGATCTCGCTGTAGCTGCCTTCGAGATAGGTGTTGGCGACCATGCCCGGGCCGCCATGGCCGGGGCCGCAGATGTAGATCACGCTGAGGTCCAGCGCGCGGATCACGCGATTGAGATGGGCATAGATGAAGTTCAACCCGGGCGTCGTGCCCCAATGGCCGAGCAAGCGCGGCTTGATGTGCTCGGGCCGAAGCGGCTCGCGCAGCAGCGGATTGTCGAGCAGGTAGATCTGCCCGACGGAAAGGTAGTTCGCAGCGCGCCAATAACGATCGAGCAGATCGAGGTCGCTGCTCGCCGCTCGCGATTGTTGTTGATTTGTCATGTTGTTGCCGACCTTCACCCAGCGATCGTCACCAACTTTGTTCCGGCGCGATCGATCCGTGACGGGCATCAAACGAAATCGGGGTGACGCGGGTGTTGCGGCAGGTCAAAGGCGTGCGGCCCGCAATGTGGGCGCTACTGTGCATGGGGTTGTTTTAACGCTTTTTGGGTTTGTGTTCTTGATTTGTTCCGGGCTCGTGCTATCTTCGCGTCATGAGTCCAGCATCCTCTCATGCTCTCAAGCACCCGCCGGTCAAGGCGCCCTCCGAGCCGGCGGGTGCGGACTCTGATTTACCCGCGGACTTTCCAGAACTTGGCGTCGCCATCGACCGCACGCGCAGGCGAGGGCGGGGTGCCCAGTCCAACGCCAGCGGCCGCTATGAGGCCGAAGCGCGCGTCGTCTTCGACGATGGCTGGCAGAGCCTGGAAGAGCTGCCGCCGTTCAAGACCAGCGTCGCCGTCGACACCTCGCGCAAGGTGATCACCCGCAACGATTCTCCCGACATCGGCTTCGATCGCTCGATCAATCCCTATCGTGGCTGCGAGCACGGTTGCGTCTATTGTTTCGCGCGGCCGACCCACGCCTATCTCGGCCTCTCGCCCGGGCTCGATTTCGAGTCGAAGCTGTTGGCCAAGCCCGAGGCGCCGGCGCTGCTGGAGAAGGAACTCGCCGCGTCCGGCTATGAGCCGCGGATGATCGCGATCGGCACCAACACCGATCCCTATCAGCCGATCGAGCGCGAGAGGAAGATCATGCGCGGCATCCTCGAAGTGCTGGAGCGCGCCGGGCATCCCGTCGGCATCGTCACCAAATCGGCGCTGGTGGTGCGCGATATCGACATGCTCACGCGGATGGCCAAGCGCAATCTTGCCAAGGTCGCGATCTCGGTCACCACGCTCGATCCGAAGCTCGCACGCACCATGGAGCCGCGCGCCGCGACGCCGCCGAAGCGGTTGGAAGCGCTGAAGCAGCTCTCGGAGGCCGGCATCCCGACCACGGTGATGGTCGCACCCGTGATCCCCGCGCTGAACGATTCCGAGATCGAGCGCATCCTCGATGCCGCCGCCCATGCCGGCGTCAAGGAAGCCGCTTACGTGCTGCTGCGGCTGCCGCTGGAGGTGCGCGATCTCTTCCGCGAATGGCTGATGGCGAACTATCCCGACCGCTATCGTCACGTCTTTACGCTGATCCGCGACATGCGGGGCGGCCGCGACTACGATGCGAAATGGGGCGAGCGGATGAAGGGAACCGGCCCGATGGCCTGGACCATCGGCCGCCGCTTCGAGATCGCCTGCGACCGGCTCGGCCTCAACAAGCGGCGCTCCAGGCTGACCACTGATCACTTTGCGCGGCCAAAGCGGAACGGCGATCAGCTGAGCCTGTTCTGACCGGAGAAGTGGAAGAGCTCGCATGGCCAAGGAACTCATCGTGCCGGTACCGCGGCTCACCGTGATTACGTTAGGTGTGAGCGACATCCGCACCAGCATCGCCTTCTACGACGCGCTCGGTTTCTCGCGCCGGATGAAGGCAACCGGCGAAGCCGTCGCCTTTTACGATACCGGCGGTCCGGTGCTTGCCCTGTTTCACTGGGATCAGCTTGCGGCTGACGCCACCTTGCCGGACAAGCCGCGGCCGCAGGCCTTCCGCGGCATGACGCTCGTCTGGAATTGCCGGACACGCGAGGAGGTCGATACCGTACTGGCTTTCGCGGTCAGCAAGGGAGCGCGGCTGCTGAAGGCTGCGGGTGAGACCGATTACGGCGGGTATTGCGGCTATTTTTCAGATCCCGACGGTCATGTCTGGGAGGCCGTGGTCGCGCCCGGCATCGAGGTGGGTGAAGACCGACGGGTGCATCTGGCAGCGTAGGGCCGGCCTGAATAACGGGAATTATCCCGGGTTCCCGGTTGCGCTGGCCCGGCCGGTTGCGCACGATCCCGGCCATGATTCGGGACAAGTCTGTCAGGAAGCCGGCCAGGGCCGCACCAGCAAAGGATGCTGCGACGAAGGCTACGCCTGGCAAGGCGGCCAAAGCTTTGGCTGGCAAGAAAGGCATCATCGCCATCGCGCCGCCGAGCTTCCGACGCGAGCGCGCGCTGATCAAGCGCGGCGTCTGGCCGGTGGCCGGTTGCGACGAGGCCGGCCGCGGCCCGCTCGCCGGTCCCGTGGTGGCGGCGGCGGTGATTCTCGATCCCGATCGTATCCCGCGCGGCATCGACGATTCGAAGCGGCTGACCGCCGAGGAACGCGAAAAGCTGTTCGACAAGATCTGCGCCACCGCGCAAGTCTCGGTTGCCGTCGCCTCGCCTTCGCGGATCGACCGCGACAACATCCTGCGCGCCTCGCTATGGGCGCTCAAGCGCGCGGTGGTGGCTTTGCCTGAACGGCCCCGGCACGTGTTCGTCGACGGCCGCGACCGGCTCGACACGGAGTGCGACTGCGAGGCCGTGATCGGCGGTGACGGCATCGTGCTGTCGATCGCGGCGGCATCCATCGTCGCCAAGGTCACCCGCGACCGGCTGATGTGCGCGCTGGCGCAGGACTGTCCCGGCTACGGTTTCGAGCAGCACAAGGGCTATGCCGTCCCCGAGCATCTCGACGCACTCGACCGTCTCGGCCCCTCCATTCACCACCGCAGCTTCTTCGCCCCCGTCGCCGCCGCCCGCGCCAAGCACATGCCGTGGACGGTCGAGCCGGTGCACGACCTGTTCTCGGTGACCGAGGTCGAGGTGCGGGTGGAGGCGAGCGTCGAGACCAGTGCCGCCGCAAATCTCTAGCTGATCCCGGTACAACTTCTCATTCGTCATGGCCGGGCTTGACCCGGCCATCCACGTCTTCTGCTGCCGCTCCGAAATACGTGGATGCCCGGGACAAGCCCGGGCATTACGACGTGCGGCGGTTGCCACGACCCGCAGCGCCCTTTATCAAATCAGATGTGAGCGAATAGGGCCGGCTGGACGGGTTGGCTGCATCTTTCGGACGTTGCATGCGGTTTACCTCCCTGGTCATCGAGCTCATTCGCGCCCGGCCGCGGCTGATCGTGTGGATCGCCGTGCTGCTGCAGGCTACGATGTGGCTGTTCATCGCGCTGGTGTTCTACCGCAGCCCGCCCGGCACCCTTGCGACGCTCCTCGCCTTCGGCCGGGAGTACCAGGTCGGCACCGATCTCGGTCCGCCCTTGCCGATCTGGCTGGCCGACATCGCCTATCGCGCCGCCGGCGGTCACATGTTCGGCGTCTATGTGCTCGCCCAGCTCTGCGAGATCGCGACCTTCATTGCGCTCTATTATCTCGCGCGCGCCGTGGTCGGCTCGCAGCAGGCAGTGCTCGCCGTGCTCTTGACCATGACGGTGCTGGCCTTCTCCTCGCCTGCGCTCGATTTCGGCCCGCTGGTGCTGGCGCGGCCGCTATGGGCGCTGTTGCTGCTGCACTCCTGGCAGATCATCGGCCAACGCCGCGGCAATGCCTGGTTCGCCTGGTCGATCGAGGCTGGCCTCCTGTTGCTCACGACTCCTGCGGCGATCTTCCTTCTCCTGCTGATCGTCGCCTTCGCGGTTTCGACCGCCGGCGGTCGCAGGACGCTGCGCGGGCTGGATCCGCTGTTCGCATCGATCGTGGTCGCCGTGCTGGCGCTGCCCTACGCGGTCTGGCTGATGCGTGCCGAGACGTTGACGCTGCCGGCCTTGCCGCAGGCCTCCGAGCTCAACGCCCGCGCGCTGCACGCAGCCTGGCTGCTTGGTGGCCTCGTGCTTGGCGCGGCGGCGATCCCCGCATTGACTTTCCTCAACACCGGCCTGTTTGCCGGCAAGGGCGAGGAGCCGCCGATCATCTACCGGCCGCCGATCGCGCCGCTCGCGCGCAATTTCGTCTATTTCTTCGCGGCCGCGCCCGCACTCGGGGCGGTGCTGATCTCAGGCTTGCTCGGGCTGGAATCCGTCGTCGGCGGCGCCGCCGTTGTGCTGTTGATGTCGGGCCTCGCCGTGGTCGTTGCCGCCGGCGATCTGATCGCGATGCGCCGCGCGCGAATGCTGCGCATGGTGTGGGCCGCCGCGGTCGTCGCGCCTGCCATCGGCGTCGTGCTCGCCGTCCTGCTCATGCCCTGGACCGGCACCGGGGAAATCGCGACCTCGATACCGGCGCGCGCGATCGCGGATTTCTTCGACGAGAGCTTCGCGCGTCGCACCAACCAGCGCCTGCGCGCGGTCGCCGGCGAGACTCAGCTTGCGAGCCTGATCACACTGCATTCCGGCCGGCCGCATCTGTTCATCGACGCCGATCCTGCGCGCACGCCGTGGATGAACCAGACCAAGTTCAGGGAGACCGGGGGCGTCGTGGTCTGGCGCGCTTCCGACACCGCCGGTACCCCGCCGCCGGAGATCCTGAAGCGCTTCCCCGACATCGTGCCGGAAGTCCCGCGCGCCTTCGAATGGCTGGTCACCGGCCGCCAGCAGCTTTTGCGCATCGGCTGGGCCATCGTGCGGCCGAAGGGGACGTAGCGCGCTCTCTCGGTCGTCATTGCGAGGAGCTCTTGCGACGAAGCAATCCAGGATATCTCCGCGGAGGCACTCTGGATTGCTTCGCTGCGCTCGCAATGACGGGGATGGAACGTCACGCGCCTTGTGCCAGCGCCTTCGCGATCGACCGCAGATCCTGCCACGCCAACCGCTTGTAGGCCGGCGAGCGCAACAGATAGGCGGGGTGAAATGTCGGCAGCGCGCGGATGGTGCGCTGGCCGGTGTCGTAGTCGAACCAGCGTCCGCGCGTGCGCATGATGCCGTCGCGCGTCGACAGCAGCGTCTGCGTCGAGGGATTGCCGAGCGTCACCAGCACATCCGGATTCACCAGCTCGATCTGACGCTGGATGAAGGGCAGGCAGATCTGAGTCTCCTGCGGCGTCGGCGTGCGGTTGCCGGGCGGCCGCCAGGGTATGACGTTGGCGATGTAGGCGGTGGTGCGGTTGAGACCTATGGCGCCTATCATCAGATCGAGCAGCTTGCCGCTGCGGCCGACGAAGGGCAGCCCTTCGATGTCCTCGTCGCGCCCCGGTGCCTCGCCGACGAACATGACGCGCGCCTTTGGATTGCCGTCGGCAAACACCAGCCGCGTCGCGGTGTGCTTCAGCG
>NZ_JXJM01000001.1:1471095-1508532 GCF_001593325.1 Bradyrhizobium sp. DOA1
GCAACGTCCGGTGCAGGGGCGCTCTCGCCGCGCATGACCGCGGGCGCTGCGACCGGCCGCGGTGCCTCGGCCGGAGCTGCCGCGCGCGGCGGCGGCGGCGGAGCATCCAATTCCGCCAGGCGGTCGATCGGTTCCTCCGCGAGCGCGCAGTCGACCCCGGCCTCCAGATAGAAGGCGAGAAGCTCGCGGACGGTGGGTACGGGTTCGGGTATCATGGGAAAGTCTGACTATTAGTTCAGTTTAAGGCGCCTTGCACCCCCTTGCACCCCGGCGAAACGCATTTCCGAGGTTGTCCTGCCCGGAAAAATCGGAAACAAGAGGGCGCAAATGACCAAGGACCGTCTCAAGGGCTGAGATCAGATGAGCACCGAAGAACTTCCCCCGCGCGAATCCATGGAATTCGACGTCGTCATCGTCGGCGCCGGCCCTTCGGGCCTGGCCGCGGCGATCCGGCTGAAGCAACTCAATGCCGATCTCAACGTCGTCGTGGTGGAGAAGGGCTCCGAGGTCGGCGCTCACATTCTCTCCGGCGCCGTGATCGATCCGGCGGGGCTCGACAAGCTGATTCCGGACTGGCGCGAAGATTCCGATTGTCCGCTGAAGACGCAGGTGAAGGACGACCGCTTCTTCTGGATGACGGGCGCCGGCGCGATCAAGCTGCCGAACTTCATGATGCCGCCGCTGATGAACAACCATCACTGCTACATCGGCTCGCTCGGCAATGTCTGCCGCTGGCTGGCGCGCAAGGCCGAGGCGCTCGGCGTCGAGATCTATCCGGGCTTTGCCGCCGCCGAAGTGCTCTATGACGAGGAGGGCAAGGTCAAGGGCATCGCCACGGGCGACATGGGCATCGGCCGTGACGGCAAGCCGAAAGATTCCTTCACCCGAGGCATGGAATTGCTCGGCAAGTACACGCTGTTCGCCGAAGGCGCCCGCGGCAGCCTGACCAAGCAGCTCATCAACAAATTCGCGCTGGACGCCAAGAGCGAGCCGCCGAAATTCGGTATCGGCCTCAAGGAAGTCTGGCAGATCGATCCGGCCAAGCATCAG
The DNA here is from genome assembly GCF_001593325.1 of Bradyrhizobium sp. DOA1. Lineage (NCBI taxonomy): Bacteria > Pseudomonadati > Pseudomonadota > Alphaproteobacteria > Hyphomicrobiales > Nitrobacteraceae > Bradyrhizobium > Bradyrhizobium sp. DOA1. Next base: position 1,472,146 of record NZ_JXJM01000001.1, read on the forward strand.
AAGGGAATGATCCAGCATTCCTTCGGCTGGCCGCTCGACATGAAGACCGGCGGCGGCTCGTTCCTCTATCACTACGACGACAATCTCGTCGCCGTCGGTTTCGTCGTGCATCTCAACTACGACGATCCCTATCTCTCGCCGTTCGACGAGTTCCAGCGCTTCAAGACCCATCCCTCGATCCGCGGCACGTTCGAGGGCGCCAAGCGGCTCGCTTACGGCGCGCGCGCCATCACGGAGGGCGGTTATCAGTCGGTGCCGAAGCTCAGCTTCCCCGGCGGCGCGCTGATCGGCTGCGCGGCCGGCTTCGTCAACGTGCCGCGCATCAAGGGCGTGCACAATGCGATGGGCACCGGCATGCTCGCGGCCGAGCATGTCGCAGTCGCGCTTGCGGCCGAGCGCGCCAATGACGAACTGATCGAATACGAGAATGCCTGGCGGTCCTCGTCGGTCGGCAAGGACCTATTCCTGGTCCGCAACGTCAAGCCGCTGTGGTCGAAGTTCGGCACCGTGCTCGGCGTTGCGCTGGGCGGCTTCGACATGTGGTGCAACACGCTGTTCGGCGCGTCGCTGTTCGGCACGCAATCCCATCTCAAGCATGATCGTGCCACGCTCGATCCAGCCAAGCAGCACGCGCCCAAGGACTATCCGAAGCCCGACGGCAAGATCACGTTCGACAAGCTCTCCTCGGTGTTCCTGTCCAACACCAATCATGAGGAGGACCAGCCGGTCCATCTGAAGGTGACCGACATGAACCTGCAGAAGACCTCCGAGCACGATGTCTATGCCGGTCCCTCGAACCGTTATTGCCCCGCTGGCGTCTATGAGTGGGTCGAGGAGGGGACGAGCCCGCGCTTCCAGATCAACGCCCAGAATTGCGTCCACTGCAAAACCTGCGACGTGAAGGACCCGAACGGCAACATCACGTGGGTTCCTCCGGAGGGGGGCGGCGGCCCAAACTACGAGGCGATGTAGGCCCGAATCCCGTCCAGCCAGGGCCAATGTGACCAAGGTTACGCGGCCCCGGTCATGTGCGCACGTTCGCGTGAGAACCGGACTACGGAAGCGGCCCGCGGCCACGATAAGGCCATAGTAGCGGCGTCTTGGGGCGCTGTTGGCGGATTCACCTGGCCGATTTGGGGCGTGCGGCAGGGATCGCCGGTCCGAATCCTTGCGGCGAAGCGCCAAAAGCGGCATTGTCGGCCTGACGGTTCCGGGTCCCGATGCCACCGGCCGCGTTCGCATGCGATACGGCCCTCTGCTGCAAACCCAGGCACTACCAACTCAAGGCGAGCCCTGATGTTTTCAAATCGTTTCAACCGCTGGACTGCTGCCGCCATCGCCTTCATGGGCACCGCGCTCGTGGCGGTCCCTGGCGCGGTCCTGGCGCAGACGCCGGATCACCCGGAGAACACGGCGGCGCAGTTTCCGACCCGAAACGATCTGAAGTCGCTGACCGGTGCCGGCAGCTATCTCGCCGCCCGCCACGCCAGTGTCGAGCGTGACGCGGCCTCGGCCGCCGCATTCTATCGCTCGGCCTTACGCACCGACCCGAAGAACAACGAACTGCTCGACCGTGCCTTCATCTCGTCGGTCGCCGACGGCGACATCGAGGAGGCGGTCAAGCTCGCCGAACGCATCCTCACCATCGACAAGACCAACCGTGTCGCGCGCCTCGTCGTCGGCGTGCACGATCTCAAGCTGAAGAAGTACGCGTCGGCGCAAACCAACATCAACCAGTCGATCCGTGGCCCCATCACCGATCTCGTCGCCACGCTGCTGTCGGGCTGGGCCGCCTATGGCGCGGGCGATGCCAAGGGTGGTGTCGCCACCATCGACAAGTTGACAGGTCCCGAATGGTATCCGCTGTTCAAGGACCTCCACACCGGCATGATCCTCGAGCTCTCCGGCAAGGAGAAGGACGCCGGCACGCGCTTCGAGCGCGCTTACAAGCTCGACGATTCCATGCTGCGCGTCACCGAAGCCTATGGGCGCTGGCTGTCGCGCAACAAGGATTCCGCCGCGGCGACCAATGTCTACCAGGCCTTCGACAAGAAGCTCGCGCGTCATCCGCTGATTCAGGAAGGCCTGCGCGACACCAAGGCCGGCAAGAAGATGTCGCCGCTGGTCGATTCGGCGCAAGCGGGCGCCGCCGAAGCGCTCTACGGCATCGGCGCCACGCTGACCCGCCGCGGCGGCGAGGATCTGGCGCTGGTCTATCTTCAGCTGGCGCTCTACCTCCAGCCCAGCCATCCGCTGGCGCTGCTCTCGCTCGCCGATCTCTATGAGTCGGTGAAGCGGCCGAAGATGGCGATCAAGGTCTATGAGCGCGTGCCCGCGTCCTCGCCGCTCAAGCGCAACGCGCAGATCCAGCTGGCCATCGACCTCGATTCCGCCGACCGCACCGACGAGGCGATCAAGATCCTCAAGGGCGTCACGTCGGAGGATCCAAAGGATCTCGAAGCCATCATGGCGCTCGGCAACATCGAGCGCGGCCGCAAGCGGTTCGGCGATTGCGGCGCGACCTATTCGCAAGGCATCGAGGTGCTCCCGGCCGGCAACGACAAGGCCAACAGCGTCTGGTACTATTATCGCGGCATCTGCGAGGAGCGCTCCAAGCAGTGGAGCAAGGCCGAGGCCGACATGAAGAAGGCGCTGGAACTCCAGCCCGACCAGCCTCACGTCCTCAACTATCTCGGTTATTCCTGGATCGACCAGGGCGTGAATCTCGACGAAGGCATGAAAATGATCAAGCGTGCCGTCGAGCAGCGCCCCGACGACGGCTACATCGTCGATTCGCTCGGCTGGGCCTATTACCGCATCGGCAATTACGAGGAAGCGGTGAAGAACCTCGAGCGCGCGATCGATCTCAAGCCCGAGGATCCCACCATCAACGATCACCTCGGCGACGCCTATTGGCGCGTCGGCCGCACGCTGGAAGCCAAATTCCAGTGGTCGCATGCGCGCGATCTCAAGCCCGAGCCGGAAGAGCTGCCGAAGATCGAGGCCAAGATCGCCAACGGCCTTCCGGACGACAACTCGAACTCTTCCGCGGCGCAGGCCGAGAAGAAAAAGGACGACGGCAGGGGCGGCTGAGCTGGCGCATGATCCGGAAAAGTATGTAGCGGTTTTCCTCGCGACAAACGCTGAACGCGTTTGCGCGGAGATCATGCGCAACGAGAATCTGAAGTTGGGGGCGTGTCGCCGATGTCGGCGTTGATTGAAGAGGGGCGCGCGAAGGTCAATTTGAGCCTTCGCGTCGTCGGCCGTCGTGCCGACGGCTATCATGATCTCGAAAGCGTGGTCGCGTTTGCCGACTGCGCCGACCGGCTGACCCTGGAGCCGGGCGGCGAGCTGAAGCTCGTCACCACCGGACCGTTGGCTGCGGCTTGCGGCGATACCGCCGACAATCTCGTGATCAAGGCCGCTAGGCTTCTGGCCGAGGCCGTTCCCGGCCTGAAGCTCGGCGCCTTCGCGCTCGACAAGGTGCTCCCCGTCGCAGCCGGCATCGGTGGCGGCTCGGCGGATGCCGCGGCGGCGCTGCGGCTCCTGGCGCGTCTCAACGATCTGCCGCTCGATGATCCCCGCATTAAGAAGGTCGCGCTCGCGACCGGCGCGGACGTGCCGGTGTGCCTCGTCTCGCGCGCCTGCGACATGACCGGGGTCGGCGAGCAGCTGTTGCCGCTGGCGCTGCCGAGCATGCCCTGCGTCATGGTCAATCCGCGCGTGCCCGTCGCGACCCAGGACGTGTTCAAGGCGCTGGGCTTGCGCAACGGCGAGCTCTTGGTCGGCGTCACCGACGTCATCCGCGCCCCGGCCTGGCCGGAGGAGGGCGGCTCCATCGCCGATTGGATTAAGGTCCTCGAAACGGTGGGCAACGACCTCGAAGCGCCCGCGATGCGCATCGAGCCGGTGATCGGCGAGGTACTGGAAGCCTTGCGCGATTCCGCCGGCGTCAAGCTCGCCCGCATGTCCGGCTCGGGTGCGACCTGCTTTGCCATCTATGGCGCGCCGGCCGACGCCCATGCCGCCGCCGAACGGACCCGGCGCGATCACCCCGGCTGGTGGGTGCATGCGGGGACGTTGAGCTAGGTATTTCCCGGCAACGGTGCCGTAGGGTGGGCAAAGCGAAGCGTGCCCACCACTCCTATTCTCCAACTTGGATGCATGGTGGGCACGGCGCTGTGGCGCCTTTGCCCACCCTACGGCAGGTGAGCTAGCCGTTGCTTTCCGCGTCCAGCCCGAGAAACCGCCGGATCTCGCCCAACACCTCCTGCGGCTTGTCATGCTGCAGCCAGTGTCCTGCGCCGGCGATGGTCGCGATGCGCGCGTTCGGGAAATAGCGCTCCAGGCCTGCCGCTTCTGCGCCTGCCAGAAAGCTTTCGCCGGCATTGAGCAGCAGCGTCGGGCAGGCGATGCGCGACCACAGCGCGACGTGGTCGTCCGGCCAGAGCCGGTGCGGGGCGCTGGCGCGCTGATAGGGATCGAACTTCCAGCTATAGGTGCCGTCCTCGTTCTTCCGCGCGCCATGCGTGGCAAGATGCAGCGCGAGGTCGCGGGCGAGGCGCTTGTTGTGGAGCATCATCTGCGCCGCGGCATCGTCGAGGGTCGGATAGCGGCGCGGCGTGCGGTCGTGCAGCCTGTCGAGCTGGGCCACCCATTTGCCAATGCGCTCATGCACAGGCGGTTTTTGTGCATCCGGCGACATGGTCACGCCGTCGAGCACGACCAGCTTGGTGACCAGCTCGGGGAACGATCCTGAAAAGATCAGGCTCACCATGCCGCCCATGGAATGGCCGATGAGCGTGACGTCAGGCGCCGCGATGCTGCGGATTAGCTGCGCAAGATCGTACACATACTCCGTCAGCGCGTAGCTGCCGCCTTTGGTCCAGTCGGAATCGCCGTGACCGCGCAGGTCCGGTGCGATGACATGGAAATGCGGCTGCAACGACCGGGCGATGACGTCCCAGCTCCGGCAATGATCGCGGCCGCCGTGAACCAGGATGGCGACGGGCGCGCTTTCGTTGCCCCAGTCCGCGTAGTGCAGCCGCAGGCCGTGCGACTCGTAATAGCGGCTTTGTGGCTTGCTAGCCATTTGCCGGCCGCCGCGCCAGCGCAAGTGAAAGGCCGAGGCCGGCAATGAAGACGCCGGAGGATTGCGTGAGACGCCGCACCAGATGCGGCCGTCCGATCAGCTGTGCGCGCGTTGCCGAGGCCATCAGCACCACCACGACGTCGGCGAGCGTGTTCAGGGCCACCGAGATCGCACCGAGAACGATGAATCGCAGCGTGGGGCTCGATCCCGCGGGATCGAGGAACTGCGGAATGAAGGCGAGGAAGAACGCCGCGGTCTTCGGGTTCAGCGCCTCGACCAGCACGCCGTCGCGGAACGCGCGCTTGTCGCCGACGGGCTCGCCCGTGAGCGTCAGCACGCGGCCGGCGTTGCGAAACGTCTTGATGCCGAGCCAGACCAGATAGAGCGCGCCGACGAATTTCACGGCCGCAAACAGCTCGGCGCTGGCCAGGATGATCGCGGAGATGCCGAGACTGCCCGCGACCACATGAACCAGTCCGCCCAGTGCCGTGCCCGCGGTCGATGCACAACCGCTGGCCCGCCCCTCCGACAAGGTCCGTGCGGCGACGTAGAAGATGCCGGGGCCGGGAACGGCGGCAATGAGGACAGCGGCGGCCAGGAACAGCCAGAAATTCGGTTCGATCATGCTGTTTTGGTAACGAAGCCCGCCGCGATTGCAAGGCCTCTCGTTCAAAGATCTCGTTCAGCCGATCCGGCGGAAGATCACGCTGGCGTTCACCCCGCCGAAGCCGAATCCGTTGGAGATGGCATGCTGCATCGGCATCGGCCGCGCGCTGCCTGCGACGATGTCGATGCCGTCCGCGCCCGGATCAGAGTTTTCGAGATTGAGCGTCGGTGGCGCGATCTGGTCACGCAAGGCGAGCACGGTGAAGATTGCTTCCAGCCCGCCGGCGGCACCAAGCAGATGGCCGGTGGCCGATTTGGTCGCGCTGACGGCAATGCCGCGGTTGCGGCCGAACAGGGCGGCGATCGCGCCGAGCTCGCTCTCGTCGCCGGCCGGGGTCGAGGTCGCATGCGCATTGAGGTGCTGCACATCCGCGGGCGCGAGCTTCGCCTGCCGTAGCGCGATCTCCATGGCGCGACGGGCGCCGTCGCCATCGGGTGGGCCCGACGTCATGTGATAGGCATCCGCAGTCGTGCCGTAGCCGAGGATCTCCGCGATCGGCGTCGCGCAGCGCGCGAGCGCATGGTCCAGTGCTTCGATCACGAGGATGCCGGCACCTTCGCCCATCACAAAGCCATCGCGGTCGCGATCGAACGGGCGCGAGGCGCGCGCGGGCGCATCGTTGAAGCCGCTCGACAGCGCGCGGGCCGCCGCAAAGCCGCCGAGGCTGACGATATCGATGCAGGCCTCTGCGCCGCCGCAGATCGCGACATCGATCTCGCCGGCGCGGATCATGCGCGCGGCATCGCCGATCGCCTGCACACCGGCGGCACAGGCCGTGACCGGCGTGCCCAGCGGTCCCTTAAAGCCGTATTTGATCGAGACGTGACCTGCCGCGAGATTGGCGAGGAATGAGGGGATCGTGAACGGCGAGAGCCGGCGCGCGCCGCGCTGCTCGGTGATGCGCACCGCGTCCGCCATCGCGGGAAAGCCGCCGACGCCGGAGGCGATGATCGTCGCGGTGCGCTCCAGCGCGCTCGCGTTCTGCGGCGTCCATCCGGCCTGCGCGACCGCTTCGGCAGTGGCGAGCAGCGCGAACAGGATGAAGCGGTCCATCTTGCGCTGGTCCTTCGGCGCGGCTGCCTGAGCGGGATCGAAGCCGCCCTCGGCATCATCGGCCTTGTCGGGCACGCGTCCGGCAATACGCGCCGGCAGCGCCTGCGCCCATTCCGGCAGCGGACGCAGTCCGCTTTCGCTCGCGAGCAGCCGTCGCCAGGAGAGTTCGACACCGCAGCCGAGCGGCGACACGGCGCCCATTCCCGTCACGACGATACGACGCATGTCAGTCTCCGGCCGGCGCGACGGCCGGGTTCATGGCTTTGAGCGAAGCGAGGCGCGCGCGCATCCCGCGGCTGGCGCGGGGGCCTGCGATCACCACCGCATTGGCAAGCGTGATCGGCCGCATGTCGGCGGCATCGACCACGACCGGATCGAGCGGGCGGACGTCGCTGCGATTCGCCAGCAGGATGGATTCGCCTTTGGGTGCGAGATGCTTGTTGCCCCAGGCGAGCAGCGCCACGATCACGGGGAAGAAGTCGCGCGCCTTGTCCGTCAGCACATATTCGTGGCGCGGCGGTCGCTCCTGATAGCGGCGCCGGACAAACATGCCGCTTTCGGTGAGATGCGCAAGCCGCCGCGACAGGATGTTCGGCGCGATGCCAAGGCTCTGCGAGAACTCGTCGAACTTCGTCGCACCCTGAAACGCATCGCGCAGGATCAAAATGCTCCACCATTCGCCGACCGTCTCCACGGCACGGCCGACGGGGCATTCGAGGATCGAGGGGGATTTGGGCTGCATGGGGTGGAACGTAGGATAGTAACTTGCAAAACGCAAGTCACGAGGCGGCGAGCTGCGAGGCGCGGAGCAGTAGCTTTTTTCTGAGAATGCGAGTTGGGGAAACGGTCGGCGCACCTTGTTTCGTCATTGCGAGCGCAGCGAAGCAATCCAGACCGCTTCCGCAGCAAGATTCTGGATTGCTTCGTCGCTGCGCTCCTCGCAATGACGGCTGATGCAGTCGCGACTACTTCAACGGCGTCGTGCCGGCGAAGCTCCTAATGCGATCTTGCCAAACAGAACGCCACGACCTGCTCCAGCGCGCTCTTCATCGGCGAGGAGGGGAACAGCGCCAGCGCGTCGACCGCCATGGCGCCGTAGTGCTGGGCGCGGCTCAGCGTGTCCTCGAGCGCGCGGTGCTTGTTCATCAGGCCGATGGCATGATCGAGATCGGAATCGCCGATCTCGCCGCGCTCGAGCGCGCGGATCCAGAAGGCGCGCTCGGTGTCGTTGCCGCGGCGGAAGGCAAGCACGACGGGCAGGGTGATCTTGCCCTCTCGGAAATCGTCGCCGGTGTTCTTGCCGAGCTTTGCGCTCTTGCCGCCGTAGTCGAGCACGTCGTCGACGAGCTGGAAGGCGATGCCGAGATTCATGCCGACCGAACGGCAGGCGGTCTGCTCGGCCTTCGGGCGATTGGCGATCACGGGGCCGACCTCGCAGGCCGCCGCGAACAGCTCGGCGGTCTTGCCGCGGATCACGGCGAGATATTCATCCTCGGTGGTCGCCGTGTTCTTGGCGGCCGCAAGCTGCATTACCTCGCCCTCGGCGATGGTGGCGGCGGCCGCAGAGAGGATGTCGAGCGCGCGCAGCGAGCCGACCTCGACCATCATGCGGAAGGCTTGGCCGAGCAGGAAGTCGCCGACCAACACGCTCGCCTCGTTGCCCCAGAGCATGCGCGCAGACAGCTTGCCGCGGCGCATCTCGCTCTCGTCGACGACATCGTCATGGAGCAGGGTGGCCGTATGCATGAACTCGACGGAGGCGGCGAGCTTGATGTGGCCGTCGCCGGTGTAGCCGGCGAGGTTGGCCATGGCGAGGGTGAGCATCGGCCGCAGGCGCTTGCCCCCGGAGGAGATCAGATGGTTGGCGACCTCCGGGATCATGGTCACGTCCGAGCCGGTCCGCGACAGGATCGTGGCGTTGACGCGCGCCATGTCAGGGGCGACAAGGGCAACCAGCTCTTCGATCGACGCGCCGGGAGTTTCGAAAGGTACGATGACGGCCACGCCGGTCTCCAATATTTGCCCCGGAAGGGCTATTCTGATGGAAAGACAATAGAAACTGGCGGCGGATGCGGCAAGGGCCGCAGAACCATTGACATTTGCCGCTGCCCCCCTTTTCAGGCAGGAGACCTACGTTTTGCGTGAACTGGTGCGAACCAACGACATGGTGCTGGTGTCGGCGATCGGCGCGCTGCTCGACGGCGCCAACATCCATCATCTGGTGCTCGACCAGAACATGAGCATCATCGAGGGCTCGCTCGGCATCCTGCCGCGGCGGATCCTGGTGCATGAGGATGACGCCGAGGAGGCCAGGGCGCTCCTCACCGAGGCCGGCCTCAGCCACGAATTGCGCGGCGATGATTGAGGCCGCAGCTGACATCACCGAGGACGCTTTTCTTGGCGGCCAGCTGCGGCTGAAGCAGAAGCGGAGCGGCCATCGCGCCGGGCACGACGCCATCCTGCTCGCGGCGGCCACTCAGGCCAAGGCAGGCGATCATGTGGTAGATCTCGGTGCCGGCATCGGCGCGGCGGGCCTTGCGCTGGCCCGGCGCGTGGCGGGAATCCGCCTCAGCCTGGTCGAGATCGATCCGGAATTGGCGGAGCTCGCGCGCGCCAATGCGGCGGCGAATGGAATGACGGCCAAGACGGTCGTGCTCGACGTCGCCGCCGATGCGCAGGCTTTTGCGGCTCATGGGCTCGGGCCTGACAGCGCCGATGTGGTGCTGATGAATCCGCCCTTCAACGACCCGGTGCGACATCGCGGCTCGCCGGACCAGGCGCGCCATATTGCGCATGTCGCGACGGAGCAGACCCTGCATGCGTGGGTGCATGCGGCGCGGCGGATTCTTCGTTCGAATGGTGTGCTGACGCTGATCTGGCGCGCGGATGAGATCGCGGACGTTCTGGCAGCGCTGTCACGCGGCTTCGGCAGCCTGTCGGTCCTGCCGATTCACGGCGAGGCGGGACGGCCGGCCATCCGCATCCTGGTGCGCGCGGTGAAAGGCGGCCGGGCCCCGACGCGCCTGCTGCCGGGGCTCGTGCTCAACGACGAGTCACGCGTGCCTAATAACGAGGTGAAGGAGATTTTGGAGGGGAGAGCGGTCTTGCCGCTGGCGGTGCCGTGAGAACTTACTGCGGAAGCGATTCCGACTGCTGCTCTTGCGGCGTCGTCAGGCGGATCGCCATGAACAGCGCACCGATCAGCAGCATCAGCAGATAGATTTTCATGGCGTTCTCCACTGCCTCATTGCAGCCTCCCAACGGAAAATCTGCAAAACACGTTCCAGGCACTTCCAATGACAGTCGCGTGATAAGAAATGGTTAAACAGAGGTAACGGCATGGCCGAACAATTGAACGATCGTGAGAGTTCCGGCCTGGCCGACAAGCTCATGCAATATCTTCCGGCCCGGTTCCGCCCGGGCATGGCGGTGGTGCCGGTGATCCGCCTCTCTGGCGTGATCGGCGCGGTGACGCCGCTGCGTCCGGGTATGACGCTCGCGGGTGTCGCGCGCGTGCTGGAGCGGGCGTTTTCCTATCGCAACGCCAAGGCGGTAGCGCTGGTGATCAACTCACCCGGCGGCTCGCCGGTGCAGTCGCGCCAGATCTATCTCCGGATCAAACAGCTCGCGGCGGAGAAGAAGCTGCCCGTGCTCGTCTTCGTCGAGGACGTTGCCGCCTCCGGCGGCTACATGATCGCCTGCGCGGGCGACGAGATCATCTGCGATCCCTCCTCGATCCTCGGCTCGATCGGCGTCGTCGGCGGCAGCTTCGGTTTCCAGGACGCGATCAGGCGGCTCGGCATCGAGCGGCGCCTCTACACGGCCGGCGCGCACAAGGCGATGCTCGACCCGTTCCTCCCGGAAAATCCGGATGACGTCGCCAAGCTGAAGGCGATCCAGCGCGAGATCCACCGCATCTTCATCGCGCTGGTCAAGGACAGCCGCAGCACGCGGCTGAAGGGCGATGACGACACGCTGTTCACGGGCGAATACTGGGCCGGCGAGAGCGCGGTGGCGTTGGGATTGGCCGACAGCATCGGCGACCTGCGCTCAACTCTTCGTGCCCGCTATGGCGAGAAGGTTCTCACCCCCGTGATTGCCCAGCCGACCGGCCTGTTGTCCGGCCTGATGGGGCGGAAATCGCCGGGCGCGGGGCAGCTTTCGGCTCTGGAATCAATCGCCGGCCTGCCGGACGAGCTGATCTCGGCGGTCGAGACGCGGGCGATTTGGGCGAAATTCGGGTTCTAGGCAACGCCCTCCCGCGCCATTTGGCCCGGGTGGCGCCAATTGCGGCGCAGGTCCATCTGCGCAACAATGCGCGTGGGGGCTGAGCATGAGACAAGGATCGACCGATGCCGCCGTTCGTCGCTTTCGCGGGCGTCCTGGGCGGGCTTGCCGTGGTCCGCTGGGCCTACAAGACCGCACTCCGGATCAACCAGGAGCTGGAGGAGATGCGCCTGTCGCGCGTCGCCGAGGCCGCCCCCATGGGGGACATCAAGACGCTGAAGCGTGACCCCGTGACCGGAGCCTACCGGCCGGGTTAGCCGCTGCACAACCGCTGCCGTAAGGTGGCAAAGCGAAGCGTGCCCACGAGCAGCATCGGATTGAAAGATGGTGGGCACGGCGCAAGTCCGCCTTTGCCCACCCTACGACACCTCCCGGGACGATGGGCTGATTGGCCCGAATCCGCCCCTTCGCCTTGATTCCCATCCCTGCCGTCGATACGGTCCCGCGCGATTCAACCCCCCGCGAGAGCCCGATCTGACGATGGACGCCTCCTTGCCCGCCCATATGCGCCCGGAACGGTCGTTCCAGGGCTTCATCCTCGCGCTCCAGCGGTTCTGGGCCGAGCAGGGCTGCGTGATCCTGCAGCCCTACGACATGGAGATGGGCGCGGGCACCTTCCATCCGGCGACCACACTGCGCGCGCTCGGGCCGAAGCCCTGGAATGCGGCCTATGTTCAGCCCTCGCGCCGGCCCAAGGACGGCCGCTACGGCGAGAATCCGAACCGGATGCAGCACTATTACCAGTTCCAGGTCATCATGAAGCCGTCGCCACCGAACCTTCAGGAGCTGTACCTGAAGTCGCTCGCCGCGATCGGCATCGATTCCGCCGTGCACGACATCCGCTTCGTCGAGGACGATTGGGAAAGCCCGACGCTGGGTGCCTGGGGCCTCGGTTGGGAGTGCTGGTGCGATGGCATGGAAGTCAGCCAGTTCACCTATTTCCAGCAGGTCGCGGGCTTCGAATGCGCACCGGTCGCCGGCGAGCTCACCTACGGGCTGGAGCGGCTCGCGATGTATGTGCAGGGCGTCGACCGCGTCTACGACCTCAACTTCAATGGCCGCGATGGTGATCAGAAGGTCACCTATGGCGACGTCTTCCTGCAAGCGGAGCAGGAATATTCCCGGCACAATTTCGAGTATGCCGACACCGCGATGCTGTTCGAGCAGTTCAAGATGGCCGAGACGGCCTGCCGGAAATATCTCGACGCCGGCTGGCGCGAAGGCGGCAACAAGAAGCAGCATCTGATGGCGCTGCCGGCCTATGACCAGTGCATCAAGGCGAGCCACGTCTTCAACCTGCTCGATGCGCGCGGCGTGATCTCCGTGACCGAGCGGCAGAGCTACATTCTGCGTGTGCGCGAATTGGCAAAAGCCTGCGGCGAAGCCTGGATCCATACTGAAGCGGGCGGAGCGGCCTGATGCCCGATCTTTTGCTTGAACTGTTCTCCGAAGAAATCCCCGCGCGCATGCAAGGGAAGGCGGCCGACGATCTGCGCCGCATGGTCACGGACAAGCTGGTCGCCGAGGGCCTCGTCTATGAAGGCGCAAAGGCGTTCGCGACGCCGCGCCGCCTTGCGCTGACCGTGCACGGCATTCCCGCGCGTCAACCGGACCTGAAAACCGAACGACGCGGGCCTAAGGTCGGCGCGCCCGATGCGGCCGTGCAGGGCTTCCTGAAGGCGACGGGTCTGAAGTCGCTGGATGAAGCGAAAATTCAGCGCGACCCCAAAGGTGACTTCTACATCGGCTTGATCGAGAAGCCCGGCCGCGACGCCATCGACGTGCTCGCGGAAATCCTGCCCGTGATCATCCGCACCTTCCCCTGGCCGAAATCGATGCGCTGGGGCGCGCGCTCCGGCAAACCGGGCTCGCTGAACTGGGTGCGTCCGCTGCACGCGATCACCGCGACCTTCGGCCCCGAGACCGAAGAGCCCGATGTCGTGAAGTTCGAGGTGGACGGGATCGAGGCGGGCCAGACCACGTACGGCCATCGCTTCCTGGCGCCGGCGCCCATCCAGGTGCGCCGCTTCGAGGATTACGAGGCGAAGCTGCTCGCCGCCAAAGTCGTGCTCGATCCGGAGCGACGCAAGAATACGATCCTCGCCGACGCCAAGCAGCTTGCGTTCGCGCAAGGATACGAGCTCGTCGAGGATCCGAACGTGCTCGACGAGGTCGCCGGCCTCGTCGAATGGCCGGTCGTGTTGATGGGCTCGTTCGAGCCGGAGTTTTTGGCGACCCCCGCCGAAGTGATCCGCGCCACCATCCGCAACAACCAGAAATGCTTCGTCGTCAGCGATCCCAAGAGCACTGACAAGACGGGCAAGCTCGCCAACAAGTTCATCCTGGTCGCCAACATCGAGGCGACCGACGGCGGCAGCACCATCATCGCCGGCAACGAGCGCGTGATCCGCGCGCGGCTGAGCGATGCGAAGTTCTTCTACGAGACGGATCTGAAGACCAAGCTCGAGGATCGGCTGCCGAAATTCGAGCAGATCGTGTTCCACGAGAAGCTCGGCACGCAAGCGGAACGCATCAAGCGCATTGAGCGGCTTGCCGCGGAGATCGCGCCGCTGGTTGGCGCAGATGTCGCGAAGGCCAAACGTGCTGCGCAACTTGCAAAGGCGGATCTGCTGACTGAAGTCGTCGGCGAATTCCCGGAGGTGCAGGGCCTCATGGGCAAGTATTACGCGCTGGCGCAGGGCGAGGATGCCTCCGTCGCCGCCGCCTGCGAGGAGCATTACAAGCCGCAAGGTCCCGCGGACCGCGTGCCGACCGATCCGGTCAGCGTCGCCGTCGCGCTCGCCGACAAGCTCGATACACTTGTGGGTTTCTGGGCCATCGACGAGAAGCCAACGGGCAGCAAGGATCCTTATGCGCTGCGCCGCGCGGCTTTGGGCGCGATCAGGTTGATCGCCGAAAATACGTTGCGTTTATCGCTCATGAAGGTGGCTGCGTCCGCTCTCTCCGGCTTATCTGTGAAGACGGCCGATGCGCAGAAACTTCCGAGCGATCTGCTCGCCTTCTTTGCCGATCGCCTAAAAGTCCAGCTCCGCGAGCAGGGCGCGCGGCACGATCTCGTCGATGCCGTGTTCGCGCTCGGCGGCCAGGACGATCTCCTCATGATCGTCCGACGCGTCGAGGCGCTCGGTAAATTCCTCGATACTGACGACGGCAAGAACCTGCTCGCCGGCACCAAGCGTGCCAGCAACATCCTCTCGATCGAGGAGAAGAAGGACAAGCGTAGCTTCGACGGCGCGCCGGATGCTGCGCTCTACAGTCTGGCTGAGGAGAAGGCGTTGGCGAAGGCGATCGGCGAGGTGAAGGCGGAAGCAAGCGCCGCCGTCGCCAAGGAAGACTTCGCCGCCGCCATGAGCGCGATGGCAAAGCTGCGTCCGCCGGTCGATGCGTTCTTCGACAAGGTTCGCGTCAACGACGATGATGCGAAGGTGCGCGAGAACCGGCTGAAGCTGCTGAACGAAATCCGCAGCGCCACGCGTGCGGTGGCGGATTTCTCGAAGATCCAGGATTGAGGCGCGGGTATTGCGGCTCTCGTGCCCCGGACGCAGCGCAGTGCGCCGCCTCTTCGCCGCGTGACGCGCTGCAGAGCCGGGGCCCATATTGGCCGCGTGCGCGGGGCTTCTGGGTCCCGGGTCGCGCTTCGCTTGCCCGGGACACGAGAGTAACGCCACAAAAAAAGCCCCGCCCGGCGTGGGGAGAACCGGGCGGGGCCTGATGTCCGTTTCTATACTGCTCGCGCCAGCCTGACGTGACGCGCCGGACATCTAGTCGATCTCAGTTGGTCTCTCTCAGTCGATCACCTCCACGATGCGGCGAGAGCGCGGCTCGACCAGCACCGTCTCGCCGTTCACGACGGTGTAGCGATAGGTCGTGGCGCCGAAGCGTTGCGGCACGTCATAATAAGTGACGCCGACCTCGGGTAAGGTGGCGCCGACCACCACGCGATCCGGGACACGGAAGGCCGGCACACGTTGTTCGACGACATAATCGCGGAAGGCCAGCCGCTGATCGGCCGCAATGGTCGGCTCACTGTCGACCACGGCGGGCGCGCGTCCGACGGTCACACCGCTTTGCGCCTGCGCCGCAAGAGGCGAGCCGATCGCGGCCGCGAGCGCTGCAAGAGCAAGAATCCTGTTCCGCATGGACAACTCCTTCGACGTGATTTTTCGGATGCGCCAATGGCGCGATCGCTTGCCAATGCATGCGACTACGCAATGTTCCGGCAAACGCCCTGCCGCATCAGCGGCAATTTCGGGCAGTTTTCGTGGGGCCGGGAACCCGCATCGGCCTTGCGCGTCTCCACTCGCGGAACCGGGATCGCTATGATCCGACAGCGATTCGTCTCACTCACAGAAAGATAATTCATGCACATCACCGTCGCCCACATTTCGCCGATCCTGTCGTTGATTGCGGGCGTGCTCATCCTGATCATGCCGCGGCTGCTTAACCTGATCGTCGCGATCTTCCTCATCGTGAATGGCGCGATCGGGCTCGGGCTCCTGAAGTGGCTCCGCTTCTAGGCGGTTTCACTTTTCGGAACTGTCCGTCTTGCGCGGGCCCGCCCAAAATGGTGTAAGGCCCGCGATTTCCCATTCCTCTCGCAGGTTGTGTGCAAGCTATGGCCAAAGCCGCCTCGAAGCCGAAGAAAATCCCAGCGAAAATGCCAGTGAAATCAAAGTCCTCGGCCGCCGCTAAAGCTGCGCCGCCGGCCCGCAAGGCGCTGGCCAAGAGCGCGCCGAAGCCGGTTGCCAAGCCTGCTGCAAAGCCCGCCGCCAAGCCGGCGGCGAAGGCCGTGACCAAGGCGGCTGCGCCAAAGGTCGCTGCGAAGCCCGCGCCGAAGAAGGCTGCGCCCGCCAAGGCCGCGCCGGCCGCTGCTAAGGCCGGCAAATGGGTCTACACGTTCGGCGACGGCAAGGCCGAGGGCCGCTCGGAGATGCGCGACCTGCTCGGCGGCAAGGGCGCCAACCTCGCCGAGATGGCTAATCTCGGTCTGCCTGTGCCTCCCGGCTTCACCATCCCGACCTCGGTCTGCACTTACTTCTACGCACATGACAAGTCCTACCCCAAGGAGTTGCAGTCGCAGGTCGAGAAGGCGCTGGACCATGTCGGCAAATTGACCGGCAAGGTGTTCGGCGACACCACGAACCCGCTGCTCGTCTCCGTGCGTTCCGGCGCGCGCGCCTCGATGCCGGGCATGATGGACACCGTGCTCAATCTCGGCCTCAACGACCAGACCGTGGAAGCCCTGGCCGAATTGTCGGGCGACCGCCGCTTCGCCTATGACAGCTACCGCCGCTTCATCACCATGTATTCCGACGTGGTGCTCGGCTTCGAGCATCATCACTTCGAGGAGATCCTCGACACCTTCAAGGACAGCCAGGGCTACACGCTCGATACTGACTTGTCGGCCGACGACTGGGTCGAACTGGTCGGCAAGTACAAGGACGCGGTCGCGCGCGAGATCGGCAAGGAATTCCCGCAGGATCCGCACGACCAGCTCTGGGGCGCGATCGGCGCGGTGTTTTCGTCCTGGATGAATGCGCGCGCGGTGACCTACCGCAAGCTGCACGACATTCCGGAATCCTGGGGCACCGCGGTCAACGTGCAGGCCATGGTGTTCGGCAACATGGGCGAGACCTCGGCCACCGGCGTTGCCTTCACGCGCAATCCCTCCACCGGCGAGAGCAAGCTCTACGGCGAGTTCCTGATCAACGCCCAAGGCGAGGACGTGGTGGCGGGCATCCGCACGCCGCAGGACATCACCGAGGATGCACGCAAGGAGTCGGGCTCCGACAAGGCGTCGATGGAATCGGCGATGCCGGAGGCCTTCAAGGAGCTGACGCGAATCTACACGCAGCTCGAAAAGCACTACCGCGACATGCAGGACATGGAGTTCACCGTCGAGCGCGGCAAACTCTGGATGCTGCAGACCCGCGGCGGCAAGCGCACCGCCAAGGCCGCGCTCCGCATCGCGGTCGAGCTCGCCAATGAAGGCCTGATCTCGAAGAAGGAAGCGGTCACCCGCATCGATCCGGCCTCGCTCGACCAGCTGCTGCATCCGACCATCGATCCCAATGCCAAGCGCGACGTCATCGCGACCGGCCTGCCGGCTTCGCCGGGTGCCGCCTCCGGCGAGATCGTGTTCTCCTCGGACGAAGCGGCCAAGCTCCAGGGCGACGGACGCAAGGTCATTCTGGTCCGCATCGAGACCAGCCCGGAAGACATCCACGGCATGCATGCCGCCGAGGGCATCCTGACCACGCGCGGCGGCATGACCTCGCACGCTGCGGTAGTCGCGCGCGGCATGGGCAAGCCCTGCGTCTCCGGCTGCGGCACCATCCGGGTCGACTACGGCCGCGGCACCATGAGCATCGGCTCGCGCACCTTCAAGACCGGTGACGTGATCACTATCGACGGCTCGCTCGGCCAGGTGCTGGCTGGTCGCATGCCCATGATCGAGCCGGAGCTGTCCGGCGAGTTCGGCACGCTCATGACCTGGGCCGACCAGGTCCGCAAGATCGGCGTCCGCGTCAACGGCGACACGCCCGATGATGCGCGCACCGCGATCAAGTTCGGCGCGGAAGGCATCGGCCTCTGCCGCACCGAGCACATGTTCTTCGAGGAGACCCGCATCCGCACGGTGCGCGAGATGATCCTCTCCGAGGACGAGCAGTCGCGCCGCGCGGCGCTCGCCAAGCTGCTGCCGATGCAGCGCGCCGATTTCGTCGAGCTGTTCGAGATCATGAAGGGCCTGCCCGTCACGATCCGCTTGCTCGACCCGCCGCTGCACGAGTTCCTGCCGCACACCCATGCCGAGGTCGAGGAAGTGGCGCGCGCCATGAACACCGACCCGCGGCGCCTCGCCGACCGTGCGCGCGAGCTCTCGGAGTTCAATCCGATGCTCGGCTTCCGCGGCTGTCGCATCGCGATCGCATATCCCGAGATCGCAGAGATGCAGGCCCGCGCGATCTTCGAGGCTGCGGTCGAGGCGCAGAAGCGCACCGGCAAGGCCGTCGGCCTCGAGGTGATGGTGCCGCTGATCGCGACCAAGGCCGAGCTCGACCTCGTCAAGGCGCGGATCGATGCCACCGCGCAGGCGGTGATGCGCGACACCAACACCAAGCTCGCCTATCAGGTTGGCACCATGATCGAGTTGCCGCGCGCCTGCCTGCTCGCGGCCGAGATCGCGCAGTCGGCCGAGTTCTTCTCGTTCGGCACCAACGACCTGACGCAGACCACCTACGGTATCAGCCGCGACGACGCGGCGAGCTTCCTCGGTCCCTACGTTGCGAAGGGCATCCTCTCGGTCGATCCCTTCATCGCGCTCGATCAGGAAGGCGTCGGCGAGCTCGTCAAGATCGGCGTCGCGCGCGGCCGCAAGACGCGCCCGCAGCTCAAGGTCGGCATCTGCGGCGAGCACGGCGGCGATCCCGCTTCGGTCGCCTTCTGCCACCAGATCGGCCTCGACTACGTCTCGTGCTCGCCCTACCGCGTGCCGATCGCCCGCCTCGCCGCCGCCCAGGCCGCGCTCGGCAAGGCCGTCGCGAGCCAGGCGTAAGCGAAACGCATCATGTGAATGCGAAAGAGGCGGGGCCAAACCCCGCCTCTTTTGTTTGCGCAACGCTCTCACCAAACGTCATTGCGAGCGCGCGACACTCGGTGTCATCGCCCGGCTTGACCGGGCGATCCAGTACTCCGAGACAGGAGTGATCTACTCGAGAGGCCGCGGCGTACTGGATGCCCCGCCTTCGCGGAGCATGACAGCTGCGGAGGCGCCTTGTGAAACGGTAAAACAGCGGAAACCCCACGCGTCCCGTAATGACACGTTCCGTCAAGAGTTCCTTCACCATTCGCGTTGACCGGTTGTTTACCGCTTTGCCTCGCGTGGCATTTACCAACACGCGCGATCTCCCCGTGAAAACACCTGTGTTCGCTTGAGTGTGCCGTGTGCGCAACGCGGATTAACGCCCCGGCAACCTAAATTAGATACTTACGATCAAGATCGAATTGCACGGATGTACTGACGTTCGGTCTTTCTGGCGTAAGCGTAGCGTGAGCGTAACGATGTCAGTGTTGCGTAACCATCCGAAGGGCGCGCGGTTCGCGTCCTTCGGCATCGGTCTCTGCATCTTCGCATTGATGCCGAGAGAGACCGGCTATCAGGACATTGCCTCGCTCTTGGCACGCCAACCCGGCGTCGCCGAGCGGTGGCAGAAGCAGGTCTTTTCCGCCGCGTCCTCCATTCAGCTGGCAACTTACAGCTTCTCCCGGCCCATTGGCACTTCCGTTCCGCAGAGCGCGATGGTTCGTCTCGCGAGCATCGATGGCCGCGACGTCACCGGCGCGATCAGCCGCAATCCGGCGCTGCAGGCGCCGCCCCGCTACCAAGCTGCCGATTTTCCCAAGGTCGACCGTTCGATGAAGGGTGATCGCCTCGCGATCGCGGCGCCGACAACGTCTCCCGACACGGCTGCGCCGTCAGCGCCCGCGCAGGAAGATCCCGCGACGTCGAACAGTTCGGTGTTCGGTGCCAAGACCGCGGCGTTGCCGCAAGCGATGTCGCCGGAAACCGCAGCCGCGCTCGATCCCGAGCTCCAGGAAGCGCTCCGCGCGCCGCCGCTGCCGCAATACTCCAATGCGCCGCAGGCGAGCGATGCCGCGCGCGCGTTCGCGGTGCAGCCGCTGGAAGCGCTGAAGCGGGCCACCGCGCCGGCCGCGCCCGCACGCGATCCCTTCAGCGTCAAGACGTCGAACCTGTTCTTCGGCAGCTCCTCGCTCGGCGGCAATCTCGAAAGCATCGAGAGCTGGCAGCCCGGGGCCGAGCCGCTGATCGTGACGCCTGATCCCGACATGAAGGTGACGGCCTCGCTGGCGCCGCCGACGGCGGCAATCGCCAAGGACATCGAGAGCGGCGAGAGCGTCGCGCCGAAGGGCGAGGTCAACGCCGACAACCAGCGCACCAAGTCGCCGGCGGAGCGGCTCGCGCTCGACGACAAGTCGCGCGCCAAGTCCGAGAAGTGCCTTGCCGAAGCCGTTTATTTCGAGGCCCGCGGCGAAGCCGTGCGCGGCCAGATCGCGGTGGCGCAAGTGGTGATGAACCGCGTGTTCTCCGGCAAATATCCCGACACCGTGTGCGGCGCGGTCTATCAGAACAAGCACCGCCATCTCGCCTGCCAGTTCACCTTCGCCTGCGACAACAACACCGACGTGATCCGCGAGCCCGAGATGTGGGAGCGCGCGAAGAAGATTTCGAAGGCCATGCTCGACGGCCAGATCTGGCTGCCCGAGGTCGGCAAGTCCACGCATTACCATGCCTATTGGGTGCGCCCGTCCTGGGTCGCCGAGATGAAGAAGATGTACAAGACCGGCGTGCACACCTTCTATCGCCCGCGCAAATGGGGCGACGGCAGCGAGGCGCCGGCCTGGGGCACGCCCGCACAGACCGCGGCGCTCTCCGCCGAGCTCGCGCAGGAAGCCAAGAGCTCCGCGGAAATGGGCGAGCGGCGGTAGTGATCGTCATGCCCGGGCTCGTCCCGGGCATCCGCGTTCTTCGCAGCGCATGGCAATCCGTGGATGGCCGGGACAAGCCCGGCCATGACGAGAGAAGTTCCCTTACGCTTCGATATCGAGCGCACAGTCGAAGTTCGGCGCCGAATGCGTCAGCGCGCCGGCGGAGGCGTAGTCGACACCGGTCGCCGCAATGGCCGCGATCGAGTCCAGCGTGACGCCGCCGGATGCCTCCAACTCGAGCCGCCCCTCGTTGAGCCTCACGGCCTCACGCAGCGTGGCGAGGTCCATGTTGTCGAGCAGCACCGCGTCGGCCATTCCGGTGGCGAGCACCTCGCGCAGCTGCGCCAGCGTGTCCACCTCGATCTCGATCTTGACGAGATGGCCGGCATGGGCGCGGGCGCGCTCCAGCACCGGGCGGATGCCGCCGGCGACCACGATGTGGTTGTCCTTGATCAGGATCGCATCGTCGAGGCCGAAGCGGTGATTGAAGCCGCCGCCGCAGCGCACGGCATATTTCTCCAGCGCCCGCAGGCCCGGGGTCGTCTTCCGAGTGCAGCAAATGCGCATCCGCGTGCCTTCGGTGCGCGCGACGTAGTCGGCCGTGAGCGTCGCAACGCCCGACAGGCGGCCGACGAAATTCAGCGCTGTCCGCTCCGCCGTGAGAATGGCGCGCGCGGGCCCTGAGATCGTCAGCACATGCTGCCCGCGGGCCACCCGTGCGGCGTCGCGGACATGCGCGCGCACCTCAATGTCGGACGAGAGCTTTTGCAACGTCGCCAGCGCCAGCGGCAAGCCGGCGATGACGCCGGACTGCCGCGCGACCAGGATCGCCTGCGCCGTCGTTGCTTCCGGAATCGTCGCCAGCGAGGTGACGTCGCCGGCACGCCCGAGATCTTCGTCGAGTGCGCGCTGCACGGCCGCGTCGACCGCGAGCGGGGAGAGGAAGGCGTCGGGATAGAGCAGTGAGATTGCGGTGATCATGGAGAACTCCGTCAGGCCATCAGGGGTTGCGCGATGCGCGGTGTTGAGCGATCGGCGAGGCCGTCGGCGGCCTCGCGCATAGCGGCGAGCGTGGTCATCGTTCGCTGCGCCAGGGCAGGGAGTTCAGCCGGGTGATCCAAACGGAAATGCGCGCCGCGGCTCTCACGCCGGATCCAGGCCGCGGCGGTCACGAGCAGCGCAGCCGCTGCCATGTTGCGCAGCGCGATGCTCGCAGCCTCGCGCTCGAGGGCGGCGAAGCTGCGGACGGCATCGGTCAGGCCATCGTCGTCGCGGATCACGCCGACCCGTGCACTCATCATCGTCCGGAGCCGTTTCACGGCCGCAGCATCCGGTGCGGCGCCGTGCGACGTCACCAACGCGTCGGGAAGCCGGGCAAGCGAGGGGACGGCACAGCCGGCGATGTCCTCGGCAATGCGCGCGGCATAGACCACGGCTTCCAGCAGCGAATTGGAGGCGAGCCGGTTGGCGCCATGCGCGCCGGTGCAGGACACTTTGCCCGCCGCCCAGAGCCCGTCGATCGAGCTGCGGCCGCGGGCGTCCACGGCAACGCCCCCCATATGGTAGTGCGCGGCCGGCGCGATCGGGATGGCCTGGCTGACGGGATCGATGCCGGCTGCAATGCAGCTCGCATGCACGGTCGGAAATCTCTGGGCGAAGCGCGCGCCCAGCGCCTGCCGCGCATCGAGGAACGCGCCTCGCCCGGCCGCAATCTCCGCGAACACGCCGCGGGCGACGATGTCGCGCGGCGCGAGCTCGGCAAGCGGATGGCGTGCTGTCATGAAGCGCTCGCCGCGGCCGTTGATCAGCGTCGCGCCTTCGCCGCGTAGTGCCTCCGTTGCAAGGGGCGCGGGATCACGCCCGGCCATGATGGCGGTGGGGTGGAACTGCACGAATTCGGGATCGGCGATCACGGCGCCGGCGCGTGCGGCGATCGCAAGGCCCGAGCCGCCGGCCTCGCGCGGATTGGTGGTGACGGCATAGAGATGCCCGAGGCCGCCGGTGGCGAGCACGATCGCGCCCGAGGCGAGGAGGATCGGCCGTGCGGTGGGATTGTCGGCATCGCGCAGCTGAAGACCGGTGACCGCGCCATCCTCGGTCAACAACGCTTCGGCGGCGAGACCTTCGATGATGCGGATCGACGGCGTGCGGCGCACGGCCTCGCTCAACGCCGCGATGATCGCGGCGCCCGCGCCGTCGCCGCGCACATGCACGATGCGTCGCGCCGAGTGCGCCGCCTCGCGCCCCATGGCGAGCCTGCCTTCGAGGTCGCGGTCGAAAGGCACGCCGTAGGCGAGCAGATCATAAATCCGCGGCCCGGCCTCACGTGCGATGCCGAGCGCGACCGCTTCGTTGACGAGGCCGCCGCCGACCGCGACGGTATCCGCCGCATGCGCTTCGGGGCTGTCGCCTTCGGCCATCGCCGCCGCGATGCCGCCTTGCGCCCAGGCCGATGATGCGCCCTGTCCGAGCGGCGCGGCCGAGATCAGCGTCACCGGCCGCGGCGCCAGCTTCAGCGCGCAGAACAGCCCGGCGAGGCCCGCGCCGACGATGACGACGTGGTCGGTGCTGCGGGTGAGGTCGTGGATATTGTTGGCCATGATATTTCCTCTTGCTACGCAGTCGTCCCCGCGAAGGCGGGATCCATAATCCCAGGGAGTAGTTGCGACGCGAGCTCATCACCACGAGTCATCGCCAAACATCTGCCTGTGGTTATGGGTCCCGGATCTTCGCTCCGCTTCGCTGCGCTTGTCCGGGACGACAGCTGTGGTCGTTGCTGCGCTTCGTACTCAGTTCTTCAGGTTGATCATCCGCTCGACCGATTGGCGCGCGCGGCTCGCGAGCGCGGGATCGATGGTCACTTCCTCGCGGAGCGTCAGCAGGCTCTCCAGGATGTTGGCGAGCGTGATGCGTTTCATGTGCGGGCAGAGATTGCAGGGGCGCAGCATCTCCACATCGGGCAGCTCGGCCCGGACATTGTCGGCCATTGAGCATTCCGTGATCATCACCAGCCGCCGCGGCCGCTTGTTGCGCACCCAGTTGATCATGTGCGCGGTCGAGCCGGTGAAGTCGGCTTCCGCCAGCACGTCCGGCGGGCATTCGGGATGCGCGATGATCTGCACGGCGGGATCGGCTTCGCGAAGGCCGCGCAGCTCGTCGCCGGTGAAGCGCTCGTGCACCTCGCAGGCGCCTTTCCAGGCGATGATCTTCACGTCGGTCTTGGACGCGACGTAAGTGGCGAGATAGCGGTCGGGCAGGAAGATCACGCTGGGCGCGTTCAGGCTCTCGACCACCTGCACCGCGTTCGACGAGGTGCAGCAGATGTCGACCTCGGCCTTCACCTCCGCCGAAGTATTGACATAGGCGACGACAGGCACGCCGGGAAATTTCTCGCGGAGCAGGCGCACGTCGGCGCCGGTGATGCTGGCGGCGAGGGAGCAGCCGGCCCGCGAATCCGGGATCAGTACGGTCTTGTCCGGATTGAGCAGCTTCGAGGTCTCCGCCATGAAGTGCACGCCGCACTGCACGATGATCTCGGCCTTCACCTTGGTGGCTTCGACCGCGAGCTGGAGCGAGTCGCCGCCGATGTCGGCAACGCAATGAAAGATCTCCGGCGCCTGGTAATTGTGCGCGAGGATCACGGCTTTCCGCGCATGCTTCAGCTCGTTGATGGCCTTGATCGTCGGTGCCATCAGCGGCCATTCGATCGGGGGGATCACGTGCTTCACGCGTTCGTAGAGGGGCGCCGTGGCGCGCTCGACTTCGGGTGTCCATTCCAGCGCGGGCATCGGCAGGCGGAGTCCAGGCCGGGCGGGCCCGGTGCTAGGGCGGCTGATGGTTTGGCCGTGCGGCCGTTCGGCGAAATCGTCGGGGCCGTAGATTGCGGTGATTGGCATCGCAGCCTCCTTACACTTAGTTATGCTCAATAAGAGCATATATAGAGCCTGAGTAATCCGGCCAGGAGGCCGGAGCAGGATGTCGTCGTGGCTCTAATATGCTCAGTTTGAGTAAATCGAAGATAACACCCTTTTCGAAGATGCGCCAGGCGCTGCCGCACACATTCCCGTCAAATGATCGGACACGCCTCAGGCAGGGGGACGCAGGAAACGCAATGCTCCCGCGGCAGCCCTTCGTGGAATGCAAACGTTTTCGGCTTGGGATTTTCATGCAGATGCATTAAACGGCTGTCCAGCGGCTGTTGATTTGCCGTTCCGGGACAGGCGAGGAAAACATGTCGACACAGGTAGGCGAACTCGGTCAGGCCTCACGTGCCTCTAACTGGCGCACCCCGGCTGTCATTATCCTCTGCGGCTGTGCGATCGGCATGCTCGGCTTCGGCCCGCGCTCGGCGCTGGGCTTCTTCGTGCAGCCGATGAGCCATGAGTTCGCCTGGGGCCGCGACGTGTTCGGTCTCGCGATTGCCGTGCAGAACCTGTTGTGGGGCCTCGGCCAGCCCGTCGCGGGTGCTGTCGCCGATCGATTCGGCCTGTTTCGCGTGATGTGCGTTGGCGCTCTGCTTTACGCCGGCGGCCTGATCTTGATGCGCTACTCCTCGACACCGCTGTCACTCGACATCGGCGCCGGCGTCATGATCGGCTTCGGTCTTGCCGGCTGCTCGTTCAACCTGGTGCTGTCGGCATTCAGCAAGCTTCTGCCTGCGGAGAAGCGGGGCCTCGCGCTCGGCGCCGGCACTGCGGCGGGATCGTTCGGCCAATTCCTGTTTGCACCGATCGGTGTCGCGCTGATCGACAATTTTGGCTGGCAACAGGCGCTCTCCGTGTTCGGCTTCCTGATGCTGCTGATCATCCCACTGTCGCTGGCATTGTCGACGCCGCCGGTCGCAGCTACGACCAACACGGCGCCCGCGGATGAGCAGACCATCACGAGGGCGCTCGCGGAGGCCTTCGGCCACCGCTCCTACGTGCTCCTGGTGCTCGGCTTCTTCACCTGCGGCTTTCAGCTCGCTTTCGTCACCGTGCATCTGCCGGCCTTCCTGGTCGATAACGGCATCACGGCGCAAACCGGCGGCTGGGTGATCGCGGCGATCGGCCTGTTCAACATCGTGGGCTCGCTCAGCGTCGGCTATCTCCAGAATTCGCTGCCCAAGCGCTACATCCTCTCCACCATCTACTTCACGCGCGCTCTCGCAACGCTCGCCTTCATCTCGTTTCCGATCACGCCGTTCTCGGCGATCGCATTCGGTGCGGTCTCGGGCCTCACCTGGTTGTCGACGGTGCCGCCGACCTCGGCGCTGGTGGCGCTGATGTTCGGCACGCGCTGGCTTGCCACGCTCTACGGCTTTGCCTTCGTCAGCCATCAGATCGGCGGCTTCCTCGGGGTCTGGCTGGGCGGCATCGTGTTCGAACGTTTCGGTTCCTACACGCCGATCTGGTGGCTCTCGATCCTGTTCGGTGTGCTCTCCGCGCTGATCAATCTTCCGATCGTGGAGAAACCGGTTCAGCGAGCGGTTGCGCAGCCTGCCTGATCGGCTAAACATCCCTGACAAACAAGTCAGGGAGTTCAGTCGTGGGCACATTCAAGGCTGTCAGGATCGACAAGGCGGACAAGGGCACCACCGCGCAGCTGACGCAGTTCGACGAAGCCGAACTGATGGACGGCGACGTCACCGTGCACGTGGAATGGTCGACGCTGAACTACAAGGATGGCCTCGCGCTGACCGGCAAGGCGCCGGTGGTGCGCCGCTTCCCGATGATCGCGGGCATCGATTTCGCCGGCACGGTCGAAGCGTCCTCGCACCCGCAATGGAAGGCGGGCGACAAGGTGGTCTGCACCGGCTGGGGCATGGGCGAGACCCATCTCGGCGCCTATGCTGAGAAGGCGCGGGTGAAGGGCGATTGGCTGGTCGCGCTGCCGCAGGGCCTGTCGGCGCGCGACGCCATGGCGATCGGTACCGCCGGGTTCACCGCGATGCTCTCGGTGCTGGCGCTGGAGAAACACGGTATCTCGCCGAAAAGCGGCCCGGTCGTGGTGACGGGCGCCGCCGGCGGCGTCGGCTCGGTTGCGACCGCGGTGCTGTCGAAGCTCGGCTATCACGTCATCGCCTCGACCGGCCGCCCCGCGGAGGCCGACTACCTGAAGCACCTCGGTGCGGCCGAGGTGATCGACCGTAATGAATTGTCGGCGCCGGCAAAGCCCCTGGCCAAGGAGCGCTGGGCGGGTGGCGTCGACAGCGTCGGCTCGACCACGCTTGCCAATCTCCTGTCGATGACGAAATACGGTGGAGCGATCGCGGCCTGCGGCCTTGCGGCCGGCATGGACCTGCCGTCATCGGTCGCACCGTTCATTTTGCGCGGAGTGTGCCTTCTCGGCATCGATTCGGTGATGTGCCCGATCGAGCCGCGGAAAGCCGCCTGGCAGCGTCTGGCGTCCGATCTGGATCGGACAAAACTAGCTGAAATCACTAAGGAAATTTCTCTGTCCGAGGCGCCTGACTGGGGCGCAAAAATCCTGGCCGGCGAAGTCCGCGGCCGCGTCGTGGTAAAAATTGTCTAACGGCGTTCAGACTTTACCAACCAAGCTGCTCCAATGTTGCCTTGGTTAGTATGGTAAGCAGCGGGTAAAGGAAAATAAGGCATCGCCCGCTGCTGGGGTTGGTTCGGAGTTGAGCATGCTTGCGCGTATTGTGTTGGGGGCTGTCACGGCGACGGCGATGTTTGCGCCGGCCATTGCTGGAAGCATGAACGCCGACGAGGCGCGCCGCTTCGTCGCCGGCAAGGTATTCGCCTTCACCTGTTTCGACGGCACCCGTGGTGCAGGCCGCATCCTCGACGACCTCGGCGCCGCCGGCGCTGTGCAGTTCTCGGGTGCAGGCCCGGTCAAGCATCTCCGCCTGCCCGGCAATACGCTCCAGATCCGCGGCCAGAACGTCTGCGCCTCGATCAAGGGAATTCCGTTCGAGCCCTGTTTCAACCTGGAAAAGACCGATGATCGCAGCTTCCGCGGCTCGGTTTCCGGCATGGGCTTCGCCTATTGCGACTTCCGCCATCAGGGCGGCAATCAGATGCTGATGGCGCGCGCCGCCGCGCGGCCGCGCTCGCTGCGCAGCCCGGAGCGTACTGGTTCGATCGCCGCACCCCACACCGAAGTTGCCGCGCGGGTCGAGACGCCGCGCGTCGAGAGTGGTCGTCTGGAGCCGGTGAAGTCCGAAGCCAAATCGGAACCTGCGAAGACCGAGGCCCCGCTGGAGCTGCGCCGCTCGACGCAGTGAGTTGGCTGCGGGACTCTCCATACACTCGTTTTCGTTGAAAGCATCGATCAGGCACGAAGCTGCCGCGCCGTAGTCATACGGACGGCGGCTTTCATGCGTTGGTAGCTGTTCGCGTCCCAGTTTGCGAACGGCCGGGGGACGCGGCCCTACGCAAGGGTTCAACGATGTCGCTGTACTTCTTTCGCATCAGCACCGGCCGTTATTCCGGCGCCGCCGATCAGCCCTACGAGTTCGAGGACCGCGCAGCGGCCTGGACCGAAATGACCGAGGTCTGCGCCAATCTGCTCGGCAGCATCGCCCGCGGCCTGAAGCCGAATGGCGAGTGGCGCATGGAGCTGCTCGACGAAAACAAGAAGCCGGTCTTCTGTATCAGCCTCGTGGGAGAAACCGTGATGCGGTAGAACGAGGCCTCCATCGCTGCTTGTGATCGACTTGTGCAGCGCACGAGATAGAGACGGGGGCTGGGCGTCCTCGCAGGTGCTGTCCCCGCGCAGATGTTTCTGGCGACAGCGATCGACTGAAGGTCGAGGGTTGGCCGGTGTCCCGCGGCCCGACCGTGGCGTTTCTCAACAGAAGGTCTGCAACCGACGCGCGTGATGGCGCCGCGGCAGCGCGCATCCGTACTGCCGTGCCGCGACAGATTCGCGCAGGGTTAACCTTCCGGAAAAGCGATGTAGGCATGATCTCCGCAATTGTCCGGGCGCTGAGTCGTCCTACGCGTATTGCGTCTTCATCGTTGGAGCACATTCATGAGCGGCATTTCCATTCGCCTCACCCATAAGGTCATGGCGATCGGACTTTTCGGCCTCGTCGGTCTTGCCGCCTTCGGCGCGATCTATGAGATCGGCAGCCTCTCCCAGGATGCGTCCCGCGAAATTGCCAACCGTGCCCGCGCGATCGCCGATCTCAACAAGCAGCTCTCGATCGAGATGCTGGAAGCGCGCCGCAACGAGAAGAATTTCCAGCAGCGGCGGAACGAGAGCTACGCCAAGGCGCATGGCGAACTGATGGGGCAAATCAACCGCGATTTCGAGGAAATGGAGCGGCTAACGGCGGCCGGCGGCATGCGTGCGTTGTCCGACAAGATGAATCAGGCCCACGCCGGGTTCAAACGCTACGCCGCGGACTTCGGTGCACAGGTGACGGCCGAGACCAGGCTCGGGTTGAACGAGACGCTCGGCCTCTCCGGTTCGCTCCGCACCGCGGTGCACGACATCGAGGTCAAGCTGAAGGAGATCGACGATCCCCGGACGACGAGCTGGATGCTGATGATGCGCCGGCACGAGAAGGACTTCATGCTGCGGCGCGATCCCAAATACGTCGCCGAGGTGAAGAAGGCCGGAGTTGAATTCTCCAAGGCGATCGAGGTCGTGGCCGTCCCGACGGCGGTGATGCACGACGTCACGTCCAAGCTCCAGAAGTACCAGTCCGAGTTCGCGGCTTGGGCCGAGACCGCGCAGCAAAGTGCCGCACTCGATGCCAGCATGATGAAGACGTTTCGCGATCTCGAGCCCATGATGGTCGAGGTGCGGACCGCGGTCGATGCCATGTACAGACAGGCCGACGCCGCTGAAGCGGCGACCCGCGAGGCCGTGCGCTTGTGGATGGCCGTTGCCTTCGGCGTCACCCTTGTCGCGCTCGCCGTGATCGGCTTCGTGCTCGGCCGCTCGATCTCGAAGGCGCTCGGCGCCATGGTAGGGGCCATGACGCGGCTGGCGCGCGGCGAGCTTTCGATATCCGTTCCCGGTGTCGGACGCCGCGACGAGATCGGCGAGATGGCCGGCGCGGTCGAGGTATTCAGAACCAACATGGCGGACGCCGAGCGGCTGCGTGCCGAGCAGGCGGAGGCCGACGCACGCGGGCGCGAACAACGCAAGGCGGACATGCGGCGGCTCGCCGACGCCTTCGAGGGCACGGTCGGTGAGATCGTCGAGACCGTGTCGTCGGCGGCAACCGAGCTTGAGGCGTCTTCCAACACGTTGACGCAGGCGGCCGAGCGCGGCAACGGGCTTGCCACGACTGTGGCAGCGGCCTCGGAGGAGGCCTCTGCCAACGTGCAGTCGGTGTCTGCGGCGAGCGAGGAGATGACCTCCTCGATCTCCGAGATCAGCCGTCAGGTGCAAGAATCGGCGCGAGTCGCCGACGTTGCCGTGGACCAGGCGCAGCGCACCAATGCGCGGATCGCCGAGCTGACGAAAGCGGCCGGCCGCATCGGCGACGTAGTCAGTCTGATCAATACCATCGCCGCCCAGACCAATCTGCTGGCGCTGAATGCCACGATCGAGGCGGCCCGGGCAGGCGAGGCGGGCAAGGGCTTTGCCGTCGTGGCCACGGAAGTGAAGGCACTTGCCGAGCAGACTGCGAAGGCGACCGGCGAGATCGGCCAGCACATCGGCGCAATCCAGGCTGCGACGGAGGACTCCGTCGGTGCGATCAAGGAGATCGGCGACACCATCGCGCGCATGTCCGAAATCTCCTCGACCATCGCCGCTGCGGTGGAGGAGCAGGGCGCGGCGACCCAGGAGATCTCCCGCAACATCCAAAATGCTGCGCATGGCACCTCGGAGGTATCGGAGAACATCGGTCAGGTCCAGCGTGGTGCCGGCGAGACTGGAGCGGCTTCGGCGCAGGTACATTCGGCCGCACGGTCTCTGTCGCAGGAGAGCAACCGGCTGAAGAGCGAGGTGACGCGTTTCCTGGAGTCCGTGCGAGCGGCGTGACGCTGGTTGCGTCGTTACTGCAAACCATCACACGGGGCCGAGATCTGTGCGGCTGGTTGCAGAAATGGTGACTGCCCGGCGGTGTCCCGTAGTTTTACGTAGGATCGTGTTAACGACTGCTTGCGACAATGCGGCGCAATCTTACGGGATAAGAACCAGCCAGCATTGTTGAACTGATCCCCGCCCGGTCGTCCGTCATGACGCCTGAGGCGCGGGTGACGTGCGCGTTGCCGGTATCATCGGGATTTGTGTGATGTCGAAGTTGTCGATCGTTTTCAAGCTGCTGACCGTGCTGTCGGTCCTCGTGCTCTCGCTCGCCGGAGTCGGCGTGATGGCGATCGGCACGATGCAGAACATCAACGCCCACACCGTCGAGATCGCGGAGAGCTGGCTGCCGAGCGTGCGAGCTCTCGGCTCGATGCGCGCCGACATCAACGAACTGCGCGTCGCGCTGCGTCTTCATCTGATGCAGGACACCGCCGAAGGCAAGGAGGCCGCCGAGAAGCGGCTAGCAGGCCTGCGCGAGCGCATCGAGAAGTCTCGCGGGGTCTACGAACCGCTGATCAACGCTGCCGAGGAACGCTCACTCTACGAGCAGTGGACCAAGGCGTGGGCCGAGTACCTGAATGGCGTGCAGGAGGTCATGGCGCTCTCGCGCAAGAGCATCGGGCGCTTCCCGACCGACGCCAACGAGATGTTGCAGACCAAGGTGGCGAAGATGGCCCAGGCTGCCGATCCGCTGCTCCAGAGAGGCATCGAGCTCAACAACAAGGGCGCCGAACTGGAGACGAAGCAGGCGGCTGACAGCTACGCCTTGATCTTCCGCGTGCTCGTGGGCGTCATCGTCGCGGCCGTCGTGATCGCGATCGGCGCGGCCTATTATCTCGTGCGCGACGTCTCTCGCGGCATTGCCTCGATCATCCGTCCGATGCAATCGCTCGGCGAAGGCGACCTCTTGGCCGAGGTGCCGCATCGCGGCGAGAAGACCGAGATCGGCGCGATGGCCGATGCGCTCCAGATCTTCAAGGAGGCGCTAATCGCCAAGAAGGCCGCCGACGAGGCAGCCAGGCTCGACGCCGAGGCCAAGATCGAGCGCGGCCGCCGCGTCGATGCCATCACCCGCAAGTTCGAAGCCATGATCGGTGAGGTCGTCGGCACCGTCTCTTCGGCCTCGACCGAGCTCGAGGCATCGGCGTCGACGCTGACCAATACGGCGCAGCGCGGCCAGGAGCTTGCGACCGTCGTTGCAGCGGCCTCCGAGGAAGCCTCCACCAACGTCCAGGCCGTGGCCTCCGCCTCGGAGGAACTGTCCTCCTCCATCACCGAGATCAGCCGCCGCGTTCAGGACTCGGCACGGATGGCCGCGGAAGCCGTCGATCAGGCGGCGCGCACCAACGAGCGCGTCAACGCGCTGTCGCAGGCCGCCGCGCGCATCGGCGACGTCGTCGAGCTCATCAACACCATCGCAGGCCAGACCAACCTGCTGGCGTTGAACGCGACTATCGAGGCCGCGCGCGCGGGCGAAGCCGGCCGCGGCTTTGCGGTCGTTGCGTCCGAGGTCAAGGCACTGGCGGAGCAGACCGCGAAGGCGACGGGCGAGATCGGCGCGCAGGTGTCGGGCATCCAATCCGCCACCCAGGAATCGGTCAGCGCCATCCAGGAGATCGGCGGCACCATCGAGCGGCTGTCCGAAGTGTCCGCTGCGATTGCCGCCGCCGTCGAGGAGCAGGGTGCGGCCACCCAGGAGATCTCTCGCAACGTGCAGCAGGCCTCGGTCGGCACGCAGGAGGTCTCAGCGAACATCACCGACGTGCAGCGCGGTGCGATCGAGACCGGTGAGGCCTCGGTCGAAGTGTTGTCGGCGGCGAAGTCGCTCGCGACCGACAGCACCCGCCTGAAGGTCGAGGTCGCGCAGTTCCTGGAATCGGTGCGCGTGGCTTGATCCCTTAGCTGCTCGCCTGCGGCGCCGGCGGCGGTGCGACCTGCCGCCGGAACAGGATGCGCTGGTAGAGCCAGCCGATCGCCACCAGCACGACGCCGAGGCACATGAACGACAGCGCGCGATAGACGCCTGTCAGCGTCGACATGTCGATGACGAAGGCCTTCAGGATCGTCAGCGCGATGACCGCGGCGGAGGCGAGCCGCGCCCGCTCCGAATTGACGAGGATGCCGACGCCGAGCAGCACCACACCGAAGGCGAGCCAGCCGATCGAATAGGTGTATTGCTCCGCGCCCGTGGTGCCGCCGTAGAGCAGGACCGGGCCGTGATAGAAGCGGCGGATCTCCAGGGTCACATAGCTGAGTGCGAACACCAGTGCGCCACCTGCGATCGTGTTGGCGTAGGCGACGGAGCGATGTCCCGCCACTGCATAGGACAGCAGCAGCATCAGCACGGCCGGCAGGGCATAGCCGAGCAGCAGCAGGTTGAACACGAGACCGCCGACGTTGACGCCGGAGAACAGCAACGGGTTCTCCAGGATCAGGAGGCCGAACACGCTGATGACGCCGGCGATCGCCGTGAGCGCGACAGCGCCGACATTGTGCACGAGGCTGCCGCTGCGCAGCCGCAGCCGTTCCAGCCCGATCGCCATCGCCAGCGTGATGCAAACCTGCAGAGCGAATTCGAGCAGCGAGGGAGCCGCGGTCATGCGGCCGCCGGTCGCGAAGTGGCGGATCTCCATGAAGGCGAGCAGCGCGGTGAACAGGATGGCCGCTGCCTCGACCACGCGCAGCGGCGCGTCGTCGGCGCGGCGGCGCAGGAAGATGCTCGCGCCCCAGAACGATGCTGCCGGCAGGCCGTAGCCCCACAGCAGCCAGTTGAAGACCGGCGTGGTGCCGACGGCATCGCCGACGATGCGCGGATCGTAGCCGATGCGCGCAGTGACGATCGCGGCGAAAATCGCAGCTAACCGGCGCAGCACAGGAATCGGCCGCTGCAACGAGATCCAGGCCGTGCCGAGCGACATCAGCGCGAGCGCGATGGTGAGCCAGCCTTTCTCCAGCGCAAAGGTCAGCGCCAGCGCCAGCGCGCCGAGCGTGCCCGTGGCGAACAGTGCGATGGAGGTGGCGAGCCCCGGTCGATCGTCGCGGCGCGAGAGGGCTTCGGTCGCGGCGCCGAAGGCGGCAGCGAGCAGCACGGCGAGGATCGCGAACGGGATCGAACGGTCGAGATGGGCGATGCGCGCATAGAGCGCGACCAGGATCGCGATCGGGGTTGCGACCGCTGCCGTCGACCACACCACCGGAATGACGGCCGAGTTCGACCGGCCCTGCGCCAGGAAGCCGGCAATGCCGAAGCCGGCAGCGAAGACCGCAGCCGTCACCAGATGCAGCGTTACGGAACCGTCGATCGCCGTCGGGCCGACACCGGCAATCGGGCCGCCCGGCAGCACCAGCATGTCGGGATTGGCGCGCACCGCCCATTCGGCGAACACGATGAAGACGGCTGCACCGGCCGCGCCCAGCGCACCGGTCGCGGCCGGCGCGCGCCAGGCGACGAACAGTGTTCCGGCGACCAGCAGCGCGAAGGCGATCAGCGCTAGATCGGCATGTGCGCTCGACAGCACGATCAGCATCGCGCCGAACAGATAGGCGGCGAGCGAGCTCGATGACACCGGCTCGATCTCGCCGTCCTCGATCGTCGGCCCGAACATGAAGCCGCAAACGACGAGCAGCGCGGCCAGCACGAAGCCGGCGATCACATGGAAAGCGTGCGGCGCGACCTGCACCTGTTCGGTGTCGAGACCGGGGAAGGTCCAGAGCACGGCGACCGCGATCGTGGTCACCGCGAGCCAGCGCCACAACCGGATGCGGGCGAGACCGAAGCTCGCGGCGGTGACGACGGCGAGATAGATATAGAGTGCCCAATAGTCCGGCTTGCCGCTGGAAACGAGGATCGGCGTCACGAACGCGCCGACGACGCCGAGGCCCGCGAGCGCCGGTCCGTGCAGAAGTGCGGCGGCCAGCGTTCCCATCGCGACGATGCCGAGCAGCACGAAGGCCGTCGCAGGCACGAGGAAGCCATAGAGCGCATAGGCGGCATAGATGGTGGCGAACGCCACCGCCGTTCCGGCCGCGGTGAGGATCGCCGGGATGTTGGCGATCGGCAGCGCCTGGATGGTCGAGATGCTCTCCTTGCGGCGCGTCCATTCGCCGGCACCCAGCAGCGCCAGCGCGAACAGGCCGCCGAGGAACACGCGCACGCCGGGGCCGAGCAGGCCGGCCTCGATCGAATAGCGCACCATGAAGAAGCCGCCGAGCGCGAGCGCAAGCCCGCCGATCCACACCACCCAGCGCGTGCCGAGCCGCTCCTCGAAGCCGGGGGCAGGCGCGGGCAGTGGCGGCGGTGGTGCGGCTTCAGGGCTCCCCTCAAGCGGCGGCTCAGCAGCTTCGGTGATGGACGGGGCCGGCGCAGGCTCCGCGTCGGGCGCCAGCGGCGGCGGCTCTGTCGGCGTTGGTGCGGGCGTCTCTGCCTGCACCCACGCAGGCACGGGCGGCGGCTGCACCGGCCGCTGCGCGTATACCATCTCTTCGAGCGAGCTCAGCCGCCGCCGCAGCTCGGCCGCCTGGCTTGAGGCCTTGATCGCGATGAAGAAGGCGGCGATCGCAATGATCAACGCGAAGACGTCAAACGGGCCGTCGAACATGAAGCCTCCAGGCGACCGGCGGGCATGGCGGTCGCGAAATCCTTGTCTAGCGCCGGGAGCGCACGCGCAAGCCCGGCGCGGGCCGCTCCTGGAGCACGTCCCGACGGAAGCGATAGAGCGCTGCCGGGCGTCCGCCGGTCTGTGTCGACATCACCCCGGTTGGTTCGACCAGGGCTTCCATTTCGACGAGGCGGCGGAAATTCTGTTTGTGCAGGTGCCGGCCGGAGATGGCCTCCACCGTATGCTGCAATTCGGTGAGTGTGAATTTCGCGGGCAAAAGTTCAAACACCACAGGGCGATACTTCAGTTTTGCCCGCAGCCGCGCGATCGCCGTGGCGAGAATCCGGCGGTGGTCGAACCGCATCGAGCTCCCGAGCGCGGGAAGCGCCTTGCGCGCTAATGCCGCAGGGCGGCCATCGCGCCGTGCCTCCTCGATCAGCCCCGCCTCGTACAGGAGCTCATAGCGGTCGAGCACGCGCTCCTCGTCCCAGGGCGCACCATCGAGACCGAAATAGAACCGCACGCGATCCTTGCGCGGCAGCGCGCGCGTCGTCTCCGGCGTCTCCTCCTCAGCCCATCTCGTCAGCGCCGGAATGATGTCGCGGGCGATGATGTCCGACGGCTGCTCGCGCCAGTCCTCCCAGGGGAAGAAGCGGTACCATGGCTCGAAGCTGGCGCTGGTCGCTGCGAGCTCGCCGCCGGCGGCACGCGTCAACGCGAGATAGCCGATCGAGACCATGTGCGCGCCGGTGT
This sequence comes from Bradyrhizobium sp. DOA1, assembly GCF_001593325.1. NCBI lineage: Bacteria > Pseudomonadati > Pseudomonadota > Alphaproteobacteria > Hyphomicrobiales > Nitrobacteraceae > Bradyrhizobium > Bradyrhizobium sp. DOA1. The sequence continues at coordinate 1,508,120 of NZ_JXJM01000001.1, forward strand.
CGCCGGCCTCGGCATGACGGCCGCGATCGCCGAACGTGTAGAGCTGCTCGACGTAGCCGAGACGCAGCCCGGTCTGCTCCTCGACCCAGGCGCGCAGGCCGATCTCGAAGGTGCGATGGGCCAGCGCATCGAACGGGCCGAACGGCAAGCCGGCAAGCCCGTCACTGCCGCGAGCGGTGAGGATCAGCGGCTCGTGGTCCTCGATCGCGACGATCGCGGCGGTGAGGCCAATTTCGATCGGCGTCAGCAGCGTCTCGCTCATGCGATGATGATCGCGGATGTTGCGAGAAAGATATGCCGGTTGATTGCGGCGAGCTCTCCGCAGGTTCGCTGCAACCTCTCCCGCTTGCGGGAGAGGTCGGCGCATAGCGCCGGGAGAGGGCTTTCTCCTCTAGGGGACTGTCCCGTTGCGG
>NZ_JXJM01000001.1:1508949-1524844 GCF_001593325.1 Bradyrhizobium sp. DOA1
CTCCTCTAGGGGACTGTCCCGTTGCGGCCACACCCTCTCCCCAGCCCTCTCCCGCAAGCGGGAGAGGGGGCGCACCTGTGCTGTGGCGCGCAGCGGTCATTCGAGCTCGATCACGAAGGGGCGGCCCTCGACCATCATCGCGCCCGGGCCCATCTCGTCGAGCGCGCGCAGCATCCGGCCGTTGCGTCCCAATGCCCGATCGGCGAGGCTGACGATGCGCCGGTTCGGCGAGGCGATCGGCGAGGCTGCGCGGATCTTGCGGGCGATCTCGATCTCGTCACGATTCGGGTTGAGTGCGCACACCGCTGCAAACGCGCTCGCGGTGGAGCGGCTGATGCCGGCGTAGCAATGCACCACGAGCGGCGCAGAGCGGTCCCAGCCGCGCACGAAGTTCAGCACCTGTTCGATATGCGTTTCCGACGGCGCGACGAAGCCGTCCATCTCCTCGGTGATGTCGTCCATCGACACCTTGAGATGGTTGGCCGGCAACACCGACACCGGCCGCGCCACCTGCTCGACATTGGCCATCACGGTCAGCACGTGGCTGGCCTTGGTGAGGCGGACGGTTTCGGGAAGCGCGGCGAGGGAACAGACGTGGATCATGATGGACCTTTTTGCCGCGGATTATAGCGAGCGATCATAGGGTGAGCAAAGCGCTTCAACGCGGTCGTCCCGCCCCGTCCGCAATTGCGCACTCGGCCGGGACGAGGGCGGAGTTGGATGCGCCGCCAGCCTACGGCGATGCTACGCGAACACCGCGCCGAACCGCTCCAGAAACTGCTTTTCGGCCCGCGCCGCGGTCCAGGGCGTCAGGTAGTCGCGCCGGACGCTGTCGGAGAGGTCGGGATCCTTGCCGAACAGGCGGCGCGCCTCGCTCTCGCTGAAGCCGGCAAGCTCGGTCGCTTCCAGATAGGCCGCGCCGCGATCGGCGGCCTTGATGGCCTGCGTGATCTCGTCCGGCAGCTCCGGCGGCAGGCCGAAGCGGATATGGATGGCGCCGAGCAGGCGTTTCTCGACCGCCTTGTAATGGCCATCGAGCACCGCCTTGAACGGAGAGATCATGTCGCCGATCACATATTCGGGCGCATCGTGCAGCAGCGCCGCAAGCCGCATGCGCTGATCGACGCCCGGCATCTCGTGCCGCATCACGGTTTCCACCAGCAACGTGTGCTGCGCGACCGAGAAGATATGTGCGCCTGTCGTCTGCCCGTTCCAGCGCGCCACCCGCGCCAAGCCATGTGCGATGTCGGCGATCTCGATATCGAGCGGAGAGGGGTCGAGCAGGTCGAGCCGCCGGCCGGACAGCATGCGCTGCCAGGCGCGGGACTGCGCATCGTGCGCGGTCTTCTTCGCCGTCATTTGTCCCTAAGGCGCGGCTTGCGCTGCGTCTTGCCGCAGGTCGCGTGGCAATGGCAGTCGACGAGATGGTCGTTGACCATGCCCGTCGCCTGCATGAAGGCATAGACGATGGTCGGGCCGACGAACTTGAAGCCGCGCGAGGACAGCTCCTTGGAGATCTGCACGGACAGCGGCGTCGAGGCCGGCACGCTCGCGGTGGTCTTGAAATGGTTGACCTTGGGCTTCCCGTCCATGAAGTCCCACAGCAGCTTCGAGAAGCCGGGTCCCTTCTCCATGATACCGAGATACGACTTCGCGCTCAGGATCGTGCCGTCGATCTTGGCCCTGTTGCGCACGATGCCGGCGTCGTTCATCAGCGCATGCACCTTCTTCTCGTTGTAGCGCGCTATCTTCTCTGGCTGGAAATCGTCGAAGGCTTTGCGGAAATTGTCGCGCTTGCGCAGGATCGTGATCCAGGACAGGCCGGCCTGGAAACCGTCGAGGATCAGCTTCTCATAGAGCGCGCGGTCGTCATATTCCGGCACGCCCCATTCGGTGTCGTGATAGGCGACATATAGCGGATCTTCGCCGGGCCAGGGGCAACGCGTCTTTCCGTCGGGATGCAGGCGAGGGGCGCGGCTCATGCGATGGGTTGCTTGGTTGGAATGCGCACGCTCTCGGGTTCTGCGAGCGTCAGTTCGAGGCCGCCGGCGGTGAGCGGCTGGCCGGCGTCGAGAGCGTCCGCAACGCGGTCGATGCGCACCAGCGCGATGCCTTTACCGCCCGCCGTCGAGCCGATGGTGCCGACTTGCTTGTCGCCGGCGAGAATGGTTGCTCCGGCCTCGGGCGAGGGACCGTCAAGCAGCACCTTGACGCTGCGGGTGCGCGCGGTGCCGCGATGCTGCATGCGCGAGACGACCTCTTGGCCGACATAGCAACCCTTGTCGAAATCGACGCCGGCGAGCCGGTCCATATTGGTTTCGTGCGGGAACGCGTCGCCGTACATGAAGTCCAGCCCGCCGCGCGGAACGCCGAGCGCGATGCGGTGGGACTCATACTCGGTGGCCTCGACGAGCTCTGCGTCGATCAGATCGGACAGCTTCTGCCCGAGATCCTCGGGGATCAGGATGCGATAGCCGAGCTCGCCATTGCGCGGATCGGCAAAGGCAAGGTCCGGCTGCGCCGCGAGTGGGCCACCCCAGGCTGCGAGCACGCCGAGACTGTCCGACAGGTTTTCCACCGTGACCTTGGCGCGCAGCTTGTAGAATTTCAGCTTGGTGGCGAATGTTTCCGCCAACGCCTTCGGGCAGTCGATCAGGAACCCGCCGCCATGGCCGGCGGGGACCTCCGTGATCAGGAAATCGACGATGATCTTGCCCTGCGGCGTCAGCAGCGCGCCGAATCGGCCCAGGCCCGGCTTGAGCCTGTCGAGGTCGGTCGTGATGAGGCCGTTGAGGAAGTTGCGCGCATCCTCGCCCGCGACCTTGACCACACCCCGGTCGGGAAGAAACGCTGATTTCATGCGAAAATCTCTTGCGACATGTTGCTCCGGAACGTAAGCCCGCAAGGCAAAAACGACAAGACCTCGAGCCCTGCGCTTGGGGATGAGAGAGGCCCTTTGCCATGACCCAGCGTTTCGACGTGATCCTCAAAGGCGGCACCGTGGTCAACCAGGACGGCGAGGGTGTTCGCGATATCGGCATCAGCAATGGTCGCATTGCCGAGCTGGGTCCGCTGTCGCAAGGCTCAGCTGCCGAGGTGGTCGACTGCAAGGGCCTCCACATCCTGCCCGGCGTGATGGACACGCAGGTGCATTTCCGCGAGCCCGGGCTGGAGCAGAAGGAAGACCTCGAGACCGGCTCGCGCAGCGCCGTCATGGGCGGCGTCACCGCCGTGTTCGAGATGCCGAATACGTCTCCATTGACGGTGACCGAGGCCACCTTCACCGACAAGGTCAAGCGCGCCCATCACCGCATGCATTGCGATTTCGCCTTCTTCATCGGCGGCACCCGCGAGAACGTGCAGGATTTGCCGGTGCTCGAACGGGCGCCGGGCTGCGCCGGCGTCAAGGTTTTCATCGGCTCCTCGACCGGCGCGCTGCTGGTCGAGGACGACGAAAGCCTACGCCGCATCTTCCAGGTGATCCGCCGCCGCGCCGCCTTCCATGCTGAGGACGAGTATCGCCTCAACGACCGTAAATCGCTGCGCATCGAGGGCGATGCGCGCTCGCATCCGGTCTGGCGCGACGAGACCGCGGCACTGATGGCGACGGAGCGGCTGGTGAAGCTGGCGCATGAGACGGGGAAGCGCATCCACGTGCTACACATCTCCACCAAGGAGGAGATCGAGTTCCTGCGCGATCACAAGGACGTCGCCTCCTGCGAGGCGACGCCGCATCATCTCACGCTGGTCGCGCCCGAATGCTACGAGCGGCTCGGCACGCTGGCGCAGATGAACCCGCCGGTGCGCGGCGCAGATCATCGCGCCGGCATCTGGCGCGGCATCGAGCAGGGCATCATCGACGTGCTCGGCTCGGATCATGCGCCGCATACGCTTGAAGAGAAGTCGAAGACCTATCCGGCCTCGCCCTCGGGCATGACCGGCGTGCAGACGCTGGTGCCTGTCATGCTCGATCACGTCAACGCCGGCCGGCTATCGCTGGCAAGGTTCGTCGATCTCACCAGTGCCGGCCCCGCGCGTCTTTACAACATGGCCTGCAAGGGCCGTATCGCCGCCGGCTACGATGCCGACTTCACCATCGTCGACCTCAAGCGCAGCGAGACCATCACCAATAAATGGGTGGCGTCCAAGGCCGGCTGGACGCCCTATGACGGCGTGCGCGTGACGGGCTGGCCCGTCGGCACCTTCATCCGCGGCCGCCGCGTGATGTGGCAGGGCGAGCTGGTGACGCCCTCGCAAGGCGAGCCGGTGCGGTTTCTGGAGACGCTGAGGCAGTAGTGGACGGACGCATGGCGTACCCGTGCTCGTCATTGCGAGGAGCTCTTGCGACGAAGCAATCCAGACTACCTCCAAGGATTCTGGACTGCTTCGCTGCGCTCGCAATGACCGGGAGGGGCCTGCGCTTCCTCTGAATCGGCAGTCGTAGACCGCTTGAGCGCAGCGATATGCGGGGTTTCGCTTGAGGGATCCCCGGGTTTCGCTACGCTCACCCGGGCTACGGTCTTGTAACGCGAGGCGATAATGTCCCGGCCATCACCCCTGATCACCACCGAGCAGCTCGCCGCCATCCTCGGCGGTCCCAATCTGCGCCTCTACGACTGCACGACCTACAACGAGCCGGTGCCGCCGGGCAGCGACGTGCCCTATCGCGCTGTGCCCGGCGACAAGACGTTCGCCGCGGGCCACATCCCAGGCGCCGATTTCCTCGATCTGCAAGGCGAGTTCTCCGACACCTCGGCAGAGCAGTTCTTCATGATGCCCGATGTGGCTCAGCTCGAGGCCGCCTTCGGCCGCCACGGTCTCGATGCGGGCAAGACCATCGTGCTCTACAGCATCGGCACGATGATGTGGTCGACGCGGTTCTGGTGGATGCTGCGCTCGCTCGGCGTCGATGCGCGTGTGCTCGATGGCGGTTTCGACAAATGGAAGGCGGAGGGACGGCCGGTCGAGACGGGCGCGGCGAAGGGATATCCGGCGACGACATTCAAGGCCACACCGCGCCCAGGCTTCTTCGTCGACAAGAACATCGTGAAGGCGCGGATCGGCGATCCCGCGACCGTCATCGTCAACGCGCTCGCTCCGCAGTTTCATCAGGGTCTCGAGCCGAGCCGCTACGGCCGGCCCGGCCGCGTTCCCGGCAGTGTCAACGTTCCCGCCGCGACGCTCACCAATGCCGACAAGACGCTGACGACGCTTGCGGATGCCGCGGCGAAATTCGCGACCCAGGGCGTCACGCGGGATAAGAATGTTATCCTCTATTGCGGCGGCGGTATCTCGGCCACGATCGATCTGCTGCTACTGACGCAACTCGGCTACGACAGGCTGACGCTCTACGATGCCTCAATGGGCGAGTGGGCGAGGGATCCCGCGCTGCCGATCGAGGCGGACTAAGGGGACCCGCCAGGAGAGCGCAAGAAAGTCGGGAACCTTTCCCCTGGGCTCGCATCCAATGTCTGGATGAAGGGAAACAGGTGATCGCCCATGCAACGGACCGCAGCCGGCCTGTCCGCCGATGCCAGGACACCGGAAGCCGAGCTGATCGATCGTGCCCGGAGCCGCGACGAGGCGGCGTTGCGCGAGATCATGCAGGCCAACAACCGCAGGCTCTACCGACTCGCGCGCGGAATCCTGCGCAGCGACAGCGAGGCGGAGGACGTGGTGCAGGAAACCTACGTCCGCGCCTTTACCCATCTCGATGGCTTCCGCGGCGAATCTGGATTGTCGACCTGGCTGTCACGAATTGCCATCAACGAGGCGCTTGGCCGGGCGCGAAGTGCAAAGCCTCAGGTCGAGTTCGACTCGGTATCCGAAGCTGCGCTCGAGGCACAGATCATCAAGTTTCCCGTTTCTCCCGCAGGCGATCCGGAAAGGACCATGGCCCAACGTGAGATCCAGCGCGTCGTCGAACGCGCCATCGACGAACTGCCGGATGTCTTCCGCATGGTATTCGTCGCGCGCGTCATGGAGGGCATGAACATCGAGGAGACCGCCGATCTGCTCGGCGTGAAGCCTGAGACCGTGAAGACGCGGCTGCATCGCGCCCGCACCATGCTGCGCGAGAATGTCGAGAAGGAGATCGGTCCGGTGATGATGAATGCGTTTCCGTTCGCCGGCTGGCGCTGCGAGCGCCTGACCGCGTCAGTGCTGAAGCGGCTCGGCATTGGCGGCTGAAATTTTCGGGAACGTTTACGCGAAGATCCCATCCAACGCCTGTGAAGCAACGCCGGCAAACCGACCGGCAGCACAGGAGTGTCAAACATGTTTACCCGATGGAGCGCGGCCATCGCCGCAGCAATTCTGTTGTCGAGCCCGGCGCTGCTTCGAGGCGCGAACGCCGCCGACAAGCCCACCGATCCGCAGATTGCCCACATCGCCTACACTGCGGGCGTGATCGACATCAACGCGGCCAAGCAGGCGCAGAAGAAGGCCAAGAACAAGGACGTGAAAGCATTTGCCGAGGACATGCTGCGCGACCACGAGGCCGTGAATAAGCAGGCGCTCGCGCTGGTCAAGAAGCTGAACGTCACGCCCGAAGACAACGGCACCAGCAAGGCATTGTCGAAGCAGGCGAGCGACAAGCTGGCCGAGCTCGACAAGCTGGAGGGTGCGGCCTTCGACAAGGCCTATGTCGCGAACGAGGTCGCCTACCACAAGGCGGTCAACGGCGCGCTGGAGACCCAGCTCATTCCGTCTGCCAGCAATGCCGAGCTGAAGAGCCTGTTGCAGACCGGCCTGAAAATATTCCAGGGCCACCAGCAGCACGCCGAGCACGTCGCGGCCGAGCTGAAATAGGGAGCGCAAATGAGACCAGGACGCCTCGCTGCGACCGCGCTCGCGGTCGTCTTCCTGTCGATGACCGTCCCGGCGCACGCCGCGACTATCGAGATCACGATGGAGAATCTCGTGATCTCGCCGGCGGAGGTAACGGCGAAGGTCGGCGACACCATCTCATGGATCAACAAGGACGTCTTCGCGCACACCGCCACGGCGAAGAACGGCGATTTCGACGTGACACTGCCGGAGAAGAAGTCGGCGACATCAGTTCTGAAGAAGGCCGGAATGGTCGAGTATTACTGCCGCTATCATCCCAACATGAAAGCGACGCTCAAGGTTGAGCCGTGAAGAGGAGGGCGCGCGTTCCCGGCTCCATCGGGAACATGTCCCGGTCATCGCGAGACTAATGCTCGTCTGCGTTCGATCGCTTCCGTGCGATAAAGGCGGCAGACTTCGCGACGCCTTTCGCAAAGTCATTCATCCGTAGACTGGCCCCGCCCATGTGGCGGGGTCATTTTCGAGAAGGGCTTACTACTGCCTTGCGAGGCTGACCGAGAATTCGCCGTTGCGGATGCGGCCGGGAAAGCCCTCGACGAATTTCGCCACCGCGTCCTCGCCATACGTTCCGACCAACTCGGCAAAGGCCGCGAACAGGCTCGCCTGCGCCAGGCAGTCGCCATCGACGCCGTCATGGCGCGCTTCGGCCCAGGCTTCGTTGAGATAGCTCAGTGCGGCCTGTTTCTGCTCGTGATCGGGCAGTGGCGCGCGGGCGGGGGCGTAGGAAATCGGCTGGCTCATGAAACTCGGTCAGGGCTGGGGCGCGATCCACGGCGATGCGCTGTGCGAGAGGTGTAGCACGGGCGTTAACGACCGCTAGGCCACATCTTTAAGAACGGTTAACGGCTGTGAACAAAGTCGATGACAGGGTGCCAGCCGCACGCGCCACAGCCCAACCCTCATGGTGAGGAGCGTGCGAAGCAGCGTCTGCCCGCGGCCGGAAGAGATGAGCTCAGTTCGCGTAGCGCGCCGTCAGATCCCGCGAGATCTTCGAGCCTTCCTCGATATAGCGGCGGATCGCGACTGTCGCCGCCGGCGTGCAGCTCCGGTAGGTCTGCTGAAAGCCGTTATAGCCGCGGTTGAAACCGGCGATCATGCGGGAGCGGCGCTCGCCCGAGGGTGTTTCGGCATCGATCAGCGCCTGCATCTCGTTGCGCCATTTGTTGCCCTCGTTGGACCCGCAGATGCCGCGCAGATAATGCAGCCCGCCGAGGATCTCGGCCAGCCGCTGCAGGTCGCCGTCAAACGGCGCCGCCACGCCCTGGGCCCGGGCAGGCACGCAGGCGCAGGCGAGAATCAGGGCAAAAATGGCCAGAAATCGCGTGAACATCGGCGGCTGTATGCCCCCTTGGGGCGGTGGACGCAAGGCGGGGCGTCAGGGTCCGATCAGACGCGCAGCGGACTGGATGACCTCCTCCAGTCCTCCGGTCAGCTTGAGGTCGCCGAGGCCCGCCAGGGCATCCGGGGCGATCCAGCGGTAGTCGTCGAGCTCGTCGTTCAGAGCCGGCTCCTTGGCCACCCAGCGGGCGGCAAAGGACATGATCAGATAATGGCCGGCACCGGCCGAAGCCGGCAGCACCTCGCGCCAGCCGGCAAGGCCGACGATGTCGATGGCAAGCCCGGTTTCCTCGTCCACTTCACGCAGCAGGGCCTGGTGCAGCGATTCGCCGAATTCGACCCGGCCCCCGGGCAGCGAATAGAACCCTTTGGCGGGCGAGCGGGCGCGGCGGGTCAGCAGCACCTTGCCGTCGCGGAAAATCGCGGCACTGACTGCGATCTGGGGATGGGATGGCTTAACTGCCGATACCACGGCTCAGTTCGCCATGATGGTGTCGATGTCGGCCTCCGCGCCGCCATTGATGATGCCGCCGCAGGCCGCGATCAGCGGCTTGACCCAGGCCGTGGCCTGCTCGGCGAGCCGCACGCGCGTCGTGTCCTTCTCGACCTCGCGCATGGCCGACCCGACCGCGGTCAGGATCGAGGTCATGGTGTCCGTGATATGGTCGAACTGCGCGCGCACGCTGGGATCGGCCTTCTCATAGGCTTCGATGGCCAGATCCCGGGCCTTGAAATTCGACGCCGTGAAATGCTCGGCATAGGACAGCGGCGACCAGGTCAAAAAGTCTTCCGCACATTCCGGCATGTCAGGGACCATTTCCAGCAGCATCACCGCTTCATTGAAATGGTTGAGATAGTCGGTGGCAAGCCCGGTCCGCGGGTTGATATTGGCCACGCGCAGCCGTTCGGCCCAGGCGGCCGCCTCGGGGCCCGTCTGTACATGCGTCCGCGCGGGTTGGGAGGCCATTGAGCTCATCGGCCGCAGTGTTAACGTTCGGGGTTAAAAGGACCTGAACGGACCCTATATAGACGGCCTGATATAGACGGTTTGGGATGTGTGGACGCTTCGTCATAACTTCGGCCCCCGCGGCTTTGCGGCAACTGTTCGGCTATGTCGAGCAGCCCAACTTCCCGCCCCGGTACAATGTCGCCCCGACACAACCGATTCCGGTCGTATGGATCGAGAACGGCGCGCGGCATTTCCGCCTGATGCGCTGGGGCCTGTTGCCGACCTGGGTCAAGGATCCCCGCGGGTTCACGCTCCTCATCAACGCCCGCTCCGAGACAATTCTCGGGAAGCCTGCCTTCAAGAAGGCGATCCGGCGTCGGCGCGGGCTGATCCCCGCGGACGGCTATTACGAATGGAAGACGGAGGGCGGCCGCAAGCAGCCGTTCTTCATTCACCGCGCCGACGGCGCGCCGCTCGGTTTCGCCGCGGTGTTCGAGACCTGGATGGGGCCGAACGGCGAGGAGCTCGACACGGTCGCGATCGTCACGGCGGCGGCGGGCGAGGATCTCGCCGCGCTGCATGACCGCGTTCCCGTCACCATCAGCCCGCGCGATTTCGAACGCTGGCTCGACAGTCGCGGCGACGAGGTCGATGCCATCCTGCCGCTGCTGACCGCCCCGCGCATCGGCGAGTTCGCCTGGCACCCGGTCTCCACCCGCGTCAACCGCGTCGCCAATGACGACGAGCAGCTGGTGTTGCCGATCAGCGCGGAGGAGATGGAGGCGGAGGCCGAGGCGGCCAAGCCGAAGAAGGTGGTGCGGAAGGTTGCGGCGAACTCGGCGGATGATGGGCAGGGGTCGTTGTTTTGATCACTGGTGCCGTAGGGTGGGCAAAGCGAAGCGTGCCCACCATCGCGCGCCCAGCACATGTGAGATGGTGGGCACGGCGCGTTGCGCCTTTGCCCACCCTACGGCGGCGGAGTTTTACACAATCTCCCTCGCTCTCAGCTCCGCGATCTCCGCAGCATCGAGCCCCAGCTCGCCCAGCACCGCATCCGTATCCGCCCCGAGCTCCGGCGCCATGCGGTCCAGTCTGCCGCCGCCATGGGCGAGCTTGAATCCGCTGCCGGCGAAGCGCAGCCGGCCGTAGGGCGTATCCAGCTCTTGAATGGCACCTCGCGCGGCAATCTGCGGATGGTCGATCACCTCCTCGACCTTCCAGATGCTGGCGCAGGGCGCGCCGGCGTCTTCCAGGATCGTCTCCCATTCGCGCGCCGGTTTTGCCGCCAGCGCCTCCTCGATGATGGCGCGCAGCGCCGGCTCGTTCTCGTTGCGGGAGAACCAGTCGGCGAAACGCGGATCGGTCAGCGTGTCCTCGCGGCCGAGCGCTGACATCAGCGCGCGATACTGCTTCTCGTTGTTGACGGCGAGCAGGATGTGGCCGTCACCGCATTTGAACAGATTGGCCGTGGTCCTGCGGCTCACCGCCTGGTTGCCTGACAATTGCTGGCGATGGCCGGCGACCGACCAATCCGCGATCTGGCCCGAAAGGAACGCCAGCGTCGCCTCCAGCATGGAGACGTCGATCAGTTGGCCCTTGCCGGTGCGGTCGCGCTGGTACAACGCGCTCGACACGCCGAAGGCGGCCGTCGCGCCCGAGAGCACGTCGCATACCGCAAAGCCGGCGCGCGTCGGCCCAGTCTCGGGATGGCCGGTGATCGCCATGATGCCCGACAGCGCCTGCATCTTGCCGTCATAGCCGGGCCGCAGGCGGTCGGGTCCGGTCTGGCCGAAGCCTGAGACCGCGCAATAGATCAGCTTTGGATTGATCGCGGAGAGCGCCTCATAGCCGATGCCGAGCTTGTCCATCACGCCGGGACGGAAATTCTCCATGACGACGTCAACCTGCGCCGCGAGCTTCTTCACGATCGCGATCGCCTCGGGCTTCTGCAAATCCAGCGTCAGGCTGCGCTTGTTGCCGTTGACGGCCTGGAATGCCGGCGCGAGGCCGCGCTCGGCCCATTCGCGTGAGAGCGGCGTGCGGCGCATGTCCTCGCCCTCGCGCCGCTCGACCTTGATGACGTCGGCCCCCAGCAGCGCGAGCTGGTAGCTCGCATAGGGGCCGGCCAGCACTTGCGTGAAGTCCAGGATCTTCACGCCCTCGAAAGGTCGCGTCACGTCGCTCTCCCAGCTTGTTCTGATTGTTGGACGACGTCAGGCGGCGCGGTTGCCGCGCGCGATCTCCTTCTGCTTGTCGAATTCTGAGCGGCGGCGCGCCAGTTCCTCGGGCGAGAGTTGCGCGACGTTGTTGTAGTCGAGCTTCCAGGACGCGTCCTCGCTCCAGCGCAGCGGCGACTGCATCGTCGTCTGCGGGCCGCTCGCGCTCTCCAGCAGTTTCAAGGCCAGCTCGAGCGTCTGCGCCTGCGAGGCGATGTCGTGCGGCTTGCCGGCGGAATTGCCGAGCGGGAAGTCCGAGAACAGGAAGCGCGGCACCGCCGCGTGCTCGATGATGTCCTTGGCGCAGCCCATGATCACGGTGGCGATGCCATTTCGTTCCAGATGCCGTGCCACCAGCGCCGTGGTCTGATGACAGACCGGGCAGTTCGGCACCAGCACGGCGACGTCGACCTTGTCGGCCAGGCAGCGCGCCAGGATCTCCGGCGCGTCGGTGTCGAGCGTGACCCGATGGCTGCGGTTGGTCGGCGCGCCGAAGAAGCGCGGGGCGACCTCGCCGATTCGCCCCGCAGCGCTCGCTTTCAGCAGTTGTGGCAGCGGAAACCAGGTGCCGTTGTCGGTCGCCGCGGTGTGCTTGCGGTCGTAGCCGATATGCGAGATGCGCAGGTCGTGCGACTTCGACGTGTCGCCGTCATAGACTTGGTAGAATTTCGCAGCTCCATTATACGCCGCGCCCGGTCCCTGGTCGCCCTTGGCGGGATCGAACGGCGCAGCGGTGGTGATGATCGTCACGCGTGACTGCGACAACGGCTTCTTCAGCGGCTGAAACGGCGCTTCGGTGTAGTGCGCCCAGCGATACGGCGTGGTGTAGCCGATCGCCGCGTAGTAATCGCGCGTGCGCTGCATGTAAGGGACGGGAGCATCATAGTCGGGCGCAAAGCCGAATTCGTCGTCGCGCGGAGCGGACATGGGCGCGTCTCCTGGTTCTTGGTTGGAGCCAGAGTAGAGATAGTTTTCGCGTTGCTCAACGGGGGCGGGGGGGGGTACGCAGGCCTGAATTGCAGATGTGGATGGTGCAGCGTCGGCGCTGCTTCGCGAACTGACGGTAGAAAGTCCTCGCTGATGACGAGCGTGATTCGGGATCGCTAGTTGCGAGTAGCGATCGGTTGCGTGCCTTGTTGGCCGGATATCCTGGTACGCCATCGCTCTTCAAAGGTGTCGGATTCTTCCAGTGCCAACGCTTGCGCATCTAAGGGATTGCCGGGTTTGCCAGCTATGACAACGCCATCAGCTTTTTCGCGAGAACTGGGTCCGGAGGAGGCCTCTGTCGGCCACGCCAGCAACGATTTCGAGAGCATGGGCTTGCCCGCGTACCAGCACTTTCGTCCGTCGATGAGACGATAGGACCACCATTGCCCTTGCGGATTTGCCGGCATCGCGGCGGCGCATTGCTGCTTAGCATGCACGCTTGTCATGTCGAATGATGAGAGCGCAGCAGTGCAAACGGCCAAAGCAAACGATTGAAGTGGCTTGCTCATGAGCAACTGCCTTGCTGCTGCAATCGACCTACAGCAACAATCAAGGCGGGGCATTCGAGAACTTCCACCAATTTTTCAAGGATGCACGCATTATCCTTGTGGCAGGGCCGAAGGTATTCTTCCAATATCAGTTGCGCTTCGCTAATCGCTTGCAGTGCCAATTGCTGATCAGTCATCCTGCTTACTCATCAACTAGTTGCGCTACGCGAATAGCGGACGCAGAAATCAAGTCAGCTTTGCGGAATATCCCCGCTCTTTTTTTCACTTTTTGTTTCAGCTTCTGACTTGCGGCGGTGGTGAGATACCGCTCGCCTGGAGCAAAGCGCCGTCACGCTAGGGAACACCGGCGTCCACGTTCTCGCAAGCTCACCTGAACACGTGCAGCGCCGCATATTGCAGCAGCATGATCGCCTTGGCGTCGATGATCCGTCCGTCCGCGATCATCGCCAGCGCCTCGTCGATGCCGAGCTCCAGCACCTCGATGTCCTCACCCTCGTGTTCAAGGCCACCGCCGTCGCTGACACGCATTTCCGGCTCGTACTCGGCGACGAAGAAGTGCACCTTCTCGGTGAGGGCGCCGGGGCTCATGAAGGCCTCGAACACCTTGTGGACATGGTGCAGGCGATAGCCGGTTTCCTCCTCGGCCTCGGCGCGGATGCGCATCTCAGGGTCGGCGTTGTCGAGCACGCCGGCGGCCGCCTCGATCAGGAGGTCTTTATAGCCGCGGATGAACGCCGGCAGGCGAAACTGCTTCACCAGGATCACCGTGCGCCGCGCGCGGTTGTAGGGCAGCACCGTGGCGGCGTTGTCGCGCTCATAGGTCTCGCGGTGCTGCGTCTGCCACTCGCCATTGGCGCGCCGGTATTCGAACGTGGTGTTCTTCAGCGGCGTCCAATTGTCGGAGAGCACGCGGACGTCCTTGATGCGGACGCGATCGGAAATGGTCATGGATCAATCTCAGTTACTTGGCATGGTCGCGCGGCCGTCGAGCCACTTCTGGAACATCACGGACGTCGAGAGCTCGAAGCCCAGCGATCCGTAGAACGCGTTGGCCTGCGCATTCTCGCGCCGGACCAGGAGCTGGAGCTTGGCGATGCCCGCACGCCGCAGCCAGTCCTCGGCAGCAGCCATGATGACGCGGCCGTAACCGCGCTTCTGGCAATCGGGATCGACCGCGACGTAATAGACCCAGCCGCGATGGCCATCATGGCCGACCATGACGGTCGCGACGATCGCGCCGTCGTCGCGGCCGAGGAGGATTGTCGAATTGTCGCGCCGCCGCGCCAGCGCGATGTCGGCATGCGGATCGTTCCAGGGCCGCGTCAGGCTGCAGCGCTGCCACAGCGCCACGACGTCCTCCACGTCGGCATCCCCGATCGCATCGATCGCGAGCGCGCTCACAGCACCTTCCCCGGATTCATGATGCCGTGCGGATCGAGCATCGCCTTGATCGACCGCATCAGCTCGATCGCGGTCTTGTCCTTCACCTCCGGCAGCTCGTCGCGCTTGAGCACGCCGATGCCGTGCTCGGCCGAGATCGAGCCGCCCATGCGCAGCACGATCTCGAACACCACCGCGTTCACATCGTGCCAGCGCGCCAGATAATCGGCGGTGTCGGCGCCGACCGGTTGGCTGACATTGTAGTGCAGATTGCCGTCGCCGAGATGGCCGAACGGCACCGGCCTTGCGCCGGGGATCAGCTTCACCACGGCGGTATCGGCCTCGGCGATGAAGTCAGGCACGGCGGCGATCGGCACCGAGATATCGTGCTTGATCGAACCGCCCTCCGGCTTCTGCGCCGCCGACATCTCCTCGCGCAGCTTCCAGAAATCGTTGCGCTGGGCGAGGCTCGCCGCGATCACGGCGTCGTCGACGATCTCCTCCTCCATGGCGCGGGTCAGGATCGTCTCCAGCGGCGTGCGGGCGTCCTCGCCGGGCGAAGACAATTCCATCAGCACGTACCAGGAATGCTTTGCCTCAAGCGGATCGCGCACGTCGATGCCGTGGCGGACCGAGAAGTCCACCGCCATCTCCGAGAGCAGCTCGAAGCTCGTCAGCGCGTTGGCGGCTTCGCTTTGCGCGATCGTCAGCAGCTTGAGCGCCGCCGCCGGCGATTTCAGGCCGACGAAGGCCGTCTCGATCGACCGCGGCTTCGGAAACAGCTTCAGCGTCGCCGCGGTGATGATGCCGAGCGTGCCTTCCGCGCCGATGAATAGGTTGTGCAGATTGTAGCCGGTGTTGTCCTTCTTCAGCTTCGAGAGCGTGTTCAGCACGCGCCCGTCGGCGAGCACCACTTCCAGCCCCAGCGCCATCTCGCGCGCCACGCCATAGGCCAGCGCGGCTGTGCCGCCGGCATTGGTCGAGAGATTGCCGCCGATGGTGCAGCTGCCCTCGGCGCCCAGCGACAGCGGAAACAGCCGGTCGACCTCCGATGCTTTCTGTTGCGCGATCTGCAGCACCACGCCGGCCTCACAGGTCATGGTGTTGGAGGCGGTGTCGACCTCGCGGATCTTGTCGAGCCGGCGCAGCGACACCACGACCTCGCCATTGTGCGGCGTCTGGCCGCCGACCAGCCCGGTGTTGCCGCCCTGCGGCACCAGCGCGATCCTGTGCTGTGAAGCGAGCTTGCAGATCTCCGAGACCTCGGCGGTCGAGCCCGGGCGCAGCACCAGCGGCGAGCGGCCGTGGAACAGATTGCGCTCCTCGGTGACGTAAGGCGCGATGTCGGTGGCATCGGTGATGGCGTGGCGCTCTCCGACGATCTTGCGGAATTGCGCGATCAGCTCGGGCGCAAGCGGCGGGATGGCTGGTTGGTTGATGTTCATGTCGTCTACTTCGCTCTCATCTTGCCGCGGCAGCCCGGCGCAGCCGGTCATTGATCGCTTCGCCCAGGCCTTCTTCCGGAATGGTCATCACCGCGATCGCGCGCGGGCTCTTCGCATCGAGGGCGCGAAGATAGCCGAACAGATTGGCGGCGGCTTCATCGAGATCACCTGTCAGCGACAGATCATGACGGCTGCGGCGGCCTCGATGCCCGGCATGCGATC
>NZ_JXJM01000001.1:1525488-1625646 GCF_001593325.1 Bradyrhizobium sp. DOA1
CGTAATGCGAGGCCAGCATGCCCGGCGCCAGCGGCTGGCTGTCGTCGCTCTCGGCTTCCGCCGGCGGCCGCGCCAGCGGCGCGCCGAGCACGGCCTCGATCCGCTCGCGCGACAGGCCACCGGGGCGGAGCAGCGTCAAAGTCTCGAAGCAGCCGACAATGGTCGATTCGACGCCGACCTCGACCGGCCCGCCATCGACGATCAGGTCGATCCGCCCCGATAGATCACTTTCGACATGGGCGGCCAGCGTCGGCGAGACATGACCGGAGATGTTGGCGGATGGCGCCACCACGGCTCCGCCGAAGGCACGCAGGATCGCCTGCGCCACGGGGTGGGCCGGGATGCGGATCGCGACCGTGTCGAGGCCGGCGGTGGCAAGGTCCGCGACGGGGCAGTCGTCCGTCTTCGGCAGCACCAGCGTCAGCGGCCCCGGCCAGAAGGCTTCCGCAAGCGCCAGGGCGCGCGCATCGAACCGCCCGATCCGGCGCGCGGCCGCGAGGTCGGCGACATGGGCGATCAGCGGATTGAACGCCGGCCGCCCCTTGGCGGCGTAGAGATGGGCGATCGCGGCGGCATTGGCGGCATCCGCGCCAAGCCCATAGACCGTCTCGGTCGGAAACGCGACCAGCCCGCCGGCCGCGAGCACGCGGGCAGCCGTGGCATCGGCCGCCGCGCCGGCCGGTAAAATCAGCGTTTCAAGACCCGTTTTCACAGGGATAAAATTCCTCTAGCCCGCCGCTTGCGGTGCGCCAAACCCGACGCTATAAGCCGCCTTCTTGTCGGAGTGTGGCTCAGCCCGGTAGAGCACTGCGTTCGGGACGCAGGGGTCGCAGGTTCGAATCCTGCCACTCCGACCATTCTTCCAAAAGTTGACGTTTTCCAGAGACTTGGCGGGCCGGCCGCCGGGGCCTCGGGAGCGCCTTTCTGCAACGATTTTCGAGGCGGGTCCACGGCCGATTTGGCCCAAGCAGGGACGCCTGTGCGCGCGGCATGGCTCGTCAAGCGACGATCCAGATCGGCCGGCGCTTGATGCCCGAAACTGATCTTCGTCGGCACCGGCCTGGATCGATTTTTGAGCCTTCTTGACGGCTTTGAGAAGGGTATCGTCAATCCGACTCTGCCATCCGCGCCCCGAAGCCTTGAAATGCTCGAGGACAACCGGGCTCAGTCGCAGCGAAACCAGCTTTTTTTGTACGTGCCTTGTTGGGCCTTTACAGGATCGCCATCGGTCAACGGATCGAGCCGAACTCAACGGTCTCGCGTTTACCCGGTAACGTTCCTCTTCCGGCAACGCTACCGCCGCGCCACCACGACGCCCACCAGAAACGCCATCATCAGCGACGGCAGAGGCGCCTCGCGCACCATGCTGCGGACGATGTCCGGCCAGTGCTGATCCGGGACGAGCTTTGGAGATCTGACCTCGGCGAGCGGCGCCATGCCCCACTCGGAGGCGAGCTCGGCGATCTCGCTTTGCGCCAGGCGCACGCCGTCGCGGACGCGGAAGATGGCGGCTTCCGATCGGTCGCGCGGCGCGAGCGCCATCAGCGTTGCGACGGCGGTGCGCAACGTCATCTCGCCATAGCCTTGCAGCCTCACCGACTCCTCGGGATCGGACGTCATGCGAAATCCCTCGCGGGCGCGAAGCGTCACGATTTACGCCAGGCCCGGCATGGAAATGGTGATGCGCGACGTTGGTTCCCCCGGGGTGAAGCGAATCGCGAAGGATCGGATTATTTCCGCAGCAGCTCGCTCAGGGCCGCCGTCGCCTCGGCACAGCGGATGTCGTCGATCTCGCGCGACAGGCCGAGTGCGCTGGCTTTCAGCTCTTCCACCTTCCAGCTCTCGGGATGCTGGCTTTCCAGCTGGCCGAGCCGCTTGTTGAGGTCATCCAGTCTCGACTGGAGCTGCCCGATGCTGGCGGCCCCATTCACTTTCCAAACGCGTTGTGCACGCATCGTCGTCCCCCTGATAGTCTCACGGCCTTGTGAGAGCGGTTCGTGGCCGGATTGGGAGTTTCTTTTGTTCGGCTTCAGACAGTGGGGAACCGTTGCAAATTCGCAACGCGGTCCTGGGCTGGACCTCACCTCTCACTCCCCTGTGTCGCCCTATCAAGACATCACCATAAAAATATTCCTATATTCCGAAATTCGGAAATGACGCAGTGTCGGACGCAGCGTCACAAGCGCGACGCGCGTCTTCGACGCGCTAAGGCGTTGCAGCTTGTCCAGCACGAGGGCGCATCAATGACCGCGCTCGCGGTCGCCCATCGAGGCCCCCCTATGCGTGGCCCGGCTCTTGCTCGGCAGTATGATGTATCTGTATAAACATCATACTGGGGGTGCCGTGAGTTTGTCAGGTGGTGTTGCAAGGCAAGCGTTCGAGCCCGGCCCGATCGCACATCATCCTGCTCCATTCGCGGATGATGCGCCTCGCGCCGGGGCCGGACCGCTGCAATGCGTTGATGAGCGAGCAAGGCGATGTTGCGCGCTGCCGGTCCTGGTCGCCGCCGCGCTCCTCGGCGGCCACGGGGGCGCATCTGCACAGCAAAGCGGCGCCTCGCGCGAACTGCCGCCGGTTCAGGTCATCGGCAGCGAGACGCAGCGTGTCCGAAAGCCTCCGCCATCGCGGCGCGCCAGCAAGCCGGTGCCCGTCAGAAGCCGTAGCCTTGCTGACCCGGCAGCGACGCCGGGATCGGACCCGGCCGGTGTCGCGTCCGGCCCGAAGCACTCGCCGAGCATGGCGAGCGAGGTGATCGTCACCGGTGCGGAGATCAACGCGCGCCCGGTGACCCGGCCGGGCGAAGTGCTGGAAGCCGTGCCGGGGCTGATCGTGACCCAGCACTCCGGCGAAGGCAAAGCCAATCAATATTTCTTGCGCGGCTATAATCTCGACCACGGCACCGATCTCGCCATCTATGTCGACGGTGTGCCCGTCAATATGCGCACCCATGGGCATGGCCAGGGCTATGCCGATCTGAACTGGCTGATCCCGGAGACCATCGCCGCGATGGATGTGCGCAAGGGGCCGTATTTCGCCAACGAGGGCGACTTCGCCTCCGTCGGCAGCGTCCATATCGGCCTGATCGATCGCACCGAAAAAGGCCTCGCGCAGGTGACCGCCGGCAGCTTCGGCTATCGCCGCCTGCTCGGCATGGATTCGGCGCAACTCGGTGACGGCGCGCTGCTCATTGCCGGCGAGCTCGGCACCTATGACGGGCCCTGGGTCAATCCGGACCAGGTGCGCAAGCTCAACGGTCTCGTGCGCTACAGCCAGGGCACGGCGACAGACGGCGTCACCGTCACCGGCATGGCCTATGCCAACAAATGGAATTCCACCGACCAGGTGCCGCAGCGCGCGATCACGAGCGGCCTGCTCGACCGTTTCGGATCGGAGGACAGAAGCGACGGCGGCAACACCAACCGCTTCGCGCTCTCGGGCCGCATCGCGCAGAGTGACGATCTCGGCTCGTGGAAGGCCAACGCATATGTCGTGAAGAGCCAGCTCGATCTCTTCAACAACTTCACCTATTTCCTCAGCGATCCCGTGCTCGGCGACCAGTTTCACCAGCACGACGACCGCCTGATGGCGGGCGCCAACATCTCGCGCACGCTCAACGGTTCGTTTGTAGGCCTGCCGATGCAGACCACCTTTGGGCTGCAATCGCGCTATGATGCGATAGACCTCGCGCTCACGAACACGTTCCAGCGCGGCTTCCTGTCCAACATCCGCAGCGACAAGGTCGGCGAAGGCAGCGTCGGCGTGTATGCCGAGAACACCGTGCGCTGGACCGACTGGCTCCGGACGACGGCCGGCTGGCGCGGCGATTATTATGCCGCTGACGTCACCTCGCTGTTCAATTCCGCCAATTCCGGCAAAGCCGATGCAGCGCTCGGCAGTCCGAAATTCAGGATGGTGCTCGGCCCGTTCAATCGGACCGAATTCTTCCTCGGCGCCGGATACGGCATGCATTCCAACGACGCTCGCGGCGCCACCACGACCGAAGATCCGAGCGATCCCGCGACGCGGCTGACGCCGTCGCCGCTGCTGGTGCGCACCAGAGGCGCCGAGATCGGCGTCCGCAGCAGGATCATTCCCGGCCTCGACACCGCGCTCAGCGTGTTCATCCTCGATCAGGATTCCGAGATCCTGTTTGCGGGCGATGCCGGCGACACCGAGGCAACGCGCGCCAGCCGCCGCTACGGGTTCGAATGGACCAACCACTACAGGCCGGCATCCTGGATCGACATCGACGCCGATCTCGCAATGACGCATGCGCGCTTTCGCGGTTACAATGCCGCGCAGGCGGAGGCCTATGCCGAGCTCGCCGGCTATTCCGAAGCGCAAATCGGCAACGCGCCCGGCAATTACATTCCCAACGCGCCGCCGATGGTGGCATCGGTCGGCATCACGCTCGGTGAGAAGACCGGCTGGTTCGGCACCGTGCGCTGGCGCTATCTCGCCTCCAGCCCGCTGACGGAAGACAATGCGTTCCGCTCGGCCGCGACCAGCATCTTCAACGGGCGCCTCGGCTATCGCATCGAGAACGGCTGGCGCGTTCAGCTCGACGTGCTCAATCTCTTCAACACGCGGGCGAACCAGATCACCTATGCCTACGGCTCGCTGCTCAAGACCGACACGCTGTATGGGCTCTGCACGGCTGGCGCCGCGCCGGCCGCGGTCTGCCGGAACGGCGTCATGGACTACGTGCTCCATCCGGTCGAGCCGCTAACGATCCGCATGACGGTGGCGGGGGCGTTCTGAGAAGCGTGCCGTCGCGCGCTACGTATTGCGCAGGTGAGGTCCGTCAGTTCGGACAGGGTTGTCCCGCCGCTCCCCACGTGGCCATGTCCTTGACATGATCCTCGAACGTGCCCGGCGGTGTCGAGCGGCCGGCGCCCGGTGCCCAGCCGCGCGGGATGAAGCCGTTCAGCGATGCATCGTGCCGCAGGTGCTCGACCAGGCCTGCGGCGTCGCGGCCGCCATTGCGCTTGGAATCCTTCAGCTGCGCGCAGATATCGGCACCGCTTTTACCGAACCAGAGGAAATCAACGGGCGCGAGCTGCCAGTCGATGCCGGCGCGCGGCGGCGCCGGTGCCGGCTCGTTTGCCTGGGTCGAGGTCATGTGACAGGTTGCGCAGGGGATAGCCTCGGCGCCGATGCGGCTCGCGCCGCCATGGATGTTCATGCCATGCGGGCGCGGCTTCGTCTCGCCCGCCGGCGTCCAGATCGGGATCGCCTTGGCGTCAACGTGGCAGTTGGCGCAGCGCGGATGCGTCACCACGGCCTCGATCCGCTTCCAGGCCTCGAGCCCTTCGGCGCGGCTGACGCTGCCGGGCGGGAGCAGGTCCTTGGCGGTTTCGTCTTTCGCCGCGACAAGCCCGCTCAAGGCCGCAATGGCCGAGGCGGCAAGGACGACCGTGATCAGAGCTCTCTTCATGGCGCGCCTCACACGAAATCGATGAACTTGTTGAAGGGCATCTCGCGGATGCGCTTGCCGGTCGCCGCGAAGATCGCATTCGCGAGCGCAGGCGCGGCCGGCGGGACGGGCGGCTCGCCGACGCCTCTCACCTTGGGATCGTTCTCGAGCCCGCGAACCTCGATGACCGGACATTGGTAGATCCGCATGGCCTCGTGGTGGTTGTAGTTGGTCTGCTGCACCGCGCCCTTGGCATAGGTAAGCTCGCAATTGATGGCATGTCCAAGCCCCCAGACGACGCCGCCCTGCACCTGGTTCTCGAAATTGACGGGATCGACAACCTTGCCGACGTCGGCCGCGACCCACACCTTGTCGATCCGGATGCCTGCATCCGTCATCGTGACCTCCACGACTTCGGCGGTCGGTGTCCCGAACGATTCCACGAACGCGACGCCCCGGCCTCTGCCGTTGCCGAGCGGTCCTTTCCAGTCCGACATATCCGCGACCGTCTCCAGCACTTTGCGGTAGTGCGGCACGTTGCACATCGCAATGCGCGCCTTCATGGGATCAAGGCCCGCCGCGTGGATCAATTCGTCGATGAAGCTTTCGGTGAAGAAGCCTGCCGTCGATGCCCCGACCGAACGCCATGTGGTGCTCGGCGAAAGTCCCTGCGCCTCGTAGCTCGTCGCCCGGAAATTGGGGATATCGTAATAGACATTCCACAGACCGGCGGCCAGTTGCCCGTCCGGGTCCTTCGAGGGGGTCCCGGAACGCTCGAGCAAGCCCTTGAGCGGCGCAGTCGAAGCTACTTGAAGATCGGCGGCGACGATCTTGCCCTTGTCGATGCTCCCTCGATGCCGGGCGATCGCGATCTGGCGTGGAATGTCCTGAAGGAAATCCTCCTCGCGCGAAAACACGAGCTTGATCGGCGTTCCCTTCATCTGATTGGCGATCTCGGCGAGAACGCGGACGTTCTCGTATTCGAGACGATGGCCGAAGCTGCCACCAGTCCACTGATTGTGGAACGTAACCTGTTCCGGCTTGAGGCCAATCGCAGTCGCCGCGATATATTGCACGAAGCGTGGGCTCTGATGGCCAACCCAGACTTCCATCCCCTTGTCGGTGACGAGGCCGATCCCGTTGAGCGGTTCGAGCGGCTGATGCGCCAGATAGGGCGCGCGATACTCCGCCTCAACGCGGGTACCTGTCTTCAGCCCGCCTTCGATGTCGCCGATCTTCCGCCACTCCTTGCCCAGGAACTCGGGCTTGAACGAGGATTCCAGAACCTTCCAATGATCGGCTTGTTCGGCGGGGTAGGCCGAAGGCGCCCACTCGCAAATGATGGCGTCGACCGCCTTCATCGCATACCAGCTGTTCGTGGCGATCACCGCAACGCCATTCTTGATTTCGAGGACTTTCCTGACCCCAGGCATCGCGCGCGCCTTGCTGGCGTCGTATGATTTCAGCGGCTGACCCTTGTTGGGATTTAGCTTGACGGACGCATAGAGCATTCCGTCGATCTTCATATCGATGCCGAATTTGAGCTCGCCCATCACCTTCGAACGGACGTCGAGCCGCATCATCGGCTTGCCGAGCATGCGCCATTTGGACGGATCGCGCGGCTGCGCATCGAGCACCGGCGGAATTTTCGCGGCATCGGCCGCGAGCGCGACATAGGCTATCTTGGTCCCGTTGGGCAGGATGACATGACCCGATTGGGTGCGGAGGTCGGCCATTGCGACGCCCGAACGTTTGGCCGCAGCGGCCTTGAGCGTCTCGCGCGCGACCGCACCGGCGACGCGCAGCTTCTCGTAGGTGTCCGGGATCGTGCTCGATCCACCCGTCATTTGCAGGCCCGACTTTCGCAGCCATTCGAGCGTGGCAGCGCGCGCTTCCTCTGCGGCCTTGCTTTGGTCGGCAGCCACGAACGGCGCGAACTCGTCGGCGAAACCTGTGTTGAAGTAGGCCGGGCTCGGCCCCGCGAACCGGAACTCGAACTGGCCGGGATCAAGATCCATCTCTTCGGCGATCATGATCGGCTGCACCGAGCCGACGCCCTGGCCGATGTCGGCGTGTTGCGCGATGAGCGTGATCTTGTCCGGGCTGATCTCGACCCAGGGATTGAACGTCACGGAATTTGGCCCAAGACCGGCGGCCAAGGGGTTGTCACTTGCGGGCGTAGCCGCCGCCTTGGCATCGCCGTAGGCGCCGAAGGCAATACCCCCGGCGATAGCGGCGGAGCCGAAGACGAAAGCTCGACGTGAAATGCTCGGTAGCGCGCCCATCTCACTTCTCCGCCATCTTCCTGGCCGCAGCCGCGTGGATCGCCGCGCGAATGCGCGGATAAGTGCCGCAGCGGCAGAGATTACCGGACATCACCTGATTGATCTGCTCGTCGGTCGGCTTGGATATTAGGTCCAGAAGTGAGATAGCCTGCATGATCTGCCCGGTCTGGCAGTAGCCGCACTGCGGCACCTGATGTTCGATCCAGGCCTGTACAACCGGATGCTGCTCCCTCTTCTCCAGCCCTTCGAGCGTGACGACCGCCTTGCCAGCGACCTCGCCGACATGGGCCTGACAGGACCGCACTGCCATGCCGTCGATCTGGACGGTGCAGGCGCCGCATTGAGCGACACCGCAGCCGTATTTCGGGCTGGTGATGCCGAGCTCGTCGCGCAAGACCCAAAGCAGGGGCATCTCGGGTAACACGTCGACCCGGCGCTTGATCCCGTTGACCGTGAGCTCGATCATGTCGATATGTCCCTTCGCGGATTGGCTTCGTCACAGCATTCATTCATGGGCGCGGCGCGGTATTTCCGAATCCTGCGGGATCATATGCAATCCCTGCGCAATGCTCGATCGGTGCAGCCTTGATGTCGACCTGGCAGCAGCAAAGCTCCCGATACTGGCCCGGCGTGAGACTCGTGGCCTTGCGGAACACGCGCGTGAAATTGGCCTGGGAACCGAAGCCGAATTCCAGGGCGATCTCGACCAGGGACAAGCGGCTGCGGGCCAGCTCCTGCCGTGCAGCCTGGACGCGGCGATCGGTTACATAACGATGCGGTGACAGCCCGGTCGCCTCGCGAAACAACCGTGAGAAATGGAAGGGGCTCAGGCAAGCTTCGGCTGCAAGTTCCTCCAGCCTGATGTCTACGCCGAGAGAGGTCTCGATGAAGTCCAGGACGCGCTGCAGCCGTCGCGGATCCAGCGATGGCGACCTTTCCGGCGGACGCCAGCGATCGATCGTATAGTTCCCGAGAAGATGTGCCGCGAGCGCGACCTGGATGCCCTCGACGAACAGGGCGTCAGTCGGTTGGCGGGGGCGATGCAGCAGGTCGCGCAACGGCGAGCAGATATGAAAGAGAACCTGGTCTGCCAAACCATGGGCATAGGCGACCTCGACCTTGGCCGGATCGATATCGAAGTCTTCGAGGGCGCTTTGGTCCAGCAACGCCGGAGGAAGATAGAGATGAAGACATTCCATCCGGTCCGAAAGCTCGAGATGGCTCTCCTGCGTTCCCACGGGGACGAGGTAGCTCATGCCGGGCCGCGCAAGACTCTTCTGAACTTCGCCATTGCCGGAGCGGCAGACCATCCCGCCGCCCGACAGCAACATGACGAGCTCAGTGCAGATGGGGACGGGCGTCGCCTGCCGTCCCGCCTCGAACCTGCGATGCTCGATGCTCAGTGAGTGCCAGTTGCTGGTCTCGGCGAGCTTCTCGCTGTTCTGGTACTTCTGATCTCCGTGGGTGACGAGCGCCATCATGACCTCCGCTTGTGTTGCGGCGAATCCCGGCCCCGTATCGCGTACGAGCGAGCATTCCATCCGGTGGTGAGTTGCAGCCCCGGCCGCTGCCACGTCCATGCGGAATTTCTCACAAGCGGCGAGAGCGAAGTCCAGAGGCGGCGCGGTTAAAAGAGGTAAAAGGCAAGCAACGCAAAGGCTTGGCCGCGTGCGCGCTGGGCGCCGAAAGTCGATCGCGTATCAGCAAGATTCGTCCGTCATCGCGCAGGAATCGGAAATCCGCAATGCTGGCTTGACCGCATGATGGCTGCATCGAACGGCAATGCCGCCTTCGCGAGGGATCGGAGCCTGACATGAAGACACTTGTTTCAGCACTTGCCGCAATCTCGATCGCGACTGCCCAGGCCGCCACCGCGGGCGCGGCCGAGAGGACCGTCTCCGTCGTCCTTGTCCACGGTGCCTTCGTCGACGGCTCGGGCTGGAAGGACACCTACAACATCCTTTCGGAAGCGGGTTATGAGGTCCTCGTCGTCCAGCACCCGACGATCACGCTTCGTGACGATGTCGCGGAAACCGAACGGGTGATCGCCAAGGCACGGCATCCAGTCATTCTCGTCGGGCATTCCTATGGGGGAATGGTGATCACCGAAGCAGGCGACAATCCAAAGGTCCGCAGCCTCGTCTATCTCGCGGCATTTGCGCCCGATGCAGGAGAGTCGGTCAGCACGCTGGCGGAAGGGCCCGCACCGGCCGGCGAGCACAAGGCCCCGCTGGTCACCGAAGGCGACTATCTCCTCGTCGACCGCGACAAGTTCCCGACCTCCTTCGCTGCCGATGTCGATCTGGCCACGACCCGGTTCTTGGGCGCTGCGCAACTGCCCTGGGGACTGCAGGCGGTGCAGACCAAAGTCGGTCGCGTGGCCTGGAAGGCGAAGCCGACCCATTACATGGTGACGGCCGAGGATCACATGATCCCGCCGACGGCCCAGCGCACCATGGCCAAGCGGGCAGGCGCGAAGGTGGCGGAGCTGAAAAGCAGTCATGCCGTGATGCTGTCGCATCCGCGCGAGGTCGCAGCCTTCATCAGAAGTGCGGACACTCCCACGACCGATTGAAAACGATCGCGCCGCGGACTTTCTTCCGCTCTCGTACAGGAAGGACTTGCGAGATGGCCCTCAAGGATATTCTGCCGGGAAGGCTGGGCTTCGGCGCGGCGCCGCTCGGCAACATGTTTCGCGACATCCCGGAGCAGGAAGCGCTTGCCACGGTGAATGCGGCCTGGGACGACGGCATCCGCTATTTCGACAATGCGCCGTTCTATGGTGCAGGACTGGCGGAGATCCGCATGGGCGCCGCGCTCGCCGCAAGGCCCCGCGGCGACTACGTCATCAGCACCAAGGTCGGCCGCCTGATCCTGGATGAGATCGAGGATGTCGGCGCCCGTGATCTCGGCGAGAAGGGCGGTGTCTTCAGACACGGTCGCCCGAACAAGATCGTGAACGATTATTCGGCCGATGCGACATTGCGATCGATCGACGACAGCCTGAAGCGGCTTGGCACCGACCATATCGACATCGCCTTCGTGCACGACGTCGCGCAAGACTTCTACGGTGACGAATGGCTGACGGTGTTCGAGAGCGCGCGCAAGGGTGCGTTCAGGGCACTCGACCGGCTGCGCGACGAGGGGGTCATCAAGGCGTGGGGGTTAGGCGTCAACCGGGTCGAGCCCATCGAACTGCTGCTCGCGCTCGAAGGTCCGCGTCCGGACGGCTTCCTGCTCGCAGGCCGTTACACGCTGCTCGACCATGCCCGCGCGCTTCAGCGGGTGATGCCGATGGTTGCCGAGCATGAGCTCGCAATCGTGGTCGGCGGTCCCTACAGCTCGGGCGCGCTGGTCGGCGGTCCGAATTTCGAGTATGCGCCGGCGCCGCCGGAGATCCTCGACAAGGTGACGCGGATCAAGGCGATCGCCGACAGGTACGGCGTCAGCATGAAAGCTGCGGGGCTCCAGTTCGCGCTCGCCAACCCCGTGGTTGCAGCCGTCATTCCGGGTGCGAGCCGTCCAGGCCGGATCGCCGAGGATCGTGCTGCGCTCGCGGAATCCATACCCGTCGATTTCTGGCGCGAGCTCCGTTCCGCAGGTCTCGTCAACCCGGCAGCTCCGCTTCCCGCGGCTGCCTGAGCAATGCACGCATAACCAATCGAAACGACAAGGCGAGCGACATGACCGATGAAACACACAACGCAATCGAAATAGGCCGCCGCGCCGTACTGCGGTCGGCCGGTGCGGCCGTGGTCGCCGGGCTGGTCGTCGGCTCCGCGTCCGACGCCGGGGCACAGGGCACGGATGCGATGCCAGCCACCGCGCGCAACGAGGCGCCACTGGGGGCTCGGCTGCAGGGCGTCCAGCACTTCGGGTTGACGGTCCAGAACATGGAGCGCGCCTATCAGTTCTACACCGAGGTGCTGGGCGGCACGGAAGTCTTCCGGCATGGCGACTTCCAGGGCGACGGGGTCCAGAACACGTTGTTGGCCGACCAGGAAATCGAGGCGAATACGCGCGGCGTCAATCCGCGGACGATCGGCGTTCCCGATCTGCGGAGCGGCGCGCAGCGGCTCGATGTCCGCTTCATCCAGTTCGACAACATGGTGCTCGAACTGCTGCAATATCGCGAGGCCGATCAGCCCATGGGCAGCTCGAAGAGCTTTGCCGAACCGCTGGAGCACATGAGCCCGGCCTTTCCGCGCATGATGCACATCTGCTTCTACGTTCGCGACGATGTCGACTTCAACAAGTTCATCGCCGATCTCGAAGCCGAATCCGCGCGCCGCGGCATGACGCAGGTGCGGGCGAACCGCACGGTCAGGGTCACGACAGAAACGGACCGCAAGGCCGCTCCCCGCAGCGCCAATACGAACCGGGTGACCGAGGCGCCCTCGGACGGCTGGGAGCTGATCTATTGCAAGGGGCCGGAAGGCGAGCAGCTGGAATTCGTGAAGGCACTTGGCCCCGTCAAGAAGCGCTTCAGCGAGGCTCTCGCCCAGCGGCAGGCGATCGTGCGCTGATCAACGAAGGAGCCCATCATGCAAACTGTTGGCCGGAAGTCGCTTGCCGCGATGCTGTTCCTCGTGTTGTCGTCGCTGGCCGCTGCCCAAGAAGCGCAACATGTGCGCTATCAGGACATTCGGGAAGGCGCTTATTCGATCGTTGCCCAGGTGCGAGCCAAGCCCGGAAAGGAAGACGCGTTACGGGCCGCCACCCTGCCGCTGATCGAGCTGGTTCGCGGCGATCCCAAGAACCTCGTCTATTTCCTCCAGGAAGATCGAACGAAGCCCGGTCATTTCATCTTCTACGAGGTTTTCGCCAGCCAAGCCGATTTCGATGCACACAATGCCATGCCTTACGTCAAGGCGTGGTTCGCCAAGCTCCCGGAATTGGCCGAGGGCGGCGTCGAAGTCATGCGAATGGCGATCCTCGACCTGCCCAAAAAATAGTCCTGCGACGAAATGCTCACTCCAATCGCGTTAATTCACAAGGGGTCCATTCTCTGTTGTTGCAGCGCATGATAATTTCCTTCGGTCTCTCAGATCGATTGGCAATGGTCAATGCTGGCTGCCGCAGACACATCGCAGCGGGACGCGCGCCGACAGGAACTCACGTTCTCCTTCGGCCCGTTCCAGCTGATTCCCCGCCGCCAGCTGCTGCTTCTCGACGGCCGTCCCGTCAAATTGGGCGGCCGCGCGTTCGAACTCTTGCATCTGCTGGTGCAGCGACGGGGGGAATTGGTCAGCAAGAAGGAGCTGATGGCGGCCGCCTGGCCGGGCACCTTCCTTCACGACAGCAATCTCAAGGTCAACATGTGGAGCTTGCGCCGTTCGCTGGGCGATACCCAGATCGAGCCGGTCTACATCGCGACCGTGGCGCGCCGGGGATACAAGTTCATTGCGAACGTGCAGACCAGCATCGGCGAGAGTGGGGATGAACTGCCGCTTGCCAACCAAGCCGCCGTGTCCAGGCTGCCATTGTTGCGGGGGATCGTCGGTCGCGAGGCGGAAATTGCCGACATCGCCGATGTGTTGATCAACACGAGGCATGTCACTTTGGCCGGCCCAGGCGGGGTCGGCAAGACGACGGTCGCGCTTGCGGCGGCCCAAGTCGTCGCTTCACGATGCCGCGACGGCATGTGCTTCGTAGATCTCGCAACGATTTCCGATCCGACGCTGTTCGGCGCGGCGCTGGTCACTGCGCTCGGCATCAGGGGCAATCCGGACAACAGCCTGGCTGCAGCCCTTGATTATCTGAGACCGCGGCAGATGCTGCTCGTGCTGGACAATTGCGAGCACGTGCTGGCGGCTGCCACGATCTTTGCCGGCAGGTTCATGGCGGACACCTCGCCTTCCAGGGTCCTTGCGACGAGCCGCGAACCACTTGGCAGCATCAACGAACATGTCGTGCGGCTTGGGTCGCTCTCCTCACCGCGGCCGGGCCATGCTCTGACGGTCGATCAGTCCCTCGGATTTCCGGCGGTGCAGCTGTTCGTCCGCCGCGCCTGCGAATGGTCGGATTACCATTTCGTCGATGGCGATTGCGAGGTCGTCGCCTCGATCTGCCATTCGCTCGACGGCCTTCCGCTGGCCATCGAACTGGCGGCAGCCCAGATCGGCACATTCAGTCCGCGCCAGTTGGTAGCGCTGCTCGATCAAAAGCTGGGTTTTCGCGCCCCCGGCAGCGAGGGCGCATCGCCGCGCCACGAAACGCTCATGGCGGCGATCGACTGGAGCTTCAGGCTCCTGCCGCACAAGGAAGCCACACTGTTCGGTGTGCTGTCAGTGTTCAGTGACGCGTTCGAGACGGAGGACGCGGCTTTCGTCGCCGAGGCGGCCGGACTTTCCCCGGTCGAAGTCGCCACCGGCCTCGGCGGCCTGGTCGCCAAATCGCTGTTGAGCGCGCAGGTGAGGGGGCCGAGCCTGCGCTATCGGCTGCTCGACAGCACACGTCGCTATGCGGCCGAGCGGCGCCAGGCCGATCCAGCTTGCGGCGAAGCACAGCGTCGTCATGCGCAGCGCGTCCTGGCCTTGTTCGAACAGTCCGAAGAGGAGTGGAACTGGCGCGAGCCGGCCGATTGGACTCAACGCTATCTCAGCCGCATCGCGGATTTGAGGGCTGCTCTGTCTTGGGCTTTTGGGGAAGGGGGAGACCCCGTCCTCGGCATCAGGCTGACCGTTGCCGGGATCACGCTATGGTCCGAGACTTCGATCCTGTCCGAAGCCCAGGCGCGGTTGGCGTCCGCGCTCGCCCTCGCCAAATCCATCGCATGTGACGATTTGCTGAAGGCCAAGCTTGCTTGTGCACTGGGATGGAGCCTGTTCTATGCCCGCAAGCTGCCGAACGAGGCCGAGGTCGCCTGGCTGGACGCCATTCTCTTTGCAAGACGAGCCGGCAATATCGAATATCAGCAACGTGCGCTGGTTGGGTTCGCCTTCTATTTGCTGCAGATCGGCCATGTCCCGCGCGCCATCACCTACCTCGAGGAAGCCACGGGGCTGGGCGATCGTGAGCGCGACTTGACGGCAACATCCGAAGCCGACCGGGCGCTGGCTTGGGCCCGGGCCTTTGCCGGCGAATTGAGCAAAAGTCGCCCGGTGCTCGATCGCCTGGCCGCGACCTACTCGCTGGCCGAGGGCCGTTCGCGCAAGGATGCGAACGAAGTCTATCGATTCATCACCGTCCGCTTCAATCTGCCCTTTGTCGCGTGGATGCAAGGACAGGCCGAACATGCGGCGAGGCTCGCCCGCGCCGCGGTCGATGCCGCCGATCGCAGCGGTCAATGGGTCTCGCAGTCGAATGCGCTCGGACTTGCCGCACTTCCCGTCTCACTCGAAACCGGGAATCTGGACGCGCTCGAAAGCTATGCGGAGCGGCTGCGGCGCAATCTGGAACGGGAGCGCATCTCGCGCTGGGTCCCGGTTGAACGCTATTTCTCCGCCTGCCTTCGCGACCTTCGTGGCGACAAGCAGGCCGTCGAGGATATCCGAGCCGCGATCGACGAGCTGATCGAATGCCGCTTTGTGATGCGGATCGGCAGTTATCTCGCGGTCCTCGCCCGCGCTCTTCTGCGACAAGGGCGGATCGGGGAAGCGCGCGAGGCCATCGCACGGGCGATCGACCATCAGGAACGTCAGGGTGAACGCTGGTGCCGCTCGGAGCTTCAGCGGGTCGATGCATCGATCCTGCTTCACGCCGGTCAGCCGCTACGCGCCGAAAAGCGGCTTCAACAGGCACTCATGGAGGCGCGCGCGATAGGAGCGAAGACCTTCGAGTTGCGGATCGCCACCGATCTTGCCGCGCATTGGATGGCGACCGGCCGCAGGCCAAAGGCTATCCGGCTGCTCGCGCCGATCTATGACGAGTTCACCGAAGGCTTCGAGACCCAGGATCTCGTTGCTGCCTCGCGGCTGTTGCAACCGTTGCGGGCCAGCGGCTAATATTCGTTCCAATGGACCGTTCGATAGACCGCAACGCACGGGAGCCCCGCGTTTGCGCCAGCCCTGATCTCATGACATCGGGACGTGGATCGGTATACTGCCACCACGACCGGAACAAGGATCAGGCAATGGACGATACGATTGGCTTTCCCGACCCCGGCCTCGACCTGTCCGACGGCTTCAAGCCGCACACCTCGCATTGGGGCGTGTTTTCGGCACGCAATGGCAAGGCCGGACTCGAGGTGAGGGCCTATGCGGGCGATCCCGATCCGAACGGCATCATCGACAATTTCCCCGGCGCATTGCGCCACCAGGCCCGCATTGCCCAGCCGGCGATCCGCCGGCGCTGGCTCGAGCGCGGTCCGGGTCCGGACCACCGCCGCGGCCGCGACGAATTCGTCTCCGTGAGCTGGGAGAAGGCGCTCGACCTGCTCGGCGGCGAACTGGCGCGCATCCGCGACACGCGCGGTCCCGGCGCCGTGTTCGGCGGCTCCTATGGCTGGTCGAGCGCGGGCCGCTTCCATCATGCCCAGAGCCAGGTGCATCGCTTCCTCAACATCGCGATGGGCGGCTATGTGCGTTCGGTCAACACCTATTCCTCCGGCGCGTCCTCGGTGCTGCTGCCCCAGATCCTCTGCGGATACGAGGACATCACCAAGCGCAACGTCACCTGGGAGCAGATCGCTGATCACACCGACATCGTGCTGGCGTTCGGCGGAATGGCGCTGAAGAACTCCATGGTCGCCGGCGGCTCCATCAGCAAGCATGTCGAGCGCGGCGCCATGGCAGCGGCGCGCAAGCGCGGCTGCGAGTTCGTCCTGGTCAGCCCGCTCCGTGACGATCTGCCGGTCGAAGCCGGTGCCGAATGGATGAGTTGCATACCCGGCACCGACACCGCGCTGATGCTCGGCATCGTCTATACGCTGGTGAGCGAGGGTCTGCACGATCAGGCCTTCCTCGATCGCTACACCGAAGGCTGGCCGGTCTTTCTGCGCTATCTCACCGGGGAGAGCGACGGGCAACCCAAGCACGCCGAATGGGCGGCCGCGATCGCTGGCATCGACGCCGGCACAATCCGCCAGCTCGCGCGCCGCGCCGCCGGAAAACGCGCGTTGATCACCGTCTCGCATTCGCTGCAGCGTGCCGAGCATGGCGAGCAGCCGGTGTGGATGGGCATGGTGCTGGCGGCAGCGCTCGGACAGATCGGCCTTCCCGGCGGCGGCTATGCCTATTCGCTTGGGGCGATCGGCTATTACGGCCGGCGCGTCAACGACGTGCCGGGGCCGACACTGGGGCAGGGCCGCAACGGCGTTGCCGATTTCATTCCGGTGGCGCGCATCGCCGACATGCTGCTGGGTCCCGGCAGCACCTATCGCTACAACGGCGAGACGCGCACCTATCCGGATATCCGTCTCGTCTACTGGGCCGGCGGCAATCCCTTCCATCACCACCAGGACATCAACCGTCTGCGCAAGGCGTTCGCGAAGGTCGACACGCTGGTCGTGCACGAGCTCGGCTGGACCGCGACGGCCCGGCACGCCGACATCGTGCTGCCCGCGACCATGACGCTGGAGCGCGAGGACATCGGCTATTCCACCAACGATCCGCTGATGGTCGCCATGCACCGGATCGCCGAGCCGTTCGGGCTTGCACGCGACGACTACGATATCTTCGCCGATCTCGCCGAACGCCTCGGTGCGCGCGAGCCCTTCACCGAAGGCCGCACCTCGCGGCAATGGCTCGAGCATCTCTATGAGCCGACCCGTGTCTCGCTCGCCAAGCGTGGTCTGGAAGCGCCCGGCTTCGAAGAGTTCTGGCAGCGCGGCAGCCTCGTTGTGCCGCAGCAGCCCGATGACGGCGGCCGGCTGCGGCGTTTCCGCGAAGATCCGGTCGATCATGCCCTGCCGACGCCGAGTGGCCGCATCGAGATTTTCTCGGCGAAGATCGCGGGCCATGGCGACGCGGATTGTCCGGGCCACCCGGTCTGGCTGGAGAAGACGGACATGCCAAGGCCGGGAGCGCCGTGCTTCCTCGTTGCCAACCAGCCGGTGACGCGTCTGCACAGCCAGCTCGATTTCGGCGGGCATTCGCTCGGCTCGAAGCATCGCGGCCGCGAGGTCGCGCGCATGAATCCACGCGATGCAGACGCGCGCGGCATCAAGGACGGCGACATCATCCGCCTGTTCAACGATCGCGGCGCCTGCCTTGCCGCCGTCCACGTCACCGACGGCATCGCGAGCGGAGTCGTGCAGCTTCCGACCGGCGCCTGGTACGACCCCATGGACCCCGAGGACGACGCGCCGCTCTGCGTTCACGGCAATCCGAACGTGCTTACCCGCGACATCGGCACCTCGTCCTTTGCACAGGGGTGCACGGGGCAGTTGACGTCAGTGGAGGTCGAGAAGTTCACCGGCAATCTCCCGCCGATCCGGGCGTTCGATCCGGTATAGCGGCGATGGTCGCTCTTTGGCGCTGGAGGGTCGCAAAAGCTTGCTGTGCGGTCACGCCGATGTCGCCTTTCAACGATACGAGCGCGGGGGCCCAAATCTAACCAGGAGAACCAGGATGATCCGCAAGGCAACAGCAGTATGGAAGGGGACCGGTCGTGACGGCACGGGCCAGCTCTCCAGCGAATCCGGTGTGCTTGCGCACACGCCCTACTCGTTCAAAACCCGCTTCGAGAACGAGAAGGGGACCAATCCGGAGGAGCTGATCGCCGCGGCCCATGCCGGCTGTTTTACGATGGCGTTGGCCTTCGGCCTTCAGATGGCGGGTTTTACGCCGGAGGAGCTCTCGACGGAGGCCGCCGTCACGCTCGAGCCGGAAGGCAAGGGCTTCAAGATCAGCAAGTCGGCGCTCACCTTGCGCGCGAAAGTGCCGAATCTCGATGATGCGGGCTTTGCGAAGATCGCCGGCGAGGCTGAGAAGAACTGTCCGGTGTCGAAGGTGCTTAACGCCGCCATCACGCTCGACGCCAAGCTGGGCTAGCGGCGAGCTCTCGTGTCCATCCGGTTCTGAGAGGCGGAAGCGGCCGAAGCTTGGGCTCGCGAGAGGAGCCGGATGGACAAAGACCCGTCTTTCGGCCGGGCACCCGAAGGCATATATTCTCTCAGGACGGAGCGATCAACAGGGAGCGTCAGATGACGACAGAGCGCGCAGTTTTGGCCGGAGGCTGCTTCTGGGGCATGCAGGATCTGATCCGCAAGCAGCCCGGTGTGATCTCGACCCGCGTCGGCTACACCGGCGGGCATGTGAAGAACGCCACCTATCGCAATCACGAAGGCCACGCCGAAGCCATCGAGATCATCTTCAATCCCGCTAAGACGAGCTTCCGGACCATGCTGGAGTTCTTTTTCCAGATCCATGATCCGACCACGCTCAACCGTCAGGGCAACGATCTCGGCACAAGCTATCGTTCGGCGATCTTCTACACGAGTGATCAGCAGAAGCGGATCGCCGAAGACACCATCGCCGACGTCGAAGCGTCTGGTCTGTGGCCCGGCAAGGTGGTGACCGAAGTCGCGCCCGCAGCAGAGTTCTGGGAAGCCGAGCCCGAGCATCAGGATTATCTCGAACGCTATCCTGCCGGATACACCTGTCACTTCATCCGGCCCGACTGGAAGCTGCCGCGCCGGGCAGTTGCTGTCGAAGGCTAGGCCGAGCCGTCGTGCGGTCAGTGCGCGCGGCAGCCCGGCCATGCGCAATCGAGTCGTGGGCAACGCCGATGTCGGCGATGCCCATCGCCTCTCGAGAGCGCGCGTGACGACGCCGGCGATCGATTGGGGCTGAGCGATCCGTGAGTTCTCTCAGGCTTCGACGCGCGATGTCCGGGCCTGCTCCCGTGTGACGATGCCCGCCGTCAGCGTGACGAGACCCATCAGCGCCGCCAGCAGCCAGAACGCCATCGGCAGCCCGCTGACGCCGGCAACGAAGCCGACGCCGGCGGGACCGATCAGGATGCCCGCATAACCGGCTGTCGTGATTGCCGCGACCGCCAGCCCCGTGGGCATGGCGGTTTGCTTGGCCGCCCCGCGGAACAGGACCGGCACGAGGTTCGATGCGCCGAGGCCGATCAGCAGGAAGCCGGCCATCGCGACCGCCGCCATCGAAGCCGTGAGCAGGACCACGAAGCCCGCGATGGCGATCAGGCTTCCCCACAGCAGCGTCGCACGGTCGCCGATGCGCGCGACGACGGCGTCGCCGCCGAGCCGCCCGATCGTCATCGCGATCGAGAACACGATATAGCCGGCGCCACCTTGCGCCTCCGAGACGAGGCCTGCGCCGATGACGAGCAGCGCACCCCAATCGAGCATCGCGCCTTCGACCAGGAAGGTGATGGCGGCCAGCAGCGCGAGCAGCAGCACCGATCCATGCGGCAGCACGAATAGCGGCCCTTCCTGGGCCTGCGCCGAACGGAGCAGTCGGGGAGAGGTCACCAGCATCGCGATCAGCATCAGGACGGAGCAGATCAGCGTGCAGGTGAGCGCGCCGAGCTGCAGCGAGAGCAGCGCCGTCATCAGCGCGGATCCGGCGAAGCCGCCGATGCTGAACAGAGCGTGGAAGCCGGACATCAGCGGACGAGCCGCGGCGCGCTCGACCTCCACGGCATGGATGTTCATCGCGACGTCGATCGAGCCGAGCGCAGCACCGAACGCAAACAACGCAAGCGCCAGCGTTGCGGGCGAGCTCGCGATCGCGAGCAGCGGCAGGACGACGGCGAGACCGAACCCGCCCGCGAGGATGATCGGCCTGCTGCCATAGCGCGCGCTCAGCACGCCGGTCAGAAGCATGGCGAGGACCGATCCGATGCCGAGGCTGAGAAGCAGCAGTCCGAGGATGCCGTCGTCGACGCCGAGGCGCGACTTCGCGAACGGCACCAGCGGCGCCCAGCATGCGATGCCGAAGCCTGCGACGAGGAAGGCGAGCCGGGTCGCGAGGCGCGTCGCCGGCCGGTCGGCAGAAAGCATGGGAACTCCAGGGAATCAGGGAGGGTGGGATGCCTTCAGAAGCCCCCGAATTGCCGCGCCTTTGTGTCCGCGGCCTGCCCGAATGGACGCAGCAGGCATCTCGATGCGGAATAGCTGCCGGGGGCAAAACACCCGACCCATTTGCGCCGTGTGAGTGTCAAGCCCCGCAGCGAGAAATATTCCACTTTACCGAAATTCGGAATTGACGTATGTGTCGTCCATCCCGGTTCACCCTTGAGGGGCGGTCATGTTGTCGTGTGATCGCAGAGCCGGGCTTGCGGTGGACGCAGCAGCGTCGTGCGCGAAAGCCAAGGGCAGGGCGGATTGCTCTCCGTGAGCCCTTTGCATCGCGTGGACGAGCGGCGCTGTCAGGTTCGTCGCGTCATATTCCGAGGGCAAGGTGCACAACGCCCGCGGACCCTGTGGCGCCAACGAACCGTGCGTACGGCAAAACCGTGTGGTCCTGGCCGTCGTTGCTACGGTCAAGCTCTGGCGGATGCGGCACTAGCGTCAACCGGCGCGGGGCCGGTGAATTCCGTGAGGGTGAGGGAGGCCAGAAGGAACTCGGCTCCCGGGAGAGCACGGCATAAGCCGTCCGACCATCGCGCAGGGAAGGCCGTGTGTTGGGCTTCACCTGTATGCTGCTGTGCGGTTTTCTGCGTGTGCCTTTTGCGCAGCGGACCGCGGGTGCCGCCGGCACCCGGCCTTCCCTGCACCCTCTTGGATATGAGGGTGCGTGACCAAGCAAAGCTCGCGCGGATTGCGCCGCGAGGCTGCGAAGGCGTGTCTTTAGCCATACTCAGTGTCATCGTCCGCGAAGGCGGACGATCCAGTATTCCGAGACGTTCGTGATTGAATCGAGAAGCCGCGGCGTACTGGATTCCCCGCCTTCGCGGGGAATGACAGCGTTGATTGGGGGCCAACCCTGCCGCCTCATACTCCGTCATTGCGAGGAGCGAAGCGACGAAGCAATCCAGAATCCCTCCGCGGAAAGACTCTGGATTGCCCCGGCCTTCCAAAGCGTTAGTGGACGAGTCGCCGCGCTCGTAATGACGATGGGGGGAACGATGGTGTGCGGCAGGCCAGAATCAGAGCTCCACTTCGCTCGCCATGAAGCACCTCGCCAGCCTATCGTGCGTTTGTGAAATCGTGTGAAGCTCGTCTTATGTACAAAAGTGGACAGTCGTTTCCGGATATCGGATAATGCGCGCCTAAAATTGCAGGACACTGTGGCCTGCACTCGGACTTCCACAGAAAGGCCAATCCGATGACCCAGCCAGGCGCCTACGGACAGAGGCTCGCGCAATTCCTGCGTCTGAAGGAAACGCCGCCCGCCTTGGTCACGCGCTCGTTGCGCGGCACCGAGCTCGCGGTGACCGAAACCCGGAATGATCGCCCGGTGCGAGGTTTGTCCGGTTCGTTTGCCGCCGAAGACGCCTTTCTCGTCAGCCTGAAACTACAGGATTACCCGGATTGCGAGCTTTGGGATGACGGCAAGTGCATCATGAAGGCTGACGTCCACGCCGGCACGACCTATCTCTACGACCTCAAGCGCGATCCGCGCTATGTCATCGACAAGCCGTTCTACTCCCTGCACTTCTACATTCCACGTTCGGCACTCGACAGCATCTCCGAGCAGTGCCATGCGCCGCGGATCGACGAGCTCGATTGTCGGGTCGGCATTGGACACGACGACGAAACGATCCGCCACATCGGCGCATCGCTGCGGAAAGGCCTGCGCAGGCCGGACGAGGCCAACCAGCTCTTCATCGATCACATGATGCTCGGGCTGACCGCCCATGTCGCCCGGACCTATGGCGGGCTTGCGCCGAGATCCGAGCCCGCGCGGGGCGGCCTTGCGCCGTGGCAGGTGAAGCGCGCTTGCGAGAGGCTGGAATCCGACCTCGGCGGCAAGCTCTCGCTCCAGAAGATTGCGGCTGAGCTGGATCTCTCGGTCAGCCATTTTTCCCGCGCATTTCGCGTCTCCGTCGGCTTGCCACCGCACCAATGGCTGCTTCATCAGCGCGTCAAGGCTGCCAAGCAGCTGATGACGGTTCGCGACCTGCCGCTGACGGAGATCGCGATCTCGGCCGGGTTCGCCAACCAGAGTCACTTCACGCGCGTGTTTTCCTCGATCGTCGGCGCCAGCCCGGCCGCCTGGCGCCGTGAGACGCTCGTCGCTTCGCGCGCGGGGGCGTGAACCTCAGCGCCGTTTCGCCAGCGAAATGGCGTAGCCGGTGCGCCGCGCCGCAAAGATCTCGTCCGGCGGGTGGCCGATGCCGTCGGCAAGATTGGCCGGGTCGAAAATCGAGGCGTCGCAGGCCTCGTTCGGTTCGAATGCCGTGATCACGATCGTACCCAGGCGCACCTCTTCACGGCTGTCCTCGTCCGGCCAACGCACGGTCACGTCCATGACCGGGTCGCCCGGACGGTCGAGCAGCGCCATCACGTTGAGGCGAGCATCGCCCGTGGCAATCCGCCCCTTCAGGTCGTGGTGCAGGAAGTCGGCCGGCATCGTGTCGGCTTCCTGTTCAGTCAGCGTGAAGTCGTCGCCGACGGGCGCGACCTTGAACTTGATGAAGCGTGTCTCGCCGTTCGTGCTGGTGGCCGGAAAGGCGTGCACGCCCCAATAGGTCGTGCCGGCAAAGCTTCCGGGCAGCTGACGCGCGGCGACATAGTCCGCCTGATTGAGCGTCTCGGGATTGGCCGACGAGAAGGCTGCGATCCTGGCCTCGTTCAAGGGGGGAATGCGTGCTTCGAGGAAGGCCAGCATCTGTTCGAGTGTCCTCGCGAAATGCACGGGCGCGCTCTG
This sequence comes from Bradyrhizobium sp. DOA1, assembly GCF_001593325.1. Classification (NCBI taxonomy): domain Bacteria; kingdom Pseudomonadati; phylum Pseudomonadota; class Alphaproteobacteria; order Hyphomicrobiales; family Nitrobacteraceae; genus Bradyrhizobium; species Bradyrhizobium sp. DOA1. The sequence goes on from NZ_JXJM01000001.1 coordinate 1,548,915, forward strand.
TGTGAGGATGTCGGACCGATGAGCCTCATTGCCGAGCCTGAAGCTGAAGCCGCGCAGCACCTGCCGGTTGGTGTCTGCCACGTCGGGATTGCCGCCGCCCACCGAGAAACGGGCCAGCACGCGCGATGGTCTCGTAAAGCTCCGCGATCGCGTGACGTTCCCCGCTTTGTCCGACGGGGTATAGGTGCCGCGGACGCACCAGCCTTTGGCGAAGCTCGCGCGCACGTTCGTCGGACGGCCGGCGACGGCCTTGAGGGCTTCGACGATGGAGGCAGGCGTTGCGGCGCCGTTCGGGCTCTCTGACAAGACGGGTCTCTCGTGCGTGCCCCGAGTCTAGGCATGCCGCGCGTCCTGCGTCTTGTTCAAATCAGGCGCGATTTGCCTGATCAGGCCATAATCGATCACGCAAAGAGTAGATAAGCTAGCCGCCGAGGATGCGGCGGCAGGCGTCGACGAACACCTCCGCGCCGGTGACGATGTCGGAATCCGCTGTGTTCTCGGTCCAGTGATGGCTGATGCCGCCGATCGACGGCACGAACAGCATGGCCGCGGGCACGATCGTTGCCAGCATTTGCGCATCGTGGCCGGCGCCGCTGGGCATGCGAATGGATCGTCCGCCGGCGAAGGCCTTGCTTGCCGCTTCGATCGCATCCTGAAAGCCGGAGTTCATCATCGCAGGTGCGCCGGTGCGCAGCTTCGTGACGGTGACGGTGCAGGGGCCCTTTGCGTTGACCTCGTCTACCATAGTCCGCAGCAATTGCTCCAGCCGCGCGATGACGGCGGGATCGTCGTCGCGGATCTGGAACAGCATCTCGCCGCCGCCCGGAATGATGCTCGGCGCGCCCGGATCGAGCGTGATGCGGCCGGTGGTCCACACCGTCCGCGGACCGCAAGCATCAGGGAAACGTTCGTCGATCGCGACGCAGAACTTGGCCAGCGCCAGCCCCGCATCCTTGCGTACGGCCATGCGCGTGGTGCCGGCGTGGTTCTGCTCGCCGGTAAAGTTGATCCTGTATTGCCAGATGCCGACGATGGAGGTCACGACGCCGATCGCGAGGCGGCCGCTTTCGAGCGTGTCGCCCTGCTCGATATGCGCCTCGAGATATCCGACGTGCCGGCCCGGCTCGGCGGTGACGCGCGCCCGTCCGGAAAGACCCATGTCGGCGAGTGCCTCGCGCATGGAGCGGCCGCTGGTGCGGTCGCGCGCGGCATCGATTTCGGCCTCGGTCACTTGCCCCACAAACGAGCGCGAGCCGAGGAAGCTGCCGAAATGCCCTTCCTCGTCGCACCAGCAGGCGACTTCGACCGCGCCGTTGAAGGCGGGATCGGCATTGAGCACGCGCGCGGCTTCCAGCGCATAGATAACGCCGAGCGGGCCATCGAGCCAGCCGGCGTAATTCTGGCTTTCCAGATGTGAGCCCGCGAGCAGTTTCGGTCCCGGCTTCGTGCTGGTGCCGAAGACGTTGCCGATGCCGTCGATCGCGGCGGAGAGGCCCGCATCGGGCAGCTTCTGCACCAGCCAGTCGAGCGACTGCCTGTGCGGCTCGGAGAAGGTCGGCTTGTGCACGCCGGTCTTGTAGGCGCCGATGGCGCGGAGCGCGTTGAGGTCGGCGAGGACGCGCGTTCCCTCAGTGCGGGGCAGAGTGTCAGGCATGTTCGGCAACCTTCAGCGCCTCGGTGCGGATCTCCTCGACCAGCCGTTCCTTGAGCTGGACGAATTCCGGCGTGGTCTTAATCTTGTAGGAGCGCGGATGCGGCAGGTCGACATTGATCTCGGCCTTGATCCGGCCGGGACGCGCGCTCATGACGATGACGCGGCTGCCGAGGAAGATGGCTTCCTCGATGTCGTGGGTCACGAACAGGACCGTCTTCTGGTCGCGCTCCCAGATGCCCAGCAGCATCTCCTGCATCAGGGCGCGGGTCTGGTTGTCGAGCGCGCCGAAGGGCTCGTCGAGCAGCAGGATCTTCGGATCATTGGCGAGCGCGCGCGCAATCGCGGTGCGCTGCTGCATGCCGCCGGAAAGTTGCTTCGGCCAGTGGTTCTCGAAGCCGGCCAAGCCGACCTGGCGGATGAAGGCGTCGGCGATCTTGTTGCGCTCGCCCTCGGTCACGCCGCGCTCGCGCAAACCGAAGGCGATGTTCTCGCGCACGGTCAGCCACGGGAACAGCGTGTAGGATTGGAACACCATACCGCGATCGGCGCCCGGGCCGGTCACCTCGCGTCCATCGAGCGTCACGCGTCCGCTGGTCGGACGGTCGAGGCCCGCGACGATGCGGAGCAGCGTGGACTTGCCGCAGCCGGAGGGCCCGAGGATGGTGACGAAGTCGTTGTTGCCGATGACCAGGTCGGTCGGCTCCAGCGCCTTGGTCGGCGCGTTGCCATGGCGCGCAGGAAAGGTGCGCGAAACCTGTTCGATCCTGAGCGTCGTCATGCGAGCTTCCACGGAAACAGCCAGGCGTTGAACGCCTTGAACAGGAAGTCCGAGACCAGACCGATCAATCCGATCACGATGATGCCGAAGATGATCTGGCCGGTGTTGAGCAGGGCCTGGCTGTCGGTGATCATGTGGCCGATGCCCGAGGACGAGCCGATCAGCTCGGCGACGATGACATAGGTCCAGGCCCAGCCCAGCACCAGCCGCAGGATCTCCGCGATCTCCGGCGCGGAGGAGGGCAGCAGCACCCGGCGGATGATGCCGCGGTCGCTGGCGCCCAGCGTATAGGCGGCCTCGACCAGATCGCGCCGCGTGGCACCGACGGTCACCGCGACCATCAGAATGACCTGGAACACCGAGCCGATGAAGATGACGAGCAGCTTTTGCAATTCGCCGATGCCGGCCCACAGGATCAGAAGAGGAATGAAGGCGGAGGCAGGCAGATAGCGCGCAAAGGAGACGAACGGTTCGAGGAACGCTTCGACCGGCTTGTACGCTCCCATCAGCACGCCGAGGGGGACCGCGATGATTGCCGCGAGCGCAAACCCGCCGACGACGCGCCAGATCGTCATGCCGATGTCGTAGAGGAAGCCGTGCTTGGTGAGCAGCTCGACGCCCTCCTGCACCATGGTCAGGGGATTGGCGAGGAAGGTCTTCGACACATGGCCGCCGAACGTCGCCCAGGACCAGAGGGCGACGAACAGCACGAAGAACGCAAGGCCATAGGCCGCGCGCTGCCTCGATGTAACGGGGTCCAGAGGACGCATCAGACTGTCTATCCGAGAGATCGATTCAGCCGCCGGTCCCGCGATTGCGCGGAACCGGCGGCTTGACGAGGTTTACTTGATGAAGCTCGCGTCGTAGAGGTTCTCGACCTTGGGTGCGGCCTTGATGATGCCGATCTCGAGCAGCAGCTCGGCGGCCTCCTTGTTGAAGGTCAGGAAGTCGCCGGCGAAGAATTTCTGGTTCGCGGCCTTGTCCTGCCAGCGCAGATATTTCGCCGAGTTGCCGAACTGCTCGCCGGTCTGCTTCACATCGGCGCCCATGATCTCATAGGCCTTGGCCTGGTCCTTGGCGATCACCTCGAGCGCCTCGAAATAGCTGTCGGCGAGAGCCTTGGCGGCCTTGGGATTCTCCGTCAGGAATTTCGGCGTGCAGCCGAAGGTGTCCATCACCATCGGATAGTCGAGCGTGGTCGCGATGATCTTGCCCTTGTCTGGGGCGGCGCGCACGGTCGAGAGGTACGGCTCATAGGTCATCGCGGCATCGTTCTGGCCGGAGACGAAAGCCTGCGCGGCCGCAGCCGGCTCGAGGTTCACCACGGTCACGTCCTTCGTCGTCAGGCCGTTCTTCTTGAGCATCCAGGCCAGCGCGAAATACGGCGAGGTACCCGGCGCGGAGGCTGCGACGGTCTTGCCTTTCAGGTCCTTAATCGCGGTGACGTCGTTGCGCACGGCCATGCCGTCGGCGCCATAGCTCTTGTCGAGCTGGAAGATCTGCTTGGTGGCAACGCCGTTGGCGTTCCACGAGATCCAGGTCTCGACCGTGGTCGCCGCGCACTGGATGTCGCCGGAGGCGATGGCGAGATGCCGGTCCTTCTGCGGGATCTTCTTGATGGTGACGTCAAGCCCGTTCTTCTTGAAGATGCCGGCCTCCTTCGCGAGCGTCAGCGGCGCAAAGCCGGTCCAGCCGGAGATGCCAACGCCGACCTTGACGTCGTCGGCGAGCACGGGAGTGGAGGCCGCGAGGGCAATGATCGTCGCAAATACTTTTGAACTACGCATGTTTGTCGTCCTCTTGCCGATCGATGGATTGACGTCCTGTTGATCATTGTCGGTCCGTGCGGACCGTTGCCCGAAGCATTGCACGAATTGTGCCGACATTCTCCTCTCAGCCTCCCTTGAATCGGGCGACAAGGCGGTGAGAGTCACCGGGATAGAGCAGGCGAACCGCGGTGATGGTCCGCGCGCTGCGCCAGGTATAGCGGTCGATCACGAGGCAGGGGGCGCCGACGGCGATGTCGAGCGCCTCCGCCGTGCGATCGTCCGCAACGATGGCACTGATCGTGTGCTCGGCTTCCGTCCATGGGACATGGTGAAGCAGCCAGGAGCCGGGCGGCTCGCGCGCAAAATCCGCGGTTGCGGCATGCGGCACGGACGCAAGGTCGATCAGCCTGTCCTCGACGGCGAAGGGCACGTTGTCGGCGCTGTGCCGGCAGGCGATTGCGACCACCTTGCCGGCTTTCTTGACGCCGAGGCGATCGCGGTCGGCAGCGGTCGCCGCGCGCAGCTTGCGGCCGATTAGCTCGTAGCCGTAGGAGCGGCCGAGCCCCGTGATCTCGGCGCGGATGTCGGCGATCTTGAGCACCGCCGACTGATGCTGCGGCCGGCGCACAAAGGAGCCGGCACGCCGTCGCCGCTCGATCAGATCTGCTTGCGCCAGCTCCGACAGCGCCTTGTTCACGGTCATGCGGGAGCAGCCGTAATGCTCAACCAGTTCGTGCTCGAACGGAATGCGATGCCCCGGCGGCCACTCGCCGGTCAGGATGCGCTTCTCGATGTCGGCGCGGATGCGCTTATAGAGCGTCGGCTTGTCGCCATCGGTTACGAGGCTCATGCGACGAGCCTCCGCACTGCCGCGCTGAAACCTTCGCGCGCGGCTTGACGCAGCCTGTGCCGGCCGCCTTCAACGACCTTGTCGCCGCCGGCCCAGACGCAATCGATCGCACCATTGCTCGCGGCGAAGATCCAGCCGTCGATGGCCGCATCGCCAGTGCGTCCCGCCAGCGAAGGATGCGTCGTGTCGAGCGTGACGATATCGGCGCACGCGCCCGGTGCGAGGCCGACCATCGGTTGCGCCAGCGCTTGCGCGCCGCCCGCAAGAGCATGGTCGAATAGCGTGCGACCCGTGGAGCGGCCCGCGCCACTGGAGAGCACGTTGCGCTGGCGGTGCTTGAGGCGCTGGCCATATTCGAGTTGGCGCAATTCGTCGGCGACGCCGACCAGCACGTTGGAATCTGTGCCGACACCGAACGCGCCGCCGGCAGCGAGAAACTCGCGGGCCGAAAAGATGCCGTCGCCGAGGCTTGCCTCCGTGATGGGGCAGAGACCCGCGACAGCACCGGTCTTGGCGAACGCGGTGACTTCCTCATCCGTCATGTGCGTGGCGTGGATGAGGCACCAGCGCCGATCGAGCGGCGCATGCTCCAGCAGCCATTGCACCGGCCGCCGTCCCGACCAAGCCAGGCAATCCTCGACTTCCTTCACTTGCTCGGCGGCGTGAATGTGTACCGGCCCGCCATCGGCAAGCGGGATGATCGCCGCGAGCTCGTCGGGTGTCACCGCGCGCAAGCTATGCGGCGCGATGCCGATATTGGCACCCGGCAAATCGCTGATTGCCTTGCGCGAGGCGGCCATGAGCGCGGCGAACTGGTCGACCGAGCAGATGAAGCGGCGTTGGCCTGCATGCGGCAGCGCGCCACCAAATGAGCCATGCGCATAAAAACTCGGCAGCAGAGTCAGCGCAATGCCGGAAGCTTCGGCGGCCTGTGCGATGCGCGCGGCCATCTCGCCAAGGTCGGCGAAATGGGCGCCGTCGCGATCATGATGCAGATAATGGAATTCGCCGACGCGCGTAAAACCCTGCTCCAGCATCTCGACATAGAGCAGCGTTGCGACGGACGCGACGTCGTCCGGCGTCATCGCCAGTGCGAAACGGTACATCGTCTCGCGCCAGGTCCAGAACGTGTCGGTGCTGTCGCCGCGCAACTCGGCGAGGCCTGCCATGCCGCGCTGGAACGCGTGGCTGTGCAGGCTCGCCAACCCCGGAACCGCAATCTGGTGACGCTCATCACCGGCGGAAGGCGCGACGCCCGGCGTCACCTCCGCGATCGCGCCGTCGGTTACGACCACCTGCACGTCATTGGCCCAACCCGAGGGCAGGAGCGCGGAGGCGAAATGCAGTCGGGTCATGATTACACGCCGGCTGGACAGAACGCTCCCACGATTATATGTCTAGACATATAAGTCAAGCATCCCACGCGAAGGGACCGTTGCATGGCAGAGCGCTTCGACCGGATCTGGCACAATGCCCGGCTCGCCACGATGCGGGTCGACCGTCCCGATCTCGGCGAGATCGAGCGCGGCGTGATCGCGGCGCGCGGTGGCCGGATCGTCTACGCGGGCGCACAGACTGATTTCACGGCAGATGCCGATGCCACCGAACGGATCGATTGCGAGGGACGCTGGATCACCCCCGGCCTCGTCGATTGCCACACCCATCTCGTCTATGGCGGCAATCGCGCGCACGAATTCGAGCTGCGCCTGAAGGGCGCGAGCTACGAGGAGATTGCGCGCGCCGGCGGCGGTATCGTCTCGACGGTGGCCGCGACACGCAAGGCGAACGAAGCCGAGCTTGTCGCGAGCGCGTTGCCGCGGCTCGACGCCTTGATCGCCGAGGGCGTCACCACGATCGAGGTCAAGTCCGGCTATGGTCTCGATACCGAAACCGAAATGCGCCAGCTCGCCGCGGCGCGCAGCCTTGGTCGAGAGCGGCCCGTTGCGATCCGCACGTCGTTTCTGGGCGCGCACGCGCTGCCGGTCGAAGCCAATGGCGACAAGGACCGTTATATCGATCTCGTCTGCAACGAGATGCTGCCCGCCGTCGCGAAGGCCGGCCTTGCCGATGCCGTCGATGCCTTCATGGAGGGCATCGCGTTCTCGGCCGAGCAGACCGCGCGGGTGTTCGAGACGGCGCGGGAGCTGGGACTGCCTGTCAAACTCCATGCCGATCAGCTGTCGAACCTAGGTGGTGCTGCACTTGCGGCAAAATTCTCCGCGCTCTCGGCCGATCACCTCGAGCACACCGACGAAGCCGGCGCAGCCGCGATGGCGAAGGCGGGTACCGTGGCGGTGCTGCTGCCCGGCGCGTTCTACTTCATCCGCGAGACGCAGAAGCCGCCGGTCGAGACGTTCCGCAAGACTGGCGCCTGCATGGCGCTGGCGACCGATTGCAATCCCGGCAGCTCGCCGCTCGCCTCGCTGCTGCTCGCGATGAACATGGGCGCGACGCTGTTTCGGATGACAGTTGCCGAATGCCTTGCCGGTGTCACCCGCGAAGGCGCGCGGGCGCTCGGCGTGCTGGAGGAGACTGGTACGTTAGAGGCCGGCAAATGGTGTGATCTCGCCATCTGGGACATCGAGCGGCCGGCCGAGCTGGTCTATCGAATCGGCTTCAACCCGCTGCAACGCCGAGTATGGAGGGGACAGTGACAGGGCAGGGGGCGACCATCGTCGTCAAGCCGGGAACGTCCAGCCTCGACGATCTCGCGCGCGTGCTCGAGGGAGCTTCCGTCGTGCTCGATGCCTCGTTCTGGCCGCGCGTCGAGGCCGCGGCGGAGATCGTCGCGAAGGCGGCTCGCGCTGACGCACCGGTCTATGGCATCAACACCGGCTTCGGGAAGCTGGCGTCGAAGCGCATCCCGCCCGATCAGACCGCGCTGCTCCAGCGCAATCTCATCGTCTCGCATTGCTGCGGCGTCGGCCAGCCGACACCCGAGCCTATCGTCCGCCTGACGATGGCGTTGAAGATCGTCTCGCTCGGCCGCGGCGCTTCCGGCGTGCGCCGCGAGGTGATCGAGCTGTTGCAGGATATGCTGACCCGACAGGTCTACCCATTGGTGCCACAGCAGGGGTCAGTCGGCGCCTCCGGCGATCTTGCGCCGCTGGCGCATATGACGGCCGTGATGACCGGAGAAGGCCAAGCGATCGTTGACGGCAAAATTGTATCCGGCGCCGATGCGCTCAAGGCTGCCGGCCTGGCGCCACTGACGCTCGGCCCGAAAGAGGGGCTCGCGCTGATCAACGGCACGCAGTTCTCGACCGCCTACGCCATATCAGGCGTGCTGCGCGCATTCCGCCTGGCGCGTGCCGCGCTCGTGACCGGTGCATTGTCGGTGGACGCGGCGATGGCCTCGACGGCGCCGTTCCGTCCCGAGATCCAGGCGCTGCGCGGCCATGCCGGGCAGATCGCTGCGGCGGCGACGTTGACGGCGCTGCTCGACGGCAGCGACATCCGCCTGTCGCATCTCGAAGGCGACGAGCGCGTACAGGATCCCTATTGCCTGCGCTGCCAGCCGCAGGTCGCCGGCGCCGCACTCGACCTGATCACGCAGGCGGCGCGCGCGCTGATCGTCGAGGCCAACGCTGTCACCGACAATCCGCTGGTGCTGGTTGAGACCGGCGAAATCGTCTCGGGCGGCAACTTCCACGCCGAGCCCGTGGCCTTTGCCGCCGATGCGATTGCACTCGCGCTCTCGGAGATCGGTGCGATCAGCGAGCGGCGCATCGCCACGCTGGTCGACCCCGCGCTCAATTTCGGCCTGCCGCCGTTCCTGACGCCCGATCCCGGCATCAATTCCGGCTTCATGATCGCCGAGGTGACGGCGGCCGCGCTCTATGCCGAGAACAAGCAGCGCGCAGCTGCCTGCTCGATCGATTCGACGCCGACCAGCGCCAACCAGGAAGACCATGTCTCGATGGCCGCACATGCCGCGCGGCGGCTCTCGGACATGTCCGACAATCTCGCCGCCATCCTCGGCATCGAGCTGCTCGTGGCCGCCCAGGGCATCACGCTGCGCGCGCCGCATGCGACCAGCGCGCCGCTCGCTGCCGTCATTGCCAAGCTGCGCGAGCACGTGCCCGCGCTCGGTGCCGACCGCTATATGGCCGGCGATCTCGCCAAGGCAGCCGCCTTGATCGAAGCCGACGCGCTGCCGGCGATCGCGATCACCGCGCTTCCATCCGATCCGTTTCCGAGACTTGATTAAGAGGTCCGCATGAACCGCCGACTGGACAATGACCGCATCATCCGCGCCCCTCGCGGCAGCGACATCAGCGCGAAGAGCTGGCTCACGGAAGCGCCGTTGCGCATGATGATGAACAATCTGGATCCTGATGTCGCGGAGCGCCCGAGCGAGCTCGTCGTCTACGGCGGCATCGGCCGCGCCGCACGCGACTGGGACAGCTTCGACCAGATCGCGGCGGCCTTGCGCTCACTCGAAGCCGACCAGACGCTGCTGGTCCAGTCCGGCAAGCCGGTCGGCGTGTTCCGCACCCACGCCGACGCGCCGAGGGTGCTGATCGCAAACTCCAACATCGTGCCGCATTGGGCGACGCTCGATCATTTCAACGAGCTCGATCGCAAGGGCCTGATGATGTACGGCCAGATGACGGCCGGCTCCTGGATCTATATCGGCAGCCAGGGCATCGTGCAGGGCACCTACGAGACCTTCGTCGAGGTCGGCCGTCGCCACTATGGCGGTAGCCTCGCGGGCAAATGGATTCTCACGGCCGGTCTCGGCGGCATGGGCGGCGCGCAGCCGCTGGCCGCGACCATGGCCGGCGCCTCGATGCTCGCGGTCGAATGTCAGCCGAGCCGTATCGAGATGCGGCTGCGCACCGGCTATCTCGATCGCCAAGCTACGACCCTCGACGAAGCCCTCGCGATCATGGCAGACGCCGCGCAGACAAAGAAGGCGGTCTCGGTCGGCCTGCTCGGCAATGCCGCGGAGATTTTTCCGGAGCTGGTGCGCCGCGGCGTCAGGCCCGACATCGTCACCGACCAGACCAGCGCGCACGATCCGATCAACGGATACTTGCCGAAGGGTTGGACGCTGGCGGAATGGGAAGCCAAGCGTGGCTCCGATCCGAAATCGGTCGAGCGCGCCTCGAAAACTTCGATGGTCGAGCATGTCCAGGCCATGCTGGATTTCCACGCGCAGGACATCCCGACGCTCGACTACGGCAACAACATCCGCCAGATGGCGCAGGACATGGGCCTGAAGAACGCCTTCGATTTCCCTGGCTTCGTGCCCGCCTATATTCGCCCCTTGTTCTGCCGCGGCGTCGGGCCGTTCCGCTGGGCTGCGCTGTCGGGCGATCCCGAAGACATCTTCAAGACCGACGCCAAGGTCAAGGAGCTGATGCCTGAGGACAAGCATCTGCACAATTGGCTCGACATGGCCAAGGAGCGCATCAAGTTTCAGGGCTTGCCGGCGCGGATCTGCTGGGTCGGTCTCGGTGATCGCCATCGCCTGGGCTTGGCCTTCAACGAGATGGTGGCGCGCGGGGAATTGAAGGCGCCCGTCGTGATCGGCCGCGATCACCTCGACAGCGGTTCAGTGGCGAGCCCCAACCGCGAGACCGAGGCGATGAAGGACGGATCGGACGCGGTGTCCGATTGGCCCTTGCTCAATGCGCTGCTCAATTGCGCCAGCGGCGCGACCTGGGTCTCGCTGCATCATGGCGGCGGTGTCGGCATTGGCTATTCCCAGCACGCCGGCATGGTGATCGTCGCCGACGGCACGCCGGAAGCGGCCAGGCGGATCGAGCGCGTGCTCTGGAACGATCCCGCCAGCGGCGTCATGCGCCATGCTGACGCGGGTTACGACATCGCGATCGACTGCGCCCGCGACAAGGGGCTCGATCTGCCGAGCCTTGCGAAGTAACGCCTTCAGTCGCTCTCCAGGAGCCTCGGCATCGTCGTCTTGGCGCCGTCCATGAAGGTCTGGACGGCGTCGCGGACAATCGCGTCGAGATCCGGCGGGATCGGCGTCGCATAAATGAACTTGCGGATGGCGAGATAGAAGATGCGGCCGTGCAGGCCCCAGAACAGCTCGGTCTCGCGTTCACTCAACGAGTGCGCTTTCGCGTCAGGCAGCTTCAGTTCATGGCGCAACTCGCCAGCGGCGGGCTCGATGATCTCGCGCCTGACGATGTCGAGATAGCGGCCGGTGATGCCGAACGACTTCATGCCGGAGAAGACGAAGATCCGCACCCAATTGTACTCGAACACGCGTTCGACATAGTCGAGATAGAAACGCGTAAGCCTGGCCTCCAGCGGCAAGGTCCGGTCGCGGATCATCGGTCCCCAGTCCGGCGACCAGCGGCTGAGATAGACCTCCTGGTAGACCCGCTCGATCAGCGCTTCCTTGCTCGGGAAGTGGCGATAGATCGCCGAATGCGTAATGCCCATGCGCTTGGCGAGCTCGCGGGTCTGGCCCTCGAAGCCGCGCTCGGCGAAGAAGCGGATCGCTTCCTCCACGATCACGCGCTCGCGATCGGCCGCACGCATGTTGCGGCGCTTTGGCGCAGACTTGCTGCCTGTCTCGGTCCGCTTGCGGACCGCACGCTTCGAAGTTTTCTGCGCTTTCCGGGCCATTTCGTCGCTGAATCGAACGTCTTGCCTCCTTCATAGCCCAAGCTGGTTTTGTGACCAAATGGTCATTTCCTGTTGACCGGCATCCGGCGCCGTGTCAGGATTTTGAGACCAGGTGGTTACAAATCTGGCATCCCGGCTGATGAGCCGACGGATATCGGGGAAACGGCAGTGAAGGCGAAGGCTTTCAGCTATTTTCGTGCTGCGACGATCGACCAGGCGCTGGACGCTCACGCGCGCGCCGGGGACGATGCGCGCTTCATCGCCGGCGGCCAGAGCCTCGTCCCGGCGCTGTCGCTGCGGCTGCAGGCGCCGCGGCTATTGATCGACATCACTCATATCGACGAGCTGCGCGGTGTCACGCGCGAGGGCGGCCACTTGCGCATCGGCGCGCTGACGCGTCATTGCGAGATGCTGAGCGAGCCGTTGATCGCCGAATTCGCGCCGCTCCTGCATGCGGCCGCGCCCTTCGTCGCCCATCCCGCCATTCGCAACCGCGGCACGTTCGGCGGCAGCGTCGCGCTGGCCGATCCCGCATCCGAATTTCCGGCGATGACCCTGGCGCTGGATACCGAGATCGAAATCGCAGGCCCTTCCGGTCGCCGACGGGTGAAGGCGGATGATTTTTTCCTCGGCCTGTTCGAAACGGCGTTGCAGCCGGGCGAGCTGATCACCGCGGTCCATGTTCCGCTGTTTAGGGCCGACCAGCGCTTTGCATTCGACGAGCTGGCGCGACGGCGTGGCGATTACGCGCTGGTTGGCTGCGGAATATTAGGGACTTTCATCGGCGACCACATTGACGACATCCGCATCGCGTTCTTCTCCGTCGGCGACACGCCGACACGGGCGAGGAGTGCCGAGGCGGCGCTGATTGGCAAAGGACTCGATGCCGACCGTATCGCTGCTGCACAAGCCGCGCTCGAAGGCGATCTCGCGCCGCCGGAGAGCGACGAGGTGCCGCCGGCGATGCGGCTGCATCTCGCCCGCGTGCTGCTCGGCCGCCTGCTCGGACGTCTCGGTGAGGGCTCATGAGCGGCTTCGAGGACAGCCTGCTGGACGAGGTGGACGAGACCGTCCGGATTCGCCTTGTCGTCAATGGCCGCAAGGTTGTCTGCGAGGTCGCGCCGCGTCACACGCTGGTCGATTGCCTGCGCGACACGCTCGAGCTGACCGGCACGCACGCCGGCTGCGAAATGGGCGCCTGCGGAGCCTGCCTGGTGCAGCTCGATGGCCGCGCCGTACATTCCTGCCTGGTCTTCGCGGTGCAGGCCGACGGCGCGACCGTCAACACGATCGAAGGCCTCACCGAGAGCGGTGTGCTCGCCGAGCTCCAGGCCGAATTCCACCGCCGCAATGCGCTACAATGCGGCTTCTGCACGCCGGGCATGCTCGTCAACGCCCATGAACTGCTTTCGCGGGTGGCACAGCCGAGCCGCGAGGAAATCCGCGACGCGCTGTCGGGCAATTATTGCCGCTGTACCGGCTATGAAGCGATCATCGATGCGATCGACACCGTCGCCAAAGCGCACAGTGAGAACGGAGGCGCGACGTGAGCGCACCGCTGACCTCCCTGGATCGCCCGAACTCCTATATCGGCCGCTCTGTGCCGCGGCCGAACGCAAAGCGCCTGCTCGCCGGGCGCGGGCGCTATGTCAGCGATCTCCGCCTGCCGCGCATGCTCCATGCTGCGTTCCTGCGCAGCCCGCATGCGCATGCTAGGATCGTCGCGATCAATACTGACGAGGCGCGCACGCTCAATGGCGTGCATCTCGTCGCGACGGGTGGAGACCTTGCCAAGATCTGTACACCCTGGATCGGCACGCTCGACCATTTCAAGGGCATGACCTCGGCACCGCAACTGCCGTTGCCATTGGATCGCGTGGTCTGGGCGGGTCAGGCCGTGGTCGCGGTCGTCGCCGAGAGCCGCGCGATTGCCGAGGATGCGCTGGAGCTGATCGAGGTCGACTACGAGGACCTTCCTGTCGTCGTCGATATCGACAGCGCGCGTGAGGCCGGCGGCCCGCTGGTCAATCCCGGCAGCGCCAATAACACCTGCTTCCGCAGCCAGCTCGACAACGGCACCGTCGACGACGCATTTGCAAACGCCGCCCACGTCGTGGAGGAGGAGTTCTCCTTTGGTCGCCACACTGCGGTGACGCTGGAGCCGCGCGCGATCGTCGCGGATTACGATCCGGCGGCCGGCATGCTCACCGTGCATCACGCGACGCAGACGCCCTACCAGTTCCAGGATCTCTATTCGCGCCATTACGGTATTGCCGAGGCCCGTGTTCGCGTGATCGCGACCGACATTGGCGGCTCCTTCGGGATGAAGCTGCATGTCTATCACGAAGACATGGCGGTGGTCGGCCTTTCGATCCTGCTCGGCCGTCCGGTCAAATACGTTGCCGACCGCATCGAGTCCTTCGTGTCGGACATTCACGCCCGCGACCACCGCGTCCGCGCCCGGATGGCGCTGGATTCCAGGGGCGAGATCCTGGCAATGGACGTGCTGGACCTAACCTCGATCGGCGCATTCTCGACCTATCCGCGCACCAGCGTTGTCGAGGGCAACCAGGTGATCCGCCTGATCGGTGCGCCCTATCGCTTCAAGAATTATCGCGCCACGCTGGAGGTGATCTTCCAGAACAAGGTGCAGACCAGCCAGTACCGTGCCGTCGGCCATCCGGTCGCCTGCGCGGTCACCGAGCGCCTCGTCGACTTGGCGGCCGCGAAGCTCGGCCTCGATCCCTTTGCCATCCGCGCGCAGAACGTGATCGCGGACGATGCCTATCCGCAGACCTCACCGACCGGCTATCGTTTCGAGGCCTTATCGCACCAGGCCTGCCTCAAGCGTCTGCACGAGCTGATGAACTATGACGCGCTGCGTGTCGAGCAAGCGGACTTGCGCAAGCGCAGCGTCTACCGCGGCATCGGCATTGCCACCTTTGTCGAGATCACCAATCCAAGTCCTGCGTTCTACGGCGTGGGCGGCGCGCGTATTTCGTCGCAGGATGGGGCGATCCTCAGCCTGACGCCGTCGGGCGAGGTGCGCTGCCTGATCTCGGTGACCGAGCAGGGGCAGGGCACCGAGGCGATCATCAGCCAGATCGTGGCCGACCAGCTCGGCCTTGCGCAGGAGCGCGTCAAGGTCATCACCGGCGACACCGAGGTGACGCCGCATGGCGGCGCCACCTGGGCCTGCCGTGGGGCCGGCATCGGCGGCGAGACCGCGCTGCAGGCCGCGCGTGCGCTCAAGCGCAACATTCTGGAGATCGCCGCGCTGATCCTTCAGGAGCAGACGTCGGCGCTCGACATCATCGATGGTGAAGTGGTCGACGCCGGCACGCGGAACCAGCGGATGCCGATCGCGGAGATCGCGCGCATCGCCTATTTCCGCTCCGACACGTTGCCGCCCGGCACGCAGGCGCAGCTCACCGTCAGCCACCATTTTGCACCGCAGGGCTATCCCTTCGCCTTCACCAACGGCATCCAGGGCTGCTCGCTCGAAGTCGACGTCGAGACCGGCTTCGTCAAGCTCCTCAAACATTTCATCGTCGAGGATTGCGGCCGCGTCATCAATCCGATGCTGGTGGACGAGCAGCTCCGCGGAGGCATCGTGCAGGGGCTGGGCGCGGCGCTGTTCGAGGAGTGCCGCTACAGCGAGACCGGGCAGCTCATGAACGGCTCGCTCGCCGACTATCTTGTGCCGATGCCGATGGAGATGCCCGACATCGTCATCGCCCATGTCGAGACCCCGACCGCCGACACCGAGCTCGGCGCCAAGGGGGTTGGCGAGGCCGGCACGGCGGCGGCCTCCGCCTGCGTTCTCAACGCCGTCAACGATGCGCTCGCGCCGTTCGGCGCGACGATCAATTCCATGCCCATTACACCTGCCAAAGTCCTGAAAGCCCTGAAGCGATTCTAGAAAAAAGACAGTTGGAGGAAATCATGCCCAAATCCGGTTCGACCCTGCGGATATCCCGCCGCACCGCGCTCGCCGGCCTCTCGGCCAGCGCAGCATTGCTCGCCATGCCCCGGCTCGGCCGCGCCGCGGACGAGACGATCCGTATCGGCTTTCCGACGCCGCTGACAGGCCCGTTCGCGGCGGAAGCGCGCGACCAGGTCAAGTGTGCCGAGCTCGCCGTCAAGCTCGTCAACGACAAGGGTGGCATCGGCGGCCGGAAGGTCGAACTGCTGGTGCGCGACGACAAGCTCAATGCCGGCGAGGCCGCGACCCGCACCTTGGAGCTGATCGAAAAGGACAAGGTTCACGCCGTGGTCGGCGCGCTCTCCAGCGCGGTGCAGCTCGCGGTCAACGAGGTCACCCGCGCCCGCGGCGTGATCTACGTTTCCATCAGCCAGTCCGATACCATCAACGAGGCCAAGGATTTCAGCAAATACACCTTCCACGAGGCTCTGAACCCGCACATGACCACTGCCGCGGTGGCGCGGCAGACCCTGAAGAAGGGGATGAAGGTCGCCCATCTCGTCGCCGATTATGCCTACGGCCATGAGATGCTGCGCGGCTTCAAGCGCGCGCAGACGGCGATCGGCGCGGAGAGTGTCGGCGAGATCCTGCATCCGTTCGGCGCCGCTGATTATTCCACCTTCATGCCGCGCCTGATGTCGATGCGCCCGGATGTGCTCTGCATCTCCAATTTCGGCCGCGACCAGGCCAATGCGATCAAGCAGGCCGTGGATTTCGGCATCAAGCAGCAGATGAAGATCGTCGTGCCCGTCATCCTGCACAACCAGCGGCTCGCGGTCGGCCCCGACGTGTTCGAAGGCGTGGTCGGCGGCGCCAACTATTATTGGGGCCTGGAGACGCAGAGCAAATCGGCAGCGGCCTTCAACACGGCGTTCAAGGCCGCCAATGGCGGCGCGATCCCGACCGACTACGGCGCCTACGGCTATTCCGGGGTCGGATCGCTGCTTGCGGCCATGCAGGCCGCGGGCGGTACCGATACGGACAAGGTCATCGATGCCCTGGAGAAGCTGCAATATGATCTGACCAAGGGTCCGCAGCATTACCGCAAATGCGACCACCAGTCGGTGCAGTCGGTGCTGGTGCTGGAGTCCAAGAAGAAATCGGCCATGGCTGGCGACAACGATCTGTTCGCGATCCTCGCCAACGACGCCGGTTCCGACGGCATGCTGCGGACCTGCAGCGAACTCGGCCACGCCACTTAAGACTGAGACGATGGATCTGTCGCTGATCATCATGCAGCTTCTCTCCGGGGTCGCCCTTGGGGCGGTCCTGGTGATCACTGCGCTTGGCCTGACGATCGTGTTCGGCATGCTCGGGGTGGTGAATTTCGCCCATGGCGCGCTGTTCATGATCGGAGCCTATGCGGGACTCTATCTAGCATCGCTCACGGGGAGCTTCTGGTGGGGATTGCTACTGGCTCCCATCCTGATCGGCGCCTTCGGCATGCTGATCGAGTTCGTCCTGATCCGCAGGCTCTATGGACGCTCGATCGACGATCCGCTGCTGCTCACTTTCGGCCTCAGCTACATCCTGGTCGAGGGCGTGCGCATCGTGTTCGGCAGCGACGGCATCCCATTTCCGACCCCGCCGCAACTGATCGGCGTGCTCGACCTCGGCATCGGCTTTTTTCCGCGCTACCGCCTGTTCGTCATCGTGCTGGTCGCAGTGGTGTTGCTTGCGCTCTGGCTGACGTTGGAGAAGACCCGCGTCGGCTTGATCGTGCGGGCCGGTGCGCGCGACCCCACCATCATGCAGGTGCTCGGCGTCGACATCGGCCGGGTGTGGCTCGCGATCTTCGGACTCGGCGTTGGGCTGGCTGCGCTTGGCGGCGTGCTCGCGGGGCCGATGCGTAGCGTAAATCCCGAGATGGGGTCCCTGGTGCTGGCGGAAGCGTTCGTCGTAACCGTGATCGGCGGCCTCGGCTCGATCGTCGGTGCGGTCGTGGCCGGGCTCATGGTCGGCATTTCCATCAGCCTGGTGGCGCTGTTCGCGCCGGAGATGGCGACCATCGTCATGTTCGCGCTGATGGCGGTGGTGCTGCTGATCCGCCCGCAGGGTCTGTTCGGCGTCAGAGGGAGGACGGCATGACGTCATCACCGGGCGGCCAAACTCTCGCCAAATCTGCACCGGGCGGATTTGACCGTATTCTCGACCACCGCGTGCTGCTCTCGATTGCGGTGCTCGCCATATTGCCCTGGCTGCTGCCGTCCAAGGCGCTGGCGGTCAACGTCCTGATCTACGGCGTCGTGGTGATGGGCTACAATCTGCTGTTCGGCTACACCGGGCTGTTGTCGTTTGGCCAGGCCGCGTTCTTCGGTGCGGGCGCCTATTTTACGGGGATCGCGATCGGCCGATATGGCGTGCCCTGGTTTGCGGCGGTGGCGATTGCGGTGCTGCTCAGCACCTGCCTGGCAGCCCTGATCGGCATCGTCTCGACGCGCACCCGTGGCATCTACTTCTCCATGGTGACGCTCGCTTTGGCGCAACTCGTCTACTATGTCGCGCTCCAGGCGGCCTCCTTCACCGGTGGCGAGAACGGACTGCGCGGCTTCACCGTCGACCGCATCAGCCTGTTCGGCCTTCAGGTCAACTTCCTCGATCCTGTCAACAAGTACTACGTGCTGATGGTCTTTGCGGCATTGGCGATGTGGTTCCAGTCGCGCATCCTGAACTCTCCATTCGGCGCCGTCATCGAGGCGATCCGCGAGAACGAGCAGCGGGCGCGGGCCTGCGGCTATGACGTCGAACGCAGCAAGCTGGTCGTGTTCATGCTGTCGGGCGCGATCTCATCGCTCGGCGGCTGCATGCTGGCGCTGCATCTATCGATCGTGCCGCTCGACATCCTGCACTACCAGACCTCGGGCATGATCGTGATGATGGTGCTGCTCGGCGGCGCCCGCAGCTTTTTCGGACCGTTCGTCGGTGCTGCCAGCTTCCTGATCCTGGAGGACGTCATCTCGCTCTGGACGCCGCATTGGCAGATCTTCGTCGGCGCGATCTTCGTCCTGTTCGTGCTGTTCCTGCCCAAGGGTATCTGGGGGACGCTGCTGGATGCCCTTGGCTTCGGAAAGGCGCGGCCATGAGCGCCGAGCTGCTTCGGGCCGAAGGCATCGGCAAACGATTTGGCGGTTTCACTGCGCTTGAAGGCATCACCGTGTCGTTCGCGGCCGGCCAGCTTACCTCGATCATCGGGCCGAACGGCGCCGGCAAGAGCACTTTCTTCAACATCCTGTCCGGCGCGCTGACGCCGACGTCGGGCAAGCTGCATTTCAGGGGACGTGAGCTCAACGGCCTGCCGCAGCACCGCTTCGTGCATCAGGGCATCTCGCGGTCGTACCAGATCACGAACATCTTTCCGGACCTGTCCGTGCACGAGAACGTCCGCGTCGCGGCACAGGCGCTGACCGTGAGCTACGACATCTGGCGAAACCGCACCCGACTGACCGAGCTGAACGCGAGTGCCGATGCGGCGCTGGACGCGGTCGGATTGCTCGGCAAGCGCGGCGAACTGGCAAAATTCCTGTCGCACGGCCAGCAGCGCGCGCTGGAGATCGCGATCGCATTGGTATCCGAGCCGGAATTGCTGCTGCTGGACGAGCCGACCGCCGGCATGGGGCCGGAGGAGACCAAGGACATGGTCGCGCTGCTCGAACGCCTCGCAGAGAAGCGCACCGTGCTGCTGGTGGAGCACAAGATGAAGATGGTGCTGGGACTGTCGAAGCGCGTCGTCGTGCTGCACCACGGCCGCCTCCTTGCCGACGGTGCGCCGGACGAGATCAGGAGCAACCCGGAAGTTCGCCGGGTCTACCTGGGACAGAGTGAAGGCTATGGCTGAGACCGCGCTGCTCGACATCGAAGATCTCCATGCCTGGTATGGCGCAAGCCATATCCTCCACGGCATCTCACTGCACGTGAACGCCGGCGAAGTGGTCGCGCTCGTCGGCCGCAACGGCGCCGGCAAGACCACCACCTTGCGGGCGGTGATGGGCCTGATGCCGAAAGCTCAGGGCCGCGTGCGCTTCGCTGGCAGGGAGCTGTTGCCCCTGCGGGCGCATCAGCGCTTCCACCTTGGCCTCGCCTATGTGCCCGAAGAGCGCCGCATCGTTCCCGGCCTGTCGGTGCGCGAGAACCTCCGGCTCGGCCTCGTCGCCGCGGGCAGCGACATCGAGGAGCGCGCGGCCATCGACGAGATCGCCGAAACCTTTCCGCGTCTGAAGGAGCGCCTCGACCAGGAAGGCGTGACGCTCTCCGGCGGCGAGCAGCAGATGCTGGCGATCGCGCGGGCGCTGATCGCGAACCCCAAGATGATCCTGCTCGATGAGCCCTCCGAGGGCATCATGCCCGTGCTGGTCGAGGAGATGGGCGTTCTGTTCCGCCGCTTGCGGGACGAGGGCAAGACGCTGCTGCTGGTGGAGCAGAACGTCGAATGGGCGCTGCGGCTGGCCGACCGCGCAGTGATCATCGATCAGGGCGAGGTGGTGCATCAGAGCAGCGCGGCGGCGCTGCTCGCGGACAAGGACATCCAGGAACGTTACTGTGCGGTCTGACGTCAGGCCACGACTTTGGCCCCGCCGCCGTCGAGGCGCTGCCGTTCCTTCGCCAGATAGTCGCCGATCGCACCGGCCGGCATGGGCTTGGCGAAATAATAGCCCTGGATGAAGTCGCACCCGAGGCGGCGCAGGGTGTCGAGCTGCGCGCGCGTCTCGACGCCCTCGACGACGCAGGCGATCTCCATGTCGTCGCACAGGCCCGTGAGCGACTTGATGATCTTGTAGCTCACGGGATTGTCGTTGATGTCGGAAACGAAGCTGCGGTCGATCTTGATCTTGTCGAGCGGCAGCCGGTGCACATGGCTCAGAGACGAATAGCCGGTGCCGAAATCGTCCAGCGAAACGCCGCAGCCCATTGCCTTCAGGGTCGCGACCGATTGCTGCGCGCGCACGAAGTCGAAGGTGACCGCGGTCTCGGTGATCTCGAAATCGATCCGATGCGGTGGCAAACCACTCTTCTCGATGATGGAGATCAGCGGCAGAATTCCCTCCGCCGCGCAGACGTCGTGGGCGGAGAGGTTGAACGACAGGCGGATGTGATCGGGCCAGGTCTTGGCGGTCGCGAGCGCGCGAACCAGCAGCGCCTGCGTCAGCGGCCGGATCAGGCCGATGCGCTCGGCGGCCGGAATGAAGTCCGCGGGCGAGACCAGTCCGAGGCGGGAGCTGTGCCAGCGCGCGAGGACCTCGAAGCCGGCGGTGTGCTCGCTCATAGCGTCCACGATCGGCTGGAACACCAGATCCATCTCAGTGCCGAGGTCGGCGCTGCGGAGCAGATTCTCGATGACGCCGCGGCTGCGGATCTCGGCCTCGAGCTCGCTCGAGAAGATGACGGTGCGGCCGCGCAGATGGCGCTTGGCGTGATAGAGCGCATAGTCGGCGCATTCATAGAGTGCCTCCGACGTCGCCGCGGAGTTCGGGAACAGCGCGAAACCAATCGAGCAGGACAGTCCGGTGTGAGCGGTGTCGAGCTGGTAGGGCAACTTGACCTGACTGCCAATGCGTTCGCCGAGCCGCATCAGATCGGCATCGTCGGGATCGCCGCACACAACGAGGCCGAACTCGTCGCCGCCAAGCCTGGCGAACTCCACGCGCTGCGGGCCAAAGCCCTTGCAAACCTCGCGGATGCGTTTGCCGGCCTCGATCAGGACACGATCGCCGACGGTGTGGCCGTAATTGTCATTGATCGGCTTGAAGCCGTCGAGATCGATGATTGCGACCGCGACGCGAACGCCCCTGCGCTCGGCATCGGTGAACGCGCTCGACAGCTCGGCGAAGAAGCGGCGGCGGTTCGGCAGCTCGGTGAGGGAGTCGAGATTGGCAAGGCGGAAGTTCTCGTCCGAGAGCGCCTGCGTCGCCGCCTGCTGCGCGAGCAACGACTTGCGGCTCGCGACGAGATCGGCAAAGTCGCGGTAGTAGATGAACAGCACCGTCACCATCGCGCCGGAGACCAGGAGATTGTTGACGGCGATCGCTTTCAGCGTCGGCTCCCCGGTGGCGAAGAAGAACAGCACATAGGGCACGTCGACGATCAGCGTCACGATCAGCGCCGCCGAACGCAGATGCATCAGCGAGAAGATGCAGCCGATCACGGTGACCGCCATGTAGAAGGCGACTTGGCTCTTGGCGAAGGGATCGCCGTAAGGGTAGAGCGCGAAGGACCAGACGGTGAAGCCGGCACCGATCGGCAGGGTCAGCCAGTTGGTGGCGCGCAGATTGCGCAAGATGTCGGCGTCGCTGCGCACGAGGTGGCGTTGACGCAGCCACCAGTAAGTGCGCAAAGCCGCGAGCACGGTGAGCACGCTCGGCACGATCATCGTCAGCCAGTCCGGCGCCACGTTCACATAGGTATAGGCGACGGCGATCGTGTTGCTCATGAGGATGAAGTAGAGCAGCGGGACCTGCTTGGAGAAGGCGTCAAACTGCGCGCGCATCAGGTCCGGATTGTCGGCCGGAACGCGAAACAGCCGCATTGCGGCGGCCAAATGAGATTTCAAATCGGCAACAGGCATTGAAATACGAGTCCCGGATCCCTGAAAAAACGCCGGCGATCTTGCACGGCCCGGGTAAAGGGCGCGTTAGATCGGGTTCCGTCGGACAGGGCTGCACCGGTTGCATGAGACCGCGGGGGCTTCCAGAACCGTGCAATGGTGATGCTCTGTTAAGCATGCCGGGCGCCCAGGTCTGACGCTTCGGCTGCGTCAGGTGGTTTGCGGCTACGTCCTGCTAACCATGCCCGGCGCAGCGTATTGTCGCACGTCAGCGGCCCGGGCTGACGTGCTCTGCGTTGCAAGGATGAAACGTGGTCGCCGCTATTTCTTGTCCAGCGCCGCGGTCTGCTTGGCCAGCTGCTTGTCGAAATCATCGGAAAGGCCGGCGATGTAGGTTGCGAGCTCCCCCGGCTTGACGAAGGGATTCGGTACGCCGTCCTTCATCTCCGCGCGCTTGGCCTGCATGCCATAGACCTCCGGATGCGGCCCGAGCAGCACGTCGATCTTCATCGCCTTAGCCTTGGCGTAGGTCGCGCGGTAGTCGTCGACGATGCCCGGATAGGTCGGCTGCCCGACCAGCCTGTTCAACGCCACAGTGCCGCTGCAGAAGAACAACACCTCGCGGTTCTGATCGCCGTCCTTGACGCTCATCTCCCAGCTCGTGCAACCCGGCGAGTGGCCGGGCGTTGCGTGAGCGCTCAGCGTGACATCGCCGAGCGTGACCTTGTCGCCTTCCTTCACGGTGCGGTCCACCTTCACCGCGGGAAAGGCGAGGTCCTGGTTTTTTTCGTCGCCGGGATAGTAACCGCCTTCGAGCAGCGGCTTGTCGCGCTCGCCGGCCACGAGCTGCGCACCGGTCTCTTTCTTGATCTCGGCGAAGCCGCCGGTGTGGTCGAGATGCGCATGCGAGTTGAGGATGAGTTTGATATTGGAAACCTTGAAGCCGAGCTTGGCGATGTTGTCCTTGATCATGCCGGTCGACTGGGGCATCGCGGTGTCCATCAGGATCAGGCCCTGCGATGTCTTGATGACGTAGACGGCAATGCCGCCGGTGCCGACATAGTAGATGTTGCCGATCAGCTGGAACGGCTCGAACGGTGCCGTCCACTTCTGCATGGCCGCCGCCAGGAAATCCTTGATGGTCTGCGCCTGCGCGCCGGTCGTAAGCAGCACGATTGCGCATAGTGCGGCCGTGAGCCTTCTCATGGTTCATCTCCCAGATTGTTCTTGTCGTTTCGATCGGGCGCGGACATCGGTGGCTCGACCGCTCCGCAAATTACGTGGTGGCGGACGTTGCGGGCAACTTCGTGTCTGGAGATATCTGATGTGCCGCGCGCGAATAACGGCAAGTCGGCCGAAGGGCGCTACGAGCAACTTGGCGCCCAATCGCCACGGGGGTAACCGTCTGACGCGGCCGTTTGCCCGCCGCGAGGAGGGGGTGCGCGATGCAGAAGGCAACCCCCAGCACTTCGCGCGCTGATGGTCGCAGAGGAAAGGATCAGGCGAGCGCGGCTTGGCGTTCCCGCGCGGGCTCGCGGACCCGATCGGATTTCGCGGGCTCGGCGAGAGGTGTAAAACTGCGCTGGCTCGCGTGCACGGGCGCCTCGACGATGACCCCCTCGCAGACGATCTGCCCGCCGAGCATCTTGAATTCCAGCTTGTCGTAGCGGGGCATCGTCTCGCCCGGCGCGGGCGGCAGCAGCCCGACACTGCCCTGGATGTTGAGCGCGGCATCGCCGGTGCCGTGAAGGCGAGGATTCCACATCCTGACGCCGGTTTCCGCCCAGCGCTGCCGGATCAGTGCGGCGCGATCGGCGGGTTCCGCTGGGCGCGCCCGAACTTTCCGCACGTTACGTACTTCGGAAGCGGGACTGACAGGGGCGGGAGGCTCCATATTCGTGACGGCGGCGTCTGGTTCAGCAGACGGAGCCTCCGCATCGATGGCTGCGGCGGGCGGAGGATCGCTTGCGGGGGACGGCGTAATCTCGATGTTCGGAGCAGAGCCGCCGTCGGAGCTGGCGTCCGCCGCAACGCTGTCGGCGTCGACTGCGGGGATTTCGTTGACCAACGGATCGATGGCTGTGGATACGACGAGCGAGGGACCGTGCTCGGCGACGGCGTCGGGAACATCCTTCAGCGCGGTCTCGACCCTGGCCGACGAAAGCGGCAATACCTCTGCAACGACGGGTTCAAACGGAGCCGCGATATCAGAAGAGATATCGGTGACGACATCGGCAGCTGCGACCGGCTCGTGCGTGAGATCCGGCGGTGAAACCGAAGCCTCTTCGACGGCAGGCACCGCCAAAACCGCCTCGGCCTCTGTCGGCGACTCTGGAGCTGAAGCGTCGTTGGCGCAAATGTCGGTCGACGGGCTCTCCGCGACGGCACAAACAGCCGTGTCATTCTCCGCGGCCGGCGGAGCCGCAACCGTGAGGTCAGCCCCATCATGCTGTGGCGCCGCGCCGATATCTGCGACTGGAGCCGGCGCAGTTTCCACGACGGCGACAATGGTGGCTGAGTCAGCTGCGGCACTCGGCGCGATGTCAACACTGCCGCCGTGCGGCGAAGACCGAAGCCGGGTGAACGCCCATTTCACCGCTGGGATGCGGCGCAGCAACGATATCAGTCTCGAAAGCACTGGGAGTTGTCCAAGAGGTACTCGGCGTGAGGCAATCGCTGATTCGTCAGCAATGTGAAAAACTGCCCCGGCCGTAACACCGATGTCAATGTAGGTGGGACCAATTGCAGAACATCGGTGCATCGTGAGGAGTGGCGCGCGATGCTGGCATGATCATCGCTACAGTGCGTTCCGGCGACATCATCGCCGCTGCTCTTCTGTCGAGAAGGGGTGAATGCGGAATCTTCGGGACGTGTCCTGGGCAAGACTCATTATCGTCGACCTTGCGTCTGACATCGACGGCGACGAGCTCTGATTGGCCCAGAACACGAGCGGATGAACGAGCCGGCTCCCAGGGTGTACTGAGCGTCATGAAGAATCGTTCCGGCCACTGATCGGTCCCGGGCCGGGGAGAGGAGCCTCGGCCCCTCTCCAGATTTCGAGCGGGGCGCTTTATTTGCCTGCGCCTGCGCTCCCGCCGGCCTGGCTGCCCATGTTGTTGGTGTTGCTGCCGCCGGCCGATGGGGTCTGCGCACCCTTGCTGTCGCTGGCCTCGTTTTGCATGTTCGACGAACGGCCTGTCGTCATCCCCTTGGTGCCGGGCCCTCGCGACGAGGGACCGACGTCGCCCTGGCCGGATGCGCCGGGGGCGGGCTGTGTCTGCGCGACGGCGCCGCCGGTCGCCAGGGCCATGATGCATGCGGATGCCAGAATGATCTTCTTCATCGTCGTCTCCTTGACTTCACCTCGAAGACAACCTGCCGCTGCTGACGATGTTCCCATCGCCGCCGATGTCGGGGGCCGTTCCGTTCAACCGCGACGAGTGAGGAACCTCTCGTGTGTTCGCATCAGCGTGAAAGTCGCCGGGATAGCGCGAGGTCTGCCTTGGGCTCAGTGCTCGACGTCGGCTGATGCAGAGACCGTCTCGGCCGCTCCGATGCTTTTTCGCCAATAGTGATCGATCTGGTCGATCAAGAGGAGCGGCAGCGGCACGTAGTTGAGCGTTTCGGCATGCGATCTTCCGCTTACGAGCGACCAGCGGACGAAGTCCATGGCAGCTGCCGACCGCTCCGGAGATTTCGGCTCCTTCGGCATCAACACGAAGGTCGTGGCCGTGATGGGGTAGGCGTCTTCGCCGGGCGCGTCGGTCAGCACCAGATGGAAATCCTTCACCGCTTTCCAGTCCGCACTGGAGGCTGCGGCCTTGAACGATCCTGCGTCGGGGATCACGAAATTGCCGGCGCTGTTCTGCACCAGGCCGAAGGCGATCTTGTCGAGCCGTTGCAGTGCGTAGGTGTATTCGAGGTAACCGATCGAGCCCGGAACGTGGCTGACCAGCGAAGCGACGCCCTCATTGCCCTTGCCGCCCACTCCGCGCGGCCACTTGACCGATGTGCCTTCACCGACGCTCGTCTTCCATTGTGGGCTGACCTTCGAGAGGTAGTTCGTCCAGTTGAATGTCGTGCCGGATCCGTCGACGCGATGGACTACGGCGATCGGCGCATTCGGCAATCTGATGTCGGGATTGATCTCGCTGATGGCCGGATCATTCCATGATTTGAGCTTGCCGAGATAGATGTCGGCGAGCACCTGCCCGGTGAAACGGATCTGTCCGGGCCTGACACCGGCGATATTGACGATCGGTACGACGCCTCCGATCACGATCGGGAATTGCATCAGGCCGAGCCTGTCCAACTCGTTGGGATCGAGCGGCATGTCGCTTGCGCCGAAATCGACGGCCTCGTTCTTAATCAAGTCGACCCCGATGCCCGAGCCGACTGCTTGATAGCTGACGGCATGGCCTGTCTTGGTATTGTATGCGTCGATCCATTTGGCCATCACAGGCGAAACGAAGGTCGAGCCCGCTCCTTTGGTTTCGGCTGCCAAGCTTTGCGTGGCGGCCAGCAGAGCGGTAAGAATGACCGGGAGCTTGATGTGTTTCGTCATGGGTCTGACGCCTAGCAGCTGAGGCACGAAGCCGGTGTGGCCTGTCTCACAATCTCGCGGAGAGGAATTCGCGCTGGCGATGGCGTACCAATCACACCACAGCGCTGGCGTGCACCGCGTCATCCGATTGAGCGAGGTCGAGGTGGTCCGAGGTCTGCCGAGCTTGCCGCGTCTCCTCTGCGAGGGCGCTGGGGCCGGGCGCAAATCCAGGCAAACCGCTTGGCTGGCCGCCAAATGCTGCCCTTTAGCGACCGAATGGCGGCTTTATTCCCGGCTCGGATGCGTTAAGGAACAAGATCGGGTCGCGCCAGCCCGATGCCGGTGCTAGACCCTGACCAGGAACAATGGCAGGCCGCGCTGGTACGGGCCGCAAACATGAAGGATGTGACGCAATGATCCAAACCGTTGGCATCATCGGGGCAGGGACCATGGGGAACGGCATCGCGCAGGTCTGCGCGGCGGCCGGGCTCTCGGTCGTGATGGTCGATATTTCCGATGCGGCGGTGAACCGCGGCCTTTCGACCGTCGGCGGCAGCCTCGAGCGCCTGGTCAAGAAGGAGAAGATGTCGGCGGCTGACCGCGAAGCGACGCTCAAGCGCATCACCGGCACCACGGACCGGGCGAGGCTGTCGGATTGCGATCTGGTCATCGAGGCCGCGACCGAGAACGAGGAGCTCAAGGTCAAGATCCTGAAGGACCTCTGTGCAACCTTGTCGCCGCGCACGCTGGTTGCAACTAACACCTCGTCGATCTCGATCACGAAGCTCGCCGCAGCGACCGACCGCCCCGATCGCTTCATCGGCATGCATTTCTTCAACCCGGTGCCGGTAATGGCGCTGCTGGAGTTGATCCGCGGCTTGCAGACCTCCGAGGACACCCACGCCAAGGCGCTTGATTTCGCCAAGCGCGTCGGCAAGGTGGCGATCACGGCCAAGAACAGCCCGGGATTCGCCGTCAACCGCATCCTGTGCCCGATGATCAACGAGGCGATCTTCGCGCTTCAGGAGGGAATCGCGACGGCGGAAGAGATCGACGCCGGCATGAAGCTCGGCTGCAACCATCCGATCGGACCGCTGGCGCTTGCCGATCTGGTCGGTCTCGACACCATGCTGTCGGTGATGGAGGTCTTTTACAAAGGCTTCAACGACCCTAAATACCGGCCAGCCCCCCTGCTGAAAGAGATGGTCGATGCCGGCCATCTCGGCCGCAAGACCGGGCAGGGCTTCTACACTTATAACGCCTGATGAAGGCACCGGCGGCGGGCCTCAGCGTCCGCCGCCAGATCCCGCAATTTGCGCTGCGACAAAGACGCCGTGCGCAATTGGCCCGACAATGCTGGACGGGCGGCTCGCGGGAACAATCGAACGGATAACAGAGGACATGTCAGATCGACTGAAGGCCGAGCGCGAGGCGGCGGCTGCGCGGCGGAACCTGCTGACCCAGGATGCGATCGAGCGCACCGGGATCACCGAGGAGATGATCGGGGAACTCGTCACCCGCTTCTACGGACGCGTGCGCGAAGACGCACTGCTCGGTCCGGTCTTTACGATCGTCCAGAACTGGGACGAGCACCTCGCTAAGCTCCGGGATTTCTGGTCGTCCGTCGTGCTGATGAGCGGCCGCTATCATGGCTCGCCGATGCGGGCGCATCTGCCGCTGAGTCTGGTCGGTGATCATTTCGACCGCTGGCTCGATCTGTTCGAGCAGACCGCACGCGAGGTCTGCCCGCCCGCGGCGGCCGCTCTCTTCATCGACAAGGCGCGGCGCATCGCCGACAGCTTTGAAATGGCATCGGCAACCGTCGCAGGCCGTATCGCATCGCCGCGTCACGTGCTCCGGTCGTAAGGCGATCTGCTCCGCTTTTGCACTGCGCACCGAGAGCGCGGTGCACCAATTCCAACATCATTGGCCTGATCTGCAAAATCGTCATGCTGATCGCGCGGTGTGACGTTGAAATTGCAAAAATGCCTTTGAATGCATTTATGGTCCCGCAATCAAAGCGAGCAAAGCCATATTGATGCACTGCGGCGCCAATTCTTCGCCTTGTTTTCGGCAGAGTTCCAGCGCCTGCTATCGGGCATGTCGAGCGCACCGTTCAACGACCCTTCCTCATCATCATCCGATCATGACGCGGAACTTGAAGCCGATGCGGGCATCGAGCAAACGCGGCGAACGCTGCTGCTCGGCGCGCTTGCGACCACCGCTTGCCTCTGCTGTTCGCCGCCGGCGCGCGCGGGCGAAGATCCGCCCGGTTCGGACGAACGGCCCCAGAAGGGCGATGTGCTGGTGTTCTCGGAAGGCGACCAGGAAGGCAAGCTCATCACCGCATCCGATCTGAAGGCTGGCGGGCCGCCGGTCCATGCCTGGCCGAAGGATCCCAATACATCCGTGGTGCGCAGTGCCTCACGGCTCAACGAGATCCTGATCATCAAGCTCGATCCCGCCGATCTCGACGAGAAGACACGCGCGCGTGCCGTCGACGGCATCATCGCCTATTCCGCGATCTGCTCGCATGCGGGCTGTCCCGTCACCGCCTGGGTGAAGAGCGACGTCGGCGACAAGGAGGTGTTCAAGTGCATGTGCCACAACTCCGAATTCGATCCTCGCGCGAGCGCGCAGGTCGTGTTCGGGCCGGCACCGCGACGGCTTGCGGCGTTGCCGCTGGCGCTCGCTGACGGCGCACTCAGCGTCGCCGGCAATTTCATGGGAAAGGTAGGTGGCACGCAGCCAGGATGACGGCGGGTTGCGGGCCATGCCCGCGTCACGAGAGGCCGCATCCGCCGACGGGCGGACGACGGGACGAACGACAAGAAACAACAAGAACGACAAGAATTCACAACAAGAATTCAAACGGATGAAAAAGGGGAACGTCCATGAAAACTTCCACCAGGAAGCAATGGTTACTGTCCGGCTTCGTCGCCTTTACGTGTCTTGCTTCAACTCTTGCCTCGACCGTCGCCATATCAGGTCCGATCGAGAATTACTCTCCGGTCACCGCGCAGCGATTGGAAAATCCCGAGCCAAGCAACTGGATGCTCTACCGGCGCACCTATGACGGGCACGGCTATAGTCCGCTCGATCAGATCAACACCTCGAACGTAAAGAACCTCACGCCGGTCTGGACCTTCGCCACCGGCGTGGTCGAAGGCCATCAGGCACCGCCGATCGTCAACAATGGCGCGATGTTCGTGACGACCCCGATGGGGCAGGTGATCGCGCTGAATGCGAAGACCGGCGACGAATACTGGCGCTACAAGCGGCAGCTTCCTGACGATCTGTTCCAGCTGCATCCGACCAACCGCGGCGTCGGCCTGTGGGAGGACAAGCTCTACCTCGCCACCACGGACGACCACGTGGTCGCGCTCGATGCCAAGACCGGCAAGGTGCTGTGGGACACCAAGGTGCAGGACTACAGGAAGGGCCAGTACCTGACCCTGATGCCGTTGATCGTCGACGGCAAGGTCATCGTCGGCGGCTCCGGCGGCGAGTTCGGCGTGCGCGGTTACGTCGTGGCTTATGATGCCAAGGACGGCAAGGAGCTGTGGCGGACCTACACCATCCCCGGCGAAGGCGAGCCCGGTCACGACACCTGGCAAGGCGACGACTGGAAGAACGGCGGCGGGTCGGCCTGGATGACCGGCAATTACGACAAGGAGACCAAGACGATCTATTGGGGCATCGGCAACGCGGCGCCATGGCCCGGCGAAACCCATCCCGGCGACAATCTCTATACTGCATCCGTGCTCGCGCTCGATCCCGACACCGGCAAGATCAAGACCCATTTCCAGTATCATCAGAACGATTCCTGGGATTGGGATGAGGTCGAGGCGCCGATGCTGATCGATCTGCAACGCAACGGCCGCACCATCAAGAGCCTGGTCCATCCGGGCCGCGACGCGATCTTCTGGGTGCTCGAGCGCACGCCGACCAAGATCAACTATGTCGCCGGCTGGCCGTTCGTCTACACCGACGTCTGGAAGGGCATCGACGAGACCGGCAAGCCGATCGTGGATCCCGCGCACAAGCCGGTGATCGGCAAGCGCGTCGAGTTTTGTCCGTCGCTGTGGGGCGGCAAGGATTGGCCGTCGGCGGCCTACAGCCAGAGGACCGGGCTCGTCTACGTGCCTGCCAACGAGAATTTCTGCGGTGGTTTCACCGGCGAGAAAGTGCCGCTCAAGCCGGGCGAACTCTGGCTCGGCACCAAGCCGGAAGACATCGGCCTCAAGACGAGACCGGGCGCCGATCATTTCGGCGAGCTGCAGGCCTGGGACCCCGTCACGGGCAAGAAAGTCTGGCAGCACAACTTCCCCAAGTCGCAACTGTTCGGATCAGTCACGGCGACGGCGGGCGATCTCGTCTTCGTCGGTGGGACCAACGACCGCAACTTCAGGGCCTTCCACGCCAAGACCGGCGAGCTGCTGTGGGAACAGAAGACCAACTCCGGCATCGTCGGCATGCCGGTGTCCTATGAGATCGATGGCACGCAGTACATCGCGATCCAGTCGGGCTGGGGCGTGGACGCACAGCGCATCCAGGATGCACTCGTGACCAACAATATCGGCATCGAAGCCAACGTGCCGCAGGGCGGCGTCGTCTGGGTATTCGCGCTGAAGAAATAGCTCCGCGGGCGGATCGAAAGAGGCGGAGCAGTAGGGGGGTGGCGAATGCGGCGGACGGCAACGTCCGCCGCATTCTTGCTTGTGCCTTGCTATGCTGGCCGTCGCGCCTACTTCCCCTGCCTGTCGACCTTGTCCTTTTCCTTTTGGTTCATCTCGCGAATCTTCGGATCCGGATTGTGCTGGCCCGTCGTCTGGTTGGTCGAGGGAGGCTGGGCATTGGCGTTGGGCAGCGAGTTCTGGTCCGGCCCGGTCGGGCGCGTGGCCGTGGTCGGCGGGGCGGTATTGCTTTGGGCGAACGCGTCCGAGGCGGTCAAAAGAAAGGCGCCCGACAGCGAGACTGCGAGCGCCTTTGAGATGTTGATCATCGATCTGCTCCTGTCAGATCGATGGAAACGGCGCGAGGCCGCTTGGGTTCCGACTCAGGCCTCCAATTGCTTGCCGATCGGAAGCGAGCGGATGCGTTTTCCCGTCGCCGCGAAGATCGCATTGATCAGCGCCGGCGCGAACGGCGGAACGCCGGGCTCGCCGACGCCGCTCGGCGGCGTGTCCGGCCCGGGCGGCACGATGTAGACGTTGGTCACCACGGGAGAGTCGTCCATCCTGACGACCTGGAAATCGTCGAAGTTCTTCTGCTGCACCTTGCCGTCCTTGAAGGTGATCTCGCCATATTTGGCGAGGCTCAGCCCCATGATCGCGGCGCCCTCGATCTGAGAGGCGATGCGCTCGGGATTGACATAGGTGCCGCAATCGATCGCGGTATCGACCCTCGGCACCGTCAGCTTGCCCTTGTCGTCGACGGCGACCTCGACGATGGTAGCGATGTAGCTGACGAAGCTGCGGTGCACGGCGATGCCGAGGCCGTGGCCCTTCGGGACCTTCCGTCCCCACTCACCCTTTTCGGCGACCAGATCGACCACCTTGCGCAAGCGCGCGGTGTCGATCGGGTAACTGTCCTCGGGCTCGCCGTAGTTCCAGAGGTCTTTCACCTCGGGCTTGACGATGCGCGGGCTCCCGATCAGCGCGAGCAGCGTCTCCTTCTGGTCGCGGCCGGTCGCTTGCGCAATCTCGCCGACCATCGATTGCACCGCGAAGGCGCGCGGGATGTTCGAGACCGAGCGGAACCAGCCGATGCGCGTGAATGCCGCGGCTTCCGGGTTCTCACAGGAGATGTTGGCGATCTCGAACGGCATGTCGACGAGGCCCATGCCGATCTCGAAGGGCGCCTGATGCACGGTCCCGGCGGCGAACGTCGAGGCGATGCTGGGGGCCACACTGCGATGGCGCCAGGCGATCACCTTGCCGCTCTTGTCGAGACCCGCCTCGATCCGCTCGACCGAGACGGTGTGCAGGAAGCCGTTGTGGATGTCGTCCTCGCGCGTCCACTGCACCTTCACCGGTGCGCCGAGCTCCTTCGAGAGCAGCGCGGCCTCGAGCGCGAAGTCGCATTTCGACTTGCGTCCGAACCCGCCGCCGAGCAGCGTGACGTTGACCGTGACGTTGGCTTCGGGAATGCCGAGCGTCTTGGCGACGTCCTCGCGGGTGCCGCCGGGGCTCTGTACCGGCGCCCAGATCTCCGCCTTGTCGCCCTTGACGTCGGCGACCGCCACCGGCGGCTCCATGGCGACATGCGCAAGATGCGGAACGTAGTACTCGCCGACAATGACCTTGTCGGCGCTCTTCAAGGCGGCATCCGCATCGCCCTCCTTGCGCAGGACAAGGCCAGGCTTGCGGGAGGCCTCCTCGAGCTCCTTGCGGTAGGCGACGGAGTCGTATTTGCCGTTGGGACCGTCGTCCCAGGTCAGCTTCAGCGCGTCGCGGCCCTTGATCGCCGCGCCGGTGTTGCGCGCGATCACCGCGACGCCGCCGAGCGGCTGGAATTTCGACGGCCACGGCCAGCCGCGCACCTGCATCACCTTCTCGACGCCGGGGATCTTCAGCGCCTCCTCCGGCTCGAACTTGACCAGCTTGCCGCCGGTCACCGGCGGACGGGCGATCACGGCATATTTCATGCCGGGCAGCCGCACGTCGGCGCCGTAATGCGCCTTGCCGGTGGTGATGTCGTGGAGATCGACGATGCCGATCTGGCCCTTGCCGAGATAGCGGAAGTTCTTGGGGTCCTTCAGCTTGAGGCCCTCGATGCTGGGCACCGATTCCTTGGCGGCGTCGGCAGCGAGCTCGCCGAAGCCGAGCTTGCGCCCGCTGGCGCTGTGGACGACCTCGTGGTTGACCGCCTTGACCTCGGTGGCTGGTACGCCCCAGCGCTTCGCCGCGGCCTGCTCCAGCATGGTCCGGGCGGAGGCGCCGATCTGTCGCATCGGGATCAGATAATGCCGCGTGCTGCGCGAGCCGTCGGTATCCTGGTTGCCGAACTTGACCTCGTCGCCATGGGCCTGCTGCACCTTGACCTTGGACCAGTCGGCTTCCATTTCCTCGGCCACGATCAGCGGCAGGCTGGTGCGAACACCGGTGCCCATTTCCGAACGATGCCCGACGATGGTCACGATGCCGTCCGGCGCGACCGAAACGAACACGCGCGGATCGACCACGACGCCGTGCGGCATCTTGCCTGCGCCGGTTTCATAGGCGAATGCCTGGCGCGACATCACGGGCGCGGCGAGCACGAAGCCGCCGGTGATGCCGAGACCTTTCAGGATGCTGCGGCGCGAGACCTTCTCGACCCTGATGTTCTTTTCGAAGCCGCGAAGCTTGCGGGGGTTGTCGATGAAATTCATGTCACACTCCCGTCGATGCGAGATGGACGGCGTTCTCGATGCGCTGGTAGCAGCCGCAACGGCAGATGTTGCCGGCCATCCCTTCGCGGATCTGGTCATGCGAGGGTTTCGGGTTGTCCATCAGGAGGGCTGCGGCCTGCATGATCTGGCCGGCCTGGCAGAAGCCGCATTGGGGCACGTTCACCTGCCGCCAAGCCTTTTGCACCGGATGATCGCCAGTGGGATGCAGCCCCTCGATCGTGGTGACCTCGCGCCCGGCGACGTCGTTGACCGACGTGATGCAGGCGCGCACGGCCTGCTTGTCGACGATGACGGTGCAGGCGCCGCACAGGGCCTGGCCGCAGCCATATTTGGTGCCGGTCAGGCCGGCCTCGTCACGGAGGAACCAGAGTAGCGGGAGATCCGGGTCGCCGTCCCAGCTCTGTTCCTGGCCGTTGATCTTCACCTTGATCATGATCGTCCCTCGCTCTTCATAAGCATGCCAAATTGAAATTGCGCCGACGCCGGTCGGCGACGGTTCGTGCGTCGTGTCGCCGCATTCCGCCGTCATCCCGCGCGGGCAAATCCCGAAAGGGGGCGGAACGCTAATGGCGATGTTTGGATGTGCTCGATACCTCCCGTTTTTGTTCTTAATTGATTGAACTTCGCGCGGCATCGTGACGGCGCGATCGTAGCAGAGATCGCTCCGGCTCGGCGTTCACAGCCGAGTGTTCACCGGGAAAACATTGCATCCATGATTTGTCAAAAGCAGGGCGCGGCGGCATGCCGCGCGCTTGCGATGCGGGGGCAGTCAAAAAAGCTTCGTCCGGCAGGAAGGCTGCACGGACGAAGCAGGATGCCTCAGTCGAGGGAGGGAGAACGCAGGCACCGGGAGCTTCAAGCAGGAAGCTGACGGTCCTGCGCAGTCATTCAGAGACCAGGACTGAGGAGCTGATGGTCCTCACATACGCGTGGTGCAGAGGCGGCGGCATCGCCGCGGCGGTCCCCGGACGGAGACCGATCCGGCTCGCTGGCGGTGGTGGGCGCCAGCGAGCGGGTTGGAGACTGACGGAGGCTCGATGGCTCCACCCGAGTGGCCTTCCTAGGCGGCCTTGGCTTTTGCCACGTGGGTCGCGATCGCATCCATCAGCGGCGGCGACAGGCAGTCATAGGGCTCCAGCCCGATCTCCTTCAGCCGCGCGCGGATGCCCGCCATCTGCTC
Source organism: Bradyrhizobium sp. DOA1 (assembly GCF_001593325.1). Taxonomy (NCBI): domain Bacteria; kingdom Pseudomonadati; phylum Pseudomonadota; class Alphaproteobacteria; order Hyphomicrobiales; family Nitrobacteraceae; genus Bradyrhizobium; species Bradyrhizobium sp. DOA1. Next base: position 1,584,208 of record NZ_JXJM01000001.1, read on the forward strand.
CGGCTTGACGCCCGCTTCGATCACCGAGGAGACGAAGGCGGCGAATTGCGGCGCCTGCGAGCCCTGCTCCTGGAACAGCTCGGGATGGATGAAGTCGAGGCCGTAGAACGGATGGCCCTTGTTCTCGATGCGGCCGTACATGTGCGTGCCGCAGGCCTTGCAGGCATAGCGCTGGATCACCGCGGACGCATCGACGATCTGGAGCTTGTCGCCGTTCTCGAGCACCGAGACGTTCTGACGCGGCACCACGGCGACGACCGAGAAGGTCGCGCCTTGCGGCTTCCAGCATTTGGTGCAGCCACAAGCGTGGTTATGCGCGACGTCGCCCTTGATGCCGACCTTGACCGGATGGTCCGAGCATTTGCAGACCAGCGTGCCGCCGGCGAAGCTGCCGCTGCCCTGTTTGAGGCCGTTGTCGATCGATGGATGGAGTGCAACAGTCATGGGTCGATCCTCCTTGGTGTGATGGCTTTCGAGCTAGAACACGACGACGGAACGGATGGATTTGCCCTCGTGCATGAGGTCAAATCCCTTGTTGATCTCATCGAGCTTGAGCACGTGGGTGATCATCGGATCGATCTGGATCTTCCCGTTCATGTACCAGTCGACGATCTTCGGCACGTCTGTGCGTCCGCGCGCGCCGCCGAAGGCGGTGCCGCGCCAGTTGCGCCCGGTGACGAGCTGGAACGGGCGGGTTGCGATCTCCTTGCCGGCCTCGGCGACGCCGATGATGATCGAGGTGCCCCAGCCGCGATGGCAGGCTTCCAGCGCCTGGCGCATCACCGTGGTGTTGCCGGTGCAGTCGAAGGTGTAGTCGGCGCCGCCGTCGGTGAGGCCGACGAGGTGCTGGACGATGTCGCCGGTGACCTTCTTCGGGTTGACGAAGTGGGTCATGCCGAACCGCTTGCCCCAGTCCTCCTTGGAATCGTTGATGTCGACGCCGATGATCTTGTCGGCACCCGCCATCTTGGCACCCTGGATCACGTTGAGCCCGATGCCGCCGAGGCCGAACACGACCACGTTGGAGCCCGGCTCGACCTTCGCGGTGTTGACGACGGCGCCGACGCCGGTGGTCACGCCGCAGCCGATGTAGCAGCTCTTGTCGAACGGCGCGTCCTCGCGGATCTTGGCGACGGCGATCTCCGGCAGCACGGTGAAGTTCGAGAAGGTCGAGCAGCCCATGTAGTGGTAGATCGGCTTGCCCTTGTAGGAGAAGCGGCTGGTGCCGTCGGGCATCACGCCCTTGCCTTGCGTCGCGCGGATCGCGGTGCACAGATTGGTCTTCTGGCTGAGGCAGCTTTTGCACTGCCGGCATTCCGGTGTGTAGAGCGGGATGACGTGGTCGCCCGGCTTCACCGAGGTCACGCCGGGACCGATCTCCCGGATGATGCCGGCGCCTTCATGGCCCAGGATCGATGGGAAGATGCCTTCGCTGTCGAAGCCGTCGAGCGTATAGGCGTCGGTATGGCAAATGCCCGTGGCCTTGATCTCGACCAGGACCTCGCCGGCCTTCGGTCCTTCCAGGTCGACCTCGACGATCTCGAGCGGCTTCTTGGCTTCGAAAGCGACGGCGGCGCGTGTCTTCATCGGTAACTCCTCAGATCTTCGTAGAATGCCAGGACGTCGTCTCGGCGGTCCTGGCAACGTTCATTTATTGCCCATGCAGGCGTCTTCGGCCTTGGTGTAGGCCTCTGTCTTGTCTTCCTTCTTGGCGGGACGCTGCCGGCCCAAGGCTTCGGTGGAGCGGGCGCGCAGATAGACGTAGAGATCGTCCATGTAGCAGGCGACGTTCGGGTTGTCGCCGAAGGCCGGCATGACGTTTTCCTGCGCCGTGGAGATGTTCTTGCGACCGGATGCGACCACGCCGAGGAAGTCGCCATAGCTCATGCTCTTGACGGAATCCTTCAGCGCCGGCGCGTAGGTGGAGCCCATGCCGTCCGGGCCATGGCAGACGTGGCAGTCGGAATGGTAACGGCGGTATCCGGAATAGGTGAACCAGTCCACGGTGCCGTCGGCCGAAATCTTGTAGGTCGGGGTTCCGTCCTTATCGAGCCACTTTCCGTCGTCTTCCTTCTTCACAGCGGCCGGGTCGCCCGGACCGTCTGCGACCGCGATTCCGCCGGACGCAACGAAGATCATCATCATCACAGCAATGACAGAGCAGATTTTACGCAAGAGATTGTCCTCGGAAGGCGTTCGGTGGAGACGAGCCGGCGCGTGGAGTTGATCCACGCGCCGGAGCGATGCTGAGCGAGGCCTAGTTCGGCAGCGAGAACACGGTCAGCGTGCCGCCGAGTGCCGTGTAGTTGCTGAGGGCCGCGTAGCCGCCGACGGCGCCGAGACCTGCGGTCGGATCGGTCAGACCTGCCGCCAGACCGATGCCGGCCCAGCCGCCCACGCCGGAGAGCACGGCAACGTACTGCTTGCCGTTGTTCTCATAGGTGGTGACGTTGCCGATGATGCCCGAGGGAGTCTTGAACTTGTAGAGCTCCTTGCCGGACTTGGCATCGACCGCCTTCAGGTAGCCTTCGAGCGTGCCGTAGAACACCACGCCGCCTGCCGTTGCGAGCGCACCCGACCAGACCGAGAACTGCTCCTTGTTCGACCAGACGATCTTGCCGGTCTTGTTGTCCCAGGCGATGAAGTTGCCCATGTGGCTTTCACCCTGGGGCGGGTACATCGAGAGCGTCGCACCCACATAGGGCTGGCCCGCGGTGTAGCTCACCTTGAACGGCTCGTAGTCCATGCAGACGTGGTTGGTCGGGACGTAGAACAGCTGCGTGTCCGGCGAGTAGGCTGCCGGCTGCTCGTCCTTGGTGCCGAGCGCGGCCGGGCAGATGCCCTTCGTGTTCTTGTCCTCTCCGCCGTGCTCGGTCGAATATTGAGCGACGACCTTGGGGCGGCCATAGGTCGGCGAGTTCTTGTCCATGTCGACGCCGGAGGTCCAGTTCACCTTCGGATCGTACTTTTCGGCGACCAGCAGTTCACCGTTCTCGCGGTCCATGGTGTAGGCGAGACCGTTGCGGTCGAAATGGGTCAGCAGCTTGCGATTCTGGCCGTTGATCTGCTGATCCGTGAGGATCATCTCGTTTACGCCGTCATAGTCCCACTCGTCGTGGGGCGTCATCTGGTAGACCCACTTGGCCATGCCCGAGTCGGCGTCGCGCGCGAAAACGGTCATCGACCATTTGTTGTCGCCAGGACGCTGCTTCGGATTCCAGGTCGAGGGATTGCCCGACCCGTAATAGACCATGTTCAGTGCGGGATCGTAGGACAGCCAGCCCCAGGTGCAGCCGCCGCCAATCTTCCATTGATCGCCCTGCCAGGTCTTCAAGCTGGAGTCGGGACCGACCGGCTTGCCGAGCGACGTCGTCTTGACCGGATCGAGCTTGATCTGGTCATCCGGGCCTTCGGAGTAGGCGCGCCAGACCTGCTTGCCGCTCTTGAGGTCGTAAGCGGTGACATGGCACTGCACGCCGAACTCGCCGCCGGAGATGCCGACGAGGACCTTGTCCTTGACGACCAGCGCAGCCGACGTACCGGTCTCGCCCTTCGCCGGGTTGCCGTTCGTCGCGCTCCAGGCCACTTGGCCGGTCTTGGCGTCGAGCGCGACGAGGTTGGTGTCCGCCTGATGCAGGATGATCTTGCCGTCGCCGTAGGCGAGTCCGCGGTTGACCGTATCGCAGCACATCACCGGGATGACGTTCGGATCCTGCTTCGGCTCGTACTTCCAGACAATCTTGTTCTCGTTGGCAAGGTCAATAGCATAGACCTTGTTCGGGAACGGCGTGTGCACGTACATCATGTTGCCGATGATCAGCGGGCCGCCTTCGTGGCCGCGCAGCACACCCGTCGAGAAGGTCCAGGCTACCTGAAGCTTCCCTACGTTCTGTGCGTTGATCTGGTTCAGCTTGGAATAGCGGGTATTGGCGTAGTCGCCCGCCGGCATCACCCAGTCTTTCGGGTTCTGCGACATCTTAATCAGCTCGTCATTGGCTGAGGCGCTGCCGACGGCGAGAGCCGCCGCGGAGCCAAGATAGGTCGCCAGTAGCACCTTGCGCATAGTCATTCCTCCGTTGGTCTCGTTTATTGTTTCCGAAGCATTGCTTAATCACCGGGCTTCTCGTCCGGCGTCTGCTCGTGCAGGGCGGTCACGATTGGGACCAGAAACGATGCTGTGGTGTTTCCTCCTCCTGATGAGAGCCACGGGTCCACGTGCTGGAGCGGCCCGTTCTTTTTGTTCCTGCTGCAATCCCTAACGACTTCGCCACCGGGAAACTTGTCCAAGAGAGAAACCGGTTTGCTTGACAGCGCACGGGGGCGAAGATTTTGATTTTGCAGTAGCGAATTCAGCGGCTTCGTGCTGCCGCGGGGCCGCCTTCGACGCTCAGGTTCCCCTTGACGGCGCTGCAACTAAGGCGGAGGATTAACTTTCAAGGGCGGCAATGGAACGATGGCGCACGTTGCAAGAGACCGCTCAAATTCGAGGTAAACGTCACGCAATCACGGCTGAGGGCTCCGGTAGCGCTGGTCGCGATTCGCGTCGAATCTCCGGATCAAACCAGTGGCTGGATTAATGTCCGACACAATTCATACGCTCTCGACGACCGGAATGACGCCGAAGCGCCAGATCCAGAGTTGGATCGACGGGCTGACGAGCCTGTGTGGGCATTTCGATGTCGATCCGCTGGAGGCGTCTTCGCTCGAGGGGCGCATCGACTACACAACTGTCTCGCGCCTGAAGCTCTGCCAGATCGAAGTCAGTCAGCATCGCATCGCGCACACGCTGGCGCGGGCGAAGGCCAATGAACACCCTTACATCAAGATCCACTTCCAGACCTACGGCGTGTCCTATTTCGAGCAGGAAGGCCGCCACATCGAAATCAATCCGGGCGACATCATCGCCTATGACGTCTCCTGCCCGCATTCGATCATCAGTCCCGCCTTCACGCGTCACGACGTCGTGATCGTGCCGAAGGCGCTGCTGCGAGACCGCGGATTCCCGTCGCAGCGGATGCCGGCGTGCAAATTGTCGGCGAAGACCGGCACGGGCCGGATCGCCCATGATTTCGTCCACGCCACCTTCGACGAGGCAGCAAAACTCTCGGCGAACAGCGCGGTGGGCGTCGCCGATTCGCTGATCGACCTCCTGCTGCTGCCATTGCGCGAGGCCGACACAATGTTCGATCGTGTCGGGCCGGAGGCGATGTATGTGCGTGCGCAGTTCTTCATCCGCGAGCACCTGCGCGATCCGGATCTGTGCATCGACCAGATCTCGGCCGAGCTCGGCTGCTCCAAGCGTTATCTGCACATGCTGTTCTCCGAGCGCGGCACCACGGTGAGCGACTATATCTGGCAGGCGCGCCTGCAGAACTGTCGTCAGGAATTGGAGGCTCACGCCGGCAAGACCATCACCGACGTCGCGTTCTCCTGGGGCTTCTCCAGCTCATCGCATTTCAGCCGCGTGTTCCGGAAATATTTCGGCGTGGTGCCGTCCTCGATTCACAAGGCGCAGCAGGGCGCGGCGAGCTCGAACGAGCATTAGGCTGGTGCGCTGCGGCCGACAGGGGGCCTGTTACGTGCCGGCGGACGCGATGTCTCTCAAGCCGACGCGGCCATGTAGGGAATGCTGGCCACGAGAACGACCAGCAGCACCGCGTTTCCGAACATCCCGCTCCAGTGCAGCCGGCGCAGCCGACGCGGGGCTTCAGAATCACCAGCGTCCCTCGCGCTGAGCTGGTCGTCCATCCGCCGCATGAACCAAGGGCGCCCCCAGATCGCCATGGCTGCGATCAGGCCAACGCCCATCGCGGCCATCAGGCGCCCCTCGAGCAGCAAAGCCACCGTCCCGATGACGCCGGCGACGCGCATCACCAGAAAATGGGCGTTGAACATTCCGCGCAACAGCTGGGCGACGGGCTGGATATCGAGCCTGACCAGCAGAAAGGCGGGCGAGGCAAGCGTGAAATAGCTCATCGGAAAGAGCAGGATGATCATGACGGCGACGGCGACGGCATCTGGTGTCATGCGCTCGGCCTTTCCCGTCCGCGTCGGTCGGCGTTCCAGCGGCGGCGCACAATCTTAGCGCGAAAGCGCGTTTCCGACACTGGGCTTTAGTCGAACGCCGGCGCCGCTAACCAAACGGCGTCTTGCCCAAAGGTTCAGGCCGGCTCGAGACCCAGCGACTTTGCGCTCTCGATCCAGATCGGCAGCTCGCGCTGATACAGCTCGTTGGTTTCCTTGAAACCGATCGCGGGCTCGAGCACGAAAGTGGCGAGAACCTCCTTCACCTTCGGATCGTTGTTGGCGGCGACGCAGAACTCGGCCAGGCGGTCGACGATCGGCTGCGGCGTCGCCTTCGGCACCGCCCAGCCGGAGAAGCCGCTTACGGTGAAGAATTTCGACGTCGCGCCCTGCTCGGGGAGCGTCTTGACGTTCGGGATCGCGTCGACCTTCTTCGAGTGCACTGCGAAGACGGTGCCCCGGTCGCTTTGCAGAACCGACTGTGCAGCTGTGTAGCTGCCCATGGCAGCATCGAGGGTGCCTTCCAACATTCCCGTCCACATCGGGGCTTCGCCGCGATAGTGAACCGGCTCGATGTTGAGGCCATATTGCTTGTTGAGCTCGTTGATCGTCATGTGCGGGGCCGAGCCCGCACTGTAGGTGCCGAAATTGACCTTGCCGCTCTTGCGCGCGAAGGCGACGAAATCCTCCAGCGTCTTGACGCCGGTTTTCGGGTTCGCAACCAGCAGGAGGCCGGCGCCGGGGATGACGCTGACGAGGGTCAGATCCCGGTCCATGTCGTAGCCCGGATTCTTCACCACCATCCGGTTCATGATGTAGGTGGTCGAGATCGAGCACAGGATGGTGTGGCCGTCGGGCTCCGCACGGGCGACTTCCGCCGTGCCGATCGCGCCGGAGGCGCCGGGTTTGTTCTCGACGACGACGGTCTTGCCGACCTGCTTGGAGATGAATTCGCCAAAGGCGCGCGCCAGGAGATCGGTCTGTCCGCCGGCCGGGTAGCTGCAAATCATGCGGATCTGCCGCGAGGGCCACGCAGCTTGCGCCGAAGCGCCGCGTGAGACGAAAGGCATCGCGAGTGCGGTTGTACCGGCAGCGACGAAGCGGCGGCGATCGAGTTTTGCGGACATGATTCCCTCCCGGATTTTCTCCGAAGGTACTGCATCAGACTGGCGCTGGCATGGAGGCAAGGCGAGACAGATTGGCGCATTCGAACGGCGGACTGCCTGTTTTCGCATCATATCGGCGGCCGCGCCTTCCGCATGAGGCGTAGCCAGACGATCTCGGTCAAGGCCACCGCGACGAGACCGAACGCGCCGCCGATCAGCACATTGGCGATGCGTTCCTCCGCGATGCCGCTGGCGCCCCCGGCAAAAGAGGCCACGAGGGCGATGAAGAAGCAGCGCAGGCCGAAACCGACGACGTAGCGGGAGAACGAGATCAGGGTGAGGGTGGCCGCGAGCACCGCGAGCGCGTAGCCGACCCGGCTTTGCGGCAGCGCGATGCCGGCGAGGAGGCCGAGTGGCACGCCGACGAGCGCGCCGACCGCGCGCTGCTTCAGCTTGCCGGTCGAGGCGGAGAGGTCACCCACGATCACGCTTGCGGCCGACCACATCACCCATTGCCCCTGGGCGAGGTCGAGCATCTCGACCAGCGCCGCCGCGGCGAAGACCGCCATGGCGGTCGCGCTCGCGGGCAGAAGCCACTCGGCCGCGGGCGACCCGAACGGGGCCGCGCCACCATCTTCTCGCCGCCGGTCATAGATCCGGATGGCGCAGACCAGCGCCAGTGCGATCGGCGAGGACAGGAGGATGATGCCGGCATGACGCAATGCGTCCGCGGCACTCGCGCCCTCCCGCACCTCGCAGGCGAGATAGACGGCGGGGATGAACACCCAATTGCCGAGCGTGCGGAAATCTTCGCCATGGCGTGTCACTGCCACGGCAAGGAAGCCGGCGAGCGCCGTCAGCACGACGAATAGCGGCTTGATGGGACTTGCGAGGAAGAGAGCGGCAAAGGTGACGAGAATGGCAAGGTAGTGCCATGCGATCGCTTTCGGTGCCAGTTGCAGCCTGAGCGCGGGAATGAGCAGCGAGACCGCGATCAGCCCGAGATTGAGCAGCGCCGTCTCGCGCGACGCGAAGTAAGCGGCGACGAGCGGGCCGACGACGATCAGTGCCCGCAGGAGTTCGCCGGACTTGATTTCGCGAGCGAGGACGGCGTGCAGGCCTGCGGCGAACGGGGCGTTCAAGGTGGCACCGAAGGTCGAATGAAACGCCGGCATCATACGGTTCATAGGTCCCGCAGGCCAGTCGATGCCATCATGCTACGCTAGCCGGATCGTCATTCCGGGACGTGTGCGCAGCACGCAGGCCCGGAAATCCATCAGGCTGCATGCGCTGTGACCCCTTGATTCCGGGGCCGCCCTGCGGGCGCCCCGGAATGACGACATCTCACCGCTGAATGATCTTCATCCAGACATCGCCGAGGATCGCAGGCTCGCGCGGCGGCAGATAGGTGAGCCCGGCCTGCTTGCCGAGTTCGGCGATCTTGCCTTCCGCGGCGAGCGCCGTCAGCGCCTTGTTCACGGCCTCGATCAATGCGGGATCGCCGGCAAGCCCGACATAGCCGCGGTTGGCGCCGATCGGATAATAGTAGCCGGACGCGGTGATCCCCGTATCGGGGTGGGCGGCGCGATGGGCGTCGAAGCGGGCAAGGTCGATCAGCGTTGCATCGTGGTCGCCGCGCTGGAGCGCGCCGAGCAGGTCGTCGCGGCCGGGGACGAGATGGGTGATGTTGTCGATCAGGCGTCCCTTGTCGAAGGTCATCAGGATGGCATCGCCGAGCGAGCCGCTTTCGATGACGAGGCGAAGGCCGGCGAGATCGCCGATGTCGCCGATCTTGCGGCCCTTCGCCTTCGGCCCGAGCACCACCGCCATCGGCGAGTAAGCATAGGGCTGGCTCGGTGCGAGCACGCCGAGTTCGACGCGGCGCCGCCTGTCGTCACGCGTGGCCCCGACGAAATCCGGCAGGCGCGCCGTCTTCATGCCGGGCTTGACCAGGGAATCCGTCGTCAGTGCGTAGCCGCCGACCAGCGCGCAGCGACCGTCCGAGAGCAGCGCGTTGGCCTCGAGCTGCGGGCTGGAATCTTCGTCGAGCCTGCTCTCGAACCACTGGATCGTCAGCGGCCGCCGCAGGCGCTCGGCGACCGCCTGCGCCAGTAGCACGTCGAAACCCGCATCCGGCTTGCCCTTCTGATGCACCGATAGCGGCGGCCGGTCTTTGTCGAGACAGATCTTCAGCGGATCCTCGGCCGCGCGCGCAACGAGAGGCGCCGCCGCGAGAATCGCGGCAGCGCTCCAGACGGCGAGCCGACGTCTCATGGCTTTCTCCGGCTGGAGACAAAGGCCCAGAGATTCCCGATCTCGTCGTCGCTGAGGATGTCGGCCCAGGGCGGCATCTTGTTGTTCTTGCCGTTCTTCACCGTGGTGACGAAGCGCGTCTTGTCGTCGGGAATGGCGCGCAGGTCCGGCGTGATGGTGCCGGAATTCATCAGATTGGGGCCGTGGCAGTGCGAGCATTTCGAGGCGTAGGTCGACTTGCCATGGTCGATCTGCGCCTGCATGGAATTGCCGGTGGCGTCATCGGCGCGAACGGTCGCCGCAAGCGCGACCGACAGCACCGCGACGGCGGCGATCATCGCCGCCGTCTTGTGAGAAGTCACTTTCAGCATCGTACCCGTTGGCTACTGCTTGACTGCAAAGACCCACAGCGAGCCGCCGGGCGGCACCTGGGCCAGCCGCTCGTCGCCGGAGAACAGCGAATAGACGCCGCCATAGCCGCTCGTCACGGCGACGTACTGCACGCCATCCTGCTGCCAGGTCACCGGCTGTCCCTCGATGCCGGAGCCGGTCTGGAACTGCCAGAGCTTCTTGCCGGTATCGGCATCGAAGGCCTCGAACTCGCCGGTCAGCGCGCCAGAGAATACGACTCCGCCGGCCGTCGACAGCACGCCCGAGAAGCGCGGAATGTCGCTCGGCGCTTCCCATTTCGATTTCCCGGTCATGGGGTCAATGGCCTTGAGGTGACCGCGCGGCCCGTCGCCGTACTCCCAGAGGTCGGTCAGATCCATGCCGAGATACCATTCCCCCTGCTTGAAGGTGACGGGCTCGGTCTTGTACCTGCCGCCGAACGCGAGCGTGTTGGCATAGGCAAGGCCGGTCTGCGGATTGAACGACATCGGTTCCCAGTTCTTGCCGCCGAGGATCGACGGATAGACCGTGACCTTCTTGCCCTCGCGCGCGTCCTTCGAGACGTCAGTCTCGATCGGACGTCCCGTCTTCATGTCGATGCCGGTCGCCCAGTTGACCTTCACGTAAGGATTGGCCGCCAGCAGCTTGCCGTTGGTGCGGTCGAGCACATAGAAGAAGCCGTTGCGGTTGGCGTTCATCAGCGTTTTGGTCGGCTTGCCCTCGATGTTCACATCGGCGAGCACCATCTCGGCCACGGCGTCGTAGTCGAACGGGTTGTTCGGCGAGAACTGGTAGTGCCACTTGATCTTGCCGGTCTTGGGATCCATCGCCAGCACGGAGCAGGTGTAGAGATTGTCACCGGGGCGCACTGCCGAGTTGAACGGGCCGGGATTGCCGATGCCCCAATAGATCGTGTTCAGCTCGGGGTCATAAGACCCCGTGATCCAGGTCGAGCCGCCGCCGAGCTTCCAGGTGTCGCCCTTCCAGGTGTCGCCGCCGGGCTCGTCCGGCGAGGGGATCGAATGGGTGCGCCAGAGATGCTTGCCCGTCGCCGGATCCCAACCGTCGATGAAACCGCGCGTGCCGAACTCGGCGCCGGAGATGCCGGTGATGACCACGCCGTCGGCAACCAGCGGGGCCACCGTCATGGAGTAGCCTTCCTTGATGTCGGCCGCCTTCTGCCGCCACAGCTCCTTGCCTGTTTTCGCGTCGATCGCAATCACGTTGGCATCGAGCGTCGTACGGAATAATTTGCCTTCGTGGATCGCGACGCCGCGATTGATGATGCCGCAGCAGACGATCCGGGGCGTTTCGGCAGGATATTCGATCTTGCTCTTCCAGATCTGCTTGCCGGTCTTGACGTCCACCGCCATGGTCGCATTGTGCGTGGTCACGTAGATCACACCCTGATAGACGATGGGCTGGGACTCCTCGCTGCGATCGTCGTTGAAGGAGTAATTCCAAACAGGGACGAGGTTCTTGACGGTATCCTTGTTGATCTGTTTCAGCGTCGAGAAGCGCTGAAGATTGTAGCCCATCCCGTAGTTGAGAGCGTTCGACGTATCGGTCACACCCTTGACCAGCTGGTCAGTGGTCTGTGCATACGCGCAAGTTGATACAAGCATGACGAGGCTCGCGGCCATCGCAAGGCGTTTCATCCGTTCCTCCCAATATGCGCGTCTTTGACGCTGCGGGAGCAACACTCCGCCCGAATGCAAAACGCGTCAATACGAAAGTCGTAAGTGCGACGCCGATATGTTGAACGGCAGATGCAGTCACCTGACAGAAACCTTACAAACCCCCTCACACTTGTGCGCAGGCGCTGGAGAAATTCCGCGGTGCGAGGCGGTCGAGACGGAAAGCGACGAGCTTGACGCGGGAGTTCCGCGAGTTGCGGCGCGCGCAGGTTGTAATTTCCGACTTGAACCGGGGCTCGTTTGCGGACTTATGTCGGTTTGATCCCGCTCGAATCGAGGTTCTCAGGAGGTTTCGATGATGTCTCGTCACTCGGTTGCGCTTGCTCTCACGATCGCATTGCTGTCCGGTCCGGCCTTCGCGGCATCCGGTGGCGCGGTCAAGATGTTCGATACGGACAATGACGGCACGCTCGATCTCGCGGAGGTGAAGAAGGCGGCCACCGCATTGTTCGCCAAGCTCGATCCTGATCGCGACGGCACGCTGGACGCACGTGAGTTGCGCGGGCGGCTATCGGCGAAGGAGCTGGCCGCCGCCGACCCCGATCGCGACGGGACCCTGACGCTGGACGAATACCTTGCCGTGGTGGAGCAGCGCTTCAACGCGGCCAATCCGGATAAGGACGGAACGCTCGATGCAAAGGAGCTGAACGCACGGGCCGGCCGCGCGCTGGTGCGCCTGCTGCGCTGAGCGCCGCACTGCCGGGAGCTTAATTCCGGACCGAAGCTCGGAACATCAGGCTGTGCGGCCTGTTCTTCTCGCGATGTCCTGCTCGGCGCCGGGGCAGCGCGGCGGGAGAAGAGGAGAAGCAGATGAACACGAAACGTTCCGTTCTTGCTGCCTGCGCGATCCTGACCTTGAGCGCGGGCGTCGCCATTGCCGGCCCGTGCAACACGGGCAGCGCCAGCACCGACAAGGATGCCGGTTCCGGTCCGGTCACCGTGGGATCGGCACAGTCCCAGAGCTCGTCCAGTGAAACGGGTCAGCATCCGCCGACCAGCACGATGAACCGCGCCAGCAGCGGCGCGGCAGCCTCGTCGGAAGATGCACAGCGCCAGATGCAGAGCCAGCCGACCGCAGCGGAGCGGGCGGAAGGCGCCAAGCCCAATACGCAAACGGCAGGCAAGGACTGCTGACGCGGCGCTAGTCGTGCCGATTCGAGCGCGGTGTGTCGCGCGAAGTCATCTTGTTCAGCTCCGTGCTTGACCAAGAGCGAACTGGCTTTGCCCGAGAGAGAAATGCAGCCGCGAAGAATTGACACGGATGCGTTCGACATTCGAAACGGCGCTTGAACTGTGGGGGACCCAGCCCTAGGTTTTGCCCCGCGCGATGTCGCGCTCAATACCTTGGGAGACCCCGAATGGCTTGGAAAGCTCCGAAGATCGTGGAAGTGCCGGTGGGCATGGAAATCAACATGTACGCCTGCGCTTCGCGCAAGTAAGACTGACGACCTGCCGCGGCTTCGACGGCAAACGCCGCCGAAGCCGTGGCAGTGTCGGGCCGTCGCCCGCCATGGTTGAGCTCGTGCTCTGGCGCTGACGTTAGCCGCACACACCTTCAATCCTTTCCATCAAAATCTCGATCGCGTTCTGCGGCACTGTGTTAGGCTCACGCCTGGTCAGCGTCGCATCAGGCGGCGCACGCCTTCGGGGCAGGGGATGGGCGGCGGGGCTTGCAAATTCGGGGTGGCGGTTGCGTGCATAGCCGCGCTCGCTCCGGCCTGTGTCAGGGCCGAGGAAGGCTTCGATACCGAGCACATCTTCGGCTTCATGATCGGTACCGATATCGGCAATGTCGGCGAGCGCGAGTTTCAGACGCAGACGACGGGAGGCTTCGGCAAGGGCAGGGGCACCTATCGCGCGCTCGAGCACGAGGTCGAGATCGAGGTGGTACCGCTGCCGAATTTCCGCGTCGAAGTCGGAGGCACCGCCAGCCTGCACGACATCACCGGCGTCCCTGACATCGACGACCGCCGCCAGTTCAACTTCCAGGGCGCCTCGCTTGATCTGCGCTATCGCCTGCTCAACCGCGAGCAGGCGCCATTCGGCCTGACCGTCGCCGCAGAGCTCCACGGCAACCGCATCGACGAGACCAGTGGCGCGAAGGGGCGGATGTACGGCACCGAGTTCACGCTCGCCTTCGACCGCGAGCTCGTCCCGAACTTCGCCATTGCTGCGCTCAATCTGATCTATCAACCGGAATGGGCGCGCTTCGAGATGGCGGGACTGTCCGAGAAGAGCTCGACGATCGGGGCCGCGTTCGCCGGCCTGGTCCGCGTGAGGCCCAACGTGCTGCTTGGCGGGGAGATGCGTTATTTTCGGCAATACGAGGGCATTGGCCTCGGCGAGTTTTCGGGCCAGGCCCTGTTCGTCGGCCCGACCGCTTATTTCCAGCTCTCCGAGCGCTCGCGGCTGACCTTGAGCTGGAGCATGCAGGCTTGGGGACGTCCGGCCGGAGCATCCGGCAATCTCGACCTCGTCAATTTCGAGCGCCATCAGGGCAGATTGGTGTTTGGCGTTAATTTTTAGTTGTGGGACATGTCTCCTGCGCGCGGATAAAGTGCCAGAGCAGAGTTCCACCATCCGATTTGAAACTTCGCTCTCTTGGGGACGTAGTTTTTCGTGCTAATCTCGGTTGCCTATGCGAGAGGATCCCGGCATGAACCCGATTGACCTGGTGGTGACTGTGTGTGCGGTGCTCTCGCCTGCGACTTGCGAGGAGCAGCATCTGGTGTTCCACTATTCCGGGTCGCCGCGACAATGCGCGATGGCCGCGCCGCCCTATATCGCGCAATGGGTTGGCGAGCATCCGAAGTGGCACGCGATAAAGTGGCGCTGCGAATACCCGCACCCGAACGACAAGGCATAAAGGCTCCAACGGAGAGCCGTCGCGCTATTTGCTGCAGTCCTTCAAATCCTTGTCCGCGATCGAGAACACCGCATCGGCCCTGATCTCGATGTCGCGGACCACACATTGGCGTCCACTGGGATAGCCGACCTTGGCATCATAGCGGCCGGGCTCGACGCCGACGATGCGCAGCCGTTCGTCGTGGTCGACCTCCTTGTCCTTGTCGTTCAGGCATTGGTTCGGGCCCCAGTCGGTCTTGCCGGCGGGAGCGAGCTGGAAGCCGGAGATCGTCTCCGCCGTCAGATTCCAGAGCCGGATGCCCTTGCCCTTGGCCTGCGCGGCGGCCTCGCCGGCAAGCGTCAACAATGCGATCAAAGCCAGAACCCAACGCATCAGCCAGTCCTCCCAAAGGCGTGCCTTCATTCCCTGATCAGGCGTTCGCGGTTCTTTGCCTTGTCGAAATTTTTGGCGCGGTCAAGGCCGTTCGGTGCGATCAGCTTCGCCGAGACGAGATCGGCGCCATCGAAATCGGCGTCGATGACGATGGCGCCGGTCAGATCGGCGCCACCGAGTTGGGCATTCTTCAGCGATGCACCGCTCAGGTCGGCGCCCCTGAGGACCGCGAATTCGAGGTCGACGCGCGACAAATCGGCGTTGCGCGCGTTCAGCCGTTCCAGATTGGCGGATCTCAGCACCGCGCGCATCAGCCCCATCGACTGGTTGCGCATGTCGGCGCCGAGATGCGCATCCGCAATCGACGTGCCGACCATGCTCGCGCCGGTGAGATCTGCCGTGATGCGCGCACCAGTCAGATCGGCGCCGTCGAGGCGAGCACGTGCCATCTGTGATGCGAACAAATTGGCGCCCTTCAGGCTCGCGCCCGTGAGATCTGCATCCAGCAGCCACGCCTGATCGAGGATCGCCCCGTCGAGCCGGGCGCCGGCGAGTTTCGTCTTGTTGAGCCGTGCCGCACGGAGAATTGCTTTGGTGAGGTCGAGGCCACTGAGATCGAGCCCCGATAACCGCTTGCCGGTGAAATCGGCCGGCGCGCCGGCGATCGCTTTGGCTAGCACGGCCTCGACCTCCTGCCGGCTCATCTCCGCGGAGACCATGGCGGGTGACGTCAGATCGAGATCGCGCATCATGTCCTGCGCGCGCGATGTTGTCGCGAGCAGAGCAAGGCCAAGCGCCGTCAGGGCGATCGTTCGCGTCATCAGCAGACTCCGCTGCGAGCCAATCTAGCACGTGCGTCGCGCGATTGCCTATGAGGCATCCCGCCCGGCGCGTTCGTCGCCTTCCTCTTGGATGCGTCGCGCTAGCCCGGCCTTGATTGCCGCAATCTCGGCTTCGCCCCGTGCGTCGCGCGGAATCGCGATCGGCACCTCCTGCACGATGCGGGTAGGGCGCGGCGACAGGAAGAGCAGGCGGTCGCCGAGCCGGATCGCGTCGTCGAGGCTGTGGGTGACGAGCAGCGTCATGACCGGACGGCTCGCCACCAGCGTTGCGATCTCGTCGCGCAAGCGGCCGGCGAGCGCGTCGTCGAGCGAGGCGAGAGGTTCGTCGAGCACCAGCAGATCGGGCTCGACCGCGAAGGCACGGGCCAGCGCTACGCGCCTGGCAAGGCCCAGCGACAATTCGCCGGGGAAATGGTTGCGATGCGCCTCCAGCTCCAGGATCCTGAACAGCTCGGCGAGCTTCGCATCGGTGACATCAGGCGCCGCCAGTCGCACGTTCTGCTCGACGGAGCGCCACGGCAGCAGCCGCGGCTCCTGGAACACCATGCCGATCCGCGCCTGCGGCGGGCGCGCGATGCGCCCCTGAAATTCGTGGTCGAGCCCCAGGATGATGCGCAGCATCGTGCTCTTGCCGCAGCCGGAGGGGCCGATCAGCACGCCGACCTCGCCGGATTGCAGCGCGAACTTGACCGGCGCCAGCACCTCGTGCGTTCCGCCCGCGGCACTCCTGAACGTCTTGCCTGTGATCTCCACCTCAAGCCGCACGGGGGCGCCACCGTGTTGCGCGGGCTTCGAACGGCTGCACCAGCAAGGTTTCGATGACGAGCACGACGGCGGCAAACGTCAGCGAATAGGCGAGCAGGCGCGGCGTGTCGAACAGCTGGAAGGCGACGCCGATCTCGAAGCCGACGCCGTTCGGCCGTCCCAGGAGCTCGGCGACCAGCACGATCTTCCACACCAGCGACAGGCCGGAGCGGGCGGAGGCTGCGATATAGGGCGCGAGCTGCGGCAGCACGACGTGGCGGAAGGCGCGCCATCGCGGCATCGCGAACACGCTCGCCATCTCATCGAGCGAGCGGTCGAGCGCGCGGGTGCCCTCGCGCAGGGTGACGATGGCCGTCGGCAGCTTGTTGATGGCGATCGCCGCGATCGCGGCGGCCTCGGTGAGGCCAGCCCAGATATAGGCGAGCACGATCACGACCAGCGCGGGCAGATTGAGCAGCAGGATCAGCCAGGGATCGCCGAGCCGGTCGGCGAGCTTCACGCGGCCCATCAGATAGCCGATGGCGCTGCCGAGCGACATCGCCAATGTGAAGGCGAGCGTCACGCGCGCCAGTGTCGCGCCGAGATGCAGGAACAACGCGCCGGATGCGGCTTCCGCGATCATCACCTGGAGCACCGCCGGCGGAGACGGCAGCTTTGCGCCGCCGGCGAACAGCGCGGCGATCCACCAGACTGCGAGGAGCAGGGCGAACGAGAGAAGACGCAGCACCTCAGTCTCCAGGGACCGCGTGATAGAAGGTGCCGGGATCGAGCTCGGCCGCCGGTCCCACGAGATCGCGGCCGCCGGTCTCGGCCAGCACGCGGTAGAGCACGCGCGCATCCGCCTCCTCGTCGGCAATGCTCCGGCGCGGGATGCCGTCGCGATAGCGGTCGCGGTAGGTCTTGAGCATGGCCGGATCGCCCGTGCCGGTGAGCGGCGCGATCTTGTCCCAGGCCGCGTCCGAGGTCACCAGCAGCTCCTTGGCCTTGCGCGTCATCGCGATGAAGCGCGCCACGGCGTCGCGATGACTTGCCGCCCAGTTCTCGTCGAAGACATAGCCGACCGCGGCGACCGCGCCCTTGGCGCCGAGCTTCGGCAGGATGTCCTCGATGCCGGCGAGCCGGCGAAAGCCCTTGGCTTCGAGCTGCGCGCAGAAATTCCAGAAATTGAGGCTCGCATCCATCTCGCCGTCGAGGGCCTTGGCGGCGATCAAGGGCGGGGCGCCATAGACGACGGTTGCCGCAGACTTCAGGTCGATGCCGTCCTGCTTCATGCTTGCCTGGAGCAGCAGCCAGCTCTTGTCGATCGCACCGCCGGCCACGGCGAGCTTGCGCCCCTTCAGATCCGCAAGCGTCTTGATCGGCGAATTGGCCGGCACCATCACCGCGCCGAGCGCACTGGAATAGGGATAGAACGTGAGCTTGGCGCCGAGCGCGCGCTCGCGCGATACCCACAGCCAGTCCGACAGGATGATGTCGGCGCTGCCTGCGCGCATCGCGATCTTGCCGGCCTCGGTGCTCGCGAGCTCGGTGACCTCGAGCGACAGGTCGGCCTCCTTGTCCAGGCCGCTCGCGCGGATCGCGGCCAGCTCCCAGGAGAATGTTCCGGTCTTCTGCACCGCAAGGCGGACGGTCTCCGCGGCGCGGCCGGATGCGGCAAGGGTCAACGCGAGCGTCACCGCGAGCGCCAATGTTCGACCAGAAGCTCTCATCACCTTGTGAGCCGTTTCCTCTGACAGACTGCTTTTCAGGACAATACGCATAGCATAGCTTGGGCCGCAACCAGCGGGAGGATGCGTATGAAACTGGCGGGACAGCTACGACCGATTGTCGCCGCATTGACGGTATTGACGGCGACTGCGTGCGCGGCGCAGGCCGAGGAGGCCAACGATTATCCGACATCGGCGCGCGCGGAGTACGTCTATGGCTGCATGAAAGCCAATAGCGAGAGCCGGCAGTCGATCGAACAATGTTCCTGCTCGATCGACGTGGTGGCCTCAATCATGCCCTACGCGCGCTACGTCACCGCGGAGACCGCGCTCAGCATGTCCCAGGTGCGCGGCAATCTCGGCGTTCAGTTCCGCACCTCGGAGCAGGCGAACTCGGCGGTGAATGATTTGAGGCGCGCGCAGGCGGAAGCCGAGGTGAGGTGTTTTTGAGGTGCCCTTCCCTTCTCCCCTTGTGGGAGAAGGTGGCGCGGAGCGCCGGATGAGGGGTATCTCTCCTCGTGCTCAGGCGTGTGAGAGTATCGTTCGCGGAGACATACCCCTCACCCGTCTCGCCGCTATCGCGGCGATCCACCCTCTCCCACAAGGGGAGAGGGAGTCAGCGCAAGCCTCATTACGTCCCTGGCTTCTCCACATCCCACTCGTTGCGGAACACGTGCCCGTCGGTGTCCTTTGCCTCCGCGCGGAAGCGCTTGGCGCCGTTGGAGACATAGGTGAAGCGCAGATTGGGATCTTCTGAGATCGAGATGCCGCCTTCCATCGACAGCACGGGGCTGTCGTCCTGCGTCAGCTTGATCTGGTTGATGAAGAAGGCCGGGATGTAGAGCTGCGTGACCTGGTCCATTTGCAGCCCGGAATTGTTGGGATGGCCGATCATGATCTGCGCCTCGCGCACGCGGCTCGCCGGCGCCTCCTCGCGCGCGAATTGCCGGTAGCGCATCTGGCCGAGCCGGGCCTTGGCTTCCTCGATGTTCTTGCCTGCGGGTGCGGAGCAGCCGCCGGAGGCCTTCACGTAGACTTTCGAGACATAGAGCTGGCCGTCGCTGAGCTCGGCGACCGCATGCACATCGGTGTAATTGTTGACGCGCACCCGCGTCGAGATCTCCGTGACATTGGCATCCGGTCCGAGCTCGAACTTCGCCGCCATCGGCGCGGGATTGCGGTCGATCACCAGCGTGATCGAGCGGATGCGCCGCGCATCGCCGGGCGACAGCTTGCTGCGCAAGGTCACCGGCACGATGGCCGCGTCCTCGGCGCGATACGGCATCTCGATGCCGATGACGGTGCTGCCGTCGTTCATCGGACGGTTGCTGAAGATGTCCTGCACCAGGCCCGGCCAGGGATCGTTGGCTTCCTCAGCCTGCGCCGGCACCGCGAGAGCGAAGCCGAGCAGGAGGGCGGTGAGGGTCAGGCGGCGTGTGCATCCCGTCATGGTCATGGTCCTGCGGACGATACGTCGTTCGGTGCAGCCTAGCGCGCCTGCTACTCCCATTCAATTTCCGAGAATGCTGCGGTTGCGTTGCGGGAATTGTAGTCCTCGAACAGCTCCCATCGCGGCCGCTCCGCCGCCGCCGCCTTGTCGACGGCGCTTCGAATCGGCTCGCCCTTCTTGTTCAGCGCGCGAACGTCGGACAGCAGCGTTGTCAAATAGCGCTGTTCATCGGTCAGCGCGGCAGGCCAGTCGCTCACGGGGCCGTGACCGGGAACGACGCGCAACGCCGGGATCGCCTCCATTCCCTTCAGCGTATCGAGCCAGCCGCGGATGCTGCCGTCCATGACTGGAACGTGGCGGAGAAAGACGAGATCGCCGGCGAACAGGGTCTTGGTCGTCTCGTCGAGCACGGTCAAATCGCTATCGCTGTGCCCAGTCGGCCAGGCGCGCAGGGCCAGTCGATGCGATCCGAGATCCAGGTTCATCGTGTCCGAAACCAGCAGGGTCGGGGCGATGATCTTCACGGGATCGATCAGTTCGCGGCCCATGATGCGGCGGAAATTGTCGAGATAGAAAGGCCCTCGCGCCGCGAGCGCCTGCGGCAGCTTGTGATGGCCGACGAAGGTGGGGTTTTCGGCGGCGAAGGCTGCATTGCCGAAAACATGATCGGGATGGCCGTGGGTGTTGATGACGTAGCGGATCGGCTTGGGCGTCTTCGCCCGCACGGCGGCCAGCAGCGCCTCACCCTCGCGCACGCTACCGCCGGTATCGATGACGGCCACCGCATTATCGCCCACGATGAAGCCGACATTGGCGATGCCGCCCTCGTTGTCGCGGGTCATCAGGGCGATGGTCCCGGAGTGTACGAAGATTCCCGGCGCGACTTCGCTCACAGGCAATTCGGCTGCCCCGGCGCGTGCTAGCGTCGCGATCCCCAGCAGGGACAGGGCCGAGACGATTGAAGCGATGCGAGACACTTTTCTGCCTCAGTTCAACGGATTGGCCGCACTGCACTGCAACAAGAAAGCCAACACCAATTGGCAAAACATGGCGCGTCATGCGTTGCATGGATAACATTCAAACAAAGCGAGGAGGAAGCGCGATGACGGAGACCGGACGACATCGTCGCTGGTTGTTTTCACTGTGGGTCCTGGTTTCATCCTGCGTGGTCGGCGATGCCGCCGTCGCGCAAACGAGCGAGACCGGCGACCTCTCGTTCGAACTGGTCGATCCCAAGGTGTTGCGCGTCTGTGCCGATCCGCGCAACCTGCCGTTTTCCAACGAGAAGGGCGAAGGCTTCGAGAACAAGCTCGCCGAATTCCTGGCGGAGAAGCTCCAGAAAAAGCTCGACTACGTTTTCTTTCCGCAGGCCGCCGGGTTCGTGCGCATGACGCTGGGTGCGCATCGCTGCGACGTCATCATGGGCTTCCCGCAGGGCGACGATCTCGTGCAGGGCACCAATCCTTATTACCGGACGAGCTATGCGCTGGTCGCCAAGGCCGGCAGCGGGCTCGAGGACGTCGAGACGCTCGAGGATCCCAAGTTGAAGGGCAAGCATGTCGGCATCGTCGCCGGCACGCCGCCGGCAACCAACATGGCGCTGGCCGGCTTGATGGCTGATGCAAAGCCCTATCAGCTGATGATCGACACGCGTTTCGACAATTCGGCGCAGGCGATGATCGACGATCTCAGCGCCGGCAAGATCGACGCGGGCGTGCTGTGGGGCCCGATGGCCGGCTACTACGCGAAGAAGGCCGGCGCGTCGTTCCATGTCACGCCGCTGGTGAAGGAGACCACCGGACCGAAGCTGGTCTATCGCATCGGCATGGGCGTGCGTCCCGCCGACCAGAACTGGAAGCGGCAGCTGAACAAGGTGATCCAGGAGAACCAGGGCGAGATCAACAAGATCCTGCTCGACTTCGGCGTCCCGCTGCTCGACGAGAGCAACCGGCCGCTCGGCGCGGAGACGGTCAAGAAGACGCCATGAGGCCGCATCTTGCCGTTGCGCTGCTCGCTGCCGTTCTGGCGGGGCAGGGATTGGCGCAGCAGCAGGAGCCGTTCGAGCCCGAGGGCTATCGCACCGACCAATACCGCGCACCGGTGCCGGCGGCACTTGCCGGCGCACGCGTGTTGTCGACGGCGGAGGCCGAGGAGATATGGCGCGCGAAGAGCGGGGCCTTCGTCGACGTAATGCCGCGTCCGCCGAAGCCGAAGAACCTTCCCGAAGGCACCGTCTGGCGCGATGCGCCGCGGAGGAACATTCCGGGCAGCATCTGGCTGCCCGATACCGGCTACGGCATGCTGCCGCCGGCCATGGACGACTATCTCCAGCGCGGCCTCGCCCGCGCCTCGCACGGCGACAAGACTGCACTGCTCGTGATCTATTGCCTCGCCGATTGCTGGATGTCCTGGAACGCGGCCAAACGTGCGATGGCGTATGGATATTCCAACATCGCCTGGTATCGTGACGGCACCGACGGGTGGGAGGGTGCGAAGCTGCCCGTCGAGGACGCGCAGCCGGAACCGCGCCCGGACCAGTAAGATTGGATGCAGTGCCTGCCTCTCCCCGGAAGCAGGCAGCTATTTTTGCTTCTGCAACTTCGTCAGCGTACCCGTGCCGTTCGTCTCGGTGGCCGTATAGCTCACCCTGTCGCCGGCATGGACGGCGTCCAGCATTGCCGCGTCCTTCGCCTTGTATTCCTGGAGCGCGCCGGCGTTGCCTGTGCTGGTGCCGACCGTGCCTTTCTGCGTTTGCTGGATCGAGATGGTGCCGTTGAGCCGATCAATCCGCGTGATCATTCCGGTCATGTCTTCGGCAAAGGCGCTGGATGTCAGCATGGTGACGACCGCAGCGCTCCCGAGGATGAATTTCGTTGTTCCCATCAAGGCCTCCCGAGGTTGGATGTCTTGGGTTGACTTCGACAAGACATCCCGGAGCGATTTGGTTCCGCCGGATGGCGCGGCGAAAGGTTAACGATCGCGCTGATATCGCGGGAACTTTCCCGGGGCGTCAGTGAGGCTGACGCTATTCCATTTCCTGCTGGATCACGCGCCCGAGCGCGAACAGGCGCTGGTCGATCGTGGTCGGAACCTCGCAGACGAATCGCACCACTTTGTGACGATCCTCGAAAATGCGCGTCTTC
The DNA here is from genome assembly GCF_001593325.1 of Bradyrhizobium sp. DOA1. Classification (NCBI taxonomy): domain Bacteria; kingdom Pseudomonadati; phylum Pseudomonadota; class Alphaproteobacteria; order Hyphomicrobiales; family Nitrobacteraceae; genus Bradyrhizobium; species Bradyrhizobium sp. DOA1. The sequence goes on from NZ_JXJM01000001.1 coordinate 1,606,822, forward strand.
CAGATCAGCTCGTTGCTGAGGGCCTCGACCTTGGCCTCATCGCGCGGCGTTGCGCCCTGGAGCGCCTGAAGCGCAAGTGTCTCCTCGCGGATCTTGTCGGCGGCCTCGCGTTGCTTGCGGCTGACGCGTTCGAGCCCGCTCATGACCTGGGAGCGCTGGGCGTTGAGCGTGTCGAATAGGCCGGCGAACAGCAGTTTTGCGTTGGCGGACTTGTCCGAGGCGGAGGCGGCGAGAAACTCCTTCACCGATTTCTCGGCCTCGTCCAGCGGCGTCTTGCGCGCCGACAGCTTTGCGACCAGTGCGCTGACCTTGGCGTCGTCCTTCCACTTATTCTGGACGTCGTCGAGCGCCGGCCCGGCCCAGACGGCCGAAAGCGAAATCTCCGGCACCTTGGCCTGGGTGCAGGGCCAGTCCGGATAGCGCGGATCGGCCGCGCGGGCAGCCGCGCCCGAGAGCGCAATTGCGATGGCAGCCAAAATCCAAGCCTTCATCCTTCGCCTCCCGCCGGTCCGCGTCGCGCCAGCCCGCGCGACGGATCATAGGCGAAAATCGCACCGATCATGAAGGCGATTGTGCAGATCGCGACCACTGACAGTGAGATCCAGTTGATCTGTCCGTACAGCGCGAAGCGGATCAGCTCGACCGCGTGGGTGAACGGATTGACCTCGCAGAGATAGTACAGATAGGGGCTGCCCTCCTGGACCCGCCAGAGCGGATATAATGCGGAGGAGGCGAAGAACATCGGGAAAATGACGAAATTCATCACGCCGGCGAAGTTCTCCAGCTGCTTGATGCCGGAGGATATCAGCATGCCCAGCGAGCCCAGCATCAGTCCGGACAGGATCAGCGCCGGCAGCACGGTGAGGTAACCCGACGGCGGTGGGGTGATGTCCCAGAACCAGGCGATCAGGAGGAACGCATAAACCTGGAGCAGCGATACGGCCGTGCCCGCGAGCAGCTTGCAGAACAAGAGGAACCCGCGCGGCAGCGGGCTCACCAGCAGCGTGCGCATATTGCCCATCTCGCGGTCATAGACCATCGAGAGCGAGGACTGCATGCCGTTGAAGAGCTGGATCATCGCCATCAAGCCGGGCGCGATATAGACCTCGTACAGGATGTAGGTCTCGTAAGGCGGGATGATGGAGATGCCGAGCACCTGGCGGAATCCCGCGGCGAAGATGAACAGCCACACCAGAGGCCGCACCAGCGCCGAGACGAAGCGCTCGCGTTGATGCAGGAAGCGCAGGCCCTCGCGCCAGACGATGCCGGTGAGGCAGGTCATGTACTCGGCGAATGAGAAGCCGCGCGGCGCCTCGCTGGTGGCGATGCTGCTCATGCGTTGCCTCCCGGCATGGTTTGCGCGCCGGTTAGGCGCATGAAAGCGGTGTTGACGTCCTGCGCGCCGGCTTCCGTAACGACCTGGCTCATCGGTCCCTGCGCCAGCACCTTGCCCTGGTGCAGCACGACGAGGTCGTCACCGGGCAGGATCTCGTCGAACAGATGCGTGGCCCAGAGCACGCCGATGCCTTGTTCAGTGACGAGCTGGCGGACATGGCTGATGATGTCCGGCGCGCGCCTTGACATCCAGGCCGACTGTCGGCTCGTCCAGCAACAGCAGCCGCGGCCGGTGCAGCAGCGCGCGGGCGATCTCCAGCCGCCGCATCTGTCCGCCGGAGAGGTCGCGCACCTTGCTGCCGGCGCGCTCTTCGAGCCCGATGCGCCCGAGCAGCTCGGCGCTGCGTGCGGCCGCCTCGCGCCGGCTGATGCCGTGCAGGGCAGCGTGATAGAGCAGGTTCTGCGTCAGCGAGAGATCGAGATCGAGCGTGCGCGGCTGGAACACGACGCCGAGCAGCCGCAGCGCCTCGCCGGGGCTTTTGCTGATGTCGTGCCCGAAGATGCCGACACGCCCCGATTGGATGCCGAACAGGCGCGTGATCAGCGAGAACAGCGTGCTCTTGCCGGCACCGTTGAGGCCGAGCAGTGCCGTGAAGCTCGCCGGCAGCACGCGGAAGGAGACGTCGGTCAACGCCCGCCGCGGACCGTAAGCATGGCTGACGCTGTCGATCGACAGCGCCGGCACAGTGGCCGCGTCCGGCCCCGGCGTCTCGCGCGGTTCAGCGGTCGGGGCGGGCATCGTCATGGCGCGATCGCGACGCCCCAGGGCAGTTCGCCGACCTGGATGGTCTTGATCACCTTTTGCGCGGCGACGTCGATGACGGAGACGTCGTTCGACACGCCGTTGGTGGTGAGCAGATATTTCTCGTCCGGCGTGAACGCCACGTGCCAGACCCGCTGACCGACCAGAAGATATTTCGTCACCTTGCGCGTGGCGACGTCGACCACGGCGATGCGATTGGCCGGGCCGAGCGCGACGAAGGCGGTCTTGTCGTCCTTGGTCATACCGATCCCGACCGGCTGGATCGCCTCTTTGCGCAGGCCCGGGATCTCGAACGTGACCTTGCCGATCACCTCGTGTTTCCTGGGGTCGATGATCGAGACGGTCCCGCCGATCTCCGAGGACACCCACACTTCGGAAGAATCATGCTTGAACTCGGCAAAGCGCGGGCGCGCGTCGACCAGCACGTTGGCGACGATCTGGCGCGTGGCGGTGTCGATGAAATGCGCCATGTTGGTCGTCTCGGACGTGTTGATCAGCGTCTTGCCGTCGGGGCTGATGGTCATGCCCTCGGGCTCGACGCCGACCTGGATGTCGCCGAGGCGTGCGCGCTTCTCGAGGTCGATCACGGTCACCGTGTTGTCGTTCTCGTTGGCGACATAGAGGATCTTGCCGGCGGCGTCCTGGGCGAACAATTCCGGATCGGGACCGGACGGCAGGCTGTCCACCACGGTCTGCGTCTTGGCATCGATCACCTGGATGGTGTCGTCGTCGCCGACCGCGACCATCACGAACTTGCCGTCGCGCGTGAAATCGATTCCGCGCGGGCGCTGGCCCACCTTGATGGTTTTGGTCACCGTCCAGCTGTCGGTGTCGATCACCGACACCGTGTTGCTCTTCTCGTTCGAGACATAGGCGATGAACGCGTGCGCGGGCGTCGCCGCCAGCACCAGTGCGGAGAGAAGCCCAACACGCCACATGCGCGACATCTGCATCCTCATTTCAGCTTGCATTTGCTTTCCGGACGATCGTAGCCGAGCGTGTCGAGCTCGGAGACCTGGTGCAGGAAACCCTCCTGCGGCGACACCGACACCACCATGCGGCCATCGACCAGCAGGATCGGCTGGCGCAGCTGCAGATTCCAGTCGCGCAGCGTCAGGCGCGTGCCCTTGAAGGCGGCGACGGAGAAATCCGGGCCTTTGAGGAAATCGGTGACCTTCTTGACGTCGCCGGAATTTGTGCGGGAGGTGGCTTCGCCGATCATGCGCACCGCCGTCCAGGCCTGCATGTCGAGCGCGGTCATGCGCCGCGAGTTCAGCTTGACGAAGCGGTTCTGAATCTGGAGGGCGCCCCATTGGTCCTGCGCCGCGTCCCAGCTGCGCGGCACGAGGCCGGCCGAGCCCGCGACCGGGCGCGGATCCCAGGTGCGATAGGGCAGGTAGGCGCCGAACACCTCGCTCTCGTCGGCCGCGACCAGTACGTCATAGGCCGGCGCCTGTTGCGTGAAGACAGGCATCTGACGCTGGATCAGCGTGACGCCGGAATCCGTGCGGCGGGCGCCGCCTTTGTCCTCGAAGCTACGCTCCTGCACGATCTTGGCGCCGAAGCGCGTCGCGGTGCGCCTCAGGGCATCGGCGAACAGCTTGTCCTCGTCATGCGAGCCAACCACGAGCAGCCAGCGCGACCATTTCTTCCACACCAGGTACTGGCCGAGCGCGTCTGCCAGCATCGCGCGGGTGGGCGCGGTATGGATGACGTTGGCGCGGCAATCGGCCTCTCGCAACCGCTCGTCGATTGCGCCGACGTTGAACAGCAGCGTGCCGCGATCGCGCAGCGCGTCCGAGACTTTCAGTAGCGCATCGGCCGGCAGGTCGGCGATGATGAAGCCGTTCTTGTCGGCGAGGGCGGTTGCGGCCTGGACCGGATCCTCGCCTTCTTTGATGCGACGCTCCTCCAGCGCAAAGCGCTGATTGAGGAATTTCCCGGTGGTGTTGTTGTCCTCGATGGCAAGGCGGGCGCCGGCGACGCCGTCATTCTCCGCGGGCTGCTCCACCAGCGACAGCGTCGATCTGGTGCCGGCGACGCCGAGATAGCCGACGCCGATCGCGACGGGGTCGGCCGCGAGCGCACTCGTCGCGGCAACGCCCAAGCCGATCAGGCCGACCAACCATCGGATCATGTTTCCTCCGGACGATCTCTGCGGCTTGACCGCCGCTGGAGAATTGTCTCTGCTTCAAGCATGACCAATTTGCCAGGGCATGCAACCCCGCATTTCGTCCCCGCGCGCACGAGGATTGGAATCACGATCATGCGAGCGTTGATGTGTTTCGCAGCTTTGCTGTTGACGTGTTCGGTCGCGCGCGCCGATCCGCCGAAACTCGCCGTGTTCGATTTCGAGCTGATCGACACCAGCCTGCCCGGCGAGTTCTACGGCTCGCGCCCCGAGGAGGCGCGGCTGGAGCGCATCAGCGAGCAGCTCCGCAAGGAACTGGCAGAGTCAGGCAAGTTCCAGCTGCTCGACATCGCGCCGGTCAGGGACGCCGCCCGTCGCGCGAACTTGCAGGCCTGCGGCCGCTGCGACCTCAAGCTCGCAGGGCAACTCGGCGCCGATCTCGAGATCACCGGCCTCGTGCAGAAGGTCTCGAACCTGATCATCAACCTGAACATCTATCTGCGCGACGTGAAGACCGGCAACATGGTCGCGGCAGCCAGCGCCGATATGCGCGGCAACACCGATGAAGCCTGGACGCGCACGATGAGCTATCTCATCCGCAACCGGCTGCTGGCGCCGAACTACGGACGGCCGCAATAGCGGGCTTACCCCTTCAATCTCTCTGCGTGCCAGTGCAGATGATCGCCCATGAAGGTCGAGATGAAATAATAGCTGTGGTCGTAACCCGCCTGGCGCCGCAGCGTCAGGGGGATGCTCGCCTTGGCGCAGGCGGCTTCGAGGAGCTCCGGCTTGAGCTGCTCTTTGAGGAAATTGTCGGCCTCGCCGATGTCGACCAGGAAGCCGGAGAATTTCGCCCCGTCTTCGATCAGCGCCACCGTGTCGTGGCTGCGCCAGGCGTCTTTGTTCGACCCGAGATAGCCGGTCAGCGCCTTAATGCCCCAGGGCACGAGCGAGGGCGCCACGATCGGTGCGAAGGCGCTTGCCGCGCGAAAACGGTGCGGATTGCGCAGCGCCACCGTCAGCGCGCCGTGGCCGCCCATGGAATGGCCCATGATCGATTGCCGCTTGGCATCGACCGGAAAATTCTCCGCCACCAGCTTCGGCAGCTCGTCGGTGACATAGCTCCACATGCGATAGTTGCGCGCAAAGGGCTCCTGCGTCGCATCGACATAGAAGCCGGCACCCAGGCCGAAATCATAGGCGTTATTGGCATCGCCGGGCACGTCGGGCCCGCGCGGTGAGGTATCGGGCGCGACGAAGATCAGGCCGAGCTCGGCGCAGGCCTTGCGGAATTCGCCCTTCTCGGTGACGTTGGCATGCGTGCAGGTCAGCCCGGAGAAGTACCAGACCACGGGCAACTTGGCACCGTCCGCATGCGGAGGAACATAGACCGAGAACACCATGTCGGTTCCGGTCGTCGCGCTCGCATGGCGGTAGACGCCCTGCACACCGCCACAGGACTTGTTCGTCGAGACAGTCTGGATCGTCATGCCCTTAAGCTCCGTGGCATCTCACTGCAATCAACATTGCAACGCTTGTGTGACCGAAATTTGTGGCGCCGTCAGGCAACGCCGCTGTCGATCGCCAGCCGCACCAGCTCGACCGAGGTCTTCACCCCGAGCTTCTGGCGCATGATCGAGGACGTGTTGGCCACCGTCTTGTAGGAGGATTGCACCAGCCAGGCGATCTCGGACAGGCTCTTGCCGGCGCTGAGCAGCCGCAGGATCTCCATCTCGCGCGCGTTCAGCTTCGAGAGCGGGCTTTGCGCCAGCGCAGGTCCCGCGAAGGCGATGCTGCGCGCGATCGCGGTCGGAAGGTAGGTGCCGCCGCCGCCGACGGCGCGGATCGCCTCGACGAGGTCGTCGGGGTCGCCGGTCTTGGAGACGTAGCCCTTGGCGCCGCATTCGATCGCGCGCGCGGCGAAGGCAGGGTCGTCGTTCATGCTGAACATGATGATGCGGGCTTCGGGCGCGCGTTCGAGGATGCGGCGCGCGAGCTCGAAGCCGGAGACGGTCGGCAGGTTGATGTCGATGATGCAGAGGTCGGGACGCTCGACGATGAAGACGCATTCGCCGTCTTCGGCGTCGGCGGCCTCCAGGATCTCGATCTCGCCCTCGTCGGCCAGCACGGCACGGCAGCCGGAGGCGACAATGGGATGATCGTCGACGATCAGAATGCGCATAGGCGTTCCCCGCGACAGCTTCGAACCTGTGCGCCGCAAGAAGCCGACCAGGCAAGACGCGTGCGCCTCATGTCGCCTCATGCAACCCGGCCGGGATTGCTGTACGTTTCCGATTAGATATCCGCCGCTTCGTCTCTGTCAACGTCATCGGACAGGCGGGCAAAACCTTCGCGGGGGCACCAAGCAAGACCAATGTGGCAAAATCTATCCTTGCGCGGGCGCATCAACCTGCTGCTGGCGTTGCTGCTGGCCCTGGGGCTCGCCGTCAATATCGGCCGCCAGATCGCCGAGGCGGGGCCGCGCGTGCAGGCCGAGGACCAGAGCGTGATCCGGCTCGCGCGCGAGTTCATCGAGATGATCGTGGCGGACCTGAACGAGGCGCCCGATCCGGATGCGAAGCTGAACCAGATCGCGCGCGATCTCAGCCGCCTGCGCCATGTCAGCATCGCGCTCCATGACGCCGGCGGCCGTCCGCTGACGCCGCCCCGAGCTGGGGCCGACGCCGACACGCGCGGGCCGCCGGCCTGGTTCGTCGGCCTGGTTCATCCCGAGCAGACCGCGGTCAGCGTGCCCGTCTCGATCCAGGGCAAGCCCGGCTCGCTCGTGATCACCTCGCATCCGACCGACGAGATTGCCGAGATCTGGGACAGCATCGTGACCCAGCTCGAAGTGGGCTCGGTCCTCGCATTGGTGCTGTTCCTGCTGATGACGAATGTGGTCGGCCGTGCGCTGGCCCCGCTGCAGTCGCTTTCCGAGACGATGGCCGAGATCGAGGGCGGGCATTACGACGCGCGGGTCACGCCGGGCGGCGCCCCCGAGCTCGCCGCGATTTGCGGCAAGCTCAATAATCTGGCAGCGGCGCTCGGCGAGGCGGTCGAGGACAAGCGCCGGCTTGCCGAGCGCGCGGTCTCGCTCCAGGACGTCGAGCGCAAGGAGATTGCGCGCGAGCTGCATGACGAGTTCGGGCCGTATCTGTTCTCGCTGCGCGCCCACGCCAGCGCGTTGGCGAAGCTGGCGGACGGCCGCGAGCCGAGTGCGGAGGCGGTCCGAAAGCATGGCAGCGCCTTGCTGGAGCAGATCAACGCGCTCCAGCAGTTCACCCGCCGCGTGCTGGAGCGGCTGCGCCCCGTCGGTCTTGCCGAGCTCGGTCTGCGTCAGGCGCTGGAATCGCTGTCGCGGCTGTGGCGGGAGTCGCATCCCGAAGTCGCCATCGAGACCACCATCTCGCCCGCGCTGGGCACGACCGGGGAGACCGCGGACCTCACCATCTACCGCATCGTGCAGGAGGCGCTCACCAACGTGTTCCGCCATGCCGGCGCGACCTCGGTCAACGTCGTGATCGAGCCGGCTGGGCAGCTCGGACGCGACGGCCGCTTCTGCGTCAAGGTACGGGTCAGCGACAATGGCCGCGGCATGGAGCCGGGTCAGAAGCTCGGCTTCGGCCTCGTCGGCATGCGCGAGCGTATTTTGGCGCTGGGCGGCACCCTCAACGTCGTTTCCGGGGACGGCGGCTTGACCGTCGAGGCGCTGGTGCCGACGGCCGCGGCCTGATCGCGCCCGAAACGATCGGGAAAAATTCCCGATCCGATCGGGAAAACGGGTGTGGATACCGCCCGATCTTTTGTGGCTGGCGCACCCATTGCGGCCGAATAAACTCGTCTGGACAAATCGGCGGAAAAATCAAAACAGCCGGTCGTTGCGGATGGGAAGGCGGGGATGGGCAAGGTTCTTTCGTTCAAGTTTCGTTTGTTGATGGCTTCGGTATCGACCGGGCTGGTCGCGGGTGTGGTCTGTGCCGGCCCTGCCGGGGCCGCTCCGGACGAGGAGACCAACGTCCAGAACCTGCCGCCGGTCGAGGTGACCGCACCACCGCCGGCAACGCGGCGCGCGGCGCCGTCGCGACCGGTGGCGCGCATAGGCGCGCCGGGATCTGCCGCGCCGAGGACACGCCTTTACGTCTACCCGACTTCGCCGGGCACCGGCCGGGGTCTCGACGTCGACAAGGTCCCGTCGGCGATCAATGCCGTCGATGCCAGCCAGATCAGGCGCACTAACTCGCTGAACATCACCGATGCGCTGCGCGACAACATCCCCGGCGTCAACATCAGCGAGGTCACCGGCAATCCGTTCACGCCCGATATCGAGTTCCGCGGCTTCGTTGCGTCGCCCGTGGTGGGCACGCCGCAAGGTCTGGCCGTTTACCAGAATGGCGTCCGCATCAACGAAGCGTTTTCGGACGCCGTCAATTGGGACCTGATCCCAACGGCCGCGATCAGGTCGGTGACACTGGTGACCAACAATCCAGCCTTCGGCCTCAACGCGCTGGGCGGCGCCCTCAACCTGCAAATGAAGGACGGCTTCACCTATCAGGGTGCAGAAGTCGACCTCATGGGCGGTTCGTTCGGCCGGATCCAGGGCTCGGCGCAATGGGGCAAGCAGGTCGACCAGAACTATGCGGTCTACGGCGCGCTCGAAGGGATACGCGACAACGGCTTCCGCAATTTTTCGCAATCCGAGGTGAGGCGCTTCTACGGCGATGTCGGATATAGGACCGGCGACAGCGAATTCCATGTCAACATGGGAGCCGCCAAGAACAAATTTGGCGCCAGCGCCGTCGTCCCGGCCGAGCTGCTGGATAAATATTGGGGCGCCACCTACACGACGCCGCAGACCACGACCAACCGCGTTGGCTATCTCAACCTGACCGCAAAAGTCGATGCGACGCCGACCTGGACGTTCGAAGGCACCGCCCATGTGCGCAGGTTCGAGCAGAACATCGTCGACGGCAATCCGACCGATGCGGAGGAGTGCGCGGTAGATCCCGCGTTGCTTTGCTTTGGCGACGACACCACGCCTGCCAACGGTGCGGGCGGCGTACAGCTCGCCAATCCTTTCGCTCCGGGAACGGTCCTCGGCGCGATCGACCGGGGCTCAATCCGTTCGTCCACATTCGGCGTGTCGGGGCAAGCCACCAACGTCGATCAACTGTTCGGCCATGATAACCGCTTCGTCGTTGGCGCAACCTATGACGCCGGCGTCACGCGCTATAACGCCAGCTCCGAGATCGGCTCGATGGGTGAGAACTACGTCGTCACCGGCAGCGGCGTTTTTCTCGGTCCAACTCCAGCGGCAGACCCGATCGCGGGCCCCGTCTCGCTGCGGACCATCAATCAATATAACGGCGTCTATGCGATGGACACCTTCAACGTCACGGATGCCTTCGCCGTCACGGGCGGCGGACGCTTCAACGCGGCGCGGATCACCTTGGAAGATCAGCTCGGGACCGCGCTCAATGGCGACCACACCTTCATGCGCTTCAATCCGGTTGTCGGTGGCACCTACAAGATCATGCCGGGCTTGACGGCTTATGCCGGCTATTCCGAGGCGAACCGCGTGCCGACGCCGCTCGAGCTCGGCTGCTCCGATCCCGCCAGACCTTGTCTCATTGCGGCTTTCCTGGTTTCGGATCCACCGTTGAAGCAGGTCGTCTCGAAGACGGTGGAAGCGGGCTTCCGCGGCACCGCGGAGCTGAACATCGGCACGCTCGGATGGAAGGTTGGCGGCTTTCGCGCCACCAATCACGACGACATCATGGCTGTGCCGGTCGTTGGCCGGACCGGCTTTGGCTATTTTACCAATGTTGGTCGTACAAGGCGGCAGGGGCTTGAGGCCGAGGTCAATATCAAGTCGCCCACGCTCCAGTTCCAGGCGAGCTACGCCTTCGTCGACGCACGCTACCTTGACCCGCTTGAACTCGAGTCGGAAAGCCCGTTTGCCGATCCGGCCACCGAGACCATTCAGGTCAGACCTGGCAACCAGATCCCAGCGATCCCGCGCCACCGCGTCAAGGTCGGCGTCGACTATGCCGTGACTGACGTCTGGAAGGTCGGCGGGAATGCGCTGTTCGTCTCTAACCAATTTATAGTTGGCGACGAGTCGAACCAATACGCCAAGCTGCCCTCCTATACGGTCTTCAACCTCCACACCTCCTATCAGGTCGCCAAGAACGTCCAGCTCTACGGCCGCGTCGACAATGTATTCGACAAGCGCTACGTGACCTACGGCCAGTTCTTCGACCGCGATGCCTTGCCCAACTTCACCAATGGCGGGGCAGACTTCACCGATCCGCGCTCGCTGAGCCCGGCACGGCCGAGGGCGTTCTATGCGGGGATGCGGGTGACGTTTTAGGGCGGAGCTGAGACGGCTTCGCGCGCGGGAAGCCAGGGTGTTGTCGCCCAGCACGTTGGCGCATCGGCCCAACAACGCTTGCACCGTCCGCAAGGAGACTGTCCCACTTGTACAGCCAGTCCGGCCGATGGGGCCGTTGGGACAGTCAAACTAACTCGATCCGGATTTCCGGCAGCAAACTAATTCGGACGCGGTCAGATATCAGTGCTAGACTCGGGGATGATGAAAATCCTTGTGGTTGCGCTGGTCACAACAGTTCCGGCGCGCTCAAGTCGGTTCCCCGCAGAAACCGCCTCTGACCGATCGTGAACAGGTTAAGGCTGACCGAGAGAAGGCGGTTGAAGCCGAAAAGAGCGCACCCACAACGCGACCTTGGGATCGTGACGCGGACGGCAAGCGTCCCTGGGATTAAAAGCCCTCGAAGCCCTGAGACTCGAGGGGCAAGCTTCCAATGGCGCCGCGCTCCATGGCGCAGGCGTGCTTCCTTGTTTCCGGCGATGCGGCTCCGACCTGCGCCGATTTCTCAATGGCCAATGGCTCCCAAGTCCTAGGAACGGTTCGGACGATCGCCCGTTGGTCATCCATCTTCTGCCGATGGGCGCGTTGCTGCGGTGGCAGCAAACTAGGTGAGCCCAATGAGCAAGCGTTCCAGCCTCGCGCCAGCTGTAAGCTTTCGGCCTTCGGCGTCCCTGCTGAAGGCCATCGAGGCGTGGATGGCTCAGAACAACGGCACTTCCCTACCTGAGGCGATTGGTCGCCTCATCGAACTGGGCCTCACGGCACACGACCGTCGTGATCAGCAGAAGCTGCGCGCGCGCAAGATGGCTGGCGATGCCATCGATGGCATGGGCGACAAGGCCACGACGGAAGATGCCCGGATCGCTCGCAAGCAGGATCTGCTCAATGGACCCGAGGAGTTCGACCGTTTGCGCAAAGACCGACCCAGCACAACGCGCCGGTCAAAAACCTAACGCGGCAGCGAGAGCCGGCCGACACCAGACACATCGCAGAGAAAGAAGGCATGGACCATGAGACAGCAATCCCACACACGGGCCGTCAAGGAGGCCCATGACTTGTTCAAGCCGATCGCGAAGAAGCCGCCGACCGATTACGAGCAAGCGCAACAGACTTTTCACGCAAATCGGGAACGTTTGAAAGCCGAAAGGTTGGCCAGGGAAGCCGAGCGCCGCGGCAAGCCCGACAGGGCATCTTAGGTGCCGCACTTCTATTTCGATATCTGGGACGGGGAGTCGCTCGTATTCGACGAAGAGGGGTTGAGTTTGACCGGCCGAAGGGCCGCGGAGATCGAGACGGCGCTGTCTCTTGCGGACATCACCAGGGAGCTTGATGCCTTCAGGAGCCGCGACGGATTGAGCATTCAGGTCCGGAACGCGATCGGCCTTGTCTTCAGTGCAACTTTCGTTGGTGAAAGAGCTCTGCCGGGCGATTGATGAAATTGGCGCGCAGCGTCATCGCTGCTCTATGATGTGAGCGTCATCTCTGCTCAAGACCACTGCGCCCATCCGGATCATGCTCGACTAGACTGGAGCATCGAAAGCACGACAATTCCGTCTTCGAGTTCTCCTGAAGCCAGGCGCGCCCGCGCGATGCGCTCGAACTCCGTCCGGTGCTTCTGGAGATAGCTGAACGCCTGCTTTTGCGTGTTGAACGTCGTGGCAAGTCGGCACATCTGCCGATTTGCGCCCGACGCGAGAAAGAAAGTGATGGTTCCGTGGTCTGGCTTGAGTCTAGGCACGATCTGCTCTCTCCGGCATGTGATCGGCCCCTTCAGGGTCGGCGGTAGCGTTGAGAGCGACTATTGCGCCCGCTTCCTTGAACGCTGCTTCGGCATCGGCGTTGGCAAAGCGATGCGAGCGGCCTCATCGGCTGCTTCCCTGGCCTCGCGCGCCTCGCGAAGCCGCGCCATGTTGCTGCGGATCTGGACAGCCTGGCGCTCGACCTCAGCCAAAGCACGCGCGCCCTCTTCAGCGGCCAAACGCTTGCGGTCGGAACGTGCGATGCTCTCGGGCGACGGCTCTGCCGATTTCCTGGCGCTCATTGCTCGCGGGCCTCCGCCACGGACGAAACCCGCTCAATCCGAAGATCGAGCGGGCAGGGGAACCGTTTCAGTACATCCGTGAAACGGTACCACGATATCAAGCCAGGGAGAGATTCTCGGCGCTGACTTTGCCTCGCATCTTGTCAGTCTTGATCTCGAAATTGACCTTTTGGCCCTCACCGAGACCCGTCAGACCAGCGCGTTCTACAGCGCTGATGTGAACGAACACATCATTGCTGCCGTCGCTCGGCTGAATGAAACCGAAGCCCTTCTGGCCGTTGAACCACTTCACAGTACCTGTCGTCATATTCTTCTCCAAAGTGCGCGAGCACATGCCGCGTGACAATCACGCGTCATCTTCAACTTCGTCGATGTCTTTGGAAAAGGAGCCCGCAGGGCGCATTCAACAAGGCACAGCGGCTAATCGAACAAGCTCAACATATAGCACGTTCGCAATTTTGCAAGTTGCAAGCCAATTTGTTTCGGCGGCCACCGTCCAGGTGTTCCGATCGAGCCGCTTCGCGCGCCCTTCGTTGAACGCAGGCGACACGTTATCGATTGACAGCGGTGCACGAGAGGGTCACGTTGATGTCACCAAGCTGCATCGCCGTGACGCGCAGATCGGCTTGTGCGCAGCCGCGGCGAACGTTGCCGCCACTATCCTCAAAAGTCGGAATGAAGCTCCTGCGGGATTGGCTGCCACAGGACGTGCCGCATTCGCAGCCATCAGCAAGGAGACTCAATGCACGTACTCGTCAGAGACAACAACGTCGATCAGGCACTCCGTGTTCTCAAGAAGAAGATGCAACGTGAAGGCGTCTTCCGCGAGATGAAGCAGAGGCGGTCCTACGAAAAGCCGTCCGAGAGAAAGACCCGCGAGAAGTCCGAGGCCATTCGCCGGGCCCGCAAGCTCGCTCGGAAGCAGGCCATCCGAGAAGGGTTGCTGCCCGCACCGCCGAAGAAGAAGCCGTTCGAGCGCAAGGCACCATTGCCGGAGATCAAGGCGCGGACCGAATAGAGCGCGCCATTGGCGAGCGTATCGCTATGATCTGAAATGGATGCCGCGCAGCACGATACCGGGCGGCGTGCCTTGCGAGCTCGGTTGCACGACATTTGCTCGCCGTGCATGCTTCGATGGTCGCGACAAGCCGGCCGGGGTGAGCGAGGCTGGGCTTCGGGCTTGCGGTGTGCTCCGACATTGCTGCTTCGTGCCTTTAACCGACCAGAAACCATCGCAAATGATCGGAAAATTTTAACGAAACGACTTGGCTGCCTCCGCGTCAGTTCGTCGGAGGGCCCGTACGATGACAGAGCGCCAGTTGAAAGAGCAGGAATTCCAGATCGCGCGTTACAAGCGTCTGGAGCGGGAAGTGACGGATCCGCTCGCCGCGTGTCTGCTTCACAGCATCATCGAGGACCTTGAAGCCGAACTGCGGCGAGACTTACCGGATTGGCACGGGCCGCGCGATTAACGCTTTCTTAGCGCTAATGATGCGGATTATCCGCTTGGGAACACCAACGGAGATGGCTCCCATGCTGAAGGACGGCACCTACGCGGCGTGGTACAAGACGCCACTCGATCAGGGGACCGGCATCGTCCACGTTGCCGACGGACAGATCTGGGGCCGCGACAGCCTGATGACGTATCATGGCTCCTGCCAGATCGACGGAGACCGCTTCACAGCCACCGTGTCGACGAGGCGTCATACCGACGGACGCGCGACGGTCTTCGGCAACGACGATGAGCTCACGCTGAACATCGAAGGAAATTGCCCCGGCAGGATCGCGACCTACACGGCGACGGCCGTGCAAGTTCCGGGAATGGTTCTCCAGGGCACGCTCATATTGACGGAGCAGCAGCAGTCCCCGGCGTCTGAACGAGCCGGCCAGATGCCGGCGTTCAACCCCGACAAGCTTCCGAAGTTGCCGAAGCGCTCGCGCTGAGTAATGTCACGCGGAAGATGACGCCCCAACCATTGGCCGGCTGACCCAGCGAGACGAGCGACATCATTTTTCCTCCGGCCAGCCTCGGGCGAGCGTCGCCGCTTGTTGCAAGGTGATGCGTCGCACCAGCGGATCTGCGTGACGGTGCACGAGCTGCCAATCGGTGCTATCCTTGCGGTAGATTTCGGTCACGCGCAGCGACCAGTCCTGAGCCGCCAATCCACCCACCTCGGCCCGCTGGCGTTCGATCATGACGAGAACGACGAGCACGTCCGATGCGTAGGTCTGCAAAACCTCGAGCTCGGTTTCGCCTTCCCTGAAGTACTGCGACAGTTCGGCCAGGCGCTTGGGGCTGGCGTCGAATCCACGACTGGCAGGCCCGCCGAACGGCTGCATCAACGTGAAATCTTGCGCAATGCGGACAAGCTGAAACCAGCGATCCATGTCGCCGCGCATGAAGGCGGCATTCTTCTCGCGGGCGCGTTCGATGAGGCCGGCTATCGCGTCGTTCCCTGCGGCCGCACCGGCCGAAAGCTGAACGGTCAGCGGCATTGCAGCCGTAGCGGCCATCATCGAACGCCGCGACATCGTGTCCCGCGAGTTCGGCCATTTGTTCACTCCCGGCGGTGTCTCAGTCATGTCACGGCTCCTGATCGAACGGCAAAGGTGCCCCTATCCATGAAGCCTTGATCTTGCTGAAGCCAGCGATATGATTTCAGCAATATGCTGAACCAAATTGATCTATCCAGGATCGACCTCAATCTCCTCGTGCTCTTCCGCGTCGTTCTGGAAGAACGTCATGTCGCGCGTGCAGCCGCGCGTCTGAGCTTGACGCCGTCGGCCGTCAGCCATGCGCTGGGCCGGCTCCGTCTGTTGCTGAACGACCCCCTGTTTCTGCGGACACCGAAAGGCGTCGTTCCGACGGCGCGGGCCTTGGAGCTTGGCGAGCCCGTGGCCGAGATCATCGCACGCATCGAGCAACTGATCGGCTCGGCTGCACCGTTCGATCCCGCGAAAAGCAGCCGCCGGTTCACGATCGGCGCTCCCGATGCCGTCCTGGTCTCGACATCCGTTCAGCTGTTGCGATCGATCGCGACTGTGGCGCCCCATATCGACGTCGCCCTGATGCACCTGATGCCTGCGTCGCGCGGCGGCGCTGTCGGACAGCCCTGGCAGCAAAGCCTCGACATGCTCGAAACACGCGAGCTCGACGTCGCAATGCTGCCGTTGCCGGCAGTGTCGCCCCGGTTCGAGGCGCGCAGGCTCTACGATGAGGATTTTGTGCTGGCCATGCGTAAGGGACATCCCCTGGCAAAAGCGCCGGCCCGCACTTTGTTCTCGCAATCACAGCACCTGCTGGTGTCGCTCAGCGGTGAGGCGCGCGGCTTCGTCGATGAGATATTAGCCAAGCGCGGCCTCGAGCGCCGCATCGCCTTGACCGTTCCCCATTTCATGATGGCGCTGGTCCAGCTTTCCGGGTCTGATCTGATCGCAGCATTGCCGCGCCGATTGGTGGATCACCATGCCGGCCGTTTCGGGTTGGTGTTCGCCGAGCTGCCTTTCACGCGCAAACCGGATACTATCCGGGCCATCGCAACCAAGGCGGCGATGAGAGACGCCGGCATCGCGTGGCTGATGCAGGTCGTAGTCGGTTCAATCGGATCAGGCCGGCCCTAAATCCGCCCTTTCTGAACCCTGGAACTGACGATCGTGCCTCGAACCAAGAGAAGTGGAGCAGCATCAATGTCGGACAAGGTCTCGCGTCGCCAGTTTGCCACGCTGGCAGGATTGTCCGCAGCTGGGATTGCAAATCCGCTTGAGGCGGCTGAGGTCAAGCCGGCACCGCCGCCGCGCGGCGGAAGCGGATTTCCGGCGGGCTTCATCTGGGGCACCGCAACCTCATCCTATCAGGTCGAGGGTGCCGTCAACGAAGACGGGCGAGGGGCCTCGATCTGGGACAAGTTCGTGCGCATCCCCGGCAAGATCGAGGACGGCACCACGGGCGATCGCGCCAATGAGCACTATCATCGCTACAAGGAGGACATCGCGCTCATCAAGGCGCTCGGCTGCAAGGCCTATCGCTTCTCGGTGGCTTGGCCGCGTGTGTTTCCCGACGGCGACGGCAAGCCCAATCCCAAAGGGCTCGACTTCTACAACCGTCTCGTCGACGAACTCCTGAAGAACGGCATCGAACCATGGCTGACGCTCTATCATTGGGACCTGCCGCAATCGCTCCAGGACCGTTTCGGCGGTTGGCGCTCGACCGAGACCTGCAAGATCTTCGGCGACTATGCAGCCTATATCGCGGAGCATCTGACCGACCGCGTCAAGAACGTGTTCACGCTGAACGAGAGCGGCCGCTTCGTCTATTTCGGTTACGGCATCGGCATCGACGCGCCGGGTGTGACGCTGCCGCAAGCCGAGGTCAACCAGATCAGGCACAACAGCGCGCTCGCGCACGGGATCGCAGTGCAGGCGGTGCGCGCCCACGGCCGACCGGGCACAAGGGTGGGACCGGCCGAGAACATCGATGCCTGCGCGCCTGCAATCGACACGCCGGAGAACGTCCGCGCCGCGGAGATCGCGCTGCGCGAGATGAATGCCGGGTATCTCAACGCCATCATGACAGGCGAGTATACCGAAGCCTTTCTCAAATTCGCCGGGCCCAACGCACCGAAATACACCGATGCGGAGCTGAAGATCATCTCCTCGCCGGTCGATTTCCTCGGCCTCAACATCTACGCGCCGCAGAACTACGTCGTCGCCTCCGACCAGGGCGCCGGCTTCATGCCGCTGCCGATCCCGAAATCATTCCCGCACATGAATTCGGACTGGCTGCGCGTCGGCCCCGAGACGATCTACTGGGTGCCGAAGCTCGCGGCCAAGATTTGGAAGACGGATGCGATTTATATCAGTGAGAACGGCACGTCCGGCGATGACGTCGTCACGCCCGACGGCAAGATCTACGACACTGATCGCATCATGTACCTGCGCAACTACCTGGCGCAGCTCCAGCGCGCCACCGCCGAAGGCGTGCCGGTGCGCGGCTATTTCCTCTGGAGCCTGATGGACAATTTCGAATGGGTGTACGGACTGAGCAAGCGCTTCGGGCTCTATCACGTCAATTTCGACACCCAGGTCCGCACGGCAAAACTCAGCGCCAGCTTCTACCGCAACGTGATCGCGAACAATGCGGCGGGGGTGTAGCCGATTTTACGCGTAGCGGAAAATCCGGGTGAGAGGCGCCATCGTCGCGCATTGACTCCCCTCATCCCCTGATTCACAACGTCCTCAACGCTCAAAACAAGAGGACAACGCCAATGGCTGACGCGCTGATCATCGATGCCTGCCGGACCCCGCGCGGCGTCGGCAAGGCCGGCAAGGGAGCACTCTCGGGCATTCATCCGCAGCAGCTCGGTGCAACCGTGCTGCGCGCGCTCGCCGATCGCACCGGTATCGACACGGCCGATGTCGACGACATCGTCTGGGGCTGCAGCGCGCAGGTCGCCACCCAAGGCGGCGATCTCGGGCGCATGTCGGCGCTCGATGCCGGCTACGACGTGCGCGCCAGCGCCGTGACGCTCGACCGCTTCTGCGGAAGCGGCATCACCAGCGTCAACATGGCCGCAAGCTCGATCATGGCGGGCGCGGAAGACCTCGTCATTGCCGGCGGCTGCGAGATGATGTCGATGGAGGGACGACGCGGCGGCGGTCCGATGATGATGGATTCCGGCAATCTGCGCCTGCGGGCAAAGCATCCGCAGTCGCATCAGGGCGTCTGCGCCGACGCGATCGCGACGCTGGAAGGCATCACGCGACAGGATGTCGACGCGCTCGGCCTGGAGAGCCAGAAGCGCGCCGCGCATGCGATGGCGAACGGTCACTTCAAGAAGAGTCTCGTCCCCGTCTACCGCGAGGATGGCAGCCTCGCGCTCGACCACGAGGAGTATCCGCGGCCGCAGACCACGATGGAGGGCCTGAGCAGCCTGAAGCCCGCGTTCCCCGCAATCGCCGATTATGCACTCGACGACAAGGGCACGACCTATCGCGGCCTGATCCTGCAAAAATATCCGGATCTCGACATCGACTTCGTGCATCACGCCGGCAACTCGTCCGGCGTCGTCGACGGCGCCGCGGCGATCCTGCTGGCCTCGCCCGCCTAC
>NZ_JXJM01000001.1:1626133-1691818 GCF_001593325.1 Bradyrhizobium sp. DOA1
CGAATATGGGGGACTCGCCGACGCTGATGCTGAATGCGCCGGTGCCGGCGACGCGCAAGGTTCTGGCGAAGGCGGGCCTCTCCATCGACGACATCGACCTGTTCGAAATCAACGAGGCCTTTGCAGTAGTTGCGGAAAAATATATCCGCGACCTCAAGCTCGACCGCGACAAGGTCAACGTCAACGGCGGCTCGATCGCGCTCGGCCATCCCATCGGCGCCACCGGCTCGATCCTGATCGGCACTGTGCTCGACGAGCTCGAACGGCGCGATCTCAAGCGCGGTCTGGTCACCATGTGCGCCGCCGGCGGCATGGCGCCGGCCATCATCATCGAGCGCATCTAGCGCGAGCGGATCTCGTCGCGGCGCCCGTAAGAACAGGGTGAGAGAGCCGTTGAGGCGCCGCAACACGACGTTCTAGCCTTATTTTTCAGGGTGAATCGCGACCGGCCTCGCACAAAGAGGCCGGTCGTCGCTTGTCGAAAGCCTCGAATCAGCTTTAGCAAGGTGGCTTGCGGGCCTTTGAAACAAGGCAAAAACCGCTGCCTGAGGCTCCTTTCACTCCGGAAGCAGCTAAAAAAGCAGGGTTTTTTGCTACAGAGGGCCAAAAAAGCCCGTAAAACCGCGACAAAGCTGTGCAGAAGGCTATAGGCCTTCGCCGGTTGGTCTAATATGCAACCGGCAACGAATCAGAGGAGACACGATGCCGACCCAACTTTCCAAATCGCAGTTGATCGAAAAGATTGCGACTGCCACCGAGCTTTCCAAGCGTGACGTCAAGAGCGTCATGGAGACGCTGACCGACGTCGGCCACAAGGAGCTCAAGAAGAACGGCCTGTTCCTGGTGCCGGGCTTCGCCAAGTTCGTGGTCATCAAGAAGCCCGCGACCAAGGCGCGCAAGGGCACCAACCCGTTCACAGGTGAAGAGATGATGTTCAAGGCCAAGCCGGCCCGGAAGATCGTCCGCGCCCGCCCGGTCAAGGCCGCCAAGGACGCCGTGGGCTAACAACGCAAAGGCCCCCTCGCATGGAGGGGGCCTTTTGTTTTGGGGCTGCCGCGAGGGCTCGAGACGGAGGGCTCAACCCTTGCGGCGCTTCACCCGGACCGGGATCGGCTGAAGCCGCGGCTCGGGTCCTGCAAGCGCATCGCGCACCCGGTCGATGGCACGATCGAGCAGCTGGCGCAGCCGCTGCGTCTTCCGTGATCGCTTCGCTCTTTCCAGCAGTTTTGTCATCACATTACTCCGCTGCCTCGACCTTGGCCTCGGCAGGTTCGAGCGCGGCGGCGATGGCCTCGTCGACGCGCTCCAGCCAGATGAATTCGAGGTTGTCCCGCGCGCTCTGCGGGATGTCGTCGTAATCCCGCTTGTTGCGCGCAGGCAGCATCACCCGCTTCAAGCCGGCAGCGGCCGCAGCCACCACCTTCTCCTTGATGCCGCCGACCGGCAGTACGAGGCCGCGCAGCGAGATCTCGCCGGTCATCGCCGTGTCGCTGCGCACCGTGCGGTTGGTGAGCAGGGACGTCAGCGCCGTGAACATGGCAACGCCAGCGCTCGGTCCGTCCTTAGGGGTTGCTCCCGCCGGCACGTGAACGTGGATGTCGCTCTTCTCGAATGCTTGCGGATCGATACCGAGCTGCGTGGCTTTGCTCTTCACCAGCGTCAGCGCAGCCTGCACGCTCTCGCGCATGACGTCGCCGAGCTGCCCGGTCAGGATCAGGCCGCCCTTGCCGGGCACGCGCGTTGCCTCGATGAACAGGATGTCACCGCCGACCGGCGTCCAGGCGAGACCGGTGGCAACGCCGGGAACGCTGGTGCGCAGCGCAATCTCGCCCTCGAAGCGTGGTTGGCCGAGCACAGTGGCGATGTCCTTTGCCGTCACCACGACCTTCTCAGCCGTGCCCTCGGCGACCTGCACCGCGGCATGGCGGAACACCTTGCCGATCTCGCGCTCGAGATTGCGCACGCCGGCCTCGCGGGTATAGCCCTTGACAATCAGCTTCAGCGCCTCCGGCTCGATCTCGGCCTGCTCGGCCGAGAGGCCGTTGGCCTCCAGCTGCCGCCGCACCAGATAGCGCCGGGCGATCTCCAGCTTCTCGTCCTCGGTGTAGCCGGCGAGGCTGATCAGCTCCATGCGGTCCAAGAGCGGACCCGGAATTTGGTCCAGCATGTTGGCGGTCGCGATGAACACCACGCGCGACAGGTCGAAGGGCACGCCCAGGTAATTGTCCCGGAACGTCCCGTTCTGCTCGGGGTCGAGCACCTCCAGCATCGCGGCGGAGGGATCGCCCTGCACGCCGCGGCCCATCTTGTCGATTTCGTCGAGCATCATGACGCAGTTGCGCGCGCCCGCCTTCTTGATGCCCTGGATGATGTTGCCGGGCAGGGCGCCGATATAGGTGCGCCGATGGCCGCGGATCTCGGCCTCGTCATGCACGCCGCCGAGGCTGACGCGCACGAAGGGGCGATCCATCGCGCGAGCGATGGATTGTCCGAGCGAGGTCTTGCCGACGCCGGGCGGCCCGACGAAGCACAAGATCGGCGCCTTGCCCTGTGGGGCGAGCTTGCGCACCGCCAGATATTCGATAATCCGGCTCTTGATCTTCTCCAGACCGAAATGGTCGGCATCCAGGATGCGGCGTGCCTCCTTGATATCGATCGGCTTCTCCTCGGGCAGCGCCCAGGGCAGCTCGATCAGCCAATCGAGATAAGTGCGGACCATGCCGGCCTCGCCGGCAGCCTCCGGCATGCGCTCGTAGCGGCGCAGCTCCTTCTTGGCGTGCGCGTCGGCCTCCGGCGGCATGTTGGCCTTGGCGATGGCAGCCGTCAGCTCGGCGACCTCGGCCGCCTTGCCGTCGCCTTCGCCGAGTTGGCGCTGGATGGTCGCCATCTGCTCGCGCAGGATCGCCTCGCGCTGCCGCTCGTCGAAAGAGGCCTTGGTCTTCTGGCCGATCTCGTTGGAAATGCGCAGCACCTCCAGCCGTTCAGCCAGATGCTTCGACACCTTCTCGACGCGCAGAGCGAGATCGATGGTCTCCAGCACCTCCTGCTTGTCCTGCGGCTTGATGTCCATGAACGAGGTCGCCAGATCCGCCAGCGCGCCGGGCGCGCTGGTGTTCTGGAACATCGCCACCAGCTCGGGCGGCGCCTGCGGCAGCAGCTCGATCGCTTCGATGGCCTGACGCTGCAGATTCAGCGCACGGGCCTCGATCTCCGGCGAGGTCGTGGTCGGCTCGGGAATCTGCTGGATGCGCGCGGCCGGGAACGGTGTCCCCGGCAGGAGGTCGAGGATACGCGCGCGCTGCACGCCCTGGCAGACGATGTGATGGGTGCCGTCGGGCGCGGTGATGTAGCGTACGATATTGGCGATGGTCGCGACGCGGTAGAGGTCGTCCGGCCCGGGCTCCTCGATCTCGGGGCTGCGCTGCAGGACGATGCCGACCGGCCGCTGCTCGCGCAGCGCCTGCTGCGCCGCGGCGATGGACTTCGGCCGGCCGATCGCGATCGGCGCGATGGCGCCGGGAAACAGCACCATCTCGCGCACGGGAATGATGATCAGGGCGTCTTCGGGGATATTCACGTCGGGGCCGTTCTGGGAATTGGTCTGTGCGGTATTCATCTGTTCGGTGGCCATGATCGACCTCAGGATTTGGCGAGGCGCAGCGCGACGCAGCCGTCCATCACGAAGCGGCTGATGGCGTAACGGCCGATGGGAAGCGCGATGCGCCGCTCGAAGCGGCCCTGCGGCAGCTCGAGGCGGTGGATGCGCGCGTTGCGAAGCTCCGGCGGAAGCGTGCGCTGGCCGGAGATGACGAGCACGCCGTCATGGATCACCGTCTCGACATTGTCCGGATTGACCCCGGGAAGTGCGACCAGGATCAGCAGTTCATGCTCGGTCTCGAGCACGTCGATCGGCGGCTCCCAGCAGGCTTCCTGGCGGCCGAACTGGTGACGCAGCCGTTCGGCGCGGGTCAGCTGGTCCAAGGCTTCGGACAGCATCCAGTCGAGGGGATTTTTGGGTTGCATGATCGAGGCTCGGCGGTGGGAAAGTCAGCATATGGGGCTGGTTCCCGGGAAATCCAGTGCGAGGCTGCGGACGTGCCATGCATCGTCGTGAGCTTCAAAAAAGCAAACGCCGCGGCATCGGCCGCGGCGTTCTGTCGTGGCAAGTAGACGCGGCATCAGGCCGCGGCGCGGTACTCGTCTTCCGCTTCGAGGTTGATCACGGACGTGGCGAGCTCGGTCAGCGTGTGATCGGTGGCTTCTTCCTCGTCCAGCGTCGCCTGGAGCAGCCTTGCCGCGTCCTGCATGCCGAGCTCCTCGGCCCAGGTGCGCAGTGTGCCGTAGCGGGAGATTTCGTAATGCTCGACCGCCTGCGCCGCCGCGAGCAGGCCGGCGTCGAGGGCGGGGGCTCCCTTGAACTCCTTCATGATCTCGGCGCCTTCGTCCGTGATGCCGTTGATGGCCTCGCACGGCTTGCCGCGCGCCGGCTTGCCCAGCATCTTGAAGATCTGGTCGAGCCGTTTGACCTGGCCCTGGGTCTCGCGCAGATGCTTGTTGAAGGCGGCCGCGAGCTCCTTCGAGTTCGCGGCCTTGGCCATCTTGGGCAAGGTCTTGATGATCTTGTTCTCGGCGAAATAGATGTCCTTCAGCGTCTCCAGAAACAGGTCGCTGAGCATCTTGGGCGCCTGACGCGGGCGGCGCGCCGCCGTCTTCTTGGTTGTCCGTTTCTTCGCTCGTTTAGCCATACGTCCTCCTCTTGAGGTGACACGGGAAGGCGTCGCCTTCCTCAATCCTCGGGCGATCAAAGCCCGCCGGAGAACGAAAGTTCCAAACTGCACCGCGCGGGCTCAGGTCGGACGCTTGTAAGGGTCTTCCTGGCGCTGTCGCTCTTCCGTCGCGCGGTCGAGACGAGCCCGCTCGCCGCGCCTGAGGTGGCCGGCTTTCATCACCCCGTACACCAGGGCCCCACCGAGCACGAACGCGCCGATGAACCAGAGCCAAAGCATTTGCCCCGAGGCGTGGCCCAGCAGCATGCCAACTCCGCTGTCGCTCATAGTCAGTCTCCACGGATGTCTATCTCTGATGACCTAAGTCGGCTGCCGAAACCTCGTTCCATGCGGCCGCCTCTGGCACGTCAGGCGAGATCCGGCAGGGGCTGTCGAGCAGGTGCGCCCCTCGGCTCTCCGCCCCGGGCGGTGAAGTCGCCCGCTTCGGTCGAGGTCCGCAGCCATTTCGTCACGTCAGCGATCGCTTCGCGCGGCGACCGACCGAATTTGCGCAGGCCACGGAAATATTCGAGCTGAAGATGCGCCGACGTGCCGCGTTTCGGGATGGTCTTGAGATGCTGGACATCGTCCTCGATGCCGAGATGCGCGATATCGGGCGCCAGCATGGCGATCACCGACTCGAGCCAGCTGCGAAATGAAATCGGCTCGAACGACATGAGATCGATATAGGTGCCATCGGTTCCATAGCGTTGGGCGCGCCAGCGGTTCTCCTCGATCAGCGCGCGGTGCACGGCCGAATAGGTGGCGTTCAGATCGGGATGGTGGATGACGTGCCGGACCAGCGCGCGGAACAGCGCGGCGATCCCCACCGAGTCTGCAATGGCCGTGCAGCAATCCGTGATGCGCAGTTCGAGCGTGGGATGCTGGAGCGAAGGCCGTAGCGCCCACCAGACATAAGTGGCGTTGGGGACGATGCCGGCGCCGACCAACGTCTTCACATAGGTCTCGTATTCGGCAAGGTCGCGAAACATCTCCGGGAAACCGGTGCGGGGCAGGGCGTCATTGGCGGCATTGCGGTATCCCAGCAATCCCGTGGGGTAGCCGCACCAGAATGGCGAGGAGGTCGACAGTGCCAGCAGCAGCGGCAGGAACGGCACTAGGCGGTGCATGATCTCGACGCGCAGGTCCGGCTCGGGCACCTCGACGTGCACGTGCAGTCCGCTGATGGGGTTGCCGAGGCCGACCATTCCGAGGTCGTTGATGACCTTGCTGTAGCGGCGCTTGCGGGTCATGCGTTGCTGCTGCGGCTGGGCCAGCGGATGCGTTCCGGCGGCGATGATGCCGACCCCGTGCTCCTTGCCGACCTCGGCGAGAACCGAGCGGTAGCGCGCGAGCTCGGCGATCGCATCGGCCGAAGATGCCAGAGGCGGGGTCGCCACCTCGATCTGCGATTGCAGGATTTCGGTGGTCAGCCGTTCCCCGAGGCGCTTCTGGGCCGCTGCCATGTAAGGCTTGGGCAGTTCGGACCGTGGGGCTGCGGATTGGCGATTGACCAGAAAATATTCTTCCTCGATCCCGAAGCGGTAGCGATGCATGGCCTTAAGCTGCCCTTTGCGTCTTGGCATGCTGGCGGACCGCGTCTCCAAAGGCAGAGAGGATGCGGGCCGACGCATGATCCGTGCTTGCCCAATAATCAGGATGAAACAGCGTGCCGAGCGCGAACCCGCTCGCGCCATCGACGCTGACCGCCTCGATTGCGCCGTCCCCGGCCACGGCTTCCGCAACGAGACCCGGCGCCAGATCGCCGATCAGAAAGCTGTGCAGCGAATTCACGGTGATGGTATCCGCGCCGCATATCCCGTGCAGGAGACCGCCCTTGCGCAGCGTGAGATTCTGCCGCAACCGATAGCGGGCGTCCTCATTGTCGGCCTCGGGCGTGCCATGGCGCTTGTCCTCGGGCAGATCCTCCGGCTCCTTCACCAGCGTGCCGCCGAAGGCGACGTTCAACTCCTGGATACCGCGGCAGATGAAGAGAGCGGGGATGCCCCGCGCCAGCGCGCGCGGGATCAGGCGCAGGGAAATCTCGTCGCGGAATTCATCGAACGGGCCGTCGCGCTTCTCGTCGACTGTTTGCCCGTAACGGGAGGGATGAACGTTGGTCTGACCGCCGCCGACGAAAAGGCCGTGGAGGCCATCGAGATAGGCATCGATATCGGCTTCCGGCGCCGCGGGCAGAATCCGCGGCACGGCGCCGGCGACGAGGCCGACGGCATTGACGCAGACGAGGGAGACAGAAGCGAGCTGCTCGCCGCGCGCGACCATGGAATCGGAGAGGATGCCGACCTGCGGTGCGCCGCTGCGGCCTTGCCACTGTCCACGCGAAGCGCTACGCCGCCATTGCTCGAGGCCGTACGCGACGGCATCGGCGGCGCTCCCGAATTGATGGATCGCAGCCTTGAGTTCTCGGACGTTTGTCCCTAATCGAAGCGCCCAGTGGCTGCAGGCAATCGGATCGTGCGGATCAATTCTGGAACGGGGTTCGTGCAATTGTCTTGGCCGCTTCTGTTCGGACGTTGATGTTCTTGCAAACGGCAATCAGCACGAATGGTTGCTCGGCTGGCGAGCGGCTTGATGTCTTTCCGAGCACGAGCGTTTAACTTTTGATATGGCGCCTCGCGCCCTCCGACGCCGCGGTGTTTCCGCTCGCCATTCCGATGACGGCCTCCGGCGCGATCGCGACCACGCTGCTGCTGTCGGGGGATGCCGGCTATGGCGCGAAGCTGCGATCATCATCGCGGTGGTGCTCTCGGTCTGCCTGCTCTGCATGCTGTGCTTCGTCTCAGCGGGCCTGATCGCGCGCACCCTCGGGCGCACCGGAAACGCCGTGCTCTCGCGCGTGCTCGGCATGCTGCTCGCCGCCTATTCGGTGCAGTTCGCCATCAAGGGGATTGCGGCCGTCCGGGCGAGCCTGCCGTAAGCTGCGACAATCTGGTAATTTGTTGATTTTACATTCCATTTCGAGAGGTGGCCGGTCCCTCGGCAAGATCGCGCGTGATCGGGTCGCTTTCGCTTGCACTGCCGCATGGCTTTGACGTACTTCCCCTCTGACAAACGTCCATCGCCAAGAAGCCGAGAAAAATCCAGATGTCGATGACAAAGGACGAGCTCGCCAAGAGACAGGCCATCATCGACGCCTGCCGCCGCATGAACGCGCTCGGCATCAACCAGGGTACCTCGGGCAATATCAGCGTCCGACATGCGGACGGGCTTCTGGTCACCCCGACCAGCGTGCCCTATGACGCCATGACGCCCGACCAGATCGTGTTCATGGCGATGGACGGCTCCCATGCCCCCGATCAGAAGCCGTCGAGCGAGTGGCGTTTTCATCGCGACATCCTGAAATCGCGGCCCGACGTCAATGCCGTCGTCCACGCCC
Organism: Bradyrhizobium sp. DOA1; assembly: GCF_001593325.1. NCBI lineage: Bacteria > Pseudomonadati > Pseudomonadota > Alphaproteobacteria > Hyphomicrobiales > Nitrobacteraceae > Bradyrhizobium > Bradyrhizobium sp. DOA1. Next base: position 1,634,297 of record NZ_JXJM01000001.1, read on the forward strand.
ATCCGACCTATTGCACCATCCTGGCGATCATGGGCATGGAGATCCCGCCCGTGCACTACATGATCGCGGCCGCCGGTGGCGACACCATCCGCTGCGCGCCCTATGCCACGTTCGGCACGGTGGAGCTGTCCGAGCACGCGGTGCGGGCGCTGGAGGGCCGGCTTGCCTGCCTGCTCGACCACCACGGAATGATCGCGATCGGCAAGACGCTGGACAAGGCGATGTGGCTCGCCGTCGAGATCGAGACGCTGGCGCGGCAATATCACGGCTGCCTCCAGATCGGACAACCGCCGCTGCTCTCCAGCGAGGAGATCGAGCGGGTCCGCCAGCGCATGGCCGGCTACGGCCTGTCGGAAGGGTAGGACGGACAGAAGGTGTTCGTGCGGATCAGGCATCTCGTCGATCGCAAGGGAACGAACCGTATCATGGTTCGACTGCGCGCCCTGCTGCGCAGCAACGAGTTCTACTTGATCCCGCTCGCGCTCGTCATCGGCACGCTCGCGGGTGCGGTCGTGACGCTGATGGCCAAGCTTGCCCAGCTCGCGCATGTGGTGATCTACGGCATTCCCATCGATGTCCACCTGTCGGCTCACGAGAGCGTCAGTCCGTGGGCAGCGCTGATCGCGCCTGCGCTGGGGGGGCTCTCGCTCGGCATCATGGAATGGTCGCGGCGGCGCATGAAGATCTCGAACGCGGTCGATCCGATCGAGGCGAATGCGCTACGCGGCGGCAATCTGTCGATGCGGGACAGTGTGGTGGTGTCGAGCCAGACCCTGATCTCCAACGGCTGCGGCGCCTCGGTCGGTCTCGAGGCCGGCTATACCCAGATCGGCTCGGGCATCGCTTCGCTGCTCGGCAAGTTCTTCAATCTTCGCCGCAACGATCTGCGCCTGATGGTCGGCTGTGGCGCTGCCGCCGCGATCGCGGCGGCGTTCGGCGCGCCGATCACCGGGGCCTTCTATGCCTGCGAGCTCATCGTCGGCGTCTATGCGGTCGGCAGCGCCGCGCCGATCCTGGCGGCTTCGCTGGCGGGCGCCTTGACGGCGCAATGGCTCGGCGGCGCGCCTTATTCGCTGGAGATCCCGAAGGTCAGCGCCGTCGGCGTCGAGCAGTACCTGGCACTCATCGGCCTTGCGCTCATCACCAGCGGTGTCGGCATCGCCGTGATGCGCTCCTCGCCGATGTTCGAGCGCCTGTTCGTCTGGATGCCGGTCTGGCTGCGTCCGGTGATCGGCGGCCTCATCGTCGGCAGCTTCGCGATCATCACGCCGCAGGTCCTGGCAGCCGGCCACGGCGCGATGGTGCTCGACCTCTTCAATGACATGACGATCGGCCTGATCGCACTAATCATCGCGTTGAAGGTGACGGCCTGCCTGGTGTCGCTCGCCTCGGGCTTTCGCGGCGGCCTGTTCTTCGCCTCGCTGTTCGTCGGCAGCCTGATCGGCAAGTTCTTTGCGGCGGTACTGCTTCTGATCAGTCCGAACTTCGCGATCGATCCGCTGGTCGCGATGCTGACCGGCATGGCGACGCTCGGCGTCGCCGTCGTCGGCGGTCCGCTCACGATGTCGTTCCTCGTGCTGGAGATGACCCGCAACGTCGACGTCACCGCCGTGGTGCTGGCCGGCTGTATCGTCACCTCGATCTGCGTCCGCTTCATGTTCGGCCACTCTTTCTCGACCTGGCGCCTGCATCTGCGCGGCGAGACCATCCGCAGCGCCAACGACGTCGGCTGGCTGCGCAACCTCACCGTCGAGCGCTTGATGCGCTCCGACGTCGGCAAGGTGCCGTCGACCACGACGATCGCCGCCGCGCGCCGCGAATTCGCGCTGGGCTCGCGGCCGGGGATCGTCATCGTCAACAATGCCGACGAATATGTCGGCCTCGTCCTGCTGCCCGATTTGTTCTCCAACGACCTCGACACCATCGCCGACGACATCCAGGTGATCGAGCTGGCGCGCCTGATCGACATCGTGCTGATACCGGAAATGAACGTGAAGTCGGCCATGGCGGTGTTCGACGAGGCCGAGGCCGAGATGCTGGCGGTGGTCGATTCCACCGACAGCCGCAAGGTGGTCGGCTTCCTCACCGAGAATTTCGCCCGGCGCCGCTATGTCGAGGAGATCGACAAGGCGACGCGCGGCGTGCTGGGGTCGCTGTCCTAGAGCATGATCCGGAAAATTGTGAAGCGGTTTTCCGAAGAGATCATGCTGAAACAACAACCCAAAGCGCGATGATGACCGTCCCATCTCATCGTGCTTTAGGCGTGTTCTATCGGCCGGGCGGGGCCGCGACGAGGCAGGCCACGATCCGGCGGACCAGCGGCAGCACCATCAGCAGCGTCGGAAAGGCGACGAGCCACGACAACGCCCAAGCGCCGGGCCAGGTCGCCAGGAACGCCGGCGTTGCCCCTAGGCTTCGGAGCGTGGAAATGACCGACACCACAGCCGTCACGAGGATGGACAGTACAAAGGGCATCACGATCGGCGCGTAGCGCGCCGGCAGTTTGCGAACCGCAATCATCTGATTTCTTTCGAGGAAAGGACGCGTCGAGCACGGTGAACCCTGGAAATGGCATCGATCCCGACGGCGTCGGTTGATGCGTTGGTTCACGTGAAACGCTTACGGCGACCGAAAACGGCGCGGCTGTTCATTAACCGCTCAGGTTGGATGGTTCAAGCTGGATCTGGTTGTTCGGTTTACAATCGTTCGAAGCGTGGCAGAACGCCGCGATCAGGAAACCATTTCAGTGGTTTGCGCGTTACGCACTGTTTGCCTACATATGTTTTGAGCCAGAACAGAGGAAGATCGAGATGAGTGATGGACCGATGATTTCCGCGGCCGGACGCAACACGGTCTTGGCTGCGTTCGCAGGCCTGGCGCTGCTCGCAAGCGCGGTGTCCCCCTCATCCGCGGCATCTTCGGGTTCGAGCCCGGCGGTGTCCGCAAAGGCTGCTGCGGCCCAGGCCTCCGCCACCGTTACCGATTTCAGTGCAGCCCGTCGTCGCCACTACCATCGGCGCGGGCCCAATGCAGCAGGCCTCGCCTTCATGGGCGCTGCGGCGGGCATTATCGGCGGGGTGATCGCCGAGCAGCGGCGCCGCGACTATTACGAGAACCGCTACTACTATGGTGGCTATGGCCCGCGTCCTTACTACGGCGGCCCCGGCTATTACGGCGGCAGTCCTTATTATTACGATCCGGGCTACTGACACTGGCCGTATCAAACGGCCGGTTCATGCCGCGCGGATCGGTTTCCATCGGTCAGATGCGCTTGTGGTTTGCAACGGGGTGGCGCTTTGCGCCGCCCTTTTTGATTGCGTCTGAACCCCTGCAGTCCTGTGTCGCCTCTGTCAATTCCAACGCGCAAAAATATTCCACTTTACCGAAATTCGGATTCGTCGTATGTGGTTCGCATCCCGGCTCATCTTGAGGGGCGGTCATGTTGTCGTGTGATCGCAGAGCCGGGCTTGCGGTGGACGCAGCAGCGTCGGGCGCGAAAGCCAAGGGCAGGGCGGATTGCTCTCCGTGAGCCCTCGGCATCGCGCGGACGGACGGCGCTGTCAGGTTCGTCTCGTCTGTAAGTTTCCGGCTCTGTCGACGGAGCCCGGGAATACTGCGGCGAAATGGCGGGCCGTGCGTACGGTAAAACCGTGTGGTCCTGGCCGTCGTTGCTACGGTCAAGCTCTTGCGGATGCGGCATCTGCGTCAACCGGCGCAGGGCTGGTGAATTCTGTAAGGCGAGGGAGGCCAAAGGGAATTCGGCTCCCGGGAGAGCACGGCATAAGCCGTCCGACCATCGCGCAGGGAAGGCCGAGTGTTAGGCTTCACCTGTATGCTGCTGTGCGGTCTCCTTTGCGCATTATTCGCGCAGCAGACCGCGGGTGCGAGTCGGCACCCGGCCTTCCCTGCGCCCTCTTGGCTTTAGAGGGTGGAGCGATCACGCAAAGCTCGGGTGAAACACGCCGCGAGGCTGTGAAGGCGTGTCTATAGCCACGTACTCGGTGTCATCGTCCGGCTTGACCGGACGATTCAGTATTTCAGAGACGCTTATGGTCGAGCCGAGAAGCCGCGGCGTACTGGATTCCCCGCTTTCGCGGGGAATGACAGTGGAGGTTGGAGAGCCAGCTATCGCTCCATACTCGTCATTGCAAGGAGCGAAGCGCCGAAGCAATCCAGAGCCGTCCCGCGGACGGATTCTGGATTGCTTCGTCGCAAGAGCTCCTCGCAATGACGAGTGGAGAGTACACGCACCACACTGCGCTCCCGGGCCCCGGACGCAGCGCAGCGTCGCTTTGATGGCGCGCTGCAGAGCCGGGACACGAGACTGCGCCATCACGCCCCGCCTGAAGCTCCGTCGACACCGGCCAATTATTCAGCGATCGCCCCCGCGGCGCCAATGGACTTGCCCGCCGCAATCCGGTTCAATGGGGGCAATTGAGTTTCCAGGCGACAACGATGTCGAGATATCTGCTGGTTCTGCTCCTGATCGCCTCGCCGGCGGCGGCGCAAGTCAAGATCGCGCCGAAGGCCAATCCGGCGCATTCCGATCCCTGTGCTCCGATCGGGCGCACGGCGGATGGCAAGCTGGTCTACTCCATGAAATGCGAGACCCTGCCGGTCCCTCCGCCGCCGCAGGCGGAGCTGAAGGAAGCACCCACGCCGGCCGCCGAGCCCGAGCCGGAGGTGCGGCGGAGTGGCATTTTCGGCTGGTCCTACGACCGCAGGTAGGGCCGCGCGCCCCTTGCGCGAAGCTGTCGGGAATGCTTTTTGCCGGAAACGACCCCGTGGGGCCTAGGCCCCCGACCCAGAGAGATGAGATGAGCAAACTCGTTATCCGCGCCGGCGATTTCACCTTTGATGCCCGTTTCGAGGAGCAGCTGGCCCCCAAGACCGTCGCCGCGTTCCGCAAGGCGCTGCCGTTCGAAAGCCACATCATCCACGTGCGCTGGAGCGGCGAGGGGGTGTGGATGCCGCTCGGCGATCTCGATTTCGGCGTCGACTACGAGAACCACACGAGCTATCCCGCGCCCGGCCAGATCATCCTTTATCCCGGCGGCATCAGCGAGACCGAGATCCTGCTCGCCTATGGCGGCGTGCACTTCGCGAGCAAGATGGGTCAGCTTGCCGGCAACCATTTCATCACGCTGACCTCCGGCCTGGAGAATTTGGCGACGCTCGGCAAGAGCGTGCTGTGGAAGGGCGCCCTGCCGATCCGCTTCGAGGAAGTCTGAGTGACCGACGCAAGCTATCCGCGCGATCTCCGCGGCTACGGCCGCAACCCGCCGCATCCGCAATGGCCCGGAACTGCGCGGATCGCGGTGCAGTTCGTCGTCAATTTCGAAGAGGGCGGCGAGAACAACATCCTGCACGGCGACCGTGCCTCGGAAGCCTTCCTATCCGACGTGCTCGGCGCGCAGCCCTGGCCGGGTCAGCGCCACGCCAATATCGAATCCATGTTTGAATATGGTTCGCGCGCCGGATTCTGGCGGCTCTGGCGCATGTTCACCGCGCGCAACTGGCCGACCACCGTTTTCGGCGTCGCCACCGCGCTGAAGCGCAACCCCGAGATCGTCGCGGCGATGAAGGAAGCGGGCTGGGATATCGCCAGCCACAGCCTGAAATGGATCGAGCACAAGGACATGACCGAGGCGCAGGAGCGCGCCGAGATCGCCGAGTCCATCCGCGTCCATACCGAGGCAACCGGTTCGCGGCCGCTCGGCTGGTACACCGGCCGCTCCTCGATCAATACCAACCGTCTGCTGACGGAAGAGGGCAACTTCCTCTATCTCTGCGACTCCTATGCCGACGATCTGCCCTACTGGGTCAAGGGTGCAAACGGCAAGCAGCTCATCATTCCCTACACGCTCGATGCCAACGACATGCGCTTCATCAACCCGCAAGGGTTTGCCGAAGGCGAGCAGTTCTTCACCTATGTGAAGGACGCGTTCGACGTGCTCTACGCCGAAGGCGAGACCGCGCCGAAGATGATGTCCGTAGGCCTGCACTGCCGCCTTGCCGGCCGGCCTGGACGCGCGGCCGGCTTGATCCGCTTCCTGGACTATATCGGCAAGCACGAGCGCGTCTGGGTGCCCACGCGATTGCAGATCGCGCAGCATTGGCACGACAAGCATGCGCATCTCGCGGCCGATGCGTTCGAGATCGGATAAAGGTGATGTCGCAGATTTCCCTGGCCGATCTCAATGCCGCGAGCAACGCGGATTTCGTCGCCGCGCTCGCCAACGTCGTCGAATATTCGCCGTGGATCGCCGAGAAGCTTGCAGGCCAGCGGCCATTCGCCGGCATCAACCAGCTGCACGCTGCGCTGATGGCGGCGATCCAGAGTGCGGAGCCCGATGTGCAGCTGGCATTGATCCGGGCGCACCCCGATCTCGCCAACAAGACGCAGCGCGCCGCCGGCCTCACGGCGGACTCCACTGACGAGCAGAACAGCGCCGGGCTCGATAGGTTGTCGGACGCCGAATACGCCGCGTTCGAGCGCGTCAACAGCGCCTATCGTGAAAAATTCGGCTTCCCCTATATCGTCTGCGTGCGTCGGCACACCAGGGATTCCATCCTGCGCGACTTCGAGACACGGCTGCTCAACATCGCCAAGACCGAGACGCGCCGCGCGATCGAGGAGATCGGCCGCATCTCCGCGCTGCGGCTCGATCAGCTCGTCATTGCAGACGACAAGCTGAAGGTGCACGGCCGGCTGTCGACGCATGTGCTGGACAATCACGTCGGCAAGCCCGCGTCCGGTATTCCGGTTGAGCTTGTCGAGCTGTCCGCGCTCGGTCAGAGCCGCGTGGTCGCTCGCACCGTCACCAATGCAGACGGCCGCACCGATCAGCCGTTGATCAGGGGCCGTCCGCTGCCGATCGGCCGCTACGAGCTCCGCTTCAGCGTGGCCAAATATTACGCTGCGCGCAACGTGGCGCTGGCCGACCCGCCGTTTCTCGACCAGATCCCGCTGCACTTCGCGATCAGCGAGCCGGAGAGCCACTATCACGTGCCGCTGCTGGTCACGCCCTGGAGCTATTCGACTTATCGCGGCAGCTAGCTGCCGAACTTGTCGAGCAATGCCGGAAACAGCCGGTCCGGCTTGAAGGGCGGTGCAGTGAAGCGGATGCCGGTGGCGTCGGCGATGGCATTGCCGAGCGCGGCGGCGACCGGATTGTACGGACTCTCGCTCATCGACTTCGCGCCCAGCGGTCCGATCGTGTCGGTCGTCTCGGCGAAGAGAACCTCGGTACGGGGCACGTCGGCGAAGGAGGGCAGGTGATAGTCGCGGAACTTGGCATTGATGACCCGGCCGTCCGCGTCGATCGCCATCTCCTCGTAGAGCGCCGCACCAAGCGCCTGAGCGACACCACCTTCGACCTGCCCGCGGCATTGCATGGGATTGGCGACGATTCCTGCGTCTGCCGCCTGCACGCTCCGGAGAATCCTGAGCTCGCCGGTGCCCTTGTTCACGGCGACGCGGAAGCCCTGGACGTTGAAACCGACCGTACGCGGCGTGCCGTCGGAATGGCCGTGCGCTGCGAGCGGCTCGCCGCGTTCGCGCGCGAGCCTTGCCAGCTCGACGAAGGACATGCGTCGCACGCCGCTGACGACGGCCTCGGCTTCGAGCGTGCAACTGGCGACGTCGCAGAGCCAGGCGCTCGCGGCCGCGGCTTTCAGCTCGGTCGCGAGTTGCATGGCCGCCGCATGTGTCGCCTTGCCCGCGACGAACATGCCCGCGCTGCCATAGGCGCCGGTGTCGTGGCCGCCATGGGCGGTGTCGGACTGATGCAGACGGATCCTGTCGACGGTGGTCGCCAGCGTCGTCGCGGCGATCTGCCGGTGCACGGTGCTGGTGCCGTTGCCGAATTCGGACGGTGCCGACGGTGAGGTCGAAGCCGCCGTCGTCGTTGAGCGCGACCACGGCGTCGGCGAGATGGCCGGCCGGCGGCGCGGAATCGATCATGGTGAGGGCGACGCCGTCGCCGATCAGCCATTCCGGCGGCAAGTCCGGCTGCGGGCCCTCGGCTTGCATGGCGCGCTCGACGAGGTCGAGGCACTGGTCGAGTCCGTAGGAGCCATAGACGACGTCGTGAAACTCGGACGGCGGCGGCGACAGCATGGGATCGCCGGGCCTGACGATGTTGCGCCGGCGCATCTCGTAGGGGCTGATGCCGAGCTGGCTTGCCAGCTCGTCGATCGCAGCCTCCACGGCGATTAGCGTCTGCGGCAGGCCGTAGCCGCGAAACGCTCCCGCCGGAACCGTGTTGGTGTAGACCGCGGCGCCGTCGACCCGCTTGTTCGGACAGTTGTAGACACTGATGGACTCGGCCATCGCGTGGAACATCACCGGGCCGGCGTGATTGCCGTAAGCGCCGGTGTTGGAGAGCACGTCGAGCTGGAGCGCGGTGAGCTTGCCGTCGGCATCGGCGCCGGCCTTGATGTGGACACGCATCGGATGCCGCGTCGAGGTCGCGATGAACTGCTCCTCGCGGGTCAGCTCCAGCTTCACCGGCCGTCCGGTCTTGAGTGTTGCGAGCGCCAGGATGTCCTCGACGAACATCTCCTGCTTGCCGCCGAAGCCGCCGCCGACGCGCTCGCAGAACACGCGGACCTTGTCCATGGGAAGCTGGAAGATATCCGACAGCGCGCGCCGGGTCAGGAACGGCACCTGCGTCGAGGTGCGGACATTGAGCACGCCCGATTGATCGAGCCAGGCGAGGCCGCCATGGGTCTCCAGGGCTGCATGCTGCACACGGTGGCTGTGGAAGGTGCCCTCATAGGTGACGGCAGATGTGGCGAGCGCCGCTGCGACGTCGCCGAATTCGCCATGGGTCTCGGCGACGAGATTGCGCCGGGCGTCCGCGACGCGGTTCGCGGTGGTGCGGTCGGGATGAACGAGGGGCGCGCCGGGCGCCATCGCCTGCTCCGGATCGATCAGTGCCGGCAGGATCTCGTAGTCGACCTTAAGCCGCCGGCACGCCTCCTCGGCCGCGGCTTCGCTCTCGGCGACGATTGCGGCGACCTTCTGGCCGACGAAGCGGACGATGTCATCGAGAACGCGCGTGTCCTCGGGGTCCATCCAGTCCTTCTCGTGTCGCGCCGTCGAGATCAGGACCGATGGCGCATCTTCATGCGTCAGGATGGCGAGCACGCCGGCAACGCGAAGGGCGTCCGACTTGCCGATCGCGACGATCCTGGCGTGAGCATGGGGCGAGCGCAGCAGCTTGATGTGCAACAGATCTTCGATTGCGGTGTCGAAGGTGTAGCGGGCCTTGCCGCGCACGATGTCGGGACCCGCCGGCGCCGGCAGGCTGCGGCCGAAGGCGGCGCCTGCCTCGACGCTTCCCTCGATATTGGACTTGCCGAGGATTGCATCCTCGATCGAGCGATAACCGGTGCAGCGGCAGATGTTGCCCTTCAACGCGGTGCCGAGATCGGTGCGCTGCGCCTGGTTCAGCGAGGCGCAGGTCAGGATCATGCCGGCGGTGCAGAAGCCGCATTGAAAGCCTTGCGCGGCGAGGAAGGCCTGCTGCATTGGATGGATGCCGTGGTCGCCACCGAGACCTTCGATCGTGGTCACGTTGCGCCCCTCGGCCCGGAACGCCGGGATCAGGCAGCTATGCACCGGCTCGCCGTCGAGCAGCACGGTGCAGGCGCCGCAATCGCCGGCGTCGCAGCCCTTCTTCACCCCGAAATGGCCGAGCTCGCGCAGGAACGTGCGCAGGCACTGGCCGGCGCGCGGCGCTTGCGAAAACGCCTTGCCGTTGATCTCGAAGCTCATGACGGCGCTCCGGCAGCGAGCTCGCTGCGGATCTCCTCGGCGAGGCGCTGCGTCATGTGCTTGCGCCAGAGCGGTTTGCCGTGGATATCGGTGTGGTACAGGTCGTCGGTGATCTGCTGCGTGATCGCGTCGCGAAGCCCGCCGGCGTCCGGCGCTTTGCGAAAGGTCAGCTGGATCGGGCGTACCGTTGATGCCGTCACCGTCAGCGTCAGCGTGCCATCCGGATCGAGGCTGCCGATCAGCAGCGCTGCCGAGCGGCCAACGGGCGCCAGCGAGATCTGGCGAAAGGCGGTGCGGCGCCTCAATGCGGCAATCGGGATATCGATCTGCCGGATCAGGTCACCCGGCGTCAGGTGGTTGCGCTGGTTGCCGGCGACGAAGTCGACGACCGGAATCCTCTGCTCGCCGCCATCGGCCTTCCAGACGGTACAGACGCCGTCGAGCGCCGACGTCAGCGAGATCATCGGTCCCGCCGGCAGCGACATGCAGAGATTGCCGCCGACGGTCGCAGTCTTCCAGATCTTGAACGAAGCGAGAAAGGCCCGGCAGCACTGGCCGATCAGCGGCGCTGCAAGCCAGTCGGACGGGCAGGCGAGGCCATCGAGCTCTGCGATCGTGCACGTGGCGGCGATCGAGAGGTGGCTCTCGGTCATCGTCAGCGCCGGCCATTTCAGATCGGTCAGATCGATCAACCGTCTCAGATGGACCTGCGGTTCCGAGAACAGCCAGGTGCCGCCCGCGAGCCAAGCATCCCCTGCCGTCCAGGCAGGCAGTTGCGCGCGCGTTTGCGGATGGGCGACTGCTGTGATGGTATTCAAATCCATGGCTGCGCCAACGCTTCCGCCCGGTGAATCGTACGCACGAGTCTTGCAAGACCGGAGCCAAGTCGCAACAACAAGTCGCAGCAGGATGGTGTTAGGAGAAGCTGATTCATGAGCGACGCAAGGCCGATCTGGATCAGGGATCCCCTGGCCGTTCTCGCCGACGGCGCCGATCGCGGCGTCGTCGTGAGAGACGGCCGGATCGTCGAGCTCGTGCCGGCCGGCGGGACGCCGTTGGCCGCAGATGCCGCGGTGTTCGATGCAGGCGCCCATGTCGTGCTGCCGGGCCTCATCAACACCCATCATCACTTCTACCAGACGCTGACGCGGGCGTTGCCGGCGGCGATGGACCGCGAGCTGTTTCCCTGGCTTCAGGCGCTCTATCCGGTCTGGGCGAAGCTGACGCCGGAAGCGCTCGAGCTCGGCGTCACCGTGGCGATGTCCGAATTGCTGCTGTCGGGGTGCACGACGACGACCGATCACCACTACGTCTTCCCGGCGGGACTCGAGGAAGCCGTGGATATCGAAGTCGCCGTGGCCAGGCGGCTCGGCATGCGCGCGCTGCTGACGCGCGGCTCGATGAACCTGTCGCAGCGCAACGGCGGTCTGCCGCCGGACAGCGTGGTGCAGGACGAGGACACCATCCTGGCCGACAGCGCGTGTGTGGTGGCAAAGCATCACCAGCGCGGCGCGGATGCGATGGTGCAGATCGCGCTCGCGCCGTGCTCACCTTTCTCGGTGACGACGTCGCTAATGCGCGCGACGGCCGATCTCGCCGACAGGCTCGACGTGCGCCTGCATACCCATCTCGCCGAGACCGAGGACGAGAACGAGTTCTGCGAGCAGATGTATGGCTGCCGCCCGCTCGATTATCTCGAACAATGCGGCTGGCTCAATGCGCGGACCTGGCTCGCCCATGGTATATTTTTCAACGCCGACGAGATGAAGCGGCTCGGAAAGGCGAAGACAACCATCAGTCATTGTGCGTGCAGCAACCAGCTGCTGGCGTCCGGCTGCTGTCCGGTCTGTGAGATGGAGGAGGCCGGTGTTGGCATCGGGCTGGGCGTCGACGGCTCGGCGTCGAATGATAGTTCAAATCTGATGCAGGAGATCCGCGCTGCGTTCCTGCTGCAACGCGCGCGATATGGGGTGACCAAGGTCGGCCACAAGGACGCGCTGCGCTGGGCCACCAAGGGCTCGGCGGCCTGCGTCGGCCGGCCGGAGCTCGGCGAGATTGCCGTCGGCAAGGCTGCCGATCTCGCGCTGTTCAGGCTCGACGAGCTGCGCTTCTCAGGCCACGGCGATCCGCTGGCCGCCCTGGTGCTGTGCGGGGCGCACCGCGCCGACCGGGTGATGGTGGCAGGCAAATGGACTGTGATCGACGGCGCGATCCCGAGCCTCGATGTGGCAGATCTCATCCGCCGCCACAGCTCGGCGGCGCGGGCGATACAGGCCGGATAGTTCCAATCAAGATAGAAAGAGGGGGCGACCACAAGTGCCGGGTGCTTCTGGCCACCCCCTCCGAACCTCCTCCGGGAGGAGCAGGTGAGTTAGTCAATGCAAGAAGCGTGCTACTTGCCCGGCAGCTTGTCGTCGATGCCCTTCACGTAGAAATTCATGCCGAGGATCTGGCCGTCATCGAGGTGATCGCCGCCTTTGCATTCGACCGGCTTGCCATCCTGCCCAACGATCGGGCATTTGAACGGATGCAGCCTGCCGGCGATGATCGCGGCCTGGGCATCCTCGGCCATTTTTTTCACATCATCAGGCATGTTGGTATAGGGCGCCATCGCGAACATGTGGCTGTCGAGGCCGCCCCAGGTGTCCTCGGACTTCCAGGTGCCGGCGAGCTCGGCCTTGACGCGCTCGATGTAGTAAGGGCCCCAGGTGTCCAGGATCGAGGTGAGCTGGGTCTTGGGCCCGAACTTGATCATCTCGGAATCCTGGCCGAAGGCCAGCTTGCCGCGTTCGCTGGCGATCTGCATCGCCGCCGGCGAATCCGTGTGCTGCATGATGACGTCGGCCCCCTGATCGATGAGCGCCTTGGCGGCATCGGCCTCCTTGCCGGGGTCGAACCAGGTGTTGGCCCAGATGATCTTGACCTTGATGTTCGGATTGATGGTCTGCGCCGCCAGGATCGTCGCGTTGATGCCGGATACGACCTCCGGAATCGGGAACGAGCCGATATAGCCGAGCACGCCTGCCTTCGACATCTTGGCCGCGATCAGGCCTTGAATGTAGCGGCCCTGATACCATTTTGCCGAATAGGTCGACATGTTCGGGTTGCGCTTGTAGCCGGTGGCGTGCTCGAAATGCACGTTCGGATATTTCTTGGCGACCTTCAGCGTCGGGTCCATGTATCCGAAGGATGTCGTGAAGATCAGCTTGTTGCCGGCTCGGACCAGTTGCTCGATGGAGCGCTCGGCGTCGGGACCTTCGGACACGTTCTCGAGATAGGTGGTCTCGATTTTGTCGCCTAATTCCTTCACCAGCGCATGGCGTCCGAGATCGTGCTGATAAGTCCAGCCGAGATCACCGATCGGACCCAAATAGACGAAACCGACCTTCAGCTTGTCGGCGGCCGAGGCTGCGCCGACACTCGCGGCAAGCAAGAGCCCGGCAGCCAGTGCAAGAAGCGATTTCCTCATCGTCAATCTCCAAACATCAGGGGAAAGCCACGATCCGCAGCATGCGCGCCCCATCGCGCACGCCGTGGAATGAAATTCAGCGGTCAGGCACGAACACGGTGCCGAGCGCGGCCGGCGCGGTCGAGCCGCCGGTGCGCGCACGGGAGATAAGGACCAGCACGATGACGGTTGCGAGATAAGGCAGCGCCGACATGAACTGCGAGGGAATACCGGCGCCCCAGCCCTGCGCGTGCAATTGCAGGATCGTCACTGCGCCGAAGAGATAGGCGCCGACGACGAGGCGGCTCGGCCGCCAGGACGAGAACACCACCAGCGCCAGAGCGATCCAGCCGCGGCCCGCGGTCATGCCGGGGATGAAGAACGGTGTATAAGCGAGCGGCAGATAGGCGCCCGCAAGTCCCGCGCAGGCGCCGCCGAACATCACGGCGAAGGTGCGGATGCGCAGCACGGGATAGCCGAGTGCATGTGCGGAGACATGATTGTCACCGCAGGCGCGCAGGATCAGTCCCGCGCGCGTGCGGTACAGGAACCACCACACGCCGACGATGAGTGCGATGGAGAAATAGACGAAGCCGTCCTCGCCGAACAGCACCCGGCCGATCAAGGGAATGTCGGTGAGGCCGGGAATGGCCAGATGCGCGGCCGGCGTGATGCGCTCGCCGACGAAGCCGGCGCCGATCAGGCCGGAGAGCCCGATGCCGAGGATGGTCAGCGAGAGACCCGTTGCGACCTGATTGACGGCGAGACCGAGCGTCATCAGCGCGAAGACGAGCGACATCAGCATGCCCGCGACGATGCCGAACAGCGCCCCGATGAAGATGGATCCGGTTAGCCAGGCGCCGGCAAAGCCGCAGGCCGCGCCGACGATCATCATGCCCTCGACGCCGAGATTGAGCACACCAGAACGCTCGGTCACGAGCTCGCCGGTCGCCGCAATCAGCAGCGGCGTGGAGGCGGCAAGCACCGCGAGGATGATGGCCTCAACCAGCGCCACGTGGCACCTGTCGGTTCGAGAACACCAGCTTGAAGCGGTACAGGATGAGAGAATCGCAGGCGAGCACGTAGAACAGCAGAATGCCCTGAAACACCTTGGTGACGTCCAACGGAATCTTCATCGCGATCTGCGCCTGCTCGCCGCCGATAAAGGTCAGTGCGAGGAAGAGGCCTGCAATTAATATTCCAAGCGGGTTCAGCCGGCCGAGGAAGGCCACGATGATCGCGGTAAAGCCGTAGCCGGGCGAGATGCCCGGCTGGAGATGCCCGACGGGACCCGCGACCTCGATGATGCCTGCGAGGCCCGCCAGCGCGCCCGAGACCGCGAAGGTCAGGATGACGAGCTGATCGGCATTGAACCCGCCGAAGCGTGCGGCCCGCGGCGCAGCACCGACGACGCGGATCTCAAAACCCTTGATGGTGCGCCCGAGCAGGATCGCGGCTGCTGCGACGACGAGCAAGGAGATGATGGCGCCGAGATGCAGCCGGCCGCCCTCGATCAGCAGCGGTACGGTGGCCACCGGATCGAACTCCGCGGTGGTCGGGAAGTTGAAGCCGTGCGGATCGCGCCAGGGGCCGCGCACGAGATAGTCGAGCAGGAGATCGGCGACATAGACCAGCATCAGGCTGGTCAGGATCTCGCTGGCGCCGAACCTCACCTTGCAGATTGCAGGGATCAGCGCATAGAGCGCACCTGCAGCGGCTGCGAGCACGAGCATGACGGGGTGGACCCAGGTCCCGGCATCAGTGCCCTGCGTCTTCACCGCGATCCAGCTTCCTGCGACGGCGCCGATCAGGAATTGACCCTCGGCGCCGATATTCCAGGCGTTGGCGAGATAGCAGAGGGAGAGACCGATTGCGATCATCACCAGCGGTGTCGCCTTCACGGCGATCTCCTGGAGCGAATAGCCGTCGGTCAGGGGCGCGATGAAATAGGCATGCAAGGCGAACAACGGATTCTTGCCGAGGATCGCGAACAGGATGACCATGGTCGCAATCGTGAGGCCGATCGCGAACAGCGGAGAGATCAGCGCGATCGTGTTGGAGCGCTCCGCGCGCTTCTCAAGCACCAACTGCATGCGCGGCCTCCCTCGGCTCCAGGCTGCTGCCACCCATGAGAAGGCCGAGCTTCTCGCGGCTTGCGTCGCCCGCTGCGAGCGGTGCCGAGAGCCGGCCGTGGAACATCACGGCGATGCGGTCGGCGATCTCCGCGAGCTCGTCGAGATCCTGGCTGGTGACGAGCACCGCGGCGCCTGCGCTTGCGAGATCAAGCAGCGCCTGGCGGATGACGGCGGCGGCGCCGGCGTCGACGCCCCAGGTCGGCTGGCTCACCACCAGCACCGCGGGGTTGCGCAGGATCTCGCGTCCCATGATGAACTTCTGCAAGTTTCCGCCGGAGAGGGAGGCTGCTTCCGGATCGCGCCTGGCCTTGCGCACGTCGAATGTTTCGGTTGCGCGATCCACCGTCTTCAGGGTGGCCGCGGTATCGATGAAGCCGCGATGGACCATGCCGCTGGCCGCATGGCCGGTGAGCAGTGCGTTCTCCGACAGCCTCATGCGCGGCACGGTGCCGTGGCCGAGCCGCTCCTCGGGAACGAAGGCGGCGCCCAGCTTGCGTCGCTGCGTGATCGAGAGATGGCCTGCGGCAATGCCCACGATCACGATGGTGCCCGGATCCTGCGCCAGGCGCTCGCCGGAGAGCGCGGCGAACAATTCGTCCTGCCCATTGCCGGCCACGCCGGCGATGCCGAGGATCTCGCCGCCCTTCAGCTCGAACGAAATGTGTTCGAGCCATACGCCATGCGCCTCGGCGGGCGCCAGCGAGAGATCGTTGACGACGAGCCGCGGCACCGTGGTCTTGCGGCCGGATGCGGCCTTCACGTCCTTGATCTCGCTGCCGACCATCATGCGCGCGAGCGAGGCGGCGGTCTCGCGCCGGGGATTGCGGGTCTCGACCTTCCTGCCGCCGCGCAGGATCGTGGCGGTGTCACAGAGGCGCTTCACCTCCTCCAGCTTGTGGCTGATGTAGAGGATGGCGCGGCCTTCAGCCTTGAGGCGTTCCAGAACGATGAAAAGCTGGTCGGCTTCCTGCGGCGTCAGCACCGCGGTGGGCTCGTCCAGGATCAGGAATCTCGGATCCTGCATCAGCGCGCGGACGATCTCAATACGCTGGCGCTCGCCGACCGACAATTGCCAGACCTCGCGTTTGGGATCGAGCGGCAGCCCATAGGACTTCGACACCTGCTGCAGCCGTGCCGACATGTCCTTGAAGGACTCGTTGCCGTCCAGGCCGAGTGCGACGTTCTCGGCGACAGTCAGGTTGTCGAACAGCGAGAAATGCTGGAACACCATGCCGATGCCCAGGCTGCGTGCCTGCGACGGACCGGCCAGCCGGATTGGCTTGCCCTGCCAGCGAAGCTCGCCGACGCTGGGCTGGATCAATCCGTAGATCGCCTTGACCAGCGTCGACTTGCCGGCACCGTTCTCGCCGAGCAAGGCGTGGATCTCCTTCGGCCGGATCTCGATGTCGATGGAATCATTGGCGAGGAAATCACCATAGCGCTTGGTCAGCCCGATCGTCTGAAGCAGAGGGGGCTCGCTGGAATGCAGGCCGGAAGGCGTCTGATCTGACATTCGCTGATGCGCTTGCATGGATGAAATGCCTCAATAGTGGGCCAGTTTGAGCCGTCGCGTAAGATGTGAAAAGGCCTCATCCCTTGCTCAACGCGGCGGCAGTGCGGTGGTGCCGATGAGTCGAAGCTTCGGGTTTGGACGATGGTTGCCGCAAATCATGAGCAGCGGTAGCAATCGCGCCTGCGAGCGGCGCCTGTTGCAAATTTATGACGGTTTGAGCCATTCGGAACCCGTTGTGCTTCCACGCCTGCCGATGGCAGGCACGGCGCGCGGGCGCATTCGCCCCAGCTGGTAAGGTCGCCGGGTAATCACTTCGTCCATATGCCGTCATGCAGCGCTTCGGCCTCGTCCTCGAGCAACGGCCCTACAACTTCGGTCGGCCGCTGCCCGCTGGCAAAGACGTCGCGGCAGGGCAGGTCGAGTGTCGGGTTCTCCGGATGGTTGCCGGTGACGCCGCGCAGGCGATCCTCGCTGAGGCCGTAGACCACGCGGCCGATGCCAGCCCAGTAGATCGCGCCGGCGCACATCGCGCAGGGCTCGGCAGAGGAATAGAGCGTCGCCTTCGCCAGCACCTCGTGGTCGAACGTGCAGCAAGCCTGCGTCGCCGCGAGCCGCTCGGCATGCGCGGTGCCGTCGTGATCCGGCATGTAGCCGTTCTCGGTTTCGATCAGCACCTTGCCATCTGCATCGACGACGATGCAGCCGAACGGATGATTGCCATGGGTGAGGGAGCTGCGGGCGACCGCGAAGGACAGGCGCAGGAAGTGCTGGTCCTGCTCCGATGCACCGTCCATAGCTCCTCCGCGATCAGTGTCCCGCCATGTGCCGGCCGACCACGGTGAGATCGGCCTCGCTGGTCCGTGCTTCATACACGAATTTGCCGTGGAACATCACCACCAGCCGGTCGGAGAGTTCGAGCAATTCGTCGAGATCCTCGCTGACCAGCAGCACCGCCGCGCCGCGGTTGCGCGCGGCCATGATCTCGGCGTGGATCTGCGCGACCGCCGCGAAGTCGAGGCCGAAACAGGGATTGGCCGCGATCAGCACCTCGACGTCACCCGCGAGCTCGCGGGCCAGCACGGCGCGCTGGACGTTGCCGCCCGACAGCGCCGAGATCGGGGTATCAGGCGTGCGGGTCTTGATCTTGTACTGGGCGATCTTTGCCCTGGCATCGTCGCGGAAGGCGCCGCGATTGAGCCACCAGCCGCCACGGGCGAAGGGCGCGCGGTCGAATTCCCGAAAGGCGATGTTGTAGGCAACGCTCATGCCGCCGACGCAGGCGTTCTTCAAGGGCTCCTCGGGCAGCAGCGACATCTTGTGGCGCCGCATCTCCTCGCGGCGGGCGCCGTAGGGATCGCCGGCCACACGGACCTCGCCGCTTTCGGCCTCGCGCTGGCCGGCCAGCACCTCGACCAGCTGGCGCTGGCCGTTGCCGGAGACGCCGGCGATACCGACGATCTCGCCGGCGCGCACCGTGAGCGAAACGTCATGGACGGCGATGGCACCGGCATCATCGAACGCGTGGAGCTTTTGCAGTTCGAGCCTGGCTTGGCCGGGCTTGCCGGTGCGTGGCGGCTGCACCGTCAGCTCCTCGGCACCGATCATGATGCGTGCCATCGCATCCGGGGTGAGCTCGGCGACCTTGCCGCGCCCGGCGAGCTTGCCGCGGCGCAGAATGGTGACGTCGTCGGCGAAGGCCATGACCTCGCGGAACTTGTGCGTGATCATCAGGATCGTCAGTTCGCCTTTGACGACCATGTCGCGGAGCATGCCGAGCACCTCGTCGGCTTCCGCCGGAGTCAGCACCGAGGTCGGCTCATCCAGGATCAGGAAGCGGCGCTTCAGATAGAGCTGCTTGAGGATTTCGCACTTCTGCCGTTCGCCGGCGGAGATGTCGGAGACCTTCGCGCTCAGCGGCACCTTGAAGGGCATCCGTGCGAGGAACGCCTCGAGCTCCTTCATTTCCTTCGGCCAGTTCACCACCGCGGGCACGTCGTCGCGCGCCAGCACGAGGTTTTCGGCAACCGTCATTGCCGGCACCAGGGTGAAGTGCTGGTAGACCATGCCGAGGCCGAGCGCATGGGCGTCCTTGGGATTGGCGATCGCCTGCTCGCGGCCGCCCACCAGGACGTCGCCCTCGGTTGCGTGATAATATCCCATGATGCATTTGACGAGGGTCGACTTGCCGGCACCGTTCTCGCCGAGCAGCGCGTGGAACGAGCCCGGCCGCACCTTCAGCTCGACATTGTCGAGCGCCAGGAAATCGCCGAAGCGCATCGTCATGGCGATGGCGTCGACGCCGAAGGCGCCGGACGGCGGCGGTGTTTCGCCGATGATCACGAAATCGCTCCGATGACGGCGTCGGAGGTCGAGACCGCGCCGAACACGCCACCCTGCATCTTGATCATCTTGAGCGCGTGGTCGTGGTTGCTCTTGTCGGTCGCGCCGCAGCAATCGTGCAGCAGCACGCATTCGAAGCCGCGGTCGTTGGCCTCGCGCATGGTGGTGTGAACGCAGACGTCGGTGGTGATCCCGGTGAGGACGATGTTGTCGATGCCGCGCACCCGCAGGATCAGCTCGAGGTCAGTGGCGCAGAACGAACCCTTGCCGGGCTTGTCGATGATCGTCTCGCCCGGCAGCGGGGCAAGCTCGGGGATGATATCCCAGCCGGGCTCACCGCGCACCAGGATGCGGCCACAAGGGCCGGGATCGCCAATGCCGGCGCCGATCTGACGCGAACGCCAGCGCTTGTTGGCGGGAAGATCGGAGAGATCGGGGCGGTGGCCTTCGCGGGTGTGGATGATGTGGAAGCCCTGCTTGCGCATCGCGGCGAGCAGCTTCCTGATCGGCTCGATCGGCGCCCGCGTCAGCGAGAGGTCGTAGCCCATCTTGTCGACATAGCCGCCGACGCCGCAGAAATCGGTCTGCATGTCGATGATGACGAGCGCGGTGTTCTCGGGACGAAGATCGCCGTTATAGGGCCAGGCATAGGGCTCGGACTTGATGTAGCGCTCGGGCATGATGTTGCTCTCTAGCGTGTGATCGACAATTCCGCCGGGGCTCCGGTCAGCGTGCGTTTCGGCGAGCAGGTGATAATCATGATCGTCAGCGTCAGGATGTAGGGCGCGGCGTTGAAGAGGTGATAGCCGGAGGTGATGCCAACCGATTGCAGCGCCGGCCCCAGCGCCGCGGCGCCGCCGAAGGCGAGCGAGGCCCACAGGCACAGCAGAGGATCCCAGCGCGCGAAGATCACGAGCGCGACCGCGGTGATGCCCTGGCCCGAGGAGAGGCCCTCGTTCCAACTGCCGGGGTAGAACAGCGACAGGAACGAGCCGCCGATGCCGGCGAGGAAGCCGCCGACCATGGTGGCGCGGAGCCGGATCAGCAGCACCGAATGGCCCATCGCGCGTGCGGCATCCGCGCTCTCGCCGGCCGTGCGGATCAGGAGGCCCCAGCGCGTCGTGCGGAAGGCCCAGTAGAGAATCGGCGCGAGCGCGACGCCGATCAGGAACAGGACGTTGATGCGCAGTGCGGCGCGCACCTGCGGAACGTCGCTCCACCAGCCGAAATCGATCGCGGGCAGGCGCGCCGCGGTGGGTTCGATCAGCGGCTTGCCGAGATAGAATGCAAGGCCGGTGCCGAACAGCATCAAGGCGATGCCGACCGCGACGTCGTTGACGCGCGGCAGCGAGCAAATGCCGGCGTGCAGCGCGCCCAGAAGCGCACCGGTGATGCCGGCGGCGAGCACGCCTAGCCACGGTGATCCCGAGAGATACGAGATGCCGTAGGCGCTCATCGCGCCCATCACCAGCGTGCCTTCGAGGCCGAGATTGATGCGGCCGGAACGCTCGGTGATGCATTCTCCCAGGCTGACGAACAGGAATGGCGTCGAGACGCGAATGGCACCGCCGAGTACGGCGAGCGGGACAGTCCAGAGTCCGATCGATCCGTCTGCCATCAGGATTTTCCCTTCAGGAAACCGATGCGGCCGTAGAGCGCGTCGCTGGCCAGCACGAAGACGAAGATGATGCCCTGGAGCACCAGCACGGAAGCATCGGGCAGCCCCAGGCGGCGTTGCAGCAGGCCGCCGCTGGCGCTGATGCCGCCGAGCAGGATCGCGACGGGAACGATCGCAAGCGGATTCTGCCGGGCGAGGAAGGCGACGAGGATGCCGGTGAAGCCGTAACCCGCCGCGAGATTGGCGTTGGTGCGTCCCTGTACGGCGGCAACTTCGATCATGCCGGCAAGGCCGGCGGCGCCGCCCGCCAGGAAGCAAATGGTCAGGATCAGCTTGTTGACGCCGAGGCCGACGATCTTCGCGGCGCGGATGTTGCCGCCGGCGACGCGCGCGGCGAAGCCGAACACGGTGTGATAGATCAGGACATAGGCGGCGATGGCGGCGACCAGCCCGAACACCAGGCCCCAATGCACGTCGGTGCCGGGAATGGTGCCGATCATGTTGGCGGCGCCGATCTCGCGCGTCGACGGCTTGTTGAGGCTGGCGGGATCGCGCATCGCGCCTTCGACGAGATGATTGAGGATCGCGAGCGCGATGTAGACGAGCAGCAGGCTCGAAATCGTTTCGTTGACGCCGCGATACTGTCGCAGGCCGCCCGATAGCATGATCCATAAGCCGCCACCGGCCACGCCGGCGCAGACCATGGCGATCTGCACGACGAGCGGCGGCATGCCCTGAAGCGCGAGCGCCGCGCTGGTCGCCGACAGCGCGCCGATCAGCAGCGCGCCTTCGCCGCCGATGATGACCATGCCGAGTTGCGCGGGCAGCGCGGTGCAGAGTGCTGTCAGGATCAGGGGAGCAGCACGCGTGAGCGTGTTCTGCCAGGAGAACCAGGTGCCGAACGCGCCGTAATACATGTAGAAGTAGAGATCGAGCGGATTCTTGCCGGACATCGCGACGAAGATGCCGAAGACCACGAGCGCGCCGACGAGCGCCGCGCCCGGGATGAGGATGTACTCGATCGTTGCGCCGTGGCGCTGGAGAAAGCCGGGATCGGCGGCCGGGGCAATCGTCCCGGTCGCACCAGGGGAATCCGCAGCTTCGCTCGTCACGAAGTCGCTCCGAGCACGCCTTCGACGAGGTAGTCCATCTTTTCCAGCTCGGGATCCTTCTGGCCTCGATCGGTGCCGGCGGGGATCACCGTCTTGCCCTTGTTGTCGACCAGCCCGCCCTTGAAGATGGCGTAGCCTTCGGCCGAGAGGAATTTGGCCTTGACCTCGTCGGCGTGCTTGCGCGCTTCGGCGGAAACAGCTTCACCATATGGCGAGGTCTTGACGATCTCCTCCTTGAGGCCGCCGCGGTAGAAGTTCGGAATGCTCTCGCCGCCGGCGATCATCTTCACGAATTTCGGATAGAGCGCTTCCCAATTCCACTCCGCGCCCGTGAGATAGGCCTTCGGCGCGAGCGGCGACTGGTTGGTGTGGTAGCCGCAGACGAAGGCGCCGCGGCGCGCGGCGTTCTCGACCATGGTCTTGGGACCGTCGACATGGCAGGTGAGCACGTCGACGCCCTGGTCGATCAGGCTGTTGGTGGCCTCGGCCTCCTTGACCGGCATCGACCAGTCACCCGTGAAGATGACCTGCGTCGTGGCCTTGGGATTGGCGAGCCTGGCGCCGAGGGTGAAGGCGTTGATGTTGCGCAGCACCTGCGGGATCGGCTTTGCCGCAACGAAGCCGAGCTTGCCGCTCTTCGAGGTATAGCCGGCGACGATGCCGGAGATGTATTGAGCTTCGTCGATGTAGCCGAAATAGCTGCCGGCGTTCTTCGGATCCTTGTCGCTCCAGAGGCCTCCGCAGTGCTCGAAGCGCAGCTTCGGGTATTTGGCGGCCATCTTGGTCACATGCGGATTGTAGTAGCCGAACGAGGTCGGGAAGAGCAGGGTGGCGCCGTCGAGATTGATCATGGACTCGATCGTCTTCTCGACCGCGTCGGTCTCCGGGACCTTCTCTTCCTCGACGACCTTGAGCCCGGGAATCTTTTTCAGGGCGGCGGCGCCCTGCGCATGGGCCTGGTTGTAGCCGTAGTCGTCGCGCGAGCCGACATAGATGAAGCCGATGGTCGTCTCGGCCGCGAAGGCCGGGCGGATGCCGGCGGCAGCGCCGAGGGTCAGGGCCGCACCGCCTTGCAACACATGACGTCGTGAAATCCTGCCAAAATCCATTGCTTGCTCCCCTTGGGCGGATGCCCGCCTTGATCTCGCGGCTACCGCCGGTCTGGCGGAGCCTAGGGGGAAGTGTCGCAAGCTTCGTGCCACAGGCCGCGGAGAGCGGCTCGAATTTAAGTCATTGATAACATTTGGATTTGAACAGTTGCTCGAATCCTCATCAGGAAGCTGGCGGATTAATTTATGGGCAGTAATTCCCAATTGTATGCAATGGAGTTGAGCACTTTTAACTGTTTCGCGTGTGTGCACGCGGGTTGGGACTGTCGGCCGCTCGCCCTCATTCATGCTAACGACGCGTGGATCGAAACGGCGCCGGATGCGATCTTCGCCGGCACTGAACTTGTACCTACTGTCATCGGGACCGCCGTTGTCCCGCGAGATGGGAAGCCCGCCGAGATGGATGCTGGTAACGCCGCTCAGACGACATCGCTCGGCGAACAGATCGTGAGCCGCATCGACGAGCTCAGCGCGATCTCGGAGGAGGCGGGCAAGCTCACCCGCGTCTATCTCAGTAAGGAGCTGCGCGAGGCTGCGGACCTCATTCTGCGCTGGATGCGCGAGGCCGGCATGAGTGCGCGTCTGGATGCGATCGGCAATGTCTGCGGCCGCTATGAAGGCGAGCGGCCAGGTGCGCCCTGCCTGATGCTCGGCTCGCATTACGACACTGTGCGCGATGCCGGCAAATGGGACGGGCCGCTCGGCGTGATCACGGCGATCGCCTGCGTCGCGGACCTCAACCGCCGCGGCAAGCGCTTGCCGTTCGCGATCGAGGTCGTCGGCTTTGCCGATGAAGAAGGGGTGCGTTTCGCCTCGACGCTTCTCGGCAGCCGTGCGGTGGCCGGCGCATTTGACGAGAGCGTTCTGAACACGCGCGACCGCGACGGCGTGTCGATGCGTGATGCGCTCATTGCGTTCGGTCTTGACCCCGATCATATCGGTGCGGCTGCGCGGTCGCGGCGCGAGCTGCTCGCCTATCTCGAGCTGCACATCGAGCAGGGGCCGGTGCTGGAAGCGCAGAACCTGCCGGTCGGCGTGGTCACCGCGATCGCCGGCGCGACGCGGCTTGCCGCGCGGCTGACCGGCATGGCCGGGCATGCCGGCACGGTGCCGATGTCACTTCGCCACGACGCGCTCACCGGTGCTGCCGAGTGCATCGGCGCGATCGAACAATTTTGTCGGACCGACGCGAACGGACTGGTCGGCACCGTCGGATACATCCACGCCACGCCAGGCGCGACCAACGTCATTCCGGGCGAGGTGTCGTTCACCATCGATATGCGCGCGCCGACCGACATGCATCGCAAGCGCGCGGTCACGGAAATCGTCCGTCAGATCGAGGCGATCGCCGGGCGCCGGGAACTGAAACTCCAGCTTGATGTCACCCACGAAAATCGCACCGCGCCTTGCGCCCCCTGGCTGAAGGAACAGATCGCGCAGGCGATCGTCGCGGAAGGCTTCGCTGCATTCGAGCTGCCGAGCGGGGCCGGGCACGATGGCATGGCGATGATCGACGTCGCCGATGTCGGCATGATCTTCGTCCGCTGCCGCGGCGGTATCAGCCATCATCCCGATGAGCATGTCGAGCTCGCCGATGCCGATGCGGGCGCGCGGGTGCTGCTGCGGGTGGTCGAGAATTTCAAGTCGCGGGAAACCGGCGCTGGCTCGAACTGACACCCTGGAATCCGCTTGTCATCGGGGCGAGACACGAATCAGTCACACTTGTGACGGTGACCGGCGATCGCCGGGGATCACGATCAGGCGTACATGAACAGCGATATTTCCTTGCCGTCACATCGCGGAAACCGGTTTTATCAGGGCGTGACTGCGACCTTCGTCGCCAACGCGCTTCAGGCGGTCAATTTCCTCGGCGATCGATTCCTGAGAAGGTCGCCTCATTCGCTGTCGGCTATCGCGGATCTCTACCGGCACTCGATGGATAGCGCCTTCTCGGTGACAGAGGCATTCCTCGTCACCGGCGCGCCCCACGCCTCGGCCTATTATCCGCGCGACTTCGCCTGGTTCTATCCCGACGTGCTCGATCCCGAGACCATCATGGACTCGCAGGACGCGGTGCGGCGCGTGCGGCTGCTCGAGAAGAGCGTGCGCCTGCTGCTGGAGGCGGTCCGTGCCAACGTCGTCACCACGACCATCGTGCCGGCGGGGCGCGGCCGGTATCTCGGCGTGAACTATTTCTCGCGGCCTTCGGACACGCTGCTCGGCATCCTCGCCGGTCTCCGGCAGATGATCTCTGCTGAGGAGCGGGCGTCGTCCTATCTGGCAATGTCGCAATGCGCGCACGCCGGTCGCCTGCTGCTGGCCGAATACGGCGATGACCTGAAGCGCGCGATCCTCCAGCTCGCGAGCGAGCTGGAGCCGTTCGACGACGGCGGCACCAGATATCTGCTGTGCGACCCTCGTGGCCCTCGCTCTGCGGCAACGGACACCCGGGCCGAGCGCCGGCGTTTCGTCACCAATGCCTGCGTCTACACGACGTTCGTCTGGGGCGTGCAGCTCGGTATCATCGGGGAGATCGAGCTGAAGCGGCTGCTCGGGCGCGAACTCGCGCAATACAAGCGGGACCTGCTCCGCCTGTTCGGCAAGAACGGCTACATAAGGCATTCCCTGGATGGTCGGGCGGGCACGCCAGCGTCCTCGGTTGCGCTGGACTTCGTCGGCGTGCATCGCGGCTTATGGGATATGAGCGATGTCAGCGAACGGGCGCTGTTTGCGGCGACCACGAATCTGGTCATCGCCGAACCGCGGTTTCGGATCCCGAGCACGTTCCATTTCCTGGTATCGGCGGATAATCCGCGGACCAAGATGATCCACAAGATCGCTGCGCCCGCCTACCAGGGGCGCTCCTCCTGGCCGACGTTCAACGTCGAGTTCGCGGATCGCATGCTGGACTACGACGAAGCCTCGGGGAGCGACACCTACCGCGCTTGCGCTCAAAGCATATTGAAGGACATTCGCACCGCGACCGAGGTGCACGGCGGATATCAGGAATTGATCTCCGAACAGGGCCTGAAATACCGCACCTGGGCGTACAAGGGCGCAGTGGCGCACTCCTGGTTTCCGCGCTTCCTGTCCGTCTGGAGGAGGGCGTATGGAGCGCCGCTACTTCGATGGAATGACTGACAGCCGACGAGGCTTGTCCCGACCAGAGAGGATCTATTCCGCTGCCTTCGCCGTCTTGCCGAACATCCGCGTCGGGGCCGGGAAGCCGCAGGAGGTGCCGTCGGTGACCTTGATCTGGTCTTCCCATGGCAGGCGATAAGTGCCCGCGACCATGTCCTGCATGAAGGTATAGGGGCAGTCCATTGCGCCGCCCTTCACCGCGACATAGCCGCGATGCCAGAGCTGGTAGATGTTGTTCTCCACGCCCCAATTGATGCGGGCCTCGCGCACGAGATCGGGTCTTACCTCGGCCGTGATGATCTCATCGGCGCGGCCGGTCGTGCCGTGCGCCAGCACGCGGCCGTCGAAATTGACGATCATGCCTTCGCCCATGGAATCGAACGAGCCGTCCGAGCCGCACATGCAGACGTTGGCGGTGACCATCAGGTTCTGGAACGAATTGGCCTGATTGGTAAAGCGCCAGGTTTCGCGAATCGGTGCGGTGTAGCCCGCGGTGCGGATCATGATCTCCGCGCCCTTGTAGGCGCATTCCCGCGCCATCTCCGGGAACATGCCATCATGGCAGATGATCAGCGCGATCTTCGCGCCTCGCGGCCCTTCGATCACGGGGATGCCGATGTCTCCGGGCTCCCACGGCTCGACCGGGATCCAGGGATGAAGCTTCCGGTAGTAGAGCTTGATCTCGCCGTGCTCGTCGATGATCAGGCCGGAATTATAGGGATTGCCCTGCGGGTTGAACTCCATGATGGAGAAGCAGCCCCAAATCCGATTGTCGATGCAGGCCTTCTTGAAGGCCGCGACCTCGGGCCCATCGAGCCGGCACATGATCTCGGGATTGGTATCCATCGAGAGGCCGTGCAGCGAATATTCGGGGAATACCACCAGATCCATGGTGGAAAGATTGCGGCGGGCCTTGCCGACCATCCAGACGATGCGCTCGGTCTGCCTTGCCAGATCGGCAGGGGTCACGACGTTCGGCAGTTGCAGCTGCACGAGCCCGATGACGACGCCCTCGGGCGATTTGTTCAATCCACCAAGCCCGTTCATGACCAGCTCCCTTGCCGCATCCTGCGTGTCGTATTCTTACGGAAAGCAAATCCGATTTCGGCAGAGAGCAAAAGATGATTTTTCAGGCGATCGTGCCGACGCGCTACGCAGGGGCGGATTCGTCACGCCACGAGATCGAGCAACCGGCTTGAGCCGCGCACGAGCGCTCTGCGTCCGGTCGGTGTCATCTCCGGCAAGCCGTCATTGACGACGACGAGGCCGAGCGTGACGAGGCTTTCGATGAGGTGGGTCTTCGAGGGGCGACCGTTCGATGCCGGATTGCGAAGTTTACGCAGTGCTTCCCATTGATCCGGCGAAAGATCGAAGTCGACGTCGTTGCTCATGTTGCCTCAAACGATTATTACCGTTCGCGCGCCTCTGTTAGCGACGCTGCGTGAACACCGTGCGACGACAATGAGTCGGGAATTCGGTCGGCTGTTTAGAACTCCTCTTCACAATTTGCCGCACTTCATTGCGCCACAAGAGTTAAGATCGCTCGACTGCAATACCGTCCAGACCTCGATCACATATTGATGATTTAGGCATGTCTCGCGATGCGGATTGTTGCGCTGCACGGAAAGTGCTGTTGTCCCATTCTGCGTCGCAATATGCACAGAAATGATGAGACGGAGCATTCGGAAGTCTGTAGGTTTACTCGCGGCAATGGCTTCACAGGCAGGAGTGGAGTGCATGAACAGGCTGGTGGAAATTCGCAGTCAGGAATTCCTGTGCCGCGAGCGCGCAGCGCGCGATTTTGAGCGGCGGGTCTTCTGGCTCGCGCAAGCCCAGGAATGGGAGCAGCGCGCGCTCGACGAGATTGCTTATCACTTTCGGGAGTGCAATCTCGCCCAGGCCGAGTTGACCGCCAGCTGACTTCAGGGCCGGGCGTGATTGCCGATCACTGATAGGTGGCCACGATATCGGACACTGCGCGCTCGAGCTGCTGCGCGGTGGCACATTGGCGTACGACGCTGCAGAAGGTCGCGTAGCGCGGCATCTCGGAATCGCCAAAGCCCCAGGCGAGCCGTCCTTCGGGATTGAGCCAGACCAGCCGCTTCGAACGCTCGGAGATGCGGCGCAGGATGTCGGCGCGGGGGTCTAGATTGTTGCTGCGGGCGTCGCCGAGCACGATCACCGTCGTCTGCGGCGTCAGCGTGCTCATGAACTCCTTCTCGAAATCGACGAGCGAGGAGCCATAGTCGGAGGAGCCGAAGCCTACCTTGGACATGATCTCGGCCATCGCTTCTTCCGGGGAATTCTTCTCCAGGATCTCGCTGACCTCGATCAGATGCGAGGAGAAGGCGAACGAGCGGACGTCGTCGACCACCTCGTGGAGCGAGTGGATCAGCAGCAGGAAGAAGTCGGCGACCTGGGCGACCGAGCCGGAGACGTCGCAAAGCGCGACGATCCTGGGCCGGTCGCGATGCTTGCGCTTCCACGCGGTGAGGAACGGAACGCCGCCCCAGGCTGCGTTGCGGCGGAGCGTCCGGCGAACGTCGAGGTGGCCACGGCGCTGGCGCTTGCGGGGCTTTGAGTAGCGCTCGCGCAGCCGCCGAGCGATCTGGCGGATCAGGGCGCGCATCTCGGCGACCTGACGGCGCTCGATGCGCGCCAGCGGCGCGTTGCGCAAGATGTCGTTGCGGAGGTTCTCGGCCTGCTCCCGAGCGTAGAGGGCAAGTCCCTGGGAGACCGTGTCACGCACGGCTTCGCGCAGGGCATCGAGCGCGGCGCGCAGACGCTCGGCCAGCGACGGGTTGGTCGCGGTTAACTCCTCGAGATCATCCCGCAGGCGCTGAAGGCCCATGGCGTCGAGGATGCGGCTAGAGAAGATGCCGCGCTGGGTGGAGTAGCGGATATCGGAGAGCGAGGCAGCGCCCGAGGCACTGGCAATCGCTGCTGCGATCGCATTGCGATCCTGCGACAGCAGCATCTGCGCCAGCGGGCCCAATTCCTGGGAAGGCTGACCGTCGCCGGCATCGTTTGTCGCGCCGGCGGAGGACTGTTCTCCGTCTCGTGAGGCCTCGTCCGAAGGGGCGTCGTTCTCCGTTTCGGGCTGATCCTGCCGCGGTTCCGGCTGGCTGAAGAAGAGATCGAAACAGTCGCCGAGTGCGAGCTTCTCGTCCTGCGACTTGGCGAGCGTCAGCAGCAGCGCATCGCGCAGGATGGCGCGGTCGGAGAAGCCGACCTGCTTGACCGCGCGCATCGCATCGATGCTCTCGGCGGGCGAGACGTGAACGCCGGCGCCGCGCGCCGCCCGAAAGAAACGATGTAGATTCTCGCGCATCGGCGTCAACCGAAGACGTTGGACCGTGCCGCCTTGGCAATGAAGCTCGTGACCTGCGGCGATGCTGCCTCGATATCGGCTTCGTACTTCAGGAGTACGTTGAGCGTGTCCTTGACGATGTCGGTGTCGAGCTCGGTGGCCTGAAGCAGCACGAGCACGCGCGCCCAATCGATGGTCTCGCTGACCGAGGGCAGCTTCTTCAGGTCGAGCGAGCGAACCTCGTGGATGAAGCCGACCATCTGCCGGCGCAGTGTCTGCGAGATGCCGGGCACGCGGCTCTCGACGATGCGTTCCTCCAGCCTCTGCTCGGGAAAGCCGATGTGGAGATGCAGGCAGCGCCGCTTCAAGGCGTCGCCGAGATCGCGCTCGCTGTTGGAGGTGAGGATGACGGTCGGCGGCGTGATCGCCGAGACGGTGCCGAGTTCGGGGATCGTGACCTGGAAATCGGACAGGATTTCCAAGAGCAGCGATTCGAATTCCGCATCCGACTTGTCGATCTCGTCAATCAGGAGCACGCAGCCGCCCGGCTGCTCCAGCGCCTGGAGCAGAGGGCGGGGCTCGACGAATTCCTTGGAGAAGAACACGTCGCCGAAATCATGCAGCTGGTCGAGCGCGGCGTGCAGCGTCTGCGCGCCGCCGAGCACTTCACCGAGCTTGTCCTTCAGGATCTGCGTATAGAGAAGCTGCTTGGCGTATCTCCACTCATACAGCGCCTTGGCCTCGTCGAGACCCTCGTAGCATTGCAGACGGATCATCTTCATGCCGCGCCAGGCGGCGATCGCCTTGGCGAGCTCGGTCTTGCCGACGCCGGCGGGGCCCTCGACCAGGATCGGCTTCTCGATCTGTTGCGACAGGTAGACGGCGGTCGCGATCTGCCGGCTCGCGATATAGCCTTGCGCGGCGAGGCCGCTCTCCACTGCCTCGATCGACGTCGAGGCCTTCTGATCAGCCACGAAATGGCGCTCCCAAAGGTCTTGCTTGAGGCTTGTTCTGCCTGCGTTCTGGGCAAAGAACAAGCCTCGTTTGGGAGACATCAGACCCGCGTGAAGGCGATTTTTCCGCTCAACGCAAATAGTTATGCGCTGGCGCGCGATCAGTGCCGCAGCAGCTCCGGCTTGCGGATGGTTTGTCGGAGCTCGGCGCCGCAATCGGCGCATTCATAGACAAAGTCGATCTTGGCGAGGCTCCAATGCGGTTCGACCTCACGCACGTACATCGGCAGGAACCCCATGCAGGTGGGGCAATTCACGGGCGCGATATCGACATCCTGATGATGCTGAACATAAGCTGGCATCTCGGCTCTCCTTCGCAGACGACGACCAAACCCCGCGTCAACGCTACTGCCACTTGCGCCAGGCCCGTCATCAACTTTTCCGAACAGAGGCGGAACGGCGCGGGTTTGTCGTTCGCTGTGACATTCTTGTTACGTGTCTGTACTGTAACGGGCGGACCAAATGCCTATTTCAAAGGCCAAATCGATCGCTGAGATTCACTGCAACGATAAGGGAGCAAGCCCATGACGCATGCCATTCGCTTTCACAAGACCGGCGGCCCGGAAGTCCTGGTCTGGGAGGAGGTCAGCGTCGGCAAGCCCGGTCCGGGCGAAGCCCGCATTCGCCACACCGCCGTCGGGCTCAATTTCGTCGACATCTATAATCGCTCGGGCCTTTATCCGGCGCAGCTGCCGAGCGGGCTTGGCAGCGAGGCGGCCGGCGTCGTCGAGGAAGTCGGCGCAGGCGTCACCGATCTGAAGCCAGGCGATCGTGTCGCCTACGGCGCCTCACCGCTCGGTGCCTATTCCGAGGCCCGGCTGATCCCCGCCGATCGCTTGTTGAAGCTGCCTGATGGGGTCGACGACAAGACCGCAGCGGCGATGATGCTCAAGGGGCTGACGACACAATATCTGATCCGGCAGACCTATCAGGTGAAGGCCGGCGATACCATCCTGCTGCATGCCGCGGCGGGCGGTGTCGGCCTGATCCTGAGCCAGTGGGCCAAGCATCTCGGCGCAACCGTGATCGGCACCGTCAGCAACGACGAGAAGGCCAAGCTCGCCAAGGCGCATGGTTGCGATCATGTCATCATCTACACGCGCGAGGATTTCGTGAAGCGCGTCGACGAGATCACCGGCGGCAAGAAGGTGCCGGTCGTCTATGATTCCGTCGGCAAGGACACGTTCCTGAAATCGCTGGATTGTCTCGCGCCGCTCGGCGTTGCCGCGCTGTTCGGCCAATCCTCCGGCGCGGTGGAGCCGCTCAATCTCGGCCTGCTGGCGCAGAAAGGCTCGCTCTACGTCACGCGGCCGACGCTCTTCACCTATGCCGCCAAGCGCGAGAGCCTCGTCGCAATGGCGGCCGAATTGTTCGATGTCGTCAAGTCCGGCGCAGTCAAGATCGAGGTGCACCAGACCTATCCTCTGAAGGACGCCGCCAAGGCGCATGCCGATCTCGCCGCGCGCAAGACCACAGGATCGACCGTGCTCATGGTGTGATGTCCAGCTGAGCGGCGTGACGCAGGCTGCCGGCTTCCGTCACGTCCGTTCGTGCTTGCGCAGATCCCAGGCGTGATCGAGGCTGGCTGCCTGGAGGTCGATATCGTCAGGTGCAATCTGGGGCAGGGCGGCTTCGGCCAGAAGCGTCTCGGTCACGTCTTCGACGGAATTCTCAGCGATTTCGTGGATGAACGAGACGTTTCGGTATTCGCCCGAAGCGATGCGGGAGATGACTTCGCGCCGCGTGATTTCGGGATCGACGACCGCCTCGCGGCCGCGCCGGCCATAGTCGATCATCACGACGAAATATTGCATGGAACCTGCCGCACGCCAATTGAGGTGTGCGGCAGAGTATTTCTGAAAAACAGAATGAAGTCAAGTATGATTTCCAAAAATCGGAAATCTGTGACTTCTATTTGCCTTTCTTGCGAGGGCGTGCCGACTTGGCGCGCAGCCGCTCGAGCTGTCCCTTGGGCATCGAGAGGCAGATCTCGCCGACCCAGTCGAGCTTCACGCCGACGATCGGCTTGGCATTGAAGCTGTTGAGATTGACGACGGACGGGCTTTTCCCGCGCTCGATGGTTTTCAAATAGCGCTCGCCGGTCTTGAGCCGGACGACGGCCTCTTCGCCGTAGAAGCTCGACAGCGGATGACGCTGGTCCTTGTAGACCACGATGACGTCGCCGCTCTCGTATTTGGGCAGCATCGAATCGCCCACGATCTCGAATGCGATCGTCTCTTCCATGATCGGGAAGGGCAGCGCGATGTCGCCGAGCCCCTCCGGCGGAACCTGTTCATAATCCGGTTCGATCACCGCACCGGCGCCGACGCGCCCCATGATCGGCGCGAGATTGAGCTCGAGATATTCCATGATCGGGATGATCTCCGAGGCCTTCACCAGCCGTTCGCCGCCGAGGATCTCCGAGACCGCGCCGGGCCGTACGCCCATGGCCGCCGCCAGGCCGCCCTTGCTCTTGCCCGTTTTTTCCAGGCCCCGCTCAATCATTGCAACGTCCAACATGGTGATTCCCTCGATTGCACCGTCTTGCTCTTGTAATCCGAAATTCGGAATTATTGCAATTATGAATATCAGAATTATTGCTTGACTTCAGTTTCGGAATACCGGAATGTGCCCGTCGCCACCCGATCCTGGGATCGGAGCAGGCGCATCACAGGACAGCAGCATGGAACCGGGCCATTGGCCGTCGGAGCACTCCGACGCGCTTCGCGATTATTTTCTCAAGGGCATGTCTTATGCGGAGATCGGAAGGCAGATTAACGCAAGGTTTGGAACGGCTTACACGCGCAGCGCGGTGGTCGGCCGTGCCAAGCGGCTCCGGCTCGTCGTCCCGCAATGGATGACGAGCCCCTCGCTCGCGCCATATTTGCCGGGTGAAGCACCTGTTTCGCCACGCCGCGCGGTGCTGCCGAACCTGAACGTGCCGCCGAAATCCGCAATGAAGCCTGCGGCGCCGGTGAAGTTGCGCTGTGTCGGCGTCCAGCCGCGCCTGATCCAGCTGGTCGAACTCGAATCTGCCGACTGCCGCTATCCCTATGGCGGTGACAAGGACGGGGAGGAGATCGCCTTCTGCGGCCATCCGCGCCAGCCCGGCTCCAGCTATTGCGCGCCGCATGCGCGTTTGACGCGCCGCTCTGGAACTGGGGCCGCGCGTGTCGCCGGTCCCGTCGTACTGAGGCTGGTCTCTGCGGCCTGACCTCGTGCCATCCGTTCAATCGTCAAATTCGCAAGGAGCATCCGAGTGGCACGTGCCCGACGCAACAAGTCCTACAAATTGGCGACGATCTACGACCGGCGGTCCCGCGACGTGCCGTTCAATGGCGAGGTGGCCGAGGTCGAGATCGATAATCCGCTGGCGCTCGATCCCGGCGAGAAGATCGTCGCAATCCGATCGATCCGCAGCGATCCGCTCGGCCGGCTGCATGCGCATCACCAGATCGATGAGGCACAATACCGCGGCGGACGCGCCTTCCAGAACGATTGGGAAAGGGCGGAGCGAGGACCACAGGCCATGGATCCGACCCGCGAATATGTCGATGGCGCGCGCACGCGCGAGCCGGTCACCGAGAGCCAGCGTCAGGCCGTGCTGCGGCTGAACAGGGTCGAGCGCGAACTCGGCACCGACGGTGCGGCATTGGTGCACGACGTGCTGGTGCTGGGCTTGACGATGGATCAGATCGGGCAGCGTCGCGCCGTTCGCACGCAGCGCTGGAACGACTATTTTGCGCGGCGTTTTCGCGAATGCCTGGACCGCCTGGCGCTGATCTACGGATTCGCCACAAAAGCGGCGATCTCACGAGCGGAACAGCGCAAATGACGACGGCATACCCGCGGTTTCCGCCGCGGGCATGCCGTCTGCCGATCACGGATGCGGTACGATCTTGTAGGGTGTCGTATAGGGTTCGACACGGAGCGAGGCGCTGGCCAGTAGCCCGATCTTGGCGGTCGGCGCCTGTTGCAATTCGCCGTTCGGGCCGCGATGCACGTTATACTGCCAAACGGAGAGATCGCCCTTCTGAGCCAACGCATGCGCAACAGCGCTCGCGTCGTTGCCGCCGAGCGCCTGAAGCTCTTCGGCCGACAATCCGACGACGATTTCGTCCTTGATGGTGACGATCTTGAACAGGTTCATCTTGGTCTCCTGCGCCCATGCGCCTTGGGTCGAGAGGATGAGAAGCGCGACCGCGGCGCCCTTGATGAGATCGCAGCGAGAAAGCATGTGGTCGTCCTTTGGTGGTGGCACGCGCCCAGATCATGAGTCTATCAGCCATGGCGCCGCGATCTGCGTGGCCGTTCCGCAACCGCTTTGTCGTTCGTGCCTGAACAAGGGTTCACCGGTGGAAGACAAATCGGGGCGCTGAACCTCGCTGGGAGCCCGTCAAAACGGGGTGCTTCCAGAGGACTTAAGGAAGGCATCGTCTCTGGCGCTTTGCAAGTCGGTCGACTCACCGCGTCTTAGGGGCGGGCAGCCGACGTTCATGTTATTGAGGATACAACCGCGGAAGCGCCACTCAACACATACGTGCATAAGCTGCCCGGCGCCAACTGCCTGCAAACGTCTATTCACATCGGAAACAAAGGCGAAACACTGAGCCGATTGACGGCAATCAAGTCTGTGTGCGTGATCGATGCCGCTTCTTGACGCAGGTGGGTGACGGCCATCGATATTCCTGTTATCCGGAATTGCCGGGGTGCGATGCGGACCGAGCATCGCTGCGCCGGCCGTTGGGCTTGCCGGAGGGGTTGTTCCTTGTCATACTTACAACCTGTTCGGCTAGGCCAACCGTTCCGGATACGGAGTTCGGCCTGTTGTCGAAGAAGCAGAGATCTGATGGTCGCCATTGCATTCGGTTGCGGCATTCGGTTCTCGCATGCGACTTCGACTCCGGAACGTGAAGGACCGATGCTTGCCATAGGTGCGAGATGAAGAACCTCAATTTCGCGGCTGAACTGCACCTCAAGCTCGGCGCACCTGCGACCGGTACCGTCGAAAGCCTGCGCCTGCTCCGCGCGTTCCTGAAGCTTGAGCCTCGGCAGCGTTTCGAGGTCATCAAGCTCGTCGAAGACCTCGCCACCGAAGAAGCCCTTCCCGAACATCCCTTGTCCTGAGCCAGGCCGCGCCGGCTCTTCGCCCTTCATTTCCGCCAGATCCGGCGAACCGGACTACGTTTGCTCCGAAGGCTGACCGCTGGAAGGTGGTTGGGCAAATGTGGTATTCAGTCAGAAAAAGGGAGGAGTGCGACCATGATCGAACCGAAGCTCGAAGTTCCGGCCGAACTGCGCGACTTGGCCGAAAAGACGATTGACCAGGCCGAAAAGGCCTTCGGCATGTTTTTCGAGGCGGCCACCAAATCGATGTCGACCGTTCCGGGCGCAGGAACGGAGGTTTCGAAGCAGGCACTTGCTTTCACCGAGCAGAACATGAAGTCGGCATTCGAGCATGCGCGCAAGCTCGTTCACGCCACGGACCTACAAGAAGCGATGCGAATCCAGTCCGACTTCCTGCGCAGTCAGTTTACCAGCGCTGGGGACCATATGCGCCAGATGTCCGGTAGCTTCATGCAGTCGGGCAAGGGCAAGTCCTGATTCTGTTGGTGCCGCGCTGCGTGCCCACAAATTGGTCTTGCGCAGCGGCAAGATGCGCATTCTGCTCCGGGAGCAGGTCCATGACGGGCCACCGGATGGACCTCCATTCGCCGTCCGTCATCTTTTCTGCTGATCCCTGTCGGTCCTCCGGCAGGGATTTGCAGTTTTTGGGAGACCCGCAATCGATCGGGGCTCTAGCGGCGCAGCGATCCGATATAGGCCGCGATATCGCCGGCTTCGATCCGGCTCAAAGGAAAGTTCGGCATCTTCGGGTGCGGATCGAGCAGGAAGAAGGCGAGCCGCTCCGGACTGAAGTCCGGCCTGCGTGCAACGGACGCGAAGGAGGGCACGTCCACGCTCGCTTGCGTCTGGCCGTTCGCCACCACGTGACAACTCGCGCACCAGCGCTTGGCGAGGTCGGCGCCCTGCCTGGCGTCGGCGGCGAGGGCAGGCGATATGTCAAGGCCCACGATAGCGGCAAGCAACGGGCAGATTCGTCTCAAATACCGGTGCATCGAGCAACCCTACATGCGTTCGATCGCGGCCGAGGCGCTCATCCGCAGCATGATCCCGGAAATTGCGAGAGATCGATGCGGGCGATGACCGACCGCAGCAGTCTGCGAATCGAACGATAGAGGTGCCGTACGAAAGCCGGCGTCCTTGCCGCGGGCAACCGTGGGCACTTCGTATCAAGACTTTCGGTATAATGCGACACGTGCCTCTCCGAGCTGGCGAGGCCCTTCCTATCCCGACTGGCCCGGAGCGGCCTTGATCTGCCGCAAATGGGCGTTCGGCTAATAGTCGCCGGGGTTCATGATCATCGGACTTTTCGTATCGGCTGGCGCGAGCGCGCTGCTGGCACTGTCGCGCAGGAAGCGGTCGAGCGTCGCCTGGATCTTCTCCTTGACGGCGTTGGGGCCGCGATCGCTCATCTCGCTGTGCTGAGCACCGGTATGGACGATGTCGATTCCGCGCGCTTTGGCCTCTTCCGGCGTCGGCAGCACGCCTGGATCGGTCACGAAATGCGGGTCCTTCGAGCGGAACGACAGAATCTTCATGTTGTCGCTGAGCACGAAAGGCACCCGCAGATTGTCGAGCGTGATCACCTTCGACACCAGCTCGGGGTGCTGGTGGGCGACGTACATCGAGACGTCGCCGCCGTTGGAATGACCGACGAGGGTGATGTGGTCGTAGTCGGCGTTCTCCTGCCGCCTCTTCAGCTCGCTCAGCACGAACAGAATGTTGGCCTCGCAGCGGATATAGACGTCACGGCGCCCGACATATTGCTGGCCGACATGGGTCATCAGCGGCGGATCGCTCGGCAGATCCTGCTGGATGCTGGCAACGAGATAGCCGCGTGCGGCGAGCACGTTGGCGAGAAAGGAATACTCGGTGGCCTTGACGGTGTTGCCGTTGCTGATGATGGCGAGCGGTAGCTTCCAGAGGCCGAGATTGGCTTTGGTCTCGTAGTCGCGCCGCACCGCGAGCTCGACCGAGATCGGCCGTTGGCGCGACGCGTCGAGCAGGGTCAACGTCTCATGACGGATCGCGAACCGGCTGACGACGAAATATTGGCCAACGCCAAGCACGCAGAGAAACGCCAGGATCGCAAACACCCTCTTCATGACTTCGTCTCAAATCACATTCCACTGAACATGGTCACCGGGAACTCGCGGTTCGAGCCACCGTGAGCAGCTTACGGGATTAAATTTAGGCAAGTTTGTGAGCCAGGCCGCGACGGCGCCGCATGTCGGGCGCCGCAGCGCCAAGGACTAGAGACAACCGGCCTTGCCGCGTTCGGGGCAGAGCCGCAGTGCGCTCGACAATGTGAGCAGGAAGCGCGGGCTGCGGCGCTCGTTGTCCGGCGCCCGGTAGCTTAAAGGGACGGCTACGCCGAGATCGGCCTGGAGATCGTCCGGCAGGAAGAAGCGCACGCCCACCCCGGCCGACGTCAGCGCCAGACCATCGCTCAAACGGTAGCCGTGGTTCCAGACCGCGCCAGCGTCGCCGAAGGCGTAGAGTTGATAGCCGGTCCAGTAGCGAAAATCGAGCTTCTGGTCGAAGCGCAGCTCGAGCGAGCCGGCAAAACCGTTGTCGCCGCTGATCTCGGCCGCGCCATAGCCTCGGCCGAAGGCGGCGCCGCCGAGATAGAACTGCTGTGACGTGAACAATGGCCGCGATGCCGTCTGGCTCGCCGCCGAGAGCTTGATCGACCAGGCGTCGTCGAGCGTCTGGTAGCGCGTGAACCAGAGGTTCAGCACCGAGAAATTGGACGACGCGCCGATGCGGGACAACAGATCGTCATCGAAATGCGAGGCCCCGAAGATGTCGAGGCCCTGCCGATAGCTCAGAGTCGCGAAATTGGTGCCGCCGAAGCGATCCTGAAGCCTGTAATCGGCGGTCACGCTCGCCGTCCTGATGTGGTCGTTGTACCAGGGGCCGTAGAGGTCGTGCTCGGAGACATTGCTGAAGGTCGCCGCCGCAGTCAGGATCAGCGAGGAAGATTGCGACTGCAACGGGGCGATGCCGGCACGCAGCTCGAAGGCCTCGGTCGTGGTGATGTCGCTGTCGAGGCGGCGCGTATCGCCGGGCCGGACTGCGCTGTACAGGACCGATGCACCAAGGCGTACGCCATCGACGCCGACCGGCGCATCATAGGACATCCGCGCGAAGCCGAGCTGGCGCGGATCATTGGCGATGGTCGACAGGTTGACCGCCAGCGTGTCGCCGGGCGTGAGATAGGAGTTGAAGGCACCGGTCGCGTAGGTCTGCCACGGCCCGACCGACGATGATCCGAGATTGTCCAGGCCAAACGACGAGAACACGTGCCAGGTCTTCAAATAGACGACGAGACGGAAGCGGCCGGTCGCGCCGCCAATCTCTTCCAGCGCGGTATCGGTGATGCGGACACCCGGCCTGCCGTTGATGAGGAAAAGCTGGCGTTCGAGCGTTGCAAGGCGCGACGGATGCTCGGCCAGGACCGGCCCGAGCATCGGCCTTACACCGAATTGTTCGGCGCCATCGCCCTTCAGCTCGGCTTGCACGATGGCGCCTT
This sequence comes from Bradyrhizobium sp. DOA1, assembly GCF_001593325.1. Classification (NCBI taxonomy): domain Bacteria; kingdom Pseudomonadati; phylum Pseudomonadota; class Alphaproteobacteria; order Hyphomicrobiales; family Nitrobacteraceae; genus Bradyrhizobium; species Bradyrhizobium sp. DOA1. The sequence goes on from NZ_JXJM01000001.1 coordinate 1,673,479, forward strand.
CGATCACCTCAATCCGGACACGGCCGTTAGCGATGTCCTGCGGCGGCACGATCGCCCGGCTCAGGTGGAAGCCGGCTTCGCGGTAGAGATCGCTGATCGCGCCGGCAATTGCGGCGAGATCCGCCTGCGAGACCTTCTTTCCCAGATGGGATTGATAGATTTCGGCGATGCGATCGCGCGAGACGGCGTGGGCGCCGACGACGTCGATTCCGCGGAGGACGAATTGCGGCCTGGTGTCGCCACCAGTGTTCGGTTGCCCGACCGAGGGAAGCCTGACCGGGGGGCGGTTGAGTGTTTCCCGTTCGGTTTGGTTTTCAAAGTATTTCTCGGGCTGACGCGGGTCGAAACCCGGCTGGTTCGCCTGTTGTGCGAAGGACTGCGAAACTCCCGCAAAGATCGTTGCCGACAGTACCACGGCGGTAAGGAGATGCTGCCGCGCAGCACGCGCAGCGAACCCGTCTCCGTAGTTTGACGGAGAAGTTCCTATCGGACGGTAAGGGTTCGTTAGCTGCATGATTTTTCTTAGTTTTTTATGGTCAATGATTGGTTAATGCGGCGTCTTCGCTGGTCGCGTCCCGCTAATTCTCTCTTGAGTGATTTCGGATACGCGTGAGGTCTGGCTGTCACGCGGATCGAGGGATCGTCATGTTCGGTAGAGTTGGAGTGCAACGCGCCTTGCTGGCGGCGTTGATGCTGGGAATGGCATCCGGGGCATGCGCCGCCGAGAACGGCGTCTGGTCGGTGAGCAAGTCGACCGGCGAGGTCTGGGTCGCCGGCAGCGGCGCGCAGCAGGTGTCGCTGACTCAGGAGGCGGCGCTCAAGCCCGGCGACACCATTCGTACCGGACGCAACGGCCGCGTGCTGCTCGTCCGCGGCGAGGAGACGATCCTGATCTCGCCCAACTCCGTCGTCGGCCTGCCGGCCGAGCAGAAAGAGGGGCTCTCGACCACCATCATCCAGCAGGCGGGATCGATCCTGCTCGAGGTCGAGAAGCGCAACGTCAAGCACTTCGAGGTCGAGACGCCCTATCTCGCCGCCGTCGTCAAGGGAACGCAGTTCAGCGTCACGGTGGGAGCGGCCAGCACCAAGGTCGGCGTGCTCCGCGGCCAGGTCCAAGTGTCCGACTTCAAGACCGGACAGATCGCCCAGATCATGCCCGGACAGGCGGCCACGGTGTTCGAACATGGCAAGCCCGGTCTCAGCCTGAGCGGTGCGGGCACGTTCAGCCCGATCGAGCAGGGCAAGCCGCGCGCTCCCACGATCGACCGCATTCCTGTGCCGAAATCCGGACTGACGGCACCGCGCAATGCCGCCAGCGGCCATGCGATCCACGCGCTCGGTCCGACCGACAAGGGGACCAAGGCGGCCAGCCCGCCGAAGTCATCGCATCAGGCTGCCGGAGGCCAGGTCTCCAAGCCTGGCGTCGTGCGCATCTCGACGTCGCTCGGTGAGGTCAAGCTGAATGTCCACAAGGCCACGCGTGGGCTCGCCCACAGCGGCCATGCGCCCGGTCATGTACGCAGGGCCAACGCCAGCGCGGAGCCCAGCACCGTCTGGAGCGGTGGCAACACCAGCACCCCAGGGTCCAACAGCGCCGTCCAGACTGCGCTGACGACGAGCGGTGCGGCGTCGGCCGGCAGTGCGTCGAGCGCCGGCGCAGCTAGCGCCGCTGCGGCCGCAGGCGCTTCCAGCGACAGCCCCGGCGCCAGCAAGGGCAATTCCGGCGGCAACGGCAACAATGGCAACGGCAACAACGGCAACGGAAATAACGGCAACGGCAACGGCAATAGCGGAAACAACGGCAACGGCAATAGCGGCCACGCCAACAATGGCGCCACTGGCAACGGCAGGGGCAACAACGGTAACGGCAATGGAAATGGCGGCGGCAATGGCAGCAATGGCCATGGCCAAGGTCATGGCAATAGACGCTGAGCCGGGGCCTCAGCGGCGGGGGAGGATCGGGTGAAGCGTTACCGGCCGCATATTCTGGTTGCGATCGCGCTCGCGGTCGTGCTGTCCACGGGCTGGCACGGCGCGCTTCGCAATGCGATCACCGACCTCAGGTTCGGCTGGCAATCGCGTACTGCCAGCGGCAATGTCGTCGTGGTCGCCATCGACGCGCCCTCGATCGAGCAGATCGGCGTCTGGCCCTGGCCTCGCCGGCTGCACGCGGAGCTTCTCCACAGGCTGGAAGCGGCCGGCGCGCAGGACATTGCCTTCGACGTCGATTTCAGCTCGCCCTCGGATCCCGCTTCTGACGAGGCTTTCGTCAAGGCGCTGCGCGAGGTCGGTGGCTCGACGATCCTGCCGTCGTTCAAGCAGCCCGCGCCGAATGGCGGCGTAGCTCATATCAATCGTCCGCTGAAGCCATTCAGCAATCAGTCATGGCCGGCCGTCGTCAATGTCGCGATCGAACGCGACGGGCTGGTGCGCCGTTATCCGGTCAGCGAGAGGCTCGGCGATACCTTCGTGCCTTCGATGGCTGTGGTGCTGGCCGGGCAGGACGCCAATCGGCGGCCCCCCTTCCTGATCGACTTCGGCATTCGGGCGTCCTCCATTCCGACTGTCTCCTATATCGACGTGCTGCGCGGCAATACCGCGGCCCTGGACAAGCTGAGAGACAAGAAGATCGTTGTTGGAGCGACTGCGCTGGAGCTTGGCGACCGGTTCAGCGTTCCGAATGGCCGCATCGTCGCGGGACCCGTGCTTCAGGCGCTCGCGGCGGAATCGATCCTCCAGAACCGGATGCTGCGCTGGACCTCAGACGCCGGCATGATGCTCGGCCTCGGCGCGATCTGCCTGTTGATGATCTATTCATGGCGGCGCTTCGCGCCGGGCATGCGCGTCGCGATCTTGCTTGCTGCCGGCACGGCCGCCGAGCTGGTCGCGGTCCTCGTGCAGGCGAGATGGCCCTTCGTCATCGACACGTCGCTGTTTCATATCGCGATCGTTGCTTATCTGACGGCGATCGCGCTGGACGAGCTCGATTTCCGTGGCCTCCTGGGGCGTATCGCAGAGAGCCGCTTCCATCGCATCGCGATGTCGCTGGGCGATGGTCTTGTCTGCACCGACGAACAGCACCGGATCACGGTCTGGAATCCCGGCGCAAGCGCCATCTTCGGCTACATGCCGGCTGAGATGATCGGTCGCCCTTTCGAAACGCTGTGCGCCGCGCCGGCAGATGGCGAGGTGAGGCCATCCATGCATGACGCAGCGCGCCAGGCGCTCCTGGTTCCCGGCGGCGCCGTCGTCGTCGAGTTCGAAGGGCGACGCAAGAACGGCGAGACCTTCCCCGTCGAGGCGAGCTTCTCGGGCTGGCAGGGAACGGACGGCTTCCAATATGGGGCAATCCTCCGCGATATCTCGGTGCGCAAGCGCGAGGCCGAACGCGTCAAATATCTGGCCGAACATGATGCGCTGACGGGCCTTGCCAACCGCAACGTGCTGCATGCCTCGCTCACTCGTCTGATCACGGCGGCTGAGCAGCGGTCTTCGAACGTCGTGCTGCTCGTGCTCGGGCTCGACGGCTTCCAGCAAATCAACAACATGCTGGGCCACGCCGCGGGCGACCTCGTGCTGTGTGCGGTGGCCGAGCGTCTGACGATCGAAGCTGGCCTAGGAGCGATCGTCGCGCGCCTGAGCGGCGACGAATACGCCGTCGCGCTCGATTGCGCGCAGATCGGCGAGCCGACTGCCGAATTCGCCGAGCGGATTGCGCGTGCATTCGAGGCGCCTCTCGCAACGGCCACGCGGCAGCATCGGGTCAAGATCAGCCTCGGCGTTGCCGTCTATCCCGAAGGTGGACGCAACGCGGACGACCTCTTGAGCAACGCGCACCTCGCGCTGACCAAGGCGAAGCTGACGCGGCGCGGCAGCCATGTGATCTTCGAGAGCGCCATCAGGCAAGAGCTCGAAAGCCGCCTGACGCTCGAGGGCGAACTCGCGCTTGCCGCCGATCGCGGCGAGTTCGAGCTGTTTTACCAGCCCCAAATTCGCCTTCTCGACGGCAGCCTTATCGGCGCCGAAGCGCTCATCCGGTGGCGGCATCCCCTGCGTGGTTATGTCTCGCCCGCGGAGTTCATGCCGGTGGTCAACAGTTCGGCGCTGTCCGAGCGCGTTGCGAATTGGGTGATGGAAACCGCCTGCCGTCAGGCGCGTGCCTGGGAATTGTCCGGCAACGACGTGCGCGTCGCGATCAATCTCTCGCCTTCCCAGCTTCAGTCCGGCGATCTCGCGCATGCGGTTGCGGCACTGCTCGACAGCACGGGGCTTACCCCCTCGCTGCTCGAGATCGAGGTCACCGAAGATATCCTGCTCCATGACGAAAGCCGCGTGCTCGACATGTTCAAGCGGATCCAGCAGCTGGGTGTCCGCGTCCTGTTCGACGATTTCGGCACGGGCTATGCGAGCCTGAGCTACCTGAAGAAGTTTCCGCTCGACGGGCTCAAGATCGACCGGTCGTTCGTGTTCGGCCTGCTCGCGAACTCCGACGATGCCGCGATTGTCGGCTCCACCATCGGGCTCAGCAAGCAGCTCGGCCTCACGGTGGTAGCCGAAGGCATCGAGGACCGCGCCACCGCCGACTTCCTGGTGAGCATGGGATGCGAGGAAGGGCAGGGATATTTCTTCGGCCGCCCGATGCCGGCAGAGGCATTCGAGAAGCAGTTCCTGACGGTCGAGCTCGAAGCCGTCAGCGCGGCCTGAGCAGCCGGCTCAACGGCGGCGCGCCACTGCGACCCCGAACAGGAAAGCGACGAACAGGCTGGCGAGCGGCGCTTCGCGCGTGATCGCTGCGACGGTTGCGAGCGGCCGGCCCGGCTTTCGCGCTTCCTCGATCGCTGAGGTCAGCCGATCGACCGCTGCATGCAGGCCTCCAGCAACTTCACCGACCGTCCGCGACACATCCGTCGCTGCGTCGATGGCGCGCTCAGCCACGCCGGGTTGATGATTGGACTGCGGTATCTCGGTGCTCAAGCGCGACCTCCAAGCATGAGGATGGAGGCCGACACCTTTGGCTATCCGCGCGAGCGCTCGTTTTGAACAGCGGGTCTGACGACCTTTGGCTATCCGCGACAGGCGCCGTTGGTTTTACGGCGGGTGCCGGCCTTGGATGGGCAATTCAGCGCGCCGCATTTTGTTCCGGACTGATACTGCGACGGCGGATCTCCCCGGGAAACGACGGGTGCGAATCTCTGTTAGGCTGGCGGTGGCTTTGCTGATGTCAGGAGACAGCCGTGACCGATCGGACCGTAACGGATCGAACCCGGCGCATCGCCTTGCTGGGAGCGCCCATCGACATGGGTGCTTCGCAGCGCGGTACCTTGATGGGACCGGCGGCGCTACGCACCGCGGGTCTTGCGACACTGCTCGAGAGCCTCGATTTCGAGGTCGCCGATTACGGCGACCTTTCGGTGGCCGAGATGCGGGACTTCACCGACAAGCCGCCCGCGCAGGCCAATCATTACCGCGAAATCCAGCGCTGGACGCGCCTATTGAGCTGCAGAGGCTATGAGATCGCGAAAACCGGCGCGCTGCCGATCTTCCTCGGCGGCGATCACACGCTGTCGATGGGCTCGGTCAATGCGATGGCGCGCCACTGGCAGGAGTGCGGCCGTGAATTGTTCGTGCTCTGGCTCGACGCCCATGCCGACTACAACACGCCGGAGACGACAATCACGGCCAACATGCATGGCATGTCGGCGGCGTTCCTGTGCGGTGAGCCCGGCCTCGATGGTTTGCTGGGCGATGATCCGCGTGCCTCGATCACGCCTGACAGGCTCGATCTGTTCGGCGCGCGTTCGATCGACAAGCTCGAAAAGGAGCTGATGCGGGCGCGTCGGATCCGGGTCGTCGACATGCGCCAGATCGACGAGTTCGGCGTTGCCGTCCTGATCCGGCGCGTCATCGAGCGGGTGAAGGCAAGCAACGGCGTGTTGCATGTCAGCTTCGACGTCGATTTTCTCGATCCGTCCGTGGCGCCGGGCGTGGGCACCACGGTGCCGGGTGGCGCGACCTATCGGGAGGCGCATCTGATCATGGAACTGCTGCACGATTCCGGCGTGGTCGGGTCGGTCGACATCGTGGAGCTCAACCCGTTCCTGGACGAGCGCGGCCGCACCGCGCGCACAGCGGTCGAATTGATCGGGAGCCTGTTCGGTCAGCAGATCACCGACCGGCCGACGCCGAGCAATGCGATTGCACCGGGCGAGTGAAGCGGCAGGCGGCTGGCGGACCCGCGAAACGTCGGGCGGATTGAGCTTACCGAGTTGACCCGTTGCAGACGTCCCCGCATCTCCTGATGCAGAGAGCCTGGTGTGTGATCTGCGCGAGGTTTGATCTGAATCAAGCAACCGAAACAGCGAAACAGGCATGGCGTTTCGGCGTGCGGCATTCATAGCTCTTCGCTAACTCCTCCAGTAAGGGGCCGCCTCATTGCTGGCCTCTTCAAATCCCAAACGCCGATCTCTGCTGCTGGCCCTCGGCCCGCCGCGTACAAGGTTGTGGGCAGGCCGCAAATCTACGGGAGCGCGAATCGAATTGCTTTTTGTTATTGTGGGAACGCGAATCGGAGGCGCGATGCGAGACCCGAAAGCCAAAGAATGGTCGGAAGCCGAGCTTCGGCTCCTGATCAAGATGGTCAAACATCGCGCCAAGTCAGCGGAAATAGCCAAAATGCTTCGAAGACATGTGGGGTCTATCAAGCGCACCGCTCGCGACCTTGGGCTTCTGCTGCGAAAATGAGCCCATTGGCGAGAGCGACCTCGCAAATCATGCCGGCTACCCTGGGCCGCCTTTTGACCCGAAACGGTCGTTTTGACTTAAATCAACGCAAGCTAACCGGCATCTCCTTTCTTGCTCCGGATGAGGTACTCGGAGCCCAAGAGATTCAACGTCACGCCTGCGGTTCGTCGCGCGATGATCGCGACGAATGATCAGAAAGTGTTTCGCATTTATGGGCCGAACGGTAGCGCATGGAAGTGCGAACGCAATGGCGTCTCGCCTCGCATGCTCTGGAAACTGCTCGCGAACGAACTGATAGAGGACGAACCACAGACAGCCGTCACGATCGCTGTGCCCGCAACCATCCGCATGCGCCTGAGTAAGGTTGGGCTGGACATTCTAAAAGCGAGTTTAGACGGAAAAGCATGAGGCCAGTCGCCTCGGCTGGACGGTTAGGAGACGGGCAGCGCGCGAAAGCGATGCCGAAAACTCGCCTGGTTCGGATCGCCTGCCTGCACCGGATCGCGCCCAGAGGCCTCGAGCGCGACGAAATCAGAGTGCATCGTCACCGCGCCTTTGGCTGTTGTTGGAGCACGATCCTGTCGGAGAACGGCTCTTTTCGGGATCGTGCCCTAGCGCAAGGGGCTGCAGTCCAGCACCTTGATCCTCCCGGCAGCGTCAAACGCCATAAGCGCACTCATCACGCCCGTGCTGGTGGCGTACGAAATCACGGTTCCGCGGTCCGAAGGGTTGAGATCGTCCAAGGTGCCTGCCGGATATTTTTGGAGGCGATCGGTCCAATAGGCACGAAGCGCCGCGCGGCCGGTGATGGTTTGGACGCCGCAGCAACCGCAATGCACCACGGCATCGTCGGCATGAAGGTCCAGGATCGCTTCGATATCGCCGGCGCGATAGGCATCAAGCCAGTCGACCGCAACGGCCATCGGGTCATAGGGGATATTTGTCACTTGCTACCGTCCAAACTGATCCAAGCCAGAGGAACCAAATCGACCGATTGTATTTTATTATCCCACCCGGCCACGGCCATATGCCGAAGGACTTAGAAACCGGGCCGAGGCAAACTCGATGTTGGACGCATCCGCCAAGCAGGGGATCCTCAAACCGATCCGGCTTGTGCTCTCTGACCGGCAACCGGTCGTCCTGCAGGGACTGAGGTCGATCCTCGGGACACTGCAGGACTTCGATGTTGTGGCGTCGACCAGCGATGGGACAAGCTGCCTGCATGCCATTCGGGACTTGGCGCCCGACGTCGCGCTGATTGCCGATACCCTGCCGGACCTGACGGCATCCGACATCCTCGCGATCGCGAAAGCCGAGAAGCTTTCCACCCGCCTGGTGTTCTTTACGGAATCCGACACCAACCAAGCTCTGACCGCCGCAATCGCCACCGGCGCCTGCAGCGCCATTTCGAAGTATGTTGCCCCCGGCACCATGCTGCGATCACTGCGGCTGATGGCGAAAAGCGGTGTGTCGCTGGAGCAATCCGATCTCTCGCCGACCGGCAAGGAGGCTGACCGCGACGGCAAGATCGAAAAGATGCTGGAGCTATTGACGCCCCGGGAACGTCAGATTGTCCGGCTGGTCTCGGAGGGAATGTCGAACAAGGAGATCGCGCGGACGCTCGATCTCTCCCACGGAACCGTCAAAGTCCACCTGTATAATATCTTTCAGAAGCTCGAAATCACCAACAGAACTGTGCTTGCGACCATCTCGTTGTTGCAACGCACTTCGGGCTTCAGCACGCTCGCTGTGGCCTTTCTGGCGTTTGCAATTGCCGACGAACTCAAGGCCGCGGACGCAAACGACATGCTTGGGCATGGCGATGGCCCCGGCCAGAGGGACGAGCACGCCGGATATGAGGTCTGGAAGAAGGCCATTCTCCAACATCTCATCGTCTCGAAATCGGGCGGGACGCCCGCGTCCACGGAGAAGGACTTGCTTGCCAAGGCAGTCCAGGCCACCGACCCTGCGGCGGCAATGGAAGCACTCCGCGCGGCCGAGCAACTGCTGGGCCCGAGATTTTGGAAAGAGGGGGGTGCGGTCGGATCGGGCACGAACAATCTTCCTGCGCATCTCCCGGCGGCAATTACCGCCACAGGGACTGGAGGCGGCGTAGCCCCGGAACATCAAATCCCGCAGCCTGCTTCCAATTCGATGTCGATTCATGGAGGCTATGGCACCTTCGCCGCTATCGCCGGTGCGTTGATCTACGCCTTGAACGATCCGCAGCTCGCGCAGGCGCATGAGTCGGGTCAGGCAGCGATTGACGACCTCCTGGCCAACATTGGACACAATGCGACCACCACGCTAGCCGCGATCACGCACGTCGACACCAACCACGCAGAGAAGTCGGCCCCGGAATTCCCTGCGCGCGATGTCAGCCCCCATTCTTCCTTTGTGGTCCCTGCAAACAACGTCACGCAAGAAGGCGTCCAGGTCCAGGCGGGCCCGGACGCTGCGGGTCATACGCTCCAAAAGTCTATCGGCCTATCGGACGCTGGGCACGATTCCGGACCGGACGGATCTGGCCGCGACCAGTTGATGGGAGGCAACGTTGAAGACGTTGTCCATCGCGCTCCGATCGCTTCGAAGTCTGGGTTTTCCGATGCCGCCCCGGATGGCGTATCCGGGCCGGACAGGCTCAACCTTGCAGCTTTCGGGGCGCTTGCCTGGCTGCATCTGACGGCGGCAGCCAAATCCATCCCGCCACACACCCTTGCCTGGATCTACGATCCCGCAACCAATCAAACGATCGTCTATGTCAACCCGACCGATCGTGCCCTTGATGTCGGAGATCACGGCCTGCTGGAATTCCATCTGCAGGGAATTGTAGCTGTCGCAGAGTCCGGGGGCACTCACCCCTCAGAAGCCGTTGCTGTCGCGGTCACTTTGGAGCAGCTCGAACAAGCGCTGATAACGGCGATCTCAACCGATGAGGCTGGGCTGAGTCTCGACGACAGTCATGCGAGCGAGAGCTTGCCTGAGGCGGCCGGCTTTTGGAACGGTTCGGCCGATGACGGCTGGAACTTCCACGTCCCACACGTTCGAACTGGCTTCGGCACGTCGGCAAATTCCAGCGCTGCCAGGCGCGACTCGGCGGACACAGCGGAGGAGAGTGCCGGTGCGTCCAGCGTGACAGCCTACGGATCATCAACGCCTCCGGCCGTCGAAACTCTCACTTCGAAGAATGGACCGACGAATCCGAACGCCGGTGCTCCTTCGACCACGCAGAAGGAGATTGTCCCACCAGGCCTCGACACGGCCGGCGGGACCGGCCCCGGTAACTCGGACCACGCGTCGGACCAGGGACAGTCAAAGGGCGCGGCCGCAGAGAAGACGGAGTCTAAACCTGGTAACGGCGTCGGGAATGGCAATGAGCACCATCACGACAGTCCACCCGGGGCAGCGAAAGCGGCAAAGGCCGGGGGCATCGAACACAGCAATTCGGGCCATTCAGTTTCCAACAAAGGTGCGGAAGCAGGCGAGAGCAACGCAACGACCGGCAACACGAAGGACGGTCACGCGCAGCACGCTGCGAAGCCGGGGTCCGGAAAGCCGGAAGCGACCGAGACGCCCGAAACAAAGGCCAAACCGGGTCACGGCGCGGGCCATGGCAATGAGCACCAATCACAGGCTCCGGAGACTCCGCCAGCAGGAGAGACGAGGAGCGCCGGCCACAGCGAATCGAGCCACTCGGCTTCTAAGAAGGAAGCGGAAGCAGGCGAGAGCGATCCAAATACCGGAAACACGGAGCACGGTCACGCGCAGCACGCTGCGAAACCGGGGTCCGGGAAGGCGGCCGCGAACGAGATGGCCGACACAAAGGCCAAACCGGGCAACGGGTTCGGGCATGGCAAGGAGAACCATTCTCAGGCTTCAGACGCGCCGCCCGCCGTAGAGTCCGGCGCCGCAGACCACGGCAATTCGGGCCACCCTGCTTCAGCCAAGGGAGCGGAAGCAGGGGACAGCGACGCAAAGACCAGCAACTCAGAGCACGGTCACCCGCAGCATGCTGCGAAGCCGGGGTCCGCAAAGGCGGCAGCCACCGAAACGGCCGAAACAAAGCTGAAGCCGGACAACGGCGCGGGACATGGCAATGAACACCATGTCCAGGCTGCGGACACTCCGCCTGCTGCAGCGAAGACGGCAGAGTCCGGCGGAGCGGATCACGGGAATTCAAGCCATTCAACTTCTGCAGAAGGAGCGGAAGCAGGCAAGAGCGTCGCAACGAGCGGCAACAATGACCACGGCAACGCGAAGCACGCTGCGGAGGCGGGGTTTGCAAAGGCGACGGACGTAGAGACGGCGGAAGCCAAGCCCAAGCCAGGCAACGGCGCCAGCCATGACGATGAGCACCAACAGGTGACCGCAGCAGACGGGTCCGATCACGGACAATCGCAGCGTGATTTGCACGTTTCGGAGAACGGCGCAGCTGCCGGTAAGCAGCAAGCCGAGCACGATTCAACTGAACACGAATCAAATCCCGGAGAATTGCATCGCGATTTACGCGCCTCCAAGGACGTTTCCGCCACTGCCGAGCAGCAGGAGAAGGGAAATGGACCCGGAAGCCATGCCGATGCAGGGCAATCGCAGCGTGACTTGCACGAGGCACATTCAAGCGCCTCTGGGAACGAGGACGCGGGGTCGAGCCAAAAGGATGACCGCGCCGACCGAGCCGCCGCCGACACCGGTCCCGCACAAAAGGCAGCTGCGTCCGAGCCCCGGGATTCCTTTCATTTCAGGAATGATCCGGCAGAACCCAAACATTCTGATGATGCTGGGGTTGGCCACGGACCCGACACACTCGAACATGGTCGGCACGATGCCGGACATCATGGACTTGCGCTGGACCAGGCAGCAGACTTGATCGGCCCTTCACACGCAGAGCAAAGCGCCTTTGACCACCCAAACGCCGCTGAGCACCATCTGCCGCATCATTGGCTTGTGTAGGTGACCGACGCCTCTAGAGCATTTTCGGTTCTGATTGAATCAGAACCGAAGCTCTAGATTCTCCTTTTGACGCGTTCTCTTCACGCGAACCGGTATCCACTTCGCTCGAAAACGCTCTAGACGATAAAGTCCGTCGCATGCAGGTCTGCCGTTTGGACGCCCTGCAGCGTTATCGTATCGCTGGCCGTCAGGTGGATGACCGCATTGCCCGAGCCGTCGTCGCTGATCAGGCTCTCCAGCGCAGCCCAATCCGCAAAGCCGTAGTCCTGGACGTCGATCAGATCGTGCTCCGCCGCCGTGCTGCCGACGATGCTGTTGCCCTGACCGAAATCCTGGATCAGATCCTGGCCCGAGCCCTTGTCGAACGCGAAGATGTCGCTGTTCGGTCCGCCCCACATCTCGTCATTACCGCCTTTGCCGTTCAGGACGTCCCTGCCGCCCGTGATCGAACCCGGCGCGGCGGGATAGTAGTGCCGGGCGTCACCAACCAGAATGTCGGCGTACGTTCCGCCCGTAAGGACGTCGTTGCCGCCCTCCGCGTTGCCGGACATGGAAAAGGCATCGCCGACCATCAGGAAGGAATAGTAGTGGAGGTTGCCGTGGAGATCGACGACGGTCAGGGTATCGTTTCCACCACGTGCATCTCCTGAGAGCTCATGCGCATCGCCGTACAGGTTTCCGCCGCCAGTCTGTGCTTCGTTCCCGATCGTGAAGATGAGGTTGTCGTTGCCGCCGCGCGCGTGATCGGTCAGGCCGCCGGCATCGCCGTGCAGAACTGCCGAGCCAGTCAGGCCGGTCTGGAGAGCGAGCAGCGTATCATTGCCGCCACGGGTATCCCCGGACATGGCTCCACCATCGCCGACCAGCGTGTTCAATGACCGGCCGCCGAAGGCGCCGATGACGGTGTCGTTGCCGCCCTGCACGTGATCAGACATGTCACCCCCGGCGTCGCCATAGAGTGTGAAGCCGTTCCAAATCGAATTTTCGCTGTCGCCGATCACCGTGTCGTTGCCGCCCCTGGCATGGCCGGACATGGATTGAGCATCGCCGTGGACGATGACGGTGTTCAGCGAGCCCTCGATGTTCACCCTGAGTGTGTCGTTGCCGCCCTGGGAGCGATCCAGCAGGACCGCTGTATCGCCAACGAGAATGAGGGACGTCATGCTGTCGACGTCGACTGTAATGGTGTCGTTGCCGCCATGCGCATTGGCCGGAAAATCGGGATCGCCGAACAGGGTTTCGAAGCTCATTTCCGGGATGGACAGGGCGATCGTATCGTTGGGCAAACGGCGCATGGCAAATTCCATTCATGAGCAAGCACAGGAATATCGCGTGCGAAGCACGGCAGCCCGCGCTTCGAGGACGAAGTTATCTCGGGTTGATGACGGAGGTTTGCCGATTACTGGACTTGATTGCGACCGGCAGTGGCCCGCCTCCGCCCCGGCCTAGCCGGCCGGAACCCCCGATCGAGCGGGAACCCGAGAGCCGTGATCTGCATTAACCTGTGATAGGAAAATAGCGGATGCTTCGATGACAAGTGGTCGTTTCGCGAATTCCATGTCCAGCGCGCTCCGCCACCCGGGCGTGATCGCGTTGATCATTGCGGCAGTGACGATCGCAGCGATGTTGATCGTCGACCACGGCCCTTGGAGCCGAGCCAAGACCCAGCCGGCTCATCTCGCGATGTACGGAACCACGGGAGAGGCGGCGCGCGCCGCAGGTGCCGCGGTGCTCCCGACCGAGCCGAAGTCGCCGCTCGAGCCGGCGCGCCCGAAGACCTCGCCGCTCATCAATCCCGTGACGCCTTAGCTCCCGCGCCAGTGAACTCTCGTCAGCTTTTACGCCCGTAATTGAGCAATCCGCCGCTGGTCTTCGGTGGATGCGCCCGCAAGGCTTCCTCGTTGGGTTCAGTGCCCCAGCCTGGGCGGTCAGGCACGACCAGATGACCGTTCTGGATTTCCGGCTCGTGCGTGAAGAGCTCGTGGTCCCAGGCGAGGCGGTCGATATCGATCTCCATGATGCGCAAGTTCGGCACCGCGGCGCAGAAATGCGCGTTCATCATCGAACAGAGATGGCCGTAGAAATTATGCGGTGCGACGTTGACCTCGAACGCCTCGGCGGCAGCGGCGATCTTCATGGACTGCCAGACGCCATTCCAGGGCGTATCGATGATCGCGACGTCCATCGCCTGCTCATGGAAGTAAGGCAGGAATTCGCGCAAGCCGAGCAGCGTCTCGCAGGAGGAGATCGGATGCGGGCTCTGCCGGCGGATGTAGCCGAGCGCCTCCGGATTGAAGCTGTCGATCTCGATCCAGAACATGTCGAGGTCGGCGATGGTGCGCAGGATCTTCAGATAGCCTTCGGTCTTGGCGTTGAAGTTGCAGTCGAGCAGGATATCGACGTCGGGGCCTGCGCCGTCACGGATCGCTTCCAGATGCATGCGCAGGTCGCGGAGGATCTTGCGATCCACGTTGATCTCGGGCGCGAAGGGCGAACCGAAGCCCGGCCGCCAGCCGGTGGGCTTGCCGTCGTCGTAGGAGAAGATGTTGGTCTTAAGCGCGGTGAACTTCTTCTCGCGGACCTCGCGGCCCATCGCCTTGACGCCATCGAGGCTCTCGATCGGCGGCTTGTACCAGGAGGGGTGATTGATCCGCCACGTCGCGCAATGCGACCAGTAGACCCTGACCCGGTCGCGGATCTTGCCGCCTAGCAGTTCATAGCAGGGCACGCCGAGACACTTCGCCTTGGCATCGAGCAGCGCATTCTCGATGGCGCCGAGGGCCTGCGCCACCACGCCGCCGGCGGCGGGCCGCGTCGCCGCGAACAATTCGGCATGGATGCGTTCGTGCTGGAAGACGTTCTGGCCGATGACGCGGGCGGACAGGCGCTGGATCGCAGCGCCGACGCCGGGCGAGCCAAAGCCCTCGTCGAACTCGCTCCAGCCGACGATGCCGTCTTCCGTCGTCAGCTTGACGAAGTGGTAGTTTCGCCAGCCAGCGTCGCAGGCGAGGATTTCGAGACGTGTTGCTTTCGAGGATGTGGTCATGGCGCTCCCTGGCCCCTGCTTGTTGTTCTTGTTGGCCGCTCGCGAGCTCGGCCCCAGTCCGCATTGTTAAGCCAAGGCTTGGCCGCCGTGAAGCCCGGCGAGGTGTCGCCAAAAGCAGCCTGTTTTGCCGCAAACCCCGTAGTTTGCGGTGGGGACAGCAGGCCCAGTCCCACGTTTTTTGGCCACAATCGGGGCCGACGATCTCCCCATGAAATTTCTGGCCATGATCTCGATTCTGGCGCTGCTCACGATGGGCGGAGCCGCTATTTCCGATCAGGTTCTGACCGCCGATCAGCACGTCGCGCGAGGGGTGCAGTAGCGCGGCGCGCGTAAATCGTAAGGGTCAGCCGATCACGGACGAGCCGAGCAAAGCGAGGACGGCCAACGCCATCACCGCGGTGCCGAGCCAGCCCAACGCGACCAGCCATGAGCGCGCCCTGAAGCGCCCCATGATCGCGCTGCTCGAGACGATCACCATCATCATCGCCATGATCGGCACGGCGACGATGCCGTTGAGCACGGCGCTCCACACCAGCATGTGAATCGAGTCGATCCCGGTGAAGCCGAGGCCGAAGCCGATGATGGTCGCGGCCGCGATGATCGTATAGAACCCGGCCGCCTTTTCGGGCTTGGCCTCCAGCGTGGCGCGCCAGCCGAAGATCTCGGCGACGCCGTAAGCCGCCGAGCCCGCGAGGACCGGGATTGCCAAAAGGCCCGTGCCGATGATGCCGAGCGCGAACAGCGCGAAGGTGAAATCGCCGGCGAGCGGCCGCAGCGCTTCGGCGGCTTCCGTCGCCGAATTGATCTTGGTGACGCCGTTGGCATTGAGCACCGAGGCGGTGGTCAGGATGATGAAGAAGGCGATGCCGTTGGACAGCAGCATGCCGAAGATGGTGTCGACCTTGATGCGGTCGAGCTCGTGGTGGCCGCCGCTCGGCAGATCGCGCAGCGGCTTGTCGCGCTTGCCCTGGTTCATCTCCTCGACTTCCTGCGAGGCCTGCCAGAAGAACAGGTAGGGACTGATGGTTGTGCCGAGCACGGCGACGACCATCAGGAAATAGTCGGCGCTGACATTCGGCGTGGGCCATACCGCTGCGAGCAGCGCCTTGCTCCAAGGGATCTGCACGGTGAAGGCGGTCGCGACATAGGCGAACAGGGCCAGCGTGAGGAATTTCAGCACCGGAGAATAGCGGCGATAGGGCAGGAAGATCTGGAGCAGGGTGGAGCCGGCCGCGAAGATCAGCGCGTGTTCGTGATGGAGCCCGCCGATCACGAGCGAGAGCGCCTCCGCCATCGCGGCGATGTCGGCGGCGATGTTGAACGTGTTGGCGACGACGAGCATGGACACGAGCGCGAGCACAGCCCAGCGCGGCGCCAGCTGCATGACGTTGGCGGCGAGCCCCTTGCCGGTGACGCGGCCGATCTGCGCACTCACGAGCTGGATCGCGATCATGAACGGCGTGGTCAGAAACACCGTCCAGAGCAGCCCGAAGCCGAATTGCGCGCCGGCCTGCGAATAGGTGGCGATGCCCGAGGGATCGTCATCGGCCGCGCCGGTGATCAGGCCCGGACCCAGTCTTTGCAAAAGCGTTGGCGCGGATTTGGTCGGCGTGAGGGCGCTTTTGCTTTTGCTCATCGACGTAGTCTCGGTCCGGGAAAGAACGGCATATCCCTAACAAATGCTAGCGACGGAACGAAAGTTCCCAAGACACGATCTGACGCGTTTCTGAATATACGAAATTGTGGTTGACCGTCGGGCAAAACGGGTGTATAAGGACATCATCGCCAGCGGTGGCCATGCAGGCCCGCCGGCAGTCCCAGCCTACTTCACGCTGACGAAGATGCCCCAGGCGGCGGCCAGCGCCGCGCCGGTGAAGACGAGCACCGGATTGTCGCAGAACGTGCTGCCATATTTGCAGACGTCCGCGCCGAACTGTCCCAGCTCATGGCGGCCCGCTGAGTAGAACAGTCCCGACAGTCCCAGCAATGCAGCGGCGATGTAGTACATCGACGATCTCCAGCTTGCTCCCGCGTCCGACGAAAGCGCCTGTGCCAGCATGATGCGAAGAGCTTGCATCCTGCCGAATCCGGCCGGTTGCATTTGACTCAAATGATCGGCGCGGGAACTGCTGGACCGGTCGTCCATTAATGCAACGGGTAACCAGACAGGGATCAGGCATGGGCATCGAACGGATGCACCCTCCGCGCTACTGGCTGATGCGGGCGGAAGAATTCCGCACCAAGGCGGATGCCTGCGAGTTTGCCGAAACGCGGGACACGCTGCTCAAGATAGCACAGAATTACCTCGATCTGGCGCGCCGGGCGAAGCGAATCCGGACTGTCGACGACCTTGATGCGCAGATGCGGCAGGATACCGGCCAGGCGCAGGGCTGACTTCAAGCGAGCCGCGATAACACGTGTGATTGGAACTATTGTCCACTTTGGTACTTAGGAACCCGCATTGGTGAACTAAGAGATTTGAGTCGTGAGCGATCCAAGGGAAGCAGAGCATTTCGTGCCCGGCCGCCCGCAGCCGGGACCAACCTGTCCGAATTGCAAGACGCCGTCTCGCTATATAACTTCCATGCTCGACGTGAAGCGCGACAGGACGGTCCTGATCTACCGCTGCGATTCCTGCCAAGAAGAGATATGGCGGTGAGCGCGTGTGCAGCCGAAACGGCTGTAACAGCAGCAGGAGAAGCGTGATGCAGGATTACCAGACGCAGCTCGAGAAGCTGCGCAAGGACGCCGCCGAATGTGCCCTGATCCGCGACCTCGCCACCGACAAGGCCAAGCGCGAGCTGTTCGAGCGGATCGCGAACCATCTGACGGTGCTGGCGGATCAGGTCGAGCAGGCGATGAATGACCGTACCAAAGGTGCCGTGGCCTGAGCTTTCCCGCACAATTACGGACCGTAGTCGGCCCGACGTGTTCCCGGGCCGGGCTTGTGATCTGCTGCGCTCACCTTGGAATGGATGCCGCCGTGCTCTTGCATCCCCGAACGACGGAGCCGGTCATGCCGCGTTATTTCTTCGACTTGCTGGAAGGCGACATTCTCGCCGTCGACGAAGAAGGCCTGGAGCTGTCGAGCCTGCGCGCCGTGCAGGCCGAAGCCGCCAAGTCGCTCGCCGACATGGCCCGCGATGCGGTGCATAGCTTTCCGCCCGCCACCGGTCAGCAACACATGGCGATCGAGGTCCGCGACGTCTGCGGTCCGTTGATGCAGGTGAAGTTCTCGTTCGAAGTCGAACGACTGCGGGCGTAAGCTCTCGTAAGATCCTGGGCAGGCGTTCGATGCAAAAAAGGCCCCGCAGCGCGGGGCCTTTTGTCTTGTGATCCGGTAAGGCTTATCGCCGCGTGCCGGCGCCGTAGAGCTCGCGCTCGCGGCCGATGTCTTCCGGCGACAGCGGCGGGCTTGCCGCGTCGAAATCGTTCCAGCCGGACTTCTGCCAGGCCGCGCTGCGCTCCTGAAGGTTGACGGACCTCTCGTGCAGCAGCGCATCGAGCCGGGCGCGATCGGTGTCCGCGACCCGCGCGGAGACCAGCGTGCCGCCGCGGCGAACGCCTTCCGCGTAGCGCGAGGCGTCTTCCTTCGACACGCCT
>NZ_JXJM01000001.1:1692364-1755474 GCF_001593325.1 Bradyrhizobium sp. DOA1
CCATCGCCCGCGCCCTCGGCGCGATCGTCGGTGCCGTCGCGGTCACGGTCGACCTTGCCGCCGGCGCTGCCGCGCGATGAGGAGTACCAATTGTCCGAATTGTTGGCGACGAGGCTGATGTCCGAGTGCGGCACGCCGGCGGCCTCGAGCCGCGCCACGGCCGTCTCGGCGTCGGAATAATTGTCGTACAGGCGAGAGATGGTGGTGGTCATGTGATGTGCTCCTTGATTCTTACTTCTTGCCTGCCGGGTTCACGTTGCCCTGGAAGTCGACGCTGACGTCGGTCTTCGTGCCGGCCTTGTCGGCCTTGCCGCGCCAGACGCCTTCATTGTCCTTCTGCAGGCCGGACACGTTGGTGTAGCCGGCGTCCTCGATCCGCGACTTCGCCTGTCCTTCGGTGAAGCTGTTGCGGCCGGCAACGGGCTTGTTGGAGTTGTTCTGGTCGGAGCTGTTGACCGCGTTGTTTTGCGGTCCGCTTTGCGCCGGCTGCGACTGGGCGCCTGCGGGCACCGAAGCCAGCAGCAGCAAGGTTGCGGCCAGCAGAGTTGAACGTTTCATCTTGTTGTCTCCTGCAAGTGATTGTGCGGGCGACAACAAGCGACGGTCGAAAAGGTTGCTAATGTTTCCCGGTTGTTCGGTGCGGCGTTTCGGACCGCCACAAGGTGCAGCGGCGCCGTGTCACTTCGAGGCGTTCGTCATCTCGCCCTGGCTGCGCGTTGCGGGCTCCCAGGGCGCGGGAAGGACGACGCGGATGGGGCGGGCTTCCGTGGCGCTTTGCCCTGCGACGGGCGCCTTGTCCTTGACCGGCTCGGCCAGCGCGACCGCCATCATCGCAATCAGCATGGCCGTAGACGTCGTGACTACCCGCAGATCCAGCATCGATACCTCCTGTTTGCGCACCAACGCCGGGCCACGGCGTTGGTTCGGGAGCGATCGGGAACAAGTGGCAATTTTTGTCGTTTGTAGATGACACGCCCGCACACCGGGCTGCTGGAGGAGGAAGACAAAATGAATATCAAGACGATCATTGCGGCCGCCGTGCTGACGTCGTTCGCGGCCCCCGCATTCGCGCAATCGTTCTACGTGGTGCAGGACGTCAAGACCAAGAAGTGCACCATCACCGAAGCCAAGCCGACCACCACGGAAACCACCGTCGTCAGCGGTGACACCGTGTACAAGACGCGCTCGGAAGCCGAAGCCGGCATGAAGACCGTCAAGGTCTGCACGTCGAACTGAGGAGGGCGATCGCGCAAGCGATCGACTGCGCAGGCCCGCGCGGAGCGATCCGTCGCGGGCCTTGCTTTGCGCGTTTTGGAACTTCAGGTCCGGCGGCCGATTGTCCTGCTTTGAACGCGGAAAACAGCTCCGATCATGCAATCACGCTATCCGTTGCTGAAGAAGTGGACAGCGGAGGAGCATGAGCAGTTGAAGGCCATGGCCGAAGCCGGCCGGCGGCCCGACGAGATCGCGCTCGCCCTCAATCGCAGCGAAGCGGCGGTGCGGGTGCGGGCCTGGCAGCACGGCATCGCGCTGCGCCTCGTCACATCGAAGCGCAAGAGGTGAGCGTCAGCGCGAGAGACCGCAGCGGTCGCGTTCCTCACACCGCCAGGGGCAGGTCGATCTTCTCAAGACCCCGCACCGCAGGCAGCGACATGAAGCCGGGCTTTGCGAAATAATAACCCTGGAACAGGCGGATGCCGGCGGCGCGCAGCGTGGTGAGCTCGGCCTCGCTCTCGACGCCCTCGGCGAGCAGGGTGATGTCCAGCTCGCGGGCAATTCCGGCAAGGGCGGACACGATCACCTGCTTGGGCTGGCTGAGATGGATGTCGCGCAAGAGCTCCATGTCGATCTTGATCAGGTTGGGCTGCAGCCGCGCCAGCAGGCTGAGGCCGGCATAGCCGGCGCCGAAATCGTCGAGCGCGGTCCAGAACCCGAGCGCCTTGTAGGTTCGGATGATGTTCTCGACATGCTTGGGATCGCTCATCCGCTCGTTCTCGGTGAACTCGAACATCAGGTTCGAGGCCGGAAAGCGCGCGCGGCTCGCCGCCTGAAGCGACTTCTGGATGCAGGCGCGCGGCTCGTAAACCGCGTTCGGCATGAAGTTGATGGAGAGGCGCGTATGCGGATCATCGAACAGCTGGCCGGCGGTCTCGATCGCCATCACCCGGGCATCCTGATCGAAGCGGTAGAGCTGCTCGTCAGTGAGCTGGCTCAGCACGCTGTGTGCACTTTCGCCCTCCGGCCCGCGCACCAGCGCCTCGTAGCCCCAGACACGGTGCTCGGCGACGTCGACGATCGGCTGGAACGCCATCTTGAACTTGAACGGCAGCTCCGTGCCGTCCCCGCATCCCTTGCACGCCATGGCCACCAGCTCCCTTGCCTGAAGGCGGGAAGGTAGCGGCATCGGGGTTAAGGAAGAGCGAAGCGGCGCAGCCCGCTGGGCCGGCCCTCAGCGGTCAGTGCGCGAGCGTCCAATTGTGCACATAAGCCCTCGCACGAAACACGGCTGAAACACTGCTGAAACCCGATTGTCTCGAACTCCCCGGCCGCGGCGCCCGACCAACGAAGCGAAAAGGAGAGACATCATGATCCAGATCGGTTCGAAGGAAGAAGTCGCGTTGCTGCTGGCCCTGTTCGGCACCCATACCCAGCCGGTGCGGAGGCCGAAGCCGAAATCCCCGCGCGGATGAGGCAGGATGACATGCCGGGCCTGGCCGATTGTGTGAGCCTGCTGCGGCTCCTGATTGCGAGGGGGGATCCCCAGGGAATTCCGCTCGCCGAAAATGCCATCGAGCAATATCTCGCGGTGACGCCGGCGGCCGCGCGCGGGCGCGGGCTGTGCGTGCTCCAGCTCGATGCGCGCGACCAGCACGTCGCCGCCGTTGGCGTGCAGCGCTCCTTTGCGGAGACGATCGACGCCTATATCGCGCGCAAGCTGGCAGAGGTGTGAGGCTTGGAGCCGGCGGCTTCGCCGGCAGCTTCGATGCTCCGTTCACTTTTTAACACATGCTAATTTTTTCGTCTTGCTAGAAACCTTTGCCCGCGCCGCGCCTAAATGGGCAAAGGACTTGCGACAATGACCCGATACTTTTTCGACTTGCGGGACGACAAGGGTACAGCGTTCGACGAGGAAGGACTGGAATTGGCGAGCCTGCGCGCCGTTCAGGCCGAGGCCGCCAAGTCCGTCGCCGACATGGCGCGCGACGCCGTGATCTCCGCCTCACCGGCCGACGGCAAGCAGAGCTTTGCGATCGACGTGCGCGACGAGGACGGCCCCGTGATGCACGTGCAGTTTTCTTTTGCGATAGAGAACTACAAGACGCGATCGCACGGGCGCGATCATTGACGCATCAACGAGCCCCGCGGCGCTTGCTCGGGCTCCAGCACTGCGATCTTGCGGCCGAGCTGCCAGACCTCGACCTTGCCGTGGCGCGTGAACTGCCGCGCGAAGGTGAGGGCGGTGGCGTCGGACGCCGCCTCGAACGCTTCTGCGGAACGGAAGACGCCATTCTCGCCGACGAGATAGGCACGGTATTGCTGAGTCATGTGGGAGCCCTCAGGCCCGGCGACTGCAGCCAGGCGTCGATCTGCATGGCGGTCTCGTCCTGCCGCGCCCGGCGCAGCAGCATCTCGCGGCGGCGCCCGGGCGACAGCGCGCGGGCTTCCTCGCGGCAGCGCGCAGCTTCGTCCGCGAGACGCTCGGCGAGAGTCTTGGTGTGTTTGATACGACGCCGCTTCAGCATGGCGCATCTCCCTTGTTCGCGTGAGGGCGGGAGCGCAACTGGCGTTCTCATCACCGATCTCATGCCACGGGCCTTGCGGTGATGAATCAACTCTACGACTCCGCAAGCAGAGAGTCGCTATCAAATGATAGTCCGCGAACACTTATTTTCGGAAGCGAATACAGCGCCTTGAGCGACTTACTCATTTGAGTAACCGGGGTCAAAGTTCACTTTTGAACATTCGCTTTGAACAATGGCAGCTTGTGGTAGTTTACAGTCATCACCGGCCGAGGATCTGCCCGTAGGCGTCGGTGGCTGAGAGACCGAGCGCGCTCCCGCCTGCAAAAGCAAGGGAGCACGGCCATGCCGGGCGGCAACACGCGCCTTCGCAACATTCATGACGAGATCGCCGCCATCGCGCGGCAGAACACCTTTGTGCGCGCGCTCATCGCGCGATCCTGTGAGATCCTGAAGCAGCCGGTGCCGGACACGTTTTTGGGCCGCAAGACCCACGAGCCTTTCCCCGAAGCGCTTAGCTCCGAGCCGGACGGGGAGCGTTGACCGTCAGCGCGATCGCGACCGGCGGATTCAGGCCGGTCTGCAGCGTGCGGGTCTGGGTGACATGGGCGCACATCGCCTCGGCGATCGCGCGCTGACGCATCAGCTCGAGGCGAAGCCTTTGGGCTTCCTGCAGCGCGGCATCGGCGCGTGCCAGCAGGGGATCGGTCATTGCTCCCGGCATTCCGCTCCAACTCGGCGTCTTGCCGCTTGTTCCTGCGTGACAGCCGCTGCCTTGCCGCCCACAAAACTGTGACCCTCGCGTGAGGCGGGCGGGCGTAACGGGCCGGACGGGCGCGCCGTATCACCGGCAACCCGCGACCAAGGCGGGGAGCGCAAGGGGAAGACCACGTCCATGAAAGCAGAGTTCAACATCGCCGAAGCCGGCCACGGATCCTATCGCCCGCTCGCCATCCTGCGCTGGGTCATGGTGATCATCTTCGTCTCGTTCGGCATGCAGAAATTCACGCCGCAATCGGCGCAGGGCATCGCGCAGTTCATCGCGAACAGCCCATTCATCTCCTGGCTGCAGGTGTTCGGCCTGCGCGGCGAGGCTTATTTTCTCGGCGTCACCGAATTCGCCATCGCCGCGCTGCTGATCGCCGGCGCCTTCTCGCCGCTGCTCTCCGCGCTCGGTGCCTTCATGGGCGTCGTCACCTTCTTCGTCACCTTCTCGTTCTTCTTCACCACGCCCGGCGTCGTGACATGGAGCCTCTCGGCTGACCCGATGGCGTGGACGCTCGCCGGCGAGTTCCTGTTCAAGGACATCGTGCTGCTGGCGGTGTGCGTGGTGCTGCTGCTGGCGTCGGTGCGGGGGATGGTGGGGAGGGGAAACCACTCCTAGGCAATCACGTCTTCCTTCTCAGTTCCTCTGGCGGCGATTATCAAGGAGTCATCGGGAAGCGGCCGCTGAAGCGCCTTGGCTTCATCCCAGGGAGCCCGCAGCCACACGTCCCATTCCTCGGCCGTTGTGAGGAGCACCGGCATTGCTTTCGGATGGATCGGTTCAACGACCGCATTCGGGTTCGTCGTGAGGAACCCATAAACTTGATGTGGTCCCGGAACGGGCTTCGACTTCGTGCCGCGATCACCATTGAACGTGGTCCAGATGCCAGCGAACGCAAACAGCGGCCGCTCTTTGGCGACCGCAAACCAAACGACATCCTTCTTCTTCGTCTCCGGGTTCGGCTCGGGCGCGTACTCAGCGAAGCTGTTGGCGGGCACGAGGCAGCGGTGCTCGGGCTTGAGCCAAGCCCGCCAATGGGGCGATGAGGTGTTGCGGATGTTCGTCACCGGCGGGCCGCCGGTGCGGGGCGGCGGTGGCATGCCCCAGCGCATCATCACCAACTCGCGTTCGCCGCCGCCTGCCTCGCGAATGACGGGGGCAGGGTAATCCGGAAAAACGCCGGGCATTGGCGGCAAATTGCCTTCGTAGCGACGGACAATGCGGAAGAGTTCGGCGATGGCGGCCTGATTGGTCGTGATCGAATAAAGATTGCACATGAAAACGATTGTCCCTTACCGCTCGCCCGGCCACCAGGTCGAAGGCGGATGGCTGGTTGAAATCTTTGTCAGCCTCAGCGCCACCAGCGAACTGCGCTTATACGGGTAGCCGCGGACCTGTGAACAGTCCTTGCAGCGCATATAGCGTTTGAGTTCGTGCACCGGCGTCGTCTTTGCGCGTCGTATGATCTCGAGTGCCACAGTTTGGTTGGTGTCGCAGCCATGGCAACGCACCTCCAAATATATGTATCCGGCATTGATCGCATCACCGATCGTCGGTGATGGCTGCGCGGGACCCTTGTAACCGAGCATGCGGTAGTTCCACGCTTCGCAGGCCAGCTTGTCGGCTTCCTTGCGAGCGGACGCGGCGCGCTCAGCCGACATCTTGATCTGAGTGCCATAGAGATATTGCCGCGATTTCGTGGACATCGGATCAGAAGACACGAGCCAACTGTGTTGGCAAATTATCGATTACTTGTGGGCGGTAAGGGAGTCTGGCTACTGCCGGTCGTGGCTGTGGAAAAAGAACGAGTCAGATGCTCACCAACTGCCGGCCTGTTCCTTTGCAATCAACGCACGCGCAATCTGGCCCAACAATTTCTGGTGCAAACTTGCCCCAGTTGCCGTCGCCGCCGCATTCGAGACACTGGATTTCTCCGGCGCCGCAACCGAGGTCTCTGACCTCTGTCTCAACCTCGGTGTTACAATCGCGGGCACAGTAGACGAGCATCATCGTCCGTAGCGCTCCTCAAAAGGTTGGAGTAGGCTAGGCGGTCGCGACGCGACTCAAGGCCAAGCTCTTTCGCTTTGCGCGCCACGTCGTCGATAGAGCCTCCTCTACAAAGAAGGCTTGCGGCATCCCGAATGGAGCCGCCGCGATTGAGCACGGCAGTTAGGTCGCGAATGTCTTCTGCATCCCATGGCTCGCCGTCGCGTAGGTCGTGGGATGGCGAATACACAAATGGCTTTCTCACAGATCCTCCCGCAATCCTTTGAAAAATGGATGCCGCACCTTTCCCTCTGCCGACTTGGCGCGGTACTCGATCTCAGCAAGCAGCTTCGGCTCGACCCATATGCCCTTATGCGCGATCCGCTTTGCGTAGGGCTGCGTCCTGCGCCGAAGCGGCTCCAGGCGCTTCCGCAGTTCGGCGGCTGATGTCTTGTCGAACCCGTGGTCCACCTTGCCGGCGTAGATCAGATCGTCGCCCTTGCGGCGGCCGAGATAGACGCCGTCCCATTTGCCTTCGTCGAGTGCGAAGCCTGCAATGGTAAGGGTCTCCCGCTGGGCGCAGGTTGTCTTGACCCAATTGTTGCCGCGGCCACTGCTGTAGACGCTGTCACGAACCTTGGAGACGACGCCCTCAAGCCCGACCTTGCAGGCATGGGCAAACATCTCGCGCCCGTCGATCTCGAAGCTCTCGCTGATCTGCACGTCGCTACCTGCGATGATCTTCTTCAATTCCGCCTTGCGCAGGAATAGAGGCAAGCTGCGCATATCGCGGCCGTTGAGATAGAGCAGGTCGAAAGCCACGAGCACGATCTTATCGGAGGTGCCCTTCAACTCGTTCTGAAGCACCGAAAAGTCTGTCGTGCCATCGGCAGCCGGGACAACGACTTCCCCGTCAATGATCGCCGCGCCCGCCTTGATGTGCCACGCGTCCTCAGCGACCTTCTTGAAGCGCTTCGTCCAGTCGTGGCCGCGGCGGGTGAAGACGGTCACGGCCTCATTGGCCAAATGGACCTGAACGCGATAGCCGTCGAACTTGATCTCGTGAACCCACCGCTCTCCGGACGGCACCCGGGGGACGGAGGATGCCAAGGCCGGCCCGATAAAGTCCGGGAAGGGCGCCTTGACGCCAATCGCCGGGGACTTCCGCTGACGCTGCGACGCCACCAAACAACTCCACGCAACAAACTCTTTTGATTCGAATCTTTGTCCGAGGATTCGTTCCGGCCCGACCGCGAAGGGGAGGCGCCGAAGGAACCAACTGAATCCTCTCGCGTTTTCGCAGCGCATGGAGGTGCAATATGGCTAAGGCGAAGAAGCAGACCGCTCGCGGTCGCAAGCAGGATCGCGCGCGCGTTGCGGGCGGGCAGGACTATGAGGTGAACTACGAGGCGAAGAAGACCCGCCGCTCGGCTTCGGCCGTGAAGAAGGCGGTCAAGAAGGTCGGCAGCAGCCGGAAGAAGGTCGAGAGCAAGCTGAAGCGGCGCTGATTCCGGCACGCTCAAGACGCTAAGTGTTCTCCTGTTGGACACCGCACTTATCCGGACTCCACATTTGTTGCCGTCTAGGTAGAACTACGCAGGCCGGGGCTGGCATTTGATCCCGAACATTCATTTCAACCGGCAAGGGGCTATCGCGAGGTAGCCCCTTTCTAGTGTTGGTCGCGCCAACGCTCTTCAAGAATCTCCGAAGGTCTGGAACTGCCACTATTGCAGTGGACTTGAGTCGGCGCTGGCTCGCCGCCAAGCTGGCGGAGCGGCCCCGGCCTTATCCCCGCTTATCCCCTGCGAGCCGGGGCCGTCTCTCCGCAGCGTCCAGTTTCGGAGTAAGCGTATGCGTTCATCGCCCTCGATCGTCCCCACCGACCGCCTCGACCGGGACATCTACCTGGTGCTTGAGGACTTCGGCGCGCGTGCCGGCTGCGCATGGCGCGAGACCGACGAGCAAGACACGGACCGCGAGACGATCATCCGCCACATGCTCTCTGGTCAGTATTCTTATCCGGTGCGGATCGTAATTTTCAACGCCATCGAGGGCTATGCTCGGGACGCCACAAGCGAGATCGCAGATGATTTGGCGGATGTCGTTGCCGGTGATGCGGAGATCACACCCGCGTTGCAGGCCTTCATCGAAGCCAACGCTACACGACCCTTCACTCAACAACTGATGCTTCCGCTACGCGGCGCGGCCTAGGTCATTGGCGCTTAAGGCGCCGTCGGTTCAAGAACGTGCGGAGCTCAAACAGGCCGACCATGGTCCCGACAAGGACGCTGCCACCCATTGTCATCAAGAGTACCATCTCCAGCATGCTCGCACGACTTCCTAATCTGGTAAGGGATTTCAAGACTGCCGTTTAAGCCGCCGGGGGGTCGAGAGGAGCTTCCTTTCGAAAGAGATCCTCCGCTGCAGCCGCCCGATCGTGAGTTCGGAGAAGTATGCCTCGCAGAAGCCGGCTTGCCGCCCTGAAGCGCTCGGCTTTTTCTGGTTCAACCTCGTCAGACCGCCCTGAGTGATGCATGGGAATCCATCAGTCAGGAGGCTGAAGGCCCGGCGAGCGGAGCCACTCGCTCATGTGCGAGCCTGTTTCGCACTGCCGCGCGCGACGAAGCAAATGCTCGCGCTCGATACCCGGCGGAGCCGCCTGGGCCTGTTCGCGGAGGCGTGCAGCCTCAAGCGCCAAGCGCTCTTCCAAGGTCTGCGTTTGCTTGGGACGTTGGCGCTCAGTCATAAAACAAGCCTCTATCCGCGGCAGGTGAACGTCGCGATGAGAGGTATGGGATGATTTCCCTGAAGGAAGCGAGAGTTTTATTTTGCTTCAATGTCCGGAACTAAAGACGAATGGCTCAAAATGAGTGAGCTGCGCTGACACATTCGCCGCCCTCCGCATCGTTAGGTTGCTGTGATGCTGGGCTGTAGGGTCACTGCCGATTTGACACGTCGGGCAAAACACCGGCAAAATAGCATCATCGAGACGAATGTGTTTTGCGCCCGCGCCGGAGTTGTCCGCCGCGGGTTTTTTGCGTCTCGATCAGAACCTTGTAACTTTTCAGACGGATTTTTCAGATGAATGAAGTGGTGCAACACAGTCTTCTATCCCAAAATGCTCTCGCCAGGGCGGCCGCACGTCGCGCTCTCAAGCAGCGGACGCTGACCGAGATCAAATCACTGGCGCGAACGCATACGAATGTCGCGATAAAAACGCTCGTGCAGATCATGCGCGACAAGGAAGCTCCCGCCCATGCCCGTGTTTTGGCGGCGAACGCCATCCTCGATCGGGGATGGGGCAAGCCGTTGCAGCCGATTGCGAGCGAAGACGACAAGCCGATCCAGTTCGTTCACCGTATCGAGCGGGTCATCGTGCATCCCGGCGACAACGTGGCGATGGAGGCGCAGATCGAGGAGAGCGTGCAGCTCGCATCAATCAGCGTCCTTGGCAGCCTCGGCGCGGTGCGCGACAGCGATGCCTCTCACGAAGAGCTTTGGCTGCAATCGCAGGAGCAGGCATGAGCGACATCCTGCAGAAGCTGCTGCTTCAAGCGCGTGCTAAACCGGAGACCAAACCTCAATGGCCGCGATGGATCGCCGAGGCGCTTGCATATAAGCCCGAGAGCGCTGCGCCCGTGAAAGCGCCGTCCAAAGCGGTCCCAGCGGCTCCGGACAGACGACAAGATTATCGGGTGTTGACCCGAGTAAGGAATACTTGAAGACAAAGGCCCGTGGCGGGCCGCGGGCTTTCTTTAGGCTCGGAGGGTTCACGGTCCGCCGGCAAAAAATTTTCAGACCGACCGGCAGCGCCGCTTTTGACCCATTGCAGACTTGGATGCTGCTTCTATGCACTTCCTTGAAGGAAGTGAACCAACGCTTGAAGGGCCAAGGCTTTTTTAACCCCGCGAACCGTCCGACGAATTGACTCGGATTTTAGATCAGCTCTAAACTCGTTCAACCTTGGGAAAGTAGCAGTTTGGGGCGGGATTGTGCCGACCTTTCGGGCTTACATCATCGACGCTGATGGGCACATACAGCGGCGAGTCGACCTTGAAGTCCCTAACGAATCAGCAGCGAAGGATAGGGCTCGGCAACTCGTCGATGGGCATGCGGTGGAGCTCTGGGATGGTGCAACCAAGCTCGCCCGGTTTGAGCCGATCCGCCTTGAGCCCTCTGTAAAACACTAGCTCTCGCATGCCATAACGGCACGGTTGAGACCTCTTGGTAATAAGGTAGGGAACAAACTGCTAAACTTGGTGTTTTGATACGCCTGCTACCTGTCGCCTCAGGAAAAATGAGCCAATCATCATTTGAACGCGTCGGGGATGCGCGCCGGTTCGAGCTGCTGGTAAATGCTATTGTCGATTACGCTATCTTCATGCTGGACAATGAAGGCCGCGTTCAGACGTGGAACGCGGGTGCGGAAAGGCTCAAGGGCTATTCTGCTGATGAGATCATCGGAAAGCCTTTCTCGACCTTCTATACGCCTGAAGAACGGCAAAAAGAAGCGCCGCAAGCTGCATTAGCTGCTGCACGCGAAGCCGGCCGTTTCCATTCCGAAGGGTGGCGAGTACGCAAGGACGGCACCAGGTTCTGGGCCCTTGTCGTGATCGACACTATCCGCGATGAAACGGGCGAACTGATCGGCTTCGCAAAGGTCACGCGGGACATCACCGAACGCCATCAGGCTCAGCTCAATCTCTTGGAGAGTGAGCGCCGCTATCGCCGTCTCGTCGAAGCGGTCGTTGACTATGCGATTTTCCAGCTCGACCCATCGGGTAATGTGAGCACCTGGAATCCCGGCGCGGAGCGGATCAAAGGCTATGCTCCATCCGAGATCATCGGGCGTCACTTCAGTCAGTTCTACACGCCGGAGGATCTTGAGCTTGGAATACCAAAACAGGCTCTCGCACAAGCCGCCGAGACTGGTCGCTTCGAGGCTGAGGGCTGGCGAATGCGTAAGGACGGCACTCGTTTTTGGGCCTCCGTTATAATAGATCGTATCTCGGACGAAGCGGGCAACCTCATTGGTTTTGCGAAGGTTACCCGTGATCTGACCGAGCGCAAAAAAGCGCAGGACGAGTTGCGCGCCGTCCAAGAACAATTGGCAGCATCCCAGAAACTCGAAGCAGTCGGCCAATTGAGCGGCGGCATCGCGCACGACTTCAACAACCTTCTCATGATCGTGCTTGGCAACATCGAAACGGCGGAGCGGCATAGTCGCCATCTTGCAGGCAGCGTTAACATCCAACGCGCGCTCACAAACGCGAAGCGAGGTGCACAAAGGGCTGCGGCACTGACCAGTCGTTTGCTGGCCTTCTCAAGACGACAGGCGCTCGATCCCAAACCAATCAATCTCAATACCTTTCTGACCGGCTTGCAGGACTTTCTGCAGCGCACGCTCGGGGAAGGTATCGAGGTGCAGACTGTGGGGAGCGCGGGCCTTTGGCAGATCGAGGCGGATACAAATCATCTGGAATCGGCGATCATCAACCTCTGCATCAATGCGCGCGATGCAATGCCCAGTGGTGGCAAGCTGACAGTAGAAGCGGTGAACGTTTCTGCCGATGATGACTATTCTCGAATTAATCCGGAGCTATCGCCTGGGCAATATGTGGTGGTGTGCGTGACTGACACCGGCACCGGCATGTCGAGCGACGTTTTAGAGCACGCGTTCGAACCCTTTTTCACGACAAAGGAGCCCGGACAAGGAACGGGACTTGGGCTCAGCCAAGTCTATGGCTTTGTCAAGCAATCGGGTGGTCACGTCAAGATTTACAGCGAGGTCGGCCAGGGCACCAGCATCAGAATGTACTTTCCTCGCTACTACGGGAGCAGTGTTCCGACTGAAACCGAAGCCGATGAAATAGTGCCCGAAGCCGAGAAGTTGGAAACTATTCTCGTTGTGGAAGATGATGCAGACCTCCGGGCCTACGTGACGGACGCCTTGAAAGACCTCAACTACCGCGTCATTTCCGCGCCCAGTGCCCAGGCCGCGCTCACCACTCTGCTGCAGGACACGCCCGGGATCGATCTTCTCCTTACCGATGTGGTGATGCCGGGGATCAATGGACGCGAGCTTGGAAGACGCGCCCAGCAGATCCGCCCCGGACTCAAGATCCTGTATATGACCGGATACTCGCGTAACGCAGTGGTCCACCAGGGTCGGCTGGAAGAGGGAGTGGACTTGCTGGAAAAGCCCATCTCCCTGGCAAAATTGGCCCTCCGCGTACGAGAGATGCTGGATCGTAAGGTTGTTGAATAGCGGCGCCACATCATACGAGACACGCTTTAGGATTTGCACGGCCCAAACCACCGCCTCAGCGCCTCCTCCAATCCGCGCTCACCCCCGTCTCCCACCCAGCCCACATGGCCGTCGGGCCGCACCAGCACCGCGCCGGGCGCTGGGACCTCGCCGATCGCCGGCAACTGCCATGGACCGTGATAGTCGGCATCGACGACGGCGATGCGATCGGCCCAGGGTGCTGCCTCGACTCTGACGCGCTCGCCGAAATTGAGCAGCACGCCGCGCGCGCCGTGCAGCAGCGTGAACAGGTTTCGCGTCTCGCCCGCAACGACGAGATCGAGATCGGGCATGCGGCGGCCGAGCAAAGGGTGGCCTTCGCCGAGATCATAGGCGATGTCGAGCCCGCTCATCATCGCGCCATAGCGCCGGCGGGCCGCGTCCAGGCCGAGCAGCTCGGCGACGGTCTCGCGCGCGGCCTTGAGGCCGTCGTCGCCGCGGCGGAGCAGGGCAATCTGCGCCATGGTGGTCTTCAAGACCCGCGCGGCGACGGGATGGCGCTCGGCATGATAGCTCTCGAGCAGGCTGTCCGGCGAGATGCCGCGCACCACCTGCGCCAGCTTCCAGCCGAGATTGACGGCGTCCTGCACACCGAGGTTGAGGCCCTGTCCGGCGACGGAGTGATGGATATGCGCGGCATCGCCGGCGAGCAGCACGCGGCCCTTGCGATATGAGGTGGCCTGCCGTGCCGCATCGGTGAAGCGCGAGATCCAGGCGGGGCTGTGCACGCCGAAATCGGTGCCGTAGACGGCATGGAGGGCTTCGCTGAGGTCGTGCAAGCCGGGCTCGCCTTTGCGATCGAGCGTGGCCTCGGTCACGACGACCAGCACGCGGCCGCTCTCGGTCTTGCTCAGACCGTGAAAGCCGAGCGAGTCGTGACGCAGGCCGAACTCGGGCTGCTCGCGCATCTCGACCTCGGCCATGAGATTGCTCAGCGTCGGCGCGAAGCCGGCGAAGTCGATGCCGGCGGCCTTGCGCACCACGCTGCGGCCGCCGTCGCAGCCGACGAGATAGTTTGCGCGCAGCACCTTGTTGCCGGAGAGCGTGACGTCGACGCCGGTCTCGTCTTGCGCGAAGCCCGTCACCTCGGCGTCGCGATAGACCGGCACGGCGAGCTCGGCGGCCCAATCGGCCAGGATGCGCTCGATGTGGGCCTGCCGCAGCGCGAGCCCGTAGGGATGGCGCGTGGGGAGATCGCTGATGTCGAGCCTGGTCCAGGCAAAGCCCGCGAGCTGGGTGATCTGGCCCTCGCGCAGGAAGCGATCGGCGATGCCGCGCTGGTCGAGGATCTCGATGGTGCGGGCGTGCAAGCCGCCGGCGCGGGTCTCGACCAGCGCCTGGCTGGTGCGCCGCTCGATCACCGCGACGTCGACCTTGGCGAGCGCGAGCTCGGCGGCCAGCATCAATCCGGTGGGACCGCCGCCGGCGATGAGGACGGCATGATCGGCGCTCGCCGCGGCGTTCGCGCCGTCGCGATGCGCCTCGTGGTTCGAACGCGACCTTGGAAGCAATATTGGCATGTCGTGACCCCCTTCGATGTCGTTGGCTGGGTCACGGCTTCTACGGCAGGAACGGGGGCTTGAAGCAAGCCCCTTGCGCACTACATATCAAGCTGGGAGGAAGGGCGCCTTCTTCCGCGTTCGCCGCGTTGACACGTCGGGCAAAACACCGGCATAATGGCATCATCGAAAGAGTTTGGTTCAGCCCGCGCGGACGCTATCCGCTGCGGGTTTTTCTGTTCTGGGGCGTTGTTCTCTTGCGCTGTGTTCAGCAGATGCCGGTGGTTCGGTGCATGATGTCGGCGAGCTCCTCGAACGAGAACGGCTTGCGGATCATCGGCAGGCCGCCGCGCCGCGGCTCGCGGCCCGACAGCTGCAGCACCTTCAGCTCCGGACGGACGCGCCGCGCCCGCTCGGCCAGTTCATGACCGTCCATGCCGGGCATGTTGATGTCGGTGATGAGGATGGAAATCTTTTCGTTGTGCTCGAGCCGGTCGAGGGCATCCGCGCCTCCTTGCGCGCTGAGCACCTCGCAGCCGAGTTCCTCCAGCATGTCCACGACCACGTCGAGGACGGCGGGGTCGTCGTCGACAACCAGGACAGTGTGGCTCATCTCACGAAGGTTCCTTCCAGCGAAGGAATTAACGCGCCGCTCGCCAGGGTGGTTCCTTCAAGCCTAATCGTCCTTCGACAAATCGCCCGGCTCGGCGGGAAGGTCGATGGCGCCGCCTTCGCCCTGCGAGAGATCGCGACCTCTGTCCTCGGTCTCGCCGGAATCTTCGACGATCGTCTCGTGCATCTCGCGCGCCTTGTCGATGTGCGGCTTGTGATCGCCGCGCGGCGGGCCGGCTCCGGCCCGGTTGCGCGATGCCTGTCGTGACGTCGTCCTGGACATGCGTTGATCCTCCTGATCGACTAACTCTCGCGAGACCCGCAGGTTCGTTTGACACGTCGGGCAAAACACCGGCATAATGACATCATCGAGACGAGTTTGGTTCACCCGCGCGGACGACATCCGCCGCGGGTTTTTTCGTTCTTTATTGCAGAATTGGACGGCGGCCCACGCATCACGGCCACGCACTTTGCTTGATACGCGTTCAGGGAGCGCCGATCGGCGTGCCGCCGTCCGAACCATTTGCTGGCCGTGCACGCGCGAAGGTGCCGGCCCGCGGCGCTGGGGCTTTGCCCGCGCCGCTGCGGTCTCCGGAGCCACGGAGATAGGGTTCGCGCCCGAAACGATCGCGCCTCATCGCCGCGATCTGCCGCGCATTTTCTTCTTTGGGAGGAATGATGACCGCTTACCTGATTTCGCTCGCATCTACGAGCCGGACAAATTGATGGGCTACTGCGTGGCGCTCTATTTCGCAAAGCTCCTGGTCTGGGACAAGGTTCTCGGCTTCGGCTCGACGGACGCTCTGGCGGGATTTGCGGCGATTACCGCCAATCTCGTGGTCTCCTTTTACTTCGCCAAGCGCGGCTTCGAAAACGTTGCAAGGATCATCAAGCGGTGAAGATCGTGAATGACGAAATCAGGGCGATCGTTGCTGAGACACTGGCCGAGCAGCACAGGCTCCAGCAGGAAAGCATCGATGCAATCGTGCTGAAGGCGGTGGCGTCGGTGCTGGCTTCTTTTGGAATTGAAGATGACGACCGGAAGGAGCTCCGAGCTGATTTTCAGCACCTGCGGCGCTGGCGAAAAAGCGTGGAGCAGGCGCAGAGCTACACCTTCAAGGCCGTCATCACGGTGATTGCGACCGGTCTGATGGGAGCGGTCTGGCTCGGTGTCAAAGTCGTGCTGGGCAAGTGAGTCTCGACGGCCCGACCCAAGATCCCCCACCAGGCTATTTCCATGTACAGAATTCGTACCGTCGATGCGG
The DNA here is from genome assembly GCF_001593325.1 of Bradyrhizobium sp. DOA1. Taxonomy (NCBI): domain Bacteria; kingdom Pseudomonadati; phylum Pseudomonadota; class Alphaproteobacteria; order Hyphomicrobiales; family Nitrobacteraceae; genus Bradyrhizobium; species Bradyrhizobium sp. DOA1. Next base: position 1,708,540 of record NZ_JXJM01000001.1, read on the forward strand.
ACGATGACGAGACTGCCGAGATCCTAGGCGATCTGCATCGGCTGACATTCTTCAATGGGGCCGCCATGCCGCAGTTCGGTTTGGGTACGTGGTGGCTCGCCTATCACGATGATGATCCGGTCGCCTTCGCCGGCGTCGTGCCGTCGACGCATGCGCGAAACAGTGGGTATTTTTGTCGGGTCGGGGTTTTGCAGCGGCATCGAGGACGGGGGCTTCAACTCAGATTGATGCGGGCGATCGAGGCGCAAGGGCGGCGTCTGGGGTGGAATAGCATCGTCTCCGATACGACGGACAATCCGGCATCTGCGAACAATTTCATCGAGGCGGGTTATCGGCTCTACGAGCCCGAGGCACCCTGGGCCTGGTCGCACACGCTGTATTGGCGAAAGCGGCTACGCTGAGCATCGCGGGCCTGTTCCTGCGGCGCGGAACGTGACTTCCTCAAACGAGAAGGGCTACGCAAGACGCGCGTGGCCTCCGCACGCGCTGAGCATCTACCGGCCCGGCAGCCTGATAGGCTGCCGGGCCTTTTTTGCGTTTGCGGCCATGCGGGCGAAGCACTTGCGAAGTCAGCGGCGTCGGGCTTTAAGTTTGCTTCTGCAGGAAATTCGGCGGCCACAAGCCGATGTAACGGAGCGCTATCGATGTCCACTAAGCCTCAATTGCCGGAACGTTCACCGCGTGCGACGGCAGCTCCGACTGCGCTCGACGGCTTGCTGGTCGTCGATTTCACGCGTGTGGTGGCCGGCCCAGCCTGCACACAGACGCTTGCCGATTTCGGCGCGCATGTCATCAAGATCGAGAATCCCGACGGTGGCGACGACACGCGTGCATATGAGCACGCCGAAATCGGCGGCGAAAGCGCCGCTTACCTCGGCCTGAACCGCAACAAGCGCGGGATAGCGCTCGACCTTGCTGTGCCGGAGGCTCGCGCGATTGCGCTCGACCTTATCCGCAAGGCGGATGTCGTCGTCGAGAATTTTTCCAGCGGGGTCATGAAGAAATTCGGCCTCGACTACGAAGCTGTCGCGCCGCTTAACCCGCGGCTGGTCTATTGCTCGATCTCCGCCTACGGACGCACCGGGCCGTTTGCTTCGCGTCCGGGCTTTGATCCGATCACACAAGCGGAAAGCGGCTTCATGTCGCTCAACGGGTTTGCCGACGGCCCGGCCGTTCGCACCGGCCCGCCGATCGTCGATATGGCAACGGGAATGTCTGCCTGCAACGCCATCCTGCTGGCGCTGCTGGCGCGGGACCGGCTCGGCCGTGGGCAGCATGTCGAGGTCGCGCTGTTCGACATTGCCATGGGAATGACCGGCTTCTACGGCATGGCCTATCTGATCAATGGCGAGAATCCCGGCCGGTTCGGCAATTCGCCGAGCGGATCTCCGACCGTCGGGGTGTATGAGGCCTCCGATGGGCCGCTCTACATGGCCTGCGCCAACGACCGGCTTTATCGCCGCTTGGTCGTCGAGGTGCTGAACCGGCCCGACCTCATTAACGATCCACAGTTCGCCACACGCAAAGCGCGCTCGGAGAACAAGGAGCTCTTGCGGGCAGCCATCGCGGAAGTCTTTGCCGGCGATACGCTCGAGAACTGGATGGCGAAGATGAAGCAGGCCAATATCCCGGTCGGATATCTCCGGACCGTCGAGGAAGGGTTCAATGCGCCCGAGGCGCGCGAGCGCCATCGGCTGAACCGCATACCGCATCCGACAGCGGAGTGGGTGCCCAACATCGAGCCGCCGATCGCAATGAGTCTGACCGGCGCGATCGATCCTGTTGCAGCTCCTCTGCTGGGCGAGCATACCAAAGCCGTCCTCCATGACGTGCTCGGTTATGATCAGCTTCGGATCACTGAGCTCACCGAAAAGGGAGTCTTTGGGACAGGCAAGGCGACGCCGGCTTGAGCACAAACGCCCAAAGAAGTGGAGGCATCGTCTCCCTCGGCTTGCCTTCAGGCAGTCTCCGCAAGGCCATTGCTTCCCCTTGATCTTGCATCGGCTTGATTTGGCGGTGGTCCGGCCGCATAAATGTGCCAAAACGAGGGACACCAATGGCGCCTGGTCGAGAGCCGAGCATCAGCGAGCCTGCCGGGCCGCAAGCCGGCGAGTTCGCCTATGCGAGCATAATGGCCAAGGCACGGGCGCTCCTGCCGCGACTGCGGGAGCGGGCGGCGCGGACGGAGGAGCTGCGGCACCTTCCGCCGGAGACCGAAAGGGAGCTTCACGATACTGGCCTGTTCCGGATGCTCCAGCCGAGCCGGATCGGCGGCGCGGAGCTCGACTACGTCTCGTTGATCGATTGCGCGGACCTGCTCGGGCAGGCGGACGCGTCGGTCGCCTGGAATCTCGCCAATCTGGCGAGCCATCATTGGATGCTCGGCATGTTCGAGCCGAAGGCGCAGGATCTGGTCTGGGGCCGGGATCCGGACGCGTTGATCGCATCCTCATTCATTTTTCCGGCTGGTCGCGCCACAAGGGTCGAGGGCGGGTATCGGCTGCATGGCAGCTGGCCGTTCTCCTCGGGCGTTGCTTCCTGCGAATGGAACATGCTGGCAAGCGTCGTCTACTCCGACGACGAAGCCGACGGCATCGAGTATCGGATCTTTCTGCTGCCGAAGGACGATTACAAGGTGCTCGACACCTGGAACGTCGCGGGACTGCGCGGGACCGGGTCTTGCGACGTGGAGGTCAGGGATGCCTTCGTTGCCAACCATATGACGGTTGCTGTCGGCGATCTCGCCGGGGGCCCGACGCCGGGCAGCAAGGTCAATCCAAATCCGCTGTATGCACTCCCTGTCTTTTCGCTGTTTCCTTACGTTCTCTCCGGCGTTGCGCTCGGAAATGCGCAGGCATGTCTTGACGACTATGCGGAGGTCGCACGTCATCGCATTTCAACCTACAACCGGGCCAAGCTGAGCGATTTTCAAAGCACGCAGATCAAGATCGCGGAGGCCTCGGCGAAGATCGACGCGGCGCGCCTGATCATGCGCTCGGCATGTCTGGATGCCATGGCAAATGCGCGACGCGGTCATAACGCTGACATGGCGACCAAGACCAGATATCGGCGCGATGGCGCCTTTTCGGTGAATCTGTGCACCGAGGCGGTCTCCATGCTGTTTGCCGCGAGCGGAGCACGTGGCCTGTTCACGACGGGCGTGCTGCAGCGGCAATTCCGTGATGCGCATGCGATCAACTCGCATCTGGCGTTCAACTTTGATGCGGCCGGGACCAACTATGGACGCGTGGCACTGGGCCTGCCGTCCGAGAATCTAACGCTGTGAGGCCGGCCGATGAATGACCTGCCGAAGCAGCCGGCCGCTCCCGATCCAGCCAACGAACTCGCGAGCGACAGCTCGTCGATCGATCCCCGCGATTTTCGCAACGCGCTCGGCACCTATGGGACCGGCGTGACAATCATCACGGCCGCGGCTGCTGACGGAAAGCCCTACGGCCTGACCTGCAACTCGTTCGCATCGGTCTCCCTGAATCCTCCGCTGGTTCTGTGGAGCCTCGTCGTCTATTCCTCGAGCCTGACCGTGTTCCAGAACGCCAGCCATTTCACGGTCAACGTGCTCGGCGCTTCTCAGCAGGCGCTTGCGAACAAGTTCGCCAAATCGTCCGATGACAAATTCACCGGCGTCGATTGGACGCCGGGGCTTGGCGGCGCGCCGGTGCTCGCCGACAGCGTCGCCAATTTTCAGTGCCGCTCGGTCAATCGCTACTATGGTGGCGATCACGTGATCTTTCTCGGCGCGGTCGAGGCTTATACGTACAGTGCGAAGGAGCCGCTGCTGTTCGCACGCGGGACGTTCGGCCGCTTTCTGGCCGACGACGAGCGCAAAAAAATCCCCTAATGCGGCTCAGGTCGCTTCGGACGGCTTGACACCCGCTGACAGCTTGTAGATCTCCAGCGCGTCGGCCTCCGCGCCTCGCGCCGCCTTCGCCAGCCTGAAAAGTTGTCCCGCAAGCGAAGCCATCGGCACCGGTGTCGATTTCGCCTGAGCGACATCGGCGACTGTATCGAGGTCTTTGAGCATCGTGGCGATGTGGCCGAGCGGCGGGCTATGAATGCCCTGAACCATGCGCGGCACGAAGAGCTGGAGCGGGATGGAATCGGCAAAGCCGCCAGCGAGCGCTTCGGGCAACCGGTTGGCGTCAATCCCCGCGTTCACGGCAAGGCGTGTTGCTTCCGCAAGAACGGCCATTGCGCATCCGACGATCACCTGATTGCACAGCTTCGTGGTCTGGCCGGCGCCGGTCGGGCCCATGTGAGTGAACCTGCGTGCCATGGACAGCACATAGGGCCGCACCCTCTCGATGTCGGCCGCTTCTCCGCCGGCCATGATCGCGAGTGTGCCTTCTTCGGCTCCCTTCGTGCCTCCGGACACGGGCGCATCGATCCAGCCTGCGCGGTTTGCATCTTTCAGTCGTGTTGCAAGGTCGCGGGCAGCGTCGGGATGGATCGACGAGAAGTCCACGACGAGCTTGCCGGCACCGGGAGCTGATGAAAGGCCCTCACGCCCGAAGATCACCTCTTCGACGGCGGCGGCGTCCGTCACGCACATGAAGACGATGTCCGAGCCCGCCATCACGTCGCGGGGTGTAGCGGCGGCAATTGCGCCGGCCTCGACGAGCGGGGCCATCTTACCCTGCGAGCGGTTCCAGACAGTGACCTGATGGCCGGCCTTGAGGAGGCGGCGGGACATGGGCGTCCCCATGAGCCCGAGGCCGAGATAGCCGAGCTTCGCAGCAACTTGCGGGTTCGTCTTGCTCGCATCAGCCATAGGTTGTCTCCTGCTGTCGCGGCGCAACGCAGCGCCACCGTTCCCTTACCTTACATGGTGCATCGCTTGGCGAAACCGCCGAGCCCGCATGGCTTGCCTGATTGTTTGAACCATGAAACATTTGGGCCGGTCGGGTTGGGGGCGCCCATCGGCGCCGGAGCACGGAGTGAGCACCATGCGAACCGTTTCGAGGTGGATCCTGGCATTGGGGGCGGTTGCGGCCGTGTTCTCGGGCTCGAGCCCGTTGCGGGCGCAGCAGACGATCCGCGTCGGCTGGACGATCCCGGCCGAGGAATCCAAGTACTGGATGATGCGCCGCGCGGCCGAGTTTCCCAACATCGGCAAGGCCTACAACATCGAATGGACCCAGTTTCAGGGCACCGCGCCGATGACGCAGGCACTGGCAGCCGGCGCGCTGGATTGCGCGACGCAGGCGCCCCTGTCGCTTTCCAATGGCGTGGTTGGCGGCAACCTCAAAGCCTATATCGTGGCGCAGCACGTGTTCGAAAAGCCCGGCGGCTTTTCGGTCTATTGGGCAGTGAAGGACGACTCGCCGATCAAGACCATTGCAGATCTCAAGGGCAAGACGGTCGGCATTTCCGTGATCGGCGGCGGAACACAGGGGCCATTCAACCTGCTGCTGAAGCAGAACGGCGTCGATCCGGCCAAGGACATCAAGCTGGTGGAGGTCGGCTTTGCCGTCTCTGAAGACGCGCTACGCCAGGGGCGCGTCGATGCCGTCAACATGAACCAGCCGTTTGCCGCGCGTGCCGAAGCGAAGGGCGGCACCCGAAAGCTGTTCTCGCTGTCGGAGGCCATGCCGAACATCGTGCATATCCTGGAGGCCTGTCGTGCCGATTTCGTCGACAAGAATCCGGAAGCGGTCAAGGCCTATGTCCGCGACATCACGTCGGGCATGAGGAAGGCGCTGGCGAACCGCGAAGAGACCTTGAAGGTCGTCAATGAGGTTCTCAAGGCGCCCATTCCGGTGCTCGAGACTTATCTGCTCAAGGACAATGATTTCGGGCGCGATCCCGGTGCAGCGCCGAATTTCCCTGCAATCCAGAAGATGCTGGACATCTATGCGGAGACAGGGATGCTGCCGAAGCTGGATGCAGCGCAGTTCAGACACCCGACGATCGTCGCGCCGCTGGAGTAAACAGGCAGGCGAGTTATCGCGGGATTGCGGCGTTCCGGATCGTCCGGGACGCTATATGAAGAAGATGCACGCATGAAGAAATTGCGATCACGGGTCACCACTGATGGTCTCGACCGAGCTCCGCATCGTGCCTTCATGCGCGCAATGGGGCTCGATGACGCCGCGATCGCCAAGCCGATGGTCGGCGTCGTCAGCATGAAGGGCGAGCAAACGCCCTGCAACATGACCCATGACTTTCAGGTCGCCGCAGCCAAGACCGGCATTGAGGAAGCCGGCGGCACACCGCGGGAATTCTCGACCGTCTCGGTTTCCGACGGCATCAGCATGAATCACGAGGGGATGAAGTTCTCTTTGTTCTCGCGTGAGCTGATCGCGGATTCGATCGAGGCCGTCGTCCATGGTCTCGCCTACGATGCGCTGATCGGTTATGGCGGATGCGACAAGACGCTTCCAGGCGTGATGATGGGCATGGTTCGCTGCAACGTGCCGTCCATCTTCATCTACGGCGGCAGCTCGCTGCCGGGGCGCGTGGACGGGCGGACGCTGACGGTGCTCGATTCCTATGAGGCTGTCGGCAGCTTCATGACCGGCGAGATCGACGGTGCCACGCTTGAGCGGATCGAGCGCGCTTGCCTGCCGACGATCGGTGCCTGCGCCGGCCAGTTCACCGCAAACACGATGGGGATGGTCTCGGAGGCGATGGGCCTCACCATCCCCAACGTCTCGATGGTCCCCGGCGTCTACGCCGAGCGGGCACAGATCTCGCGGCGCGCCGGCCGGCTGATCATGGAGATGCTGGAACGCGGCGGGCCGCTGCCGCGTGACATCGTGACGCAGAAATCCCTCGAGAACGGCGCGGCCATCGTGGCCGCGACGGGCGGTTCGACCAATGCCGCGCTGCATCTGCCGGCGATCGCGAACGAGGCGGGCATTGCCTTCACCATCGATGATGTCGGTGAGGTTTTTGCAAGGACACCGCTGATCGGCAACCTGCGGCCCGGAGGCAAATACACAGCGAAGGATGTCTACGACATCGGGGGCGCTGCGGTGATCATTCGCGAGCTGATCCAGAGCGGTCACGTCGACGGCAGCTGCATCACCATCACGGGCCGCACACTTGCCGAAGAATATGGCGCGGCCAACGCACCCGATGGTGAGATCGTTTACGCGTCCCGCGCGCCGATCATGCCCGATGGCGGTGTGGCGGTGCTGAAGGGCAATCTCTCCCCGGACGGCGCGGTGATCAAGGTCGCGGGTTTGAAGAGCCAGTTCTTCGAGGGCGTGGCACGGGTGTTTGAAGACGAGGAAGCCTGCGTCAAGGCCGTTCGCGACCGCAGCTACAAGGCGGGCGAGGTCCTCGTGATCCGCAATGAAGGACCCGTTGGCGGCCCCGGCATGCGCGAGATGCTCGGCGTCACCGCGCTGATTTATGGGCAGGGCATGGGCGAAAAGGTGGCCCTGATCACGGATGGACGGTTCTCGGGCGCGACCCGCGGCATGTGCATCGGCTATGTCTCTCCTGAGGCGTTCGTCGGCGGTCCGCTGGCGCTGGTCCGCGACGGCGATAGGATTCGGATTGACGCGGCAAACCGGCGAATGGATCTGGTGGTCGACGAGCAGGAGCTTGTGGCACGCAGGCGCGATTGGAAGCAGCGGCCTCCGCGACACCGCGCCGGCGCGCTCGCGAAATATGCGCGACTCGTCGGACAGGCGCCGGGCGGTGCCGTGACGCATGAAGGCCCGGCAGAATGGCCGTGGTTCGAATGACGCGCCGCATTCGCGCGAAAGCGGCGGCCAGTCTGGCAAGTTTCTTGCTAAGCTCGTGGCGCTGATGACGGACATTCAGCGGAGTTGTCGCGCGATGTCCGTGCGCGAGTGAGGCGAGAGACGCGATGAAGGTATTGCCTTCGAGATCGAGCGAATGGGTGAGACCGGTGACGCCACATGAGCCGGCTTCTGCGATCATCGAGATCGACCGCGTCTCGCAGGTCTTTCAGACCTCGGCACGTAAGGATCATGTGGCGCTATCGGGCATCTCGCTGACGATCGAGGAGGGGGCTTTTGTCTCCATCCTCGGTCCATCCGGCTGCGGCAAGTCGACCCTGCTCTACATCGTCGGCGGCTTCGTCAGCCCGACCAGCGGCGCGGCGAAGATGAAGGGACGAGCGATCACGGGGCCTGGTCCGGATCGCGGACCGGTGTTCCAGGAATTTGCGCTGTTTCCCTGGAAGACCGTGCTCGGCAATGTGATGTACGGACCGCGCCAGCAAGGCGTTCGCGCCACCGAAGCCGAAGCGCAGAGCCGGGCCTTGATCGAGATGGTCGGCCTCAAGGGCTACGAGAACTTCTATCCCAAGGAGCTCTCGGGCGGCATGAAGCAGCGCGTCGCGCTGGCGCGGACGCTCGCTTACCATCCCGAAGTGTTGTTGATGGACGAGCCGTTCGGCGCGCTCGACGCCCATACCCGGACCCGCCTGCAGAACGACCTGTTGAACATCTGGGAGCGCGATCGCAAGACGGTGCTGTTCGTCACCCATTCGGTCGACGAAGCCGTCTTCCTCTCCGACAAGGTTGTGATGATGTCGAAATCCCCCGGGCGCATCCGGCAGGTCATCGACATCGATCTGCCCCGGCCGCGCCGCCGCAGCGAGCTATTGCTCGATCCACGCTACCAAAAGTACGTCGTCGACATCGAACGCATGTTCGATGAGAGCGACGATGTCGGCGCGCCCGCATGATGTCGCCGGCTGCCATGGTCAAGCGCGCTGCCCCGGTGCTCGCCTGCATCGGATTGCTGGTGGTGTGGCAGGTCGCGTCTCTCGCCCTGAAGAACGACAGTTTTCCGACGGCGATCGAGGCGATGCGGGCGATCCCAGGCATTCTCGGCGACAAGGAATCCCTGATCAACATCCTGGCCTCGCTGCGCCGCATGGCAATCGGGTTCGGCCTGGCCGTACTGGTGTCGATTCCGCTTGGCCTCTTGATGGGACGCAGCACCGCGGTCGCCGCCTTCTTCAATCCGCTCCTGATGGTGATCTATCCGGTGCCGAAGGCGGCCTTGATGCCGATCATCATGCTGTGGCTGGGTGTCGGCGATGTCACGAAGACTCTGGTGATCTTCCTCGGCGTCAGCCTTCCCGTGATCTATCACAGCTTTGAAGGCGCCAAGGCGGTCGAGGAGAAGATGTTGTGGTCGGGCGCCGCGATGGGCCTCTCGCCGGGGCAACGCCTGGTGCGCATCGTGCTGCCGGCGGCGCTGCCGGAAATCCTCACGGGGTGTCGTACGGGATTGGTGTTGGCGCTGATCACGATGATCACCAGCGAGATGATTGCCCGCCAGTCCGGCGCCGGGAACATCCTGTTCAACGCGCTCGACATGGGTCAATACGATACCGTCTATGCGATGATCATCATCGTCGGCGCTATGGGAATCTGCCTCGATGCGGTTTTTGAGCGGGTCCGCGCAAGACTGGTGCGCTGGTCCGAGCCCCAGTTCGACATGCCGCTGAGCTTCACATGATGTCGCGCTTTCTCTCCCCAAACATCCTTCTTGGCATCGCGCCGATCGTGCTGGTGATCGCGTTGTGGCAGGGCCTGGTATCATTCGGCTTCGCGCCCGCAGTTCTGCTGCCGCCGCCAGGCTTCGTCTTCGGTCGGCTGCTGCAGCAGCTCGTGACCTCGACGTTTCAGCATGAGATCGCGGCAACCCTGATCCGGCTGTTCGCGGGGTTTTCGATTGCGGTCGTGCTGGGGGTCAGTCTCGGCATCGCGGCCGCGGCAAACCCCGCGATCAACGCCGTGGTTCGGCCGATCGTACGCGTCCTGGCGCCGTTGCCCAAGGTCGCGCTCTATCCAGCACTGCTGTTGCTGCTCGGCTTCGGTCACGGGTCGAAGATCACTCTGGTGGCCGCAGATGCACTCTTTCCCATCCTGTTGTCCACCTATTACGGCGCGTCGACCGTGGAGCAAAAGCTGATCTGGTCGGCGATGGCGGCGGGAACGCCGCGCCATCAGATCCTGTTCAAGGTGGTGCTGCCAGCGGCGATGCCGTCGATCCTGACGGGATGCCGGATCGGCCTTGTCATTTCCTGCATCGTGGTGTTTCTGGCCGAGATGATCACGTCGACGGACGGACTGGGTCATGCGCTCGTGACGGCGGCCCGGACTTTCCAGGCCGTGGACATGTTCGTCCCGCTGATCACGATATCGCTGCTGGGTTTGATCCTGAACGGCCTCTTGGGAGCCGTGCGATCGTACCTGCTCCGGGGCTTTCCCGAAGCGTAACAACAAGAATTCAGAAGACCGGGAGAGAACCATGCTGGCTGACCGCATCGAAGCAAAATGGATTGACGCATTCTGCGAGATCTTCGAGCGATGCGGCGTCAAGGCCGGCGATACCGCGGCGATCCTTTCGGAAACCCAGTCGCGTGCATTGAACGTGCATCTGGCGGAGCTTGCGCTGCTGCGCATGGGCGCGCGGCCGTTTCACGTGGTGATGCCGACTCCGCGCAACCGGAATATCGTTCCGGTTCGCTCGACCGGCGCGAGCGAGGCGATCCAGAAGCTTGGTCCCGTGATCACCGCGCTCCAGCAGGCTGGCTTCGTGGTGGATTGCACCATCGAAGGCCTAATGCACGCCGCCGAGACGCCCGAGATCCTCAAGGCCGGCGGACGGATACTGGTAATCTCGAACGAACATCCCGAGGCGCTTGAGCGCATGGTGCCGGATCTCGCGCTCGAGAAGCGCGTCCGTGCCGCGGCGAAGATGCTGCGCGGGACGAAGCGGATGCGGGTCACCTCGAAGGCCGGCACGGCGCTCGATGTCGACATGGTTGGGGCCTCCACAGTCGGCGTGTGGGGATGGACCGACAAGCCCGGCACGCTGGCGCACTGGCCCGGCGGCATCGTCGTCAGCTTTCCCAAGAGCGGGACCATCAATGGCACGCTGGTGATGGCGCCCGGCGACATCAATCTGACCTTCAAGCGCTACCTGACTTCTCCGGTGAAGATGACGCTGAAGGACGATTATGTCGTCGAGCTGGAAGGCGAGGGCACGGACGCCGCAATGATGCGCCGCTATCTCGCCGCTTGGGGTGATCGCGAAGCCTATGCGGTCTCGCATGTCGGCTTCGGCATGAATCCCGGCGCGCGCTACGAGGCGCTGTCGATGTACGATCAGCGCGACACCAACGGCACGGAGCTTCGCGCCGTGTCCGGCAATTTCTTGTTCTCGACCGGCGCGAACGAGTTCGCCGGCCGCTACACCGCGGGCCATTTCGACCTTCCGATGATGGGAACCACCATCGAGCTCGACGGCGTTGCGGTCGTGCGTGAAGGTGTGCTTCAGGACGTTTTCGGCTAATCGCGTACGGGCGGCCGCGCCAGGCCGAAATGGCGGAGCAGGTCAACCATGGCCTTGAGCCGCTCGACGCGATAGGCGTCGACATCGAGGCCGGAATAGTCGAGGAAGCCTGCGCCCGTCCGCAGGCCGATCCGTCCCTCGTTCATGTTGCGCGAGATCACCTCCGGCGCCCGATAGCGATCGCTGCCGAGTGCGCCTTCGAGATAGCGGCTGGCGTAATACAGGATATCTCCGCCGCCCCAATCGATGAATTCGAGCAGGCCGAGCACCGCGTAGCGAAAGCCGAAGCCATAGCGGATCGCCTTGTCGATCTCTTCAGCGCTGGCGACGCCTTCCTCGACCATGCGGGCAGCCTCGTTCATAGCGAGGGCCTGGATGCGCGGGACGATGAATCCGGGAGTCGCCGCGCAGACCACCGGCACCTTGCCAATGCCTTCGAGCAGCGCCTTGACCTCGTCGATGATCGCGGGGTCGGTGGCCTGGCCCGGCGAGACTTCGACCAGCGGGATCAGATACGCCGGGTTGAGCCAATGCACGTTGAGGAAGCGGCGAGGATTGACGATTGCGCCGGAGAGATCGTCGACGAGGATCGTCGACGTCGTCGATGCGATGATCGTGTCCAAGCCAACTTGCTTTGACGCAGCCCCCAGCACCTCCCGCTTGAGCTCGACCACCTCGGGAACGCCCTCGAACACCATACCGGCCTCCGAGAGCGCGGCGGCGCTTTGGCCAGCCGCGACCACCGAGACGCGCGCGATGAGCGGAGCAACGTCCGCTTCGGTCAGTAATCCTAGCTTCGACAGGCTGGCAAAGGTCTTTTTCACCTCGCCAAGCGCGTCCCCTTCCAGCCTGGTGAACTCCTCAGCCGAACGCGTCTTGATGTCGATCATCGTGACGCTGTGGCCGGCATAAGCGAAGGCGACGGCGATGCCGCGCCCCATCCGGCCGGCCCCGAGACAGACGATGTTGACGCGATGGGTCATCGATCAGAATCCATTGCGAAGGAGCGTCAGCAACTCGGCCTTGCCGAGATTGTCGAGCCCGAGCGTCTCAAGCGTTCGGCCGCCGCGCGCAAAATTCTCGCCGCAGATCGCGCCGCCAATCGACAGAAACGCTTTGGCCAGCGGCGTGTCCACGCCGGCAAGGCCCGCGACTGACACCAGTAGCGACAGCCCGAGCCGCAGGTCCTCGCGCATGTAGCGGTGCTCGGTCAGCACGATCCGTTCGCGCCAGTCGCCGGAATCCGTCAGCCGGTCGTGCGAGCCGCGGCCATACATCCAGATCTCGCCTTCCCTCGCGTAGTGATGAGCGAGCGGGAAATGCGGCGCGCCATAGCCGAGCGCTTCGCGGACCGCGATGCGTTCGGCGTCGAGCGCATCGGTAACCCGTCGGATCGCGGCTTGCGTGCCTTCCTTGTGAATGTCCCAGCGCTCGAAATGTTCGATCGGACCGGCGTTCATCACGATCAAGGGCGGATGGATGATGGGACCTGCATTCATCAGCGCCCCCGACAGTGCATCTCCGCAAGGCTCGATCACGTCGGGGAAAGCGCGTCCGATCACTTCGAGCGCATGTGGCGCCTGATCGAGCGGGAACACCCCGACTGGAAGCCGCTTGGCACGGATGGTGATCGCGACCTCGAACGGCCCGTGCTTGCGCGTCAGCCAGGGCAGTGTGCCGGTCTCGGCAAAGCTCGCCTTGGCAGCGTTGCCGGCATCCCGGGCCGCCTGGGCAAAGATCATCGAGCCGAACGTCGCTGGCGGCAGAAAGACGACCTGGCCGTCCCGCAGATGCGGCGCGAGCAGGCGGGCAATGTCCGGCTGCGCGAAGGCCGGCGCAGGGCAAAGGATCAGTTCGACGCCGCGAACCGCGTCAGCGATGTCGGGCGTGATCAGTACAAGCTTCACGTCGTGGCGGCCGTTGTGATCCTTGACCAGGATGCGCGAGCCGGCGGCGCGATGCGCAGCAACCTGATCGGCGTCGCGGCGCCACAGCCGGACCTCATGCCCAGCCAGCGCAAAATCGCCCGCGGCCGCGAAAGAGCCGTTTCCCCCACCCAGAACTGCAATCTTCAAGACGCTTCTCCTTGCGCGCGCGATTGCGCATCAAGCTGCTTCAGCAGGAAGTGCTGCACCTTGCCCAGCGCCGTGCGTGGCATGTCGGTGACGAAGACGATATCGCGTGGAACTTTGTAGCGCGCGAGCTGCGCCTGGACGTGCGTTCTGAGTTTTTCTGCTTCGAGCCGCGCGCCGGATCGCGGGATCACATAGGCGATGGGGACTTCGTCCCAGCGCGGGTCCGGCCGGCCGATCACGGCGCATTCGCTGACATCAGGATGCTCCAGCAGGACGCGCTCGACCTCCGCCGGATAAACATTCTCGCCGCCGGAAATGATCAGATTCTTCTTGCGGTCGCGCACCCAGAAATAGCCGTCGGCATCGCACAGGCCGATATCGCCGGTCCGATACCAGCCGTCGTGAAGCGCATCGCGCGTGGCGGCCTCGTTGCCCCAATATTCGAAGAAGACGTTGGCGCCGCGCACCGCGATCTCTCCCGGTGTGCCCGCCGGCACCACGTTGCCGGCCTGATCGATGACCTTCGCCTCGCAGCACAGGCCGGCGAGTCCGGTCGATCCAACCCGTGAGAGATCGCCGCCGAGGCGGGTGTAGACTGCGATAGGGCAGGTTTCGGTGGAGCCGTATACCTGAAGCACGGGAACGCCGCGCGCGGTGAAACGGTCGATCAGGTGCGGCGGCACGATGGTCGAGCCTGTCGCAACGGCTTTCAGTGATGAGAGATCGGCCGCTGCCCAGGCAGGATGCTCGCTCACGGCCTGGATGATCGCTGGCACCATCACCGTCAGCGTCGGCCGCTCCTGTTCGATCGCCGCGAGCGCCGTGTCCGGCGCAAACCGCGCGTGGATCGTGACGGTTGCGCCCAGCTGCAGCGCAGGCGTGGTCTGGATGTTGAGGCCGCCAACGTGGAAGAACGGCAGCACCGTCAGCACATGATCGTCGGAGGTCATGTTGTGCATGTGCTGGCTCATGACGCCGTTCCAGAACAGCGCCTCCTGCCGCAGCACCGCGCCCTTCGGCCGCCCCGTCGTTCCCGAGGTGTAGACGATGAGGAGTGGGCAGGAGAGGTCAGTGTGCGGGTTGCGGCCGCTGCCCTCGCTGCAAGCCAACAGGTTTTCGAATGTCGTGCCGCGCGGTGGGGCGAAATCGAGGCCGACGACGGATGTCCCAGGCGCGGTCCTTTCAAGTTCGGTGAGCACGCCTTCAAATGCCTGTTCGAGCACAAGAACCTTGGCGCCGGCATCGCTCAGAATGAACAGCTGCTCGGCCACGGCCAGCCGCCAATTCAGCGGCACCAGCATCGCCCCGAGCCGCGCGCAGGCGTACAGCAGAACCAGGTAGTCGGGCCGGTTCAGGCTCAGGATCGCGACACGGTCGCCGCGGCTGACGCCCAGCTCTTGCTTCAGGGCGGTGGCGGTCCGTTCGATGCGCGCGGCGAACGCCGCATAGCTCAGCCGTTCCCCCTCGAAGGCAATGGCGGTCTTGTCTGGCGCGAACGCCGCGTTGCGGTCGATCAGACTACAGAGGTCCACAATCAGTCGTCCGTCTCGCCGGCCTCGTAAAGTGCCTCGCGCCCGATGCGGTCGAGGCAGAGCTCGGCGGTCCAGGGCAGCATCAGCGAGCCGCAGCGGCTGTCGCGGTAGATCCGCTCCAATGGCAGTGACCGCAACATGGCTTGGCCGCCGCAAGTGCGGATGGCGAGCGCGGCGAGCTCGTTGGCACCCTCCATCACCGAATATTGTGCGGCATAGGCCCGCAGAACCTGTTCCTTGCTCGGATTGGCGCGAGCTTCGGTGACGGCCTGAAACCAGATCGCCTTGATCTGCTCGAGCTTGATCTGCATCTGCGCCACCGCGATCTGCTTGGTCGGATACATCCTGCGCTTCACCGGCGGCATCCCTGGCACCTCGCCGCGCAGATAGCGCACGGTGAAGTCGTAGGCGGCTTGTGCGAGGCCCATATAGGTCGGCGACAGCGTCAGGAACATGTGCGGCCACCGCATCGCGGCCTGGAAATAGACGCCGCGCGGCATCAGCGCCGCATCCCCCGGCACGAACACGTCCTTGAACAGGAGCGTTCGCGACACTGTTCCGCGCATGCCGAGCGGATCCCAGTCGCCGACGACCGAGACGCCCTCCGACTTGGCCGAGATAGCCAGATAAAGCGTGTTGCGGCGCGAGGCCTTCTCGCCTTCCTCGATCTCGGTGCAGAGCACGCCATAAAAGTCGGCGTGGCCCGAGAGCGAGGCAAAGATCTTCTTGCCGTTGACGATCCAGCCACCATCGACCGGCCTTGCCTCCGTGCCGAATGCGACTCCGCCCGCGGCCGCCGCACCGCCTTCGGAGAACGGCTGCGAATAGATCGCGCCGTCCTCGACGATGCGCTTGTAGTGAACCGCGCGCCGCCGCTCGTGCTCGGCGCGGGTGTCCGCGTCCATGTCGAGATCGTCGGCGAGGGGACCCGACCACAGGGTCGAGCAGACATGCATGTTCCAGGTCAGCGCGGTCGCGCCGCAATAGCGGCCGATCTCGGCCGCCGCCAGAGCATAGGTCTGGTAGTTCGCGCCGAGGCCGCCGTGCTTCTTGGGCACGGCAATGCCGAGCAGCCCGACGCGATGCAGATCGCGATAGTTCTCGGTCGGGAAGATCGCTTCGCGATCGTAGGTGGCGGCGCGGCCCGCGAACACGCTCTGACCGATCTCGCGGGCGCGCGCGATGATGCCGGCCTGCTCGTCGCTCAGGCGGAATGCGACGGGATCGAAGATCGGCGCATCCAGCGCAACCTTCTCGGTCGTGCTCATGGTCTTGTTGACTTGCATGGTCATTGCGCAGTCACCTTACGCTTTGTTCGCGAGAGAGTTCAGGAACCGCCCAAGGGCCTCGTCGAAGGCGTCAGGGCGCTCGAGATTGGCGAGATGGCCGACGCCGGCAAGCTCGACATATTCGGCTCCCGGGATGTAGGTCGCCGTCTTCGCCATCATCGGCGCAGGCGCGTTGTTGTCCTTCGAGCCCGACAGCAGCAGCGTCGGGATGGAAATATCCTTGAGCGTGCTGCGCTGATCGAACCCCATCAATGCCAACATCATGGCGCGATAGCTTGCCTCCGGCGCGCTTGCCATGCACTCGCGCGCAAGGTCCATCCCCCTTGGATCCGGATCGTCGCCGACCAGCTCCCTCACCAGCGAAGGTGCCAGCGACTTCATCGTCTCGCCGCGATCGAGCGGACCGAGCCGCGCTGCAATGAACGACTTCTGCCAGTCACCATCGGCCTTGCCGAAGGCAGGGCTGGTCTGCGCCAGGACGACCGCGCGCGCCAGTTTCGGTGACTGCACCAGCCATTTCTGGACGATCATGCCGCCGATCGAATGACCGACCAGCACAGGCCTGCTTGCACCAAGCTGATCGATGAATTGCTGGAGCGCATCCGCCAGGGCAGCGATGCTGACGCTGGCGAGCGGCGCCGAACCGCCATAGCCCGGCATATCCCATGCGATGGCGCGGAAGCGGGTGCCGAATGTGGCAAGCTGGCGCCGCCAGGCCCGCGCCGCGCCGCCAATACCATGCAGGAAGATCAAAGGTGTTGCGCCCGGATCGCCCGCGGCTTCGTAGGCGAAGCGTCCGTCTTTTGTTATCATTGGCGAAGGCTGCGACACGCGACATCCTTTTGCTTGGCCCCTTGATGCTAACAGGCTTGCGGGCGATGGGAAGTGATAATTTTAGGCTTAAAGCAATTTTCGGGCCGGGCACTGTGCCGGCTCTCGCCAAGTCGATCAGTGCTTTCGTTGCAAAAATTTGAAGGTTAAAATATATCGAGGAAACGATCTGCATCCCAGGGAGCCAGCGCATGTCCGGATTGCCGCATTCGCCGCACGCGCTGGTGACCGGTGGCGGTCGCGGCATCGGCCGCGCGATAGCTGGCTCTCTCGTCGGTGCCGGCGCGACCGTCACCGTGCTCGGCCGGAATGCGGCGAGCCTTGCCGAGGCCGTGGACGCAGGCGCCGCGCATTTTTCGGCTGTTGCCGACGTCTCTGACGAGGCGTCGTTGAAGGCCGCCATACGTGAAGCGAGTGCGCGGCAGCCGATCGACATCCTGATTGCTAACGCAGGCAGCGCTGAATCGGCGCCGTTCGCGAAATCGGACAGCGCGCTGTTCAGCCGGATGATGGATGTCAATTTCATGGGGGTCGTGCATGCCGTCCAGGCTGTGCTGCCAGGCATGAAGGATCGTCCCTACGGCCGCATTGTCGCGGTGGCATCCACCGCCGGGCTCAAGGGCTACGCCTATGTCAGCGCCTACGTTGCCGCGAAGCACGCCGTGATCGGCCTCGTGCGTTCCCTTGCCCTCGAAATGGCCGGAAGCCGTGTGACCGTGAATGCGGTGTGCCCCGGTTTCACCGACACCGATCTGGTCGCCGGCAGCATTGAGAACATCATGAAGAAGACCGGCCGAACCCGCGAGCAGGCGATCGCCGAGCTCGCGAAGCACAATCCGCAAGGAAAACTCATTACGCCGCAGGAGGTGTCCGACGCGGTGCTCTGGCTGTGCGGCGAGGGCGCCAGCGCAATCACCGGACAGGCGATCGCGGTTGCGGGCGGTGAAATCTAACATGGCAATGCAGGCCCGGATCAAGACATCCAAGGAGATCGCATGAGCAGACCAGCCAATCCCGTCACCGTGCCGCTCGCTGATTATTCGCCGCAGCACTTCCTGCTGGCCGTCGTCGAGGGCGTCGCGACAGTCACGCTCAATCGCCCAGAGCGGAAGAATCCGCTCACCTTCGAGAGCTACCGGGAACTGACCGATTTCTTCCGCGCCTGCGCCTTCGACGATGCGGTCAAGACCATCGTCGTCACCGGCGCCGGCGGAAATTTCTCGTCGGGCGGCGACGTGTTCGAGATCATCGGCCCGCTCGTGAAGATGGACACCAAGGGGCTGACAGCGTTCACGCGCATGACGGGCGACCTCGTCAAGGCGATGCGGGCCTGTCCGCAGCCGATCGTGGCCGCCGTCGAGGGCATCTGCGCCGGGGCGGGGGCGATCATCGCCATGGCCTCGGACATGCGCCTCGCGGCGAGTGGCACAAAGGTCGCGTTCCTGTTCAACAAGGTTGGCCTTGCCGGCTGCGACATGGGCGCCTGCGCGATCCTGCCGCGGATCATCGGCCAGTCGCGCGCCTCCGAACTGCTCTACACCGGCCGGTTCATGACCGCCGAGGAGGGCGAGCGCTGGGGCTTCTTCAGCCGGCTCGTCACGCCGGAGCAGCTGCTGCTCCAGGCGCAGGTTCTGGCGAAGCAGATCGCGGAAGGGCCGACCTTCGCCAATACCATGACCAAGCGGATGCTGGCGATGGAATGGGCGATGTCGGTGGAGGAAGCGATCGAGGCGGAGGCCGTCGCCCAGGCACTCTGTATGACCACGGCGGATTTCGAACGCGCCTTCGAGGCGTTCGCGAACAAGGTCAAACCGGTCTTCAGGGGCGACTAGGGCGGTCCTCTTTCCGGGAAGCCGCGACAGGGGGCTTGCGCGAAATTATTTTAGGCTTAAAATAGTTTCCGTGGCCGGGTGAATTGGCGAGGCTCCCATGAAAGTCGCGATCATCGGTGGCGGACCTGCGGGTCTCTATGCTGCGATCCTGCTCAAGAAGCAGCGGCCGGGCGCCGAAGTCACGGTGTATGAGCGCAACCGGGCCGATGATACTTTCGGCTTCGGCGTGGTGTTCTCAGACGCCACGCTGGACAATTTCGAGAAGCACGATCTTCCGAGCTACCGCCGCATCACCCAGGAATTCGCCTATTGGGACGACATTGCCGTGCATTTCCGCGGCACGGTGCACCGGGTCGGCGGCAACGGCTTTTGCGGCTGCTCGCGGCAGAAGCTGCTGCTGATCCTTCAGGAGCGCGCCCGCGAGTTGGGCGTCGCCCTGCATTTCGAAGTGGATATCGACGACGAATCCCGCTTTGCGGATGCCGATCTCATCCTTCTCGCGGACGGCATCAACAGCCGCTTTCGGGAGAAACATATTGATCATTTCCAGCCCGAGGTCGATGTCCGCTCCAACAAGTTCGCCTGGATGGGCTCGACCAAACCGCTCGATGCCTTCACCTTCATCTTCCAGGAAACCGAGTGGGGCCCGTTCATCGCCCATGCCTATCAGTATGAGGCTGGGCATTCGACCTGGATCTTCGAGACGGATCCGGAGACGTTCCAGCGCGCCGGGCTGACCGGGCTGGATGAAGCCCAGTCCGCCGCGCGCATGGCCGAGATCTTCGGCTGGTTCCTCGGCGGGCATAAGCTGCTGACCAACCGCTCGATGTGGCGCAACTTCCCGATGATCCGCAGCAAGCGCTGGGTCAAGGACAACATGGTCCTGCTCGGCGACGCCAAGGCGAGCGCGCATTTCTCGATCGGCTCAGGCACCAAGCTTGCGATGGAGGACGCCATCGCGCTGGCCCAGGCGCTGGAAAAGGCGCCCAGCATCAAGGCGGCGCTGGAGATCTATGAGCACGGCCGCCGCGAGGAGGTCGAGAAGACCCAACACGCCGCCGACGTCTCGCTGGTCTGGTTCGAGCATGTCGATCGCTTCTGGGACTTCGATCCCGTGCAATTCGCCTTCGGTGTGATGACGCGCTCCAAGGCGATCACCTATGACAATCTGAAGCTCCGCGCGCCGGATTTCGTGGCCGAGGTCGAGAAGACGTTCGCCAGGCAAGTGCGCAGCAGCGGCTTCGATGTCGACATAGACCGGCCGATGGTGCCGCTGTTCCAGCCGTTCCGATTGCGCGAGATGGAGCTTGCCAATCGCGCGGTGGTTTCGCCGATGTGTATGTATTCGGCCAGGGAGGGCGTGCCGACCGACTTTCACCTCGTGCATTACGGCTCGCGCGCGATCGGTGGCGCCGGGTTGATCTTCACCGAGATGACCTGCGTCAGCCGCGATGCCCGGATCACGCCCGGTTGCGCCGGCCTGTGGAACGACGAGCAGGAGGCTTGCTGGCGTCGCATCGTGGACTTCGTCCACGGCAATTCGGCCGCCAAGATCTGCCTGCAACTGGGTCACGCGGGCCGCAAGGGCGCAACCAAATTGATGTGGGACGGCATGGACCGTCCCCTGGAACAGGGCGGCTGGGATATCTTGTCGGCATCGCCGCTGCCCTATTTCCCCGACAGCCAGGTGCCGCGCGAGCTCGATCGCGCCGGCATGAATGCCGTGAGGGACGCTTTCGTCGCAGCGGCCGAGCGCGGCGAGCGCTGCGGCTTCGACATGCTCGAACTGCACTGCGCCCACGGCTATCTGCTCGCGAGCTTCATCTCGCCCCTGACCAATACCCGCACTGACGAATATGGCGGCTCGCTCGAAAACCGTCTGCGGTTCCCGCTCGAAATTTTCGAGGCGCTGCGCGCGGCGTGGCCGTCACACAAGCCGATATCGGTGCGCATCTCCGCAACCGACTGGGCTGACGGCGGCATTACCGGCGATGATGCCGTCGCCATCGCCCGCGCTTTTGCAGAGGCGGGCGTCGACCTCGTCGACGTCTCGACCGGCCAGACCGTGCGCGACGCGCAGCCGGTTTACGGGCGCATGTTCCAGACGCCGTTTTCGGACCAGGTCCGCAACGAGGCGCGGGTGGCCACCATGTGTGTCGGCAACATCACCACGGCGGACCAGGCCAACACCATTCTGGCCGCAGGCCGGGCGGACCTCGTCGCGCTCGGACGTCCCCATCTCGTCGACCCCTTCTTCACCATGAAGGCGGCGGCCTGGTACGGGGCAAACGAGGCCTTCTGCCCCCCGCAATATCTGCCCGGAAAAGATCAGATCTTCCGCAACAGCGTCCGCGACCGGCAGGATCTCGAGGAGCTCAGAGTTAAGGCTAAGCCCAAGACCCGGGCCGAGCTCAAGGCGGAGGCGACAAAGCCGCTTGCGGCGGAGTGACCGCCCGTGCGACGTTAACCCATTGCCTGTGTTTCCAGTGGAGTTTGGGCGATGAAGGCGATTATCGTCGGTGGCGGTATCGGTGGTCTCACCACGGCATTGATGCTGCGCTCGCGCGGCCTCGATTGTGAGATCTTCGAGCAGTCCGACACCATTCGCGAGCTCGGCGTCGGCATCAACACGCTGCCGCATGCCATGCGCGAACTGGCCGGCCTCGGCCTGCTTCAGAAGCTCGACGACGTCGCGATCCGCACCGATCAGCTCTATTATCTCAACCGCCATGGCCAGGAGGTCTGGCGCGAAGCGCGCGGCATCGACGCCGGCCATGACGTGCCGCAATTCTCGATCCATCGCGGCCGGCTTCAGGGCGTCATCCATCGTGCGGTCGAGGAGCGGCTCGGGCGGGAGGCGATTCACACCGGCTGCCGGCTCGGCGCATTCACGCAGGACGAAGGTGGTGTCACCGCCTATTTCTTCGATCGCGGCGGCTCGCACGTCCGCACCGCGCGCGGCGATATCCTGATCGGCGCCGACGGCATTCACTCGCGCGTCCGCGAGACGCTGTTCCCGAACGAAGGGCCGCCGTGCTGGAACGGCCTGATGCTGTGGCGCGGTGCCCGCGACTGGCCGCTGTTCCTCACCGGCAAATCCATGATCGTGGCCGGCGGGCTCAATGCCAAGGTGGTGATCTATCCGATCGCGGAAGGATCCAGCCCGGCGAGCCGCCTGACCAATTGGGCGGTGCTGGTGAAGGTCGGCGAGGGCAACGCTCCGCCGCCGCGGAAGGAGGACTGGTCGCGGCCGGGCCGCCGCGAGGAGCTGATGCCGCACGTGGCGCGCTTCTCGATCCCCCATATCGACGTGAAGAGCCTGATCTCGGCGACGCCCGAATTCTACGAATATCCGACCTGCGACCGCGATCCCTTGCCCTATTGGTCGGCGGGGCGCGTCACGCTGCTCGGCGACGCCGCGCATCCGATGTATCCAGTCGGATCGAACGGTGCCTCGCAGGCGATCCTCGATGCGCGCTGCCTCGCCGATGCGTTGGTGCGCGCCGAGCATCCGCGCCAGGCGCTGCTCGAATACGAGAAGAAGCGCCTGCCGATGACGGCCGAGATCGTCCGCTCGAACCGGCGCGGCGGTCCCGAAGGCGTCATCGACGCCGTCGAGCAGCTTGCGCCTGACGGTTTCGACAACGTCGACAACGTGCTGAGCTATTCCCAGCGCGAAGCCATCGTGCGCGGCTACGCCACCAAGGCGGGCTTCGCCGCAGTGCCGGGTCTCGCGGCGGTGCGCGCCTGACGCGCGACGCTAGCCGCCGGGTGGCGGCGGCAGGAAGTGGATGTTGAACTCGGCGGCCATCGCCACCACGTCCTCGGGCTTCTGCTCCTTCATGTTGTGAAGGCCCCAGAACAGGTCGAAGAGCTTTTTGGTCGGCGACACCCAGAACAGCACTTTGGCGGTCTGTTCCGACTTGTTGAAGATGCCGTGCGGCACGCCCATGCCGAGACGGATCAGGTCGCCGGCGGTTGCCTGCGATTCCGAATTGCCGAGCATGAAATCGAGCTTGCCCTCCAGCATATAGAGATACTCATCCTGGTCGGGGTGAATGTGCGGCGGCACGAAGGTGCCCGGCGGCAGTGTCGCATGCCAGGAGAAGCTGTGCTCCGTCTTGCTTTTCGGCACATAGGTCTGGCCGAGAATGTTCCAGGAAATGCCCTGGATGCCCTCATTGGCCCGCGTGATGCCGGTGATTTCGCTGCTCATTGAAGTCCTCCCTTGACGCGACGCTCGGCTTAGTTCGCCGCCTTGCAGTCCTTGGCATAGCGGTCGCCGTAATTTTCGAACACCTTCTGCACGATCTCAGTCTGGAACTTGCCATCCGGTCGCTTGGCAACCTTGGTCAGGTAGAAATCCTGGATCGGATAGCCGTTGGTGTTGAACTTGAAGGCGCCGCGCAGCGAGGTGAAGTCGGCCTTCTTGAGCGCCGCCCGAACGGCGTCCTTGTTCGACAGATCGCCCTTCACCGCCTTGACCGCGCTGTCGATCAGCATCGCGGCGTCATAGGCCTGGAAGGCGTAGGTGCCGGGCACGCCGTTATAGGCGGCCTCATAGGCGGCAACGAACTTCTTGTTCTGCGCGTTGTCGAGATTGGGTGCCCAGTTCGCGCCGCCGAACATGCCGACCGCGGCATCCTGCTGCGCCGGCAAGGTCGATTCATCGACGGTGAACGCCGAGAGCACCGGAATGGTGTCGGCGAGGCCCGCCTGCCGGTACTGCTTGACGAGATTGACACCGAGGCCGCCCGGCATGAACGTGAACAGCGCATCGGGCTTCTGCGATGAGATCTTGGACAACTCCGGCTGGAAGTCCAGCGTGTTCAGCGGCATGTAGGACTCCTCGACGATCTCGCCCTTATAGTCGAGCTTGAATCCCGCCACCGAATCCTTGCCGGCCTGATAGTTCGGGACCATCAGGTACATGCGCTTGTAACCGCGATCCTGCGCCACCTTGCCGAGGATCTCGTGCACCTGATCGTTCTGGTAGGAGGTCACATAGAAGAACGGGTTGCAGTCCTTGCCGGCGAATGTCGACGGGCCGGCATTGGGGCTGATCAGGAAGGTCTTCGATTCCGTGATGGGCCTGTGGATCGCCTGGAGGATGTTGGAGAAGATCGGGCCGACCACGAAGTCGACCTTGTCGCGCTCGAGCAGGCCCTTGACCTTGGTCACCGCCGCATCCGGCTTCAACTCGTCATCCGCGACGATCAACTCGACATCGCGGCCGCCCATCTTGCCGCCGAGATCCTTCACCGCGAGCGCAAAGCCGTCGCGCACCTGCTGGCCCAGCGCAGCGGCAGGCCCCGACAGGGTCACGACGACGCCCAGCTTGATCCTTTCCTGGGCGAGGGCAGGGCTCGTCGCGGTGCCGAGCAGCATGGCGGCTGCGGCGAAGGTCATTTGCGTCTTCATGATCTGTCCCCTCGTGACGAACGGCCTGCGATGCAAGCCCCGTACTGCAATCCAAGCTTATGCCGATGATGACCGCCGCGGCAAGCCGCGCTCACGACGTCGCATCTGCGGGCAGCGGCGCATGCAAGCGGCGCGCCAATTATTTGAAGCCTAAAGAAATCGACATGCGGTCGATTGTTGCAGCTTTGGACTTGCGGTCGGCTCCGATTTATTTGAAGCTCAAAACGTTGGGGAATCCGTGCGGGCGCGAATGCCGGCCGTGAGTGACTGCATCAACATGCTCGATTCCGAGACCAAGGCCGTCGAAACGCCGGAGGACCATGCCGAAGAGCTTCGGCTGTGGCTGCGGCTCCTGACCTGCACGACCCTGATCGAGGGCGAGGTTCGCGGGCGGCTGCGGCAGCGGTTCGACGTCACATTGCCCCGGTTCGACCTGATGGCGCAGCTCGACAAGGCACCTGACGGCATGACGCTGTCCGACGTCTCCAAGCGCATGATGGTGTCGAATGGCAATGTCACCGGCCTCGTCGAGCGTCTCGTGGAATCCGGTCATCTCGACCGGCGCACCTCGGAGACCGACCGCCGGGTCCAGGTGATCCGCCTCACGAAACTCGGGCGCGCCGAGTTTCGCAGGATGGCTGCGGAACACGAAACCTGGATCGCCGATCTCTTTGCCGACCTGACGCCGAAGGATGTGCGCGAATTGATGCGGCTGCTGGCCAAGACCAAGGCGTCTGCGCAGAAATCGGCCGCCCGCCGCCGGCCGTAGCCGCGCGGACGACAGGCCGCCAAACCCTTTTGCCGCATGAAAAAGCACGCAATGCCCAAAATCCCCTATTGCGCCGAATTGTTTTAAGCCTAAAATGTTTTCAGATCGTGCTGCCGGGTGCAATCCATGCTGAAAGGAGCGTGCGATGGCCAACGCCGCCAAGGTTCAAGTGTCGGGCTCGTGTGACGGCAATGCTGCATCGGCCCATGTCGATACGTTCGCGCGGCAACATCTGCCGCCGCGCGAGCTCTGGCCCGAATTCATCTTCACGCGGCCGGAGCTGCGCTATCCATCGCGATTGAACTGCGTCAGCTACTTCCTCGATCGGTGGGTCGAGCAGGGCCACGGCGATGCGCCCTGCGTCATCAGTCCTGCGGTCAGCTACAGCTATCGCGAGCTGCAAGCTCTTGTGAGCCGCATCGCCAACGTGCTCGTCGACAAGCTGGGTCTGGTCACCGGCGGTCGCGTCCTGCTGCGCTCGGCCAACAACCCGATGATGGTCGCAACCTATCTCGCCGTCATCAAGGCCGGCGGCATCGTCGTCGCCACCATGCCGCTGCTGCGCGCCAAGGAGCTGTCCTATCCGATCCAGAAGGCGGAGATCTCGCTCGCGCTGTGTGACGGGAAGCTCTCCGAGGAGATGGAAAAGGCGAAAGCCGCGGCGCCCGGCCTCAAGCATGTGGTGTATTGGGGCAATGGCACCCCGGATTCGCTCGAAGCGCTGATCGCGGATGCGAGCCCGGAGTTCAGGGCTGTCGACACCGCGTCGGACGACGTCTGCCTGATCGCCTTCACCTCGGGCACAACGGGCGATCCCAAGGGCACCATGCATTTCCACCGGGACATGCTGGCGGTGTGCGACGGCTATGCGCGCAACATCCTGCGCGCCGAGCAGAATGATCGCTTCGTCGGCTCGGCACCGCTTGCCTTCACCTTCGGTTTTGGCGGCGTATTGTTTCCGATGCATATCGGCGCATCCTTCGTGGTGCTGGAGAAGACGACGCCAGACGACATTCTCAATGCGATCGAGCAGTACAAGGCCACGGTCTGCTTCACGGCCCCGACCGCGTACCGGGCCATGCTCGGCAAGCTCGCCGGCCGCGACATCTCTTCGCTGCGCAAATGCGTTTCCGCGGGCGAGACGCTGCCCAAGCCGACATTCGACGCCTGGCTCAAGGCCACCGGCATCAAGCTGATGGACGGCATCGGCTCGACCGAGCTGCTGCACATCTTCATCAGCGCGACCGAAGACGAGATCCGGCCCGGCGCGACCGGCAAGCCGGTGCCGGGCTATGAGGCCAAGATCGTCGATGATGAGGGCCACGACGTGCCTCCGGGCACGATGGGCCGCCTGGCCGTGCGCGGGCCGACCGGCTGCCGTTATCTCGCCGACGAGCGGCAGCGGAAATACGTCCAGAACGGCTGGAACATCACTGGCGACACCTACCTGATGGATGCCGATGGGTATTTCTGGTACCAGTCGCGTTCCGACGACATGATCGTGTCGGCTGGCTACAACATCGCGGGGACCGATGTCGAGGCGGCGCTGCTCACCCATCCCGCGGTCGTCGAATGCGGTGTGGTCGGTGCCCCGGACGAGGCCCGCGGCATGATCGTGAAGGCGTATGTGATTGCCGCCCCCGGCGTGACGACCGATGCGCAACTCGTCGCCGAGTTGCAGGAGCATGTCAAACGCGAGATCGCGCCGTACAAATATCCGCGTGCGATCGAGTTCGTGACGCAATTGCCCAAGACCGAGACCGGCAAGTTGAAACGATTTGCCCTGCGTCAGCTGGCGCAGGCCGCAGCGACGTCCTCAGGCGTCGCGGCGGAATGAGAGAAGGATAGAGAATTGTCCGTGACAACGCCCAAAGGTCCGCAGCTCGCGGTGCTGCCGGCGGCAGCCGAGCACGAAACCCGTCCGAAGGCGCAGGTCCTGCAGCCGTCCGGCTGGCCGCTGCCGAAGGGCTATGCCAACGGCATGGCTGCCGAGGGACGCATCGTCGTCACGGGCGGGGTGATCGGCTGGGATGCTGAAGAGCGTCTTGCGGATGGCTTCGTCGCGCAGGTGCGCCAGACCTTGGCTAACATCGCAGCGATCTTGGCCGAGGCCGGCGCGCGACCCGAACACCTCGTGCGCCTGACCTGGTACGTCGTCGACATGGACGAGTACCTGGCCAATCTGAAGGAGCTGGGCAGGATCTATCGCGACATCTTCGGCGCGCACTATCCCGCGATGGCGCTGGTCCAGGTCGTCCGGCTGGTCGAGAAGGCGGCGCGCGTCGAAATCGAGGCCACCGCCGTCATTCCTCGCTGAGACCTGCTGCGATCGGCTCGCGCTGGTTAGCCCGCTTTGGCAAGCCTGTCGTCCTCGGGCGAGTTGAGATAGACGCCCGATATGGTGTCGACCCAGCAGAGATGGTCGTGCACCTTCTTCACGCCCGCAACGTTCTCCGCGGCGACGACCGCGGCCTGCCGCGTGCGCTCCTCGGTGATGACGCCGCTGAGGTGAACGATGCCGTCGCGGACGATGACGTTCAGCCCGAACGGGCACCAATCGTTCTTCTCCATGGTCTCGATGATACGGCTGCGAATGTGATCGTCGTCCGCCGTCGGATCCGGCACCTCGCCGGCGAGCCCCGCCACCGCCTGTAGCAGATTGGCGCGGGAGACGATCCCGACGACCTTGTCGCCGCGCACCACCGGCAGCCGCTTGACGTTATTGCGCTCCATGAGATCGACGATCTCCGCGAGCGCCGTGTCTTCGGTGATGGTCACGACTGATTCCGTCATCACCTCCGAGACCCTGCGGCCGTGCTCGTGGACGAAGTCGCTGGCCGATTTGCCCGGACCGAGGATGAATCTCAGCCACCGTCCGCGCTTGCGGCCGGTGCCGATTTCGCTGCGGCGGATGAAATCCCCTTCCGAGACGATGCCGAGCAGCCTGCCGGTCTCGTCCACGACCGTGAGGCCACTGACATGCCGCTTCAGCATGATGTTCGCGGCCTCGACGATGCTCGTGTCGGGAGTAACCGAGATGACCGATCGGGTCATGATCTGATGGGCGCGCATCGGGAAGCTCCGCGAGTTCACACTGATATCGATGTGCGAAGCTTAGATCATCGGGAGAGGCTGGATTTGACGCAAGTCAAGCGGGGGCGAGCACCTAATCCTCAGGCTCCGGGTTCGGCACAAGGTCCGACGACCGGAACGGCTTGGCCTTATCCAGCTTCCGGTACGCCGCTGACGCCTTTCGCAACAGCTTCTTTTCCCGCTTGTGGTCGAGGAAGCGAATGCCGGCTTCCGGGCCGGCGCCGCTCAGCGACGCGGCCAGCGCCTGCCCGCGCGCATCGTCGTTCAACTGCCCGAGGGACTTCTGTGCCTTGCGCAATTGCTTGAGGATGGACTTCTGCTTCGCCGCCGCCCCGTCGGCGAACAAATCCGCGAGCGATTCGACCGAATAGGTCATCCGCTTGTTCAGGAGCCGCAGCTTGTGTCGTTTCTCGACATCGAGCTTGCTCAGCTTCCGGGCCTTCTTGAGCAGCGTCTTTTCCCACGCTGTCAGCCGCTCCGTTGCGTGGTCGGCGAGCGAGCAGCGGCGCAGTCGGATGGCTTCCTTGCTGCGGCGGGTCGACCAGGGGCCGCTCTCGATCCAGGCCGAGGTCTGCTCGACCAAGCGGCGATAGCGCGCCGATTGCAGCGCGCGCGCCAGCAGGCGATGGCTCTCGGCACGCTTCTCGTCCCAGTGCTGGAGCTCGGCGATCACGGCGAGTTCGTCACCGCTTTCGGCGACGACACGCTCGATCGCTACGTCGAGATCTCGCACCATGCCAAGCTGACTGTTGAGCCATTTCAGTTCGGCCCAGACATGCGGCCGCAGCGGGTCGTCGACCATCGGCGAGAAAAATCGGATGGCGGTGCGAAGATGCGTCAGCGCGATCCGGATCCGGTGCAGCGCGTCAGGATCGCCGCGGCAGGTGCCGTCGTGTTGGGCGAGCACGGTATCGAAATGACGGCGGGCGATGATCCGGAACGCCGTGTCGCAGGCCATGCCGGGACTGAGGCGGCCGGGGAGGGCGCTACGTCGCGTCGTCGGCATGGCGCGTGCGGCCGTCGAGGTCGTGCTGGGTCGCGCCATCCTTGCCCGCGTCAATCAGATTGCCTTATGCCCTCAGCAATTGCATCCCGGCAGCTCTGAAGCGTCCGCTCTGGCGTCCCGGATGCATCGATGCTCGCCCAACCGACACGGCCGATATTATAGTGCTCCTGCTGCGCGGCAACCTCTTGCGTGGCGTCGGATGCATCCCCCCGGCGGCTTCCGATCCGCGCCTGCCGGGTTGCGAGGTCCGCAACCAGGAATAGGCCGTTCAACGGCACGTTGCATTCGCGCGCCATCGCAGTGATCGCCTCTCGTTCCTCCTCGCGGGCGAATACGCCGTCGATGATCGCCGAATGACCTTGCGCCAGCACCCGCCGGGCCTGCCGGGCCAAGGTGTCATAAACGCGGGCCGTGACATCAGGCGTGTATGCGGATGGCGGCAGCCGCTGCGTGTCCTCGAGCCCGAACATCTGCTTGCGGACGACGTCGCTGCGCAGCACGATTGCGCCCGGCTGTGGCGCGACGCTTGGCGCGAGCGCGCGCGCCAAAACCGTCTTTCCGGTGCCGGACAGTCCGCCGACGGCGATCAGCCGGGGAGCGGGTGCACGGATCAGCATGCGGGCGAGGCCGAAATAGCGCCGTGCATCCCCAAGGATGTCGGTATCTTCAGAACCTGGCGGCTTCAGACGTGCCAGTGCAACTTGCGCGCGGATCGCCGCCCGGATCGACATGAAAAGCGGCAGGGTGGAGAGCGCATCGAGATTGTCGGGCGGCGTCGCGGCGAAATATCTGTTCAGGACGATGTTGGCCGCGCGTGCCTGATCGTGGCGCAACAAGTCCATCAGCGTGAATGCGAGATCGTAGAGAACGTCGACAGTTGCCATTTGGGGATCGAATTCGATGGCATCGAACAGCACCGGCCGCCCGCCGATCGACACGATGTTGGCAAGATGCAGGTCGCCGTGGCAGCGGCGCACGAAGCCCTGGCGGCTGCGCTCTTCGAGCAACGGCCGGAGGTGCAGGAGCATCACGTGCGAAGCCTCGGCAAGCTGCGCGATTTCATCAGCGTCCAAGCGATTGCCGGTTCCCAGGCCTTTGCTGTTGCCGTCGATCAGGCCGGGGATGGCGAATATCCACGCCTTGCCTTCGGCGCGCTCTGCCGCCGCATGCGCGGCCATGATAGCGTCGGCGGTAGCCAACGCGAGAGCCTCATCCAGCGGGCCGGCCTTGGCCAAATGATCCAGCGTCTGGCTTTCGTCGAAGCGCGACATGTCGACCGCATATTCGATCGACCGGCCGGGCCCGTCGATCTGCACCGACCCATCGGTCTCCTCCGTGATCGCTACGACGCCATGGTAGATCTGCGGCGCCAGCGGCCGGTTGATCCTGATCTCCTCCTCGCAGGCTGCCTTGCGCTTGTCGAGCGTCGAATAGTCGAGGAACGGAAATTTCACGGCCCGCTTGATCTTGAGCGCGCGATCGCCGTCGAGAAACACGGAGGCTGCGTGCGTATCGATCCGCCTCACGCCCGGATGCAGGGCGGGATCGGTGAGGACCGCAAAGATCCGATCCTGGGTCGCAGACTCGTCCGTCATTCCTGCTGCACATCCAGATGCGTTGAAGCGGAGCGGGTCCGCAACGCAGTTAATTCCTAAAGCGAGATCGCGGCCAGTCCTTGACGCCGGTCAATCGCCGTCCCGAGCTGCCTGTCGCAATTCTGCTGCTTGACCAGGATCAACCGTCCCGACGAAACCCGGCCTATTCTGGTGGCAAGGAGAGATCATTTGGGGCGGTGTGACGAAGACCGTCATTGGCCAGCCACCGTGATGGGTTATGATTTCACACGAGACTCGCAGTTTTCGCCCTGATCATCCACCATCGGAACCGCCAGCGACCGGGCGCATTTGCTTTCATGTCGACTTACCGCCTGAAAAACCTGCTGTCGCCTCGCTCTGTCGCGCTGGTCGGCGCAAGTGCCCGCCCGGTATCGGTCGGGCGTGCCGTTCTGGAGAACATCCGCAGCGCGGGGTTCAAGGGAGAGTTTGGCCTCGTCAATCCGCGCCATGCCGAGATCGGCGGCATCGCCGCCGTGAAGAGCCTGGACAGGTTGGATTTCGTGCCGGAGCTCGTGGTCATCACCGCGCCGGCGCGCGAGGTTCCCGGCATCGTCGACCAAGCCGGACGTCGCGGCTCGGCGGGCGCGCTGATCGTCTCGGCCGGGCTCGGCCACGGTCCGGGATCCCTGTACGAGGGCACGATCGCTGCGGCCCGCAAACATGGCATGCGGCTGATCGGGCCGAACTGCCTCGGCATCATGATGCCCGCGGTCAGCCTCAATGCCAGTTTTGCCGCGCACATGCCGGGACCCGGCAATCTCGCGCTGATCTCGCAATCGGGCGCGATCGCGGCCGGCATGGTCGATTGGGCGGCGCAGCGCGGGGTGGGCTTCTCCGGCATCGTTTCGATCGGGGACCAGATCGACGTCGACCTTGCCGATCTGCTCGACCATTTCGCGATGGATCACAAGACCCGCGCGATCCTGCTCTACATCGAGGCGATCAAGGACGCGCGCAAGTTCATGTCGGCGGCGCGCGCCGCCGCGCGCGTGAAGCCGGTCGTCGTGGTGAAGTCCGGCCGCATGGCGCAGGGTGCGAAGGCCGCGGCCACGCATACCGGTGCGCTTGCCGGTGCCGACGCGGTCTATGACGCCGCGTTCCGCCGCGCGGGTGTGCTGCGCGTCTCCGACCTGCGCGAGCTGTTCGATTGCGCCGAGACGCTCGGCCGTGTCGAATCGCCGGCGGGGAAGCGCTTGGCCATCCTGACCAATGGCGGCGGCATCGGCGTCCTCGCCATCGATCGATTGGTCGAGCTCGGTGGAATTCCGGCCTCGATCTCGGCCGACGTCCGCAAGAAACTCGATGCCGCGCTGCCGCCGACCTGGTCCGGTGCAAATCCCGTCGATATCGTGGGCGACGCTGATGCTGTGCGCTACGCCGCGGCGCTGGAGCTGCTGCTCGCCGATCCCGATAACGATGCGGTCCTCGTCCTCAATGTGCAGACGGCGATTGCCTCAGCCGCCGAGATCGCCGCGACCGTGACGGAGCTCGTCGGAAAATACCGTGAGCAGCATCGCCGATGGGCGAAGCCTGTGCTCGCCGCGTGGGTCGGGGCCGATCAGACCATCATTCAGGCCCTCTCCAACGCGGGCATTCCCAATTACCCGACCGAGGACGATGCGGTGCGCGGCTTCATGCATCTGGTCCGGCACCGCGAGGTGGTGGAAGAACTGAGCCAGGTTCCGCCCGCGATGCCTGATACGTTCGTGCCGGACGCCCGAGCCGCCAGGCAGATCGTCACCGCGGCGATCGCGGACGGCCGCCAATGGCTCGAGCCTGTCGAGATCAAACACCTGCTCGAAGCCTACGATATCGCGATGGTGCCGACCTATGCCGCTGCTGATGTCGAGCAGGCGGTGGCCTGCGCGAAGGAGATATTCGCGCAAGGCGGGACCGTGGTGCTGAAGATCCTGTCGCGCGACATCGTCCACAAGTCGGATGTCGGGGGCGTCGTCCTCAATCTGACCACGCCGGATGCTGTGCGCGCGGCCGCCACGGATATTCTCGATCGCGCGAGGAAGCTGCGGCCCGAAGCCCGTATCGGCGGCGTCATCGTGCAGGCCATGGTGGTCAAGGCGAAGGCGCGGGAGCTCATTCTTGGTCTTGCCGACGATCCCACCTTCGGAACCGTCGTGGTCTTCGGCCGAGGCGGGACGGCCGTGGAAATCATCAACGACAAGGCGCTGGCGCTGCCGCCACTCGATCTGCAACTCGCCCGCGACCTGATTGACCGCACACGCGTGTCGCGGCTGCTAAAGGCCTATCGTGACGTGCCGGCGGTGAAGCCGGATGCCGTCGCCATGGTGCTGGTCAAGCTGGCGCAGATGGCCGCTGACATTCCCGAGATCCGCGAATTCGATATCAATCCGCTGCTCGCGGATGAGACCGGCGTGACTGCTGTCGACGCCCGCGTCGCCGTGGGGCCGCCGCAACGGAAATTCGCCGGCTCCGGCCCGGCCAATTTCGCCGTTAGAGCCTATCCGTCGCAGTGGGAGCGCCGCCTCAAACTCAAGGACAGCTGGCGCATCTTCGTGCGGCCGTTGCGTCCCGAGGACGAGCCGACCATCCACGAATTCCTGCGTCACGTGACCGCGCACGATCTCCGCCTGCGCTTCTTCGCACCGATGAAGGAATTTACCCACGAGTTCATCGCGCGCCTGACCCAGCTCGATTATGCGCGCGCGATGGCCTTCATTGCCTTCGACGAGGAGACCAGCGAGATGGTCGGCGTCGTCCGGCTGCATTCGGACTCGATCTACGAGAGCGGCGAGTATGCCATCCTGCTGCGGTCCGATCTCAAGGGCAGGGGCCTGGGATGGGCCTTGATGCAGCTGATCATCGACTACGCGAAGTCGGAAGGGCTGAAGACCATATCGGGCGACGTGCTCCAGGAGAACATCGTCATGCTCGAGATGTGCCGGCAGCTCGGCTTCGAGGTGAAGCCGGACCCGTCAGAGCCTGACATCTGCGACGTCAGGCTCAAGCTTTGAACGGGGTTAGGATCCCGCCTCAGCCGGCGAGGAGGCGGACTCCTTGGCCGTCTTCCGCAGATTCCTGACGATGATCGCGATCAGCGGCAGCAGCACCGGCACGATCGTGCTGAGCGGATGATGCACGGCACCCGACACTTGGGCCTGGAGCGCGCGCGCCTCGAGCTGGAGCGCTTCGATGGAGGCGTCATGAATTTCATTGGCGAACTCGATGTCACGCCCCGACGGAGCGCGGCCGGCGATCACGAACAGTACCGCGGCGATGACGAAGTTGACGGCGCCGAGGATGGCGGCCGCGGCAATCGCGCTCCAGATCTGCACCAGGGCGAAATAGGCCGACAGCTCCAGCATGAGCAGCCCGAATGCCGCAATCAGCGCCGCGAAGGCGCGAAGGCCAAGCCCCATCGCCAGATGGCGCAGCCTGATGTCCGCGATGATCCTGTCGGTGCGCCACAGCACGCGCAGATGTTTGACGACATTCTCGGTATTCACCTAATGTCTCCTCAGCATGAAGCCGACCACCACGCCGAGCGCGAAGGCGGAGGCGAGCGACGTGATCGGCCGATCCGCAATCAGGCCCTGAAGCTGCTCCTGCTCTTGCTCGGCGGTCTCACCGAGTTCGGCGAGCGCCTCCTTGATCTGGTCGGCCAGCGCCTCGGCGCGATCTTTCGTGGTGTCGTAGATCTGCTCGCCGGCGGTGCTCAAAAGACGCGTGACGTCAACCTTCAGCGCGCGCAGTTCGTCGCTCATCCTGTCGCTGTCGAACATGGATTGGGTATCCTCGCTGAATGCCGGCAACCTAGGACCCGCGGCCGCAGCCCTGCTTGATTTGTGTCAAGGGGTGTCATCTTGAGACAGGTCAATCCGGCCGCCACATGCTGGCCTAGAAATGCCGGCTGAATGGGCACCAGTCGGCCCGATGAGGTGGAAGCGTGAACTCCGAACCGCTGTTGCTGGCAACGCCGTCCGGCGACCTGCTGAAATTGCGCCCGGAAGGGCCGTGGACCGCAGCGAATGTGGTGAGGCTCGAAACATTGTCCCGGTCGGTTGGGGCGGATGTCGAACGATCCAGGGCCGTGACCCTCGACATGTCCGGCGTCAGCGCGCTCGATACGCTCGGTGCCTGGGTCCTGGAGAAGCTGTCGCGCCGGGCTGCATCGTCAGGCAGATCGGCTGAATTCGTCGGCGTCGCCGACCATTTCAGCGGCCTGATGGACGAGGTGCGCCAGGTCAATCGCGACACCCCTGCGCCGGCGGCCCGGTCAAATCCGGTCCTGCTCAGACTGGGCGATCTCGGCAAGGCAACTGTCGGTGCGCGCGAAGACATCACGATCTTTCTTCAATTGCTCGGCGCGTTGTTCATGGCCGTGATCGGCGTGCTGCGCCGGCCAAAATCGCTGCGGCTGACCTCGCTGGTCTATCAGCTCTATCGTATCGGATGGCAGGCGATTCCCATCGTCGTGCTGATCACCTTCCTGATCGGCGCCATCATCGCCCAGCAGGGATTCTTCCATTTCCGAAGGTTCGGCGCGGAGTCCTACACCGTCGATATGGTCGGCATCCTGGTCCTGCGCGAGCTCGGCGTGCTGATCGTCGCCATCATGGTCGCGGGCCGTTCTGGCAGCGCCTACACCGCCGAGCTCGGCTCGATGAAGATGCGCGAGGAGATCGACGCGCTCTCGACCATGGGCCTCGATTCCGTCGACGTCCTGATCCTGCCGCGTGTTGCCGCCCTCGTCATCGCGCTGCCGATCCTCGCCTTCATCGGGTCCATCGCCGCGCTCTACGGCGGCGGGCTGGTTGCTCAGTTCTACGGCGACATGGGACCGGCGATCTACATCGCGCGGCTGCATGACGCCATTTCCATCACCCATTTCGAGGTGGGCATCCTGAAGGCGCCGTTCATGGCGCTGGTGATCGGGATCGTCGCCTGTAGCGAGGGTTTGCGCGTGAAGGGCAGCGCGGAATCGCTCGGACGGCAGACCACGACGTCCGTGGTGAAGTCGATCTTCCTGGTGATCGTGCTCGACGGCCTGTTCGCGATCTTCTTCGCGTCGATCGGAATGTGACAATGGCCGAACCACAGCAGGAGTTCGCGATCCGCGTCCGCGACCTCGTGGTCGGCTTTGGCCGCCAGACCGTGCTCGACCGATTGTCGCTCGACGTCCGCCAAGGAGAGATCCTCGGGCTCGTTGGGGCGTCAGGCGGCGGCAAGTCGGTGCTGATGCGCACCATCATCGGCCTCATTCCGCGCCGGAGCGGTACCATCGAGGTCATGGGACGGCCCATCGATGGTCGAGCTCATGGCGCCGCCACGACATGGGGCATCCTGTTCCAGCAGGGCGCGCTGTTCTCGTCGCTGACGGTGAGACAGAACGTCCAGTTTCCCCTGCGCGAGAATCTGGTCCTGTCGCAGGAGCTGATGGACGAGATCGCGATCGCCAAGCTCGAGATGGTCGGGCTGCGGGCGCAGGACGCGGACAAATATCCGGCGGAGCTGTCGGGCGGCATGACCAAGCGCGTGGCGCTGGCGCGCGCGCTCGCGCTCGACCCGCCGATCCTGTTCCTGGACGAGCCGACCTCCGGCCTCGACCCGATCGCCGCCGGCGATTTCGACGCGCTGATCAAGACGCTGCAAAAGACCCTGGGGCTGACCGTGTTCATGGTCACCCATGATATTGCCAGCCTGACGACGGTCTGCGACCGCGTCGCCGCACTCGCCGACGGCAGGATCGTCGCGATCGGCCCGATGCGCGAGCTGCTGCAATCCGAGCATCCCTGGGTGCGCGCCTACTTCCACGGCAAGCGCTCGCAGATGCTGCAACACGAAATGAGATGACATATGGAAACCCGCGCTCCCTACGTCCTGATCGGCACCTTCGTGCTGGCTGCGATCCTCGCGGTATTCGGCTTCGTCTATTGGCTGAACAACACCGGCGGCATCGGCCCGCGCACGAACTACCACGTGCAATTCCGGGGGGCCGTGCCGGGCCTGCTGGTCGGTGCCGGCGTGCTGTTTAACGGCATCCGCGTCGGTGAGGTCAGCCAGCTCGGGCTCGCGTCGGATAACCCGCGCTTCGTCAATGCGACGATCTCGGTTGCCGCGGCGACGCCGGTGCGCGCCGACACCAAGGTCGGGCTCGATTTCCAGGGCCTGACGGGCGTCCCCGTGGTGACGCTGGAAGGCGGCATGATCGTCGCCAAATCCGGCGAGCCGCTGACCTTGATCGCAGAGGCCGGCGCAGGCCAGAGCATGACGCAGGCCGCGCGCGATGCGCTGCGGCGGGTCGATACCGTGCTGGAGGACAATTCAGGCCCGCTGAAGGACACCATTGCCAATCTGAAGACGTTCTCCGATGGGCTCGCGCGCAACACCGGCAAGATCGACGGCATCCTGGCGGGCCTCGAGAAGATGACGGGCGGCGGAACGCCCGCGCAGAAGATCACCTACGACCTGCGCACGCCGCAGAATCTGGGGCCGGCTGGCAAGACGCTGACGGCGTCGCTGGCCATTCCCGAGCCGACCGCGGTCGCGATGCTCCAGACCCAGCGCATGCTGTTCTCACCCAGCGGCAGCAATCCGGGCTTTGCCGACTTCCTCTGGGCCGACAGCATTCCAAAGCTGGTGCAGGCGCGCCTGATCGACAGTTTCGAGAATTACGACATCACCCACGCGCCGCTGCGCACGAGCGATCTCGGGCCGGCGGACTACCAGCTCCTGATCGACATCAGGCGGTTCGGGATTGCCACCGACGTCGGCACGCGGGTCGAGATCGCACTGTCGGCACGGATCGTCGACAAGAACGGCAAGGTGATCGCCTCGCGCCTCATCGAGGCCAGCGAGAAGCTCGACAAGGTCGAGCCCGCGTCGGCAGTTGCGGCATTCGATGTGGCCTTCGCCCGCCTTGCGAAGGAGCTGATCGGCTGGACCGTGCAGGCGGTGTAACGGCCGACCTCTTCGCGAGAAATAGAGTGGTGAGGTTCGCCGGATTTGATCTGAGTCAATCGCCTTTGCCACGGCGCAGTAAAATGCAGGTGCGTGGCAACTCGGCCGGGAGGCGGAGCCAAGGCCGGCGTTTGGAGCGATGGATGAAGCCTTCGGTGGTCGCGATTGAGCCGAACGGACATGTCTGTGACGATTGCGCCGTCCGCGGTGCAGCGGTTTGCGCGTCGCTGGATGCCGCCGAACTCCGGGAGTTCGAGCATCTGGCACGCCGTGTCCGTTTCGACTCGGGCGAGACCGTGTTCTCCGAGGAGGACATCACCACCTCGTTCTACAACGTCCTGGAAGGCGTCATGCGGTTGTACAAGCTGCTGCCTGACGGCCGGCGGCAGATCGTAGGCTTCGCCTTGCCCGGCGATTTCCTGGGGATGAACTTGTCCGGCCGCCACAATTTTTCGGCCGACGCGATCGGTGCGGTGACAGTGTGCCAGTTCGGCAAGGCAGCGTTCGGCCGTTTCATCGAGGACCGGCCGCGACTGCTGAGGCGGATCAACGAGCTCGCCATTCGCGAGCTGAGCCAGGCGCGCGACCACATGGTTTTGCTGGGCCGCCGCTCTGCCGACGAGAAGGTCGCGACCTTTCTGCTCGGCTGGCGTCAGCGTCTGTCGGCGCTCGGGGGATCGCTGGACTTGGTGCCGCTTCCGATGAGCCGCCAGGACATCGCGGACTATCTCGGCCTGACCATCGAAACCGTCAGCCGCACCTTCACCAAGCTGGAGCGTCATGGCGTCATCGAGATCCTCCATGGCGGCATCAGCCTGCGCGACGCCGCGCGTGTCGAGGCTCTAGCCGCAGCCTGACAAGCCAGCCTGCCGCAGCGCCTCAACGCAATCGACTTGCGTTGCCTGCAACTCTGCATCGATCCCAATGCATCGACGCATCCCTTGGGTACCCGGCCCGGCCCGAACACGGCATTTTCGCGGCATTTGCCTGAAATCGCGCCCGTGCTTTCCGGTTGAAAAGCCTGGTAACGTTGACTACGCAGGAACCCCAGTGCCTCGCAGTCTCAGGAGCCGCGGCGTGCCTCAGGACAAGACCGGCGATCCCCGACAGTCGGCGGGCAACAAACTATCGGTCCTGCGCAAGCACCCGATCTTCGCGGATCTGGAGCCGGAGGCGCTCGACCAGCTTTGCCGCTATGCCAAGCACACCACCGTGAAGCGCGGTGCGACCATCGCCGCCAAGGGTGATCCCGGCAACAATCTGTTCGCGGTGATCACGGGTACGGTGAAGATCTCCTCTTCCTCGCCGGATGGGCGGAACGCCATTCTCAATCTGATCGGTCCCGGAGAGATTTTCGGCGAGATCGCCGTGCTCGATGGCGCGCCCAGGTCGGCCGACGCCACCGCCAACACCAATTGCGAGCTTTATATTATCGACCGCCGGGACTTCCTGCCGTTCGTGAAGAGCCAGCCGGCGTTGGCGATGAAGTTCATCGAGCTGCTCTGCGCACGCCTGCGCTGGACCAGCCAGCAGGTCGAGCAGGTGATCCTCCAGAATCTGCCGGGCCGGCTCGCCAGCGCGCTGCTCGGTCTCACCGAGGAGCGCAAGCTCGACTCCGGCAGCGGCACGCTCGCCATCACGCAGCAGGAGATCAGCGAGATGGTGGGGATGACGCGCGAGAGCATCAACAAGCAATTGCGCGCCTGGGCCGGCCGCAACTGGGTTCGTCTCGAGCACGGCGCCATTGTCGTGCTGGACACCGATGCGCTGCGCGAGCTCGCCGAGAGCGGCCTCGACGGCGCGTGAGAGCTCGAGCCTAATCGTCGATGATCGCGACCGCGCGGGTCCAGCCGGCCGAGGCGCGTTCGATCTTCACCGGGAAGCACGAGACGGTGAACCCGGTCGACGGCAATTGATCGAGATTGTGCAGCTTCTCGAGATGGCAATAACCGATGTGCCGTCCCGCCTTGTGGCCTTCCCAGATCAGGCCGGCGTCTTTTGTTTCGGCATATTTCTTCGCGGTATAGACGAACGGCGCGTCCCAGCTCCAGCCGTCGGTGCCGGTCAGGCGGACGCCGCGTTCGAGCAGGTACATGGTGGCCTCATAGCCCATGCCGCAGCCGGAATTGACGTAGTCGGCCTGGCCGAATTTCGCGCCGGCGCTGGTGTTGACGAGGACGATCTCCAGCGGCGACAGCGTGTGCCCGATGCGCTTCAGCTCTTGCTCGACATCGCCGGCGCTCGCCACGTAGCCGTCGGGCAGATGCCGGAAGTCGAGCTTCACGCCGGGCTGGAAGCACCATTCCAGCGGCACTTCGTCGATGGTCCATGACCGTTCGCCGCGGTTCATGGTCGGATGAAAATGCCAGGGCGCATCGAGATGCGTTCCATTGTGCGTCGACAGCGAGACCTGCTCGACGGCCCAACCCTGGCCATCCGGCAGATCCTGCGCCTTCAGGCCATCGAAGAACTGCAGCATGCGCGGCAGACCCTGCTGGTGATCGATGTACTGGATCGTCGGATGGTTGCCCGGCGGATCGGCCGTCACGTCGTTCTTGAGCGGCACTGAGATATCGATCAGCTTCCGCGGCATGGGCATTCCCTCAACTTCGTCCGCTCTTTCGAATATCTTGAGGGGCCTCCATTGCCGGCGTCAAGTCACGTGGCGGCGACGTCAGCCAGGTCCGCGTACCCGCCGTAGGGCGAATTGCGCGGGAAATTGATCGATGCAACTCTTGCATTGATCGATGCTGGATTTGGCTTGGACAGAGAATGCCGGCCGCCCTAGGGACGACTTGGCGCTTGACTTCACGCCTGAAGTGGAGCGACCCAAGGCGGCCCTGCAGCCGGCCCGACAACGATATAATCAATGCAATCAACCAGGAGGAAAGCCCAGATGAAGACGCTCACCGGTATCATCACCGCCGTTGCGCTGGCGGTCTCAGCGCCCCTGGCGACTGCGCGCGATTTCCGCTCCGCCGACATCCATCCCGCCGATTATCCGACCGTCGAGGCCGTCAAGTTCATGGGCAAGCAGCTCGCGGCGGCGAGCGGCGGCAAGCTCGGCGTCAAGGTGTATCCGAACGGCGCCCTGGGCTCCGAGAAGGACACCATCGAGCAACTCAAGATCGGCGCGCTCGACATGATGCGGATCAACGCATCGCCGCTGAACAATTTCGTGCCCGAGACCATCGCGCTATGCCTGCCCTTCGTCTTCCGGGATACGCAGCACATGCGCACCGTCCTCGACGGGCCGATCGGCGACGAGATCCTGGCCTCAATGGCGCCCGCGAGCCTGGTCGGCCTTGCCTATTACGACAGCGGCGCCCGGTCCATCTACACCGTCAAGGCGCCGGTCAAGTCGCTCGCCGACCTCAAGGGCCTGAAGATCCGCGTCCAGCAATCCGACCTGTGGGTCGGCATGATCCAGAGCCTCGGCGCCAACCCGACGCCAATGCCCTATGGCGAGGTCTATACCGCGCTCAAGACGGGCCTTGTGGACGCTGCCGAGAACAACTGGCCTTCCTATGAGTCCTCGCGTCACTTCGAGGCCGCCAAGTTCTACAATGTCACCGAGCACTCCCTCGCTCCGGAAGTTCTCGTGATGTCGAAGAAGGTCTGGGACACGCTGAGCAAGGACGACCAGGCCTTGGTCCGCAAGGCGGCCAAGGAATCCGTGCCCGTCATGCGCAAGCTCTGGGACGAGCGCGAGCAGGCTTCCCGCAAAACCGTCGAGGCGGCCGGCGTTCAGGTCGTCACCATCGCCAACAAGGCGGAGTTCGTCGACGCGATGAAGCCGGTGTACCAGAAGTTCGCCGGCGACGAGAAGCTCCAGAGCCTAGTCAAGCGCATCCAGGACACGAAGTAAGCACAACGGCGTCGGGTCCGGAGCCGCCGACCCGCGGCACCGGACCCCGGCGGGGAGGGGCGGGATGACAGATCCACACGTCGCAGATCACGAGCACGAGGCGGTCACCGGCCGCCCGTCTACCGGCTTGCTGTCGCGGATCAATGCGCTCGTCGCGCGCGCGGGCATGTATCTGTCCGTCACCGGCCTGCTCGTCATCGTCATCATCGTCTTCTACCAGGTGTTCGGACGTTACGTGCTCAACTCCAGCCCGACCTGGACGGAAAACCTCGCGCTGGTTCTCATCCTGTACGTCACGCTGATCGGTGCCGCCGTCGGCGTGCGCGATGCCGGACACATCGGCATGGACAGCTTGCTGGTGATGCTTCCGGATCACATGCGGGAGAAGATCGAGCTCTTGATCCACGGTCTGGTGGCCGTGTTCGGCGTAGCGATGGTCTACAACGGCTGGATCCTCGGCGCGTCGGTGGGAACCGTGCATATCCCCAATCTGGGCCTGCCCGAGGTGATCCGCTACGTGCCGCTGATCGCCTCCGGCCTCCTGATCGTTTCCTTTTCAATCGAGCACATCATTGCTCTCCTGCGCGGCGAAGAGGTGGTCCCCTCATGGAACTGATCATCCTCGGCGCCACCTTCTTCGGCTTTCTCATCCTCGGCGTTCCCGTCGCCTTCGCGATCGGCCTCTCGGCGATATGCACCATCCTCTACGAAGGCCTGCCGGTCGCCGTCATCTTCCAGCAGATGATGTCGGGGATGAACATCTTCTCGTTCCTCGCCATTCCCTTCTTCGTCTTCAGCGGTGAGCTGATGCTGCACGGCGGCGTCGCCGACAAGATCGTGCAGCTCGCCAAGAATCTGGTCGGGCACATCCGCGGCGGGCTCGGCATGTCGAATGTGGTCGCTTGCACGCTGTTCGGCGGCGTCTCCGGCTCGCCCGTGGCCGACGTGTCGGCGATGGGCGCGGTGATGATCCCGATGATGAAGAAAGAGGGCTTCGACACCGACTACGCCGTCAACGTCACCACCCATGCCTCGCTGGTCGGAGCCTTGATGCCGACCAGCCACAACATGATCATCTATGCGCTTGCCGCCGGCGGCAAGGTCTCGATCGGCGCGCTGATTGCCGCCGGCCTCCTGCCGGCGCTGGTGCTGATGGTCTGCATGCTGGTCGCCGCTTACGCGGTCGCGGTGAAGCGGGGCTATCCCGCAGGAAAATTCCCGGGCTGGGCCGAGGTGTTCCGCTCGCTCGCGGCCGCGCTGCCAGGCCTGCTGATCGTCGGCATCATCCTGGCGGGCATCCTCTCCGGCGTGTTCACGGCAACGGAATCGGCGGCCATCGCGGTCACCTACACGATCCTGCTGACCTTCTTCATCTACCGCACCATGACCTGGGGCAACTTCCTGCGCGCCGCGGCCAAAGCAGTGAAGACGACGGGCGTGGTGCTGCTTCTGATCGGCGTCTCCACCATGTTCCAGTACCTGATGGGACTCTACGAGGTGGCCGACCTCGCCGGCGAGATGATGAGCAAGGTCTCGACGCAGCCCTGGATGATCTTCCTGCTCATCAACGTCATCCTGTTCGTGCTCGGCACGTTCATGGACATGGCGGCGACCATCCTGATCTGCACGCCGATCTTCCTGCCGATCGCGATGAAGGCCGGCATGGATCCGGTGCAGTTCGGCATGCTGATGCTGATCAACTGCGCCCTCGGGCTCAACACCCCGCCGGTCGGAACCACCCAGTTCGTCGGCTGCGCCATCGGCGGCATCTCGGTCGGCGCGGTGATGCGCACCATCCTGCCGTTCTATGCCGCGCTGATCGCAGCACTGATGTTCGTGACCTACGTCCCTGCATTCTCGCTGTGGCTGCCCCGCCTGCTGATGGACTACAAGGGCTGACAGCACCTGGGAGACACTATCAGTGACGGACTATCGCAAGCTCTTCGATCTCACCGGCAAGACCGCAGTCGTGCTCGGCGCCGCGTCCGGCATCGGCAAATCGTCGGCCGAGGCCTTGGCCGGGCTCGGCGCCCGCGTTGTCTGCGCCGATCGCGCGCGCGATGCGGCGGAAGCGACCGCAGCCGGCATTCGGGAGAAGGGCGGCTGGGCGGAGGCAGCTTCGTGCGACGCCGCAAGCGCGGCGGACGTCAATGCACTCGCAAAAACCGTGATGCAGAAATTTTCGCGGCTCGACATCGCCGTGACCACGCCGGGCCTCAACATCCGCAAGACCATCCTCGATTACACCGAGGAGGATCTCGACCGCGTCCTCAATCTCAACGTCAAGGGCACGGTCTTTTTCTTCCAGGCCTTCGGCCGCATCATGGTGGAGCAGAAGGGCGGCAGCATCATCGCCTGCTCCTCGGTGCGGGCGGTGACGATCGAGCCGGGCCTCGGCGTCTATGGTTCGACCAAGGCGGCGATCGGTCTTTTGGTGAAGGGCTTTGCCTCCGAGGTCGGCCATGCCGGCGTGCGCGTCAACGCTATCGCGCCGAGCATTGCCGAGACCGCGCTGACCGGCCCGTTCAAGCAGCGCCCCGACATCTACAATCTCTATGCCGGCCATACCGTGTTCAACCGCTGGAGCAGCGCCGACGAGGTCGCCACCGCCGTGGCCTATCTAGCCTCGGACGCCGCGAGCTATGTCGCCGGCAGCACGCTGTTTGTCGATGGCGGCTGGACCGCCGTCGACGGCCCGCCGACCGGGCTCACCCAACTGCACAAATAGGGCTGGGGCGTAACTGGCCCGGGATCGCCCTGTGCGCAACGGTGGCGTCGTCTTCGCAGGCGCAGCAGGAACCGCGGGCGCGCGCGGAATGAGCAAAATCGCATGGGCATTGCCGGATAAATGCCCTCGGCTGGCAGGTATTTTGGTGTTACGAATCGGGCCATGAACCAGCACGCCAAGATCGAAATCCGCCATTCGACCTGCCCGCATGATTGCCCCTCGGCCTGCGCGCTCGATGTCGAGGTGGTTGAAGGTCGCAGCATCGGCCGCGTTCGTGGTTCGAAAAAGCAGACCTATACGGCCGGCGTCGTCTGCGCCAAGGTCGCCCGCTACGCCGAGCGCATCCATCACCCTGACAGGCTGACGTTTCCGATGCGCCGCACGGGTGCGAAGGGCTCCGGGCAGTTCGCGCGGATCTCCTGGGACGAGGCGTTGGACGAGATCGCCGACCGTTTTAACCAGGCCGAGCGCGAGTTCGGCGCGG
Organism: Bradyrhizobium sp. DOA1; assembly: GCF_001593325.1. NCBI lineage: Bacteria > Pseudomonadati > Pseudomonadota > Alphaproteobacteria > Hyphomicrobiales > Nitrobacteraceae > Bradyrhizobium > Bradyrhizobium sp. DOA1. Next base: position 1,753,330 of record NZ_JXJM01000001.1, read on the forward strand.
AATCGATCTGGCCCTATTACTACGCCGGCACCATGGGCCTGGTGATGCGCGACGGCCTCAACCGTCTCACCCACGTGAAGAAATACTCGCGCTTCTATCAGACCATCTGCGCAAATGTCGCGCGCATCGGCTTTGCGATCGGCACCGGCAAGATTGCCGGCGTCGATCCCCGCGAGATGGCGCTGTCCGATCTCGTCGTGATCTGGGGCACCAATCCGGTCAACACCCAGGTCAACGTGATGACGCACGCCACCCGCGCGCGCAAGGAACGTGGCGCGAAGATCGCCGCGGTCGACATCTACGACAACGACACCATGAAGCAGGCCGACATCAAGATCATCCTGCGGCCCGGCACCGACGGCGCGTTTGCCTGCGGCGTGATGCATGTCCTGTTCCGTGACGGCTACGCCGACCGCGCCTATATGGACAAATACACCGATTGCCCCGCCGAGCTCGAGGCGCACCTGAAGACGCGCACGCCGGAATGGGCTTCCGCTATCTGCGGCGTGCCGGTGTCGGAGATCGAGGCCTTCGCCAAAGCGGTCGGCGAGACCAAGCGGACGTTCCTGCGTCTCGGTTACGGCTTCACCCGCTCGCGCAATGGCGCGACGCAGATGCATGCCGCGCTGTGCATCCCCGCGGTGACGGGCGCCTGGCAATATGAAGGCGGCGGTGCCTTCTTCAACAATTTCGCGCTGTGGCACTTCAACGAATCCATCATCGAAGGCCATGATGCAATCGACAAGACCATCCGCGCGCTCGACCAGTCGCAGGTCGGTCGCATCCTTACTGGCGATGCCGAAGCTTTGCTGGGCAAGGGTCCGGTCAAGGCCATGCTGATCCAGAACACCAATCCGATGACAGTGGCGCCGGAACAGGCGCTGGTGCGGCAGGGCTTTGCACGCGAAGACCTGTTCGTCGTGGTGCACGAGCAGTTCATGACCGAGACCGCCGAGATGGCCGACATCGTGCTGCCGTCGACCATGTTCATGGAGCACGACGATCTCTATTACGGCGGCGGCCATCAGCACATCTCGGTCGGACCGAAGCTGATCGACCCGCCCGGCGAGTGTCGTTCCAACCATGGGGTGTTGCAGGCGCTGGCGCCGCGGCTCGGCGCCAGGCATCCGGGCTTCGAGATGACGCCGCGCGAGCTGATTGACGCGACGCTGAAGCTGAGCAATCACGGCGACATCGCCGGCCTCGAAGCCGATATCTGGCGCGACCTGCAGCCGGATTTCCGAACCTCGCATTATCTCGACGGCTTTGCCCATGCCGACAAGAAATTCCACTTCAAGGCCGATTGGGCGCATCCGCCGTTTGGCCAGACCATGGGCGATTTCGACAAGATGCCTGATCTGCCGGATCATTGGGCGGTGATCGAGCACACCGACCAGGCTCATCCGTTCCGGCTGGCGACCAGCCCCTCGCGCAGCTTCCTCAACACCACCTTCAACGAGACGCCGTCCTCGCAGGCGCGCGAGGGCAGGGCCAGCGTGATGATCCACCCCCTCGACGCGGCTGCACTCGACATCGCCGATGGCGATGCGGTGACGCTGGGCAACGGCCGCGGCGAGACCACGCTGATCGCAACGCTGTTCGAGGGCGTGCGGCGTGGCGTGCTGATCGCCGAATCCGTTCATCCGAACAAGGGCCATATCGGCGGCCGCGGCATCAACATGCTGACGGGCGCGGACACCATCGCGCCGATCGGCGGCGCCGCGTTCCACGACAACAAGGTCTGGATCAGGAAAGCTCTTACCGTCTAGGGCGCGCACTCCGTCACGCCGTAGCCTGCGAATTCCTTCGCGATTTCCGGGTTCATCGATTTCGCCTGCGCAATGTCGGTGGCGCCGTCGCCGCCGCTCTTGCGGGTGGCGACGCCGCGGCCGAACAGCGAGGATGACGAGCGTGGGTTGCGCTGGATCGCGTCGGTGTAGTCCTTGATCGCCTCGGTGGTCCGTCCGAGCCTGAGGTTGACGAGACCGCGGCTGTCGAGGGTATCGCTCAGTCCAGGGTCGATCTGAAGCGCCAGGTTGCAGTCGGAGAGCGCGCCTTGCAGGTCGCCGGTCGCAGCCCGGGTCCAGCACCGGTTGTTCAGCGCTTCCGCATCGCCGGGTGCGCGGCGGATCACCGCGTCGAAAT
>NZ_JXJM01000001.1:1756014-1928715 GCF_001593325.1 Bradyrhizobium sp. DOA1
GCGTAGGCACGCTTGGTCGCATAGACTTGGCCGCGCTTGTAGCGCGAGGCGACATCGTTGCCATTGGCCGCAATCTTGCGGCTGAGATCGGCAATGATGGGATCTCTTGCAAGATCGCCCGCGGCCGGGGCGGGCTCGGCTTGCGGCACCTCGCAGACTTGCGTCTGCGTCCCCTGTTTCTGCGCTTCCGGCTTGATCGACGTCTTGTCGTCTGGCGGTCGCGTGACGGCGCCTGCGAACGAGAATTCCGTCGTCAGCGAGGATGACAGCCAGGGCTCCTGCTCGCGGTTGGTGGCGGCGACGACGCCGTTCTTGGTATTCGCCAGGGCCTGCTCGGCGCTGATCTTCGGTGCGCGCATCTCGCGCAGCAGTTCGGCGACGAACAGGCTGCGGTCGCTCTTTCCGGTGGGCGCGACTGCACCGAGCGCGGCGGAGTAGAGCACCAGCGAATTGTTCGGCGCGATCGCGGGCGCGAGGCCCGCCGAGTAGCGGCGGAAGCGCCGCTCGAACGGGTTGCGGCGGGAAGCGTCGATCAGCGCGATCTTGATCGCGGCACCGCGCGTGTTCATCTCGGCGAGGATGGCGTCAAGGCTGAAGCCGTCGCGCGAGACGTCCGGCTCGGTCCAGATCTGCGCGTCGACCGGCAGCAGATAGCTCTGGCGGTTGGACTGGATGCCGAAACCGTCGAAGAAGATCAGCGCCACCGCGCCGCGCTCGATGCGGGCATAGAAGCGATCCAGCGCCCGCCGCATGGCATCGCCCGTGACGTTGCTCTGGCTGTCGACGACGAAACCGGCGCGCTTCAATTCCTCGGCGACGACCTGCGCGTCGTTGGCGACGTCGCTGAGCACGGATTCGTTGTCGGGATATCTGGCATTGCCGATCACCAGCGCGATCTTCGCGGCATCGGCTGCGCGGCTGGCGGTGCCGCCGCTCAGCATGACCAGGCCTGCCAGCAACAACAGAAATGCAGCGCGCATGAAATGGCTCATCAGCGGAATCTCCAGTCAGGATAGCGGGCACATCCCGTAGTTCAATCGACATGCGAAGTTGCGCCCACACGCTATGATGACGGGCATCGCAGATTGCCCTTGCGCGCACTGCCCGACCTGCCGCAAATGGCTGCAAACAGGAGCAAGGAAGCGAGCGAGCCATGACCAACACCACTGGCGTCATCATCGAGAAGCGCGGGCAGGCGCTCTGGATCACCATTAATCGGCCGGAGAAACGCAACGCGTTGAACGGCGATGTGATCGCCGGCATCACCAAAGGCTATCGCGACGCGCATGACGACAAGGACGTCCGCGCCATCGTGCTGACGGGCGCGGGCGACAAGGCGTTCTGCGCGGGCGCCGATTTGCAAAATTCCGGCGCGGCTTTCGCGATGGATCATTCCAAACCAAATGTTGACTATGCCGATCTGTTACGTTTGTCACAGAACTCCACCAAACCGGCGATTGCGCGGGTCGGCGGCGTCTGCATGGCCGGCGGCATGGGCCTTCTGTGCATGACCGACATGGCGGTTGCGGCCGACCATGTCGTCTTTGGCCTGCCGGAGGTGAAGGTCGGTGTGTTCCCGATGCAGGTGCTTAGCCTGCTCCAGCGCATCGCGCCGCCCCGTCTCGTCAACGAATGGGCGCTCACCGGCGAGCCGTTCGACGCAAAGGCCGGGCAGGCCGCAGGCCTGCTCAACTACGTCGTGCCCACCGCCGAGCTCGACGCCAAGGTCGACTGGCTGATCGGCCGCATCGCCGACAAATCGCCGACCGCGATCCGCCGCGGCAAGTACGCCATGCGCGCGATTGCCTCGATGTCATTCGACGAGAGCATTGCCTACACCGAAAGCCAGATCGCGCTGCTCGCGATGACCGAAGACGCCAAGGAGGGTCTGAAGGCCTTCAGCGAGAAGCGGAAGCCGGTCTGGACGGGTAAATAAGCGACCATTTCAGCCAATTGGGCGTCCGATAGTTGCCGCATCTTCATTCCGAAGGCGCGATGGTATTCAGTCGAAGAAGGAATGATCTTGTCCGCTCTGCTCGACGCTTCTTAGTAGCCGCGATCAGCTGCTTGCCGGTGCGCTTGGCGTAGGTTGGCAGCTGACGGCCGGTCCTATGACGGCCCGCGGCTCGCAATTCTGCATCCGTGAGATCGCTGTCGGCACCCTCGGTGAAGCCTCCGTGCCGGAAGGAGGTAAAGGAGAGTTCCTCGCGAAGGCCGGCCGCCGCAACTATCTTTTTCACGACGTTGCGCAAATAGCGCAGATCCTTGCGCGGTGTAATCCATGGAAGGGGGATGGCCGAGCTACGATGGGCATGGGTGCGCCGGAACACCAGGCCGGGAGGCGAAGCCTTCTTGATCTCGTCGAGTTCATCCGTAAGCTCAGGAAAGAGAGCGGCGCCTGTTTCGTCAAATAGGGGCCACCAAGCCTCCTCTCCATTCTTTGGATGCACGATTCTGACGCTGTTTGGTCGCTCGCTAGGGCGATAGTGCGATAGATCGAAGGCGCCAAAGACGTGCTGTTCCCGCTGCAGCCATTCCCACGACAACAAAGCAGCAGTTCCGATCGAGCGATAGTCCAGCCTTACTGCGGCAGCTCTGAACGCCACGAGTTCATCCCATGTTGCCGTTGGAGTGGGTCGTATCGCTTGCCCGGGGGCACGCGATCTCAATCCCATTCGTGAAAATGGATTGCTCGCTGGCACAACCTTCTCCTGAGCCCGCTGACCAACGAACCAAGCACGCCGGCAGCTCGCCATTGCTACGTTTACATAGCGACGGCGCTCGCGGACGATTACATCTCCATTCCTGCTTACCTTTGTTACTACCAGCAACTTACCGTAGACTGCGTCGACGAACGCCTTTGTGAAATCAGACAGCCTCTTCGACCCTACGCGGCTTCCATCTTTTAAAATGTGATCGGCGAAGAGTGCGAGACTTTTGGTGTACTGGCGCTGCGTGGTGCTTTCGAGTTCGCGCCACTTCTGGTGAGCTTGGTAGATGCCGATGAGCCAATCGAATGTGCCGGGTTCAGCAGTGACCGGCGTCATGTCGCTCAAACCCCGTGAGCGCCAACTCTCAAATGCGGGCAAGAGGATTTCCTCGACCCGCTCGACGGCACGGAAATAATCGGTCCCCAAAGCCTCGGGCATTAAGTCGCAGCCCTGTCCGCGAGCCCAGGTTGGCGGGGCAAAATAATAGGCCACCCTGTTATTCGCCAACAGTTTTCGTTGACAATATCGAGGCAGTTTTGGTGGCGTATGAACTAAGATCATACCAGACATAAGAGATCCTCCCGTTCCCTGGTATCCGCTGTTCGAATAGGTGCTGCGAAGTGGTCCATCGCCGACTTTGACCAGATCGGCTGCCGGAGCCGTCCTGTTCCGCGACAGCTTACTGGGGGCGGCGCGTCTCCTCGCCGGATCGCGCACGCGAGTTTGACGGTGTCTTCAAAATCCAGGTAGGCGGCCGCCATGTCCGCTCTCATCATTGCGGGCCAGGTTCCGGCGGGTGGATAGCGAGCAGGTATCGGGGTGCGTGGCGAAAATGGGCGGTCTGGTCTCACTGGTGTCTAACAGAGCTGAAGTTCAGTGAATGCCTGACGAGACTCATGTTTGGTGGGCGATGCGGCCCTCATTCAGACACCCGACAATCGAACTGCGTGCTCCTGATGTTTGCACCAAACTCGAAGATGCAATCCTGCTGGCCTGCCTCTATCGATCCCTAGTCAGATATCTCTGCGAGAGGCCAGAGTTGGCGGAAGACGTCACGGTCGTTGACCGAGCCATCGCCGTGGAGAACAAGTGGCGCGCCCAACGATATGGGACAGAGTGCGTCTTCGCGACGAAGGGCGGCGGTGTGAGCATTCAGGAGATGCTTGGCCAAGTCATTGCTCGCGTGTCTGGGGATGCAGCCGCGCTGGGCTGTCTTGCCGAGGTAGAGCGCTGCCGCGACATCCTGGTGCGTGGAAGCTCAGCAGATGCCCAGATAAGAGCATACCAGTTAAGCGGGCACGACTTGAAGGCGGTAAACCAATGGATTGCCGAGGCGACGGTCGTGGGATGAGCGGACGGTCTCAGCGGGCTCCATTTTTGCCCCGAGTCGCAGCATGTGCCGTTACGTGCACATGCCCGGCTTGCAGGCGCGTCGCAGCGGCGCCGTTCATTGGCGATAACTTGCGTTAACTGGCGGCGTTCTTGTTGGCTGAAGTTGAACGCGAGTTGGAACGGCCGACGTCCTGAAACGTCTGTCGCACACACCCTTACTTTGGAGGTTCAAGATGCTGAGGAGATCCTTTCTGCTGGCTCTGGGCGGGCTCGGCGTATCCACATGCGCGGCACAAGCCCGAACAGCCCCGCCGAGAGATTTTCGCACCGCCGACCTGATGGGCGGTGCATTTGCGATGCAATCCAGCCAGCTCGCGTTGACACGCACCCGCAACCCCGAGGTCGTCAACTTTGCCAACGCAGAGATCGCAGAGCAGGTTCAGGTCGCGAATGCGCTCAGGGCGGCTCCTGGGTCAGCCCCGCTTCGGCCCGACCACGCTGTATTGCTGAAGCGGCTCCAAGCAACACCATCGGGCTCCTTCGAGCGCATGTTCGTCCAAGGACAAATCCGTGGACATCAGGAGCTGCTTGCCCTCAACGAATCCTACCTGCGCAGCGGGAGCAATCCGCAGGAGCAGCAGGTTGCGCAGATGTCGCTGCCAATCATTCAGCAACACCTCGCAATTCTCAATAATTTGAGGGAGTTGGCTTAGCGCAACGAGAGAAGCTTGAGCGCCCTGGGCTGAGGAGCTGGGCTCGCCGGAAGAGTGCCTCTCGACGTAGTCCAGAATCAAATCCTCACGGAGATTGCCGACGTTAATCTTGAAGATGCAGCATCTGGGGCTTAGCCGCGGACAGGATAGATCCATATGCCGATGAGCGACACCTGGCGAAGGTCGAGACGGCGCTGTCTTGGCTCCAGCCGGAGCGGGACTAGTGATCCGCTGCCGTTTTAATCAAAGACCTGGAACGTGAAAGGGATTGCGGTCTTCTCCCACCGTCCAGTGGAGGAGGCAATAGATGAACATAAGACCGTTGGTTCCAGCCGTAGCGTTCGTGCTTATGGCCTTAAGTTCTGCGGTACCGGCCCAGCCCGCAAGATGGGCAACCTACGCCATCCCGGAGACCGGTACCTCGGTCGACGTTCCAATATCGATCTTCACTGTAGAAGCGGGCAAGCCCGATGGTAGCGGTCAACGCTTTCGGACGCCGGACGGGCGGGCCGACCTGACCATTCAAGCCGTGCCGAACGTTGCCGAGGATTCGCCCGCCGCGTTTCTTGCGAAGAAGCAGCCGCCGCCCCGCATCCAGTACAAGCGGGTGACCTCGCGGTTCTTCGCGGTCTCCAGTTACAAGGGAGACAAGGTTTGGTACGACCGGTGCAACTTCTCCGCAACGACCGTCCACTGCGTGCTCATCAACTATCCGGCCAGCGAGGAGCGCGAATGGGACGAGGTCGTCACGCGCATCAGCCTGTCGCTTCGGGGCAGATAGCTCTCGTTCCACCGACGGATCACTGGAGCTTGCGGCCGAGGCGCTTCATCATCACTCGGAGTTCGTCGATGTACTCCTGCACGATTCTGCGAGCCTCGGCGTCGCGTTGCGGATCAAGAGCAGGCTCCTCAGGTTCCTTTTCTGCCATGTCGGCAGACTAGTCGCCCCCATGGCTCCCGTCATCATGAACCCGCGATAACTGCGCTTTCACACCCTGTTCATTCGGCGCGGGCTAATCCGCCCACGCTCATGGCGTGAGGTAGGCCGACGCCCTTCGACCCCATGGCCGCCGCGGTCGATTGGCTCGATGCCTACCGCGCCGGCGATATCGAAAGCTTTTTGGACATGTACGCCGATGATGCCGTGGTGCACTTTCGCTGCGGCGGTGCGGCGATCTCCGGCGGGACGGCTCTGCGCGATTTCTGGGTCGACCGCTTTCGTCGGTACCCGGCGTCGGAGCTGGAAACCCTGGAGCCGTCCGCGGACGACATTTTGATCACGTACCGTGTTCCTGCCGGCCTGGCGAGCGCGATTATGATCTTCGATGCGGATGGGAAGATCGTTTTGGTGATCTGCAGCCCGATCGCAACGAAATAGGACCGATGGGTTGCCTCAGCTGCACACGCGATTTCTACCGGCGTTCTTCGCCCGATAGAGGGCCAGATCCGCCCGGCTCAGGATCTCGTCCGGCGCTTTGTCGCGTCTCACCTGAGCGACGCCGGCGGACATCGTCACCGCCACGCCTTCTCCGAGCGCATCCCAGTTCATCTCGGCCACGATCCGTCGTATCCGGTCGACGACCTGCACCGCTTCGTCCTGCGGAGCGCCAGGAAGAACCAGAAGAAACTCCTCGCCGCCATATCGCCCGAGCTTGTCGACCGCCCGGATGTTGGCTGCGACGCAGATCGCGAAGCTCCTCAGCACCTCGTCTCCGACGGGATGTCCATGACGATCGTTGATCCTCTTGAAGAAGTCCAGGTCGACGATGGCGACCGAGCACGGCGACCCGCTCCGCTGGGCGCGAAGCATCTCCTCGTTCAGGGCACGCATGACGTACCGGCGGTTCAGGACTCCCGTGAGCTCGTCGACCTGCGCCAGCTCCTCGATGCGAGCGTGCGCCTCCTTGAGTTGGTTGCCGCGCTTGTAGAGCATCTCGCGAAGGGAGCTTCCATAAAGCCCCGTAAAGGCGCAGCGCCCCAAGGCGGTCACGAAACACAGAAGGGCCAGCTGCCGCTCGGCCGGAGTACCCATCGGCATCGCGATCGGGCGATCGGTACAGACGAACAGAACCGTCAGTCCGACTGCGGCGAAGGTCCATACCGCGCCAGTCTGCTTCGCGCTCATGCGGAGCGCGCCGAAACCCAGGACGATGAAGAGGACGCTGACGAAGTAGAACCCTACCTCGGGCGCCAGGTAGATCGCCGTCAGCTGAATGGCGATGCTGCCGAAGCTTTGTGGCACCGTAAGATAGTGATCGCGAAAACGGTCCGTGAAATGCAGCTCGGACGCGGCCAGCATCAGACCGGTCCAGCCAACGCCGGCCGCCCCGTACCCCACGCCGATCCACCCATCGGTCGTGCCGGCCAGATGATAAAGCCAAAGGATTGCGGCATCCAGAACGTAGCTGACCGACTGGGCGACATAGGTCGGGCGCCGCCGGCGCGCGCGCTTGACGGCGTCCTTGGACGCTTGAGCAGGAACCGAGATGTCGGAGAGGGCCTGTGCCATTGCATCGTTTTCCCGGCCCACAGGAAGACGCAAACCGGTTAAGAATCACTTCTCGGAAAGCTCCCGGCGACGGACTAACAACCTCGGCAGATGCTCTTGATCTTCTTTTCCAAGGCTATGTCGGCCGGGGAGGCAACCGACGGTCCGGGACTATCAAGCCGCCCAGCTCCGCTGGCGGCTTCTCTTTTGGCTCGCCCCTCCCTCAGGAGGCATTCGCCCTCGCTCGTTCACGGGCTTCACGGCGACGCTCCCGGCGATCTTTCGAAGCGGTTTGCAGCCGCTCTGCGTCCGCCTTCGCGGCGCGAGACGATTCGTGCTAGACATCAGGGGACGAGACAACGACGGCCCGCCTTGACAGCCCATACCATTGCCGACCCGCAATCCTTCATTCGCGCCAACACCCGGCTGCGGTCGGTACCACTGGTGCCGGAAGTCGCGGTCTTCCTCGCCGATGAATCGGTGCCGCTCTGGCAGCAGACCGAGAACGAGCTGAACGAGTCCGGCCTTCCCCGCCCTTCTGGGCCTTTGCCTGGGCGGGCGGCCAAGCGCTGGCTCGCTACGTGCTCGATCATCCTGATACCGTGCGGGACCGGCGCGTGCTCGACATCGCTTCCGGCTCCGGGCTCGTCGGCATCGCGGCGATGAAGGCGGGCGCGGGCGGTGTGACCGTGTCCGACATCGACGCCTTCGCGATCGCGGCGGCCGAACTTAATGCGGAGGTCAACCAAGTCCACCTCACGTCGTGCGGCGATGACGTCCTCGACACTCAACCAAACCACCGATGGCAGACCATCCTCGCGGGCGACATTTTCTATGAACAGGACACCGCGGCGCGTGCCTTCGCATTTCTGGCCGACCATGCGCGGGCCGGCGCGACCATCTTGATCGGCGACCCCGGGCGCACTTTCCTTCCGAAGGCAAAACTTGTCCGACTCGCCGACTATCGCGTACCGGTGATCCGTGACCTAGAAGACGCCGAGATCAAGCATACGTCGGTTTGGACCATTTCGTCGGATTCAATGTAAGTTGCGTTGCGCGGCGTCAGTCGTGGTCTCGGCGAATTCAGGCGCGCAACAGCGCATGCACCACCAGATCAAAGGCGGCCTCGAGGTTGCCGCGGCGCGGGTTCCAGATATGAGCCACGTACTCCACTGACACCGGCTAAGTGAGACGCGCCTAGCTGAACCGGCTTTCCCTGTTAGAACGAAAACGAGATCCCAGTCTCGACTTCAGATCTCGGATCCGCGTCAGAGCTTCAGAGAGCACCGGCGGGAAGTCTGCCACGCAGACGTGGACTCCAGAAAGTCCATCATTCGCCGCCAGTAGCCGTAGGCCCACGCGAAGAGAGGGATCGACAGCAGCTTCGTCTTGTTCAACTGAAAAAGTCTCTCGACCACGGTCAGCTTGAGGACTTCCGCGGCGATAAATACGGTGGCTCCCGGAAGGAAATGGCCGGTACCGAGCAGATAGGCGCTCAGCGGCTTAGCGGGCTCCAGAATGACGACAGGTACCGCAAACAAGGCGAAGGACTGATAAGGGCCCAAAGACGTCACCCAACGCCGAACCCTCTCCAAGAGCCTCTTTCTGCTGAGCCAGGCGGTGATCGGCCCCGTGATCGCCGAGAACAGCGCATCGACGGTAAAATAGACGGTCGCGATCGCGAATATCGGTGCTTCCCAGACGCGCGCCATTTTGTCCTCCAACCAGAGAAGGCGCATGACGCCAAGTCGTTCCGCCGCATACCCACAAGTTCCGGCCGGGACGAGGAAGGTCCAGGGCCTCCGATTTCAGCTCGTTTTCGCGGCTGACGTGGCCGCTGCGCCCACGTGAGCGAGTTACGGCCGGGCGTGGAACTCGCGGGCGTAATTGTCGTTGCTTGGCCGCGGCAGCAGTAGCGAGGAGAACACGTGAACCGACGCCAGCTTGTTCAAGGGTCGGCCGTGTTGCCGGCATTGTTGCTCGCTCCGCGCAGCGGTTTCGCCGCTGCGTCGGACGACGCCTTCGGCCCGTCCACGGTGAGGGACCTGGCCCGTACGATCGCGAGCAAGCCGTTCGAGGCGCCGGACGAGAAGCTCCCGAGCGGATTGAAGGACGTGGATTACGATCAGTACCGTTCGATCCGCTTCCTGCCCGAGCGCGCGCTCTGGCGCGGAAAGAATCTCCCGTTCGAAGCGCAATTCTTCCATCGCGGCTTCTTCTACAAGAACAGAGTCAACATCTTCGAGGTCGCGGACGGAAAGGCCGCCGAGATCAAGTACCGCAAGGCGGACTTTTCGTTCGGCGAGAAGGTGCCGGCATTCGAGGACGCTGATCTCGGGTTCGCAGGTTTCCGCATCCACACGCCCATGAACCGTCCCGACTATTACGACGAGGTCTGTGTTTTCCTGGGCGCAAGCTATTTCCGCGCCGTCGCCAAGGGGCAGACATACGGGCTTTCGGCACGGGGTCTTTCAATCGATACCGGCGAAGCCAAAGGGGAGGAATTTCCGCTCTTCAAGGCCTTCTGGCTCGAACGGCCGGCGCCCGGTGCGACCTCGATGGTCATCCACGCCCTGCTGGACAGCAAGAGCTGCGCGGCGAGCTACCGATTTACCGTGCGGCCGGGAGATACCACGGTCTTTGACGTCGAAATGTCGGTCTATCCGCGCGTCGAAATGCAGCGGGCCGGTCTCGCGCCCATGACCAGCATGTTCTTCTACGGTCCGAACGACCGCAACGACATCGATGACTTCCGCCCGTCGGTCCACGATTCCGACGGTCTCGCGATCTTCAACGGCAAGGGCGAAAGCCTTTGGCGGCCGCTCAGCAATCCCCGCGATCTCCAGATCAGCACCTTTCAGGATCTCAATCCGCGTGGCTTCGGGCTGATGCAGCGGGAGCGGAACTTCTTCGCCTACCAAGACATCGAATCCAGCTTCGAAAAACGTCCAAGTCTCTGGATGGAGCCGATCGGCGATTGGGGCGAGGGCGGTGTCACGCTGTTGGAGATCCCGACGAAGGAGGAGGTTCACGACAACATCGCTGCATTTTGGCGGCCAAAGAATCCACTGAAGGCGAAGGGTGAACACATCTACACCTATCGGCTGCATTGGGGGCCGGATAGCCCAAAGCCGCATTCGCTGGCTCGCTTCACACGAAGCGGGATAGGGGCGCGGGGCGAGGACGCTCGCCTCTTCGTCCTCGATCTGGTCGGTGAGAACCTGAAGGGCATCGATCCTGCCCGGGTCAAAGGCGTCGTTACAGCGGAGAAGTCCGAGGTCAAGAACATCGTCACGCAGCCCAACTCCTACACAGGTGGCTGGCGCCTGAGCTTTCAGTGCCAGGTGAGGGGGGAACCGGTCGAGCTGCGGGCTTTTCTAACCGAGGGCGACAAGCAGTTGTCGGAAGTCTGGATCTACCGATGGGCCCCTTGACCACGGCGCCACGGCCGGTCGCCGCCGATATCGCGACGCAGCGCCTGTTGCCCCGCGAGACGCCGCTTCCGATGGCTCCTGGCGACCTGAGGAAAAGCCAGGTCCCCGACCGCGTTCCTGCGGCGGTGGGTCCCGCGGTGGCCTTGCGACGCGGCCTCATTCTGCTCGCGACGGCGGCGCTCACCGGGGCGGGCGGTTATGAAATGTATCGCGTGCTGGAGGTCGGCGGCGTCACCGTCCTCGAAGCCATGGTGCTGGCGCTCTTTCTGGTCCTGCTCGCCTGGGTCGCCTTTTCGTTCACCTCCGCGCTGGCCGGCTTCTTCGTGCTGCTTGCCCATCGTCCAGGCGTCTTCGCGCCAGACGCGGAACTGCCTGCGATCGCGAGCCGCACCAGCATGCTGCTTCCCACTTACAACGAGGACCCGCACCGATTGACGGCGCGGCTACGGGCGATCATCGAGTCCGTGGAAGCGACGAACTATGGCGAGCTGTTCGACTGGTATGTTCTGAGCGACAGCACCGATCCGGACATCTGGATCGCCGAGGAAAAGGCGCTTCTCGCGCTGAGGCAGTCTGTCGGAGCGCCACGGCTCTACTATCGTCATCGGGCCGACAACACGGCGCGCAAGGCCGGCAACATCTCGGAATGGATCACGCGGTTCGGCGCCGTTTACGACTTCATGATCGTGCTCGACGCCGACAGTCTCATGAGCGGACAGACCATCATCCGGTTGGTCCATGCCATCGAGACCAATCCGACCGCGGGGCTCGTCCAAACTCTCCCGATGGTCGTCAACGCGCGAAGTCTGTTCAGCCGCGTCCAGCAGTTCGCGGGCCGGCTGTACGGGCCGATGATCGCAGCCGGCGTGGCCTGGTGGCACGGCTCGGAAGGCAACTACTGGGGCCACAATGCGATCATCAGGGTGAAGGCATTCGCAGAAGCCGCGGCGCTGCCACAGCTTCGAGGACCCAAACCGTTCGGCGGGCACATCCTCAGCCACGATTTCGTCGAGGCCGCACTGATGCGGCGGGCCGGATGGGGCATCTACATGCTGCCGACGCTCGGCGGAAGCTATGAGGAGGTTCCGCCTTCGCTGCTCGATTTCGCAGCGCGCGACCGGCGCTGGTGCCAGGGCAATCTCCAGCATCTCGCCGTTGTCCCGGCGCGGGGGCTCCACTGGGTTTCTCGACTGCATTTCATGTTGGGGATCGGAGCCTATCTGACGGCGCCTCTGTGGCTTCTATTCCTGCTGCTGGGGATGCTGATCTCGCTGCAGGCCCGCTTCGTACGCCCGGAGTATTTTCCCAAGGGTTTCTCGCTCTTTCCGACTTGGCCGGCCCAGGACGCAGTGCTCGCCATTTGGGTCTTCGTCGCCACAATGGGACTGCTGTTGTTGCCGAAGCTGCTCAGTCTGGTCCTCGTTTGGACGCGGGGCTCGATGAGGCGCCAATTCGGTGGAGCGTTGCGGACCTCGGCCGGAGTTCTCGCGGAGATCGTAATCTCCGCATTGATGGCGCCCGTGATGATGATCTTTCAGTCGATCGCGGTCGTCGAGATTCTGGCCGGCCGCGATGCCGGATGGCAGACGCAAAGGCGGGACGACGGCACGGTGGAGCGCCGGGAGCTCTATCGGAAGTACGGCGTCCCCACCTTGTGCGGCGTCGCAATGGCCGCAAGCGCCTACGCCGTTTCGATGTCGCTTCTGCTCTGGATGTCGCCGGTTATCGCCGGGCTGCTGTTCGCCGTGCCTATCGGTGCGCTGAGTGCCAAGCCCGCTTCCGGCGAACTGTTTGCCACCCCTGAAGACCGAGAGCCACCTCCGGTGCTGCGCCGGGCGAACGACTTGAGCGCGGCGGCGCATGTCGGCATCAAACCGGCTCTGGTGGAGCTTCGCGGATCCGCCGAACTGCTGGCCTTTCATCTAGCCCAGTTGCCGCCTCCTCGCGCCGCACGGCCCGACTCTGTCGATGCGAACCTTGCGGTCGGGCGCGCCAAGATCGATGCCAGCGATACCTTCGAGGAAGCCGCCGCGCATCTGTCCTCGCGAGAGGTTTTCTCCATCTTGAACGACGGCTCGGCGCTCTCGACCGTGTTGCAGAAGCGATGAAGTGTGTCCCCCGCTGCGACTATCGGCGAGAGGCGATGGTTGGTCCCGGGGACTTTGCCTCGACGAAGCCACCCTGCAATGCCGCCCGCCTTTCCGCGACCGCATGATCGAACAGCTCAAGAACGAGGCCGAACGCGGCCATGTCCTCTTGTTCGATGGCTCCCTCGTCGTAGCACTTGAGGGTTTGCGCGATGATCGCGTCGACTTCCCGCTGCGAAGCCAGCAGATCCTGCTCGGATCCGGCATCGCGCACCTCGGCAACAACCGCAAGAATTCGGTTGCGGTAGCTGGTGTTGTCATCGCGTTCGTCCCGGTTCAGATAGCGCCGGAGCCAGGCGGCGGCTGAGCCGATGCCGGAAAGCAGAAGCAGGGCGAACCAGAAGTAGTCGCTATACTTGTCCAGAAATGTCCGCTCGGTGCCGTTGATGACAGCCGCAGCTCCCCTGTGCACCGAGGGCTCCGCCTCCTTTTCCGTATCCGGCTTTGTGATGCGCCCGGCGCCGGCGACGCGTTGCGTGATAGTATCACGTACGGCGAAAAGCTGCCGATAGAATGCCGCCGCTTTGGCTTCCGACAGCTCTTTCCTGGCCAGGACGAGATGGTTGACGCTGATGGTGTCGATCTTGTCCTCTGGCCAGGCCGGTTTGGCGTTGAAGACACTGCCGGGGATCTCCTCGGCTTCGTAGCGGGGGTGCCGCAGGGCGATCGCCTCGGATGCTTCGACGGGAAGAAATTTCGGCGCTCCGCGCGATCGGGTCGTCGCCACGATAGCGGCATTCGTGATTTTGCTGTCGAGGGGACCGACGGCGAGATACGCATCCAGCGTGGTGTCCTGCGCCAGCTTTTCGATCTCTTCGGTCCCGAACTGAGCCGTGGCAACCTTATCGGGCGGCACCCCCGAGCCCTCAAGAATCGTCCTGAGGAGCGCGACGTTGGCGCCGGTCTTTCCGATGATACCGACCTTGTGTCCCGCAAGATCGGCGATCTCACCGATTTTCGCGGCGGCCTTCTTCTTGGAGTCCTTGCCTCTTCCGGAAGGCGACCAAAACACGACGTAGTTCTTGCGGAGGACGGCGAGCGTCTGCGCGTCGGCCGGCATCGCAAGGTCGCTGCGGCCGACAGCCAAATCGGCTTTGCCGGCGCCCATGAGCGCGAGCGATTCCGCTGCTCCTGCGGTGGTGATCGGCAAGATCCTGACCGTCCTGCTTTCCTCCTCGATGGCCTCGGCCATCTCCTGAACAACCTGGTGGTCTTCACTGCCTGAAGGGCCAACGGCTATCCGAAGGGTCTCGGGCTGCAAGATGTATAACAGGCCGGCCGCTGCGGCCCCGAAGGCGACGAATCCTGCAGCCAACAAGATCAACAGCCGTCGTTGCCGTCGATCGGCAGGACCATTGATCGGGGTAGAATCCGACATCAGCAGACCTTTTTGACGGGCTAGCGCTTTGCGGTCGTCTCCGTGGGATTATGACAACATCATCGAGCAAGCCATGCCGATGATGCACAGGAACATCGCGATGGTCGCGGCCCAGCCTAGCCAATAGACCGGCCCCGAAACCATGAGATCGCCCATGACCGATTTTCGCCGTACCAGCAGCATCATCACGGTCATGATCGCGACCAGTATACCGTTGATGACCGCGCTCCAATAGAGTGCTTTGATCGGATCGAGCGCCGTGAAGTTGAGCCCGACGCCGAGCGCGACGGAGAGTGCAAGCACGCTGTAGAAGGCGATCGCCTCCTTCGGCTTTCGCGACAATCCGACCGGCCACTTGCGACCTTCTCCGATAGCGTAGGCGGTCGAGCCGGCCAGCACTGGGATCGCAAGAAGGCCTGTCCCGACGATGCCGAGCGCGAAGATCAGCTCTGCCAGAGCTCCCGCGACGGGTCGTAAGGCTTCAGCGGCCTGGGCTGACGATTCGATGTCGGTTTTGCCGGAGGCGTGCAACGTTGCGGCCGTCGTCATGATGATCGCGATGGCGATGACGTTCGACACTCCCATACCGACAAGTGTGTCGATCCGAATCCTTTTGACCTCTTCGTCCTCCTTCTCTGGCTCGCGCTTGAGTGGCTTCTTGTCGGGATCGATCCGCTGCTCCTCCGCCTCCTGAGAGGACTGCCAGATGAACAGATAGGGTGAAATCGTCGTCCCAAGGATCGCGACTAAAGTCGTCAAGAACGGACCATTCCACTCGATCGTCGGGATGAGAAGTCCCTTCAGGGCCTCGACCCAAGGCACCTTTGCGAGAAAAAGGGCAATTACATAAGCCAGCAAAACGAGCGTCAGACATTTCAGGATCGCCACATAACGCTCATACTTGAAGAAGATCTGCGCGATGACGGACACCGCGCCGAAGAGCACGACGTAGAGCGTCCCCGGTCCCCCGATTAGAAGCTTGAGAGCATCGCCCATCGCCCCAAGGTCGGCGGCGACGTTGATAGTGTTGGCCACGAAAAGCAGCACGATCATAGACCAGATGACGGGAGTGGGGAAATTCCGGCAGACGTTTCCGGCGATGCCGTGCCCCGTCACACGGCCGATGCGACCCGAGATCTCCTGGATCGCGGCCATCAGCGGATAGGTGATCAGCATGGTCCAGCCGATGCCAAATCCCAACTGGGCGCCAGCCTGGCTGTAGGTGCCGATCCCGGATGGATCGTCGTCGGATGCGCCCGTGATGAGTCTTGGCCCCAAGCGCTGTAGGAAGCTGTCCTGATCTTTATCCTCGACCGGCTTCTTGCGCGTTTTCTTCCTCGCCACTCGTCGCCCTCGCTGCCGTGGATCCGATTCCGGAACTCATAACGTCGGTGCAGGCGAATTTGTTCGGCGCACTCTTGGCGAGGCCGACTTCGAAAGGGCTCTCGGGCCCGCCCACGCTCTCGGGAAAAATAGGCAGTGACCCTGCTGTTTTTCCGGAACCTTGCCATCTTTAGCGGGTTCTCGCATGCCGCATCTGGCGGCGAGGAGAAAAACAATGAACAAGTTTCTACTGGCGACGACCATGGCCGCGCTGCTCTCGACGGGCGCGATGGCGCAGTCGACGGTCGTCACCACCACCGGCACTGGTCACGTGGCGGCCGTGCAGATCGAGCCGGAATATCGCACCAAGATCCGCACCTACGTGACCCAGCACCAGGTTCGTCCGGTGCAGCAAAAGATCGTGGTCGGCCAGCCCGTGCCGCGCGAAGTAGAACTCGATGCGGTGCCCGCCGACTGGGGTCCTTCGCTGACCAAGTACCGCTATGTCTACTCGGGCGAGCGTGTGATGCTGGTCGATCCGTCGACCCGCACGGTCGTCCAGGAGATCGACTGAGCTCCCGGCGGGTCGCTGATCGTTGCGGCCCGCCACCCCAACCGCCCCGCCGTACCTTGATTTCCCATTTGCGAGCGGCCGTCCATGCCGATTATTCGTTATTTCGTCTTCGTCGGCGGGCTCTTGCTGGCGCTGCTCTTCGCTGCGGATCGGTACATGCCCGCTCCCGTCGAAGCCGTCGCCGTGGCCGACCCCGACAGGACTATCATCCGGATCACATCGGCGAGGAGCCTTCCGGAGAAGATCGTCTTCGATACTAGGCAGCGGGCCGAGGCACCGATGATCGTGCAGGCCGAACCGATCCCCGAAGAGCCCCTGCGAGAAGTGCGAGAAACCATGGCCGCCTTGCCTGCAGCACCTTCCGGCGAGGCCCGGAAGGAAGCGCCGGCCCGCGCTGCGGCGGTCGTCACGCATCCGAAGCGGTCGGCAAAGCTGCAGAAGCGGACACCCGACCGGCGTCTCGCCTTCGAGCGGACTGATCCATTTGCCGGCAGATGGTGGTGAGCGGAAGCGCGACCGGGGTCCAAAGGAGAAGGCCGCTCCCTCGGGGTGCGGCCTTCGTTGCCTTCACGTGCGCCCGCTCTCACCAGTGGCGGTGGTGCCGATGCCAGTGATGGCGAACGAGCGGATAAGACCCGCGATAGTAAGCGTAGGCCGGGCGGACGACTCGGCGGTAGCGATAACCGTAGGACACCGGCGCCGTGTAGTAGGTCGTGGTGTAGCCGCTGCCCCAGCGATAAGGCTCGTCGTACCCGTAGTCATAAGCGTAGGGACCGCCGTAATAGCCGGCTCGATAGTAACGAGGGCCGCCGTAGTAACCATAGCCAGGTCCCCAGCCGTACGCGGAGGAAGCAATCCCTCCGATGACGGCACCGGCAACAAGGCCGCCGGCGATGCCTGGTCCCCATCCGCCCCAGCCGCCTCGCCAGTGAGCTTCGGCGGGAACTGTCGTAGCTACGGAGGCCAAACCGAGGGCGCCGACCATCAGCGCCGACATTGCGAACTTCTTCATCGATGATCCTTTCACGTTGTTCAAGCGCCCCGCCGACAACGGGAAAAAAGGGCAAATGTTTCGGCCGCCCCGGCAGCGGACGAGCAATAGGGTTCGGTGCCAGGGCAAGCCACACTCGACATCGTCGAGCTTTGGACCACAACAAAAGGCTTAGGTAGAGTTCAGTTCATGCGGCGGCGCGAGGTTTCGGACGCTTACCTCGATGCGATCTGGTCGCGTCATCACTGTTGAATTCGCCTGCTTCTGCGGTAAAGCTAAACCTTCTCGCGCTGGGATTCCCATATTCGATTTGACTACAACGGGCCTTTGCGCGCCGATTCGAAGAGGTTTGAGTCTCGCGCTATTAAACCGGGGCGCGCATCCACGCGGCCACAAGGATTCTGGAAGCGGCGACGAATGGCTACACCTCGCCGGATAAGCTGAAGCAAGTGGACGCGAGGCGCTCCCGGACGTTCCGACGATGTGGCGATAGACGGAGAAGGCGGGGCAAACTTCCAAGTTACCGTGCTCAAGATCCTGGTGAGCTATCCCGATGGATTCGCCGCCATGGCTTACCTCAAGGGCAATTCAGGCGACGAGCGGACGCGACCGGGCCGAGCGGACCAAGCGCCTCGCCGCTCGGGTACCGGTGCTCGACATCTTCTCCCAAGGCCTGGGCGAGCGTCTGAACGGCGGATGGGCGGATCAAGGAGAAGGGCCGTGCCGTGCTCGACTTCATGGAAGCAAGGCCTGCCGAGAGGACGACGGAGAGCGCTGCGCCCGTCGTGGCCGCCGGCTTCAAGAGCCCTTTTGCATCGCAAAGGCGATTATTGGGCCAAAGTAGACCTCGCCCAATCTGATCGGCTCGATAATTTTACCTTCGAGACAAGTCCCTGGGGGTCGTGGCATGCGGGATTATCCGCAGAGTAGCCAGCGTTGCGACCGGTTCGCTCAATTCGCGATCGTGCTGAAAAAGCGTAGGCGAAGCCGCTGGAAATGGGGTGTCTTTGGCGCCACGGGACAGGCTCTTATGTCCGGCTTGGAGCACACTCGAGCGGGAGCACGATACAAGGCGGATCGCGCCCTCTTCCTTCTGCTGTGCGCCAGTGCTTCTCGCCTGTCCGAAGCGTCCTTTGAAGAAGATGAGCTATTGCTTCGCGCCGACGCAGTCTTGTCAGAGGCCCGCCGGCGCAGGCACGAAAGCGAGTTTGGGATCGCAAGGCTCCGCCGACCAAGAGAAGCTCTTTCCGAAAACGTCAAGAAGCTCCGTTCGGCTCTTGAGGCAATCGCTCTCCAGGCCGCATCGGCGCGATCTTTTATGCGGCGCGCATCGGAGAAATTGGATGACGCCGCTGCATATCGGTCGCCGGCTGCTAAAGATCCTTACGCAGGTCCTTGAAGCGAGGCCGAGAAGAACCCGCTGGCACATACATAGCAGACTGTTCCTGACCGCCCGACGGCACTGCGGACGCTCCGCCTATTGTTTTGAGATTCGACGCTGCCGGAAAGATCAAGGCCCTGAGCTGTGGTTCGCCAGAACAAATATATGTGCCATGTCTACTTTGATGGCCTGAGATCTCGCCTTCTCCGATTGGAATACAGGACACTGTATCAATTGAGATCACGCCGCTGGATTTCTGGCCGCAGGATATCACCGCGGCCGGCATTGCGTCGGCGCGTCGGCGGTCCCGGTGCGTCTTGGTCCGGCCCCGGGGACGCCCGGGATCGTCGCGGTGGAACGTTTGCGCGTTTGCCTAGTTTTCCCGATGCCCTTTCCCAAGGGTACCCCAAGTGAAGTGGCCCCAGCTCCACCCGCCCCCCCTGCGAGCTGGGGCAATTCTTAGCCCACTAAGATCCTGCGCTGCGGACAGGCGTTGCAACAATGTCATGGATCAGACCGCACTGTTTGATGAGCTGAGGCGGATCGAGCGATGTAGTCGAAGGAGAACGACGGCTTGCTGAGCAGGAGGCTGTGGTTCTTGATTTGAAGCGCAACGGTCAAGACACGACCCAAGCAGAGGCTGAACTTGAACGGATGCGCCAAGATCAGCGAAGTCGCGACCAAGACCGACAACGACTCCTCTCGCGGCTCCAACCCTGATCGCCTCCGAACCAGGAAAATGATGCCGTTGTGCTTCTCCGTGACTCTGCATCGACAAATTTGCGGATTGTCGGCAACGGGGTCACAAGCTGACAATTCGGCAGGCGCCGCTGTGTGCCAGCAACGGGCCACAAGCGGAACGGCTTGTCACAATACCAAAGCAGCCGTCAGAAGCGGTCTACTTGCTCTCGAGCAAGCTGGCCATGACTGATTAGGCGTTCGCCTGAGGCGGGAGCAGCATCTATGTAATGGTACCGCGTTCAGAGAGCGGGTCCGAAGCTGATTGCTTCAGGGGCTCAACCTCGATCAACTTATTTTCACGTTGCAGTTTATGCAGATCGGGAGCGCCATGTTTCTTGCGGCTGACATTTTGTAGGACCTCTTTGTCGCGAATCGCAAAGCTGGGAACTCGCAAGTCATCGCCTCACCGCACGATCTCTCACCATGGAAGCCAACTCTCTGCATTATCGACTTCTTGTCGCGACCGTGCACTTGGCACATTGGGCTGCCCGTCCCGGGTCGACTCGGTTCCTCAGTTAACAAATGATCGTACTGCAAACGAAGATGGCCACGTGTGTCTGTCACGCTACAGCAAATACACTGAAGCGGGGGCTAAGGATTTGGTACAGCAATCGAAAAATGAGAGATTCGAAATGAAAAAGTTCCTTCTCGCTACTGTCGCTTTGACTGCTCTTGCGGGTACGGCATCGGCAGCTGACATGGCCGCGCGTCCTTACACCAAAGCCCCAGCGATGCAGGCTTCGCCGATTTACAATTGGACGGGCTTCTACATTGGCGGACACATCGGCGGCGCATTCGGCGGCGACAACAACATTCTGGCTCCCGGCTTCACCGGCACCAGCAGCAACGACGGTGTGTTCATGGGCGGCGCGCAGGTCGGTTACGACCATCAGTTCTCACCGAACTGGGTGCTAGGTCTGGAAGCGAACTACAGCTTCCTCGACACGAACAGCAATCCCTTCGTGAACCGTGGGCTCGGTTCGGTCACCGGTCGCCTCGGCTACACCTGGGGTCCGGCGCTGCTGTACGTCAAGGGCGGCTATGCCTGGGCTGACTCCCGCCTGACGAACGGTTTCGGCGGCGGCACCTTCACCAACAACGGCGGTGGTCGCGACGGCTATACAGTAGGCGCTGGTCTCGAATACATGTTCGCCCAGAACTGGTCAGGCAAGGTCGAATACCAGTACTACGACTTCGGCACCCGGAACGCTCTCTTCACCAGCGGCGCTGGTGTTGTTACGGCCGTCGGCTTCCGCAATGACGAGCACACCATCAAGGCTGGCCTGAACTATCGTTTCAATTGGGGTGCTGGCGCGGGCTTCTAACTGGTCACGACTTACACGATATACCTAGAGGGTCAGCCTTCCAGGCTGACCCTTTTTCATGAGGAATAGGTGGCGCGAGAGAGTTCTTTCTTCTCCTCTCCTCGATTGGCCTCGGTCGTAAGGCTCCTGCGCGTACGACTGCGGTACCGTGGCGGATACGGACCAGGGGTCTCACAATCGGCAAGCCGCCGATCACGCACAATGTGGCAGACTTGCGCTTTGCATTCGTAAGCCGACGCTTATGAGTGCACGCCCCAGTTTCCGTTGCGCTGAAAAGGAATGGCGGCGCCAATAACGGCTGAGCGGCGCTACCACGCAATTGTCTAAATCGACATGCCGCCGGAAACTTCGATGCGCTGGGCGTTGACCCACCGATTGTCATCGGAAAGTAGCGCGGCGATCATCGGGCCGATATCGTCAGCAACCCCTGCACGACCTAGCGCAGTCATCTCGGCGACTTGCCTATTCAGCTCCGGATTGTCCCGAACCATTCCCCCACTAAAATCGGTCTGAATCGCTCCGGGGGCGACAGCATTGACCGTAATCCGGCGGGGTCCCAGCTCCTTGGCCTGATAGCGTGTCAACACTTCTAGGGCTGCCTTCAACGCGCCGTAAGCTCCACTCCCAGGCACAATAATTCGAGCGAGACCACTGGAGATATTGACGATCCGGCCGCCATCGTTAATCAATGGAAGCAATGCCTGGGTCAGGAAGAAAACACCTTTAAAGTTGACCCGATAGATGGCGTCGAGCTCCTCCTCCGTCGTGTGCTCGAAAGTGTTGTGATGAGAGATGCCTGCATTGTTGACGAGATAGTCAAAGCGGTGTGCCTCAAGCTCAGACAGCGCTTCCGCAACTCTGGCGACAAACGCCTCAAACGCGCTGGTTCGCCCCATATCGAGTTGAATCGGAATGGCCTTGCGCCCAAGCCCTTCGACATCTCGCGCGACCTCGTCGGCTAGGGCGACGGCCGAATTATACGTGAAAATCAGATCTACGCCCCGTCGTGCAAGGCCCAATACGGTGGCCCGCCCGAGTCCACGGTTACCGCCGGTTACTAATGCAATTTTCTCAATTGGCCCACTGCAACCTCCGGATGTTTAGTTGAGATAGGTAACTGTGGAGGCATCAGAGGTGATACACACGTTATTAATTGATAAAGAATGCAAAATCAGGACCCTGCTGGGAGCCGAAGTTAGCTAGTCGCGCTGAGAATGTTCCGTGCCTTCAAAAGGGCAGGTGAGCCTGACTTATGCGAATGAGCCTTGAAGGCGGGTAGGACTAACGCGCGAGCCTCGGTGCCCAGGCCGAGGGAATCCAGCAATTTTGCGAGCGAAACGGCAGCCTTCAATTCCCAACCATGTGCATGATGATACTTTGCATGATCCATAGACTGGCGAAGAGCCACCTGCGCCGCCGCGCAGTCTGCATTTGGACCCATCAGATATATTTCTGCTTGCGTTCGCAAAAGATCCGGCAACCAGAATGTCTGGCGCATCCGCACAGCGGTTGAGACCGCCGACTTGATAGCTGCACGCGCCTCATCCAATCTTCCGCTTCGAGCAAGTCCGTCGGCCAGCGCGCGTTCAGTTGGCGGTATCACCATATGAAGTTGCTCACGGTAGAGGCTTCGCAATGCACGGCGTAGCTCCTCTACTCCGGCCGCAGGCTTTCCGGTCATCGCGAGCCACTCCCCGCGAAGCGCGTGAGCGGCAGCTGCGAGGCCTTGGAGCGCGTGCTTCTCCGACTGAGCAATTGCTCGGTCCACGTGTTCGAGGACGCCCTCGGTGTTATCATTCCACAACATCACAGGAATCGAATGAATTACGGCCATGCAATAGTTGGAGATGGGATGTAGGCAAGCCGCCTCATTCATCTCGTCGCTTGCCCGGACACAAGCTTCCTCAGGAGAACCGAGTAGCCATAGACAACGTGCCCGCGCAATCTCTGCTCGCAGATGATGATCATAGCCAAACAGATTTATCTGAAGACGACCAATCGACCTTTCAAGCTCAAATCCGTTTTCGCAGTGTTTCAACGCCGCAGATTGATCGCCCGCGAGGTGACAAGCCGCGGCGACCATCCACTCGGCGATGACACGTTCAGATAAGGCAACGCCATGCCCGGCGACCGCTCTGCATCTCTTGGCGACCGCGAACGCCCCCTCAAAATCGCCGAGCCTGGTGAGAAATAGATTAAGGCCCGCTAAAAGGCGCAGCTGCGGTAAAGTCTCTTTGCCTGCTTGGTGCAACTCCAATCCACGCTGTATTGCATTTTGCACCTCGGGCGTGTTGCCCAGAGTATGCATCGACGAAACTGCATAGGCCTCCTGTAAGCGTGCCTCTCGATGCGACAGCTCATCAAAGTCCTCAAGCGCCTTCAATGCGCGATGAGACCAATCCCGGCACTCCATCAACAACCATAGCCCCAGAAACAGAGGAGCAGCATCGGCGGCAAGCTCGATTCCCGTGGCGAGACTTCCCCTCGCGAAGCTCCATTCAAGTGCCTTCCGAACATTTCCAATGTGGGGCGCGTGCCGTGCTATGTCGGTGTACGCGCCGTGCTTCAAAGCCAAGGCTTGGAAAGCCGTCGCAAAATAGAGGGCATGACGATCCGCTATCACGCGAGCTTCGCCGATTGCTTCCAGTTTTGCGACGGCATAAACGCGGGTTGTATCCGGTAGCCGGTAAAACACTTCATCGCCAATCGGATGGACCCAAATGAGTGACTTGTCGACAAGCCTGGCAACGATCGCCGCGATATCGACATCACTTGGCTGACCTACTTCGGCGACGAAGCAAGCGGCGTCGAGCGTGAACAGGCCAACAAACCTTGAAAGATAGGATAGGACGCGCCGCTCTGTCTCTTCGAGTAGGCGAAAACTCCAATCGAGTGTCGCTTGGAGCGTGCGGTGCCGAGGAGTAGCGTTTCGGCGGCCATCCAATGACAGCTCCATTTCATTTGCAAGCAGCCCTGCGACGCCTCGAATCCCATACGTTCCCACGCGACTAGCTACAAGCTCGATCGCCAGCGCGATGCCGTCGGTACGCCGACAAATTTCGGTCGCGATCATGGCATCTTCGTCGCTCAGCGGACCTTCAAAACCGCTGAATGACGCTCTATGCAGAAAAAGTGTCACCGCTGGCGTGGCTATCGCGTCAGCTACGCTTGGAGGATCGCACTCTGGATAGGCAAGCGGACCTAGCAGGTATACCGTCTCGCCGGCTACTCGCAATGCTTCCCTTGATGTAACCAGCAGATGAACACCGGGAGCTTCTTCGAATATTTGACTTGCCAGCGCCGAGACGACTTCTAAGAGATGCTCGCAACTGTCCAACAGTAGCAGAATGCGTTTGTCAGCAAGGAAGCTCAGAAGCTCGGCGATGGGATCCGTTCCCCCGCGTGAGCATTCAATTGCCGAAATAACAGCTCCTGGAACAAGTTTAGGGTCGGTAATGGCGCCCAAATCCACGAAGACAACTTCATCATCACCGAACTCGGCTTGCAGTCGACGGACTAGAGCCGCGGCGACGGTAGTTTTGCCAATCCCACCAGCTCCAACGATGCTAACAAAACGCCGGCTCATCAAACGCGTGCTTAGGCTCTCAATTGTCGCGTCGCGGCCAACGAGCAGCCGGGGCGCAGACGGCAATTGACGCCCCGGCTTAGGAGCTGAAATGCGCATCTTAGGCGATGCCTGACCGTGGTGCTTGCGCTCAATGGAGGCAACAAAGCTGTAACCGCGACCGGACACGTTGATGATATATCGAGCGCCGTCCCGGCCATCACCGAGGGTCCGACGTAGGGTCGCCACATGTACCCTCAGGCTTGCCTCGTCGACGCTAACCTCTCGCCACACCGTCTTTAGCAAGTCACGTTGGCTGACAATTTCCCCCGCGCGATTGATCAAGGTGATGAGTATATCGAGATCGCGTGAGCCTACGCGAACTTCGACACCGTCTTTCAGGAGCTGGCGACGAGAAGGCTTTAATTGAAAACGCCCAAAGAAGATGTCCGCGTCCGCACTGTCGAAAGTAGAAGGGCTGTTCACCATGCGTGGCTTCCCACGGTTTGTCGGCAATCCAAGCTGATTATACGTTCGTTTGCTCACCCATCGGGGTGACTTGCCAGTTCGCACGATAAGTATCTCTGGTGAGATAGCACTGGCGCTCTGCGACAGACTGCCACATGCGTTCGTTTGCAAATCTCTACATTCGATAACACGCCTCCGGATGCGTCCCGCGATACGGTATCGGCAGTATCGGCAAGTGGGTCGAAGCTCCGACGAAGAATACCGTACGTAACATGGCACGCCCCGGCCACCAGCCGGCTCGAGGCCGCAGCGAAGGCAATTGCGAAGATGCGCGACCACGTCGGCGGCTGCTCTCAGGAGGAACAGAAATTCCAACAAGCAGATAGCAGCTTATCGGTATTTCGTCGCCAAGATCGACGCTGCGCTCCGCACTTCGAAATGTTGGTGACGCCAAATGATCAATACTTCATAGGTTTAGCGCTAAAGGATACGTATCTTAAGCTGACTAAAGAAAGTGAGACAATTTTTGACGGCACGCTGTGCACTGGTATGGCCTATGTACAGGCCCCGTCGAGCCGCCTTTCCGCACAGTTCGACGGATCTTGCGATCTTCTATGCCTCCGAGTCAGTGCCTTGGAATTTCGCGTTTGGCGCTCCTCGGCTCGGTCGTCCGTCTTAAACCATGAAGAGGTCGTGGTTTTACACGACCGGTTCGCCGTACAACTCGCCAGACTTTTCATGGAGGATGCCTGCGCCACCAATCAGCAGTTTATTCATTGTCTCGGACAAACCTTGGCCATGCATTTAGCGCGACTTGAACTTTCCCGCATTAAGGTGGGCGCTTTGCAAAAGTGGCGTCTGCGGCGCGTCGAAGACTATGTCAAGGTTCACTGTGATCGTTCTATCAGTTTGGCTGAGCTGGCTGCCGTTGCAGGTCTGTCGCGAATGCATTTCGCAGCCCAATTCCGTAGAGCGACCGGACTTCGCCCGCATGAATACGCAATGCGCCAACGGATTGAGCGGGCAAAACTCCTATTATTGAAGCGAGAGCTTCCACTAGTGGAAGTCGCGCTGGCGGCAGGCTTTTGCACACAGGCCCATTTCTCGACCGTCTTCAAACGGATCGTTGGAGAGACCCCGGCTTGCTGGCGCTGCAGAGTCGGGTTGCCTGCCCACCTGGCGGATACTTGTTTAAAGGGGCCCGATGAAATGGTCAGAGTAGATGTGTCGACCGCATGATCGAGACTTGCGGTGTCCGCGTTGGCTCAAAAGCACCGTTTTGACCAGCGGTTGGACGCTTCCGGTTTACGCCCAGCTTCGGACATCTCTGCGCGACGCAGTAACAGGCGACATGGGCCAGAAGCGTTCGTTGCGCCCAGTCAATATCCCAGCAACCATAAGGAGCTACACGCGAACAGTTCCATCTAAACAAGAATGGATTGCTTCTCCGCTATTGGATAGACTCAGCTGGTATTTGGAAGGCGGAAAACATGGGGCCAGCAGACTACGTCTTTGGCTTCGCCATCGCGGTGGTCGTCGGGGCAAACCTTTATCTTGGCCCGCGTATCGCGAGCGAGCGCGTTGCTATGCAATGGGGACCCAACGGCGAGCCAACTTGGTACGCCCCCAAATGGTTCGCTATGTGGGGGATGATTGCCTTTATGGCGACCGTCCGGCTCTTTATTTGGCTGGCTTCAACATATGCGCCGCAGCATGTGCACGGTGCTGAATTAGGGATAATCATTTTTTCGCTGATCGCTGCCGGTTCTCACCTGTTCGTTTTGACGAAGGCGAGAGCGTCTCTTTGAAACGAGGCAAGTCGGCTGTGGGTCAAAGGCCGACGTTCCCCACACCTTTGGGGCAGTTCGCTCTACCGCAACCCGGTTCACGCGTTTATGAGTACGCACTCTAGGCGGGGGCCTTCAAAGAATCGAGACGCTTGCGCAGAAACGCCAGAACCATGATCTCGTCGGAAGTGAGCTTGGCGTACTGTCGCTTGAACTTCTGCGCGATCTTACCTTCGATCATCTTGACGAGCTCACCCGACATGTAGGCATTCAGGACTTCCGGGTGCACGTAGCACTTGCGACAGATGGCGGGCGTGTTGCCGAGCTGTTTGGAGACGCTCTCGATCGCGGCCACAATATTGCGCTTCGCCTCGGCCTGGCTATCGTACTTCTTGAACTCGGCCAGAGCCAACGCAGCCAGAACTGTTCCCGCCCAGGTGCGGAAATCCTTGGCGCTGAAATCCTCGCCCGTGATGTCCTTGATGTAGGCGTTGACGTCCCCGGAATCGACCGTGCGGGGTTGTCCGTCGTCGTCCAGGTACTTGAAGAGCTCGTGTCCCGGAATCTCCGCGCATCGCTTCACGATCGCGGCTATACGCTTGTCCTCGACGCGAAGCTTCCACTGTTTACCGGACTTGCCCGTGAAGTCGAACCGAAGGACGCCGCGGCCCACCGCGACGTGCTTTCGCCGCATGGTGGTAAGCCCGTAGGATTTGTTCTTCTCGGCATATTCGGCGTTGCCGACCCGGATCAATGTCTTCTCCAAAAGACTGACGATCGTGGCCAGCACCTTCTCGCGAGGCAGTCCGTCCCGCTTCATGTCGGCGGCGACCCGCTCCCGCAGCGCTGGCAGCGCGACCGCGAACTGGATGATGTGTTCGTACTTGTTCTGATCGCGCAGCTCGCGCCATTTTGGGTGGTAGCGGTACTGCTTGCGGCCTCGCGCATCGATCCCGGTCGCCTGGATATGGCCGTTGGCCGAAGGGCATATCCACACGGATTCGTAGGCCGGCGGGATGCCGATCGACTTGATGCGCCGCACGATGGAAGCGTCGGTGATGCGCTCTCCGTCCTGGTCGTAGTAGCTGAAAGTGGTTCCGGTCCGCTTGCGGGTGTAGCCCGGCGCGGAGTCGCTGACATACCGAAGCCCTTCTTCCGCGATGGTGGCCGCCACTTCGGCGGTGCGGTCAAGAACCTGTTCGTCGTTGCCGGTCTCTCGGAGCATGAGCCTGTCCCTCGGAAGCACCCTGGGATCGAGGCTCCACTTCTCGTAAAGGGATGAAAACACCGGTTGGTTCCGTTCTGAGATCGGTGGATGCATCCATTTCAGGTGAAAGCCGGGCCGGTTCCTTTTGGACAAGCCGCTGCGAGTCGTTCGGCGGCGTAGCTTAGCTTCAGACAATCGCCACAAAGTTCACCGACACGGTCCGCAACAGCCAGTCTCCACGAAGCTTCATGTCCCAGTATCCACTCGATGTCTTGCGCCGGCGCTATGTCGTCGAGAAAAGACCACTTGAGGCCAGCGTCGAGCAGATGTTGCGGGCCGACACCCGCGCAGGAGCCCGTGCCATCCTGGCTTCAATCGATAAACGGCGCTTCGAAAACAGGTCCGAAGGACAGCGGTTGCGCAAGATCCTCAGCTTCGAGACTGCTCTCTGGGAGAGCGGCCTTCACGCCGTGGCGGGCGTAGACGAGGCTGGAATGAGCCCTCTCGCCGGGCCAGTCTCCGCCGGCGCCGTGATCCTGAAGCCCGGCACGCGGATAGTCGGGATCGACGACTCGAAAAAACTCGACGCTGCCGCTCGCGAGGAACTCGCGAAGGAGATCAAGGCAAAGGCAGAGAGTTGGTGCGTGGCCTTTGTAGAGGTCGAGGAGATCGACGCGATCAACATCTATTGGGGGGGCATCCAGGCCATGCAGCGCGCGGTCAGGGGACTGGGATTGACGCCGCAGCACTTGCTGATCGACGCGAAGCGGTTGAAGGAGATCGACATCCCCCAGCAGGCCATCATCAAGGGCGACGCCAAGTCCGCCAGCATCGCTGCTGCGTCGATCCTGGCGAAAGTCGAGCGCGACGCGGTCATGCGGACGCTTGACGAGCGTCACCCCGGCTACGGCTTCGCGGATCATAAGGGCTACCCGGTGCCAGCTCACTATGAGGCGCTCGCCAGGCTTGGTGCATGCGCAGCTCACCGTCGGTCGTTCGGACCTGTACGCAAGGCTCTCGGGTTGCCGCCCCTGCCGCCGTGGCCTTCTGCAACCGAGCGCGAAGCAGGCTGACCCCGTCGGACGTCTCTTCTCGGCGGCGCTATTTGCGCGACCAACTCTTCTCGCGAACCACATCCTTGGCCTTTTTGTCGGACCGCAGTCCTAGATAGACCGGCTGGCGCAGTTCTCCCTTGCTGGTCCACTCGGCGAACTTCACTTCCGCGACCAACGAGGGCTGCACCCAGGTGGTGACCCCCTCGTCCTTCACCTTGGCAGGGAAGGGCGACTTGGCTGTTCTGAGCCTCACCAGCTTGCCGTGAAGCTCTTCGAGAACCTGGTGGCTGAAACCGGCGCCGACGTGGCCAATGTACCGCCACCCACTGCTTTCGCGCACCGCCAGCACGAGCGCTCCGAAGAAGGGCCGGGTTCGCCTCGGTGCCGTGAAGCCGGCGATCACGACCTCCTGCCGCTGCGCGGTCTTCACCTTCAGCCAGTCGGCGGTCCGGCGCCCGGACGCGTACGGGCTGTTGGCGCGCTTTGCCATGATGCCTTCGAGATGCCGTCGCTCGGCTTCCGCGAAGAACTTCGTTCCATTGCCTTTGCGGTGGTTACTGAACGCGATGAGCTGGTGGCGCGGCAGGATGGCCTTGAGCCTCTTCTTGCGCTCCAAGAGCGGCAGCGCGCGTAGGTCCTCGCCGTCCACGAACATGAGGTCGAACGCGCAGTACAAGAGCTTGGCCTCATGGCGCAGGGCGTTCTGAAGCAACTGGAAATGGGATGCGCCGTCCTTGCCGATCGCGACAAGCTCGCCATCGATCACCGCGTCCTTCTTCACGCCCTCGAGTGCTTTCGCGACCTCCACATAGGAGTGGCTGATGATCTTCCCGTTGCGGCTGTAAAGCGCGACCCTACCATGCCGAATCTCCGCGACCATGCGGAAACCATCGAACTTGTCCTCGAAGACCCAATCAGGATCGTCAAACGGCGCGTCCGTCAGCGTGGCCAGCATGGGCTGCAGGCGAAGAGGCAAGGTCGATTTTCGGGCCATGGCAGGGTCTTTTCTACATGGACGGCAACGGCCGAAACGAGGAGGACGGAAGGCGAATTCGCGCCGCATCACCAGCCGCGACCGGTCCCCCGGCCCGGACCACGCCTAGCACCCCGCATTTGAAGGGAGGGCCGGTTTCCGCCGACGAGCGCACTTGTCGCTTCAGGCCGGCCCGGAAGCGGTCGATGAGGACACAGGGCGTCCGGAGACCGGTCAGCTCGACGATTGCCGATGGACCCAACTCGATGAAGGCGCCGAGCGGCATCCGCTCCAAGTCGAGGCCAGTCGTTGTGATGTTCTCACCCATGTCCCCGGCTGCGACCTCGAAGCCGGCTTCCGAGAGGGATGCAAAGAGCTCGGCCGCGATCAGGTGGACCTGCCGAAGATTGGGCAGGCGGGGCCGGCGACGTGCCAAATAGCGGTGTCGGACGAAAGGGCCGGCGTGGGCGTCGCCTTGGACGCCGTGGCCTTCCACCAGAACGATGCGGTCCTGGAGCGGTTTGCTGAAGTGGTGCCCAGGGTCGGCGGCGACCGCCGTCACCTTCCCCTCAAGCGGGAGATCGTGCGCCTGGCGCATCAGGCGGCGCGGGCGAGGGAGCGCCGCTTCTGGCGTAGGTAGCGCGTGATCTCCGGAAGCGTCATCGCGTTCAAGACCCGGTCGGCAGGAACTCCGCCCTTTCGGGCCATCTCGACGCCCCAGTGCATGTGGTCGAGTTCCGGAATCGAGTGCGCGTCGGGATTGATGCTCAGCATGCAGCCGAAGTCGAGGGCCGCCCGGTGCCAGCGCCAGTCCAGGTCGAGCCGCCATGGGTGGGCGTTGATCTCCACGACGACGTCGTGCTTCGCGCAGGCCCGCAGCACCTTCTCCACGTCAATTTCGTAGCCAGGCCGCCGCTGGAGCTGCCGCCCGGTCATGTGGCCGATGATGGTGGTATGAGGATCGGAGATGGCCCGAAGCAGGCGCTGCGTCTGCGCCTTGCGGTCCAGTTTGAAGCGGCCGTGGATGCTGGCGACCACGAAATCGAAGCGCTCCAGAACGTCGTCGTCATAGTCGAGCGACCCGGCCGCCAGGATGTCGGACTCGATGCCTTTGAGGATCCGGAAGTCCTTGCCGAAGCGCTTGTTCAGTCGATCGGCCTCCCGGTGCTGCTGCGCGATCTTCTCGACGGAGAGGCCGCCGGCGTAGTGGGCGGACTTGGAATGGTCGGCCACGCCGAAATACTCGAAGCCCCGCTGGCGCGTGGCCTTAGCCATGGTCTCCAGCGTCTCGGTGCCATCGGAGGCATCGGTGTGGCAGTGAAGGATGCCGCGCAGGTCCTGGTCGGTGACGAGCTTCGGGAGCTTGCCTTTCAGAGCCGCCTCGATCTCGCCGCGCCCCTCCCGAAGCTCTGGGTCGATGAAGGGCAGACCGAGCGCGCGGTAGATCTCGGCCTCCTCGCCGGCGATCAGCGTGCGCCCCTTGTGCAAGCCGTCGGCTTCCAACCGCATCTCATTTTCGGCGGCCAGCGTCCGAAGCTGCTCGATGTGGGCGGCGGAGCCGGTCGCGAACAAAAGCGCGGCGCCGAAGTGCTTGCGGTCGGACAAACAGATCTGCAGTCCGTCCGTCGGCGGCGGCTTCGCCGCCTTGCCGGCCTTGGGGATCTCGGCAACGATCGAGAGATCGCCGACGAGTTCGCACCCCCGTCGGAAGTCGCCTGCGATGGTGACGCGTTTCAGCTCGGGCCGAGACTTCCGGATCGACTCCTTCGCGTGCGCCAGCAGGGCGGCCGCACGGTGCAGGTGGAGGCGGCCCTCTCCATTCTTCGCGATAGCCAGGTTCTGCAGAATCTTGGTCTGCAGCGCGGCGCCGAGCCCTTTGGCCTTCTTGATGCGTTCGTCCTTGGCGGCTGCCTCCAATTCCGCAAGCGACGCGATACCCAGGTCCTTATAGAGACGCAGCACCTTCTCCGGGCGCAGCCCCGGCACGGAGAGCAACTCGAGCACGCCCTCGGGAATCTCCTTCCGCAGCTTTTCGAGGCTCGGGTGAGTGCCCGTCTTGTGAAGATTGGTGATGATCTCGGCTATCGCATCGCCGACGCCCGGGATTTCCGTAAGTCGATCTTCGGCGATGAGGACGTCCAGCGGGAAGGCAAGAGCCGCGAGGCTGTCGGCGGCCCGAGAGTAGGCCCTTGCCCGGTAGGGATTGCCGCCCCGCAAGGCGGTACGCTGCGCGTATTCTCGCAGGAGACTTGCCACGCTGCGAGTGTCGAGCGAAGGCATTCAGCGAGCCTCCCGGTTCGCGTTTTGCGGCGCCGCCGAAGTGGGGCTACCGCTGGAGTGGTCACTTGGCCAGCGATCGAGAGAGCGCTCGAGCTTCTGGGCTGCGCGAAAGTCCTCGAGGTGCTGGATATTGGGGCCGTAGGCAGCTTCCTTCTTGAGGAGATTGTAGATTCGGCCGGCCACTAGTTGCAGATGCTTCATCCTGCCCCGCGGCATGGATCTCGCTTTGCAGAGAGCTCGGACTGCGTAGGCCCGGAAGTAATCGAATGCATCTGACATGATGTCAGTTAACGCCGGCTCTCGCCGGGAGTTCGATTGGCTTCGCGGAGCACCGGATTGACCATCGGCACCCGTCGCGGCCAAGCCCAAATTCGAACGTTGCGAACCAGCGGGTCTTCGGAACTCCTTGCGGTCTTCAGCGTTGCTGGACTCGTAAAGAAGGTAGGTTTCCTGCCCGCCGTCGGCTCCCAACACCGGCGGCGGGCTTTTTGTGAGTTGCGTTAGTGGCGAAGCGCACCAAGGCACCGGCCAAAAAGCCGGTAGCCTCTCCGATGCCGGTGTTCATTGCGCCCCAGCTTGCGACCCTGAAGATGAAGGCACCTTCAGGGTCTCAGTGGATTCACGAAGTCAAATACGACGGCTACCGCATCCAGCTCCACATCGACGGCGATAACCGGAAGGTCTTCACCCGCAACGGTCTCGATTGGACGCACAAGCTTCCCGTCATTGCCGGCGCCTTCGACATGGAAGGGCAGGCCATCGTTGATGGTGAGGTGGTTGTCATCCATGAGGGCCGCACCAATTTCTCCGAACTCCAAGCGGACCTCGCCAGAGGCGATCAAGACCGCCTGCTGTACTTCGCCTTCGATCTTCTGTGGCTCGACGGGAAAGAACTTCGCAAGGAGCCGCAGATTGAGCGCAAGCGGTTGCTGAAGAATCTGATTGAGAGCAACGAGCTGGAGAAGCCAATCTTATACAGCGAACACCACGAAGGTGACGGGCAAGCGCTGTTCGAGGCGGCCAGCAAGCTCAACTATGAGGGCATCGTTTCGAAGCGTGTTGACGCGCCGTACCGATCACAGCGCGTGGAAGCCTGGCAGAAGGTCAAGGTCGTCCAAAAGGACAAATTTCCCGTCGTCGGGTTTATCAAAGACCCCACCGGCGTAGCAGCTCTCTACCTCGGCAAGAAGGAAGGCAAAGACTTGGTCTACATGGGCAAGGTTGGGACTGGTTGGAGCCGGACCACTTCGCGCAAGATCAGGGATGCCCTCGACACGGTCGTCAGCCCAAAGCAGAAGCTCACCAAACCAATCAAAAAGCCAAAGGCGACGTGGGTTGAGCCGAAGTTCTATGCTGACGAGGAGTACCGCGACATCACGTCTGAAGGGCTGCTGCGCGCCAGCTCCTTCAAGGGCCTCAGCGAAGGAACACGTCGTTCCTGACGGCGTTTTCTCCACAAGTGAGTGGAGTACCGGCATGCCGGATCGCGTACGGTCGCCTCCCGACATTGGAGAAGGCTTTATGATGCGAGCTGCGGACATCGGCCTTCAGTCGAGCCTGGCGTGGACTGTTCTCCGCCCGCGAGTCACTCCTTGATCAGCGCACTAGAATAGAGGCAACTCGGTCCCCAGAACCAGCCGCTGGGAATAGGGGAGACCTGCTAACTGGATCGCAACAGATAGGTTAATAACTAACGGCGATCGGAGATATTTTGTTTTACCGAAATTTCAATTGCTCCGTCGGGCAAAACAGGAGTTTATAGAGCGCTGGCTTCCAATGAGGGAGATCAGCGCCAAATGACCGACGGAACCGAGGGCTCGTCTGAGCTGTCAAAGATCGCTAAGCTCAATGGGGACTTTAGGAGAAATTACGGCACGCTGCTGGGCGCGTTCTTGTACCTGCGTTCGATCAGCGCCGCCCGCCCTCGGCCCTGGTTTTGGTCCGCCTTGGCGACGGTGGCGGGTTCGCTCGCACTTGGCTGGATCGGCAAGCACGGCGCATCTTGGCTTTCAGGCTGGCTGATGGGCTGAACGTGGCGAAACGGGAGGGCGTTCCATGGGAACTGCACTCACTGTCGAAAATGCCAACTTGCCGCGACGGCGCGAGCATGAACCGCGCGCAGCCCAATACATCCGAATGTCGACAGACCGACAACAATACTCGATCGCAAATCAATGGCTTTGATCGCGAGCTACGTGGCGAGCATCAACTCGAGATCGTGCGCACGTACATAGATGAGGGAAAAAGCGGGCTTAGGATCAACAATCGCCCAGGCCTTATCGATCTTAACGACGTGCAATCGGGAGCAGCTGATTTCGCCACGGTGTTGGTGAGGGATGTCAGCCGCAGGGGACGGTTCCAGGATCCGGATGAGAGTGCGTACTACGAGTTCGTTTGCAAGCTCGCCGGTGTGAAGGTGATCTACTGCGCTGAAATCTTCGAGAACGATGGAAGCCCGATGTCGGGCCTCTGGAAAAGCATGAAGCGCTTGATGGCGGCCGAGGACAGCCGCGACAAGTCGGCAAAGGTTTTGCGGGACACAGCCGCATCGTTGGCCTCGGCTATCGGGTGGGTGGGCGGCCGGGCTTTGCCCTGCGCAGAGAACTGGTCGACGCAGCGGGCAAATCGAGAGGCTTTCTCCAGCCCGGCGGGCAGAAGGCCTTACATACAGACAGAGTCTTGCTACGGGCAGGGTCCCCCGACGAATTCGCGGTCGTGCGGTGGATATTCGAAAGGTTCGTAGTCGGGAGAGGAGAAACCGACATCGCCCGGGACCCGGAACGCCGCGATGGTTGCTTATGCCCCGTGCTCAAGGGCGCCCTCCTTGCGGATCCACTTGGTCTTGTCGTTAATAACGCGAGGTTGCCGCAAATAGCTCGATGTCCGATGATAGATGGTGTTGCCGATGTAGTTTTCATTGCGAAGGATGCGGCCAATAATGTGTTCGACAACGCTCAGCAGATTATCGAACGTCGGGTGCGGCAACCCCTGTCCCCTGACATGTTGCTCAAGAAGTTGCGCGTTCTTCAACTCCGCCTGGGCACCTTGTCTGCCGATGCGATCAATCGTGCGAAGGGGATACCTTGCGCGTCAATCTATGAACGCCGCTTCGGCAGCCTTCGCAAAGCGTATGCGCTGATCGGCTTCGCTCCTGCAGCAGACTACAGTTACATCGATACGCGGGGGCGACCGCGTGAGCATGGTCCAGCAACTGGCTGCGGAAAATTGTTGCTAGCGTGCCTTCCGTGAGCCCGGCCAATGGGCCGTCTGAAGAGTGACCAAGGTCAACTGTTCTACGAGTTCCGTCTTGGCGACGCGATTCCTGAAGATCATCTGGTGCGGAAGATCGATGCTGCTCTCGATCTGTCCTGGCTTCGCGGTGAACTAGCATCTCGCTATTCGTCGATGGGGCGCCCGTCGATTGATCCGGAACTGATGATCCGGATGCTGGTCGTGGGGTATGTCTTTGCGATCCGCTCGGAACGGCTGATCTGCCGTGAAGTGCAGGTGAACCTCGCCTATCGCTGGTTCTGCAAGCTCGGTATCGAGGACGCTGTCCCGGATCATTCGGCGTTCTCGCGCGCCCGCAATGAGCGCTTCCGCGATGGAGATGTTCTCCGCCGCGTGTTCGAACGGATTGTCGAGACATGCATTGCCGCCGGTGCCCCCTGCGCCCACAAGCGGCGCCGGGACCGACCGCAACACAGCTTAGCGAGTTTCCGGAGGTTCTGGGCGGGCGCGCCTTGCGCGCACCCGCGTTAGAATGCGAATGCTGAAGGATCGGCGAAAAAGGAAGTCGCCAGTCCTCTCGGAATGACAGAATCGATAACATCAAGCCGCGCAACCAGGACTTTTTCAACATAATCGGCCAAAAGCGGGCGCGAAACGTTGGTCCCAACCAGGGCGTTAGACGTCCTGAATCATACGTGGAGGAGGCAGTGTATTAACAGAATCTTTTACCTGAGATTGTAAACGGACCGCATACCGTGAGGAAGCTGGCCATATGACGAGTGATTTGAGAAGCCGGTGGACTGATGCTGGAGCCTGCGCACTCGTCACAATCGCCATCTTTACAATCGTTCACTCCGTAAATGGAGGTGCTGCGTTTCCGACAGACGATGCCTTCATCAACCTACACAATGCGCAGGTCTTGCGTCTCGGCCGAGACGAGCGTTATGAGGGAGTGCCGGCTCTTGTTGGAGCGACGAGTGGCGTGCATCTCGCAATGCTACTGGCTCTCGAGCAATTAGTGCATCCTGATACTGCCGCGCTGTATGTGCTCAGCTCGCTGAGTGGGGTCGCCTACGTGCTCGGGGTACTCTTTACGTGCCTCAACGTTGGATGCCGCCGGCTCGAAGCGGCACTCATTGCATTGGTCAGTCTCCTTTTCGCCGGCACTTTGTTCCAGGTCTTGAATGGGATGGACACTAGCTTGGCAATG
Source organism: Bradyrhizobium sp. DOA1 (assembly GCF_001593325.1). NCBI lineage: Bacteria > Pseudomonadati > Pseudomonadota > Alphaproteobacteria > Hyphomicrobiales > Nitrobacteraceae > Bradyrhizobium > Bradyrhizobium sp. DOA1. The sequence goes on from NZ_JXJM01000001.1 coordinate 1,792,329, forward strand.
GCCGCGGTGGCATGGGACCTCAAATTACTTACCGACAAAAGGCGCACCTTGTGGCTTCCGGCTCTGTGCGGCGTCATGCCGTTCGTTCGACCAGAACTCAGCTTTCTCTCAGCCGGGTCGATGTGCATTGTATTCTTGGACAGGTACACTGCCACTAGCTTCAAAATTGCTTCCGCGGCGATCGCTGCTCTGAGTTCCGTGCCCTTCGTACTCTGGTATTGGATCGACACTGGCTCATGGGTGCCCAACACAATCGGTGCGAAGATGTACTTCTTCGCGGAACGCCACGCAGATTGGTCGTATAAATCATTCTTGATGTTTTTTGCGGTTTGCCAAGCCGCCTTGGCGAGCTTTCCGCTTTTTATTTGTCTCCGCTTCGCGCGGCCGGCGGCTCTTAGAAGCATGTTTGCTCTGTTTATTGCCGTCTTCCTTAGCGCCTATTTCTGGAGATTTCCAAGCGGCTTGCTGCACAATGGCGGACGATACCTTTATGTTCTCGCACCAATCATCCTGTTTGGCGTTGCGTGTGGGCTCTCGTCGACCTCTCGCAAGCAAACCCTTCGCATGGTTGCGGTCTCGACGTTATTCGTGCCGCTGGGATTTGTGATGCAACTTAACGACTACAGAACCCATATCGTCGGCTTCCACGAAAGTCTTGCGGATGTGGTGAGATGGATGAATGCAAATTTGCAGGATCGGCCGGTAGTCATGGTTCACGACGCCGGCTATGTCGCCTACGCTGGACATGCTGCACTGGTCGATTTGGTGGGGCTCAAGACGCCCGCTGCAATGGACGTTCATAAGCGAGTGACTTACCCGAGCGCCGGCTTGCAGCGGTCCAAAGCGGTCGCAGAGATCGCGGAACAATTCCAGCCGCAATATTTACTGGTTGTCCAAGACTGGGACCAGAGATTCCGCCTCGTCGAGGGCCTTCGAGCCGAGGGGTGGATTGCGCGAGAAGTCTATGCGGGATATGCACCGCCGAAGACGCCCTCAGCGCTTATCTATCACCTTTACGAATTGAAGCGACCGCTTAAAGGATTTGCAAGTCCAAGCTCATAAAGTTCTGCTATTGGTACCCTGCCTTCATGACAGCTTGTGAACGAGCCGGCAGCTCTTTCCATGCCGGGCTTTATCGGCCCGCAGCTTGCGACCCTGAAGCTAAAGGCACCTTCGGGAGCTCAATGGATTCCATAGTTCTTCGCTATCCGGGCATGCAGGGCGACCGATGCCAGTAGGCCGACCTCCGACGGGTGCGCCTAACGCGCGGGATACTGGCGCTGCTCCGGCTCTGCGTCGCATCCTATCGCTGACTGAAACTGTTTTGCTTGGGATTAGACAGAAGCTCATGACAGACGAGCACCCTTCAAGCTGGGAAGGAGATTGGCGAGGTGTAGACGCCTTCGCTCAATCAGCATGCGATTGCTGGTTTTGTCTGTTCACTTCAAGCTATGCCTTCGTGAGTCAGGGGATTCATGGGGCGAAAGCCACTTGAGAGCATGCTGCTTGAGGAGCTGTGGCAGCTTCACAGCCTGGTCAACCATGTTCTCGCCGTCAAGCTTCTTGCGAAGAAAGATCAGCTGGAACGCTGACTAGAGCTGCTCAAACGAGACGACAAGGCTCTCCATTGAGACCGCCGCGATCGGTGCCCGCCGCTTCACGGCTTGTGGGCCGTTCTTGCTAGGCGAGTTCACCCCGATCGCTCGCGATCTCGCGTTACCGCTCGCAATGGTTGGTTCGAATAGGCGCCTGCTGCCGATCGTTCTGGTTCACACGTTTTGAAGTGTCTTCCAATTCCGCGGTCGAGAACGAAGCAGTGGCTCTGGAACGGGTTTCTCGTGGGCCTATCGCCTTAAGGTTTCTAGCCGCAGACTCTTGCTCTAGGCTGTTGCACCTCTGAAATGTTGAAAGCTTTGAGCGCTCCTCCGATCGCGATGCAAATTATTTGCGGGTCCGCTGAAGCGCCTGCTCGGTTCAGCTCATCAGCGAGTTGCGAGGAATTGACCGGCCGGTAGGTCTTCGTCACTAGAGCGTCTTAGGCAGAAGGGCCATTGCTCTTTAGCAGAACTACTTAGTATCTCGACATAAGCGAACCGCCAAACCGATAGTTCAAGCGCACGAGGCCGATGTCGACATCTTGGCGGATGCGTTCACTACCCGCGAAGACTCCGGGCGGAGTGGTAAAGTCGATCGTGCGATCACGCAAGAAGATGTGGTTGTATTCGACACCAACAGACCAGTTCTGAGCAAAGCTAAACTCGAGGCCGGCCCCGACAATACCTCCCCAACGCGTTTCGCGCGCTGACGAGAAGAGCGCTCCGGTCGGGATATCGAACACATCATACCGATCGCCGACGACTGCCGCGCCACCTTTGATGTAGAGCAGAACACTGTTTAAGGCGTAACCGATCTGACCTGTGATCAACCCAAAGGAATCGATGCGAAAGCGGTTGCGGTCGGCGCCGAATATCAGGCTGGTGTTGTCACCGGTAAAGTCTGCCCAGTTGCCTTGGCCTTCGAAGCCGAACCCCCAGTTGGCGACTGCCAGCGATAGCCGATCTGAAAACCGACCGTTCAGCCGACGGCATTGTGGCAACCCTCGGCTGCCAGCACACCCGGTGTGCCAGTCACCACGCCAGTAGCGTCCACGAAGTCCCAGCACTTGCGGCTGGAGCCGCCGCCGCCGTTAATGCCGATATAGAAGCCGCCCAGTCGTAGATTGCGGCTACGGGGGCGGAGCTTTGGTGTGGCCGGGCGGCGGCCATGTCCGCCGCACTGGCAGGAGCTGCCAGAGCGAGAGCTAGGATTCCGGCCGCAGCCGCAAGATACATTTTCAGGCGAGTGTCTCCCCAGAATAAGGAGTTGAATGAAACGGCGCGTTCGCCCACCCGCAGCGTGCAGTGTAGGCTGACTACTGTAGGTTGGCCGCCTTGCAAAACCTGTTGCTAAAGCCGGACGGCGATCTGAAAGTTTATCAATCCCTTGCAGCTTTATGGCCGCTGACGTGCATATCGATTTTGATCCGGGAGTCGCCACCTCGCTGGGAAGTTTGCTTGAACTTCAGACACCTTTATTGTTTGGCGGGCGGCCTCGCTTCGGGCGCGGAGGCCTGACCTTTGGCTCCGCCAGCATCGCCACCGCCATCCTCACTCGGAAGACCGTAAAGAGGTTAAGTATCCTGCTAAGATGGGGATCGACGGTGCCCCCGAACGTCTTGTAGACGGTCGTTCGCATAATGCCGAGCTCGGTAGCGAGCGCGGTCACGTTCTGCGATTTTACGATGCTGCTAAGTCGGCGGATGGCTTCCGTCGGGTCTTCTTGGCCGAAGGCGTCATTCAGACGTGCTGCGATCGCGTCGGGGCTGTTGATGCCGGACAGAGGCACAACCTGGGCGCTTACGTTCATCGCTGAAAATAGCTTCAGGATCCGGCTGAGCTGAGGGTCGATTCGGCCTCCGAACGTCCTGTACAGCGCGTCCCGGCGCAAACCCGCGTCCCGCGCCAACATTTGTACGTTTTGCGCCTTCATAACAACGCTTAGCGCTTTTTGCGCCTTTGACGCGTCGTTTTCCGCAAAGTTTTCAGTTAGATAGGCGGATATGGCCGCCGGATCATCGCGGACTAAATCGGCTATATTCGCCTCATTGCTTGCCAGCATCGCCAACGCGTTTGTCTCTCACTGTGGCCGCTGAGCTACAGCATTTTCGGCCGTTCCGTCTAGATTGTGGTCATCAGACATTGACCGCTTTCACTGGGGACTTCGAAAATGAAAAAGACTTTGCTCGCTCTGGCCGCGGTTGCTGCCATGACCGGTTCGGCCTCGGCGGCTGACCTCGCTGCCCGTCCCTACACGAAAGCCCCGATGGCGGCTCCCGTCGCGAACTGGACCGGCTTCTACATCTTCGGCGGTGGCGGCGGCGGCCTCTCCAATGCCGACCAGAGCATCGTGGACACCGCCACCGGCACGCCGCTGACGATCACGCAGCGCCAGGGCGGTTCCGGCTGGTTCGGCACGGTTGGCGCCGGTTACGACTGGCAGTTCAGCGGCACCTGGGTTGCCGGTGTGTTCGGTGACGCTCAGTTCGGTAGCATCCGTTCCACTATCCAGGATCCCGTTGGTATCGGCTTCGGCGCGCTGACCGGCACCCAGAAGCTGGAAACCTCCTGGGCTGCAGGTGTCCGCCTGGGCTGGCTCGCCGCTCCTAACGTACTCACCTACGTCAACGGCGGTTACTCCGGTGCGCACTTCGGCAGCACCAACTTCATGACCCTGGCTGGTGTTGACGCTGGCTTGCATCTTAATGGCTACGATCGTCACGGCTGGTTCGTCGGCGGCGGCGTTGAGAACAGCCTCAACTTCTTCGGCATCAACTCGCCCGGCTGGTTCATGAAGACCGAATATCGTTCAGCCTTCTATGATACCAAGACTGAGGTCATTCGCACCAATGTCGGCGACCTTCCGACCATCAACAGCGTCCGTGCCAACAGCTGGAACCAGACGATCTCGACCTCTTTGGTCTACCGCTTCAACTGGTCCGGACCGGTCGTCGCGAAGTACTGATCTGATCTGAGGATCAAACGTCAAAGCCCCGGCATCGCCGGGGCTTTTTCATTGGCGATGATCAGGTTTCGGAGCATCGACGGAAAACTTTCAGATTGGCGGATCACTCGGCCAGCGCAACGGCGACGGCTCACGTGTTGTCCAGTGACTAGGCGTGGGTCAAGTTGATGCACACCAGCGGGAAGGCTTATTGGCCGGAGAGGAAGCCCTGCAAGCCAATGCAACGCCGAGCCACTTCTATCTCTATCAACGGCTCGGTTGGGGGGGGCGGGGGCTCGCCTCCCAGGCGTCCAGCACATAGCAAGGAAGCCGGCCTGATTGAGTGCGCTTACGATCCGGAATGCTGCGGAGCGTTTGGCTATCTGTCCTTTGCGCTCAGTCGTTACGATATCCCGCATGGAGAGCGATTTCGATCCACCGGCACGGCCGAAGCGGCAATGAAAGAGGCTGTGCACGCCGATGGTCTGGAGAGGCAGCGCTGGATCCAGATCGCGCAGGCTTGGCTCGAGCTCGCCCGCCCTCGCTCAAGTGCGGCCCACTCCGACCAGCCGGCTGATTGGCGCTAGGCGCCGGATGCTGACGTGCGAAGTCGCGCGCGCCCTCGCGAGCGTAACGGGCCGCTCGGTCTTGAGCACAAACGCCTGCTCGTTCCGAGCGGTAACCATGGAGCGAGGAATGCATTGTGCAGGCCACGCATTTCCACTTGTTCTGCAGCGCTCTGTGCAAAGCGTTGCGCTCCAAGCGCAGGATCTTCCTTCACTTCGCTAGCGACGATACGGAGCGTACCGTCGGAAGCGGTCGCTGTAGCTTCCAGGCTTCTTCCGCGGACGCCGTCATCCGGGTCTCATCTCCGGGGGCTGAACCATGATTGCGAAGAGCGCGAATTTTGCCGCGGCATCTCCGTCGCGATAGGCATCACCGACGGGACGCCCCATTCCAAGTATTGGATTGATGAGGAATTTGACCAGTCACTTCCCCGGCTTTCTCCTCAGAGACGCGCCAAGCCGCGACCCCGACGTACACTGTGAGCGTCAAAGCCGCAGCCAGAAGTAGTACGGATAAGAAGTGGCTCACGCCCTCACTCCGCAACCAAACCATTCGGTGAGGAAGCACGAAGACGCGATTCGGAAAATGCAGGCCGGTTGACTTGTCGGGCCTTTGTCCTCAAGTTTATGCTTGGTGGTTTTAATCTCTTCGCGCCATAGACCACCGGTTAGTAGGATGATCGGTTTATTAAATGGCGACCTGAGGCAAGAGTAGTCGACGAGGCGGGATTGGAAGCAATCATTCCTGGTCAGTCAGGTTGGCCGCCAGGTGGAGCAGCCCGGAAACGAGGGCGAAAATGGTTGCGGTCACGGCAAATGGTTTAATGGCATTGAGATCTTGGATAAGGAATTCAAGCTGATCTCGGGCTCCGAGTCCAACGACAGCGGAGTAGAGCGCGAGTGCCGCCGAAGCGACAGTGAAAAGGTTGGCAGTTACCCGAAGTAAGCGCAGGTTCATTCCTAATGCTATCAAGTTCTGCTCGCTGGACCAAATCGGCGCGACTAGGGGAGAGGTAGATACGCTCACTCAGATGCTGCCGAATGAGGCCCGGGCGGTTATCCGAAGTCGATGATCCGCCACCGCAATCCGAGTACAAGCGCAGAATGAGAGCCTCTGGCAAATGGCTGGCCGAGAGGCCATCTTTCGCACGCGTCTGAGGAGGCAACAGTATGTGCTTCCTTCAAAGGGCCCTGATCGTTTTTCTGCTAGCCAGCGCTGGTACTGCGGCTTTCGCCAAGACCGCGCCGCAGGATCCAGCACCTAAATCGCAATGCATCGTGAATGCTTCCGAACTGCCGTCGGGAACGCCGATGGTCATGTGTGCAACCCGCAGCTCGTCGGGAAGCTTTTGCGTCTGCCCCAAATTTTCGAGGAGCGGCGAAGTTGAAGGATACTATCCCGGGACGGTAAAATAGCCTGCAGCCCGCGAGAGGCCGGGCTTTTTGGCCATGAAACACGCGTAATCGTTCATGACATTTACTCTTCTCAACTTCCCTGGCTCGTTCAACGCTCGCTCGCCTTAACTCCGGCCTTCAGCTGCCCTTTCACTTATTGTAGCGAAGTGCGATTACCGGAATAATGGCTCGAGATCCACGATCGGTTTCTCGCCATCTTTACGGGCCTAATGGTGGTCGCCTGCGGCTTTGCTGCTGCGCTGCCGGGCAACATCACCAACAGAATCAGAGAGCAGAAGTCTCGCTCGCCGGTTCGCGCGGCCGAGCCTCCGTACTAACACCTGCATAACCGATCGATTTGATTGAGCCCGATTCCTGTTTCTTGGCCACAAAGTGCCTGACTTGGTTGCCAGAGCGCTGCTGTGCCCCCCAATAGAAGACTCGGCAAGATCGGTTTACCCCGCGTTGGCCTTCAGCCCTGCCGCCTGGATCCCCGCAACCGCGCAGGCTTCGTCATTGTCGGAGGTGTCGCCGGAGACGCCGACGGCGCCGAGCAGGGTCGCGCCGTCCATGATCAGGACGCCCCCGGGCACCGGCACCAGCGCGCCCTTGGCGATCGTGTTCACGGCATCGACGAAATAGGCCTGCTCCTGTGCGCGCTGGAACAAGGCGCGCGAGCCCATGCCCATGGCGAGTGCGCCATAGGCCTTGCCGTGCGCGATCTCGGCGCGCATCAGGCTGGTGCCGTCCTGCGCGGCGGCCAGCTTGAGCACGCCGCGTGCATCGAGGATGGTGACGACCAGTGGCTTCAGCTTCAACTCGGTGGATTTCGCGAAGGCGGCGTCGAGGATCTTGCGGGCGGTATCGAGCGTGAGGTCAGCCATGGCTGGTTTCCTTTGCAGCTGGAGAAGTGGAATTGATTTCGGCGCGATCGAGACTCATCGCCAGCACCCGGGCGACGTGAAGCGCTTCGCGCTGGGCGCCGTCTTGGATCTGGTGACGGCACGAAGTGCCGTCGGCGATGACCAGTGTCGTCTGCGCCGCACGCCGCACGGCCGGCAGCAGCGACAGTTCGGCCATCTCGACCGAGGCATCGTACGTGTCGGCACCATAGCCGAACGCGCCGGCCATGCCGCAGCAGCTGGACTCGATGGTCTCGACCTTCAGGCCCGGCACGAGCCGCAGCACCTGCTCGACCGGCTTGAAGGCGCCGAAGGATTTTTGGTGGCAATGGCCGTGCACGATCGCCTCGTCGGCGATGGTGCCGAGTGGCAATTGCAGCCGGCCGCCCTCGGCCTCGCGCACTAGAAATTCCTCGAAGGTCAGCGCGTGGGCGCCGACCGCCTTGGCGTCATTGTCCTTGCGCAGCGAGGAGAGTTCGTCACGCAGCGTCAAGAGGCAGCTCGGCTCCAGGCCCACGATCGGCACGCCGCGGGCGGCGTAGGGCGCGAAGGCGGTTACCAGCCGGTCGAGCTCCGCCCTGGCTTCATCGACGAGACCGGCTGAGAGGAATGTGCGGCCGCAGCAGAGCGGACGGCCGCCGCTCGCGGGCTTCGGCAGATGCACGCGATAGCCACCCGCCACGAGCACGCGCAGCGCGGCGTCGAGATTCTCGCGCTCATAGATGCGATTGAACGTATCCGCGAATAGAACGACTTCGCGCCCGGTCTCTGGGCCGACACTGTCAGCCGGCGGCGCGAACACGTCGCTGCGGAAGGCGGGTAGCGCCCGTCGCGCGCTGATGCCGGCAAAGCGCTCGAACAGCCTCCGCAGCAGCGGGGTGTTGTTGCGCAGGTTCGCCAGCGGCGCGAAGCGCGACGCAAGTCCGGCATAGCGCGGGAGGTAGCCGACCAGCCGGTCGCGCAATGTCAGGCCGCGCGAAGCGGCGCGCGCGGCGAGCACCTCGATCTTCATCTTGGCCATGTCGACGCCGGTCGGACACTCGTGGCGGCAGGCCTTGCAGGAGACGCAGAGTTTGAGCGTTTCCATCATCTCGTCGGAGGAAAGCGCATCGGGGCCGAGCTGGCCGGAGATCGCAAGGCGCAGCGTGTTGGCGCGCCCTCGCGTGACGTCCTTTTCGTTGCGCGTCGCGCGATAGGACGGGCACATCACGCCGCCTTCCAGCTTGCGGCAGGCGCCGTTGTTGTTGCACATCTCGACCGCCCCCTGGAAACCGCCGCCGGCGCCGGGATAGGCGGACCAGTCGAGCCTGGTCTTGAGCTCGCCGACGCGATAGTCGGGCTTGAAGCGAAACAGAGAGCGGTCGTCCATCCTGGGCGCATCGACGATCTTGCCGGGATTGAGCACGCCCTCGGGATCGAAGCGCTGCTTCACTTCCCTGAAATCGGCGACGAGCCGTTCGCCGAACATCGTCTCGTGGAATTCCGAGCGCACGAGGCCGTCGCCGTGTTCGCCGGAATGCGAGCCCTTGTATTCGCGCACCAGCGCAAATGCTTCTTCGGCGATGGCGCGCATCGCCTTGACGTCCTTCTCCAGCTTCAGGTTCAGCACGGGCCGCACATGCAGACAGCCCTCGGAGGCGTGCGCATACATCGTGCCGCTGGTGCCGTGCCTGGCAAACACCTCGTTCAGCCGCGCGGTGTAGTCCGCGAGGTGCGGCAGCGGCACGGCGCAGTCCTCGACGAAGGAGACCGGCTTGCCCTCCTGCTTCATCGACATCATGACGTTGAGACCGGCGGCGCGGAAATCGGCGATGCCGCTCTGCAGCGCCGGCTCGGTGATTTCGACCACGCCGCCCCATTTGCGCGTGTCGTTGTTCCAGCCGAAGCCGAGATCGCCCATGAGCTCGCCGAGCTGCTTGAGGCGCGTCAGGTTGTCCGCCTGGTCTTCCTCGGCGAACTCAACCACCAGCACCGCATCCGGATCGCCCTTGATCGCCGCGGAGATGATCGGTTTGAACATCGCGATGTCGCGGCCGAGCGCAATCATGGTGCGGTCGACCAGCTCGACCGCGATCGGCTTCAGCTTGACCAGATGCTGGGCTGCGTCCATCGCCTCGTAGAAGCTGCCGAAATGGCACACGCCGAGCGCCTTGTTGCGGATCACAGGCCACAGCTTCAGCTCCACCTTGGTGGTGAAGGCGAGGGTGCCCTCGGAGCCGACGAGCAGATGCGCCATGTTGTTCGGCGCATTGCGGGGCACCAGCGCATCGAGATTGTAGCCGCCGACGCGACGCTGCACCTTTGGGAAGCGCGCCGCGATCTCCCCGGCTTCCCGCGCGCCGAGATCGAGCATGTCGCGGAACAGGGCGCGCGCGCTGTCGCCGGCCTGGAGATCGGAGAGATCGCGCGAGACCTCGCCGAAGCGGCTCAGCGTGCCGTCGGCCAGCGCGGCCTCCATGGACAACGTGTTGTCGCGCATGGTCCCGTAGCGCAGGCTGCGGCCGCCGCAGGAATTGTTGCCGGCCATGCCGCCGATGGTGGCGCGCGAGGCCGTGGAGACATCGACCGGAAACCACAGGCCGTGCTTCCTAAGCTGGCGGTTGAGGTCGTCGAGCACGATGCCGGGCTCGACCACGCAGGTCCGGTTCTCGACGTCGAGCAACAGGATCCGGTTGAGGTGCTTGGACAGATCGACCACGAGGCCATCATTGACGGTCTGGCCGCATTGCGAGGTACCACCGCCGCGCGGGGTGACCTTCAGCCCCTCGTCGCGGGCGATCGCGAGTGCCCGCAGCGCCTCGTCCATGGTCCGGGGCACCACCACGCCGGCCGGGATGATCTGGTAGAACGAGGCGTCAGTTGCGTAGCGGCCGCGGCTGAAGCCGTCGAACAGGACGTCGCCGGTCGTTTCCGCGCGCAAGCGCCGTTCGAGTGAGGAGCCGTTCGTCATCCCTGATCCCGGACTGATCCAACGAGCTGGCCCAGCCTTGCTGCGTTATCCATATCGGCTCTTGGTCGGTTAGATTGTGAATTCAAAATGAGCAGGCGGGCGACTCAGGGCGCGGCTGGCGCGCCTTCTTCGGGCTCGGCGAGGTGCTCGATCGCAGCTGCGCGCTTGTTGCGCAGGTGCTGGAACAGGATGTCGCTGAGCTCGCTTGCGGCCCTGCGGCGCAGGGCATCGAGGATGGCCTCGTGCTCGCGCATCGCCTCCGCCCAGCGCTGCCGCTTGCGGGCGAAATTGGCGGAGTAGCGGACGCGGCGGATCCGGCCTGCGAAATTGGCGTAGGCCGTCATCAGCGTCTCGTTGCGGGCGGCCGCGACGATGCTCTCGTGGATGCGCTGGTTGGCCTGGAAATAACCGTGCATGTCGCGATGAAGATAACGGCCGTACATCTCGTAATGCAGCTGCTCGATCGCGGTGATTTCTGCATCCGTGATGGCTTCGCAGGCGAGACGGCCGGCGAGGCTCTCCAGCCCGGCCATCACGTCGAATAGCTCCTCGAGGTCGCGCTGGCTGAGCTGGCGCACCCGCGCGCCGCGGTTGGGCAGCAGCTCGATCAGGCCCTCGGCGGCGAGCACCTTGAGCGCTTCGCGCAGCGGCGTGCGGGAAATGCCGAGCATCTCGCACAGCTGCCGTTCGGGAACGCGGGCTCCTTCCGGGATGTTGCCCTCGACCACGTAGTCGCGCAGCCGCAGCAGGATCTCGCCGTGAAGCGAGGCCTCCTGGCGGTCGCCGCCATTTGCGGCGGGCGGGGCGATCGGAACTCCGGTATCGGGAATCGTGGATTTCATTTGCAGCACAGTAGTTTGCCCGTCTGGTCGCGTCGACGATGACAATCGAATACCAAATTTCGATTGAAAGGACAAAAAATGAATGCAAAATAGCGCTCCAAAAGCCGGTCCAATCTGCCGACTGGGAGGTTTCATGCATCAGGGACGCCATTTCCTCCAGATTCCGGGCCCAAGCCCGGTCCCCGAGCGTGTCCTGCGCGCGATGGACATGCCCGTCATCGACCACCGCAGCGCCGAATTCGGCGAGCTCGGCCGGACCGTGCTCGAAGGCAGCCAGAAGATCTTCCAGACCCAAGGGCCGGTCGTGATCTTCCCCTCCTCGGGGACCGGCGCCTGGGAGGCCGCAATCGTCAACACGCTGTCGCCGGGCGACAAGGTGCTGATGGTCGAGACGGGCCACTTCGCCACGATGTGGCGGCAGATGGCCGGCCGCTTCGGCATCGAGGTCGATTTCGTTCCGGGCGACTGGCGCCGCGGCGCCGATCCGGCCGTGATCGAGGCAAAGCTCGCCGCCGACACCGCGCACGCCATCAAGGCCGTGATGGTCGTGCACAACGAGACCTCGACCGGCGCGACCAGCCGCATCGCCGAGATCCGCGCCGCGATCGACCGCACCTCCCATCCGGCGCTCCTGATGGTCGACACCATCTCCTCGCTCGGCTCGGTCGACTACCGCCACGACGCATGGAAGGTCGATGTCAGCGTCAGCTGCTCGCAGAAGGGGTTCATGCTGCCGCCCGGTCTCGGCTTCAATGCGATCTCGGAGAAGGCGCTGGCGGCGTCCAAGACCAACAGGATGCCACGCTCCTATTTCGACTGGGAGGAGATGCTCAAGCCCAACGCCAAGGGCTTCTTCCCCTACACGCCCGCGACCAATCTGCTCTACGGCCTGCGCGAGGCGATCGCGATGCTGCTCGAAGAAGGGCTCGACAACGTCTTCGCTCGCCACCAGCGGCTCGCGGCCGCCACCCGCGCCGCCGTCAACCATTGGGGCCTCAAGATCCTCTGCCAGGAGCCGGCCGAGTATTCGCCGGTGCTCACGGCGGTGCTGATGCCGCCGGGGCATGACGCCGACCAGTTCCGGAAAGTGGTGCTCGACAATTACAACATGTCGCTCGGCTCGGGCCTGTCGAAGGTTGCCGGAAAGGTCTTCCGCATCGGCCATCTCGGCGAATGCAACGCGCTCACGCTGCTCGGCGCCCTCACCGGCGTCGAGATGGGCCTGTCGGTCGCCGGCGTGCCGCACCGCGCCGGCGGGGTCGACGTCGCGATGAAGCTGCTGGAGCAGCGCCCGCAGGGCAATGCCTCGCCGCATCTGAAGATCGTCGGCACGTAAGGGGTGGTTGCGATGGACGGGATGGCAGGCGAAGGCACGCCGGTCCGCCATGCACGGACGGAGCCTTTCGAGAGGGGACAAGCCGGTCAAATGGTGCTATTCGGCGCCCACCAAACCAAGGCTAGACCGGGAAGGACGCCGATGACCGTGCATACTGGAAGGCATTTCCTACAGATTCCAGGACCGACCAATGTGCCCGACCGCGTGCTGCGCGCGATGGACATGCCGACGCTGGACCATCGTGGTCCGGAGTTCGCCGAGCTCGGTTTCGCGGTCCTCGCCGCGATGCAGCGCGTGTTCCGCACCAAGCAGCCCGTGATCATCTTCCCCTCGTCCGGCACCGGCGCCTGGGAAGCGGCGATGGTCAACGTGTTCGCGCCCGGCGACAAGGTGCTGATGTGCGAGACCGGCCAGTTCGCCGTGCTGTGGCGCGGCATCGCCGACAAGTTCAAGCTCGACGTCGACTTCATCCCGAGCGACTGGCGTCATGGCGCCGACCTCGCCGAGATGGAGAAGCGCCTCGTCGCCGACAAGCAGCACGCGATCAAGGCGGTCTGCGTCGTCCACAACGAGACCTCGACCGGGTGCGTGACGCCGCCGCTGGAGGTGCGCAAGCTGCTCGACCGCGTCAAGCATCCGGCGCTCTTGATGGTCGACACCATCTCCGGCCTCGGCTCGATGGAATACGAGCACGATGCCTGGGGCATCGACGTCTCGGTCGCGGGCTCTCAGAAGGGTCTGATGCTGCCGCCCGGTCTCGGCTTCAACGCCGTCTCGGAGAAGGCGCTCAATGTGGCGAAAGCCAACCCCGGCATGCGCTCCTACTGGGACTGGCAGGAGGTCATCAGCTTCAACAAGCTCGGCACCTTCCCCTACACGCCCGCGACCAATCTGCTTTACGGCCTGCGCGAGGCGGTCAAGATGCTGGAGGAGGAGGGGCTGGAGAACGTCTGGTCCCGCCACAAGCGCCACAGCGCCGCAACGCGCGCCGCGGTCAAGGTCTGGGGCCTGGAGACGCAATGCGCCGATCCTGCCGCGCATTCGCCGGCGCTGACCGGCGTGCGCGTGCCTGATGGTCACGACGCCGACGCCTTCCGCAAGGTGGTGCTGGAAAACTTCGACATGTCGCTCGGCACCGGCCTGAACAAGGTCAAGGGCAAGGTGTTCCGCATCGGCCATATCGGCCATTTCAATGATCTGATGCTGATGGGCACGCTCGCCGGCGTCGAGATGGGGCTCGATCTCGCCAAGATCCCGCACCGGAGCGGCGGCGTGTTGGCGGCCATGGACGTCCTGAAGGGGCGCGATGCGGTGCCAATGGCCCAAGCTCAGGTGGCCTGAACCAAACTGGAAGAAGAAGTGAGCGCGATGAACCTACCTGCGACGACGAACGAAGACCTGCTCTACTCCGTCCAGGAGGGCATCGCGCGCATCACCTTCAACCGCCCGCAGGCGCGCAACGCCATGACCTTCGCCATGTATGACCGCATGGCGGAGATATGCCAGGAGATCAACGCCGATCGCTCGATCAAGGCGCTGATCCTGACCGGCGCCGGCGACAAGGCGTTCGCCTCCGGCACCGACATCTCGCAATTCCGCGCCTTCAAGACCGCGCAGGATGCGCTCGACTACGAGGCCCGCATCGACCGCGTGCTCGGCACGCTCGAGCAGTGCCGCGTGCCCGTGATCGCGGCCATTGCTGGCGCCTGCACTGGCGGCGGTGCCGGCATCGCGGCCTGCTGCGACCTGCGCATCGGCACCGAGACGACGCGGATGGGCTTTCCGATCGCACGCACGCTCGGCAACTGCCTGTCGATGTCGAACATCAGCCGCATCGTCGCGCTGGTCGGTCCCGCCCGCACCAAGGATCTGATCTTCAAGGCGCGCCTCGTCGAGGCGCAGGAAGCGCTCGCGCTCGGCCTGCTCAACGAGGTCGTTCCCGACGTCGAGACGCTGCAGCGCCGCGCCGACGAGACCGCAAAGCTCGTTGCCAGCCACGCGCCGCTCACGCTGGAAGCCACCAAGGAAGCGGTGCGCCGCATTCGCCGCACGCTGTCGCGCGAAGAGGGCGAGGACCTGATCCTGAAGGCCTATATGAGCGAAGATTTCCGCGAGGGCATGGACGCCTTCCTCAACAAGCGCACGCCGAACTGGAAGGGCAGGTAAGTCTCACGGGCTTCCGGCTTCGTCAGTCGAAAGTCCTAGGCGTTGAATTGCCCGTCTGCTTGAACTCGTCAGGATTAGTCCGCACTATGCAGGGATAGAATTTTCCGCACCTACAACTCAAAAAACATCAGGGGACGAAACTCGTGCGAATTCCAGTGAAAGCCGTCGGCGCTGCGACGGCGCTGTTGTTGAGCACGCCGGCGTTTGCCGGCTGGGAACCGGCAAAGCCCGTCGAGATCGTGGTGGCCGCGGGCGCGGGCGGCGCCTCCGACCAGATGGCGCGGATGATGCAGGCCGCGATCCAGAAGAACAATCTGATGAAGCAGCCGGTGGTCGTCTCGCTCAAGGGCGCGGCATCTGGCGCGGAAGCGCTGATGTACATGAAGTCCAGCGACGGCGATCCGAACAAGGTGCTGATCGCCTATTCGCTGATCTACATGTTGCCGCTGTCGGCGAAGATCCCGTTCAACTGGCGCGAGCTGACCCCGGTCTCGGTGATCGCGCTCGACCAGTTCGTGCTGTGGGACAACAGCGCAGGCCCCAAGACGGTGAAGGAGTTCGTCGCGGCCGCGAAGGCTGCAAGCTCGCCGTTCAAGATGGGCGGCACCGGCTCCAAGCGCGAGGACCACGTGCTGACCGTCTTCCTGGAGCAGAAGACGGGCGCGAAATTCTCCTATCTGCCCTACAAATCCGGCGGCGAGGCCGCGACCCAGCTCGTCGGCAACCACACCGAAGCCAACGTCAACAACCCGTCCGAAAATCTCGAAGTCTGGCGCGCGGGCCAGGTGCGGCCGCTCTGCGTGTTCGACAAGGAGCGGATCGCTTACACCACCAAGGTGACGGAGACGCAGTCCTGGGCCGACATCCCGACCTGCAAGGAGGAGGGTGTTGACGTCCAATATCTGATGCTGCGCGCGATGTTCCTGCCCGGCAAGGTCACGGCCGAGCAGCAGGCGTTCTACGTCGATCTCTTCCACAAGGTGACGCAGACCGCCGAGTACAAGGAGTACATGGAGAAACAGGCGTTGAAGCCGATCTTCCTCACTGGCAAGGACATGGTGCAATTCCTCGAGGAGGACGATGCCATCAACAGGTCGCTGATGACGGAAGCCGGATTCGTCGCGAAGTAGCGGCTTCGCCTCTGCGCGCCGGCGGGAGAGGTCGCATCGCATCGTCGGATACAATGCGGGTGAGGGGGCGCTCCGCGAGTCCCATACTCACCGATCCCGCCTCCCCTTCACCCCGACCCTCTCCCTGCAAGCTGGGGAGAGGGAAACTGAACGCACTCCGTCCCTGACAGAGCATGTCTCAAACCGATCTTGAAATCGTTGTCGACGACCCCACCGCGCCCGAAGAGGACTCCCCCTCCGTCGTTTCCTCCGGCACGATCGAGATTATCGTCTGCCTGCTGCTGCTGGCTCTTGCCGTCACGCTCGGCTACGACAATTGGCGCACCGGCGCGGCCTGGGATGCGACCGGGCCCGAGCCCGGCTATTTCCCGTTCTACCTCTCCATCATTCTCGGCGGCGGCAGCCTCTACGGCCTTGTCGCGGCGCTGGGCGCGCACCGCGCGGCGCGCGAGACCTTCGTCACGCGTGCGCAAGCCCGCCGCGTCATGGCGGTGTTCGTGCCGACGCTGCTGTTCTGCCTGACGATGCAGTTCCTCGGACTCTATGTCGCGAGCTTCCTGCTGATCTCCGGCTTCATGCGCTTTGTCGGCAAGATCGCGCTGTGGAAGTCGCTGCTCACAGCTTTCGTCTTCACGGCGATCATGTTCGTCACCTTCGATGTCGCCTTCGACGTCATCATGCCGAAAGGGCCGCTCGAAGCGGCCTTCTCTCGCTAGGACGGGTCTGCGATGGAAGCTCTCGGTCTCCTGCTTCACGGCTTCGCCGTCCTGCTGACGTGGAAGACGCTCGTGCTGATGATGGTCGGGCTGGTGCTTGGCATCTTCGTCGGCGTGCTGCCCGGCCTCGGCGGCCCCAACGGCGTGGCGATCCTGCTGCCGCTCACCTTCACGATGGATCCGACCTCGGCGATCGTGATGCTGTCCTGCATCTATTGGGGCGCGCTGTTCGGCGGCGCGATCACCTCGATCCTGTTCAACATCCCCGGCGAGGCCTGGTCGGTCGCGACCACGTTCGACGGTTATCCGATGGCGCAGCAGGGCAGGGCGGCGGAGGCGCTGACCGCGGCGTTCACCTCCTCCTTCATCGGTTCGCTGGTCGCGGTGATGCTGATCACCTTCCTCGCGCCGATGATCTCCTCCTTCGCCTTGAAGTTCGGCCCGCCCGAGTTCTTCGCGGTGTATCTCCTGACCTTCTGCTCCTTCGTCGGCCTCGGCCGCGAGGCCAAGCACAAGACCGTCATCTCGATGTCGCTCGGCCTGCTGCTCGCCGGCGTCGGCATGGATACGGTGTCCGGCCAGTTGCGCATGACCTTCGGCTCGGCCGAGCTGCTCCGCGGCATCAACTTCCTGGTCGCCGTCATCGGCCTGTTCGGCATCAGCGAGATCCTGCTGACGATGGAGGAGCGGCTGGCCCTGCGCGGGCATGCGGCGAGCATCTCACTCCGCGTCGTGCTCGGCGTCTGGCGGGACCTGCCGAAATATTGGATGACGCTGCTGCGCTCTTCCTTCATCGGCTGCTGGCTTGGCATCACCCCGGGCGGCGCGATCGCGGCCTCTTTCATGGGTTACAATCTGGCAAAGCGCTTCGCCAGGGAGCCCGAGGGCTTCGGCAAGGGCCGCATCGAGGGCGTGTTCGCGCCCGAGACGGCAGCGCATGCCTCCGGCACCGCTGCCTTGCTGCCGATGTTGGCGCTCGGCATTCCCGGCTCCGGCACCGCCGCGATCCTACTCGGCGGCCTGATGGTGTGGGGCCTCAATCCCGGCCCGCTGCTGTTCGTCGAGCACAAGGATTTCGTCTGGGGCCTGATTGCCTCGATGTATCTCGGCAACGTCGTCGGCCTCGTCCTGGTGCTGACGACCGTGCCGATCTTCGCCTCGATCCTGCGCGTGCCCTTTGCGGCGGTGGCGCCGATGATCGTAGTGTCCTGCGCGATCGGCGCCTATGCGATCCAGAACGCCATGTTCGACATCTGGCTGATGCTGGGCTTCGGAATCGTCGGCTATGTCTTCAAGAAGATCGGCATTCCGCTGGCGCCGTTCACCCTGGCGCTCGTTCTCGGCAACCGCGCCGAGGATGCCTTCCGCCTGTCGATGATCGGCTCTGGGGGCAACCTCAAGGTGTTCTGGTCGAACGGGCTGGTCGGCTCGATCACCACGCTGGCGATCTTGCTGCTGTTCTGGCCCGTGATCGATGGTGTGCTCGGCCGTGCCGGCTGGAGGCGACGGGCCAAGACGACGGCTCAATGAAAAGCGAATTCGATCAGCGTCTCAGCTTTATTGTGTCGCCATAGTCTGGGTCGCTGATGCCTAGTGGTTGTTCCCAAATGTTGCTGTTGTGCGACAGCCTGGGCCGGCCCTGCCACTTATGCTCCCCATGGATGTCTTGTTTTTACGGGGCGTTGCCATGAAGCGGATCATGATGGGATTGCGGCGGCATCGCTGGTCGCAACCAGCGCATTGGCCGCTGATCCGGCACCGAAGCCTTTGAAGGCTTCGGCCCTCGTCGATCTGGTCTGGAGCTGGACGGGCTTCTATGTCGGATTAAACGCCGGATACAGCTGGGGCCGCACGACCGTGGCGCCGATCGCGCTGCCGCTCCCGGCCACGCAACTCGGCGCGTTTGGCCAGAATGTCGATGGTTGGGGCGGTCAGCTCGGCTACAATTAGTAGGTCGATCCGAAATGGGTCGTCGGCCTCGAGAGCTACGTTCAGGCGACCGGCGTGCGATCGTCGCGGACCGGTGACCACGACGAGCGCGCGTTACGGCTCGAACATCATCGGTCTGCCAATCGGAAGTAAGTCTCGCTCCCGAAATCCATGTAGAGATATTCGAATGGAAGGTCGGCTAGAGCTAAGCGCCGGCGTCAAAGGTATCTTGGCTTATAGTTCGAGAGTCGAACTTGAATAAAGCCTAAAGTGGGATGGATTAGACTGAATCGATTTGGATTCCTAAATCAGCGGCTTTTGATTACCATGCTGGTTGGACGGGGCCGGCATGATGGGCAAGCCGTACTTTCTTGAGCTTCGCGAGCGTGTTGTGGTCGCGATCGAGGGCGGGATGTCCCGCAATCAGGCCGCCAAGCAGCTTGGGGTTGCAACTATCGCTCGTGAAGTGGCTTGATGAGACCAGCAGCGTCGAGCCTAGCCAGATCGGCGGCTAACGAGCCGAAGGCAGTCTCGAGCATCGCGGTCTGGCTGTCGCAGCGGATCAAGGACGGCGATTTCACCAGCGCGATCTCGTGGCTGAGCTCGCCGGGCGCGGCTTGAAAGTCGATTATCACTAGGTATGGGACTTCGTGCATGCCAAGAAGCTCAGCTTAGGATGCGCGCACTTTCTCCTAGACCAACCCTCGTTGCAGTGTAACCGCGAGCTAAGATTGCCTGCCACCAAGGCTTCTGATCGATGTACCATCTCACGGTCTTCTCGATCCCGCTCTCGAAATTCTCTCTTGCGCGCCAGCCGAGCTCGCGCTCGATTTTTGAAGCGTCGATGGCGTAGCGACGGTCGTGGCCGGGGCGGTCCGCGACGAAAGAAATCAGACGGCGGTGTGAGCCGTCAGCATTCGGGGAGAGCTCGTCGAGCAGGTCGCAAATGGTTTCGACGACGTTGAGGTTGGTGCGCTCGTTGCGTCCGCCAATATTGTACGTTTCGCCAATTTTACCGCTCTCCAGCACCATGGTCAGTGCCTTGGCGTGGTCCTCGACATAGAGCCAGTCGCGAATGTTTTTGCCGTCGCCGTAGACCGGCAGCGGCTCGCCAGCCAAGGCCTTGATGATCATGTGTGGGATCAACTTCTCAGGGAAGTGATAGGGCCCGTAATTGTTTGAGCAATTCGTCACCATGGTCGGGAGCTCGTAGGTTTCCCGCCACGCGCGCACCAGATGGTCGGACGAGGCCTTGCTCGCTGAATAGGGCGAGCAGGGCGCATACGCGGTCGTCTCGGTGAAAAGGCCGCCCTCGCCGAGCGAGCCGAAGACCTCGTCGGTCGAAATGTGCAGCAAGCGAAACCCTGCGCGCTTCTCAGCGGTGAGCGAGCGCCAATAACGAAACGCCTCCTGCAATAGCGTGAACGTTCCCACGATATTGGTCTGGATGAACTCACCCGGTCCGTCAATTGAGCGGTCGACATGACTTTCTGCCGCAAGGTTCATCACGGCGTCAGGCTGATATCTTTCAAATAATCGGCGTAGGCCGGGGGCCTCGCAGATGCATTGCTTTTCGAACACGTAGTTCGGATTGCCGTCCGCGCCCGCGAGCGAGTCGAGATTGGCGGCGTAGGTTAGCTTATCGATGTTCACGACGCGCGCGCCGGTGTCGCGAAGCAAGTGTCTTACGACCGCGGAGCCAATAAAGCCCGCACCGCCAGTCACGAAAATCGTTGATCCCTTGAAGCGCATATCTCGTCTCCGCGAAGCGGCTTAGACCTTGTAGGAGCGGGCAACAGATTTCAGGTACTCGCCATAACTGCTCTTGGCTGATTTCTCAGCAGCCTGCTCAAACTGCTGCAGCGAGATGTACCCCTTACGGAGTGCGATCTCCTCTGGGCATGCAATGCGCAAGCCCTGGCGCTGCTCGAGGATCTGGACGAAGTGGCTGGCTTCCACGAGCGAGGCATGGGTCCCGGTATCAAGCCAGGCAAAGCCTCGTCCGAGAACTTCGACATAGAGGTCGCCGCGCTGAAGGTAGGCACTGTTCACGTCTGTGATCTCTATTTCGCCACGCGCCGACGGCCTGACGGTGGCCGCAATATCGAGCACGTCATTGTCATAGAAATACAATCCAGAAACTGCGACGTTTGACTTCGGATGCTCGGGCTTTTCCTCGATCGACAGCGCGCGGTGATCTGCATCGAGTTCGACGACGCCATACTGGCTGGGCGAGTTGACGAAATATCCGAAGATGGTTGCTCCCTTCTCGCGAGAAGAGGCCTTCAACAGCATTTCCGGAAGCCCGTGGCCGTAGAAGATGTTGTCACCCAGGATCAGTGCCACCCGATCCCAGCCGACGAACTCGCGGCCGACAATGAAGGCATCGGCGAGGCCACGGGGGGTCTCTTGGCTGGCATATTCGAAGCGCATGCCGATCTCGGATCCGTCGCCGAGCAGGCGCTGGAAGAGGGGTTTGTCCTGCGGCGTCGAGATCACGAGAATTTCCCTGATCCCCGCCAGCATCAAGGTCGAGAGCGGGTAGTAGATCATCGGCTTATCGAAGATTGGGAGAAGCTGCTTCGATACAACCGTCGTCACCGGAAATAGCCGCGAGCCGGTACCGCCGGCCAAGATGATCCCCTTCATAAAACCTCGCGCAAAGTCCATTTTCGGAGATATAGCAGATAGCCCGTCGCCGACAAGTTTGCTATATGGCGACGCCACTTAGCCGCGGACGTGTAGCGCCCCAATGAACTTCGTTGCAACAGAGATTCCAGAAGTCCTGATCATCGAGCCAAAGTTGATTGGCGACCGACGCGGCTTTTTCGTGGAAACCTACCAGTTCCAGCGCTACCGGGAAGCCGGTATTACACGCACTTTTGTGCAGGACAACATGTCCCGGTCAGGCCGCGGCGTATTGCGTGGTCTGCATCTGCAGAATCCGTCGAGCCAGGGCAAAATCGTGACCGCCCTTAGGGGGCACGTACTCGACGTCGCGGTTGACGTTCGCATCGGTAGTCCCAGCTTCGGACGTCACGTCGCTGTCGAGCTCAGCGAGCAGAACGGTCGTCAATTGTGGGTTCCTCGTGGTTTCGCGCATGGCTTCCTGGTCCTATCCGAGACGGCCGACTTCTTCTACAAATGCGATGAAATCTACAGTCCAAATGACGAGATATCGATCCGCTGGAATGATCCCGCGATTGGGGTCAAATGGGGTATTGAGTGTCCTTCTCTTTCGGCGAAGGACGTTGCCGCGCCATTGCTGGCCGAGGTCAAGAACCTTCCGATCTACGGGCAAGTGTGATGCGCATTCTGCTGACAGGCTCTTCAGGGCAGATAGGGAGCGCCCTCCTGCCTCTCCTTAAGGAACGTCACTCCGTCATTGCACCAACGTCAGGCGAATTCGATCTATCGAAGCCCAAGGCATTGGGAGCGTTGCTCGATGCGATGAGACCCGATCTCATCATTAACCCCGCAGCGTATACCGCTGTAGACCGTGCGGAAGACGAGCCCGGGCGCGCCATGCTGATCAACGGCGAGGGACCGGGTGCGTTGGCGCAATGGGCGGCTCCCCGCGAGGTCCCCATCGTGCATCTGTCATCGGATTATGTGTTCGATGGGCGTGGCGAGCGCGCGTGGCGCGAGGATGATCCGACCGGTCCACAGTCTGCGTACGGCCGAAGCAAGCTCGCTGGCGAACACGTCGTTCGCAACGCGGGCGGCCCGCATCTCGTGGTGCGTACGGCTTGGGTCTATGCCGCGCTCGGCAACAACTTCATGCGTACGATTATTCGACTTGCTAGCGAACGGGAGACACTGCGTGTGGTTGCGGACCAAAGTGGAGCGCCGACGTCCGCACGCACGGTTGCAGCCATGCTGACAGATATTATTGAGCGGAACGAGGCGCAATTGGCGGCGGCGTTCGCGCGCGCGAACGGGCTCGTTCACCTGACGAATTCCGGCGCTACGAGCTGGCACGGCTTTGCCAGCGCGATCGTGGAGGGACTGCGTTCGCGGAACGTGGTGCTGAAGGCGGGCGAGGTTGTTCCCATCGCCAGCAAGGACTATCCCCTCAAGACGGTGCGCCCGACGAATTCCCGGCTGGATCTGGCGCGCCTCAAGGATGCATACGGTCTTGAGCCGCGGAGCTGGGAGAGCGCGCTTGCCGACGAGCTCGATGCATTCCTGTCGCTGTAAGCGCTCTGTCGGTTGGCGATGCGCATGATTCCATGGACCCGGTCGGCATCATGCTGCGGCTACCCCGGCTGCACGGCGCCCGTTTGCCTGGTGGGAAATCGATCTGATGGAGCGACAATTGGCAGGGGTCGCGGTTCTCGCCGAGCACCTTGTACCGGTCAATGGTAAGGCGAAGTCCGTGGTCCAGATCGAGGCGCGGCAGCCAGCCGGGCCGCGTTCGCGCCTTGTCGCAATCGAGCCTGAGAAGGGCGGCTTCGTGCGGATGCAGACCGCCGTCGCCGGCCCAGAGCGCGCCATTCCCTACAGAACACTCGAACAACCGGCGATGACACGAACCGGTAACTCGCTTGCGGGGCCGGGCCCATGTGCTGGCGAAATCGGGATGTCTCGCGCCATCCGTTCGATCAGGATCAGATAGTCCCAGCATCGAGTCTAGCACGTGCTGCCATGATCGCACCGAGTCGGCAATGCGCAGGCGCAGCGCTTCGCCAGCAAGGAAGGCTTGCACAGCGTCGGACATCAGGCTTTTCGCGCACAGTGGTCGCTGCACGCGCTTGAGCCGGTCGCCGGTCTGCATGGTGTCGCCGATACCCACCAATGTCACCCCGCCATGGTTCGGCGGTCTTGTGGCTCAACTCCATGCGGTTTTCGGCGAGATGAAAGTGACGTCGGACATGTGAAGGAAGTAGTTGGCGAAGTACTCCTTGATCATTGAGCCTTGTAGCAAGGCACATCACGAAGTCCTGAAGCGCGATGGCTGTAGATCTTCATGATGTGCCACAGGATGGGCCGGCCGTCGATCCCGATTAATGGGCTTTGTGCGGGTCTCCTCGGAAATCCGGGTGCCAGACCGCCCGCGAGGATCACGACTTTCATCAACCAGCTCCGAGGGACATTTTGAGACTCTTCCGATGCGATCAGGGCAGCGGAAAGCAGCTGCCCCGATCAGACCACCTTGGCCTTCCTGAGCGCCGCGATCCCATCCGATTCAAAGCCGAACTCGGCCAGCACCTCGTCGGTCTGCTCGCCGAATTCCGGCGGCCGCGCCACCATCCTGCTCGGCGTGCGTGACAGCGTCACGGGCTGGCCGACCAGGCGGATAGGGCGGTCTTCCTCGTTCGGCACGTCCTGGGCGATGCCGAGATGCTTGACCTGGGCGTCCTCGAACATCTGGTCGATGGCATAGATCGGTCCACACGGCACGCCGGCCTCGTTGAGCTCGCGGACCCAGATTTCGGTCGACTTCGTCACCGTGCGCTTCTCGATCTCGGCATTGAGCGCGTCGCGGTTCTTGGAGCGGGCAGGGGCCGTCGCGTAGTCGGGATGGGCGTAGAGCTCCGGGGCGCCGATCGCCTGAGCGCAGCGCTCCCAGATCCGTCCGCCCGTGGTGGCGATGTTGACGTAGCCGTCCAAGGTCTTGAACACGCCGGTCGGGATGCTGGTCGGATGGTTGTTGCCGGCCTGCTTGGCGACTTCCTTCTCCATCAGCCATCGCGCGGCCTGGAAGTCGAGCATGAAGATCTGGGCCTGCAGCAGCGAAGTCTGCACCCATTGTCCCTTGCCCGAGACCTCGCGCTCGAGGAGTGCGGTGAGGATGCCGATGGCGCAGAACAGGCCGGCGGTGAGGTCGGCGACGGGAATGCCAACCCGCATCGGGCCTTGGCCCGGTGCGCCGGTGATCGACATCAGCCCGCCCATGCCTTGCGCGATCTGATCAAAGCCGGGCCGCTCGTGATACGGACCGTCCTGACCGAAACCGGAGATGCTGCCGTAGACGATGCGTGGGTTGATCGCAGCGAGGCTGTCGTAGTCGATACCGAGCTTCTTCTTCACGTCGGGCCGAAAATTCTCGACCACGACATCGGCCTTAGTGGCGAGGCGCTTGAAGACCGCGAGCCCGCGTTCAGCCTTCAGGTTCAGCGTCATCGCCCGCTTGTTGCGGTGCAAATTCTGGAAGTCGGAACCCCGTCGCGGCCCGCCCGGCTGCTCGCCGCCGGCATCTTCGGTCAGCGCGTCGATCTTGATCACGTTCGCGCCCCAGTCCGCCAGTTGCCGTACACAGGTCGGCCCGGAGCGAACGCGGGTCAGATCGAGCACGGTGAAGCGCGACAGGGCTTCCGAGGCATGCGGAAAGGTCATCTTGAAAGGCTCCGGGACAGGTTGCGGGCCTACCATAGAGCCGAAAGATCACGCGACAAGCCGGCTCGGCGCCGGTCCCATCTGCCGAAATGCCTTGCCTGATGCTGAGCCTGCGAGATCATCGCGGCAAGCGCTTCAATGCGGCGCGCGCCTGATCGGCTAGAGGATCATCGCCGTGGCGCGCAACGAAGAGCTCGAGGGCCTCCCGCGTTCCCTTACGGCGGGCAGCTTCGTATTCCTCTGCCACCGCAGCGGCAGGATCTCGCGCTATTGGCATGGAGGGCGCCGGCCTCGCCTTCCCGCTGTCGCCTGTCTTGGCCGTCTCCACCATGACAGGCAGTCCTCCCAGAGGTTGATGGGACAGTCCGGCAAGCGCGATCAAGGCGCCAAACAGGCCTGCTAAGAGTGCATGTCGTTTCATGAAACCCTGCGACTCGCGGGAACGAAACTCTCTATTCGTGTTTCCGTATGACTACGGGATTCGATGGCTAACACAGCCTTTTGGAGGCGGCGCGAACGCCGCTGCCCCATTTAAACCAAACGTTTAACTCTCTAGCTAGAATCATGTGCCCCCGCGGCGAATCAGACGACGCGCGTCTTGGAGAGTCCATTGGCTACCGCTGTTAATGTCAGTGCCACCAACAACGCTGAGATCGACGGCCTGTTGTCGGGCATCAAATGGTCAGGCACGATCACCTATAGCTTCCCCGACTCTCCGAGCGACTATGCCAATCCCTACAGCGGCGGCGACGGCGAGCCGACCACGTCGGGCTTTGCCTCGGCGCCCACGCAAATCCAGGCGGCGGTCAATTACGCGATCGGGCTGATCCTCAGCTACACCAACGCCAACGTCCAGTACGCAGGCACGAATGGCGCCGACATCATGATCGCGCAGTCGCCGGCGGCCAATCCGACCGCCTACGCCTACTATCCGGGTAACTACGCGCCCGGTGGCGACATCTGGTTCGGTACCCAATATAGTTTCTCGCTGGCCAAGCTAGGCAATTACTACTTCACCACCGCGCTGCACGAACTCGGTCATGCCTTCGGCCTCAAGCACAGCCAGGAGGCGGGCGGCCCCGCCAATGTCGCGGTGCCGAGCGCGCACGACGACAGCGAATACACCGTCATGAGCTATCGCAGCTATGTCGGCGCTTCGACCACGGGCGGGTATACCAACGAAGCCTACGGATATTCGCAGACCTATATGGCCAATGATATCCTCGCGCTTCAGACAATGTACGGCGCGGACTACACCACCCAGAGCAGCAACACTGTCTACAGCTGGGATCCGATGACCGGGCAAGAGTTCATCAACGGTGTCGGACAGCTCGCGCCCGGCGGCGGCGTCGCCGGCTCGCCCAACCGCATCTATGAGACGGTCTGGGATGGCGGCGGCTTCGATACCTACGACCTGTCGAACTACACGATTAATCTAAGCATCAATCTCAATCCCGGCGCCTCGTCGGTATTCTCGGCCGTGCAGCTGGCCTATCTCGGCAATGGTCATTACGCGTCGGGCAACGTCTACAACGCCTACCTCTTCGACGGCGACGCGCGCTCCTACATCGACAACGCCAACGGCGGATCGGCCAACGACAGCATCATCGGTAACGCCATCGCCAATACGCTGAACGGCGGCGGCGGCAACGACACGATCACGGGGGGCGGAGGCAACGACACGATTATCGGTGGCGCCGGCACCGACACGGCGGTATATTCCGGCAGCAGGGCGAACTACGGGATCAGCTACGATACGACCACGCAGGTCTTCACGCTCGTCGATCAGCGGTACGGCGAGCTCAATGGCAGCGATATCGTGTCGGGTACGGAATATTTTCAGTTCGCTGACGGCACGATCTCAAGTATCACCTTGATCGGCCAGCTCACTCCGGTTGTGATCGAAACGATCGGCGACACCAGCCTTGTTCAGGTAGGCAGCACCTATGAGCTAAATCCGGCGGCCGGCGGTACGGGCCCCTCCCTGAAATATCAGGGCGCGACAGTAGGCAGCATCGCGCCCTGGATCCCAATTGCAGCCGAACGGACCTCAACTGGATATGACGTCGCCTGGAAAGACCCAACTTCCGGCCAGTTTTCGATCTGGACCACCAACAGTAACGGCAATCACACCTCGTTCCTGACCGGAGCGGTCTCCGGCACCAGCACGACGCTGCAAAATATTGAGAATACCTTCCACCAGGATCTCAACGGCGACGGCACGATTGGCATGCCGGCCGCGCCAAGCGCCGAGAGTCTCGAGTCGGTCGGCTCGACGAGCCTGACAAAGGTCGGGAGCAATTACGCGCTCTATGCGAACGGGACGAGTGTTGGTCCGGTCCTGAAAATGGGCGGAACGGCCGTTTTCGTCGGGCAGGCCGGAACCTGGTCGCCGATCGCAGCCGAGCAGACATCGACCGGCTATGATGTCGCGTGGAAGGATTCCAGCACCGGCCAGTTTTCGATCTGGACCACTGACAGCAACGGCAACTTCACTTCGTTCCTGACGGGCGCCGTGTCGGGCACCAGCACGACTCTGAGATCGGTCGAAGATATCTTCCACCAGGACTTGAACGGCGACGGAACGATCGGCATTCTTACGCTGGTGATCGAATCCGCGGGTGTGACGAGCCTAGTCGCGAGCGGGACCAACTATTTGCTCTCGACCGGTGGTACCGGCCCGCTGCTCAAGATGAGCGGCTCCCTCGTTTCCGTCGGCCAGGCTGGAACGTGGTCCCCGATCGCGGCAGAGCAGGTCAGTGTCGGCTACGAGGTTGCGTGGAAGGATTCGAGCACTGGCCAGTTCTCGATTTGGGGCACCGACAGCAACGGCAACTTCACGGCCTTCCTCACCGGCGCCGTTGCCGGCAACAGCAGCACGTTCCAGTCCTACGAAGCGATCTTCCACCAGGATTTGAACGGCGATGGATTCACCGGCGTTCACTCCGCGTCGTTGGCGCCCTCGGGTCGGGCCGTTACCGTGACGAGCGACGGTTTCGTCTTCGCAGAATTCGGCACCGGTCTGGATGCTCCGGCCGAGCAGCCCAATAGCATGCCCGAGCCCGCGTCATCGGGAGCCGACGTCCACGAGCACGATGCGGGTGTGTCTGCGACCTTCAGCGATTATCTGATCGGCCTCCTGCACGATCACCAATTGCTCGCCTGAGAGAGATGTCGGGGACATTTGATCGCCAGATCAGGTCCCTCGCGCCCCGCCAACTCATCCTGCTATTATCGGACTCAAGGGCGGTCGTTTACGTGCGAGGCTTAGTAACCGATTTGATTTACAACCAACTGCAGCTAGGTCGGATCCCGAGGAGGGAGGGCACTTCCGGGCGGTTTCTATTTCAAGACAGGGTCGGATCGAAATTTCGGTACGATGGAACCATGGGCATGCCTGTCGTGGTCCATTCGTTCGGCTCGACGACATTCACGCGGGTCGGAAGCATCCATGCCCTCTATGCGAGCGGCCCGCATTGGTCCGATCCTGAAGACAAGCGGAGCGGCCTTATCGTCGGCTGGGACCTGGTCGCGGCGAGCAGACTTCGAGCAGCTATGACGTCGCGCTGAAAGACTCGAGCACCGGTCACTGCTTGATTTGGAACCGACAGCGATGGCAACTTCAAGTCCTTCTTGACCTGAGCCGGGACAAGCAACAGCTCGATGCAAACGATCGCGAACACTTCCAGGCCAAATGGCGGCGATACGATATGTGCTTCGTCAATGCGATCCCCGCGGGCTCGACGAGCTTGGCCGTGAGCGGCGACAACTATCTCCTCTCGACCGGGGGACTGGTTCGTTGCTGAAGATGAACGGTGCGCCGGGAAACCTAGGCCGAGCCGGAATGTGGTCACCCGTTGGCGCCGAGGCGGTCGGTGGCGGCTGCTATGACGTCGCCTGGAACGATTTGGCAGGGGCGTGGCGCGGCTGGCATCGCGAGGAGCCGTCGCGGCCGTCATGCGAAGGTTTCGCTTTGTGGCGCCGACGCCGTGAGCTCCATCGCTCAGCAGCCGGATCCACCTGTGCCGGCGTCATGGCCGTCCGAGGCGGTCGCGCATCTAAACCACACGGGTGACAAGACGACGTGCTGGCAGAGTATTTGGCGGGCCTGCATACCGATCATCAGATCGTAGGCTGACGGCAGTTGGCAGGACGCCTCGCAGAGATCAGGTCCAGCGTGCTGCGCCGAACCCGTCCTTGCCGTACGCGTTGCCGTTATAGAGCAGGAAGTTGCCCTGCGGCGTTTCCAGACGGCTGCCGTAGCAGACCATCTCGGAATCCCATCCTGACGATGCAACGTCGATCATCGGCGAGGCCTCGCGCTGCCACGACAGCCCATCTGGGGAGGTCGCACTGTAGATCCGATACGTCTCGCCGAGCCGACGCGCCGAATAGATCATGCGGTAGCCGTCATCAACCTTCATGACGACGGGGCGCGCGATCGCGTGTTCATTCTCCAGATAGGGCAGGCAAAGCCGATCATTGACTTGCCAGGTGATGCCGTCGTCGCTCATCGCATGCTTGATCGAGTAGTAGTGCGTCGGAGGCTCGCTTAGGGTCGCACCCGGTACCCATTCGGTGCCGGAGATGTACCACATGCGCAAGCGGCCGCCTTCCGCGACCACCCAGGGGGCACCGGTCAAAAACGGGTCGAAATGATTTCGGCCCAGTACCGGCGCTTCCGACACTTTCTGGAAGGTCTTGCCGCCATCGCGCGATTCCGCCGCGCCGATGAAGAAGGTGAAGGGCACCGCGCGCGCCAGCGTCCAGCCCGTGTAATACATCAGGAGACGCCCTTGATGCGCCACGATGCTGCCCGGCATCGCCCCGCAATCGTCGAAGGCACCGAGCCGGCCGAGCGTGAGCGAGGGCGCGGGTGCGGCCTCCTTCACCACGAGACCGGCGCCGGTCACCTCGATATCGGCCCACGCGCCCTGCGACCGGTTCTTTTCGTCACGCGCGGCAAAATGCACGCGATAGAGGGTCGGCGAAAGCTGCTGAACGAACGGATTCTGGCAATGCGAACGATGCCAGCTCGCGCCGGTCGCGCCATAGACCAATCCCAGTCGCTCGTAATGCTCGGCCATGATGGATTCCTGTTTGGGCATGATCTCTTCGGAAAACCGCTGCACACTTTTCCGGATCATGCCCCGTCCTAGTGGTGGTTCTTTAGCAGCTTAATGAAGCGCATGCTGTCTATGCCCATGGCGGGCGTCGCTTCGACGACGTGAACCGCGCGCTCGTCCGTGTCCTTCGTGATCAGCGCATTGGCGCCAATGAACGACTGTCGGCCGACGCGGACGCTGTTGGAGATGTTGCAGTTGCTGCCGAGATAGACGTAGTCGTCGATCGTGACGTCGCCGTTGAGCACGACGTGTGAGGCGAGAAAGGCATGGTTGCCGATCCAGCTGCGGTCACCGATCTGGCAGCCGCTCCAGATCACGACGTTGTCGCCGATGACGGCGTCGAAATTCACCGACTGGTTTTCCAAGATGAAGCAGTTCTCGCCGATCTCGCAATGCCCGGCCAGCCGGTTCGATCCGTGCACATAGGAGATGAAACGGTAGCCGAGCGATTTCATGAGCTCGTACTTTTCCGCCCGCAACATGTTCATGCGCCCGGATCCGAGCGGAACGAAAGCGAGGTAGTCGCCCGGGGGGAAGCGGCCAACGGCCTCGTCGACGGCCACCACCGGGCGCCCCTTGAACTCGCCTGCGGTGAAGAATTCGCGGTCGACCACGTAGCCGCTGATTTCGTGAGGCGTATCCCATTCGAAGTAGCGGCGGGCGGTGTCTGCGCCCTGACCGGTTCCGAAGATCACGATGCGGCGCGGCCGCTCCTCGCCGGAATACAAAGCCATTGTCAGGTGTCCAGGTCAGGTGTCTCGCTCGGACGCCCGAACGTCAGCCGGCCTTGCGGCAGGCGACAGTCCAGACGTGCTCTTCGATACCCCAGAAATCGTTGCGGCACGAGCCAATTTCGAAGTCCGTGAAGGCCGGTGAAAGCGCGTTCACGATCTCGGCTTCGTTATCGAATTTCTTGAGAACGTAGCCGTTGCGCAGCCCGTAGGGATCGGCGGCGATCTCCATGTGCCCGTCGCCGTGATCCTTGGCCTCGCGCAACACGTAGGTGGTGCCGATCGGAGCCGAGAACACGAAGGATCCGCCGGGGCGCATCACGCGGGCGATCTCCCGCACATTGTCGGGGAAGCGCGTGCCGGGATCGACGTAGTAACAGGCATGACAGGCCAGGACATTGTCGAAGAAGCCGTCCGGGTAGGGCAGGGCGTGATTGCGCCCGACGGCAAGGGTCGCCTCGATGCCGAGATTTTTCATCCGCGCCGTGGTGAGATCGCAGATCTCCTGCGAGATCTCGGTGCCGTGCACCTCCATTCCGAGATTGCGGAGCAGCGGCATGTTGCGGCCGTCGCCGCAGCCGAGATCGAGCACGCGTTTGCCGTGATAGCTGGCGGCGTCGGTCTTGTGCCGCGGATAGTTGCCGAGATAGGCGCGGACGACGAACTCAACGGGGTAGACATGCGCTGGATTGCGCTTCTGGTAGAAGGCGCCATAGGTGCCATCGATCGCGGCCGGTGACTTTCTCTCTTCGTCGGTCATGGTGTCTTCAGAATCGGTTGCCGGGGCGGATGTGAAGGGCGATATCGTCGGGCCGCAGGATCGGAAACAGGTCGTAGTCCTCGATCAGGAGGCATCCGTCGACGCAGGAGACGACGAACGACATGTTCTCGAACACCTTGCAGATCGTGCCGGATCCCTGTGCACGATAGTCGTCGAGATCGATGAACGAGGCCTTGTTGATGGTCACGCATTTGTTCAGCAGGAATGCGTGGGCCGGGAAATAAGGTCTTGCGTGCACGCGGATCTGGTTGCGGATCTCGGAGCGCGGCTGATGCCAGTCGATCCGGTATTGCGGCGCGATCCTGTTGTAATAGGAGCCGCCGGCAGGCTGCTTCCGCGCCGTCAGTTCCCCGCGCAGGACCTTGTCGAAATTCTCGATCAGGAGGTCGGCGCAGAGCTTCATCGATCTCTTGTAGAGCTCGTGCCCGGTCTCATCGGGCCCGATCGGGTGGAGCCGCTGCACCAGAATGTCGCCGGTGTCGATCCCCTCGTCCATGTAGTGCAGCGTGACACCGATCTCTTTCTCGTTGTTGAGGATGCACCACGGAGACGGGAAGGTGCCGCGATAGTGCGGCAGCAGTCCGGGATGCACGTTGATGCAGCCGAGCGGGGGAATCGCAAGCAGGCGGCGCGGGAAGATGCGGGGATAATACGCGCAGACGATCAGGTCCGGCGCCAAGGCCTCGATCTCGGTCAGGAACGCGTTGTCGATCCGCTTCGGCGTCAGCGCGGTCACGCCCTTTTCCAGGCAGAGATCGAGCGTCGCCCGATAGCCGTAGATCTCGTCGCGTTGCGTGCGCTGGGTCACCACGGTGAGGTCGATGTCGTTGCGCGCATGCATCCACGAGAAGACATCGTTGCCGATGTCCTGCGAGGTGAACAGCAGAACCTTGGTCTTCTTCATCGCGGCCTATTCCTTGATGAAGTAGCCGCCGGGCCGGATCGAGTAGGACAGCTTGCGCAAGCGCGGCAGGTGCTGGCCGATCTCCTTGAAATAGTGCTCGAAGGCGGTGGTCTCGCCAAGCCAGGGCGGCGAGCCGTATCCGTTCATGGCGACGACGCCGCCGGGCACGAGCAGGGGATAGAGCGCGCGGAAGGCGGTCAGCGTCGGCTTGTACAGGTTGACGTCGAAGAAGATCATCGACAGCCGCGTGCCCTGGTTGCCTGCGGCGAAGGCCGGCACCGTTTGGAGGATGTCGCCGGAAATCACGCGGCAGCGCTCGACGCCGGGCAGCAGATTGTCTTGGTTGGTCAGCTTCACCATGCGCTCGAGATAGCGGTCCGGTACCTCCTTGCGCCCGACCACGCTCTCGATCCAGGGCCTGGGGTCGCCGTCCTCCGGCGCGAAATCCTGATAGCCGCCGCCGCTCTCGAAGCCGAACACCTTGCGTGAACGGTCACCCGGAACGAATGTCTCGAGCAGCTTCGACCATGTGAAGAGGCCGGCACCGAGGAAGACGCCTAGCTCGACGATGGAGCCGGGTAGGTCCTTGACCATGCGGAACAGGTCGTAGTCCGCCAGAAGGCGCGTCATTTCCCGCCGCCGAACGAACGCCGGATAGTTGATGAGCGTCTCCTGCAGCGAAATCTCGCCGTCATCGAGAATGCTCTTGAGCTCCGTCCAGTGCTGCTCTTCTCGGGTTTGATAGGCGGCTCGGGCGGGATCAATCTTATCGGTCATGGCTGAGCTCTCTGGTGGACCCTGCGAACGATGACGTAGGGCCGGTTCTTGGTCTCGACGAAGATGCGGGACACGTAGATGCCGATCACGCCAAGGCAGAACACAATGATGCCGCCTATGAACCAGATCGAGAACATCAACGAGGCCCAGCCCGCGGAGGCGTTATAGATCAGCTTCTGGAGGATCACAAAGATGCCGAACGCGAAGGAGATCATGGCGATGATCATGCCGCACATGACCATCAAGTTCAGGGGCACGGTGCTGAAGGACGTGATGCCGTTTACGAGTGTGCCGAGTCGCAACCGAGGAGAATAGGTCGTGTCGCTGCGATTCCCCTTGGTGATGGACGCTCCGACCTGGCGAAATCCGGTGATCACCCAAAGCCCGCCGATCACAGTGTTGCTTTCGCGGTGCATCAGCAGGGCGTCGACATATTCGCGGCGCATCAGCCGCACCGTGCACTGGTTCAGAGGAATGTTAATCGAATAGAGTTTGTTGATCCAGTACCAGGCGACCCGGCCGCCGACGCTCTCGAAGGTGCCGCCCTTGCGTCGCTCCTGGAAACCGTAGACTACGTCGCAATCGGTCGTCTTCATCCTTTCGAAGAAGGTGCGGAGCAATGCCGGGTCTTCCTCGAGGTCGCTGTCGATCAGGAAGCAAAGCTCGCCGCGGGCATGGTCGAGACCGGCCATTAATGCCTTGTGGTGGCCGAAATTGCGCGAAAGCTCGACGACGCGCAAATGAGGATCGTTTTCGCCGAGCGCGCAGGCAAGCTCGAGCGAATTATCCGGCGAGCCATCGTCGACCATCACGATCTCATAGTCGTCGGTGATCCGTGCCGCGGCCTCGCTCGCGCGCCGGTGAAACTCCGCGATATGGGCGGCCGACCGGTATAGCGTGGTGACGATCGAAAGCTTCATCGTTAGGCCATCTGCTCAATGAACGCGCGCGCCGCCTTGCGATCGACCTTCCCGTTGGCGTTGCGCGGCAGCTCGTCAAGCTGGACGATTTTCGCAGGGCACATATAGGCAGGCAACATTTCACGGCAGCGGGCTGTGATCTCCCTTGACGGGATGACGCGGTCCGCAACGTAGGCGACCGCAATCTCGGTGCCGTCGGAACCGTCGAGGACTACTGCCAGGGCGCGCCGGACGCCGGCAAGGCTCTGCACCGCGAGGTCGATCTCCTCGAGCTCAATTCGATGGCCGCGAATCTTCACCTGGTTGTCGACCCGGCCGTGGAACCAGAGGCGCGCGTGCTCGTCTTCGCGGACGCGGTCGCCGGAGCGGTAGAAGATCGAGCGGTAACGATCATGTCTCGGATCCTGCCGAAACTTCGCCGCGGTCTCCTGCCCATTTGCGTAGTAGCCGAGGCCGACGCAGGGGCCGCCGATCCATAGCTCGCCCGCTTCGCCCAGCGGCACAGGCCTTTGCTCTTCGTCGAGAATGACATGCGTGAAATCCGGGTGCATCGCGCCAAGTGGAGGAAATTCGGTATCAGGTGCCGTCAGGATATCGGGGATAATCTCGATGCTGGAGCAGATGCAGCTCGTCTCAGTCGGTCCATAGACGTTAATGAGGCGCGCGCGGCCCGCGAAACGCGCATAGAACTCGCGCAGTTTGCCGATCGGGTAACCCTCGCCGCCGAACTGGAAGACCCGCAGATCAGGGAGGGCTTGCGGCGTCAATAGGCCTAGCTGGTCGAGGATCAGGAACAGCGTCGGCACCGCAAACATTACGCTCGCTTGCCCTGCCCGGATCATCTTCACCCAGCTTGCGGGATTGCTGACTTCCGAGGTCTCGATCGGTACCAGTGCCGCGCCGTTGAAAAGGCCGCAATAAACGTCGAAAACCGAATTGTCGAAGTGCAGCGGGTTGATACTGGTAAAGCGCTCGTTCGGTGAGGCGCGCAGCATCTCCTTCGCCCACGCGATCAGACTCAACACGCCCTGATGCGGGATCACGGCGCCCTTCGGCTCTCCGGTCGAGCCTGACGTAAACATCACATAGGCCGGGTCCGTCCCGGTGATCGGCTGCGCGGCGGCCGCAGGCGGGAGCGTCGCGTCCCCGAGCCAGTCGTAGTCGGTGCCATCTGATAGCTTCACCACCGCACCGAAGGGATTAGTGGTGTCGGATGAGCTGAACAGCAATTTTGGACGAAGCTGCTCCAGGATGCGCAGGCTACGCTCGGCCGGATTTTTCGGGTCGATGAACACGTAGGGTACGCCGAGTTTGAGGCAGCCGAGTAGAAGCGCATAGGTGATGCGGCGCTTGGGGAGCTGCAGAGCCACTACGTCGCCCTTGACGATGCCGCGAATAAAGAGCTCCGCCGCACAGTGTTCAGCCAGCGACTTCAACTCACCAAAGCTGCAAACGGTATCGCGCAGGATCAGCGCCGGCGCGGTCTGATCGGCGTCGGCGATCTCCATGAAGCTGCTCCAGAGATCCGTCACTAGAGACGCAAGCCTCCGTCGAGCTTCACGACTGTGCCGTTGGCGAAGCTATTAGCTGCAAGGAACTCTACGGCACTAACGATATCCTCGAGCTGCCCGAGGCGGCCGACCGGTGTCTTCTGCACATAGCCTTCAAGCCGCTCGCCTGTGACCGCATCACGGGTAGTCGCAACGTCGATGAAGCCAAGCGCCAGCGCATTAGTGCGCACGCCGAGGGGCCCAAGCTCGACCGCCATGGTGCGGGTCAATCCCTCGATGCCGGCCTTGGCCGCGCCATAGGCAGCCTGGCCTTGGTTCCCTTCGCTGGCGATCGACGAGAAGTTAACGATCGCGCCGCCGCCGCGCCGTGCCATACGCGCGGCGACGTGGGCTGCGACAACGAAGGGCGCCGTCAAATTTGCTTCGATCACGTTTCGCCAGGAGCTTAGGCCGTGGGGCACGAGTTTCGCGCCCTTGAAGCTGAGCGTGGGTTCGTTCCAGATTAGGCCGACGGCGTTGATCAGCAGGGCGATCGACGCATTCGCGGGAATCGCTTCTGCCAGAGTCTGCCGGAGCTGTGCTTCATCGGTGAGATCCAGCTTCCGGGATACCGTCCGCGGATGCGCAGGGGCATCGAAAGTGCGATCGAGCGCCAGGACCGGATGTCCCTTGTTTGCGAAATGTGCCAACAACCCACGCCCAAGCGCGCCGTCGGCGCCTGAGACAACTACCCAGCGATCATCAGTCGGAGCCATTGCTCATATGGCCTTCAATAGCCGCTCGACGTCGCCGACCGACTGAAGGCGCTCAATATCGTCCTCGGAAAGCTCCCTTCCGACGATCTCCTCAAGGCGCAGCACAAGCCGCACGCCCTTGAGCGAATCCCAGCCCTCAAGCTCGGCTAGAGGGGTGTCGCCGGACGGAATGTGAGCGCCACTGCTTCGGAGCACTTCTGCGATCAATTCGGGCGCCTGCATCATCGTCTCTTGGAGAATTCCCGGCAGTCAGTAGAAATGCCGTAGTATTGCAATGTCTTAGGTCGCCGTCCTGGGGCGGTAGCCGGCAGCGTGCCCTTAATAAGGCAACTAGGCGAAAGGCGCAAATAATTGGAAATCACGAAACAACCTTGGACGTGCTTGAGAATTCGCCTCGAATTAGGACGCATTTTATGAGATATCGACCCCACTTGTGGTTGCCATCCGGCATGAATTGTCCGAAATTTTATTTCTTTATGGAATTCCAATCTTGCCTCGCCGCTCAACTTCTGCACTACGGCATCGATATCAGCGGCCAACGAGCCCGTAAAGAAACCGAACTACTCGTTAATTCTGTGGTTATTTCGATGTCTCCAACTTTTGACCCAAGTATTTGCTTGAATACGGCCGAAGTACAATGTCGTCTTGGCGGTCTAGTCGGATGAGCCATCTAATTGTTCAGGGCCTGCGGCTAACAACGGTTCGCGAGGCCCGCAACACCCAGATGGTCGAGATCTCCGCGCAGTGGCCACGCCGTTCAAGAAATTCGCTCCTCGCTGCCCTTTCGTGGTTTCGTCACCCTCATGGTGGTGGCGGGAGTAGGTCTGATACAGAGGCTCCCTTGCTTTGATCCCTCAGTGACAGTGCTTTGGTCTTCCTACTTCTCTGCGACGTAGAATCGAAAAGGCCCTTAGCGACCTCTGCAGGTCCGACCTGCTACTCCCCGAGCAGTTCGAAGTATCCCGCATGCAGGGTTACCAAGCCCTCCGTACCATTGCTTTGACCCAAACAGTTCCGCTTTCCCTCCGCCGCCGAGGCGCAGTCTCGCCGAAGCTCCAATAATTAGCCTGCGACTCGCTTTCAGCTGGTACGTGCATCGGCGCGTACGGGTTCACGATTGTTTTGAGTACGAGTGTTATCCCCGACTGTACGCTTTGGAGTTTCAGAAACCTACACATCCGACGAAAATGGGACATTTGATGCAATGTGCCCGTTCAGGCTAAGCACCGCAGCGATCCAATCACTTTTCCACCGTGCATGTTCGCGCGATGAACGCTATTGTTCATCAGCGGTGCGCTCAACATCGAAGCAGCACGGCCAGGACAATACGCCGGCATGGTGTCGACCAGCAGTATCCGGCTGTCGAACTCCGACAATTCCTTCAACAACTCGGCTTCAGCGGTGCAGCCATTTGAGCGACCGCACGGTTGGGAACCACTACACTTGGTACGCCGGCGCGCAGTGCGATGCGGCCCGACGACTAGGCGCGGTCCAAGGGTCTAGTTGCAGCCGGCGCGGCGGTTCGCATCTCGGCGAGAGGTAAGCCCCTGCGTTCACGGCAATCAACAGCGTCATAGGCTGCGCGGCCCAACAATTGAAGATCCCGGGACTCGTTCCGGGACTTTTTGCTGCGAGCCCGAATCCGCCGACTTATTACGCCTCAGGCGCGCGAAGTGCCGCGCCTCGGGGCCGGTATTGAAGATCAGGTCCAGGATGCTGACGGCATGTTCGAACCCAGCATGGAGCTGCGGATAGTCGGGGTAGCCGTGATAGCTCATCCACTCTGTGGCAATACCCGCGGAGGCAAACATCTCTTCGTCGAGATAGGCCCGAGCGGACGGGCCGCTGAGATAGCTGTCGGCGCCGGCGGCTCGGGCGATTGAAAGCAGCCGCGCTGTCTTCACGCCCTCTCCAGGATAGGCCGTGTCCCGAACGATCCGCGTCTTCAACCCGAGCAGGCCCGCGATCTCGCGCGTGAATAGCTCGTTGACGCCGGTCAGGCGCCTCTCCTTGTCTGCACGCTCGTACCAGGCGCGAACCGCAGATGCAAATGCATCGAAGAACGGCGCGCGTCGGTAGGCCAGTTCCAGTGTTCGCCAGTGTTTCTCCGCCCAGGGCTTTTCGATCTCGACCTCGTCGATCGGCTGGTCGAACCGTCCCTTTGTCACGACGGGAATGGTTAGCCATTCTACTCCACTCGCGGTCTTGATCCGGTTGCGGTTGTGCCAGTGCCGCTTCACGTATTGCATGCGGTCGAAGATCACGTATTCGTCGCATTGCCCGATCAGGTCGAAGAAGCCCTTCCAAGGAATATAGCAGGACTGGATGATCGAGATACGCACAGGTTTGACTTCAGTGAGACCGGACGGCATGCCGCGATGGGCTTGACGCGCGTGATTGATCCGAACAGGTTGCTGGCAGGCCCTCGTCCGGCCGCCATCAGGGCCGTGTTTACAGTGACTCCGCGATGAATTCACCCCCAATTGTTGGTCATGCCCAAACCGCCGCTGCGTGTTTCCTATGATCGGTCCAACTCAAGGGCGCCGCCGCTGCCCCGCGTGCGGTTCCGAAGAGGAAATCGACGATCGCGAGCCGATCTGGCCGGTGGGCTGGCAGTGCCCGGCTTGTGGGATCGCCGTCGCTGAGCGCGAAGGCATCCCAATGTTTGCGCCGGAGCTCGCCGACACGATCAGCGGGATGGACCCGCACAACTTCGAGGCGCTCGCCAAAGTCGAGGACGAGCATTTCTGGTTCGTCGCGCGCAACGAGCTGCTGGTCGGCCTAGCCGAGCTCTTCTTTCCCGATGCGCGCCGGTTCCTTGAGATCGGCTGCGGCAACGGCGTTGTGCTGCGTGCGTTTGCGCAATCGCGCCAGTGGCGCCGGCTGGTGGGTTCGGAGCTGCATCCGTCCGGGCTCACCTTTGCCCGAACGCGCCTCCCGCAGATTGAATTCGTGCAGATGGACGCACGTCATATTCCGGCGCGCGGTGTGTTCGACCTGGTGGGTGCGTTTGACGTGATCGAGCACATTGCCGATGACGAGGGCGTCTTGCGCGGGATCCGCGCGGCAACGGTGGACGGCGGCGGCATCATCATCGCCGTACCCCAGCATCCGTGGCTGTGGAGCCGTGCCGACGAGATCGCATATCACGAACGACGTTACCGCCGCGGCGAACTCGAAGAG
The DNA here is from genome assembly GCF_001593325.1 of Bradyrhizobium sp. DOA1. NCBI lineage: Bacteria > Pseudomonadati > Pseudomonadota > Alphaproteobacteria > Hyphomicrobiales > Nitrobacteraceae > Bradyrhizobium > Bradyrhizobium sp. DOA1. The sequence goes on from NZ_JXJM01000001.1 coordinate 1,831,827, forward strand.
AAGATGCGTCGCAACGGCTTCGAGGTCCTGTTTTCCAGTTCGTATACGTCACTGCTCTTGCCTTTGATGGTCGCAAGTCGGCTGATGACCCGCAGCAAGCCGGGCACCGAGGGGGTCGAACGTGAATTCACGCTCGACCCGCGCGTTAACGGCATCTTCACTGCGATCCTGCGTGCAGAGGTGCGCATGACACTTGCGGGGCTGCGCTGGCCGGCTGGGGGCAGCCGCGTCGTGGTTGGACGAGCGGTAGATAGTCTGCTGCCCGATGCTGACGGGATGACCTGCCAAATGAGCGGCGCGTCTCCAAGCTGGTAAGTCGACACAAGCATTGGATGAAACTCAAGGGCTCTATCGTCGCAGTCAAACGCCGTATTGATCCTTCCTATTTGGTTTATCTGCGCGGGTTGGCATTTGGATGACCAGCGCCCGACCAGCTGCGTCGAGCGCCTTGCGTGGCGTCCACTAAGTATTATGGCAAATTTTGTGCTTAAGCCAAGCTGACGTGGAACGGAACTCCAACCACGACGATCTCGAACTTGGACGTCTCGTTCAAGGCACCGCGAAACATGCAACACAGGAGCGGGTGCCGCCCGAGCCTCGGCCATCGATAGTCACCAGTGAATGTGCAACTCGCTTCGACGCATGGTTGTGTGCGAGCAGGAGAGAAAGGCCCGGGCGTGGGGCCGGGACCTTGCATTTGACCGGGCCGATAACTCACGATGAGGGCGCCGGATTGCTTCGGGCAACCATGACGAAGTGATCGTAGGGCACTCGCAGCAGGTCATGAAAGATCCGGGCTTGAATATTGTAGCCAAGGCCGCTCATCAGACTTAGATAGCCTTCCGGAGTCCTGATGTTCATCCCGGAGTCGAGATTGTTGATAAGCTTGACGACGGCGCGCTGGCCGGGAAGCCAGACGTTGTCGATCGTGGTGATCCGTCCGCCCTCGTTGAGTAGTGACTTCAACGACTTGAACAGATCATCATCGAGATGATGAAGGATGGCCGACACGTTGATCAGGTCGAAGCTTTCCCCGCTCTGCTCCAACTGATCGGCCGAACCGACGATGAAGCGGCCGCGACCGTCATAACGCTGGCGCGCAAACGCGATGTGGCCCTCATTGTGATCGATACCAGTATAATCCAACTCGGGTAGATAAGCGAGAACATTGGCCGGTCCGCAGCCGACATCCAGCATTGTGATGCCGGGTGCTGGCTCGAGCACCTCGCTGACGTATCGCCTGATCGCATTGTCCGCGCCGAGTACGGACATCAGTCCTTTGTAGACTGCCGGAAGCCGGATCGCTCGATAGAGGCCAGTGATTCGCTCTGCCACTTCTTTCTCCCGAAAGCGACCTGTTCGCGTCCCCGCGACCTATAGAGGCTCGGGATCGCGGAAGCCATAGGGCTGTGGATTATGCAAGGATGACTGCCATTGAAACGACCACGTTCCTCTGTTGGGTTCGGGTTGTCCCGGCTGCAGTGGGCAGGTCCGCTGTACGCCCTGTCTCGGCAGGCCGCCGCCTTCAGACTTTGTGAGCGCCTCGCGGGCGTTCATTCCGTTGGCCGAACGGGGCGTGCCGCCGTCGAGTTCCATCGGGGGGCAGGCATCGCAATCGTAGCCCGGGTCTCGCGCGCCCGCCGCAGTCGCAAGATTGAGCTTTTCGAGGCCGCGGCAATATTGCTTCCGCACGCCCTGCACGCGATCTTCGCACCAGTCGTCGTGAACGAGCATAGCTTGTGCACCCCCTTGGCATCAATTCGAGGGCGCCCATGCTCGCCTCCGCGATCTCGGGGCGGTCATTGTGGTGGTCGCGTTTCTGTGCCGGTCAGAGTGCCACGGAAATCGTGAGCCAATTTGCCGCCAAAACTTTTCCAGATAGCCTGCCGGATTGCCGGTGCGGCAACAGGCCAAACGGCAAGAAGGAGTCGCGCTCAGCGGTTTTCTTTGGGGTGCAGCATTGATGGGCGGCATCGCCGACAAGATCGCCGGCTCAACCGCCGTGGCGACCGTAATGGGATCGAGCCAGGCGTCGGCGACCCCAGCCAGCCTGACGTTGTCGCCGCCAAGGCCAAGCCCGTCTCGGTGCGGCAGGACCACCGCGAGGGTCGCAGGGCCGCCCACAGCAGGGTCTCTTCGCAGGCCTCCGGCCCGATCGCCGAGGTGCGGAGCAGACCGCGGCGGTGAAGACGTTCGGGACACGGTACTTGTCCTGGTGGGAGCCGTGGTCGGGGGAGAGCGCGCCATCGTAATCTTGATCGACCGGACCGAGCAGAACGTGATCCAGCCGCCTAGGCGGAACCCGTGCCGGTTGAAAGCTGAGCGCGGTCCAGGTGCGTAAAGTGATTCTCAGGTAGGGCGATGGCAGTGAGGCGCCTGTGCTGCAGCGTCTAGACACGCGAATTGCCCCACCCCGCTCCCGCCCGGCGTGCCGGGTGTGGCGAGCGCACCCGTCGGAGGCGGCAAGCGCTGGTGGCCCCGACGGCGCGCGACCAATCTTCGCGCCCTTTGTGCCGCGCGCGACGCCAAGAACGGTGAATCGGACGGGGTCTAGAGATTACCGCCCGAGGATCATCCCGAGCGTGTCACAGATTCGCTCCTGCTGAGCTTGTTGAAGGGCCATCCACATCGGCAGCCGGATCAGACGTTCCGAGAGTTCGGTCGTCAGCGCCAGATCGCCAAGCGTCCGTCCGAACCGCTGCCCCGCGGGCGAGGAATGCAGCGGCACGTAGTGGAAGACCGCCTGGATGTTTTCGTCCCTGAGCTTGCGCAGCACCATGGAACGGTCGATCTCCGGTGGCAGCAGCACGTAATAGAGATGTCCATTGTGGCGGCAGTGGCCCGGCACGATGGGGCGACGCAGCAGGCCGCGCTGCTCCATCGGCGCCAGCATGTCGTGATACCTGTTCCAGATCGCCAGCCGCTCGCGCGTGATGCGCTCGGCCTCCTCAAGCTGGGCCCAGAGGAAGGCGGCGGTGAGATCGCTCGGCAGATAGGACGAGCCGATATCCTGCCAGGTGTATTTGTCGACTTCGCCGCGGAAGAACCGGCTCCGATCGGTGCCCTTCTCGCGCATGATCTCGGCGCGCAGCGCAAGCTCGGGGTCGTTCACTAGCAGGCAGCCGCCTTCGCCGGACATGATGTTCTTGGTCTCGTGGAAGCTGAAGGCGCCGAAATCGCCGATGGCGCCGAGCGCAGAGCCCTTGTAGCTGGCCATGATCCCTTGCGCGGCGTCCTCGACGATCCGCAGATCGTGACGCTTCGCGATCGCGACGATCGCATCCATCTCGCAGCCGACGCCGGCATAGTGCACCGGCGCAATCGCACGCGTGCGCGAGGTGATCGCAGCCTCGACCTGCCGTTCGTCGAGGTTCAGCGTGTCCTCGCGGACATCGACGAAGACGGGGATCGCACCGCGCAGCACGAATGCGTTCGCGCTTGATACGAAAGTGAAGGAGGGCAGGATGACCTCGTCGCCGCTCTTAAGGTCGAGCAGCATGGCGGCCATGTCGAGGGCGGACGTGCAGGAATGCGTCAGCAACGCTCGCGCGCATCCGGTGCGCTGCTCGATCCATTGGTGGCAGAGTTTGCTGTAGCGACCGTCGCCGGACACGTGAAGGCTCTCCAGCGCCTTCTGGATGTAGCCGGACTCTTTTCCGGTCGGATAGGGCCGATTGAACGGTATGAACTCGGATGCCATTGCCTAAGCCGTTGAACCACCTTAAGACGCGCTAACGCTCTGCTTCGAATCCACGTTGGCGTTTTCCGCTGCGGGAATCAATGGCGATCCTGCGGCGTCCGTAGGAACCGATGCGCCAGCGATCGCGGACGATCGGGACGGTTCGTGGCGCGCGGTCGCGGGGAAGGATGCGGCTTGACCGATACGCAAGTTGACGCGCCAGGTAGGACGGACGATCCCAAGAGCGAAGGGGGCAACGGCCGCCTTCAGCGGCTGATTCAGGGCTGGTCGGCGAACCTCGTGCAGATGGTGTTGGGGCTGACGCAGCAGCTGCTTCTCATCCCCGTATTCCTGCATTTCTGGAACAGCGACATGCTCGCGGCCTGGCTTGCGCTCTATGCGGCCGGAGCCCTCGTGATCGTCGCGGATTGCGGCTTGCAGCTTCGTTCGATCAACCGGTTTCTCGCCTTCAAGTCCTGCGTCGATTGCGACGGACGCACGGCGAGCTTCTTCGCCCGCATGAAGCGGATCTATCTGTGCATCGTCGTCGTGCTCGGCGCGTTGCTGATCGCCGGCACCGAGCTGTTTCCGCCTGCCGCGGTTCTCGGATTTCAGGGGGTGCCGACCTTCGACAGCGCGATGCTCGCGATCACCCTCGGCGTGCTGCTCGCGTTGCCGGCCAATCTCGTCGCCGGCCTCTATCGCGTGCGCGGCAAGTACGGCCGGGCCGTGTGGTCGCAAAACATCGCGACGGTGCTTGGGCAGGCCGGCCAGCTCGTCGCGATCGCCTGGTTCGGCAGCCTGCTCGCGGTCGCGCTCGCCTATGTCGCGGCCCAGATTCTGTTTGCGCTGTTCCTGATCGTCCATGACGCGCCGCGCCAGTTGCCGTTCCTGCGGCGCGCCCGTGGGCTCTCCTCTGGGTCGTGGCGCTGGAGCGCGGGGCAGTTCGGCCTTGCCTTGCCCTTCTCCATCGCCAACCTCACCGAGCTTGCGCTCATCAACGTGCCGGTGCTGCTGGTCAGCGCGATGGTCGCCGATCGCGTCGCGGTGGCGCAATGGGCCCTGGTCCGCGTCATCTCGAGCTTTGTGAGGAGTGTTTGCATCCTGATCACGCTGCCGATCGGCGCGGAGCTCGGCCACGATTATGCCATCGGTGATAAGGTGCGGCTGCGCACGCTCTATGCCCAGGGGTCGCTGCTCGTCACCGCCGCGGCCAGCCTGATCGTTGCCGGGGCGTTGCCGTTCTGGTCGGACTTCTTCGCGTTGTGGACCCACGGCAGCATCCCGAACAACGCCACGCTCGCTATCACGCTGCTGTTCGGTTCCGCAATCATTGCGCCATCGCTGATGGCTTTCGTCTTTGCCAATCACAGCAATCGCGGCGACCTGCTGGTCCGGACCAAGGGGCTGCAGCTGATCGCGTTCCTGATCCTGTCGGGCCTGCTCATCCCCAGGTTCGGTCCCCTCGGCGCGGCGATCGCGATCGTGGCAAGTGACCTCCTGACCCAGTTCGGAATCCTGACGGTCGTCATCATGCTTCAGACGCTGGATCGTCCGCTTCGCCACATGCTGGTGCTCTTCGCGGTCATGGTCACGATCGTGTTCGGTGGATGGGAGCTTGGCTTCGTGATCCACACCATGGTGCCGGGAGTGGGGATGCTCCGCTTCCTGGCGGAATGCGCGATCTGGAGCATCGTCGTCGCGCTTGCGGCGAGCCCGCTGCTGATCGCGCGCGTGCGCACGCGGCTGCTGGCAGCGCTGCCGAACTGACCAGCGGGCTGATCTCAGTAGATCTGAGGGTAACGACGATACCTCAGCCGCATCAGGTGCCGGGCAAGCTGCCGGTGTCCTTCGTCGATCCGCTCGCCGAAATGGGCAAGCCGTTGCCTGCCTGCGGCGGCAAGCCGGGCGCGCTCTTCGGGTGAGCCGACCTTGGCGATGGCCTTCGCGAGCGAGGCCGGATCGTCGTAATCGAACAGAATGGCTGCATCGCCAGCCTGCGCCTCGAAGGCTTCCGGATAGATCACTGGCGTGCCGACCGCCCACGCCTCGAGCGGGGGCAGGTTGGTGGGGCCGAAATAGGTGGCCATTACCAGCGCGTGGGCGCCCCGGTAGAGCGCGCCAAGCTCCGCGTTGGGGACGAAGCCGAGCATGTGCACGCAATCGGCGAGACCGTGCTGCGCCGCCAGTGCCTCGAACGCAGCGCGCGCGCCGCGATCGGAGCCGCAGAGCACCAGCCTGTTTGTCTCCCCCTGGTCCCTCAAGAGGCGCATCGCAAGCAGGATCGTTGCATGGTTCTTGTGCGACCAGAATTGCGCCGGATAGAACAGATAGCCGGGCTGGATGCTGTACTTCCTGAGGATCGCTGCGTCCGCGTCCTGATCGGCCTTATCCGATCGCGACACGTAGAGCGACGGCGAGAACGGGATGCAGACGGCGCGGTCGCGCTCCATGGCGTAGCGCCGGTACAGCATGTCAACCAACTCATCCGCGTTGGTCACGACCACCGCGGCCTTGACGGCGGCGCTGCGCCACACGATGTCGCGGCGCTCGAACTGGGCGAATTCCCGCACTTCGTCGAATTCAGGACGGTCACGGAAGCAGCCGTCGAAGATCGTGATGATGAACGGCAGCTTGTAAAGCACCAAATTCCAATTCGATGTCGTGGTGAAATAGACGATGTCGACGCCGGCCCGAATCAGCTTCTTCTCGAACGGTGCGCACAGCCGCATGGAGTACTGCAGCAGGTCGAACGGTCCGGAATATTTGAGGAACAGGAACAGGCGATCGAGCCAGCCGAGCTTGAGATACACGCTGTTGACGCCGAGATCGGCGAGGATCGCGACGTTGTCGTGCAGTGTCGTGAACACCGTGACGTCGATATCGGCGGTCTTCGCCCAGTCGCGCATCCACATGATGTCGGTGAGCGACTGCTGGAAGCCGCCGCCGACGTCGAGCGGCAGTTCGAGAAAGATGCCGACGTGATAACGTTTCACGGCCGCGCAGCCTTTCTCGCGATGGACCAGGCGGCCCAGTCCTTCACGTTCGGCGCAACGTCCGACAGCCAGGCATGGCTGCCGGCCGGCTCGAACCCGCAACGCTTCAGCACAGCTTCGACCTCAAAGGGAAACCAGTAACGCATGCGATGGGTCTCATCGACGCGCCGGATCGTCGCGCGGTCCATGTCCTCGCAGAACAGAGTGTAGTTGACGGACACCGTCGCATTCGGCTCGTCATGGTCGGATTGCGCGATCCGGGTCAGGCGCAGCGGCGCCTGCTCGATCACCTTGACGCGCGTCTCCACGCCCTGCGCCAGCACCGCGCCGCCATACCAATAGTCGAACAAGAACACGCCACCGGGCTTGAGGGCCGCATGCGCGGTCCTGAACAGCGCTTCCAGCCGGTCGTGATCGTTCTGATAGCTTGCGACGTGAAACAGCGACACCACCGCGTCGTAGCCGCGCTCCGGGCCGGTGTCGCAAGCATCGCCCTGGCGGAAGGGAATGGCGAGGCCCGCCTGTTCGGCGCGTGTCTTCGCCTCCTCAATCATGTCTAAGCTGAGATCGACTCCGGCGGCGCTCCAGCCGCGGCGGGCGAATTCGATCGCGTGCACGCCGGTGCCGCAGCCAAGATCGAGCAGCTTGCCCGTGGCGACGCCGTGCGCGCGCAGACGGCTTTCGACGAAGTCGGTCTCGGCTGCGTAGTCCTTGTCCCGGTACAACAGATCGTACCAGGGCGCGTAGTCCGCGAACACGGTCACGGCAGGATCTCCCTGAGCGCCCGCGCCGACCGGGCGATCTCGTCCTCGGTCAATGCAAGCCCACTAGGCAGATAAAAGCCGCGGCGGGCAATGTATTCCGCGTGCGGATGGGATTCATCCAGCATTAACCCCATGCGGCGCAGCACCGGCTGCTCGTGCATGCACCAGAAGAACGGCCGCGTGCCGATGCCCTTCTGCGCCAGGCGCCGCATCGCCTCCTTGGCGTCGAACGGCACGGAGTCGTCCAGGACGATCCCGTAGACCCAATAGATGTTGTCGGCGTAGTTGGTTCTGGCGACGGGGCGACGGATGCCGGCGACATCGGCAAGATGCTGGTCATAGAGCTGGCCGATGCGGCGCTTCATCTCGACGGTCCGCGGCAGGCGCTCGACCTGGGCGACGCCGAGGGCCGCCTGCAAATTCGTCATGCGCGCGTTCCAGCCGAGCTCTTCGTGGACGAAGCGCTGCTGCGGCTGGAAGCAGAGATTGCGAAGGCTTGCCAGGCGCTCGGCAAGTGCGTCGTCGTCGGTGACGATCATGCCGCCTTCACCGGTGGTGACGTGCTTGTTCGGATAGAAGCTGAAAGTCGAGACATCGCCAAAGCTGCCGCAGGGCGCGCCGCGATAGGTCTGGCCGTGCATCTCGGCGGCATCCTCGATCACCTTGAGGCCGCGCGCCCTGGCGAGCTTCATGATCGGTTCGAGATCGACCGGCAGGCCGTAGATGTGAACCAGCATGATGGCCCGCGTGCGCGGCGTGATCGCGGCCTCGACGCCCTCGATGGTCATGTTCCAGGTCGCGGGATCGCAATCGACACCGACCGGGATCAGCCCCGCCCGGGTCACGGCGGAGGCGCAGCTGATGATCGTGAAGGTCGGAATGATGACCTCGCCGCGGGGCTCAAGCCCGAGCGCATGCACGGAGATGTCAAGCGCAACCGAGCCGTTGGTGACGGCGACGCCGTGGCGGCGGCCGGCGGCTTGCGCCATCGCCTCCTCGAAGCGCTTGATGAACGGGCCTTCGGACGAGATCCAGCCGGTGCGGATGCACTCGGCCAGATACTCGGCTTCGTTGCCGTCGAGCAGCGGCGTGTTGACGGGGATGAACGGGTCACTCACAGGCTTTGCTCACAAGCTTTCAGTTACAGGCTTTGCTCAAAGTCCTGGACCTTTGACCCTGATCTCGGAGGGCGCTGCCTCGGGGAAACGAGTCTTGTCGTTCTCGCCGGCGTAGGGGCCTTGCTTGATCTCGAACATCTCGAGCGGCTCGAGCACATGGAAGCCGTGCGCGCCGCTGCAGAGCAGGATGATGTCGCCCGGGCCCAGGATGCGGCTTTCCAGATATTCCTCGGCCACGGTGTAAAAATCGACCTGAAGTTTGCCCTTCTGGATCAGGAGCACTTCCTGGGTGTAGTGCACCTCCCGCGTCACCTTGTTGTGGCGATGTGGCGCGATGCTCTTGCCCTCGGGATGGCTCATGAAGGCGAGCTGCTGCGACAGTTCGGGCGTCGAAAAGAAATGGATGCCGGGCTCGCGGAACGAGGCGCGCACGATGATGGCGTAGAGCTGATCGCCGAATCGAACTTGTTCGACGTGTTCCATCGTCTGCCTCGAAAAAGCTTAGGAATTAGAGTGACATAGCGTCCAAGTCCAACACTTTGGCCATTTTGGCCCGTACCGTCAAGGGCGGATGCCGCCAGCGCCGCGACGCGCTAGATTTGACTGGCCAGGTGAAGAATGTGGTCGATCCGCTGCCTGAATGCGTGTGTCGACAGCGTCCGCGCCTGTCCGGCCGCGGCAACCGCGCGGCGCTCGTCGTCGTTTGCGAGGTAATGATCGATCAGGCCGAGGCATTCGTCGATCGAGCGCCAGGCCGCGACCTCGCGGCCATTATCGAACAGCGTGTGAAGATTGTCCTTGTAGTCGGTGAGCAGGCAGGTTCCGACGCCGGTCGCCTCGAACAGGCGCGCATTGCCGGCCTCGCGTCCGGCCATGTCGATATGTGAATTCAACGTGACGCGTGAGGCGCGCAGCGCCTGATACATCTCCACACCCCAGACCTCGCCCTGATAGCAGCGGTGCAATGGTGATGAGGCGGGAAGGCTGTCGAGGCCGCTGCCGTAGAGCTTCAGGTCGAATTTCCGCGCGACCGCCTCCAGTTGCGCGACCCGCTGCTGGTGATCGGCCGAGATCGCGCCGACGAAGGAGACGTCGATATTTCGTTCAGGCGCCGGCGGCAGCACGTCGAGGATGCCAGGCTCGAAGGCGAGGTGGATCATCTCGGATCGCGCCCCCTGGGCTCGAAAGGAATTCACCACAGCCGATATCTGCGAGATCAGGAGATCGTAGACCGACCAATCCTCGCCGCGCGACGGCACGATGCCGACCTGTCCGAGCAGAACGGGACGGCCGATCTGCTTGATCCGGCGCGCCAGGCGCGTGTCGACGTGGAAGAGATCCTGATTGAGGATGAAGTCCGGCTTGAATTCCTCGATCTGCGCCAGCAGAATTTTTTCGGCCTCCGCGTCGAGCCGCGGGCTCAGTCCCACCTTGCGCGCGAGCGGTCGCAGTATCGGCTTGAACGGTGCGACCGCGCGCAGCAGCCAACCGGGAACTGCTTGCCGGTGCACCGAGGCGGCGGGCGACGGCGGCTGCTCGACCGCAAGCCCGTGCTCGCGCGCCCACGCCGCTCGCATCCAGGGATTGTTCACATGGATGTCCGCGGCGGTATGTCCAGCTGCAGCGAAATTGCGCGAATAGAAATTGGCAACGCCGAACAGGCTGGCGTTACGTGCCGCCATTTGCGCGTCGTAGGATGCGCCTTCCAGGCCCGGATTGCGCCGGTAGAGCCAGGTCAGGAAGCGCTGATAATCAGCGTTGAGGATAAGGACACGCACGAGACTTGGAACTCCGGTTCGCCAGGCGCCGTGCGGTGCCGAGTACCACAAACGAAGGAGTACCACTGCGCTGCGCGTTAACGCTCGCTGGGACGACTAGCCCGGAAACGGGGGAATTTCAACGCCTTGGACCGACCGGCTTCAGGCGAGCTTCAGTGCCTTGCGCACGAACGCCGCAAGGTTGCCTTCGCGAAACAGCAAGCCGCGAATGCCGGCGGCGTGCGCCGCATCGACGTCGCGCTGCTGGTCTCCGATCAGGAAGCTGTTTTCGGCTGCAACGGGAAATCGCTTCATCAGGTCGGTGATCATGCCGGGCCCGGGCTTGCGCCGGTCGCTGTCGCGCCGGTAGCGCTCGACGGTGCCCTCCGGATGGTCGGCACAGTATTCGAACGCATCGATACGCGCGCCGACCGCGGCGAGCTGGTCCGACATCCAGCGATGCAGGGTCTCGACATCGCTCTCCTGGTAGAAGCCGCGGGCGACGCCGGACTGGTTGGTGACGACGAAAGCGAAATAGCCGGCCTCGTTCACGAGCCTGACCGCTTCGCGCGCGCCGTCCATCCATTCGAACTTGCTGACCTCGAACAGGTAGCCCGCGTCGTGATTGAGAACGCCGTCGCGATCGAAGAAGACGGCCGGGCGCGTCGATGTCGTTGTCATGGGATGCCGCAACATATGTTTCGGGCCCTTGTTCGCCGGTTCTCCGGCACCTTGTCAAGGACGCCCAAACGCGCCGCGCGGCGCCGCTAGCGCTCGTCGGCGATAACCTTACCGTCATTCGGCAACGCGCCCGGGCTGACCAATTCGACGGCACCGCCGAGCTTGGTCACCGCGCGCAACGTGGCCGCGATCTCTTCGCGCAGTGCCTCGCTCGCGGACGCCGTCTCCGCCTTCAGCGTCATCGCGTCCGCTTCGCCCTGGCGCGAGACGACGAGGCGCAGGCGGCCCAGCGCGGGGTGGCGTTTTGCGATGTCTGCGATCTGTTCGGGGCGAACGAACATGCCCTTGACCTTGGTGGTCTGGTCGGCGCGGCCCATCCAGCCCTTGATGCGCATATTGGTACGGCCGCAAGCGCTCGCACCCGGCAGCGCAGCGGTGAGGTCGCCGAGCGCGAGCCTGATCCAGGGATGATGCGGATCGAGCGAGGTTACGACGATCTCGCCGACATCGCCGTCCGCGACGGGCTCGCCCGTGCCGGGCTTGACGATCTCCAGAATCAGGTCCTCGGTCACAACCATGCCGTCGCGCGCCTCGGTCTCGAATGCGATCAGGCCGAGATCGGCGGTGCCAAAAGCCTGGTAGGCGTCGATGCCGCGCGCCTTGATCTCGGCCTGCAGCGAAGGCGGAAACGCAGCGCCCGAGACCAGCGCTCGCTTGATCGAGGACACGTCGCGCCCTGCGGTCGCGGCGGCATCGAGCAGGATCTTCAGGAAGTCAGGCGTGCCGCTGTAGCCGATTGGACGGTAGGCTTCGATCAGCTCGAACTGCTGCTCGGTATTTCCCGGCCCTGCCGGGATCACCGCGCAGCCGAGCGCGCGTGCCGAGCCATCGAAGATGAAGCCACCCGGCGTCAGGTGATAGCTGAAGGTGTTGAGCACGACGTCGCCCGGCCGGAAGCCGGCTGCGAACAGTGCCCGCGCGCCGCGCCAAGGATCTGTGCCCGTCGCCTCCGGCTCGAAGATCGGGCCCGGCGAGGTGAACAATCGCGCAAACGAGCCGGGAGGCGCCTCCACAAAACCGCCGAAGGGCAGGGAGGCCTTATGCAGGGCCGGGAGTTCCGATTTGCGCAGCACCGGCAGGCGCGCCAGCGCCGCCCGTGAGGTCACCGAGGCTGGATCGATGCCTTTGAGGCGCTCGGCATAGGCAGGCGCGGCGAGCGCGCTGCGCAGGACCTCCGGCAGCCGGGCGAACAGCGCGTCCTCCCGCTCGTTCGGCGCGCGCGTCTCAAGAGCGTCGTAATGGGCGGTCATGGCTGATCCTCGATCGGACGTATCCGTTGCATGCGGTTCCCGGGGTCGGTATCAGTCGGCACGCGAGCGGATTTGGAGACAAATGATGGCAGGCGAAGGCTCCGTTGCGGCGGACGAGGCAGGCGATGTCGTCGCGCGGCTCAAGCGCCGCATGATCGAGGACGCGCTGCCGCTGTGGTCGACCGCAGGCTGGGACGCCGCGTCCGGCGGCTTCATCGACCGCTTGCACAGGGACGGCACGGCGGATTCCGCCGCGCCGCGGCGGGCGTTCGTCCAGGCGCGGCAAATTTATTGCTACGCCAAGGCGGCGCAGATGGGCTGGTACCCGGAAGGGCGCGCGATCGCCCTGAAGGGGCTGGAGCACATGCTGGCGCGCGCGAAGTCGCCGGACGGCAAGCCCGGCTACGTGCATCGCTTGACGCCTGAGGGCACCGTGCTCGATGGCAAGCGCGATGCCTATGATCACAGCTTCATCCTGCTGGCGCTGTCCACGGCCTACGCGCTCGACAAGGACGCGCAGATCCGCACCGAGATCGATGCGCTGCTCGCCTTCATCGACGGCCATCTGCGCTCGCCGCATGGCGGTGTTCACGAAAGCCTGCCGGTTTCGATGCCGCGGCGGCAAAATCCGCACATGCATCTGTTCGAGGCGATGATCGCCTGTTTCGACGCGACCCACGACCTGTCGTTCCAGAACCGCGCCGGCGAATTCTTCGCGCTGTTCCTCGCCAACTTCTACGACAAGCAGAAGCGCGTGCTCGGCGAGTACTTCGAGGAGGACTGGTCCAGGATCGAGCCTGTCAGCGTCGAGCCGGGTCACCAGGCCGAGTGGGTCTGGCTGCTGAAGGGCTTCGAGCGCATTACGGGATGCCCGACCGGACGCTTTCGCGGCGAGCTGATGCAGGCGGCCATGCGATCGTTCGACACCGTTTCGGGCTGCCTGATCGACGAGGCCGACACCGAGGGCAACATCCGGCGTCACTCGCGCCGGCTGTGGCCGCAGACCGAGATCGCGAAGGCGTGGATCGCGCAGGCCGAATCCGGTGAGGCGGGCGCTGCGGACGAGGCGCGTGCGGCGCTGGTGCGGCTGGAACGGCATTACCTCAGCCATCCCGTGCGGGGCGGCTGGTACGATCAGTTCGATCGCGAGGGCAAGTCGCTGGTCGACACCATTCCTGCGTCGTCGTTCTATCATGTGCTTTGCGCGGTCACGGAAGCGGAGCAGGTGCTGGCCTAAGGGTTACAACCACCGCTTGCGCCGCTTGAAGCTCTTGAGGTTCTTGAAGCTCTTGCGCTGGTCGCCGGCGCCGCCGAGATAGAATTCCTTGACGTCCTCGTTGTCGCGCAGCTCGTCGGCGGTGCCGTCGAGCACGACCTTGCCCTGCTCCATGATGTAGCCGTGGCTCGCGACCGAGAGTGCGGCGCGCGCGTTCTGCTCGACCAGCAGAATAGTGACGCCGAGGTTGCGGTTGATTTTCTTGATGATCGAGAACACTTCCTTCACGAGCAGCGGCGACAGACCCATCGACGGCTCGTCCATCAAAATCATCTTCGGGCGCGCCATAAGCGCGCGGCCGATCGCGAGCATCTGCTGCTCGCCGCCGGAGAGATAGCCGGCAAGGCCCGTGCGCTCCTTCAGGCGTGGGAAATAGTCGAACACCATGTCGAGATCGGAATCAACCTCGCGGTCGTTGCGGGTGAACGCGCCGAGCTTGAGGTTTTCCAGCGAGGTCATGTCGGCAACGATGCGTCGGCCCTCCATCACCTGGAAGATGCCGCGGCGGACGATCTTGTCGGGATCGATGCCATCGATGCGCTCGCCGTCGAACACGATCTCGCCGCGCGTGACCTCGCCGTCCTCGGTCTTGAGAAGCCCCGAGATCGCCTTCAGCGTCGTCGATTTGCCGGCGCCATTGGCGCCCAGCAGCGCGACGATCGCGCCCTTGGGCACCTCGAGGCTGAGGCCGCGCAGCACCAGGATGACGTCGTCATAGACGACCTCGATGTTGCGCACGTTGAGGAGGGGCGCGGTGGCGACTGCGGTTGGATTGGTGCGGATGGCTTCGGCGGTCTCGGTCATGCTTCAAAACTCCGCTGTCGTCGCCCCGGCCTTATGCGCAATTGCGCATCGGGACCGGGCGACCCAGCATTCCAGAGACGCCAGAGATTCACTGAGAAGCCGCGGCTTACTGGATCCCCCGCTCTCGCGGGGGATGACAGTTGCGTATGTGGTGAAGGCGGGGCTCACCAGCCCAGCCATTCCGGCTTGCGCGGCAGCTCGACGGTCTTGATCTTCTCGATCTTGATCGTGCCCTTGGCCATGAGGTCGTTGAGCTCGCCATCGGTCGCGCCGGAGATCTTGGTCTGATAGAGGTCGACCTTCAGCGTGCCGCGGTGATCCTTCTCGGTCCAGGTCGAGGGATTGCAGACGCCTTCCATGCCGACCGGCACCCAGTCCTTCTTCTGGTGGAACGCCTTGACGACGTTCTCGCCGTTGGCGCCGCCGTTCTTGGCGGCCCAATCGAGCGCTTCCTTCATGTACATCGCCGAGCAGACGGCGGCGACATAGTGCACGGGACGATACACCTTGCCGGTCGGATCGGAGATCTTGGAGATTTCCATCACCGTCTTCATGCCCGGGGCATCGCCGCCCCAGCTCACGGCCGTGCGCAGCGGGAACACCACGCCATTGGCCGCATCGCCTGCGGTCTTGGCGGCGTTCTCATCCATGCCCCAGACGTTGCCCAGGAACTGGATCTCGACGCCGGCGGTCTTGCAGGCCTTCATGACCGAGATGTTGGAAGCGGCGGTGTTGCCGAGATAGGCGTAGTTGGCGCCCGACGATTTCAGGCTCAGGCACTGCGCGCTGTAGTCGCCGGGGGTAAGCGCGAACACCAGCGGCGGCAGCACTTCGAACCCGAGCTCCTGCGCCAGCGCTTCGCCGGCCGCCTTCGGCGCGTTCGGGTAGGGGTGGTTCGCGCCCATATGGACGAACTTCGGCTTGCCGCTCTTGCCCTTGGCCTTCCAGTCGTCGGTCGCCCACATCAGCATCGCGCGCAGCGCATCGGAGTAGCTCGGGCCGTAGAACAGATTGTAGGGGGCGGGCTTCGCCTTGCCGCTGGTGCCTTCGGGATCGGTCAGCGCGGCAGCGTAGGAGCCGGACATGTCGGGGA
This sequence comes from Bradyrhizobium sp. DOA1, assembly GCF_001593325.1. NCBI lineage: Bacteria > Pseudomonadati > Pseudomonadota > Alphaproteobacteria > Hyphomicrobiales > Nitrobacteraceae > Bradyrhizobium > Bradyrhizobium sp. DOA1. Next base: position 1,847,305 of record NZ_JXJM01000001.1, read on the forward strand.
TCTTGTCCTGCGCGAGGAAGCCGGTCAGGGCCTCGGTGTCGGCCGTGCCCCAGCCCATGATAGCGGCGACCTTGGTGTCCGGCGCCGACCACTTCTTGTAAAGCGCGATCGCGCGCGGCACCTGGTAGCCGTAGTCGTTGGTGTCGACGTTGACCTGCTTGCCGCCGATGCCGCCGTTCTTGTTGATCCAGGCGAAGGTGTCGGCGACAGCCTGGCCATAGGGCGTGCCGACGTCCGAGGTGCCGCCGGAATAATCGGCGAGATGGCCGACCGCGATCTGAGCGTGCGCGCCGGCCGAAAACGCCGCGATCGCAAGCGCGAGCGATGCGGTGCTCAAAAGGGATTTTGTCTTCATCAGTTGCTTCCTCCTATTCGTTGCTTTCAGACTAGTTGCCCATGCTCAATGCGAGAACGGGTAGAGTTTCCAGTAGGCCTTGATCTGCCGCCAGCGATGCGCGAGCCCATCCGGCTCGAACATCAGGAACGCGATGATGATGAGCCCAATCGCGATCTCGCGCAGGAAAGTGATGTTGGTGTTGAGCAACAGCGCCTTGTCGATGGCGCCCCCCTTCAGATAGTGGCTGAAATATTCCATCGATTCCGGCAGCAGCACGACGAAGGCGGTGCCCATCAGCGTTCCCATGATCGAGCCGGTGCCGCCGATGATGATCATGGCGAGGAACAGGATCGAGCGCTCGATGCCAAAGCCTTCTTGCGAGACGACCTGCTGGTAGTGCGCGTAGAGCGCACCCGCGATGCCGGCGAAGAAGGCGGCCAGCGCGAACGACAGCGTCCGGTATTTCGTCAAATTGATGCCCATGATCTCGGCGGAGAGATAATGGTCGCGGATCGCCACCAGCGCGCGGCCGTCGCGGGTGCGCATCAGATTGGTGACGAGGATGTAGCTCGCGAGCACATAGGCCAGCACGACGTAGAAATACTGCCTGTCGCCCCGCAGCGTGTAGCCGAAAATCGAGAACGGGTTGGCGCTCGCCGGTACCGAGCCGCCGGTGAACCATTCGGCGCGCGAGAAGAAGTCGAGCAGGATGTATTGCGCGGCGAGCGTCGCGATGACGAGGTAGAGGCCTTTCAGACGTGCCGCCGGAATGCCGAAGATCAGGCCGACCAGCGCGGTGATGATACCCGCGAGCGGGATCGCGAAGAACACCGGGACGTGCACGTGGTTGGAGACGTAGGCGGAGGTGAACGCGCCGAGCAGGAAGAAGGCGGCGTGACCGATCGAGATCTGGCCGGTGAAGCCGACCAGGATGTTGAGGCCGAGCGCTGCGATCGAGAAGATGCCGATCTGGATCAGGATGCTGAGCCAGTAGCCGCTGAGGAATTGCGGCGCGAGGCACAGCAGCAGCACGCCGAGAACCGCGAAATTGCGGCTGGTCCGGGTCGGGAAGATCGTGGTGTCGGCCGCGTAGGAAATGCGGAAATCACCAGCGGGAATGAGGGCAGGGCCGGCCATGGATCAGATCCGCTCGATGTCGTGGGTGCCGAACAGGCCGTAGGGCTTGATCATCAGCACGATGATGAGGACGTAGAACGGCGCGATCTCGTAGAGATTGCCCCAGTGCAGGTACTCGCTGTCGACATATTGCGCGATGTTCTCCAGCAGCCCAATGATGATGCCGCCGAGCACGGCGCCGCCGACGGAATCGAGCCCGCCGAGGATCGCGGCCGGGAATACCTTGATGCCGTAGGCGGCAAGGCCAGAGGACACACCGTTCACAACGGCGACGACGACGCCGGCGACGGCCGAGACCGTGGCCGAGATAGCCCAGGCCATCGCGAACACGCTTTTCACGGAAATGCCGAGCGACTGCGCGACCTGCTGGTTGAACGCGGTGGCGCGCATGGCGAGGCCGTATTTGGAGGCACGGAAGAACCAGGCCATCCCGATCATCATCGCGACCGACACCACGAGGCTCATGACGTAGACGGTCTGGATCTGCAGGCCGAGCAGATTGACCGACTGGCTCTCGAACACGCGCGGGAACGGCTGCGGGTTGACGCCGAACATCCATTTCAGCGTGGCCTGCAGCACGGTGGAGAGGCCGATCGTCACCATGATCACCGAGATGATCGGCTCGCCGATCATCGGGCGCAGGATCAGCACCTGGATCGCAATGCCGAACACGAACATGAACACCAGCGTCATCGGCATGCCAATCCAGAACGGCACCTGGTATTTCGCCAGCAGCGCCCAGCACACCCAGGCGCCGACAAGCAGCAGCTCGCCTTGTGCGAAATTGACGACCTGCGTCGCCTTGTAGATCAGCACAAACGACATCGCGACGACGCCGTAGAGCGTGCCGACCACAAGGCCGTTGACCAGCAACTGGATGAGGAAGGCGGTGTTCATATCGATTGACCCAGCGCGTCATTGCCGGGCTTGCCCCGGCAATCCATCGAAGTGGAAAGAAGCTTGCTCGGAAGAGGATGGATGCGCGGGTCAAGCCCGCGCATGACGATCACCTGTATCACTCCGCCGCCTCCGCAACGTGGCCATGTCCGCCGAGATCGACGACCCGCAGCGTGGTGCGCACGCGCTGGGTGGTGCCGTCCTGGAAGCGGATCACGGTGTCGACGGGGATGTCGGAATCGCCGCGATAGATCGCGTCGATGATGCCTTCGTATCTCTCGTTGATGACACTGCGGCGCACCTTGCGTGTGCGGGTGAGCTCGCCGTCGTCGGCGTCCAGCTCCTTGTAGAGCAGCAGGAAGCGCGAGATCCGTTGAGCCGGCGGCAGTGTGGCGTTGACGGTCTCGACTTCTTTTCGAAGCAGCGCGTAGACCTCCGGCCGCGAGGCGAGGTCGCTATAGGTGGTGAAGGACAGGCGGTTCTTCTCGGCCCATTTCGAGATGATGGAGTAGCGGATGCAGATCATCGCGGCGAGCGTGTCGCGTCCGGCGCCCAGCACCACGGCTTCCGCGATGTACGGCGAGAACTTCAGCTTGTTCTCGATGAACTGCGGCGAGAAGCGCTCGCCGCGCGAGGTCTCGGCGAGGTCCTTGATGCGGTCGATGACGACGAGTTGCTTGTTGTCGTTGAAATAGCCGGCATCGCCCGACAGCATCCAGCCGTCCTTGATGTCGGCAACGCTCGCCTCCGGGTTCTTGTAGTAGCCCAGGAACATGTTGGGATGACGCACCACGATCTCGCCGACGCCGTGAACGTCGGCATTGTCGATGCGGATCTCGACGCTGTCGGCCATCGGTATCCCCGTGGTATCGGGATCGACCTTGCCTTCGGGATGCAGCGTGTAGGCGCCCAGAAGTTCGGTCTGGCCATAGAGCGTGCGCAGCGGCACGCCCATGGCTTGGAAGAACTTGAAGGTCTCGGGCCCGAGCGCCGCGCCGCCGGTTGCGGCCGAACGCAGGCGGGAGAAGCCGAGGCGGTCGCGCAGCGCACGGAACAGGATTGCGTCGGCAAAGCCTGAGCGCTTGCCGTGAGCGAGCGCGGCGAGGCCCGTCTTCATGCCGATTTCGAACAGGTACTGTTTGTACGGCGTTGCGTCCATCACCTTGGCGCGGACGTCGGCGGCGATGGATTCCCAGACGCGTGGGGCGAACAGCACGAAGGTCGGCGCGATCTCGCGCAGATCGTTCATCATCGTGTCCGGCTCTTCGACGAAGTTGATCTTCATCCGGCAGAGCAGGCCTTTGCCCAGCACATAGACCTGCTCCATGATCCAGGGCAGGGGCAGCACCGAGACGTATTCGTCGTCCGGCCCCTTCGGGTCGAAGGCAAGATAGGTCGCGCAATGGCCGAGCACGCGGCCGGCGGCGAGCATCGCAAGCTTTGGATGCGAGGTGGTGCCCGACGTGGTGCAGAGGATGGCGACGTCCTCGCCCTTGGTGGCGTCGACGAGCTGATCGTAAAGCTTCGGCTCGCGCGTGGCGCGGGCGCGGCCAAGCTTGGCGAATTTTTCCGCCGACATCAGCCGCGGGTCGTCGTATTTCCGCATGCCTCGCGGGTCGGAATAGATGATGTGCTTCAGCTTCGGCACGCGCTCAGCAAGCGCCAGCAGCTTGTCAACCTGCTCCTCATCTTCGGCGAAGACGAGCTGCGCCTCGCCATAGGTGAGGAGGTAGGAGGCTTCCTCGTCCAGCACATCGCGATAGAGCCCGAGGCTGAGGCCGCCGATCGCGTGGGTGGCGATCTCGGCGGCAACCCAGTCCGGCCGGTTGTCGCCGATGATGCCGACGACGTCGCCGCGCCCGAGGCCGAGCTCGATCAGGCCGAGCGCGAAGTCGCGGACCCGGGTCTGGTAGTCGTTCCAGGTGAACAGGCGCCAGAGCCCGAGATCCTTTTCGCGCAGCGCGATCTCTTGGCCGTGCTCCCTGGCGTTGAGGCGGAGCATCTTCGGATAGGTGTCGGCCTGCGCGACGCGGCCTGCGTAATCCATCATGCCGCGCTCTCCTGCGCGGTCGGAGCGTCGTCCGGGTCGACCAGCACTTCGTCCTCTTCGCCGAGATAGGCGCGCTTGACGTGGGGATCGGCCAGCACCGCGGCCGGATCGCCCTCGGCGATCTTCTTGCCGAAATCCAGCACCATGACGCGGTGGGAGATGTCCATCACCACGCCCATGTCGTGCTCGATCATCACCACCGTCATCCCGAACTCCTCGTTGAGATCGACGATGTAGCGGGCCATGTCCTCCTTCTCCTCGAAGTTCATGCCTGCCATCGGCTCGTCGAGGAGGATGAGGCGCGGCTCCAGTGCCATGGCGCGGGCCAGCTCGACGCGCTTGCGCAGGCCGTAGGGCAGGGTGCCGGCGGTGGCCTTGCGCACCGACTGCAGGTCGAGGAAGTCAATGATCTCCTCCACCTTGCGGCGGTGCTCGAGCTCTTCCTTGCGGGCGCCGGTGAACCAGTACAGCGAGCCCGTGAGGAAATTGTTCTTCAGGAGGTGATGGCGGCCGACCATGATGTTGTCGAGCACGCTCATATGGTGGAACAGCGCCAAGTTCTGAAAGGTACGGCCGATGCCGAGCGAGGCGCGGGCATTGGGCGTCAGCCCCGTGATGTCCTTGTCACGGTAGAACAGCTGGCCTTCGGTCGGCTTGTAGCGGCCGGAGATGCAGTTGACGATCGAGGTCTTGCCGGCGCCGTTCGGGCCGATGATCGAGAACAGCTCGCCGTTCCGAATGGAAAAGCTGACATCGGTCAGCGCGCGGACGCCGCCGAATAGCAAGGACACACCGCGCACTTCCAGATCGCTAGCCACCAACGACTTCCTCCCCGCGACGGCGCTTTTGCGCTCATTCGTCCATTGCCTCGCTGCGATCCTAGTACGGCCGCGCCGGTGAGACCATGCAGCTGATGGTCACCTCCGATCGCACCCGCCAGCTCATTCCCGTGGGAACAAAAGCCGCATCGCGCAAGGTGGTTCTCCATACGGGAAAGCGCTATTTTGAAATGTCTCCCGCCTGACATTTCGGCGACAAAGTTTGCCGGCCGGAGACGGCCTTCATCTTTCGTCGGATGGACGGCCGAGCGGTTATGCTGCGATGCAGCAGAGGAGCGGAGTGACGACACGGTGCGGCTGGCTTCGGGATCATGATTTCAGAGGATCATCTGAAGCGCGTGGCCGCCTGGTCGCGCGAGCTCACCGAGCGCGAGATCGAGGTGGCCCGGGCCGGGATCACCGAGCGGTCCTATGGCACCGGCGAGACCGTCTTCATGCGTGACGACAGGTTCGACTATTGGGCCGGCATGGTGAGTGGTCTTGCCCGGATGGGCGGGGTCTCGCGGGACGGCAAGGAGACCAGCCTTGCCGGGCTCACGGCCGGCGCCTGGTTCGGCGAGGGCAGCGTGCTGAAAAACGAGCCCCGCCGCTACGACGTCGTCGCGCTGCGCGACAGCCGCGTCGCGCTGATGGAGCGCAGCGCCTTCATGTGGTTGTTCGAGAACAGTGTCGGCTTCAATCGCTTCCTGGTCCGCCAGCTCAACGAGCGGCTCGGCCAGTTCATCGGCATGCTCGAGGTCAACCGCACGCTGGATGCCACCGCAAGGCTCGCGCGCAGCATCGCCTCGCTGTTCAACCCGATCCTGTATCCGGAATCGACCACGCATCTGGAGATCACCCAGGAGGAGATCGGCGCGCTGTCTGGCATGTCCAGGCAGAACGCCAACAGGGCGCTGAACAAGCTCGAGAAGGAAGGGCTGCTGCGGCTCGAATATGGCGGCGTCACCATCCTCGATATTGCGCGGCTCAGGAGTTACGGGGACTGACGCCTATCATCGCGCATTGGCGGGGGCGTGGATCGGCCAGAGATCGGCGCGCCAGCGGATGGCGATCGCCAGCATCGCGAGGATGCCCGAGATCGCGTAGAGCGAGCCCGTCGCGGAAAAGCCGATGACGTCGATGAGGCTGCCGGCCGCGAGCAAACCGATCGGCAGCCCGTAGATCACCATCATGCGCACGCCCATGACGCGGCCGCGCAGATGCGCGCTCGCAGCCTTCATCAGGATCACGGCGGCTGCGATCATCGACATGCTCTGCGCGATGCCGGTGAGCACGAGGCAGGCCATCGCCACCGGCATGGTCCTGATCTCGACGAATACCAGCAGCATCGCATACCACGCGATCGTAGCTATGATCAGCAGCCGGGCAATGCGCACCCCGCTCACGACGCTGAGCGTGATGGAGCCGATCAGCGAGCCAACGGCAAAGCTTGCGGACAGATAACCCAGACCGGTCTGGTCGGTATGGAAGATGTCGCGTGCGACGTAGGGCATCAGCCCGTTGGTGAGGGGGAATGCGGTGAGGTTGGCGAGGAAGGCGACGCACAGCGCCGCGCGCATTCCCGGGCCACTCCAGGCGTAGACGATGCCTTCCTTGAGGTCGCCGACCAGTCTCGAGATGGCATGGCTGTTGGCCGGAAGTTCGGTCGTGACGATGGTTCTCTCCGGCCGGCTCAGGCACAGCATGAGCAGCGCAGCAGCGATGTAAAGGCAGACGATCGCCACATAGACGTAGCCAATGCCCAACGCGGCGAACAGGCCGGCGCCGGTCAAGGCGCCGACGATGCGAGCGCTGTCCTGCGTCGTGCGCGCGACGCTGATGGCGCCGACCAGCTGCTCGGGCGGCATGATGTCGGCGAGCAGCGCGCCGCGGACGCCGAGATCGGAGGGACGGATCAGGCCCGTGATCGTAACGATGATCATGACGGTGAGCGGCGTCAGGTGGCCGGTCAGCGCCAAAACCATGATGATCGACGAGAGCGCCGTGTAGGCAAGGCGCATCATGACGAGGAGATCACGATGGCCGATGCGGTCGCCGATCATCCCGAACACCGGCGCGACCAGTGTGCCGACAAACTGCAGCGAGGCGAGCACCGTGAGCAGCAGAACGGAACCGGTCTCGACCAGGATGTACCAGCCAAGCACGAGTGTCTCGACTTCGAACGCCCAGGAGGTCAGCAGGTCGGACGGCCATTGGAAGCGGTAGTTGCGGATGCGGAACGGTGCGAGCGTCGATGGTCGTATGGTTGCGCTCAAGACGCGATGGCGCGTGTCACGGCGATTCCCTGCCTTGCTGTTTCTTCTTACCCGGGAGCAAACTAGCGCTGGTGATCTTGGTGTCAATTAATGCTGGCGCATCGCCGCAATGCGCTTCTTGTGATCTCACCGCGATGCACCCATGGGCCGCTTTGCAGCAAGCCTTGTTGCCATCGCCGAGATCAGCGGCCGCATGAAATAGGCGTCTTCGGCCGGCACGATATCCGGGCGCAGGCCGTGGCTGGTGAGCTCGCCGTTCACGGAAGGCCCGACCGAGGCGATCAGTGTACGGCCCAGCGCTTCGCGCAGACGTGCTTCGCCGCCATGAGTCTTCGCTGCGTCGAACAGCCGGCGGATCTGGCCGAGATTGGTCAGCGCGATGCAGTCGATGCGCCCATCGGCCATCTCGTCGATGGCGGCGACGATGTTGGCGTCCGCGGCCTTCGAATCGTAGACATAGGGGAGCACCGTATCGACCTCGGCGCCCTGGTTCGTCAACGCGCCGATCAGCGCGCCGTGATCCTTGTCGGGATAGAGCTGCAGGCCGAGGCGTCGTCCCCTGAGGTCGAGCTTGCCGAGCATCTCGATCACGCCTTTGGTGGTCGGCTTCTCCGTCGTCTGTTGCGGCTCCAGTCCGACCTCGCGCAGTGCCTTGCCAGGCTTCGGTCCGCGGCAGAATTTTCGCGATGTGCCCAGAGCCGTAACGAGCGCGCCGTCGAGCCCGCGGGCGCGGGCCAGCTTCATGATGCGACGCAGACCTTCGCCGGTCATCAGCACGAGGTCGTCGAACGGCCTGTCGACGGCGCGGCGCATCCAGGCTTCGATCGGCGCTGGATCAGGCGCATCGTGAATGGTGAACATCGGGCATTGCACCACTTCGGCGCCCTGCTCGGCGAGCAGCTTGGAGAATTGCGCCTCCTCCCGCGTCTCCAGGATCAGGATGCGGGCGCCGTTCAAACGGTCGGCCATGGGCAAGCTCCAATCTAGCAATGATCGATTCATCCTGCCCTTCCGCCCGGGATTGGCGCAAGACCGTCGACGGTGCTAGATCAGGCCATGCGCGAGTTCCTGAAGGTTGCCGCCGTCGCGGTTGCGATTTTGGCCGGCTGGTTCGGATACGTTTTCGGTCTCAAGCCGGAGGCCGCTGCGTCGCGGGTGCAGGACGCCGGGCTCATGGCGTTGCTGGAGAAATATCATAGCGCCAAGGGGGGCTATCCGGTCTTCAACGCACGCGATGTCCCCGTCGAGGAACTTGTCGAGATGCTTGCGAGCAACGGCATCAAGCTTCCTCCCAACCTCAAGCTCGAAAGCCGCAACCTGCCAACCCGTTATGTCTCGGTTACCGGTCAATACTATGTGCTGCTGCACCAATTCAGCCAGTCCGGGCAAAGCGTGACATGTGTCGTAGAGGTCCGCGCCCGCAATACCGGGTGGTGGGGACAGCTGCCGACCTGTCCCCCCTAGCGCAGGTTGCGATCTTCTGGAGTTGGCAGGAGGGTGCTCCGGATGATAGAGCTGGGCGCGAATTCAAAGGGTTCCATGAGGGTGCCCGCAGTCCAACAAGTGCCATGCCCGACCATCAATACGTTCTGACCCTCTCGTGCCCGGATCGCCCCGGTATCGTCTCGGCAGTGTCGACCTTCCTCGCCCATAATGGGCAAAATATCCTCGACGCCCAGCAATTTGACGACGTTGAGACCAGCAAATTCTTCATGCGGGTGGTGTTCACGGCGGCCGATCTGGCTGTCGAGCTCACTGCGTTGCAGACCGGTTTTGCCGCAATTGCCGAGCGGTTTGGCATGGACTGGCAAATGCGCGACCGCGGGGCGCATCGCAAGGTGATGCTGCTGGTGTCGAAGTCCGACCACTGCCTGGTGGACATCCTCTACCGCTGGCGTACCGGCGAATTGCCGATGATCCCGACTGCAATCGTCTCCAACCATCCGCGCGAGGTCTATGCCGGGCTCGATTTCGGCGGCATCCCGTTCCACCATCTGCCGGTCACCAAGGAAACCAAGCGCGAGCAGGAGGGGCAGATCATCGACCTCGTCGGCAAGACCGGGACCGATCTCGTCGTACTCGCCCGGTACATGCAGATCCTGTCGGATGATCTCTCGGCAAAATTATCGGGGCGCTGCATCAACATCCACCACTCGTTCCTGCCAGGGTTCAAGGGCGCAAAACCCTACCACCAGGCCCATGAGCGCGGCGTCAAGCTGATAGGCGCGACGGCGCATTACGTGACGCGCGACCTCGACGAGGGGCCGATCATCGATCAGGACGTCGAGCGCATCAGCCATCGCGACACGCCGGAGGACCTCGTCCGCAAGGGGCGTGACATCGAGCGCCGCGTGCTGGCGCGAGCAATCCGTCATCACCTCGATGATCGCGTGATCCTGAACGGTCGCAAAACCGTCGTCTTTATGGACTAAGGACGTTGCAGCAGAAGGAGAGCAGTGCATTGCCGGCCATCGGCCCCATGACCGGAGGCTGGCCCACGCGACCGCTGCTCGTGCTGCTGATTGCGCTTTCCGTGGCCGTCTTCTGCATGTCGGCCGCAAACGTCTCCAAGTACTTCGTCACCTATCATCTCGTATACAATCCCCTGACGCTGAACTCGGCCTTGCTCGCGGTCGCGCTATTCGCGCCGGTCTTTCTGCTGTTCGTTGTTGCCAGGTTCAGCTTCGGTTATTTCGCGAGCTTCTATCTCTGCTCCATGGTGCTCAGCTATCTGTGGCTCAGCTTCTTCTCCCTGCGCGTCTACGACCAGGAGGGCGCGAGACTGTCTGCGGCCGTCTCGGCGATCCTCTTCCTCCTGCCTGCATTGTTCGTGTCCTCGCCGCTGCCGCAGATACCGAAGCTGTCGGTCAAATCGTTCGACCGTCTGTTGATCGCGACCTTCCTGGTCTGCGCGGCGACGGTCGCGATAGCGGCGAGCTACAATTTCACGCTGGTTTCCCCTGATCGAGCGTCCAGTATGCGCACTGACGCTTTGCCGAGGGTCGTGAACTATCTCATCGGCATGGAGACAGGCGCGCTTCTGCCGTTCCTGTTTGCGTACTGCGTCGCGCGCAGGGCAATCTGGCAGGCGGGTGCAATCGCGGTGCTGATGTTGCTCTATTATCCGATCGCCGTCAGCAAGATGACGTTCTTCGCGCCTGTCTGGCTGATTGGCCTCGCCGTACTTGCGAGGATGTTCGAGGCGAGGGTGGTCGTCGTCCTGTCACTGCTGCTACCTATCGCGGCTGGTGCACTGCTGTTCATCTTCATGGGCGGCACCGGTCCTGTTGCTCGATTTGCCGGCGAGTACAACTTCATCGTGAATTTCCGTCTGCTCGCGGTGCCGGCGCTTGCTCTCGACGTCTACAACGAGTTCTTCTCACGGCACGAACTCACCCACTTCTGCCAGATCGGCGTCCTGAAGCGTTTCATGGATTGTCCGTATCAGAACCAATTGGGGGTCGTGATGCTCCACTATTTCCCGGGCGGTGGGACCTATAACAGTTCGCTGTTCACGACTGAGGGGATCGCGTCGGTGGGCTGGCTGTATGCCCCCGTCACGGTGTTCATTTGCGGTGTCGTGATCGCCCTCGGGAATCGTGCCTCCGCCGGCCTGCCGCCATCGTTCATCGTGGTCTCGAGCGGAATGATGGTCCAGAACCTCCTGAACGTTCCGCTTTCGACGGTGCTGTTGACGCACGGCGGCGCTGTGCTTTTCCTGCTGTGGTATCTCATGCCACGGCAGGCGCTACCGGCGGAATCCGCGCAGGCGGCCGGCGATCCGGCTTGATCTTCCGCGAGGCGAGACGACGCTCGGTCCGGCGTGTCGCCTAGAGCGGAGCTGCGATGAAGAGGGCGTAGGGCGCGGAGGCGAGATGCCGCATCGCGTAGTTGTTGCGCTCAAGCAACCCGCGGATCTCGGGGATCGCGACGGTTCGGTCCGGCAAGACCACGACCTGCGGCCGGCCAGGTGACGCCAGAATCCGGTTCAGCAATTCCTTTACGGCAGGATTCTTGCTGTCCTCGTAGATGAACGAATAGATGCTTGATCGGTCGAGAAACAGCTGGTCCACGCCTGATTGACGCGCCACATGGACGAAAAAGTCCTCGCGCGTATGAAACTGTCGATAGTTCGGTGAATAGATCAGCAGGTTGCTGGAGATGGGGATCGGAGCGAGCATGCTGCCCGCCGGAACGGTCTCTGCAATCTCCCGGACGGCTGAAAGTTCCGGCTGCGCAATCTTCACGCCAGGCCAGCCCAGGGTCATGTCGGGCTTCTTCCTGATCACCGAGGTGGGTCCAAGAATCACCGCGAGCGCCAACACCGAGAATGCGGCGATCGCGATCGCGGAAGACCGCGGTCTTCCGCGCGTCGCGAAAAACGCCGTCACGACGACGATCGGAAACGGAAGCAGGAAGATCAGCCGCCAGTAAATCGTTTCCGGGGCGACGGTCTTCAGCATGAAGCGGAACACCAGCGGGTTCAGAAATGCCGCAATGATCACGGCGACCCAGATCGCAAAAAATCGGCGATGGGGTGAGTAGCACAAGGTCACGAACAGCGCCGCGCAAAACAGGATCGGCGTCAGTGGAAGATGAGGATTTACGAAGAACGCGATCTGCTTGCTGAAGGTGAGGGGAAATCCGGTGCTGACCGGAGAGCCGGTGCCGAGCGATCGCTGGGCAATTGCATGAAGCTCCCATGCAGCCCAAGCAACTGGCGCAAGAGATGAAACGTAGGCAAGCCCCAGCTCGACATTCTTGCGGGTGAATATCTCCTTTCCGCAGCATATGTAGGAAAGAAAGATCACTGCTGAAAACAGCGGCAGCAGGACGAGTGCCGTGGTGGTGGCCGCCATGAAGCAGACCCCCGTGGCTACGAGGAAGAGCCAGGTTCCGAATTCTCTCAACGTCAGGAATCGAAGCGAGAGATAAAGCCACGCAGGCAGCCCGACTGCGATGAAAAAGACCTTGCCTTGAAATGCGCGGGCGATGCTGTAGTTGCCGAACGTGACGTCTGTCTCACCCAGCGACAGTGTGACCAGCGAGAATAGCAGCAATCCAAGCGCCAGAGCCCCTCTTCGCTGCTCGAAGACCGACAACGCCAGCAACGTCGCAAGAACCATCAGAAAGCCGACGATTGCGGGAGCGATGACGTGATAGACATCGAGGAATGGGAGATCGAAAAGATTGGCTACAGCTGCTAGTATGGTTTCATAGTACTGGAAGCTGATGAGCTCAGCAGTCGACGGCAGGCCTTCGATCCAGTTGATCTTCTTGTCCAGGATCTGGTTGGGATACGCTTGGTAGAAGACCGCCTTGGTCGCGTAAACGGAGTCGTCCTCGTTGGGCCGATTGATCGAGCTGGCAAGGAAGCCCGTCGCCGTACACAGCAGCAGGACGCAAGCCGCGAAGATGACGTCGATCCGCTCGCGCCTGTCGGCTCTTATGCCCCTGAGCTGAAAAAATACGGGAATCAGAGCGAGCAGGAAGGACGCGGCCACCCATGCCGCAACAGAACGGAAGGTCGCGGAGATGCCAAGCCCGACGAAGAAGCCCGACGCCGAGAGAGCGATGAACCATACAAAGTATAGAACCGGAATGGAAAGGAGCGCAATCGTTCGATCGCGAAAATTCACTTCGCTGATACTCATCTGCAGGGTCGCGAACACTCGAACATCATTCATTCCCGCGCCAGTTCGGCCGAGTATAGCACAAAGGAGATCGCGTAAACGGAGCTGTCAGCTCAGCGAGGACGATCGGGGCCGGATCATCTGGACTTCAACCGGCCAATGATCCGGGAGGACAGGGAAATGGCCCGGGCCTTCCATCGCGAGAGCGCCTGAACGTTGGCCATGAAGGCCCGCAGGGACGGCCGGTCAGCCAGGAGCCAGCGGCAATACAGCCGAAAACGTCTCTCGTCTGCGCCGGTGACGATGCTCTGCATGCGAGACTCGATCGCAAGGAAGCGCTCGAAATCTTCGGATGACAGGTTTACCCCGAGCGATCGCGCCACGGCTTCGATCACGTGCCGACCAGCCCGCCCATTCAAGGCGGGGTTGCGCGTTGGGCTGTACTCCAACCTGGCGAGGAAATCGAAGACTGCGCGGATGACGAGCACGTTCAAGGGAAAGCTCTCGGCTAGCTTCCATTCCTGGTCCGCGAGCTTCAGCTTGTCTTGCTCGAAATAGGCGTTCGGCCAGATCGAATCGATGAACGGGCCGTCGAGCATCCGTACGCCATCGCGCTCATGCGAATTTGCAACGAGAAACGCGAGCCATGCCCGACATGGCTCGAAAACATCGTCGAGTGAGATATTCTTCGACCTTGCCCGACGCATCACGCGCGTCAGGAGCGAGTTTCCGCCAATCCACGAAGAGTCATTTGCGACCAGCTGGATGAAGCCGCCGTCGACGGTCGAGGTGCCGGTCGTCGGCTTCTTCAGGACCTGCCAGGCTCCGCCGGGTTCACTGACGATGCGTGTCCGGGTCAGGAATTTGGACGTTCGCCCCGACGAATAGAGATCCGCAAGCTGGTCGAAGGAAATGCCATGAATCTGCGTACGGCCCGCGACGATGAGAAACGAATTGGAGAAGAACTCGAGCATTGCGTTCCGCGCGAGTTCCAACACGGTGGCCGGCTCATTCCAGAGTGGCTTGTATGGCCGGACATAATCGCGCGACGGGATTTGCGATATGAGCTCGCCGGCTTGGCCGGATCCAACAAACTCGGCGCTCAGCACTGCGTCCGGAATCTTGTAGTCCGGATAGGGGTAGAAGCTGCGAACGTCTCCAAAATGACGTCCGATGCGATTGACCAACTCGCCATGGCCGAACGTGCGGACGCGGGCCTGGCCGCCATGATAGCCTTCGACGCCTTCAAACTTGATCCCGAGATGATCCTCGTGGCAGCCGTTGAGGTATTTGAGCCCGAATTGATTTTCGATCGCGAGGACGATCATTCCGTCCGGGGCCAGGATGTCAGCGTAATATTGCAGCGCGGCTTCGTAGGGATCTTCGCCCTTGACGAACGATGCCGAGTATTCGAACACGCCAATGACGAAAATGATGTCGAACTTCTTGGAGAACCGGATCTCCTGGAAGGGTGCGCAGATCACCGAGACCGAAGGCAGGTCCTTCGTTCTGAGGCGGGCCAGACGGGCGCGCGCAATGCTGCCTTCGACCGAGACCACGCTGTCGAAATTTTCTCCGAGATAGCGCGTGATCGCGCCGCAGCCGCAACCGACTTCGAGGACGCTCAGATTGCGATCGAAGGTGAATCCGGAGAGAAGCTGGGACCGTTTCCTGCTCAGGTGATACTCGCTCGTCCAATCCTTGATGTGACTCTCGAGTTCGCTGGAACGAGAGCTCAGATCTTTTGAGGTGCGGAACACGCCATCCAGATAAATCTCGGAGGCGGCACCGTCTGAGTAAGCGAAGGTTTGATGGCCGCGGAGCAGCCAGACCGACGACGGATCCTCCACGAGTTCGTTTTCAACAAGGGTCTTTAGATGCATCAAGCTCTGTCTCTTGGCCGCGCGCAAATGTCTAATGGGAATGCCCCTGAAGCGGGCCAATCAATATCGTACTGGCTGTAAGTTCAGCTTACCATCAGAATTTTGGCATTGCACCTTGAGTCGGAGTGCGGGCTGCGACCGGACGTTGTCCACCGCAAGGCCGGCTCGCTTGATCTGCTTATCCGAAGATGGCATAGGTTCGCTACAGCCCGTCGTGTAGTCACCACGATTGATGTTTTGGATCTCGGTTATAATGCTCAGGTTCCTGCCGCGTTGGGCGCTGCTTTCGGCTGAGATCGTGTCGAGGCAGGCGATTGGAACTGCGCTGCTGGTGTTGGTCGTGGGCGACCTCGCGCTGGGCGGGAACGGCTATCTGATCAAGATCGGGCCGTTTCGGGTGCGCGAACTGCTCTTCATCCTGTGCATGGTCTGGACCGTCGCTGCGCTGGTCTCGCGCAAGGAGGGGAGGCCCGCGCCGGGGGTCTGGTGGTTGTTCGGTGCATTCGTCGCGACGACGGCGTTCGGAGTCTTCATCGGATTTCTCAACGACAATTTCAGCGCCGGAATAGCGACGAATCTCGGTCCCGTCATCATCGTCGATCCCAGTCCGCGCGCCGCGTTTGTCGGCGAACTGAAGCCGCTCGCCTATTTTCCGATGCTGCTGTTCTTCACGAGCGCAATTCAATCGCGCCGCGAAGTCACGATGGTGGTCACGATTCTGATGGTGGGCGGCGCAGTTCTCGCGACCGTCTATCTGCTCGCGCTCGCCAGCGTGCATCTCGGGCTTGTGCCGTATTCGACGTTGTTCGGGCATCTGAGGGTCAGCGACGAGATCATATTCCGGGTGAACCCCTTCGTGGGCTTCTTCTACAAGGGCATGTACTATGCCTGCGTGGCGGCGCTTTTGTTGCTGCTCGATCCATTCCGGATGACGAAAGTGATCGGCGTGATCGTGGTGCTGGCCGTGGCGCTTACTCTGACGAGAAGCCTGTCGGTGGCGTTAAGCGCTTGCATCATTGCGGCCATGTCATGGGGCCGCTGGCCGCAACGACTGCAACTCGCCGGTCAGGTGCTGCTGCTCACCGTCGTGACATCAGTTGGCCTCGGGATCGAAAGCGAACTTTCGCCGGTGCCTCCTCGAGACCGCTCGTCTAGCACGGAGGTGCAGCAGCAGCGAGACAAGGAGCCTGGGGCAGCAGGTCCTGCGATCGAAGTCAGCCGCCCCACCGATAGCATTCGACGGTTGGACATCGGGCTCGTGCGGGACAACATGACGCTTACGACCCTGGTGATTGGGCAGGGCTTTGCAGCGAAGATCGGCCAGAGGACGAAGATCGAGCTCACCTATATCGAGATTCTCTACAAGCAGGGCATAGTCGGTCTCGCATTCTGGTTCGCCTTGCTCGCCTATATCTGCTGGCTTTATTATCGAGTGCCTGCTGCCAACAAGACGCTCGGGCGGGCCTTGCTGCTGTGCGCGTTTTTCTTCTTCATCTCGACGGCGACCAACACGGTTCTCACTGGCTCGATTGGCCTCGGAACGGTGTTTATTGCTCTCGCGTGCTTGTCAGTGCTCGCGAACGAGCCCGGAAGCGTGGCGTGGTATGGAAGTCCTGCCCGGCCTCTGGACCGAGAGCCAATGACGGGCTGACCGCCGGCGCAGCCCGGACAGCGATCGCCACGCGGCGACCGGCTTCATCTGGGTGATTTGAAGTTGAGGTAGTTGACGGTGTTGATGTGGAGCTTGCGCCGGGCGATCCACCAGCTCACCACCTTCAGCACGGTCATGGAGGTTGCGGTGCTGATCGCAGCACCGAGCGCGCCGAGCAGGGGAACCAACAGCAGATTGCCGACGAGGTTGACGGTTGCCGACAGTATCATGTTGTTGCGCATCAGCTTTTCGTGGCCGGTCATGATCAGCAGCGACGTCAGCAGGCCCGTCGAAACATTGACGAGCTGAGCCAGGGTCAAGAGCCGCAACGGCCAGGCGCCGGCTTCGAACTGGGGACCGAATACGCGCAGGATCTCCGTCGGGAAGACCAGGAAGAGGACGATCAGCGGCGATGCGCTCGCCAGGGTCCAGAAGGTGCTGCGGCGCGCCAGTGTTTCGAGCTCGGCGTGCCTGCCGCTCGAATAGAGAGCGGCAAATTGCGGCGCAACGACGCTGTTGACTGCGATCAGCACGAATGACGTGGTCGCGGAGATCCGAAGTGCGACCCCGTAGATGCCAACCTGATCGGCGCTGGAGAGGATGCCCAGAACGAGCGTATCGGTCCAGGCCATCACGAGATTCAGGCTCGTCACGATCAGAATCGGCAGGCTGGTGCGGAGCAAGGTCGCTGTCGAGAAACTGGCCATCTTCCAGATGTCCCTGATGATCATTCTCCAGCGGACAAACGCCAGAAGCATTGCGACGAGGAAAGCGCCGGCATAGCACGCAAGGATAGAAGAAAGTTTAACCGTCCCGTTAAAAGCGAGCCCCGACGCCACCAGCAGCAACAGCAATTGCGGGAGGACGGCCTGGGTGAAGACGGCGGTTCCGGGACGCCCGATCGCCTTGAAGGATTCCGTTTGGACCGACAGGACAGCCACCGGGATCAAGGCAACCATCAGGACCGGTACCAGTGCGGCGAATTCGGCATGGTGGCTCGCGCCGATCGGCGCCCAGTTCAGAATGGGCCAGGCCGGCGCGATCATCCCGATGGCACAAAGCGCCGCGATTCCTACGCATTTGCGATATACGGTTGCGACGGTCCCGTCGTCGGCGCCGTTATTGGCGATCGAGATGAATTTCAACGCGGAAGTGTCCAGACCAAGCCGTGCAACCGTTGAAAAAATCTCGACACTTGTGACGCAGAGGAAATAGAGGCCAAGTCCCGTTGCGCCGACCAGATTGGCGAGCAGCAGGCTGACCACGAACGACAGGGCCGCGCCGGTGATCTGCATCGACAGCGCCATTGCGGCGCCGATCGAGTACCGGTTCCGAAGCTTTCGCAAGCTCAAGGCTGGAGGCCACCAATTCATCAGATCTGTTTCGATGCCAAAACGTCATCGGGGCATATCGGAACCGCAGGTCCACAACAATCAGTATTTGGCTTGGTGTCCAAAGCTGCTAGGGCATTCTGATAGACGGGTCGTGCTCGGTGCTTCCAGGTAGTTTTGCCCCATGAAAATCAGCGTCTGCATGGCGACCTATCAGGGCGCGGATTATGTCGAGCGACAGTTGCGGTCGATCCTGGAGCAGCTCGGCCCGGACGACGAGGTCATCGTCGTCGACGATTGCTCGCGCGACCGGACAGTCGAAATCATCGAAGCCATCGGAGATGCGCGCATTGCCGTTCACCGCAATCAAGTCAACCGACGCGAGGTCTATTCGTTTGGTCGCGCCATAGAACTGGCGAAGGGCGATGTCATCTTCACCGCGGACCAGGACGACGTCTGGATGCCTGGCCGCGCCGAGCTGATGTCGGGAAGGCTGCTGGCGTCAGGGGCAGCGCTGGTCTCCACCAATTTCGAGTGGATGGATGCCGACGAGCGCCCGATCGATGTCGCCTTCGATGGCGTGTCGGCGCAGGCCTCAACGCGGCATCTAGGCAACATCCTCGACATCTTCATTGGCAAGACCAACTATTTCGGTTGCGCGATGGCGTTCCGGCGCAGCCTGGTGCCGCTGATCACCCCGATTCCCGCCTACGTTGAATCCCATGATCTCTGGATCGCGCTTGCGGCCAATCAGATTGGTTCCAACCTTCATCTCGACGACAGGACTTTGCTGAAGCGCCGCCATGGCAGCAATACGACGAGCACAGTATCGAAACGCCCGCTGTTTCAAAAGCTGTTGTCCCGCTGGGTGTTCCTGAAGAGCATGCGGGAAATTGCTGCGCGCCAGCGCCGTTTGGCGCCCTGACCGGCAAAAACGGCCTTTTGACGGGCTGAAGGCCAAAAGTTGCCTGGGCGCGAAAATCGGCACCCTGACCGTCAATAGGTGTTTATCTGATAGGCCAGACCGATTAAAGGGTGTCCAGCACACCCGCACCGGACAAAAATTGCATTGTAGGTCCGGGGCATGGGTTCAAGAGCGATTTTCGTGAAGATGACTGCCAGGCCGTACCAAATCTGCACCAACTGCGTCATGGACACCAGCGATTCGACGCTCCAGTTCGATGGGCGCGGCTGGTGCCAGTACTGTTGCAACTTCCATGCGAACATCAAGCCGAACTGGCATCCCGATGAACGGGGCATCCAGGAGATCATGCCGGTCATCGAGAAGATCAAGGAAGAGGGCAAGGATCGCGATCACGACTGCATCATCGGGATCAGCGGCGGGCTGGACAGTTCCTACGTCACCTACATTGCCAAGGAAAAATTCGGCCTCCGGCCCCTGATGTTTCACTGCGACACCGGATGGAATTCCGATCTCGGCGTCAGCAACATCCAGAAGATCATCGAGGGCATGCATCTCGATCTCGTCACCGAGGTCGTGAACTGGGAGGAAATGAAGGACCTGCAGCGCGCGTTCTTCCTGTCGCAGGTCGCGTTCCAGGACCAGCCGCAGGACCTTGCGCTGTTTTCCGCGATGTACAATTTCGCCGCCAAGAACGGATTCAAGTACGTCATCACCGGCGGCAACAATTCCACCGAGTGCGTGCGCGAATCGATCGAGTGGACCTATTTCTCCACCGACATGGCGCACGTGCATGACATCCACAAGAAGTTCGGCACGCGTGAGCTGAAGACGTTCCCGACCTGCGACATTATGAAGTACCGGCTGTACTACCGCCTGGTGAAGGGCATGCGCGTCATCAAGCTGCTCGACAACGTTCCCTTCATCAAGAAGGAAGCAATCCGTGAGCTGCAGGACAAGTTTGGCTGGCAGCCCTATCCGCAGAAGCACTACGAGTCGCGCTTCACCCGCTTTTACGAAGCTTATTGGACGCCGCGGAAGTTCGGCTACGACAAGCGCCGCGCTTATTTCTCTAGCGAGATTCTGACCGGGCAGATGACGCGCGACGAGGCGCTTGCCCGGCTCGAAAAGCCCGATCTCGACGAGGACACGCTGCGCCACGAGTTCGAATATGTGGCGACGAAGCTCGGCTGGACGGTCGCCGAGTTCGAGGAGATCTTCCACGGCAAGAACAAGTCGTTCCGCGACTACAAGAACAACCTGTTCATGATCACGCTCGGCGCCAGGATCTCGAACGCGCTCGGATTGGACAACCGGATCTTCCGATGATCACCATCATCAACTACGGGCTCGGCAACGTTCAGGCCTTCGCCAACCTCTACAAGAGGATGAACGTGGCGGCGAGGATCGCGACCAACGCGACCGACCTTGAGGGCGCGACCAAGCTGATTCTGCCGGGGGTCGGTGCCTTCGACCACGCCATCGAGCTGCTCGACGCCTCGGGCATGCGCGATACGGTCGACGATCTCGTCATGAACCAGAAGGTGCCGGTGCTCGGTGTCTGCGTCGGCATGCAGATGCTGGCGAGTTCCAGCGACGAGGGCAAACTGGCCGGACTTGGCTGGATCGAGGGGCGGGTCAGGCGTTTCGACGAAGCGCGGCTGCCGCGCCCCGCGCGCCTTCCGCACATGGGGTGGAACGACGTCGTGCCGAAGCACGGGGCACGGCTCTTCGATGGCCTCGAGCAGGACTCCCGCTTCTACTTCCTGCATTCCTATTATTTCGACTGCGCCTCCAACGACAACGTCCTGGCCACGTCCGAATACGGCATGGCGTTCAGCTGTGCGGTCGGCGCGGACAACATCTATGGCGTGCAGTTCCATCCCGAAAAGAGCCACAGCTACGGAATGCGGCTCTTGAAGAATTTCGCGGAGCTGTAGTCGTGCTGCGTCCCCGGATCATTCCCAGTCTGCTCGTTCAGGACAAGGGCCTCGTCAAGACGGTCGGATTCTCCAGTCCGAAATATGTCGGCGATCCCATCAATGTCGTCCGCATCTTCAACGAGAAGGCCGTCGACGAGCTCGCGGTCTACGATATCGACGCGACCGTGCGCGGGCACGAGCCTGACTACCGCATGCTGGAAAACCTCGCCGTCGAATCGCGCATGCCGCTCTGTTACGGTGGCGGCGTGAAGACGGTCGAGCAGGTCAAGACCATCATCGGGCTCGGTGTCGAGAAGGTTGCGATCAGCTCTGCCGCGGTCGCCAATCCGCGCCTGATCGCAGACGCTGCGGAAGCGGTCGGGAGCCAGAGCGTCGTCGTCGTCCTCGACGTCAAGCCGCGTCCGCGCAGCAATGTCTACGAGGCCTTCACGCACAACGGCAAGGTCAACACCGGCCGCACCATGCTGGACGTCGCGGCGGAGGCCGAGAAGTTCGGAGCCGGCGAGATCGTGGTGAACGCGATCGAGAAGGACGGCCAGATGAAGGGCTATGATCTCGAGCTCGCGCGGCAGATCAATGCGGCGTCGAAGGTGCCGGTCACCATTCTGGGCGGCGCCGGCTCGCTTGCGCATATCGAGGAGCTGATTCGCAATTTCGGTGTCATCGGCGTCGCAGCCGGCAGCCTGTTCGTCTTCAAGGGCGTCTACCGCGCGGTGCTGGTGAACTATCCGACGGTCAAGGAGCGCGATCAGCTGCTCCAGAGCCTGGTGCAGGTTGCGTGATGCGCGCGCAGCGAAAGAGCATCCCGTGAAGGTGCTCGTGCTGGGCGCCACCGGCCTGCTTGGCAACGCTGTCTTCCGCAGCCTGTCGAAGATGACGGACATCGAGGTGACCGGGACCGTTCGCCAGGAGGCCGCACGGAAGCTGTTCGACCGCGCGACCGCTGGCCGCCTGACTGTCGTCGGCAACATCGAGGACCCTGCGCAGCAGGCCGAGTTGCTCGAGGCTGTTCGACCGGACGTCGTCGTCAATTGCATCGCCGTCGGCCGGCCCGCGCCTACCGACCCGATGCGGTCAGTCGCAGTCTATGCGGCGTTGCCGCAGCGTCTGTCGCAGCTTTGCAGGCGCCACGGGGTGCGTCTCATTCAGATCAGCTCAGACGGCGTGTTTTCCGGGCGCCGCGGCGCCTACACCGAAGACGACGTCCCCGATGCGGATGATCTCTACGGCACGTCGAAATTCCTCGGCGAGGTTGATGCGCCGCACGCCGTTACGTTGCGCACGTCGATCATCGGGCACGAGCTGCAGGGTGGAACCGGCCTCCTGGAATGGTTCCTGTCGCAGCAGGAGGAGTGCCGTTGTTTCACGCGGGCTATCTTCTCCGGCTTTCCGACGATCGTGCTGGCGGATATGATAAGGGATGTCGTGATCCCGCGACGGGACCTCTGCGGAATCTATCACGTCGCGACCAGGCCGATCTCGAAGTTCGATCTGCTATTGCTGGTTGCCGAGCGTTACGGCAAAAGGATCAAATTGATCGCGGACGACCGGACGGCGCCCGACCGCTCCCTGGTGGCCGACCGTTTCGGGCGGGCGACCGGTTACACGGCGCCGGAATGGCCCGTGCTGATCGATGCAATGTATCGCGATAAATTCGCTTCGGTAGGACACGATGTTCACGGATAAGGTTGTCGTCATCACGGGTGGAACGGGTTCGTTTGGCCAGCACATCCTCAGGGGCTTCTTGTCGACCGACGTCGCCGAGATCCGCATCTTCAGCCGCGACGAGAAGAAGCAGGAGGAGATGCGCGCGACGTTCAACAATGCCAGGCTGAAGTTCTATATCGGCGACGTGCGTGCCTACGACTCGATCCATCAGGCGCTGAAAGGCGCCCATTACGTTTTTCATGCTGCTGCGTTGAAGCAGGTGCCGTCCTGCGAATTCTATCCGCTCGAGGCCGTTCGCACCAACATCCTCGGCACCGAGAATGTCATGAGTGCCGCGATTGCCAACAATGTCGAGAAGGTGGTCGTGCTTTCCACCGACAAGGCCGTCTATCCGATCAACGCCATGGGCCAGACCAAGGCGTTGATGGAGAAGGTGATGGTCGCGAAGGCGCGCCAGCAGTCGCCGACGGAGACGCTATTGTGCGCGACCCGCTACGGCAACGTCATGGTGTCGCGTGGCTCGGTGATCCCGTTGTTCGTCCAGCAGATCAAGGCCGGCAAGGCGCTGACGGTGACGGATCCGAACATGACGCGCTTCCTGATGTCGCTCGACGATTCGGTCGATCTCGTGCTGCACGCCTATCAAAACGGTCAGCAGGGCGACATCTTCGTGCAGAAGGCGCCGGCGGCAACGATCGGCGATCTCGTTCAGGCGCTCAAGGAGATATTCAACGCCGACAATCCGGTGCAGGTCGTCGGTACGCGGCATGGCGAGAAGTTGTACGAATCGCTCGTCTCGCGCGAGGAGATGGCGCGCGTCCACGATATGGACCGGTACTATCGGATTCCCGCCGACAATCGCGATCTCAACTATGCGATGTATTTTACCGACGGACAGAGAGAGATTTCTGCCCTCGACGATTATACGTCGCACAATACCGAGCGCCTGACTGTCGAGGGCGTCAAGACGTTGCTCCTCAAGCTGGATTTCATCCAGCGGCATTTGCGGGGAGCGGACGGGGATATTGCCGAGATCTAGTTTCGCAGTGCCATCGACCTGATGGGATGAATATGCTACCCCGCACCTCCGTTACCGGCGGTTGTGGATGGATCAGCTGTTGAATGCAAGGAATAGAGGACTCTCGTGATGGAACCGGGTGATTCCGGTCAACCTTGCTGTGCGTTCTGCGACAGCAAGCGGCTCGGACTGGTGATGGACTTCGGCAGGGTCGGCCTCGCAGGCGGATTCCTCAAGCCCGAGCAGTTCGCGACCGAGCGGACCTTCCCGATGCGCCTGCATTTCTGCAAGGACTGCTACGCGGTGCAGGTGACCGACAAGGTGCCGGCTGACGTGATGTTCAAGGACTACTTCTATTTCTCGTCCTCGATCGGAACGCTACGCAATCATTTCCGCGACTACGCCGGCGAGGTCACCAGGCGCTTCCTCGATCCCGCCAAGGCGACGGTTCTCGAATTCGGCTGCAATGACGGCGTGCTGCTGCGGCCGCTTGCCGACCAGGGCATCCGTACCGTAATCGGCGTCGATCCGGCCTCGAACGTGGTCGCGACGATCAACGATTCGCGCATCAAGGTGGTCAACGACTATTTCACCGAGGACGTGGCGCGAGCCGTCGTTGCCGAGCACGGCGGCGTCGACTTGATCATGGCCAACAACGTCTATGCGCATATTCCTGACATCCAGGGGACCACCCGCGCCGTGGCGGCGGCGCTCGGTCCGGACGGCGTGTTCGCCTTCGAGGTGCACTACCTCGGCAAGGTGATCGACGAACTGCAATACGACATGGTCTATCACGAGCACCTCTACTACTACTCGCTGCTCTCTGTGATGAATCATCTTGCCCGCTACGACATGATGGTGTTCGACATCAAGCCGATCCCGATCCATGCCGGCTCGATCCGCTTCTACACGTGCAAGAAGGGCAGCAAGCACAGCGCCTCCGTTTCACCCGCCGTCAAGGGGCTGGGGGCGGAAGAGCGCGCGCGAGGCTTCGATCGTTTCGAGACGTTCCAGGCATTCTCCGCCACGGTCGCCGCCCATCGCGATGAATTGGTCGCGCTGTTGAATCGGCTGCGCGCCGACGGAAAGCGCATTGCCGGCTACGGCGCGTCTGGTCGCGCCAACACCATGATCCAGTGGTGTGGCATCAATCACGACCACCTCGACTACATGATCGACGATGCGCCGGCCAAGGCAGGATTCTACACGCCGAAATCGCATTTCCAGATTCATCCGAGCGCAATTCTCGGCAGCGACAATCCGCCGGACTATCTGCTGGTTTTTGCCTGGAGTTTCTTCGACGAAATCAGGAAGCGGAATGCGGCCTATCTGGAGAAGGGTGGCCGTATGATTCTGCCGCTTCCCAAGGTCTCGATCTTTCCGGATTCCGAGGCCTAAGGTCTCGTCTCAAGCACCGGTTCAACGAATGCCATACGGAACACGCAAATGAAGGTGATGTCGATTTTCGGTACGCGGCCGGAAATGATCAAGATGTGGTCGACGCTGAAGAAGCTCGACGACTACAACTTCGATCACGTGATGGTCCACACAGGCCAGAATTTCACGCCTGAGCTGCGCGAATTCTTCTTCAAGGATCTCAAGCTCCGCAAGCCCGACTACGAGTTGGACATCGACACCTCGGGGTACGGCCCCGAAGTCGCGGACGTGATCAAGAAGTCCGACGCGTTGATGGAGAAGGTGAAGCCCGATGCGCTGCTGATTCTCGGTGACACCTATAGCGGCCTGAGCGTGCTGCCTGCGTCGCACCGCGGCATCAAGATCTTCCACATGGAGGCCGGGCTACGCGCGTGGGACCGCCGCATGCCCGAACAGCGCAACCGAATCCTGATCGATCACATCAGCAACATTCTGCTGCCCTATAACCACTATCATCGCGAAAACCTGCTGCGTGAGGGCATCCACCCCTCGAAGATCATCGTGACCGGCAATACGACCTTCGAGGCGATGCGGGCCTTCATGCCGGAGATCGAGAAGAGCGACATCCTCGAGCGCCTGGGCCTCGAACCGAAGAGCTACATCCTGGTAACGGCGCACCGGAGCGAGAACGTCGACGATCCGCAGAATCTCGCCAATATCTTCAAGGCGCTCGGCGTTCTCAACCAGCGGCTCAAGCGCGAGATCATCTTCCCGATGCATCCGCGCACGACCAGCAAACTGAAGAACATCGACGTGCCGCCGAACATCCGGATCATGGCGCCGCTCGGCTTCTACGATTTCAACCAGCTGCTGAAGCAGTCCTACGTGGTGCTCTCCGACTCCGGCACTGCGGCCGAGGAGGGGCTGTTCTACAAGGTCCCCAACGTCAACCTTCGCATGGCGACCGAACGCATGGAAACGCTGGAGAGCGGCGCGACCATCGTCTCCGGCATGGAGGCCGAGAATATCGTCGAGGCCGTCACGCTGGCGGTCAGCCTGCCCTGGAGTGCACGCTACGAGTTCGAGGAGGATTATTCGCCCTCGTCCGTGGTCGTGAATGCGATCCGCACCAAGATCACGAACTTCTTCTGAGCCTCGCGGCGAGCGGCGGTTCGCCGCCGCCGCCGACCCTGTTGAAGCCCTTCACATGAACCGCGGCCTGCTCATTGCGCTGATCTCGACTGACTATCCGCCGTTGCGGACGTCCGCGGCGGTGCAGTTGCGGGATCTTTCGCGCGAGTTTGCCGCAGAGGGCCATCGGCCTGTCGTCATCATTCCGTCGTCACTGCCGGACAAGCCGTGGGAGGTCGAGCAGCTCGATGGGGTCGAGGTGTTGCGCGTTGCCGCGCCGCCGACGCGTTCATCCTCGTTCGTCTGGCGCGCTCTCGCCGAGATGTGGCTGCCGTTTGCGATGTACCTCAAGGTTCGGCGCAGCCCCTTTGCGTCCGCAAACTGGGACCTTCTTGTCTGGTACTCGCCGCCCATTTTCTTCGGCCCGTTGATCGCGAAGATGCAGCGTAAGTCGAAGGCAAGGACCTATCTGATCCTGCGCGACATCTTTCCCGAATGGGCGGTCGATCTTGGATTGATCCGGCGCGGGCCGGTCTATCTCCTCTTCAAGGCCATCGCCGCCTTTCAGTATCACGTGGCCGAAGTCATCGGGGTGCAGACCGAGTCCAACCTGCGCTATCTCGAGAAGTGGGCGCGTCCGCAGCGGCGGATTGAGGTGCTGCGCAACTGGCTGGCGGTGACGCCTGACGTCGGCTGCAAAATCGTGGTCAAGAACACCCCGCTCGCCGGCCGCAAGATATTCGTCTACATCGGTAATATGGGGGTGGCCCAAGGCATGGACATCTTCATCGAACTGATCCACAGCCTGCGGGATCGCGAGGATATCGGGTTCCTGTTCGTCGGCCGAGGTACCGAATTTGCCCGGCTCCAGGCCGAAAAGACGTCACGAGACCTTCGCAATGCGATGTTCTTTGGAGAGATCGATTCTACTGAAATTCCGGGCCTTTTGGCACAATCTCACGTAGGCCTGGTCGCACTCCACCCGGATCACAAGACACACAATATTCCCGGAAAGTTTGTCTCATACATGCAGTATGGCGTTCCGGTGCTCGCGCGTGTAAATCCGGACACTGACCTGCAGCGCTTGATCGAGGCTGAGCGGGTAGGGTGCGTCTATACCGGGAACTCTGTCGAAGACCTAAAAAAGATGGCCGAACAACTTGCGGATGATGAAACTCTGCGGCACACCATGTCAGAGCGGGGCCGCGAATTGGGCCGATCGATGTTCTCGCCGTCGGCCGCAGTTCAGCAGATCGTGGCTTCCGTCGCTGGAGCGTCGGCTGCCAATGGAGGATAATCGACGTTAGGGACAGAGACAGATTCGCGTGCCAATGGAACTCGCGGCCACAGCTGCACTTTTCTGGACTGACCGCTAAAGGGGCGCATAAGGGGATTTCATTGCGGATATTGGTGACGGGCTCTTCCGGCTTTATCGGGTCGGCCTTGTCTTCCGCCCTGGCAGCGGCGGGGCACGCCGTTCGAGCGGTATCCCGCAAACGAACCCGCGTGGCCGATGTCCCAAATGTCGAATGGATGGAATTGCATGACCTCGAACGTGAGGTCGATTGGGATTCGTTCCTGAACGGCGTTGACGTCGTCATTCATCTCGCCGCTATTGCCCATCGCAGTCACATCGACAGCGGCCAGTACGAGAGGGCCAACCGCGTGGCGACCGCGCGGCTGGTGGAGGCCTGTGCGCGGCAAGGCATCAAGCGCATTATCTTCATGTCGTCGATCGGGGCCCAGGCCGGCTCGGCCGCCGACCACGTCGTGACCGAGAAGGACGTGCCGTCGCCGATCACGGCCTATGACCGGGCCAAGCTCGCGGCGGAAGAAGAGATCCGCGGCTCGGGCGTGCCGTTCACGATACTGCGGCCTGTGATCGTTTATGGACCGGGAGCCCGAGCCAACATCGCAATGATGATGCGCATCGCCAATCTGCCGCTGCCGCTTCCCTTCGGCGCTTTCAGTAACCGCCGCTCGCTGTTGTCGATCGACAACCTGGTGCAGGCGGTGACGTTCTGTCTCGGCAATCCGCAAACCATCAACCGAACCTTCATTGTCTGTGATCCGGAGCCGATCACGCTCGCCGAAATGATCGGAACGCTGCGCGAAGCTGCTGGGCGGCCACGCAATCTCTTTCCGGTGCCGCCGATTGCCGTGCGGGCGGTCGTCATCGTCGCCGGCCGCCAGTCGCTTTGGGACCGCATCGGGCGTGATCTAATTGCGAGTTCCACCGATCTTCAGAGTATAGGCTGGAGCCCTCGCGTGCAGACGCGCGATGGTCTGCGTGCCATGATGAAGGCGACCCTGTCGTCGTCGCAGGATCCGTCCAGATGAAGCGTTTGCTCGATTTTTCGGCCTGCTTGTTGCTGCTTCTTCTGCTCTGGCCTGTGTTCCTGATTGTCGCTGCGGCGATCCGGCTTGAAAGCCGGGGGCCGGCGATCTTCCGGCAGGTTCGCGTCGGCAAGAACGGACGCGAATTCACCTGCTACAAGTTTCGCACGATGTTCACCGGTACGGGTGACGTTCCGACCCACCAGGTCGCGGCATCGGCCGTGACGCCGCTCGGCGACTATCTGCGTCGCTTCAAGATCGACGAACTGCCTCAGATCTTCAATGTGCTGTCGGGAGACATGAGCTTGGTCGGTCCGCGTCCCTGCCTGCCGTCCCAACGCGAGCTCGTTGAGGCGCGTCGGCGGCTTGGTGTGCTCGACGTGCGCCCGGGCATCACCGGGCTTGCCCAGGTCAGAGGCGTTGACATGTCGAATGCGGATCGTCTCGCCGAGCTCGACGCCCGCTATGTGCGCAGCCAGAGCTTTTCAGGCGATCTCGGGCTGCTCTGGGCCACGATGCGCGGGCAGGGTGTTGGCGTCGATCAGGTCCTGCGGACCTGAACACACCTTAGGCTTTTCAATCGAAGACCGGACGGAAGCTGCGCGGTTTCCAGCCAAAGTCTTCAGCGGCCGGCGTGGCATCGAAGGTCATGTCCTTCATCATGCGCAGACCCATCGCGACGTTGGCGGTTGGAAAAAGCGGCTTGGCCATGGCGAATATCACACGCCAGAGCCAGGGCGGGACCGAGACCAGCCGCCGCGGCCGGCGCATGCCGTCGAACAGGCGCCCCACCATTTCGCGATAGGACAACGTCTCTGCGCCTGGCAGCGCGTAGAACTTGTTGCAGGCCGCTTCGCTCGCCGCCGCCGCGATGGCGCCGATTGCAAGATCTTCCGCATGGACTGGCTGCCGCAGGCCGGGCGCGCCGCCGACTATCGGCATGAAGCCGAAGCGCCGGATCAACCGGGACAGCGGCGTGATGTTGGTGTCGCGTCCCTCGGCATAGATCAGCGTCGGACGCAGGATGGTCCAGTTCACGCTGCGCTTTGCGCAGACCGCGGCGATCGTCTGCTCGGCATCCGTCAGTTTGCGGATCGTCTCGCGCTCGTCGGCGACCTCGGTGTCCTGCTTGGTCAATACGCTGGTCGAGCTGAAGACCACCGCGCGCTTGACTGACGGGTACAGGAGGAGGGGCAGCGCTTCGGCAAGCAGGATTGCGTCGGTCGTGCAGTAGAGGGTTTCAAACGGCGGAAGTTTCAGCGAGTCGGGCTGCCTGAGATCTGCCTTGACCCATTGCACGTTGGCCGCGGTGCGGGCAGATCGCGACATCGCCATGACGCGTTGGCCACGGTTGACGAGGTGCGCGACGATATAGCCGCCGATCAATCCGCTGCCGCCGATGACGAGGCAGCTCGCCTGTTCAGATTTTGGTGTGTCCACGATAACGCTCAATTCTCGACCGCTCTACAAGCAGGGCCTTTGCGGCCGGTCAAGGTTGCCTTCACCGGCGAAGGCCGTCGGATGCATCTGTGGTAACTGGGGACATCGGGCTTCAATAGGTCAATTGGTGCGCCTGATTGTAATATGATACCTCGACGAATCCATGGTAGCACTGAGGACCGTGAAGCTGCTCGTAGAATCCCGATATGATTCTGCCGACAACGACAATCACGGCGATCGCAACGGGGCCGCCATCGAGGTCGAACGAACGCGGTGGGGGATGCGGTCGTGCTCGAAGCCGCGTGCCGGAGCGTCTGCTGGAGTTGCGATCAGACGGGTTCGCCTTCAACTCGACGGCTACACGCCGCTCCGGCGCCGCGAGCTGAATGCGGCAGGCGGCGACAAGCGCCTGTTCGCCCTCGGTGCACGCCGTGTCTCGCTGACGGCGGTGGGCGGGTAGAGCCAATATCGCCCCTAGCGGGCGGAGGTCGAGCCAGTCGGCTGCTCAGTCGCGTCCTTCGGCCGGTCGGCGGCAGGCATCTGGCGCAGGCGTTGGCGCTCCTTCATCCAGACATCGTATTCCGCCGTTCCCGGCCGCGGCGGCGCATCCGCCGGCAGGCCACCGGCCCAATGCGGGATTGTATCGCCCATGCCGGCCGACAGCCGCTCGTTGACCGAGCTGCAACCGGCGAGCCCCAGCGCCAGCAGGGTGAACACGGCAATCGACAGCGAACGAACGAGCATGTGCATAATGGGAACGGTTTGAGGCCGCGGAGGGACCGGCAGTCTTCCAGCGACACTAGGCTTCAACAAGGTAAAACTGACTTATTCGAGGTAGTATCATGCTACCAAAATTAGCTGCATTGCAACTTGCCGGTGCGCAAATTCTACAAAAGAAAGACGGAGTTTCGCACTCCCCGGCGAAGACAGGCGCTCCTAGACGGCCCGCGGGCCTCAAGGGTACAAGCCACGGGCTTGATATCCCTGCCGGCTCCGGTTGGACCTCGCGGCTTGCGCCGAATGGTCGCCGAACGTCCGATTGACAACAGGCGCACGAAAGACGCCATGTGGCCGCGCGTTACATGGCCCAGTTGCAAGCTGAAGAGAGGCAAGAACCGGGTACTCGGTTCGAGGCGCAAGCCCAGGAATTAAGGGGAGGGACAGTTTGATGTTCGTTCATAGCAAACTTTCATTGGCCGCCGCGGCGGTCGCCATAGCAAGCCTTTTGGCAAGTGCTGCCAGCGCACAGGACGCCGTCAAGATCGGCCTGATCCTGCCGATGACCGGCGGCCAGGCCTCGACCGGCAAGCAGATCGAGAACGCGATCAAGCTCTACATGCAGCAGAAGGGCGATACCGTCGCCGGCAAGAAGGTCGAGATCATCCTCAAGGACGACGCCGCGATCCCGGACAAGACCAAGACCGCTGCGCAGGAGCTGATCGTCAACGACAAGGTCAATTTCATCGCCGGCTTCGGCGTGACGCCCGCAGCGCTCGCGGCCGCGCCGCTCGCAACGCAGGCCAAGATTCCGGAAGTCGTGATGGCGGCCGGCACCTCCATCATCACCGAGCGCTCGCCCTACATCGTGCGCACCAGCTTCACGTTGGCGCAGTCCTCGACCATCATCGGCGACTGGGCGGTCAAGAACGGTATCAAAAAGGTGGCGACGCTGACCTCCGACTACGCGCCAGGCAATGACGCGCTCAACTTCTTCAAGCAACACTTTAACGCCGGCGGTGGCGAGGTGGTCGAAGAGGTCAAGGTGCCGCTGCAGAACCCCGACTTCGCACCGTTCCTCCAGCGCATGAAGGACGCCAAGCCCGATGCGATCTTCGTGTTCGTGCCGGCCGGTCAGGGCGGCAACTTCATGAAGCAATATGCCGAGCGCGGCCTCGACAAGGCCGGCATAAAGGTGATCGGACCTGGCGACGTCACCGACGACGACCTGCTCAACAACATGGGCGACGCCGTGCTCGGCACCGTCACCGCGCATCTCTACTCCGCGGCGCATCCCTCGCAGATGAACAAGGATTTCGTTGCCGCCTACAAGAAGGCCTTCGGCAACCGTCCGGGCTTCATGGCTGTTGGCGGCTATGATGGCATCCACCTGATCTACGAGGCGCTGAAGAAGACGGGTGGCGACACCAACGGCGACAAGCTGATCGAAGCCATGAAGGGACAGAAGTGGGAAAGCCCGCGCGGCCCGATCTCGATCGATCCCGAGACCCGCGACATCGTGCAGAACATCTACATCCGCAAGGTCGAGAAGGTCGACGGCGAGCTCTACAATGTCGAGTTCGCGACCTTCGAAGCCGTCAAGGATCTCGGCAAGACCAAGAAGTGACGCGCGAAAGCGCGTCATCCCCGAGCGCGCTTAGCGCGCATCGGGGATCTCATGCTCCTTGCTCCGTCATGCCCGGGCTTGACCGGGCATCCAAGCGGAAGCCAAGAAAAGAATGTCCGACAAGAACGTGGATGGCCGGGGAAGCCCGGCCATGACGATCATTGGAAGCAGGATCGATGACCGCAATCCTCACCAATTTGTTCGATGGCGTTGCCTACGGCATGCTGCTGTTCGTGCTCGCCTGCGGGCTCGCGGTCACGCTCGGACTGATGAACTTCGTCAATCTTGCCCATGGCGCCTTCGCGATGGCCGGCGGCTACGTCTGCATGGTGCTTGTCAATCGGATGGGCTGGCCGTTCTTCGCCGCCCTGCCGCTCGCTTTCGTCTCCGCGGCCGCGATCGGCATCGCGCTCGAACGCACGCTCTACCGCCATCTCTATGCGCGCAGCCATCTCGACCAGGTTCTGTTCACCATTGGTCTTACGTTCATGTCGGTCGCGGCCGTCGACTACATCCAGGGCTCCTCGCGCGTCTTCATCAATCTGCCGGCCGCGCTCCAGGGTCAGTTCGACGTGTTCGGCGTCGGCATCGGCCGCTACCGGTTGATGATCATCGTGATCTGCGGCCTGCTCACCATCGGTCTCCAATTGGTGCTGGCGAAAACCCGCTTCGGCAGCCGCCTGCGCGCCGCGGTCGATGATCCTCGCGCTGCCAGCGGCCTCGGCATCAACGTGCCGCAGGTGTTCGCCTTCACCTTTGCCTTTGGTTGCGGACTCGCTGGCCTCGGCGGCGCGCTCAGCGCCGAGATCCTCGGCCTCGACCCGTACTTCCCGCTGAAGTTCATGATCTACTTCCTGATCGTGGTCACCGTCGGCGGCTCCTCCTCGATTACCGGGCCGTTCCTGGCCTCCCTCCTGCTCGGCATCGGCGACGTCGCCGGAAAATATTACGTGCCGAAGATGGGACCCTTCGTGATCTACACCATGATGATCGTGATCCTGATCTGGCGCCCGAACGGCCTGTTCGGCCGCACGGCTGCGCGGTGAGTTCGCCGATGAGCGCTGCTTCCGACGTCGGCTATCACGCCCAGCGCCAGGCCCGCTGGCACTGGGGCGAAATCGCCTTCTGGCTGGTCGTGCTGGCCTGCGGTTTCCTGTTTCCCTCCCGCTATCTGATCATGACCGACATCCTGCGGCTGGCGCTGTTCACGATGTCCCTCGATCTCATCCTCGGTCATGCCGGCATCGTCTCGCTCGGCCATGCCGCGTTCTTCGGCGTTGGCGCCTATGCTGCGGGCCTTCTTGCCTTGCACGGCATCATCAAGGAGCCCGTGCTGGCGCTGATCGTCGCCGGCCTTGCCGCTATGGTGCTCGGCTTTGCCACCAGCTTCCTGGTGATCCGCGGCGTCGATCTCACCCGGCTGATGGTGACGCTGGGCATCGCGCTGCTGCTGGAAGCGCTCGCCGAGCGCTTCTCCAACATCACCGGCGGCACCGACGGCCTGCAGGGCATCGAGATGCAGCCGATCTTCGGCGAGATCCCGTTCGACATGTTCGGCAAGGCCGGGTTCTTCTACTCGCTGGCTGTGCTGTTCCTGCTGTTCCTGTTCGCCCGCCGCGTCGTGCATTCCCCGTTCGGCCTGTCGCTGCGCGCGATCAAGAACAATCCGCTGCGCGCCGCTGCGATCGGCATCCCGGTCAACCGCCGCCTGATCGCGATCTACACGCTTGCGGCGTTCTATGCCGGCATCGCCGGCGCGCTGTTCACCCAGACCACCGCGATCGCCTCGCTCGACGTGTTCGCCTTCGAACGCTCCGCCGACCTGATGCTGGTGCTGGTCATCGGCGGCACCGGCTATCTCTATGGCGGGCTGGTGGGCGCGGTGGTGTTCCGCATGCTCCAGGAATTGTTCTCCACCATCACGCCGCAATATTGGCAGTTCTGGATCGGCCTCGTGCTGGTGCTGATCGTGCTGATCGGCCGTCAGCGCCTGCACCGCTGGGTGCTCTATCTCCCGAACCTGATCATCAGGCAGGTTGCCGGGCGCAAGGCCGTCGTCGCCGTGCCGGAGAGCGAGGCATGACCATCGCGCTCGAAACCCAAAATCTCGAAAAGCAGTTCGGCGGGCTGCGCGTCACGCGCGACCTGTCCCTGAAGGTCGAGCAGGGCGCCCGCCACGCGCTGATCGGCCCGAACGGCGCGGGCAAGACCACGGTTATCAACCAGCTCACCGGCGTGCTCAAGCCGAACTCGGGCCGCATCCTGCTCGAAGGCCATGACATCACCGATCTGCCCGTGCACAAGCGCGTGCTGCGCGGCCTGTCGCGCACCTTCCAGATCAACCAGCTCTATCCCGACCTGACCCCGCTGGAGACCATCGGCTTGGCCGTGTCCGAGCGCCTCGGCCATGGTGGCGATTGGTGGCGGCGGATGGGCACGCGCGGCGACGTCAACGGCGAGATCGCCGATGTGCTCGCGCGCTTCCACCTGCTCGACGTCATGAACGAGCAGACCGTGACGCTGCCTTACGGCAAGCAGCGCCTGCTGGAAATCGCCGTTGCGATCGCGGCCAAGCCGCGCGTGCTGCTGCTGGACGAGCCTGCGGCCGGCGTGCCCGAGAGCGAGCGCCATGACATTCTGGCCGTGGTCGGTGCGCTGCCGCGCGACGTCACCGTGCTCTTGATCGAGCACGACATGGATCTCGTCTTCTCCTTTGCCGACCGCATCTCGGTGCTGGTCTCCGGTGCGCTGCTCACCGAAGGGCCGCCCGAAGAGGTTGCGCGCGATCCGCAGGTGAAGGCCGTCTATCTCGGCGAGGAGGCGGTCAATGTCTGACCTGCTCGCGATCGATTCACTGCGTGCCGGCTATGGCGAGGCGGTCGTCTTGCCCCACGTGTCGTTGCGCCTCGCCGAAGGGCAGGTGCTGGCGCTGCTCGGCCGCAATGGCACCGGCAAGACCACGCTGATCAACTCCATCGTCGGCGTCACCCGCCGCTTCTCGGGCTCGGTCGCGCTCGCCGGCACGGATGTCACCGCGCTACGGCCCGATCAGCGCGCACGCGCCGGCATCGGCTGGGTGCCGCAGGAGCGCAACATCTTCCGCTCGCTCACGGTGGAAGAGAACATGACTGCCGTGGCACAGCCCGGTCCCTGGACCGTCGAGAAAGTCTACGAGATGTTCCCGCGGCTGAAGGAGCGGCGGAGCAATTTCGGCAACCAGCTTTCCGGCGGCGAGCAGCAGATGCTGGCGATCGGCCGCGCGCTGACCCTCAATCCGAAAGTGCTGCTGCTGGACGAGCCGACCGAGGGCCTTGCGCCCATCATCGTCGAGGAACTGCTCAAGGCCATCGGCACCATCACGCGGGCGGGCGGCATTTGCTCGATCATCGTGGAGCAGAATGCCCAAAAGATTCTGGGGCTCGCCGACCGTGTCGTGATATTGGAGCGCGGAACGATCGTCCACGAGGCCCCCAGCGTCGCGCTCAAGGCCGACCCCTCGGTCCTGGAACGCCATCTCGGCGTCGCCGGGGCGGCGGCCCACTAACCAAATGTCCAGGGAGTAAGACATGCAGCGAACCAAAGCCCCCTTCCGCGCCGACGAGGTCGGCAGTCTCCTGCGTCCGACTAAGATCAAGGAAGCCCGCAGCCGTCTCGAGAAGGGCGAGATCTCCGCCGACGATCTGCGCAAGATCGAGGACATGGAGATCGAGAAGGTCGTGCATAAGCAGGCTTCGGTCGGCCTCAAGCTCGCGACCGACGGCGAATTCCGTCGCTCCTGGTGGCATTTCGATTTCCTGGCCAAGCTCACCGGCTGCGAGCTGTTCCACCCCGACACCGGCATCCAGTTCACGGGCGTGCAGACCCGGCACGATGCGGTGCGCGTGATCGGCAAGCTCGACTTCCCCGACGACCACCCGATGCTCGACCACTTCCGCTTCCTGAAGAAGTCCGCCGACCAGGCCCACGTCACCGCCAAGATGACGATCCCGTCGCCTGCCGTGCTGCACTTCCGCGGCGGCCGCAAGTCGATCTCCAAGGACGTCTATCCCGATCTCGACGCCTTCTACGAGGATCTCGGCAAGACCTATCGCAAGGCAGTGAAGGCGTTCTACGACGCCGGTTGTCGTTATCTCCAGTTCGACGACACCGTGTGGGCCTATCTCTGCTCGCAGGACGAACTGCAGAAGGCGCGCGAGCGCGGCGACAATCCGGACGGTCTTCAGCAGATCTATGCCCGCATCATCAACTACGCGCTGGCCGAGAAGCCCGCCGACATGGTGGTGACGACGCATGTCTGCCGCGGCAATTTCCGCTCGACCTGGATCTCCTCGGGCGGCTACGAGCCGGTCGCCGAGACCATGCTCGCCGGCACCAATTACGACGGCTACTTCCTCGAATACGACAGCGATCGTGCCGGCGGCTTCGAGCCGCTGCGCTTCCTGCCCAAGGGCAACAAGGTCGTCGTGGTCGGCGTCATCACCTCGAAGTTCGGCGAGCTCGAGAAGAAGGACGACATCAAGCGCCGCTTGGAGGAAGCCGCCAAGTTCGCGCCGCTCGAGCAGCTCGCGCTCTCGCCGCAATGCGGCTTTGCCTCGACGGAAGAGGGCAACATCCTCTCCGAAGAGGAGCAATGGGCCAAGCTCAGCCTCGCGGTCGAGATCGCGAAGGAAGTGTGGGGTAACTGAGCTCGTTGCGTGCGTAGCGACGAGGCCTCACCACAACTCACTGTCATTCCCCGCGAAAGCGGGGAATCCAGTACGCCGCGGCTCCTCCGTACCTTCTCGCTGTCTCTGGAATACTGGACGCCCGGCCGAGCCGGGCGACAACAGCCAAGTGTGTGGCGCAGCGGAAGCCCGCATGAGCGGAGCGACCTGCGGGCTGCATCGTTCCGCAAACCCGCCGTCACCGACAGATAGACCTCGCCCGGCAGCATGAATACGGCCGCGGCGCCTGCTTGTCCTGGCCGAGAGACCACCCCAAGGCATCCACGTCAGCTCTTTCGGACCGCGAGCCGCGTCGGGCAAAAGACGGCGGGCCCCGGATCAATCCGCTATTCCATTAGTGGGCAGAATTTGCTAGGACGTGGGACCCAATCCTTCTGCCCACCGCTTTCCCACTCATGAAAAACGACGAAATCCTGAGCCAGATCACCGAGTTCTGCCGCAAGGCGGACATGGCGGAATCGACCTTCGGCCGCCGGGCGGTGAACGATGGGAAGCTGGTGCATCGTCTGCGCGAGGGAAAGCGCATCACCGTCGATACGCTGGAGCGGATCCAGGCCTACATCGCTGCATCGACGACCGGCGGCCTGCCGCCGCCGCGCGGGCTTCAGGTGCCGCCGGAAAAGCGCGACCCGCGCGGCAATTTCCGCTTCTTCGAGAACCGCCAGAAGTACCTGCTGTTCGTCCATACCTGCAGCGAGAAGCGCGTCATCGCGGACCGGGTTGCGCTGGAACTTTCCTCCATCCATCCGCGCCCGCCGGCGCTGCGTCTGTTCGACGCGGGGGTCGGTGACGGCACGGTACTGGCGCGAGTGCTGCGCGCAACGCACCAGCGCTATCCGCACATGCCGTTCTATGTCGCCGGCAAGGAGCTCAGCCTCGAGGACCTGCGCCTGACGCTGGAGAAGGTGCCGGACCGCATTTTCGAGCATCCGGCGTCGGTGTTCGTCTTCACCAACATGTTCTACGCGGAGGCGCCCTGGCTCACCCCGGCATCGCCTGCGGCGGCGGCTGCGACCGTCTGGCACGAGGTGCCGCTCCGCGGTGCGTCATCGGGCGAGTTCGAGCAGCAGATCGCAGAGCTGAGGCCGTTTCTGGAGCAGAACTGGCGCGCGGCGATCAGCCCGCGCACGGCCATGCCGCTCTACGAGCGGCCGGTCGTCCTCGTGCTCTATCGCGAGGACCACAGGTTCCTGCTCGACTCGACCATCCCTCGGCCGGGTCAGACCGAGGCCAATTTCGACCTCGTCATCGCATCCCAGCCCTACCGGGCCCTGTCCTCGGTCAATTTCCGCGCCAAGCGGATCATCGCACCGCTGGCGCGGGCGCTTCGGCCCGGCGGCAGGCTGATTGGAATCCACTCCCATGGGCAGGATCCGGGCATGGAAATGATCCAGGCGATCTGGCCGGGAGAAAATCCTTTCTCGGTCAGCCGCCATGAGCTACTGCGGGCAGTTAAGTATGAACTTGGATCGGTGGGACGCGACTTAAATTTTAATGCATACGCGGATAACCGTTCGATCTTCAGGTATGATATGGAAGCGCTGCCCAACGAGGTCACCGGCACTATCGGAACCTCGACGGCCTTTGCAGCGTGGAATGCGGCGGTGTATGTCGCTCAGATTGAGGACGACCGATTGGCGGAAATGACTCAAAACGGCCGCACTCTGGATGCCGCCAGGGACGTGCTGCGAAAGTACAATGGGCTCTGGTTTCTCGACGAATCCTACGTCATCTCGCGCCGGCGTGATTGACATCATCAAAAGTAAACATCGCAAACGCCCGCCGGCTAGCGGCGGAACAAGGGGTTACTGATGCGCGCGTCCTATCTCTTCACCAGCGAGTCCGTGTCCGAAGGCCATCCAGACAAGGTCTGTGACCGGATCTCCGACGAGATCGTCGACCTGTTCTATCGCGAAGGGCCGAAGGCCGGCATCGACCCCTGGCAGATCCGTGCCGCCTGCGAGACGCTGGCGACCACCAACAAGGTGGTGATCGCCGGCGAGACCCGCGGTCCGAAGTCGGTGACCAACGAGCAGATCGAGAGCGTCGTCCGCGGTGCGATCAAGGACATCGGCTACGAGCAGGAAGGCTTCCACTGGAAGACCGCCGACATCGAGATCCTGCTGCATCCGCAGTCGGCCGATATCGCCCAGGGCGTCGATGCGCTGCAGCCTGGCGAGGTGAAGGAAGAGGGCGCGGGCGATCAGGGCATCATGTTCGGCTACGCCACCAACGAGACGCCCGATTTGATGCCGGCGCCGATCTTCTACGCCCACAAGATCCTCCGCCTCATCTCCGAAGCCCGTCACTCCGGCAGGGAGAAGGTGCTCGGCCCCGACTCCAAGAGCCAGGTCACTGTCCAGTACGAGAACGGCAAGCCGGTCGGCGTGCGTGAGATCGTGGTCTCGCACCAGCACCTGGTCGAGGACATCTCGTCCAAGCAGATCCGCGACATCGTCGAGCCCTATGTGCGCGAGGCGCTGCCGAAGGACTGGATCACGCCGAAGACGATCTGGCACATCAACCCGACCGGCAAGTTCTACATCGGCGGCCCCGACGGCGATTCCGGCCTGACCGGCCGCAAGATCATCGTCGACACCTATGGCGGCGCGGCCCCGCATGGCGGCGGCGCATTCTCCGGCAAGGATCCGACCAAGGTCGACCGTTCTGCGGCCTACGCCGCGCGCTACGTCGCTAAGAACATCGTTGCCGCTGGTCTCGCCGATCGCTGCACGCTGCAGCTCGCTTACGCCATCGGCGTGGCGCGTCCGCTGTCGATCTACATCGACACCCACGGCACCGGTAAGGTGTCGGAGGACCAGCTCGAGAAGGCCGCGGCCAAGGCGATGGACCTCACCCCGCGCGGCATCCGCACCCATCTCGATCTCAACCGGCCGATCTACGCGCGCACCTCGGCCTATGGCCATTTCGGCCGCACGCCCGACAACGAGGGCGGCTTCTCCTGGGAGAAGACCGATCTCGTCGAGCCGCTCAAGCGCGCGCTCTAGTTCTCTTGCGTCATTCCGGGGCGCCGCGACAGTGGCGAACCCGGAATCTCGAACCTCAGGATTCCGGGTTTCGCTCGTCTCGCGAGCGCCCGGAATGACGAGCCAAACAAATAGGAACCTCCAATGAACGCGAAGCCCGGCTTCACCGATTACATCGTCAAGGACATTTCGCTGGCCGATTTCGGCCGCAAGGAACTCTCGCTGGCCGAGACCGAGATGCCCGGCCTGATGGCCACCCGCGAGGAGTACGGCCCGAAGCAGCCGCTGAAGGGCGCGCGCATCGCCGGCTCGCTGCACATGACGATTCAGACCGGCGTGCTGATCGAGACGCTGGCCGCGCTCGGCGCCGACATCCGCTGGGTCTCCTGCAACATCTACTCGACGCAGGATCACGCCGCTGCCGCGATCGCGGCCGCCGGCATTCCCGTCTTCGCCGTTAAGGGCGAGACGCTGACCGAGTACTGGGACTACACCGCAAAGCTGTTCGACTGGCACGGCGGCGGTCACCCGAACATGATCCTCGATGACGGCGGCGACGCCACCATGTACGTCCATCTCGGTCTGCGCGCCGAGAACGGCGACACCGCCTTCCTCGACAAGCCCGGCTCCGAGGAAGAGGAAGTCTTCTTCGCGCTTCTGAAGAAGCAGCTCAAGGAGAAGCCGAAGGGCTACTTCGCCGGGATCGCCGAGAGCATCAAGGGCGTCTCCGAAGAGACCACCACGGGCGTTCATCGTCTCTACGACATGCAGAAGGCCGGCAAGCTGCTGTGG
The DNA here is from genome assembly GCF_001593325.1 of Bradyrhizobium sp. DOA1. NCBI lineage: Bacteria > Pseudomonadati > Pseudomonadota > Alphaproteobacteria > Hyphomicrobiales > Nitrobacteraceae > Bradyrhizobium > Bradyrhizobium sp. DOA1. The sequence goes on from NZ_JXJM01000001.1 coordinate 1,888,001, forward strand.
CCGGCCATCAACGTCAACGACAGCGTCACCAAGTCGAAGTTCGACAACCTCTACGGCTGCCGTGAATCGCTGGTCGACGGCATCCGCCGCGGCACCGACGTGATGCTGTCGGGCAAGGTTGCGATGGTCGCCGGCTTCGGCGACGTCGGCAAGGGCTCGGCCGCTTCGCTGCGCCAGGCCGGCTGCCGCGTCATGGTCTCCGAAGTCGATCCGATCTGCGCGCTCCAGGCCGCGATGGAAGGCTACGAGGTCGTGACCATGGAAGACGCCGCGCCCCGCGCCGACATCTTCGTCACCGCCACCGGCAACAAGGACATCATCACCATCGAGCACATGCGTGCGATGAAGGATCGCGCCATCGTCTGCAACATCGGCCACTTCGACAACGAGATCCAGATCGCGGCTCTCCGCAATCTGAAGTGGACCAACATCAAGCCGCAGGTCGACGAGATCGAATTCCCGGACAAGCACCGCATCATCATGCTGTCGGAAGGCCGCCTCGTGAACCTCGGCAACGCGATGGGCCATCCGTCCTTCGTGATGTCGGCCTCCTTCACCAACCAGACGCTGGCGCAGATCGAGCTGTTCGCCAACAACAAGGACGGCAAGTACAAGAAGGAAGTCTACGTGCTGCCCAAGACCCTCGACGAGAAGGTCGCACGCCTGCACCTCGCCAAGATCGGCGTCAAGCTCACCGAGCTGCGCAAGGATCAGGCCGACTACATCGGCGTGAAGCAGGAAGGTCCGTACAAGAGCGATCACTACCGCTACTGATCAATTCGATCGATCTAGCCTCAATGCAAAGCCCCGGAGTGATCCGGGGCTTTGTTGTTTGGGTGCATGGCATTCAACTCGCTCTACAGTTGCTGCAGGCTGATTGCCAATTGACGACCGGCCGCGACGGGCGGACAATCCTCGGTGGCGGAGGAAACCATGCAACAAGAACACTTTGACGTCCTCATCGTCGGTGCCGGCTTGTCCGGCATCGGCGCGGGCTATCATTTGCAGACGAAGTGCCCGGCCAAGAGCTACGTCATCCTCGAGGGCCGCGACTGCATCGGCGGCACCTGGGACCTGTTCCGCTATCCCGGCATCCGCTCCGACAGCGACATGTTCACGCTCGGCTATTCCTTCAAGCCGTGGACCGACCCGAAGGCCATCGCCGACGGGCCGCAGATCCTGAACTATGTGCGCGAGACCGCGAGCGAGAACGGCATCGACAGGCACATCCGTTTCCGCCATCGCGTCAAACGCGCGGCGTGGTCGACGAGCGAGGCGCGCTGGACCGTCGAGGCCGAACGCACGACAGGCGAGGGCGCAACTGAACTGGTGCGCTTCACCTGCAATTTTCTGTTCATGTGCTCAGGCTATTACCAATACGAGGCGGGCTACACCCCGGAGTTCAAGGGCACGGCAGACTACGCCGGCCGCATCGTCCATCCGCAGAAATGGACCGAGGACATCGACTATGCGGGCAAGCGCGTCGTCGTGATCGGCTCGGGCGCGACCGCGGTGACGCTGGTGCCGGAGCTCGCCAAGAAGGCGGCGCAGGTCACCATGCTCCAGCGCTCGCCGACCTATGTGGTGTCGCGTCCGGCGCAGGATCTTGTCGCCAACAAGCTGCGCCGCAATCTGCCGGCGCGGCTCGCTTATCACCTAATCCGCTGGCGCAACGTGATGTGGGGGATGTTCTTCTTCCAGCTCAGCCGGCGCCGGCCTGCGAAGGTGAAGGACCTCATCCTCAGGGGCGTGAGAAGCGCCCTCGGCCCCGACTACGATGTCGCCACGCATTTCACGCCGCGCTACAATCCCTGGGACCAGCGGTTGTGCCTCGTGCCCGACGGAGACTTGTTCAAGGCAATCCGTGAGCAGCGCGCCTCCGTCGTCACCAATGAGATCGATACCTTCACGCGCGACGGCATCCGCCTGAAGGACGGCAGCGAGCTTGCGGCAGACATCATCGTCACGGCGACGGGGCTGGTGCTCCAGGTCGTCGGCGGCCTCGAAGTAAGCGTCGACGGCCGCGCCGTCGACTTCGCCAACACGCTGACCTACAAGGGCATGATGTATGCCGACGTGCCCAACATGGTCTCCGCCTTCGGCTACACCAATGCGTCCTGGACGCTGAAGTGCGATCTCACCTGCGAATATGTCTGTCGGCTCATCAACTACATGGACCGACACAATTTCCGCCAGTGCATGCCTCACAACGTTGATCCCGATGTCACCCCGCAGCCGTCGCTCGATTTCACCTCGGGCTATGTCCAGCGCTCGCTCGCAAAAATGCCGAAGCAAGGTTCGAAACGGCCGTGGCGGCTATACCAGAACTACGCCCTCGACATCGTCTCTCTGCGCTTCGGCCGGATCGACGATGGCGTGATGCAGTATTCCTGATCACGCCCTGGCCGGCTCTATGTCTTGCGCGTCGTGAGCGCGAGCGCAAGGTCGATCGCGAGCGCGATTACCACTGCCGCTCCGCCAAGGCCGAACAGAACGAGATAGTCGCCGCCGGTCTGCGCATAGATCCAGGAGAAGCCGTAGGCCGCGGTCGCCTGAAACAGCGCGAAGCTGGTCGTGGCGTGACTCCACGTCGTGCGCTGCTGCTCGGCGGAATGTGGGACCAGCTCATGGATGCGCCCGAGCACCAGCGGCACGATCCCCGGCGTGAAGCCGCCAACCACGACGCTCGACACGATCAGCGATAGCGGCGCGGAGATCACGGTCGGGAGCAACACGGCAGCCGCCTCGATCAGGAACGCCGCGCGCAAGGCGGGCCCGAAGCCCGAACGGTCGCCGAGGTGCCCGGTAACGAGCGGGCCGACGATCGCGCCGAGGCCGTACAGCACCCAATAGCGCGATCCCGCGGCAATGCCCTGACCAAGACCACGCGCCACGAAATCGACGATGAAGACCATGTGCGGCACCAAGGCCACCGCGTTGAGGCCGTACTGGACCAGCAGCCCGCGGGAGGCGGATGAGGTGTGATGAGGCTTTGCCTGATGCGCGGGCGCGGCTTCAGCCTTGGTTTCCGCAGGCCAGTTCCACCAGCTCGCGAGCGTCAGCATGACCGCGAGCACGCCGAGGCCATACCAGCTTTGCTGTAAGCCCTGCTGCAGCAGCAACGGAACCAGCGTGCCTGACGCGGCGACGCCGAGACCGACGCCGGCAAAGATCACGCCGCCGACGATGCCGCGCCTAGCGGCCGAGATATGCGGCAAAATGACGGATGCGGCGAGCACCATGATGACGCCACCTGTGAAGCCGGACAGGAAGCGCCAGGTAAAGAACCAGGCAAATGTCAGCGGGGTCGCGCTGGCGAAGAACGAGAGGGTGGCGAGCAGCATCATCGCCCGCAGTGCGCGGATCGCGCCGATGCGCGTGGCGACGGCTCGTGCAGCGAGCGCGCCGGCGAGATAGCCGGCAAGATTGGCTGCGCCGAGATAGACGACGTCGGACGCGCTGAACCACTTCGCTGCGATTAGTGCCGGGATCAGCGGTGTGTAGGAAAACCGGGCCAGGCCGAGCCCGACCAGCGATGCGGACAGTCCTGCTATCGCATATCGCCAAGTTTGCTGTGATTCTGACCCCGGCTGCGGATGCAGCCGGGCGCCTATGTGTTGCTTCGTGTTTGTCTTGGTCATGTCTTCCTCCGGCACGCACGATGGCGCGCGGATCATTCTGTCCGGGCGGCGCGCCGGTGCCGGAATTCCCGCACGGGGAGGCCACCCCAGCCCCAATTGTCGGTATCGATCTCCTCGATCACGACGAAGGTTGAGTCGAGCGGCTTGCCGAGCACGTCGCGCAGGAGCTCGCTCGATCCCTTGATCAGCGCGGCCTTTTCCGCTGCCGTGATCGACGCCGCTCCCGGCCTCGTTCCTTCGCGGGTCACTTGAATGGTGACGATGGGCATCTCGGGTCTCCTCTCAATGGCCGGCGCTCTGGCCGCCGTCGACGTGCAGGATCTCGCCGGTGACGAAGGAGGCACCCTCGAGATAGAGCACGGCATCGACGATGTCGGACATCTCGCCCATATGGCCGATCGGGTGCAGCGCGCTGAGCTGGGCATGCGTCGCGACTGGGTGCATCGGCGATTTGATGATCCCCGGCGAGACCGCATTCACGCGGATGCCGCGTTTGGCATATTCGATCGCGAGGGACCTGGTCGCGGCGTTGAGGCCACCCTTGCTCAGGGAGGCCAGCACGGAGGGTACGTTCGAATTTGGATGGTCGACCAGCGTGGTCGTGATCTGGACGACGTGGCCAGATCCCTGCTTCTCCATCTCGGCGATCGCGAGCTGCGTGATGTGGAAGAAGCCTGCCACGTTGGTGCCCATCACCGCCGCATAGTCCTCGGCCGTGTACTGCGTGAACGGCTTGGCAACGAAGATGCCGGCATTGTTGACCAGCGTGTCGACGCGGCCGAAGCGGGCGATGGCTTGGGACACCGCGCGTTCGGCGGTGCTCCGGTCGGCGATGTCGCCGGGAGCGGCGAGGACGTCATCGTCGCCCGACGGCTTGATGGAGCGCGCCGTTGCGACGACGCGATAGTTGCGATCACGAAAACCCTGGACCAAGGCCGCGCCGATGCCCTGCGAGGCTCCGGTGACGATGGCGACCTTTTGCTCGATACCCATGATGGGCTCCTGTTGTCGGCTTTGAGAATGCGCCAGCACCGCTGGCGTGCCCGCTGAGATACGCCGGCCTGCCGCGGTTGCGAATACGCGCTGTCCGGTAGACATTCTTTCGCGCGGCGAACGAATGGCCGCTCGGCATCCCAGCCGGTTGTCGCGGTAGCAGCGAGGTCTTAGCCTGCAGGCGGAACTTGAGGGGGCGGCAGGGAGCGTATGGATCGTCTGGATGCGATGAAGGTGTTCGTCCTCGTGGTGGACGAGGGCAGCCTGGCTGCTGCCGGCCGTAAGCTCGGACGCTCGCCGGCTGCCGTGAGCCGCGCCATCGCCTTCCTGGAGCAGCGCGTCGGCACCGAGCTGCTGCACAGGACCACGCGCTCGATCAAGCTGAGCGAGGAGGGCGAGCGTTATGTTGCGATCTGCCGCCGTGTGCTCGCCGAATTGGAGGAGGCCGACGACATCGCGGCCGGACCACGGGCCGCTCCGCGTGGCCTGCTCACGATCACTGCTCCCGTGGTGTCGGGCGAGATGGTGCTGAGACCGATCCTCGACGCGTTCCTGGACGCTTATCCGACAGTATCGGCCAAGCTGCTGCTGTTCGATCGCGCGGTCAACTTGGTCGAGGAGGGCGTCGACGTTGCTCTTCGCATCGGACCACTTGCGGATTCGGCGATGATCGCAATGCGGGTCGGCGAGATCAGCCGCGTCGTTGTTGCAGCCCCGCGCTATCTGAAACAGCATCCGCGCATTACCGAGCCCGGCGATCTCGCCAAGCATCAGGTCGTCGCGATGGCCCATCTGCCCCATTCCTGGACCTTTGCGCCGCTACCTGGTTCATCGGCTGCCCGTACGGTCCAGTTCACCCCGCGGCTCATCGTCAACAGCACCTACGCGGCGGTGGCTTCCGCGGTCGCCGGGCGCGGCGTGGCGCGGATGTACTCTTATCAGGTGGCCGCGCAGGTCGCGGGCGGCGAGCTCGAGATCGTGCTGGCGGGTGATGCCGATCCGGAAATGCCAGCGCACCTGATCTGCCCGCAGGGCCGGCTCTCGGTGCCAAAGGTGCGAGCCTTCACCGACTTTGCCGTGCCCCGGCTGAAGAAGCACTTTGCGCAGCTAAGCAGGAGCATTAGGGCGTTCTGAGCAGCCGGCGGGCCACGCAATGCGTTGTTTCGCGTATACGGCCGCCGGACTGAATCGGCCGTGCTTGCTGGACGGTTAACGCCGGATTTACGGATCAGTCCTAGCCTGTCTCGGCCGGGGTACTCGCAAGGCCGAGGTAAGCCCAATGGAAGCCCAGAGAATCGCGGTCGACGCCGTCGTCGCGCTGACTGATTGCGACCGCGACGCCGTTACCGCCTTCATCCGCCGACTCTACGTTGCCGGGGTCACGGATCCCAAGCGCTTGACCTTCAAGGGTCTCCAGGCACTGTCCCGGGCCTAATCGGCCGGTTTCGGTCCTTCAGCCCAAGTTCCGCCTGTACGCTCCCCGCAGCGTGATTTGCAACCCCCCGGTGATATCTTGCCGCTCCGCCCGGGCGGGGGTAGATGACGTCCCGGCTGGGTTCACTGGGGAGCTGGGGAGATGTTGAAACAGCTTTTTGCGCCGCAACTTGTCATTCTCTATGTGCTGGCGGCCTCGACGATTTACGTTCACTTCCGCGGCAAGCAGCGGCTGCGGTTCGCGCGCCAGCTCGGCGATCACTCGACCTATCTCGCACCCTACAATGTGCTGATGTATGCGGGCTCGGCCGTGCCGAACAAGCCGGTGATCCCGGTCGAGCAGTTTCCGGAGCTTAAGCCGCTCAGCGAGAATTGGGAGACCATCCGCGACGAGGCAGTGCGCCTGTTCGACGAAGGCTTCATTCGCGCCGCCGCCAAGAACAACGACTGGGGCTTCTATTCCTTCTTCAAGAGCGGCTGGAAGCGATTTTATCTGAAATGGTACGACGACTTCCTGCCCTCGGCGCGCACGCTGTGCCCCAAGACGGTGGAGCTGCTCAATTCGATTCCGTCGGTGCACGGTGCGATGTTCGCGATGTTGCCGCCGGGCGGCAAGCTGGGGGCTCATCGCGATCCGTTCGCGGGCTCGCTGCGCTATCACCTCGGCTTGGTCACACCGAACTCGAACAAGTGCCGGATCCTCGTCGACGGCGTCGAATGCGTCTGGCGCGACGGCGAGGCCTTCATGTTCGACGAGACCTTCATCCACAGCGCGGAGAATGCGACCGACGTCAACCGCATCATCCTGTTCTGCGACGTCGAGCGCCCGATGAAGTTCGGCTTCATGACCGCGATCAACCGCTGGGTCAGCCACCACATCGTCAAAGCGTCGGCGACCCAGAACGTCGATGGCGAGAGTGTCGGCGTGCTGAACAAGGTGTTCGGCAAGCTCTACGAGATCCATCTCGCCAGCCGCAAGGTGAAGGCATGGAATCGCAACGTCTACTACACGTTGAAGTACTCGCTGACGGCGCTGGTCCTCGGTCTCATTGTGTGGTCGGCAGTGCGGTGATCGGGGTCGCGATGAGTCCGTTGCCGGTCGCGAATACGGAGATGGTGCAATTCTTCCGGCAATGGCTGGAAACCTTCGCGGGCTATGTCCGCGAGGTTGACTACGCCTCCGCGCGGCCGCTTTTCCATCCGGACGTGCTCGCCTTCGGCACGCACAACGACGTCATTCCCGGCCTCGATCAATGGGTCTCGACGCAATGGGATAACGTTTGGCCGAAGACGAGCGACTTCCGTTTCGTGCTCGATCAGGCCTCGATCCTAGCATCCGCCGACGGCGCGATGGTGACCGTGATCGCGCCATGGACGAGCACGGGCTACCATCCCGATGGCAGCCCGTTTCCACGGCCCGGCCGGGCGACGATGGTGTTCTTGCGAAACGCCGATGGTTGGCTGTGCGTGCATTCCCACATGTCGCTCAATCGGGGTGTCCCGCAGGCAAGTCATGCCAATCGGCCGGTGAAGGGCTGGTAGATGCGACCGGAATAGAAAAGGCCCCGGACAGGTCCGGGGGCCTTTCGGTTTGAAATCGTCGGACGGTTTATTCGGGCTGGCCGATGCTCACCTTCAGCGTGCCGACGCCGTCGACGCCGCATTCGAGCTTGTCGCCGGGCTGGAGCTGCGACACGCCGGCGGGCGTACCCGTCATGATGATGTCGCCGGCGGCGAGCTTCACCTGCTGGGAGAGCTGCCAGATGATCTCAGGCACGTTCCAGATCAATTCGGTGAGGTCGCCCTTCTGCGCTTCCTTGCCGTTGACCGTGAGCCAGATCTTGCCCTTGGCGGGATGGCCGATCTTCGCAGCAGGCTGAATCGCGGAGCAGGGGGCGGAGCCATCGAACGACTTGCCGATCTCCCACGGACGCTCCTTCTTGCGCGAGGCGATCTGGAGATCGCGGCGGGTCAGGTCGATGCCGACGGCGTAGCCGTAGACATGGTCGAGCGCCTTGTCGGCGGGGATGTTGAGGCCGCCGCTCTTCATCGCGACGATCAGCTCGACCTCGTGATGCAGATCCTTGGTCAGCGGCGGATAGGGGATGGTGGCGCCGTCGGGCACCAGCATGTCGGCATGCTTGGCGAAGAAGAACGGCGGGGCGCGCTCGTCATTGCCCATCTCGCGGATGTGCTCGAGATAGTTGCGGCCGACGCACCAGATGCGGCGCACGGGATAGCTGCCGCTCTCGCCGACGACGGGGAGCGAAGCCTGGGGCGGAAGCGGGATGACGTAGGAGGCGGCGTTCATGCGGGTCTCGCTGCTCTTGAGGTGGAACGAACTCTATGCGGTTGCGCTGATCGGCGCCAGAGCGCCGGAATCGCGGTGTTGCAGGCGGAAGAACGAGGCGTAGCGGCCGCCGCGGCGGAGCAGCTCGTCGTGCCGGCCCTGCTCGACGATTTCGCCGCCCTCGACCACCAGAATGCTGTCGGCGTGCATGATGGTGTGCAGGCGATGCGCGATCACGATGGTGGTGCGGTTCTGGCACAGATGCTCGATCGCCTCCTGCACCTGCCGCTCGGATTCGGAATCGAGCGCGGCGGTGGCTTCGTCCAGAAGGATGATCGACGCATTCTTGATCAGCGCGCGCGCCATGGCGATGCGCTGGCGCTGACCGCCCGAGAGCTGCGTGCCGTGCTCGCCGACCGGCGTGTCGTAACCGAGCGGGAAGCCCATGATGAAATCATGCGCGCAGGCTGCCTTCGCGGCCTCGATGATCTCGCCCTCGCTCGCGCCCGGCCGGCCGAAGGCAATGTTGTTGCGGATGGTGTCGCGGAACAGATAGACGTCCTGGCCGACATAGGCGGTCTGCGCACGCAGCGATTTGCGCGATACTGATGAGATCGACTGGCCATCGATCACGATGTCGCCTTGCGTCACTTCGTAGAAGCGCAACAGCAGCGCCAGCACGGTCGACTTGCCGCCGCCGGACGGACCGACCAACGCGGTGACCTTGCCGGGCTCGGCCACGAAGCTCATGCGGTTGAGCACGGTTTCGCCGCTACGATAGGAGAAGCTGACATCGCGCAGCTCGATCCGTGCATCGGAGAGCTTTAGCGCCGGCTTGTCGTCGTCGGAATACTCGCTCGCCGGGCTGTCGATGATCTCGAGCAGCATGCGCGCGCCGACGAGCTGGCTGTTGAGGTCGATGTTGAGGCGGGCCAGCCGCTTGGCCGGCTCGGTCGCCATCAGGAACGCCGTCATGAACGAGAAGAACGCGCCGGGCGTGGCGTTGAGCGCGACGACGGCATAGCCGCCATACATCAGGCAGCCGGCGACCGCGAAGCCGCCGAGCATTTCCATCAGCGGATTGGAGCGATTGGCGACCCGCGCCATCTTGTTGGCGTTGCGCTCGACGATCGCGATGTTCTCGTCGATGCGCTTCTGCATGGTGTCTTCGAGCGTGAACGCCTTCACCGTGCGGATGCCTTGCAGCGATTCCTGCATCGTCTCCAGGATGTCGGCGGTGCCGGTGAACTGGTTGTAGGCGAGGCCTTTGATGCGTTTGACCAGCTTGCGCAGCACCAGCATCGCCGGCGGCACCGCGACGAGGCCGATGAACGACATCAGCGGGTCCTGCCACACCATTACGCCGATCATGGCGAGCAGCATCAACAGGTCGCGCCCGACGGCGTTGACAAGCATGTTGAGGACGTCGGTGATCGACTTGGCGCCGGCGGTCAGCCGCGCCAGGAATTCAGAGGAATGCCGCTCCGAGAAGAAGCCGACGCTCTCGCGCATCAGCTTGGCGAACAGCTGGCGCTGGTTGGTGGCGAGGATGGCGTTGCTGATCTTGGTCAGGATCACCATGTGGCCGTAGGTTGCCACACCCTTGATGAACAGCAGGATCACCGTGATGCCAGAGAACATCGCGATGCCCGGGATGTTCTTGTCGACATAGGCCTGGTTGATGACCTGGCCGAGCACATAGGTCGCGCCCGCGGTCGATCCGGCGGCAAGCGCCATCAACGCGAAAGCAACGAGGTACCGCCGCCAGTAGACGACGCCCTGATCCATGACCAGGCGGCGAATCAGGACCGCTGCCGCATAGGGATCGTCGGTGATTTTCTTTGGAAACTGGGCCATCCGGGGTCCATTGACGGAGCAGGGCAAAGCCTGCCCGCGCGTCAGGGATCGATGGGCCTCTGTGCCCGCTCAAGCGGGCCTTTTCAAGCCCAATTAAGGGCTTGCGCTTGGGATGATTCTAGGCCGAGACGGCCTGGCGGAGCTCGCCATGGCGCTCGCGGAACAGCTTGTCCTCCCAGGCCAGCGCGTGGGCCGCGATGGTCTCGAGATCCTCGTATTGCGGTCGCCAGTCGAGCAGGCCGCGGATGCGGCTGGTGTCGGCCACCATGGTCATGATGTCGCCGGGCCGGCGCGGGGCGTATTGCACGGCGAAGCTGCGGCCGGAAACCCGTCGCACCGCGTCGATCGTCTCCAGCACCGAATAGCCACGGCCATAGCCGCAATTCAGCGTCGTCGAGGCACCGCCATTGCGCAAATAGGCCAGCGCCGAGCGATGCGCCTGGGAGAGGTCCGTGACGTGGATGAAGTCGCGGATGCAGCTGCCGTCGGGGGTCGGATAGTCGGTGCCGAACACGTCGATCTTGGCGCGCTGGCCGGTCGCGGCTTCCACCGCGATCTTGAGCAGATGCGTGGCACCGACGGTGGCAAGGCCGATGCGCGCCTGCGGATCGGCGCCGGCAACGTTGAAATAGCGCAAGGTCACGTATTGCATGCCGTAGGCGGCGGCGACGTCGTGCAGCATGATCTCCGTCATCAGCTTCGACGAGCCGTAGGGCGACAGCGGCCGCGTCGGCGCGTGCTCGGGCACTGGCACCTGATCCGGATTGCCGTAGACGGCGGCGGTCGAGGAGAAGATGAAGCGGCCAATGCCGCGCTTGACCGCGACGTTGAGCAGATTGCGCGCGGTCATGAAATTGTTGCGGTAGTAGCCGAGCGGATCGCGCATCGAATCCGGCACGACCACCGAGCCCGCGAAATGGATGATGCTCTCGATGTCGTGCTGCGCGATCACGCCTTCGAGCAAATTCTCATCGCCGGCATCGCCGATGAAGAGCGGCACGCCCTCGGGCAGATAGGTGGAGAAACCCGTGGAGAGATCGTCGATCACGACGACGTCCTCGCCGGCTTCCGCCAGCGCCAGAACCGTGTGACTTCCGATATAGCCGGCGCCGCCGGTGACAAGCACAGTCATGATCTCACCCGTCTTCGATCAACGCGCAAAGCTAGCGCTTGCGTGATGAAGAGGGGGTATCGGCGCGGCTGAACTGGTCACTATGCTTAATGTTGCGTATAGGGACTTTGCGAAACGGAGCATGACGTGGCGAATTTCCCCGGCGATCTCGAGGTGATCGTGCCAAATCTGCACAGGCGCTATTCCGGGGTCACCGCGACCAACCGGATGGTGGCGCCGCGCTTGGCGAAACTATATCGCGCCGCCTGGTTCGGCTCGGACGCGCCGGAGGGCATTGCGCGCCTTGGGGTTGCGGATTTCCTGAAGCTGTGGCGCCGCAAGGCGCCGCTGATCTGGCACGCGCGGCGCAACAACGAGATGATCGCAGGTGTCGTGTTGTGCGCACTCGGCTGGCCGCTCAAGCTCGTGTTCACCTCGGCGGCGCAGCGCCATCACAGCTGGATCACGCGCTGGCTGATCCGGCGCATGGATGCGATCATCGCGACGAGCGACATCTCGGCCTTGTTCCTGAAGGTGAAGGCGATCGTGATCCCGCATGGCGTCGACACCGACGTCTACGCGCCGCCGATCGATCGTGCCGCCGCGTTCGCCGAAAGTGGTCTGCCCGGGCGCTTCGCGATCGGTTGCTTCGGCCGCGTGCGGGCGCAGAAGGGTACCGATGTGTTCGTCGATGCGATGTGCCGGCTGTTGCCGCGTTATCCCGATTTCACCGCCGTGATCGTCGGCCAGGTCACGCCCGAGCAGACAGCTTTCGCCAACGATCTGAAAAAGCGGATCGAGGCGGCCGGCCTGCAATCGCGCATCGTCATCACGGGTGAATTGCCGATCGAGCAGGTGCAGCGCTGGTATCAGCGGCTGACGATCTATGCCTTCACCTCGCGCAATGAGGGTTTCGGCCTGACGCTGATCGAAGCGATGGCGGCCGGCAACGCCCTCGTCGCCGCGCGGGCCGGTGCGGCCGAGCTCGTGGTGGAGGATGGCGTCAACGGCGTGCTGGTCCCGACCGGTGATGCGGACGCGCTGGTCGCTGCGCTGGAGCCGCTGATGCGCGATGTGGATGCAGCGACTGCGATGGGCGCGCGAGGGCGGGCGCGGGTGCTCGAGCGCTTCAGCCTGGACGCGGAGGCGATGCGGATCGGTGAGGTCTATCGGCCGCTGCTCTGAATCGTCACATTTCGCGCGCGCCAAACAATGCGAAAACAACCTCATGCACAGTAGACGACGACAGCAAAATCAATGACTTGGCCGGCGGCGCTTTCAGTTGCTGATTTTTCGAACTTTCGTTGACGCGTCGGGCAAAACACCTGTAGACAGGCATCCCAACATGCCTGTTTTTCCGCGAGACGTCCGCCGGACGAGCCGGGTGGCGGGTCTCTGGCCCGATCAATCCGAGGATTGTCGTGCGGCCTGCTTCCTGACCTTCTGACGCAGGAAGCTGACCTCGAGTTCGTCGCCGTTCACGCGATCGAGCTGGCATCGCCGGTAGGCGAGGCCGACCGAGGAAAGGACAAGAAAGAATTCGGCCAGCGTCAGGCCCTCGATGGAGCTCTCGACGCGAAGCGTGGCGGAGTTCTCGGACACATCCTTGACGTAGCAGGGGCGCCGCCAGGTGCCGTCGATCGCCATCATCTGGGCCGGCAGCGGCCGCTCGAAGGCGACGCGCTGGCTCTCGCGTTCCTTCTCTTTTGGCATGCCCTACTGCTTCGCCCGCGGCTGCAAATGAGCACCCGGCGCTCTCGCAGCAGTGGAGGTTGCTGGCCGCAGCCTGCGCTCGTAGGCGCTCGCAAGATCGAGCAGACGCTTCTTGGTGAACGGGTCAGCCTTGGCCGCGAGCTCGCGGATGTGCTCGGCGCGCGTTTTGATGAAATCGTCGTCCATTGGCTCTCCCCGGAAATGCGAGGATGCCGACTCTTCCCGATTGTGTAAGTAACATTTGTTACAAAGGCGCTTGCGAAGGCCCTTTTGTCTCCGCCCTTACCCCCGTTTCCCCAGCACCCGCTGCGCGATCGCCACCACCTCGCTCGCCGCGATGTCCCGCATGCAGCGGTGGTCGTTCATCTTGCAGATCGTGCTCTGGCAGGGCTGGCACGACAGCACTTCCTTGTCCTGCACTACGGTTGCGGCAAGGCCGTTCAGCGGCGCCCAGAGATAGGGGCTGGTCGGGCCGAAGATGCCCATGGTGGGGGTGCCGAGGGCGGCTGCGATGTGCATCAGGCCGGAATCGTTGGAGATGGCGACGCCGGCGGCGGCCATGGCCAGCACGCCGTTGCGCAGATCGGTGCCGGTGAGGTCGCGGACACCCGGGCCGCCAGCCGCCACGATCTCCTGGGCCAGGTCCTTTTCCGCGGGGCCGCCGACCACCCAGACCTCCAGGCCGCGCTCGACAAGCAACCGCGCGGCCTCGGGGTAGGAGGTCCAGCGCTTGGAGATGCCGACCGAGCCGGGGGCCAGCGCCACGGCTGCGCCGTTGCTCAGTCCGTTGACCTGTCGCCAGCGGACGATGTCCTCTGGGGGCACGCGGAGCTGCGGCACCGGCCATTCCGGGGGCAGGGGCGCGCCATCGGGCTGCGCGAGGGCGGCGTTCTTGTCGATGAAGCGGGGCAGCTTCTTCTCGCCCCAGCGCCAGTGGTTGAGCAGGCCGAACCGGAACTCGCCGACGAAGCCGACCCGTTCGGGGATGCCGGCCAGCGCAGGCGCAATGGCCGCCTTCCAGGTCCGGGGCAGCACCAAAGCGGTGCCGTAGTTCCGCGCGCGAAGCAGTTTTGCCAGGCTGAGCTGGCGGCCAATGGCGAGCCGGCCGCGCGGCAGGTCCCAGACGATGCCCTCACGCACGCCGGGCATATAATCGACCAGCGGGGCACACAGCGACGTCGTGAGCAGATCGACCGGCCGGTTCGGCCAGCGCTGCTTCAGCACCCGCACGACGGTGTGATTCCGAACGAAATCGCCGATCCACACGTAGGGAATGATCAGGATCGGGCGCGTATCGCTCCGGTCTGGATCTTCACTAAATTGCGAATCGTGGTTCATTCGTTAAATAGGATTTGGGAGCGATCTGGCGTCGCGGTTCGGTTAGCCGCTCCAGGCCGGCAGGTAAAGCCGGGAGAGCGGCGGTCCAAAACGCTTACACTTTGGCGGACGATGCGCTACGGCAATGATCGGGGCCGCAAAGATCGGGCAGGGATTTCGGAATGTTGCTGGTGACCGGTGGGGCCGGTTTTATCGGGTCGAATGTCGTCGCCGCGCTGAACGAGGCCGGCCGCAGCGACATCGTCGTGTGCGATCTGCTCGGCGACGAGGGCAAATGGCGGAACCTCGCAAAGCGCCAGCTTGTGGATATCGTGCCCCCGGCCGAGCTGCTGGATTGGCTGAAAGGCCGCAAGTTAGAGGCCATGATTCATCTCGGGGCGATCTCCGAGACAACCGCGACCGACGGCGATCTCGTGATCGAGACCAATTTCCGCCTGTCGATGCGCCTTCTGGACTGGTGCGCGGCGAATGCCGTCCCGTTCATCTATGCTTCCTCGGCGGCGACTTATGGCGATGGCGCGCATGGTTTCGACGATGACGCCTCGCTGCCGGCGCTGAAGAAGCTGCGGCCGATGAATCTGTACGGCTGGAGCAAGCACCTGTTCGACCTCGCCGTCGCCGAACGGGTCGCGCGCGGCGATCAGCTCCCGCCGCAATGGGCCGGACTGAAATTCTTCAATGTGTTCGGGCCCAACGAATATCACAAGGGCTCGATGATGAGCGTGCTGGCGCGTCGCTTCGAGGACGTCAAAGCGGGCCGCGTGGTGCAGCTGTTCAAGTCGCACCGCGACGGCATCGACCACGGCGACCAGCGCCGCGATTTCATCTATGTCGACGATGTCGTGCGCGTCGTCATGTGGCTGCTGGCGACGCCGACGGTATCCGGCCTGTTCAACGTCGGGACCGGCAAGGCGCGCAGCTTCAAGGATTTGATGCTGGCAGCCTATGCCGCGCTCGGCAAAAAGCCCAACATCGAATATATCGACATGCCCGAGAGCATCCGCAACAGCTACCAATACTTCACCCAGAGCAAGGTCGATCGCCTCCATCGCGCCGGCTATAACGGCGGCTTCACGACGCTCGAGGATGCGGTGAAGTCCTATGTCGGCGATTATCTCCACCGGCCCGACCGGTTCCGCTGAGGCCTCGATCATGCCGGCACCCATTCTCGATTTCGACGCCCTCGCACAAGCCATCTCGGGCCGCACGGTGTTGTGCATCGGCGACATCATGCTTGACGAGTTCGTCTATGGCGAGGTGTCGCGGATCTCACCGGAGGCACCCGCGCCAGTGATCTCGGCCCAGCGCAGCGAGATCCATGTCGGCGGCGCCGGCAACGTCGCGCGCAACGTCGCCGCCCTCGGCGCGCGCTGCATCTTCGTCGGCCTCGTCGGGGAGGACGATTCCGGAAGGCGGCTCGCTTCCGCCCTGGCGGAGCACGCCGGCATCGACAGCGTGCTGGTATGTGATCCGTCGCGCCCGACCACGCGAAAGGTCCGCTTCGTCTCCGAGCATTTCTCCACGCACATGCTGCGTGCGGATTGGGAGCAGGCGCTGCCGGCCTCCGATGCGATCGAGACGAAGCTGATCGAGGCGATCCTGCCGCTCATCGCGCGCGTCGACATCGTGCTATTGTCCGACTACGCCAAGGGTGTGCTGACCGCGCGCGTGATCCGCCACACCATCGACGCCGCCCGAAAGCTCGGCAAGCCCGTCATCGTCGATCCCAAGAGCATCAACTGGGCGATCTATCGCGGTGCGACGCTGCTCACACCGAACCGCAAGGAATTCTCGGAAGCGACGCGCAGCCGTGCCGACACCACGCAGAGCATCGTCGATGCCAGCGAAGACGTGATGCGGCTCGCCGATTGCGAGGCGATCCTGGTCACGATCGGTGAGCACGGCATGACGCTCGTGCCGCGCATCGGCGAGGCGGTCCATGTTCCGGCTTTTCCGGTGAAGGTGCGCGACGTCTCCGGGGCCGGCGACACCGTCGCCGCCGCGATCGCGGTGTCGCTCGCTGCGGGCGCCGACTGGGACACGGCGCTGCGCATGGCCAGTGCCGCTGCCGCGGTCGCCGTCGGCAAGCAGGGCACCGCCAGCGTGAGCGCGGTCGAGCTGCGGCGAAAGATCCTGCCGCATGCCTATCTCGCCGCCGAGGAGAAGATCGTGCTCGAACCTGATACGCTGGACGCCCAGCTCGCCGAATGGCGAAGGCAGGGTCTGCGCGTCGGCTTCACCAATGGCTGCTTCGACATCCTCCATCCCGGTCACGTCAAGGTGCTGACTGCGGCCCGCGCCGCCTGCGACCGCCTGATCGTGGGGCTCAACAGCGACGCCTCGGTGCGGCGGCTGAAGGGCGCAGATCGGCCGGTCCAGGACGAGCGCGCGCGGGCCGAGGTGCTGGCTGCGTTGGAGGCCGTCGATCTCGTCGTCATCTTCGAGGAGAACACGCCGATCGAGCTGATCACCAGGATCAAGCCCGGCGTGCTGGTCAAAGGCGGCGACTACACCCGCGAGCAGGTCGTCGGTCACGAGGTCGTCGAGGCCGTGGGCGGGACGGTCGTGCTGGTCGACATCCTCCAGGGCTTCAGCACCACCGCGCTGGTGCATCGCGCGCGGGGAGGGGGCAAGTGACGGCGCTCGCCCGCGGGACGGCCGGTCAGATGCTCGGGCGGCGCCTACGCAGCCCGGCAGCCTGGCGCGAGACGGTGGACATCCTGGCGGTCCTGACCGCGGCTTCGCTGCCATGGTCGACGTCGCTCGCGGGAATCTTCAACGCGCTGATGCTGCTCTGCATGGTGCCGTTTCTCGACTTCCGCGCGTTCCTGCAATCGCTGAAGCGCCCGATCTGTGTTGCGCCGATCGCGCTGGTCGTTCTCGCGCTGGTCGGGACGCTGTGGTCGGAGGCGTCCTGGGGCGCGCGCCTCTACGCGGTCAATCCGACCGTCAAGCTGCTCGTGCTGCCCCTCCTGCTCTACCATTTCGAACGCTCGTCGCGCGGTGGTTTTGTGTTTATTGCATTTCTAGTTTCCTGCGCGCTGCTGTCGGTGATGTCTTGGCTGGTGTTTTTCCAACCCGCCCTCTCGCTGAAGCTGGATGAGCCCAACTCGCGTGGCATCTTCGTGAAGAACTATATCGACCAGAGCCAGGAATTCACGTTGTGCGCGGTCGCGCTTGCCTATCCGGTCATGAAGTTGCTCCACGAGAAACGGTACTGGTTCGCCGGGCTGCTCACCGCCCTCGCGCTCAGCTTCTTCGTCAACATGGCTTTCGTCGTGGTGTCGCGCACGGCACTCGTCACCATTCCGATCATGTTCGGTGTATTCGCGCTGCTTCACCTGAAATGGCGCAGCATTCCGATCGTGGCTGCCGCTCTAATCGTCGGTGCCGTTCTCGCCTGGCAGGCCTCGCCGCATCTGGGCCGGACCGCCGACAGGTTCAAGAGCGACTACACCGCCTATATGGAAAGGGGCGAACCGACCTCGATGGGCCTGCGGCTCGAATTCTGGCGGAAATCGCTTGGATTCTTCGCAGACGCACCGGTTTTCGGCCATGGAACTGGCTCGACGCGCGGCTTGTTCGAGCAGGCAGCGGCGGGCGGCCCTCACCAGGCCTCAAGCGAGGTGATCGGCAATCCCCACAATCAGACGCTGAACGTCGCCGTGCAATGGGGGATCAGTGGCATCATCATCCTGTACGCAATGTGGGGGCTGCATCTGCTCCTGTTCCGTGGCGGTGGGCTCGCCAACTGGATTGGCCTGCTGGTTGTTGTCCAGAACATATTCACCTCGCTTTTCAACTCCCATATTTTCGACTTCCACGAGGGATGGATGTATGTGCTTGGTGTTGGCGTTGCGGGCGGTATGGTGCTCAAGTCACGTCGGATCGGGCGGAGCGCGGGAGCAGCTCGCGGTTGAGGTTCGGGGCGCTGGCAAGTCCCGGCGGGATGCGCTATCAGCGCGGTCAGGTTGTATACAGCACCAGGGATATTCGGCCGCAGATGACGCGTCTTTCGCATCTTACCTTGCGTAATTTCCTGATCGCGCTTCACGACGTGGTGGCAACTGCGGCGGCCCTGTTCGTTGCGTTCTATTTACGCTTTGAGGGTGGTCCGGACTTTTCCGCCCGTCTGCCATTGCTGTTGCAGGTTCTGCCTTATTTCGTGGCCTTCAGCTTAGTCGTCTTTTTCGTCTTCAACCTCACGACGACTAAGTGGCGCTTCATCTCGTTGCCCGATGCGCTTAACATCATCCGCGCCGCCACTGTACTGGCTGTCGCCCTTCTCGTGCTCGACTACATCTTCGTAGCGCCTAACGTGCATGGGACGTTCTTTCTTGGGAAAATCACCATAGTCCTTTACTGGTTCCTGGAAATCTCCGCGCTGAGCGCGCTGCGGCTGAGCTATCGCTATTTCCGCTATACCCGTGTGATGCATCACGTCAGGACAGAAAACGCGGCAACGTTGCTGATCGGGCGCGCCGCGGACGCCGAGGTCGTCCTGCGCGGTGTCGAGAGTGGCGCCATCAAGCACCTCCGGCCGGTCGGGGTGTTGTCGCCGTCGCGGGCCGATCTCGGCCAGCTCATCCGCAACGTGCCGGTCGTCGGCGCGATCGACGACATCGAGGACATCATCGCTGGCTTTGCAAAGAGCAACAAATCGATTTCACGGGTTGTAATGACACCCTCCGCCTTCGAGCCGGAATCGCGTCCTGAATCCGTGCTGATGCGGTCGCGGCGTCTGGGCTTGATAGTAAGCCGTCTGCCTTCGCTCGAGCAAAGGGACATGCCGAGGCTCACTTCGGTGGCTGTTGAGGACCTGCTGCTGCGCCCGAGCGAGACAATCGACTACGCGCGTCTCGAGGCTCTTATCAAGGGCAAGAGCGTGATAGTGACCGGCGGCGGCGGCTCGATCGGCTCGGAGATCTGCGAGCGCGTGATGACGTTCGGCGCAGCGCGTCTCCTGATCGTCGAGAATTCAGAACCGGCCCTTTACGCCGTCACCGAGGCGCTCGCCGCTGGCAATTCAGGCGCCGAGATCGAGGGGCGGATTGCGGATATCCGCGACCGCGAGCGTATCGTGCGTCTGATGGCGCAATTCAAACCTGATATCGTGTTCCATGCCGCGGCTCTTAAGCACGTTCCGATTCTGGAACGGGATTGGAGCGAGGGTGTCAAGACCAATATCTTCGGTTCGATTAACGTGGCCGATGCCGCGCTTGCCGCTGGCGCTGAGGCGATGGTGATGATCTCGACAGACAAGGCGATCGAGCCGGTCTCGATGCTTGGTCTGACCAAACGTTTCGCGGAGATGTATTGTCAGGCGCTCGACCACGACCTCATCACGCAGGCAGCCGGCAGTAAGCCGGCCATGCGTTTCATCTCGGTTCGGTTCGGCAACGTTCTGGCTTCGAACGGGTCGGTTGTTCCGAAGTTCAAGGCCCAGATCGAAGCTGGCGGTCCGATCACCGTGACGCATCCCGACATGGTCCGCTATTTCATGACCATTCGCGAAGCCTGCGATCTCGTCATCACGGCGGCCACCCACGCGCTCAGCGCAAAGCGTTTCGACGTCTCGGTCTATGTGCTAAACATGGGGCAGCCGGTAAAGATCGTCGATCTCGCGGAACGGATGATCCGGCTTTCAGGTTTGCAGCCCGGCCACGACATTGAAATCGTGTTCAGCGGCATGAGGCCCGGCGAGCGGCTGAACGAAATCCTATTCGCTTCTGAGGAGCCGACTGTCGATATTGGGGTCGCAGGTGTTATGGCGGCAAGGCCGAACGAACCGCCGATGCAAATGTTGCGCAAATGGATCTCGGCGCTCGAGCTTGCCATCAGGCACGACGATCGCGCGACGATCCGGACGATCCTGAAAGATGCCGTTCCGGAGTTCGGCGCTAACGCGTGCGCCGCATCCTGAGCGACGGCGGTAGACGGAGCTGTAGGATTCGCCTGGCAAAGCGCAGAAAGAACGCGGCGTCGATGATTGGCGCGTTGAGATGCTGCTGGCGCGATCGCAGGCACTCCAGATTGCCGCGCAAGGTCACGCGCCAGCCGCTCGTGCTGATGCCGCCCATCTGAAAGTCAGCGATGACACGGGGGAGGTAGGCGACCCTGTAGTCGTTCAGCACCAGTGCACGAAGCATGTAATCATAGTCGGCGGTTGTGACATAACCCAGATCGTAGTCGCCGACTTTCTCTGCGACGGCTCGCCGCATGTAGAATGTCGGATGCGGAGGGACCCAGCCAAGCTGGAACGAGTAGCGGCCGAAACGTCCTCCACGCCAAGCGCGCACTAGGATCTTGGTTTGATGGTCGATGACCATATTGAGATCGCCATAGACCACGTCGGCGGCTTCGAGTGCCGCCGCAATCGCCGCCAGCGCGTGCTCATCGTGAAACGTGTCGTCCGAATTGAGGAAGCCAATCGCGTCACCCTTGAAAAAGTGCAGCCCTTTGTTCATGGCGTCGTAGACACCCTTATCGGGTTCGGAGATCACTCGGACCTCGCTGGAGCCGAAGGATTCCACGATCTTCAGCGTCGCATCGTTCGAGGCCCCGTCGACAACCAGCATCTCCTTGTCGGCGTGGGTCTGTTCGAGGAATGATTGGATGGTGGCGCCGATAGTCGCCTGGGAATTGTAACTGGCGGTGATGACGCTGATCTTCATTCCGGATCCGTGGTGCGACGTCTTATAGGAACAAACGCCAGGGTTTGATAGACAACGATCAGTGTTCCTGCAGGTCCTACCTGTGAACGCTTAATTCACGCACTCCGATCGGAGTGGCCCCCTGCGCGGACTTCTCCGCGCTCAGGATCCAGACCATGCCCCCGATCGCGCCGACGATGAAGAGCACCGCGCCGAACAGCAGCGAGACGTTGACGCCCTCGTGTGCGGCGAGCCCGGCGAAGCCGAATGCAAGGCTCATCGTGGCTTCACGCACGCCCCAGCCGGCTATCGAGATCGGCATCAAGGTGATCAGCATCACCGGCGGCACGAGCAGGAAGACGTCGCTGAAGCTGACCGGGGCCGCAATCGCCTGCACGACGCACCAGGCGATGACGACCGCCAGCACGTGGACCAGGATCGACAGGACCGCGATGATCGGTCCGCGGGCGGAGCTGAAGATCACGCGATTGGCGATCACCGCGCAGGCGTGAAGGTGATGCGTTGCCCACCAGGTTTTCAGCCAGCGCCATTTCAGCGCGCCGAAAATCAGAAAACCGAGCCCGCCCGCGAGTGCAGCGAAGTCGAGCAGCAGCAACGCCGAGCGCCCGTGCGGATCGGTGATGAGGCTGTAGCTCCAGGGCAGGCTCGCGACGATGAGGATGGCGAGCGCGATCAGGCCGATCGCGCGATCGACGAAGATCGAGTAGGTCGCCGCGCGCCATCCGGCGCCGGCGCGCGCGACCAGCCACAGCCGGACCGCGTCGCCGCCAATCGCGGACGGCAGCGTCTGGTTGAAGAAGGCGCCGATCACGTTGTAGCGCATGGCGCGGGCGAGCTCGAGCGGCGCGCCGCATGCGGCGCTGATCTCTCGCCAGCGCAGCACGCCGATGAAGATCTGCAGGAAGGTGACCGCGATCGCCAGGCCGATCCAGAGCAGGCTGGTCAGCGTGAAGCGCGAGAATAGTTCGGACAGGTCCACCTTGCGCAGCGCCAGATAGAGCAGCGCCGCGGAAATCAGGATCTTGGCCGCAGAAAGCAGGATTCGGCGCATCTCGCCCGCATCAACAGGGTTTGCTTAGATTGGAGGCAACCCGACGCGAGGCGCCGAATTCGGCCGCTTTGGTATGGTTTTGGCGCCGATCTTGCAATAGCCGTCGTAGGAGCCGTCGTAAAGGACGTTTGCAAAAGGGCGCTGTGATCGCCGGCCAGGCTATTGCGACCCCCACGAGGCCGCGGCTAAAGAGGCGCGGCGGACTGGATATTCCTTGGGAACAGGATGACGGATCAGGCGATTTTGGTCACGGGCGCTGCCGGCTTCGTCGGCTTCCACGTCGCCCGGCAGCTCCTGGGCGAAGGCCGCACCGTCGTCGGGCTCGACAATCTCAACAGCTATTACGATCCTGCGCTGAAGCGGGCGCGCCTCGCGTTGCTGCGGAACGAGCCTCGCTTCTCCTTCGTCGGGGCCGATCTCGCCGACCGCGCGACGATCGCCGCACTGTTTGCGCAACATCGCTTCGAAAAAGTCGTGCATCTCGCGGCCCAGGCCGGTGTGCGCTACTCGATCGAGCAGCCGCAGACTTACGCCGATTCCAATCTTCAGGGCTTTCTCAACGTGCTCGAGGGTTGCCGCCACAATGGCTGTCGTCACCTCGTCTACGCCTCGTCATCTTCCGTTTACGGCGCCAACACAAAAATGCCATTTGCGGTTGCGGACCGCACCGATCATCCGGTGAGCTTCTACGCGGCGACCAAGAAAGCGAACGAGGTGATGGCGCAGTCCTACAGCCATCTCTACCGGCTGCCGGTCACGGGCCTGCGCTTCTTTACCATTTACGGGCCGTGGGGACGGCCTGATATGGCCATGTTTCTGTTCGTAAACGCCATCCTGGCGGGCAAACCGATCCGTCTCTTCAACCATGGCAGGATGCGCCGCGACTTCACCTATATTGATGACGTGACGCGTGTCGTATCCAGGCTGATCGATCTTGTGCCTGCTGACGATCCGTCTGCCGCAAATGCGCCGTCAAAGCTCTACAATGTCGGCAATCACCACCCGGAGGAACTGATGCATGTCGTCGGTCTTCTGGAGCGGGAGCTGGGCCGGACGGCGATCAAAGAATTGCTGCCGATGCAGCCGGGAGATGTGCTGGAAACGTTCGCGGATGTCGAGGACCTGATGCGCGACACCGGCTTTGCGCCGTCAACGCCGATCGAGCAGGGGGTCCATAACTTTGTCACCTGGTATCGGGACTACTTCAAGGTTTGAGATGACGATGGACAAACGCATTATCCCCCTGATCATGTGCGGCGGCGCCGGCACGCGGCTGTGGCCGGCTTCGCGCGAAGTACGGCCAAAGCAGTTCCTGCCGCTGTTCGGCACCCGCTCGACCTTCCAGGACACGCTGCTGCGCGTGTCTGATCCTTCCCTGTTCGCCCGGCCGATCGTCATCACCAATGCGGCCTATCGCTTCATGGTGCTGGAGCAGCTCGCCGAGATCGGCATCGAGGCCGACGTGCTGCTCGAGCCGATGCGGCGCGATTCGGGCCCTGCGATCGCCGCGGGCGCAGTGTTCGCGCAGAACCGCGCCAGCGAAGCCATCGTGCTCGCGCTCGCCGCCGACCACGTGGTGCAAGACAACGCCGCCTTCGTCGCCGCCTGCCGCGAGGGCCTCGCCGCTGCGAATGCCGGGCGCATCGTCACCTTCGGCGTCAAGCCGGAGCGGCCTGCGACCGAATACGGCTATATCAACCCGGGCGAAGTGATCTCCGGCGAGGTGCATGCGGTGGCGCGTTTCGTCGAGAAGCCGGACGCAGTAAAGGCGTCCGACTACGTCAATTCCGGCTATCTCTGGAACAGCGGCAACTTCATGTTCCCGGCCAGTGTGCTGCTCGATGAATATCGCAGGGTCGATGCGGCGAGCATCGAGGCCGTCACCAATGCGGTCAACAATGCCGGCCGCGATCTCGGCTTCGTCACGCTGGAGCCGGAAGCCTTCGGTTCGGCGAGGGCGATCTCGATCGACTATGCCGTGATGGAGAAGACCGCGCGCGCTGCCGTGGTGCCGGTGTCGTGCGGCTGGTCCGACGTCGGCTCCTGGCTCGCGGTGTGGGAGCTGTCGGAGAAGGACGAGCAAGGCAACGCCGCGCACGGCACTGCGGTGTTCGAGGACTCCCGCAATTGCAACGTCACCACCGATTCCGCGCTCGTCGCGCTCGAAGGCGTCGACGATCTCGTGGTGGTCGCCACCGCGGACGCGATCCTGGTCTCGCGCCAGAAGGACGCCAACGGGCTGAAGCGTCTGGTGACCAAGCTGAAGGAGGTCGCACCGAAGGTCACCGAGGAGCACCTGAAGGTGCACCGGCCCTGGGGCAGCTATCAGTCCGTCGACAATGGCGAGCGCCACCAGGTCAAGCGCATCGTGGTGAAGCCGGGCGGTCGGCTGTCGCTGCAGAAGCATCACCATCGCGCCGAGCACTGGATCGTGGTGCGGGGCACGGCCCAGGTCACCGTCAACGAGACCGTGAAGACCGTGCACGAGAACGAGTCGATCTACATTCCGATGGGCGCCGTCCACCGGATGGAGAATCCCGGCAAGATCCAGCTGGAACTGATCGAGGTCCAGACTGGAAGCTATCTGGGGGAAGACGACATCATCCGGATTGAAGACGACTATCAAAGGTCGTAACCAGCAAACTCCGAATCACGCGACCCGGGCCGGAAGAGCGGTATCTTTTTCGGCTTAAGGCCCGGGGAACGTGTAATTTTTTGAATCAAATCGTGTCCGGATCGCTAGCTCCGCGTTCGCCACAAATATGGCGGCCATGCTAGAAGCGGCGCCGGGGATTTGGGTTGAATCGGGGTTCCACCAGATGAGTTCCATAGGGTCTGTGGCGGCAAAGGCCGGCCTGCGTGTCGGCGTCATCGGCGCCGGCGTGATGGGCAGCAACCATGCGCGCGTGCTCGCGGGTCTTCCCGGCGTCACCCTGGTCGGGATCGTCGATCCCTCGCCGGCACACCGGACGCGCACCACCGAGCTTGCGACCTGTCAGGGCTTCGAGACGCTCGACGAGCTGCTCGCCGAAGGCGTCGATGCCGTCACCATCGCAGCGCCGACCCATCTGCACCACGAGGTGGCGCTCGCCTGCATCGCCAGGAACATCCACGTTCTCGTGGAAAAGCCGATCGCCTCCACGGTCGAGGAGGGCCGCGAGATCGTCGCCGCCGCGCAAAAGGCCGGCGTCACGCTGATGGTCGGTCATGTCGAACGCTTCAATCCTGCGGTCGCCGCGGTCAAGAAGGCGATCGCCGGCGAGGACATTCTCTCCATCGCGATCACCCGCGTCGGCCCGTTCCCGCCGCGCATGTCCAATGTCGGCGTCGTCATCGACCTCGCCGTGCACGACATCGATCTGATCCGCTGGTTCACCGAATCCGACATCGTCGAGGTGCAGCCGCAATTGTCGAGCGCGGTCGCCGAACGCGAGGACATCGCGCTCCTGCAATTCCGCACCGCCAACGGCGTGCTCGCCCACATCAACACCAACTGGCTGACGCCGTTCAAGGCGCGCAGCGTCACGGTCGCGACGCGCGGCAAATACGTGATGGGCGATCTGCTGACGCGCCAGGTCACCGAATGCTTCGGCTTCCAGCCTGACGGCAGCTATTCGATGCGGCATCTGCCGGTCGGTCATGACGAGCCCCTGCGCGCCGAACTGCTCGCGTTCCTCAAGGCGGTGCGTGACGGCGAAACGCCTGCGGTCACCGGCGACGAAGGCGTCGCCAGCCTCGAGATCGCCACGCAGTGCCTGGAGACGCCCACGCGACCTGCCGCCACGGCGCCTGCCCGCAAGGGCCCGCGCCGCGTCGCTGGCTGATCCTTATCCATGTCGATCACGCAAGAAGGCCAAGAACCAGACCATGAACCAGCATCTGCGGTCCGAACCCATTCCCTTCATCGACGTCGGCGCACAGCGCCGCCGGCTGGGCGCCTCGCTCGATGCAGCCGTGAAACGGGTTCTCGATCATTGCCAGTTCGTCAACGGCCCCGAGGTGTTCGAGCTCGAGAAGCAACTCGCGGCCTATTGCGGCGCCAAGCACGTGATCGGCTGCGCCAGCGGCACCGATGCGATCCTGATGGTGATGATGGCGAAGAATTTCGGGCCCGGCGATGCCGTGTTCTGTCCGTCCTTCACCTTCATCGCGACCGCCTCGCCGGTGGCGCGGACAGGCGCTACGCCCGTCTATGTCGACGTGGACGAGGCTACCTTCAACATGAGCCCGGAGTCGCTGAAGCGCGGCATCGCGACCGCTCGCAAGGCCGGGCTCAAGCCGGCGGCAGTGATTCCGGTCGATCTGTTCGGCCAGCCCGCCGACCACGACGCCATCGCCGAGATCGCCAGGGCCGAAGGCCTGTTCGTGCTCGACGACGCAGCCCAAGGCTTTGGCGCCAGCTACAAGGGCCGCAAGCTCGGCACCTTCGGGCACGCCACGGCGACCAGCTTCTTCCCGGCCAAGCCGCTCGGCTGTTTCGGCGACGGCGGCGCCATCTTCACCGATGACGACGAGCTCGCGGCCACGCTGCGCAGCATTCGCGTGCACGGGCAGGGCGTCGACAAATACGACAACGTCCGCCTCGGCCTCACTGGCCGGCTGGACACCATGCAGGCCGCGGTCCTGATCGAGAAGCTGAAGATCTTCGACGATGAGGTCGCCGCCCGTAACAGGGTTGCGGAGCGCTACGCACGCGGCCTGAGCAACGTTGTGACCGTGCCGCGCCTCAGCCCCGGCAACACGTCGGTGTGGGCGCAGTACACGATCCGTCTGCCTGAAGGCACCGACCGCGACGGTTTTGCCGCCGCGCTGAAGGCTCAGGGCGTGCCGACCGCGATCTATTACGGCAAGTCGATGCATCAGCAGACCGCCTACAAGCATTATCCGGTCGCAGAGGGCGGCCTGCCTGCTTGCGAGAGCCTGTCCCAGGACGTCATCAGCCTGCCGATGCACGCCTATTTGACCGAGGCTGACCAGGAGCGGGTGATCGCTGCAGTCCGCGGCGCGCTGGCGGGGTGATCCTCCGCTGCTTCTTTCTTACCTCTCCCGCTTGCGGGAGAGGTCGCGCGAAGGCGCGGGTGAGGGTTCTCTCCTTTGGGGGAGTCTTCGTCGTCGAGACACCCTCTCCCCAACCTTCCCCCGCAAGCGGGGGAGGGGCGGACCTCCGTCGCGGCTTCCACCTAGACCTAATCGCGCCATCCTCTAAAACAGACGCATGCTCGGACGCATCTTCACGGTTGGCGGATACACGCTGCTCTCGCGGGTGACGGGGTTTGCGCGCGACATCATGCTCGCGGCGATCCTGGGCGCAGGCCCCGTGGCAGATGCCTTCTTCGTGGCGCTGCGGCTGCCCAATCATTTCCGAGCGATCTTCGCCGAGGGCGCCTTCAACGCGGCGTGGGTGCCGGCCTACGCGCATGTCCATGGCGAGAAGGGCGAGGCGGCGGCAAAACTCTTCGCGGACCGAATCTTCACGCTGCTCCTGGCTTCGCAGGTGGTGCTGCTGATCGTCGCCTGGCTGTTCATGCCGCAAGCGATGAGCATCTTGGCGCCCGGCTTTTCGGAGGACGCCGAGCAACGCAAGCTCGCGATAGAGCTCACCCGGATCACCTTTCCCTATCTGCTGCTGATCACGCTCGTCACGCTCTATGGCGGCATGCTCAACGTGATGCAGCGCTTTGCCAGCGCTGCGGCCGCCTCGATCTTTCTCAACGTCGCGATGATGATGACGCTGGCGGTGGCCGTCTGGTTTCCGACCGCGGGGCACGCGGCAGCCTGGGGCGTGCTGATCTCCGGCTTCCTGCAATATTTCCTGCTCGCCGGCGATCTCGCCCGCCATGGCGGCCTGCCGCGTTTCGCGCCGCTCAAGCTCGACGAAGACGTGCGCGGATTTTTCAAAGCGTTGGGACCGGCAACGCTGGGATCGATGGGCACGCAGGTCGCGCTGTTCGCGGACACCATCATCGCGACCTTCCTGCCCGCCGGCGCGCTGTCGGCGCTGTATTACGCCGACCGTCTCAACCAATTGCCGATCGGCGTCATCGGCATCGCCATCGGCACGGTGCTGCTGCCGGAGATGTCGCGGCGGATCACGGCCAGCGACCATGATGGCGCAATGCGGGCGCAGCGCCGCGCATTCGACTTCACGCTGCTATTCTCGGTGCCATTCGTCGCCGCCTTCATCACCGTGCCTGACGAGATCATGCGTGCCCTGTTCGCGCGCGGCGCGTTCTCGCAAGCCGATGCGGTTGCCGCAGGCAATACGCTCGCTGCCTATGCCATCGGTCTCATTCCCTTCGTGCTGATCCGCAGCGCCGTCGCGACCTTTTATGCGCGCAAGGACACCGCGACGCCGGTCCGCGCGTCGCTGACCGGCATCGCCGTCAACGTCGCGCTGAAGGTCGCCTTGATGGGATCGCTCGCCCAAATCGGCCTCGCGCTCGCCACCGCCGTCGGCGTTTGGACCAATCTCCTGCTGGTGCTTTACTTCGCAGTGCGGCGAGAATTCCTCGTGCTGGATCGGGCGTGGCTCTTGTCGCTCATCAAATTCTTCGTGACCGGGATTATCCTCGCGGCCACCTTCTGGCTGATCGCGCGCTTCAGCGGTTCTATCGTCGGCGCAATGCACTTCCGGGACGAGTTGACGCTTGGCTTGCTGGCCATCGGAGGAACGATCGTCTACGCGCTCGCGATCCTCATCCTGTTCGGCCGCAACTGGCTGGTCGCGTTGGTGCGCAAGTAGTTTTTATTGCCCAACCCGTTTGCCTTGCCAGTTTTTCCACGGCAATATGCCGCCAAAACAACCATAGGACGGGAAAAGACAATGGCGGCTCCCATCAAGTTCGGCGTTGGCCAAAGCGTGCTGCGCAAGGAGGATGACGCGCTCATCCGCGGCAAGGGCCGCTATACAGACGATTACGCGCCGCAGGCCGCGCTCCGCTGCTTGATGCTGCGCTCGCCGCACGCGCATGCCAAATACACCATTGATGTGAGCCGCGCCCGCGGGCTCCCCGGCGTCGCGCTGATCCTCACCGCGGATGATGTCAAAGATCTCGGCAATCTGCCCTGCCTGTTCAATCTCGAAACCGATCCCTTCACCGGCCCGCCATACCCGATCCTGGCCAAGGACGAGGTGCGTCATGTCGGTGATGCCGTCGCCTTCGTGGTCGCGGAGACCATCGACCAGGCCCGCGACGCGATCGAGGCGATCGAGGTCAAATGGAGCCCGTTGCCGGCCGTGACCGGCGTCGTCAACGCCGTCAAGAAGGGCGCACCGCAAGTCTGGCCCGACAAGGCCGGCAACGTGCTGTTCGACGTCTCGATCGGCGACAAGGCGGCCACCGAAGCTGCCTTTGCCAAGGCGCATGCGGTCGCCGAAATCTCCATCGTCAATCCGCGCGTGGTCGCGAGCTTCATGGAGACGCGCGCCGCGGTCTGCGAATACGACGCCAAGCGCGACCATCTGACGCTGACGATCGGCAGCCAGGGCAGCCATCGCCTGCGCGACATCCTCTGCCAGAACGTGCTCAACATCCCCACCGACAAGATGCGGGTGATCTGCCCCGATGTCGGCGGCGGCTTCGGCACGAAGCTGTTTCCCTATCGGGAATACGCCCTGATGGCGGTCGCGGCGCGGCAGCTGAAGAAGGCGGTGAAGTGGGCGGCGGACCGCACCGAGCATTTCATGGGCGATGCACAGGGCCGCGACAACGTCACCACCGCGAAGATGGCGCTGGCCGAGGACGGCAAGTTCCTCGCGATGGATTGCGACCTGATGGGCGACATGGGCGCGTATCTCTCGACTTTCGGCCCCTACATCCCGCATGGCGGCGCCGGCATGCTGCCCGGCCTCTACGACATCCAGGCGTTCCACTGCCGGGTGCGCACCATCTTCACCCACAGCGTGCCGGTCGATGCCTATCGCGGCGCGGGGCGGCCCGAGGCGGCCTACGTCATCGAACGTCTCGTCGACGCCTGCGCGCGGAAGCTCGACATGACGCCGGATGCCATCCGTCGCAAGAATTTCATCCCGCCGAAGGCGCTTCCTTACAAGACCGCGACCGGCAAGGTCTACGATTCCGGCGACTTCGCCGCGCATCTCAAGCGCGCGATGGAGATCGGGGAATGGAAGGAGTTTGGCAAGCGTGCCAAGGCGGCCAAGAAGAACGGGTTGATCCGCGGCATCGGCCTTGCGAGCTATGTCGAGATTTGCGGCGTGATGGGTGAGGAGACGGCCAATGTCCGCCTCGATCCCAGCGGCGACGTGACCGTGCTGATCGGCACGCAATCAAGCGGGCAGGGCCACCAGACCGCCTATGCGCAGATCGTCGCCGAGCAATTCGGCCTGCCGCCGGAACGCGTGCATATCCGCCAGGGCGACACCGACGAGATCGCGACGGGCCTCGGCACCGGCGGCTCGGCCTCGATCCCCACGGGCGGCGTCTGCGTGGAGCGCGCTGCGGGGGATCTCGGCAAGAAGCTGAAGGAGTTCGCCGCGCAGGCGCTGGAGGCAAGCGCAGGCGACCTCGAGATCACCGACGGTGTGATCCGGATCGCGGGCACCGACCGCTCGATCTCCTTCGCGGACCTCGCCAAGCGTCCCGGCGCCGATCCGTCGAAGCTGAACGGCAGCGCGACCTTCGCCAGCGCCGACGGCACTTATCCGAACGGCACGCATCTGGCGGAGGTCGAGATCGATCCGGCCACCGGCATCATCAAGATCGTCAACTACGTGATCGTCGACGATTTCGGCAAGACGCTCAATCCGCTGCTGCTTGCGGGCCAGGTGCACGGCGGCGCCATGCAGGGCATCGGTCAGGCGCTGATGGAGCAGGTGGTCTATGGCGCGGGCGACGGCCAACTCATCACCGCGACCTTCATGGACTACGCGCTGCCGCGCGCCGCGGACGGGCCGGCCTTCGTGTTCGAGACCGCCAACGTCCCCTGCAAGACCAATCCGCTGGGCGTGAAGGGGGCGGGCGAGGCCGGCGCGATCGGCTCCTGTCCGGCCATCGTCAACGCCATCGTCGATGCGCTCTGGCGCGAATACAAGATCGACCACATCGACATGCCGGCAACGCCCGAGCGGGTGTGGATCGCGATCAACGAGCATCACCGGCGCCACAGCCTCTAGTCCGAGATCCTCCCGCGCGGGCGGGAATAAACGCCCCGCGCGGGGTTCTATCCATGATGGGTCCCGGCTTCCCTGAAGCCGGTGAAGCTCATGCCCTGAACGTCTCGAGAGCCGGAGAAACGAGCCAATGAAGCGAACGATGATTGTCGCGGGCGTCCTCGTGCTGGGCGCGGGCGCCGTAATGGCGCAGCAGGAGATCGCCGTCCAGCAGGACAATCTGATGCGCTCGATCGCCAAGAACCAGTATGGTGTCATCCAGAAGATGACCAAGGGCGACATCCCCTTCGACAAAAAAGCGGCCGATCAGGCCATCGCCAGCATCGAGGCCGATGTTGCCAAGATCGCGAAGACCTTCGAGATCAATCCCAAGCAGGACGTGGTGAACGCGACCTATGGCTCGTCGCCAAAGGTCTGGCAGAACAAGGCCGATTTCGACTCCAAGATTCCACCCGTGCAGAAGGCGATCGCCGACGCCAAGGGCAAGATCACCGACGTTGCGAGCCTGAAGGCGGCCTACACCGTGATCAACGACCGCTGCAACGATTGCCACGATACCTATCGAGTGAAGTTGAAATAGCTGGGCACAGAGCCCGGAGCCCGGATGAGCGCAGCGATATCCGGGACAACTATCAGCTCGGCCTGTCTTCCCGCATTTCGCTGCGCTCATCCGGGCTACGGGACTCAGTCGCGCAGTTCATCGGGAAATTCCGTGCGCAAGGTCTGACGTTCCGCAGGCGGAGCGGCTATCTATGCTTCAGTTGCCGCGGCGTTGACGAGAGCTGTCGGAACCCAGCGCATCCGCTCCGATTGCCTCATCAATGCGAAGACCACAGCGCCGCGAGCGAACCAACAGCGAGGCAGGGCCATGGTAAAACCGTTCCCGTCGAAGACCCACATCGGCAACCACATGCTGCATCCGGAAACCCTGATGCTGACCTATGGCTATGATCCGCAATTGTCGGAAGGCGCCATCAAGCCGCCGGTATTCCTGACCTCGACCTTCGTGTTCAAGACCGCCGATGACGGCCAAGACTTCTTCGATTTCGTCGCCGGCCGGCGCGAGCCGCCGGAGGGCATGGGTGCAGGCCTGGTCTATTCACGCTTCAATCACCCCAACAGCGAAATCGTCGAGGATAGGCTCGCGATCTACGAGCGCACCGAGAGCTGCGCGCTGTTCTCGTCCGGCATGGCGGCGATCGCAACCACGATCCTCGCCTTCGTCCGCCCAGGCGACGTCATCCTGCACTCGCAGCCGCTCTATGGCGGGACAGAAACCCTGCTGACGAACACGCTTGCGCGTCTGTCGATCGGCGCCGTCGGTTTCGCCGACGGCATCGACGAGGCGGCAGTCAAACAGGCTGCGGAGGAGGCGATGGGCAAGGGGCGCGTTTCGATGATCCTGATCGAGACCCCGGCCAATCCGACCAACGGACTGGTGGACGTCGCGATGATGCGCCGTGTCGCCGAGGCGATCGGAAAGACGCAAGGCGACACGCCGATCATCGCCTGCGACAATACGCTGCTCGGACCGGTGTTTCAGCGGCCGATCGAGCACGGCGCGGATGTTTCCCTGTACTCGCTCACGAAATATGTCGGCGGTCATTCCGACCTGATTGCGGGTGCAGCGCTCGGCTCCAAGGCGCTCATGAAGGGCATCAAGGCGTTGCGCGGAGCCATCGGCACCCAGCTCGATCCGCACTCATGCTGGATGATCAACCGGTCGCTGGAGACGCTGAGCCTGCGCATGGAAAAGGCCAATGCGAATGCGCGCCTCGTCGCGGACTTCTTGCGCGATCACGCCAAGGTGGCGAAGGTCCATTATCTCGGTCACCACGAAGAGGCGTCTGCCGCGGGCCGCGTGTTCGCACGGCAGTGCCTGGGGGCGGGCTCGACGTTCTCCTTCGACATCGTCGGCGGCAAGGATGCGGCCGTCAAATTCCTCAACGCGCTGCAAATCTTCAAGCTCGCGGTCAGCCTCGGCGGAACGGAGTCGCTCGCCAGCCTGCCGGCGACCATGACCCATTCCGGCGTTCCCGCCGCCATCCGCCAGAAGATCGGCGTGCTCGATTCCACCATCCGGCTGTCGATCGGCATCGAGAATCCGTCGGACCTGATCGCCGACCTTGCGCAGGCGCTGAACGCGGCTTGAGCGTGGCGAGAATTGAAAAGGCCGGACGCCCCCTCCAGCGCCCGGCCTTCGCCGACGAAGCCGCGTTGAGAGCCTACTTCGTCACCTGGCCGCGGATCTCGCCGCCGGGGTTCGCCGCCGTGTGGATGTTGATGTAGTACTTGCCGCCGAGCAGATCGGCGGCCTGGGCGTCGGTGAGCGTGGCTTCGCCCTTCACGGGGCTTGAAGCCGCATTCGGGATCGGGACGGCAACGCCAGCATTCTTGCCGGCCTCGGCAGGCCCGTGGAAATGCGCGGCGGTGGCAGGCCCGGAGAGGCCCGAATAGGTGACGGTCCAGGACAATTTCTTGCTGCCGGCGTCATAGTCCAGGTCGGCCGTTCCGGTGGCGCTGCTGGTGTTTGGCGGCACTTCGGCCTTGCCATCCAGCGCCGCCTTCAGCTTTTCAGCGCTGGCGGGGCCGGCGAATGCGACCGCAGCGCCGAAGGCCAGCGTGGCGAAAAGAGCTTTGTTCATGGATTTCTCCCTGTTGACGCCTGATTGCTGTCAAACCTGCAAACAGTGCGTCTGCGACTTTATTCCCACGTTTCGGCCAAGCATCTAAATTATTCGTGGCTGGAGCGGGCACGGAATATCCGTAAGCTCGTGGTCCCGACGGAATGCTTCGATGCTGCGACGAGCGATGCTTGCTGTCCTGATCGCCATGGTTGTGGCGTTCGGCGTCTATTGGTGGCTGACCATGCCAGCCGCCATGGCGGTGCCGGCCGCAACGCGTGCGCCCGATCTCGCCAACGGGAAGGAGCTGTTCAACGCCGGCGGCTGTGCGTCCTGTCATGCCGTGCCGAACCAGGACGATCGCCTGCGGCTCGGCGGCGGCCTGCCGCTCCGCTCGCCGTTTGGAACGTTCTACGTTCCCAACATCTCGCCGGATCCCAATGACGGCATCGGCCGCTGGAGCGAGAGCGATTTCGTCAACGCCGTGATGCGCGGCATCTCGCCCGATGGCAAGCACTACTTCCCCGCTTTTCCCTACACCTCGTATCATCTCGCGAAGGTCGACGATGTCCGCGATCTCTTTGCCTACCTCAAGACGTTGCCCGCCGTGCAGGGCAAGTCGCGTGATCACGACGTGCCGTTTCCATTCGATATCCGGCGCAATGTCGGCATCTGGAAATTACTGTTCATGAATACCGGGTCGTTCGTGCCGGACGCGTCGCGTTCGGAGCAATGGAATCGCGGTGCCTATCTCGTCAACGCATTCGGCCATTGCGCCGAGTGCCACAGCCCGCGCAATGCGCTCGGCGGCATTATCCGCAGCCAGCGCTTCGCCGGCGGTCCCAATCCGGAAGGGGAGGGCTGGGTCCCGAACATCACGCAGAAAGGCATCGGCACGTGGAGCGAAAAGGACATCGCCGACTTTCTCGAGACCGGCGACATGCCCGAGGGCGACAGCGCCTCCGGCGCGATGCGTCCCGTGATCAAGAATCTGGCGCAACTGACGGCGGAAGATCGTGCCGCGATGGCTGCCTATCTGAAGTCGCTGCCGCCGGTGGACGGACCGACGCCGCCCAAGCGCAAGGAAGGAAGCTAGCGCAGCCGCGCTAGCCCGCGCCGAACGCCTTGAAGGTGATGATGGTGAGGGTGTCCTGGATGCCCGGCAGCACCTGCACCTTCTCGTTGACGAAGTGGCCGATGTCGGTGTCCTTGTCGACGTAGAACTTCACCAGCAGGTCGTATTGGCCGGCCGTGGAGTAGATCTCGGAGGCGATCTCGGCTTCGGCGAGCGCGTTGGCGACCACATAGGACTGGCCGAGCTTGCATTTGATCTGGACGAAAAAGGGAACCATCGCGGTCACTCCGAAAGCACATCTGGCCGGCTAGTAGGCCAAACCCGGCCGGGTTTAGCAAGCGGCCGGCCGACTGTACAAGCCGCCAGGCGCAGGTCCGCCGCTCAGGAGGCGACAGCCGCAGCCGTGAATGCATCCCGAAGCCGCTGCGCCAGCTCGACCTTGCGATAGGGCTTGGTCAGCACGATTGCCTGCGCATGCGCGCGGCCCTGCTCGACCAGGGTCTCCAGTGCATAGCCCGAGGTGAACAGGACAGGCAGCGAGGGGCGAATCCGCCGCGCCTGATCGGCGAGATCCCAGCCGCTCATGCCACCGGGCATCACGATGTCGGTGAACAGCAGGTCGATGCCGGGATCGGTGCGCAGCTGCTGCAAGGCCTCCTTGCCGTTGACCGCGGCGACGACGCGATATCCGAGTGCTTCAACCCTGCGGATGACGGAGGAGCGAACGAACGGATCGTCTTCCGCGATCAGGATCGTCTCGTATCCGCGCAGCGCTGTGTCCTCGCCCTCCGCAAGATCCGCCTGCGATTGTCCTGCCGCGGCGCGCGGCAGGTAGATCCGGACCGTGGTCCCCAGGGCCGGCTCGCTGTAGATCGAGACATGGCCGCCGGACTGCTTGGCGAAGCCGTAGACCATGCTGAGGCCGAGGCCGGAGCCTTTGCCGACCTCCTTGGTGGTGAAGAACGGTTCGAAGGCGCGTGCTCTGACGTCAGGGGTCATGCCTTCGCCGTCGTCGGTGACCGAGATCAACGCGTAAGCGCCGGACGCGACTTCGGGATGAAGCGCGCGATAATCGTCGTCGATCGCGGTCAGCTCCGTGCTCAGCGTCAGATGTCCGCCTGCCGGCATGGCGTCCTGCGCGTTGAGCGCGAGATTGAGCACGGCCGATTCGAGCTGGGCGCGATCGGCAAAGGCCGTGATCGTGCCGGGGCCCGAGCTCGTCCTGATCTCGATGTCTTCGCGCAAGGTCCGCTTGAGCAGCTTGAACATGGAATCGAGCAGGCCGCGGCAATCGATCATCTGCGGCTGGAGCAATTGGCGCCGGCTGAAGGCGAGCAGCCGCTGCGTCAGCTCGGCGCCCCGTTCGCCCGACTGGCAGATGTCGTCGGCAAAGCGCCTGAGGTCGGGCCTGGCCTTGAGCTGCTCGCTGAGATGCTCGGCGTTGCCGATGATCACGGTGAGCAGATTGTTGAAATCGTGCGCGATGCCGCCGGAGAGCTGGCCGACCGTCTCCATCTTCTGCGCCTGCTGCAGCTGCTGCTCGGTGAGCTTGCGCGCGGAGAGGTCGTGGATGATGCCGACGAAGATCAACTCGCCGTCCTGCCGCGCCTGACCCACCGACAGGTCCATCGGGAAGGTCGATCCATCCTTGCGCAGGCCGACGGATTCGCCGCCGGTCGCGAAATGCCGCGTGGCATTGTCGGACGAAGCGTCCGCCTCGGGCATCAACATGCTGACGTTCCAGCCCATGACCTCATCGGCCTGGTAGCCGAACAGGCGCTCGCAGGCCGGATTGAACAGCAGGATGCGGTCCTGCGCATCGAACAGGATGACCCCGTCGACCGCGGTCTCGACGATCGCGGTGAGCCGGGCCACGCTGTCGCGCATCGCGCGCTGGGCATCGCTGACCTGCTGCAGCAGAAGCGTCGCGTCCCGGCTCTTGATCTCCTCTTCCTCGAGCGCGGCCTGGACCTGCCGCAACTCGAACGGAGAGGGAATGGCGAGGATCTTCGGCAGCAGCGGCCAGAGCGCAGCGGCGGTGAAGACGGAGGTGACCGCCGTGGCCGCCTTGAGGAGGCCCTCGATGCCGTAGATCGGGACCCAGAGCGTGTAGATCGACAGCACATGGGTCAGGCCGCAGGCCATGATGAAGATCGCGAACGCCCAATAGACCCAGCCGAATTTGAGGTCGCGCCGCTTGGTGACGAGGATGGCGAGGGCAAACGGAATGGAAAAGTAGGCGGCCGCGATGCAGGCGTCGGCGACCACATGGAGCCAGACCAGCTGGGGTTCCCACAGCAGGCAGATGCCGTGCGGCGAGAACATCGAGGAGTCGAGGAGACGTTGAAAATAGACCCACATAATTCCACCCGGGGAGACGCGCGGGCCTGGGGCGGCTCGCGCGATTGGCGTCCTTGGACGATTCCACCACCTAACGTCTCACTCATCGGTGTGGACGCCAAGGGCAGGCTGGCAAAGCCATGGCGCGGCTCGATTTTCAAGCCCGCCCGATTGCGGGGGAGATGCGGCGACGGTCGCAAGAGGTGCGTGGCAGCGAATCATCGCTGCCGCGCTTGCTGGGGTTCCACGGTCGCGCTAGGACAGGTCATGACGTCCACAAGCAGATGCATCCCGCGATGACGACCCCGGTCGCACTCACCATCGCCGGCTCGGATTCGAGCGGCGGCGCCGGCATTCAGGCGGACCTGAAGACGTTTGCCGCGCTCGGCGTCTATGGCGCGTCCGCCATCACGGCGCTGACGGCGCAGAACACGCGTGGCGTCACGGGCATTCACGCCGCGCCGGCGGAGTTCGTCACCGCACAGATCGATGCGGTGTTTTCCGATCTCGACGTTGGCGCCGTGAAGATCGGCATGGTGGCCCAGGTCGCCAGCATCGAGGCGATCGCGAGCGCATTATCGCGCTGGGCGCCGCGTCATGTTGTGCTCGATCCCGTGATGGTGGCAACCTCCGGCGACCGGCTGCTCGCCGCCGAAGCGATCGAAGCGTTGCGCACCAGACTGATTCCGCTGGCCTCGGTGATCACACCGAACCTGCCCGAGGCCGCCGCGCTGCTCGACGAGCCCGTGGCGGCGAGCGAGGCTGCAATCGAAAGCCAGGGGCGCCGGCTGCTGGCGCTCGGCTGCCGTGCCGTCCTGATCAAGGGCGGGCATGGCGAGGGCGCGGAGAGCACCGACTATCTGATCGATGCCGACAGTACGATCGCGCTCGCTGCGCCCCGCATCGCCACTGGGAATACCCATGGCACGGGCTGCTCGCTGTCATCGGCGATCGCGGCGGGCCTCGCCAAGGGCGAGGCGCTCGAGCAGGCCGTGCGCAACGCCAAGGCCTGGATCACCGCGGCGATCGCGGCCGCCGACCGCTTCAGCGTCGGCCACGGCCACGGACCGGTCCATCATTTCCACAAGTTCTACTGACGCGATGAACCCTCTCAGGGCACGCCCAGCATCAGCGGGATGGATGCCAAGACCATGACAAGAGCCGTGACACCGTGAATGCCTAAAGCGGCTCTTGCAGGGCCTTTGGCGGCAAGAATGAGCAGCATGTCGCCAATGGGGATGAGGGCTTCGACAAACAGGACGATGCCGAGGGCGAGTGGAAGGCCCCACGCCATCAGCGCCAATACCGTGAGCCCCGATGCGATGTCGCGCACGCCCTTGAGCCGGAGCCACCATGCGACATTGGAGCCGTCTTCGGGGAGCGGGAGACCGAAACTCTGTGTCACTCTCCGCGGGTTCAGGACATAGAGGGTGCCAATCGCGATGATCGCGAGGGCCACGAGCAGCGCGATTCCTAGGGAAAGCCAGTGCATTACCATTCACCTTTCCAGCTGTTCAAATTTATCTAGCGATGCTAGATAAAAAATCAAGGCTAGATTTGACGAAAAGCCGCTGCCTGCGCCGGAGGATCGAAAATTGGGCATCGCCGAACGGAAAGACCGGCAACGCGCCGATCGCGAACGTCGCATCATCGCGGCAGCGCGCGTGATCGCGGAGCGCGAGGGATGGAGCGCCGTCACGATCCGTCGCCTTGCCGACGAGATCGAACACAGTCAGCCGGTTCTCTATTCACATTTCGAGAACAGGGACGCGATCGTTGCCGCGGTCGCGCTCGATGGGTTTCGGGAGATCGCGGACGCTCTTCGGCACGCGGCAAGTGGATCGACCGGACGAAACGCCATCAAGAACGTCGCAACGGCCTATCTCGCTTTCGCGCTTCGCAATCCTGCGCTTTATGAGGCCATGTTCATTCTTCCGTCCAGTCTGCGCTTCGCAGAAGCGGGGACCAAGCCGGAACTGCGGGCCGGTTTCGAAGCCCTTGCGGCAGTCGTCGCGCCATTCTGCGTCGATATGGATGTCGCGACCGAGACCTTTTGGGCAACCTTGCATGGGCTCGTCGAACTCGAACGTTCGGGCCGCATCCGGCCCGGCGCGCGCAGCGAGCGCATCGCACTCGTCGTTCGGGCGGTCGCAGTCCCCCGGAAATAGCCGGCCGTCCGCGGTTCGCGTCATCTCTGACATGCGCCGCGCACCGGCCCGGAGTTTTGCGGAGGCCCCTGCGGCGCCATGTCGCCTGATTGTCGCATGCGACTGATATTCGCGGGCAGGGCGAGGCGAGGTTTGATTCGTATCTGCGGGTGCCTCAAGGGTTCAATCGGTCATCTCCCTGTCACGGGACATTGTTACGGGTTGGCGCATGGGAAGTTACGATGTGAGTGACGAGAGCCCGGAGCGGCGCTTTCGCACGTTGTTCATCTCCGACGTCCATCTCGGAGCCCGCGGTTCCCAAGCCGATCTTCTGCTCGACTTCCTGCGCTACCACGACGCCGACACCATCTATCTCGTCGGGGACATCGTCGACGGCTGGGCGCTGAAATCGAGCTGGCACTGGCCGCAATCGCACAACGACCTCGTCCAGAAGCTGCTGCGCAAGGCGCGCAAGGGCGCCAAGGTCATCTACATTCCCGGCAATCACGACGAATTCCTGCGCAATTATTACGGCACGCATTTCGGCGGCATCGACGTCGTCGAGAACACCGTCCATACCGGCGCCGACGGTAAGCGCTATCTCGTCATCCACGGCGATATCTTCGATCTCGTGGTGCAGAACGCGCGCTGGCTCGCTCATCTCGGCGACAGGGCCTACGACTTCGCGATCCAGATGAATCGCTTCGTCAACTTCTTCCGCCGCCTGTTCGGCGTGCCCTATTGGTCGCTGTCGCAATGGGCCAAGCAGAAGGTGAAGAACGCCGTCAACTATATCGGCGCTTTCGAGCAGGCGCTCGCCGCCGAGGCGCGGCGCCACGATGCCGACGGCGTGATCTGCGGCCACATCCACTATGCCGTGATCCGCGACGAAGGCGGAATCCGCTACATGAACTGCGGCGACTGGGTCGAGAGCTGCACCGCCCTCGTCGAGCACGACGACGGCCATTTCGAGATCATCACCTGGGCGGACCAGCTTCAGAAGCCGGCAGCCGTCCCACAGGTCGCGGCAAGAGCTGCGTGACGAGAGCCGCCTGATGCGCATCCTGGTCGCGACCGACGCCTGGCACCCGCAAGTCAACGGTGTGGTTCGGACGCTGACCAAGATCGCCGACGCCGGCAAGAGCCTCGGCGTCGAGTTCGCGTTCCTGACGCCGCAATCGTTCCGCACCTTCGCGATGCCGAGCTATCGCGACGTGCGCCTCGCCATGCCGCGCCCGGCGCGCATTGCGAAGCTGATCGGGGAAGCGCGCCCGGACAGCATCCACATCGCGACGGA
>NZ_JXJM01000001.1:1929190-1944528 GCF_001593325.1 Bradyrhizobium sp. DOA1
AAGGTCCCATCGGCCTGATGGTCCGCCGCTACTGCCGTCAGCGCAAGCTGCCGTTCACGACCAGCTTCCACACCCGCTTTCCCGAATATGTCCGCGCCCGCGTGCCGGTGCCAGGCTCGCTGATCTGGCGGGCGCTGCGCCGCTTCCACAGCCCCAGCCGGGCCGTGATGGCGGCAACGCCCGCGCTCGCCCGCGAGCTGACCGAGCGCGGCTTCGACAATGTCGTGCTGCGGCCGCGCGGCGTCGACACGCAGCTGTTCCATCCGCGACCCGTCGATCTCTGCCTGCCCGCGCCGGTATTCCTGTCGGTCGGCCGGGTCGCCGTGGAGAAAAATCTCGAGGCGTTCCTCGATCTCGACCTGCCCGGCACGAAGGTGATCGTCGGCGATGGCCCGGCCCGGGCCGCGCTCGAAGAGGCCTATCCCGAGGCGATCTTCCTCGGTGAGAAGCACGGCGAGGGGCTGGCGGAAATCTATGCCGCGGCCGACGTCTTCGTGTTCCCGAGCAAGACCGACACGTTCGGCCTGGTGCTGCTGGAAGCGCTCGCGAGCGGCCTGCCGGTGGCCGCCTTCCCGGTGAAGGGCCCCCGCGACGTGATCGGCAATGCGCCGGTCGGCGTCCTCGATCACGATCTGCGCAACGCTTGCCTCGCCGCGCTTGACATCTCCCCGCAGGATTGCGTCGCCTTCGCCGCCAATTACACGTGGGAAGCCTCGGCCCGGGTCTTCATCGACAGCATCCAGGCCGTCGGCGCGGTGCTGCCCGGCCGGAACGGCGCGGAACAGCCGCGATTTGTAGCCTAATCCGGTAAAACCTCTCGCGGAGGTGTCTTGCCCGGTCGTCATCGGCCGCGATAACATTCTGCCATGACCGAACAGCTCCTCCCGATCGGCCCTGCCGACATCGACGCCGCGGCGCGCGTGATCGCGCCTTACGCGATCCGCACCCCGCTGTTGTCTTTTCCCGTGCTCAACGAGCGTGTCGGCGCAAAGGTGTTCCTGAAGCCGGAGATGCTCCAGCGCACCGGCTCCTTCAAGTTCCGCGGCGCCTTCAACAAGGTGTTCTCGATCCCCCAGGACAAGCGCGCCGGCGGCGTCGTCGCGTTCTCCTCAGGCAACCATGCCCAGGGCGTGGCGGCCGCGGCGAAGATCCTCGACATGCAGGCGACCATTGTGATGCCGGCGGATGCGCCGCTGTCCAAGCGCGAGCGCACCAAATCTTACGGCGCCGAGGTCGTGCTGTACGATCGCGAACGCGACGACCGCGAGGCGATCTCGCGCGGCATCGCCGAGAAGCGTGGTGCGACGCTGGTCAAGCCGTACGACGATCCCTTCGTGATTGCGGGGCAGGGCACCGCCGGCCGCGAGATCGCGGAGGACATGGCGGGCCTCGGCCTTGCCCCTGACATCGTGGTGGCGCCTGCCTCCGGCGGCGGCCTGATCGCGGGCGTCGCGACTGCCGTCAAGGCGCGTTATCCGCAAGCGCAGATCGTCGTGGCCGAGCCTGAAGCGTTCGACGATCACGGCATTTCGCTGAGCGCGGGCCACCGTGAGCCGCATCCGCCGGCGGGCCGCACCATCTGCGACGCACTGATGGCCTTGATGCCCGGCGAGATGACGTTCGCGATCAACAGCAAGCTGCTGGCGCGCGGCGTCACCGCATCGGACAAGGAAGTCGGCGCGGCCGTCGCCTTCGCCTATCGCGAGCTCAAGCTCGTGGTCGAGCCCGGCGGCGCCGTCGGCCTTGCCGCGCTGCTCGCCGGCCGCCTCGACGTCACAGGGAAGAATGTCGTCATCGTGCTCTCCGGCGGCAATGTCGATGCGGACCTGTTCGCGGAGCTGGTGGCCTGATCTGTTACTAGTCCCGCTTCGCCTCTTCCCACTCGTAGTAACCACGTGCGGGATGAGTGTTGGGCGCGCTATGTGCCCACAGGCGTCATGGCCGGGCTTGTCCCGGTCATCCACGCCCTTCCATGCAGCACAAAGAACGTGGATGCCCGGGACAAGCCCGGGCATGACTTCTTCTGAGTCTGCGATTGAGGCGCCGACCGGTCTCACGCCAGTTCCCTGACATGAAGAGGGGCAGAGCGTCACCGCTCTGCCCCTGTCTCGCATGTGCTGCCCGACAATCAGCGCATGAAGCCGCCGCGACGGTTGCCGCCGCTATTCATGCTCGGCGCCTGGTTCATCGACTGCCGGAAGTTGTTGTTGCTGCTGACCATGCGGCTCGGCATCGTGTTGAGCTGCGGACGGCGGTCCACATTGTTCTGCATCTGCACCTTGTTCACTGGAGCGTTGTTGATCTTCACGCCGTTGGTGATGCGGATCGGGCGGTTCTGCGTCTGACCGTTGACGGGCTTCGAGTCGATGTGCGAGCCACCCTTATCGACATTCACCGGCATGCCGACGATCTTGCCGGGCCTGCGGTTGTTGCCGTTCGGCGTGGTGTTGGTCGCAGGCAGGGTCACGATCTTGCCGCCGCTATTGGCGTTGGTCGTGGTGGTCGGCGCGGGCAGGGTGACGATCTTGCCCGGGGTCTGCGACGGCGCGCCGTTCGGCTGGTTGTTGCCCAAGGGCAGTTTGGCGATCGGCCCGCCATTGCCGAGCTTGCCGATGTTGCCGTCGATCGGCTTCTGCACGATCGGCAGATTGCCAGTGATCTGCGCGCCGCCATTGCCGGGCATCACCGGCATGTATTTGGGCTGACCGAGATTGCCGATCTTGAGCGTCGGGGCAATAGTCTGCGGCGCCAGGAACTTGGTCGCCTGCATCAACGGGATCTGCTTCGGCTGCGCCTGCAGCTTCAGCGCAATCTGCCCATAGGGGCTGCTACCATAGCTGTCATAGAAGCTCTTGTAGCCGAGCGGCGAATTCGCGAGCACCGCCTTGTGCCAGGCCTGCGTGAGCAGGAGGTTGTTGAGCAGCCAGCGGATGTGGTCGCACAGCGGATCGTGCGGGTACATCCGGATGAACTCCTGATAATACTCCGGCCGGCCCTCGGACACGACGTAGTCATAGGCCTGGCGGGTCGAGCGACTCGGCAGGTTGGAGGCCATCTGCACCACCGGCGCTTTCACCGGGGCGCGGTTGGCGGCAACGGCTGTGTCACCGAAGAAGGTGAAGTCGGACGTCAAGGACGAGCTCTCCCACGGGATCTGCGCGCCGCTGGTGGTCTGGTTGACCTGGAGGCGCACACGCTTGAACAGCTGCTCGATCGGAACGTTGGGCTCGCGCGCGACGTTCAGGAACGCCTGGGTGTAGGGGCTGTGACCACTGGTGCCGTCGAGCGCCTCGGCGCCCGGCGCAGTCGAGTAGCCGACGATCGAGCCGTTCGGCGCATCGACGATGGCGAGGCCCCGGCCGGCGTCGTTGACCTCGGGGAACGGGTTGTTGCGGCAGGCGTCGAGGATCACGATGCGCATGCGGCTCGGGATCGTCTCCAGCGTCGACATCACGTCGACCAGACGCACGGAATTGTTGACGAGCTCGGTCGGGCTGGACACCTTGGCGTCGACGGGAACGAGATAGTTCTCGCCGGCGAGCTGCACGCCATGGCCGGCATAGTAGACCATCGCCACCGTGTTCGGGCCACGCGAAGCGACCTTGGCGGAGAAGTCCTGGACCACGCGGAGCATGTCGTCCTGGG
This sequence comes from Bradyrhizobium sp. DOA1, assembly GCF_001593325.1. Classification (NCBI taxonomy): domain Bacteria; kingdom Pseudomonadati; phylum Pseudomonadota; class Alphaproteobacteria; order Hyphomicrobiales; family Nitrobacteraceae; genus Bradyrhizobium; species Bradyrhizobium sp. DOA1. The sequence continues at coordinate 1,932,836 of NZ_JXJM01000001.1, forward strand.
TCAAATCGGTCGCGGCGACCACTTCGAAGCCGGCGGAATTCAGGAATTGCGCCATCGACTGCGCATCATCGTCGGGATTGGCGAGCTGCGGCGCGTTCTTGTAGTTCGCATTGCCGATCACCAGCGCCACCCGCTGCTCCGGGCCTTGCAGCGCGGTGGGGGCCGGCTGGACCGGGGCGACTTGCGCGGAAACGGGCCCGCAGGTGAAGCCGAACAGGCTTCCCAGCAAGCTGGCCGTCATCAGGAAAGGCTTTAGGCGGAACATGGCGTGCTCCTTTGGCACTCATCTCGATACGAGATTGGTTGCGAGCAAGCCTGACCGCGTTCGAGCGTGCGGTCCGTGATCCCAGTCACCATGGCGGCAGACGTGATCTGAATCACGCTGGGAACCTGCTATGGTGAACGACCGATTGGGAGGAAGTCCGTCACATGCTGAAATCGATCGATCCGATCCTGACGCCCGACCTGCTCTGGCTGCTCGCCGCCATGGGCCACGGCGACGACCTCGTTTTCGTCGACGCCAACCACCCGGCGACCCGTATTGCCGCGGCAACGTCCTCGCAGCGCCTGATCCAGCTGCCGGGCATAAACATGGAGACGGCTGCCCGCGCCATCATGTCGGTCTATCCACTCGACGATTTCGATCCCGATCCGGTGCGCGTGATGATGCCGGTCGACGATCCCGACCGCGTGCCCGAGGTGCAGCGGGCCGTGCTGGCCGAGATCGAACGCGCGGCCGGCAGCGCCGTCACGCCCGGCAAGCTCTCACGTTCGGATTTCTATCGCGCCGCGGCCGCAGGCTTCGGCGTGGTGCAGGTAGGGGACAGCCGGGGCTATGGCTGCTTCCTGATCAGGAAGGGCGTGATCAGCTAGGGGACATCACCAGCTCTGAGGGCCAGCCGATCCGGACCAGCAGACCGTCAGGTCCGTTGATGCCGAATTCATACATGCCCCATTCGCGATGACGCAGAACGCCGCCGGGACGGATGATCAAATCGTCCACGCGCGCAGCGATGGCCTCGACCTCGGGCGTGCGAATGAAAATGCCGAATGGATTGTGCTCGGGCACCCGCCAAGGGTCCTCGCCGGCTTGCGTGAGATGCACCTCGCAACCCCAACCGGCCATGATGACGTAGCCGGCATCGCCGCCGCCACGCGCGAAGCCGAGACGTTCCCAGAACGGAATCGCGGCGAGAAGGTCGTTGCTCGGAATAATGGCGAATGCGCCGACGCGCGGGGTTTCAGACATTCGTCCCTCCGGAACATGCAAGCCGTCCACTGCTGTGCTTTGCATGCTTATCGCGAGAGCACGATGAGCAGAAGCGGCGAAAAGCCTCGCACCCGAATTTGAGTGGCCTTCTCGCATCCGCCTGTCTATGGTCGATCCATGTCTCGCCTGATGTGTCTATTCGTTGCCGTCATCCTGTCTCTGCTGCCCGCCACAGCACCCGCCGAGCCAGTTCAAAAGCGCCCCAAGCCGGTCTGGAAAGGCTATGGCTTCCTGCCTGGCTATCGGCAGCCGCTGAGCAACAGCATTCCGCTCTACAAGCAGAAGGACGCGATGCGCCGCCTGTCGCGCGCCGACCGGCGCCATTGGTACATCGACCCGGTTCCGCAGTACTACCGTTGGGACGGCGAGTGGCACTATTTCGGCCGCCCCGGCTTCAACGGCGGCCGTTACAATGGCGGCAGTTTTGGTCCGTGCTGGACGCGCACGCCAATCGGGGCGGTGTGGAATTGCGGGTGATGGGGGCGGTGACGCTTACAGTGACGCGGGTGTAAGCAGCGCGCTCTACTCTACGACCGTCACCCTGAGGTGCTCGCCCCTTCGGCGAGCCTCGAAGGGCGACAGCCCGGCTGCATCGGAGCCGCGCATCCTTCGAGGCTCCCCGCACGATGCTGCGCATCGTGCGCCTCGCACCTCAGGATGACGGAGCTGATAGTCACGTTGTTGCGCTCGCAATGATGCTGCGGAGAGAGCCGGCGCCTCAACATTTCCCTCGTGCCCCGAACGCAGCGCAGCGCTTCTTCAGCGATGCGCTGCTGAGCCGGGGCCCATTGTTGCTGAAGAGTTCGTGGTCTCTGGGTCCCGGCTCTGCGCTGCAACGCTGACGCGTTGCCGCTTGTCCGGGACACGGTGCTGAGCCTTACGAGAAGAACGCGATTTTCTCGGCCTGGGTCATGCGGCGGATCGGGCCGAGCGGGTCGTTGGCGGCGGCGCGCGGTCTTTGCAGGATGCCGCTGGCGAGGATGGTGGCGCCGAGGGAGGGCTCGGGCGAGGACGCGGGCAGGGGCGAAGGCATCGGTAGCGACGCGTTCGGCGCCGCGGCGAACGTCGCCGTCGCGGCCATCGCCGGCGCCTGCTGCTCCATCACCTCGGCGGCGGCTTCCGCGATGGCGTCGGTGAGGCGGGCGAGCGAGTCCATCGCGATCGGCGCGTCCGCGGCGGGCTCTTCCGCGACCGCCGCGACGACCGGCTCTGGCGCGACCGGCTGCGGCGGCTCCGCAGCAATGGGAGTTGCGACCTCTACAGCCATCGGTTCCGGAGCGGCCGCTGCCATCTCCACCGGTTCGATGATCTCGTCGAACTCAGGATCGGGCGCGGCCATCTCCAGCGCGATAGCGTCCAGGATGGCTTCGTCTTCGGCTTCCGCGGCGGCATCGAGCGAGAACTCGTCGGTGACTTCCGCGAAGGCGGCGGTCTCTGCGACCGGCTCTTCAAACGCAACGCCTCGAGGCGCGGCTGCTTCACGTGCCGCGTCTTCGAGTTCGGCTTCGCCCAGTCTGACCGGGCTTTCGGCCGCGATGTCTGGCGCGAGGGCGATCTCCATCGCTTGCTCGGCGATGGCGGTCGTATCGGCGACGTCAGCTGCTTCGACGGCGGCGCCGGTCTCGGGAACTGCTGCGACGTCTTGCGGCGTCTCCGTAAAAGCCACGGGGGCTTCGCTCGCCACCGCGCCAAGCGCGACCTCTGCAGGCGGCACGTCCGCCGTTGACGACGGCGCCTCTTGCCTGGGAGCTGCCGCGGCCTGCGGCGTTGCGTCGCCATCGAGCTGCTCGACGCGATCCTTCAGCAGATCGAAGGCGGCCTTGAGCTCGACGCGGGGATCGATGGTCGAAATCTGGCCGCAGGCCGCCTCGATCGAAGCCAGCTGCGAATCAATGAGGTCGCAGATCCGCCCGTCAGCGCCGATCTCGCGCCAGCGCCAGGAGATCTCCTTGATGATGCGCACCCCGCGCGGGATCGGCGCGAGGCTCGCCTCGATCGCCGCGGGATCGAACGCCGCGATCGCGATCGTCTCGGCCTCGCGGATGGCGCGGCGGATCTCGACCAGCGCTTCGGGCAGGCGGTCCTCGACGACCGGTTGCCGCTGTGCCGCAAGGGTTTCCTCGATTTTCGCGACCGCATCGAGCACCATGCGCGTGTCGGCATTGCGGTTGCGCTTGGCGTATTCGCCGAGGAACCAGCGGCCGCGCGCGGTCTCCATGAAGGCTTCGCGGATCGCGTCGTAATCCTGCTCGTTCGGCTCGGCCGCGCGGGCAGACATGGGCGAGAGGGCGAATGCTTCGTTGGCCATGACAATCTCGTCGCGCAAATCAGTACGCGTTACTGTAACGATCACCACGATATCGGCCGAATCGCAATTGGTTTGATGGCAGGCGAATCACAAATCCCCATTGCAGCGGCGCAGAAGCGGCGATTCGCCGTGAGTCTAGCGCTGTTCTATTCGGCCGTCTTCGCGGTCTCGGGCACGCATCTGCCGTTCTTCCCGCTCTGGCTGAAGGGGATCGGCATTGACGCGGCCTGGATCGGGATCATCAACGCGCTGCCGGCGATCACGCGCTTCACCACGCTGCCGCAAGTGACCGCCTTTGCCGAAAAGCGACAGGCCATTCGCGGTGCCATGATGGTGTCGGTGCTGGCGACCGCGATCGGCTTTACCGCAGTCGGCCTGCAGCAGCAGCCGCTGGCGCTGTTCCTGATCTATGCGCTGACCTGCATGATGTGGACGCCGACGATGCCGCTGACCGATGCCTATGCGCTGCGCGGTGTCGCGCGCTACGGGCTCGACTACGGACCCCTGCGGCTATGGGGCTCGGCGGCGTTCGCCGCGGGCTCGCTCGCCTGCGGCTATCTCGTCGATGTCATTGCGCCACGCGACCTGATCTGGATCATCGTCGCGTGGGCGGTCGTCGCGGTCGCAGCCAGCCTGCTGCTCCAGCCGCTCGACGACGTCAGGCGCAAGAACGCCGAGGCGCGGGCCGACACGGCGCTGCTGTGCGATGCCGGCTTCTGGGCCATCATCGCCTCGGCCGCGCTGATCCAGGGCAGCCACGTCGCCTATTACACATTCTCCGCCATCAACTGGCAGCTCCACGGGATCAGCGGGCTGACGATCGCGGGCCTGTGGACGCTGGGCGTGATCGCCGAGATCGTCGTGTTCGCGCTGTCGCCGCGCTTCTCGCTGCATCCCTCCACGATGATCGCGATCGGTGGCGTGAGCGCCGTCGTGCGCTGGATCGTCACGGCGAACGAGCCGCCGCTGGTGCTGCTCGCGATCGTGCAACTCGGCCACGGCTTCAGCTTCGGCATGACCATCCTGGGCACGATGAGTCTACTGGTGCAGCGCGTCCCATCGCATCAGATCGCGCGCGGGCAGGGTTACTACGCCGCGTGTAACGGACTGCTCGGCGCTGCGACCTCGATCGCGTCGGGCGCGATCTACGCCCGTATCGGCGATAGCCTCTATTACGTCATGGCGGCGATGGCCGCGGCCGGCGCGCTGGTCATCTGGTCGGCGCGGCACCGGTTGATGGCTCATCCCCAGAGCGAGGCGTCCGGCGGATAGACCAGGCTGCCGTCGTAACGCAGGCCGTGGTCGCGGTCGCGTGCGAGCAGCAGGGGACCGTCGAGATCGACGAAGCGCGCCTGCGGCGTCACCAGCATCGCCGGGGCCATCGACAGCGAGGTCGCGACCATGCAGCCGATCATGATCTCGAAGCCGAGCACTTGGGCGGCATCGGCCATCGCCAGCGCCTCGGTGAGGCCGCCGGTCTTGTCCAGCTTGATGTTCACGGCGTCGTAGCGATCGCGGAGCGGCGCGAGCGAAGCGCGGTCGTGCACGCTCTCATCGGCACAGACGGCGAGCGGCCGCTTGATCCTCGCCAGCGCGCCGTCGTTTCCGGCCGGCAGCGGCTGCTCCACCAGGGTGACGCCTGCCGCGGCGCAGGCGGCGAGGTTGTGCTCCAGATTGGCCTCGGTCCAGGCTTCGTTGGCATCGACGATCAGCTCGGATTCGGGGGCGGCCTTGCGCACCGCCGCGATTCGCTCCGGATCGCCGTCGCCGCCGAGCTTGATCTTGAGCAATGGCCGGTGCGCCGCCTTGGCGGTCGCTGCGGCCATGGCCTCCGGCGCTCCTAACGAAATCGTGTAGGCCGTGGTGCGCTCGGTCGGGGGCGGACGGTCCAGCAGGTTCCAGGCGCGCAGGCCCGCCGCCTTGGCCTCGAGGTCGATCAGGGCGCAATCCAGCGCGTTACGGGCCGCACCTGACGGCATGGCGGCCTGGAGGGCCGCTCGCGTCAGCCCGCCCGCCACCGCCTCCTGCATGGCCTTTACGGCAGCCAGCGTTGCCTCGGGCGTCTCGCCATAGCGCGGATAGGGCACGCATTCGCCGCGGCCGGTCAGGCCGTCCCGGCTGACCTCCGCCACGACGGTCACGGCCTCGGTCTTGGCCCCCCGGCTGATGGTAAAGCTGCCGGCGATCGGGAAGCGCTCGATTCGCGCCGCCAGGGCGAGAAGTTTCGTGGAAGTCATTTTGAACTCTGGCGAAATCTGAACCTGCTAGTTACCTCTAGCAACTAACAATGGCCAGTTGGGGATACCTTCTCTAGGTAAGGGCGCGTGCGCAACCATCCGATTCCACCCGTTTCCTGCGCTTCGGCACGGGAGCGGACATCTTGAACGGCGATCCGAAGCTGGAGCGGATTGCCAAGGGCAACGCGCTGGCACTGTGCGCCACCGGCACCTGGACCGCGAGCTTTGCGCCGGTCCTGGAGCGGATGGTGGCCGATGCCGAGAAACTCGCCGGCAGTCCCCAAAGCATCTTCATCGACGTCTCCGAGGTCGCCAAGCTCGACACGTTCGGCGCCTGGCTGATCGAGCGGCTGCGCCGCAGCCTGACGAGCGGGGCGGTCGAGCCGCAGATCGCGGGGCTCTCCGCCAATTATTCCAGCCTGGTCGACGAGGTGCGGCGGGTACGGGCAACCCCGGTGATCGACAGCAGCCCGATCACCATCACCGGCATGCTGGAGCAGATCGGCCGTACGGTCGCCGGCGTCGGCGGGACGATTGCCGGCCTCGTCGACATGCTTGGCGCCGTGCTCGCAGCATGGTTTCGCATCCTGATCCACCCGCGCTCGTTCCGCCTGACCTCGACCGTGCACCACATGGAGCAGGTGTGCTGGCGCGCGGTGCCGATCATCGTGCTGATCACCTTCCTGATCGGCTGCATCATCGCCCAGCAGGGCATCTTCCATTTCCGCAGGTTCGGCGCCGACATCTTCGTCGTCGACATGCTCGGCGTCCTGGTCCTGCGCGAGATCGGCGTGCTCCTGGTCGCCATCATGGTCGCGGGCCGATCGGGCAGCGCCTACACCGCCGAGCTCGGCTCGATGAAAATGCGCGAGGAGATCGACGCGCTGCGCACCATGGGCTTCGACCCGATCGAGGTTCTGGTGCTGCCGCGCATGATGGCGCTGGTGCTGGCTCTGCCGATCCTCGCCTTCCTCGGTGCGATGGCCGCGCTCTATGGCGGCGGTCTGGTGGCATGGCTCTATGGCGGCGTCCAGCCCGAGGCGTTCCTGCTGCGGCTGCGCGACGCCATCTCGATCGATCATTTCATCGTCGGCATCGTCAAGGCGCCGGTGATGGCCGCCGTGATCGGCATCGTCGCCTGCGTCGAAGGGCTCGCCGTGCAGGGCAGCGCGGAATCGCTGGGACAGCACACCACCGCGTCGGTGGTGAAGGGCATCTTCTTCGTCATCGTGATGGACGGCGTGTTCGCCATCTTCTTCGCCGCGATCGGGATGTGACGATGGCGGGCGAGATTCAAGACCCCATCATCCGCGTCCGCGGTATCACCGTGCAGTTCGGCGCAACGCGCGTGCTCGACGGCCTCAACCTCGACGTCAAGCGCGGCGAGATCCTCGGCTTCGTCGGTCCCTCGGGCGCCGGCAAGTCGGTGCTGACGCGCACCATCATCGGCCTCGTGCCGAAGGTCGCAGGCTCCATCGAGGTGTTCGGCGTCGACCTCGATTCCTCCAGCACGTCGGAGCGCCGCAACGTCGAGCGGCGCTGGGGCGTATTGTTTCAGCAGGGCGCGCTGTTCTCCTCGCTCACGGTGCGGCAGAACATCCAGTTTCCGATGCGCGAATATTTGCGCGTCTCGCAGCGGCTGATGGACGAGATCACCATGGCCAAGCTGACCATGGTCGGCCTCAAGCCGGAGGTCGCCGAACGCTTTCCCTCCGAGCTCTCGGGCGGCATGATCAAGCGCGTGGCGCTGGCGCGCGCGCTGTCGCTCGATCCGGATCTGGTGTTCCTGGACGAGCCGACCTCGGGTCTCGACCCGATCGGCGCCGGCGATTTCGACGAGCTGGTCCGGACGCTCCAGCGCACTTTGGGGCTGACCGTTTTCATGGTAACCCACGATCTCGACAGCCTGTACACAGCATGTGACCGCATCGCCGTTTTAGGGAACGGTAAGATCATTGCAGCAGGGTCGATCGCCGACATGCAGGCCTCGCAGCATCCCTGGCTGAGGCAGTATTTCCATGGCAAGCGCGCCCGCGCGGTCATGAGTTGAGTAGCCGGAGCACCTGATGGAAACGCGGGCGAATTACGTCTTGATCGGCTCGTTCACGCTGGCGGTGATCGCCGCCGCGATCGGCTTCGTGCTGTGGTTTCAGTCGCTGCACACCACCAAGCAGCGCAGCCCCTTGCGCGTCGTGTTCGAGGGTCCGGCGGCGGGCTTGCGCAACGGCGGCAGCGTCAACTTCAATGGTATCCGGGTGGGCGAGGTGGTCTCGGTGAAGCTGGACAACCCGCGGCGGGTTGTCGCACTCGCGATGATCGAGAACAACGCCCCGATCCGCAAGGACACGCTGGTCGGCCTCGAATTCCAGGGCCTCACCGGCGTTGCCGCCATCTCGCTCAAGGGCGGCGACGAGGCCGCTCCGGCACCGCCGCTCGACCAGGACGGCATCCCGACGCTGACGGCGGACCCCAACAAGCTCCAGGACGTCACCGAGGCGATCCGCGCCACGCTGCAGAACGTCAACAAGATCGTCGCCGACAATCAGGAATCGGTGAAGAACTCGCTGAAGAACCTCGAGACCTTCACCAACTCGCTCGCCCGCAATTCCGAGAAGATCGACGGCGTGATGGCCAAGGTCGACGGCGTCATGCTCAAGGCCGACAGCCTCATGCTCGGCCTCAACACGCTCGCGGGCGGCAAGGATGGCGGCGAGCTGTTCCAGGCGGTGAAGTCGATCCGCGAGCTCGCCGAGGATTTCGACAAGCGCTCCGGTGCGCTGATGGCCGACGGCCGCCGCACCCTCGGCGACATCAGCCGCGCCGTGAACAATTTCGACCGCAACCCGACGCGCGTGCTGTTCGGCGCCAGCAATTCATCGCAGCCGGCGCCTGCGCCCGAGCCGCCGAGGCCGGCGGCAGCGCCGAGGCGGCAATAGGCGACGAAGCTCGCGTCCCTCTCATCTCTTGATTGCTTCGTCGCAAGGGCTCCTTGCGATGACGCAGAGTGACCGAGTCACTCTCGTGTCCCGGACGCGCTGCAGCGTGCAACGCTGCTGCGCAGAGCCGGGATCCAGAAGGCAACAGCGTATACGTGGCAAGATGGCCCCCGGCTCTGCAGCGCACCGCTGAAGGAGCGCTGCGCTGCGTCCGGGGCACGAGAGTGAGGATGCTGCACCAAAACAAAAACGGAGGCCGCAAGGCCTCCGTTTTCATTCGCTATTCGCTACTCGCTATTCGCAAGCTTCGTCTCAGCCCAACCGTCCCGCCGCGTGCGCGAGCAGCGTGTAGACCAGCCCGGTCTCCGAGGTCAGGTGGCTGCGCAGCTCCTGCGGGCCGCGGCCGTCGCGGGCGACTTCGTCGAGCAGGCGCTCGAACTCGGCGACATAGCGGTCGACCGTGCCCTTGAAGTTGCGGTCGGCGCGGTACTTGCGGGCGACCTCGTCGAAGGCCTTCTGGCCGGCGGGCGTGTACAGGCGCTTGGTGAAAGCCTTGTTCTCGCCGCGCTGATAGCGGTCCCACATCTCGGCGGCCAGGTTGCGGTCCATCAGCCGGCCGATGTCGAGCGACAGCGATTCCAGCGGATTGCTGCTGGCCTGCGGGGCCTGCGGCTGCGGAGCGGGGGCCGGGCGGCCACGGGGAGCCTCACGGCCGGTCGGCGCGCCCTGGTTGGCGTCGGTACGGTTGAGCAGGTCCGACAGCCAGCCGTCGCGACCCTGGTCGTTGCCGGCAGGAGCGACCGGCGGCGCTTCGGTGCGGCGCGCGGCCGGCATGCCGAGGTCCGGCGGCGGCAGCGTCGAGGCACTGCCGGTGTCGCGCATCCGGGTTTCGGTGGTGCGGCCGCTTGCAATCGCCATCACCGGCTCTTCCTGGCGCTGCACGCTGGAGCGGCCCGCCGTGGTGACGTCGAGGCCGCGGCCGTGCTGGGCCACGATGCGGTTGAGCTCGGCGAGCGCCTCGATCTGGTCGACGATCACCTTGCGCATCTGCGCGGTGCTCTCGGCGGCCTCCTGCGGCATCTCGAGCACGCCGCGGCGCAGCTCGTTGCGGGTGGCCTCGAGCTCGTTGTGCATCTCGAGCGCCATCTGCTTCATGCTGGAGACGAGGTTGGTGAAGCGCTCGGTCGACTGCTTGAACATCGCATCCGCTTCGTCCGTGGTCTGGCGGTAGATGTCGTGCATGGCCTCGATGGTCTGCCGGTGCTCCTCCTCGGAGGCCGCGCGCACCGCTTCGAACTGGCGGGTGATCGCGGCCGAGCCGGCGCCGGCGGTCTCGGCGACGACGCGGGCGATGTCGCGGGCCCGCTCTTCGGCGGCGGCCAGCGATTCATCGAGCAGGCCGGTGAAGCGCGACAGGCGCTGGTCGAGATCGGCCGTGCGCAGGTCGATGGTGGTGACGAGCGATTCCAGCGCCTGCTTGCGCTCGGCGAGCGAGGCGGTGGTGTTCTTGTTGCTCTGCTCGACCACCTGTGCGGCATCGACGAGCGCCTTGCCGTGCTTGTCGAACTGGGTCGACAGCTCGCCGAGGTCCTGCAGCGCCTTCGTGGTCTTGCTGTTGAAGACGTTGAGCTGGTCTTCCAGGCCCTGCGTCGCAGCGCCGTTGCGCGAGGTGACGTCGTTCATCGCCGAGACGAAATCGGCGACGCGCGTCACCAGCGCCCGCTCCAGCGAGTTGAGGTTGTCGTGCGCACCGGTCAGCACCTCCTGCAGCAGGATGTTGCCTTCACGCAGGCGCTCGAACAGGGCGACCGTGTCGGTGCGCAGGATCTTGCTGGTCTCCTGCATCTCGGTGACGGCAGCGATCGAGACCTGGCGCGACTGGTCGATCGCCGAGCGCGAGGCATGCTCGAGGTCCTTGAGCGACTTGCCGACCGCGCCGGTGGCGATCTCGCTCGCCGTGTTGATGGCGCGGGCGACTTCCGAGCCGTTGCCCATCATGGTCTGCGAGAAGGCCTGGCCGCGCGTCTCGATCGACCTCAGCGCGTCGGAGGTGACGCGGTCGATGTCGAGCGTGAGCTGGCTGGTCTTGGAGCCGATGGCGTCGATCAGGGCGCCGCGCTTGGCGTCGATCATGTTCGACAGACGGTCGGCCTGCTGCTGCACATAGGTGACGATCTCGTCGGTCTTGCCGGTCATGGCCTGGCCGAAGCTGCTGCTTGCGGCGAGCACCGAGCGCTCGACATCGGCCGAGCTCGTCTTGACCCGCGAGCTCGCCTCGTTGGAGGCGGAGATCAGCGCGTTCTGGGCGTTGAGCGCGCTGGTCTGGATGTCGTTGGTCGCATTCGCGGTGGCCGCGCTCAGCGTGCGCTCGATCTCGGTCGAGATCGCGCGGATCTGGCTCGCGGCATCCGCCGAGGTCGAGGTCAGCGAGGTCTGCGCCTCGCGTGCGCTGTTGAGGATGGTCGAGGCGGTGTCGGCGCCGACTGCGGTCAGCGTGCGCTCGATGTCGGTGGTGAGCGACTTGATCTGGCTCGCCGCGTCGGTCGAGGCGGAGATCAGCGATCCCTGCGCCTCGCGCACGCCGCTGGTGAGCGCCTCGATGGTGGCGCCGCCGGCGGTCGCCAGCGCGCGCTGCATCTCGGCCGCAAGCGAACGGACCTGGCTGGTCTGCTCGGCTGAGACCGTGAGCAGGGTGGTCTGGGCGTCGCGGGCGCTGGTGGTGATCGTCTCCGCGGTCGTCTGGCCGACCTGCGAGAGTGAACGATGCACTTCGGCCGCGAGCGACTTGACCTGGTTCGCCGCCTCGGAGGACGCCGTCACCAGCATGTTCTGCGCCTCGCGGGCGCCGGAGGTGATGGTCTCCGCGGTCGAGGTGCCGGCCATCGAGAGCGAACGCTGCACGTCGGCTGCGAGCGACTTGACCTGCGCCGCCGCATCCGTGG
>NZ_JXJM01000001.1:1945346-1978721 GCF_001593325.1 Bradyrhizobium sp. DOA1
GTCGTGCCGGCCAGCGTCAGCGAGCGCTGCAGGTCGGTGGAGAGCGTCTTGACCTGGTTGGCTGCATCCGAGGACGCCGTGACGAGCGTGGTCTGCACCTCCCGGGCGCCGGACAGGATCGAGGCGGCGGTCGCCGAGCCCGCCGCGGTCAGCGTGCGTTCGACGTCGGCCGCGAGCCCCTTGAGCTGGCTGGACGCATCGCCCGATGCAGCGACCAGGGACGACTGCGCCTCGCGGGCGCTGGTCAGGATCGAGTTCGCCGCGCCGGTGCCGACCGCGGTCAGCGCCTGCTCGACCTCGGCGGAGGTCATCTTCAGCTGGGCATTGACGTCGGAGGAGACCGTCAGCAGCGACTGCTGGGCGGTGCGTGCGCCGGTCTGGATGGTCTCGCTGGTGTTGACGACGAGGTTGGTGAGCGAGCGCTCGGCGTCCTCGACATGCGAGCGGATCGCGGTCGAGATCATCTCGGCGCGGGACATCATGTCCTCGCTGGCCTGGCGTCCGCTGCTCTCGATGCGGCCGGCGACGGCTTCGACGCGCGAGCCGAGCAGGTCCTCGAACTGCGCCACGCGCACGTCGATGTCGCTCGCGACCGAGCCGACTTTGGTCTCGATGGTGTGATGGATCTCCTGGAAGCGCGCCGTGACCGTGTCGGTGAGATGCGTGCTGCGGCTGTCGATGACCTCGGTGACACCTGTGATGCGGCGGTCGACCGCCTCGATCGCCTGCGCGGTGCCGTCCGTGAGGGTCGAGGTCAGCAACGTCAGGCGGGTGTCGATGGACTGCACGGCCTGGGAGGCGCCGTTGGTCACGGCGGTGGTCAAATAGGTGAGGCGGCTGTCGATGGACTCCAGCGCCTGCGTCGCGCCGCCGGTGAGCGTCGTCGTGAGGTGCGTCAGTCTCGTATCGACCGACTGGATGGTCTGGGACGCGCCGTCGGTCAGCGAACTCGTCAGATGATTGAGGCGCGCATCGATCGTCTCGATGGCCTGTGAGGCGCCGTGGGTGAGCGACGTCGTCAGGTGGGTGAGGCGGTTGTCGATCGACTGGATCGCCTGCGCGGCGCCGTCGGTCAGCGACGTCGCCAGCGTGTTGATGCGTCCGTCGATGGTCTCGGTCATCGACCTGGCGCGGGTATCGAACGATAGTTCGAGCGAGGCGACGCGGCCGACCAGCTGCTCGTCGAAGGTCTTGATATGGCCCTCGATCGTGCCGTCCAGGCTGGCGATCTTGTCGTTCAGCGAGGCGTCGAGGCTGCTGACGCGTTCGCCGATGGTGGTCTCGAAATGCACCAGGCGCTGATCGAGCACGCCGGTGATGGCGCCGCCGTTCGCGGTGAAGCGGCTGTCGAAATTGTCGACATAGGTCTTCAGCGACTCGTGGATATCTTGCGTACGCTGGCCCATGCGCTCGACGATCTCGCCGCCGAAGGTCTTCACGGTGCGATCGAACTCGGAGATGTGGCGCGTGATCAGCGCGCCCAGCGTGCCGGAATCGCGGGCGAACTTCTCGACCAGCTCGGTGCCCTGGTTGCGCACGAGCTCGTCGAAGGCGCTCATCTGGAGTGACAGCGAGTCGTGCGCGGTCTCGGTCTGGGTGACGACCTTGGCGACGAGCGCATTGACGGTGGCGTCGAGCGCCTCGCTCGCCTTGTCGCCGCTCGTCATGATCTGGCCGGCGAGCCGGTTGCCGGCGTCGTCGATCTTGGCGGAGATGTCGTTGGAGCGCAGCTCGAGCTCGAGCAGCAGCGAGTCCGACGAATTCTTGAGGGAATCGTGCACCAGCTCGGTGCGCTCGGAGATGCCGTCGACGATCGCGGCGGAGCGCTGCTCGAACTCGCCCGTGATGCGGTCGATGCGCTCGTTCAGCATCTCGTGGACGCGGTCGGCGAGGTCGACGAACTCGTCGTGGACGTGGCCGGTCTTGAAGTTGAGGCTGGTGGTCAGCCGCTCGCTGGCGTCGAGCACGGCGCGCGTGGTCTCGTTGCTGGCCTCCTCGAGGCGGTCGAGCAGGTCGCCGCCGCGCTCGCCGAGCGCCAGGATCATGTTGTCGCCGGCATTGCTGAGAGCGCTGGTGATGTGGGCGCCGCGCTCTTCCAGTGCGCCGGTGATGGACTTGGCGACCTCGTCGACGCGCGAGGCGATCGCGTCCGAGATCAGCGCGATGTCGTGGCGCAGATCGATCTGCACGCCGGAGATGGCGCTGCGGACCTGCTCGGCCTGGCCGACCAGGTTGTCGCGCTGATGCGCGATGTCCTGGAGCAGGGCGCGGATGCGCACCTCGTTGTCGGAATAGGCGCGCTCCAGCGCGGCGACCTCGTTGGCGACCAGCGTTTCCAATTCGCCGGCGCGGGCGATCGCGCGCTCGATGCCGTCACCCATCGCCGCGACCTCGCGGCGGATGGCCTGACCGACGGTGACCATGGAATCGGAGGCCGAGCCTTCCGGCTCGGAGAAGCGGATCGCGACCTGCGCCATCGCCTGCGCGATCATGCGCATTTCCTGACCGCGCCAGACGAGGCTCGCCAGGAAGTAGAACAGCATGACCGGCGCGAAGAACATCGCGACCAGGCCGGCAATGACGAGCACGCCGCCGCTCTGGCCCATGGCGGCCTGGATCGAGGGCAGGAAACCGAACGTCAGCGCGGCGCAGGCGGCGAGCCAGACGCCGGCGAAGATGGTGGCGAAGGTGTAGACGTTGCGGGCAGGGCGGCCCTTCTGAAGCGCCTGGAGCAATTGACCGATAGTCTCGCGGTCGTCATTGGCGGGACGGCGCGAAGTGCGTGGCTCCTCGATCGGATCGAACACGGTCGACCGTTCGTTGGCGGCCGGCCGCGGCTCGAAGCTCGGATCGTCAAAGGTCGGGGGCGCAGGTGGCGCCACCGGAGGCGGCGTTTCGTTGCGCATCGTCGCGTTGCGGCTGGTGTCCGCCGCGGTGTCACTGATGTTGAGGGCTTCCTGGATTGCAGAAAGCGCAACTTCTGTGGGGTCTTTGACCTTTTTCGGAGTGTTCGCCATGTTCAGTCCGAGCCCTCGTTACTTGTACGCGTCCCCCCGCGAGCTCTGCGCGCGCTACGCAAGCCCACAGACCGGATCATGCCGCTTGCGCGGATCTCCGAGCCGTCCCCACCCGGACGGCTTGTCCGCCAATTTCTGCAACATCCTATTGGCAGAGCGTCGCGAATGAAATGCCCGCGATTAAGACATTCTTAATCATCGTTAACAGGATCGCGGCGTAACGCCTTAGCAATAAATGCAATTCTCCACTGAACTCGGCCAATTGCGGCAACTTTTCGTCAACAAACCGGCGGAATTGCGTACATCAGGCCAAACATTTCGTTAACCAATTTCATGCTTGGGTGGGCGGAACTGACCGCCGGACGGCGGGACCATCGCGCGACGCCGGGGCCTTAGGTCATGACGCCTGAACTGCAACGGATGGACTGGATGCCCTCGCCCCCGCTTGCACCCATCGACAGCCCGCTCGACCTAGATCATCTCTCCCGGATGACGCTTGGTGATGCCGAGCTGGAGCAGGAAGTGCTGGCCATGTTCGCCGAGCAGGCGGTCCGTCTGATCGCGGCCATGACGGCGCTGCCGGCCGAGGCCGGCGCGCTCGCCCATAAGCTCAAGGGGTCGGCGCGCGGGATCGGCGCCTTTGCGGTCGCAGATGCCGCCGCTCACCTGGAGACCGCGATCCGGACCGGCCAGGACCGGCCCCGCGCCTTCGCCGCGCTGAAGGAGGCGGTGACCGAAGCCCGCGCCGCCATCGAGGCCATCCTCAAGCCCTGAGGCCGGAGGGGTCAGAAGTGGCCTTTACTCTTTTGTTTTGACGTATTTTCTTCCCGCAAAGCGGGATTTTGATCGCCTCAAAACGCTATGGCGCCGGGCTGACCGACCCGTTATAGGACAGCCCGGACCCTCCTTCATTCCCAGCATCGCGGCAGCACGAGCACACATGGCCAAAATTCACTTTGTCGACCACAAGGGCGAAACCCGCACGGTGGAAATCGAGAACGGCGCAACCGTGATGGAAGCGGCCATCCGCAACAGCATTCCCGGCATCGAGGCCGAATGCGGCGGCGCCTGTGCGTGCGCGACCTGCCATGTCTATGTCGACGAAGCCTGGCGCGAGAAGGTCGGCAGCCCGACGCCGATGGAAGAGGACATGCTCGACTTCGGCTTCGACGTGCGTCCGAACTCGCGCCTGTCCTGCCAGATCAAGATCTCCGACGAGCTCGACGGGCTCGTCGTCGCAACGCCCGAACGCCAAGCCTGATTTTATCGGCCTGATCCTACAAGCCTGATCGTAAAAGCCTGGTCCTTCTCGATCGAACTATGGACCGGGCGGCGCGACCTCGATGCCGCGCTTGTGCCAGGGTCTCAGCTTGGCGATCACCTCCGCGGTGAGCGGCGTCGGCCGGCGCGACGCTTCGTCAATCATCACGCCGACGGACGTCGCCGACGCGATGCACTTTCTTTGCGAAAACACGACCTGCTCGAAGGTCACTGACGTTCGCCCGAGCTTCACCACGCCGAGGCCGAGTTCGATCGTGTTCGGCCAGTGCAGCTCGGCGCGGAAATGGATGTCGAGCCGCACCATGATCCAGGCAAGGCCGGGCGGCGTTAGTCCGTATTCCGGAAGCTTCATCAGCGTGACACGGCCGGTCTCGAAATAGGTGGCGTAGACCGCGTTGTTGACGTGGTGGTTGGGATCGAGATCGCCGAAGCGGACGTTGTCGCCGAGGCGGTAGGGGTAGTCCTCCAGGCGCGGCGTCGTATCGAGGCGGCTTGGTGCGTTCACCGATTGATCTCCGTCATATCCGTCCTCGTTACAGCCCAGTTGTCTCGACCCGGCAAGTGGCGCGGCCGCGGGGCGCTCCCGCTTTTATGCCTTCCCTGATCCATCCGCGTTGGCTAGACAGGCAGGGTCACCTCTGCCCAACGGGCGCCGTCCAACCATAACGACCGATAAAGAGACGACATGAGCGACGTGATCAAAACCGATGTGCTGATTATTGGCGCCGGCCCGTGCGGTCTGTTCGCCGCTTTCGAGCTCGGCCTTCTCGACATGAAGGCGCATTTCGTCGACATCCTCGACAAGGTCGGCGGCCAGTGCGCCGAGCTCTACCCCGAAAAACCGATCTACGACATTCCCGGCATTCCGCAGGTTTCCGGTCAGGGGCTGACCGACGCGCTGATGGAGCAGATCAAGCCGTTCCACCCGACCTTCCATCTCGGCGAGATGATCGAGACCGTGGAGAAGATCGGCGATCCCGCGTTTCGCTGCACCACCGATGCCGGCAAGGTGTTCGAATGCAAGGTGGTGGTGATCGCGGCCGGCGGCGGCTCGTTCCAGCCCAAGCGTCCGCCGGTGCCGGGGATCGAGGCCTATGAAGGCACCTCGGTGCACTATGCCGTGCGCAAGATGGAGACCTTTCGCGACAAGAACGTGCTGATCGTCGGCGGCGGCGATTCCGCGCTCGACTGGACGCTCAACCTGCATCCGCTGGCAAAGCGCATCACGCTGCTGCACCGTCGTGATGATTTTCGCGCCGCGCCCCACAGCGTCGAGCAGATGCGCGCGCTGGTTGCCGGCGGCAGGATGGATCTGAAGCTCGGACAGGTCACGGCATTGTCGGGCGCCGACGGCAGGCTCACCGGCGCGACCGTCAAGGGCAATGACAACAGCATGACAGAGGTCGCCTGCGACACCATGCTGCCGTTCTTTGGACTGACGATGAAGCTCGGCCCGGTCGCGAACTGGGGCATTGCGCTGGAGAACAACCTGGTGCCGGTCGAGACCTCGGCGTTCGAGACCAATGTGCCCGGTATCTTCGCGATCGGCGACATCAACACCTATCCCGGCAAGATCAAGCTGATCCTGTGCGGCTTCCATGAGGGCGCGCTGATGTCGCAAAAAGCCCACCGCTACGTCTATCCGGAGAAGCGGCTCGTGTTCCAGTACACGACCTCGTCCTCCAGCCTGCAAAAGAAGCTCGGTGTCAACTGACCGCAGCCGAGCGGGCAGGCCGTGCCCCATGTTTCTGGTGCTGGAACCGTTCGCGAAATCGCCGTAGTCTGCGGCCATTGCGGTTGTGGCTTGGCAGGGTATTGGCTCAGCAAGGTGATGATGATGCGGACTCTCTTTTCCAGCTTTCGACTGCTCCCCTTTCTTGCGCTCGCACTGTCGCTGGCCGCGGCGACGCCGTCCGTGGCGCAGACCGCGGAGCCCACGGCGGCGGGTCTCTGGCAGAAGGTCGAAGACGGCAAGACGGTCGGATGGTTTCTCTTCGTCGATCGCAACGGGGTCTTCGAAGGCGCGATCGCAAAGACCTTCCCGCGTCCCGGCGACGATCCGAACGAGGTCTGCAGCAAGTGCACCGACGATCGCAAGAACGCGCCGGTGCTCGGCATCTCCTTCGTCCGTAACATGAAGCGCGAAGGATTGAAGTACGAAGGCGGCAACGTGCTCAATCCGCGCGACGGCCAGATCTGGAAGGCCAACATGAAGGTCAGTCCCGATGGCCAGACCCTGACGCTGCGCGGCTATCTCGGCATCGCGCTGCTCGGCAAGGACGAAACCTGGACGCGCCTGCCGGATGCCAACATCGCCCAGGTCGATCCCGCCATCGTCGCCAAATATCTCCCCGCGCAGGCCACCACCGCGAAGTCCGCGACACCCGCGGCCAAGAAGGGCGGCGCGATGACGGCACCGGCGCCCAAGCAGTAACGCACGTGCCATTCCGGTCGGCGCTGAGCGCCGAACCCGGAATGACAAAGCAAAGCTTAGCGCGCCTGGCTCTCCGAACCCGCGCTCGCGAGCTGCCTGACCCGCGGCGACAGCACCGAGACCTGCGCCGGCGAAGCGGGCATGCCGGAGACGATCATCGCGGGGCTCGCCGACTGTTCCTCGACGCCGGCGCCGCCGAGCACCTGCACCTGCGTCGTCGAGATCGGAAACGATGTCACTTCGAAAGAGGGAAGCTCGGTGGCGAAGGCGCCGGCCGAGCCCGCGATCATGGCGCCGGCAACGGCAATCATCGAGAGAACACGCATCTGGAAAATCTCCGTGGAAGATGTCAATCGGAGGTTTGGTCGCCCCGGTGCCGGGACAGGTTCGCTCGTGTGCGAACGTTCTCATCGCTTGCGGCGCACATAATGATTGCTTGATACGCAAGCACGAAGCGAGGACGAAGTTTTTCCGCGCCAATGTTTCCGGACGGTTTCGGGGAAGAGCCGGTAATCTCTTGGCTTGCCGGCCTCAGGTCACCGGCGCCGGATTGAACAGCGTCAGATCGTTGTGGATGCCCCAGCGATCCGACCACGGCTTGGTGCGGCCGGAGGCGACGTCGAGGATCAGGCGGAACAGGTCCCAGCCGGTCTCCTCGATGGTCTTCTCGCCGGTGGCGATGCGGCCGGCGTCGAAGTCGATCAGGTCCTTCCAGCGCCGGGCGAGCTCGCTGCGGGTCGCGACCTTGATCACGGGCGCCGCCGCAAGACCGTAGGGCGTGCCGCGGCCGGTGGTGAACACTTGCAGTGTCATGCCGGAGGCGAGCTGCAGCGTGCCGCAGATGAAGTCGGAGGCCGGCGTTGCTGCGAACAGCATGCCCTTTTGCGTCGCCTTCTCGCCGGGCGAGAGCACGCCGGTGATGGCTGACGAGCCCGACTTGACGATCGAGCCCAATGACTTCTCGACGATGTTGGCAAGGCCGCCCTTCTTGTTGCCGGGCGTGGTGTTGGCGCTGCGGTCGGCGCCGCCGCGGGCGAGATAGGAATCGTACCAGGCCATCTCGCGCACCAGCGCGCGGCCGACATCCTCGTTGATGGCGCGTCGCGTGAGCAGCTGGATCGCGTCGCGCACCTCGGTCACTTCCGAGAACATCACGGTGGCGCCGGCCCGCACCAGCAGGTCCGCGGCGAAGCCGACGGCGGGGTTGGCGGTGACGCCGGAGAAGGCATCGCTGCCGCCGCATTGCAGGCCGATGACGAGATCGGAGGCGGGGCAGGTCTCGCGCTTGCGGGTGTTGAGCGCCTTCAGCCGCGCCTCGGCTTGCGTCATGATGGCATCGACGATCGCGCCAAAACCGTCGAAGGCCTCGTCCTGCATGCGCACGATGGCGTCGCTGATGCCTTCCGGCACCAGCCGCTCGGGCGCGAGCTTCTCGCAGCCGAGGCCGACGACGAGGATCTCGCCGCCGAAATTCGGGTTCAGCGCGATGTTCTGCAGCGTGCGGATCGGCACGACAGCGTCCGGCGCGGTGATGGCGACGCCGCAGCCATAGGCATGCGTCAACGGCACGACGTCATCGACATTGGGGTACTTCGGCAGCAGCTCGGCGCGGATGCGCTTGACCGCATATTCCATCGTGCCCTTGACGCATTGCACGGAGGAGGAAATGCCGAGGATGTTCTTGGTACCGACCGAGCCGTCCGGATTGCGATAGCCCTCGAAGGTGAAGCCTTCGAGCGGCGGCAGCGGCGCGGGGACGGCGGTCGAGATCTCGAGCTTGTCGAGGGCAGGGGCCTCCGGCATGCGGATGCGCGCCTCGTCGACCCATTCGCCGGCCTGGATCGGGGAGAGCGCGTAGCCGATGATTTCGCCATAGCGGACGATCGGCGCGCCTTCCGCAATGTCGACCAGCGCCGTCTTGTGCCCCTGCGGCACGAAGGCGCGCAGCGTCAGCCCGCAGGCAAAGCGCGAGCCGGCGGGAAGCCCGAAATCATTGACCACGATCGCAACATTGTCGCGCTCGTTGAGCTTGATGTAGCGGGGCTGCTCTTTCGCTGCGACGTCCTGGTCCATCTGCGCTTGCCTCCGAAGCCGTAGGGTGGGCAAAGGCGCAACGCGCCGTGCCCACCATGCTTCACATCGAACGTAGGCGGTGGGCACGCTTCGCTTGCCCACCCTACGAGACCTCCCGTGGTCAGCCCGGGAACGTGTAAGCCGTCTTCACCGTGGTGTAGAACTCGCGCGCGTACGAGCCCTGTTCGCGGGCGCCGTAGCTCGAACCCTTCCGGCCGCCGAACGGCACGTGATAATCGACGCCGGCGGTCGGCAGATTGACCATCACCATGCCGGACTCGCTGTTGCGCTTGTAGTGCGAGGCGTATTTCAGGCTGGTGGTGCAGATGCCGGAGGCGAGGCCGAACTCGGTGTCGTTGGAGATCGCCAGCGCTTCTTCGTAATTCTTGGCGCGAATGACCGCGGCGACCGGGCCAAAGATCTCCTCACGCGCGATGCGCATGTTGTTGTTGGCTTCGGTGAACAGCGCCGGCTGCAGGTAGTGGCCGGGGTTCTCGCGCTTGAGCAGTTCGCCGCCGAAGGCGAGCTTGGCGCCCTCGTCCTGGCCGATCTTGATGTAGCGCAGGTCCTGGTCGAGCTGGCTCTGGTCGACGACAGGGCCGATATGCACGCCGGCCTTGAGCGCGTCATCCACCGACAGGCTGTTAAGGCGCTCGGCCATCGCCGCGACGAAGCGGTCGTGGATGCCCTCGGTGACGATCAGGCGCGAGGAGGCGGTGCAGCGCTGGCCGGTCGAGAAATAGGCGCCGTTGACGGCGACCTCGACGGCGGTCTTGAGGTCCGCGTCGTCGAGCACGACCAGCGGGTTCTTGCCGCCCATCTCGAGCTGGAACTTCTTCATCGGGTTCGAGAGCACGCAGGCCTGCGCGATCTTGCGGCCGGTCTGCACCGAGCCGGTGAAGGAGATCGCGGCCACATCGGGGTGATCGAGCAGGGTCTGGCCGACGACAGAGCCGGAGCCGACCACGAGGTTGAACACGCCGGCGGGAATGCCGGAGCGGGTGATGATCTCGGACAGCGCATGCGCCGAGCCCGGCACCAGCTCGGCCGGCTTGAACACGACGGTGTTGCCGTAGCAGAGCGCGGGCGCGATCTTCCAGGCGGGGATCGCGATCGGGAAATTCCAGGGCGTGATCATGCCGACGATGCCGACCGGCTCGCGCGTGAGTTCGACATCGAGGCCGGGACGCACGGAGGCGCCCTTCTCGCCGATCAGGCGCAGCGCTTCGCCGGCGAAGAATGCAAAGATCTGGCCGGCGCGCGCGACCTCGCCGATTCCTTCCGGCAGGGTCTTGCCTTCCTCGCGGGCGAGCAGGCGGCCGAGCTCTTCCTTGCGGGCGAGGATCTCGGTCGAAATCTTGTTCAGCGCATCATAGCGCACCTGCGGGGTCGACTGTGCCCAGGCGGGGAAGGCGGCCTTGGCGGCGGCGATCGCCTTCTCGGTCTGGGCCTTGTCGGCCTTGGCATATTCGCCGACGAGATCGTTGGTGTTGGACGGGTTGATGTTCCTGGTGACGCCGGAGCCGTCGACCCATTCGCCGCCGATGAAGTTCTTCAGGATTGCCGTCATGTTGTCCTCCGAGATTTTCTCAACGCACGAGGCACGGACGCTTGTCGTCGAAGGTCCAGCCGGGGATCAGGTCCTGCATGGCAATAGCGTCATCGCGGGCGCCAAGTCCATGCTGCTTGTAGAGGTCATGCGCGGCGTCGATGGCCGCCCTGTCGATTTCGATGCCCAGGCCCGGCTTGTCGGGGACGGCGATCTTGCCGCCCTTGATCTGGAGCGGCTCCTTGGTCAGCGCCTGGCCGTCCTGCCAGATCCAGTGGGTGTCGATCGCGGTGACCTTACCCGGGGCGGCGGCACCGACATGGGTGAACATGGCGAGCGAAATGTCGAAATGGTTGTTGGAGTGCGAACCCCAGGTCAGGCCGTTGTCGCGGCAGGTCTGGGCGACGCGCACCGAGCCCTGCATGGTCCAGAAATGGGGATCGGCGAGCGGAATGTCCACCGCGCCCAGGCGGAGCGCGTGGGAGAGCTGCCGCCAATCGGTGGCGACCATGTTGGTCGCCGTGGGCAGGCCGGTCGCGCGGCGGAACTCGGCCATGATCTCCCGGCCGGAGAAGCCGGCTTCGGCGCCGCAGGGGTCCTCGGCATAGGCGAGGATGCCGTGCATGTCCTTGCAAAGGCTGACAGCCTCGTCGAGCGACCAGGCGCCATTGGGGTCGAGCGTCACGCGCGCGTTCGGAAAGCGTTTTGCGATCGCGGTGACCGCCTCGATTTCCTGCTCGCCGCGCAGCACGCCGCCCTTGAGCTTGAAATCGGCGAAGCCGTAATGGTCGTGGGTCGCTTCCGCGAGCCGCACCACGGCCTCGGGCGTCATGGCCTCCTGATGGCGGAGGTTGAACCAGTCGGGCTTGCCAGTCTCGGCCTGGACGTAGCTAAGCTTCGACTTGCGGATATCGCCGACGAAGAAGAGATAGCCGAGCGTCTCGACGCTGCTGCGCTGCTGGCCTTCGCCGAGCAGGGCCGCGACCGGGAGATTGAGATGCTGGCCGAGCAGATCGAGCAGCGCGGATTCGATCGCGGTGACCGCGTGGATCATCACGCGGAGATCAAAAGTCTGCTTGCCGCGGCCTCCGGCGTCGCGGTCGGCGAAAGCCGTGCGGATATCGGCGAGGATGTTGTTCATCGCGCCGACGGTCTTGCCGATCACGAGATCGCGCGCGTCCTGCAGCGTCTGCCAGATCTTCTGCCCGCCCGGCACCTCGCCGACGCCGGTGTGGCCGGCATTGTCGGTGAGGATGACGATGTTGCGGGTGAAGAACGGCGCATGCGCGCCGCTGAGGTTGAGGAGCATGCTGTCGCGGCCTGCGACCGGAATCACCTGCATCGCCGTGACGACAGGTGCGCCAGAAATTTCAGCCCGGGCCATTGCACGCTCCTCCCGATGTCGCCGGCTATTCTGCCGCCTGTTGTGTCGATCGGATGGCGGGCAGATTCTTCACCAGCGCGGTCAGTTCCGCGATCTCTTGCTCGGTGAGATCGGTCAGCGGCGGACGGACCGGGCCGGAGTCGCGGCCGATCACCTTCATGCCGGCCTTGATGATCGAGACCGCATAGCCCTTCTTGCGGTTGCGGATGGCGATCAACGGCAGGATGAAGTTCTTCAGGCCGGCATGGATCGCTTCATGGTCGCGCCTGCGCACCGCGGCGTAGAAATTGGTGGCGAACTCCGGCACGAAGTTGAACACGGCGGAGGAATAGGTCGTCACGCCCATGTCGAGATAGGGCAGCGCGAAGGTCTCCGCCGTCGGCAGTCCGCCGATATAGGTGAGGCGGTCGCCGAGCTTGGTGTAGACGCGGGTCATCAGCTCGATGTCGCCGATGCCGTCCTTGTAGCCGACGAGGTTCGGGCAGCGCTCGGCAAGGCGTGCGAGCGTGTCCGGCTGGAGGATGGCGTTGTCGCGGTTGTAGACGATGACGCCGATCTTCACGGCGGCGCAGACCGCCTCGACGTGGGCGGCAAGGCCGTCCTGCTCGGCAAGGGTGAGATAGGGCGGCAGCAGCAACAGGCCGTCGGCGCCGGCCTTTTCCGCGCCAACAGCGATCTCGCGGGCGATCGCGGTGCCATAACCGGTGCCGGCGAGCACGGGCACGCGACCCTTGGTCTCCTCAACGGCGACCTTGACCACTTCAGGAACTTCGGCCGGCGTCAGCGAGAAGAACTCGCCGGTGCCGCCGGCGGCGAACAGGCCTGCGACGTCATAACCGCACAGCCAGTCCATATTGGCGCGGTAGGTCGCCTCGTCGAAGGAATAGTCCGCCCCAAACGGCGTGACGGGGAAGGACAGGAGGCCAGATCCGATCTTCTGGGCCATTTCCTGCGGGGTCATCTTGCTCATGGGCGCGGCTCCCTGCTTGCGTGTCGTGGAGAACGCGGGCCGAAAGCCGCGCGTCCATGCGCCGGTGTTTAGGAGACGGTTCGATGCGCGTCCAAGCCAAAGCCTATATCGACCGATGCGGATTGAGCATCAATCCTCCACCAGCTCCGCAGAGGACAATTCGCCGGCGATTTTGACCAGCGCCGACAGCAGAGGATTCTCGTCGTCGCGGCGCCAGACCATGAACAGCTCGACCGGGACGCGCGTGCGCAGCTTCAGCGGCCGCAGCCGGACATCGGAGATCTTCAGGCTCGCCGCCGCCGCCGGCACGATGGCAAGGCCTAAGCCGGCACGCACCATCGCGAGGATCGAGTGGATCTGACTCAGATGCTGGACGTAGCGCGGCAGCACGTCGGCGCGCGTGAACAGAGCCACCAGGAGGTCGTGGAAGTAGCGGCTCTCATAGGGCGAATACATCACGAAGGGCTGGTCGTCGAAATCCTTGATGGTGATGCTGTCGGCGCTGGCCAGCGGATGCTTCTTGGGGATCGCCGCGAGCAGGGGCTCGGCGACGACGCGGCGGCTGGCAAGCTCGGGCCGCGCGATCGGCGGCCTCAGAAGACCGGCATCGATCTGGCCGGAGGTGAGCGCCTCGAACTGGTCGCCCGACACCATCTCTTTCAGCGAGAAATCGACCTCCGGCAATTTCGCGCGGCAGGCGGCGACGAGCTCGGGCAGGAAGCCGTAGGCCGCGGCGGCGGTGAAGCCGATCTTCAGCGAGCCGGTCTTGCCGAGCGCGATGCGGCGGGCGACCTGCGAAGCGCTCTCCGCAAGCTTGAGGATGCGCCGCGCCTCCGGCAGGAAGCTGCGCCCCGCCGGCGTCAGGCGCACCGAGCGGCTGGTGCGCTCCAGCAGCGGCGCATCGATGATGTGCTCGAGCACTTGGATCTGCCGGGACAGCGGCGGCTGCGTCATGTTCAGCCGCGCGGCGGCGCGGCCGAAATGCAATTCCTCCGCCACCGTAACGAAACAGCGGAGCTGGTTGAGGTCGAACATCGATACATGCCTTAGATGGATAAGGCGTTTCCCCGGCACTTCTAGCATCGATCACCCCGAAAACAAAGACGGCGGCTTTGCGGGCCGCCGTTGAGTTGCCTGGTCAAGCTCCCATGGGAGCCCTCAGGAGGAACGTTTGAGCGTCACCCGCTCGATCTTGCCGACGATCACGAGATAGGCGAACGCCGCCACGAGCGCGTTGAGGCCGACGAACACCAGCGCGCCGTTGAACGAGCCGGTCGCGGCCAGGATGTAGCCGATCACGATCGGCGTTGTGATCGAGGACAGGTTGCCGAAGGTGTTGAACAGGCCGCCGGAGACGCCGCCGGCTTCCTTCGGCGAGGTGTCGGAGACGACGGCCCAGCCGAGCGCGCCGATGCCCTTGCCGAAGAAGGCGAGGGCCATGAAGCCAACCACCAGCGCCTGTCCGTCGACATAGTTGCAGGCGATGATCGACATCGACAGCAGCATGCCGCCGACGATCGGGATCTTGCGCGCCATGGTCAACGAGCCCGTCTTGCGCAGGATCGCATCGGAGATGATGCCGCCGAGCACGCCGCCGATGAAGCCGCACAACGCGGGCAGCGTCGCCACGAAGCCGGCCTGCAGGATCGACAGCCCGCGCTCCTTGACGAGGTAGACCGGAAACCAGGTCAGGAAGAAATAGGTCAGCGTGTTGATGCAGTACTGGCCGAGATAGACGCCGAGCATCATGCGGTTGGAGAGCAGCTGGCGGATGTGGTCCCAGCCTGAGCCGGCCTCGGGCGCGCGCCGGCGCAACGAATCGTCTCTGGGCGCGTCGAGATCGACCAGCGCGCCGCCTTCCTTGATGTACTCGAACTCGGCGTCGTTGATCGAAGGATGCTCCTTCGGGCCGTAGATGGTCTTGAGCCAGATGAAGCCCATGACCATGCCGAGCGCGCCCATCACGAAGAACACGAAGCGCCAGCCATAGGCATGCGCGATCCAGCCCATCAGCGGTGCGAAGATCACGGTGGCGAAATACTGGCCGGAGTTGAAGAACGCCGACGCGGTGCCGCGCTCGCTGCTTGGAAACCAGGCCGCGACGATGCGGGCGTTGGCGGGAAAGGAGGGGGCTTCCGCGACGCCGACGAGCAGGCGAAGCGCGAACAGCATGACGACGGCCGTGCCGGCGCTGAGG
This sequence comes from Bradyrhizobium sp. DOA1, assembly GCF_001593325.1. Taxonomy (NCBI): domain Bacteria; kingdom Pseudomonadati; phylum Pseudomonadota; class Alphaproteobacteria; order Hyphomicrobiales; family Nitrobacteraceae; genus Bradyrhizobium; species Bradyrhizobium sp. DOA1. Next base: position 1,960,252 of record NZ_JXJM01000001.1, read on the forward strand.
AAGCCGACCCAGCCCTGCATCAGTGTGAACAGCGACCAGATGATGATGCTGAAGGCATAGACGAGCCGCGAGCCGAAGCGGTCGAGCAGCCAGCCGCCCGGCACCTGCGCCACGACATAGGACCAGCCGAAGGCCGAGAAGATCCAGCCCATGGCGACGGGATCGAGATGCAGCTCCTTGGAGAGCGCGGGACCCGCGATCGAGAGCGTCGCGCGGTCGGCATAATTCACGGTGGTGACCAGGAACAACATGGTCACGATGAACAGCCTGATGCGAGACCTCCTCACGTCCGCTGCGGACACCACTGCGCTCATCACGCGCCTCCCTTAAGTCTCGGCCCGTTTCCCCGAGGCGAGTCCTAGAGGCGCGCGCTGTGACGTGTCCAAGTTCAAGGCAGTATCGATCGATGCCGTTTTTGGATTGATGGAAAGGCGGGGAGAGGGAACGATGTAGAGGTTGCGAACTCGCGCCATGCAAACCGCTGTCATTCCCCGCGAAGGCGGGGAATCCAGTACGCCGCGGCGCCCCGATTCAATCACGGCTGCTGCGGCGTACGGATCGCCCGCCTGCGCGGGCGACGACACCGAGTAAGCGGAGGCAGCGCGAAGCCCGCATGAGCGAAGCGATATGCGGGGAGAGCGGTTTCGGATGTCGCTGCACTCATCCGGGCTACGAAGCCGGCGCCTACTGCCTTGCGCTCGGCAACAGCTGCGGCAGCAATCCGCGCGTCACGTTCGGTGGCACGGCATCGAGGCCGAGCACGGCGCTCGCGGCGGGCAGTGCGGCATCCGCCATCGCGGCATGACCTTCAGCGCTCGGATGCACGGCGCCGCCATAGACGGCGGAGAGCACGCCCCAGGTCGCGTCGTGAATGTCGGTCGGCTGGCTCGCGGCCGGCAAGCCTTGCGGATAGGTCATCGCAGCGAAATAGCTGTCATTGGCATCGCGGATCCAGCGCGCGCGGGGGAGGTAGGCGCGGTATTCCGAGGCGCCGCGGCCGCACAGCATCGGCTGGCTCGCTGCCGTCACGATATCAGGATTGAAGCTCTGGCCGTTCTCGGCAAAGCAGCTGCGGTCGAATTCGGGATCGTTGCCGGAATGCGCACAGAAGCCGTGATCGGCGAACGCGGCCTGATGCGCGTCGACGAAGGTCATGCGGTCGGCTTCCGGATCGCGGCACAGCGCGCCGCGGGTGCAGGTGGCGAGCCCTTTCAGCTGCGGCAGGAATTCGGTGTCGACGAAGGTCGAGACGCGGGCGAGGCGCTGCGGGTCGGCGTTGAATGACGGATGGATGTCGAAGCCGGCGCGGCCGCCGCGGCACGGCACGCCGCCGTCCGCGAGCGCCGGGTTGGCGTAGGAGACGTAGACCACGCGCGAGAGGTCGCCGCCAACCAGGGGCTTGAGCGCCTCGCGCAGCTTGACGAAGTTCTGCGGCAGCTCTCGCTGGAGCGCATCACGGGAATCGTCGACGCTCGCCATCACGCCGGAGCGGCGGAACAGCGCTCGTTCGGTGGCGGTGTCGACGATGACGTCGGCGACGAGGCCGGAGAAGTAGACGTCGTTGGCGCCAACCGACAACAGCACGAGATCGAGCGTGCGGTCGGGCTGGCGTTTCTTCGCCGCGGTGAGCGCCTCGCGCAGCTCGGCGACCTGGGCGTTCACGCTGGTGTTGCACACGCCGGTCTTGCCGGGCGGGCATTCGCGGGCGCGTTGCGAACCGAGCAGCCCGTCGCCGATGCTGGCGCCGGTGCAGGCGAGCGGCAGGAAGGTCACGGCGATGTGGGTGTAGCGTATCGCGAGCGCCAGCGCGGTGCGGGCCTGGTAGCTGTAGAGCGAGCGATGGCAGGGCGCGTTGAACCAGAGCGCGCTGTAGCGCTGCCAGTTGGCGAGCGTATCCGGCGCCTCGCAGGCACGGCCGCCCTTGAAGCCGTGGCGGCTCGGCCGGTAATATTGCGCGCCGGCCGTGCCGAGATAGGAGCGGAAGCAGAAGCCTTCGTCCGAGAGCGCCAGTGGCCGGTCCGGATTGCCTTCGCCGGAAGCGATGCTGTCGCCCAGGCCGGCGACGAAGATGTCGCGGACCTGGATCTCGGCTTGGACCCGCTGGGTCGGATCGGAGCCGGAGGAGACGTCGACGGTCGCGACCGTCTGCTTGCCGTAGCGGACCCGCAAATTGATCGGCTCGGCGCAGTCGAAGGTCGAAGTCTGCGGCCCGTCGCCGTCGTCGAACGACCAGGCGCAGGTGGCGCCGACCGGCACTGCGCCGTCGAGGCGCACGGTGACGGGATGGTCGATCGGAGTGATGTAGTTCTCCTTGACGTTGTCGCGGGTGCAGGGCTGGTTGACCCGGCCCTGCAGGTCGATGCAGAGGCGGTTGACCATGTTGCGGGCCCAGCCGCGGCCTTCGCTCTGGAGCTCCAGCGACTGCTCGGCGGCCAGGATGCTGCGGTTGCGCGCATTCTCGACATGGAGCAGGAAATCGCGCTCCTCGCGGAACAGGCGGAAGCGGTTGCGCACCTCCCAGCTGATCTGCATGGCGCCGGCGCCCTGCGCGGCGGCGCGCTCGGGCGCCAAGGCAATCAGAATCCCGGCAAGCAACAGGGCGCCTGCGGAGAGAGTACGGAAGGGGAGAGGGATCATGGCCCGCGTGTTCAACGGCAAAGTTGAGGCGGAAATAAGAGAGGATTGCTCTCCCGCCTGCAACCTTTGTCTGACGGGTTTGAGGAGCGGCCCTACCGCTTACCGGCCTGCCGCCGCGCGCGTTCGCGCTCCATCGCGGCCACCTGCGTGGGCAGATTGGCCTGGGCGCAGGCCTCCGCCAGCCGTCGCCGCTCCTGCCACGGCGCGACCACGTTCATCCAGAGCTCGCGCGTGCCCATGATGGAGATGGCGAGGCCGAACGGGATCACGAAATAGAGGATGCGGAACACCAGCAGCGTCGCCAGAAGCTCCTCGCGGCCGAACTGGGGCAGCGCCACCAGCATCGCGGCATCGAACACGCCGAGCGAGCCGGGCGCATGGCTGGCAAAGCCGATCAGCGTCGCCAGGATGAACACCACCGCGAGCGACATGAAGTCGATCGGCGGATTGGCGGGCATCAGCAGATACATCGCCATGGCGCAGAAGCCGAGATCGACCACGCCGATCAGGATTTGCACCAGCGTCAGCGGCGCCGAGGGCAGCACCACTTTCCAGCCCTTCTGGCCGAGCTCCCGCCGCTTCTCGCCCATGCAGAGCCAGACCAGATAGGCGCCGATCGAGGCAAGGCCGCCGAGCGCGATCAGCCGGTTGATCGACGGAGGAAGCTGATCCATCGAGGACGCCGCATCCGGATGGATCGCCAAACCGATCGAAAGCACGAAGATGTTACCGAGCCAGAAGGTCAGGCCCGACAGAAAGCAGATCTTGGCGACGTCGATCGCATTCAGCCCGTAATCCGAATAGATCCGGAAACGGATCGCGCCGCCGGTGAAGACGGTGGCGCCGATGTTGTGGCCGATCGAATAGGACGTGAAGCTGGAGAGCGCCGCGATGCGATACGGCACGTGCTTCTTGCCGATCGTTCGCAGTGCAAAATAGTCGTAGAACGTCAGCGTACAGAAGGCGAAGAAGACGCAGATCGCCGCCAGCCCGATATTGCCGCGAGGAATCTCGGTCAGCGCCGTCAGGATCACCCCGGTATCGATGCCCTTGAGGGTTCGAACCAGCGTGGTGATCGCCAAGGCGATGATGAAGACGCTGGCGGCAATGCCGAGGCGTCGCCAGCCGATCCATCTATTGAAGCCGCGCTTTAGCGCGGGCAGCAGTCCGTGCATTCATCCTCCCGGCGGGGGGCAAGACGATCCAGCCAGGCATTGGCCGATCAGGTACGATCACGGCCGAGGGTCGGCGTCGATCTCTAGACATGATGTAGCTCATTTAAGGCAAAAACGGCGACTTGTGCAGCCCTTGACAAGGATAGCTTCTGCGTCCGACCGGCTACTTTCGTCATACGCCGTTCACATCGGCCGCGCGTTAAGCATATGAGTCGAATGACGGCCCCGGACGGCGCCGGGGTGTCGACATGATGTCAATTGTGGTGCGGCCGGCATTGTTCCAGCGCAAGCGATGCGCAGCTTTTTTGGAACGTCGATGCTGTCTTGCCCGTTAGCGTCCAATCAACAATCGAACATGGCGAAATATGCGGCCTTTCGTGCGGGCCGATACCGTCGTGTTCCCCGAAACCGAGAGGATCGGAACGATGGGACTGTTCACAAAAGACATCAAGACCATGAACGATCTGTTCGTGCATCAGCTGCAGGATATCTATTACGCCGAGCAGCAGCTCACCAAGGCGCTGCCGAAGATGGCAAGCAAAGCCACCGATCCGCAGCTGAAACAGGGCTTTTTGACGCACCTCGAAGAAACCAAGCAACACGTCGCGCGGCTCGAGGAAGTGTTCAAGATGCATGGCGTTCCCGTGAAGGCGGTCGATTGCCCGGCCATCGACGGTATCATCGAGGAAGCTGATGAGACCGCCGGCGAGGTCGCCGATAAGGCCGTGCTCGACGCGGCGCTGATCAATGCGGCGCAGGCTGCCGAACATTACGAGATCGTCCGCTACGGCAGCCTGATCGCCTGGGCCAAGCAGCTCGGCCGCAACGACTGCGCCAGCGTGCTCGCCAAGACGCTCGAGGAGGAGAAGGCGACCGACCAGAAGCTGACGACACTTGCCGAGAGCAAGGTGAACCTGCGCGCGGCGAGCTGATGCAACGACAGGTCAGGGGGCGCCGCGCGGTCATCCGCGCGGCGCTTTTGCTTTTGCCAGGTTCCTTGCCAAGTCCCTGCCAAGCCTCGGATCCGCGGTCGTCCTGCTCTTTGCCGCGGGCGCGATCGATCAACAATGTGAGCGAACGCGCACATCTCCCGTTCACCATTCCCGGAATGGGTTTGTAGTCGGTTACCGATCGTCCATCTCTATCGGCTCAAGTGCCGGTCGAGAGGGGCCGGCAATGTATCAAGTTCTCTACTGTCTCAGCGACGAGCACGACTGGCGACTGGTCGCCCTCGGCGGCGCGGTATGTCTGCTGGCCAGCGCGGCGGCGATCAGCCTGTTTCAGCGCGCGCGCGCGACGCATGGATCCGGGCGTGTGGCCTGGATCGCTCTGGATGCTGCCGTCAGCGGATGCGGTATCTGGGCCACGCATTTCATTGCGATGCTCGCCTACGGGCCAGGCGGTGCCGGCGCCTACAACATCCCGGTGACGATCCTCTCCCTAATCCTTGCGATCTCCGTGACCTTCGTGGGGCTGAGCATAGCGGTCTCGTCCTCGCGCCCGCTCTGGATCGTGCTCGGCGGCGCCATCGTCGGCATGGGTGTCGCGGCGATGCATTACACCGGCATGGCGGCGTTGGAGATGCCGGCACGGGTCAACTGGATCGCAGGCACGGTTGTTGCCTCGGTGCTGTTCGGAATCGTGTTTGCGGCGTCCGCATTGCTCATCGCCGCGCGGCGCGACGACCTCTCGCATGCGCTGACGGCGACCACCCTGCTGACGGTTGCGATCGTCGCACATCATTTCACCGCGATGGGCGCGGTGCTGCTGACGCCGGACCCGACGCTCGCGATCAGCGGGCTCTCCATCCCGCCGGCCTCGCTGTCCTTCCTCACCGCCAGCGCCGCTGTCGCGATCATCGCGATAGCGCTCGTGGCCGCGCTGCTCGACCGCCGCGCCAAGGGCGAACTGGGCCGTCAGCAGATCGTGCTGGACAGCGCGCTCGAGAACATGTCGCAGGGGCTCTGCATGTTCGACGCGGACGGCAAGATCATCCTGTTCAACGAGCGGTATGCCGCGATGCTGCGCCGCACCGACATCCTGCTCACCGGCCGCCTGCTGGTCGACGTGCTCAGGGAAGAGCAGGCCAAGGGCCAGTGGCAGGGCGATGCCGACGAATTCTTCGCCCGCCTGGTGGCCGACGCCCGCGACGGCCGTACCACGACCGACGTCGTCAACCGCTTCGGGCGCTCGATCCGCGTCGTCAACCAGCCGATGCAAGGCGGCGGCTGGGTCGCGACCTTCGAGGACATCACCGAATGGCTGGAGGCGCAGGCCAAGATCTCGCACATGGCGCGCCATGACGCGCTGACCAGCCTGCCGAACCGGGTGCTGTTCCACGAACAGCTCGAGCAGGGGCTGCGCCGGACCAAGTCGGGCGATCAGCTCGCGGTGCTTTGCCTCGATCTCGATCACTTCAAGGACATCAACGACTCGCTCGGCCATCCCATCGGCGATGCGCTGCTCAAGGAAGTCGGCCGCAGGCTGAAGGCGACCGTCGGCGAGCACGACACCGTGGCGCGGCTCGGCGGCGACGAATTCGCGGTGGTGCAGATCGGACGTTCCGAGGAAACCGCCGCGAGGTCGCTTGCCGGCCGCTTCGTCGAGGTGGTCTCGGCGCCCTACGAGATCGACGACCATCAGATCGTGATCGGCGTCTCGATCGGCATCTCGTTGTCGCCGCAGGACGGCAACAATCCGGACGAACTGCTCAAGAACGCCGACCTCGCGCTCTACCGCGCGAAGGCGGACGGCCGCGGCACCTATCGCTTCTTCGAGACCGGCATGGATGCGCGCGCGCAGGCGCGGCGCCTGTTGGAAATGGATCTGCGCGCGGCGCTGCAGCGCGCCGAGTTCGAGGTGTACTATCAGCCGATCCGCGACGTTGCGAGCGGCCGCGTCGTGGCCTTCGAGGCGCTGCTGCGCTGGAACCATCCGCAGCGGGGGCTGATCGCGCCGATCCACTTCATCCCGCTGGCCGAGGAGACCGGCCTGATCGTCCAGCTCGGCGAGTTCGTGCTGCGCTCGGCCTGCACCGACGCGGCGACCTGGCCCGACGACGTCGACGTCGCCGTCAACCTGTCGCCGGTGCAGTTCAAGAGCCCGAACCTGATCGCGTCCGTGACCGAGGCGCTGGCCGCTTCGGGACTGGATGCGCGCCGCCTCGAGCTCGAGATCACCGAGTCGGTGCTGCTCCAGAACAGCGAGGCGACCCTGACCACCTTGCACGAGCTGCGCGCCATGGGCGTGCGGATCTCGCTCGACGATTTCGGCACCGGCTATTCGTCGCTGAGCTATCTGCGCAGCTTCCCGTTCGACAAGATCAAGATCGACCGCTCCTTCGTCTCGGAGCTGGCGACGCGGGAGGATTCCATGGCGATCATCCGCGCCGTGACCGGTCTTGGCCGCAGCCTCGGCATCGTCACCACCGCGGAAGGCGTCGAGAACGACGCGCAGCTCGAGCTGCTCCGCCGCGAGGGCTGCACCCAGGCGCAGGGCTATCTGTTCAGCAAGCCGCGGCCCGCGTCCGACGTCGCGATGATGCTGGAAGGCCCGCGGCTGCGCGCATCCGCTTGAAGTCAGCCGCGGCGCAGCGCGAAATGCGCACCGCAGAACGCCATCACCGCGCCGAGGCACAGCGCCGCAAGGGCGGCCAGCACGCCGGAAATGGTGGGGACCGCACTAGGTGCCGAGGCCGCCTGTCCCGCGCCCGCAAGCAAGAGGACGCCGACCCCGATCAGGAACTGCCGCATGCGGTGCGGGATCTGGCCGTCGACGGCACTCTGCATCAGGGTCGCGGTGAAATAGCCGCCGGAGAAGCCGACCGTCGCGATGAGCCACCAGGCGATCGCCGCGCCTGCCGGCATGAACTCGTGCGTATCGGAGCGCCAGAGGCCGCCGAGATCGAGTCCGTAGCGCGCGCCCAGCATGTGTACTGCGAGCGCGAGCAGCACGCCTGATATCAGGGCGGCACCGAGAATCAGGCGGCGCGGAAAAAAGGTCGTCTCAGCCATGCCACGCTTGTAGGATGGGCGAGGGCGATCGCGCAAGCGGATCGCGAACGGGGGTTTGATTGTCGAGATGCAGGTTTCGGATGCTGAGGCCGCGCCAGTCACGAGCTACGCCTACAAGGCCTCGCTGATCGGCTCGGCGCACCGCTTCGAACTGACGGAAGAGGGGTTGTCCTGGCACGCCGCCGGGCGCTTGGGCCTGTGGCGCTACGACGAAATCTCCGGGATCCGGCTCTCGTTCCGCCCAACATCGATGCAGCAGCACCGCTTTCGCGCCGATGTCAGCCATGCCGGGGGCGGCCGCATCGCGATCCTGTCGACGAGCTGGCAGACCGCAGCGCTGATGGCGCCGCAGGACAACGGCTTCCGCCAGTTCATCGTCGCGCTGCACCAGCGGATGGCGCAGGCGGGCAGCCGGGCGACGCTGACCGCCGGCCTCGGCCGCACGACCTATGCGGCGGTGCTGGCCTTCCTGGCGGTGCTGACGGTGGCGATGACGGGGCTGTTGATCCGCGCCCTGATGGTCGGCGAGTTCGCGGGCGCGCTGTTCATCCTCGGCTTTGCCGCGCTGTTCGCGTGGCAGGTCGGCGGCCTGGTCCTGCGCAACCAGCCGCGCAGCTACAGCTTCGGTCAATTGCCACGGTCGTTGTTGCCGTAGCAGGCACTACTCCGTCGAATCGAAATCCTCTTCCTTGGTGCCGAGCAGCGACACGATGGTGCGCAGGCCGGAATCGAGCTGCTCGGGCGAGGGCGGGGCGAGTGCGAGGCGTACAGCATTTGGCGCGTGGCCATGGGCGATGGCGAAGGTCGAGGACGGCGTCAGCGCGATGCCGCGCCTTGCTGCCGCCGCGACGAAGGTCTGCGAGCGCCAATGCGGCGGCAGGGTCAGCCACAAATGATAGGAGCGCGGGTCGGCAGCGAGCTGGTAGCCGGCAAGCAGCCTTGCCGCGGTCTGCTGGCGACGTGCGGCGTCGATGCGCTTCAGTCGCACCAGCTCGGCGACGGTGCCGTCGGCCATCAGCCGCTGGCCGGATGCCAGCGCATGACCGGAGGCGATCCAGCCGCCGGTGCGGACCGCGCTCATCACGCTCTCGCGCAGGTGCGGCGGCGTAACGAGGATGCCGAGCGCGAGACCGGGCGCGACCTTCTTGGACAGGCTGTCGATCACGATGCAGCGGTTCGGCCCGAGCGCCGCCAGCGGCGTGTCGTCGGCGAGGAAGCCGTAGACGGCATCCTCGATGATGGTGAGATCGAGCTTCTCGGCGACGCGCATGATGTCGGCGCGCCGCGTCGCGTTCATCGTGACGCCGAGCGGGTTCTGGATGATGGGCTGCAGATACAACGCCGACAGATGCGCCTCGCGATGCGCCTTCTGGATCGCGTCGGGGCGCGCGCCGAATTCGTCCATCGGGATCGGCACCAGCGTCACGCCGAGCCGTGCGGCGATGCTCTTGACGTAGGGATAGGTCAGCGCCTCGACGCCGCAGCGGCCGCCGGTGGGCACGAGCGCGGCGAGGGCTGCGGCGAGCGACTGCTTGCCGTTGGCGGTGAAGACGATCTGCTCGGCCTGCGGCGTAAAATCCTTGCGTGCGAGATAGGCGGCGGCCGCGTTGCGCGCGCTCCTGGTGCCGGTGCTGGTCGAGACGCGCAGCGCAGATTCGAGCGCGTCGACGCGTTCGAGCCCCGCAAGGCTCTTGGCGATCATCGCCCATTGCTGCGGCAACAGCGGATAATTGACCTCGAAATTGATGCGCGACTCGGCCGGTTCGCTCAAGGTCTCGACTTCGCGCCTGATGTCACCGGAGATGAAGGTGCCGCGGCCGACCTCGCCGACCACGAGGCCGCGGCGGAGCAGCTCGGTGTAAACCCGGCTGGCGGTCGAGACCGCGATGCCTCGGTCATAGGCAAAATTGCGCTGCGGCGGCAGCCGGTCGCCGGGCCTTAACGTGCCGTTAGCGATATCGACTGCAATGGCATCGGCGAGCTTCACGTACTCGAACTTGGACATATTGCACCGAGAGCAATGTTTTACTTGCTCCGAGAAGTGTACTGGAGCATTTAAGTTCCATCAAGGTCCACGATTGAGCCGAGGTGAGCGAGAGCAATCCGACGGCAAATGAGGTGCAGGCGCTGAGTGCGTCCGCGCCAACGGCATTGGCTTCGCCGCGCGGACCGACAGGCGGAGAAGAAAAATGACCACGATCTCGCAAACTGCCGGGCGGAGCTTACGCCCAACCTCGTCGAGCGGATTTTTTGCAACGCTCGCCAACTCCTTCCACGCGCTGTTCGACCGCCTCGAGCGCCGCTCGGCGGTCAAGACCCTGAACGAGCTCGACGACCGCGCCCTGCGCGACATCGGGATCAACCGCAGCCAGATCGAGGACGCGGTGTACGGGCAGTTCAAGGCCGAGCTGTCGCGGTATCTCTGAGGCACGTGCGACGCTCGTCCTTCCGTGTCCCGGACGCGCTGCGACGCGGAGCGTTGCTGCGCAGAGCCGGGACCCAGAAGGTCACGGTACTCGCTGATACATGGGTCCCGGCTCTGCAGCGCGTCACTTCGTGCTGCGCAGCGTCCGGGGCACGAGCGCGGTGTTTGGTGCAGAACTACCTCCACTGTCATTGCGAGCGGAGCGAAGCAATCCAGACTGCTTCCGCAGAAACAGTCTGGATTGCTTCGTCGCTTCGTCGCAAGGGCTCCTCGCAATGACGGAGTGTGGGGCAACAGCTTCGCTCCATCGATCTTTGCAGACGCACCTTCGCAGCCTCGCGGCTGATCTCGCCCGAGCTTTGCGTCGATGCCTCACCCTCGATTGAAAAGGGCGCAGGGAAGACCGGGTGCCGGCCGGGCACCCACGGTCCACTGTGCGAAAGCGTGTGCTTTACAAGATTGCACAGCGGCATACAGGTGAAGCCAAGCAACCGGCCTTCCCTGCGCAGTGGTTTTACGGCTTATGTCGTGCTCTCCCTGGGGAGCGATGCACTATTGCCCCCGTCACCTTGCGGATGGCTGATGCGCGCGCCCGGTTGGGCCGCCACATCACCGCAAGACTTGGCGCACAGACCCCGGGCGCCAGGACGACACGATTTCACCGTACGCGAACCGCACCCGTCGTTGACGCGACGCGTTCGCTCACGGTTGCCCGCCCTGCGAAGCTTTTCGCGCCGGTGTGACCCACGTCCACCGCCGCCCGGCCCGCGTTCATGACGATCGCGATACGCCCCTCTTCGTTGGGCCCGGTTGCGGCGAGACATACGCCGTTTCCGAATTTCGGTAAAGCGGAATGTTTTGACGGCGTGCGTTGACCTACGACTGGCGTGTTTTGCCCGCCAGGCAGCGCGATATCTTGTAGCCCGGATGAGCGAAGCGACATCCGGGATTCTCACGGCGAGCGGTCCCGGGTGTCGCTTCCGCCTTCGCTCGTTGAGCTACGGCGGACAAGTCGCTCACCCGGGCTACGAATTGCGGGCTCGCTGCAACCGTCAATGCCGGACCACCAGCACCGAACACTTCGCATAGCGCACGACGTGTCCGGCGTTGGAGCCTAGGAAATAGGTGCGCATCGCCGGCCGGTGCGAGGTCATCACGATCAGGTCGGCCTTCATGTGCACCGCTTCCTCCAGGATCTCGTGATAGATGCCGCCCTGGCGCACCACGCTGGAGATGCGGGATGCCTCGATGCCGGATTCGCGCGCGACGATGGCGAGCGCTTCCTCCGAGGTCTGGCGCTGCTGCTCGTCGAAATCGGCCGGCACGTATTCGGCCAGCATCACCGGCGTCATCGGCAGCACGTTGAGCAGGCGCACGGCGCCGCTCCAGGTCTGCGACAACGTCGCCGCGGTCGCGATCGCCGGCTTGGCGAGATCGGTATCGGCGAGGTCGATGGGCACGAGGATGGACTTGAACATCTGCGCCTCCCTATGAACCAGGCTGGATCAACCGGTCGAGACGTCGCCCGCGCGTCTCATCCCGATCGAAGCAGCTTGGGGCTGATGAACAGCACCAGTTTGCCGCGGCGGTAGGCCACGTCACCCCAATCCTTGACGTCAAAGTCGAAGATCGCAAGCCCCGCTGTGGGCAGGTTGTCGCTGAGCCCCTTGGCCCCGGCCGGATCGCCGCCACCCATCAGCATGAGCGCGATCTCGTGCATGCCGGGATTGTGGGCGATCAGCAGCAACTGCTTCGGGTCCGCCGGGGCGGTTGCGGTGCGAATGGAGTCCAGGATTTGCGCGGGATCGGCGCCGTAGAGTTCCGGCAGGATCTCGACCTGCGGCGCGGCGACGCGGTCCTTCATTGCTTCCCAGGCGACGTCCCAGGTCTGCCGGGCTCGCACGGCATGCGACACCAGCACGGTCTCGGGGAAGGGTGGATGGGAGGCGATCCAGTCGCCCATCCGCGCCGCGTCCTTGTGGCCGCGGTCGTCGAGCCGGCGGTCCTGGTCACGGCCGCTTGGCGCGTCAGTCTCGGTCTTGGCGTGACGCAGCAGCATCAAACGGCGCATGGCATTCTCGAATCGTTCCACGTCCAGGATAATCTACAGGCGCCTGTTGAGGACAAGGTGACAGGGGCCCGGTCGGCATGACGCGCTGAGATGAGTGCGAATCATCGCCGCGGTTCAGGTTGTTAGTTCGAGCATGATCCTATCGGAAAACCGCTGCACGCTTATCCGGATCATGCTCTAAGAAACGACATGAGCGAGACTTTCACAAGCGTGTCCCAGGAAGAAGCCGGCTTTCGCGAGCGCGCGCGGCTGTCGTTCGATCTCGATGCCGACATTTGTGTGATCGGGGCAGGGCTCGCCGGCCTCTCCATCGCGCTGGAGGCCGCCCGGCTTGGGGCCAGCGTCGCGGTGCTCGAGGGCCGCCATATCGGCTGGAACGCCTCCGGCAACCAGCTCGGTACCGTGATGCCGGGCTTCGCGCTGCCGCTCACGGACCTGATCGAGCGCATCGGCTTTGAAGACGCGCGCGAATTGTGGAGGCTGTCCAAGGAGGGCGCCGAGCTCGTCCGCGCCAACGCCACGGAAGAGAACATGCCGGGGATCGGCCTTCGCGAGGGCGTGCTCGAAGTCTCCAATGTCGATGCGGGCGACCGGCTGATCAGCCGGTTGCAGATGTTGAACGAGGATTTCGACACCGAAGCCGAGGGCTGGCAGGTCGATCGCGTCCGCGAGACGCTCAAGACCGATCGCTATTTCCACGGCGTCTACTACCCCAAGGCGTTCCAAATCGACGGCCGCAAATATGTGCATGGCCTTGCGGCTTTGGCGCGGCGGGCGGGGGCCCGCATCTTCGAGGATACGCCGGTGGTCAGTATCGATCATTCCGGCATCCGCAAGCGAATCGTCACGCCCTCGGCGCGGCTGCGTGCGACCCATATCGTGCTCGCCGGCAACATCCATCTCGGTGCGCCCTTGAAGCGCTTGTCGGAGACGCTGCTGCCGGTCTGGCGCTATGCCGGCATCACCGCGCCGCTGGGCGATCGCCTGCACGAGATCATCGCCTTCAAGGGATCGGTGATGGATTCCGACGGCGTCGACCATTTCCGTGTCGTCGACGGCGACCGGCTGATGTGGGAGAGCCCGGAGACGACCTGGGCGGCGCGGCCGCAGCGTTTCGGCGGCGCCGTCAAGCGGCGGATCCGCACGATCTTTCCCGAGCTCGGCAATGTCGAGATCACCGAGACGTTCGGCGGCGCCACCGGCCAGACCGTGCACGGCATGCCGCAGATCGGCCAATTGCGCAAAGGCCTGTGGGTGGCGAGCGGGTTCGGCCGTCAGGGCATGAACACGTCCGCCATGGTTGGACAGATGATCGCCCGCAGCATCCTGCGGGGCGACGAACGCTGGAAGCTGTTCTCGCCGTTCGAGCTGGTCTGGGCGGGCGGTGCCACCGGGCGCGTTGCCGGCCAGTTGGTCGGGATCTGGGGCAGGGCGAGTTCCGCTGCCGCCGGCTCGCTTGCCCGCTACCGCGAGCGTGCCAGGGTCAAGGACAGGGAACGCGAGAAGCGTCTCGCCGAGGCCAACCGCGCGGCCGGCACGGGGCCGCGTCGTCCGATGCCGCCCCTCCGGCCGTGGCCGGCTCCGCCGCCGAGAGCTGCGGCGAGCGGACCAGAACATGGCCCCCGGGGACCAGAACATGGCTCGGAACCGGCCCCGCACGACGAAGGCGTCCCGCAATAACCTTGCGAAAAATTCGCTTGGACGTGTAACTTCGGCCGCCGGAAGCACGTATCTCAAGGCGTGGACCCCCCACGCAGGGAGAACGAGATGTTTGACCGCCGCATCCTGCTATCGACCGCCGCCGGCCTGCTCGGCCTTTCGGCCTTCCGCTGGTTGAGGGCATCCCCGGCCGAGGCGGGCGAGAAGGCCGCGCAAAAATTCGAGATCGTGAAGACGGAGGCCGAATGGCGGGCCCAGCTCACGCCGCAGCAATATGAGATCCTGCGCAACCACGGCACCGAGCGGCCCGGCTCCAGTCCGCTGCTCAAGGAGAAGCGCAAGGGCATCTTCGCCTGCGCCGGCTGCGACCTGCCGCTGTTTGCGTCCGAGACCAAGTTCGAGAGCGGCACCGGCTGGCCGAGCTTCTATGCGCCGATCGAGGGCAATGTCGGCAAGACCGAGGACCGTGCCTACGGCATGGTCCGCACCGAGGTGCATTGCCGGCGCTGCGGCGGCCATCTCGGCCACGTCTTCGACGACGGCCCGAAGCCGACCGGATTGCGCTATTGCATCGACGGTTTCGGGCTGGTCTTCCACCCGGCGGCGGCCTCGGCGACGTAGGTTTTGGACCGTCATTGCGGCGCGATGCGTCAGCATCGAATTACGGTGCGCGGTCGCGCACCTGAGAATCTTGAGATTCTCAGGTGCGCAATTGCGCACCAGAGTTCGGTCCTGCGGACCGCCCCGGAATGACAATGACTCCCGGCAATTGTTGCCGGTCCCGGCAATTGTGCCCCGGTCATCAGACCAGGGCTTTTTCATTAAGCCATTGATTTCCTGAATATACCCGCATTGGCATGGCCCTTGCGACTGTCTCTGCCGATTGCGGCCACGGTTCGGGTGCCGCCGAGATCGGATTTGGAGACAAAGTTATGGGTATCTTCGATGCAATGAACACCTCGGTGGGTGGTCTGCAGGCGCAGTCCTACGCGCTGCAGAACATTTCCGGCAACATCGCGAACTCATCCACCACCGGTTACAAGGGCATCGGTACCAGCTTCGTCGACCTCATTCCGGACTCCTCGGTTCCGAGCAAGCAGGTCGCCGGCGGCGTGACGGCGAACGCCAAGGCCACCATCACCACCCAGGGCACGATTTCGGGCTCCACCGTCGCCACCAACATGGCGATCACCGGCGACGGCTTCTTCTCGATCCAGAAGGCAAGCGGCGTCGTCGACAACGTGCCGGTGTTCACCGGCGTCACCTACTACACGAGGCGCGGCGACTTCCAGCTCAATGCCAACGGCAATCTGGTCAACGGCGCAGGCTATTACCTGATGGGCGTCACGGTCGACCCGAAGACCGGCAACCCGACCGGCAGCGTGGCGAACGTCCTGCAATTCCAGAACAACTTCATTCCGGCGCAGGCGACCACCTCGATCCAATACGCTGCGAACCTGCCGACGCAGCCGAACACGGTGGCAAAAACCACTGCATCGACCGGCACGCTGCTCGCGGCCGGCGGTCTCAACCCGTCAGATTTCAGCGCGAACCCGCTGCCGGTCGGCACGCCGCCTGCGCCCTATGCGAACGCAACGGTCTCGGGTGCTGCCGCCACCGGCAATATCCGCTCGGCCTATTCCTCGACGACGGCCACGGGTACGGTTGCGCTCCAGAACAATTCCTCGGCTGTGGCCTCGACGACCACATCCCTCGACAATGCCGCCGGCACGCATCTCGCCTCCAGCATCCTCACCGCCCTGAGCGGCCAGACGCTGACCATCAACGGCAACACCATCACGTTCGACGGCAGCACCACGGTGTCGACGGTCGGTAACAACACCACGATCGGTCTCGGTGCGGGCACGACGGCCACGGTTGCGAGCATTCTGAACGCCATCCAGACCGCCGGCGGCGCCGGCGTCACCGCATCGCTTTCCCCCAGCGGCAATATCCAGATCGCGAGCGGCACCGGCACCGACGTCGCGGTCGGCAGTGGCACGGCCGCCACCGCGCTCGGCATCAGCAGCGTGACGCGCGGCGGCAACGTGCTGTCCTCGCCCGCGATCTCCGGCGCGACGGTGCTGAGCGGCAGCGCGACCGCCGGTGGCGCCCAGGTGCTCACGTCAGGCTTCTCTGCCGGCGACACCATCACCGTCAACGGCCAGACGCTGACCTTCATGGCCTCTGGCGCTTCGGGCGCGAACCAGATCAACGTCACCGACAACGTCACGACCCTGCTCGGCAAGATCGACGCGCTCTCGGGCGCCTCGGGTTCGTCGGTCAGCAGCGGCGGCGTGATCACGCTGAACACCGGCACCGTCTCCAACCTGTCGGTGTCCAGCTCCAACAGCGCTGCTTTTTCGGCGCTCGGCTTCACCTCGACCATCACCAGGAATCGCGACGGCGGCGGCACGGCCGGCACCGGCGGCGTGATCGGCAACGACATCGCCACCTTCACCAAGGAATCGATCAGCGGCGGCGCGGTGACCGCCTACAATGCCGCTGGTACGCCGGTGAACCTGCAGCTGCGCTGGGCTAAGACCGACAGTGCCTCGCTGGGAGCGGGTCATTCGGACAGCTGGAATCTGTTCTACCAGACCGACCCGAATGCGACCGGCACCACCGTCGGCTGGGTCAACACCGGTCAGACCTTCACCTTTGCCGCCGACGGCTCGCTGACCTCGCCCAGTGGCTCGGGCATCACCATCAACAACGTCAGCGTCAGCGGCCAGTCGCTCGGGTCGGTCGCCTTCAACATCTCCTCGGGCGGGCTGACGCAATATGCCAGCACCAGCGGCGCGGTGACGATCAACACCATCACCCAGAACGGCTATGCCGCCGGTCAGCTCCGCTCGGTCGCCGTCAACAACAACGGCGTCGTGGTCGGCACCTTCTCCAACGGCCAGAACCTCAACCTCGCCCAGGTGCAGCTGTCGCACTTCAACGGCACCAACTACCTCAAGGCAATGGACGGCGGCGCCTATGCCGCGACCGAGCAGTCGGGTGACGCCATCGACGGCGCTTCGGGCACCATCAGCGGCTCGTCGCTGGAGGGATCCAACACCGACATCGCCGACGAATTCACCAAGCTGATCGTGACCCAGCAGGCCTATTCGGCCAACACCAAGGTGATCACGACCGCGAATTCGATGGTGCAGGACCTCTTGAACGTGTTGCGCTGATCGGCGCGTGACGTAACCAAAGGCGGCAAGTAACATGGGTTTGAGTTCAGCCCTCGCCAGCGCGATGAGCGGCCTGCGTGCCAACCAGGCCGCGCTCTCGATCGTCTCCTCGAACGTCGCGAATTCGCAGACGCCGGGTTACGTCGTCCAGACGCCGAACCAGATCGAGGTCACCACCGGCGAGTTCGGCTCGACGGCGATGACCACCGGCGTCAGCCGGCAGCTCGACACCTATGTGTTGAACCAGCTGCGCACCGAGGTCGGCGGCAGCGGCTACGCCGACCAGATGGCCAACATTCTGAAGCAGCTTCAGAATGTCTACGGCACGCCCGGCAATTCCGGCACGCTCGAAGACGCGCTGAACAAATTCACCACCGCGCTCCAGGCGCTGTCGACCAGCTCGGGCGCGTCGTCGGCACAGACCGTCGCGCTCGGCGCGGCGCAGGCGCTGGCGCGGCAGCTCAACGTCACCACCACGGGTATCCAGTCGCTGCGCTCCAACGTCGAGCAGGATCTCGGCAACTCGGCGCAAGCCGCCAATACGGCGATGAAGCAGATCGCCGACATCAACACCAGGCTGCAGGGCCTGGGAGCCAACGATCCCTCGGCGGCCACGCTGATGGACCAGCGCGACCAGGCCATCAACACGCTGTCGAAATATGTCGACGTCCGCGTTACCACCGACAATTCGAACCAAGCCAACATCTACACCACGACCGGCATTCAGCTGGTCGGCGCCGGGCTCGCCTCGGAATTCTCCTTTGCGTCCGCCGGCGCGCTGTCGGCGACCTCGCTCTACAACATCGATCCGGCCAAGTCCGGCGTCGGCGCGTTCAACATCAAGCTGCCGAACGGCTCGCAGGTCGACGTCGTCGCCAACAATGTGGTGTCGTCCGGCCAGATCGCAGCCGACCTGAAGCTGCGCGACGACATCCTGGTCCAGGCGCAGAACCAGATCGACCAGCTCGCGGCGACGATGTCGAGCGCGCTGTCCGACAAGACTACGGCCGGCAGCACGGTCTCGGGTCCCCCGGCCGGGTTCGATCTCGAGCTGGCCGGTGCGCTGCCGGGCAACACGGTCAACATCACCTACACGGACACGACCACCAACACGCAGCGCCAGATCACGCTCGTCAACGTGACCGATCCGGCGGCGCTGCCGCTCCAGAACGCGACCAATGCCAACCCGATGCGGATCGGCGTCGACTTCGCCGGCGGCATGGGCGCGATCGCCTCCGCGCTCAATACCGCGCTGTCAGGCAGCCATCTGTCGTTCGCCGCCGCGCCGTCGCCGGCGACGGCTAC
>NZ_JXJM01000001.1:1979302-1988434 GCF_001593325.1 Bradyrhizobium sp. DOA1
CCGACGACAACACCGGCCTTGCCAAGGTCAGTTCGGCGACGACCACCAAGACGATGTCGTCGCTGACCTCGGGCAACCCGCAACTGGCGGTGTTCACGGACGGCGGGCAGGCGCTCTATACCGGCGCGATCACCGCGTCGGGCTCGCAGATGACCGGCCTTGCCGGACGCATCGCCGTGAACACGCAGCTGGTCTCCGATCCGACCCGGCTGTCGGTCTACAACACCTCGCCGGTGACGCCTTCGGGCGACACCACGCGTTCGGACTATCTGTATTCGCACCTCACCAGTGCGGTGTTCTCCTATTCGCCGCAGAGCGGCCTCGGCTCGGCGAACCAGCCCTTCACAGGCAGCGTCTCGAATTTCCTTCAGCAATTCCTGAGCGTGCAGGCCAATGCCGCGACCCAGGCGACCCAGCTCCAGCAGGGCCAGAGCGTCGTGGTCTCGACGCTCCAGGCCAAATTCGACTCGACCTCCAGCGTCAATCTGGACTCGGAGATGTCGAACCTGATCCAGCTTCAGAATGCCTATGCCGCCAACGCCCACGTGATGTCGGTGGTGCAGAGCATGATGAACACGTTGCTCCAGGCTCAAGGGTAACAAGTAACAGGGCTCTGAAACATGTCGATCAGCAGCATCAACTACTCCTCGTCGGTTCTCGGCTCGCAGATCCGCAACATCAATCAGCAGCTCACCGACCTGTCGACGCAGCTTTCGACCGGCAAGCTGTCGCAGAACTATGCCGGCATGGGCACCAACGAGGGCTTTGCGATCGCCGGGCGCGCGCAGCTCTCCAACATCGCCGCCTATACCGACACGATCACCAACGTCAACGTCAGCATCAATCTCGCCAACACCGCGCTGCAGTCGCTGACGAAGATCCGCAGCACGGTGCAGACCGGATCGGCCTCTACCGCGCAGGATCTCAACGTCAACGGCCAGACCATCGCGCAGAACACCGCCGCGGCCCAGTTCGGCTCGATGATCGGCGTCCTCAACACGCAGACCGGCAGCCGCTATCTGTTCTCCGGAACGGCCGTCAACACGCAGTCGGTCGCCGATGCCGGCGACATCATCAACGGCACCACGACGCAGGCGGGGTTCAAGACCGTGATGGCCGAGCGTCAGGCCGCTGACTTAGGGGCCAACGGCATGGGCCGCCTGGTGCAGACGCAGCCGACGCCGAGCTCGGTGCAGGTGTCGGAAGACGTCGCGGGATCACCGTTCGGGCTGAAGCTCAAGGCGGTCTCCTCGACGCTGACGGGTGCGACCGTCACCGGCCCGAGCGGCTCGCCGGTGTCGTTCTCGGTCGACCTCAACGGCGTCAACCCGAACAACGGCGACAAGCTGAGCGTTCAGTTCACGCTGCCGGACGGCACGGTCGAGCAGATCGACCTGACCGCCTCGACAGCGACCCCGACGCCGCTCGGCAGCTTCGCAATCGATGCGAGCACGCCCGTCAACCCGAACAACACCGCCGCGAACCTCAACACGGCGCTGAACACCGCGATCCAGAAGCTCGCCAACACGTCGCTGGTGGCGGCCTCTGCCGTCACCGCTGGCGACAATTTCTTCAACAGCGCGAGCTCGGCGATCGGCACGCCCGTCAACAACCAGGCGGCGCCGCCCGCACCGATCAGCGGCGCGACCGCGCTGTCCGGCGCGAGCCCCTCGGACTCGATCTCGCCGGGCTTCGTCGCCGGCGACACCATCACCGTCAACGGCACCACGCTGACCTTCGTCGCCTCGGGCGCGACCGGCAACCAGCTCAACGTCACCGACAGCATCCAGACGCTGATGAGCAAGATCGACGCGATCACGGGGACGTCGAAGCCCTCGACGGTCCATGGCGGCTCGATCACTGTTAACACCGACGATGCGGCGAGCCTCAACATCACGAGCTCGAATACGGGCGCGCTGGGCTCGCTCGGCTTCAGCGCGACGCCGGTGACCGCCACGCAACCGCCGCTGCGCGTCGGCTCCTCGCCGGCGAGCTCGGCGACCACGCTGGTCAACGGCTCGGCCAATACGGTGGAATGGTATCTGGGCAATGACGGGCCCGGCTCGCCGCGCTCGACCGCGATGGCGCGGGTCGACGATGCCGTCACGGTGCAGTACGGCGCCCAGGCGAATGAGGATGCGATCCGCCGGCAATTGCAGGCGATCGCAGTGTTCGGGACCTTCTCGACCTCGCCGACCGGCCAGTATTCGGGCGGGCAGGTGGCCGCGCTGAGCCTGCGCACGACCCAGGCGCTGACCCAGCAGCCCGGTCAGCAGCGCATCGAGGACATCCAGACCGACATCGCCATGGCCCAGAACACGATGAAGGACGCGACCACGCGTCAGACCCAGGCCAAGGCGCAGCTCCAGTCCATCATCGACCAGGCGGAATCGGCCTCGCCGGACCAGGTCGCGAGCGAGATCCTGGCGCTCCAGAACGCGCTCCAGGCTTCCTACCAGGTGACCTCGAACCTGGCGCAGCTCTCGCTCGTCAAGTTCCTATAAGGCCGCGTTAAGACGCCGTTAACCATGCTTCTTTACCTCTTGGTGAGGATTGGAGCGGGGCGGGGCTGTCGATGTCGGACAAGATGCAATTGGTGGTGGCAACACCATGCTTCGGCGGGCAGGTGTCGAGCATCTATGCGAGCTCGATCTTCGCGCTCCAGCGCGCCGTGCACGGCATGTCCAATCTCGAGCTTAAGGTGCTGCTGCGCGACGGCGATGCGCTGATCACGCGGGCGCGGGCCAATTTGGCCGCGATGTTCCTGGACGATCCCAGGGCGACGCATTTCCTGTTCATCGACGCCGACATCGGTTTCAAGCCGGAGCAGGTGTTCCGGCTGATCGAATGCGGCGCCGACGTCGTCGCCGGCTGCTATCCGATCAAGCGGGTCAACTGGGACAAGGCCGCGCGCGCGATCCAGTCAGGCCGTACCGACGTGCCGGCGGCCTCGCTCGACTACGTGCTGGAGATCGAGGATCCCGACCGCGTCGTGGTCGTCAACGGCTTTACCCGTGTCCGTTATGCGGGCACGGGCTTCCTGATGATCCGGCGCCACGTGCTGGAAGCGATGTGCCGCCACCCTGATTACGCGGCGTTGCAGTTCTTCCGGGAGCATTCGCACGATACGCTGGCGTCGAGCCCGAACCGGTTCGCGCTGTTCGAATGCATGATCGACCCGGCGACCGGCACCTATCTGTCCGAAGACTTCGCCTTCTGCAAGCGCTGGACAGACATCGGTGGCGAGATCTGGGCCGATATCCAGAGTTCGCTCGATCACGTGGGACCGTCGGTATTCCACGGCGACATCGCCTCACAATTCGCAGCCGTGCCCCCAGCGGCGGCGGCCGATGCGGCGTGAGCCTTTCGGGATGAGCGCCGGCCCATCCCGTCTGTCGGACGCGGAACGCGCATCCGACGGCGGCTCGCGTTACCGCCTGCGCGATCTCTTCACGCCGCTCGACACGCTGCTCGTCTCCGGCGGAGATCCGCGGCTCATGCTCGACGCCGGCAATCGCGCCAACGCCTATCGCTGCGCCGCCTCGCCCGAGCCGGACATCTGGAACTTCGCTTCCTCGACCGCCTCGACGATCTCGCAAGCAGCCTATGACCGCGCCGCGCTGGCGCGCGAAGAACTGGTGCACAAGTGCCTGTTCGACGAAGTCGAGCTAGCCTTCGATGCGCGCTGCGAGGATATGCGCGAGGAGCTGCGCAGCCAGTTCCAGCTCCCGCCGCGCGTCGATGTCGTGTTCTCTCCGTCCGGCACGGATTCCCAGCTCCATGCTTTGTTCGTGGCGCGCGCGGTGCTCGGCGCGCCGCCGGTGACGATCGTGGTCGGGTCCGATCAGACCGGAAGCGGGACGATCCATACCGCGCGCGGACATCATTTCAGCTGCATGACGGCGAGTGGCCTCGCCGTCCGCAAGGACGGCCCGGTTGCGGGGCTCGCCGGCGCCAGCATCGCGCTGCCGTTGCGCGAGGCGGGAGACGGGATTGCGATGCGGGCCGACGTCGATGCTGCGGTGTTGCGCGCGGTCGAGGCCACGATCGCGCAGGGCGCGCCGGTGCTGCTCCAGATCATGGATGCTTCGAAACTCGACTGGCGCGCACCGAGCGCGGCCTGCCTTGACGAGATCGCGCGCCGCTGGCCGCGCAAGGTTCAGATCGTCGTCGACGCTTGCCAGGCCCGGCTCGGGCGCCGGCGGCTGCGCTCTTATCTCGACCGCGGTTACCTGGTCCTGATCACCGGCTCGAAATTCTTCGGCGGACCGGCCTTCTGCGGCGCGCTGCTGGTGCCGAAGGGCTTTTCGCGCCTCCTCGACCGGGTCGAGGCGATCGCGCCGGGCTTTTTCGATTATGCCGGCCGTTGCGACTGGCCGTTGGCCTGGACGGCGTTGCGTTCGCGCTTCGAGCGCCGGGCGAATTTCGGCCAATGGTTGCGCTGGGAGGCGGCGCTGGCCGAGATCGCCAGCTACCATGCGGTGCCGGTTGTGTTTCGCACCAAGGTGCTGACCGAGCTCGCCGCCGGCATCGACAGCATGATCGCGCTGTCGCCATCGCTGCGCCTCGTTCCGTCTGGATGCGGACAGGTCGATGCGGACGACGAGGAGTTCGCGCAACGTACGATCTTCCCATTTCTGCTGCTGCGCGACGGCAAGCCGGTCTCGATCGCCGAAACAGCTGCCGTTCATCAGGCGCTGGCGCGCGACATGAGTGAGGAGATCGGCGGCAGCACGGCCGACCGGGAGGTCGCTGCGCAGCGCTGCCTGATCGGCCAACCGGTCCGGCTGGAACGGCAGGATGAGGCGCCGCTGTCCCTGTTGCGCCTTTGCATCGGCGCACGGCTCGTGACCGAAGCCTGGTCGCCGGACACGGCGCAGGCGCAACGCAATGTGCAGCACATTCTCGATCGCGTCGCGCACGTGCTGGTCAAGATCGAGCTGTTGGTTGGTCGTGGCGCCGCCGCGCCCGTGCAGGTAAAGTCGGCGTTCGAGGTGTGAGATGCAGCAGCCAGTTTCCGCGGCCAACTACGCCGACCGCATCGGCTTTGCGCAGCTGACGCGCCAAGCCTTTGAAGGCGTCGATTTGCAGCCGTTGCGCGATCAACTCCTCGCCCGGATCACGGAGGGGACGGCGCAAGCGGGGGAGGGGCTGGATCTGTCGCTGATCGTCCAGCTCCTCGGCGACAAGGAGGCGGGGCTTGCGATCCAGTCGGAGGTGCTGACTTTCCATCAGTTGTTTCGTACGCCCAGCGCGGCGCAGAAGCCGGGCTTGCGCCTGCTCGCGCTTGCAGCCGACATCGACATGGGCGGCAACACGCCGATCGATTTCCTGATCGAAGGCTCTGACATCGAGTTGTTGACGCTCTACGTGGTCAAGGGCGTTGGTCTGCCCGAGAGCCTGCCCGCGCACGACGTTGCCATCGTGGTGGCGTCCGATTCCGAGGAATGCCGGGACGCGCTTGCGATGATCGAAAAGGCCGCGCCACATTGGCCCCGGCCGCTGCTCAATCGCCCCGATCTGATCGGCAACCTCGATCGCGACAAGCTGTATCGGCTGCTGGCGGACGTGCCCGGCCTCGACATTCCCGCAACCGTCCACGCCACACGCGCGCAATTGTCGGACCTCGCATCGGGACGGATTACCTGCGAGGCCATCGCCGGTGAATTGCATTTTCCGATGATCGCGCGACCGCGTGGCTCGCATGCCGGCGTCGGGCTCGCCAAGCTCGACGACGCAGCGGCGCTCGAAGCCTATCTCGCCGCGCGGAAAGAGCAGGACTTCTTCGTCGCGCGCTTCGTCGACTATGTCAGTCCCGACGGACTCTACCGTAAATATCGCCTCGCCATGGTCGACGGCAGGCCTTACGCATGCCACATGGCGATCGCCGATCGCTGGGACATCTGGTATCTCAACGCCTATATGGCGTTCAGCGAGGAGAAGCGGGCCGAGGAAGCCGTCTTCATGCGCGACTTTGACCACGCCTTCGCAGCGCGCCACGAGAGCGCGCTCGACGAGATGAGCAAGCGCGTCGGCCTCGACTATTTCATCGTCGACTGCGCCGAGAACCAGAACGGCGAGCTCCTGGTGTTCGAGGCCGACAACACCGCCGTCGTGCACAACATGGATTCGCCGGCGGTGTTTCCCTACAAGCCGCCGCAGATGCGCAAGATATTTGCGGCGTTCACGGAGATGCTGTCGCGACATGCGCGAGCGGGCGAGGGAAGCACAGCATGAACGAGATTATCCGCAACGCGCAGAGCTCCGTCACGCACAGCTCGCTCGATCCGCAGGACTGGAGCGAGTTTCGCGCGCTGGCCCATCGCATGCTGGACGAGGCGATCGATGGCATCGCCAATGTTCGGGCGCGCCCAGTATGGCAGCCGATCCCCGACGAAGTCCGCGCGGCGCTCAAGGCCGACGTGCCGCGCGAGGCGAGTAACCTCGCCGAGGTCTATCGCGAATTCACCGAATATGTCGCGCCTTACGCGACGGGCAACGTCCATCCCGGGTTCATGGGCTGGGTCCATGGCGGCGGCACGGCCGTGGGCATGCTCGCGGAGATGCTCGCGGCCGGCCTCAACGCCAATCTCGGCGGACGCGACCATATGCCGATCGAGGTCGAGCGCCAGATCGTCGCGTGGATGCGCCGCCTGTTCGGCTTTCCGGACGGGGCGAGCGGCATCTTCGTCACGGGAACGTCGATGGCCAATCTGATGGCGGTGCTGGTGGCGCGCACGAACGCGCTCGGCACGCTGGCACGGCAGCACGGCCTCGGCAATGACGGCGCATTGCTCACCGCCTATACGTCGCATGCTGCACATGGCTGCATCTCGCGGGCGGTGGACATTGCCGGGCTCGGCACGGACGCGCTGCGCAAGATCGGTGTCGATGCCGATCATCGCATCGACGTTGCCGCGCTGCGCGCGCAGATCGCCGTGGATCGCGAGATAGGCTTCAAGCCGTTCCTGGTGGTCGCGTCTGCCGGTACCGTCGATGTCGGCGCGATCGACGATCTCAAGGCGGTCGCCGAGCTGTGCCGCGAGGAGGAGATCTGGTTTCACGTCGACGGCGCGTTCGGTGCGCTCGCCATCCTGTCAGCCGAGCTCGCGCCGCTGCTCGGCGGCATCGAGCTTGCGGATTCCATCGCGCTCGACTTCCACAAATGGGGACAGGTGCCGTACGATGCCGGCTTCCTGCTGGTGCGCGACGGCGAGCAGCACCGGCAGGCTTTTGCGCAGCCAGCGGCCTATCTGCGCCGCGAGGCGAGGGGACTTGCGGCGGGCGCAGTTTGGCCCTGCGATCTCGGCCCGGATCTGTCGCGCGGCTTCCGTGCGCTGAAGACCTGGTTCACGCTCAAGACGTTCGGCACCGATCGGCTCGGTTCGGTGATCGCACGAAGCTGCGCGCTCGCGAAATATCTGGAGACGCGTGTTCTGGCCGAGCCGCGGCTGGAATTGCTGGCGCCGGTCAATCTCAACATCGTCTGCTTCCGCTACCGCGCCGATGACGCGGTCAATCGCGAGATCGTCGCCGACATCCAGGAGGCCGGCGTCGCGGCTCCGTCGAGCACGACGCTGGACGGCAAGTTCGCGATCCGCGCTGCGATCGTCAATCACCGCACCGACGAGACCGACATCGATGCGCTGGTTGCGGCCGTGCTGGAGTTCGGCGCACGCCGGAGCGGGGGACGGAGTGGTCGAGGTCGAGGCGCCGCCGCTCGCCGCCCAGTAGCATCGGTGCAGGCCTGATACGACAGCGGCCCCGGAGATGATCCGGGGCCGTTGTCGTTTGCGTGGACTGCGTATGCGTTTCGATCGCGTGTGGTCAGGCCGCCGTGCTTTCCGCCTTGGGATGCGTGGCCTCGAACTGATCCCGCAACTTTTCCTCATATACGATCAGCTTGCGGGCATCCTTCAGCGCCCGGTAGAGGTCGCCGTTGAGGATGTTGTTGTTGATGGCTTCGATGATCGGCCAGGCGCTCGGGACAGCGGTGACGATGTCGCGCACCAGGTTGAAATAGGTGCCGTGCTGCGTCTGCGGATCCGGCGAGATATACATGAGCTGGACCGCAAGATAGACCAGCTTGGCGGGCGTGTCTGCGGTCTCTGGCGTGAGGATGTCGCGCTCGCGCAGGATCGGCACGTTGTCGCCGTCGATCAGGAGGCGGGCGCGCTGGTCGGTGTTGGTTATCACGCAGTTACCGACGATGATGCGTTCGTGCGGTCTGAGTTCGACCTTGAGGGCCATGCCTGTTCTCCATCAACGCTTTCGTAACCGAGCGTTCGTTGCGGCCTATCAGGACGTGATTCTCGCTCGCAACTAGTTAACGAGCTGTAAATTCGGGCTATTCGCACGGAAAAGCTCAGCAATTTCAAAGGTTCGTTTGCGAGGCGACGCAGCGATGAGGACCGCCTGCCGGGCCGAATCACGCGTGAAGCGGCGAAAGCCCGGGTTTCATTTCATGTTTCGTTAGAGGTCTCGGCGCCACGGTCCGCCGGTCGCTGGATCAGTCACAATCCAAGCAGACGTGTAACAGTAGCGTCGTTTACCAGAAAGGTAACAGAGTTATGTCCGGTATCGTTCTCTCCGCATCGGTTCGCCAGAACCTGCTCTCTCTCCAGTCCACCGCTGACCTCCTCGCCACCACGCAGAACCGTCTGTCGACCGGCAAGAGCGTCAACTCGGCCCTCGACAATCCCACCAACTTCTTCACGGCCCAGTCGCTCGACAACCGCGCCAGCGACATCAACAACCTGCTCGATGGTATCGCCAACGGCGTGCAGGTGCTGCAGGCTGCCAACACCGGCATCACCTCGCTGCAGAAGCTGATCGACAGCGCCAAGTCGATCGCCAACCAGGCGCTGCAGACCACCGTCGGTTACTCCACCAAGTCGAACGTCTCCGCCACCATCTCCGGTGCGACGGCGGCTGATCTGCGTGGCACGACCTCCTACGCCAGCGCGACGGCGAGCAGCAACGTGCTGTTCAGCGGCGCGGCCGGCGGCACGACGGCGGCGACCGGCACCACCACGCTCGGTGCTACCATCGGCGCCTTCGCGGGCACCGCGGCAACGGCCGGTGACGGCACCACCGCCCTGACCGGCACCATCACCCTGATCGCCACCAACG
>NZ_JXJM01000001.1:1989427-1990988 GCF_001593325.1 Bradyrhizobium sp. DOA1
CAATATCCTGAACCAGATCGACACGACCGCGCAGGACTCCTCGTTCAACGGTGTCAACCTCTTGAACGGCGACCAGCTCAAGCTGGTGTTCGACGAGACCGGCAAGTCGAACCTCAGCATTACGGGCGTGACCTACAACTCCAAGGGTCTGGGCCTTGCCTCGCTGACCAGCGGTGTCGACTTCATCGACAACGCTGCCACCAACAAGGTGCTGACCAACCTGAACGCCGCGTCGAGCACGCTGCGCTCGCAGGCCTCGAGCCTCGGTTCGAACCTCTCGGTGGTGCAGGTCCGTCAGGACTTCAACAAGAGCCTGATCAACGTGCTGCAGACCGGCTCGGCCAACCTGACGCTGGCCGACACCAACGTCGAAGCGGCAAACAGCCAGGCGCTGTCGACCCGCCAGTCGATCGCGGTCTCGGCGCTGTCGCTGGCCAACCAGTCGCAGCAGAGCGTGCTGCAGCTGCTCCGCTAACAAGCGGACGACATCGCAAGACGATCACGGCGGCGGGGCTTCGGCCCCGCCGCTTTCTTTTTGCGCCGGCATCAGATTGCGGCGTGTCGAGCGGAGGCGGTGCGTCTGGATGCAGCCAATTGCTCACTCTGAGTTATGGTTGACAAGTCGCAAACGTCTCGCGATGGCGCCAAAAAACATCATCCAATCATGACGATATCAGCGAGCGCGTCGCGGCTTCGAATGCGAATATGGTGAATCCGCGCAAGGACTGGCGCGACACGCTTCATGCTTTGTTAGCCCACAACGTTCACCGTCCCGGCCATCGATTAATCCTAATCGAAGTTTGTTGCGTTGCGTACCAGAAGGGTAACACTCAATGTCCGGTATTGTTCTCTCTGCATCGGTTCGTCAGAACCTGCTCTCTCTCCAGTCCACTGCTGACCTCCTCGCCACCACCCAGAGCCGTTTGTCGACCGGCAAGAGCGTCAACTCGGCCCTCGACAATCCCACCAACTTCTTCACCGCCCAGTCGCTCGACAACCGCGCCAGCGACATCAACAATCTGCTCGACGGTATCGCCAACGGCGTGCAGGTGCTGCAGGCTGCCAACACCGGCATCACCTCGCTGCAGAAGCTGATCGACAGCGCCAAGTCGATCGCCAACCAGGCGCTGCAGACCACGGTCGGTTATTCGACCAAGTCCAACGTCTCGACCACGATCGCAGGTGCGACGGCGGCCGATCTGCGCGGCACGACGAGCTTTGCCAGCGCGACGGCGAGCAGCAACGTGCTGTTCAGCGGCGCGGCCGGAGGCACCACCGCGGCGAGCGGCACCACCACGCTCGGCGCTACCATCGGGGCCTTCGCTGGCACCGCGGTGACGGCCGGCGACGGCACCACGGCACTGACCGGCACCATCACTCTGATCGCCACCAACGGCACGACTGCAACCGGCCTCGGTACCAATGCCCAGCCCGCCGACGGCGACACGCTGACCGTGAACGGCAAGACCATCACCTTCCGCAGCGGTACCGCTCCGGCGGCGACTGCCGTTCCGTCCGGTTCGGGCGTCAGCGGCAACCTCGTCACCGACGGCAACGGCAA
>NZ_JXJM01000001.1:1993763-2012698 GCF_001593325.1 Bradyrhizobium sp. DOA1
TACCACGGTCTATCTCGGCAACACCGCTACGCCGGCTTCGCTCGCGACCGTCAACGACCTGTTGACCGCGGTCGATCTCGCCAGCGGCGTCAAAACCGTCGCTATCAGCTCCGGTGCAGCGACGATCGCCACCAGCTTCAATCAGACCGCTTCGAGCGTGGGTGGCGGCGCCGTCACGCTGAGGAGCTCGACGGGTGCGGATCTGAGCGTCACAGGCAGAGCCGACCTGCTCAAGGCTCTCGGTGTGAGTTCATCGGTCGGCGGCGGCAATGCCACCGTCAACGTCAACCGGACCACGACCGCAGCCTCGCTCGGTGCAACGATCACCGACGGTTCGACGCTGAACGTCAACGGTCACGTCATCACCTTCAAGAACGCGCCGATCCCGGGCTCAACCGGTGCGCCGAGCATTCCGAGCGGCTTTGGTGCGAGCGGCAACGTTCTCACTGACGGCAACGGCAACTCGACGGTCTATCTGCAGGGCGGCACGGTCAACGACGTGCTCAAGGCGATCGACCTTGCTACCGGCGTGCAGACCGCGTCGATTAGCGCCGCCGGCGTTGCCACGCTTGCGACCGCCACCGGCCAGTCGAACTCGACGATCAACACGTCCGGCCAGCTTAAGCTCTCGACCGGCGTCAATGCCGATCTGTCGATCACCGGCAGCGGCAATGCGCTGAACGTATTCGGCCTCGCCGGCAACACCGGCAGCGCCACCGCCTTCACCGCGGCCCGCACCTCTGGCATCGGCGGCATCGCCGGCAAGACCCTGACCTTCACCTCCTTCAACGGCGGCACGGCGGTCAACGTCACCTTCGGCGACGGCACCAACGGCACGGTCAAGACTCTCGATCAGCTCAACACCAAGCTGCAAGCCAACAACCTGGCCGCGACGATCGACGCCAACGGCCTGCTGACGATCACGGCATCCAACGACTATGCGTCCTCGACGCTCGGCTCGACGGTTGCCGGCGGTGCGATTGGCGGCACGCTCACCTCGGCACTGACCTTCTCGACGGCGTCTACGCCCGTCCAGGATGGCGTTGCCCAGACCGCGCGTGCCAATCTGGTGTCTCAGTTCAACAACATCCTGAACCAGATCGACACGACGGCGCAGGACTCCTCGTTCAACGGTGTGAACCTGTTGAACGGCGACCAGCTCAAGCTGGTGTTCGACGAGACCGCGAAGTCGAGCCTGAACATCACCGGCGTGACCTACAACTCGAAGGGTCTGGGCCTCGCCTCGCTGACGGTCGGCGTCGACTTCATCGACAACGCCGCGGCCAACCGGGTGCTGACCAACCTCAACGCCGCCTCGAGCACGCTGCGCTCGCAGGCCTCCAGCCTCGGTTCGAACCTCTCGGTGGTGCAGATCCGCCAGGACTTCAACAAGAACCTGATCAACGTGCTGCAGACCGGCTCGTCCAACCTGACCCTGGCCGACACCAACGTCGAGGCCGCCAACAGCCAGGCGCTGTCGACCCGCCAGTCGATCGCGGTCTCCGCGCTGTCCCTGGCCAACACATCGCAGCAGAGCGTGCTCCAGCTGCTCCGCTAATAAGAGATTGAAATTACTGACGAAAACCGAGCGGCGGGGCATTTGCCCCGCCGCTCTTTTTTGCGTTCGAGGTGGGGAAGGGGCGTTCACCGCGCATTAACCGTATCGCTTAAACCGGCGTTAACCATACTTTAAAGGACACCTCCTAAAACTGGACAAAGCCCGCGTTCGAGACCTGCGCGGCCGATTCGTATCCGGTTCAAGAGGAAGACTCGCCAATGTCCAACATCGTTCTCTCGGCGTCCGTTCGCCAGAACCTGTTGTCGCTGCAGTCGACGGCCGACTTGCTGGCCACGACGCAGGAACGGCTGTCGACCGGCAAGAAGGTCAATACAGCGCTCGACAATCCCACCAACTTCTTCACGGCGCAGGGATTGGACAACCGGGCAAGCGACATCAGCAACCTGCTCGACGGCATCAACAACGGTGTGCAGGTGCTCCAGGCCGCCAACACCGGCATCACCTCGCTGCAGAAGCTGATCGACAGCGCGAAATCGATCGCCAACCAGGCGCTCCAGACCACGGTCGGCTACTCCACCAAGTCGAACGTCTCCACCACGATTCCCGGCGCGACCCCCGCCGACCTGCGCGGCACGACCTCCTATGCGAGCGCGACCGCCAAGAGCAACGTGCTCTATACCGGTGCAGCCGGTGGTACGACCCCGGTCACCGGGACGGCCGCGCTCGGCGCATCGCTCGGTTCGAGCGCCGGCACCTTTACCGGTACGGCGGCGCTCGCCGCCGACGGCACCACCGCATTGTCCGGCACCGCCACGCTGCTCGGCACGACGGCGTCCACCACCTTCAGCACGCCGCCCGCAGACGGTGACACCATCACGGTGAATGGCAAGACCATCACCTTCCGCACTGGCGTTGCTCCGAGCGCGCAGCCGACCGGCTGGGGCCTCGACGCCAGCGGGCACATTGCCACCGACGGCAACGGCAACTCGATCATCTATCAGGGAACGGCGGCCGCGCCCGCGGCGACCGTCAACGACGTCCTCACCGCGATCGATCTTGCCAGCGGAGTCAAGACCGCAACCATCAGCGCAGGCGCGGCGACCTTCGCCGTCAGCGGTGCGGCGGGTCCCGTCGGCACGCTACAGGTGGCATCCTCCATCACGGCGGGCGCCGTTACATTGAAGAGCTCGACCGGCGCTGATCTCAGCGTGACGGGCAAGGCCGATTTCCTCAAGGCGCTCGGCCTGACGACCGCGACCGGCGCAGGCAACGCGAACGTGACCGCGAACCGGTCGACCACCGCGGGTTCGCTCGGCACCCTGGTTCAGGACGGATCGACCCTGAACATCGGCGGCAAGACCATCACCTTCAAGAACGCGCAGACGCCGCAATCAACGGCGAGCGTGGCCACTGGCTACGGCGTCAGCGGCAACGTCGTCACCGACGGCAACGGCAACTCGACGGTCTACATCCAGAGCGCGACGCTGACCGACCTGCTCAACGCGGTCGATCTCGCCACCGGCGTCAAGACCGCCAGCCTCTTCAACGGCGCGGCGACGCTGTCGACCACGGCGGGCCAGATCCCGTCCTCGGTCAACAGCAGCGGCCAGCTCGCGCTCTCGACCGGCATCAACGCCGACCTATCGATCACCGGAACCGGCAATGCGCTCAGCGCGTTCGGCCTCAGCGGCAACACGGGAACGGCGACGGCCTTCACCGCGGCGCGCACCTCGGGCGTCGGCGGCATCAGCGGCAAGACGCTGACCTTCACCTCCTTCAACGGCGGTACGCCGGTGAACGTCACCTTCGGCGACGGCACCAACGGCACCGTCAAGACGCTCGACCAGCTCAACGCGCAGCTTCAGGCCAATCACCTGACGGCGACGATCGATGCCAACGGCGTGCTCACGGTGACCACCGTCAACGAATACGCCTCGTCAACGCTCGGCTCGACGATCGCGGGCGGCGCAGTCGGCGGCACGATCACCGGCGTTCTCGCCTTCACCACCGCGCAGCCGCCGGTCCAGGATCCCGTGGCACAGACCGCGCGCTCCAACCTGGTCAACCAGTTCAACAACATTCTGGCCCAGATCGACACGACCTCGCAGGATTCCTCCTTCAACGGCGTCAACCTGCTCAACGGCGACACGCTGAAGTTGGTGTTCAACGAGACCGGCAGCTCCACGCTGAGCATCAACGGCGTAGTGTTCAACGCGGCGGGCCTCGGTCTCAGCAATCTCGTCAATGGCGTCGACTTCATCGACAACGGTGCCACCAACAGGGTGCTGGCCAGCCTGAACGCGGCGTCGAGCACGTTGCGCTCGCAAGGCTCCACGCTTGGTTCGAATCTCTCGATCGTGCAGGTGCGTCAGGACTTCTCCAAGAACCTGATCAACGTGCTGCAGACCGGCTCGTCCAACCTGACGCTCGCCGACACCAACGAGGAAGCGGCCAACAGCCAGGCGCTGTCGACGCGCCAGTCGATCGCGGTCTCCGCGCTGTCGCTGGCCAACCAGTCGCAGCAGAGCGTGCTGCAGCTGCTCCGCTAACGTCGCGGTGAAAGAACGCTATTCGAGATTTCGCGGCGGGGCTAATGCTCCGCCGTTCATTTGAGGGAGATCGCTAACTCGAGATTAGCTCAGATCGACACGGCTCATGCGATGCAAGTTTACACCGTGTGTGCCTCGATCTAACGTTTGCGCTGACGAAGAGCTCCGCGACCCGTACTTATCCGGAGTGCTTCCAAGCACACATGTAAGCAAATCTTAAGCGGTGCTGCCTAGGGTTGGGAAAGAAATCCTTAAGTCCTTTCAACGGGCTAGGAAACTTCCAGGGTGTGATTGATGTCGAATTCTGCTGCCTCGGCCTACGCGCGCGTTGCAACGACCACTGCATCTCCTCGCGACATCGAGGCGCAAACCCTGCTTAAGGCCGCGAACAAGCTCCAGGATGCGGTGAACAACGCCGATCCTCTCAGCGAGCAGACCATGCAAGCCCTGATGTTCAACCGCAAGCTCTGGACCATCTTCCTGAGCGAGGCGATGCGCGACAACAATCCGCAACCGATCGACGTCCGGCAGAAGATCGCCAACATCAGCGTGTTCGTGCTGAGCCAGACTGCCGCGCTTCAGATGAGCCCGCAGTTCGATCACTTCCGCCCGCTGATCGAGATCAACCGCAACATCGCTGCCGGTCTGTCCGGGCGTCCGTGACGGTGATTCCTCGCACTATCGGCGGGTGTTGATCAGGGACGGGTGGTCCCGCTTCGGACACACCATGTACGCGCTGACGATGCCGGCAATACGCAGATCGACAGCGCCGTCGCCGCGACCGGCTCGACCTGTCTCGATGCTGCCGTTGCGACGTTCGACGCCTGACGATCAGGCGCTGCGGTCGGTGCTGAGCGGACGCGAGGGTTCGGCTTGCCTATCCAGGGCGTGGAAATAGGCCCGCCGGCGCAGCATCGCTTCGTCGGGGAACTGATTGACCACCGCCTCGGTCCTCTCGTTGACGACCTGGAAAACGAAGGATGCGGCCGCCTGGTCGAAGACGACCTGGCGCGAGATGTTCTCGTGGTTCGGCAAATCATTGCGCACCGGCGCGCTCGTATCGCTCGCGGCGACCGTTTGCCTCACCGGAAGATCAGTCTGCACAGCCTCGTTCGCCGCCGCATTCGACGTCGGTACGATCTGCACGGGGGCCGGGATCCCCACCGGCCTGATGCTGAAATCTGTACTCATGGCAGCCTCCTGGTTGCCTCAATTGAGTCAAATCCCAACCCCTCTAATTGCGCAAGCATGGAACACCAGGACTGAAGACCTGGTAACGAAACGTCCCTAACCGCGCGACGATTTCGCCGCGCGGTTTTTCGTAAAATTGTCTCGTGTTTTCGTCTTGGCTCAGAGCGAGCGGCTGACCGCGAGCGGCGTGATGTGGCGCGGGCCGGGCGCTGCTTGGCGGCCCGCGGCCGTATAGGTGTTCGGCACGTTGCGCTTCTGGATCTCGGCGTTGACGCCGCGCACGACGCTCTCGGATACGGCGTGTGCGGTGGCGAGCACGGTGAGATTGACCTGCAGCATGGCGCGGAACGCATCATGGTGGCGATGCAAGGTCGAGAGCAACTCGGGCGCGGATTTCGCGAGCTGGGCCTGGTTCGCCTTCAGCTGACCGACGGCCCCGACATAGTTTCGCGACAGCTCCTGCTTCTTAGCCTCGAGCATCATCGCGTCGCGGACCTTGCCGGCGCGAACCAGCTCGGTCTCGCGCTCGATCAGCCCGAGCAGGGCGCTCATCGCATCCATCAGGTCCTCGGCGAGTTTGCGCGCTTCGGCGCTTCCGGGCGCGATGTTCGGCCGCTGCGCTTGCATCGGCTGACGTGAGGCGTTGGGACGGTTCATTTCGTTTGACCTTATGCGGTGCGGATCGTTTTCGCCTGCTGCATGATCAGGGTGCGGTAGACTTCGGTGGCGACGCCGACGCCGCCGGCCTTGGCGAAGTTCTTGGAATATTGCTCGGTCAGCATCGAGCGCCAAACGCCGGTACCGGGCGTGTCGCCGAACGGACCTTCGCCCTTCAGACCGGAGGTCATCTGCGCGAACATGCTGTTGAGGAACATCGCCTCGAAGTCGGTGGCGGTCTTCTGCGCCCGGGCTTGCTGTTGCGGCGAGACCTTCTGCAAGGCGCTCGCGAGATCGAAGTCCGGCCGGCCGTTGCGGCTCTCGACCGAGAAGGCCGAGGAGGTGGCGAGGCGCGGGGTGTTGATCGCGTTGGTCTGCATCACATCACCTCGATGTCGGCTTCGATCGCGCCGGCGGCCTTGATCGCCTGGAGGATGCTGATCATGTCGCGAGGGCCGATGCCGAGGCCATTGAGGCCGTCGACGAGCTGCTGCAGCGACACGCCGTCTTTGACCACGGCCAGTTTCTTGCCGTCCTCGGTGACGGTGACGCTGCTGCGCGGCGCGACCACGGTCCGGCCCCGCGACAGCGGGTTGGGCTGGCTCACCTGGGGGCTCTCGGAGATCGTCACGGTGAGATTGCCCTGCGCGACCGCGACGGTGGCGACGCGGACGTCGCGGCCCATCACGATGATGCCGCTCCGCTCGTCGATGATGATCTTGGCGGCGAGATCGGGGTCGACCTGGAGCTGCTCGATCTCGGTGAGAAAGGCGACGACGTTCCCCTTGAACTCCGGCGGGATCGACAGCTGCACCGTCGAGGGATCGATCGGCTCGGCGGTCTTGACGCCGAGATAGTCGTTGACGGCGGCGGCGATGCGCTTGGCGGTGGTGAAGTCGGCGTTGCGCAGCGCCAGGCGCACGTTCGGCAGACGGTTCAGCGCGAACTCGATCTCGCGCTCGATGATGGCGCCATTGGCAATGCGACCCACCGTCGGCACGCCGCGCACGATCTTGGCCGCTTCGCCCTCGGCCTGAAAGCCGGAGATCGCGAGCGAGCCCTGGGCGACCGCATAGACGTTGCCGTCGGCGCCTAACAGAGGGGTGACGAGCAGGGTGCCGCCCTGGAGGTTCTTGGCGTCGCCGAGCGCGGAGACGGTGACGTCCATGCGCGTGCCCTGGGTGGCGAAGGCCGGCAGGTTGCCGGTCACCATCACCGCGGCGACGTTGCCGGTGCGGATGGTGGCGCCGCGGATGTTGACGCCCATGCGTTCGAGCATCGCTTGCAGCGACTGCTTGGTGAAGGGGATGTTGTTGAGCGTATCGCCGGTGCCGTTGAGGCCGACCACGAGGCCGTAGCCGATGAGCTGGTTCTGCCGCACGCCCTCGATGTTGGCGAGGTCCTTTATGCGCGATGTCGCGCTTGCAGGCGTGACCGAGAGCGCCAGCGCTGACAGCGCGGCGCAGGCCACCCCAACAATCCTCACCCAACGAACGCCTGGCATCCTCTGCTCCCCAAAGGTCCCCAAAAAGGGCTCCTCAAATCGAAGGACCGTCTGCGACACTCCCATGACGAGCTGGTCCGGCGCTTTCCTTGCGAGCGCTGTGCCAACCCGGGGCAGAGGGAGTAGGTGGCTGAATAGGTTGAATAAATCTGTTTCGACCGGCGTCAGCGCTCGTTCGCTCTGAGGAGCGAAACTGCCGCCTGTCGGCAGTTTTTGCCGAGCCGTTTACGGGTCGTTAACCATAAAAGGGCGAAGGTGAGGCATCGATCACCCGGATTCCATCCGATGCGCATCTACGGACCGAACGGCACCACGCTTGGAACGCCGGCCAGCCAGGCCCGGCGAACGGGCTCCGGCACCTTCGTCCTGCCGGACACCTCATCGGCACAGGAGACGCGGAGCGCCGCCGCGCCGAAGGCCGCCGCCAACATCGACGCGCTGCTTGCCCTGCAAGGCGTTGAGGAGGATCTGGTTGAGCGCCGCAAACGCTCGGTCGCGCGCGGCAAGACCGCGCTCGACGTGCTCGACGATCTCAAGATGGGCCTTCTGTCCGGCAATCTCGATGCCTCGACGGTGATGCGGCTGCGCGATGCCGCGGCAAACCTGAAATCGTCCTCGGGCGATGCCGGTCTCGATGCAGTGCTGGCCGAGATCGAGCTGCGCGTCGAGGTCGAGCTGGCCAAGGCCGGGCAGCAGTAGTCAGGCATCGCGGGCTGTCATCGCCCGCGATGGCGAGCGATCCAGTATTCCAGAGACAGTTGTTTGTTGAATCGAGAAGCTGCGGCGTACTGGATGCCCCGGTCGAGCCCGGGCATGACAGCGCAATTGGAATGGACGTGCGGCACTACCGAGAAGGCGCGCCTTACGCCGCTTCCTCCTTCTGCTGGGCATCGTAGCGGCGCTGCGCGGCGAGCACGTCCTTCAGGTTCTGCTCGGCCCAATCGCGCAGCGGATCGACCGCCGCCGCCAGCGTCAATCCGAGCTGCGTGATCGAATATTCCACCGTAACGGGGACAGTTGCGATGGCGCGTCGCCTGATCAGGCCGTCGCGGTCGAGCGATTTGAGAACCTGGCTCAGCATCTTCTGCGAAATGCCTTCGATCGTGCGACGCAACTGGTTGAAGCGCATCGGCTCCTCGCGCAGCAGCAGAAGGATCAGCACCGCCCATTTGTCGCCGACGCGATCCAGGATCTGGCGCGTCGGACAGTTCGCTGCATAGACGTCGGGTTTCATCGTCAGGTCCTCGGATTCCGTTCTGGCCGCTTGCACTTGGGCGTGCCGGTTACTCCGGCGTTATCAGGTAAGCACAAAGTGCTCTCTTAACACCAGCATTCTTTGCGATATCTAGTCACCATTGGTTACTATAGAAGCAAAGGAGCCTTCCATGAAAATCGCAGTTGCCGGCGCCTCGGGCCGGGCCGGGTCGGAGATCACCAAGGAACTGTCCCGCCGGGGCCATAGCGTCACCGCCATTGCCCGCAACCCCGAGAAGATCGCGGCCCTGCCTGCTGTCACGCCGACCAAGGGCGACGTGCTCGATCAGGCCGGCCTTGCCAAGCTGTGGGCCGGGCACGACGTCGCCATCAGTTCCGTGCACTTCCTCGCCAGCGATCCGCTCAAGCTGATCGGCGCGGCGAAAGACTCCAAGGTGGGCCGTTACCTCGTCGTCGGCGGCGCCGGCAGCCTGGAAGTCGCGCCGGGCGTGAAGCTGGTCACGACTCCCAATTTTCCGGCCCAATACAAGGCCGAAGCAGAGGCGGGCGGTGCCTTCCTGGACCTGCTGCGGCAGGAAAAGGACCTGAACTGGACCTTCATCTCGCCGTCGGCGCTATTCGTCGAGGGTGAGCGCACCGCCAAGTTCCGGCTTGGGACCGATCAGCTTCTCGCAGATGCGAACGGAAAGAGCTGGATCAGCTTCGCCGATTACGCCATTGCGCTCGCCGACGAGATCGAGCGGCCGGCCCATCAGAGGCAGCGCTTCACGGTCGGTTACTGACCGTCAGCCGCACCCGGGCCTTTGCGGATAAACCTTCCTGTGCAAGGGCTTGGGGGCGGTGGCGGAGCGGTGAGGGAAATATTGTCTGTCACGGGAGGCCACTATATAAGGCCCGGCTCAACGGATCCTGTTTCCGTTGCGAGTCGTTGCTTAGACAGATAGGCCGCCCTTTGGAAAAGTTGAAAAACTACCGACCGACCGAAAAAGAGCCTTTCATGAACGACAGGCAGAAGGAGTATTTCCGCTTGAAGCTCCTGGCCTGGAAGGATGAGATCCTCAAAGAGTCCAAGCTCACCCTGCAAGCCCTGCAGGAGGAGAACGTGAACCACCCCGATCTCGCCGATCGGGCATCGTCCGAAACCGACCGCGCCATCGAACTCCGCGCCCGCGACCGCCAGCGCAAGTTGATCGCCAAGATCGACGCCGCGCTCCAGCGCATCGAGGACAACACCTACGGCTATTGCGAGGACACCGGCGAGCCGATCTCTTTGAAGCGGCTCGAGGCCCGGCCCATCGCGACGCTCTCGGTGGAAGCGCAGGAGCGCCACGAGAAACGCGAGAAGGTCTATCGCGACGAATAGAGTCCGAGCCGCAGAGATGCGGCTCTTTGTTTTTGGACGCAAGGCGCCGTTTCGCGCCCTGCTCAGCATTTTGTCCGCTATTTGCACTCGCGCGTCTCGCGAGCGCAATCGCGAAAAATGAATCGTGATCAATGGGCTAGAGTCTATTCCTCCGAGCTCACGTGAGTTCTGATGAGAAACAGCCTTCACGTCAGGTGCGGGAGGTTTTGCGAGTCGCATCAACGGGATCGACTAGACTGTTGAGAGGCTGATCCAGCTGCATCAAGCATCGCTGCAATCGCGTCTCGCATGCGCTTGCGAGGATCGGAAGGGCACGCGGCTCCA
Source organism: Bradyrhizobium sp. DOA1 (assembly GCF_001593325.1). Taxonomy (NCBI): domain Bacteria; kingdom Pseudomonadati; phylum Pseudomonadota; class Alphaproteobacteria; order Hyphomicrobiales; family Nitrobacteraceae; genus Bradyrhizobium; species Bradyrhizobium sp. DOA1. The sequence goes on from NZ_JXJM01000001.1 coordinate 2,004,086, forward strand.
ATAAAGCCTCCACCAGCTCAATATTTCCTTAAGCGGGGGCGGGGGCCTGTAATCGCCCGGACAGGCGTGCTTGTCAGGCGGGAGCTGGGATGCTGAAGTGCCGCCCCTGAATGCGTAGCGTGGGAGGCGGCGCCGATGGACAGGATTCTTGAAGCCGCAAAGGCGATCGCACTGGCGCGCCGCAACCATGCGCCGCTCGCGGCGCTGGAACGTCCGCCCGGCGATGAAGCCGAGGGCTATCAGGTGCAGCGCGCGCTGCACGATCTCCTGCTGCCCCATGTCGGACCGCTCGTCGGCTACAAGATCGGCTGCACCAGCCAGGTGATGCAGGACTACATCGGCATTCCGCATCCTTGCGGCGGCGGCGTGTTCCAGAAGGGCGTCCACAAGAGCGGCGCCAAGCTCGCCGCGTCCAACTACGTCCGTGTCGGCGTCGAATGCGAGATCGCGGTGCGGCTGAAGCGCGACCTTGCCGCCGGCGAGGCGCCGTTCACGGCCGAATGGGTCGGCGAGGCGGTCGAGGCCTACCATCCCGCGATCGAGATCGTCGACGATCGCTATGTGAAATGGGAGACAATGGGTGCGCCGACGCTGATCGCCGACGATTTCTTCGCCGCCGGCTGCGTGCTGGGACCCCGGGTTCCGCGCTCGTCCGTGCCGGATCTGAAGGCCGTGAAGGGCCGCGCCATCGTCAACGGCGACGAGGCCGGCCACGGCACCGGCGCCGACGTGCTCGGCCACCCCCACAACGCGCTCGCCTGGCTCGCCAACCATCTCGCCGCCGAGGGCAAAGGCCTGCACGCCGGCCAGCTCGTGCTGACGGGCAGCCTGGTGAAGACGCTGTGGCTGAAGGCCGGCGACAAGGTGCGGATGGAGCTGGACGGGCTGGGCGTGGTCGAGGCGGAGTTCACGTAATCTCCGCGCCGTCGGCCCTTTTTGTCGCAACGCTCCCACCACGCGCGTCATGGCCGGGCTTGACCCGGCCATCCACGTGTCACAGCGAGCCCCGGAAGACGTGGATGCCCGGGTCAAGCCCGGGCATGACGGCGCGGAGAATACGGCGCCAGCCTGATCGGCCTTGTCACGTTCTCAAAATACATGCGGCCTCCGGCAGGGGAGCTACCGGAGGCCGCGTAGTACATCGTCGTTCGCGCCTAGGTTCGCGGACACGATGTGGGAGCTCGGGAGAATTTAGAAGGGCAGCAGCACGTCCATGACCTGTTGGCCGTAGCGCGGCTGTTGCACGTCCATGATCTGGCCGCGGCCGCCGTATGCGATGCGGGCCTGTGCGATCTTCGAGGAATCGATGGTGTTGTCGCTCTGGATGTCTTCGGGGCGGACGATGCCGGCGACCACGAGCTCGCGGATCTCGTAATTGACGCGGATCTCCTGCTTGCCTTCGACCACGAGGTTGCCGTTCGGCAGGACCTGCGTGACCACCGCAGCGACGTTGGTCTGCAACGCTTCCTGCCGGTTAACCGAGCCCTTACCGTCGCTGGATGCGGTGGAATCTGCGGTGAGGATGCGGCCGGGCAGGATCTTGTTCGCCTGCGTGATGGTCTTCGCGCCGATGAAGTCGGTGATGCCGGAGTCTTCCGAATTGGTGCGGCTGCGCTGGGTCTCGTTGGAGAGGTTGGCCTTGTCGGTGATGTTCACGGTCACAGTCAGGAGGTCACCGATCTGGCGGGCGCGCTGGTCCTTGAAGAAGGCGCGGCTGCCGTTACGCCACAGCGAATTCGGATTATAGGAGGCGACTTCCGGCTTCGGCATCGGCATCTGCACCGGCTTGTAGCCGGGCTGCGTCGTCGGATTGTCGATCGCCGACAGCTTCGGTTGCTCGCCGATCTGTGACAGACGGTCGATCGAGGAGCAGCCGCTCGCTAGTGTGCAAGTTGCAAGCAGCAGCGCAGAGATCGCGATGCGGCGAAGACGGAAAGCCGAACTGAACGTGGACATGACTTACTCTGACTTGGCTGGAGCTTGCGAGACGCGAACTTGCGGGATCTGGGCTTGTGCGACGTGGGCGGCAGGCGCCGGCGCCTGAATCAGGCTCTGCGCCAGCGCGGCGGCCGCCGGCACCTCGTCACGCTTGATCGACGAGGTCTGCTCGACCGCGGGCGCCATCGGCGCGGACTGGCTGGCGCCCTGGATCGTGACCTGGCCGCGGCCGGTGACGATGCCGGTCAGCGTCCGCTTGGATTGCAGATTGATCACGCTGACGCTATCGCCCTCGGCGCCGCTCTCGATCGCCTTGCCGCGCGTGGTGAGATAGACGCCGGGCACCTGGTAGATGATGGTGACGGCCTGATCGCGCACCACGAAGTCGGGCTTGACGATGTCGGCGACGCGGATCGGCATGCCTGCCCGCATCGGCCGGCGCAGCTGCATGCCGAGGGTGCGATCGCGCGAGGCAGGCTCGCCGGTGACCTCGGCCTTGGGCCGGCGCTCCGGCGAGACGTCGGAGGATTTCAGGAGCTCGGTGCGGTCGATGTCGCGCGTCAGCACGGCCACTTCCACCGTCTCGATCGCGGTTCCGGTGAAGCGGAGCTTGGTCGGCGTCGGGCTGTTGTCGTTGTTGATCTCGAAGGCGATGTCGAAACGGCCGCCGCGGGCGTCATACCGGGTTGCGACCGGCTGGAGCGCGCCGGTGTTGGAGGCGTCCAGGCGCATCTCGGAAATGCCGCGGTCGAGCGTGACCGTGATGTTGGCAGCGTCCCCAAGGCCGAAGCGGCGTTCCAGCGCGGAGGCGACCGCGGTTTCGAGGTCCTTACTCGCGAGCGTGCGGGCGAGGCGGGTGACCTGGACCTCCCTGATGTCGCCGGTCATTACGCCGATCACTTGTTTCGCACGCAGCACCGACAGCACCTGTCCGACCGTGAGCGTGCCGGTGGTGCCGAGATCGGGCGAGCGATAGACCGGGATCTGCGCGGCCGATCCGGCATTGTCGATGAGGTCGCCGACCCGCACCACGTCCGAGCTCACGGCAACGCTGGCGCGAAGCGTCGGCGCTGCGATGACATCGTCGGCCGCCGCGGCCGGCAGGGCCAGCGCGACAAGTGCAGAGATCGTGGCGAGGGCGGTCCGGATCATCGTCATCACTCAGCGGAACAGGGCGGTGGTCGATTGCATCATCTGGTCGGCGGCGCTGATCACCTTGGCGTTCATCTCGTAGGCGCGCTGGGCCGCGATCAGGTCGCTCATCTCCGAGACGACGTCCACATTGGCCTGCTCGAGGCTGCCCTGCGTGATCTTGCCGTAGCCTTCCGCCGTGGCCGTGCCGTCCTGCGGCGGGCCGGAGGAGGGCGTCTCGGTGAACTGATTGCTGCCGACGGGCTGCAGGCCCGCCTTGTTGATGAAGCGGGTCAGGCCGATCTGGCCGAGAATGGTCGAGGTCGAGGAGCCCGGCAGCGTCACCGAGACCTGGCCCTGCTCGTTGACGGCGAGGCCGGAGGCGTTGTTCGGGACGGTGATCGTCGGCTGCACCGGGTTGCCCTGGGCGGTGACGACGCGGCCCTGATTGTCCATCTGGAAGGTGCCGTCGCGGGTGTACTGGTAGGTGCCGTCGGGCATCAGGATCTTGAAGAAGCCATCGCCGGAGACGGCGAGGTCGAGATCGTTGCCAGTCTGCGACAGCGTACCTTGCGTCATGCTGCGCGGCGTACCTACGGTCTTGACGCCACCGCCGATGTCGACGCCGACGGGCACGATGGTGCCCTGGTCGGAGGCCTGTGCGCCGACGCGGCGGATGTGCTCGTAGATCAGGTCCTGGAACGCCGCGGTCTGCTTCTTGAAGCCCGTGGTGCGCAGGTTCGCGATGTTGTTGGAGATCACCTGAACGTTGAGTTCCTGTGCCGCCATTCCGGTCGCTGCGGTGTGAAGCGCCTGCATGTCAGTTCTCCTTCAATCAGGCCGGAACGTCGGCGAGCTTCTCGATCGCCGATTTGTGGAGATCGCTCTGCTGCTGCAGCAGGCTGGCGATCGAGGCGTAGCTGCGCATGACTTCGACCATGCGGGTCATCTCGCCGACGGCGTTGACGTTCGACTTCTCGACATAACCCTGGCGCACGGTCGACCTGGTGTCGGCCTGCTGCACGGCGGAGCCGACGTCGTAGAGGTTGGCGCCGAGCTTGGTGAGCCTGGTCGGATCGTCGAAGGAGACCATGCGGATCTTGCCGCGGATCGAGTCGGTTCTCGCCGTGCCCTCGAGCACCGTGACGGTGCCGTCGGGGGCGATGTTGATGTCGTGATCGGTCGGCTGGAAGGTGATCGGGCCGCCGGTGCCGAGCACGAGGGCGCCGTCGGAGGTGACGAGCTGGCCGGTGCTGTTGAGCGAGAACTTGCCGTCGCGGGTGTAACGCTCGCCGCCGGCGGCCTGCACCGCGAAATAGGCGTTGCCGTCGATCGCCACGTCGAGCGGGTTGCTGGTCGCCTCCATCGGCCCCTGGCCGATGTCGCGAAAGGTGCCGCGGTCGTGCACATAGGAGACGCGCCGGTCCGGCGCCATGAAATTGTCTTCGCGTGCGTTCGAGTTGAGGTACTCCTCGAACAGCGAGTGGTCGGCCTTGAAGCCATTGGTGTTGGCATTGGCGACGTTGTTGGCGATGACATCCATCTGCCGTTCCAACGTCATCTGCCGCGACAAGCCGATCAGAAGCGCGTTCTGCATCGGAAATCTCCCCTGAGTGGGACCTGCCACCTCGCTCTCCCAAGCGCCTTGGCGGACCCCGTGAACGAGACCGTCTGGTTCTCCCAAACCGTGAGGTCTCGGCCCTTTCTCAGCGAAAGCCGTGCCAACTCGAAAAGATGCGTATTTTCAATCTCTTGATGAATTTCGAGGGGTGCGGGAGGGCGGCAGAAAGGTTCTGTTAGCCATGTTTGCCCGGCAGATTTTTCCTAGCGGAAGCCCAATCGAAAGGTTCCGTTAACCATTATTACCGTAGCGTTTGCCATGAAGAGGAGCGCATTTGCGCCGGGGCATTCGTATCGCGTCATTGTCTTAGGGCCTCGCTCTTTCGACCCCTTTGAGAGATCCGGGCGCGGCGACCATGGCAGAGAATGAAGCGGAAGGCGGTGCAGCCGCTGAGGGTGCAGAAGCCGCGCCGCCCAAGAACAAGCTCAAGCTGATCATCATCGCCGTCGGCGTGCTGGCCATCCTCGGCGGCGGAGCTGCGACCTGGTTCTTCTTCTTCCGAAAGGGAGACGCCGAGCATCATGCCGAGGTGGCGCCGCCACCGAAGCCGCCGGCCTTCGTCGACGTCCCCGACCTGATGGTCAACCTCGCCGGCTCCCCCGGCGAGCGTGTGCAATATCTGCGGCTGAAGATCGTGCTGGAACTGAAGGAAGAGAAGCAGATCGAGGCGATCAAGCCGACGATGCCGCGCGTCACCGACATCTTCCAGACCTATGTGCGCGAGCTGCGCCCCTCCGACCTCAACGGCTCGGCCGGCATCTTCCGCCTCAAGGAGGAGCTGACCAAGCGCGTCAACGCGGCGGTCGCTCCGATCCATGTCAGCGCGGTGCTGTTCAAGGAAGTCGTGGTGCAGTGAGGGGAATGGGCTAGCGCCATGGCCGGCAACGAGCAGATGGACCAGGACGCGATTGCCGCCCAATGGGAGGCATCGCTCGATTCCGAGGATCCCGCGGAGGCCGCGAAGGCCGCCGCCGAAAACGAACTCTCCGAGACCATGGCCCTGCAATGGGCGGCCATGGTCGAGGACGGCAGCCGCGATCTCGGCAGCGGCAAGAACTCCGGCGAACGTGTGCTGTCGCAGGAGGAGATCGACAATCTCCTCGGCTTCACGGTCGGCGACGTCAATCTCGACGACCATTCCGGCATTCGCGCGATCATCGATTCGGCGATGGTCTCCTACGAGCGTCTGCCGATGCTCGAAATCGTCTTCGACCGCCTGGTGCGGCTGTTGACGACCTCCTTGCGCAATTTCACCTCCGACAACGTCGAAGTCTCGCTCGACCGCATCACCTCGGTGCGCTTCGGCGACTACATGAACTCGATCCCGCTGCCAGCCGTGCTCTCGGTGTTCAAGGCCGAAGAGTGGGAAAACTTCGGCATGGCGACGGTCGATTCCAACCTGATCTACTCGATGATCGACGTGCTGCTCGGCGGCCGCCGCGGCACCAGCCAGCTCCGCATCGAAGGGCGGCCCTACACCACGATCGAGACCGAGCTGGTCAAGCGCCTGGTCGAGGTGGTGCTGGCCGACGCCGAGCAGGCGTTCCGGCCGCTGTCGCCGGTGACCTTCACGATCGACCGGCTCGAGACCAATCCGCGTTTCGCCGCGATCAGCCGTCCTGCCAACGCGGCGATCCTGGTGCGCCTGCGCATCGACATGGAAGACCGCGGCGGCAACATAGAGCTGCTGCTGCCCTATGCGACCATCGAACCGATCCGGGGCGTCCTGCTCCAGATGTTCATGGGCGAAAAGTTCGGCCGTGACCCGATCTGGGAGGGCCATTTCGCCACCGAGATCGTGCAGGCCGAGATCGCGGTCGACGCCGTGCTCTACGAGGCCGACATCCCGCTCAAGCAGCTGATGCGGCTCAAGGTCGGTGACACGCTGCCGCTCGACATGCGCGCCGATGCCAACGTCACCGTGCGCTGCGGCGACGTCCTGCTGACCGAGGGACGGATGGGACGGGTCGGCGACCGCGTCGCGATCCGCGTGACGAAACCCTTGCGCAAGCCAAGTACGACACTTGCGATGTTCGAGAAGGTCGACGAGCAGAACAAGATGATGGAGGCCCCATGAACCACTCACTGGGAATGGCGATCGAGTCGCTGGTGGCTATCCTGCTGATGCTGACGATCGTCTACTGCGTCATGCTCAACAAGCGGCTGAGGCGGCTAAAGGCGGACGAGCATTCGCTGAAGGCGGTCATCGGCGAGCTGATCACCGCGACCGAGATCGCCGAGCGCGCGATCGGCGGGCTCAAGCTCGCCGTGCGCGACGTCAACGAGAACCTGGGCAACCAGCTCGCGGCGGCGACGCAGATGTCCGATCAGCTCTACAAGCAGCTCGGCGAAGCCGACAACGTGGTGCGTCGCCTGTCCAAGATCGCGATCGCCGCGCGCCCCGTCACGAATCCGGAGATGGTTGCCGCCCCTGCCGCGGCCAAGCCCTCGACGGCGAAGGCGGTGGCGGCTGCGGCCGAAGCCTTCTCCGAGCGTCGACGGTCCAATGGTCTTGCCGCTTGAAGTCAGGGTATGAAGTCCTTTCGTAACATCCGCGTCATCCCGGTCGTCCTGGTGGCCGTCGCAGGTCTCGCCACGCTGAAGGTGGCGGGACTCGCGATCAATGGCGGCTATGTGTTCGACTACAAGCCGAGCCAGGCCAAGAAGTCCTGGGCGCAGGAGAACCTGAATTTCCCGGCCGGCCGGGAGGACCCCGACATCACCGGCTCGACCCACGGTGCGCCGAAAGAAGCACCGAAGCCGGCAGCGCCCGAGACCAAGATGGAGGGTGGCACCGTCGTCAAGATCGACGAGACCCAGCCGCAGGTCTCCGCCGCCGAGCGCGCGATTTTGGAACGGCTCCAGGCGCGCCGCCAGGAGATCGAAGCCCGTCAGCGCGAGATCGACATCCGCGAGAGCCTGCTGAAGTCGGCCGAGAAGCGCATTGAGAACAAGGTCGAAGAGATGAAGGCGGTGGAAACCCGCATCTCGGCGACCCAGGCCGAGCAGAAGGCCGCCGAGGCCCAGCGCATGAAGGGCCTCGTCACCATGTATGAAGGCATGAAGCCGAAGGATGCCGCGCGGGTGTTCGACCGGCTGGAGATGGGCGTGCTGATCGAGATCGCCTCGGCGATCGCGCCGCGGAAGATGTCGGACATCATGGGGCTGATGTCGCCCGAGGCCGCCGAGAAGCTGACGGTCGAGATGGCCCGCCGCGCCAATGGCGGCGGCGATCAGTCCGCCTCGGCCGGCGAATTGCCGAAGATCGACGGCAGGCCGACGCAAAAGCCGAATTGAGGGCTCATACTTAAGAAGTCCTTAATTGGCAAAACCTTAGAGTCGAAGGCAGGGGCCGGCGGCAGTGCCGGCGTGGACCCGTCGAACCGGAAGAAATGCCGCCAATGGCGCGAGAGGCTGCCGCTGGATTTGTGTCGCGAGCCCGCGCTTTGGCGCTAGGGTTGTCGCGCCATGTCTGCACGGCGCCCGCCCTCGCAGTGTGCCTGCTGATCGGCCTAGCTTCGCCTGTCCGGGCGGCCGATCCCGTCAGGGGCGAAGCGACCTTTTCGGCCGGCGGCGGTTTTGCCCGTCTCGTGATCAAGCTCGGCGAGGACGTTCCCTCCGAGGTGACGACGGCCGGCTCCATTGTCGTCATCCGTTTCGACCGGCCGGTCGACGTTCCCGTCGATCGCGTTCCGGAAGGCGCGCCCGACTACGTCAATTCGGCCCGGCGCGATCCCGACGGCGGCGCCATCCGCCTGTCGCTGGCGCGGCGCGTCACCGTCAACACCATGAATGCGGGCGAGCGTACCTTCATTGACCTCCTGCCGGAGGGATGGAAGGGGCCGCCGCCGAGCCTGCCGATGGACGTCGTCAAGGAACTCGCCGAGCGCGCGCGCGTGGCCGAGCGGGCCTTGCGCGCCCAG
>NZ_JXJM01000001.1:2013504-2017734 GCF_001593325.1 Bradyrhizobium sp. DOA1
GAGATGCCCGATGGAGTCGGCGTCTCCTCCGTGCTCAACGAGCAGAAGCTCACGCTCGCCTTCAACGCCAACCTCAATTTCGATCTGGCCGACGCGGTCGTCGCAGCGCCGCCGAACGTCGCCTCGATCAAGCAGAAGACCGACATCGACCAGACCAGCGTCGAGATCGCGCTGATCGGCGATTCCGACGTGCACTCGTTCCGCGACGAGAAGAACTACGTCGTCGACATCGCCTTCCAGCCGGACAGGGGCAAGACGGTCGCAACGCCCGAGGCGGCGATCGCGCAGCTCAAGCCCGGGGGTCGCGCGGCTGTGCCTGCGCCCGCGGCTGAAAAGCCGGCAGCCCCGCAGCGTGAGATCGTGCCGCCGTCATCCGAGGCGATCGCGCGCGAGGCCAAGATCGACGTCAAGCCGGGCGTGAAGGTGGAAGCGCCGGCCGCGATGCCGCCGGCGGAAGCACCGAAGCCGGCTCCGGCTCCCGCTGCTGCAGCGGAGGCCGCGCAAGCCGCAGAAGCACCGAAGGAAGCGTCAAAGCCCGCGCCGCCTGTTGCGGAGGTCACGCCAATTAAGCCGGCAATGGCCGAGGTGCCCAAGGAGGCCATGAAGGAGGCCGCCAAGGACACGGTCAAGGAAACGGCCAAAGCAGCCGCCGAAGTCCCCGCCGCGCCGCAGCCTGCGATTGCCAGCGTTGATGCGCGCCGCGACAGCGACGGCCTGCGCGTGACGTTCCCATTTCAGGTCTCGACGCCTGCGGCGGCGTTCCGCCGCGGCGACACGGTCTGGCTGGTGTTCGACACGCCGAAGCCGGTCGACGTCGAGGCGATCCGCAGCAGGGGCGGCGCGATGATCGGCGAGGTCGGCCGCGTGCCGCTCGACAAGGGGCAGGCGGTCCGCATCCGGCTCACCCGTCCGCTGGTCTATTCGCTGTCGAGCGAGGAGGTCGGCAAGGAGACCAACTGGCTGCTGACGCTCGCCGACAAGATCCAGGCGACACCGCTGCCGCTGATGATGTCGCGCAACATCACCGATCCTGCGCTCGCCAACATCGCGATCCCCTTCGCCAATCCGGGCGTCCTGCACAAGCTCACCGATCCCGATGCCGGCGACACGCTCTATGTCGTCACCGGGCAGCGGCCGGTGCGTGGCTTCATCAAGCGGCAGGACCTCGTCGATCTCTCGCTGCTGGAATCCGCGCACGGCATCGCGGTGCGGCCGAACTCCGACGAGATCGGCGTCGAGGTCGGCGCCGACAAGGTCATCCTCGGCAAGAAGGGCGGGCTGACGCTGTCGCCGGTCGACATCTCGGCCGAGCGCGCCCCGACCGCGGTGCGCCCGGTCTTCAGTCCCGAAGGCTGGCGCAAGGGCCAATCGGAGACCTTCTGGACGCGGCAGAACGAGCTGATGACGGCGATCTCGGCCGTCGAGCCCGCGCTGCGTTCGCTGCCGCGGCTCGACCTGGCGCAGTTCTACATGTCGCGCGCCATGTACCATGAGGCCAAGGCCGTCACCGAATTGATGCTGAGCGATCCCCTCAACAAGGAGGAGAGCGGCGCGCTGATCATGCATGCCATCGCGAGCATCCTGGTTGGCCGGCCGGCGCAGGGACTGAAGGATCTAGCCAATCCCGTGATCGGCAACAGCCACGATGCCCAGCTCTGGAAGGCGCTCGCCTATGCGCGTCAGGGCAAATGGGCCGATGCGCGCGAGAAGTTCAAGAACGTCGAGTTCGCCATCGCCTCGCTGCCGCTCGACATCCAGCGCATCGTGACGATGGATGCGATGCGAGCGTCCCTCGAGGTGAAGGACTATGCCGGCGCCTCCAAGCGCCGCAGCGAGCTCGAGGTGGTTGGCGTCCCGCCCGAGGCTGCGCCCGGCTTCGCGGTGCTGCGCGGCCGGCTCGCCGAGGCGCTCGGCCACGACAAGGATGCGCTCGACGACTACAAGCTCGCGGTCGCCTCGAGCGACCGGGCGGCGGCGGCCGAGGCCAAGCAGCTCGAGGTCGCACTGCGTCAGAAGCGCGACGAGATCGGTAAGGACGAAGCGCTGCGCGAGCTCGAGACGTTGTCGATGACCTGGCGCGGTGACGCGATCGAGGTCAAGACGCTGCAGATGCTGTCGCGGCTGTATGCCGAGAACGGACGCTACCGCGACGCACTCACGGCCGCGCGCACCGCGACCCGGCTCCAGCCGAATGCGGAAGCCTCGCGCCAGGCGCAGGATCTCGCCTCCGATCTGTTCACGCAGATATTCCTGGGGCCCAAGGGTGACGAGCTGCCGCCGGTCGAGGCACTCGGGATGTTCTATGGATTCCGCGAGCTGACGCCCATCGGCCGCCGCGGCGATGAACTGATCCGCCGTCTCGCCGATCGTCTCGCCTCGATCGATCTGCTCGACCAGTCCGCCGAGCTCTTGCAATACCAGGTCGACCACCGCCTCGAAGGCGCCGCCCGCGCCCAGGTCGCCGCGCGGCTCGCCATGATCTATCTCGCCAACCGCAAGCCCGACATGGCCATCACCGCGCTGCGCGCCAGCCGCATCAGCGACCTCTCCGGCGAGCTCAGGCAGCAGCGCCTGCTGCTGGAGGCGCGGGCGCAGAGCGACGTCGGCCGTCACGACCTCGCGCTCGACATCGTCTCCAACGTCTCAGGGCGCGAAGTGCTCCGCCTGCGCTCCGACATCTTCTGGGCGGCGCGGCGCTGGCGCGAATCCGCCGAGCAGATCGAGCTTTACTACGGCGACCGATTCCGCGACTTCAAGCCGCTCAATGCAGTCGAGAAGAGCGACATTATTCGCGCGGCGGTCGGCTACGCGCTCGCCGACGACTCGATCGGCCTGTCACGCTTCCGCGAGAAATACGCGCCGCTGATGAGCGAGAGCGCGGACCGTCTCGCCTTCGACATCGCGAGCAAGCCGGCCGCAGCCTCGAGTGCCGAGTTCGCCGAGATCGCCAAGCTGGCTGCCAGCGTCGATACGCTCGACGGCTTCCTGCGCGAGATGAAGCAGCGCTTCCCCGACGCCACCGCGCGCGCCCCCGGCGCGCCGCAGGCAAAGGACGAGTCGGACCACACCGGCTCGCTGCCGACGATCCCGGTCGTGCGACAGATCAAGATGACGCGTTGAGGCCTGGTGCCGCGCAAGGCGCGGCAGGCGAGGGCTCCGCCATTGCGAGCGGAGCGACTTGTCCGCCGAAGCCTTGGCGAAGGCGGAAGCAATCCAGGGTCTTTCCGCGGACGCAGTCTGGATTGCTTCGAAGGGCTCCTCGCAATGACGGGGAGGGAGCGGAGGTGATCATTGAGGCGGGAGGAGATGGGGCAGCGAACGAAGCTGCGCTCATCCTCCGCCGTAGCTCTGCACCAGGCTTCCCGCCACCAGCGACCAGCCGTCGACCAGCACGAAGAAGATCAGCTTGAACGGCAGCGAGATCGTTGCCGGAGGCAGCATCATCATGCCCATCGACATCAGCACGGAGGCGACGACGAGGTCGATGATGAGGAAGGGGAGGAATAGCAGGAAGCCGATCTCGAAGGCGCGCTTCAGCTCGGAGATCATGAAGGCGGGCACGAGAATGCGAAGTGCGAGGTCGTCGGGCGTGGCCGGCGGCGGCTCGCCGGAAAGATCCAGGAACAGCTTGAGATCCTTCTCGCGCACGTTCTTCTGCATGAAGCCGCGCAGGGGCACCGAGGCGCGCTGGAGCGCGTCCTCGACGCCGACCTGGTTGGCGACGAGCGGGCGGATGCCCTCGTCGTAGGATTTCTGCAGGACCGGGCCCATCACGAAGAAGGTGAGGAACATCGCCAGCGCAATGATCACCGAGTTCGGCGGGGCGGTCGCGGTTCCCAGTGCGGTGCGCAGCAGCGACAGCACCACCACGATGCGCGTGAACGACGTCATCATGATCAGGATCGACGGCGCGATCGACAGCACCGTGAGCAGCGCAATGAGCTGGATGGCGCGCTCGGTGACGCCGCCGCCACCCGCACCGCCGCCGAGATTGATGCTGATGTCCTGCGCATGCGCAAGGCTCGCGAGCGAAGCCGCACCGAACAGGACAGAAAGGAAAAGAACTCTACGCGGGAGGGCCGGGGATCTCACGAAGACGGCTTCGGACGGCCGAGCAGGGAGGCCATCTCGTCTTCGAGATTTTCAAAGCTGGTCTTTTCAGCAGCCGGCTTTGCAGGCGGAGCCGGTGGCGCCGGCGGCTCGCTGCGGGCCGCGCGCGGAGGAGCAGCC
>NZ_JXJM01000001.1:2018330-2066247 GCF_001593325.1 Bradyrhizobium sp. DOA1
GGCTCGGGGGGGAAACCGGCCAAAGGCGGCTCGCTGCGCCGCTCGGCCAGCGCCGGTGCCGGCCGGCGTACCTCGTCGGCAAAGGACGGGCGCGAGGGGCGCGGCGGCGGCTCGGGCAATTGCGGCTCGGGATGATCGAGCAGTTCCGGCCGTGGCGCCTCGTCGGCCCAAGCGCCGGAATCGGGCATCGGAGCAAGGCGCGGCGGCGGCTCGGCGGTGTTGGCACGCTGCGGCAGCTGATCGCGGCCATGCGCGGCGCGAACGATGTTGGGCTCGACGACGATGTCGGTGGGGCCGCCGATCATCAGGAGATGCTCGACATTGTCGCGCCGGACCAGCACCAGGCGCCGCCGGCCGTCGACCGCGGCAGCATCGATCACGGCGAGCCGGGGCATCCTGCCGCGCTGGGTGTTGGCGCCCAGCCGGCTGCCGCCGAATCGGCGAACCAGCCATGCAGCGACGCCGATCAACGCCAGAACGGCGATGAACGCGACGATGAAGGTGATAGGGCTGCCTTGCATACTTGTCCCCGACGAATGGCGCTTGTCTCGTGCCCATGGTCAGATGCGCCGACCACCGGCCTACGATGCCCCAAAACTGCGATTTCTTAACGTCCCACGGCAAGTTTTGCCGTCCCCAACTCTTAATAACCCATGAATCGCCCGATCCAAAACGACTTCTTGGCCTGTGCACGCGCCGCCAAGCGGTTGGGTTAATGCTGCTTTTGGGCGTATCGAATCACGGGGCACGCACATTCATGTCCCGTCCGGGGACATATGCCTGTGACATCTTAACCAGCCGTTAACCATACACGCGGCAAATTCTGCCTAGCTCCGGACCTCGAGGTCCGGAATGGGCGGAAGGAGCCGCAACGATGTCCATCAACGACCTCCCGCTGCTGTCGGCGCTGCGAACCAAGATGCAGTGGCATCAGGAGCGCCAGCGCGTCCTGTCCGAGAACGTTTCCAACTCCGATACTCCCAAATTCCGGCCGCGCGACCTGGTCGAGCCGAAGCTCGACAAATCCGGCGCGATCACCGGCGCCATGGGACCCCTGGTGCTGACCCGCACCAGCGGTTCCCACCTACCGCCGCCGGGGGCGGCCTCCGCATTCGACCAGAACAAGAATGTGGGCTTCGAGACCCGGCCTGCGGGCAACGCGGTCGTCCTCGAAGAGGAGATGATGAAAGCGGCCAACAACCAGATGGACTACGCGGCGGCGACCTCGCTCTATTCGAAGAGCCTGCATTTGCTCAAGACCGCGATCGGCAAGGCCTGAGAGAAGCTTAGAGGAGGCGGATCATGGCGAATGACAGCAGCGACTTTGCCCGCTCGATGGCGATCGCGACCTCCGGCCTGCGGGCGCAGGCCGGACGCATGCGGGTGATCTCGGAGAACATCGCGAACGCGGATTCGACTGCGCAGACCGCGGGCGGCGATCCCTACCGGCGCAAGGTGCCGACTTTTTCGTCCGCGCTCGACCGCACGCTGGAGGCCCAGGTCGTCACCCTCGGCAGGATCAAGCCCGATCAGTCCGCCTTCCGGGTCAGGTACGAGCCCAACAATCCGTCCGCGGATGCGAGCGGCAACGTCAAATATCCCAACGTGAACTCGGTGGTCGAGATGACCGACATGCGCGATGCGCAGCGGTCCTACGAGGCCAATCTCAACATCATCAGTGCGACGCGCCGGATGATCCAGCGCACGCTGGACATCCTCAAGAGCTGAACAGGACATCTGAGCCATGGCATCACCGACAATCGCCGCCAATGCTTACGCCAATCTCGCCCGCGTGCTGGAGAACAGCGGCGCCGCCAAGGGCAGCGAGCCGAGCGGGCAATCCTTCGCTTCGCTGTTGAAGGACGCCGTCGGCAGCGTCATCGAGTCCGGTCGCAAGTCCGACGCGCAGGCGGTGGCGATGGCTTCCGGCAAGGCCAACGTGATGGACGTGGTGACGGCGGTCGCCGACACCGACGTTGCGGTGTCGACGCTGGTTTCGGTCCGCGACCGCGTCATCGCGGCCTATGAAGACATCATGAAGATGCCGATCTGATTGGGGAGGGCGACCGGCGAATGGTGAGTGGCGAATAGGCTCTCCCATTCGCCACTCGCCATTCGCTTCCCTCAGTGCCCTCAGACAAAGAACAGCGGAATTCTGCAAATGACCGGACCCGAAACCCTCGACGTCGCACGCGATGCGATCTGGACCATCGTGATCGTATCGTCGCCGCTGATGGTGGTCGGCCTCGTGGTCGGCGTCGTCGTGTCGCTGTTCCAAGCGCTGACGCAGATCCAGGAGCAGACGCTGATCTACGTGCCCAAGATCCTGGCCATCTTTGCCACGATGCTATTGGCGCTGCCGTTCATGGCCGACTCGCTCCACGCCCACATGCTGCGGATCTCGTCGCGAATCATCGGCGGCTAAGGCACAATGCGTAGATCATGCGCATCGACGTCTCGCTGCTGCCGGCGCTCGCCGCTTCATTCATGCTGGTCTTCGCCCGGGTCGGCGCGATGGTGATGCTGCTGCCAGGGCTCGGCGAAACCAACATCCCGACGCGGATCAAGTTGTCGATCGCGCTGCTGCTCACGCTGATCATCCTGCCGCTGCATCGCAACGCCTATCAGGTCGACATGGGCTCGCTTGCGCCGCTCCTGGTCCTGATGCTGCATGAGATCGCGATCGGCATCGTGCTGGGCGCGACCGCCCGCGTGACGCTCTCGGCGCTCCAAGTCGCCGGCTCCGTGATCGCGCAGCAGATGGGACTCGGCTTCGTCACCTCGGTCGATCCGACGCAGGGCCAGCAAGGCGTGCTGATCGGCAACTTCCTGACCATGCTGGGCGTGACGCTGCTGTTTGCCACCGACAGCCATCATCTGGTGATCGCGGCGCTGAACGACAGCTATAAGATCTTCTCGCCGGGCGAGACCGTCTCGAGCGGCGACATCGCCTCGCTGGCGACGCGGGCCTTCGCCGCCGCGTTCCGCCTCGGCCTGCAGCTCTCCGGACCGTTCCTGGTGTTCGGCCTCGTGTTCAACATCGGGCTGGGCATCCTGGCGCGGCTGATGCCGCAGATGCAGGTCTATTTCGTCGGCGTGCCGCTTTCGATCTTCGCGGGCTTTCTGGTCCTCGCCGTGGTGCTCGCCGCGATGATGGGCACGTATCTCGATTACTTCATCGGTGTCATGCACCAGATGATTCCGCTCAAGTGACGGGGGTCGACCGATGGCGGAAGACAACGATCCCGAAAGTCAAACAGAAGACCCGACGCAAAAGCGTCTCGACGACGCACTCGAACGCGGCGACGTCGCCAAGAGCCAGGAGATCAACACCTGGTTCATGATGGCGGGCGGCACGCTCGTGGTCTCGACCTTCGCCGGCTCGGTCGGCAGCGGGCTGCTGACGCCGATGCGCAACCTGCTCGCCAATTCCTGGATGATCAAGACCGATGGCAGGTCTCTGCTGGCGCTGACGCAGCAGATCGAAGTCGCCGTGCTCGCGGCGATCGGCGTGCCGCTCTTGATGCTGACGCTGGCGGCGATTGCCGGCAACATGCTCCAGCATCGCCTGGTCTGGTCCACCGAATCCCTGAAACCCAAATTCAACAAGATCTCGCCCGGGGCGGGCTTCAAGCGCATCTTCGGCAAGCAGGCGGCCGCCAATTTCCTCAAGGGCATCGGCAAGCTGGTCCTGCTCGCCGTGGTCATGACCATGATCCTGTGGCCGGAGCGGCATCGCATGGAGGCAATGGTCAGGCTCGACCCGGCGGCCATGCTCGGCGCCACCACCAGCATGACCATCCACCTGCTCGGCGCGGTGGTGGCCGCGCTCGCGATCGTCGCCATCGCCGACTATTTCTTCCAGTACCGCAGCTGGTTCCAGCGCCAGAAGATGTCGCTCCAGGAGATCAAGGAAGAATACAAGCAGTCCGAAGGCGACCCGCACATCAAGGGCAGGATCAGGCAACTGCGGCAGCAGCGCGCCAAGAAGCGCATGATGGCGGCGGTTCCTAAGGCCTCCGTGATCATCACCAATCCGACCCACTATTCGGTGGCGCTGTCCTACGAGCGCGGCATGTCCGCGCCGATCTGCGTCGCCAAGGGCGTCGACAATCTCGCCTTCAAGATCCGGGAAATCGCGCGCGAGCACGACATTCCGATCGTCGAGAACGTGCCGCTGGCGCGCGCGCTCTACGCCACCGTCGACATCGACCAGGAAATCCCGACCGAGCACTACCATGCGGTCGCCGAGGTCATCGGTTACGTCATGCGCCTGAAGCGCGGATTCGGCGCCGGGCGGGGATAAAATGCCCGAAAAGTACCGGAAATGGCCGTAATCTGGGAATCAGCGTACCTTTCGCGTCTGCTGCCCTTGCACCTCCGGGTCCGATTCAGGCAGGGAGGACCTCGCGCGCCCCGGAGCGCGTTGATTCTCTGCCGACAGGCTACGCCAGCGTAAAATGACTGCTGAGACCGACCACGACCTGTCACGCGAGCCCGTTGCGGCGCATGAGCCGTCGCCGCGCTCGGGCAGTATCGCGCTCGTGCTGCTGGTGGCCGCCGGCCTTGTCGCGGTCGCCGTCGGGCTGATGACGCTCGGCCGCGCGCAGGCGCAGCCCTATATTCTCGGCATCCTCGCCGTGCTGGCGATGGTCGGCCTGTTCAACCTGTTCGCCTTCGCCGCCGGCATCATCCGCTTCGCCGACCGCAATCTCGATGATCCCATCATCGGCCGGATCTCCGATCATGCCTTCGACGGGCTCGCGGTCACCGATAGCCGCGGGCATGTGGTCTATTCCAACGCGGCCTATCTGACGCTGACGGGTGCGACCGGTCCCCAGGACGTGCGTCCCGTCGAGCGCGTCTTCATCGGCAATCCCGATGTCTCCGAAGCCGTGTTCCGCCTGCTCAAGGCCGCCCGCGAAGGCAAACGGCAGCAGGAAGAGGTGCGTATCTCCGGCCATGACGGCAACCAGGGTCGCTGGCTCCGCATGCGGGTCCGCCCCCTCGGCACGGGCAAGCGCGAGGGGAAATATGCGGTGTGGTCGATCGCCGACATCACCCGCGACCGCGAGCGCCAGGAGGACGTGTTCCAGGAGCTCCAGCACGCGATCGAATATCTCGATCACGCCCCGTGCGGCTTCTTCTCGGTCAATCCGGCCGGCGAGCTCGCTTACGTCAATGCGACGCTGGCGAACTGGCTCGACTACGACCTCGCCGAGATCGGCTCGGGCGGCCTCAAGCTGACCGACATCGTCTCCGGCGACGGCGCCTCGCTGTTGACCTCGATCGTCGCGGTGCCCGGCGAGGTCAAGACCGAAGTCTTCGACATCGACCTGCGCATGCGCACGGGCAAGACCATGCCGGTGCGGCTCTATCACAAGCTCGCCTTCGGAGCCGATGGCGCGCCGGGTCCGTCGCGCACGCTCGTGATCAGCCGTGCGCGCGACGAGCGCAGCGACCCGGACCGTGCCGCCGAAGTGCGCTTCATGCGCTTCTTCGACCACACGCCGATGGCGATCGCCACCGTCGATCGCGGCGGCAACGTGGTGCGCGCTAATGCGCGCTACGCCAAGCTCGGGCAGGCGCTCGGGCTCGACAGCGCTTCCAAGTCGATCTTCCGCGCGGTCAATTCGCGCGATCGCCATCTGCTGATCGCGGCCATCAACCAGGCCGCCGAAGGCCAGGCCGACATCGCCCCCGTCGAGGTGGCGCTGGAAGGGACCAAGGAGCGCTGGGGCCAGTTCTTCGTCACGCCGGTCGATGCGGCCGAGAACGAGGCGGAGGCCGCCATCGTGCACATGCTCGAGACCACCGAGCGGCGCGCGCTGGAGAACCAGATCAACCAGTCGCAGAAGATGGAGACGGTCGGCCAGCTCGCCGGCGGCATCGCCCACGATTTCAACAACGTGCTCTCCGCCATCATGATGGCGAACGACTTCCTGCTGAACGCGCACAAGCCGACCGATCCGTCGTTCCAGGACATCATGCAGATCAAGCAGAACGCGACGCGCGCCGCCACCTTGGTGCGGCAGCTGCTGGCGTTCTCGCGGCGGCAGACGCTGCGGCCGCAGGTGCTCGACCTCGGCGATGCGCTTTCGGATCTCACCATGCTGTTGCGCCGGCTGATCGGCGAGAAGGTCAAGCTCGACCTCGTGCACGGCCGCGACCTCTGGCCGGTGAAGGTCGACGTCTCCCAGTTCGAGCAGGTGATCGTCAATCTCGCGGTGAACGCGCGCGACGCGATGCCCGACGGCGGCAAGCTGATCATTCGTACCGCCAACGTCGCCAGCGACGATGCCGGCAAGCTCGCCTACAAGGGCATGCCGGCGGCGGACTATGTACGGATCGAAGTCGCCGACACCGGCACCGGCATCCCCGCCGACATTCGCGACAAGATCTTCGAGCCGTTCTTCTCGACGAAAGAGGTGGGCAAAGGCACCGGACTCGGGCTGTCCACCGTCTACGGCATCGTCAAGCAGACCGGCGGTTTCATCTACGTCGATTCCGAACCGGGGCAGGGAACCTCGTTCCATATCTTCCTGCCGCGCCATCATGCCGAGGCGGAGGCGCAGGTCGAGCAGCCTGCAGCCGTGATCAGCGCGACCAATGGCGCATCGAAGGAGGCCAGCCCGCCAGCGGAGGCCAAGCCGCGGACCGATCTCACGGGACAGGGCACCATCCTGCTGGTCGAGGACGAGGAGGGCCTGCGTGCATTGAACGCGCGCGGTCTGCGCTCGCGCGGCTACACCGTGGTCGAGGCCGAGAACGGCGTCGAGGCCATGGAGGTGCTGGAGGAGCAGAGCGGCGCGATCGATCTCGTCGTCTCCGACGTGGTGATGCCGGAGATGGACGGCCCGACGCTGCTGAAGGCGATGCGGGAGCAGAACCCCGAGATCAGGTTCATCTTCGTCTCCGGCTACGCTGAGGATGCGTTCGAGAAGAGTCTTCCCGAGGGCCAGCAGTTCGACTTCCTGCCAAAGCCGTTCACGCTCAGCCAGCTCGTGGCGGCGGTGAAGGAGACGATGATGAAGCAGGGGTGAGGGTCTTCCTCTCGCGCGCGCTGATCTTTTTCTCCGTCATTGCGAGGAGCGCAGCGACGAAGCAATCCAGAATCTCTCCGCGGAAATTGCTTCGTCGCTGCACTCCTCGCAATGACGGCTGGTGAACAGCTGGGCTCGCGCTGATGTGGGGAAAAGCGGAAATCGGTCGTAAACCCGGCGCTAACCGTTGGCCCCTGGTTCCCCGTAAAACCCCTGCCAAATAGGAGCTTTTGCCACATCCCCGCGACTGAGGGCCGCAGCCACATTTCCCGAAACCGGCTTCACTTTTCGGGAAGTCTGCCCATCTTAAGCGCACGTCCCCATGCCGGGGATTTGGGAAACGCACATGACTTTCTCGCAACGCTCCCGCAGTGTCTTCAAGACGATTGCCGTCGTGCTGGCGCTTGCGCTGCCGACCGCGCTGACGATCTCGTCCGCCGACGCCCGCGCTGGCGGCGGCTTCTCGTCCGGTTCGCGCGGCTCGCGAACCTATTCGGCTCCGCCGTCGACCACGACCGCGCCGGGCTCGACCTCGCAGTTCAACCGCACCTACACCCAGCCGGGTGCAGGCATGAATTCGGCCGCGGCTGCGCCCGCCCGCGGCGGCCTGTTTGGCCGCGCCGGCGGCTTCATGGGCGGCCTTGCGGCCGGCTTCCTCGGCGCCGGCCTGCTCGGCATGCTGTTCGGCGGCGGCCTGTTCGGCGGCCTCGGCAGCCTGTCCTCGATCCTCGGCCTGATCATCCAGATCGCGCTCGTGGTGCTCGTGGTGCGGTTGGCGATGTCCTGGTGGCAGCGCCGTCATGCGCAGCAGCCGGCCTATGCCAATGCCGCTGCTGACACGGGCGCAGGTTCCGCACCGCAGCCGAACTATCGCAGCGGTCTCGGTGGCTTCGGCTTCGGCGCCAACAACGCCCCGCTCGAGATCAAGCCGGACGACTACGAGGCGTTCGAGCGGCTGCTCGGCGAAGTCCAGGCCGCCTGGTCGAACGAGGACGTGGCCAAGCTGCACACGCTCGCGACGCCGGAGATGGTCTCCTATTTCGAGCAAGATCGCGCCCAGAACCGCGCGCGCAACGTCGTCAACAAGGTGACCAACGTCAAGCTGTTGCAGGGCGACCTCGCGGAAGCCTGGCGCGAAGGCGAGACGGACTACGCCACGGTGGCGCTGCGCTTCGCGCTCACCGACAAGACGACCGACCGCAACACCGGCGCAGTCGTCGCCGGCAGCGAGCAGCCGGGTGAGGCGACCGAGATCTGGACCTTCGCCCGCCGGCCGGGCACCGGCTGGGAATTGTCGGCGATCCAGCAAACCAACTGATCGCTTGCGACAGGACAAACCAAGGGCGTCGTGCTTCTGCACGGCGCCTTTTTCTTTGGCCATCTCGCATCGCAGAATCGGAATAAGCTGGCCCACGTCGGGTTGACATCAGGCGGCCAAAGCTTCGGTTCTGATGGATCAGAACCGAAGCTCTGGATTTTTGTTTTACGCGTCTTCTTTACGCGAACCGGTATCCACTTCGCTCGAAAACGCCACAACGACAAGCACAAGACAACCAACACAATGGGAGGACAACATGATCCGCATCGACAGATCCGTGACGATTTCGGGCCTTGCGCTCGTAATGGCCATGCTGGCAGCGCCATCGGCGCAGGCGCAATCGGCCGACATGACCTTCTTTGTGACCTCCAACGGTCCGGGCAAGGGCGCCGATCTCGGGGGCCTCGAGGGGGCCGACGCGCAATGCCAGAAGCTCGCTCAGGCCGCCGGCGCTGGTAGCAAGACCTGGCGCGCCTATCTCTCGACGCAGGCCGCGGACGGCAAGCCGGCCGTCAACGCCAAGGACCGCATCGGCAAGGGACCGTGGCAGAACGCCAAGGGCACCGCGATCGCCAAGGACGTGGGCGAACTGCACAGCGCTGCCAATAATCTCACCAAGCAGACCGCGCTCACCGAGAAAGGCGAGGGGATCACCGGTGCTGGCGACCAGCCGAACCGGCACGACATCCTCACGGGATCGCAGGCCGACGGCACCGCGTTTGCCGGGCCGGACGATCGCACCTGCAAGAACTGGACGTCGAGCACGCAAGGAGCCGCGATGGTCGGCCATTTTGATCGCCGCGGCCTGCGCGACGACGAGCCCTCGAAGTCCTGGAACAGCTCTCACCCCTCGCGCGGTCCAGACGGTGGCTGCTCGCAGGCCGATCTGAAGTCCACCGGCGGCGACGGCCTGTTGTATTGTTTCGCGGCGAATTGAGGCGCCGAGCTCTCTCACTCGTCATTGCGAGCGCTGCGCTCGCAATGACGGAGCTTTCGGCGAGATCCGTCGCTCACTCGGCGGAACCTTCGGCTGCCTGCTTCATTGGTTCCGTCGCCCCACGCTTACGGACCTTTCTCATGAAATACGAGCTCTACTACTGGCCCGAGATCCAGGGCCGCGGCGAATATGTGCGGCTGGCGCTGGAGGAGGCCGGTGCCGCTTACGTCGACGTCGCGCGCGGGCCGCGCGGGACGGCTGCGATGATGAAGATGATGGAGGCGCATGCGGGCACGCCGCCTTTCGCGCCGCCGTTCCTGAAGGCAGGCAAGCTCGTCATCGGCCAGACCGCCAACATCCTGCTCTATCTCGGCAGCCGACATGGGCTTGCGCCGAAGACGGAGGCTGGCCGGCTCTGGGTGCACCAGCTGCAGCTCACCATCACCGATCTCGTGGTCGAGATCCACGACACCCATCATCCGCTCGGGCCTTCGATGTACTACGAAGACCAGAAGCCGCCGGCGAAAAAGCGCACCGCCGATTTCTGGAGCGAGCGCGTGCCAAAATTTCTCGGCTATTTCGAGCGGCTCCTCACCGATAGCGGCGGCGCCTATGTCACCGGCCGCAGACTGACCTATGTCGATCTCTCGCTATTCCAGATCGTTGCGGGACTGCGCTATGCCTTCCCCAAGCGCATGAAGGCGTTCGAGAGCGACATCCCGGGCCTTGTCGGTCTGCACGACCGCATCGCCGCACGGCCGAACATCAAGGCCTATCTCGACAGCGACCGCCGCATTGCTTTCAACGAGCAAGGCATCTTCCGCCACTATCGCGAACTGGACGCTTAGCGGTGCGGTCGGGAGAGTGATGTCTCCTCACCAAAGACCTGGCACCAGGCGATAGCGCACCCGCGCCGAGTACTCGGCATAGCCCCGCAGGCCCTCGCGCAGCGTGCGCTCCTCGATCCCGATGCGGACCGCAAACAAGACTGCGAATACCAGCACCATTGCAAGTCCCCACCACGCCCCCAACAGCAGCGGCAGGCCGGCGAAGAACAGGACCATGCCGCTGTACATGGGGTGGCGCACATGGGCGTAAGGCCCGGTCGAGATCACGCGCTGGGCGCGCTCGGCCTGGAGCTTCACCACGGGCGCGGCGAACGAGTTCTCGCGGAACACCCACATCGTGAACAGTGTCGAGGCCAGGAACAGCACGAGGCCGAAGACCTGCAACGCAATCGGCATCTCGGAGAATCGGATGCGTCGGTCGACGCCCATCGCGACCAGCCAGACCAGCATCGCAATGACGAAGACGATCATGAACATCTTGTCGGCGGCAGGCTGATCCTTTTGCAGGACCGGCCGCAGACGTTCGGCGAGCAGCGCCGGATCGATCCGGTAGAGCCACCAGCCGCAGAGTGGACCAAGTACGGCGGAGGTGACGAGGAACACCCAGGCCGAAGGCCAGTGCAATGTCCCGGCGGAGGCGAACAGCAGCGTGCCCATGCCGACGGTGAAGATCGTGTTCTGCAGCAGGAGGCGTGCGATCATGCGCAGGACCCCGTGGATGGCCGCGCACGAAGTTGGTCCCGCTATCCGGCAAAGATGCGGCGGAACGCGCGAGGCCCGGTCGACCGGACCGGGCGCTTTCCGCCTTCGGCAAGCCCGATCAGGCGAGCTGATCGATCCGCGTCCCCTGACCCGGAGGCAGCGGCGCAGGCGGCTGCGGCTTGAAGGTCGGATCCTCGTCCCTGACCTTGGCCTGATCGTTCTGCTGCTTGCTCGTGTCGTAGTTCGGAACCACGATCGCGATCGGCGGGGGCGCAACGGTGGAAACCTTCATCCGCAAATCCTCACACATGGAAGCAATCGAGCCTGCCCTGCAAGGAGCGAAATTTCCTTCAAGGCAATCGCTAAAATGCGAGGGAATGGGGGCGGTGGATGAGGCGGCTTTCGCGCCTCATCCGCGTTGTCACGAGACCTCTCAGCGTCATTGCGAGGAGCTCTTGCGACGAAGCAATCCAGTCTGTTTCCACGGAGGGACTCTGGATTGCTTCCGCCTTCGCCAAGGCTTCGGCGGACAAGTCGCTGCGCTCGCAGACGGAATGCGTGGCGAGCTGCGTCGCGCCACGTGAGCGCCTTGTCCGCTGCAATAGCGACGAGCGCCCCTACTCGTCCTTGCCGCGCGTGATCGCGATCGACGCTTCCGTCTTGGTCCTGGTGCACTCCATGTTGAGGCGCCGGTAGCGCATGGTGACCTTGTCGCCGCGCAACAGGCCCATCCGCTTCAGGCAGCGTGTGGCGCCCGTCGTGGTGTCGTCCTTCGTTACGGTGAAGACGATCGCCGCCATCGATCCCACCAACGCATAGAATTCCGGCTTGGGCTTGCGGTCGCCCTTGGCATAGAGCTCGATCGAATATTTGTCGCCGCGGCAGCCGACAGACAGCTCCTTGGCCGCCGGGTGCGTCAGGTAGACGACGTTGGCCGCCCGGAAGTTCACCTTGAGACGATCGACCTGGCTCGCCAGCTCCTTGGCGCTGTCGTCACAGCGGTCGGCACGCGCGGGCGAGGTGAGGGTCACAAGTCCGCTGATGGCGGCGGCGACCAGGATCGCGCCGCGGACGTTCAAGTTCAATGTCATGATGAAAAGCCCCTTAGGACGCGCATTCAAGCGTCGGCGGACCGGAAGCGCAAGGGTGGGGACTGGCCTTTCCACGTGCTGTGTCAATGCTTTCGCGGGGCTCGGCCGGCCTCTCCCATGCGCGCCGCTCCCTTTCTTTTCCGCCCAAAATGCGCTTAGAACGCTTCTACGCCGAGGGCCCGCCAGGGCCCCAAAACCCCGAGATCCGCCCCATGAACGCTCCAACCGCCTTTCCCGACCAGTCAAAGCCCGTTCCGCCCTACAAGCACACCCCACTGTTCCCGCTGGGCAAGGAC
This sequence comes from Bradyrhizobium sp. DOA1, assembly GCF_001593325.1. Lineage (NCBI taxonomy): Bacteria > Pseudomonadati > Pseudomonadota > Alphaproteobacteria > Hyphomicrobiales > Nitrobacteraceae > Bradyrhizobium > Bradyrhizobium sp. DOA1. The sequence goes on from NZ_JXJM01000001.1 coordinate 2,030,566, forward strand.
GAGACGCCATATAAGAAGATTTCGTCCGAGGGCGTCAGGGTCGAGAAGGTCCTCGGCAAGGACATGCTGGTGGTGTCACGCGAGGCGCTGCGGGCGCTGTCGGAGGCGGCTTTCGGCGACATCAACCATTACCTGCGTCCCGGCCATCTGCAGCAGCTCCGCTCGATCCTGGAGGACGGCGAAGCCAGTCCGAACGACAAGTTCGTCGCGCTGGACTTTTTGAAGAACGCCAACATCGCGGCCGGCGGCGTGCTGCCGATGTGCCAGGACACCGGCACTGCGATCATCATGGGCAAGAAGGGCTGCAACGTCATCACCGACGGTGACGACGAGGCGGCGCTCTCGGAAGGCGCGCGCGATGCCTATCTGCGCCGCAATCTCCGCTATTCGCAGGTCGCGCCGCTCTCGATGTATGAGGAGAAGAACACCGCCAACAACATGCCGGCGCAGTGCGAGATCTACGCCGAGGGCGACGACGCCTACAAGTTCATGTTCATGGCGAAGGGCGGCGGCTCCGCCAACAAGAGTTTTCTGTTCCAGGCCACGCCCTCGGTGCTGACCAAGGACCGGCTGCTGGCGTTTCTCAAGGAGAAGATTCTGACGCTGGGCACCGCGGCGTGTCCGCCCTATCACCTCGCCATCGTGATCGGCGGCACCTCGGCCGAGCTCTGCATGAAGACGGTGAAGCTCGCTTCCGCGCGCTATCTCGACGCGCTGCCGACCCACGGCTCGCCCGACGGCAACGCCTTCCGTGACGTCGAGATGGAGCAGGAAATTCACAAGATGACGCAAAGCCTGGGAGTGGGGGCGCAGTTCGGCGGCAAATATTTCTGTCACGACGTGCGCGTGATCCGCATGCCGCGCCATGGCGCTTCGCTCCCCATTGGCCTCGGCGTGTCCTGCTCGGCCGACCGCCAGGTGCTCGGCAAGATCACCAAGGACGGTGTTTATCTCGAGGAGCTCGAGCACAACCCGGCGCAATATCTGCCCGAGGTCGAGCAGTCGCTCGGCGGTGAGGTCGTGAAGATCGACCTCAACCAGCCGATGAAGGACATCCTGGCGACGTTCTCGAAATACCCGATCAAGACGCGCGTCTCGATGACCGGCACCATGATCGTCGCGCGCGACAGCGCGCATGCCAAGCTGCGCGAGCGGCTGGAGAAGGGCGAGCCGCTGCCGGACTATTTCAAGAACCACCCGGTCTATTACGCGGGCCCGGCCAAGACGCCCGACGGCTATGCCTCAGGCGCGTTCGGTCCGACCACCGCCGGCCGCATGGATTCCTTCGTCGACCAATTCCAGGCCGCCGGTGGTTCGATGGTGATGGTGGCCAAGGGCAACCGGGCGCCGGCCGTGCGCGAGGCCTGCAAGAAGTATGGCGGCTTCTATCTCGGCTCGATTGGTGGTGCCGCGGCCAACCTTGCCGAACACTGCATCAAGAAGGTCGAGGTGCTGGAATATCCCGAGCTCGGCATGGAAGCGATCTGGCGCATCGAGGTCGTCGACTTCCCCGCCTTCATCATCGTTGACGACAAAGGCAACGACTTCTTCAAGGAGTTGAACCTGGGCTGAGTTGTCATGGCCGGGCTTGACCCGGCCATCCATCGCACGTCAGAAGATGGATACGCGGGTCAAGCCCGCGTATGACGCAGAGAGATCGGGGACGCTTCCGTCTGATCTAGCTGCAATTCGTAACCTGGTTCGAGCACAGCGCGCGCCACCAGCCGCGGACGCCGTCATGGCTCTCGACCAGGCCCCAATATCCGCTGCAGGCGAGAAGTCGCTTCGGTCCGCCGTCGCCGTCGATCGGGCCGCCGAGCTCACGCTGTGCGGGCATCCATTTGGCGTCGATGAAGGGGGCCTGAAACAAGCCGCCCGCACGTGTGGAGCCGTTGGCATAACTCGCGCCGACCTTGTTGGCCGCGACCCAGCCACGCCCGGCATAGGGTTTTGGCGCGTTGCGCGGGTATCTCTTCTCGTCTTCGTAGTCTTTGCCCGGCGGCTTCGCGCCCGCGATCAGAAACCAGCCATCCCGGAAGCCGATGATGCGGAATTCGGTGAGCCAGCCGCCCTCGGGCGTGTTCTCGGCTCCGCCGAGCTTGAGCCGGTAGGGCGGCGGCAGGGTGCCGAGCACGCGCGCTTTCACCGAGGGCTCGGCGCGCACGTTGAGGCCGTTCGGATCCTTGTCGATGGACCAGGCGCCGAGAGCGCAGGGTTCGGTACCTGCGGGCAGGATGGAGCGCTTTGCCGCGAGATCGGCGTGCATCTCGGCGAAATCGGTGTCATCGCTGCTCGGAGCCGGCTCGGTGTGCGGCTTTAACTCGGCTGAGACTGCCCGCGTCGCGTCCGGAGTCAGCGTGACGACGAGGCTCTGACGGGCCGCGAACACGCTGGCCGGAGCTTTCGGATCGTTCGATGTTGCGGCATAGACGGCGAGGTACCCGGTCGCGCCTTCGGTCCGATAGGCTGCGCCGGCGACATAGCCTGCCGGCACCAGGGCGAGCGCGCTTGCGCGCCACGCCGGTTCGGTGTCGTCCGCGCACGCCGCCTGTGTCGCGACAGACAGGATCGTTGCCGCGATGAGGCGGAGCGCACGCATGGCCATTCGACGCGCGGCGTTACGCCCGCGCGCCGGTGAACGGGAAGCTGCCCATCGGGCCGATGCCCATCTCGCCGCTGATGTTGTCGCCCGCGACCGTACCGGTGAATTCCAGCGTGAGCGGCATCGGGTTGTCGATCGAAACCTTCCAGGAGACGTTGTCGCCCGAGACGGTGCCGTCGAAAATTTCGGCGGTATTACCTTCCGCACCTTGCGTGCCCGTGAGCGTGCCGCCCTCAGCTTTCAAGCTCAGCGTCGCCTGGCGCTCGCCCATCGGCGTCGTCATGGTCAGATTCCAGTTGCCGTCCACGGCCATTCCCGTCTCCCGAACAAATCACCGGCGGACCGCGACGATCCGCGGCCAGTCCCTTGGCGAGCCTATAACCCAACTCGACGCGCCTGCGTAACCCCGCATTCAGGCGCGGGCAGCGGCGCGTCGGCGGCTGCTGACGATGAGCCGCAGAACGATGTACTGCACGGCAAAGGCCAGGATCTTGCCGCCGCCCGCGACCACCGTGAGATAGAATGCCCACAGCTTCAGATCACCCGTGGAAGCGACCACGATCATGCCGGCGCCAATCACGAACATCAGCGCTGCCCAGGCATAGCCCGCGGCCGTCACATATTCCGGAACGGTCTCGACGACGATCGGCGGCATGTAGCGCAACATCCAGCCACGCTTGAGCATGATCAGGCCGATCGCGAAATGTGCGATCGCGGGCTTCGCCAGCATGAAGCGGGCGTCGTTGGTCAGCAATGTGATCGCGCCCAGTCCCACGACCAGTGCGAGGCTCGCATAGGTCATGTAGTTGAGCTGCTGCCCCTTGACGCGGGCATAGATCACTTGCGCGAACGCACCGGCGATCGCCACCGCCGTCGCTAGGACGATATGGTCGGTAATGAGGTAGACGGCCAGGAAGAGGATGGCGGAGAAAAGATCGGAGCCGAGACGGGCGAATACATCCTTCATCGTGGTCCTGTTCAGCGGGCGTTGGGCATGCGCGGCTGGACGTACCATACTTGGTCTGACGATGCTCGGGATACCATTTTGTGGATGAACCGGTGTTGCGGGAGAAATCAGGGCTCGGTTGGAACCAATTCAATGGGAGTGACTGCTCCGGGCGAGACAGGTCAATGAACCGTCACAGCGTCAAAACCGTATAGGCGACCTCCAAAAAGTGAAACAGCGCAACCACGTGGTCTAGCGTGTGATCGACCCATCCCGTCCAAGTCAGGTGGGACAGGATCGGCAGCGCCGAGACGATCAGAAGGCCCACCGCGAGCAGGATGCCGCCGTTGAAGATGGTCTGGCTGCTCCGCTGCAGGCGGCTCGTTGGCAATACGAGCACGGCGCAGGTGAGGGCGGTCAAACAGCCTACGACGATCCAGGGCAAGTGCATGTGAAACTCCTCTGTCTGTCATTCCGGGGCGACGCGAAGCGTCGCGCTACGGTGCGCAATTGCGCACCTGAGAATCCATTTCGCTTCGCGTCATGCTGCGCAATGGATTCGGCCTCGCGACTTCGTCGCGCTCCGAAATGACGGCTGCTATGCGGCACCCACCCAATTGCCGTGAAAGCCGTCGGGCACGCGGTGGCCGAGCTGCACCAGCGCGGCAGGGCCGGCCTCGACGTCGGCGGCGTTGAACACGGCGAGATCGCTGCGGTTCTCGCGCGCGCGCCAGACCACCGCGAGCAGCCAGCCGTCGCCCTCAGGCGCGTCCTTGGACCGCTCGACGAAAACGGGCTCGGAGATGGTGTCGCCGGCCGGCAGCAGATAGGGGCCGAGCCGCCTGCCGTTACCATCGACATGGACGATGCCCGAGAGCGCGCCGAACATCGGCAGCCGTGGATTGGCGCAGGCGTACCAGCCGTGACCGCTCTTCAGCCCGGCACGACGATCGTCGATGCGCGGGAATTCGCCGGTGAGATCGTCGAGATAAGTCTGCTGGAAGCGGTCGGTGTTGCCCGAGAGATCGAAGGTCCAGCGGCAGTGCCGGGCGCGCGACTTCTCCGGATCGGTCGGCCGCCCGTCCGGATGCGGAAACAAGGGCGCTTCCTCGAACTGCATGACGTCGGCGACGATGCGGTTCTCCTCCTCCCACGCATTCATGATGTGGAAGACGTAGCAGGCTTCACCGCGAAACCAGACGATGTCCTTGGCCGTGCCGCTGCGCTTCATCACGCCGACATAGGCGCCTTTGTCCGGCTCCCAGGCATATGGCGGCCGCCCGCTCATCGCGCGCTCCATGCTGCCGGTGATCGGCAAGATCGGAAACAGCACATGGTTCGCGGTGACGATGAAGTCGTGCACCATGCTGGCATAGGGCGCCTCGAACCGCTCGAAGCGCGTCGCCTTGCCGGCGGCATCGATCGATCCGTAGGAGAGAGCAGGCGTCAGTGGGCCTGCGGCGTTGTAGCCGAAGAACACGAGCTCGCCGGTGACGGGATCCACCTTCGGATGCGCTGTGAAGCTGCCGGCGACGCGCCCGTGATAATCGTGATAGCCGCGCGTCGTCAGCGTCCCCGGCTCGATCTCGGTCGGCAAATGCGCTTCTTCCAAAGCGAGCAGCTTGCCGCCATGGAAGATGATGTTGGTGTTGGCGACGCCGCCGTCAGTCAGGTTCGCCGGTGCATCCGGCAGCTTGCGGCCGAAGCCGCCGAACAAGGCGCGGCCGGCATCGTGCTCGGCCAGCCATTTCGGTGTGCGGACCCAGCGGTTGCGGTAGCTGGCGCGTCCATTCTCGAGATGAAAGGCGTGCAGCATGCCGTCGCCCACGAACCAGTGCGCCCCGGGCGAGGAGAACTGCGGATTGGGGCCGTTGCGATACAGCGTGCCGTTCAGCTCGCGCGGCAATTCGCCGATGATCGTCAGGAATGGCGCGTCGGCTTCGAAAGGTATCGGCGCGATGTTGTTGTAGCAATCGGTGACGGCGTCCTGCTGCACGGCGTACCCTCCTGATCTTTACATCGTAAAGATGAGATATCGCCGCTCACCGCTCCGGTCAAGCGAAATCTTTACACTGTCAATATTGCGTCATATTGCTTGTCCCATGGGCAAGAGCGAAACGGCGCGGAACCCGCGCACTCCGAAAAAGATGGCCTCGAGTACGCGTGCGCGTCCTGCGCATCGCCCCGCGGCTGCGAAGACCGAGACCCCCTACCATCACGGCGCTTTGCGCGAGGCGCTGCTCCAGGCCGCCGAGCGGGTGCTGGAGCGAGACGGGCTTGCCGGCCTGACATTGCGCGCGGTGGCCCGCGAGGCGGGCGTCTCGCATGCCGCGCCGACGCATCATTTCGGCGATCTCACCGGGCTTCTCAGCGAACTCGCCGCCGTCGGCTTCCGCCAGTTCAACACCGCGATGGCCTCGGCCTGCGATGCCGCCACGACGCCGCTCGAACGCGCGCTGGCGAGGCCGAAAGCCTATGTCGCCTATGCGCAGGCTCATCCCGGCATGTATGGCATCATGTTCCGCACCGAGCGGCTTGATTACTCGCGACCCTCGCTGCACGAGGCTGCCGAAGCCTCCTTCGCCGGACTGGCGAACGCCATCGGCGCGATGCGACAGGAGCAGATCAGCGAAGATGCGCTGACGCTCAACCAGGGCGCGGCGATCGCGCGCGCCTGGTCGATGGTGCACGGCTTCACCATGCTGCTGCTCGACGGACGGCTGAAGGACATTCTGGAGCGGCTTCCTGAAGGGACCAGCGCCGAACGGCTGCTCGAGGCGATGCTGACGGCGCCCGTGGCGGAGAAGCCTGGTCCCTGACGCCGCGGACGCAACCCTTGCCATGCTGAGGCGTTGACGCCGCATGGCAAAATCGTCCCGCGCTCCCTGGAAACGCCAGAACCCGCGCAAGCGAGCGGGCAAGGCGTCCAAGCATCTCAGTCCCGCGCAGAAGTCGGCCGCGAAGGCGCGCGCCCGCCGCGCCGGCCGCCGCTATCCCAACCTCGTGGACAACATGCGCATGGCAGCGAAGAAGACGTCTAAGTCGAAATCGAAAGCCAAATCTTCAAAGGCTAAAAAATCCACGAAGAAGTCGGCGAAGAAGACCCGAAAGCGGACAGCGAAGACAGCCGCAAAGGCTAAGCGTCGCGCTTCGGCCAAAGAAAAAGACCCGCGTGGCGGCCTGACCGCCGCGGGCCGCAAGGCGTTCGCACGCAAGCAGGGCGCGCATCTGCGGCCCGGCGTCACCAAGAAAGCGTCGGAGATGACGCCGCAGGAGATGCGTCGCAAGGGCAGTTGGGCCGTGCGCTTCTATGGCCGCGCGAAGCTGCCGCCGTTGGTCGATGCCAAGGGGCAGCCGACCCGGCACGCGCTTTCGGCGCATGCCTGGGGCGAGCCAGTTCCGAGGACGGTGGCAGCGGCACGGCGCATCGCGGCGAAGGGAGAGCGCCTCCTGGCACGCTATCGCCGCACCAAGGCGAGAGGCTAGACTAGCGCATCGTCGCCAGCTCGACGGCGCGGCCGGGTGCGCCGATGATCTTCACCTGATCCTTGCCGCAGGTGAAGCCGCGGGCGAAATCGTCGGCGGCCTTGCGGGCGAGCTCATTGGCGGTCGGATTGGCGATCGCGTCGACATAGGCGACGTGGCAGACCGGGCCTGGGGGCAGCCGGGTCACCACCAGCATGGCCTTGGTGTTTGGCCGTCCCTGCTTGTCGGGATCGCCATTGTCGGCGATGTGCCAGCGCTGGATGATCGCAAACGGCTTGGCGTCCGAGCTGCGCCATTCCACGGTGTTTTCCGATGAATTGAACGGGGCGAACCAGACATTGGCCGCCGGTTCCTTGGCCGCCTGCTTGTGGTTGCGGCCGACCGAGACGATTTCGCGCAGATCGTCCTCGGCGATCAGCACCATCAGGCCGTCCTTGCCCGGGCACACGCGCGTGGTGCTACCGTCGAGCTCGCTGGGCTTGCCGACCGGGCGGCAATCCTTCGGCGCCGACGAGGTGTAGCTGCTGCCCACCGATTGGGCGTGGGCGCAGCCGAGGCCGGCGCAGATCAGCAGCGCGGTGAGGGAGAGAGCGGTAATACGGATCATGATGACGCTTCGGTGCGGCTGGAACTCCGTCCCATCAGACGCCTTGATTGTGGGCAAGGTTCAATCAACGCCGCCGGACACCTGACAGCGACGCGGAATCGTTCTAGAAGAGCGGCTTCGCTTTAAGCCGTTCCGGCCTCGTTCGCGTCCTCGTTCCCTCTGATCATGCCAGCCACATCCACGAACAAACCCTATCGCGTCGGCCGCTCCAAGACCGGGCTCGGCCTCTTCGCCACCAAGCCGATCAAGAAGGGGACCCGGATCATCCGCTATTTCGGACCGATCCTGGATTCGCGGATTCCGGCGCATGACGAGATCGAGAACAAATATCTGTTCGAGCTCAACGGGCGCTGGACCATCGACGGCTCGGTGCGCAAGAACCTCGCCCGCTACATCAACCATTCCTGCCGTCCCAACGCGGAATCCGACGTCCGCCCGCGTGAGCGCAAGGTCTTCATCCGCGCGATCAGGAACATCGAGCCCGGCGACGAGATCAACTACGATTACGGCACCGACTATTTCAAAGCCTATCTGAAGCCGATCGGCTGCAAGTGCGACTCCTGTGAGAAGAAGCGCAAGAAGCTGCGCGCCGAGGCGCGGGCGGAAGCCGCCAAGGTGAAGGCGCGCAAGGCCAAGAAGGCGGGCGCGACGAGCCCCAAGAACAAGGCCGCCAAAAAGAAGAAGCTCAACGGTCACACCTTCGCCAAGGCGAACGGACGCGCGCGAGCCTGAGCTTAGGCATTTTCTGGAATAGTCGGTCGCCCGGCCGGGCCGGGCGACGACTGCGCGTGGTGAGCGGGTCTAGCTACGCCGCCACGACGCTCCCGCTCTTCCGCAATCCCACATATTGCAGCTCGGCGAATACGCCGGTCGCGATCGCCTGTGCCACGACCATCAGCACGCCGGCAACATTCGGCGACACCGCGCCCGAAAGCAGCAGCGCGATACTGCCGATTGTCCAGGCCGCATTGCCGATCACGACCAGCAGCACGAGCGCCCTGGGAACGGACGCGCGTGCGGCGAGCCAGCCCACCAGCGCGGTGTAGGCGATCAGGAACAGGCCGGCTTCGCGCAGCAGCACCTCGGGCAGGCTGAACAGCGCGCCGAACGTGCTTGCGCCGAAAGTGAAGTCGAGCGCGGCGACGCCGCTGAAGACGGCGTCCGCGAAGAGTGCACGGCGCAGGAAAGTGGATGCTTCGATCATCGTGGTTCTCCTTGGTTGAGGTGGGGAAGGGACGTCAGCGCACGCCGCGCCACCAAGCGCGGACGATGCGGGCGAGGCGGAACGGGCAGAGGCTCTTGCCGACGCCATGCTCGAAGGCGACGACCTGCGCGACGACGTAGTCACCGGTCGAATGCACGAGCGGCTCGGGCATGTTGAGGCTCCGCGCCAGCATGCGGGTTGCGAAAGCCACGGCCCAGGGCAGGACGTGGTCTGCGATGGTCCGGTAGAGCAGCAGCGCGATCATGGTCATCTCCTGTCGTGATGGAAGATGAGCCGGCGCGAGGGGAATTCGATTACCTTGCTGGTAATGGAAGCACCGAAACCCGCATGCTAGGTTTTTGGTCATGAACGCACATGCATCCACCGCACGCACCGAACGTAGCCAGCCGGTCCATATCGGCGACCATTTGCGCGAATGGCGGCAGCGCCGCCGCATGAGCCAGCTCGATCTCGCCGGCGAAGCGGAGATCTCGGCGCGGCATCTGAGCTTCGTCGAGACCGGCCGTGCCGCGCCCTCGCGCGACATGGTGCTGAGGCTCGCCGAACGCCTCGACGTGCCCTTGCGTGAACGCAACGTGCTGCTGGTGGCCGCGGGCTACGCGCCGGCCTTCCAGCAGCGTCCGCTGGAGGATCCTGCCTTGAAATCAGCCCGCCAGGCGATCGACCTCGTCCTGAAGGCGCATGAGCCCAATCCCGCACTCGCGGTGGACCGGCACTGGAACCTGGTGTCCGCCAACCGCATGGTGGCGCCGCTGCTCGACGGCATCCCGCAGCATCTGCTCGGCCAGCCCGTCAACGTGCTGCGGCTCGCCTTCCATCCCGAGGCGTTGGCCCCGCGCACGGTCAACCTCGCGGAATGGTGCGGGCATCTCCTGGAGCGGCTGCATCGGCAATGCGAGGCGACGGCCGATCCTGAACTGATCAAGCTCTACAACGATCTCAAGAGCTATCCCATGCCGGCGCGGTCGGCGCCGCTGTCGAGCGACAATGTCGCGATCCCGTTCAAGCTGCGCCACGAAAGCGAGATTTTGAGCTTCTTCTCCACCACCATGGTGTTCGGCACGCCCGTCGACATCACCCTGTCGGAGCTGGCGCTGGAGACCTTCTTCCCGGCGGACGAGCGCACCGCAGAAAGGCTGAAGCAGATGGCGGCGAGCCTTTCCTAACTGGCTTTCCTAGCGGCGTTTACAGCGCGCAGCGGCGCTCGCATAATCGGCGGATGGATACACGCTCCTCCCGGCCGTTGCGGCCGGCCAATCCGGTCGGCGATCTCTTGCGCGCCTGGCGCATGCGCCGTGCGTTGAGTCAGGCGGAGCTGGCGTTCGAGGCCGGCATCTCGGTCAAGCATCTCAGCCATGTCGAGACCGCCAAGGCGGCGGCCAGCCGGGACATCCTCCTCCAGCTCGCCTCAGCGCTGGATCTGTCGCTACGCGACCGCAACGCGCTGCTCGAGGCCGGCGGCTTCGCGCGGCAATATGGCGAGCGCGATCTCGCCGCGCCGGAGCTTGCGGATGCGCGGCGCGCCATCGATCTTCTGCTGCGACGGCACGAGCCGTTCCCCGCCATCGTGACCGACCGGCGCTGGAACGTGAAGCAGGCCAATCGCGCCGCCTCGCGCCTGATGACCATGTTGCTCGGCCCCGAGCGCATGCAGCGCCCGCTCAATCACATGCGCATGTTTCTGGCGCCGAATGAGCTCAAGCCATTCGTCGAGAACTGGCCGATTGTCGCGGCAGCGCTGCTGTCGCGGGCGCGCCATGAAGCCATGGCTGCGCCGCTCGATGAGGCCCTGCAATCGACCTGGCGCGACTTGATGCGCTTGCCGGACCTGCCTGCGCCTCAGCTCGAGGACAACGCCGTGCCGGGGCCGCTTTGCGAGGTGCGGCTGCGCAGGGGCGAGGTCGGCATCGGCCTGATCGGCGCGGTTCTGACGCTCGGCACGCCGCAGGACGTGACGCTCCAGGAGCTCCGCGTCGAGATGTTCATGCCTGTTGATGCCGCGTCCGAAGCCACGTTGATCGCGCTAGCCGCTCAGGACGCCTGAGCCTGCACGGCCTCGCGCCGCTCGAAGGTCATCGCCTGCATCACCTCCGCGAACGGACCCTTGCGATCGCTCAGTGTCGCCGTGGTGAGGCCCGCGCCATTGGCGCCGACGCGGGTCGCGGCGCGGATCAGGATCCAATCGCCCTCCGGCGGACGGAAGAAGTAAAGGCTGATCTCGGGGTTGATGAAGGTCCAGCTGCGCATGTCGACGATCTGCGCGACGCCGCTGGAAAAGTCCGCGGCCTGCACGGCCTGGAGCATCGGCGTGTTCGGCTCGCCTTCGACCAATGCCGCGTCGAGCCGCATCCAGGCGGCCGCGGGGCCCGGCTTTTCCAGCGCGCCCTCGATCAGCCGCACCGACACGTTCTGGAAATAGCGACTCCATTTCTGCGCGAAGGCCGGCGGCGGGCTGCCGTCCTCCGGCGCCTTCTCTGGCGCCGCTGGCCCGGCGAAGGGATCGGGCGGCGACTCGCCGGCCTGCGCCGTCAGCAGCGCCGTGCAGCGGCCGATCTCGGTTTCGCCGTCTATCAGCCGCACCTGCACGGTCTTGGCCTTGCGGCCGTCGCGCAGCCATTCCGTTGCGGTCTTGAAGGCGCGCAGGCCCGCCGGTCGCCACAGGTCGAAAGTCAGGCGCCGCACCGCAAAGCCTGATTGGGTCGCGAGCCGCTCGACCTCGCGGGCCATCAGCGCGGTGGTGGCGCTTCCCTGCAACATGTCCGGCGACCACGGTCCGCCGGCATGCTCCGTCGCCCGGAAATGATGGCCTTCTGGCCTGAAAATGGCTGTCATGGCAGTCTCCCGCTGGCTCGATCGTGGCCGCGAGTATCGGAGCAGGGCGGGCCCCTCACAATAACCGCAGAGGTGAAGTCGTGAACCATGCGGGGCGGGCGGCTTGCGCAGCCTCCGGTTCGGCTTATCTTCCGACGGACCCGCAGAATGCCCGAAGGAGGCGCCGCCATGAGCACGCTGAAACCGCTCCAGATCGACGTCGTCTCCGATGTGGTGTGCCCCTGGTGTTATATCGGCAAGCACCGCATCGAAAGCGCGCTGGCGCTTGTGCCAGACGTTCCGGTCAAGCTCAATTTCAGGCCCTTCTTTCTCAATCCCTGGGTGCCGCGCGAAGGCATCAGCCGCGAGGCCTATCTCACCCAGAAGTTCGGCTCGGTCGAAGCCTACAAGGGCATCGCCGGGCGCGTCGTTGCGGCGGCGGGCGAGGAGGGGCTGATTTATAAGCCCGAGCTGGTGGCGCGTCAGCCCAACACCACCGATTGCCATCGCCTGATCCTCTGGGCCGAGGCGATCGGTAAGGCCCCGGAGATGAAGCAGCGTCTGATGGAGCTCTATTTCCGCGACGGCGGCGACCTCACCGACGTGAATGTGCTGGTGCAGGCGGCTGCCGATATCGGTCTCGACCCCGAAGATGTGCGCAAGCGCCTTGCCACCGACGAGGATGTCGCGCGCGTGTCGGCCGATGCGCAGGAGGCCGCCGAGAAGGGCATCTCCGGCGTACCCACCTACGTCTTCGCGCAGAAATACGCCGTCTCCGGCGCGCAGGATCCGAACCTGCTCGCCCGCGCCATCCGCCAGGTCTCGGCAGAGATCAACGCCGAGGCGGCGGAGTAAGCTGGCCTATTTGCGAAGTAAGCGAACGGCGCGGCGCGCGGCCGCGTAGGCGGCGTCGTGCGCCACCAGCGCCCCGTGAATCAGTGCCACTACCGGATCGTGCCGCCGTAGCGGGATCAGCACGTCGCCGATCGCGAAGCGTCCGCGCCAGATCGGGTTGATCATGGGATGATCGGCACTCGCGGTCGAATCCGCGCTTGTAATGGCCGGATCGGCGCAGAGATGGCGCGTGAGGTCGAGCGTGAGCTGCACGCCCGGCGAATATTTTGCAAAGCGCTCGTCGATGCCGAGCTTGAAGAAAAAGGCGCGATCCTGGTGACGCAGCACGATGCCGGCGGCGACCGCTGTCGTGCCGGCTCGAAGCGTGATGATCTCGACTTGCGCGGTTTCCGCCAGCGCCGGCACGGCCCGGCGGATGAAGGTGGCATCGCCCGCATGCTGGATCAGCGCGGTGCCGCGCTTGCCCTTCCAGCCGCTGGCCTCAAGTTGCAGGAACGTTTCGAGCGCCGGCCCGATCTCGTCGCGCCCTCGCGCGATTTCGAACGCGACAGGACCCTTTTCTTCGAGCCGGTGGCGCTGCCGGCGCAGCTCCTTGAGCTTCCGCGCGCCGAGGGCTTCGCGTAGCAGTGCATCGCCGTCCTGCGTCGCATCGAGGCTGGCGCGGACATAGGAGCCGAGCACGCGCGGCTTCAGGCCGTCGCGCTCGAGAACTCGATTGAGCGCGCTCATCGCCGCGCCGTCGAGCGCGACGTCGTTCAGCACGAGCGCATGGGCGCCGGCCGCGCGCGCCTGCTGCAACAACTGCGTGGCGCTCTCGATGGAAGCGTCGCGGTCGATCAGCGGGCTGCACAGCGTGCCATAGGGATGCGCACTCACCAGCGCGGGCAGGGGAATCTTCCAGGCGCGCCAGAGCGAGGTCACCGGCATCAGCCCGATCAGGCGCGTCGAAGCCGCGTCGTATGCAGTCAGCGCCGAGGCGTCCGTGCGGCCGCGGGCCGTTGCGCTGACGGCGAGCTCCCAGCCGGGCAGGTAATATCCGTTCGGTTCGATCGCGCGTTGCGCGAGCGCGCGCCATTGCCCGGGATCGATGGAGGTGAGCGGAACGCGCGCGCGGCCGGCCATGGCATCGCTTGCCGATGCCGGATTGATCGCTGCCTGCTGCGCGATGTCGACCACGTCCCATCATCCCCATTCACGCGGGCCAAGACCGCGTTACGGTCATTCTTAGCGTAAAGATTGGAAAATACCGTTGGGACGCCGCGTCAATTCGAATGGTAGTATTAACGTCTCGTTGAGCATCCGTGCGCCCGATCGCTGGTCGTATCGATGGATGCACAGGGATTGTTCTGGACCTGGAGAATCACGATGATCGCGACGCCTTTCACGCCAATGGCATCGCTCCTGGGCGGCGCGCTGATCGGGGTGTCCGCCGTTCTGCTGATGTGGGCGAGCGGACGTATCGCCGGCGTCAGCGGCATCGCGGCGCGGCTGTTTCCGCCTTACGAAGACGGCGAGTTTGCCGGCCGGCTCGCCTTCGTCGCCGGTCTCGTCGCCGCCCCCGTGCTAGTCCTGCTCGTCACCGGACGACTTCCTGCGCAGACGATCGCGACCGCGCCGGCCGTTTTGATCGTCGCGGGATTGCTCACCGGCTTCGGTTCGGTGTGGGGCAGTGGCTGTACTTCCGGCCATGGCGTCTGCGGGCTGTCCCGCCTCTCGGCGCGCTCACTGGTCGCGACCATCACCTTCATAACGACGGCCGTTGCGACGGTCTTCGTGATGCGGCACTGGAGCTGACGGCGATGGCCGTTCTCGTTCAATTCGCTATCGGCCTGATCTTTGGTCTCGGCCTCATCGTGTCCGGCATGTCGAACCCGGCCAAGGTTCTGAACTTCCTCGACCTCGGCGGCATTCCGGCAGGGACGTGGGATGCGAGTCTTGCCTTCGTGATGGCCGGTGCCGTCGCAGTGACCTTCATCGGCTTCAACCGGGTTCTGAAGCGCGCGCGTCCGGTCTTCGCCGAGCGGTTTTATCTTCCCACACGAAGGGACATCGATGTCAGGATCATTGCGGGTCCCGCGATCTTCGGTGTCGGCTGGGGATTGGCAGGCTTCTGTCCGGGACCGGCCTTGACCGCGCTCGGACTTGGCTCGACTTCGGCGTTCATCTTCGTCGCGGCGATGTTTGCCGGCATGGTGCTTGCCCGGTTCATCGCGCATTCGCCGGCGGCGCGCATCGTCACGCCGGCCGACTCACTTGAAGCCTGATCGAATGGGACCGGGCGAGTGTCTCGCCCTCCCGCCCATCGTGACGTCATCGATTACCAGCGGTCGTTGACACCGACGCCAACGCTAACTCCAGGCGCGCGGATGCCGACTCCGGCGCGCGGACCGTCGTCATAATGACGATGATAGGTCCGTCGCTCGTAATACCGATCGCTCGGCATGGTCGCATAGGAGTCGCGCACGATCACGCGCGAGCGGCTGCGGCTGCGGTAGCAATTTCCGTCCTCGTCGCAGACCATCCGCACTTCCTGGATGAGATCGGGATTCATGTATTCGCTGGTCGCATAGACGTCGGCCGCTTTGGCGCCCGTTGCTGCGGCCAACGCACCGACGCCAGCCAACAGCGCAATCGTGAATGTCCTCATCATGTCCTCCTCGAAACTGCCCTCGGCGGTAACAAGAAGGGGAGGCGGCGATCGTTCCCCGCTTTGATGCTGGTTTTTCCCGGAACCCGGCGTTTCGCGAAGCGGTTGTTCCTAGATCGGCTCGTAAGTCTCGGTCCCGCAGATGTCGTCGCCTTCCGCGCGTCGGCGATCGACGACCTTTCCGCCCATGATCGTCACGATGTAGGTCTGAGCGCCCAGCGGCGTCCCGGTTGCCGAGGTGAGCTGCGCGCGGACGCATGCCGTCCAGCCCGCTCCGCGCACCTCACGATGGGGCGGTGCAACGTGCACCTCGCGCGGATAGGACGTGCTGAGGAAGACGACGTCGATCTGCTCACGCACCACGCGCTTGACGTCGGGGACCGGCTCGGGGAGTGGCTGCTCGGCCTCCTTCATGCGCATGAACTCGGGCACCGGTGCCCGGCTGTCGGCAAAGCCGCATCCACCGAGCGCGAGCGCGCCGGCGAACAGCGCCGCATGAGCAATGATCCGCAACATCCGTGGAGGTCCCCTGCGGGCCAACAGATAGGCACGAATGCGATCCGGCGAAGTCAGGCCCGATCAAGTTTTGCTGAAGCCTTGGAACCCGCGGCATTTGCTAATACGGGAATGCAGGCTAGTTTGTACCCTAGGCGAGGGGGATTGCATCCATGAGGGTTTTGGTCATAGCCGCCGCATTGCTGGCGTTGGCGACCGGAGCGGCCGAGGCGCAGGGTCGGCGCCAGCCCAATGAAGGGACCAAGCAGGGGGACAACAAGCCTAAGGTCGACGAGAAGGCCTACAAGGCCGCACTCGAGCGCATACCCGAGCCCAAGGACAAGTATGATCCGTGGGGCGGGGCGCGCCCGAGCGAGCCCGCCAAGAAGACGAAATAGAACGCGGCGACTCCGATGGCTCCCGCTCCTCGCCACTGCGAGGGATCGCGGCACCTCGATCGGCGACAGCGTCGCAGCGCTTCGGCTGAGCTGTGCCGACATTGTGGTCGCGCACCATCGATCGTCCTGGCGGACGATTTCTCGCGGTCTCATCGATGATCGTACTCGCGATCGTCGTGCTCGCGATCGCAAGCCTGCGTTGACGTCGCCGCCGTCGTACCACGCAATCATAATCGTATTGTGGATGTGATGCGAACGCGTGTTCACATCGCGTACGTCATTGCACGAAGCGAGGCCTACGCGCCGGTCGCTGCGCCAAACAGGGCGGCAATTCCGCACGAAATTGTCGCACGCAATTCTGGCGTTACTTGCACAGCGCTTCAGACTTCGTTTACGACGTCGAAGCGGCGAGTCACTTCCCGCAGACTTTTCCTGCAAGCCCTTTCCTTTATGGCGTTACGCGCCGATGGAGATTCCGATGAAGACCACGCTTTCGCTTCTGTTCGCCGCGGCGCTTTCGCTGTCGTCGATGCCCGCCCAGGCCGCCAAGTGGGACCTCTCGACCATGAGCTGCAAGCAATTCCTCGATAGTGGGGAAGACAACATCGCGGTCGTGCTGACCTGGATGGACGGCTGGTACAAGGGCGACGAGGACAACGCGATCATCGACACCGAGGTGTTCATTGAGAATGCCAAGAAGTTCGGTGCCTATTGCGGAAAGAATCCGACCGTCAGTGTCGTCACCGCGGCCGACGAAATTCTCGGCAAGTAGTTCCTAGGAGCGTACCGCCTGAAGCGCGGCCGCAATCGCGCTTGTCTCTCGCTTCGATGCAAATGTGTTCGACAAAAACGTGATGGAGAGCCGCGGTGCGCCTTGCGCTGCCGCGGCTCTCTTTTTTTCGGGAAGATGCTCAGCCCGGCAGCATCGCGAACGCGCTCGACACCATCGCGACCGGCTTGTTGTCGGCGGCCGACAGCAGGGTGACGCGGCCAAAGCTCATGGTGCGCCCGAGTCGGACCACGCGGGCATCCGCAAGCACGTCCGAGGCGCTGGCGGCGCGCATGAAATGGGTGGTCTGGTCGACCGTGGTCATCGGACGATAGCCGCGATTGGCGGCGAAGATCGCGATCACCATCGCGGTGTCGGCGAGCGCCATCAGCGCCTGGCCGCAGACGATGCCGCCGTTGCGGCACAGCCGCTCCGAAAACGGCATGCGCAAGACCGCGCCCGGCTGCCAGTCCGGCGCGTCCGCAGGCTGTGCGATCTCGATGCGCTCGACCGAAAGGCCGAGATCCTGAACCCAGGGCGCAAAGACCTCGCCGAGGATGCGTCCGGCCTCCGTGATGCCGAACTCGGCGTTGGGCTGCATTGGCATTACTGTCGTTCCCTCCATTGTTGCCAGATGTTTCCGCGGCATTCTGCGCGTATCGGCGTGGCAAAGTCACCCGGTCCGGCGCCGGCCCGGTCGGCTTGAAAATGCCCGACTTCGCCCGATATGATGCCGCGCTTGGGTACGGGTGGATGATGTTGCGTCGATGTGTCCTGGTCTTTTGTCTGGCTGCGCTCCGCCTTGTGCTGAACGGGTGCACCAGATGCGGGCCGATCTGGGACGACTGGCTGCATGCGCCGAAATCGTGCAGATCGGACCGGTTGTAACGGCCATGCAGCCCTGGGGTTGCGCTTCGCCGCGACAAGGACGACAAGGCGCGGGCGATCCGCGCTTCATGGATGATCAAGGAGTGGATGATGAAATTTTTCCGTTTGGCCGCGGTGCTGGCCGTGCTGGCGGGACCTGCCTATGCGCAAATGCCCCAGCTCAATTTGCTGCAGGATGCGCCGAGCAAGACCCCCGAGGAGAAGGCCGCCGAAGCCGAACGTGACAAGGCTTACAAGGAAACGCTGAAGAAGATTCCGGACACCAAGACGTCCAACGATCCCTGGGGCGGCATGCGCTCCGATCCGCCGAAGCAGTCGGCGGCGCCGAAGGCCTCGGCCGCGACCAGCGCACCGAAGAAGAAATCCGGCACGGCCGCCAATTGACCCTGCGCCGATCGGAGGCGGCTGAGGCCTCCGATCGGGACTCCCCTTTGCCCTGCCGGCCTCCTACATTCCGCGAAAGCGTATTGCGTCAAGGAGGCGTGACATGGCCGATCGCCCGCGGGATCTCGCCGAGCGCATGGCGCGCCGGCGCAAAGCAGGCGGCAAGGCGGGCCATGCGACCGGCGACGGCTATCTGCGCGAGACCTTCACGCTGCCGCGCGCGGCGGCGCGGGCGAGGGCGGAGGCCTTCTTCGCCCGCTATCCCAAGGCGGGTTACATGAGCGCGGTCGAGACCTGGCGCGAACTGCCCGGCGGCGACATCGAATTCACCATGCGCCGGCTGCCCAGCGCGGATTAGGGCCGCACTCCTAGTCTAGCGTTTCCGAGACGATGCGAATCCGGAACACCGGCTCCTTGGACTCGTCCAGGAGCTCCATGTGCCATTCGGAATTTTCCTGGAGCTTGCGGGCAATGCCGGCGGCCATGTCGGCGCAGACGTTGGTCATCTCCTTCCAGGCGGAATCGCGATCAGCAAATTCCGACGCTTGTTCCGCGCAGCCGGAATAGCGACCGTTCCGGATTCGAAAAAAATAGAGCGGCATGGCTGGCACCGATCGCGCGTGATGGCCCGCCCTCCAAGGCCACGGGCGCGCAGTGCAATCCCAAATCCCGGTCAGATCAATTCCGGGCGGCTACGGGCGTGGCCATCCGGATCGCGCCGCCACCCGCTGATCGCGCTCAGGCCAACTTGCTCAGGCCGTTTTGCGCTCGATGGCCTTCAGCTCCCGATCGATGCGCAGCTGCACCCGCCGGATCGCGAGCAGGTCGATCTTGGTCTCGGTCCTGCCGGTCTTGATCTGCTCGCCGATGCGGAACTGCCACTGCCAGATGCCGGGAATGGCCGTCTTGGCGAGGGTGAATTCGACGCCCCTGTGATTCATGGTCATCTCCCACGATTCACCGTCCGTGACCTACAACATGATGGGCGTCATGATATTCCCCGGACAAGCGAAATATGTCGACAAACCTCCTCGCCGTTCACGGAAAGCGCAAACCGGGACGGGGGCGGGAACTCTGTTCATGGTCGGAGAACCACGGAGTACCACCGTGTGACGGCACATGCCTTGCTTGGCTTGGAGAGGCAACCATGGACCTTTCATGCTCGGCATTCCCCGCCGCTACTCCCATCTCGTCTTCGGCGTCATCCAGTCCGGGCTGACCTCGCTGATCGCCGCCGGCATCGCCAGCTTTCCCGCCGCAAGCGCCATGGTCTTCCTCGGGCACTGGATCGCGTCGTGGCTGATCGCATGGGCCGCGATGCTGCCGATCGTGCTGCTCGCTGCGCCCGCCATCCGCGCCGTCTCGCTGCGGCTGACGCGGGAGGATGGCGAGTTGCGAACCCGCCGCCAGGCATGAAAAAACCCCGCTTGGGGAGAGCCAAGCGGGGGGAGAAAGTTATTGGAGGCTGAGGTGCTGGGCTGCAACACCTAGCAAGCCGACCATAGCCGCCTGCGCTTACGTCAGCCTGACAGTTCGGCAGATCGAATCATCCCGTGCCCCGCCATGCCCGCAAACAGAAAACCCCGCTCGGGGAGAGCGGGGTCCTCGGTTGAGTATGGAGGCCCGGTGTTGGTCCATCGGGCACCGCGATATTAGGCGTTCCGGCTTACATGCGCCTGACGGGGACGCAGCAAATGGCAGGGATCGCGAGGCCTCAGACTGGCCCCTGGCCGGTCCCAATTTCGACATCCGGCCGCACGACTGGCGACACATCGGTCGGCAAGATTCCGGATCGTCCGGCGCAGCCATGGGGGAAACGTGGCGCGGCGGCGATGGGGTGCATCATGGATAACGTAGAGCGGTCATTCGCCGCCGCGACGGCGGCTGGCTTCGTCGTGCTGGTCATCGGCCTCGTGCTGTTGGCGCTGCTGTAGGGTCGGCACGGTAGGCGCGCTCGCGCCGCCATCGCCAAAAAAGGGCGAAAACAACCCCATGCACAGTAGAGCGCCAGGGGATTCAGTCATGGAATCAATGAGTTAATCAAGGTACTTCGATACCTTAATCGCGCATGAGCCATACCGGGACCATGCTGGTTCCCGAGAGCGCGGGCTTGGGGTTGGCGGCAGCCCAGACGGGTCCGGACGACCACCCCGGCCGGCTTAATGGACCTTGATCTCGTCCAGGGGCAGCCGGAGCTCGGCGGCGCGCTCGTCGCGATCCTTCTTGCGGAATGCGTTTTCCCTGCGCTCGAACTTGAGCATTTCCTCCTGCGCGGCCTCGAGCAGGGGGTTGCGCCTGATGGCGCCGGGCTGCGTGTTTTCGGTCATGACAGAGATCCCCAGAGTTGCGGTCCCATCCCGACAGAAGGCCGCAGGCCGCGAAAAGGTTCAGTGCCGTAGGATTGCGGAATTATGACGGCGCGCAGGCCGCGCGTCTTTGATGCGCATCAGCTTCACGGCGAATGAGAACGCACCGCTATTTCGGCGGCTGCAGCCCGGGAGACTTGACCCAATCATGCAGATGATTGGCGATGTCGGCTCGTCGTGCCTTCTTGAGCAGGGCGTCTCGCTCGGGGCCAGGCGGCAGCCTGGAGGCCTGCTCCTCGACCTGCTTCGCCCATGCGGCCAGCCGATCCTGGAGGGTCAGCTGCTGCTTGAATCGCCGTCGCCTGAACATGACGCGCTCATTTCCATCGGAGGAAGGCGGGAGCGCGATTGGCGTTCTCGTCACCGGTCGTCGCCAGGATTCGTGCGGTGATGGTGCATTAGGGTTCAGAAACGAATTCGGGTCTGTTCAGTTGTACACGCACGGAGATCGACGATTGTTGGCCATTTGAGGCCAGGCTCCGAAGGTCCTCAACTCGAGGCCGCCAACCGCGGCGGCCTCTGGAGATTGAGCCAGCAATGTCAGTGGCAGGGCTTGCCCAGCATCTGGGCGTACCGGCTGTGGCAGCCGTCGTGCAGCTGAGACTTCTTGGTGATTTTGGCACCGGCTTTCGGCGCCGCGGATGTCGGCGTGTTCGCCGACTGCGCCTGCACCGATGGCGAGCCGGCGAGCACGGACAGCGCGAGAACGATCGTGGCGATTGACCTCATCTGTTTCTCCCGGGGCAAGTGAGACGGTGTGTAGCGTTACTTTCTGTAGCACATAAGCCCGAGCTTTTCAAAGTGCTGTGCGGCGAGGGCTCTGGTGCTGTCCGGAGGCCGCCAACTGAGGCGGCCTTACTCCCGGGTTAGTTCTATTTCCAAGGCGGCACGGCCAATGTCCGTGATCCGATAGAAGCCGGGGCGACTCTCTTCAAGAATTCCAAGCGCCAAGCAATCTTCCACCATCCAATCCGGAAGATCGGCGTCTTCCGCGCCACCTCGCAAAGCCTGAAGCACCCCCACTTGGTCGCTAGTTAGCGGAGGCGGAAACATCGTCCGCAAGTCTCGGGGCGGCTTAGTCATCGCGGGGATCCTAAATCGAAACCAGGACACTTCAAAAATCAACTTAGGACACAGCCCCCCCAATCTGCAAAGAACATATTGCGAACCTAGAACAAATAGGGTACATTGATTTTATCGACGACCCGCTGCCCCAATCGTTTGTCCCGCACCCGAATCCTCGCCATAAGGAGCACGACCCAATGTCCGCCACTGCCCTGCGT
Source organism: Bradyrhizobium sp. DOA1 (assembly GCF_001593325.1). Lineage (NCBI taxonomy): Bacteria > Pseudomonadati > Pseudomonadota > Alphaproteobacteria > Hyphomicrobiales > Nitrobacteraceae > Bradyrhizobium > Bradyrhizobium sp. DOA1. The sequence continues at coordinate 2,052,328 of NZ_JXJM01000001.1, forward strand.
ATCGTCGAAGGATCTTCCATGGACAAGAGTAAAGCCCTGGCCGCCGCGCTCTCTCAGATCGAGCGCCAGTTCGGCAAGGGCTCGGTGATGAAGCTCGGCAAGAACGACCGCTCCATGGACATCGAGGCGGTGTCCTCGGGCTCGCTTGGTCTCGATATCGCGCTCGGCATCGGCGGCCTGCCCAAGGGGCGCATCGTCGAGATCTACGGGCCGGAATCATCGGGCAAGACGACGCTGGCGCTGCATACGGTGGCGGAAGCGCAGAAGAAGGGCGGCATCTGCGCCTTCATCGACGCCGAGCACGCGCTCGACCCGGTCTATGCCCGCAAGCTGGGCGTCAACATCGACGAGCTCCTGATCTCGCAGCCCGACACCGGCGAGCAGGCGCTGGAAATCTGCGACACGCTGGTGCGCTCGGGTGCGGTGGACGTGCTGGTGGTCGATTCGGTCGCAGCGCTGGTGCCGAAGGCCGAGCTCGAAGGCGAGATGGGCGATGCGCTGCCGGGTCTGCAGGCGCGATTGATGAGCCAGGCGCTGCGCAAGCTGACGGCGTCCATCAACAAGTCCAACACCATGGTGATCTTCATCAACCAGATCCGCATGAAGATCGGCGTGATGTACGGCTCGCCCGAGACCACCACCGGCGGCAACGCGTTGAAGTTCTACGCCTCCGTCCGCCTCGACATCCGCCGCATCGGCGCGATCAAGGAGCGCGACGAAGTCGTCGGCAACACCACGCGCGTCAAGGTGGTGAAGAACAAGCTGGCACCGCCCTTCAAGCAGGTCGAGTTCGACATCATGTACGGCGAGGGCGTCTCCAAGATGGGCGAGATCCTCGATCTCGGCGTCAAGGCCGGCATCGTCGAGAAGTCCGGCGCCTGGTTCTCCTATGACAGCCAGCGCCTGGGTCAGGGCCGCGAGAATTCGAAAGCGTTCCTGAAGGCCAACCCGGACATTACCGCCAAGATCGAGACCTCGATCCGCCAGAACTCCGGCCTGATCTCCGAGCAGATCCTGGCCGGCACGCCCGAGAGCGACGCCGACGGCGAGGAGCCTGCGGACGAGTAAGACTTAGCGCGAAAATTTTTCGCGAGGAGCGGGCGCTGAGGACGTTGAGTTGCCGACGTCTGCGGCGCCCGTTTCGTTGATCGCTGAGCGAGACAAGTGATTCCGGTGAAGCGCCTGATTCTGACAACAGATTCGTCCGCTGCCGGCGCCTTGCAACGCGCTGGGCTCGCCGATCTCGTCATCGCCATCGAGCACCGGCTTGTCTGGGGGCCGTTGCCGTCCGAGGAGGAGCTGGAGGCATTCTTTACCCCGCGTAGGATTCAGCCTCGAGGCCTTCATTGGCTGGACGACACGCCGTCGTGGCGTCTCGAAGAGTCGAGATTGAAAGACCGTGGACTGATCGACCTGCTGTCGGAATGTGATCTAGCCGAACTGTGGGTCGGGCCAGAGCCAAACGCACAATTGGTTTTGCTTTGGCTGCTCGACCATTGCGGCAGCAAGGGAGCGGCAGTCTCCAAACTCGCGATATGTTACCTGGACTTGGCCGTTGGTGGCGCCGAGCCGGAGCGGCTTACCGAGCTGAACCCGCCGATCGTTAAGGTCACGCAAGAACACGTCGAACTGGCGGCGCGTGCGTGGCGGGCCTATCGCGCGTCGACGCCGCAGGCTTGGTTCGACCTTCTCAAATCGGATTTGAGTTTGCTTCCGCAGCTTGAACGGTGTGCCCTCGACCTGCTCGATGAGCTTCCGAGCAGGACTACCGGTCTTGCAGCGACTGAGACGCGAATGCTCGAGTTGATCTCACCAGGGAATGTGCAGCCCTTTGACGTCTTCCCCGGTCAAGAGAAGCGCAACGAGCGGCGCGTGTACGATTATTGGGAAGTCGGAACCCTGCTCGATGGGCTCGCGCGATGTCCAGTACCGGCCGTAGCCGGGTTGGAGGAGGGGCCATTCACGCTCGACATGCATGACGATGCTCGCCGTTTCGCGCAATACAAGCGGTCCCGCTTGTCGCTCACCGATTTCGGGACGGCGGCGCTGGCGGGAGAAGAGGACTTCCGGCGCCATAATACGATTCGCCGCTGTTGGGGTGGCACGCTTCTCACCAGCGAACGGCTTTGGCGATGGGACGCCGAGAGCCGCGCGTTGATCGCGCCTGAGTGAGGCGTACGCATGCTCTCAGCGTTCCTGTATTGCGTATCAATTTTTGAGAGGCGACCGTGTCCCATTTGATCTTAGCCACGAACCATCTTGACGAAGACCTTCTTCGCCAGTCGTGCCAAGCGAATGTCGTGCTTGGGTTCTATCCACGCTTCGTGTGGAGGAAATTGCCTTCCGACGAACAGCTTCTGATGGGGCTGGAGCGCCGATCGGCAAAGCATGGCAATTCCGGCGATCATTGGCTCGATGACGCTTGTCGTGGCTCGCTGGAGGGGTTCGGAACGCGTGATATCGGTTTCTTCGAGCTATGTTCGAAGTTCGACTCAATTGAAATATGGGTCGATCCTCGACCAAACGATCAGCTTGTGCTGGTCTGGCTGCTGGACTTGCTTCGCCCCTACAAGGAGATTACGACGAAGCTCAGTCTGGTGCACACGGATGACCATGTTGCGCGCTACCCTCCCGAATCTGTCGCAAAATGGAAGCTGGCGGCCTTCAAGGTGACCGAAAATCATTTGGTCTTGGCACGCCGCGCCTGGCAAGCCTATCGGGCTGAAACGCCAAAGCCATGTTTCGATCTTCTGATGACGGATCTGACGATCCTGCCGAGACTTCGGCCGGCGCTCATCGCGTTGCTTGAAGAGCTTCCGGACAACGTGACGGGCCTAGGTGCCAGCGAAATGGATATTCTGGACTTTGTGAACGATGGGCACACCGACCCAAGACGCGTCACCGAGGCGTGTTGGCTCCGCGACGTGTTCGACGAAGACGACGCGCGCGAAGCCTTGCTCGAACTGGGGGCATATTCGGCGCCGCCGATCTTGTTGGGCGATCCGGCGTTCAACAATGAGGATCGCTACTTCGGCAGGAGCGAGTGGAAGGTCACGCTGACCGAACTCGGTCGTTCCATTTTTGCGCGTGAGGACGATATGTGGCGCCACAACCGGATCTATCGCTGGTGGGGCGGCACCGAACTGACCACGAGAAGCTCTGGCGATGGGATCGCGAAAGCCGTTCGCTGGTTGCGCCATAGATTTACGCTCAGTGCCGTAGGATGGGTAGAGCGCAGCGAAACCCATAGCTTTTCTTGCGCGCAAGCGAGCGCAGTGATGGGTTCGCTGCGCTCTAGCCATCCTACAAAGCTTACTCCGCGGCTTCTGCGTAATCGCTCACCGGCGGGCAGGAGCACACGAGATTACGGTCGCCGTAGACGTTGTCCACACGCCCCACCGGGCTCCAATATTTGTCGGTGCGCGATGTGCCCGCGGGGAAGCAGCCTTCGCTGCGGGTGTAGGCGCGATTCCAATCATCATCCGCAATGTCGTGCACGGTGTGTGGGGCGTGGCGCAGGGGCGAGGCTTCGATCTTGAAACGGCCGGCCTCGACCTCGGCGATCTCCTTCCGGATCGCGATCATGGCGTCGCAGAAGCGGTCCAGCTCGGCCTTGGATTCCGACTCGGTCGGCTCGATCATCAGCGTGCCCGGCACCGGGAAGCTCATGGTCGGCGCGTGGAAGCCGTAATCGATCAGTCGCTTGGCGATGTCGTCGACGGTCACGCCCGACGTCGTCTTCAGCGGGCGCGGATCGACGATGCATTCATGCGCGACGCGCCCCCTGGCGTTCTTGTAGAGCACGGGGAAATGCGGATCGAGGCGCGCTGCGATGTAATTGGCGTTGAGGATCGCGATCTCGGTGGCGCGCTTCAAGCCTTCGCCGCCCATCATCAGGATGTAGATGTAGGAGATGGTGAGGATCGAAGCCGATCCGAACGGCGCGGCGGAGACGGGACCCACGGGCGCGTCTGCTTGCGTTGCCGGATGGCCCGGCAGGAACGGGGCGAGATGCGCCTTCACGCCGATCGGGCCCATGCCGGGGCCGCCGCCGCCATGCGGAATGCAGAAGGTCTTGTGCAAATTGAGATGGCTGACGTCGGCGCCGTAATCGCCGGGCCTCGACAGGCCGACCTGCGCGTTGAGGTTGGCACCGTCGAGATAGACCTGGCCGCCATGGCTGTGCACGATGTCGCAGATCTCGCGGATGTGCTCCTCGAACACGCCATGCGTCGAGGGATAGGTGATCATGACCGCGGCGAGATCGTTCGAATGCTTCTCCGCCTTGACGCGCAGATCATTGACGTCGACATCGCCGTTCTTCTCGCAGGCGACCACCACCACGTCCATGCCGACCATCGCGGCCGAGGCCGGGTTGGTGCCGTGGGCGGAGGAGGGGATCAGGCAGATCTTGCGGTGGCTCTCGCCGCGCGCGGCATGATAGCCGCGGATCGCGAGCAGCCCGGCATATTCGCCCTGTGCGCCGGAATTGGGCTGCAGCGAGATCGCGTCATAGCCGGTGATGTCGCACAGCCATTTTTCCAGCCGCGCGAACAGCGCGTGATAGCCGGCGGCCTGCTCGCGCGGCACGAACGGATGCAGCGAGCCGAATTCCGGCCAGGTCAGCGGCATCATCTCGGTGGTCGCGTTCAGCTTCATCGTGCAGGATCCCAGCGGAATCATCGCGCGATCGAGCGCGAGGTCGCGATCGCTGAGCTTGCGCATGTAGCGCAGCATCTCGGTCTCGGAGCGATGCGCGTGGAACACGGGATGGGTGAGGAAGGCGGTGGTGCGCTTCAAGCCGTCCGGCAGTGCCTCGCGCGTCTCGGCGTCGATCTCGGCATAGGCGAGTGTGCCGCCGAAGGCGCGCCAGACCGCTTCCACCGTCGCCGCCGTCGTGGTCTCGTCGAGTGCGATGCGAAGCGCCGTGTCACTGACGCCGAGATTGATCTTCTCGGCTGATGCGCGCGCGATGATCTCGGCACGCCCCGCGCCGGCATCGACGCTGAGCGTGTCGAAGAAGCTGTCGGACTTCGGCGCGAAGCCGAGCTTGCGCAGGCCGCTCGCGAGCACGGCGGTGCGGCGGTGGACGTTGCGCGCGATCTGCGTCAGGCCCTCGGGGCCGTGATACACCGCATACATCGAGGCAATCACGGCGAGCAGCACCTGCGCGGTGCAGATGTTGGAGGTCGCCTTCTCGCGGCGGATGTGCTGCTCGCGGGTCTGCAGCGCGAGGCGATAGGCCGGCGCGCCGCGGGAATCCACGGAAAGGCCGACGATGCGGCCCGGCAGCGAGCGCTTCAGCGCATCGCGCACCGCCATATAGGCCGCGTGCGGACCGCCATAACCCATCGGCACGCCAAAGCGCTGCGCCGATCCGATCGCGATGTCGGCGCCCAACTCGCCGGGCGAAGCAAGCAGCGTCAAGGCGAGCAGGTCGGCCGCGACGATCGCGAGCGCACCCTTGGCCTTCAGCGTCGCGATCGCAGGCCGCAAGTCGCGCACCGCACCGGAAGAACCCGGATATTGCAGCAGCGCGCCGAGCACGTTGGCCTTGTCGAGATCGGTGAGGGGATCGCCGACGATCAGTTCCCAGCCCAGCGGCTCGGCGCGGGTGCGCATCACAGCCAGCGTCTGCGGATGCACGTCCTTGTCGACGAAGAAGGCCTTTGCTTCGACCTTCGAATGCCGCTCGGCCAGTGCCATGGCTTCGGCCGCCGCGGTCGCCTCATCCAGCAGCGAGGCGTTGGCGACGTCGAGCCCCGTGAGATCGCAGATCATGGTCTGGAAGTTGAGCAGCGCTTCCAGCCGGCCCTGGCTGATCTCGGGCTGGTAGGGCGTGTAAGCCGTGTACCAGGCCGGGTTCTCCAGGATGTTGCGCTGGATCACCGCGGGCAGGATGGTGCCGGAATAGCCTTGGCCGATCAGCGAGGTGAAGACCTGGTTCTGACGCCCCAGCTCAGTCATGTGCGCGATCGCCTCGGTCTCGCTGAGCGGCTTGCCGAGATCGAGCGGGGCGGCCTGCCGGATCGAGGCGGGCAGCGTCTCCGCCATCAGCGCGTCGACGCTTTTCGCGCTGACGGCCTCCAGCATCGCGGTGACATCGCGCGTGGAGGGGCCGATATGGCGGCGAACGAAGCTGGCGGTGTCGCCGTTGGATTTGCGGTGCGCGGTCATCATTGGGTCCTCGCTTAGATTTCGCTGTCGCCGTCATGCCCCGCCTAGTGCGCAATTGCGCACGGGGGCGGGGCATCCAGTAAACGCAGGCAGCACGGCTTGAACCGAGAGGCTGCGGCGTCCTGAATCGCTCGCCTGCGCGGGCGATGACACCGAATATGAGGTCAGAGTTCTCGTCATCTCACGCCGTGTGGGCCTTGTAGGCGGCTTCATCCATGAGGCCGCCGAGCTCGCTCTTGTCGGTCATCTTGATCTTGAAGAACCAGGCCTTGCCCTGCGCGTCCGAGTTCACCAGCGCCGGCTCGGCGGCGAGGTCGGCGTTGGTCTCGAGCACTTCGCCCGTTACAGGCGAGTAGACGTCGGACGCGGCCTTGACGGACTCGACCACCGCGGCAGCTTCCGCCTTCTTCAGCGCGCGGCCGACCTTGGGCAATTCGACGAACACGACGTCGCCGAGCTGCTGCTGCGCGTAGTCGGTGATGCCGACGGTCGCGACATCGCCCTCGATGGCGAGCCATTCATGGTCGGAGGTGTACAGCGTCGTGGTCATTTTCTTGTCCTCAGCGTTTGTAGGTGTTCTTGACAAAAGGCATGGCAGCGACGGTGAGCGGCAGGCGCTGGCCGCGCACTTCGGCGAAGAGTTTCGTGCCGAGCGCGCTCAGATTGGTGGGCACATAGCCCATCGCCACCGGCGCGTTCAGGCTCGGGCCGAAACCGCCCGAGGTGACCTTGCCGATCGGCTCGCCCGCGGCCTCGTCCGCGAAGAGCAGCGCGCCTTCGCGAACCGGCGCGCGACCCTGGGCGAGCAGGCCGACGCGGCGGCGCGCTGCGCCGTTGTCGAAATGGGCGAGGATCTTGTCAGCGCCGGGGAAGCCGCCGGCGCGCGCGCCGCCGCTGCGGCGGCTCTTCTGCACCGACCATTCCAGCGCGGCCTCGACCGGCGTGGTCGCGGTGTCGATGTCGTGGCCGTAGAGGCAGAGCCCGGCTTCCAACCGCAAACTGTCGCGGGCGCCCAGGCCGATCGGCAGCACATCGGGGTTTTCGAGCAGCATTTTGGCAAGACGCTCGGCATCCCCTGCGGGAATGGAGATCTCGAAACCGTCCTCGCCGGTGTAGCCGGAGCGCGAGACGAAGCACTTGATGCCGGCAACCTCGTGCGGACCGGAATCCATGAATTTCATGGCGGGCGCATCTGCACAGAATTTCGTCAGCACCGATTCCGCCTTTGGGCCCTGCAAGGCGATCAGCGCGCGATCCGCCAGCTGCTCGATGACGCAATCGCCGGACAGATGTGCGCGCAGATGTGCCTCGTCCTCGGACTTGCAGGCGGCGTTGACGACCAGGAACAGGTGATCGCCGAAATTGGCGACCATGAGATCATCGAGAATGCCGCCATCCGCATTGGTGAACTGGGCGTAGCGCTGCCGCCCCGGCGCAATCGCCACGATATCCTGCGGCACCAGCCGCTCCAGCGCGCGGGCGGCGTCCTCGACCTTGCCCGACTTGGCCCGAAGCGCGAGCTGGCCCATGTGTGAGACGTCGAACAGGCCGGCCTTGGTGCGGGTCTGGAGGTGCTCTTTCAGCACGCCCGCGGGGTATTGCACGGGCATGTCATAGCCCGCGAACGGCACCATCTTGCCGCCGAGGGACACATGAAGCCCATGAAGGGGCGTACGTTTCAGGGAGTCTTGGTCGTGTGCAAGCATCAAGGGGCCCTCGGCGGTTCCCCGGGGAGAATTCCCCGAGACAACCCATCGAAGCCCCATCTGTCGCTGTGCCTGAGAGTATTATCCCGTCGGCGGACGCAATCCGGACCTCAAGCCCGTCGGCGCCTCTTTCCAGATGCTGTCAAAGCCACGCGGTCCTTTTGCCTGAGAGTTTCCGGGGCGGTTGCTCCTTCGGCGCCGGCTGCCTAAAGCCGGTCTCTCCCGACGTGGCCGTACGATACAGATGGGTACAGACCACAGGGCAGCCAAGCCTGTCAACGCGGCGACTTGGCCTTTCAACCGGGATTGCAACCGGGATTGCGCGGCGATTGCGTGCCTTGGGCAACCCTCTGATCTCTCTGCACAGTTTCTGGACAGCGAAGCTGGCCTTGTCTAAAAGCGCTTTGGCCCGCAGATATCTGCCTTAACGTCCGGTTTTTATGGCGAGAAGCGCGGGTCCAAGCACACCCGATTGGATGAACATGAGCGGCGTCAACGAGATCAGGTCGACCTTTCTGAACTTCTTTGCCGAGAACGGCCACGAGATCGTGCCGTCCTCGCCCTTGGTGCCGCGCAACGATCCGACGTTGATGTTCACCAATGCCGGCATGGTCCAGTTCAAGAACGTCTTCACCGGCGTCGAGAAGCGGCCCTATCAGCGCGCCACCACGTCGCAGAAATGCGTGCGCGCCGGCGGCAAGCACAACGACCTCGACAATGTCGGCTACACCGCGCGCCATCTCACCTTCTTCGAGATGCTCGGCAATTTCTCGTTCGGCGACTATTTCAAGGAGCGCGCGATCGAGCTCGCCTGGAAGCTGATCACGAGCGAGTTCGGGCTGAAGAAGGACAAGCTGCTCGTCACCGTCTACCACACCGACGACGAGGCGGCGGGCCTGTGGAAAAAGATCGCCGGCTTCTCCGACGACCGCATCATCCGCATTCCGACCTCGGATAATTTCTGGGCGATGGGCGACACCGGCCCGTGCGGCCCGTGCTCGGAGATCTTCATCGATCGCGGCGAGCACATCTGGGGCGGACCTCCCGGCTCGCCCGAGGAGGACGGCGACCGCTTCCTCGAATTCTGGAATCTGGTGTTCATGCAGTTCGAGCAGGTGACGAAGGAGGAGCGCCAGCCGCTGCCGCGTCCCTCGATCGACACCGGCATGGGCCTGGAGCGCATGGCCTGCATCCTCCAGGGCGTCGAGAGCGTGTTCGAGACCGACCTGTTCAAGAATTTGATCGATGCCGCGGCGTCCGCGCTCGGCACCGGGCCGAACGAGCAGACCGTGGCCTCGTTCCGCGTCATCGCCGACCACTTACGCTCCTCGGCCTTCCTCGTCGCCGACGGCGTGCTGCCCTCGAACGAGGGCCGCGGCTATGTGCTGCGCCGGATCATGCGCCGCGCGATGCGCCACGCGCAGCTGCTGGGCGCCAAGGAGCCGCTGATGCATCGCCTGGTCTGGGCGCTGGTGCGCGAGATGGGCCAGGCCTATCCCGATCTGATGCGCGCGGAAAACCTGATCGAGGAAACGCTGCGGCTCGAGGAGACCCGCTTCCGCAAGACGCTGTCGCGTGGCCTTGCCATCCTCGACGAGAAGAGCGCGGGCCTGAAGAAGGGCGACATGTTCGATGGCGACGTCGCCTTCACGCTCTACGACACCTACGGTTTTCCGCTGGACCTGACCCAGGACGCGCTGAAGTCGCGCGGCATCGGCGTCGATCAGGCTGCGTTCACCGACGCGATGGAGCGCCAGAAAGCCAAGGCGCGCGAGTCCTGGAAGGGCTCCGGTGAAGCGGCGTCCGAGGCGATCTGGTTCCCGCTGCGCGAGAAACTCGGGGCGACCGAATTCCTGGGCTACGAGACCGAGAGCGCCGAAGGCGTGGTCTCGGCGCTCGTGAAGGACGGCGCGGAGGTCACCAGCCTCAAGGCCGGCGATACCGGGGCGCTCGTGCTGAACCAGACGCCGTTCTATGCGGAGTCGGGCGGCCAGGTCGGCGATACCGGCGTGCTCTCGGGCGAGGGCGGCATCAAGATCCGCATCACGGACACGCAGAAGAAGCTCGGCGATCTCTTCGTTCATATCGGCACGGTCGAGAGCGGCGAAGTCAAGGTCGGCACCGCGCTGCAGCTCGAGGTCGATCACGGCAGGCGGTCCTCGATCCGCGCGCATCACTCGGCGACGCACCTCATCCACGAGGCGCTGCGCCAGGTGCTCGGCGATCACATCGCCCAGCGCGGCTCGATGGTTGCGCCGGATCGCCTGCGCTTCGACTTCGTGCATCCCAAGCCGATCAGCGTGGACGAGCTGTCCCGCATCGAGGACATCGCCAACGACGTGGTGCTGGAGAACGACGAGGTCACCACGCGCGTGATGGGCGTCGACGAGGCCCGCGAGGCCGGCGCGCGCGCGCTGTTCGGCGAGAAGTACGGCGACGAGGTTCGCGTCGTCTCGATGGGCAGGACCGCGCGCGAGCGCGGCGCCAACGCGCTCGGCTGGTCGGTCGAGCTCTGCGGCGGTACCCATGTGAAGCGCACCGGCGACATCGGCCTGATCACGCTGACGGGCGAGAGCGCGGTGGCTTCCGGCGTGCGCCGCATCGAGGCGCTGACCGGCAACTACGCGCGAAAACACGCCAACGACACCATGGCGCTGGCGAAGAGCGCGGCGAACGAGCTGCGCACCTCGCTCGACGACGTACCGGCGCGTATCACCGCGCTGATGGAGGAGCGCAAGAAGCTCGAGCGCGAGCTTTCCGACGCCCGCAAGAAGCTGGCGATGGGCGGCGGTGCATCCGCGAGTAACGGTGCCGCCGCAGGCGTGCGCGAGGTCGGCGACGTCAAACTGATGGCGCGCGCGGTCGAGGGCATCGAGATGAAGGATCTCAAGAGCCTCGCCGATGACGGCAAGAAGCAGATCGGCTCCGGCGTCGTCGCCATCGTCGGCGTCACCGAGGACGGCAAGGCCGGTGTCGTGGTCGGCGTTACGCCTGATCTCACCGCGCGCTTCAACGCCGTGAATTTGGTGCGCATCGCCTCCGAAGCGCTGGGCGGCAAGGGCGGCGGCGGCCGGCCCGACATGGCGCAGGCCGGCGGCCCCGAGGGCGCCAAGGCGTCCGAGGCGCTGGCAGCGATCGAGAAAGCGATGGCGGGCGCTTAAGGCTCGATGTCACCCGAAGGGCTGAGCGCTCAGCCCTTCTTCAGGAAGACGTAGTCGGCGGAGTAGGGCGCGCTCCTGAAATCGCCGGCCTTGTCGCAGGCGCCGTCGAGCTTGCCGCCCTGGGTGTCGATGCGCTGGACCGTGGTGACTGATGTGAGCGCGCCGCTGCCGCGGTGAGCCGTCACGTCCAGCTTCAGCCAGGGGATGTCCGCAGCTGTTGCGCCAGGTGCGTTGCCGATGGCCTTGCCGACCACCGCGCTGCCGTCGGCGAGCTCCCAGTTCGGGCCGGCATAATGCCGGCCGACGGTCTTGCCTTCGGACAGCAGCGTCGCGATCGGCTCGCGAAAAGCCCAGGCGAGCTTGCCGTCAGCGCCGGCCTTGCACTCATAGACCTGCGCGCCCTCGGCGTGGATGCTGAGCACGACGGTCTCGCCCGGCGCGGCAATCGCCTCGGGAAGCGGGGCTGCGGCTCTGGCTTGCCCGGCCATGGCGGCGAGCAACAGCAGGCAGGGGATGGCAGGTTTGATCGGCATGGTCGCTTCTCCGCGCGAGGGCACAAAAGAAAAGGGCCGCGCTTGGCGCGGCCCTTGATGATGTCTGGCCCAGTCGGGCGAAATTGCGGACGGCTCAGGCCGCCAACTCTTTCGTGAGGTTCTCGGCGACCTTGTCGAGGAAGCCGGTGGTTGAGAGCCAGCGCTGGTCGGCGCCGACCAGGAGCGCGAGGTCCTTGGTCATGTAGCCGGCCTCGACGGTGTCGACGCAGACCTTCTCCAACGTGTTGGCGAACTTGGCCAGCTCGGGGTTGTTGTCGAGCTTGGCGCGATGCGACAGGCCGCGGGTCCAGGCGAAGATCGACGCGATCGAGTTGGTCGAGGTCTCCTTGCCCTTCTGGTGCTCGCGGTAGTGGCGGGTCACCGTGCCGTGGGCGGCTTCGGCTTCCACGGTCTTGCCGTCGGGGGTGAGCAGCACCGAGGTCATCAGGCCGAGCGAGCCGTAGCCCTGCGCGACCGTGTCGGACTGCACGTCGCCGTCGTAGTTCTTACAGGCCCAGACGTAGCCGCCGGACCATTTCAGCGCCGAGGCCACCATGTCGTCGATCAGGCGGTGCTCGTAGGTCAGGCCCTTGGCGTCGAACTCCTTCTTGAACTCCTTGTCGAAGATCTCCTGGAAGATGTCCTTGAAGCGGCCGTCATAGACCTTGAGAATGGTGTTCTTGGTCGACAGGTAGACCGGGTAGCCGCGCAGCAGGCCGTAGTTGAAGGAGGCGCGGGCGAAGTCGATGATGGAGTCGTCGAGATTGTACATCTCCATGGCGACGCCGGCGCCGGGCGCCTTGAACACTTCCTTTTCGATCACGGTGCCGTCCTCGCCGACGAACTTCAGCGAGAGGGTGCCCTTGCCCGGGAACTTGATGTCGGTGGCGCGGTACTGGTCGCCATAGGCATGGCGGCCGATGATGATCGGCTTGGTCCAGCCGGGAACGAGGCGCGGCACGTTCTTGCAGATGATCGGCTCGCGGAAGATCACGCCGCCGAGGATGTTGCGGATGGTGCCGTTCGGCGACTTCCACATCTGCTTGAGATTGAACTCCTTCACCCGCGCTTCGTCCGGGGTGATGGTGGCGCACTTGACGCCGACGCCGACCTTCTTGATCGCCTCGGCGGCGTCGATCGTGACCTGATCGTTGGTGTGGTCTCGGTATTCCATGCCCAGGTCGAAATAGAGCAGCTCGACATCCAGGAACGGGTTGATCAGCTTGTCCTTGATGTACTGCCAGATGATCCGGGTCATCTCGTCGCCATCGAGCTCGACGACGGGATTGGATACCTTGATTTTTGCCATGATCGGGGAAGCCTCTTTCGAACGGCGCTTTTGACGCGCCACGGGAATATCCGCCGCCTCTTAGCACCGCCGCGCGGCGGGCGAAAGCCAAGGGATTATGCACTTTTAGCTCATCCAGCTTCCGCAGACGGGAAGCGGCAGCCGGCCCTCGGGCGGGCCCCGGGAGCACGTTCCCAGCACGATTCAAAAGTCGAATCCAACCCGTTATTTCCCTTGAGAATTTCGTCAGGACAGGCAAACGACAGGCGAGCGGGACGGAGCCGGCCGGAACTGGCGGCTTGAATCAATTCCTGAGGCGGCTCGGCCAAGGCCTTGAGAGACAGTGTGAAAGCGAAACGAGATGTCGGGGACTGACAAGAGCAAGGCCGGGCTTTCCCTCGACGGTCCCATCGTGATCCTGGTCGAGCCGCAGCTCGGGGAAAACATCGGCATGACCGCGCGCGCCATGGGCAACTTTGCCCTGAGCGCCTTGCGCATCGTCAATCCCCGCGACGGCTGGCCCAACATCGCGGCACAGCGGGCCGCCGCCGGCGCCGACCACATTCTGGAAAAGGTCGAATTGTTCGACACGGTGGAGCAGGCGGTTGCCGATCTCGATCTGCTGTTCGCCACCACCGCGCGCCCGCACGACCAGGCCAAGCCGGTGGTGGGGCCGGAGGCGGCCGCAGCCGAGATCGCCGGGCATGTCGCGACCGGCGGCAAGGCAGGTATCCTGTTCGGCCGTGAGCGCTGGGGCCTGACCAACGAGGAGGTCGGGCTCTCCAATCGCATCATCACCTTCCCGGTCAATCCGGGCTTCGCCTCGCTCAACCTTGCTCAAGCCGTGCTGCTGGTGGGCTATGAATGGTTCAAGCGGGCCACCTCGGGCGAGCTGCCGCACGCCATGCCGGAGCGATCCGAGCGCGCCTCGCAGCACCAGATGCAGGCCTTCTTCGACAATCTCGTGCGCGAGCTCGACAAGGTCGAGTTCCTGCGTCCGGCCGAAAAGCGCGACACCATGCTGGTGAACCTGCGCAACATCTTCACCCGGATGG
>NZ_JXJM01000001.1:2066982-2214644 GCF_001593325.1 Bradyrhizobium sp. DOA1
CATTCCGGACTTCGTCTCCTTCCCGCACCGGATCGCGATCGAGCTGGTCAATCCGGGTGAGGGCGAAGCGATCGCCGCGGACCGGGCGGGGCGGCGGACTTGGCTGGAAGCGCGGGATTATCGCGTGCTCGACATCCGCGCGGCGGACGTGGAGCGCGATCTCGAGGCGGAGCTGGTGCGGCTGCAGGGGATGATGGGGGAGGGTGCGTAGGGTCGAGCCGGCCGGCGGCGCCTATTGCAACCAAGGGTGTGCAGGAGCGCGATCAGCTGCTGTGGCAGTCTCCGGGAATTGAGTTGGGGACGGCATGCTTGGAAATAACAGGCTGCGCCCTTGTTTGTGCGGCAGCTATCCGGTCTTGTGGCGTTGTTGCAAGGCGCAGTGACCAGCCGAGCCAGCTGAGCGAGGCTGCAAAGCAGCTCGACGCGACGAAATGGCCGGCGCCGATTATCAATCTGTTCATTGGCATGGTGACGCCGGAGCAAGTGCTCAGCGTTGCCGAGGGCCTCGACCGGGTGAAGAGCAAGGGGCAGGTCCGCGAGGCGAATTTCTATGTTGCAGAGCGCGCGCTGCAGAGCGGCTTCACGGACGAGGCGTTGAAGCGGTTCGAGCTGGCGGCAGCCGATTGCCCGAAAACCTTTATCGAGAACCAGCCGCTGATTTTGAGCTCGGCGCGCTGCGAGCAAACCGCTGATGGAACGGGCGCGCTAGTCGGCCCGTGCGGGAAGACCTGCCGTTCCAGGCACGTGAGCAAACAGAAGAGTGGCGGAGACTTGATCGAGATCAACCGAAAGCTTTGGAATACCTATAGCTGCGGACCAGACAGCCCGACCTCTCTCTCAGCCCGAAGGACATTGCCATAGAGACTGCCGATCCATTGTCTTCCGCTCGAGGTTACATTCAAATAGCGGAGGGCAATCTGGATTTGCGGTGCAACCTTGGTCCAGTAGAATTGGGGATATTTGTACACCACGTCCGCGGGCGTGGCATATCCGAGCGATTTGTTGAGTCCTATCTCCTCGAACTCGTAGAACAGCGCATTTGATTTCTTCATGTAGTTCGGATCGCCGAGCTGACCGATCAGGTCGGCGGCGCGAAGCAACAAACCTTCCTCTTCGTCAAGATCATCTTTGAGTTCGTTCGGAGATGCGTCTGCATAAGGAAAACGAGTGTATTCGATGGCCTGGGCAACGCGAGCGGCATCAATGTCGTCGACTGGGTCAAGCCGCTCCACGGCGAATAATTTTGAGCGGTCGACATGATAGGGCGCAAGCGCTGCATCGGAGGAGCCGATCGGCAACTCAACCGTTCGGCCGGTACCATCAACAACAAAGGTTCCGTCCTGGTCTCCGTGAATTATTCCCCTCACGTAGCCGATATCGTGAAGCAGGCACGCCAGGATAAAGTGAGCATAGTCGCTGGCCGTCGTTGGCCTCAGAAGAGAGCGCCCGATCAGGATGTCGTGCCCGACCAGCGTGACCAACAAGGTGTGCTCGACGTTGTGGTAGAGTGCATCGCTGTTACCGATACACTCCAGAGCCAGTTTTGCTGCGTAGGGGAGCAATTCCGGCAAGCTGGCGTGAGACGAGCCGAAGCGACCGCTGGTCTCCGAGATCAGGAACGCACCGAGCGCCTGGGACGTCAGTTCTGGAATCGTTATCATGAGCAAACTCTCACTTTCGTCGCCCAACCTTCAGGAGTCCTCCTGCAGGATCGGGAAGGAGAGGACCCCTCTAGAAGGGTGAAGCCAAAGGGTGGGTGATGCTTGACCTAGATCAACGGCAGCGAGGCAGGGCCACGCGCGCCCGGTGGCAATTTCCGCTGAGGGTTCAGAAGCGGCCGTCAACCGGGGGCGACGCGAAGGTCGGCCAAGGCCCCACAAGCCGACATCAGGGTTGCGCAAATGGAGAATGGTTCGCCGGAGTCTTTCGCGCGCGGGGACGCCGGTGAAGCGCTGGCCTGGTTTACTGGCACGTTTCGTGCCTCCCAAAGCGGCAGGCCCGACACAGTGCCTGATCAAGGGAGACCCGACATGAAACGCGAAGACCTCACCGAGAAGCTGCTCGACATCAAGCGCGAGAAGGGCTGGAGCTGGAAGCACATCTGCGAGAGGATCGGCGGCTATTCCGAGGTGCTGATCGTCGGCGCGATCATGGGGCAGATGAAGCTGACCAAGCCGCAGGCCGCCAATGCCGGCGAGCTGTTCGGGCTGTCGAAGACGGAAGTCGCGATGCTGAACGAGGTGCCGATGCGCGGCACCGGCACGGCGATGCCGCCGACCGATCCCCTGATCTACCGCTTCTACGAGATGGTGATGGTGAACGGTCCCGCCTGGAAGGCGTTGATCGAGGAGGAGTTCGGCGACGGCATCATGTCGGCGATCGACTTCGACATGGGCATCGAGCGCGTCGCCAACCCGAAGGGCGACCGCGTCAAGATCACCATGAGCGGCAAGTTCCTGCCGTACAAATATTACGGCGCCAGCGGCAACGTGCCGGAATACGGCTTTAAGGAGGAGTGACCGCGGCGAAGGCGGCGCGCAGCTCGCCGACCGGTGCCATCTCGCTGACGTAGGTGAAGGACCCTTTCTCCTTCATCTCGCGCGCGCAGTTCAGGAACGCGGCGAGCGCGTAGCGAGACATTGCGCCGCCGACGCTGATGCGCTTGACGCCGGCGGCGGACAATTGCGATGCCGTCAGCGTCGGGTCGGCAAAGCCCATCACGTGGTTGAAGGGCTTACTGATCGAGGACACGACGGTCCGGATCGTCGCGAGATCGTACAGGCCCGGCGCATAGAGGACGTCGGCGCCGGCAGCCTCGAAGGCCTGCAGGCGGCGGATCGTGTCGTCGATATCCTTGCGGCCGTGCAGGAAGTTCTCGGCCCGCGCCGTCAGCGTGAACGGAATTGGCAGCGCGCGCGCCGCTTCCACCGCGGCCTGGACGCGCTCGACGGCATGGGAAAAGTCGTAGATGGGGCGGTCGCGGTCGCCGCTGAAATCCTCGATCGAGGCGCCGACCGCGCCAGTCTCTGCTGCACGCCGAATGGCTTCGGCGGCGCGCTTCGGCTCGTGTGCGCCGCAATTCTCGAGGTCGACGCTAACGGGAAGGTCGGTGGCATCCACGATCGTACGCGCATTGGCAAGGATGAGGTCGAGACCGACGTCGCTCTTACCGAGCATGTTGGCAACCCCGAGGCTCGTGGTCGCCAAGGCCTCGAAGCCCATCGCCGCGAGCAGCTTTGCCGTGCCGGCATCCCATGGATTGGGAATGATGAAGGCACCGGGGCGTTCGTGCAGCGCGCGAAACGCTCTCGCCTTAACCAACTGGCTTGTCATCCTCGTCTCCATTGTCTGTCCCAACGAGCTGTAGGCGCACTTCCGTCATCCGCCAAATTTGTTATTCTTTCGCATATCATCAGCTTTTTGCATGAGGTCGCGATGGACAGTGACGCCCTCAACACCTTCCTGGCGGTTCATCGCAGGGGTGGGATTTCGAACGCCGCGAAATTCCTGCATCGTTCGCAGCCGGCGATCTCGCGCCGTATCGCGCTTCTGGAGCAGGAGCTCGGCGTTCCCCTGTTCGAGCGGGTGGCGGGCCGCACCCGGCTCAGCGATGCCGGGCGCGTGCTGATCCCCTATGCCGAGCGTGCGGTGGCGGCGGCGCAGGATGCCGAACAGGCGATCCGCGCGTTGACCAAGCAGAATGCCGGGCCGGTTTCGCTGGCCGTGACCGGCACGCTCGCCGACGGCCGCCTCTCGACCATCATGAAGCGGTTCGCCAAGGAGCATCCCGTTGTCACGCTGAGCTTGCGGACGGCGACCAGCGCGGAGGTCAGCGATCTCATCCGCCGCGGCGAGGCCACGATTGGCCTCCGCTACAACGCCGACCCCTCCGGCGATCTCGCCTGCGAGCAGGTCCTGCGCGAGCCGTTGCAAGTGGTCTGTGCGCCCGACCATCCTCGCGCCGGACAGCGCGTGAAGCGCCTTGCCGAGCTAGTTCGCGAGCGCTGGATCGCATTCCCGGAGAATCGCGGCCGTCGCGAGATTGCCGCGGCTCACGTGTTCGCGTTGTTTCTGACGCGGGGACTTGGCGAGGTGGAGTGGACCGCGGTGGACAGCCTCACCGCGCAGAAGCGGCTGGTGGAAGCAGGCTTCGGCCTTGCCCTGTTGGCAAAAAGTCATTTGGCCGAGGAGCTGCGTGCGGGCTCGATCGCGACGATCGCCGTGGGCGATCTTGATGCGCACCAGGACATCGTCCTCGTCACGCGCAGTGGCGGCTTTCTGAGCGCTGCCGCCGAGCGCCTGCTCGAAAGCATTCGCCGCAACTATGCCGGGCCGGATGTCTCGACCACGCGGAAAGGCAGAAAGAGAACGCCGACGCGCAAGGGTGTTGCGCGCCGGCGCTTGGTTTGACTCGCTTATTTCCCCGCCTTCACCTCGGCGGCTGCCACCGCGATGAGTTCGCTCATCTTGGCGCGAATCGCCTGCTCGGTGATGGCGACGTTCTTGGCGGCGAAATCGCCCGTGATCTTGCGCAGGACGTCGGCATCCCCGGCCTCCTCGAAATCGGCCGCGACCACCTCCTTGGCATAGGCCGTGGCGGCATCGCCCGTGATTCCGAGCTTCTCCGCCGCCCACAGACCGAGCAGCCGGTTGCGACGGGCCTCTGCCTTGAATTTCTGCTCCTCGTCGAGGGCGTACTTCTTCTCGAAGCCTTCCTGGCGCTTGTCGAACTCGCTCATGCCTGTTCCAAATCCCTTCTAAATGGAGCCGGCGGCTTACGTTGCGGCGACCCGGCTCCGTGCCTACATAGATAGCACAAAAAGGCAAAACAACGGGCCGTTAAGCCGCAGGCAGGACGGTATAAGTTGGCGCCGGACGGCCGGATCGATTGTGCTGGGACAGCCAATCGGATAGGTTGCCTGAAGGTTTGGTTCCTGTTCTGTTTCCAGGGGTTACAGACGGGTTCCCAGCCGTTCACGGCAGCTCCGCTGTGGGTCGTAATCCTAGTCAACCGGAGCACACCAAATTCATGGATTTCAACAAAACACGGTACATCCCCATGAGCCGTCGGCGTCGCATTTATGAAGGCAAGGCAAAGGTTCTCTACGAAGGCCCGGAGCCCGGCACCCTGATCCAGCACTTCAAGGATGACGCGACCGCGTTCAATGCGAAAAAGCATCAGGTGATCGAGGGCAAGGGTGTCCTCAACAACCGGATCTCGGAGTACCTGTTTCAGCACCTCAACGACATCGGGGTGCCGACCCATTTCATCCGCCGCCTCAACATGCGCGAGCAGTTGATTCGCGAGGTCGAGATCGTGCCGCTGGAGGTGGTGGTGCGTAACGTCGCCGCCGGCTCGCTGTCGCAGCGTCTCGGCATCGAAGAGGGCACGCAGCTGCCCCGTTCGATCATCGAATTCTACTACAAGAACGACCAGCTCAACGACCCCATGGTGTCGGAAGAGCACATCACCGCCTTCGGCTGGGCGACGCCGCAGGAGATCGACGACATCATGGCGCTGGCCATTCGCGTCAACGACTTCCTCACGGGCCTCTTCCTCGGCATCGGCATCCGCCTCGTCGACTTCAAGATGGAATGCGGCCGCCTGTTCGAGAACGAGATGATGCGGATCATCGTCGCCGACGAGATCTCCCCTGACTCCTGCCGTCTGTGGGACATCAAGTCGAACGAGAAGCTCGACAAGGACCGTTTCCGCAGGGATCTCGGCGGCCTGCTCGAGGCCTATACCGAAGTCGCAAAGCGCCTCGGCATCCTCATGGAGAACGAGCGTCCGCAGGGCTCCGGCCCGGTGCTGGTGAAGAGCTGAGAGAGGATCTTTGACGTGAAGGCACGTGTCACCGTGACCCTGAAGACGGGTATCCTCGATCCGCAAGGCAAGGCCATCGAAGGCGCGCTGAAATCGCTCGGCGTCGATGGCATCGCCAGCGTCCGCCAGGGCAAGGTGTTCGACATCGAGCTTGCCGGTGCCGACAAGGCCAAGGCCGAGGCCGCGCTGAAGGACGCCGCTGACAAGCTGCTGGCGAATACCGTGATCGAGAACTATCGGGTCGAGATCGTCTGAGGCTGCCTCGTAGACCCTCATGGCGAGGCGCGCGAAGCGCGTCTCGAGCCACGCGGGCCCGCCGCTTACACCTCGGCCTTCATCCTTCGAGACGCGCGCAAAGAGAGGGTTCCCCAGGCTGAGGGGCGAGACCCGGACGCAGCTGCAATTCGCTCACAGCCACCCCACGCTGCGGAAACGCCAGTATAGCGAGCCGCATGCCGTCAGCATCACGCCGAGCAGCATGAAGTAGCCGTACTCCCATTCCAGCTCCGGCATGTGCTTGAAGTTCATGCCGTAGATGCCGGCGAGCGCGGTGGGAATGGCGATGATCGCGAGCCAGGACGCGAGCTTCTTCGACACCGCGGTCTCCTGGGCCTGGCCGACCAGCAGGCTCGCCTCGAAGGCGAAGGCCAGAACCTCGCGCATGGAATCGATGCGCTCCTGGATGTTGCGGACGTGGTCGGTGACGTCGCGGAACAGCGGCTGCATGGCCTGCCGCACCATCGACAGTTCGTCATGCTCGAGCCGGCGGCAGACCTCCACCAATGGGCCGATCGCGGTCCTGAGCCGCAACAGGTCGCGGCGCAGCATGTAAAGGCGCTCGATTTGCGCTTTGCTGATCGCCTTGGACAGCACGTCATCCTCGATGCCCTCGATCTCCTCGTGAATGCTCTCGAGCACTGGCGAGTAATTGTCGACGATGAAATCGAGAATGGCGTAGAGAATGTAATCCTCGCCGCGGGCGAGCGCCCGCGGGCAGCTTTCGCAGCGTTCGCGCACGGGCGCGTAGGACGTCGAGGCGCCGTGGCGCACCGAGACCAGATAGCCGTCACCGACGAAAATGTGCGTCTCGCCGAAGGCGATCCGGCCCTCGATCAATTGCGCGGTGCGCGCCACGATGAACAGCGCCTCGCCATATTGCTCGATCTTGGGACGCTGATGGGCGTGGTTGGCGTCTTCGATCGCGAGATCGTGCAGGTCGAACTGCTTCTGCACCGCGCCGAGCAGCGCCATGTCGGGCTCGTGCAGGCCGATCCAGACCACATGGCCGGGCTTGGCCCGCCAGCTCGAAGCTTCGCTGATGGCGATGTTGGCGACGCGGCGGCCGTCGACATAGGCACCGGCAGCGACGACGCCTTCGGCAGACACCGGTTCGGAGGGGGAGATGGGCAGCGACGGGACGTTCATGGCTTCAATCCCGGGCAAGATCGTCAGGCAAAAGCGCCGAGGCTATGGCCTGTGTACAAGGCCGCCTGGCAAGGCTAGCACTGGTAAAATTCCCGTCAAATGGCTATGTCTCCTGACGAATTGGCCTTGGGGCCAGCCCGATTCCCGTCACCGCCGGAACTTAAGCCATGAAAGCCGCCATCCTCGTCTTTCCCGGAATCAACCGTGAGCGCGACATGGCGCGTGCCTTGCGGCTGGTCTCGGGCCATGACCCCGCGATGGTGTGGCACGCCGAGACCTCACTGCCGGCGGGGACTGATCTCGTGGTCGTGCCGGGCGGCTTCTCCTACGGCGATTATCTGCGCTGCGGCGCGATCGCGGCGCGCGCACCGGTGATGGATGCGGTGCGCGACTACGCTGCCAAGGGCGGGCTCGTGCTCGGCGTTTGCAACGGCTTTCAGATCCTCTGCGAGTCCGGCCTGTTGCCGGGCATCCTGATGCGCAATGCGCGGCTGAAATTCATCTGCAAGGACGTGCATCTGCGCGTGGAGCGTTCCGACACGCCGTTCACCCGCGGCTACAATGCCGGCCAGGTGATCCGTGTGCCCGTGGCTCATGGCGAAGGTAACTACGCGGCCGACGTGGAGACGATCAAGCGGCTCGAAGGCGAGGGCCGGGTGCTCTATCGCTATTGCGCGGCTGACGGTAGCTTCGACGACCTCAGCAACATCAATGGCGCCGCGCAGTCGATCGCGGGCATCGTCAACGACAAGGGCAACGTGCTCGGCATGATGCCGCATCCGGAAAACCACGTCGAAGACATCATGGGCTGCACCGACGGCCGCGGCCTGTTCGCCGGCCTCGTCCAGCATCTGGAAAAGGCCGCGTGATCGCTTACGCGCTGAAGCGGTCGCTCGCCGCGCTCGCGGCGCTGTCGTTCGCGTCCGCTGCGCTGGCGCAGGATTATCCCAAGCGTCCGATCACCATGATCGTGCCGTTCGCGGCCGGCGGCACCTCGGACGTGATCGCGCGCACGGTCGCCGAGCAGATGGGCATCGCGCTCGGCCAGACCATCGTGATCGAGAACGTCGCCGGCGCCGGCGGTTCGACCGCACTCGCGCGCGCCGCCCGCGCCGAGCCCGACGGTTACACCATCGCCATCGGCAATGCCGGCACCAATGCTGCGACCTACACGATCTATCCAAAGCTGCCGTTCACGCCGGACTCCTTCGTTCCGATTGCGATGGTGGCGAAGACCTTCGGCATCATCGCGCTCCGCAAGGATTTTCCGGCGAAGGACCTGAAGGAGTTCATCGCCTACGCCAAGGCCAATCCCGGCAAGATCAATCTCGGCCATGCCGGCGTCGGCTCGTCGAACTATCTGATCTGCAAGAGCTTCGTCACATCAGCTGGGATCGACGCGACGCTAGTCGGCTATCGCGGCGCCGCGCCCGCGCTGACGGACGCGGTCGGCAGCCAGATCGACGGCGTCTGCGACGCGGCCGCCTCCGTTTCACAATCGATCAACGAGAAGCTGGTGAAGGGCCTCGTGGTCGGCTCGACCGTGCGCCTCGCCACGCTGCCGGACCTGCCGACGTCCGCCGAAGCTGGCCTGCCCGAATTCGAGGCGCAGGGCTGGAACGGCCTGTTCGCGCCCAAGGGCACGGCGCCGGCCGTCATCGCCAAGCTCAACGCCGTCGCGCGTACGGCGGTGGAAACGGAGGCGGTGAAGAAGCGCTTTGCCGATCTGTCGACCGTTGCCCCCGATCCAGACGAGCACGCGCCCGAGGTGCTCGAGAAGCTCGTGACGCGCGACGTCGAGAAGTATCGGAAGATGCTCGCGGACGACGGCAAGCAATAGCTTCGCCGTCAATCGCCGACAGCGTGACTAATGAGCCGGAATGAAGCGGAGCGTGCCTGCCCGACGCGTCGGCTTGCCGGTATCGTTGGTGTGATTGACGCCATCCATGACCGGCGCCTCTGCGAAATCGAACGGGCTTATCCCATCAAGGCAGGCCACGTTGACGGCATAGAGGGTCGTGTCGGATCGTCGTTGATGATGCGTGTATATTCCGCAGTAAGAACAGAAGAAGTGCTGCGCCGATCCGGTATGGAAGCGGTAGGTTGTCAACGCGTCTTCGCCCTGCAGCAACTTGATCCCGCCCATTTCCGCCATGACGACGACGGCGCCCCGCATACGGCAGTAAGAGCACGTGCAGCGGCGAATCGAATTGAAGCCGTCGCTCAGCGTCGCCTCGAAACGCACCGCACCGCAATGACATTGGCCGGTTCGTACGATCGTGTCGCGCACCATGTTGATTGACTCTTCTGTTCAGATTGCTTGCACGGCTTGCTGCAGTCCTAGCGCAGCTTGAACTTCTCCGCCGGCACCGTCATCGCCGCAACACCCGCCATCACCAGCAGCAGCCCCAGCGCGAGGTTCGACGGCACGCTCTCGCCGAGCAGCAGCACGGAGAGGCCGACGCCGATCGGGATGCGCAAATAGCCTTGCGCGTTCGTGGTCAACGTGCCGAGCCGGCCGAGGCAGACGTAGAACAGCATCAGGCCAAGCGCGCTGGAGACGATGCCCATGACGATGGTGGCGATAATCGCCGTCGGCGTCGGATGCAGCGTCCAGGGCTGGTCGATGATCAGCGCGGGCGGCAGCAGCACGAGGCCGCCGAACAGCAGTGAGCCGGCCGCCACCACCATCGCGTCGTATTCGGAGAGGCGGAGGCCGAAGATCGTTGCGCAAGCGAAGGAGATGGTGGCGAGCAGGATCGCGATCTCGGCAATGATCTCGCTGCCGAAGCCGCGTAGCGCGTCGAGCCCGACGATAGCGACGGTGCCGGCGAGTCCCAAAATCGCGCCGGCGAGCTTGAGCAGCGTCGCCGGCTCGTGCCGCGTGATCAGCGAGGTGATCAGGAAGGCGAAGATCGGCGTCGTCGACGCCAGCACCACCGTGTTCGACGCCGGCACATATTGCTGCGACCAGGTGATGATCAGGAACGGGAAGGTCGAGTTGATCAATTGCTGGGTCGCGAACAGCTTCCACGCTTTGGCGTCGGTCGGAACCTTGATGCCTCGGATCCAGAGGATCGCGAACAGGAAGGCGGCCGCGATCAGCGAGCGTGCCGAGATGAACGTGACGGGTGGGATCGTGGGAAGCGCCAGCTTGGTCAGCGGATACGTCGAGCTCCAGCAGCAGGCGAGCGCGAGCAGCAGCGCATAATCGCGCCAGCTTCGTGCACCGGTGGTGGCCATGGAAGGCAATGACGTTGAGACGGAGGCGGCTGAGCGCCCCTTCGGCGATGTGCTCTGCGGCACCTTGTTCCTGCTCCCCGGCGCGATAGCGCTCGCCGGGAAGTCTGGGCGAGGGCGTTAGAAAAGGGAAGGTGCCGAGCTATGCGTTTGGCTGAGGTGCCGGCTTCCGCTTCACCCGCTTGATCGTGCCGGAGAAGGTGAACAGCGGCCGCCCGGCTGAGGTCAATTTCCCACGGAGAAAGATCAGCGAGCCACCCGCGCGAGATACCTCGCCCGTACATTCAACCAACTCGCCCTCGCGTGCCGCGTCAAGGAAATCGCAGGCAAAATTGGTGGTCACGGCCGGGCCGTCCAGCTCATGGGTGGCGATCGCGAACAGGCAGTAGTCGGCAAAGGCCATGAAGCAGCCGCCATGGACGTTGCCGGAGCCGTTGAGGTGCTTCTTCTCGACCCGGAAGGCGCTGCGGACGCTGCCGTCCGCCTCGATCTTGTGCCAGAAGGGGCCGACATGGGACTCGAAACTGTCGCGAATCCAGGTGCGCCAGCCCGTAAACTCGCCCTCGGTGGCGACGTGCAGGTCGGGACGGCGGATGGAGGGGACTTTGGTCAATTCATGCAAGGAAATAAGCCTTCAATTGCGGGTCTGGAGCCCTTAAATCCGATCCGTCAGCGCTGTGCAATTCCTGTTCCCGCGGGGCCCCCGGCGCAAAACGTGGGACAGCGGGAAAATGCGCCATAAAGGGCTTTTCGTGAGCCTCCGATGTTCCTAAGAACGGCCAAACCGCCGCCGAAAGCCCCTGAAGCCATGAAGAACGAACCCAAGATCACCCCCGAGTTGGTTGCCGCCCACGGGCTCAAGCCCGACGAATATGAGCGCATCCTGAAGCTGATCGGGCGGGAGCCGACCTTCACCGAGCTCGGCATCTTCTCGGCGATGTGGAACGAGCACTGCTCGTACAAATCCTCGCGGATCCATCTGCGCGGCCTGCCGACCAAGGCGCCATGGGTGATCCAAGGCCCCGGCGAGAACGCCGGCGTGATCGACATCGGCGACGGCCAAGCCGTGGTGTTCAAGATGGAGAGCCACAACCACCCGAGCTATATCGAGCCCTATCAGGGCGCGACCACCGGCGTCGGCGGCATCTTGCGCGACGTGTTCACGATGGGCGCGCGGCCGATTGCCTGCCTCAATGCGCTCAGCTTCGGTGCGCCAGAGCATGCCAAGACGCGGCATCTCGTCTCCGGCGTCGTCGCCGGCGTCGGCGGCTACGGCAATTCCTTCGGTGTGCCGACGGTGGGCGGTCAGGTGCGTTTCCACACGCGTTACGATGGCAACATCCTCGTCAACGCGATGGCCGTCGGCCTCGCCGATGCCGACAAGATCTTCTACGCGGCCGCCTCCGGCGTGAACATGCCGATCGTCTATCTCGGCTCCAAAACGGGCCGCGACGGCATTCACGGCGCCTCGATGGCCTCTGCCGAGTTCGACGACAAGTCCGAGGAGAAGCGCCCGACCGTTCAGGTCGGTGATCCCTTCGCCGAAAAGCTGCTGCTGGAAGCCTGCCTCGAGATCATGGAGAAGGGCTGCGTCATCGCGATCCAGGACATGGGCGCGGCGGGCCTGACCTGCTCGGCGGTCGAGATGGGCGCCAAGG
This sequence comes from Bradyrhizobium sp. DOA1, assembly GCF_001593325.1. Taxonomy (NCBI): domain Bacteria; kingdom Pseudomonadati; phylum Pseudomonadota; class Alphaproteobacteria; order Hyphomicrobiales; family Nitrobacteraceae; genus Bradyrhizobium; species Bradyrhizobium sp. DOA1. The sequence continues at coordinate 2,079,133 of NZ_JXJM01000001.1, forward strand.
GCGACCTCGGCGTCGACCTGGATCTCGACGCGGTGCCGACCCGCGAGACCGGCATGAGCGCCTACGAGATGATGCTCTCGGAGAGCCAGGAGCGCATGCTGATGGTGCTCAAGCCCGAGAAGGAAAAGGAAGCCGAGGCGATCTTCAAGAAGTGGGGTCTCGACTTCGCGGTCGTCGGCTACACCACGCCGAGCAAGCGTTTCGTTGTCAAGCACGGCGGCGACGTCATGGCCGACCTGCCGATCAAGGAGCTCGGCGACGAGGCGCCGGTCTATGACCGTCCGCATGTACCGTCCGCCGCGCTGCCGATCGTGCATGCGCGCGACGTGCCGGCGCCGATGGCGCTCGGGCCTGCGCTGGAGAAGCTGATCGGCACGCCCGACATGTGCAGCAAGCGCTGGGTCTGGGAGCAGTACGACCACGTCATCCTCGGCAACACCATGCAGCGCCCCGGCGGCGATGCCGCCGTGGTGCGCGTGCAGGACGGGCCGAAGGGGCTGGCGCTTACCGTCGACGTCACGCCCCGCTATTGCGAGGCCGATCCTTATCAAGGCGGTATGCAGGCGGTGGCGGAAGCCTGGCGCAACATCACAGCGGTCGGCGGCAAGCCGCTCGCGATCACCGACAACCTCAATTTCGGCAACCCTGAAAGGCCCGAGATCATGGGCCAGTTCGTCGGCTGCCTGAAGGGCATCTCGGAAGCCTGCCGCACGCTGGATTTCCCGGTCGTCTCCGGCAACGTCTCGCTCTACAACGAGACCAACGGTCGCGCGATCCTGCCGACGCCCTCGATCGGAGGGGTCGGCCTGCTCGACGATTTCACCAAGTCGGCTTCGCTGGCGTTCAAGGCCGAGGGCGAGGCGATCCTCCTGATCGGCGAGACCCATGGCTGGCTCGGCCAGTCGGTGTACCTCCGCGACATCTGCGGTCGCGAGGAGGGCGCGCCGCCGCCGGTCGATCTCGCCGCCGAGAAGCGCAACGGCGATTGCGTGCGCGGCATGATCCATGCGGGCACCGCGACCGCCGTGCATGACCTCTCCGACGGCGGTCTGTTGATCGCGCTTGCCGAGATGGCGATGGCGAGCGGCATCGGCGCAAAGCTGCTGGCGGCGCCGACCGCGCTCGTGCCGCAGGCCTATTGGTTCGGCGAGGATCAGGCGCGCTATCTCGTCACCGTGCCGGAAACCGAAGCCGGCCGCGTGCTCGCCAAGATGCGCGGCTGCGAGGTGCCCTGTGTGCGCATCGGCACCACCGGCGGCGATGCGATTACCATCGCCGGCGAAGCGCCGATCGCGATCGATACGCTGCGGGCTTCGTTCGAGCGCTGGCTGCCGGAATATATGGGCGGGAAGGCGGCCTGAGCCCACACCGCGTATTCCGTCATTGCGAGCGAAGCGAAGCGATCCAGAAATCTCTCCGCGGAGGGATCCTGGATTGCTTCGTCGCAAGGGCCTCCTCGCAATGACGGGCGGAGAGACCTTGCCTTCACAACACGTGCGAAGCCCCCGGAATCCGGCGCAAGGCGGCCGTCAGGCCCCAGCTCAGGATCACGGTGAGCACGAAGCCGACCGCGGCCTTCACGATCGCCGGCAGTTCGTAGTCGAACAGAACGTACTGGATCCACAGCGCGATCGGGTAGTGCACCAGGAAGATGCCGTAAGCATCCGCCTGCATGCGGTCGAGCAGGGTCGGCCCCGGCGCCTTCGAGTGCAGGAAGAAGGCGAGGATCGCGAGCAGGATCGAGGCGGAGAACAGGACGAGGAACGTGCCGTAGAACACGTGGTACCAGTGCGGCAGATGATCGGGATTCCCGAGGATCTCGCGCTTGATGTAGATCATGCACCACATCAGGCAGTAGGGGACCAGCGTGATGATCACCCACAGCCAGCGGTCCTTCGGCAACCGTCCCTCGGTGCTGAGAATGCCCCGATCGAAATTCGCGGCACCGACGCTGGCACCGATGAAGAAATAGCCGAAGTAGAGCAGGATGCGGCTCGCCTGCACGGAGAACGGCCCGAACTCGAACCATTTGTTGGTGCCGAAATAAAGCAGCGCCGGCAGATAGACGATGACGCTCACGACGACGAGCATCAGCCAGAATACGGCGGGCTGCTCGAATCCGCGCAGCGAGATGCGATTGCCGGGATCGACCAGATGCGCCGAGACCCGGTAGAGCAGGCTGGCGGTCAGGTCGAAGGCCAGCAGCACCCACACGAACCAGATCGGGCCGCTCGGCCAGGGCCCCGCCGTCACCATGTTCCACCAGAACGCCGCGAAGGTCAGATCCGGCTGCTGCCGCAGCGCAAGCGCGTAATAGGCGAGCGGAATGACGGTGAAGGCCGCGATCGCGAAGGGCAGCCCGAGCCGCAGCAGGCGGTCGCGCAAGAAGACCGACGGCGCCTTGCGCGCGATGCCGGGCCAGGTGAACAGGCCCGACAGGAAGAAGAACATCGCCATGAAGAAGCTGTCGGTGGCGAGCACGATCACGTCGAAACCGGCCCAGGAGGCCGGATCGGTATGACCGAAATGCGTATAGGGGATCACCGCGTGATGCAGCAGCACCACCAGCGTCAGAAACGTGCGGGCGCGATCCAGCGACAGATTGCGCGCCTTGCTCTTCGGCGCGGCGTGCGCCTCGGCGCCGATCGCCGCCGAATGTGACATCGTGATCATGGTGGCCCCGCGCTCCATACCCCGTTGGACTGTGCCGCCGGGAACCTGATTCAGCAAGGGCTGTGTAAGCCAGCCTCAATGCCGGGCGCGCTCGGGAACCAGTTCCGCCCAGTGCAGTTAGCGTTCGCGAAAAGGGCTTGAGGCCACGAGAGGTGGCAAGATTTCGGAGCTGGCGATGTCGATCCTAAAATGGGCGCTGATCTTCCTGCTGATCTCGGTTGTCGCCGGCGTATTCGGCTTTACCGGCATCTCCGCCGCCTCCGCCGATATCGCGCGCTTGCTGTTCTACGTCTTCGTCGTGATCTTCCTGGTGCTGCTGATACTGGGGCTCACCATCTTCAGGGCCTAGTCGGGGCTGCGTCAGCACTCTCGCTCGTCATGCGCGGGCTTGTCCCGGGCATCCACGAACCTCTTCTGGTGGCCGAGAACGTGGATGGCCGGGACGAAGCCCGGCCATGACGGTGGCGCTACAGCGCGATCTACCCCACTTCCTCGATCTTCACCTTGTCGGGATAGAAGGCGAGATGGCCTGAGATCTCCGTCATCGCGGGGAAGGGTGTCTCATAGGTCCAGATCGCGTTGTCGAGCATCTTGCCGTTGGCTTTGACGCTGTAATAGTTCGCGTCTCCCTTGTACGGGCAGTGCGTGACACGGTCGGTGCGCTCCAGCAGCGACATGTTGGTGTCCTGGCGCGGCACATATTGCACTGCCGGATATTTGGCCTCCTTCAGGGTCAACGCCTTGTCAGTCTCCGCGATCACGATGTCGCCAGCCGTGACGCGGACACGCCGGGGATTTGGGCTGATGGTGATGGGGTGGTCGGGCCCTGGAAGCTTCATGATGTCACGCCTTTTTCGATCAACCTGTCACGCGCGGCACTTTGTCGTGCCTTTATCCTGATGCGATCAGGGATATAGTGCCGGAGGACGTGACGTAGAAGGCCGTTCACGCTAAGTTTGGCCTTGCCGGGCCGGGGACCCCGGCAAGCGATTCGACGACGAGGCTGATTCGCAGCCGAGACAAGGAGCAAGACCCGAATGCCTATGGACGCCCACGATATCGAGGCGATGATCAAGGCAGCAATCCCCGATGCCGAGGTGACCATCCGAGACCTCGCCGGCGATGGCGACCATTACGCCGCGACCGTGATCTCCGAATCCTTCCGCGGCAAGTCCCGCGTCCAGCAGCACCAGATCGTCTACCAGTCCTTGCAAGGACAGATGGGCGGCGTGCTGCATGCGCTGGCGCTGCAAACCGGGGTACCCGGCGGACCCGGGGTGCCCGGCACCTGATCCAAGCTCCTGCGGGGGGACGATGATGGCTGCGGAGAATCCTCGCGGCGCGATGTTTCGCGTCATCACGCCGAACCAGCACAGCCGCGTCACCAATGTCGAGCTGTTCTTCGACCTCGTCTTCGTCTTCGCCGTCACGCAGGTCTCGCACACGCTGCTGCACCATTTCACGCCGCTCGGCGCGGTGCATGTCGCCGTGCTGTTTCTCGCGGTGTGGTGGGTGTGGGTCTTCACCGCCTGGGTCACCAACTGGCTCAATCCCGAGCTGACGCCGGTCCGCATCCTGCTTTTTGCGATGATGCTGGGCGGCCTCGTGCTGTCGACGACGATTCCGACCGCTTTCGAGGGACGCGGCCTGTGGTTCGCGATCGCCTACGCGACCCTGCAGGTCGGACGCACCGCGTTCTGGATGTTTGCGACCCCGCATCACCGAACCGCGGTTCGGCACAACGCGATCCGTATCCTAGCCTGGTTCTCCGTCTCGGCGGTGTTGTGGATCGCCGGCGGCTTGTCCCAGGGAGAGACGCGGCTCTGGCTGTGGATCGCGGCTGTGATTTGGGAGTACATCGCCCCGGCGGCACGGTTCTGGGTGCCGAAGCTGGGCTTCTCGTCGGTCGAGGCCTGGGCCGTCGAAGGCGCTCACATGGCCGAGCGCTGCTCTCTCTTCGTCATCATCGCGCTCGGCGAAGCCATCATCGTCAATGGCGCAACATTCGCTGAGCTGGAATGGACCGCGAGCAATATCCTCGCTTTCGTCTCTGCGCTGGTCGGCGCCATCGCGATGTGGTGGATCTATTTTCACAGGGGTGCCGAGGCCGGCTCAGAACGCATCTCGAAATCTGCCGAATCCGGGCGCCTGGCGCGGCTCGCCTACACCTACCTGCACACGCCGATCATCGCCGGCATCATCCTGACCGCAGTCTCGGACGAGCTGGTGCTGAAGCATCCGGCGGGGCATTCCGACATGCGCACGATCGTGAGTACGATCGGCGGCCCCTTGATTTTTCTGATCGGCACCATCCTGTTCAAGCACGCGATCCGTGGCTTCCTGCAGCTCTCGCACGGCGTCGGCATCATCCTGCTGCTGGCGCTGAGCTGGTTCGCCACGGACCTGTCGCCGGTCTGGCTGTCGGTCGCGACGACTACGATCATGATCATGGTGGCGGTGTGGGAGTCGGTGTCGCTGGGAGCGGCACCGGAGGAAGCGAAGGGGCATTGAACCCCGCCGGCTACTCCGCCACCTCCAGCGCATGCACGGAGAACATCCTGGCTGCATCCGTCCAGCTCTCGCGCACACGCCAGCCTGCGCCCTGCGCCAGCGCCGCAAACCGTTCGATGCTGTATTTGTAGCTGTTCTCGGTGTGGATGCTCTCGCCCGGGCGGAACGAGAAGCTGGTGCCGAGCAGGCGCACGGTCTGGCTTTTCTTGCTGATCAGGTGCATCTCGATACGGTGCCGCTCGCGATTGTAGATCGCGCGATGGGTGAAGGCGGACAGGTCGAAATTGCCGCCGAGCTCGCGGTTGATGCGCACCAGCACATTGAGGTTGAAGCGCGCGGTGACGCCGGCGGCATTATAGGCGTCGTGCAGCACCTTCTCGTCCTTCTCGAGATCGGCGCCGATGATCATCTGCGCTCCGGTACCGAGGATCTTGCGGGCGCTCTTCAGGAAGGCCTGCGCTTCCTGCGGCTCGAAATTGCCGATGGTCGACCCCGGAAAGAAGCCGACCTTGGGCATGGATGCGACTTGCCTCGGCAGCTCGAACGGCGTCGTGAAGTCGGCCGCGACGGGATAAATGCCGAGCGCGGGGAAATCCCGCTTCAGGCCGTTCGCCTGCGCCTTCAGGAAATCGCCGGAGATGTCGACGGGGACATAGGCCGCGAACCTGCAATGGCCCAGCAGCAGGCGGACCTTCGTCGTCGCTCCGGCGCCGAACTCGACCAGCGCCGCGTGCTCGGGAATGATCTTCCCGATCTCACCGCCGCGCTCTCTCAGGATCGCAAGCTCGGTGCGCGTCGGATAATATTCCGGCAGCTTCGTGATCGCCTCGAACAGCTCCGACCCGGTCGCATCGTAGAAAAATTTCGGCGACAGCTTTTTCGGCTGCTGCGAGAGATCCGCGATGGCCTCGCGGGCGAAAGCGGTGGTTTGCTCGTCGGGGAGATGGGCTTCGGCCAAAGCGCTGGCGTGCACATTCATGATACTCTCCTGAACGCGCTGTCCGGCGCGCACTTTCGTCGGATTACTCGTAGTCGGCGAGCCGCAGCCCCGTGAACTGCCAACGGTGGTGCGGATAAAAGAAGTTGCGATAGGTGATACGGCTGTGCCCTTCCGGGGTTGCAAGCGAGGAGCCGCGCAGCACCAGCTGGTTGACCATGAATTTGCCGTTGTATTCGCCGAGCGCGCCTTCGACGGCGCGATAGCCGGGGTAGGGCGAGTACGAAGACCGCGTCCATTGCCACACGATGCCGAAAGCGTCGTTGAGCTGCTTGGTGCGCGCAGCGACCTCCCATTCGATCTCGGTCGGCAGGTGTTTTCCGGCCCAGCGGGCATACGCATCCGCCTCGTAATAGCTGACGTGACAGACTGGCGCGTTCGGGTCGACCGGCTTGAGGCCGGCGAGCGTCATCACCTGCCATGCGCCATCGACCTCGCGCCAATAGCCGGGGGCCTGCCAGTCTTCCTTGCTGGCCGCGGCAAAGCCGTCCATCAGCCACAGCGTTGCGGTCCGGTAGCCGCCATCCTGCATGAAGGCGAGCCATTCGGCGTTGGTGACGAGATTGCGGGCGAGCTTGACCGGGCCGACCAGGGCGCGATGGGCAGGCTTCTCATTGTCGAAATGGAAGCTGTCATCGACATGGCCGACGGTGTGAATGCCCTCGTTGAGTGGCAGCCAGTCGTCGCCGCTGCGCGCTGCGGCCGGGAAGCGCCAGTTGGGATCATAAGCCGGGTAGACCGGGTTCTGCGCAAAGGCATGCAGGATGTCCGTGAACATCAGCTCCTGATGCTGCTGCTCGTGATTGAGCCCGACCTCGACCAGCGGCGCGATCTCGCGCAGCTTAGCCGCGTCGGCCTCGCGGAAGAATTTGACGACGGCGGCATCGACATATTTGCGATAGGCGCCGACTTCGTCCGCGCTGGGCCGGGTGATGTCACCGCGATGGTTGCGAGCATGACGCGGGCCGGCGCTGACGTAATAGGAATTGAACAGGAAGGCGAAATCGGGGTGGAAGGGCCGGTAGTCGGGACAGTGCTCGCCGAGCAGGAATTGCTCCCAGAACCAGGTGGTATGCGCCCGATGCCATTTCGCCGGGCTCGCATCGGGCATCGACTGAATCTGCTGGTCCTCCGGCGACAGCGGCGCCGCGCGGCGCTCAGTCTCATTGCGAACGTTGAGAAACGCGTCTTCCAGCCGCCAGGCGAGGTCGCCCGGGTGGGAGGAAAGTGACGAATGAGGGGCGGCCGTAGCGGAGGCTGGTTTCGTCACGTTTTTCTCCAGACAGGACAAGAGAACGTTGTTGGCGTTGCCCGGTTCCAAAACCAGGGTTCGTCCTAAATGGGGCCTCCGTTACGAGATAAAAGTCCTCCCAGCCGTTAATATTAGTGTCATCAGCCCATCACGCGGCGCCGTCAAAGCGGGCTGTCCCGGGGCCGTTCGCCGCCATTTTACTTTGGATGCACAACGGTTTGGGCTACATATATAGCCAGATATCGGGTTAAATCGGCTGGGCCGGCCCGGAAGCGATCGTTGAGGCCCCAAAAGGACACGGATATGAGCATCCAGGAATTCATCGCCAACGAAGTGAAGTCGAATGACGTGGTTCTGTTCATGAAGGGCACGCCGCAATTTCCGCAGTGCGGTTTCTCCGGCCAGGTCGTCCAGATCCTCGACCACATCGGCGTCGGCTATAAGGGGCTCAATGTCCTCGAATCCGCCGAGTTGCGCAACGGCATCAAGGAATATTCGAACTGGCCGACCATTCCGCAGCTCTACGTGAAGGGCGAGTTCGTCGGCGGCTGCGACATCGTTCGCGAGATGTTCCAGGCAGGCGAATTGCAGCAGCTCTTCACCGAGAAAGGCGTCGTCGTCGCGGCCTGATGTGATGACCGTGCTCAAGCGCCAGGTCAGTGGCGCCGAGCTCGAGGTCATCGTTGCCGACATCACCACACTCGGCGTTGACGCCATCGTCAACGCCGCCAACACGTCGCTCCTGGGTGGGGGCGGCGTGGACGGCGCGATCCATCGGGGCGCCGGGCCTGAACTCGTCGCGGAATGCCGCATGCTCCACGGCTGCAAGACCGGCGATGCCAAGATCACCAGGGGCTACCGGCTCAAGGCCGCGCACGTCATCCATACCGTCGGCCCGGTCTGGAATGGCGGCACCCTCGGCGAGGACGATCTGCTCGCCTCCTGCTATCGCCGCTCCATCGAGCTGTGCGGCAAGCATGAGCTGACCTCGGTGGCATTTCCGGCAATCTCGACCGGCATCTACCGCTTCCCTGCCGACCGCGCCGCCGAGATCGCCGTGCGCACGGTGATCGAAGGGCTCTCTGCGGCTCCCTCCGTTGCCCGCGTGTTGTTCTGCTGCTTCTCCGAGCCGAGCGCCAAGCTTCATGCCGAGGCACTGGCGCGGCACGGTGGCTCTTGTGCCTGAACTGGCCGCCGGTACACTCCGCCGGACCATGTTCCGGGGAGGGGATATGATTTCACATTCTGGACTGCGTGCGCTGGTCTGCGGCGCGCTGGTATCGCTTGGCGTGGTGTCGTTCGCGCGGGCGGAGGGCACCTACGAGATTCCGGCCGGCGCGCATTTCAATCAGGACAAGCTCGCCAAGATCAGCGAGTTCTTCAAGAACGAGGTCGCGACCGGCAAGATCGCCGGCGCCACGGTGCTGATCAAGCAGCACGGCAAGGCGGTGTATCACGAGGCCTTCGGCGTGCAGGACGTGGTCAGCAAGGCGCCGATTACCGACAAGACCATCTTCCGCCTGTTCTCGATGACCAAGGCGATCACCTCGGTGGTCGCGATGCAATTGGTCGAGGACGGCAAGATCAAGCTCGATGATCCCGTCTCGAAATACATCCCGTCCTTCGCCAATGTGAAGGTTGGCGTCGAGAAGAAGGCCGAGGACGGCAGCAAGTCGCTCGAGCTGGTGCCGCCGAACCGGCCGATGACCGTCCTCGATCTGATGCGCCATACTTCGGGCATCACCTATGGTTTCTATGGCGATAGCCTGGTGCGCAAGGCCTATCGCGAAGCCAATATCTATGCCGGCGATTATGATCTCGCCGAGTTCGCCGAGCGCATCGCAAAACTGCCGCTGCACAACCAGCCGGGCGCGCTCTGGCAATACGGTCATTCCACCGACGTGCTCGCGCGCGTGATGGAGGTCGCGGCCGGCAAGCCGCTCATCGACATCATGCGGGAGAAGCTGCTCGATCCCTTGGGCATGGTCGATACCGGCTTCTTCGTCACGGCCCCCGAGAAGCAGAAGCTGCTGGCGCAGCCGGTGCCGAACGACAGTGATTTCCGGGTCGGCCGGATCAACGATCCCACCGTCGCAAAGAAGATCCAGTTCGCCAGCGGTGGCATGGTCACGACCATGGCCGACTATGAGCGCTTCGCGCAGATGCTGCTCAATGGCGGCAGCCTCGACGGCAAGACCATCCTCAAGCCGGCGACCTTCAAGCTGATGACGACCGACCAGGTCGGACCGGGCTCCGGCGTCGATCGTGACTATTTCTACTTCCCCGGCGACGGGTTCGGCTTCGGTCTCGGGCTCGCCGTGCGAACCGATCCCGGCAACGCAAAACCGCCGCCGCCCGGCAATCTCGGCGAATTGAAGTGGGACGGCGCCTCCGGCTGCTATTTCGTCATCGATCCCAAGCAGGACATGTTCTTCGTCCTCCTGGAGCAGACCCCGACCGAGCGCCAGCGCGTGCAGCGGACATTGAAGCAACTCGTCTATGAAGCCATGGAGAAGTGAAATGTTCGGGCGCCGCGCGCTGATCGCGGCGCTCGTTCTTCTGTTCGGCATGGTCGGTGCGCGTGCGAGCTCGGAGAGCGCTACGCGCAAATTCTCAGCCGAAGGCCTGGCGAAGATTACCGATTACATCCGAAACGAGGTCGCCACCGGCAGGATTCCCGGCGCCATCTTGCTGCTCCAGCAGCACGGCAAGCCGGTCTATTACGAGAATTTCGGCGTCCGCGACGTCGCGACCCAGCTTTCGATGAGCGCGGACACGATCTTCCGCCTCTATTCGATGTCGAAGCCGATCACATCAGTCATGGCGATGATGCTGGTCGAGGAGCGCAAGCTCTCGCTCGATGATCCCGTCTCGAAATACATTCCGGCTTTCGCCCAGATGAAGGTCGGCGTCGAGAGGAAGGGCGAGGACGGCAAGGTCACGCTGGCGCTCGAGCCGCTCGCGCGTCCGGTCACCATCAAGGATCTGCTGCGCCACACCTCGGGGCTGCCTTACGGCTATCGTGGCGGCGGCCTGGTGCGCGAGCTCTATGCCGAGGCCAATCTTTTCCAAAGCCATCTCGGCAATGCCGACTTCGTTGCGAAAATCGCGACGCTGCCGCTGGCCGAGCAGCCGGGTACTGTCTGGGATTACGGCTTTTCGACCGATGTGCTCGGCCGCGTCGTCGAGGTCGCCTCGGGAAAGACGCTGCTCCAGTTCGAGAAGGAGCGGCTGCTCGACCCGCTGGGCATGACCGAGACGGCGTTCTTCGTCGCCGATCCCGCCAAGTTTCCGCGCATCGCCGAGCCGATGCCCGCGGATCGCAACATCAACCCGACCACACCGATGCGTGAGATCAGGCGGCCGCTGAAATGGGAGTCGGGCGGTGGCGGTATGGTCGGCACGATCGGTGACTACGCCCGTTTCGCGCAGATGCTGCTGAACGGCGGCAGCTATGAGGGGCGACGCTATCTCAAGCCTGAGACCATCGCGCTGATGGCGTCCGATCACGTCGGACCGGAGACGAAAATCGCGCGCGACCAAAGTTTTTATCCCGGCACCAATTCCGGCTTCGGCCTCGGCTTTGCGGTGCGCACCTCGGTGCCAGCGGGCACGTCATGGCCGCTTGGCGAGTATCGCTGGGACGGCGTCGGCGGCACGTTCTTCTTCATCGATCCCGAAGACGATCTGTTCGGGATCTTCATGGTGCAGACCCCCTCGCAGCGCGGCCGGATCCAGCTTGAGCTGAAGACGCTGATCTACCGGGCGATGGGGCGGTGAGCGCGGACGTTTCGCTGCAATCGTAGCCCGGATGAGCGAAGCGATATCCGGGACCTCTCGGCGCGGAAGTCCCGGGTGTCGCTGCGCTCACCCGGGCTACGGCATCACGCCGCGCGCACGATCTCGCGAACATATCCGATCGTTTCCTCGATCTGGCCCGCATCGACGTCGAGATGGGTGCAGGCGCGGATGCGGCCGTCCATCATCGCGAGCGTGACGCCGCGCTGGCGCAGCGCTGCGACCATCTTGTCGCCGGGAATGCCGGCGCCGTCGGGCCTGAAGAATACGAGATTGGTCTCGGGCTCCTGCACCTCGATGCCTGATATCTGCGACAGCCCGCGGGCGAGGGCGCGCGCATTGGCGTGGTCGTCGGCAAGGCGCTCGACATGATGGTCGAGCGCGTAGATGCAGGCTGCCGCACAGATGCCGGCCTGCCGCATCGAGCCGCCGAGCCGCTGCTTCCACTGCCACACCGCGTCGATGAAGCTGCGCGAGCCCGCCAGCACGCCGCCGATCGGCGCGCCCAGTCCCTTGGAGAAGTCGATCCAGGCCGAATCCCATCCTGCGGTCATGTCGCGCGGCGAGATGCCGCTTGCCACCGTGGCATTGAGCAGTCGCGCGCCGTCCATATGGGTGATGAGACCGTGTTGCTTGGCGATCGCGACGATCTCGTCGAGTGCCGCCTTCTTCCAGATCGTGCCGCCGCCGATATTGGCGGTCTGCTCGACGCTGACGACGGTCTGCGGCGGCTGGTAGCGCGTGCGCGGATGGAGTGCCTTGCGGAACGTCTCCGGCGTGAACTGGCCGCCCTCGCCCTTGAGCTGGGTCACCTGGAAACCGCCGATCGCGGCATGCGCACCGCCTTCGCGGGCGATGATGTGCGCAGTCTCATGCGCAAGGATCTCGTCGCCGGGGCGGCAATGCACCAGGGTCGCAGTGACATTGCACATCGTGCCCGAGGGCATGTAGACCGCCGCTTCCTTGCCGAGCAGATCGGCCACGCGCTCGCACAGCGCATTGACGGTCGGATCGTCGCCGACCTGCTCGTCACCGACCTCCGCCCGCGCCATCGCCTCGCGCATCGCAGCTGTCGGTCTCGTCTGCGTATCCGACAGCAGATTGATGCGCACTGGCGGCGCCTTTGGATCGATAGGGGGAGGGGTGTAGAGCATGGCCTATCTCATTCTCTAGTCGAATAGCTGCGGTCTGATGTCTTGCGCGCCATGAAGAATGGCGCGAATTTCAACGTGGTCGGGTTGCACCGTGTAGAAAATCAGATGGGATTGGAAGCGGAAACGTCGATAGCCCGCCGCGAGCTCATCCACTTGCTGGCCGATCAGGGGAAAGTCGGCGAGCAGCCCGAAGGAGCGGACCAAGCCTGCGTAATAGGCTTCTGCCTGGTATTTTCCGAACCGGCTCTCGGTGAAGTCGTAGATGTCGATCAGATCGGCGCGGGTACGCTCCGACAACCGGTACTCAGCCATGGCGGCGTTGAGCGACGCGTTGACGCGCGGCAGCGAGAATGTCGTCCGGCGAGTCCGAGGTGAAATTGTTGCAATCGGGCTGAGCGAACAGAGCTTGGTATCGGCGAACTTGCTCGTCGCGGGGCAGCTTGGCCCATGCCTCAAGCTCCGCCTCGCTGGGCGTGGCCGATGGGGTGATGTTGGCGAGCTGGTCGGTCGTCTGGGACATTAAGAGCAGGCTACCACAGCAGAAGCGCCCCGGAAACCGGGCTTTGAACGATGACTCCCCCACTTGTTGTTGCGAACTGGAGCAGCAGCCCCACCGGGCGGTGTCACTCGTTCGCAGTCAGCGAGTTCCAGGCGGACGCCTGGCGCCGTGACGAAACCGCATGACAACGATTTCTGTCTCGGTCACACGATAATCGATCGGATATGGATAGGGGGTTGACCGGCAAGCGGCGGACGTACGCCCGCGTGGTCTGCCGGCCTGCATAGGGATGATCCTTTAGGAGCGCGATGAGCGCGACAATGCGGTCGCGCACGTGGCCTGCTCTCCCTGGGGGAGCGCGCCTCGATATAGGTCAGGACTTCGTCGATCTGGGCGAGCGCCCGTTTCGTGTAACGGACCTTCACAGCCCGTGCTTGGCCCACATCGCGCGGACTTCGTCGACGGTGGCCAGCTCACCGCGGGCGATTTCAGCTTCCGCCTCGGCGAGATCCGCCTCTTCTGCCGCCGTCAGCTAGATCGGAGGCTGATCGACCCCGGCGAGTTCAAGCAGGGCTCGCGCCAACTCATCCTGCTCTGAATCTGGCAGGTCGGAAACCTTTCGAAAGGCCTCTTCCAGAAGACGCGTCATGGTCAACTCCGTTACACGCAAGCATAACACGGATGGGCTGAGAGTTGAGAATGGCCGCCCCAAACAAAAAGGCCCCGGAAACCGGGGCCTTTGAATGTCGATCTGTCGAGCCTATCAGCGCGAATAGAATTCGACCACCAGATGCGGCTCCATCTGCACCGGGAACGGCACGTCGGAGAGGCCGGGGATGCGGGTGTACTTCGCGGTCATCTTGCCGTGGTCGACTTCGAGATAGTCGGGAACGTCGCGCTCGGGGAGCTGGCTGGCTTCGAGCACGTGAGCGAGCTGCTTGGAGGCTTCCTTGACCTCGATCACGTCGCCGACCTTGAGCTGGTAGCTCGAGATGTTGACCTTGCGGCCGTTCACCTTGACGTGGCCGTGATTGATGAACTGGCGGGCGGCGAAGATCGTGGAGACGAACTTGGCGCGGTACACGACCGCGTCGAGACGACGCTCCAAGAGGCCGATCAGGTTCTCGCCGGTGTCACCCTTGAGGCGGCTGGCTTCCACATAGATCCCGTGGAACTGGCGCTCGCTGATGTTGGCGTAATAGCCCTTCAGCTTCTGCTTGGCGCGCAGCTGCACGCCGAAGTCGGAGAGCTTGCCCTTGCGGCGCTGGCCATGCTGGCCGGGGCCGTACTCGCGGCGATTCACGGGGCTCTTCGGGCGGCCCCAGATGTTCTGGCCCATACGGCGATCGATCTTGTACTTCGCCTCACTGCGCTTAGTCATCGCGTCCTCTTCGGTTGCATGGTTTGAGGAAACGCGCCCTCCTGTGTGACGGGATGATCCCGGCACCGACAGGTCCGATCCCCAAAGCTTAAGGGAGTGGACCACGGGTCGCGAAACGCTTCGCGGGGCCGAAATCGGCCCGCGAGCAGGCGGCTTTTAGGGGAGTTTAGGGTTCGCTGTCAATGCGAATGACCCTGGAATCAGGTCCTGACCGCCCGGATCGGCTTTGGTTCAGCCGTCCGCAATTCGCCAGCGATTTCAGTGTTCAGGACCTGTTCCAGGCGGGTCAGGACCCTCGCGATCGGGGCTGCGTCGGTGACGCGATGATCCCAGCGGATCACGACATGGATGGTCTGGTCCGCCTCGACCGTCCCATAGCTGACGACGAAGGGCCCCGGCGTGATGGGATGGAGCTCGCCCCCGCCATAGGCGGCGACCGAGCTGACGGCAAAGCTACCGAACCAATTGCCGCGCTGGCGGCCGAAATTCAGCCCCACTGCCCAGGACAGCCGCCGCAAAGGCAGCGGGAGCCGGGTCGCCCGCATGATCTTGCGGAACATGGGAACATCCTCGACCGGTGCCGTCTTGGCGCGCCGGATCTCGGCGTCGACCGCCGCCAGCGCCATCGCGTCGGGGGCGGCGATACGCTGTGGGATGACGCATTCCTCGCCATCGTCGACCCGGGCGATCGCCACCAGCGCCACGCTCTTGGGCAGCTCATAGAGGGCTGGCCAAGGCCATTTGGCGTACACGGTACGCAGGACCGGCTCGTCCCTGGCCACGAGGGCAAAGGCCTTGACGAACATCGCCGCCCAGCCGGCGGGTGTGGTTGCGCCGGCGCGGGCCTCCAGGACGGGGCGGATGTCGAGTGAGCGGGATAGCGAGACGAAAGGCACGCCCATCGAGGCATGCATGAGGTCGCAAATCAGACGGCGCCGCAGCGAAATGGTCTTGGGCGTCCCGCGCATTGGTCTTTCGGTTCCGGATCAAAGATCAAAATATAGGCAGCGAGCGGGGCCCGCCCGCTCGCTCTAGCACGAACCAACCCGCTTGGGGCCGGTCGGTTCGCCGCATCAGGGCGCCGGCGAGGCCAACGGCTTGGTTTTGTCGACCACGTAAACCCCGAGCACTTTCATAGACTTATCGCCGTGAGCCTTGGCATCGTGCACGACGCCTGCCGGGATCTGATAGGAATCACCTGCTTTCAGGGTTTTCTCTGGCTGCCCATCGATGAGCAGCGTCAGCTCGCCTTCGAGCACGTAGCCGGTCTCGATGCCCGGATGGGTATGGCGTCCGGCGGCGCCGCCTGCCGGGACTTCCGCGATGGCTGTGATGGTGTTGTAGCCATCCGGAAACTCGACTTTCTGGAGCGGGGTACGCTTGATGCCGGGCTGCTGGGCGAAGGCGGCAGCGGCAAGGCCGGCGAAGGCAAGAGCGAGCAAGGTCTTTTTGAGCATTGTTTCCTCCCTGGAGCCGCCGACCCTAGCAGCGTCGCGGTTCCCGGCAAGGCCGTGCTCGACCCGTTCAGCGCTTGATCCCGTCGAACGCCGTCATGATGCCGCGCTGGAACAGCGACCAGTCGAAGCCGAGCGCGATGGCGCGATAACCCCGGTCGATCAGGGCGTTGGCCTGGTCGGCGGTGCGGGCGACGCCGCCGATCGGCACGCCGCTTCTGAGGATGCCGGCCTCCGCGCGGGCGACCAGCTCCAGCAATTCCGGATCGTCCATCCGGCCGCGCTTGTTGATGGAGGTGGCGAGGTCGCCCGGACCGATCACCGCGACGTCGATGCCGGGCGTGGCCATGATCTCGTCGATGCGATTGACGGCGTCGATGTGCTCGATCGTGACCATGCAGATCATCTCGTCATCGGCGTTCGCCATGTAATCCGGCATCGACTGACCCCAGCGGAATGGCGCATGGAAAGGACCCCAGAGACGATCGCCGCGCGGCGGGTAGCGGACGCTGCGCACGGCCTTCTCGGCGTCGGCGCGGCTTGTGATCATCGGGAAGTTGATGCCGAACGCGCCGATGTCCATCGGCGCTTTGGCAAGCCACGGCTCGTTCGCGGCGATCCGCACCAGGGGCGTGCACGGCGTGCCCGTGGTCGCGGCGATCATCGCATGGGCTTCGGTCAATCCGATCGGCCCATGTTCGAGATCGACGATGATCCAGTCCAGCGAGCGCGCCATGATCTGCACCATCTGCACGCTCGGAATGGTCGCGATCGCGCCGAAGGCGGGCCGTCCTTCGCTCCACAATTGGCGGAGGCGGTTGAGCGGCTTTGCGGGGACCGACATGTGATGACCTGCGCAGAGATGACGACAGCGAGCCTAGAGCATTATCGGTTCTGATTGAATCAGAACCGAAGCTCTAGATTCTTGTTCGACGCGTTTTCTTCGCGCAGCCGGTGTCCACTTCGCTCAAAAACGCTACAGCAGCGCGCCGCCGGGCCGCAAGCTCAGGCCACTGCGCGCCCGCCGAAGAACGGCGTCAGCGTGGCGTTGAGGCCATGCACACGGTTCGAGGTGAAGATCATCTCGGCGCGGTCCAGCGCGATGCCGTCGATCCGCGGGCCGAGCAGGTCCGAGACGCGGCGGGCGATCGCCGGTGCGGGGTCGATCCAGTTGACCGGCCAGGGCGCGAGCTTCTTCATCCGGTCGAGCAGCAGCGGATAATGCGTGCAGGCGAGCACCACCGTGTCGGTGCGCGATGCTGCGTTCGTGGCCTCGCCGACGAAGCAGGGAGCGAGTTCGGCGAGGATGGCCTCGTCGCTGATCGCCCGCCCGCTGAGCTCGGCTTCAGCCAGCGAGGCAAGCTCGGGCGAGCCGACCAGCGTCACCTCGCAGCCCTGCGCGAAGTCGCGGATCAAGGCCTTGGTGTATTCCCGCTTCACCGTGCCCTTGGTGCCGAGCACCGAGACGCGGCGGCTCTTCGACTGCGCGCAGGCCGGCTTGATTGCCGGCACCGTACCGACGAAGGGCAGGGAATAAGCAGCCCGCAGGTGCGACAGCACCAGGGTGGATGCCGTGTTGCAGGCGATGACGACGATATCAGGGTCATGCGTGCCGATCAGCTCTCCCATCAACGGCACCACACGGGCGATGATCTCGTCCTCGCTGTGGTGGCCGTAGGGGAAGAAAGCATCGTCGGCGACGTAGACGTAATGCGCGTCCGGGCGTGCGGCCACGACCTCACGGAGCACCGTGAGCCCGCCAAGACCGGAATCGAATACAAGGATCGTCGGAGAATTGGTCACGTTAATACCCTAGCCCGCCATGGTTACCATTCGGTTTTTAGGGCGATTTTGCGGCGGGGCCGCTTGAGGGCCGGTTTGGAGAGGCTTGAATGCTCTGACACGATCCGCAAAAGTCCGGGGAGGCCGGCAATCACGAAAGATGATGCGGCGTCACAATCGTCCAGTTTACGCTTGCAGGAGGCCTCATGCTCACTGTCCATCACCTCGGCAAGTCACAGTCCGAGCGTATCATCTGGCTCTGCGAAGAGCTCGGCATACCCTATGAGCTGAAGCGCTACACGCGCGATGCCAGGACCATGCTGGCACCGGCCGAGTACAAGGCGCTACATCCGGCCGGCACGGCACCCGTCATCACCGACGGTGAGCTGGTGCTTGCGGAATCTGGCGCCATCGTCGACTACATCGTTGCGAAGTTCGGCGCCGGTCGACTGGTGCCCGGACCCGATGATCCGGCCTTCGCCCAGTTCCTGTATTGGCTTCATTTCGCCAACGGCACGCTGCAACCCGGCATGGGTCGGATGATGATCCTGAACCGGCTCGATCTCGCCCAGGACAATCCGACCCTGGTCGCCATGAAGGGACGCCTCGATCGTGCTCACGACCTTCTCGATGCGAGGCTTCGCGAAGCCGAATATCTGGCGGGCAGCGCCTTTACCACCGCCGACATCATGACCGTCTTTTCGCTCACCACAATGCGCTACTTCCAGCCCTATGATCTCCAGCGCTGTCCGAACGTGATCAGATATCTCGGCCGCATCGGCGACCGTCCGGCCTATCGGCGCGCGATGGAGAAGAGCGATCCGGGCATGGCGCTGTTGCTGAGCTGAGCTGAGCTGAGCTGAGGTCACGCGATCCTGTTCGTGGTTGCCGCTCGCTCGCTGGCCAGCTGCTTCTGCAGGCGGTCGATGTTCTGCAGCAGGCGCTGGCTGGTCAGCACCAGGAAGTAGTAGCCGAATTGCGGATCCTGGAAGTAGATCTCGAGCAGCCGGTCATAGGTGATCGTCAGCACCTGGCCGTCTTCGATGCATTCGACCGTTCCCGTGCGCCGGTTGTCCGGCGTGAGGAAGCCGAGTTCGCCCATCAGCGCTCCGGGCCCGATCTCGACGTTGATCTCCTTCACCAGGAACTTGCCGGTGACCGTGAGGAACATCTCCTTCGCGGGGTCGCGCAGCTTGAACAGCGTGTCGCCGCGGCGATATTTGCGCTCGGTCATGAAGGGCTTGAGCCATTCGATCGACATGTCGCCTTCAGTTGCATGGCGAGCCTTCTTGACCAGCTTGAGCATCTGCCGCAAACGCAGGGCGTTGATTGGAAGCAGCAGCAGATAGAGCAGGAACGTCGCGACGTTGGCGGTGAGCGCGCCGAAAACGGCGAAGAACGCACAGCCGACCATGTTGGCGACGCGCAGAGGCACCATCGTCCGCATCAAGAGGGTGGCGACGAAGAAGCCGGCGCCGACCGCAGCGAACAGATTGGCGAAGGTGATGTTGTGGATGAAGATCTCCAGCAGCCGGTTGAAGATCGCATCGTAGGTGACGTTGTTGGGATCGAGACCCATCTGGACCAGGATCTTCGCGATCCTGAGGTTGTCCGTCGCCGCATCTAGAATGCGGTCGAGGATCGAGGAAATGTCTGCGCTGCCGGACGGCATGGTACTAACCCCGCGTAAGGTCTTCAGTCCTGGTCGGTATGCTCGACACGTATAGCCGAAATCGAATGACGGCCGTCTGAAATGAAGCCTTCGGCCGCCATGCCGCAAGAGGCAAATTTTAGCCTGATCGGGCGTTTCGGCAATTGCCCTTGCTGGCGCGTCTGGCTGCAGCGCGGCCGTGATTCGGGCGGGCTTCGGCGTTGCGGGGGGAATCCGGATGCCCCAGGCAGGGACGTCGGACGGTCTTCGCCTTACGGCTTGCTGGCGGGTTGCATGACCTGCCGCTCGACGAGACCCAGACGTCCGGGCAGCGAGCCGGCGCGCAGCAACATGGCAACGCTGTTGGCCTCTTCCAGGGTGAAGTTGCCGGAAATCTGGCCGGAGCCGCCGGTGATGGGCTCGCGGATCACGGGGGCGGAGATCACCTTGTCGTCGAGCGCGATGGCAAAGGGCATTCCGACGTTTTCTGCGGTGAGGTGGGCGAAGCGCCGCGCACCGCGGCCATTGAAGCGGAACGAGGCGATCGGCTCCTTCGTTTCGCCAGCAAATCCTGGTCCCGCATAGCTGATGTCGTTGCCGTCGAGCACGCTGGCCTTGACCAGATAGGGAAGCTTGTCCTTGAAGCCGAGCATGATTTCGGTGCCTGCCGGAGGCGTGCCGGATTGCGCCTGCTCCGCCGACATCGTGACATCGATTAGGCGGAAGCTGATCTTGACCTTCTTGGCGAAGATCGCGGTGATGCGCTCGGGCTCCATCATGCCCGGTATGAAGATGCGGATGCGGTCCGGTCCTTCGCCCTGGACGCTGGCCGGCGTGACGCCGGCGTCCTTGAGGCGCTGCTCGATCATGGCGATGGAATCCTCGACGAGATCGCGCAGCCGTGCGGCGGATGCGGCATCGGTCGGCGCGAGCCTGATCAGCCCGTCGCCGGCGTCGGTCACGGCGAGCGCGTGCGTGGGCAATCCCTCCGCCGCCGAGGCGAGCTTGCGCGTGAGGAGATCGCGGCCCTTCGCATCCGCGATCTTGACGTCGACGCCGCCGTCGCGGATCGCAAGGCCGGAGAAGGCGATCCGGCCCTCGCGCAGGGTCTTGTAGACATCGTCCCGCAGGTCGGTGACGATCGCCTCCCGCAGGGCGTCGCTGTCCACCTTGTAGACGATGCGCGATCCGCCCAGCTTCTCCATCTTGTCGGTGATCAATGCCGCGACCTTGGCGCGCATCTTGTCGAGCTGGCTGTCCGCGGCGAATGTCGCGGAGGGCAGCGCAATTGCGGATGCGATGGCGAACCCGGCGATCAGCCGTGTGATGCGGTTCCGCGGGGGCGTTGTCATGATGACCTCAGGTCTTGCGGCAGGGCGCTGGCGCGCGAAATCAGTGCCAGTTCTTGGTCCCCCGACCGGCCGCGCAGGTTCAACCGGCGCAGGCGCCAGGCAATGGACGAACGCCAAATCATCCATCATTCGGTCCGCGCTCGGCCGACCATCGGTCGAGGCCTCGCCGTACCAAAACGCCAAAAAGACGGTGCGAGGACATGCATCTGAGGGAGGACGGAATTCCATGGCGGGTATCCACGCGCTCGATCGGCTCATCGGCAACGACTATCCGGATCTCTCGACGGACGCGGAGGTGCGCGCCTTCGAGCAGGTTTCTTATGCCGACCGCATTGCCGCCGAGAGCACCTATGACGCGATCAGGCTGGGCGCCGCGCGCGATCCGGATGGCGCGGCAATCCAGTTCCTGCAAAACGCCGATCCCGCCGACACGCCGGTCGTGGTCACGTACCGCGATTTCATCGCGCGCGTCACGCAGGCCGCCAACATGTTTCACGCGCTCGGCGCGGAGAAGGGCGACGTCATCAGCTTCATGCTGCCGCTGGTGCCCGATGCCTTCGTGACGCTGTTCGGCGCGGAGGCCGCCGGCATCGCCAACCCGGTCAATCCGCTGCTCGAGCCGCACCAGATCGCGGAGATCCTGGAGGCTGCGAACACCAAGATCCTGGTGGCGCTCGGGCCGATGCCCGGCACTGACATCTGGCAGAAAGTCGAGCAGATCAGGCCGCAACTGAAGCACCTCAAGGCGATCGTGCAGGTGTTCGGCGGCGGTGATCCGTCGAAAGGCATCTTTGCATTCGGCGACCTGATCAAACAGCAGCCCTCGGACCGGCTCATCAGCGAACGCAAGATTCTCGGCAGTGACATCGCCGCCTATTTCCACACCGGCGGCACCACAGGCACGCCGAAGCTGGTGCGGCACACCCATACCAACCAAGTCTATCAGGCCTGGGCGCTCAATCTGCTGCTGAAGGCGAAGCCGGGCTCTAATCTGCTGTTCGGTATGCCGCTGTTTCACGTCGGCGGATCGTTGACGCAGGTGCTGCTGACGCTGTCGAGCGGCGGCTCGCTGGTCGTGCTGTCGCCGAGCGGCTGGCGCAATACGAACGCGGTGAAGAACATTTGGCAGCTCGTCGAGCGCTTCAGGCCCGAGGCGCTGTCGAGCGTGCCGACGGTGCTTGCCGCCACGCTCGCGGTGCCGCCGGGCGATGCCGACATCTCCAGCCTGAAATATGCGGCCGGCGGCGGCTCGGCAATTCCCGTCGCCGTCGGATCGGCGATCCAGGACAAGCTGAAGCTGCCGGTGGTCGAGGTCTACGGCATGACGGAGACGTCGAGCGTGCACACGCTGGCCTATCCGTCCCGGCCGATCCGGCTCGGCTCGGTCGGCCTTCCCATGCCGTATGCGCGCGTGCGCGTCGTGCAGCTCGATGCCGATGGCCGCCTCATCCGCGACTGCGCGCCTGACGAGATCGGCGTCGTCATCATGGCCGGGCCCGGCGTGTTCGGCGGCTATCTCAACGACGAGCACAACAAGGGTGCTTTCGTCGACGAGGTCTGGGTCAATTCCGGCGATCTCGGCCGGCTCGACGCCGACGGCTATCTTTGGATCACCGGCCGCGCCAAGGATCTCGTGATCCGCGGCGGCCACAACATCGATCCGGCGCCGATCGAGGAGATCATGTTCGGACATCCCGCGGTCGGCTTCGCGGCGGTGGTTGGCCAGCCCGACGCCTATGCCGGCGAATTGCCGGTGGGGTATGTGCAATTGAAGTCGGGCGCGACCGTCGAGCCGGGCGAGCTCGAAGCCTGGGTGCGCGAGCGCACGCCAGAGCGCGCCGCCGTTCCGGTGCAGGTCATTCCGATCAATCCGATGCCGGTGACGGGTGTCGGCAAGGTGTTCAAGCCACAGCTGCGCTGGGACGCGGCGGAGCGCGTGTTCACCAAGGTGCTGGCGCCGCTGGTCGAACGCGGCATCGATTGCAAGGTCAAGGTCGGAGCCCATGGCAGCCACGGATCGATCGCAACCGTGACGCTCGCCGGGCTGCCGCCGGATCAGCGCGAAGTGGTTGCGGGCGAGGTGCACGCGTTGCTTGCACCCTTCGTGATGCGCCACGAAGTGGTGCAGGCGTAGGGGCCTCGACAGACGGCGGGCGTCAGCTGGGAAAGCGGGTGACGCTTCGCCGCATTATCCTTACCCCCGTTAGATCGGGTTATGTGACAGGTATCACATAGGAAGAATTAGCAATCGGCGACGCTAGCGAATAGTCTCAGGAAATTGCATCCGGGGGGACGCAAGTGATTCCGTTTCGGCTATTTGCATTGTTGATATTGACGATGGGTCTTGTCTGCGGTCCGGCGCATGCCGACCGGCGGGTGGCGCTCGTGATCGGCAATTCTGCCTACAAGAGCGCGCCGAAGCTGAACAATCCCGTCAACGATGCCACCCTGGTCGGCGGCATGTTCAAGAAGGCCGGCTTCGATTCCGTGGATGTGAGGCTGGATCTCAGCGCCAGCGAGATGCGGCGCATGCTGCGCGAATTCGCCGGCAGGTCGCGTGATGCGGAGATGGCGGTGATCTATCACGCCGGTCACGGCATCGAGCTCGACGGCAACAACTATCTCATCCCGACCGATGCGACGCTGGAGACCGACGGCGACGTTCTCGACGAGACCATTCCGGTTGAGCGGGCATTGTTCGCGGTCGAGCCGGCCAAGCAGCTGCGCCTGATCATCCTGGATGCGTGCCGCGACAATCCGTTCGCGAAGACGATGAAGCGTACGCTGGCTTCGCGCGCGATCGGACGGGGCCTCGCCAAGGTCGAGCCGACCAGCCCCAACACCATGATCGCCTTCGCGGCAAAAGCCGGATCGACCGCGTCCGACGGCGATGCCCGAAACAGCCCGTTCGCTGCCGCCCTGGTCGAGCATCTGCCGAAGCCCGGTCTCGACCTGCGCAAGGCCTTCGGCTTCGTGCGCGATGACGTGTTGAAGACGACCGGTTACAAGCAGGAGCCCTATGTCTATGGCTCGCTCGGCGGCGACGACGTGCCCCTGGTCGCCGTCAAGCCGGCTGCGACCGGTCCGCAGGCGAACCCACAGGACGCCGTTCGCAGGGACTACGAACTCGCGCTCCAGCTCGCCACGCGCGACGGCTGGGAAGCGTTCCTGGCGCAATATCCTGATGGCTTCTACGCCAACCTCGCCAAAGGGCAGTTGAACAAGATCGCTGCCGAAGAGACGCGCGCTGCGGCCGAACAAAAGGCCAAGGCGGCCGAGCACGAAAAGGCGAGGCTGATTGCCGAGCGCGCCCAGAAGGCCGAGCAGGAGAAGGCGTCCGCGGCGGCCAAGGCCGCCGAGGACGCTCGGATCGCCGCGGAGAAGCAGAAACAGATCGAGCAGGCGAGAGCTGAAGCGGCCGAGCAGCAGCGCAAGATCGCCGAGGCGGCCGCAGCGAAGGCACTGGCTGAGAAACAGGCGGCGGAGAAGGCCAAGGCCGAGCTCGCTGCAAAGCAGGCGGCGGAGAAGGCGGAGCAGGCCGCTGCAAAGCCGGCCGCCGATCGGCAGCTGCCCGAAGTCGAGAACCAGAAAGTGGCTGCGCTCTCGCCCGGGTCCACATCCACCTTGTCGGCGGCCGAGCTTTCCAAATCCGTACAGAGTGAATTGCGCCGCGTCGGTTGCTTGAGCTCGTCTGCTGAGAGCGAGTGGAGTTCGACCGCGCAGCGCTCGCTGACGCTGTTCAACAAATATGCCGGCACCAAGTTCGACGTAAAGCTCGCCAGCTTGGATGCACTCGATGCGTTGAAAGCAAAGCCCGGACGCGTCTGCCCGCTAGTGTGCAATTTCGGCTTCAAGGCCGACGGCGATCAATGCGTGAAGATCACCTGCCGTTCAGGCTATCGCGTCGGCGACGACAACGAATGCGAGAAGATTCCGGAGAAGAAGCCGGTTGCGACGCGCGAGGAGTCGCGGAGACGCGATGCTGACCGGAGGGCAACCGAAGCGGCGCCGCCCAAGCCCGAGGCGAGTGGGCAGATCATTTGCAGTTCGACCGGCTGCCGCCCGGTGCAAAAAGGATGTCGGCTCGTCAGCGGGGTCATCCCTGGCAGGGTTAGCTCGAACACCGCCACCGGAGGCTCTTACGAGGTGTGCAACTAGCCGTTCCTGACCGATGGTTTCCATGCAGTGCATCAAGGCCCACAGCCAATGTGCGTGAATATTGTTCGATCTTTCTGCGTTTTGATTGTCGCAGCTTTCGTGACTTGCGCGTCGGCGCAGGCCCAGAAGCGCGTCGCGCTCGTCATCGGAAATTCGGCCTACAAGAGCGTGCCGAAGCTAGCAAATCCGGCGAACGATGCGGGCTTGATCGGCGGCACGCTGAAGAAGGCCGGCTTCGATGCGGTCGATGTTCGGCAGGACCTGAGCGCCCCCGAAATGCGCAAGGCGCTGCGCGAATTCGGCACCAGGACGCGGGATGCCGATGTCGCGGTCATCTACTACGCCGGCCACGGCATGGAGGTCGACGGTACCAACTATCTGATCCCGACCGACGCCGCGCTGGAGACCGATACTGACGTCTACGACGAGGCGTTGCCGATCGATCGCGTGCTGGTGAGCATCGAACCTGCCAAGCAGCTTCGGCTGGTCATCCTTGATGCCTGCCGCGACAATCCCTTCGCCAAGACGATGAAGCGCACGGTGGCTTCGCCGCGATCGGACGCGGGCTTGCCAAGGTCGAGCCGACCACTCCGAACACGATGATCGCGTTCGCGGCCAAGGCCGGCTCGACGGCGTCGGATGGCGGCGACTCGCGGAACAGCCCGTTTGCGGTGGCATTGAGTGACCATCTGCCAAAACCGGGGCTCGATCTGCGCAAGGCGTTCGGCTTCGTGCGCGACGACGTGCTGAAGAGCACGGGCAACAAGCAGGAGCCCTTCGTGTATGGCTCGCTGGGCGGCGATGACGTGCCGCTCGTTCCCGCCAAGCCCGTTGCGACCGGTCCGCAAGCCAACCCGCAGTCCGAGCTCCGGCGAGATTATGAACTTGCACTCCAGCTCGGTACGCGGGACGGCTGGGAAGCGTTCCTGGCACAATATCCCGAGGGCTTCTATGCCAATCTCGCCAAGGGCCAGTTGAACAAGATCGCCGCTGAGGAGACGCGTGCCTCAGCCGAACAGAAGGCCAAGGCGGCCGAGCACGAAAAGGCAAGGCTAATTGCCGAGCGCGCCCAGAAGGCCGAGCAGGAGAAGGCGGCCGCGGCGGCGAAGGCCGCTGAAGAGGCGCGGATCGCCGCGGAGAAGCAGAAACAGATCGAGCAGGCGAGAGCGGAAGCGGCCGAGCAGCAGCGCAAGATCGCCGAGGCGGCCGCAGCGAAGGCCTTGGCCGAGAAGCAGGCGGCGGAGAAGGTTAAGGCCGAGCTCGCTGCCAAGCAGGCCGCAGAGAAAGCGGAGCAGGCGGCAAAGCCAGCCGCCGACCGGCAGCTGCCCGAAGTTGAGCACCAGAAAGTGGCCGCGCTCTCGCCGGGGCCGACATCCACATTGTCGACGGCCGAGCTTTCCAAATCGGTACAAAGCGAATTGCGCCGCGTCGGGTGCCTGACGGCGTCTGCGGAGAGCGAATGGAGTTCGGCCGCGCAGCGCTCGCTGACTCTGTTCAACAAATATGCCGGCACGCAGTTCGACGTGAAGCTCGTCAGCGTCGATGCCCTCGACGCGCTGAAGGCGAAGCCGGGACGGGTCTGCCCGCTGGTGTGCAACTTCGGCTTCAAGGCCGACGGTGATCAATGCGTGAAGATCACCTGCCGCACCGGCTATCGTGTCGGCGACGACAACGAATGCGAGAAGATCCCGGAGAAGAAGCCCGTGGCGACGCGCGAGGAGTCGCGGAGGCGTGACACCGATCGAAAGCAGAGTGAGGCTGCCCCGTCGGCACCGCAAGCTTCGGGACAGATGGTCTGCGGTGCCGCGGGATGCCGGTCGGTCGCAAAGGGATGCCGTCTCGGAACGACGAAGCTCAATAACGGTGTCAGCGTCACCACCGAGGTCTGTAATTGAGTGTGTATCGGCACATTGCCTTCATGATCTTTGCGAGCCTGCTCGTTTGCAGCCCGGCGCTCGCGCAGAAGCGCGTCGCGCTCGTGATCGGAAATTCCGACTACAAGAACACGCTGCGGCTCACCAATCCCGTGAACGATGCCGCCCTGATCGGCGACATGTTCAAGAAGGCCGGCTTCGATGCGGTCGACGTCAAGACAGACCTGAACGCCTCCGAGATGCGGCGGACGTTGCGTGAGTTTGCCGGCAAGGTCCGCGATGCCGACATGGCGGTCATCTACTATGCCGGCCACGGCATCGAGCTGGATGGCAACAACTACCTCATCCCGACCGATGCGATGCTGGAGACCGACGGCGACGTCCTCGACGAGACGGTTGCACTCGAGCGTGCGCTGTTCGCCGTCGAACCGGCGAAGCGGCTGCGTCTCGTCATCCTCGACGCCTGCCGCGACAATCCCTTCGAAGCGCATGGTGGCCTCGCGCGCGATCGGACGAGGTCTGGCCAAGGTCGAGCCGACCAGCCCGAACACGATGATCGCGTTCGCGGCCAAGGCGGGATCGACGGCGTCCGACGGCGATTCCCGCAACAGCCCCTTCGCCACGGCGCTGGCCGAGCACCTGCCGAAGCCCGGGCTGGATTTGCGCAAGGCGTTCGGCTTCGTGCGGGACGACGTCTTGAAGAGCACTGGGAACAGGCAGGAGCCCTTTGTGTACGGCTCGCTCGGCGGCGACGACGTGTCGCTGGTGCCGGCGAAGCCGGCCGCCGTCCCAGGGCCGCAGGCCAATCCGCAGGACAGCGTGCGCAGGGACTATGAGCTCGCGCTTCAGGCGGGCCTGCGCGAGGCCTGGGAAGCTTTCCTGCAGACCTATCCGGACGGCTTCTACGCCAACCTCGCCCGCGTGCAGCTCAAGAAGATTGCGGCCGAGGAAGAGCGCATGGCGGCGACCGAGAAGGCGCGGCTGGCCGAGCAGGAAAAGGTGAAGCTCGCCGCCGAACGTGCCCAGAAGGCGGAGCTGGAAAAGGCAGCGGCCGCGGCCAAAGCCGCCGAGGATGCGCGGATCGCCGCGGAGAAGCAGAAGCAGATCGAACAGGCGAGGGCGGAAGCGGCCGAACGCGAGCGCAAGGCGGCCGAGGCGGCAGCAACCAAGGTGCTTGCGGAGAAGCAGGCGATCGAGAAGGCGGCGGCTGAAGCTGTGGCGAAGCAGGCGGCGGACAGGCTGGCCATTGAAGCCGAGAGCAAGAAGGTCGCAGCGCTGTCGCTGCCGCCGAGTGCCCCGCCGCCCGCTGACGTGCCGAGATTGGTTCAGCTCGAGCTGCGCCGCGTCGGCTGCTTGAAGGGCGAGGCTAATGGGGATTGGAGCGAGACGGCGCAACGGTCGCTCTCGCTGTTCAACAGATACGCCGGCACCAGGTTCGACGCGAAGCTTGCCAGCGTCGATGCGCTCGATGCGCTCAAGGCGAAGCCTGGACGGGTCTGCCCGCTGATCTGCAATTTCGGCTTCAAGGCAGACGGCGATCAGTGCGTGAAGATCACTTGCCGCGCCGGCTATCGTCTCGGCGACGACAATGAGTGCGAGAAGATCGAGCGGAAACCCGTCGCGCGCCAAAGTCCTCAAACCGGGGATCGGGATCGGAAGAGTGCCGAGACGGGGCCGGCCAAGCCGCAAGCCTCCGGACAGATTATCTGTACATCGAGCGGCGGCTGCCGGCCGGTCGGCAAGGGATGTCGCCTCGAAAGCCATCCCGGAGGTGTGGGGCAAAGAGAGATATGCAATTGACCGCGTTTCCGTAAGGAACGCGTGGCTCATCAAGTGGGCCGGCTGAGCCAATCCACGTCCTTGCCTTCACTAGACGCAGTCCTACGACAACATGCGCGGCTATTGCGAACGCGCTGGTCGACGGAATCAGCAAGAAGAATGCTGTGGTCCCTGCCGAAGGCCACGTGTCTCCGTGGAAATCAAAGAGGTGGATCAGGCCAATAGTCTGGCTCCAGCGCTACCGGCCGGACCATGCCTCGCCGCTACCCGCGGATCGCCGCATTGGCCTGCGCGGCCGCGCGCGTCATCGCATCCTTTGCGGATTTCGCCCCCGCTGACTACCTCGTTGACCCCAATCATGAAGGCGTCGAGGATCAGTTTCGATTGCGGGTGGAAGAGAATTGCCTTGGCGCGGTCGACATCTGCATTTTGCAGGTTGGTCAGTGCCGCCGTGGCGGCCTCCGAGCCGAACGCCGTCTTGAAGCCTTCGCTGGACCATGCCGACACGCGTGTCGTGGCCAGCCCCGCTGCGGCTGTCCGTAGCGAAGTCGGCCTGCTCGTTGCCCAGAGCAGGAACAGGAAAGCAGCCCGCTTGTTTCGTGATTTGGAATTGATGCAGGCCTGCCAGTGCGACATGAAGGGAACGGGGGCGCGCCCCGCCAGACGCGGGAAAGCTGCATAGCCGGCGTGGCTGGCCACGCGGCTCTTCGCCGGATTGGAGATGTCGGTCGCGAAGTTGCTGCTGTCGATTGCTATTGCCGTCCTGCCTTGCAGGAAGTCATCGAGCACGTGGTACCATTCATAGCTGCCGGCGCCGAAAGGTCCGGCCTGGTTCAGCAGCTGTCCATACATCTCGACGGCCGCAATCGCATCCGAGCTGTCAAAAGCGGCCTTGTTGTCCTTGACCATGGCTCCGCCGTACGAGAACACGAAGCCCAAGGCTGGTGGGCAGGAATTGAAGCTCGCCTGGGCCCGCATGGCGATGCCCGACACCTCGCTGGTCTTGACTGCCCTGGCCGTCGCAAGCAACTCGTCGAATGTCCGGGGAACTGGCAGGTTGCCGGCTGCCAGCGCATGCTTGTTGATGAAAAGGGTCATCGCCTCTGAGGTGATCGGGATGGCGTAGCGTTCTCCATCCGACCACAGCGGGAATGCCCGGGCCGTCTTGAGCAGGTCGTCCTCGTCATACCATGCGATATCGGTCAGCGATCTGTTGAGATAGTAGTTGTTCAACGGCTCGAGCCATCCTGCCTAGATGCCTTGACCATAAGTAGTGAACATGAAGACGTCGGGCGTAGTGCTGCCGCGGGCGAGCCTGATCGGCAGGGCGCCCATGTACGTCGTCTCCAACTGGAAATCGGCATCGACTGTGATGCCGGTGAGACTGGTGAACCCCGGCAGGAGTGGAGTGATCGCGTTCGACCAGGGATGGATCGCACCTGCGAGCGTGATCGTCTGCCCCGCAAACTGTTTCCAGTCGATCGACGCGTTGGCGAAAGCCGCAGAGAGATCCTGGGCAAAACTCCCGCGCGGCAGCGCAGTCAGAGCGGGCACGACCGCGCCGGCCGCCCCCAGCATCTTGATGAAACTGCGCCGGCTCGCCGGATTGGGATGGCCCGATGAGCTTCCAACCTGAGCCATGTTGATGCTCCTTGAATGAACCAAGGGCATGCATCCATAGCACGCCCGCGAGGCTGCTCCCCTGCGACATCGCGGCTCTGGCTCTGGCGCGGTCCGGTGAATGTCGGGTTCCCGACCTCCCTATCCATGCTATTGTCCTATCGTGCTCTGGCATCGGCGTCAGAACACGCGGTCCACACGAGCATCGAAGACCCCACGGCCAATGTCCGTCCCTGTTCGGGCTCTGCGTTTGCGACGGCTTGCTCGTCCGCTGGTTCTGGCGGTCGTGACGTTGATGACGCTGTTTGCCGCGACCGCAATTCTCGGCCTGCAGTATTGGCAACAGCGGCAGTCGACTCATCAAGTGGTCGGGCACAGCCGCCAGGTTCTCGAAACCCTCGATCGGCTGCGGGCCATCATCGCGGAACTGGAGGCCCAACGGCGCGGGTATCTGATGACCCTCGACCCGACCTATCTCAAGGCCTACGGCGTCTCAGACGAAGGTGTGCGGCGAGAGGCGCAGGCGCTTCAGGGGCTAGTCGTGGACGACCCGTTGCAGACTCTGCGCGCGCAACATCTGGCACTGACCGTTTCGGCGAAGCTGCGTGAGATCGACGAGATGGTGAAGACGGCCGGCACCTCGGGGCTGGCGGCGTTGGCGATGATTCGCAGCATGGATGAGATCCGTTCGCAAATCGACCAGATGGTGGATCACGAGCGCTTTCGGCTCGCTGACCGAGAGGCGCGCGCCGAAGCATTCGAGGAACGCTGGGCCTGGCTGATCGCCGGCGCGGTCGTCCTCGTCGTCGCGCTGGCTGGAGCTGCGCTGGCGCTCGCGCGGCTGGAAGCGAAACGGCGCAGACAGGCCACCGAGGAGAACATCCAGCTCCAGAGTGATCTTGCAGCGCGCGATATCAAGATCCGGCGCCTGTTCGATGCCAACATCATCGGCATCATCATCTGGGAAGTCGAGGGGCGCATTCTCGAGGCCAATGATGCGTTCCTGCGTGTCGTGGGGTACGACAGGGAGGATCTCGTCTCAGGCCGCGTGCATCGGACCGACCTCACGCCGCCGGAATGGCGCGAGCGCGACCGGCAAACCGTGGCGGAGCTGAAGCGGGGCGGGACGGTCCAGCCATTCGAGAAGGAGTACGTGCGGAAGGACGGCAGTCGTGTGCCCGTGCTGATCGGCGGGACCATGCTCAGGGAAGGCGGGGATCAAGGGGTGGGCTTCGTCCTTGACCTGACGGCCCTCGAGCGGGCGGAGGGCGAAGCTCGCGAGCACGAGCGGCGCTACCGTGAAGCACTGTTGGAGCTCGCGCACGCCAATCGGGTGACCACGATGGGGCAACTCACGGCCTCGATTGCCCATGAAGTCAACCAGCCGATCGCGGCCATCGTGGCGAGTGCCGAGGCCGGGGTGAACTGGCTGGGCGCGCAACCGCCCAATCTGGCGCGGGTTCGACAGACGCTCGACTTGATCGCCGGCGACGGCATGCGGGCCGGCGACATCATCGGCCGCATCCGGGCACTCATCAGGAAAGCGCCCCCGCAAAAGGAGCATATCGAGATCAACGAGGCGGTGCTCGAGGTCCTCGCGCTGACCCGTAGTGAAGCGTTGAAGAACCGCGTCTCGGTGCGAACGCAACTTGCCGAGGGCTTGCCGCCTATTCAGGCTGATCGGGTTCAACTTCAGCAGGTGATGCTCAACCTGATTGTCAACGCGGTCGAGGCGATGGCCTCGGTCGACGAGGGGGCGCGCGAATTGCTGATCAGCACTGGCAGGGACGCATCGAACCACGTGCATGTCACCTTGCGGGATTCCGGTCCGGGCTTGGATCAGAAGAACGTGGAGTGCATGTTCGAAGCCTTCTACACCACCAAGCCGACGGGCATGGGGATGGGCCTCGCCATCTGCCGTTCGATCATCGAGGCGCATGGCGGGAAGATGTGGGCGGGGGCAAACGAGCCGCGCGGCTCCGTCTTTCAGTTCACCCTGCCTCTCGCGTCAGACGAGACGGCCTCCGGTCTGCTGGAGGCGGATACGGAGACGGGCCTGCGCTCGGCTGCACGATGATGGACATGTAGCCGGATAGGCGCAGCGACATCCTGACTTGCTGCAACGCGAGGGCTGTCCCCGGGGGCCTCTGCTGACCCGGGCTACAAGTGCGGCGAATGCAGCTCTACCCCGCCGGCATTCGCGTCTCGACCAGACGGGCCCAGAACGAGGCGCCGTGGCCCAGGATGTTATCGTTGAAGACGTAGGCCGGGTGATGGCAGTCGTTACCGTCGCCCATGCCGACCAGGATCATCGCGCCGGGGCGCGCCTCGAGCATGAAAGAGAAGTCCTCGGCACCCATCATCGGGATGAACTTGTCGTTGACGCGATCAGTGCCGACGATGTCGCGGGCGACATCGGCGGCAAGACCTGCTTCGCGGGCATGGTTCATCGTCACCGGATACATCCGTGTGTATTTCGTTTCGGCCGAGCCCCCATAGGCACGGGCGATGCTGTCGGCGACTTCGCCGATGCGGCGCTCGACGAGATCGCGCACTTCAGGATCGAGCGTGCGCACTGTGCCGGCGAGCTCGGCGATCTCGGGGATGATATTGAAGGCCGTGCCTGAATGGAATTGCGTGATCGAGATGACCGCCGACTTCAGCGGGTCGACGTTGCGCGCCACGATCGATTGCAGCGCATTGACGATCTGGGAGCCGATCAGGACGCTGTCGACCGATTTGTGCGGGCCGGCGCCGGCATGGCCGCCCTTGCCGTGGACCGTGATCTGGATGTTGTCGGAGGAGGCGAGCATGGGGCCCGGCGTGGTGGCGAAATGGCCTTCCGGCAGGTTCGGCATGTTGTGCATGCCGTAGACCTCCTGGATATTCCAGCGCGTCATCAGCCCGTCCTCGACCATGGCCTTGCCGCCGCCGCCGCCTTCCTCGGCGGGCTGGAAGATCACGACCGCGTTGCCGTCGAAATTGCGCGTCTCGGTCAGGTACTTTGCGGCCCCGAGCAGCATCGCGGTGTGACCGTCGTGGCCGCAGGCATGCATCTTGCCGGGGACTTTCGAGGCGTAGGGCACGCCCGAGGTTTCCATGATCGGCAGTGCGTCCATGTCGGCGCGGAGGCCAATGGTCTTGCCGGAGGCCGACTTGCGGCCGCGGATCAAGCCGACGACGCCGGTGCGGCCGATGCCCGTCACCACCTCGTCGCAGCCGAACGCGCGCAGCTTCTCCGCGACGATGCCGGCGGTGCGGTGGACGTCGTATTGCAGCTCGGGATTCTCGTGGAAGTCATGGCGCCAGGCGGCCATTTCGTCGGAGAGGGCGGCAACGCGGTTGACGATGGGCATGATGGCTCCGTTTTTCTTCGTAGGGCGGGTTAGCGTAGCGTAACCCGCCGCGACGCTGGGACGGAAGGCGGATTACGCTGCGCTAATCCGCCCTACGCGAAGTTGTCAGCTCTCGCCGAACACGCGCTTGAAGATCGTATCGACGTGCTTGAGGTGATAGCCGAGGTCGAACTGCTCCTCGATCTCGGCGTCCGAGAGATACTTCTTCACCTCAGTGTCGTTCTTCAAGAGCTGAAGGAAATCGCCTTCGCCGCGCCACACCGGCATCGCGTTGCGCTGCACGAGCTTGTAGGAATCCTCGCGGCTGGCGCCCTTCTGGGTGAGCGCGAGTAGCACGCGCTGCGAATGCACGAGACCGCCGAGGCGGTCGAGATTCTTCTGCATGTTGGCGGGGTACACCAGGAGCTTGTCGATCAGGCCAGCCAGGCGCACCAAGGCGAAGTCGAGCGTCACGGTCGCGTCGGGACCCATCATGCGTTCGGCCGAGGAGTGCGAGATGTCGCGCTCGTGCCAGAGCACGACGTTCTCCAGCGCCGGCGTCACATAGGCCCGCACCATGCGGGACAGGCCGGTGAGATTCTCCGACAGCACCGGGTTTCGCTTGTGCGGCATCGCGGACGAGCCCTTCTGGCCCTCCGAGAAGAACTCCTCGGCCTCCAGCACTTCGGTGCGTTGCATGTGGCGGATCTCCACCGCGATGCGCTCGATCGAGGACGCGATCACGCCGAGGGTCGAGAAGTACATAGCGTGGCGGTCGCGCGGGATCACCTGCGTCGAGATCGGCTCCGGCACCAGGCCCATGGCCTTGGCGACATGCTCCTCGACGCGCGGGTCGATCTGCGCGAACGTGCCGACCGCGCCGGAGATGGCGCAGGTCGCGACTTCTTTGCGCGCTGCGATCAGGCGCTCCTTGGCGCGCGTGAACTCGGCATAGGCATAAGCGAGCTTGAGACCGAAGGTCACCGGCTCGGCATGGATGCCATGGCTGCGGCCGATGGTCGGCGTCATCTTGTGCTCGAAGGCGCGCTTCTTCAGCGCGGCGAGCACCTTGTCGAGGTCGGCGAGCAAGAGGTCGGCGGCGCGGGTGAGCTGGACGTTGAGACAGGTGTCGAGCACGTCGGAGGAGGTCATGCCCTGGTGGACGAAGCGCGCCTCGGGACCGACGATCTCGGCGAGGTGCGTGAGGAAGGCGATGACGTCGTGCTTGGTCTCGCGCTCGATCTCGTCGATCCGGGCGACGTCGAAAACGGCGTCCTTGGCCTTGGCCCAGACCGTTTTGGCGGCCTCCTTGGGGATCGTGCCAAGCTCGGCCAGGGCATCCG
Source organism: Bradyrhizobium sp. DOA1 (assembly GCF_001593325.1). Classification (NCBI taxonomy): domain Bacteria; kingdom Pseudomonadati; phylum Pseudomonadota; class Alphaproteobacteria; order Hyphomicrobiales; family Nitrobacteraceae; genus Bradyrhizobium; species Bradyrhizobium sp. DOA1. The sequence goes on from NZ_JXJM01000001.1 coordinate 2,113,746, forward strand.
CCGCATGCGCCTCGATCTCAAACCAGATCTTGAACCGGGTCTGCGGCTCCCAGATCGAGGCCATTTCCGGGCGGGTATAGCGGGGGATCATCTGACGGCTCCAAAGAGGTGGGCGGACGCCCTAAGGGGACGCTTGGGGCGTGGGCTCGGCCAAAATGCTTTTTACGGCGCGATTTAGCAGAGCGGGGAGAGCGAAACAAACGATCCGGCCCATGGAAAGCTGTCCAGAGTGGCTAATCCACCGGTTGGGCCGGAGACGGGGCCGCCCTGGAAAAAAAATCAGCTATCAATCACGGATCATTGACTGACAGATATTGAAATCTGTCAGCGAGACGTGTATATCCGTTCCCGGACGCTCCGATTGGGCGTCCCGCGACAAGCCCCGGGGAGCCCGCCATCCGAACTAAGTGCGGATCGGAGGGCGAATTGAAGAACGGGGACCGCGGACGAATGGAGACTTAGACAATGACGACCGAAATCCTCAATTTTACCGGCGTGATTGGGCATTGGCTCAATTTGCTGGTGGCGCGCCAGATCGCGGCGCAGGCTGCAAAACTGCCGCATTAGGGCATAGGCTTTCCGAAACGACCGGCCAGGGCGCTTCGGAAGCAGCCTTAGTGCCGGAGTAACTGAGCCCTGAACGGGAACATGGTGCTGGCATGAATGAAGCCGTTGTCTTGACGCCGGAGCGGATCCTCGAAGTCACCGAGGACGTGCTCAGGCGTTTCGGGCTCGCCAAGGCTACCGTGGTTGACGTTGCCCGTGCGCTCGATGTGAGCCACGGCAGCGTCTACCGCCATTTCCCGAGCAAGGCCTCGCTGCGCGAGGCTGTTGCCAAGCGCTGGCTCGACCGCATCGACGCGCCGTTGCGCGCGATCGCGGAGGAGCAGGGCCCGGCGCCTGCCAGGCTCGACCGCTGGCTGCGCACGCTGTTCGCCGCCAAGCGCTCACGCGTGCTCGACGACCCCGAGATGTTCGAGACTTACCTGACGCTGGCGCGCGAGGCCTGCGCTGCCGTCAAATGCCACAAGGACACCCTGACCGACCAGATCTCGGCGATCCTGACCGATGGAAACAAACAAGGTGCGTTCGCCGTGGATGACGTGAAGGCCACCGCGCGCGCCATCTTCGATGCGACTGTCCGCTTCCATCACCCGGCCCATGCCGACGAATGGAAGGATGCCGATCTCCCTGCGCGCGTCGACGCGACGCTGGCGCTCCTGCTGCGCGGGTTGAAGGCGGGATAGTTTTTCACCGCTTGGCAGTCAATTCCGCGCCTTTTGAAGAACGGCGCCATTGTGTGCCGATGGCAAGGACGTCGAGCGTCTGCGCGCATGAAAGTTCGGCTCGGACGACGGCACCACCGGGGGACAATCCGGATAGGCATTGACCGCGATCTCGACGACGTCCTTTGACCGCTTGCGGAGGCGATAGAAGGTCAGCTCCTGTTCGAGCATGGGGCAGCGGAAGTGGACGACGGCGGTATCCGGCAGGCGGCAGAGTTCGTCGATGAGTTCGCCTACTGTGATGATCGGGGGATGGTCGACAGCGTTGTGATGACCCTTACTCATGACCTGTGACTCCTTGACTGCCTTACTAACCGGAACCGGATGCACTCCGTTCCAATGTCCTTCAGCCGATTGAAAAGCTCCAGGGATCGACGCAGTGCGGCAGCTTTGCTGCTAGATTCTCGTGAGTCCGCACGTCGCCGCCAGCCGCACGAGTTGGGCGTCCGTGCGCGCCCCGGTCTTCGACTTGATCAGATAGTGGTAGTTCTGGACCGTTTTCACACTGAGATTGAGGTGCGCCGCGATCTGCTCGGTGGTGGCGCCGCCGGCGAACTGGCGTAGGATTTCGATCTCGCGTTCGCCCAACTGATCAAGCACTGAACCCGTCGGCGACAGGCTGTCCTCGGCCAGAATATGCGCGATATCGTCGCTCATGGCGCGCTCGCCGCGCGCGACGCTGCGAATGGCCCGCACCACGGCGGACGGCTCGCTGCTTTTGGTGACGAAACCGGAGGCCCCGGCGCCGAAGGCGGCTTTCACCAGCACCGCTTCGTTATGCATGGTGAAGACGAGAATCCGCGCCCGCTGGCTTCGCGCGCGGATGTTGCGGATCGCTTCCAGTCCGCTCGCGCCGGGCATCGAGATATCGAGCACCACGACATCGGGGTCGTGCGCCTTGAAGGCAGTGTAGGCGTCTGCAGCGTTGTCGGCTTCCGCGACGACACGAAGATCGCCCTGGCTCTCCAGCACGCGCCGATAGCCCTGCCGCACGATCGGGTGGTCGTCGACCAGCAGCACGGAGATGCCTGTTGCCGCGACATCGTTCACGTCGGCCTCATGCGGCGAGCGGGATGGTGGCGGCGACGCTGAGGCCGCGGTTCGCGGGCAGGATCGACAGCGATCCGCCCGCGGCCGCAATACGCTCGCGGATGCCGGTGAGGCCGAAGCCGGCCGATTGCGCGACGCGCTCCGCATCGCCACCGCCGTCGTCCTCGATCCGGATCAGCAGCGCGTCATCATCGCCGGCACGCCGTTCGATCCTGAGCGAGATCTCGCGGGCCGAGCCGTGGCGGAGCGCGTTGGTCAGGCACTCCTGCGCCACGCGAAAGGCGGTGGTGGCCGCTGGGCCACTGATGTGTGTGAGATCGCCCCTGAGGTCGAGCTGGATCGTCGGCCGCGCCGCGCTCTGAGAGCGCCAGCTGTCGACAAGGTTGACGAGGCTCGCCTCGAGCCCGAGCTCCTCGGGCAGGGGGTGGCGCAGTCGCTTCAGCGCGTCGCGCAGCGAGGCCATCAGATGATGTGTCGCCTGCGAGATCATGCGGGCATCCTGTGCGATGCCGCTATCCCTGTCCTTCGCGCTCGCGGTCTCGATGGTGTTGGCGAAGGCAAGGATGGCGGAGAGATTCTGTCCGAACTCGTCGTGCAGCTCGCGGGCGAGCGCGCGGCGCTCGTCGTCGCGGATCTCGAGCAGGCGCCGCGTCAGGGCGGCGCGCTGCTCGGTCGCTTCCTCCAGCCGGCCGCCAAGCGCATCGACGGCGTTGCCGATCATGGCAAGCTCCATCGAGCGGAAGCGCGGCAGCTTGGTGCGGTACTGGCCGCGCGCCATACGCTGCAGTGCGGTGACGATGGCGCGCGCCGGCGCCAAAGTGTGCGCGATCGCGAGCGACGCCAGCAGCGCTATTGCCGCCGCCATCAGCAGCGCGACGTCGATCACGTTGAGGATGTACTCCCAGGCGAGCGCGATTGCCGCTGCGCCGTCCGGTGTCGCAACCACCGTGCCGGCGGCTGCCGCGCGCGGGCTGACCGGCCGCACCGCCTCGGCGTGGCTGCCGAGGAAAGTCGGCACGATCGATGCGAACCAGCGCGGTGGCGTCTTGCCAAGACCCTCGCTCTGACCGCAGAGGGGCTTCTCGAATGCCGCGGTGGGCTGGAACTCGACGCAGACGCCGGGCGAGATCAGCTTCATCGTCTCCAGCGTGCGCCAGTCCGGAACCGGCAAGAGATGCTCGCGGGCTCTGCTGCTCCGCAACAAGAGCTCGCGCCAGTACAGTGCCTGTAGCGCCTGCGCGACCCGCTGCGCGGAGGCCGCGGTTGCCCTGTCGACGCTTCGGTAGGCGTCGATCGTGGCCCAAACCGTCGCGGCTCCCAGGCACAGGACCACGATGAGCAGCAGACGGGCGACGAGCTGAAGCACGAGGCGCATGCGATCACCCCCAACGTTTGATAAGCTCAGCCTAACAACGCCGCCGCGCCTTGCCAATTGCGGGGTTGGGCACGATGGCAGCTCGGGCAAATTTCCCAAGCCGAATTGGGCATGGCTCTTTGGACCGGGCGCGGCAGCTTTGATCTAATCGGCCAATGATCCCTACAGGCCAATCGTCGCAAGCCAGGAGCAATGCAGCATGAGTTCGATGACGATTGGACCGATCTCGAGGCAGGCTGCCGACCCGTCCGAGCGCAGCGCGCTGTTGTTCTGGATGATCTTCACCGGGCTCTCGATTTTTGCCGTCGTCCTGCTGTGGCGCTTCGGTTTGATCCATCTGATGCTGAGCTCGGACCGGACCTACATTTCGGCCGTTATCGCCGTGCTCTATGTCCTTACCTGCGGCCACTGCTTTCTGCGCACGCGGGCAATCGCGCGCGAGGGCGCGGCGGCGCGGCGCTGCCGCGCGGTGCTTTCGGCCGCCGGCGGCAGCAAAGCCCTCGATGCGAGCGGGACCGCGCTGCCGCGCGGCCTCGTGCGCGATCACATCGAGAGCCTGGTGACCAAGGCCGCCGCGCAGGACTACCGGCCAGTCGACCAGACGCTGCTGCTGCGGACGCTGGCCGACCGCCTGCGCGGCTCCAACGGGTTTGGCGCCTTCGTCTCGGACACGCTGATGAAGCTCGGCCTGCTCGGCACCATCATCGGCTTCATCATCATGCTGGCACCGATCGCGGGCCTGGATGCCGCCGACAAGGTGGCGATGCGGTCCTCGATGGGGTTGATGAGCGACGGCATGGCCGTTGCCATGTACACCACGCTGGCGGGCCTCGTCGGCTCGATCCTGGTGCGCATCCAGTATTACATGCTGGACGCCGCGACGCAGCAGGTGTTCTCGGATGCGGTGGTGCTGACCGAGACCTATGTGACGCCGGTGCTTGAGCGCAAAGGCGCCGGGACGCCGTCATGATGGATGATTTCGGTCTCTATCCGCGCGAGGAGCCGTTCGATCCGCTGGGCGTGATGCTGTTCAAGGCGCTCCAGGTGATCGCGTTCCTGTTCTTTCTGGCGCTGCTCGCGGTCTCGCCGGATGCCAAGGAGGGCAAGATCGACTCCAAGGCCGAGTTCATCATCACGTTGGATTGGCCGGACAACCACCCTGACGATCTCGACCTGTTCGTGCAGGACCCCGCAGGCAACATCGCGTGGTATCGGCACCGCGAGGCCGGCTTCCTCACGCTCGATCGCGACGACCGCGGCGGGGCCAACGACTTCATCATCGTCGCCGGCAAGAAGATCGCCTCGCCCATTCGCGAGGAGATCGTCACCGTGCGCGGCATCCTCGCCGGCGAATACACCGTCAATGTCTCGCATTTCGTGGCGACGACAGGCTCACCCGTCACAGCCAGTGTGAAGGTGCAGAAGCTCAATCCGACCGCGCAGGTGGTCTTCGACAACAAGTTCACGCTCGATCACACAGGCGACGAGAAGACCGCGGTGCGGTTCCGGATCGATGACGAAGGCAAGGTCGTCAATGTGGACCAGCGGCCGAAATCGCTGCTGGAGACGTTCCGCAGCAGCTGGCGCAACGGCGGCGATCTCGACCCGAGAACCGGCGTGAGCAAGAACACTGCAAGGATCCGACGTGACTAGCCTTCAAACGGTCATCCTCACCTTGTCGGTCGCCTATGCCGTGATTGGCGCGCTGCTGCTGGTCGTGCTCGTCTATGGGCGGCTGCACTGGTCGCTGAAGGCTGTGGCGGTCGTCATCACCAGCGCCTTCTATGTGGTCAGCTTCACCGAGATGCGCGGGCTGCTCGGCTGGGCCAGCTCCGAGCGGATGCCGACCGCTTTCAAGCTGCTTCAGGCCCGTATCGTCGAGCCGCATTCGCTGCAAGGCGATCCCGGCTCGATCTATCTGTGGGTCGAGGCGCTCGACGAGGACAATCGCCCGAGCGGCATTCCCCGAGCGTTCCGGGTGCCCTACGACGACAGGCTGGCCGACAAGACCCATGCGGCGCAGAACGAGATCGCGGCCGGACATCCGCAAGGCGGCCGTGCCGCCGATTTCGGTGGCGGCGATGGCAGCCTGATCGACCTGGTCCGGGAATATGTGACGCCGAAGACCATTCTGGAAACCACCGGCGGCGATTCCTCGACCGGCGAATTCACCGCTCCACCGGCCGGCGCGGAAGGCGCCGTGTTCACCCCGTTGCCGCCCCCACGGATGCCGCCCAAGGACGAGCAATAGGTCCTCCTTGACGTCTCTCAATTTGGCCTTATCGCGTTCCGATAAGGTTTTGAGGGTGGAGGGTGCGTGCTGCTAGCTGTCTTCTCGGATATCCACGGCAACCGGCAGGCGTTCGAGGCGTGCCTGAAGCTGGCCCGCGCGAAGGGCGCGGAGCGCTTCATCCTGCTTGGTGACTTCGTCGGCTATGGCGCCGATCCGGAATGGGTCGTGGACACCGCGATGGAGCTCGTTGCCAACGGCGCCGTGGCCGTGCGCGGCAATCACGACCAGGCCGTGAATTCCTCGGCCGAGACCATGAACGCGGAGGCGCAGGTCGCGATCGAATGGACGCGCGGCCGTCTCGACACCGCGCAGCGACGGTTCCTGCCCGAACTGCCGATGCTGGTTGAAGGGGATGGTCTTCTCTTCGTGCATTCGGAAGCTTCCAACCCGCAGCGCTGGCACTATGTCCGCTCGACCACCGATGCCGCCAAAAGCCTGATCGCGACGCAGGCCCATGTCACCTTCTGCGGCCACATCCACCGGCCGGCGCTCTATTCGATGTCGGTGACGGCGAAGATGACGAGCTTTGTGCCGAAGACCGATGTCTCCGTGCAACTCCTGCGCGGCCGGCAATGGCTGGCGGTGGTCGGTTCGGTCGGCCAGCCCCGCGACGGCGATCCGTCGGCGTCCTTCGTGCTGTACGACACGGTCTCCTGCCAGATCACCTATTGCCGCGCCCCTTACGACGTGGCCACCGCGGCAGGCCGGATCCGTGACAACGGCCTGCCGCACTGGCTGGCTGACCGCCTGTCGCAGGGGCGCTGACGACGATGCCCAAACCTTTGGTCAAATCAGGCGCGGAGATCGACGGCTACACCATCGGCGAATGCGTCCATGCCGGCGGCATGGCCACGCTGTGGACCGTCACCCATCCCGGCATCGACGTCCCGCTGCTAATGAAGATCCCGCGAGTGTCCGAAGGCGAGGACCCCGCCGCGATCGTCTCCTTCGAGATGGAGATGATGATCCTGCCGCGGCTCGCGGGGCCGCACGTGCCGTCCTGTTTCGGCACCGGCGATTTCGCCCGCCAGGCCTATGTGGTGATCGAGCGCATCGTCGGCACCACGCTGTACAAGCGACTGCCGGACCTGCCGCTGCCTTACGACGAGGCGCGGCAGCTCGTGGCGAAGATCGCGACCGCGCTCGCCGACCTGCATCGGCAGAACGTGATCCATCACGATATCAAGCCGAGCAGCATCATGTTCCGCGAGAGTGGCGAGGCGGTGCTGATCGACTATGGCCTGTCGCACCACGATCATCTGCCTGATCTGTTGCAGGAGGAGTTTCGCCTGCCTTACGGCACCGCGCCCTACATGGCGCCGGAGCGTCTGCTGGGCGTGCGGGACGATCCGCGCAGCGACCTGTTCTCGCTCGGTGTGCTTCTATATTTTTTCACCACGGGCGAGCGTCCCTTTGGCGAGGGCGAGACGTTGCGCGCGATGCGGCGCCGACTGTGGCGCGATCCCTATCCGCCGCGGGCCTTGCGTGCCGATTATCCGCCCTGGCTTCAAGAGGTGATGCTGCGCTGCCTGGAGATCGAGCCGGTCTGGCGTTACCCGACCGCTGCACAGCTGGCCTTCGATCTGACCCACCCGGATCAGGTCAAGCTCACCGCGCGCGCCGAGCGGCTGAAGCGCGATTCCCTCCGCGTCGCGTGGCGACGTCGCTTCAACCAGGGCGTGATGGCACCGCGCGCGAAATCGGACGTCGCGGCGCAGATCGCCTCGAGCCCCATTCTTGCGGTTGCGCTCGACACGATGGAGGGCGCACCGGAGCTGAACGAGGCGCTACGCGTGACCACCGAGCGCATTCTCGCGACGCTGCCCTCGGCGCGGCTCGCCTGCCTCAACGTGCTCAAGCTCAACCGTATCGCGATCGACCGGACGCTCGACGAGCAGGGCTCCAACAAGCATGTCGATCGCCTGGTCGCGCTGCGGCATTGGGCGACGCCGCTCAAGCTGGATGAGAGCCGGCTATCGGTTCATGTGCTGGAGGCCGTCGATCCCGCCACGGCGCTACTGGAATTCGCCGAGATGAACTCCATCGACCATCTTATCGTCGGGGCGCGGCAAAGTTCGTTCAGGCGTACTTGGCTCGGCAGCGTCTCGGCCAAGGTGGCTGCAGAGGCGACCTGCACGGTCACCGTCGTGCGCCCGCCGCGGATGGCGGTGGATGCGGCGAGGGCAGGCTCCGGCGTGGTTTGGGGCTAGGAAAAATCACGCCGCGTGGGCGGCGTGGCCGGTACGCTTGCGGCGGATGGGCCAGGAGAATTGCGGGCCGGGCTCACCGTGATCGGCGCTGCCGCCGAAATACTGGATGATCTCGCGGCAGGGCTCGCAATTGAACAGGTTACGCGATGCGGACGCCTTGGTCATTTCCTTCAGGCAGTTCGGGCAGTGCGGCTTCATCAGTCTCAATCCAATTCAGAATCTCATTGCCGGCACCGCGACCGGATCGGTTAGTCCAGGTCCGCCGGTTCAGCTCCCGGATCGTCGCGCATCTCCCCTTCGGTACGTTCGAGCCGACCGAAGAAATAGTCGAGATCCGGATGCGGACGCCGCGGGATACGGCACCTGCGCTTCGGTTGACGCTTCACGAGCGCGAATTGCACGGTGTCAGATCCGATTGCGACGGATGCTGCGTACCGAACGTGCCGGGACCTGCACCGGTCCGGCGGAAGGGCCAAACACGACAAACGCACTGAACCCAAGCCACAACGCCACGCCAGTCCAAACCAGGGTCGTCGTCATGATGTGCTCCCGCGAAACAGGCAAGAATCACTAGCCGTGATTTGCGCGAATCAGGGAAGCCCGGAGGAGTACGGAAAGTGGTTGCAATCTTAGGGATTGCGCGCTGCAGCGCCCGCAGCTTTCTGCGCATTCGACCGGCGCACGTTGCCTGCCCGTGCGCCTTCGAGGATATCGCGGATGCGCGGGGCGTCTCGAACGCAGCGAAACCCATAGCGGCCGGAGTAGTCGGTATCGGGCGAACGCGTCGATCGTCCTGACGCGAAATTGAGGTGGCCACCGCCACCGCCGATGTCGAGGATTTCAAGGACCGCGTCCATCGCCTGGAACGGCGTCTGGCTGACCGTCCGTCTGCCCCAGGCCGTTCTCAGGATCAGCGCGCGGCGATCGGTGATCAAATAGAGTGTCTGCAGGTCTTGCAGCAGCATCACCAGCGGAGCCGCAATCATCGCAACTCCCAGCATCACGAGAGGTTGGGCCGCTTGGTCGACCCAATCGTTCCTCAGGGCGACGACGGTCAGAAGCAGCCAGGGGAATCCGAGCCACCACAGAAATCGCCACAGGATCATCCGGGCGATGCCGTCGGGTTGGCCCTCCCAGATCACCTGCTCGCCGTCCTGCAAGGCCTCGGCGCGCAGGCGCCTCAAGCCTGCAGAAAACGGAGTAGCACGAATCTCGTCCATTCCCATTGGTCGCACCGGCTACAAGGCCGGTTCGGACCGCGAACGGCGGTCAAATCGCTTCGCCGCGCGCGCCTGCGGCAGCGTTGCGGATTGCCGCGATGTTGGTCTTGTAGGCCTCCTGCGTGCCGCCCCTGAACACGGACGTGCCGGCGACGAAGGCGTTGGCGCCGGCCGCCGCGAGCGCGCCGGCAACGTCGGGACCGACACCGCCATCGACCTCGATGTCGATCGGGCGTCCGGCAATCATCGCGCGGATGTCACGGATCTTGCCGATCGCAGAGGGGATGAAGGCCTGGCCGCCGAAGCCTGGATTGACCGACATCACCAGCACGAGGTCGAGGAGGTCGAGCACGTATTCGAGCGTGCTGATCGGCGTTGCCGGATTGAGCGAGACGCCGGCCTTCTTGCCGAGCGCGCGGATGGCCTGGAGCGAACGGTGCAGATGGGGACCCGCTTCCGCATGCACGGTGATGTGGTCGCAGCCGGCCTTCGCGAAGGCCTCGAGATAGGGGTCGCAGGGCGAGATCATCAGATGTGCGTCGAAGATCTTCTTCGTATGCGGGCGCATCGCCTTGATGACGTCGGGGCCGTAGGAGATGTTCGGAACGAAGTGCCCGTCCATCACGTCGAGATGAATCCAGTCGGCGCCGGCGGCATCCACCGCGCGCACCTCCTCGCCGAGCCTGGAAAAATCCGACGCCAGGATCGAGGGCGCAATGGCAAGGGGACGGGGAGCGAAGGCTTGGGTCATGGCACGTTGTCCGGTGGCGGCCGCAAGAGGAATGGCCTCGCCTAACATGGGCCTCTGCGGCGGGCAATGCAGGGGGTGGCGCTTCCTGTGGGCGGAAATTTCTGCCGCGACCGGCACGAATTGCCGGTGTTTGCAGGCCGTGCCAAGTGCAGCGAAGGCGGATTTCATTGAGCTTTTTTCGCTGGCACGACGCTTGCTGACGTCAACTTCGGAACATTGGCCGCGGCATGCCGCGTCAGTTGGAGTTGTGCAATGTTGTTCGCCCTTGGCGCGGTATCGAGTGCGCTCGACGCGATCCAGTCGCTGACGAACTCGAAATCGTCCTCCTCGACGCAGAAGACGGGATCGTCCCAAGGTGCGGCCAATCCGTTTGCGATCAACAGCGGCAGCAGCACGATCAGCGGCGCGACCTCGTCGGTCAATTCGAGCCGGTATCCGCAGATCTCGCCGGAGACGATGAACGCGCTGTTCGCGGCGCAGAGCCAGTCGGCCGACGGTGCGAGCAGCTCGACCTCATCGGGCTCGGCGTCCTCGACGTCGAAGGGCCGGGAGGCTGCGCTGAAGGATCTGTTCTCGCAAATCGATGCGGACGGCGACGGCAAGATCACCAAGTCCGAGTTCGAGGAGGCGCTCGGTGCCGGCGGCACCAATCTGGCGCAGGCCGACGACGTGTTCTCGAAGATGGATGCCAACTCCGACGACAGCATCAACCTCGACGAAATGACGAAGGCACTGACGGGCGGCCGTCATGGCCATCATGCGCAGGGCGCTGACGGCTCGGGTGACGCCTCGGGCGGCGGATCAGGCTCGAAGGCGAGCGGCGGATCGACCTCGACGACGACGACCAATGCGGACGGCTCGACCACCACCACCGTCACCTATGCCGACGGCTTCAAGATGTCGACGACGGTGCCGGGCGCCTCCAGCTCTTCAAATGCTAATGGTGGCGGCAATTCGCCTTATGACTGGTTCGGACAGATGATGCAGCGTCAGGCGCAGTCCGCGGCGGGATCGGCGGCTTCATCGATGTCGATGAGCGTTTGAGCGGAACTCCAGGCTAGCCCGTGTATTCATGCGTGATGTCACGATAGGCATAGCGATCGCGGATTTCGCGGTTGAAGAATGAGCCCTTAGCGAACGCATCCCTGAACGCGGCCGCGACCTCGGCCGGCACGTCCTCGTAGACATACAGGCGCCCGCTGATGAAGGTCACCTTCAGCTCGCGCGTCTCGGGCGCATAGCGAAAGAAACGGATCACTGACGACGGCATGACGGTGCACCTTGGCCCCGCCGGGATAACGCCTTGTCAGGCGTTTCGTTGCGATCCGAACCGGTCCTGCCACGCCGGCTGCGCACCGGGGAACGGCAGGGCGGTCGCGCCGTAAACGCCGCGGGCGATCGCGCGCGCGACCACATTGGCTGCGACCGTGCCGAGTTCGGTCAGGCCGGCCAGCGGCTCGATCGGTTTGTCGCAGGTCGCGGCGGCGAACAGCACGTCGCCGTCAGTCGGCGCATGCACCGGATAGATCGCGCGGGCGAAGCCGGTATGCGCGATCATCGCCAGCCGCTTGGCCTGGGGCTTGGTCAGCACCGCGTCGGTGACGACGGCGCCGATGGTGGTGTTTTCGCGGGCGTTCACCGCGGGACCGCCCTTGATGCGCATGCGGAGCATGTCGTCCGTGAACTTGTCCGGCAGCCCGCGTCCGCCGAATTCGCCGTCCACCTCGAACGGTGCGGCCCAGAACCACGGTCCGTTGCCGACGGTGACGCTGCCCACCGCGTTGACGGCGACGATCGCCGCGACTTTGACGCCGCTTGGTGTCACAGCCGAGGCCGAGCCGAGCCCGCCCTTGAACGTCGCGGTGGTGGCCCCTAGGCCGGCGCCGACACTGCCGAGCGCAAAGTCCGTGCTGGCAGCGGCTGCCGCCGCGTAGCCGAGGTCGCGATAGGGCGAGAAGCGTCCCCAGGCCTTGTCGCCGCCGTTGAGGAGGTCGAACAGAATCGCGCCCGGCACGATCGGAATCAGGGCTTCGCGCACCCGATGGCCGCGGCCCTGCTCGGCGAGCCAGGCCTGCACGCCGCCGCCGGTATCGAGGCCGAAGGCAGAGCCGCCCGACAGCGCGATCGCGTCGACGCGCTCGACGGTGTTGGCGAGATCGAGCAGTGCGTCTTCGCGCGTGCCGGGGCCTCCGCCGCGCACGTCGATCGCGGCGACCGCAGGGGCGTCGAAGATGATCGCGGTCGTGCCCGATGCGACCTTCGCATCTTCGGCATGGCCGACACGGACGCCGGCGATGTCGGTGAGGAGATTCTTCAAGCCGGCCTCGCGATCTGAAAGAGTTCACCTGTGCGATAGCGCAGAGGTGCCGCAGGCTCAACTGGCGAGCGCCGTCCTGAGCATCTTGGCGAGCTCGGATTTGCGATAGGGCTTGGCCAGCAGCAACACGCCGGAATCGAGCCGGCCGTGATGGACGATGGCATTCTCGGTGTAGCCCGAGGTGAACAACGTCTTGAGGTCGGGGCGGCGCCGGGCCGCTTCGTCGGCAAGCTGCCGGCCGTTCATGTTGCCCGGCATGATGATGTCGGTGAAGAGCAGGTCGATGGTCTTGTCACTGTCGAGGATGGTGAGGGCCTCCGCGCCGTTGGCGGCCTCGAGCGCGGTATAGCCGAGACTCTTGACCTGAGTCACAACATATTGCCGCACCAAAGCGTCATCCTCGACGATCAGAATCTTCTCGTTGCCGCCGGTGATGGGCGCATTCTGGAGCGCCTCGTACTCGGTCTCCAGCACCCCGGTCGAGCGCGGCAGGTAGATCTTCACGCTCGTGCCGTGGCCGACCTCGCTGTAGATCTTGACGTGGCCACCCGACTGCTTGACGAAGCCGAACACCATGCTCAAGCCGAGGCCAGTGCCCTTACCGACCTCCTTGGTGGTGAAGAACGGATCGAAGACCCGATCGATCAGGTCCGGCGGGATTCCGCTGCCGGTGTCGCTGACCGCGATCATCACGTAGTTGCCCGCGACCATGTCGGGATTCATGCTGGCGTAGCCGTCGTCGAGGAAGATGTTGCGGGTCTCCAGCACCAGGGTGCCGCCGTCGGGCATGGCATCGCGCGCATTCAGCGCGAGATTGAGGATTGCAGTAGAGAGCTGGCCCGGATCGACCAGCGTCGGCCAAGCGTCCTCGGTGAGCTGAGGCATGATCGTGATCTGCTCGCCCAGCGTCGGATGCAGCAGCTTGGCGGCTTCGAGCGCCAGCGCGTTGACGTCGATCTCGCGCGGCTGGAGCGGCTGCTTGCGCGCAAAGGCGAGCAGGTGCTTAGTCAGCTGCGCGCCGCGCTCGGCGGCATCGTCAATCAGCTTGGTGATGGCGGCAAGCTCTGGCCGGTCGGCGACGGCGTCGCTGAGAATGCCGATCGTGCCCGTGATCACGGTCAGCACGTTGTTGAAGTCGTGGGCGACGCCTCCGGTCAATTGGCCGATCGAATCCATCTTCTGGACCTGCCGGAGCTGCGCCTCGGCAGCCTGCTTGTCGGTGAGGTCGCGTCCGATGAAGAAATGGCGCTTCACCGGCTCCGACCAGGTGCCCATCCAGTTCAGAGTAACCTCGTGACCGTCGTAGTGGTAGTAGCGCGCCTCGAAACTGCGCTTGACCGCGCCGCGGCGGGCAGCCCGCATCTCGCTCCGCGTCTTCTCGAGGTCGTCGGGATGAATGAACTCGGTCGCGCTGTGCCCGACCATGTCCTCGGGACTGTAACCAAGGATGTTCTCCACGCTCGGGCTGACCTGGATAAAATTGCCGTAGCCATCGGTGACCAGGATCAGATCTTGCGACGTCTCGAAGATGCGTTGGCGTTCTTCGGTCTCGCGGCGCAGCTTCTCGCGCGCCTGCTTTTCCTCGGTGATGTCATGGGCGATCTTGGAGGCGCCGATGACCTCGCCCTGATCCGTGCGCAGGGGGGAAATATTCAGCACCACGTCGAGCGGACGTCCGTCTTTTCGAATGCGGATCGTTTCGTGCTGGGCGATCGACTCGTTGCTGGCGATCCGGTTGAGGATGCTCCTGACTTCGCCCTTGCGGTCCGGCGGCACGATAATATCGATCGGCTGGCCGACGGCTTCAGCGGCGGAATAGCCGAACAACTGCTCGGCGGCCTTGTTCCAGCCGGTGATGATACCGTCGAGCGTCTTCGTGATGATGGCATCATTGGAGGATTCGACTACCGCCCCGTACAGCGCGAGGCGCTTGCCGAAATAGTCGCGTTCCGAAGCCGATTGCTGCCGGAGCCGGCCGACAAGGCCCACCGTGTGCGCCTGAAGGCGGACATTCTCGATGAGAAGCACCGCAAGCACGAAGGTCGCCGCGGCGAGGCCGTAAAGCCGGCCGGCATAGAAACCGAGGTCGAAGCGTGCGACGTTGATGATCGCCGACAGCGCGATGTCGAACAGCCAGGCGCACATGACCACCATGAGCCAGATGTCGATCACCGAATGCGGCTTGCGGAACCAGAGTGAGACGAGCGCAGCAAAGCTCAGCGACCACACGAAGGACACGACGCCGATCATGGTCGGGGTGTAGTGGCCGTCGCGCAGCAGGACCGGAAGCAGATCGTGCCCTGCAGTGACCATCCAGCCGAACACCGCAATCGCGGCGACGACGCCGAGCACGCTGGCATAGATCGCGCTGTTGGCGGTCATCCGAACGCGGGCGCCCCCATCCTTCTCCTTCAGCCAGGCATAACCCACCACGCACAGCGGAAAGCCCGCGTGCCAGATCATGTAGAGCCAGACCGTCGTCTGGCGGCCCGCGCCAAACAGGCCGGTCGGTGTGAACAGACCGGGGAAGGTGAGGGCGTGGAGCACGGCGGCCGCAGCGGTGAAAAGATAGCCGGTCGCGAGCCACAGCAGCGCGCGGGTCCGCAAGACCGCAAATTGCGACAACAGCAGCACTGCCGTGACGATGTCGCTCACGGCAAGGGCCGATTGATAGCTCGCGACGAAGGCGGGAACTGGCAGTAGTGGGATACCGGCGAAGGGTGCGGCCATCGCGAACAGAATCGACGAGATGCCGACGATCGTCAGGGCCGCGGCACGGTCGGTCGAGGTGGCCGGCAGGGTCGAAAGAAATGTGCTTCGATCGATCGTCGCCGGCACGTCCACCTCTTGCAGGTCGATCTTGGGCGGGATTTTTGGCAAGCTTTTGGACAGGCTCTTGAGCATCTCAGCTCGTCTCGTTCCGCTAGTTGTGGGCTTATGGTAGCGGGTTCTAGGCGCAGTTTGTGAACGGAACCGGTTACGACTCAACCAACGGTTACAGCTTACTTAATCTCGGTAGGAGCACGGAATAGGGATCGGGTAAGGAGGGCTTTACGGGGTGGTGTCATAATGCCCCTCCGCCGTTTCGAGTTCCAGGCTTGCGTCGGAGGATTCGGATCTGGATACCGGGAGTTGTTCCCAATGCCTCGCGTTCTCATCATCGACGACCAGACGGACGTCCGCGCGATGATCGCCATGGTGCTCCGGGTCAATCGGTTCGAAGCCGTGGAGGCCGAGAGTGGTGCAGCCGGGCTGAAAGCCTTTGCGGAAGGTTCCTTTGACGCGGCGATCGTCGACATCTTCCTCGGCGACACCAGCGGCGTCGATGTCATCGCGGGTCTGCGCGAACGGGCGCCGGCGCTTCCCGTCATCGCGGTCTCCGGGATGACGGCGCTCGATTTCATGGAGCAATCGCCACACCTCGCCAATGTGGCCTGTTTGCAAAAGCCGTTTCGGCCGAACGATCTCTTGCAAGCCCTGCGGAAGGCCCAGGCCGCGGCGGGCGGCGAGCTGCCCGAAACCGTCTGATCCTGTCGCAAGACAAAACGCCCCGGGGCAAGCCGGGGCGTGATGATGATTGAGAGATGGAGGTCAAGGCCAACGGCTAGGTGCCGTTGCCGCTGATCTCGGCGTAACCGCCCTTCGCGTCCCACTTATAGACGACGTAGTCGATCTGCTTGATGTCGCCCTTGGCGTCATACTCGATCGGGCCGATCACGGTGTCCCACTTGCCGGCCTTCACCGCCTCCATGACCTTCTTGGCGTCGGTGGTGCCGGCCTTCTTCGCGGCCTGCGACCAGACCTGCATCGCCGCGTAGGTGTAGAGCGTGTAGCCCTCGGGATCGATGCCCTTGGCCTTGAAGGCCTCGACGATCTTCTTCGCCGTCGGCTTGTTGCGCGGATCGGGACCGAAGGTAAACAGCGTGCCTTCGCCCGCCGGACCGGTGATGGAGGCGTACTCCTTGTCGGCGAGCGCGTCGCCGGCCATCAGCACGGTCTTGAGGCCCTGGTCGCGCATCTGACGCAGGATCAGGCCGCTTTCCTGATGATAGCCGCCGACATAGACGAGATCGATGTTGTCACGCTTCAGGCGCGAGACGATCGCGTTGAAGTCCTTGTCGCCCTTGTTGTAGGACTCATACATCTTCTCGGTGATGCCGGCCTTGTTGAGTGCCTTCTTGGTCTCGTCGGCAAGACCCTTGCCGTAGGTGGTCTTGTCGTTGAGGATCGCGATGTTCTTGCCCTTGTAATTCTTGGCAATGTACTGCGCCGCGATCAGGCCCTGTTGGTCGTCACGGCCGCAGACGCGGGCCACGTTCCAGAGCTTGCGCTCGGTGAACAGCGGATTGGTCGAGGCCGGCGTGATCTGGAGCACGTTGCCGTCGGCATAGGCTTCGGAGGCGGGGATCGACGACGACGAGCAATAGTGCCCGGCCACGAACGGGATTTTCGCGCCGGCGATCTTCTCGGCGATCGAACGCGCCTGCTTCGGATCGCAGGCGTCGTCCTCGACGGAGAGCGCCAGCTTCTTGCCGTTGACACCGCCGGCGGCGTTGATGTCGGTCACGGCCATCTCGGCGCCGTTCTTCATCTGGCGGCCGAAGGCGGACTCGCCGCCGGTCATCGGGCCTGCGACTGCGACGGTGACATCCTGCGCGAATGCCGCGCTCGACAGCGCGAGCGATGCGCCGAATGCCAGACCGATGAGCTTCAGTGATTTCATGAGATACCTCGCGGGTGGTCGCCTGTGGAAGTTGCCGGGGCACGCCCGGTCCAAACCGGCGCCATTCTTGAATGAAATCGCCGAGAAGTCACCGGCAAAATACGGGCAGCGGCGGAGATATCTCGCCGCATTCGGCCGCACGTCATTCGACTTGGTGGCCTTTGGCGGGCCTCAGCCGTGCCGGCCGCCTTCTAGGTAGGCGGCGCGAATCTCTGGGCGCTGCAACAACTCCGCCCCGGTCCCGGCCAGCGTGATCAGGCCATTGACCATGACATAACCGCGATGGGCGAGCTTGAGTGCGTGGTTGGCGTTCTGCTCCACGATCAGGACGGTCAGGCCGTCCTGCCGGTTCAAGGTGCGGATCGCATCGAAAATCTGGCGCGCGATCAACGGCGCGAGGCCGAGGGAGGGTTCGTCGAGCAACAGCAGCCGGGGACGGCTCATCAGCGCGCGACCGATCGCCAGCATCTGCTGCTCGCCGCCGGACAGGGTCCCGCCGCGCTGGGCGTAGCGTTCCTTCAGCCGCGGAAACAGCGTGAACACGCGCTGCAGCGTCGCCTCGCGTTCGGCCTCCGTGCATCCGGTGGCGTCCGCCCCCATCTGAAGGTTTTCCGCCACGCTCATGCGCGGGAAGATGCGGCGGCCTTCCGGCGATTGCGCAATGCGCAAATGCGCGATCTCGTGGGTGGGGACGTCGGTGATGTCGCGGCCTTCGTAAACGATGTGGCCGGCGCGGGCGCGCGGCTTGCCGAAAATCGTCATCATCAGGGTCGATTTGCCGGCGCCATTGGCGCCGATCAGCGCGACGATCTCGCCAGCGTTGATCTCGACGTCGACGCCTTTCAGCGCCTCGATCTTGCCGTAGGCGGCGCGAAGACCGCGGATCGCGAGCAGGGGCGACGTCACGACCCGCTCTCCATCACGGCCACGGCCTCGTCCTCGTCGGCGCCGAGATAGGCGGCGATCACCTTGGGATCGTCGCGGACCTCGCGCGGCGTGCCTTCCGCGATCTTGACGCCGTGGTCCATCACCACGATGTGGTCGGAAATCTCCATGACCACGGACATGTCGTGCTCGATCAGCAGGATCGAGGTGCCGAGCTCGTCGCGGATCGACAGCAACAGCTCGCTCAGGGCCGCGCTCTCGCGGGCATTGAGACCGGCGGCAGGCTCGTCCAGGCACAGCAGCGCGGGCTCGGTGCACATGGCGCGTGCGATTTCGAGCCGGCGCTGGTCGCCATAGGCGAAATTGCCGGCGGCTTCGTCGGCGCGCTCGAGCAGATTGACCCGCTTGAGCCAGTCGGTGGCGAGATCGATGGCGCGCTTTTCGGCGTCGCGATAGGCTGGGACGCCGAGGAGGCCGAGGAGGGTGAAGCCCGAAGCGCGCATAAGTACGTTGTGCTGCGCCACCATTAGGTTTTCCAGGGCGGTCATGCCGGGAAACAAACGGATGTTCTGGAACGTGCGCGCGACCTTGGCCTGCTTCGCAATGCGAAAGTCGTTGAGCCGATCCAGCGCGATCACCCCGCCGTCGTCGTGGGTCAGGCTGATGCTGCCGCCGCTCGGCTTGTAGAAGCCGGTGATGCAGTTGAAGACCGTGGTCTTGCCGGCGCCGTTCGGCCCGATCAGCGCGGTGATCTTCTTGCGCTCGGCTGCGAAGGACAGGTCCTGCACGGCGACGATGCCGCCGAAGCGCATGGTGAGCCGGTCGACGCCAAGAATCTTGTCGTTCGCCTTGCCGCCGCTCATCCGTGCCCTTCCTTGACGAGGTCGGAGGAGATCGCCTTTGCCTTGGTCAGGTACACAGTCGGGGCGCGATGGCCGATCAGGCCGCGCGGTCGCCAGATCATGATCAGGACCATCGACATGCCGAACACCAGCATGCGGTAGTTCTCGAGACCGCGGAACAGCTCGAAGCCGCCGATCAGGGCGAGAGCCGCGAGCGCGACGCCGAGCTGCGAGCCCATGCCGCCGAGCACGACGATGGCGAGGACCAGGGCCGATTCCTGGAAGGTGAACGATTCCGGGCTGATGAAGCCCTGGCGCGTCGCAAAGAACGCGCCGGCGAAGCCGCCGAACATGGCGCCCGTCGCGAACGCCGTGAGCTTGGTGGTCGTGGTGTTGATGCCGAGCGCCCGGCAGGCCACCTCGTCCTCGCGCAGGGCTTCCCAGGCCCGGCCGATCGGCAGGCGGCGCAGACGGATCGTCACCCAGTTGGTGAGCAGCGCGAGCGCCAGGATCAGGTAGAACAGGAAGATGATGCGGTGGGTCGCCGAATACTCGATGCCGAGCCTGAAGGCGAGCCCCTCATCGCTCCTGTCGAGCGGGATGCCGAAGAAGGACGGGCGCGGAATGCCGCTGACGCCGTTGGGCCCGCCCGTGAGCTCCTGCCAGTTGATGATGACGAGGCGGATGATCTCGCCGAAGGCCAGCGTCACGATGGCAAGGTAATCGCCGCGCAGGCGCAGCACGGGAAAGCCGAGCAGCACGCCCCAGAACGCAGCGAGGATGCCGGCAAGCGGCAGGCAAATCCAGAACGACCAGCCGAAATTGGTGGCGAGCAGCCCGTAGGAATAGGCGCCGACGGCGTAGAACGCGACATAGCCGAGGTCGAGCAGGCCGGCGAGGCCGACCACGACGTTCAATCCCCAGCCCAGCATGACGTAGGTGAGCACGAGGATCGCGAGGTCGAGGATGTAGCGCTGGTTATAGAAGATCACAGGCACCAGCAGGGTGAAGATCAGCAGCGCCGGCGCGAGGTAGCGGCCGATGAAGGAGACGCCGCTCTGCACCGCCGGTGGCACCAGTCTCTCGGTGCCGGTCGGGCCGATCCATTGTCTGAGCAGCTCGATCACGATCGAGCCGCCGAACACGATCGCGACGAGGGACGCAAGCTCCCCGAAGCGCGTCCAATAGGTGAGCTGGCCGGACGAGCCCGCCTCGGTGCGAACGCCGACCATCAGCGAGAACAGCACCAGCGCGATCAGCGCGTTGATGACGGCCGTCTTCAGGAGGGAGGCGATGCCCGTTGTGGATTTGACCGTCTTGGTCGAGGAAGCTGTCACGCGGCGGTCCGTCAGACTTTTTCGACTTCGGGGCGACCGAGAAGGCCGGTCGGCATGAAGATCAGCACGACGATCAGGATCGAGAACGCCGCGACGTCCTTGTACTCGACTGAGAAATAGGCCGACCAGAACGTCTCGATCAGGCCGATCGCCAGCCCGCCGAGCATGGCGCCCGGCAGCGAGCCGATGCCGCCGAGCACGGCTGCGGTGAAGGCCTTGATGCCGGCGACGAAGCCCATGAAGAAATCGACCAGGCCATAGTAGAGCAGGTACATCAGGCCGGCGACCGCGGCGAGCGCGGCCCCGATCACGAAGGTCATTGAGATGGTGCGGTCGACGTCGACGCCGAGCAGCGCCGCCATGGTCTGGTCCTGCTCGCAGGCGCGCATGTCGCGTCCGAGGCGGGTGCTCGACACCAGCCAGGTGAAGAGCGCCAGCAGCACGACGGTGGTGATGACCACCATGATCTGAATATTGGAGAGCTGAATCACGAAGCCGTCCGGGCTCTCATGCAGGGTGTAGCCGCCGGTGATGAAGGGCGGGATCGGCTTGACGCGGGCGCCCTGCGCCACCTGCGAGTAATTGGTCAGCACAAAGGACATGCCGATCGCCGACAGCATCGGGGCGAGGCGGAAGGAATGGCGCAGCGGCCGGTAGGCGATGCGCTCGATGGTCCAGCCATAGAGCGCGGTGATCGCCATCGAGACCAGGAGCACGATCAGCAGGATCAGGGGGATTGCTGTCAGGCCGAACGAGATCAGGATCAGGAAGGTGATGAGGGCGATGAAGCCGCCGATCATGAAGACGTCGCCATGAGCGAAGTTGATCATGCCGACGATGCCGTAGACCATCGTGTAGCCGATTGCGATCAGGCCGTAGATGGAGCCGAGCACGAGGCCGTTGATGAGCTGCTGGGCGAAATAATCCATGGCTGCCGTTACCACACCTGACGCGGCTCAAAGGGAGCTCTTGAGAAAGAGTTCTTGGGCCCCGGCAGCCCTTGAGCGCTCTTCCGGTTTTGTAACAGGAGGGAACTGGCGGCCGCAACTGGCCAAGCCTCGGCACAAAGGCTTGTACAGAGATCATTTCGCGCTTGAGTTCCAGCAATGGACGGAACCGGGTTCCGGCGGCAACCAATCTGGAGGCCGGCCGTTATCTTCCCTCTGACGTCCAACAAGGGAGTTTCCCCGAAATGACGAAGCAGCAGAACCAGAATCCGGGCCAGCAGAGTCAGAACCCCGGCCAGCGTAATCCGCAGCAGCAGGGTGGCGGCCAGAAACCCGGACAGCAGCAGCAGGACCCGATGCGCCAGGGCGATCGTCCCGGCCAGCAGCAGGGTGGCCAGCGCGATCAGGAATAGCGAGTTTGGGAACCCAGTGTGAGGAGAGGCCCCGCCGAAAGGCGGGGCTTTTCCTGTTGGGGCGGTCCACTCGGGCAGTTAACGTAAACAAAGGGTTTAAATTGCCGCCGCAGTCTGATGCGAGTTAGCTCCCCCGAGGCCGCCTTTCGCTGAAGGCGGTCGGCCAATCAGGCGGGAAGCGGCATGTTCAGGAATTGGCGAATCGGTTCGGTCAACGGCGCGCTGCTGGCGGCCTACTTCATTCCGGTCTGGACCCTCGTCGCCTTCAACATCATCGTGGCACCGGTGCACGGCCTCTACGAGCGGCCGAGCGTCGCGGTGGCGCTGTTCCTGAGCGACCATCTCCAGATGGCGGGGATGGACACGGTGCGCGCCGCTTGGCTGCTGGCGCTCGGACGGCTGACGGTGGTGGCGTTCTTCGCGATCTATCTCGTGCTGCTCTGCATCCCCCGGACACGGAAGAACGGCGGCAGCGACGAGGCGCTGGGCATTGCGCTAGCGATTGGCAGCCTGCTCTCGTTTGTCAGCATGGTGATGGCCTCGAAGGTCGGTGAGATGGCCGCGCTCCGGCTGCACGCCACCGAGCTCCTGCTGCTGCTCGGTGCCGCAGTCGTGCTCGTGATCGAGAAGCCGGAGGCAGCGCCAAAGACTGTCGAGAGCGCCGCTCCCCTAGGTCTTGAGCAGGCCGAGCTCCTGCACAATCGCTGAGGCCTCCTTGACGGCGTGGTTGACCGCCGGCACGCCGCAATAGATCGCCTGCTGCAGCAGGATCTCCTTGATATCGTCGGCCGTGAAGCCGCCCTCGGCGAGCGCTGCGCGTACATGCAGGCGGAATTCGTCCCATTGCCCGAGCGCGACCATGGTGCCGATCACCAGCACCCGCCGCGTGCGCTCATCGAAATGCGGCCGCGTCCAGATCTCGCCCCAGGCGTAACGGGTGATCATGTCCTGGAAATCGGTGTTGAAGGCGTTGCGGTTCGCGATCGACTTGTCGACCCAGGCATTGCCCAGCACCTTTCGGCGCACATTCATGCCGGCATCGCGGCGCTTCTGGTCGTCCATTGTCTTTCCTCCTCTCCGTCATTGCGAGCGCAGCGAAGCAATCCAGAGTGTCTCCGCGGAGGGATTTTTGGATTGCTTCGTCGCTACGCTCCTCGCAATGACGGCCTTGTGTGACTAGCGCTGCGTCAAGAATCCGACCACCGCATCCGTGAACGCGTGCGGCTGTTCGACATTGGAAATGTGGGCGGCGTCGATGATGGTCATGCTGGCGCCGGGAATGTTCGCGCGGATCAGTTCGCCCGCCGAGATCGGCGTCGCCATGTCGTGGCGGCCGGCGATCACCAGCGTCGGGCTCTTGATCTTGGGGAGCAGCGCACGTTGGTCGAGCGTCGACAGCGCTTCGCAGCAGGCGAGATAGCCCTCGACGGGGGAGGCGAGCAGCATCGACTTCATCTTCGCGGTGATGTCAGGCTCGCGTTCGCGAAAATCCTGGGTCAGCCAGCCCGCGATCACGGCATCGGCGACCGCCGCGATGCCGCCCTTCTTCACGGCATCGATGCGCTCGAGCCATTTGGTCGGTTCGGCATAATAGCAGGAGGTGTTGGCGAGGATGAGCTTGCCGAAGCGCTCCGGCGCGTTGGCGCCGAGCCATTGCCCGACCATGCCGCCCATCGACAGGCCGCACCAATGCACCTTCTCGATGTTGAGGTCGTCGAGGATCGCGAGTACGTCGCGGCCGAAGCGCTCCATGGTGTAGGGGCCGGCCGGGACGCTCGACTTGCCGTGACCGCGGCGGTCGTAGCGGATGACACGGAACACCTGCGTCAGCGCCTTCATCTGCGGCTCCCACATCTGAAGCGTGCAGCCAAGCGAGTTGGAAAGCATCAAGGTCGGCCCGCCGTCGCGGCCCTCGACAGAGACGTTGAGCAGGCATCCGTCGGCATCGATCATGGGCATGCAGCGTCTCCGTCGTATGTGCAGTTCTTATTCACGGTCGATACTGTCGAGCAGCCGGTCGATCAGGGCTTGGGAAGCCCCTTGATAGGCCATCGGCTCGAACAATGCCGCAATTTTTTCCGGCGGCAGATGCGCGGTGACGAGCGAATCGGCCGACAGCACCTCGCGCAGATGCTTCTTCTCGGCGACGGCGCGCTTGCTGGCGGCCTCAATCAGATGATGTGCATCGCTCTTGCCGATTGTCTCGGCCAGCGCAAACGTCACCGCTTCAGCCATGATCAACCCCTGCGTCGCATCGAGATTGCTGCGCATCCGCGCGGCATCGATTTCGAGGCCTTCTGCAATGTCGACGATGGCGGCCAGCGCCCCCGAGGTGACCAGCATCAATTGCGGCAGCGTCGGCCATTCCGCGTGCCACGGACCGGCACTGCGCTCGTGATCCTGTACCTGCGCGGCCAAAATCGTGGCGGCGAGCTGCGGGGCCATGGTGGCAGCGCCCAATGCGCTGGCGGCGGCGACCGGGTTGCGCTTGTGCGGCATGGTCGAGGAGCCGCCGCGGCCTTCACCGGCGGGCTCGAACGCTTCAGCGACGTCGGTCTGCATCAGCAGCGACACGTCGCGCGCGATCTTGCCGCAGCTGCCGGCGAGTATGGCGAAGCTGGAAGCGGCCTCCGCGATGCGTTCGCGATGGGTATGCCAGGGCGCTTCGGGCAGCGGCAGGTTCAGCTCATGCGCCAGCCGCTCGGCGACCACGAGCCCCTTGTCACCGAGTGCGGCGAGCGTGCCGGCGGCGCCGCCGAATTGTAGCGCAAGGCCCTCGCGGGCGAGCCGCCTGAGACGGCAACGGGCGCGGGCGAGGCTGGATGCATATTCGGCGGCCTTCAGGCCGAACGGCATCGGCAGTGCGTGCTGGAGCCAGGTCCGCGCCACCATCGCGGTGGTACGATGGGTGCGCGCCAGTGCCGCAAAGCCCTTGATGGCGCGGCTGAGGTCGGCATCCAGCACCCCGATGCCGGCGCGCAGCGTGAGCATCGTCGCGGTGTCGATGACGTCCTGGCTGGTCGCGCCCCAGTGCACGTAGCGCGCGGCCTCCGCGTCGGCCTTGCCGACATTGGCCGTCAGCGCCTTGACCAGCGGAATAGCGAGATTGCCTGATCGCGTTGCGGCCTCGGCCAGAGCGGCCATGTCAAAGGCATCAGCCTTGCAGGCGGACGCGATCGGCCCCACCGCGGATGCCGGAATCACGCCCGTGGCGGCCTCGGCCCGGGCCAGAGCTGCCTCGAAATCGAGCATGTTCTGCAGGGTCGAACGATCGTTGCAGGCCGCGCGCATGGCCGCGCTCGACAGCATCGGGGCAAGCAGGGGGGAGAGCGATGTACTCATGTCTCGCGGGACCTAACCACCATGCCCGGCCTGTGCCAATCCCAAACCATTGACGCAAGCTTTTTGCAGTTGCGAATATGCATTGCACGTGACCGGGGTGCGCCCTTTCCTTTATGGCCTCCGTGCGTTACTTGAACAGCATTATAGTTGTGCGATCCGGGAGGCACCCATGGCCATGACGATGAACGGCGAAGTCCAACTTGCGGCGCCGCGCGAGGCCGTGTGGGACAAGCTCAACGATCCCGAGGTTTTGAAGGCCTGCATTCCTGGCTGCGAGGAGCTGGAGAAGACCGACGACGGCGGCTTTCGCGCGACGGCCAAAATGAAGGTCGGCCCCGTGTCCGCGCGCTTCAAGGGCAAGGTCACACTGTCCGATCTCGACCCGCCAAACGGCTACAAGATCTCCGGTGAAGGCGAGGGCGGGGTGGCCGGCTTCGCCAAGGGCGGCGCGGCCGTCAGGCTCGCGGAGAAGGACGGCGGCACGCTGCTCTCCTACGACGTCGAGGCACAGATCGGCGGCAAGTTGGCGCAGCTCGGTCAGCGCCTCATCAACGGTGCGGCCAAAAAGCTGGCCGACGAATTTTTTGCGAACTTCGCCAAGGCGGTACAGGGCTGAAGGCTATCGCCTTTCGGCATGGCGGCTTGCGCCCGGGGTGATGTTGCCCCCGGGCATATTGGCCCATATGATGGGTTGGAATAACTATAAGAACCGCTTCGACGGGACCCGTTGGGGCGCTGATAGAGAGTGCTTATGGCAAAAATCTCCCTCATCGTGAACGGCAATCCAGTCACGGCCAATGTCGATCCCCGCACCCTTCTGGTGCAGTTCCTGCGCGAGAATCTGCGGCTGACCGGCACGCATGTCGGCTGCGACACCTCGCAGTGCGGCGCCTGCGTCGTGCATCTCGACGGCAAGGCCGTGAAGTCCTGCACCACGCTGGCGGTGATGGCCGACGGCCACGAGGTCAAGACGATCGAGGGATTGGCCGCGGACGGTGCGCCGCTGCATCCGATGCAGGAGGCATTCCGCGAGCATCATGGCCTTCAGTGCGGCTTCTGCACGCCCGGCATGATCATGACTGCGATCGATATCGTGCATCGTAAGGGTCATGAGCTTGACGATCACACCATCCGTGAAGAGCTGGAAGGCAATCTCTGCCGCTGCACCGGCTACCAGAACATCGTCTCTTCGATCTCCGCCGGCGCCAAGGCGATGGCGAAATCCGACCTCGCGTAAACCGCGCACGCATTCCGCGATCAGGACACCCCATGTACGAATTCAAATATCATCGTCCCGGCACCGTGCGGCAGGCGGCCAATCTGCTGGTGAAGAACGAGGACGCCAAGGTCATCGCCGGCGGCCACACGCTGATTCCCGTCATGAAGCAGCGCCTCGCCAGCCCGCCGCACCTCGTCGACCTCTCTCACATCGAGGGGCTCAACGCGATCGAAATGAAGGGCCGCTCGCTGGTGATCGGCGCCACCGCCAGGCACGCCGAGGTCGCGACCTCCGCCATCGTCGGTGAAGCGATCCCGGCGCTGGCGAATCTCGCGAGCCAGATCGGCGATCCCGCGGTACGTCACAAGGGCACGATCGGCGGTTCGCTCGCCAACAACGATCCGACCGCGGACTATCCGGCCGCCGTGCTCGCGTTGGGCGCCACCATCGTCACCAACAAGCGCCGCCTCAAGGCGGAAGAATTTTTCCAGGGCCTGTTCTCCACCGCGCTCGAAGCCGACGAGATCATCACCAAGATCATGTTCCCGCTGCCGAAGAAGGCGGCCTACATCAAATTCCGCAACCAGGCCTCGCGCTACGCGCTGGTCGGCGTGTTCGTGGCGCGGCGTCCGTCGGACGTGCGGGTCGCCGTCACCGGTGCGGGCTCCGAAGGCGTGTTCCGTGTCACCGCGTTCGAGGAGGCCCTGAAGAAGCGCTTCTCGGCCAAGGCGCTCGACGGCATCACGGTGCCGGCGGAAGGCCTCAACAGCGACATCCACGGCAGCGCCGAGTACCGCGCGCATCTCATTGGCGTGCTGACGCGCCGCGCCGTCGACGCCGCCAATGCCAAGGAATGAGCTGACCTCATTCCTTGGCCCAGACCTGTCCCCGGTGAGGGCGTAGCGAGACTGGCTATTTCATGACTTCAGCGGCCAATTCTTCCGGTGCTTTGCCGGCATCGGTCGATGCGATGCTCGAACTGCTGACCTCGCGCGGCTATCTCGCCGAGCGGTCGCTGGCGACGGTGACCTATCTGTCGCTGCGCATGGGCCGGCCGCTCTTCTTGGAAGGCGAAGCCGGTGTCGGCAAGACCGAGATCGCCAAGGTGCTCTCGGCGGCGCTTGGGCGGAAGCTGATCCGCCTCCAGTGCTACGAAGGCCTCGATGTCTCCTCCGCGGTCTATGAGTGGAACAGCGCCGCGCAGATGATCGCGATCCGGATGGCGGAAGCTGCCGGCGACACCGATCGCGACCAGCTCTCGAGCGACATCTTCGCCGATCGCTACATGATCAAGCGGCCGCTGCTGCAGGCGCTGGAGCCCGACGTCGCCGGCCCGCCGGTGCTTTTGATCGACGAACTGGACCGCGCCGACGAAGCATTCGAGGCTTACCTGCTCGAGATCCTCAGCGACTTCCAGGTGACCATCCCCGAATTTGGCACGGTGAAGGCGCCGAGCCCGCCGATCGTCATCATCACCTCCAACCGCACCCGCGAGATCCACGACGCGCTGAAGCGGCGCTGTCTCTATCACTGGGTCGACTATCCCGCCGCAGAGCGCGAGCTCGCGATCGTCAAGACGCGCGTGCCCGGCATTTCCGCGAAGCTGTCGCAGCAGGTCGTGCGCTTCGTCCAAGCGCTGCGCAACCAGGACTTCTACAAGTCGCCAGGTGTCGCCGAGACCATCGATTGGGCCACCGCATTGTCAGAGCTGGACGCCCGCTCGCTGACCCCGCAAGTGGTCGGCGACACCCTGGGCGCGCTGCTCAAATACCAGGACGACATCACGCGGATGCAGGGCGACACCTTGCAGAAGGTGCTGAAGGACGCGACGAGCGAGAATTAGACTCGCGCTACAATGATTTCGTCATTCCGGGGCGCGCCCTTGGGCGCGAGCCCGGAATCCATACTCCCGATCGTGGTTATGGATTCCGGGCTCGCGACTGCGTCGCGCCCCGGAATGACGGCTGAGAGTGCAGAGCCATGGCCATCAACCACCTTGCCCCCGAGCAGACCGAACAATTCGCCGACAACATCGTCGGCTTCGCCCGCGCGCTGCGCGCGGCCGGCATGCCGGTCGGCCCAGGCGCCGTCATCGACGCCATGAGCGCGTTGCAGGTGATCGACATCGGCAGCCGCGCCGACGTTTTCACCACGTTGGAGGCGATCTTCGTCAAGCGCCACGAGCATGCGCTGATCTTCAAGCAGGCTTTCAACCTGTTCTTCCGCGCCTCGGAGGAGTGGAAGCACATGCTGGATTCGGTACCGCTGCCGGAGCAGGCCAGGAAGAAGCCGCAGGCAGGCTCCCGCCGTGTTCAGGAGGCGATGTCGCAGCCGCGCATGACGGAGACTCCGCAGCACCAGGAGCAGGATCTGCGCCTGTCGGTCTCCGACAAGGAGATCCTCCAGAAGAAGGATTTTGCACAGATGAGCGCGGCGGAGATCGCGGAAGCCTTGCGCGCCATCGAGAAGATGCACCTGCCGCAGGCCGAGCTGCTGACGCGGCGGCGCCGGCCCGATCCGCACGGTCTTCGGCTCGACCTGCGCCGGACGCTGCGTGCCTCCTTGCGCACCGGCGGCGACATCATCGACATCCACCGCCTCGGGCGGATCGAGAAGCCGGCGCCTATCGTAGCGCTGCTCGATATCTCGGGCTCGATGAGCGAGTACACCCGCCTGTTCCTGCATTTCCTGCATGCCATCACCGATGCCCGCAAGCGCGTCTCGGTGTTCCTGTTCGGCACCCGCCTCACCAACGTCACGCGCGCGTTGCGCCAGCGCGACCCTGACGAAGCGCTCGCGAGCTGCTCGGCGGCGGTGGAGGATTGGGCCGGCGGCACGCGGATCTCGGCCTCGCTGCACAACTTCAACAAGTTGTGGGCACGCCGCGTGCTGAGCCAGGGCGCCATCGTGCTCCTGATCTCCGACGGGCTGGAGCGCGAGGCCGATTCCAAGCTGGCCTTCGAGATGGACCGGCTGCACCGATCCTGCCGGCGGCTGATCTGGCTGAACCCGCTGCTCCGGTTCGGCGGCTTCGAGGCCAAGGCCCAGGGCATCAAAATGATGCTGCCGCACGTTGACGAATTCCGCCCGGTACATAATTTGAGTTCGATCCAGGAGTTGATCACGACGCTCTCCCGGCCGCTGCCGCCGCATCACCGCAGCCTGATCCGCTCCGCAGCTTGAGAGGCACCCCATGCTCGATCGCGACGAGGATATCCTGAAGGCGGCGGAAGACTGGCAGAGGGCCGGCCGTGGCGTCGCGCTGGCGACCGTGGTGGAGACCTGGGGCTCGGCCCCGCGTCCGGCGGGCTCGAGCCTCGTCATCAATGACGAGGGCACGTTCTTAGGGTCCGTCTCCGGCGGCTGCGTCGAAGGCGCCGTGGTCACCGAGGCCATGGACGTGATCGAGAGCGGCAAGCCTAAGATGCTGGAATTCGGCGTCGCCGACGAGACCGCCTGGAATGTCGGCCTGTCCTGCGGCGGCACCATCCGCGTCTTCGTCGAGAAGGTCGGTTAGCCGTGAAGCTCGCGATCCTGCACGAACTCAACGCCGAGCGCGCCGCGCGCCGGCCCGTGATCCTGGTGACGGACACCGAGAGCGGCGAGCAGCGCTTGGTGAAGGCCGCGGATTTTGCCAAGGATCCGCTGCGGGCCGAGCTGGAGAAGCAGCTGCGCATGGGCAAGAGCGCCAATGTCGAGGCCGGCGGCAAGAAGCTGTTCCTCAACGTCTACGCGCCGACCGCAAAGCTCGTGATCGTCGGTGCGGTGCATATCAGCCAGGCTCTGGCGCCGCTGGCGCGCTCGCTTGGCTATGACGTTACCGTGGTCGATCCCCGCACGGCCTTTGCCAGCCCCGAGCGCTTTCCCGACATTCCGCTGATCGCGGAGTGGCCCGATACTGCGCTGCCGCCGCTCAATGTCGATGCCTACACCGCCTTCGTCGCGGTGACGCACGATCCGAAGATCGACGATCCCGCGCTTCTGCACGCCTTCGAGCGCAAGTGTTTCTACATCGGCGCGCTCGGCTCGCGGAAGACGCATGCCAAGCGCGGTGACCGGCTGCGGGCGCAAGGCGCCAAGGAAAGCGACATCGCGCGCATCCATGCGCCCATCGGGCTTGCGATCGGCGCGGTCTCGCCGTCCGAGATCGCGGTGGCAATCATGGCCGAGATCACGGCCGTGCTTCGGCTACCGCCGAAGGAAAAAGAAGAAGCAGCATGAAGTTCGGACCGGCGAGCCCCAAGGATGCGATTGGCGGGGTGACCGTCCACACCCTGCGTCAGGGACCGCTAGTGCTGAAAAAAGGCACGACGATCGGTCCTGCCGAGGTCGAGGCGCTGGAGCGTGCCGGCATCAAGGACATCGTCGTGGTGCGGATGGAGGAGGGCGACGTCTCCGAGGACGTCGCGGCCGCCAGCATCGCGCTCGCAATCGGCGGCGACGGCATCCATGTCGAGCGCGCCTTCACCGGCCGCGCCAATCTGTTCGCCGCGCGCGCTGGCGTGCTGGTGATCGACCGCGCCGCGGTCGACCGCATCAACAATATCGACGAGGCCATCACCTTTGCCACGCTTTCGGCGTACAAGCCGGTGGTCGAGGGCGAGATGGTCGGCACCGTCAAGATCATCCCGTTCGGCGTCGAAGGAAGCTTGCGCGATGACGCGGTGAAGGCCGCCGGCAAGGACGTGCTCAAGGTCGCCCCTTACGTCATCAAGCGTGTCGGCGTGGTGTCGACACTGCTGCCGGGCCTGTCATCCAAGGTGATCGACAAGACGCTGCGGGTCACCGCCGAGCGGCTCGCGCCCGCCGGCGCCGGCATCATTGCCGAGCGGCGCGTTCCGCATGAGGAGCAGGCGCTATCGGCCGCGATCAAGGAATTGCTCACACTCGGTGCGGAGCTCGTGATCGTCTTCGGCGCTTCCGCGATCGCCGACCGCCGCGACGTGATTCCGGCGGCCGTCACCTTCATTGGCGGCGAGATCGAGCATTTCGGCATGCCCGTCGATCCCGGCAATCTGCTTCTGATCGCCCGCGCCGGCAATGTGCCGGTGCTGGGCGCGCCGGGCTGTGCGCGCTCGCCGGTCGAGAACGGGTTCGACTGGGTCTTGATGCGGCTGCTCGCCGGCATCGAGGTGACGCGGTCCGAACTGATGGGCATGGGCGTCGGTGGCCTGCTGATGGAGATCGTCACGCGCCCGCAGCCGCGCGCCAAGCCGGAGACCGAGGGCAACAGCCAGGTCGCCGCTATCGTGCTGGCGGCCGGCCGCTCCACCCGCATGGGTGGGCCGAACAAGCTGCTCGCCGAGTTCGACGGCAAGAAGCTGGTGCGGATCGCGACCGAGCAGGCGCTCGCCTCCAAGGCATCGGAGGTGATCGTGGTAACGGGACATCAGGCCGAGCTGGTCGAGCAGGCGCTGCAAGGCCTGAAGGTCAAATTCGTCCGCAATCCGGATTTCGCCGGAGGCATCGCGAGTTCGGTCAAGGCCGGTATCGCCGCTGCGCCCGAGTCTTGCGACGGCGCCGTGGTGTGCCTCGGAGACATGCCGCTGATCGATGCCGGCTTGATCGACCGCCTCATCGACGGGTTTGCACCGGACCGCGGCAACCTCATCGTCGTGCCCGTCAGCGAAGGCCGCCGCGGCAACCCCGTGCTGTGGTCGCGCCGTTTCTTCAAGGAATTGATGACGCTCGACGGCGACGTCGGCGCGCGGCATCTGATCGCCAAGCACACTGAAGCGGTGGCCGAAGTGCCCGTCGATGGCGAGAGCGCCTTTCTCGACATCGATACGCCGCAGGCGCTGGAAGCGGCGAGACGGGGATAGGCTGCGTGACTGCGTGTGTGGATTAGCCGAAGGCGTAATCCACCACTGTGTTTCTCCGCGGAAACAAAAGAGGTGGATTGCGCTTCGCTAATCCACTCGGCGATGTCGCTAAAGGCCGCCGATCAATTTGAACGCCAGCTTTGGCGTTGGTCCCGAAAGGTCGTGGACCAGTGTGGCCGACATGGCATCGCTTTCGCAGATGTAGGCGTGGCTGAGCGCATAGGTCCGGCCAGACAGCGTGAATGCCAGCTTGATCGCGCCGCAGATGCGTTCGGTGTCGTTTCGCTGCGCGGGGCGGACTTCCCTGAAGAGGTCGTGCAGGTTTGTTCCGACCACCAGCGGCACTTTCTCGCAGACGTCACAGCCGTTCGGAAGTTGCTTGGTCAGTTCGGCGACGTCGTTGGGAGCGCTGACAAACGTTTCGGACAGCAGGATCGTCGGTGAAAGCCTGAACAGGCGCGTCTGCAACAGGCGGATGTCCGGGGCGAGCTTGAGCTCCCTGGCTTTCTTGATGTGCCCGCCAATTCTTTCAACGATAGACGGATCCTGAATTTCATCGAGTCTGACTTCGTTGATGGCGTCCGTCGGAGCCAGGACGGCGAGCATGAATGCGTCCTTCGGCGGCTTGCTTGCGACCTGCAGCCGCGTGCTCGTTGCGACGCCGTTCTGGAATTCCTGGTTCTTGTTCGAGAACGTCCCCTTCGGCTCGGCCGCGCTTTTCCAGCCCTTGGCGATCAACGTCACCTGCGTTCCCTTTGGGATGGTCCCATACACGCAGACGGAAGATGGTCCCCGCGCCGGGCAGAGATAGGCATCTCGGAACAGTCCTTGCTGGTCAGCCGAGCAAGCGGTTGTCGCCGAGAGCGTGGCGAGAATGACAAGCGGCAGATGTTTGATCACGATCAGGCCTCCCCCTGGTCGCGGCGGGCGTCGGGTCGAGCGCGCGCAACGACAACAGATAGATATCCCCTCGTTGCCTGCCGATTTCAACCACCCGTTCACCATCTGGAAACGACCGGGGCTTAGAGTCGGCCGCACCTGCCTTGGGGGGAGGGGTTTTTCCATGGCTTCGAACGTCGTCGCGCGCCGTTGCGCGATGTTTTGCTTTGCGCTGTCCGTCTGTGTCACCGGCGCCCGCTACATCACCGAAGCCCACGCCGCGGGCGCCATCGCGGTCGGCAAGTGCGGCGCCTATGGCCAGGCCTATGATTATGGCGCCGAGCACGAAGCTCGCGCCGCGGCGCAGAAGCAATGCAAGGGCGATTGCACGACCGTGACGATGAAGCGCGCCTGCGCCGCGATGTCGGTCGATCTCACCAATCCGTGCGGCGCCTACGGCTACGCCGTCAAGCCGAAGATTTCGGCCTCGCTCAATGCCGCCACGCGCGAATGCTACAAATACGGCGGCAAGGAATGCGTGATCCGCGCCTGGGCCTGCGACGCGAAGGGCTGATTGCTCTTGCTGTCGTGATGGGGCAATGCGTAGCATCGCTGCGGGAATGACAGTGGAAGAAACAAATGCAGTTCGATACCAAGATCGCCGTCGTGATCCGGACCGATCTTCAAGCCTGGCAGAAGCTCAACGTCGCCTCCTTCCTCATCAGCGGCATCGCCGCGGCCTTTCCGGAATGCATCGGCGAAGCCTATGAGGACGCCTCGGGCACGACATATCATGCGTTGATCGGCCAGCCGATCCTGATCTACGGCGCCGATGGTCCTGCATTGTCGCGCGCGCTGGATCGCGCGCTCACCCGCAACGTCAAGCCGGCGGTCTACACCGAGGACATGTTCAAGACGACGCATGATGCCGCCAACCGCGAGGCGGTGCGGGCCGTCGCGCGCACCGACCTCAATCTCGTCGGCATCGCAATGCGCGCCGATCGGAAAGTGATCGACAAGATCGTCGATGGGCTGAAATTTCACAGCTGAAGCGGCCGAACGATGCTCGTCGTCATGCCCGGGCTTGTCCCGGGCATCCACGTTCTTGGGATCGTGGCGTAGGACGTGGATGGCCGGGACAAGCCCGGCCATGACGATGCTGAGGCTGCGACACTCCAAATTAGTCGCCTCATCCCGGCGGCATGCCCGTGAACTTCGCCAACTCAGGATCGAGGCGATCCCAGTCATGGCCGCGCGCGGCGAAGGTGACGGCTTGCGGTTGGTAGCGGGCGGGCTCGTCGAGGCTTGCGGCGCGGATGGTGAACACGTCGGGCTGCGCCGCGAAGATCATGTAGACGGCCACGCCGCATTGCGTGCAGAAGCCGCGCGTCTTCACGTTGCCGTTGTCCGCGACCATGTCCCAATGCTTGGCATCGCCGGTCAGCGTGACGCCGGCGCGCGCGAACGTCGCGTAGGAGCCGTGGCCGCTGCCGCTTTCCCGCTGGCAGTCCCGGCACTGGCAGTGATTGCTGAATAGTGGCTCGCCGGCGATCGAATAGCGGATCGCGCGGCAGGCGCAGCCGCCGGTATAGGGCTTGTCCATCACGACGCCTCCTTACGTGTCTTCGCCCGAGACGGCATCGAGCCGCCGCAGCACCTTGACCCAGCCGTCGCTCATGTTGCGATAGGCGGTGTCGTTCTTCGGCGTCACGAAGCCCGAATGCACCACACGCACGCGCGTCCCTGCCTCGACCGGCGTGAGCGTCCAGGTCACGATAGTGTCGAGCGCCGAGCCGTAGCCGGTGTTGCTCTCGTCGCCGCCCTTCCAGGCATAGGAAAAGCGCCGGTTCGAGGCGACCTCCAGCACGCGGCAATGGATGGTGCCGTCCCAGGCGCCCGCCGGATTGGTCTTGAACGTGAAGGTGTTGCCTTCGACGGCTTCGAAACCGGTCGGCGGCATCAGCCATCGCGCGATCAGTTGGGCGCTGGTCAGTGCCTTCCAGATGACCTCGACCGCATGCGGGAAGACCTCGTCGATGACGATGTCCTTTGTCTCGGCTTTCAACTCGGCTGCACTCACGGATCGATCTCCTTCAAGAGGTCACGCAGGTTCTGGAAGCGCTCGCGCCAGAACACGCCGTAATGGTCCATCCAGGTGACCAGGGGCTCGAGCCCTTGCGGCGCGGCGCGGTAGTAGACGTTGCGGCCCTCGGCACGCTCGGCAACGAGGCCGGCCTGCTTGAGGGATTTCAGGTGCTGCGAGATCGCGCCCTGGGTCACGCCGCTGCCGCGCGTGAGCTCGGCGACGCTAATCTCCTTGCTTTCGAACACGCGCTCGAACACGGCGCGGCGGGTCGGATCGGCAAGGGCGCGCATCACTGTGGTGATGGGATTGGGGGTGGCATCGATCATGAGTATTCAATTAGCTATTACTAATGAATTAGTCAATGCTAATTTGTTTCGGCGCTCCCGCTGCATTTTCAAGATTGACATTGACTGACTAGTCAGTCATAAATGGAGCATGACAAAGAAGCCGATCAAAGCCGCCACGTCATCTGCAGATCGCGCCAAGGGGAGGGCCGACGCGCCTCAGGGCAACGACGCTGTGCCCGCCTCGAACCGCGCCACGCGTGCCCAGGAGCGACGCGCAGCGATCGTGGAGGCCGCGATGGAGGAGTTCATCGCACGCGGCTTTGCCGCAACACGGCTTGACGACATCGCCAAGCGCGCCGGCGTCGCCAAGGGCACGATTTACCTGCACTTCAAGGACAAGGAATCGATGTTCGAGGAGCTGGTGCGCATCGTCATCGTCCCGGTCGTGGCGCGGCTGAATGCGCTGCCGCCGCCGACCGGCACGGTGCGCGAGCTGATCGAGACCTTTGCCGGCAACTTCCTGAAAGAGGTCATCGGCACCAGGCGCGGCGATCTCGTGCGCTTGATCGTGGCGGAGGGGCCGCGCTTTCCGTCCGTCGCCGATTTCTACTATCGCGAGGTCGTTTCGCGCGGGATTGCCGGCATGCGCGCACTGATCGAACTCGGCATTGCCCGCGGCGAGATTCGCGAGAAGGACCTCGCGCGCTTTCCGCAGATCCTGGTCGCGCCGGCGATGATCGCGGTGATCTGGCAGAGCCTGTTTGCGCGACACGCGCCGCTCGACGCGCAGGAGATGCTGCGCGTCCATCTCGATTTGATTTTTGGCGAACGGAGGACGACATGACGTCGTCACAAATCGTTTCTCCCCTCATCCTGAGGAGCGCGGAACGCGCGTCTCGAAGGATGCAGGCCCGGCTGTGGCTCCTCGCCCTTCGAGACGCCGCTTCGCGGCTCCTCAGGGTGAGGGATCGACAGCAGCATGTGCCGCGCCTCTGTGCGATCGCAGCACTCGCGCTCGCAACCTCGCTGGCCGGCTGCAAGGAAAAGCGCGATCCCGGCTTCCAGGGCTGGGTCGAGGCCGATATGATCTTCGTCAGTCCCGACGAGGCAGGCCGGGTGACCAAGCTCAACGTCCGCGAGGGCGACGAGGTCAAGGTCGGCGATCACCTCTACTCCGTCGATGACGATCTCCAGCTCGCCGATCTCAACCAGAACAAGGCGACGCTGGCAAATGCCCAGCAGACCTATGATCGCGCGGCCTCGCTGAACAAGACCGGCTCGGGCACACAGGCCAATCTCGATTCCGCCGTGTCCGGCTTGCGCGTCGCCGAGGCGCGGGTTGCGACGTCGGAGACGCGGATGGCGCGCCGCCGGGGCTTCGCGCCGGTCGCCGGCACCATCCAGCAGATCTATTTCCGCGAGGGCGAGATGGTCGCGGCGCAGCGGCCGGTGCTCTCGATCATGCCGCCCGGCAACATGAAGCTGCGCTTCTTCGTGCCGGAAACCGAACTTCCCAAGCTCGCGATCGGCGACACCGTGCGCGTGTCCTGCGACAATTGCGCGGCGGATCTCACCGCCAAGATCTATTTCATCGCGACGTCGGCCGAGTACACCCCGCCCGTGATCTACAGCCTCGAAGAGCGCAACAAGCTCGTCTATCTGATCCAGGCGCGGCCGTCGCGCCCTGACGCCTTGCGCGTCGGACAGCCGATCGACATCCATCTCAATCCGAAGACACCGGTGGCGGACAGGCGATGAGCGGCGGCAACGGCATCGCGATCGACGTCAAGGGCCTGAACAAGTCGTTCGGGGGTCGCGAGGTCGTGCACGATCTGTCGATGCAGGTGAAGCGCGGCTCGATCTACGGCTTTCTCGGTCCTAACGGCTCGGGCAAGACCACGACCATTCGCATCCTCTGCGGCCTGCTGACGCCCGACAGCGGCGAGGGCACCTGTCTCGGCTACGACATCCGCCGCGATGCCGAGAAGATCAAGCGCCAGGTCGGCTACATGACCCAGCGCTTCAGCCTGTATCAGGATCTCTCGGTGCGCGAGAACCTCGAATTCGTCGCGCGGCTTTATGGCCTCAGCGATGCGCGCGGCGCTGCGCGCGACATGATCAAGCGGCTCGGGCTCTCGGGCCGTGAGGAGCAGCTCGCCGGCGAGCTCTCCGGCGGCTGGAAGCAACGGCTGGCGTTGGGTGCCTGCACGCTGCCCAGTCCGCAGCTTCTGCTGCTCGACGAGCCGACGGCCGGCGTCGATCCCAAGGCGCGGCGCGACTTCTGGAACGAGATCCACGCGCTCGCGGCGGAGGGCCTCACCGTGCTGGTCTCGACCCACTACATGGACGAGGCCGAGCGCTGTCACGAGATCGCCTACATCGCCTATGGCCATCTCCTGACGCACGGCACGGTGGAGCAGGTGATCGCGAATTCCGCGCTCACGACCTACACCGTCACGGGTGAGAGCCTGAATGAGCTCGCGGCTGCACTCACGGGCAAGCCCGGCATCGACATGGTGGCGCCGTTCGGGACCTCGCTGCACGTGTCGGGGCGCGACGTCGAAGCGCTCGAAGCCGGCATCGGGCCATGGCGCGAGAAGGGCGGTCTGCACTGGCAGAAGTCGTCGCCGTCGCTGGAAGACGTGTTCATCGAGTTGATGAGCCGCTCCAAGGACAATTTCCAATGAGCGCCGCCGACCATCGCGCACCCCGCCACGAGGCCCGCGAGCGCTTCGGCTTCCTGCGGCGCTGCTATGCGATGTTGGTCAAGGAGTTCATCCAGCTGAAGCGCGATCGCGTCTCGTTCGCGATGATCGTGATGTTGCCAGTGATGCAGCTCATGCTGTTCGGCTATGCCATCAACACCACGCCGCGCCATCTGCCGAGCGCGGTGTTGCTCCAGGAGGACTCCGATCTCGCCCGCTCGATCCTGAAGGCGCTGGAGAACACCGCCTATTTCCGCTTCCTCTATGAAGTGTACGACGTCGACGATTTCGACAATCTCCTGAAATCCGGCAAGGTGCTGTTTGGCGTCGAGATCCCGCGCGGCTTCGAGCGCGCTGTGCGGCGCGGTGACAAGCCGGCGCTGCTGGTCGCCGCCGATGCCACCGATCCGGTTGCGGCGAGCTCGGCGATCGGCTCGCTCGGCATGGTGGTGCAGACCGCGCTCAAGCACGATCTCTACATCGGCGATCCCCCGGAGATGCCATTCGAGATCCGCGCGCATGCCCGCTACAATCCGGCCGCGGATTCCAGTCTCAACATCGTGCCGGGC
Organism: Bradyrhizobium sp. DOA1; assembly: GCF_001593325.1. Lineage (NCBI taxonomy): Bacteria > Pseudomonadati > Pseudomonadota > Alphaproteobacteria > Hyphomicrobiales > Nitrobacteraceae > Bradyrhizobium > Bradyrhizobium sp. DOA1. The sequence continues at coordinate 2,152,304 of NZ_JXJM01000001.1, forward strand.
CTCGTCGGCACCATCCTCACCATGACCATGCTGATCTTCACCGCGCTGTCGGTCACGCGCGAGGTCGAGCGCGGCACCATGGAGAGCCTGCTGTCGATGCCGATCAAGCCGGTCGAGGTGATGTTCGGCAAGATCGTGCCCTACGTTCTGGTCGGCTTCCTCCAGGCCTTCCTCATCATCGGCATCGGCGTCGGCCTGTTCGGCGTGCCCCTGCTCGGCAACCTGTTCCTGCTGGCGCTGCTTTCGACGCTGTTCATCACCACCAATCTGTCGATCGGCTACACCATCTCGACCCTGGTGCAAAACCAGCTTCAGGCGATGCAGATGTCGATGATGTTCTTCCTGCCGAGCATCCTACTCTCCGGCTTCATGTTTCCGTTCGCGGGCATGCCGGCCTGGGCGCAATATCTCGGCGAAGCCCTGCCGCTGACCCATTATCTCCGCATCGTCCGCGCCATCATGCTGAAGGGCGCGACCATGCAGAACCTTCATTTCGACACACTGGCGCTGGCGGCCCTGATGCTGCTCGCCATGACCATCGCCGTCACGCGCTTCCGCCGCACGCTGGATTGAGGCAAACTGTCCTCGCTGTCATTCCGGGACGATGCGCCAGCATCGAACCCGGGATCTCGAGATTCCGGGTTCGCGACTTGGTCGCGCCCCAGAATGATAAGGGGGCGGAATGGTCAGGTTTGCGAGCAGGAAGACGCGGCATCACGCCGTGCTATCGGGCGATTTCGAGCGCGAGCTGACGCGGGAGGTGCTGCGCACCGAGCTGTTACGGGTGCGCGCGCTGATCATGACGGGCTGCTGCATGATGTTGTTACTCACTGCCATTTACCTGATCGATCCCGCCGTGGTGAACCGGGTTTGGCGCGGAACGGAGGGGATCATCGAGGTCTACGGACTTCTGGCCTGCTTCATCCTGTTCGAAGTCTGGGTCCACACCCAGATCAGGAAGAACCTCCGCCTTGATCGTGACCTGCCGGTGATCCGGCGCTATATCGGCACGCTGATCGAGACGTCGCTGCCGACGTTCATTCTCATTCTGCAAATCCGGACCATGGGCGCGCCTCAGGCGCTCGGCTTCGCTGTGCCGCTGATGTACTTCATCTTCGTGATCCTCTCGACCCTTCGGCTCGACTTCTGGCTCTCTGCATTCACCGGTTTCGTTGCCGCGGCCGGGCTATTGGCCGTCGCACTTTATTACAACTCGGCCGGAGAGACCGACGAACCCCTGGTCTATCTCCACGCCGTGCGCAGCATCGTCATCCTGATCTGCGGGGTGCTCGCGGGCGCCGTCGGCGCGCAGCTGCGGCGGCAGTTTGCCGCCAGCATTGCGGCGGCCACCGCGCGCGACCGGGTGACCAATCTGTTTGGTCAGCACGTTTCGCCGCAAGTGGTGGAGCGGCTGATGGCGGAGGGATCCAGCACCGGGGGCGACGTCCGCCGCGTCGCCGTGATGTTCGTTGATTTCCGCGGATTCACCGCCGGTGCGCAATCGCGCACGCCGCAAGAGGTCGTCGACCGGCTCGACGGCGCCTTCGCCGTGCTGGTTGACATTCTCGATCGTCACGGCGGCATCGTGAACAAGTTTCTCGGCGACGGCTTCCTCGCACTGTTCGGCGCGCCGCTGGAAGCCTCCGACGCCGCGCAGCGTGCGGTCGCCGCAGGCCGCGAGATGCTGACCGCGATGGAACGCATCAACGCCGAGACGAGCTGGCCGCTGCGCATCGGCATCGGCATCCATTTCGGCGAAGTCGTCGCCGGCAATATCGGTTCGCCGCGACGCAAGGAATATACCGTCATCGGCGACACCGTGAACTTCGCCTCGCGGCTGGAGGCGCTGAACAAGGAGTTCGGCTCGCAACTCCTGATCTCCGCAACCGTCCGCGAGGCACTAGGCGACGACGGCAGCGACGCTGTCGCGCTCGGCGAGGTCGAGGTGCGCGGCTACGAGCGGCCGGTCGCGGTGTTTCAGTTGGGCTAGCGCGCCACGCATATCACACTGACGTCTGCTCTCCACTTCTCAAATCGATTGCTCCGATTGCTCCGAATTTTGGGGCATGACGAGCGATGTTGCCGGCTTGTAGACTGCCGGCGATGCGGCCGGTCGCGGCCGCGCTTGCATGAGGAAGAGACGATGCAGCGCCGCTACATCACCGTCGACGTGTTCACCGACCGTGCCTTCGGGGGCAACCCGCTTGCCGTGGTGCTCGATGCCGGCGGGCTCACGACCGCGCAGATGCAGTCGATCGCGACCGAATTCAACTATTCCGAGACGACCTTCGTGCTGTCGCCGCGCAATCCCGGCCACGATGCGGAGGTCCGCATCTTCACCCCGGTCAGGGAGCTTCCCTTCGCAGGCCATCCCAATGTCGGAACCGCCTTCGTGCTGGCTCGTCGCAGCAATGAGCCCTGGCCGCGGTTGTTGTTCGAGGAGAAGGCGGGGATCGTGCCGGTCGAGATCTGGCGCGAGCAGGGCAAGGTCGTCGGCGCCGAACTGACCGCGCCGCAGAAGCTTGCGCGGCTTGCAAAACTGTCCGCGGCCGAGGTCGCCGCATGCCTGTCATTGACGGCGGACGACGTCAGCACCGATCGCCATGCGCCGCAAGTCGTCGGCGTCGGAACGCCGTTCGTGGTGGCGGAATTGCATTCGCGCGATGCGCTGCGGCGGGCGAAGCCCGATGCTGCGGCGTTCGGCCGGATACTGCCGCGCGACGGCGCGTTCTCGGTCTATTTCTATACACGCGACATTCCGGCGGCCGAGGCTGGCTGCGATCTCCTGGCGCGGATGTTCATGCGCGGCACTGGCGGGTTCACTGAAGATCCCGCCACCGGCAGCGCAACGGTCGCTGCGGCCGCGCTGCTCGCCGAGCTCGATCCGCGTCGCGACGGCGAGCTGAAGCTCACCGTCGGTCAAGGTTTTGACATGGGCCGGCCGAGCATCCTGCGGACGACGGTGGAGAAGGAGGGCGGTGCCCTTCTCGATGCCTATGTCGGCGGCCATTGCGTGCAGATGATGGAGGGGACGTTCGAGCTGGTTGGGGAGGGGTGAGTTCTATCTCCCTTCGTCATGCCCGGGCCTGTCCCGGGCATCCACGTCTTGGCCGCGGGCGAAGAAGTTCGTGGATGGCCGGGACAAGCCCGGCCATGACGGAGAGACGATCAGATCTGCCGCCCCACCAAATTCTTCACAGCAACGCCATCGCGCTCCTCGATGATCTCCGCGATCATCTGGCGATGGCAGTGGGTGTGGTCGCGCTCGTAGCAGAGCAGGCACACTGGCCCGGCCTTCTTCACCAGCGCCGAGAGCTCGTCCATCTCTTCGCGCGCCTGCGGCGTCTTCAAGTGCTTTGAATAGATCTTCTCCAGCACATCAAACTGCCCGCTGCGTGCAGCGAGCCGGCCTTCCTTGGGCGTGCCGAGCGCGGCCAGATGGACATAGGCGATGCCGCGCTCATCGAGGCCTGCCGACAGCTGCTTCTTGGAAAAGCCGGGCCGACGCGAGGACGTCACCGCGCGCACGTCGACCACGAGCTTGACGCCGGCCTGTTCCAGCTCGTCCAGCACCGCCTTGGGCGGTGTCTGCTCATAACCGATGGTGAAGAGTTTTTTCTTCGCCATGGGACACCCTCAGCTCACGCGCGCGATCAACTCCATGGCGCCGTGCGGTGCGCGCACCTTGCCTTCATGGATGACATAAGCAAACACGTCGCGCGGCTCCTTTTTCGGCTTGGTTTTGTCCACCTTGGGCAGGTCGTCCGGTTCACTGCCGGAAGCCCAGGCCTGAAAGCGCTCGGCCCAGGCGTCCAGCTGCTTCGGCGGGTAGCAGGTCTTGATCTCGTCATTGCCCTTCTGGAGTCTTGCATAGACGAAGTCGCCGGCGACGTCGGCGATCGCCGGATATTTGCCGTGCTCGGCGAACACGACCGGCGTCTCGAATTCGCGGATCAGGGCCACGAAGTCGGGCGTGCAGAAACTGTCATGCCGCACCTCCACGACATGGCGCAGCGCGCGCCCGTCGAGCTTGCGCGGCAGCAGCTCCAGAAACTTGCCGAAATCGGCACCATCGAACTTCTTCGTCGGCGCGAACTGCCAGAGCACGGGCCCGAGATGGTCGCCGAGCTCCAGCACGCCGGAACCGTAGAACCGCTTGATGGAATCGCCGGCCTCGGCGAGCACCCGGCGGTTGGTGGCAAAGCGCGGTCCCTTCACCGAGAACACGAAACCCTCGGGCACTTCGCTCGCCCATTTGCGGAAGCTCTCCGGCTTCTGCGAGCCGTAATAGGTGCCATTGATCTCGATCGAGGTCAGCTTCGAGGCGGCGTAGGACAGCTCCTTCGCCTGCGTCAGCTTCTCCGGATAGAACACGCCACGCCAGGGCTCGAAGGTCCAGCCGCCGATACCGATGAAGATGTTGCCGGATTTTTTGGACGCAGTTTTTGCTTTGGCCACGGAAGGATCTCGCATCGACGGGGAGGGACCTCATCCTAATCAAACCAGTTGTGATTGGCCAGTTGGCTGGTCCCGTCTAAGCTCGCGCCCAGGACCCGCGACAAAGGAGAACAAGATGCGGATGCTGTTGGTGGGAGCGGCGCTCGTTGTGATGACATCTGCTGCCATGACGCCTTCCGCTTTGGCGGATGATGACGACACGAAGAGCGCGCAGAAGCTCGCCCAGCAGGGCCGCGACGACTACTGGCATTGCCTGGCGCGGGAATATTCGCGTGACTCCAACAAGGGCCTATCGGAACAGGATTTCGGTCGCTCGGTTGCGGGCGCCTGTCCGTCGGAGCGGCAATATTACCGGGTGGCGCTGCTCGACTATCTCACCACGCAATATCCAACCATCGATTCCAGCGCCCATCTTGCCACCGCGAACAGGGCGGTGGAGGCGGCGCAGAAGGACATCGTGACCGCCTACGTCAAGCATCGGACGCCGGCGAAATAGGGAATGGGAGTGGCGAGTAGCGAATAGGGCCAGAAGACTCGCCTTCTATTCGCTACTCCACCATTCGCCATTCGCTCCCTTCGGCAGCCCTTCCGGCTGCGCGCTCATCCATGGTATCACTGGGTGCATAGGGAATAGGGATGGGTCGATGTCGTCTGAGTCGGTGGGGGGCATTCTGGGCGCGATCGCCGCGGCGATCGTGTTGGCGGTCGCCGTCGTGTTCGGTCCGATCGGACAGTACGGAAAGCCGCCCAAGCCGGCGAAGGTCGAGCCAGCCCCTACGGCGGCGCCCGCCGCCCCGGTCGCGCCAGCGCCGCGAGGGCCGGTGATCCGGGAAGTCCCCAACCAATAAGGCTGGAAAAATCGGGTTTTGGGCCCCCTTGCGGAGCGGATTGGTCGTTCCTATCTAGCTTCTAACGGCGACGTTGAGCGAAAACTCCGGCGCTGGGACGACCTTGGAATAGCTTGGGCTTGCGCCGGATGTACGCGCGGCCCGCCGTTCCGGGGTCGTTGGCATTTTGGGGCCTGCTTTGGCCATTCCCCACAGAAACCCCGGCTTGGCAGCGCAAGAACTTGGCAGCGCAAGACGCGGCGGATATACGCTGCCGTCATGAATGAAGCGATCAGACCGGGCACCGACAACCCGCAGCAGGCCCAAAATCAGGCTCAAGAGGGGCCGGAACTGTCGGTCATCGTCCCGACCTTCAACGAGCGCGACAACGTCATGGTGCTGTACCGGCGGCTGGAGGCGACGCTCGCCAACATCGCTTGGGAAGTTGTGTTCGTTGACGACAATTCACCCGACGGAACCTGGGACGTCGTTCGCGCGCTGTCGCAGCGCGACAGCCGCGTGCGCTGCGTCCGCCGCATCGGCCGGCGCGGCCTTTCGGGGGCCTGCATCGAGGGCATCCTGGCCTCGAGCGCCCCCTATGTTGCCGTGATCGACGCCGACCTCCAGCACGACGAGACGCAACTGCCGAAGATGCTGTTGCTGCTCGCGAGCGATCAGGCCGATCTCGTGGTCGGCAGCCGCTACATCGAGGGCTACAAGAGCGAGGGCTTCAACAAGCAGCGCGCCGGCGCCAGCGCGCTCGCAACCGAGTTCGCAAGGAAGATGCTGCGGGTCGAGATCGCCGATCCCATGAGCGGCTTCTTCATGATTCGCCGCGACCGTTTCGAAGAGCTCGCACCGAAACTGTCCATACACGGCTTCAAGATCCTGCTCGACCTCGTCGCGACCGCGCACGGCAGCTTGCGCGCCGTCGAGATTCCCTACACGTTCGGCGCTCGCCAGCATGGCGAGAGCAAGCTCGACTCTATGGTCGCGCTCGATTTCCTCGGCCTCGTGCTGGCAAAATTCACCAACGACATCGTCTCGCTGCGCTTCATCCTGTTCGCGATGGTCGGCGGCATCGGCCTCGTGGTGCATCTGACGACGCTGTTCATCGGACTTCAGCTGTTCAAGGTGCCGTTCGCTGAGGCGCAGGCCGCCGGCGCCATCGTCGCCATGACCAGCAATTTCATCCTCAACAACTTCCTCACCTATCGCGACCAGCGGCTCAAGGGCTTCGCGCTGCTGCGCGGCCTGATCGCCTTTTACATCGTGTGCAGCGTCGGACTGCTCGCCAATGTCGGCGTCGCTTTCTCGGTCTACGACCAGGAGCCGATCTGGTGGCTGGCCGGCATGGCCGGCGCGCTGATGGGCGTGGTGTGGAACTACGCGATGTCCGGACTGTTCGTCTGGCGCAAGAAATAGCGCGATATGGGCGGAGCTGACGCGCGGATCGTCCGCAACACCGTGCTGGTGATCCTCGCACTGGTGCTGCTGCGGCTGGTCGCGGCCGCGTTCACGCCGATCACCTTCGACGAAGCCTATTACTGGATGTGGTCGAACAACCTGGCGGGTGGTTACTACGACCACCCGCCGATGGTGGCCTATGTGATCCGCGCCGGCACCATGATTGCCGGCGACACCCAGCTCGGCGTTCGACTCGTCTCGATCCTGCTGGCGCTGCCGATGAGCTATGCGGTCTATCGCTCCGCCGCGATCCTGTTCGGCGGCACGCGCGTGGCCGCCACCAGCGCCATCCTGCTCAATGTGACGATGATGGCCTCCGTCGGCACCCTAATCGTGACGCCCGATGCGCCTCTTCTGGTCGCCTCCAGCTTCGTTCTGTTCTTCCTTGCGAAGGTGCTGGAGACCGGACGCGGGCTCTGGTGGCTTGCAGTCGGCGCAGCCGTCGGTGCGGCGCTGCTGTCGAAATACACCGCGATGTTCTTCGGGCTGGCGATCCTGATCTGGCTCGCGGCCGTGCCGAAACTGCGGCACTGGTTCCTCTCGCCCTGGCCCTATCTTGGCGGCCTCGTCGCGCTGGCGCTGTTCTCGCCGGTGATCCTCTGGAATGCGGATCATCAATGGGTCTCGTTCGCAAAGCAGCTCGGTCGTGCCAAGGTCGAGGACTTCCGTCCCGTCTTCATCGCCGAGCTGATTCCGACCCAGATCGCGTTCGCGACCCCGCTGGTGTTCATCCTGGGCGCGATGGGGCTGCATGCGCTGACCTGGCATCGGGCCGGCGCGCTGGCCTCACGGGTGCTGATCGAGGCGATGTTCTGGACCATCGTCGCCTATTTCGTCTGGCATTCGCTGCATGCCCGCGTCGAAGCCAACTGGTTTGCGCCGGTCTATCCGCCTTTCGTCATTGCCGCGGCCGCCGCCGCCAATCTCGTGCAATGGAAGCCGCGCCAGCGGCGCCTGGCCGATTTCTGCCTGCGCTGGGCAGCGCCGGTGGGCATCGTGATGTTTGCAGCCCTGATCCTGCAGGCCAATACCGGCTGGCTCTCCGGCTATCGCCGCGATGCGACCGTGCGCAGCGTCGGCGTCGGCTGGCGCGAGCTCGCCGCCGACATCGAAGCAGTGCGCGCGCGCAGCGGCGCAACCTGTGTGCTCGCGCAGGATTACGGCACCACAGGCTGGCTGGCTTTTTATCTGCCGCGCGGCACCTGCGTCGTGCAGCAGACCCAGCGCATCCGCTGGGTCAACATGCCCGAGCCCGATCCCAAGCTGCTCGCCGGCAAGCTGCTCTATGTCGACGAGCTGCGCGCAGAGGGGCATTCCGCTCTCAACGGTCTCTTCGCGCAGGTGACGCAGGTCGCGCAATTGCAGCGCAAGCGCGGCCCGCTCGTGGTCGAGACCTACGGCATCGATCTGCTTGAAGGCGCCAAGGGCGACGTGCTCGACCGCTCGCCGCCGCCGGAGGCGAGGTAAGGCCTCAGTCGACCGCTTCTGCCTTGGTGTGATCTTGCACTGGCCCATCCCGGTCCCGCCAGAACCAGACGGTCACGACGCCGGAGCGGCCGCGGACCTGGGTGAGGAGGGGGCCCGTCAGGACGCCGTCGGGCGCGCCGTGGAAATCGGCGGCATCGAGCAGCGTATTGCTCAGTGCGAGCCGCGCGTCGTTCCGCGCGGCGACCTCCATCAGCCGGCTCGCGACATTGACGGTATCGCCCGTGGCCGTGATGTGCTGGTGGCTCTCGCCGAGGCGGGAGGCGACGATCTCGCCGCAATGTGCGCCGATCTTGAATCCGAGCTGGTCGCCGATGGCCGGCGGCAGCGAGGCGATCCAGCGCTCGACGCCGCGGTGCAGCTCGATCGCACATGTCAGCGCGCGCGCCGCGTCGTCGGGCATGGCGCGCGGCAGGCCGAACAGGATCATGGCGCCGTCGCCGAGGAAGCCGGTGATCATGCCGCCGCAATCGACGGCGGTCTTGTCGATCTGCGCGTGAAACGCCTTCAGGATCTCCCGGAGCGCATCCGGATCGGTCCGTTCGCTCAGACCCGTGAAGCCGGAGAGATCGATGAAGACGACGGCGGCGTTTTGGCGAACGGGCTTGGACAGAAAATGAGGATCGCGCGCCAGCCATTCCTGCACCGCCGGCGCCTGCAAGCGCGCCAGCGACCTGCTCTTGGCGGCGAGATATTGCGTGCGGCGGCCTCCCGCCCACAGTTGGACGCCGATAAAGAGTGCAACCGGCGGTACTGTCGCTGCGAGCGTCGTCGCAGCGTTCAGCCAGATGCCATGCGTGAATGCGAATACGTTGAGCCCTGCCCAGGCGATCATCACCGCAGTGGCCACGATGATGCCGAGCGCGCTGCGTCGCCAAGCGAGCAGGGCGACCAGCAGCAACGGCAACAGGATCGCGGCGAAGGCATCGGCGATACGGACCCTGCGGTCGCGCAGGATGCCGTCGCCGGCGACGAGATGGGTGATCGCGGTCGAGACCACCTCGACGCCGGGCATCAGCGAATCGAACGGCGTCGGGTAGAAGTCGCCGCCGCCAGCGACCGCGGCGCCGATCACGATGATCCGGTTCTCGATCGCGGCGCGGCTGAGCGTGCCGTCGAAGATGCTCTGCGCGCTGACGGTGCGGATGGTGCGGCGCGGGCCGTAATAGGTGATCGGCAGCGCGAAGTCGCGGTCGGTGGGCACGATGCGATCGCCGAGCATGAGATGATCGGGGGCCACCGTCAGCGGTTGGTCGAGCGCGCGCGCTGCGACGCGCAACGGGAATGACAGCTCGACCTTGTCGCGGGTCCGGAACAGCATCGGTACCGCGAGCGGCGAGCCCGACTGTCCCGTCGCGACGTTGACGACGCCGACCTCGGCATGGTCCGCGAACGCCGGCAGCGGCAGCAGGAAGCGCTCGGCCTGGGGCAGAGCGGCAAGGGGCCCGTCGCTGCTCGGCTCCACGGTCTCGCTAGCAGACGGGAAGATCGCCGCCGCGGCGAGCACCATGGGACCGGTGGCGAGCGTGTTGGCCAGCGTCGCATCTCCGATCGCGGCGCTGCGGTCGACCAGCAGCAGATCGATCGCGACGACCTTCGGCTTGAATTGCACGATGGTGTCGACCACGCGCGCAAGATCGGCGCGCGGCAGCGGATAGCTGCCGCCGCGCTTCACCACGGTATCGTCGATCGCGACGATGGTGACGAGATCAGGCGGACGCTGCACGCCGCGGACCTGGGTCCGCCAATCTGTCAGCGTCGCTTCGAGGCGGTCGAGAAAGCGCAGATGGCCGTTGGCGTGCGCGGCAAAGATGCCAGCGCCCCACAGCGCGGTGAGAACGAGTGCCACCAGGAGCTGAACGCGTCGGCTACGCATGCGGTCGTTTTGCAATCTTCTATCGTCCAAATCTCATTGACCGAGCCTTGTTGGATACGGCCCAAAATTGTCCAAGCCTTATTGTCCGAGCCTCGCCATGAGCGCGTCGATGCGCGGCTGGCCCCATGTCTTGACGATCAACGGCCCGGTTGCCTCGACATCGACGCCTTCGCCCGGTCCGAGCACGACGCCGCGTCCACGGGACCTGCGGGTCACGCCGACACGGCCATCGGCGACGAACACCGAGGTCTTGGCGTCGGCGACATCAACTGCCCATTTCGTGCCGCGCACGGCAGCGATTGCCCGAGGGGTCAGCACCTTGAAGGGATTGCCACCGGGCTTCTTGGGCACTTCGATCAGGAGCGCTTTGCTGCTCAACTCCACGGAATCTATATGTCCGTCGCGGTTGGCGTCCTTAAGTTCAAATCTGGCGCCATTTTCCGTGACGATCGTGATGCCATTGTCGCAGCGCCAGACTTGCGTGCCCACGGCTGACGGCGAAGCCGTGCAGCCCGCATTGGCAGCAGGCTGTGCACACGCGAGTCCGATCAACAAAAATGACCACGCTGCGGTCAAAAGTCCGGTGCGTGAAAAGCCTCTCATGCCAGCCTCCGTTTGCGTGCTCGGCACAGTTCAAGACGAGGCGATACGCTTCCGTATCACGCGCAGAGGCTGCTGAAAAGTGCCGAGGTAGGAGCTACTTTCTCGTGACGGCGATTTCCAGACCGGGCGCGATCAACTTCCAATCACGGCGCCGTGCCGCGTGACCGCTCTGTGCGAGATGTGTGACGTGGCAACGGGTCGGCCGCCGGCCTGCTTGGCAGCGTGGGCCAGCCTCACACAATGCTCATCCGTTATCCTGCGGGCATCGAGAACCACGAAAACGACTTGATTGGATGGCCTTGGAGACACGGGCATAAGCGCCCGCAGAGCTTGTCAGTCCGTCCGAGAACTATGGTTAACAGATCCAGCTAAGTCCGTAGTTCTGCGGGCTTTTTTCTCAAAATGAGACAGCGCTAACGAGCTGCCCTACATCCGCCCGAACTTAATCCGCATTTAACTAAAAGTCGCCTTAATGACGCTCCGACCCTCTGCGAGATGCTGTTCCCGGATCGTGACCAGCGGCACTTTGAAGGGGGACTGAGTGACACCGTCCTGGACGCAAGGCGAATGAGTACGAGTATCGCTGCGCAGAGTAACGCGGCACGGAAGTCCAAGAAGTTCTCGCAGAGCTATTCGCGGAAATCTTCCCGAACGATGACCACCACCAATTGGCTCGGCGCCGCGGCGATCGGCTGCGTCGTGATGGGCGCCGGCTGGACCATCTACACCAACGTCTTCGGCGCCAGCGTCTATCCGACCGTCGGCAACAGCGGCTACGACGAGCCGGTCATCAAGCGTGCGCCCAGGGTCGCGCTGCGCGAGGCGGGTGAGGCGGTCAAGGAAGCCTTCGCGCTCCTGCCGGACCGGTTGCAGGTCGCCGCGCCGATCTCGCGCGAGATGTTCAACGATCGCTTCGCCGCGGCTGCCACCCAAGGCGTGCCGTCGAATGCCGACAGCGCCGCGCCCGCGACCCAGGTTGCCGCGGCCAAGGAAATCGCAAAGGACGCCCCGAAGCCGAGCGTGATAGCAAAGGTCGCGGAAGCACTGAAGCCGGCCTCGGCCAAGAGCAGTGACAAGACCACTGACAAGACCGCAGACAAGGCCAAGCGCGCACCGGATGCGCAGCTGCAACTGGCCTCGGCCGATCCAGCCCAGATCGTGCCCGCGCCCGACGCGAAGCCGAAGTCGTTTGCCGATCGCGCCAAGGCCGCGGTGATGTCGATCACCGCTCCGCGTCAGTCGATGGTCGAAAAACTCTGGGGCAAGCGTGAGCCGTCCGGCGGGCTCCTGGCCTATGCCTCGGCCGATGCCAACATCACCGCTGCCATCGCGCCTAAGGAGCAGAACCCGATGTTCGGCGGCGCGCCGCCTTATGAGCGCGACACCGCGGTCTACGACATCAAGGCCAAGATGGTGTATCTGCCCGACGGCACCAGGCTCGAGGCGCATTCCGGCCTCGGCTCCAACCGCGACGATCCGGACTCCCGCCGCCTACGCATGCGCGGCGTGACACCGCCGCACATCTACACGCTGAAGCCGCGTGAGGCGCTGTTCCACGGCGTGCCGGCACTGCGCCTGACCCCGATCGGCGGCGAAAGCGCAATCTATGGCCGCGACGGCCTGCTCGCCCACACCTACATGCTCGGACCGAACGGGGATTCCAACGGCTGCGTGTCGTTCAAGGATTATTACGCGTTCCTCGACGCCTACCGCAACAAGGGCATCCGCAAGCTCGCGGTGCTGGAGCGGGTTGAGTGATCTCGCCTCGCCATCAACGATGAAAAAGGGCCGCTCACAGCGGCCCTTTTCTTTTGCGTGGCCTGCGCTTCAGCCCGGCCAACACTGTCCCCCGCCGTCGATCCTCAGCACCTGGCCGGAGACGAAGGCGCCCATGGGGCCGGCAAAGAACTCGACGACCCGCGCGACCTCGTCCACTGTCGCGATACGGTCGAGCGTACCGCTTTCGACCATCCGTTTCGGGTCCACCTCGCGCGTGCCGAGGAAGCGGCCAGTGCGGGTATCGCCGGGCGCGATGCAGTTGACGGCGATGTCGTAAGGGCGGAGCTGGTCGGCTAGACATCGCGTGTAGTGCGTCACCCCGGCCTTCGACACCGCATAGATCGAGCCCTGGGTGCGTCCCTTGAAGGCAGCGACCGAGCCCAGCGTAACGATGCGGCCGGATCGCCGCTCCATCATGCCTTTCGCGACCGCTTGGCAGGTCAGGATGGTCGAGAGCAGATTGCGCTCCAGCACCGCGCGCACATCGGCCTCCTTGATGTTCACCGCGTCGTTCGGATCGGGCTTGCCGCCGGCGGCTGCGATGTCGCCGCCGGCGTTGTGCACGAGAATGTCGATCGGACCGAGCGCGCCTTCGGTTTCGGCAATCACGCGCGCGATGTCATCGCCTCGGGTGAGATCGCCGAGCACACGCTGGCTGCGGACGTCGAATTCCTGGGCCATCTCCGCGGCCACCGCCGTGAGCGTCGTGCCCTCGCCATATTCGGCGGGCCCGTTCTCGCGCATGCCATGGATGGCGACGTCGGCGCCGAGCGCAGCGAGCTTCTCGGCAAAGGCGCGGCCGAGCCCGCGCCCCGCGCCGGTCACCAGCGCGACCTTACCCGCAAGTATTTTCGATCCGTCACGTGGCGCCATGATCTTTTCCTGTTGTGGCTCGTCGACATGATCATGGCACGATCAGCGCTCGACGAAAACACGCCGCGAATTGCGCGCCACGTCGCCCGAGTCCAGATTACGCGTTCACGCGAGCGCCTCGCCGCGAGCGATGATCGCAAAGCGGTCCGATAGCTCGGCCAGCGCGACCTCGTGGATGGTGCGGGCGTCCAGGGTGCCGCCGCGTCCATCGGGCAGATCACGGGTGGCGCAGCTATCCGCATCGATGGTTGTGCGAAAGCCGAGATCGAGCGCGGCACGCGCAGTGGAGCTGACGCACATATGCGTCATGAAGCCGGCAAGAACGATGTTCTTGCGTCCGCTCGCGGCGAGCTGCGCCTGCAGATCGGTGCCGGCGAAGGCGTTCGGCAGCTCCTTCTCGATCACGAGCTCATTCGCGAGGGGGCTGAGCTCGGCGACGATGGCGCCGCGATCGGCGGAGCGATCGAACAGGCTGCCTTGCTTGCCGCGATGGGCGATGTGGATGATCGCAGATCCGCGCTCGCGCGCTCGCGTGAGCAGCCCGGCCGCCCGCACGATCGCAGGCTTGGCATCGGGCAGGGCGAGGGGACCAACCAGATATTCGTTCTGGATGTCGATCAGCACCAGCGCGGCGTCGGCAAGAGCCGGCGGGGTGAGGTCGGCACCAGCGAGCTGCAGCAGGGTCTTTGCGGTCGTCATGATTCGATCTCCAGACTGAGTGTTGGCGAAGCATAGTCCCACGGCGACCTGCCGATATGCAGGGATATTGCAGCCGTCGGCTGCGATATTGCAGACTGCTGCCGGCCGATATAGCCTCGCAGCCCATGAACTGGGACGACCTTCGCATCATCGCCGCGGTCAGAGACGAGGGCACCTATGCCGGGGCCAGCGCACGACTGCGCATCGACGAGACCACGGTCGGCCGCCGGCTGTCGCGCATCGAGCGCGCGCTCGGCCTACGCCTGTTCGAGGCGGTCGACGGTGTCCGCAAGCCGACGCGCAGTTGCGAAGCGGTGCTTGCGCATGTCCAGGAAATGGCCGCGCATGCCGCAGAGATCGGCCGCATCAGTGAGAGCCTGCCGGGCCCGGTGGGGCGTCTGCGCATCGCCTCCACCAACGCGTTCGCCGAGGAGGTGCTGGCACCGCATGCGAGCGACTTCCTGCGGGCCAATCCCGGCCTGACACTGCAATTTCTGACCTCGAGCGAGAATGTCAGGTTCTCGCGCTGGGAAGCCGATCTCGCGATCCGCCTGCGCAAGCCCGACAAGGGCGACTTCTCCATCTCGAAGCTGGGAGAGATCCGCATCTATTATTTCGAACCGATCGCGACCGAAGGCGAGCCGGTGCTGTGCGCCTTTCCGGACGAGCTCGGCGCCATTCCGGAGATGCAGTTTCTGCGGACGAAGAAAATCCGGCCGCGCTGCGTGACCGACAATGTTCGCGTCATCCGCACGCTGATCCGGTCGCGTCAAGCCGCGGGCGTGCTGCCGGAGCACAGCTGCATCGACCTGCTCGCCGACCGCCGCCTGCGCGCCACGCTGCTGCCGAAACGGCGCGACGTCTGGCTGCTCGTTCAGAACCATCTCAAGCGCGATGCCGCGACGCGCGTGACGATCGACTGGGTGCGGGCATGCTTCCAGCAGATGTCGCGTGCCTGACGTGACCTGTCATGAACGCGTTGCCGCGCTTGTGCGACCAAGATCAGGGAGTGGGGATTGCACGCGCGTAAGAGTTGCGTAATCTCTTGACGACACGGACTTGATCAGGGCAGCTGCATGACCATTCTTCAGGACACGATCCGGCCGGCGCGGTCGTCGGCGCAATCGCGGGAATGGAAGGCGATCCTCATCCTGATCCTGCTGATCCCGGTGCTGTGGTCGCCGCCATTCCTGTTCCGCTTCTTCCTGTACCAGCCGTTCAACATTCCGTCCGGTTCGATGTCGCCGACGCTGATGGTCGGCGACTACGTCTTCGTTTCGAAGAGTGCTTATGGCTATGGCCGTTATTCCTTCCCCCTCGCTTCGTCCTGGATCTCGGGCCGCGTCTTTGCCGCCGAACCGGAGTATGGGGATATCGTCGTATTCCGGACCGCGAAGGACACTTCTGCCGACTACGTCAAGCGTGTCGTCGGGCTGCCCGGCGATCGCATCCAGATGCGGCAGGGACAGCTTTTCCTCAATGAGAGACCGGTGACGCGCGTCGCGCTCGAATACGGGCTTGCCGGCACCGCCTGCAATCTCGATGGTAGCTACAAGGTCAAGCGCTGGCGCGAGACGCTGCCGAGCGGCACGTCCTATGTGACCTACGACTGCATCGACAACGGCTTCCTCGACAACACCAACGTCTTCACGGTGCCGCCGGGCCACTTCTTCGTGCTCGGCGACAACCGCGACAATTCCACCGACAGCCGGCTGTCGTCGTTCGGCTTCATCCCGATGGATAATCTCGTCGGCAAGGTGACGCGGATCTTCTGGTCGCTCGACGAAGACGGCGAGCCGAACATCGAGCGGCTGGGGAAGGTGGAGTGAGGCGCGCTCGCGCCCAAGAGGGCGCGCCCCGGAATGACGACAGGAAAGAGTGTGCTCAAAACAAAAACCCCGGCATCGCTGCCGGGGTTTCGTAGTCCTTGAGATGGCTGGACCTTAGAAGTCCATGCCACCCATGCCGCCGCCGGGGGGCATCGCGGGGCCGGCGCCGCCCTTCTTGGGCAGCTCGGCGACCATGGCTTCCGTGGTGATCAGGAGCGCGGCCACCGAGGCTGCGTTCTGGATCGCGGTCCGGACCACCTTGGTCGGGTCGATGATGCCCTTCTTGACGAGGTCGGCATATTCGCCGGTCTGGGAGTCGAAGCCGTAATTGTAGGCCTTGTTCTCCAGGATCTTGCCGACGATCACCGAGCCATCTTCACCGGCGTTGATCGCGATCTGGCGAGCGGGAGCCGACAGTGCCTTGCGCACGATCTCGACGCCGGTCTTCTGGTCGTCGTTCTTGGTGCGCAGGCCCTTGAGCTGCTCGGAGGCACGGAGCAGGGCGACGCCGCCGCCCGGGACGATGCCTTCCTCGACAGCCGCGCGGGTCGCATGCATCGCGTCATCAACGCGATCCTTGCGCTCTTTCACCTCGACCTCGGTCGCGCCGCCGACGCGGATCACCGCGACGCCGCCCGCGAGCTTGGCGAGACGCTCCTGGAGCTTCTCACGGTCGTAGTCCGAGGTGGTCTCCTCGATCTGCGCCTTGATCTGTGCCACGCGCGCCTCGATATCGGCCTTCTTGCCGGCGCCGTTGACGATCGTGGTGTTCTCCTTGTCGATCATCACCTTCTTGGCGCGACCGAGCATGTTGAGCGTGACGTTCTCGAGCTTGATGCCGAGATCTTCCGAGATCGCCTGGCCGCCGGTCAGGATCGCGATGTCCTGCAGCATGGCCTTGCGGCGATCACCGAAGCCCGGAGCCTTGACGGCCGCGACCTTCAGGCCGCCGCGCAGACGGTTCACGACCAGGGTCGCGAGCGCTTCGCCTTCGACGTCCTCGGCGACGATGACCAGCGGCTTGCCGGTCTGCACCACGGCCTCGAGCAGCGGCAGCAGCTCGTTCAGCGAGGAGAGCTTCTTCTCGTTGATGAGGATGTAGGCGTCGTCCATCTCAACGCGCATCTTGTCGGCGTTGGTGACGAAGTAGGGCGAGATGTAGCCGCGGTCGAACTGCATGCCCTCGACCACGTCGAGCTCGGTCTCGAGCGACTTGGCTTCCTCGACGGTGATGACACCCTCGTTGCCGACCTTCTTCATGGCGTCGGAGAGGAACTTGCCGATCTCCTGGTCGCCATTGGCCGAGATGGTGCCGACCTGGGCGATCTCGTCGTTCGAGGTGACCTTCTTGGAGTTCTTCTGCAGGTCCGCAACGACGGCCTCGACCGCGAGGTCGATACCGCGCTTGAGGTCCATCGGGTTCATGCCGGCGGCGACCGACTTGGCGCCTTCCTTCACGATCGCCTGCGCCAGCACGGTGGCGGTGGTGGTGCCGTCGCCGGCCGCGTCAGCGGACTTGGAGGCGACTTCGCGCACCATCTGGGCGCCCATGTTCTCGAACTTGTCGTCGAGCTCGATCTCCTTGGCGACGGTGACGCCGTCCTTGGTGATGCGGGGAGCGCCGAACGACTTGTCGAGCACGACGTTGCGGCCCTTCGGACCGAGCGTAACCTTCACAGCGTTGGCGAGGACGTCGACGCCGCGGAGCATCTTGTCGCGCGCTTCAACCGAGAATTTGACTTCTTTGGCTGCCATCTGGAATTTTCCTTGAGATGTTTGACTGGAGGGAGGAGAGGGGCTCTTAAGCCGCCTTCTTCTTGGACTCGGTGACCTCGAGAACGCCCATCACGTCGCTCTCCTTCATGATCAGCAGATCCTGGCCGTCGATCTTGACCTCGGTGCCGGACCACTTGCCGAACAGCACGCGGTCGCCGACCTTCAGGTCGATCGGGATCAGCTTGCCAGCTTCGTCGCGGCCACCCGGGCCGACGGCGACGACTTCGCCCTGGGAGGGCTTTTCCTTGGCAGTGTCGGGAATGATGATGCCGCCAGCGGTCTTCTCTTCTGCGTCGATGCGCTTGACCACGACGCGGTCGTGAAGCGGACGGAATTTCATGCAGTCCTCCTAAGCATTTGCTCGGGTTGAGATTTCAAGATTGTTAGCAATCGATGCCCGTGAGTGCTAGCACGGGCGAGCCTGAAATAGGACAGGAATTTTGCGGGGGCAAGGGCTTCTAGCAGAAAAATCAGCACCCGGAAGCACGGACTGCCAGAATCTATTTCCTAGCGTTAACCGAGACCGCGCCCGTATTAGCACGGCGCCCGATCTGCTGCTAACGCATTGAATTTCAACAGCTTGTTAAACTTTTGGGCTTGAGATGGGTTGTCAGTTTGCGTCACATTTCTCTCATGTGAGCGCATCAGGACCGGGTGGCTCGTAAGGCGCACACCGACCAGGCCACCCCTCGATGCGCTCCTGCAAAGGAGGTTGGCATGGGACTGCGGAGTGGGGGCGTTTCCGAGGACTTCCGGAAACAGATGCTGGGTTACGGGCTGACGACGGCGCAAATCCTTTACCGGATGCCGGATCATCCCTCGCTGCTCCAGACCTACGTCTGGCAGAATTACGACATGTTTCCGAAATTTCCGGCGCTGAAGGATTTTCTGGCGTTCTGGCAGGAGAAGCTCGACGGTCCGCTCCATTCAGTCACTGTGGCGCATTCCAAGCTGATCAAGCCGACCGAGCTGCGCGCAGTGGACGGCGTGTTCAGGCTGCATTGAGCACGCGATCAGGCCCCGCCGTCGCAGTAGCGCTGCCACATCGCGCGGTATGCGGCGTCCGCCGCGCGCGCATATGAGCTGGGGTTGCCGGCAGCCGAGGCGTTGATCTGTCCGGGCAGTTCGCTGCGCAATTTGTCGAGGTCGCCGATCCCGGCTGCACGGCTGACCGCGATCTCGACATAGGCCTCCTCGCTGTCCGCGACCCAGTCCGGCAGGCCAAGTGCGGTGAGGATGGCGCCGGCGGCGCGGCTGGGCAGACTGTTTCCGAGCTTTGCCACCACGGGCACGCCCATCTGTAAGGCTTCCAACGTGCTGACGCCGCCATTCTGCGGGAACGGGTCGAGCGCAATGTCGACGCGATTGAACGATGCCAGATGCTCGCTTCGCAACGTGGCTCCGAGCAGATCGACGCGTTCGGCCGGCAATCGGCAAGCCGCAAACCGCGCCAGCAGATTGTCGCGGACCAGTTGATCGTCCAGCGCAACATCCTTGATCAGGAGTCGAGAGCCCGGCACCCGCTCGAGAATCCTGGACCAGACGACCACGGCCTCGTCCGAGATCTTGCTGATGCGGTTGAAGACACCGAACGTGACGAAGCCGTTCGAAATCGCCGGCGCTGGCGCCCGCGCAATCCCGTCGGGCAGAGGCGCCAGCGTCACGAAGCACGGCAGGTCGACGATGGTCTCCGCAAACAGATGCCGGACCGCGGACGGAATGGCGACGGGATCCGAGAACAGATAATCGATCGTCGGCAGCCCGGTGCCGGTGCCATGGCCCCAGCCGTGCACCTGAATCGGCGCCGGCTTGCGCGCAAACACGCCGAGGCGGTTTCCTCTGGTGTGTCCGGACAGATCGATCAGGATATCGACGCCATCGGCGCGGATCTCGGCGGCGAGACGATCGTCGGTCCATTGCGAAGCGTCACGCCAGCGATCGGCGATTTTCTTGAACTCGCTGGTCGTCGCATCCACTTTCGACGAGCAGGCGTAGCACACGATCTCGAACTGCGCCCGGTCATGGTGCTGCAGCACCGGCTTGAAGATGAACGCGGCCGAATGCGCGTTGAAATCCGACGAGACATAGCCAAGCACCAGACGGCGGTCCGGATTGCGGCTGTTGTCATGCGGTCCCGACGCTTCTGATGCGATCTTCGCACCGACACGCTCCCACCACACCTGCCGCGCTTGCTGATGCCGTTCGACGGTGGCGTCCTCCGCAAAGTCGAGCGTGAATATCTTGTTGGAAATCGCGCTCTGCAGGTCAGGCTGGATGTCGAGCGCCCTGTCGAAACTGGCGAGGGCCTCGTCGACCCAGCCAAGTCCGGCGAGGCAAAGGCCCTGCATCATGTGAGCTTGAATCGAATTTGGATCGATCGCGAGGGCCTGCTCGCAATCGCGCGACGCCTGGGCAATTTGCTGTATCTGGAGCAGCACGCCGGCCCGCGCGAGCCACCCATTCGCGTCGTCGGGGGCCAACGCGATCGCCCGATTGCCGTCTGCCAGGGCTTCGTCAAATCGCTGAAGTTCCCGCAAAGCGATGGCGCGGTTTGCGAGCGCCGCCGCATAATCGGGCTTGATCGACAGCGCGCGTTTCAGGCTTGCGATGGCCTCGTCATAGTTGCGCCGACGGCAGAGCGCCCAACCCCGGCCGTTATGGGCTTCGGCAAGATCCGGGTTGAGCGCAAGCGCCTTGTCGTAGCTGTGCAGCGCCTCCTCGTGAAGCTCAAGGGCCACGCTCGCGTTGCCGAGATTGGACAGCGCCAGGGCGTAATTGGGCCGCAAGGCGAGGGCCTTGCGATAGCTCTCGCGGGCCTCGTCGTGACGCCGTAGCCCGTTGAGGGCGACGCCCAGGCTCATATGAGCTTCGGCTGACCGCGGATCCACCGCCACCGCCCGGCTCAGCAGAATTTCCGCGTGCTGGTAGTTCTTGGCATCCGACTCCAAGGTGCCGAGCATATGCAGCGCGATGAATTGGTTGGACGCGAGCTGCAGGAGCTGTCGGTAGGCAGCCTGTGCCTCAGGGAGGAGCCCCATCTTATGCAGCTGGAGCGCATGCTTGAGCATTGGCAGGACTTCGGCTTTCTGCCGTTTCTCGAGCCGGGCCTTGTGAAATGCCCGTTGGCCGACGCTGTTGCCCATGAATCAATTCCCCCAGAATCTGCCGGCGAGACTAATTCAGCGCGACAGCCAAGACGAGACGACGGCCGTGCGCCACGACAGCTTGGGACAAGCTACGGCCGACCGGATCGTCAGGGGTTACAACCCCGTGCGCCACAATTGCTGCATCGTCCAAGACTGGATAGTCTCTCCTCGGGTTGGACCCATCCGGTGGACGCGGCTCAAACAGGGAGGCAGACAATGGCCAGGCAAAAGGCATCAAGACCCGCAACGAAGACCGCAGTGAAGAAGCGGAGCGGCGTCAAGGCCGCGGCACGATCCCCGGCGCGCAAGGCCGTGAAGGCGAAGGCGCGCACGGCGCCCGCCAAGAGCGCGCCAAAAAAGCCCCTTCGACCGAAGCAGCGCATCGCAGTCAGCCATCATCGCGAAGAGGATTTCAAGGCCGACGGCCTGCGCGCCTACGCCAAGTACCGCGACCTCGGCATCGCCGAGGCGAGCCACGGCCTCGCGCAAGCGCACGTCATTCGGCTTCAAGGTCCCTGCGATCCAGCCGAAGTATCGAAGCTGCACTTCCACGACGTCGAATTCCAGATGGTCTATGTGCTCAAGGGCTGGGTGAAGACCTATATGGACGGGCAGGGCGAGACCTTGATGAAGGAAGGCAGCGCCTGGACCCAGCCGCCGAAGATCAAGCACATGATTTTGGACTATTCGGACGACGTCGAGCTGCTGGAGGTGATCCTGCCGGCGGAGTTCAAGACCGTGGAGCTGAAGGCGTAGGCGACGACGCCACGCCGCTCTCTCTGTCGTCATGCCCGGGCTTGTCCCGCCTGCGCGGCCGAAGCCGCTTCGGCGAGGCGAAGGCCCGGGCATCGACGTCTTGACCGCAGCGAAGAACGTGGATGGCCGGGACAAGGCCGGCCATGACGGCGCAAAGACCTACACCAGCACCCCCACCACCGCGCCCATCAGGCACGTCGTCAGCGTCCCCGACACGATCGACTTCAGCCCGAGCGCGTTGATCTCCTCGCGCCGCTCCGGCGCCATCACGCCGAGGCCGCCGATCATGATGCCGAGGCTGGCAAAATTGGCGAAGCCGCACATCGCGTAGAGCATGATCAGCCGCGAACGCGGATCGAGCGCCTCAGGCGGCAGCTTGGAGAAGTCGACATAGGCGATCAGCTCGTTGAGCACGGTCTTGGTGCCCATCAGGCTGCCGGCCGTCACCGCCTGATCCCACGGCAATCCCATCAGCCAACACACCGGTGCCATCACGAGCCCAAGCAGGCGCTGCAGCGAGATCGCCGCGCCGCCAATGTTCGGCAGCAGGCCGAGCGCGGCATTGACGAGATAGACCAGCGCCACCAGCACCAGCAGCATCGCGACGATGTTGATCAAGAGCTCAATCCCGGCGCTGGTGCCCTTCACGATCGCATCCATCGTGCCGGAGAGCTCCATCTCGGGATCCTCCAGCGAACCGCCGGTGCGCTTGTCGGAGGTCTCCGGCACCATGATCAGGCTGACCAGGATCGCAGCCGGTGCGCCCAACACCGAGGCGATGACGAAATGCGCGGCTGCGTCGGGGATGAGGGGGGCAAGGAACGTCGCATAGAGCACCAGCACGGTGCCCGCGATCCCGGCCATGCCGCCGGTCATCACGAGAAAGAGTTCGCTGCGGGTCATCTGCGCAAGATACGGCCGCACGAACAGCGGCGCCTCGACCATGCCGAGGAAGATATTGGCGGCGGTCGACAACCCCACCGCGCCGCCGACGCCCAACGTGCGCTCGAGCAGCCAGGCCATGCCGCGCACGATCGGCGGCAGCACGCGCCAGTAGAACAGCAGCGTCGTCAGCACGCTCATCACCAGCACGATCGGCAGCGCCTGGAACGCCAGGATGAAATCGGCACCCGGCACTTTCAAATCGAAAGGCAGGGTGCCGCCGCCGACATAGCCGAACACGAATGAGGAGCCGGCGCGCGAGGCCGCCGAGATCGCTCCGACCGCCTCGTTGATGGCGCCGAAGGCGCGCGCGACGATCGGCAGCTTCAGGAGCACGACCGCTGTGACGAAGGTGGCGACGAGGCCGATCGCCGCCTGCCGCAGCGAGACGGCACGGCGGTTCTCCGCGAGCGCGAAGGCGACCAGCAGCAATGCGAAAATGCCGAGTGCCGATTGCAGGCGCAGCATGATGTCCCCAAAAGCCCCAATGATTATGGCCGCGCCTGCGATGCAAAGGCAATGCCGGGCAATGCGGGAGACGTCCCGCTGTTGACAAGCCGTTCCGCCTCAGTCACGCGGGGGCACGACAAGATCAGGGCGCGGTCGGTCCAAGGGTGACCCAGAAGACGATCCAAGAGGCGATGCCAGAGCAGCCAATATCGGGACATCCGCCGGTCAGCGCCCGCGCGCTGCTCTCCCACCGGGCCTTCCTGTTCTTCCTGCTCTCGCGCAGCCTGTCGCGCTTCTCCAGCCAGATCGCGGCGGTCGCGATCGGCTGGCAGATTTACGATCTCACCGGCTCGGCCTTCGACCTCGGCATGGTCGGTCTCGTCCAGTTCCTCCCCACCGCACTGCTGGTGTTCGTCGCCGGCCATGCCGCCGATCGCTACGAGCGCAAGCGGGTGGTCCGGCTCTGCCAACTCGTGGAAGCCGCGACCGCGCTCTATCTTGCCGTCATCACCTATCTCGGCGCGGCCGGCGAGGTGCAGATCTTCATCGCGACCTTCCTGCTCGGCATCGCCGGCGCCTTCGAGAGCCCGACCACGGCGGCGCTGCTGCCGCTGATCGCGCCGCAAGGCTCGCTCCAGCGCGCCACCGCTGTCTCGAGCGGCGCCGCGCAGGTGGCGACCATCACCGGACCGGCGCTTGGCGGCCTCGCCTATGCGGTAGCGCCGCATCTCGCTTATGCAGTGATGGTCTTGTTCTGGATTCTCGGGATGATCCTGACCGGCTTCATCCATCCGCGCCCACAGGCGATCGCGAAGGAGGGGACGAGCTCAGACAATATCTTCGCGGGCGTCCGCTTCATCCGCCGCAACCCCGCGATCCTCGGCACCATCTCGCTCGATCTGTTCGCGGTACTGTTCGGCGGCGTCACCGCGCTGCTGCCGATCTATGCCCGCGATATCCTGCAGACCGGCCCGGTCGGACTCGGTGTGCTGCGCGCGGCACCCGCGGTCGGCGCGCTTCTGATGACCATGGTGCTGGCGCGCCACGCCATCTCGCGGCACGTGGGCCTGCGCATGTTCCAGGCCGTGATCGTGTTCGGCCTCGCCACGATCGTGTTCGCGTTGTCGTCCTGGATGTGGCTGTCGGTCCTCGCGCTCGCCGTGCTCGGTGCAGCCGACACGATCAGCGTCGTGATCCGCTTCTCGCTGGTGCAGCTGTCAACGCCCGACGAGATGCGCGGCCGGGTCGGTGCGGTCAATTTCCTCTTCATCAACGCCTCGAACCAGCTCGGTCAGTTCGAGAGCGGGGTGGCAGCCGCGCTGCTCGGCGCCATGCCGGCCGCCGTGCTCGGCGGCGTCGCCACCGTCGCGGTGGCCCTGCTCTGGATGAAGCTGTTTCCAAGCCTCCGGCGGGTGCAGACTTTGGAGTAGGGGCAAGCTCTCGTGTCGCGGACGTGGTGCAGCGCGCAAGCGACGCGCCGCTGAGCCGGGACCCATGTAACCGCGAGCGACGTCGGCGAGAGACGGGCCCCGGCTCAGCAGCGCGTCATGTCTGCCGCGCTGCGTCCGGGGCACACGATCAGCTAGCCCCGCCCCACGAAGGGCATCTTGGTCGCCATCACCGTCATGGTCAGCACGTTGGCATCGAGCGGCAGGCCGGCCATGTAGGCGACGGCATCGCCGACCGCCTTGGCGTCCATGCGCGGCTCGTGCTTGGTGGTGCCGTCGGGCTGCAGCACGCCGGGGCCGTTGACCATGCGGTCCGTCATCGGCGTTGCGGCATTGCCGATGTCGACTTGGCCAACCGCGATGTCATACATCCGGCCATCGAGGTTGGAGGCCTTGGTCAGGCCGGTGATGGCGTGCTTGGTCGAGGTGTAGGCCGCCGAGAACGGCCGCGGCGCATGCGCCGAGATCGAGCCGTTGTTGATGATGCGGCCGCCGCGCGGGGTCTGGTCCTTCATGATGCGGAAGGCGTGCTGGGTGCACAGGAACGGGCCGGTGAGGTTGGTGTTCACCACCGCCTGCCACTGTTCCAGGCTGAGATCCTCGAAGTTCACGGCGGGCGCGCCCATGCCGGCATTGTTGAACAGCACGTCGAGCCGGCCGTAGGTCGCCTTCACCTTGTCGAACAGCGCGGCGATGGACTCCGGCTTGGTCATGTCGGCGGTGACGCAGAGGCTTTTGCCCGCGGGGCCGAGCTTCGCGGTCTCCTCCAACATGTCGAGCCGGCGGCCTGTGAGCACCACGGTGAAGCCGGTGTTCATCAGTGCGAGGGACGCGGCACGTCCGACACCGGTGCCGGCGCCCGTCACCAATGCAATCTTCTTTGCTTCACTCATCGTTTCCTGCCTTTTCTGATGCTGTCAGGTTTTGGGTTCTTTGTCGTTCTTGTAGGGCGGCCGTGGAATGTTCTGATGCGCGGCGCGCAGCGCCGCCGACCAGCGCGAGCGCAGATCGTGGAAATAGGGCTCGCCCGCCTCGATGCGGTGGTTGAGATCGGCCTCGCAGGCGTCGCTCCGCACCACCAGCACGTCGATCGGCAGGCCGACACCGAGATTGGAGCGCATGGTCGAATCCATCGAGATCAGGCCGGTCTTCAGCGCCTCATAGAGCTCGACGTCATAGTGCATGGCGCGGTCGAGCACCGGCTTGCCGTATTTGTGCTCGCCGATCTGCAGGTACGGCGTGTCGGTGGTGCACTCGATGAAATTGCCGGCGGTGTAGACCATGAACAGGCGCATCCGGGAGCCCTTGATCTGGCCGCCGAACAGGAAGGAGACGTCGAAGGAGACGTCCTCGGATTTCAGCGCCGGTCCCTCGGTGGCGTGCACCGCCCGGATCGCACGGCCGATGCGCTGGGCCGCCTGGAACATGGTCGGCGCGTTCATCAGCGTCTCGAGCTCGCCCGTGTTGGGATCCTCGAGGCCCTCGGTCAGCGTGGAGAGCACCGACTGGCTGATGGCGAGGTTGCCAGCGCTGGCGATCGCCATGATGCGCTCGCCGGGCTTGGAGAAGATGTGCAGCTTGCGGAAGGTCGAGACGTTGTCGAGGCCGGCATTGGTGCGGGTATCGGCGATCATCACCAGACCGTCCCGAACCAGGATTCCGCAGCAATAGGTCATTTGCAGTCCCCGAACGCGTTTGTGCGGAATTACTAGCCAATTTCGCCGGCCGGTCCAACCCCCGATTCCCGGCCGTCGTTCCGGGCTCGCGACTTCGTCGCGCCCGGAATGCCGCTTGCTTTGTCGCTCAGTCCGCCCCGTCCACGAGAAACGCCTCATCGACCGGCACGCCGAGCGCCGTGACCAGCCGGTTCGTCTCCGCGGCCATGCCGACGATGGCGAGCAACTCGCCATATTCGGCCTCGGTCATGCCCTTGGCCCGCGCAGCGGCGGTTTGAGAATGGATGCAATAGCTGCAGCCATGCGCGATCGAAACCGCAACGTAGAGCATCTCCTTGACCTTGGGATCGAGCGCGCCTGGTGCCATCACCTCCTTGATGCTCTCCCAGGTTCGCCGTAGCGTCTTCGGATCGTGCGCCAGCGCGCGCCAGAAGTTGTTGACGAAATCCGACTTCCGCACCTTGCGGATGTCGTCGAAAACGGCGGGCGCTTCTGGAGAGAGTTCGTCGTCCGAAAGCAGCTTGACGGTTGCCATGGGGTACCTCGCGGGGCAGATCTGATCCCGACGAGTGTAACACAGCGCATGCGATCGGACGGCTGTGCCTAGCCCTGCGACTGCGATTGTGATTGCGACTGCCCGCCGCGGCCGGCCTGCTCGACCTTGACTGCCACCGTCAGCGTCTCCGTGCCGCCGCCATAGCGGGTGCCGCGCACGGGCGCGGCGCCGAGATAGTCGAGCCCGATCGCGACGCGGACATGGGCGTCGGTGGCGCAGATGCTGTTGGCGGGATCGAACCCGATCCAGCCCAGATCGGGCACGTAGGCTTCGGCCCAGGCATGGCCTGCGTCCTGGTGCACCGTGCCGTCCGACCGCAGGAAGTGCCCGGAGACGAAACGCGCTGGCACGCCGCCGCTGCGGGCGCAAGCAATGAAGATGTGCGCGTAATCCTGGCAGACGCCGCGCTTGAGCGCGAACGCCTCGGCCGCGGAGGTCCCGCTGTTGGTCGGGTCCTCGTCGAAGGTCATGTGATCGCTGATCTCGGTCATCAGCGTGTGCAGGAAGCCGAGCGTGTCGCTCTCGGCCTCGCTGCGCAACTGCCGCGCGACCGCCAGCATCGCCGGATTGACGGAGGTCAGGTCGGTCTGGCGCAGAAACATGCCGGCCGGGAAGCGCTCGTCCGCGCCGCGCAGCACGCCGCCGGTGTCGTGGGTCTCGATCAAGCCCTCGGCGATGATCTGGATGTCGCCGACGGGTCCGCAGGACAGCACATGGGTGACGTTGCCGAACGCATCCTCATGCGTGTCGAGCTTGGTGTCCGTGGAGACGTCGATCTGCCATTCCGCCACATATTGCCCGTCATGGCTGCCGGGCGTCATACGCAAGATCTGGATCACGCTGGTGGCCGGCGGCTCGTAGCGATAGGTCGTGGTGTGCTGGATTCGCAGGCGCATGGTGGACCGTGTCGTTGGTTGTTAGGCCCGACTGCCGCCGCAAAGAAGCTCGTCGTGCCCGGGCTTGTCCCGGGGCATCCACGCTCTTCCTCACCGCGAAAGCAAGAACGTGGATGGCCGGGACATCTAGCGCGAAGACGCGCTTCGCGTTGTTGCCCGGCCATGACGGCATCCCATGTCGTCAGTCGGGTGACATCAGATCAAATACTGCTTCGTGATGATTTCGCCCAGCCTGGAATTGTCCGCGATGAATTCCTGAATGAATTCATGCACGCCATGCTGGAAAATGTCGTTCATATTGCTGTGTTCCAGCCGGTTGCGGATGCCGCGGGCGTGGCGCTGGGCGGGGCCCTGGCGGCCGTAGGCGACGCCGATCTGGTCGAGGTTGCGCACGAGGTTGCCGTAGCAGCTTGCGAGCGAGCGCGGCAGCGTGTCGTTGAGGATGAGCAGATCCGCGATCAGCCACGGCTTCAGCGTCTCGCGATAGACCCAGTGATAGGCGGTGAGTGCCGAGACCGAGCGCAGGATCGAGCTCCACTGATAGAAATCGAGCGGGCCGCCGACGTGCTCTTCCTCGGGCAGGAGCACGTGATACTTCACATCCAGGATGCGCGCGGTGTTGTCGGCGCGCTCGAGATGCACGCCCATCCGCGAGAACCAGTAGGCGTCATTGCGCAGCATGGTCCGGTAGGCCGAGCCGTCGAAGCGCAGCGAAGTCTCCTGCACGAAGCGCAGGAATTTCGCGAGATCCTCGCGCGTCGAGGTGCCCTTGCTCCAGACCGCCTGAAGCTCGATCCAGGCCGAGTTGATGGTGTCCCACATTTCGCTGGTGAGCGCGGTGCGCACCGAGCGCGAGTTCAGCCGCGCCGCCTCGATGCAGTTCCTGATCGAGGACGGATTGTTGGCCGAGAAGGAGAGATAGTCGACGACGTTGTGCTCGTTGGCTTCCTCATATTGCTGATAGAAGCTGCCGGCGACGCCGGCGGTGAGCAGCGCCGAGTCCCATTCATTGGTCTTGCCGATATAGGCGGCGGGCAGCGCAGTGACGCGCAAGGTCGCATCGATGGTGCGCGCCAGATACTCTGCACGTTCGACGTAGCGGGCGAGCCAGTAGAGGTTTTCGGCAGTACGCGACAGCATTCGCTCTACTCGTCCAGGATCCAGGTGTCTTTGGTGCCGCCGCCCTGGCTGGAATTGACCACCAGGGACCCTTCCTTCAGCGCGACGCGTGTCAGGCCGCCTGGCACGATGGTGGTGCGCTTGCTGCCGGTGAGCACGAAGGGCCTTAAGTCGACATGGCGCGGCGCAAGGCCTGATGCCGTGCAGGTCGGGCAGGTCGAGAGCGCCAGCGTCGGCTGCGCGATGAAGCCTTCCGGCTCGCGTTTGAGCTTCTCGCGGAAGGCTTCGATCGTCGCCTTGGTCGCAGCCGGGCCGATCAGCATGCCGTAACCGCCGGAGCCGTGCACTTCCTTGACGACGAGCTCGCTTAAGTTGTCCAGCACATAGGCGAGGTCCTTCGGCTCGCGGCAGCGCCAGGTCGGCACGTTCTTCAGGATCGGCTCCTCGCCGAGATAGAACTTCACGATGTCAGGCATGTAGGAGTAGATCGCCTTGTCGTCGGCGATGCCGGTGCCGACGGCATTGGCGAGCGTGATGTTGCCGGCTGCATAGGCCGACATCAGCCCGGGCACGCCAAGCACGGAATCGGGACGGAAGGTGAGGGGATCGAGGAAGTCGTCGTCGACACGGCGATAGATCACGTCGACCCGTTTCAGCCCTTCCGTCGTCCGCATGAACACTTCGTTGTTCTTGACGATGAGGTCGCGCCCTTCGACCAGTTCGATGCCGAGCTTGTCGGCCAGAAACGAGTGCTCGTAATAGGCCGAGTTGTAGACGCCGGGCGTGAGCAGGGCGACCGTCGGCTCGCCGGATGCGCTTTGCGGCGCCACCGAACGCAAGGCCGCGAGCAGCTCGTCCGGATAGCGCTCGACCGGCGCCACCTTGTGGCGGGCGAACAGATCCGGAAACAGCCGCATCATGATCTCGCGGTTTTCCAGCATGTAGGACACGCCGGACGGCGTGCGGGCGTTGTCCTCCAGCACGATGAAATCTTCGGCGTCGACCCGGACGATGTCGATGCCGGCGATGTGCACATAGACGTCGTGCGGCACCTGCTGGCCGTTCATCTCGGGGCGAAAGACCGGGTTCTGGAAGATCAGATCGTCGGGCACGATCTCGGCGCGCAGGATGTCGCGGCCGTGATAGATGTCGCGCAGGAACATGTTCAGCGCCCGCACGCGCTGCTTCAGGCCCTTTTCCAGCAGCGTCCATTCCTTGCCGGACATGATCCGCGGAATCACGTCGAAGGGGATCAGGCGTTCGGTGGATTCGGAATCGCCGTAGACGGCGAAGGTGATGCCGATGCGGCGGAACAGGAGCTCGGCTTCCTGGCGGCGATATTCGAGCGCCTCGGGAGGCGTCTCCTTGAGCCAGCGTGCCAGCTCCTGATAGGCGGGGCGAAGGTCCCCGCCGGGAATGTTCATTTCATCAAACGCGACTGCCATAGATCCCGACTTGTCTCCGCAAGGCGTTGCGTCATTGGACAGGCCGCCGAGCCCTAGTGAAGGCCGTAACGTCCGGGTCCATGCGGCAAGAGTGCATGACTTTCATGTGGTAGCAAGGGCCGGGCCAGCGCGATAAGCATGGAGGATGGGCATTTGCCGGGGACGGCTGGCGGCGTGCCTGAAAAAATGGCTGAGGACTGCTTACTTCGTCAGCAAAACCGCGTGACTTCAAAGCGTTACCTCGGCAAAGTCGGCGCCACAGGTGAGGGACAGTTTTATGAGCGAGATCGTCACGGCGGGCATTCTGGTCATTGGGGACGAAATCCTGTCGGGCCGGACCAAGGACAAGAATATCGGCTTCATCGCCGACTATCTGACCAATATCGGCATCGACCTGAAGGAGGTCCGCGTCGTCTCCGACGACGAGGCCGACATCATCGCCGCGTTGGATGCGCTGCGGCATCGCTACACCTATGTGTTCACCACCGGCGGCATCGGCCCGACCCATGACGACATCACCGCCGACAGCGTCGCCAAGGCGTTCGGTGTCGGCATCGATCATCATCCGGAGGTGGTCGCCCGCTTCCGCGAGCGCTGGAGCGAGCAGGACCTCAACGAGGCCCGCCTGCGCATGGCCCGCATCCCCGACGGTGCCGAGCTGATCCAGAGCGCGACCATCCTCGCGCCCGGCTTCAAGATCGGCAATGTCATCGTGATGGCCGGCGTGCCCTCGATCATGCAGGCGATGATGGACATCGTCTCCCCCAAGCTGAAATCGGGCGTGCGCATGCTCTCCGAATCGGTCCGCGCCAATGCCAGGGAAGGCGACATCGGCAGCCCGCTGCGCGCGATCGCAGAAGCCCATCCCGACACCATCATCGGCAGCTATCCGTTCATGGACGAGGACTCGAGGCCCAACACCAATCTCGTGGTGCGCTCGCGCGATGCGGAGAAGCTCGCGGCTGCGATGGCGGCGGTGAAGGAAATGCTGGCGGGATTGAACGTCAGCCGCTAGCACCTGACGGCCGACGGACGAAGCAGGAGACGACAATGGCGGGCGAAGCACCGGAACTCAGCGCGCAGGAGCGGGCGGGCAAGGCCTTCCCGGTCTCATGGGACCAGTTCCACCGGGATTGCCGGGCGCTGACCTGGCGGCTCAACGAGGTCGGCCCGTTCCATGCGGTGATCGCGATCACGCGCGGCGGCCTGGTGCCGGCCGCGATCGTGGCGCGCGAGCTTGGCGTGCGCGTAATCGATACGGTCTGCATCGCCAGCTACGATCACAACAAGCAGGGCGATCTCCAGGTCCTCAAGGGAATCTCCGAGGCGGCGATGAAGCTCGGCGGCGGCACCGGGAAGGGCCTGTTGATCGTCGACGACCTCGTCGACACCGGCAAGACCGGCAAGCTGGTGCGCGAGATGCTGCCCGATGCGCATTTCGCCACCGTCTACGCCAAGCCGATGGGCCGTCCGCTGGTCGATACCTTCATCACGGAGGTCTCGCAGGACACCTGGATCTTCTTCCCCTGGGACACCGCGCTGTCCTACCACCCGCCGCTGCGCGACGGGGCGGCTTGAGCAACGGCGAATGGCGAGTAGCGAATGGTGAGTAGGAGCCCCGCCACTCGCAATTCGCTAGTCGCTGCTCGCCCATTGCAAAACCGCGTCACGCCCACCGGCGACATCATCGCAACACCGCATCGCGGCCTGTTCACCGGCAATCGCGGCATCATCCACGATCCCGCCACGAAGACGCTGCTAAAGAAGCGCTGGTCGTCGCCGGCCTGGATTACCTGCCTGTGCGAATTCCGCGGCTGGCGTCGCCCGGTGATGGCGCGCCGGAGCTGGACCGAGCTGTTTTTCCTTGACGAGGCCACCGCCTTTGCCGCGGGCCATCGTCCCTGCTTCTTCTGCCGCCGCGACGACGCCAAACGTTTCCGCGCGGCGTGGGAAGCGGGGAATGGCGCAAGCGGCGTCAGCGCGAAGGCGATGGACGCCGTGCTGCATCGGGAGCGTCTCGACCGCGGCCGCAAGCGATTGCACCCGCTGCCAGTGCCGCTCGCAGATCTGCCCGACGGCGCCATGGTGCAGCAGGGCGAGGAGTGCTTTCTGGTGGCGCAGGGCAGGGTGCTGTTGTGGTCACCGGCGGGCTATAGCGCGGTCGAGCGTGAGCCTAGCGAGGCGGCGCTGCTGACGCCGCCCTCGACATTGCGCACATTAAGGGCCGGCTACGCGTCGGTGCTGCATCCGACGGCGATGGCCTAGCGCAGCCCGGCCGTCACCGCAGCTTCTCGCGTGCCAGCGCCGCCCCGGCGCCGAGCGCCATCAGCTTCGCCTCGGCGATCTCGCGCCGCATCGGCGCCATGCCGCAATTGGTGGTGGCGATGATGTTGCTCTTGGGGACGAATTTCGACACCGCGTCGATCACTTTCACGACGTCCTCGGCCGTCTCGACCGTGTCGCTGGCGACGTCGATCACGCCGGCCTGCACGACTTTGGTCTTGAGCAAAGCCAACAAGTCGAGCGGCACCTTCGAATTGCGGCACTCGATCGCGACTTGCTGGATCGGGCTCGCATCGATCGCCGGGAAAATCTGCTCGTACTGCCGCCACTGGCTGCCGAGCGTTTCCTTCCAGTCGGTGTTGGCCTTGATGCCGTAGCCATAGCAGATGTGAACGGCGGTGGTGCAGGTCAGGCCCTGCGCGGCGCGCTCCAACGCCTTGATGCCCCAGTCGTTAACCTCGTCCATGTAGACGTTGAAGGCTGGCTCGTCGAACTGCACGAGGTCGACCCCATCGGCCTGCAGCGCCTTGGCTTCCTCGTTCAGGAGCTCGGCGAACGCGAACGCCATCTTGACGCGGTCGCCATAGTAGCGGTCGGCGATGGTGTCGATGATCGTCATCGGGCCTGGCAGGGTGAACTTCAGCTTCTTCTTGGTGTGCGAGCGCGCAACGCGAGCCTCGTCGGCGTGAACGCGTCCCTTGAGGCGGAGCGGGGCGACCACCTGCGGCACCATCGCCTTGTAGCGGTCCTTGCGGATGCCCATCTCGACCTTGTGAGCGAAGTCGATGCCTTCGACCTTCTCCAGGAAGCCGTGCACGAAATGCTGGCGGGCCTGCTCGCCCTCGGTGACGATGTCGATGCCTGCGTCCTCCTGGATCTTCAGCCAGATCAGCGTCGCGTCGCGCTTGGCGTGGAGAAGCTCCTCGCCTTGCGACTTCCAGGGCGCCCACAGCATGTTGGGCTCGGCGAGCCATTCCGGCTTCGGCAAGGAGCCGGCGATCGTGGTTGGAAACAGCATGGCGGCCCTCCCGGCAGGTTGTGTTGCGCCCCTTCCTGCCATGTCCTAACGTCGAGGTACAGAACAACAAAAGTCGTCATTGGCTGGCGGCAGTGACAGGGACGCGCAAGGGAAAGGCCATGATCGAGCTCTATTACGCGCCGACGCCGAACGGCTGGAAAGTCTCGATCATGCTGGAGGAACTCGGGCTTCCCTACACGGTGAAGTCCGTCAACATCCGCGCCGGCGAGCAATTCAGCCCCGAGTTTCTGGCGATCTCCCCCAACAACCGCATCCCTGCGATCGTCGACCACGCGCCCGCGGATGGCGGCGCGGCGTTCTCGGCATTCGAGACCGGCGCGATCCTGATCTATCTGGCGGAGAAGACCGGCCGTTTCTTACCCACGGACCTGCGCGGCCGCTCTACCACCATTCAATGGGTGATGTGGCAGATGGCTGGCCTCGGGCCGATGCTCGGGCAACACGGCCATTTCGCGCTCTACGCGGCAGAAAAAATCCCCTATGCCATCGAGCGCTACCGCGACGAGGCGGCGCGGCTCTACGGCGTGCTCGACCGGCAGCTAGGCAAGACCGGCGCCTATGTCGCCGGCGACTACTCGATCGCCGACATCGCCTGCTTTCCCTGGACCATGACCCACAAGGCGCAAGGCTTTACGCTCGACGACTACCCGAACGTGAAGCGCTGGTATGCCGCGGTGCGTGCCCGGCCGCAGGTGCAGGCGGGCCTTGCGATCGGAAAATTCGTCAAGGAGCCGTTCGACGAGGAATCACGCAAGATCATGTTCGGCCAGCGTGCGAAGGAAGTGCTGGGTAAGCGTTAGTGCCCGTTCCTCATGGTGAGGAGCGCCGCAGGCGCGTCTCGAACCATGAAGGCCCGACCGTCACCCTGGCCATCCTTCGAGACGGCCGCTCCGCGGCCTCCTCAGGATGAGGTCCGTCAGTAAAGGAAACGCCATGATCGAATTCTTCTTCGACTGCTCCAGCCCCTGGACATACCTCGCCTTCCACAACATCCAGCCGCTCGCGAAGGAGCTCGGCGCGGAGATCGTCTGGCGGCCGATCCTGGTCGGCGGCATCTTCAACACGGTCAATCCGAGCGTCTACGCCCAGCGTGAGAAGCCGGTGCCGCTGAAGGCGCGCTACATGAAGAAGGACCTCGATGACTGGGCGCGCTCTGCGGGACTTGCGATCAAGATGCCGCCGACGGTGTTTCCCGTGAACAGCGTGAAAGCCATGCGCGGCTGCATCTGGCTCGGTCAAGACATGGTGCCGTTCGCTACCGCCGTGTTTGAGGCCTATTGGGGCGCGGACAAGGACATCTCGCAGGACGCGGTGCTGGCCGAGATCTGCAGGAAAGTCGGTATCGACGAGCAGAAGTTCTTCGCCGGGATCGCAGAGCAGGGCATCAAGGATCAGCTTAAGGCCAATACCGAGGAGGTCGTGGCCCGTGGCGGCTTCGGTTCGCCGACGATCTTCGTCGGCAAGACCGACATGTATTTCGGCAATGACCGCATGCCGCTGATCCGCGAGGCGCTTCTGCGCCGCAAGGCGAGTGCAGCCTGATGGTGCGGGCCGTCGTCTGTCGTGCACTCGGCGCGCCCGAGACATTGCGGCTGGAAGAGTTTCCCTCGCGCGCGTTGAAGCCGGGCGAGGTGCGCGTCGCGGTTCGCGCCGCCGGGCTGAACTTTCCGGACGTGCTGATGGCTGCCGGCGAATATCAGCTCAAGCCGGAGCTGCCGTTCACGCCGGGCATGGAAGCCGCCGGCGACGTCACCGAAGTGGGTGCGGAGGCAAGCGGCGTTACCGTCGGCGACAAGGTCATCGTCAAGATGCGCCACGGCGCCTTCACCGACGAAGCGGTGGTGATGCCGTCGCAGCTCACCCCGATGCCGTCGACGTTCGATTATGCGGAGGCCGCGACCTATCTCGCCGGCCACGGCACCGCCTATCATGCGCTGATCGACCGCGGGCGGGTCGAGCCCGGCGAGGTGCTGCTGGTGCACGGCGCGGGCGGCGGTGTCGGTCTTGCCGCCGTCGAGATCGGCAAGATGCTGGGCGCGACCGTGATCGCGACTGCCTCCAGCGACGAGAAGCTTGCGATCGCCAAATCGCGCGGCGCCGATCATCTCGTCCGCTACGATCGCGAGCCGTTTCGCGACGCCGTCAAGCGCATCACGGACGGCCGCGGCGCCGACGTCGTGTTCGATCCCGTCGGCGGTCAGGTCTTCGAGGATTCGATGCGCTGCATCGCCTGGGGCGCGCGGCTCCTGGTGATCGGTTTCACCGGCGGCATCGGCTCGGCCAAGACTAATCTGTTGCTGATCAAGGGCGCCAGCGTGCTGGGCGTGCGCGCCGGCGAAGCCGTGCGAAAGAACCCTGGGCTCGGCGAGGTGCGCTTGAAAGCGCTCTTGCAATGGGCGGAGGAGGGCAAGCTGCGCCCGAACGTCTCGCACCGCCTGCCGCTGGAAGATTATGCAAAGGCGATGCGGCTGTTGCTCGACCGCAAGGCGATCGGGCGAGTGGCGCTGGTGATGGAGTGAGTTGTCATGCCCCGCGAAGGCGGGGCATCCAGTAATCACCAGCGGTCGTGACAATTGACGCTGGTGGAATACTGGATCACCCGCCTTCGCGGGTGATGACAGCGGTGAACGGAGGACGGGCCCCTCGCGTCACTTGTACTCCCGCTCCGTCCACCACGGGAAATAATCCGGCATATCGGTCGACACCTTGTTCTTGAACTGCGCTGGACGTTTCTCCAGGAACGACACCACGCCTTCCTTGACGTCGTCCGAGCGGCCCCGTGCATAGATGCCGCGGCTATCGACCTTGTGGGCCTCCATCGGATCGTCGGCGCCCATCATGCGCCACATCATCTGGCGGATCAGCGCCACCGAGACCGGCGCGGTCTTTGCGGCAAATTCCTTGGCGAGCGCGCGGGCGGTCGGCAGCAGATCATCAGGCGCGACGACCTTGCTGACGAGGCGTCCGGCAAGCGCTTCCTGCGCCGGGAAGACGCGGCCGGAATAGCACCATTCCAGCGCCTGCGAGATGCCGACGATGCGCGGCAGGAACCAGCTCGATGCCGCCTCGGGCACGATGCCACGCTGGGAGAACACGAAGCCGAACCGGGCGGCATCCGAGGCGATGCGGATGTCCATCGCCAGCTGCATGGTGACGCCGATGCCGACCGCCGGGCCGTTCACCGCCGCGATCACCGGCTTGAGGCATTTGAAGATGCGCAAGGTCACCTGGCCGCCGCCGTCGCGCACCTGCGGATCGCTGTAATCGACCTTGCCGTCGGCGAGGCGATTCACCGGCCCGCGCCGCGCGTCGCGGTCGAACGTGTCGGCACCCGAGGAGAGATCGGCGCCCGCGCAAAAGCCGCGGCCGGCGCCGGTGACGATGATGGCGCGGACATTGTCGTCCTTGTCGGCGGCGTCGAACGCGTCGATCAACTCGCTCTGCATCTGCGCGTTGAAGGCGTTGAGCTTGTCGGGCCGGTTCAGCGTGATGGTGAGGATCTGCTCGGCGACCTCGTATTTGATCGTCTCATACGCCATGGTGGGTTTCCTTCCCTGTCATTCTTTGAAACAATTCTGTCATTGCCGGGCTTGACCCGGCGATCCATCTTTCTCGAAGAGGATGGATGCGCGGGGCGAGCCCGCGCTTGTGCTCAGACGCTACTTCGCCGGCGGGTTCGGCCAGGGCCGCTGCGCGCCGCGCAGGCCCTCGAATGCCTTGGCCATGCCGAGCACGCCGATATCGTCGAAGCGGCGGCCGACGATCTGCACACCGATGGGAAAGCCCTTGGCATCGAAGCCGCCATTGACGGAGACCGCAGGATTCTCCGACATATTCCACGGCACGGTATAGACGATGTGCTCGAACGGCTTCATCGGATCGTTGGTGGGCGAAGCCCATTCCGCCGGATAGTTCACGTTCGGTGCGGTCGGCGAGATCACATAGTCGAGTTCGCAGAACAGCTTTCCCGCTGCGGCGCGGATCGCCATGGTCTGGTTGAAGCCGCGGAGGACGTCGAGGCCCGACAGCTTGGCGCCGGACTCGCCCCATGTGAAGATATAGGGCAGCACCTTTTCCTGCTCGGCCCGCGTCAGCTTCGACAGATCGTCCCACATCCGCGCGCGCCAGAAATTGTCGAGGCCGTCGAGCATCGCGCGGGTGAGGATGCCGTCGACCTCCGTCACGACGGCGCCGGCGGATTCGAACGCCTTCGCCGCCTTCACCGCGATCTCGCGCACCGGCTTCTCCAGCGGCAGGCCGACGCCGGGATCGAGCATCAGGCCGATGCGCAGCTTGCGCGGCGACTTTTCCAATCCTTTCCAGTTGAGCGGCTCGGCGGGCAGGCTCATGCCGTCGCGCCGGTCGGGCTTTGCGATCACGCTCATCATCAGCGCGCAATCGTCTACCGTGCGGGTCATGGGACCTGCAACGCGGCCGACATAGGTCGGGTCGATCGGTACGCGGCCGAAGCTCGGTTTCAAACCGACGAGGCCACACCAGCCGGCGGGCAGGCGCACCGAGCCGCCGATATCGGTGCCGAGATGCAGCGGTCCATAGCCGGCCGCAGCGGCGGCGCCGGCGCCCGCGCTGGAGCCGCCGGGGTTCTTGGCGAGATCCCAGGGGTTGCGCGCGAGCGCGTGGAAGCTGGAGAGCCCGGACGACAGCATGCCGTAATCGGGCATGGTGGTTTTCGCGAAAATGATCGCGCCGGCTTCGCGCAGCCGCGCGGCGGGCGGTGCGTCCTTCTCGGCCGGCACGAGCTTGACGCTGGCCGCGCCGAGCGGCACCGGCACGCCCTTGGTCGCGATATTGTCCTTCACCGTCACAGGCACGCCGTCGAGCGCGCCGGACGGCTCGCCGCCGTTCCAACGTGCGGTCGAGGCCTTGGCGGCCTCGCGCGCGCCATCGGGATCGAATGCATAGAGCGCCTTCAGATGCGGTTCCCACGCAGCGACGTGTGTGAGCACGTCCTCAAGCACCTCGCTCGGCGAGAATTGCTTGGCGCGATAGCCCGCGATCAGGTCGACCGCGGACAGATCGTGCAGCGAGGTAACTGCCTCTTCGACGCTCTTCTTATGCATTGCTAACCTACCGGCATCCGGGTCTCGATGATGCGGGCAAACATGCTGGCGCCGATCGGCAGGATCTTGTCGTCGAGCACGAAGCCGGGATTGTGCACGGGCACCGAGCCATCGTGGCCGACCCAGAAATAGGCGCCGGGGATGGTCTCCAGCATGTCGGCGAAATCCTCGCTGCCCATCTTCGGCTGGGCGCGCGTGATCACGTTGGCGGGATCGACGATGGTGCGCGCGACGTCCTCGACCACCTTGGACTGCTCGACCTGGTTGACCAGCACGTTGAAAGTGTCGCGGATGTCGACGTCGATCACGCATTGGTAGGCGCTGGCGATGCCGGCGCAGATGGTGCGGATGCGTTCGCTGACCAGGGTACGAACTTCCTTCGAGAAGGTGCGGATGGTGCCGCAGAGATGTGCGTCGCCGGGAATGACGTTGTAGGCCGAACCGGCGTGGATCTGCGTGATCGACACCACCGCGGCCTGCAGCGGCTCGACGTTGCGGCTGACGATGGTCTGGATCGCCTGCGCCAGCGTGGTCGCGATGATCACCGCGTCCTTGGAGCGCTCGGGCATCGCGCCGTGCGCGCCGTAGCCGGTGATACGGAGGTCGAAGAAGTCGGCGCTCGCCATCGCCGGGCCAGGCAGGATCGCGATCTCGCCATGGTTGAGGTCGGGCGCGTTGTGCAGGCCGTAAAGCTCGTCGCAGGGAAACTTCTCGAATAGCCCGTCCTTGATCATGGCGCGGGCGCCGCCGAGGCCTTCCTCGGCCGGCTGGAAGATCAGGTGCACGGTGCCGTCGAAATTCCTGGTCTCGGCGAGATAGCGCGCGGTGCCGAGCAGCATCGTGGTGTGGCCGTCATGGCCGCAGCCGTGGAAGCGGCCGGGAATCTTCGAGCTCCATTTCAGGTTGGTGTTCTCTTCCATCGGCAGCGCGTCCATGTCGGCGCGCAAGCCGATGCGCTTGGTGCCCGTGCCCTTGCCCTTGATGACGCCGATCACGCCGGTGCCGCCGAGACCGCGATGCACCTCGATGCCCCAGCTCTTCAGCTTGTCGGCGACGATGCCGGAGGTGCGCACTTCCTCGAAGCCGATCTCGGGATGGGCGTGGAAGTCGCGGCGGATGGCGGTGAGTTCGTCGGCATAGCCGTCGATGCGGTCGATCGTGGGCATCTGTCCTGTCCGGTTAGCGTGAGGGAGGCGTGAAAACGGGGCCGTTCGGCTTGATGCGGATTCCCGGGCGCAGGCGCGTCCAGGGCAGGGTGGCGGTGTCGGCGGGCATGGCGCCGGGCGCGGCGCAGATCATCAGCTTTTCGGCGATCGGCTCGAAATCGGCGCGGAAATGCACCGAGCTCTTGTTGACCAAAATCTTCTCGCGCGTCGGCTCGATGCCGACATAGCGGTACATCGCCTGGTCGGCGAGCTGGGCCTTGTGCGAGGAGACGACAACGCGGACATCGCCGATGCGCAGGCACGCGGAGGGGCCCATCTCCATCTCGCGGCCGCCATAGTAGGGTCCGGGCGCGATGAAGCGGCCGTCGGAGAGCTTCTCGACGACGAAGGTTT
The DNA here is from genome assembly GCF_001593325.1 of Bradyrhizobium sp. DOA1. Classification (NCBI taxonomy): domain Bacteria; kingdom Pseudomonadati; phylum Pseudomonadota; class Alphaproteobacteria; order Hyphomicrobiales; family Nitrobacteraceae; genus Bradyrhizobium; species Bradyrhizobium sp. DOA1. The sequence goes on from NZ_JXJM01000001.1 coordinate 2,192,372, forward strand.
CGGTATAGGGCTCGTCGCCGGGGATGCCGGATTTGCCGCCGAGCGACAGCGTCACGGTGGCGCCGACGCCGGCCTCATGCGCCGCCTTGGCCGAGGCCGGATCGTAGATCGCGCCGGTGGCCGCGCTCGCCTTGTTGCGCACCAGCGCGCGCAGCATGCCGGTCGTGTCGGAATCGCCGCCGGCGCCGGGATTGTCCTGGGTGTCGGCGATGATGATCGGCTTGCTTGCGTTCCTGGACAGTTCCATCGCATGACGCACACCGTCGTCGGGCGACCAGATCCTGCCGTCGAAATCATTCTCGTGGCTTTCGATCAGCTTGACGATCGCCTCCGCGGCGCGGTCGGCGTCGGCTTGAGTCGCCCCATAGGCAAACACGCTCGGCCCGCAATCGCGGAAATCGGCGGCGGGGAAGCCCGGCGCAAAAGAGAGTGTCGGAACCGCATCGCTCTCAAGCGCGGCGAGCTTCTCATAGATGCCTTTGGTGGGCTGATCGTTGGTGCACTGCCAGCTGATCGGGATCAGGAACGGCAATTGCCGGAACGATTTTGCCAAGCGCTGCTTCGTCTTCAGCAACAGTGCGAGATGCCGCGCGGAGGCTCGGCCGGTCTCGGCCATGTCAACATGCGGATAGGTGCGGTAGGCGATCAGCGCGTCGGCATGTTCCATCATTTCGGGCGTGACGTTGGCGTGCAGGTCGAGGCTGGCCACCAGCGGAACATCCTTGCCGATGACGCGGCGCACGCGCGCCAGGATCTCGCCCTCGCCATCGTCGAGATGCTCGGTCACCATGGCGCCGTGCAGGTCGAGATAGACCGCATCGAGCGGACCGGCGGCCGCGACGCCGTCGACAATCACTTTCACGATGCGCTCGAAGGCGTCCTTGGTGACGTGCGCCGACGGGCTGGCACCGCAGGCGATGGTGGGGATGAGTTCCCAGCCGTTCGCCTCGGCGCTTTCGACGAAGCCGGCCAGACCGACATTGATGCGCCGCATCACCTTCAGCACGTCCGCGCCTTCAGTCATCGCCGGCCAGCCGCCACCATGCTGAAAGTCCGCGAACGTCGCCTTCGTCGGAGCGAAGGTGTTGGTCTCGTGCAGAAAGCCGCCGACGGCGATACGTGTCATCAATTCAAGTCCAGCGTTGGAAAGTGCGCGACGTTAGCCTTGGCCAAGAGGCGAGGGCAAGACAGGAAGCAATCGCGCCGCGCATAGGGTCAAGCTGTTTTGGGAATGTGTGCCGCGCACACCGTCATTGCGAGCGTAGCGAAGCAATCCAGAGTCTTCCCGCCGAGGGATTCTGGATTGCTGCGCTACGCTCGCAGTGACGAGGATGATCCTACGCGCTGGCCCCCACGCCCTCCGACACCGGCCGGAAGTTCGCAAAGTCCCAGTCGCGCCCAGGAGCGGCATCCAGCAGCGCCTTGGTATAGGCCTCCTTCGGATGCGTCAGCACTTCCGCGGCGGGGCCCTGTTCGACGACGCGGCCATGCTGCATCACCACGACCTCGTCGCAGATTTGCGCGGCGACGCGAAGGTCATGGGTGATGAACAGGATCGCGATGCCGAGCCGCTTCTGGATCTCGTCGAGCAGTTCCAGCACCTGCGCCTGCACGGAGACATCGAGCGCGGAGACGGCCTCGTCTGCAACCAGCACGTCCGGATCGAGCGCGAGCGCACGCGCGATGGCGATGCGCTGGCGCTGGCCGCCGGAGAACTGGTGCGGATAGCGCGTGACCGCATCGGCCGGCAGTCCGACGAGCTCGAGCAACTCGCGCGCCCGCTTCATCGCGTCGGCATGCGCCGCGCCGTAATTGATCGGGCCTTCCGCGATGCTCTCGCCGACGGTCACGCGCGGGTTGAGCGAACGGTAGGGGTCCTGGAACACGATCTGGATCTTCTGCCGGTGCGGCTGCAGCAGGCGGCGCGAGATGTCGGCGATCTCGCGGCCGGCGAGCCGCACGCCGCCGGAGGTCGGATCGATCAGGCGCACGATGCAGCGCGCCACCGTCGACTTGCCTGAGCCGCTCTCGCCGACGATGCCGAGCGTGCGGCCCTTGCGCAGCGTCAGCGTCACCTTGTCGGCGGCAAGCACCTCGCGACCTTTGCCGAAGAAAGAACGTTCCTTGTAGACCTTGCTGAGCTCGTTGGCTTCGAGCACGACGGGCTCGCGGCTCTCCTCGCGCGGCGGCCGCGGCACCAGGCTCGGCACCGACGACAGCAGGTTGCGGGTGTATTCCATGGTCGGATTGCGCAGCACGGTCTCAAGCGGTCCGGTCTCGACCAGCCGGCCCTGCCGCATCACCGCGACGCGGTCGGCGATCTCGGCGACCACGCCCATGTCGTGAGTGATGAACAGCACCGCGGTGCCGTGATCGCGCTGGAGGTCGCGGATCAGCGTCAGAATCTGCTTCTGCGTGGTGACGTCGAGCGCGGTGGTCGGCTCGTCCGCAATGAGCAGCTTCGGCTCGAGCACCAGCGCCATCGCGATCATGATGCGCTGGCGCTGGCCGCCGGAGAGGCGGTGCGGATAGGAAGCGAAGATGCGCTCGACTTGCGGCAGGCGGACGTGCTCCATCATGTCGAGGATGCGCTTCTTGCGCGCCTTGCCGTCGAGATCGGTGTGGGCGCGCAGCACCTCGTCGATCTGGCGGCCGACTGGCACCACCGGATTGAGCGCGGTCATCGGCTCCTGGAAGATCATCGCCATTTGGGTGGCGCGCAGCTGGCGCAGGCGGCGGTCGGTCGCGGTCAGCAGCTCCTCGCCGACCAGCTTGACGCTGCCGCTCGTCGGCACCAGCGTGCCCTTCGGCAACAGGCCCATCGTGGTGAGCGAGGTCACCGACTTGCCCGAGCCGCTTTCGCCGACGAGGCACAGCGTTTCGCGCTCGCGCACCTGGATCGAGATGCCGTCGATGATCTTTGTTGCGCCCGGCTTCTTGCCGACCGAGACGACGAGGTTGTTGATGTCGAGGATGGTGTTGGTCATGCCGCCAAACTCTCGCTCGTCATTCCGGGGCGCGCGTGAGCGCGAGCCCGGAATCCATTGAGCCGCGATGCAAGTGGTGAGATGGATTCCGAGTTCGCGACTTCGTCGCGCCCCGGAATGACGAAACTGAGGATATCACTTCCCCTCCCGCTGCTTCATGCGCGGATCGAGGGCGTCGCGGGCGGCATCGCCGATCAGATTGATGCTGAGGATGGCGATCGAGAGCAGCAGGCCCGGGTAGAAGATCAGCGACGGCTTGATCTGGAAATACTGCCGGCCCTCGGCCATGATGTTGCCCCAGGTCGGCGTCTCCGGCGAGATGCCGGCGCCGAGGAAGGAGAGGATCGCCTCGGTCAGGATCGCGGAGGCGCAGATATAGGTGCCCTGGACGATCAGCGGGGCCACCGTATTCGGCATCAGGTGCCGCCACATGATCTTCGGCAAGGACGAGCCGACCGAGATCGCGGCTTCGACATAAGGCTCCTCGCGTGCCGACAACACCACCGAGCGCACCAGGCGCGCCACGCGCGGGATTTCTGGAATGGTGATCGCGATCAGCACGGTCCAGAGGCTGGCGCCGGACAGCGAGACCACGGCGATCGCGAGCAGGATGCTCGGCATGGCCATCAGACCGTCCATGACGCGCATCAGCACGGCATCGACCAGCTTGAAGAAGCCGGAGACGAGACCGATCGCGAGCCCGATGGCGATCGACAGGATCGCCGCGCCGATGCCGATCAGCAGCGAGATGCGGCCGCCATAGATTACGCGCGACAACACGTCGCGGCCGTAGGCGTCCGTTCCGAGCAGGTACTGCGCCGAGCTCGGCTTCAGCCGCTGCGACGGCGCGAGCTGGATCGGATCATACGGCGCGATCAGGGGCGCCAGGATCGAGATCAGCACGATCAGCCCGAGCAGGACGGTGGCCGTCGCGATGATCGGCGTCGAGGTGAGGAATCCGAAGCGCGGCCGCAGCGGCGACGTGATCGGAATGGACGACTGGGGAAGGCTATCGACGGACATACTTGTTGTTACCCTTGCCTCAGTACCGGATCCGGGGATCGAGCAGCGTGTAGGCGACGTCGATCAGGAGATTGACGATGACATAGATCAGCGACGTCAGCAGGATCATGGCCTGGATCACCGGGTAGTCGCGCGCCAGCACCGCATCCACGGTGAGGCGGCCGATGCCGGGAATGTTGAACACGCTCTCGGTGACGACGACGCCGGAGATCAGCAGCGCAAAGCCGGTGCCGATCACGGTGATCACAGGCACGGCGGCGTTGCGCAGCGCATGCCGCATCATCACCGCAACCTCGTTGATGCCCTTGGCCCGCGCGGTGCGGACGTAATCTTCGCCGAGCACGTCGAGCATCGCGGCACGTGTCATGCGTGCGATCAGAGCGACATAGATGAAGGAGAGTGCGCAGGTCGGCAGGATGATGCGCTCGAAGAACGGCCCGAAGCCGTTGAAGATGCTGCGGAAGCCCTGTACCGGCACCCAGCGCAGCTCGATGGCGAATATCTGGATCAGCAGATAGCCGATCACGAACACCGGCACGGAGAAGCCGAGCACGGACAAGCCCATGACAAAGCGATCGATCCAGGTGCCGTGTTTCCAGGCGGCGATCACTCCCAAGGGGACCGCGACGATCACGGCGAGGACGATGGTGCACAGCGCGAGCGAGATCGAGGGCTCGACGCGCTGGCTGATCATCTTCATCACCGGCAGGTTGGAGATCAGCGAGGTCCCGAGGTCGCCGTGCAGCAGCTTGTTCACCCAGGTGACGAACTGCACGATCAAGGGCTCGTTAAGGCCGAGCGAGGTGCGGATGCGCTCCAGCCGTTCCGGCGTCGCGTTGTCGCCGGCAAGAATGGCGGCGGGATCGCCGGGGGTGAGGCGGAGCAGCAGGAAGACGAACAGCGCGACGACGCCCATCACGGGCACAGCGGCGAAGATTCGGCGAACGAGATATCCGAGCAAGTTGGATCCGTCAGATTAGAGTCAAATCGGGCAGGGCCTTCGGCGAGCCTGCCACCAGCCTAACATTTCAGCAATTCCCGTGCCATCCGGGCCACAGCTTTTGCAGGGTGGTCGGCCGTTTGGGGGAGGCGGTGCTCTCTTCGTGTCGTCATTCCGGGTTCGGTCCTCCGGACCGTCCCGGAATGACGGGCTCAGAAATCACTCCAGCGTCGCCAGCAGCCCCGCCATCAGCCGCCCCCTTTCGACCAGGCTTTCGACCTCGATATACTCCTCCAGCGTGTGGCCATTGCCACCACGCACGCCCAGGCCGTCGAGCGTTGGGATCCCCATGGCGCCGGTGAAATTGCCGTCGGAGCCGCCGCCGGCGCTCGCATGCGGCAATTCGGCGCCGAGCGACTTGGCGATGCCGCGGGCCTTTTCGTACAGCGCCATGGTGCCGGCGTCCGGTTCCCACACCGGGCGCGTCACGCCGCGGGTGACTTTGAAGGTCACATCATTGGTCGTGCCCGATAGCGCCAGCATCCTCTCGACGCCCCGGTCGAGATCGGCCTGGCGCTTGGCCATCGACAGCGCTTCTCCCGTGGCGGTCGTGGCAACGCAGTTGACCCATTGTCCGCCATGCACGACGCCGACCGAGAAGGTGCAGTCGTCCGTGGTCATGGCGTCGATCGCGAGGATCTGGCGGGCCATCTCGCGGATCGCCGAGCGCCCCGCCGACAGCGTTGCGCCGGCGTGGCTCGGCCGTCCAGTCGCCTCGAGATTGAAACGCGCGATGGCGTAACGTCCGGTGGTGACACCGTTGTCGGCGCGGCCGGGCTCGGGCACCAGCACGTATTTGTTGCGCGCGGCCTCGGCCTCGATGATGTCGCGCGTCGACGGCGTGCCGACTTCCTCATCCGGCGTGAACAGCACCGTGATCGGCAGCGGCGTGGTGAAGGCCGCGCGGGCCAGCTGCCGGATCGCTTCGAGCGAGAGATAATTGCCGCCCTTCATGTCGTAGATGCCGGGGCCGTAGCACTTGTTGCCCTCGCGCCGCCATTTCAGCTTCTCGATGGTGCCGACGGGGTGGACGGTATCCATATGTCCGGCGATCAGGATGCCGGGCTCGCCCTGCTTGGGATGGGGGAAGCGCGCGCGGATCACGCCGCCAAAGCCCTGGCGACCGGCGATGCGCTCGATCGTCGCACCCATGATGGCCATATCCCGCGCTGCGATATCGAGCATGCGGTTCACGGCATCGGCGTCCCAGGTCGGGCTCTCGCATTCCACCCAGCCGCGCAGGCCCTGGAGCATCGCCTCGGAATCGAAGGGAAGATTGGCTGGATTCATCTCAATGTCTCTCAAGCTTCGCAAGGTGGAACGCGCATTGCATCGGCGCGGGGCAGGACGAACGGAGAGAGTTGTAGAGCTAAACCGATCCTTGTGGAGCCCGTGCGCACGCCGCGAGGGCTTGCAGCGAAACCGGATTGACGCGCTCGGCACTGTCTGCAAGTCTTGAAAAGATAAAGGCATTGCATGGGGTTAGTTCGCCCAAAGAACGAACCGGATGCTCAACCAATAATCTGCCTTTGAACAGTTTCACGTCAGGAGAAACTTTCCATGTTTAACTTCTTGCGCCGGGGGCCTCGCGCGTTCGCCTCCAAACTTGCGCTGTCGGTCGTCGCGCTGTCCACGGCGATGGCCTCGCCAGTGTTTGCCGCCGGCAAGACCATCACGGCGGTGCTGCATTCGGACCTGCGCATCATCGATCCGATCTTCACCACGGCCTACATTACGCGTGACCATGGCTACATGGTCTACGACACGCTGGTCGCCACCGATTCGAACTTCAAGGTCCAGCCGCAGATGGCGGACTGGAAGATCTCCGACGACAAGCTCACCTACACCTTCACGTTGCGCGACGGCCTGAAGTGGCATGACGGTGCGCCGGTCACGGCGGAAGACTGCGTCGCCTCGCTCAAGCGCTGGGCCGCGGTCGACGGCATGGGCCAGAAGCTCATGGACTTCACCGCGAGCATCGAGGCGACCGACGCCAAGACCATCACGCTGAAGCTGAAGGAGCCCTACGGCCTCGTGCTGGACTCCATCGGAAAACCCTCTTCGCGCGTCGCCTTCATGATGCCGAAGCGTCTCGCGGAGACGCCGGCGGACAAACAGATTCCGGAGCAGATCGGCTCGGGCCCGTTCAAGTTCGTGGCGTCGGAATTCCAGCCGGGCGTCAAGGCGGTCTACGTCAAGAACACCGATTACGTGCCGCGCAAGGAGCCCGCGAGCTGGACCTCGGGCGGCAAGGTGGTGAAGGTCGATCGCGTCGAGTGGATCACCATGCCGGACTCGCAAACCGCGGTGAACGCGTTGCAGTCGGGCGACATCGACTTCATGGAGAATCTGCCGTTCGACATGCTGCCGATCCTGGAAGCGAACAAGGAGCTCACGGTCGAGACCCTGAACAAGTTCGGCTTTCAGACGCTCGGCCGGATGAACTTTCTACATCCGCCGTTCGATAACGTGAAGGTGCGCCGTGCCGCCTTCCTGGCGATCAACCAGAAGGACGTGCTCGACGCGCTTGTCGGCAACGCCAAGTATCAGAAGATCTGCGGTGCCTTCTTCGTGTGCGACACGCCGCTCGCGACCGAGGTCGGCGCCGAGACCCTTACCAAGGGCGGCGGCATGGCGGCGGCCAAGAAGGCACTCGCCGAGTCCGGCTATGACGGCACGCCGATCGTGATCATGGCGCCTGGCGACGTCACGACGCTGAAGGCGCAGCCGATCGTTGCGGCCCAGCTGCTGCGCGAGGCCGGCTTCAAGGTCGACCTGCAGGCGACCGACTGGCAGACGGTGGTGAGCCGCCGCGCCAGCCAGAAGCCGCCGAAGGAAGGCGGCTGGAACATGTTCTTCACCAACTGGGTCGCGGCCGACGTCTCCAACCCGATCGCCAATCTCTCGATCGGCGGCCAGGGCAAGAAGGGCTGGTTCGGCTGGGCGGAAGACGCCAAGATCGAGCAGCTCAAGGATGCCTTCGTCCGCGCGTCCTCGATCGACGAGCAGAAGAAGATCGCCGCCGATATCCAGAAGCAGGCCTATGAGCAGGTGATCTACATTCCGCTGGGGCAGTACCTGCTGCCGAGCGGCTGGCGCAAATCGCTGAAGGGCGTGCTCGACGGTCCCGCCACGCCGGTGTTCTGGAATATCGACAAGACGGAGTAGGCGGGAGGGCCCCTTGCGCCCTTCATCTCCATTGTGACGCGGCGCCGCTGTCCTCAGCGGCGCCGTTTTCTTTTTGTCCTGTCCTCGGCCGGTCGGGATGGTGGATGACTTTAACTCTTCCAGTTTCCAAGCATTGCCATTTGCTTCTCTGTTGAAATAGATGTGGCGTCCTTTCGCTTCTCTTTCCTTATTTGATTCCCGTGCCGATCGATTTTGCATTCCAGGCGATGGCCGAAAGGTCGGATCGCGCGCCGGCGCAATGGCGGCGGCCTTTCCTGCGTTGGCTCGATGGTGGTGTCGAGGCGGGCTGGGCGGTGCCGCTTCTCATCGCCTGCTTCGTCGCGATCTGGACGCTCTATCTGATTGTCGCCTATGCCGGCGGCGGCCTCCACCCTGATACGCTCGAGGCCTGGACGCTGGGCCGGCATTTCGAGTGGGGCTATCACAAGCATCCGCCGTTAAGCGGCTGGGTCGTCGCCGCCTGGACCGCGATCTTCCCGTCCACCGACTGGTCGCTGCAATTGATGGCAATGGCCAATGCCGGGCTTGCGCTGGTGTTCGTCGATCGTATCGCGCGGCAATTCGTGACGGGGCACAAGCGCGTGCTGGTGCTTTTGCTGCTGATGCTGACGCCGGCCTATCAATTCCATGCCCAGCGCTTCAATGCCAATGCGGTGCTGCTCGCGACCTGGCCGCTGGCAACCTGGTGCTTCCTGCGCGCCTTCGAGACGCGCGCCGCATCTTGGGCCGTCGCGGCGGGATGCACGACGGCGCTGGCAATGCTGGGCAAATATTATTCGATCTTTCTCGTGGCGAGTTTCGCATTTGCAGCGCTGGCCCACCCAGCACGGCGCGCCTATTTCACCTCGGCTTCGCCCTGGATCTCGATCGTCGTCGGGCTCGCGACGCTGTCACCGCACATCCATTGGCTCGCGACGACGGGAGCATCGACCTTCGTCTACGCACTGGTGCACGCAGGCAGCTATGCAACGATGTCCCTCGGCGAGGCGAAGAACTTCGTGCTCGGGCTCGCGGCGGCGATGAGCATTTCGGCCGTGCTGTGGGTGTTCATCGCCGGCACGCGGCTGAAGCAGTTTCCGGCCGATTTCGCCGCCATGAATCCGGGAGCGCGGCTTCTGTTCTACGTCACGATCGGCACAATCATGCTGCCGGTCTCGACGTCACTGGTGATGGGCACGGATCTGCCCTCGCTATGGGCGTTGCAGGGGCTGTTCCTGTTCGCCGTTCTCGTGGTCTGCGGCGCGAGCTACCCGATCGAGCGCTTCTATACGGTCAATCTCACCGTGATCACGGCCGGCATCGCGCTCGCCGCCGTGTTGGTCGCTGCGCCGATCCATGCCGTCTACCGCAACGGTCACGGCTACGAGGAAGGGCGCGAATTTTACGCAGAGGCGGCCAGCAAATTGACGCGCGAATGGCGCGAGCTGACGGACAAGCCGCTCAGCATCGTGAGCGGCGATGATCCGCTGGCCTTTGCCATGGCCTTCTATAGTTCCGACCATCCGCACCATGAACGAGCATTCGACTATCAACGCAGCTTGGGCTCGTTGCAGCAGTCGCTGGACCGGGGTTGGGCAGCACTCTGCTTCCGGGGCCAGGACTATTGCAATCGATGGATGGACTGGGTGTCGCCGCGGGCCGGATCCGTCGTCAGGCGTGAGTTTACCGTGCAGGCGTCGCTGGCAGGCAGGGCTGGTGTGACGCGGATCGTGGTCGTGCTGATGGTGCCGCCGCGCCGGAGCGATGCGGTTGCCGAAAGCACAGCCGATGATTTCAGGGGCAGCAGGCGGGCGCTGGATTAGCTGTCGTGCTCAGCAGTAGCTATCGCGCAGCCGCTCGAGCCCCTCGCTTACGAAAGGCGGCGTGAACGCCGTCTGTTCGGCCGGCTCGGACTGCTCCATCTGCTGCGGTTCCGCGCCCCGATCGTCGTTGTGGTGTTCCAGTTCCATACCGCAGCCTTTCGATTTGCTGCAGTACAACATCGAGCTGGCCCGCTGGTTCCTCAGGCGGTCGGGCGATGATGCGGCCTGAACAGCCGCCCCTTCTCCACCACCAGCACGATCGCGAGCGCGGCGAGCGTCGACAGGAAGAAGCCGACCGAGAACGGCAGCAGCGTGCCGTCGAAGCTCTGGCCGATCGCCATGCCGACCACGATTCCGATCAGCGTCGTGATCGAGCCGTAGAGCGAGGAGGCGGTGCCGGCGATGTGGCCCTGCGGCTCCATCGCGAGCGCGGTGAAGTTGGCGACCATCATGCCGAACGAGAACATCATCAGGGCGGAGAGCACCATGAACAGCGACAGCGGCAGCACGCCGAGAATTTCGGTCATCAGCATGACGCCGGCGACCGCGGTGTAGAGCGTCAGCGCGCCGTGCGAGATCACGCGCATGCCGAGCCGCCCGACCAGCTTGGCGTTTAGGAAGCCCGCGATGGCAACGCCTGCTGCGATCGCCGCAAAGGCCAAGGGGAAATAATGGCCAAGACGGTAGATGCCGGTGAAGACCTGCTGCGCCGAAAACACAAAGGCGAACAATGCGCCCATGACACTGCCCGCGGCCATCGCATAACCGATGGTCTGTCGGTGGGTCACGGTCTGCCGGAAAGCCGCGAGCACGTCGCCAAGCGCCAGCGAGCGGCGCTCGGACTCGGGCAGGGTTTCCGGCAGGCGCAGCACGCTCCATGCGAGCGCGAGCAGACCGTACAGCGTCAGCACGACAAAGATGCCGCGCCATTGGGACACCAGAAGCACTGCCTGTCCGAAGGACGGGGCGACTACCGGCACTGCGATGAACACCATCATCGCGAGCGACATCACGCTGGCCATGCGGCGGCCGACATAGCAGTCGCGGACAATCGAGGTCGCGATCACCCGCGTCGCCGCGGTGCCAAAACCCTGCAGCGCACGGGCCAACAGCAGCGTTTCGAATGTGGGGGCAGCAATCGCGAGCACGCTCGCGACCGCATAGACCGTCATGCCGCCGAGCAAGACGGGACGGCGGCCGAACCGGTCCGACAGCGGGCCCATGACGAACTGGCCCGCGCCGAAGCCGATCAGGAACGTCGACAGCACCAGCTGAAGATGGTTGGCGACCGGAATCTTGAAGGCGGTGCCGATGTTGGGCAGGGCCGGCAGCATCATGTCCATCGCAAGCGGATTCAGCGCCATGATGGACGCGATCACGATGACGAATTCGGGAAAACCCATGGGACGGTGTCCGGAGGACACCCAATCGTCGGCATTGACGTCGGACAAGGAAGCTCACCTCTGAAATCGAGGGTTTTTATTTCTTCCCATGCTGCATTGCACAACCCCCGTTTCGAGATGGCTGTCAGGCGGGGGCAGGGCGAACAACAATTGGTGAGATATCACCGCTCCTTGCCGGCCAGCACCCGCAACTCGGGCAATTGCCCGGCTGGAAACGAGTGATTCACCATCCTTCCCAAAGATCGGCGGCCGGTGCGGCCTTTCCGACCGGGCAGGATGAAACCGAAACGCGTCCTGTTCACAGTATGGCTGAGACAATGAGGCGCCGCACCGGCCCAGAGAAACCAGCCAAACAGGGTATTTGCCAGTGTCCGACATGACAGATGCTGTACGATGGCTGGCACCTTCGGCGGCTGCACGGCGGAACGTCTGGCTTGCCTGCCTGATCGCGCTGACGGCGCTGCTCGTGCTCGGAAATCTCGCCAACGACGCCACGCTCGATCTGAAATATGGCTGGGACGCCCGGGTCAATTGCGCGGCGGTCGAGGCGCATGTGGAGGGCCGGGATCCCTATTTCGTCAAGAACCTGAAGGGCACCAAGCTCTCCTATCCCTATCTGCCGGTGACGCTGGACGTCTTCCGCCCCCTCTGCGCCGGCGGCGCTCTAGTCGAGCATTACAGAGGCATCTTTGTCGTCCTCGCCGTGCTCTGCGGGCTGCTCTTGCCCGGCCTTGGCCGAGCGCCTTCGAGCGCGCGTGATGTTGCGCTCCGGGTGCTCTGCGCGCTCGGCGCGTTCGTCGGTTTCGAATGGGTGGTGGCATCTGGGAATTTTGCGATCCTGAGCGGTTTGCTGACCGCGATCGCGCTGAAGCTCTTGCTTCGGCCGCTTCCATCGGAAGCCTCGAAAGATCAGGGCTTCTCGTGGCGCCTGGCCGGCGCCGCGCTGCTGGGCCTCGTCACCTCGTTCAAGCTGGTGTTCTTCCCGGTGCTCGCGGCGCTCTATTTCCTGCCGCTGCCGCGCGGCCGCAAGCTGGCTTTGATCGCAGTGGCGGCCTTCAGCTTTGGCGTGCCGATCCTGATATCGAAGCTGCTGTATCCTGACCTGTTCGCAAGCTGGCAGCTGGCGATGGCGGGGCAGATCCCCGGCCAGCATGTTGTCGATCTCCTCGAGGCCAATCCGTCGTTGCTGCTGCTGGTGCTGAGCGTCATGGACCATGCCGGGATCGGTGGCGGCAAGCCCGCGCTGTTCGCGGCCTATGCGCTCGCCGCGCTCGCGCTCGTGCTGGTGCCGTTCGCCCTGTCCGTCCTGCGCGCGGTCGGCAGCCGGCCGGTAGGCGAAGGGGGATCGCTTCCGATGCGCCTGGACCGCTGGCTGATGGATCATCCCCGCGTCGCCATGCGCATCACGGTGCTGGCGATGTTCGCGCTCTATCTCAGCTCGCCGCGCCTCAAGGAATATGCCTTCTTCGAGCTCGCGCTCTATGCCGCGATCCTCGTGGTCGACCTTCCGGCCATGGCACTCGCGGGCATTCTCACCGTCGGCCTCGCCTTTCCGTCCCTGATCTCGCTTCTCGGGGCGCCATTCGAGGGCAGTTTCATCCTCCTCGTCATCGCGCTGGTTTGCTTCTGGATCGTGCTGCTCGATTTTCGCGCGGAGCCCAAGCGCCTCGAGCAGGATTAATTGGTTCAGGCGAGGGCAGCCTTCGCCTGCTAAGCTGCTTGTTTCGACAAATAAGCCGCGTAAGCCAGCTTGAGACCCTCCTTGAGCGGCGTTCGCGCCTGCCATCCCAGCTCGGCCATCCGACTCGTATCGAGCAGCTTGCGCGGCGAGCCGTCGGGACGCGACGTGTCGAAGACGATCTCGCCGCGATAGCCGACGGTGTCCGCGATCTGGCGGGCAAGTTCACCGATAGTGACCTCCTCGCCGGTGCCGATGTTGACGAGCTCGGAGCTCGAATAGGTCTTGATCAGGCGCACGCAAGCATCCGCCATGTCGTCAACGTATAGAAATTCACGCTTCGGTGCACCCGTCCCCCAGACGGCCACGCGTGCTGCGCCGGATAGCTTGGCTTCGTGGAAGCGGCGTATCAAGCCGGCCATCACATGGCTGTGCTCAGGATGATAGTTGTCACCGGGGCCATAGAGATTGGTCGGCATGACGCTGATGAAATCAGAGCCGTATTGGCTTCGATAGGCCTCCACCATCTTGAGGCCGGCGATCTTCGCTATCGCATAGGGCTCATTCGTCGGTTCAAGCGGGCCGGTCAGTACCGAATCTTCGCGCATCGGTTGGGCGGCGAGCCTCGGATAGATGCAGGAGGAGCCCAGGAACATGAGCTTTTCCGCGGCGTTCAGATGCGCGGCATGAACGATGTTCGCGGCAATGGCGATGTTGTCGTAGATGAATTCGGCGCGCAGAGTATTGTTGGCAACGATTCCGCCGACCTTGGCCGCGGCTAGAAATATCACCTGGGGGCGCGCTTTGCAGAACCAGGCGAAGACCGCCGATTGGTCCCGCAGATCGAGCTCCTTTCGCTCGATGGTCACCAGTCGAACATCTTCCTGCTCGAGCCGGCGGACAAGCGCGCCGCCGACCATTCCCCGGTGGCCAGCGACAAAAACGCTCTTTCCCTTCAACTCAAACGGCACGTTCGCCATCGGCGTTCCCTCGCTGACGTCTAGACCACCTCGGGCGGGCAAGCCAGGATCGATGACCAGCCCACCGGTCGATGGTCAAACATTCGCATAGATGCTGTTCTTGATCATGACGAACCCCTTCAGCAGTTCCTGGATGCCATCATCCAGCGAAACATTGGGGCGATATCCGGTCTTCTCGACCTTCGCGTTGGAGACGATGTAGTTGCGCTGGTCGGGGTCGCGACCCACCTCGGCGTCCACAAAACAAAACTCAGGGACGAATTTCTGGATGTGTTCGCAGAGTTCCTTCTTGGACACGTTCGCGTCTGAAAGACCAACATTGAAGATCTGGCCCTTCATGCTCTCGAAGTTGTCAAGCCCGTGCTCGAAGACCCGTGCGACGTCGCGGACATGAATATAGTTGCGCTTGAAATGTCCCTCGAAGAGGACGACGAAACGGTCGTTTGCCGCGCGGTAGACGAAGTCGTTGACCAGCAGGTCGAGACGCATGCGGGGGGACATTCCGAACACGGTCGCCAGCCGGAAGCTGATGACGTTCGGATGCTCCATCAGCTCTTTTTCAACGGCCACCTTGTCGATTGCATATTGCGAGATCGGGCGCAGCGGAGATTCCTCCGTGCAATAATTGTTCTCGTCGCCGGAGCCGTAGGCGCTGTTCGTCGTCGGCATGATGATCCGCTGATTGCGGGACACATGCTTCAACATCATCGTTATGGCGTCGTGATTGGTCGTCTTTGCTCCAATGGGATCCCGGCTGCACAGCGGAGCTCCGACCAGAGCCGCGAGAGGAAAAATGACGTCGGCCTTCTTCAGGAGTGGCTGCATGGTCTGTTCGCTGCGGATGTCACCCTGAACCACGCTGAAGCCTTCGTGATGGCAGCACTGGTTGAGGCTGGACTGCTTGAACATGAAATTGTCCAGCACGGTCACTTTGTGGCCAGCGTCCAACAGTCGGGGAACCAGGGTTGATCCGATATAACCGGCGCCGCCAGTCACGAGAATGTTGTAGCTCATATTGGGGGCTTCCCTTGTTATGAATGGCCTGAGTTCGCGTCTACAGCGTGCGTCACGTGGATCGGACCGGAAACATGGCATTCTCTACGCATTCACAGAGTGCGTGCGCAAAGATGATGTGCATTTCTTGGATGGTGCTGGTCACCTCGCTGGGTGCGAGCAAGCAATGGTCGGCTTCCTCAGCAGCGAGGCCGCCATTGCCGCCCGAGAAGATGATCGTACGGATGTTCAGCTTGCGGCAAGTGCGCAGCGCTTCGAGAATGTTCCTCGAATTGCCGGATGTGGTTATTCCGAGAAAGATGTCCTTGGCCGTCATCTTTCCCTCGATCTGGCGGGAGAAGACCGCATCGAACCCATAGTCGTTCCCGATTGCGGTCAGGATCGACGTATCGACGGTCAGTGCCTCCGCTGCCAACGGCGCGCGATCTCGGGCGAGTTTGCTGACGAACTCGGCAGCCAGGTGCTGGGCATCCGCCGCAGATCCGCCATTGCCCGCGATATGGAGACGCCCGCCGGACTTGTACGTAGCGCCGACGACATCGGCAATTGCTTCGAATGCGGCAATCCGGTCCAGATCCGATAGGAGCGCTCGCTTCGCCTCGATCGAGGCCGTCAGTCTCGTCAGTAGGGCTGCTCTCGCGGCGGTCATATCGGCACTCCGACGGGGCAAGAACCGAATCCCGATAGGTCGGCCGCGCGACACTGCTCGTGGGGCAAGTCGGAAACCGCGCCGTGGAGACGCCTATTCTTGTCGACCGCCAGGATTGCCTGCATGGCTGTTGATCTCAGTTCACCGCGTTGAGGATGGCGCAAATCTCATCGACCTCATCAATTCTGAGGTCGGGAAAATTGCCGATGTAGAAGCCGAAGAAGTGGATGTGGTCGGTTTGCGGGAATTTCTTGTAATGTTCGGCCGGGACGAACGATTTCAGATATGGCTGACGGAGCTGATTGCCTCCGCCGGCGCTGCCTCTGCGAAACTCGATGCCGGCGGCGCGCATGGCCGACATCAGACGTTCGGCGAGGTCCATATCGGGCTGACGCAGCACCAGATTGAAGGCGTAGTTGCTGGAGCCCTCTGTCTTGAAATCCGTACGGAACTTCTCGGGGTTGATGCGCGACAGGAAACGAAGGAAGTTCGCTGTCCGGCGTTCTACGTTCGCGTCGAGCCGCGGAAGCTGCCGCCGGCCGAGGATGCCCCCGATCTCCGTATTGCGCACGTTATAGGCGGCGTGGGCGAAGATGAAATCCGGATTCAGATCCGGGTGAGCCGCAACGTAGGACTCCTTGATGGCCGGATCGTTGGCTTCTCGCACCATGCCGTGGGACCGCAGCATTCTTGCCGCTTGATAGGCCGCATGATCGTTGGTGCAGATCATGCCGCCTTCGATGGTCGTCATGTGGTGGGCATAATAAAAGGAGAAATTCGATATCCAGCCGAAGCTGCCGAGCTTCTTGCCGCGATGCGTCGCGCCGTGAGATTCGCAAACGTCTTCGATCAGCGGAATTCCCGCTTTCTCGAGATGCTGGATCAGCTCGTCGGTTAGTCCGTCGAAGCCCTGCACATGGGTCAGAAATACGGCACGTGTCCGTTCGGTGATGGCATCGACGATCTTCGTTGCATCCATCGCCAAGGTCGTCGGATCAATGTCGACGAACACCGGCGTGAAGCCGTTCTGGATCACCGACGCGACGTCCGAAATCCAAGTGAGCGGCGGCACGATCACCTCGCCACCCTCGGGATGGCGAATCTTGAGAATGGCCATCGTCAGGAGATTGGCAGAGGCCCCGGAGTTGACGAGGACGCTGTACTTGGTGCCCAGCCACTCGTTCCATTCCTGCTCGAACGCGCGGACGTTCGGACCGTTGGTGAGGATCGGGTCGTCCTGCTTCAAGTGCTCGATCAGAGCGTCCAGATCTTCGCGCGCGATATTGTTGCGCATCAGGGGGAATTTCATTGCGGGCGACCACCGTTCAGGGGAGGGAGAGTCTTGGAGGATGATGCCGAAATCTGCAGCAGGCGCTTGGTCACCACGTCGGGGCCTATGCCGACCTGCTCATGCAATTCCGCGCGCGATCCGAGCTCGAAGCGATAGCCGCCTTCGACGCCGACGTTGAGCAGCTTGGCGTCCAGCGCGCTATGTCCGAGGAAATTGTAGAGCAGTGCGTCGAGGCCGCCGCGGCCGGCGAATCCCTCTTCCATGCTGACGATGGTCTGGTACGGCGACAGCTCGTCGTGCAGCGCCTTCGCGGAAAAGCGCGCAAGGTCGAACAGGTCGACGAGGCCAACGTCGATTCCGGCTTCGCGTAGCCGGTCGGCGACGATGAATGCCGTGTGGACCATGTAACCCGTGGCGACAAGACAGATCTTCCGGCCGCGGCGGTGAACGTGAAATCCCTTCGTGACATCCGGCGGGCCGTCCGGGTACAGGACGGGCAATTGGGGTTGATCGTTATGGTTCAGAACTTCGTTGGGTCCCTCTTCAATTCTCACTTATCTGATTTCACTGAGGGGTGGATGTATGTGCTAGGCGTCTCCGTCTTGGGCGGCATCATTGCTAAACAAAAAGTCGGCAGCCCCAATTTCGGATCAGCTGGACGAGCGACGCCAATGATGCCGGAACGACAAACGCATCAACACTAAGTCCGCGCTTGCTCGGACTTGGTGCGGGCGGCCGGACTCGAACCGGCACAGGCCTTGCGGCCCCACGGATTTTCTTACCACTTCGGCTTTCGCCGCCGCCCACCCGGCGTTCGTGGTCTGGACTATCCCTTCACCCTGGCGTTTGTCCGCTGTAGGTGCTGCCCGTCTAGTCTCTACACCTTCCCCCTGACGGAGGCTTGGCTCGGGATTGCCAGTGAAGGTTTCCCCGACTTTGAGCAGTTCTGCTCCCAGGGTTTCCCCCAGGGCACTCAATGGCTTAAGTCCGATGCGTCTACCAGTTCCGCCACGCCCGCATCGGCCCATCTATACGGCGCAAATAGTTTAAGGCAAAGAGAATACAGTTGTTTTCGCACACGCTTTGAGCACTGGATCGGCCTGCTTGATCGACCGGTCGTTGCGATTCCCGCGTCAGCCGACCGGTCCCGCCACGGAAGCCTCAATCCGGACATCTGTTGTTGCTTTAGGCATTCTCAATTTACGGGGACTATTCATCCGGCATGGCTGCTTCGTTTTCATGTTTCCTGCGCGGCTCCGTCGCGCTGCCGGCGCTGCTTGCGGCTGGCCTTGCGCTGTCCGGCTGCGCCGGCATGAGCGAGACGGTCGCGCCGGCTTTTGCCGATCCCGGCAAATACGAACTGTACGACTGCAAGCAGCTCGAGGCGGAGCGCAAGGCGCTCGCCGCCCGCACGGCCGATCTGCAGCGGCTGATGGATAAGGCGGAGACCGGCGTCGGCGGCGCCGTCGTATCCGAGCTCGCCTATCGCAACGAATACGTCGCGGTGCGGGGCCAGTCGCAACTCGTCGAGGATGCCTGGCACCGCAATAGGTGTCGGGAAACGCCGCCGAATGCCGCGCCGACGGCGTCAGCTCCGCAGCCGCCGGCGATCAAGCCCGCCCCGAGATCCGGCAGTGGCGCGCGCTGACCCGCCACACCTGAGCACGCGTCACGGCCGCCAATTGTAGATCCAGTCCTGCCGCGCCAGCATGCGGTCCGGGCCGAGGGCGCGGATCGCAAGGTCGCGCGCGAGCGCGAGCGGCCCGGCGAAATGGTAGATGCGGCCCTGCTGCCGCGCCGTCCGCTGCACCCGCCGTACGCGCGCTTGGCGTGCCCGGCCGTATTGCGTCAGCGCGGCCGTGATGTCCGCAGTGCTTTCGGCTGTCCCGACGTTCAAATGCCGGGCGAGCACGGCGGCATCCTCGATCGCCATGCCGGCGCCTTGCGCCGCGAACGGTAGCATCGCATGCACGGCATCGCCGAGCAGCCCGATCGGCCCATTGCTCCAGGGACAGCCGTCGGGAACGCCGAACAGCGCCCATTTCCGCCAGTTGTCGACCGTGGCGAGCATCATCCGCGCCGAGGCCGGCCAATGGGGCGCGGCAAAGGCGTCCATCACCTCCCGCCGATCGCCGGGCGTGCTCCAGCCCGGCCTGTTCCAGGTGCCGGGCAGCACCGCGACCACGTTGATCTGGCGTCCGCCCGCGATCGGATAGGCCACGAGATGGGCGTTCCGGCCCATCCAGAGCTGCACCCGGCGCGCGGTGTAATCCTTCGGCAATTGCGTGGCATCGAGCGTGCCGCGCCACGCGATCAGGCCCGAGAAGCGCGGCTGCACCTCGGGAAACAGATGCTGGCGGACCGTCGACCAGATGCCGTCGGCGCCGATCAAAGCGCTGGCGAGATCGCTGCGGCGGATCGTGCCGCTGCGATGGACCACTGTTAGCCCCTTGGCGTGCGGCGCCACGTCCTCGAAGGTCGCGCCCAGCTTTAGGTCGATGTCGGGATGGTCGGAAACGGCCCCGGCGAGCGCGGATTGCAGGTCGGCGCGGTGCACCACCCAATAGGGCGCGCCGGCGCGCGCCGAGGCGGCTTCACCGAGCGGCATGCGCAGCAGCTCGCCGCCGGCCCGGGCGCTCATGATCGAGACCGCCTCCGGCGTCACGGCGCGCTCGTTGAGCCGCTCGGCGAGGCCGAGCTCCACCAGCACGCGGCTGGCATTAGGGGAGAGTTGCAGGCCGGCGCCGACTTCCTCGAGCCGCTCGGCCTTTTCCAGCACGACGATGCGGAAGCCGCGGGCCGCGAGCGCAAGCGCGGCCGTCAGTCCACCGATGCCGGCACCGGCGATGACAATCGTTCGGGAGAGCGCCACCCCTGACCGATACGGGCGGTCAGGCCACCTTGTCCTTCAGCACGCATTCCGGCGGGCGGGCTTCGCCCGGCTTCAGGTCGGCCGCGAAGCGGTACAGCGTCGAGCAATAGGGGCAGATGATCTCGTTGTCGTTGCCGAGGTCGAGGAAGACGTGCGGATGATCGAACGGAGGGTTGGCGCCCACGCACATGAACTCTTGCGAGCCGATCTCGATGACGGGAACACCGGCATCGTTGTGGAAGTGCGGGACGACATGGTCGGACATCGTAACTCATCCTGGAGTGGCAATGGCGGCAGATACAATCACAACTGACGCGGCATCATTATGGCGCCGCGGACCATACTGGCGGGTATGGATGATTGCTAGTCCAGCGGAACCGAAAGCTCCGCAACGCCCCATGCTCATTTGCTCATGCAAATTCGACACAATCTTGCGGCCTGAGAGAAGCCCTTCTTTCGTCGGGGACGTTGTGTCGCAATTTTGGCGTACTATGTCTGTGGGACGAACGTAGTTGCGGCCAGAGACGAATCGTCAGGCGTCAACGATTTCAGGACCTTCCAGGTTTTCCGCATGAAATGGCTGCGAATCAGCACAGCGTTGGCCGGTATCGCGGCATGCAGCTTCATGCTCGCGCAGGTAGCACCCTATGCCCGTGAGGCCGGCGCGATCCTCGCCGCGCAGGACGATCCGGTCGCACTCTCCGAGCTCAAGCTCGACGTGCTGCTGCGGCAGAACGAGCGCCTGGTTCAGGACAACATCGAGGCCGCGCTTGCGGCCGGTGACGCCGACCTCGCCGACAGTTTCGTCGCGCTCGCGCGTGACCGCAACATCGCGCTGCCGGACGATCTCCTCAGCCGGGTCAACGATGCGGTCAAGGCGGAGAATTCCACCTCGCAATTCGCCAAGCGATTTGCCACCGGCCTCGTCACCGGCAATGCCGAGGACGTCGCGAGCCTGTCGGGAACGGTGGCCGGCGATCTCTTCGTGTTCGGCGACATCAGGGACATCGTCCGCGAGGGCAAGCACCTCGCCTTGGGCGAGGACACCGACCGCCTCGTGCTCGGGCTTGCGGCGGCCGGCCTTGCGGTGACCGCGGCAACCTATGTCTCCGTCGGTGGCGCCGCGCCGGTGCGCGCCGGGCTGACGCTGGTGAAGGACGCGCGCAAGGTGGGGCGGCTCGGCGAGGGGCTTGCCGCATGGGCCGGCCGGTCCGCGCGCGAGGTCGTCGACACGCCGATGCTCCAGAATGCGGTCGCCAAGGGCTCGGTGCTGCGCCCGGGCGAGACCGTGCGCGCGATCAAGGCTGCGTTCCGCGCCGAGAAGGCGGGCGCGCTGGTCCGGCTCGGCAAGGACGTGACGCGCGTTGCCGAAAAGACCGGCACCCGCGGGGCGATGGACACGTTGCGGATCGCCGAAGGTCCCAAGGACGTCGCGCGCGCGGCGCGGCTCGCGGAAGCCCAGGGCGGCAAGACTCGCGCCATCATGAAGCTGCTGGGCCGCGGTGCATTGCTGCTCGTCGGCGGCATGTTCGATCTGGCGCTCTGGCTGTTCGGTGCGGCGCTGACGCTGTTTGGCCTGTTGTCCTCGATCAAGGCCACCACCGAGCGTCTCACCCAGGCCTGGTGCGATCGCACGCGCGCGAAGCGGCTCCGCCGGGCGCAGATCGCCGCGGAGGCCGCTCTGTCGGAGGCAGGCCTTCGGGCCTAAACGCGACCAGATTGCGGTCATTCGTGGCCGCGCTCCAGGCTATTGTTTGAGCACATGATCTCCACGCAAACGCGTTCCGCGTTTGCCGCGCGCAAAAACGGCTGCACAACTTTCCGGATCATGCTCTAAGATCGGCTTGTCCCCCTCGAGACCTCCCGGAACTGATGATGCCGAGCTTCCACAACGGCGCCGTTGAAATTGCCTATCTCGACGAAGGCGAGGGCGAGCCGGTCATCCTCGTGCACGGCTTTGCCTCCAGCAAGAACGTGAACTGGGTCTATCCGACCTGGGTCTCGGAGCTGCGCAAGAACGGCCGCCGCGTCATCGCGCTCGACAACCGCGGCCATGGCGAGAGTGCGAAGCTCTACGAGCCCGCGCAATATTCGATTCCCGTCATGGCCGGCGACGTGCTCGCGCTGATGGATCATCTCGCGATCCCGCAGGCCGACATCATGGGCTATTCGATGGGCGGGCGGATGACCGCGTGGCTCGCGCTCAACGAGCCGCATCGCCTGCGCTCGGCGATCCTCGGCGGCATCGGCATCGGCGGTCTGATCGAAGGCACCGGCCCCGGTGAGAACGTCGCGAAGGCGCTGGAGGCGCCCTCGCTGGAAGACGTCACCGATCCCATGGGCCGCACCTTTCGCGCCTTCGCCGACCAGACCCGCTCCGACCAT
>NZ_JXJM01000001.1:2215391-2221203 GCF_001593325.1 Bradyrhizobium sp. DOA1
GCTCGACATCCCGAACCGCGATCACATGCGCGCGGTCGGCGACAAGGTCTACAAGACCGGCGTGCTCGATTTTCTCTCACGCCGCGGCTGAGGCGATATTGTCTGAGCCGAGAGGTTGTTGCCCAGTGGGCGTCCGCAGAGGGCCCATTACGATACATTGCTGCATTTTTCTAATAACAAAAATCAAAGGGCCAGCACCGAGGACAGCTAACCGATGTCGTCGATTTCAAATGCGATCTTTCCAGTCTGGGTGATTGGCATATGGAGCCTTGGCCTTGGAGGGGTCCTACTGAAGTGGCAAATGCGTCAAAACTTGGCGCCGGGATTGGCCCAGTTCAAAGGCTATTCAGATAGGCGATTAGAGGGGCGACGACCTGCCTTTTTGCGAAACCCGACGGCTTACAATGAGCGCGGCAAAAAATATCGGCGCTGGACCGTTGTCGTCGAGTGTCTCTTTTTACCATGGTTTTTCGGTGGGCTGCTGATGCTGGCAGTCTTGCCCAGGCGATAAGTGATGCAGTATCGGCGCCAGACTGAGCCAATAAGCTCGCACGCTACTCGGCGCTCCACCAGCGTCGTATATTGGAGAACAGCTGTCCGAAAACGAACAATCCTAAAGCAGTTAGGAGCACAGCCGTGACGAGAGCCGTCACAAAGGAGATTGGGTCGCTCTCGAAGCTAACGAGTCTCGACCAGCCGACGCGACTAGGACCGTATCCCCGCGAGTACAATTCTCCTGTCGTGAATACGCGACACAATTGGGCGAGCCCCAGCCACATCATGAACGCCATCAAAGGCAGAACTACGATGAATGTGGCTATCCTCTTAACAACTGGCAGCACTCTCCGCATCTAACGGATTGTTCCCCCAAAATTGCCGTGTGTGTCGCGCCGCCGTAAGATCTGTTTTATCGCTGTTGCGCCAAGTACCACAAACAATCCTAGCGCCAGGAGTCCGATGCCGACAGCCGCTCCAAGGCCGAATTTGGTAAACACAGCTCTTAGATGCTGCGCCCCAATGAAGACGTTTCCCACTAAGCAGGTAAGTAGGAATATCGGCCTGAGTATCCTCTTCATCCGCATTACATCCCATGGCACCTATTCGTGGAGCTTCAACTGAGGACCAAAGGCGCACTGCTGAGAGTCTCAAGTCCGATCGCCAGATCGACTCAGGTTCACCACTTCCACCATTTTTTCTTTTCAGTCAGGATGTTGAGGCGCGCGACGGGGTAAGGAACAAAGATGCCATCCTCGGCATATGTCACTTTGAATCCGGGGGGTGGCCTTCGACGCCGATCGTCTCGCCGTCCTGGAGCATCTTGCCGGAGCGAAGTAAGTATTCCGCAGTTGAGTAGGCGTGCTGCATTATGAACTTGGGATCCAAGCTCGACGCGGGGTACTCGAGGTCCGTCAGTCCAAAGAAGTGCAAACCGAGCGTTCCTCCAATGATGTTCGTTTGACCGCCCTTCGAGACCTCTGGAAAAAGCATTACCCGTACCCAGAAGGGCACTGCATTCGCATCGGGCCGACCGATGCTCTCCGTTGACCTGATGAAGTCTTTTGCATCCATCGAGTTTGTCCCATCCACCCATTGGATGCCGATGAATGGGACAATTCGGGCAATGGCTGCGGCAGCCAAGGTGACTGCACGCGCTTGCGCAAGGACTTGCTGACGGTCTTCGAGTTCTTTCTTCTGAGCGGCGGTTATGACGATATGAGCGGTGTGCTTGGCAGCATCGACTTCGACAGTGGGCCAGATATGATTCGCATAGTGGCCTTGCTCGACGACACTCAATTCTGCCGGGGCCGGAATGGCCATTACGGATATCGATTGATCGTTGATGCTTAGCATCTCAGGGACAGCGTCAGCGCCCAAAGGTGAGCCCACCCAGTCGCTGAGCCTCGCTTCGGGGGCGAGGCGGCCCACCTCGGATACGATTTGAGAGGCCGATACCGACATAGGTGTTTCAAGCAGCAATCTGGCGTGAAACTGCATCCGAATTTTCCTCGGCGTACCTGTGCTCGCGCGCGCCTTTGGATCAGTAGGTCGGGGTAACTGGCCCGCCAAACCGGTAGCTGACGCGCGCGGTGACGATGTCGATGTCCTGGCTGATGCGATCAGTGCGAGAAAAGGCGCCGAGAGGGCCGGTGAAATAGAAGCTGTTGTTGCGCGACCCCATGAAGCCATGGACATAGTCCACGCCGACGACGACGTTTGGTGCTACGCCGAAATCGAGACCGGCGCCGACTGCGCCACCCCAGCGGGTCTCGCTCGCTTTGTCGAAGACAAAGCCAGTCGCGGTGAGGAAGCCCTCGTATTTGTTGCTCGCGACGATGCCGCCGCCCTTCACGTAGAATAGAACGTTGCTCCAGGCATAACCGACCTGGCCAGTCACCAAGCCGAAAGCATCGATCTTGGTGCGGTCGGAGCCGCCGCCACCTGCGAGCAGGCTGGGACCATTGGAGCCGCTGAGGTTGGCCCAATCGCCTTGCCCTTCAAGGCCGAAAACCCATGCGCCGCTCTGCCAACGATAGCCGAATTGTCCGCCGACCGCGGCTCCGCTCGCGGTATGGCATCCCTCGGACACAGGAGGGACCACCGGCGCACCGAAGATGTTCGTCACGAAGAGAACGCTTTGCGCAAGTGCTCGACATCCCGAACCGCGATCACATGCGCGCGGTCGGCGACAAGGTCTACAAGACCGGCGTGCTGGATTTCCTCTCCCGCCGCGGGTGAGTCGGCAAAGCGCCATGAGGGATTCTTCGCCTACGCTGCCTTGTCGCTGAACGCTGCGGGAAGCGTGTTGAGGAATGACATCACGCGCTGCGTGCGCAGGGGCGGGCGGCGGCCCGAGGTGCGCACCATCCATAGGGGTTCCCCGGGGACGCGCCAGGATCCCAGAACCTCGACCAGCCGGCCGGCGCGAAGGTCTTCGTTGACGAGCCACGCTGGCCCCCAGCCGATCCCAAATCCGCTCGCGACCAAGTCGAGCGTCGCATGCGCATCGTCGCAAATGTGCTTGGGTTTGGGCGTGACGCGAATGGGTCCCTTGCCGCGCGGATCGGCAAAGCGCCAGGTCAGGATCTGACCACTTGCGGGATTGCGAAAGCCGACATGGTCGTGCGCGGCAAGCTCGTATGGAGTGGTGGGCGCGCCGCGCGCCTTCAGATAGCCGGGCGAGGCGCAAGCGATCCAGGAGAACGTGCAAAGCCGCCGTGCCTGATGGCCCGGCGCGCGGTCGAGCGGCCCCGAGCGGATCGCGACGTCGACGCCTTCCGCCGCGAGATCGAGGATCTCGTTGCGGAATTTGACCTCGATCTCGATTTCCGGCCGCTCCCGCAGGAACACCGGCAGTCGCGGCAGAATGCAGGCGCGGGCGAAGGAGGCGGGGGCGGTCACGCGCACCCGTCCGCCATCGTCGCGCGCGACTTCGCCGAGCGCGGATTGGACGCGGGCGAGGCTTTCCACCAGCGCGCGACCCGCCGTCATGAGCCTGTCGCCCTCTTCGGTCAGCGCCAGCGAGTGGGTGGAGCGATGCAGGAGCCGCAACCCGTGAGCCTTTTCGAAGCGGGCGACCGCCTTGGACATCGCCGAGGTGGTCGTTCCCGCGCGCCGCGCGGCTTCTGCGAAGGAACCCGCCTCGACGACGCGGACGAAGGCGAGGAGACGCGAGAGATCGGGATGCAAAGCTGTTGTGGACATGGAGTCCACATAATCATGGCCGCCGGGGCACTACAATGGCCGTTCCGCACCGGCTAGCTAGGAGCGGTCAGCGCGCATTCCGCGACGCTAAAAAATCCGGGAAGTCCGATGAACCTCATCGAAATCACTCTGCAAGCCCTTGACGCCGCCGAGCGGGCGATTCCATCCGGCCAGCCGATCTATATGCTCAATCTGATACGCTACCGCGCGCAAGCGCATTACGAGGACGGATTCGATGCTGAGCCCTGCTCGGGCCGCGAAGCCTTTGATGAACGCTACCGGCCGGCATTCCGCCGTCTCGCGGCCGGGAAGCCGCTCGTGCGAGTGCTTTCCGTCCCGCTCCTGGCGAGCCTCGTCGGCTCGCCAAGCGAACGTTGGGACGAAGTGGCGCTCAACGAATACGGCGATTTCGCCACCTTCCGCTCGATCGTCGACACCGAGACCTATAGGCGCGAAGTCGCCCCGCATCGGCACGCGGCTCTCGAAGATTTCCGGCTGTTCGCGCTTGCCAAGCCGATGTGAGGAATTTTGAAACTACGGTGACGATGCTGGGCTGCACCCTTAGGTGAGACGCGGAGATACGCAAACTACGTGACAGTGCACAATTTGCTTGGGCTGCGGCAATGGTGAGGGCGCAAAGTTCGCACCAAGCTAGTCCAGCCGCGTCACGCAACAACCTTCGCGACTGGTGCGCAATGAAAGCCCGATGCCTGGATATTGAGTGACGGTGCACTATGCCCGGCTAGAGCTGTCAGAGGCGGACAATTGTGCGCTCTCGCCGCAATGCGAGGTGCCGGTGCTGATCGCGGTCGGCTCCGTGACGTCGCGGGCTCTGCGAGCGCGCTCGGCGCGATCATTCCGGGTGCGCAAGTGCTCGACATTCCCGGCCGCGATCACATGCGCGCGGTCGGCGACAAGGTCTACAGGACCGGCGTGCTGGATTTCCTCTCACGCCGCGGGTAAGGCGATGTTGGGGCAGGCGAGGAGGTTGTCGGCCGATCACCCTGAAGTTCACACCAGGAAAGAGGCTGTTCGCTCCCTTCAAGCCAGCGAGAACAGCCGAACGATGTCGGCAAATGGCCCAAGCGGAAGTCAACGCATTTCGGCTGAGTGTAAGAGGCCGCTCAATCCAGCTTGCGTCTTAGCTTGGCGGCTATCTCGCGTTGGTCGTCGATATAATCTGCGACGACCTTCCGGGCCTCGTCCATTCGGGCCTTGTTTTCCGCTTCGCGTTCGTGGTCGGGCTTCTTTGCCATACGATTGGGGTCAAGAGTTCAAGGTGAGCTTCTTTGAGGCTCATCGCGCCTCTTAGTGCACTTTGCATGTCGTTCAATCTGATTGGCCAATCGAAGCCAACTGTGCGCCAACTCTCAGCGTCCTGCTTTCCGTTTGCTCCTGCGTCGCCCGCGACAGGCGATAGCATTCCATCGAGTGATCTCTGCAGTTGTTTGAGGTCTGCACATGAGTCTCCCTTCGCTTGAGGGCAAGAGGGCCACGCTGTGCCAATCCATGCATTTAACAAAGTTAACGATGGGGTGCCGGTTCACTGCTCAAGGCGGGGCATGCAACCGACAAGGATTCGAGGCTGACGACGCGCTGCAGCTCGATCGCACGCTCGGCCTCGTAGGCCTTAGCCAGGCGAGAACAGTGGAACTCCAAGAACTCACTCGTTGCGGGGGGGCGGCTTCTGGTTCCGCTGGTCGTCCCAAACCAATTCGCCGCAAGAGCACTTGAGTACTCGGACGCTGCCAGTTTTGGGGCTCCACAATCGCTGCAGAAGATGGGTCGGCTTCTCGCACTTGGGGCAGCAGATCGGAGCTTCGAACGAATCTCGTGACATAGGACGGCTCTGCATTCGAGCCATGATCTTACACCAGCCAGGCCGCTCCGAAATTAAACTAGGAGAACTGCGCAGTTCGCAGTCCTCCACCCCTTCAAGATCGCGCGTGCGCCTGCGCGCGCTGGCCGCGTGCCTGCGCGGCACGCGCGACCTCATGACGAGGCAGCAGGCCGCACGCATCGAGGTGCCGGTGCTGATCGCGGTCGGCACCGCCGACGACGTCGCGGGCTCAGGGAGCGCGCTCGGCGCGATCATCCCGGGCGCGCAAGT
>NZ_JXJM01000001.1:2221894-2423097 GCF_001593325.1 Bradyrhizobium sp. DOA1
CCTCGACATCCCGAACCGCGATCACATGCGCGCGGTCGGCGACAAGGTCTACAAGACCGGCGTGCTGGAGTTCTTGTCACGGCGGGGGTGAGGGAGTGGTGGTGAGGCAGTGTGGTTGTTGCCCCGATTGTTTCGAGGTGTCTCATCACGAGGGTTGCCCCCTGGGGCGGAAATCAGGCGTCATTTCGAAGGAGATAGGGACGTCGGCAACAAGCTACGACCGGACTCGCCAGCAACCAGGCAGAAGAACTAACGGCGTTGGGTGCGGTGACTGGATCACGCGCCGACTTCCGCGTCAGCAGCACGGCTAGTTGACAGTTCTTTGCAAAAAAAACTAGTGTGATTGCGACGGTTCTCCTTCGGGAGATCAATAGGGAATACGGTGCGGGGGTCTCCCCCAACGCCGTGGCTGCCCCCGCAACTGTAAGCGGCGAGCCTTCGCCAAACGCCACTGGGCCCTGCGGGCTTGGGAAGGCGGCGACAGGCAACGACCCGCGAGCCAGGAGACCTGCCGTCAGTCGTGGTCACACGCGAGCACATTGGGCGGGGTGTCCTGGTGGGTGTGGAGCTGCCTTCCTCTCGAGGCAGAGGCCAAACTGCGTTCGCGGTGACGTGCCACGTTATCGCGAGTCCTGTTTATGACCTCCCATACGTTTTTCGCGCCACGGCATCGCCGTGTGTCGTTCCTTTCGGTTGCATTCTCCTGCCTCGTTCTGTCGACCGATGGCTGGGCACAGTCCGAAAGGCCGGGCCAAACACTTGACCCTGTGGTGGTACAGTCGCCGGCAAGGCCTCCGAACGCTCGCAGCACCCGCCGCAGCAGCGATGCAACGCGCGCCGCGCGCTCACGCCAACAACCAAGCGCATCGGCCGACGCGCGCGCTCCGGCGCTCAACCCGGCAGGCCCCGTGTTCGCCGCACCGACGCTCAACCTGACCGGCGCAAGCACGGCCGGCAGCCGCCTCGGCTTGACGCGGCTGCAGACGCCGGCCAGCGTGGAGGTGATCTCCGCTGAAACCATCGCCGAACGCGGCCAGCAGAACATCCTGGACGCGGTGACGCAAAACGCGACCGGGTTCACGGCGAGTCCGGCACCGGGCAACGGCGGCGTCTCCTTCAACACCCGCGGCTTCACGGGCCTTGGCTCCGTGATGACGCTGTACGACGGCACCCAGCTCTATATCGGCGCCGGGACGGTGACTTTTCCGTTCGACACGTGGTCGACAGAGCGCATCGAGGTACTGCGCGGCCCTGCCTCGGTGATGTACGGCGCGGGCGCGGTCGGCGGCGCCATCAACATCGTTTCGAAACTGCCTTCGTGGGTCCCTCGCAACCAGGCAGAAGTTTCGCTGGACAGCAACATGACCCGCCGGATCGCCGTGGACAGCGGTGGTCCGGTCAGCAAGGACGTCGCCTATCGCATCACCGCTTCCGGCAACATGTCAGACGGATGGGTCGATCGTGACAACACTTCGAATGTCGCGCTTCATGCCGTGGTGCAGATCAGGCAGAACGAGGACGTCACCTGGACGCTGTCGACGGACTACGGCGACCGCCACCCGTCGCGCTACTTCGGCACGCCGCTGATCAACGGCATGCTCAATGAATCCCTCCGCTTCAAGAACTACAACGTCAGCGACAGCCACATCCGCTACCAGGATAGCTGGAACCAGGCCAAGACCGAATGGCAGGTCGCCGATGGCATCTCGCTTCAGAATACACTGTACTATCTGAACTCCAAGCGGCACTGGAAGGACGTCGAAAGCTACGCCTATAATCCTGCCACCGGCCTCATCAACCGAACCAGTTATATCGAGATCTTTCACGATCAGCAGCAGGTCGGCAATCGCATGGACGCGAAATTCCGCGGCCATGTGCTGGGCATGGCCAACGAATTCTTGGCGGGCTTTGACGTCAACAGCATCAATTTCACCCATACCAACAACTCGCCTTATGGCGGCTCGTCATCCGTCAACCCGTACAGCTTCGTTCCCGGGGTGTTCAACAGTCCGAACCCCACGGTTCCCGGCTACGGCAGCGTGACCAACCAATACGCGCTGTTCGCCGAGAACCGGCTGTCGGTCACCGAGCAACTGTCTTTGATTGCCGGTATCCGCCAGGATGAGCCGACGATCACGCGCACCGACTATGTCACGCCCGCCAACAGCTTCGAGAAGTCGTTCTCCTCCACGACCTGGCGCGTCGGCGCGGTCTATACACCCGTCAAGGACCTCGCTTTCTATGGCCAATATGCCACGGCCGTCGATCCCGTCGGAGGACTGATCTCACTGTCATCGGCCAACAAGAGCTTCGAGCTAGCCACCGGCAGACAGATCGAAATCGGCGTCAAGCAATCGTTCTGGGGCGGACGCGGTGAATGGACTCTGGCCGGCTACGAGATCGTGAAGAACAACCTGCTGGCCCGCGATCCCAACATTCCGTCGCTGACCGTCCAGGTCGGCCAGCAATCATCGCGCGGTGTCGAAGCATCGGTCGGATTCCTGCTCGACTACGGCTGGCGTATCGATGCCAACACCGCCTTCCTGCGCGCGAAGTACGACGACTTCGTGCAGTCGGTCGGCGGCGTAGCCGTGAACTATGCTGGCAACGTGCCGGTCAACGTACCACAGACGGTCTCCAACATCTGGGCGACCTGGGCCTTCGCGCCGAACTGGTCGGCCCATGCGGGCGTGCAGGTCGTCGGCAAGACCTATGCGGACAATGCCAACACGATGACCCGTCCGGCCTATAACATCGTCAATGCCGGCGTGCAGTGGAAGCCCGATTTCAACACCACCGTGTCGTTCCGCGTCTACAATCTTTTCGATGAGATCTACACCACGTCGGGCGGCACGACACAGTGGCTGCTCGGCATGCCGCGCACGGCGCAAGTCGCAGTGAACGTCAAGTTCTGAACGTGGCACGCCCCTTGAGACGCGCACTCCGGCGGTGGCTGTATATCGGCCACCGCTGGGTCGGCATCGTCACATGCCTGTTTTTTGCCATGTGGTTCGTGTCCGGCGTGGTGATGATGTATGTCGCGTTTCCAGCTCTTTCCGACAAGGAAAGGCTGGCAGCGCTTCCCGACATTCAATGGGAGAAGGTGACGCTTTCGCCCGACGAAGCGATGAAGATCGCAGGCGCGACGCGCTACCCGCGCGATCTCCGGCTTTCCATGCTGGCGGACGAGCCGGTCTATCGGATCACCGGCTGGGACGGTCAACGGCAGGCGATCTCCGCAGCCGACGGCCGCGTCATCACAGAGGTTTCCGAACGGCAGGCACTCTCGGTCGCGCGACATCATCCCGCGAGCAGTTCGCCGCGACTCGAAGATATCATCGATCGCGACCAATGGAGCGTCACTGCCCGTTACGATCCGATGCGACCACTCTACCTCATTGCGCTCGGCGACGATGCCGGCACCAAGGTCTATGTCTCCTCACGGTCCGGCGAGATCGTGCTCGACACCAACCAGACCGAGCGCGTCTGGAATTGGCTCGGCTCGATTCCGCATTGGATCTATCCGACCGTGTTGCGCAAGGACGGGCCGCTGTGGCGTCTCGTCGTGCTTTGGATCTCCGGCATCTGCCTCATCGTTGGCGTCACCGGCATCTGGATCGGCATCCTGCGCGTGCGGCTGAAGCGGCGCTATGCGAGTGGCAGGATCACGCCCTATCGCGGTTGGATGGCCTGGCACCACGTCACGGGCCTGATCGCCGGCGCCTTCGTGCTGACCTGGACGTTCTCTGGCTGGCTTTCACTCAATCCCGGCGAATATTTCGCAAGCCGCAACACGGCGCGGGAGGTGCTGCAACGCTATGCTGGCCATGATGCGCCGACCATCGCGACGAGGCTGCCAACGCCGCAATATGCGAGGGTCGAGGCACGCTTTGTGTGGCTCGACGGCAAACCGATGATGATCGCCGCATCGCGTGACGGCATGCAAAGACCGCTGGATGCGGGAACCGGCCGGACTACGACCCTTCCGCAGGATCGTCTTTGGACCGCCGCAGCGAAGTTGCTGCCGCAAGCTCACCTCGCCGAGCGGCTGCTGCTCGAGGAATACGACTCCTATTGGTATGCGCATCATCACGACCGCGAGTTGCCGGTCTTGCGCGCGGTGTTCGATGACGACGCGAGAACATGGTTTCACATCAGCCCGATCACGGGCGACGTCCTTGGCCGCGTGGACAGCAGCCGTCGCACATATCGCTGGCTGTTCAACGCGCTGCACAGTTTTGATTTTTGGTTGCTTCTGACGTATCGACCGGCCTGGGACATCGTGGTGTGGTTGCTGTCGATCCTCGGGACCATCGTCTCGGTGAGCGGGGTCGTTGTCGGCTGGCGGTATCTGCGCAATTGAGAGGAATCGGGTCATCGGAAATGTTGGCTTCGAGTACAAGAAGCTTGCAGCGCGCCTGCAGTCTGCGAAAGCCCTTTGCCGGACTCTGATCTGCCGACGTGAGAGGCGGTTGAACACCAGGTCCTTCCTGGGTGTTCCTCTCGATGAATGCGATCGCTGACCTACGAAACCAAACGCTCATCGCCCTTTGACGTCATCGCCGAACCGCTTCCCCAGCGCCGCCAGCACCACAAACGTCGCGACCCACACCATCCGCGCGCCATAGCGGTCGTGCGGGCCCGAGATCACGCCACAGATGAAGGCGTTGCCGAGCAGCGCCAGTGTCACCGTTGTCGCCAGCAGCGTCAGGTCGTCGAGCCGGCGGTTCGCCAGCGCATGCGCGAGGAGCAAAACCAGCCCCAGCATCGAAACCAGCGCGACGGGAACATGCAGCCAGTTCACGGTGTCGAAATTGACACCCCAATGCTGCTGCCGCGCCGCGCGCATCGGCGCGGCCTGCGCGGGGATGTAGCGCTCGATGATGCCGCGGGTGTGCGGGATCCAGCCGTTGGTGCCTTCGCCGGTCGCGACATGCAGCAATTGCTGGCCCATCGCCCGTAGCGCCGCGCCGGCCTGCCAGGCCGGATAGTCCGCCAGCGAATGCACGACGATGTAGCCCATCTCCTCGTTCATGCCCTGGAAGCGGCCGAGCGTGTTGAACACGCTCTTGCCCCACAGGAACTCGTCGGCGCTCGCCGGAAGCTCGTTGCGATAGGGGCACAGTTTGTAACTCTCGCGCGGGCAGCGATCGTTAAGATAGCGCGCAACGATGCCGTCCTGCATCATGCGGCCGAAGGCGACGCCATAGCCGCCGGGCGTCCAGGTCCATTTGCCCGACAGCGCATAATTCGCCGACATCAGCATCAGGCCGCCCGCGACGATGGTGAGGCTCGCCTGCGCCAAGCCCGCCAGCGGAAGCCGAGGTCCGAGCAGTGGCCGCGCCATCCAGCCGGCAGCGCACAGGCCGAGCAGCACGCCGAGGGTTGCGCTGTGGGTCGCCGCCGCAAAGGCGGTGAAGACGAACAGCGCGATCTTTTCGAGCGCCGAGGTGCGGTGTGCTCCGATCACCAGCAGGAACATCGACAGCACCGACAGTCCCGCAAAGATGTCGGTGAGCAGCATGCTCGCGAGCCAGGGCAGGGCAGTCGACAGGATCAGGGCGAGGCTGATCGCGACGAAGCGGAACGTTTGCATCAGGCCCAGCACGCGCAAGGTCAGCTGCAACAGCCACAGCGTCGCCAGCGATTGGACCGCGAGATTGATCCAGAAGCCGAAGCTCTCTCCATAGTGCAGATAGATGCCGAACACGGTGGAGCGGCTCGGGACGAGATAGCCTTCGTACCAGCGCGCCAGATAGCCGCCCGTATCCCATTGCAACAGCGGATAGCCATTCCAGAATGCCGGCGCGATCATCAGGAGGGGCAGGGCCATTGCGGCCAGCCGCAGCCAAAAGGAAGCCGCGGCGCGCGTGCGCAATTGGTCGGTGGTGATGCTCAAATCTGCTTTGCCCCCGCTCGGATCATGCCCGCAATAACGGTTGGGGGAGAATTCACCAATAGTTTGACGCCGCCCGGCTTGAATTTGGCAAAACTCTGACCACTTTGAGCCGACGTTCCCATCCGAGGGGTGCAAGGCACTGTTCACTCTCAGGCAAGCCCGTCAGGACTTCGTCGCCTAGACTGTGCTATAGAGCCAGCAAAACCAGCCCATTCGAAAGAGCAGATCCATGGCAGTGCATCAGGTCAATCCGGGAGGAAAGCTCGCTTCGCTCGATCCGATCTGGGACCGGATCCGCAGCGAAGCGGAGGACATCGTCCGCCGTGAGCCGGAGCTTGCGACCTTCATCTATTCGGCGGTGCTGCATCACGGCCGACTGGAAGATTCGGTGGTCCACCGCGTCGCCGACCGGCTCGATCACTCCGCGCTGTCGGGCGACCTCGTGCGCCAGGCTTATATGGAGGCGCTGCGCGACGATCCTGATCTCGGCAACGCCTTCCGCGCGGATCTCGTCGCCGTCTACGACCGCGATCCCGCGACCTCGCGCTTCATCGATCCCTTGCTCTACTTCAAGGGCTTTCATGCCATCCAAACCCATCGCCTCGCGCATTGGCTCTATCTGAAGGGCCGCAAGGATTTCGCGTATTATCTGCAGAGCCGGTCGTCGGCGGTGTTCCAGACTGACATCAATCCCGCCGCGCGCATCGGCCGCGGCATCTTCCTCGACCACGCCACCGGCTTCGTCTGCGGTGAGACGGCGGTGATCGAGGACGATGTCTCGATCCTGCACGGCGTCACGCTCGGCGGCACCGGCAAGGAGAACGAGGACCGTCACCCGAAGATCCGCCATGGCGTCCTGATCGGCGCCGGCGCAAAGATCCTCGGCAACATCGAGATCGGCCATTGCGCGCGCATCGCGGCGGGCTCGGTCGTGGTCAAGCCGGTGCCGCACAACGTCACGGTTGCGGGCGTGCCCGCCAAGATCGTCGGCGAAGCCGGCTGCGCCGAGCCGTCGCGCACCATGGATCAGATGATCAACGCGATGGGGCTTTGAATCTTGCGAAAAGGGCGGATTTTCTGCCCTTTTTTCGTCCCCAAATTGTTTGGCAATTCATGCTGGCGGTTCGTTGCGTCTCGTCCTAAAACCCGCCGACCCATTTCGATCGGAGACTTGCCGTGGACGTCAAAGAAGTCAGAAAGCTGGACGCGTATCTGAAGCGCGTATTCGGCAATCCCAAGATCCGCGTCGTGCCGCGGCCGAAGAAAGACGATTCCGCCGAGGTCTATATCGGCGAGGAGTTCATCGGCGTGCTCTTCGTCGACGACGAGGACGACGACCGCTCGTTCCAGTTCCAAATGGCGATCCTCGAAGACGATCTCGTCGATCAGGAGTAGTTGTTCCTCGGCGCTCATGTCCCGGACGCACTGCAACGCTCTTGGCCTTGCAGTGCAGAGCCGGGACCCAGAATCTCTGCGAGCGCATCTCTGCAACATAGGCCCCGGCTCAGCAGCGCACCGTCGAAGAGACGCTGCGCTGCGTCCGGGGCACGCCGCAGATTGACGTGCGCTTTCTCCACACGTCATTGCGAGCGAAGCGAAGCAATCAAGGAATCTTTCCGTGGAGGGATTCAGAATTGCTTCCACCTCCGCCCAAAGCTTCCTCGGACAAGTCGCTGCGCACGCAATGACGAGCGCTGCTCCATCCTGCCATCATGCCCCTGTTTTGCCCGACGCATCAACCTGATTTCTAAAAACAGAAGCGCTGTGGAGCGCTTTTGAGATACCAAGTCGCGCCAAGCACTTGGCTACTGTGCATGGGGTTGTTTTCGCGGTTCGTTTTGAAAGGCACCAAGCCAGCCCGACCGCTCAGCCCTTCGGCCCGCGCAGCTGCGCCGTCAGCTTCTCCATCGCCTCCGCCACGTCGCGCCATTGCGACAGCCAGCTGCGCGGGAAGCGGAAGGTGAGGTCGGCGCCCCCGACGCGGCGCTCGGACAGGCACATGCCCGGGGTCGCCGCGTCGCGGGTGCAGCGCGCGGTCAGGGCGGGGCTGGTGGCGGAATAGAGATCCTCGCTGCCGTAGGGCGTGTCGCTGCGGAACATCCGCATCGTCAGGCCGTCCTCGGATTTCGTTGCGGCCGGGTCGAGATAGCGCGGATAGATCGTGGCCGTGCGCTGTTCGGGCGCGAGCGCATCGTGATGGGCCGCGATCGACAGGAAGATGCGGTCGATCGAGTGCACCGCTGCCTCCACCGTGTCAGCGGTGACGTGCTTGGGAGCGCCCGGCGGTTCCAGCGAGGGATAGAGGAAGTCGAGATCGATGCGCTCCTGCGGCCCGGAATGGCGCTGGATCTTCATCCGGATCGCCGTCACGGGCAGGTTGAACAGCGTGCCGCCGACGCTCACCGGCAGCTTGTCCGGGGCGTTGGCGCCGCGCGTGCCCCAGGTCGGCCACAAGAGATAGGCGACGAGCCCCACCGCGCAGGCCGCAGCGATGCCGCCGAGCACGATCGGGACGACGTGCGCGCGGGTGCGCGTCCGGGGAAAGCGAGGGGAGGCTGCCGAAAACACCGTCATGAGCTAGCGCAAGAGAGCCGGACGTCGGCCGCTGGCCGACGAATCAGCGGCGAATATGCCACGCGGCAGCGATTTGGCGGAGCGGTTCCCGCTGCGGGGCAAGGGGGAGGGCCCTGCGCAGGCCGGCGGGCGGCGTTAACCTTCCCTTAAGGATAATGTAGCGTTAACCCGCACTCTTTGTCACAGGAAGGCGGTGGCGTTGCGTAAGGGCGGACTTCCGATGACACCTGAAGCTCTCAATACCTTCTTTTCGATCTTTATCGGTTTCGCGCTCGCGGGCGCGCTCGTGAACGGATATCAGGCGTTCGCCCAGCGTCCCGCCGGCTTCGGGCTGCTGCAGGATGGCGTCGCGCCGAAGACCTTCGCGGCGGTGCCGTTCCTGGTGTTCGCAGCGCCCTTCATCATCATGCGCAACACCCTTCGCGGCATGCGAATGGAAAGCCGCCGCGCCGAGTTCGTGATGATGGCGACGGTCATCGCCGGCTTCTGGAGCATGATGAGCGGCACCTTCTTCCTGATGACGCTGCGCGCCGCCGGCGTGCTGGGCTGACGCCCGCCATTCGGCCCTTTGCGTCCAGGCTGCCGTTTCGCTATGCCAGGATCATCCTGACAGGAGACCCCCATGGCGATCTACGAGCTCGACGGGCAGGCGCCCGACCTTCCCGCCGACGGCAATTATTTCATCGCGGAGACCGCCACCGTGATCGGCCGGGTGCGCCTGAAGCCGGGCGCGAGCGTCTGGTTCGGCGCGGTGCTGCGCGGCGACAATGAGTGGATCGAGGTCGGCGAGGGCGCCAATGTCCAGGACGGCTCGACCTGCCACACCGATCTCGGCTTTCCGCTTCACATCGGCAGGAACTGCACCGTCGGCCACAACGTCATCCTGCACGGCTGCACCATCGAGGAGGGAGCGCTCGTCGGCATGGGCTCGATCGTGATGAACGGCGCCAAGATCGGCCGCAACAGCATCGTCGGTGCCGGCTCCGTCATCACCGAGGGCAAGGAGTTCCCCGAGCGCTCGCTGATTATCGGCTCGCCGGCGCGCGTGATCCGCACGCTTGACGACGCGCAAGTCCAGAAGATGGGAGGTGCGGCGAGGTTCTACGTGGCCAACGGTCCGCGGTTCAAGAAAGGCCTGAAGCGGATCGGTTGATCAGCGGCCTTCGGATTCGCTTGCTTCAATTGCGCCTGCAATCCGCTCGTGACCGGCTGCCCACAGTGCATGCTCGTCGCTGCCGTTCGAATACGGATTGGCCTCAGCCGGAATGTTGTCGCGCGCGGCGCGCTCGCCTTCGGCAAAGGGATCGCGATCGGTCATGGTGATTGGCCTCCTCGCAGTCAAGCTGATGTGAGGTCATTTGTTCCGGAACCGGTCTTCACCGCAGCGGTTGACCGCCAAAGGGAGAACTCCGATGGCCCGATCGTCCGCAACCGCTCCAATCAAGTCTCTGATCGTGATCCTCGCACTCGCAGCGATCCCGGCCGCATCGTTCGCGCAAGCGACCGGCGGCGTCGGCGGGTCGGCCGGAGGCCCTGCGGGATCGACCGGAGGTGTCGCCAACGCGCCGGCTCCGCCGCCCGGGACCAACAGCCTGGGCACGGCTCAATCGTCCGGCCCGGGCGCCGGAGTCACCACAGGCAGCGGCACAGGCGGAGCGGCCGATGCCACCGTCAACGCCGAGAACAAGCAGCTCGACAAGAAGATGAAGAGCATCTGCCGCGGTTGCTGACGCTCGCGCGGAAGTGAGACAGTGTGGCTGTCACGGATGCCCGACTGGCATTAGCTTGGTCCTGCTTTGAAGCGTGGAGCGTGTCCACGCGGAGGATCGAGTGATGTTACGGAAGATGATGATGGCGGCGCTGGCCGTCGCGGCTGTTGGACTAGCGGTGCCGCAATCGGCTGAGGCCCGGGGCTTCGGACATGGCGGCTGGGGCCACGGCGGTGGTTGGCGTGGCGGCGGTTGGGGGCATGGCGGCCATTGGCGTGGCGGGGGATTCTGGCCTGGAGTGGCCATCGGCGCGGGCATTGCCGGCGCCGGCCTCTACGGCGGCTATTATGAATATGGCTACGGCTACCCCTATTACGGTGGTCCGACCTATTATGGTACCGGCTATGATGATGGCTACGGTGGTTGCTACGTCGCCCGGAAGCGCGTGATGACGCCTGCGGGTTGGCGATACCGCAGCGTCGATGTCTGCGAGTGAGGCGGGAAGATCGGCCGGACTGACCAAAAAACAAGGCCGTTGACGCAGTATACCGTCAACGACCTTGCCAGCCCCGGACATTGAAATCGGCTCACGCCATCCGGTAACCGCGAGCATCGCGCGGAATCACACGGGGGAATGTGATCCAGTTCACAAGTCGGCAAATTAAAGCGGCGCTGAAGCCCGTGATCAGCCGCGTGAGCGCTTGCGCGCGCTGGCATTGACGCGGTGCCGCGCCGGTTTCCTGCGGTTAACTGAGGGCGTCTCGACCTCGGTGGGGCGTGCGCTGGCAAAGGATTGCCGCAAACCGTCGATGGACTCGTTCAATGCCGCGACCTGCTCGGACAGGCGTTTGGTGTCGGCCTGCTGCGCCGCCATCAGCCGTTTCATGGTCAAGAGCTGGTCTTGCACGACTTGGAGCTGATCGATCGATTCCTGCTGGGTCGCCTCCAGCCCCTTGGTCTTCTCGACGAGCTGCTCGGACGCCTGCGCCGCGCGGGCCTGGAGCTGCCGCGATGCCACCACCCGGTCGGCCTCCGGGGCCGCACCGGTATAGGCACGCCAGATCGCGATCGATGTCACGCCGGCGATCAGCAGGAGAAGGGCCGCGGCAGTCAGCGCGATCGGTTGCGCTCCAAGGCGAAGGAGCGGGTTGGACGGTGTGTCCTGGGCGAGATCGATCATCGCTGACAAAACCCAAATTGAAACTTGGTGAGTGGCGAAGACCGGCAACCCTTGGGCGGCCGGGGCGTCCCGAAAGCGTCAGGTTTCCGCAAGGAATGGGACCAAAAAGAGGCTAAAGGCAAAAAAACCAACAACTAGCGGGCTTTATCAGCCATCGAATGCCGTCAGAGACGCGGATCAGGGCTGAAACGGCGAAAACGGCCCGGAATACGTCTTTGGCCGCGGCACGGCGTAGGGGCCCAGCCGGGATGTCGTCAGCCCCAGCCGCACCAGTGATTCCGCCAGCGTGACGGCGGCGGCGACGCCGTCGACCACGGGCAGGCCATGCGCGGCGGCGAGCTCGCCGGCGAGATCGGCCATGCCGGCGCAGCCGAGCACGATGGCCTCGGCGCGGTCGTCGCGGATTGCGGCGGTGATCTCCGCCGAGATCTTGCCGACCGCGTAAGCGTTGCGCTCCTCGAGCGCGAGCACCGGGACCTCGGCGGCGCGGACGCGGGCGCAGCGCTCGGCGAGGCCGTATTTCCGCAAATTGTGCTCGATCGGAACGATGGAGACACCGAGCGTCGTCACCACGGCAAAGCGTGCGGCGATCAGGCTCGCCATGTGGAAGCCGGCTTCGCCGATGCCGATCACGGGAGCTTTCGCAACCGCGCGCGCGGCGTCGAGGCCGGTGTCGTCGAAGCAGGCGATGATGTGCGCATCCGCCCCGTCGCGATCGGCCTCGCGGATGCAGCCGAGCATGCCGGGCACGGCAAAGGCCTCGTCGTAAAATCCCTCGATCGAGACCGGCCCCATCGCCGGCTGGCGCGCGTCGATCACGGTGTCGGGCAGGGCGACGCTGCGCGCGGCAGCGGCGATCTTCGCCGTCATCGACGCGGTGGTGTTGGGATTGACGACGTGCAGGCGCATTTCGATCAGACCAGTCGCTTTAGACGAGCCCCTTGCCGGCGTCCGAACCCTTGGCCGCCTGCCGCTTGTTGAGCACGTGGATGGTGCCGAGCGCAAGCGTGATCACCGTGAACGAGACCGCCGAGATCACGGTGCCGAGAGCATAGATGTCGGGATTCGTGACGGTCGTGGTGAGCCCCTGAAGATCCAGCGGCAACGTATTCACCGCCCCGATCGCCTGGCTGGAGCGGGCGAGCTCGTCCCAGGAGAGCGTGAAGCCGAACAGCCCGATGCCGATCACGGACGGCAGGATGATCGGCAGCACGACGTGGCGGAAGGTTTGCCATGGCGTCGCGCCGAGATCGCGCGCGGCCTCCTCGAGCCTGGGATCGAAGCGGTTGAAGATCGCGAACATGATGAGCAGGCCGAACGGCAGCGTCCAGGTCAGATGCGCGCCGAGACCCGAGGTGAGCAGGCCCATCGAGGTTTCGAAATTCTCGTTCCAATGTGCCTTGATCAGATCGTCGATGATGCGGAATTCCAGGGAGATGCCGAGCGAGGTGATGATCGAGGGCACGATGAGGCTGGCGATCGCCGAGTAGAACAGGACGCTCTGCGCCTTGAATTTGCGGCGAAACGCCATGCCGGCGGCGACCGACAGCACGACGGTGACGATCATCACGATCACGCCGAGCAGCAGCGAGCGGCGGAAGGCCGCGCCGAGATCGACGATGCCAGTGCCCTGGAACAGCTTTGCGATCCAGAAGGTCGACACGCCGTTCATCGGAAAGGTGAGGCCGCCCTGCGGCCCCTGGAACGACAGCACGTAGATCGCGATCATCGGGCCGTAGAGGAAGAGCACATAGGCCGCGAAGAAGATCGCGAGCACGTAGAAAGAGCGCGGGCGTCCTTCCGTCATGCTCTAGAGCTCCTTCTTAATGTCGACGATGCGCGACATCATGGTGATGATCAGGAAGGTGATGACCAGCAGGATCACGGCGTTGGCCGCGGCGGCGGGGAATTGCAGCGCGTTGACCCGCGTCTCGATGATCTTGCCAGCGGCGGCGATCTGCTGGCCGCCCATCACGCCGATGGTGATGAAATCGCCCATCACGATGGTGATGACGAAGATCGAGCCGATCACGATGCCGGGTTTCGACAGCGGAATGATGACGTTGACGAGGGTCTGAAAGCCGCTCGCGCCGGCGTCATAGGCGGCCTCGATCAGCGATTTGTCGATGCGTATCATCGAGTTGAAGATCGGCACCACCATGAAGAAGGTGAAGAGATGGACCAGCGCCAGCACCACCGAGAATTCGGAGAACAGCAGCCATTCCACGGGGTGATTGATCAGCCCCGTCTTCATCAGGCCGGAGTTCACGAGGCCGTTGCGCCCGAGCAGCGGAATCCAGGCGATCATGCGGATCACGTTGGAAGTCCAGAACGGGATCGTGCAGAGCAGCGACAATCCCATTTGCCAGGTCTTGGACTTGACGTGGAAGGCGAGGAAGTAGGCGACCCAGAAGCCGATGAAGAGTGTGATGGCCCAGACCATGAAGCACAGCTTTAGCGTCTTCAGATAGGTCTTGCCGATGGTGCAGAGCTCGGGGAGCTGCGCGAGGCAGCCCTCGAAGGTGTCGGTGTAGCCGCGGCCGGAGAAGTGCGGCAGCAACTGGTATTCGTTGTAATCCCAGAACGAGACGATGACGACGAAGGCCAGCGGAATGAGGAAGAAGGCGAGAAACACCAGCATCATCGGCCCGGCCTGGAGCCAGGAGATGAAGGATGGCGACAGGCGCGTCGGCTTTGCCGCGCGCGCTGTGCCCGACCCCGGGATCAAGCCCGGGGATGCCTGTTGCAGGACTTCTTCCGACATGTCCGTTACGCCGCGATGAACTCATTCCATTTGCGGACCATGTAGTCGTTCTCGTCCATCACCGCGTTCCAGCAGGCGACGCCGCCCATGCGGTCCTCATAGGAGCCGCCGTCGCGCACCGCGCCGGCCTTCTCCAGCAGCGAGCCGTCGGGTGCCTTGATGTCCTTCTCGGCCGGCTTGCCTTCCATCCAATAGGCCCATTCGTAGGGCTCCATATGCGCCTTCGCGGTCGAGAGCACGGCGGAGTAGTAGCCCTGGCGGTTGAGATAGGCGCCGGCATAGCCGGACAGGAACCAGTTGACGAACTCGTAGGCCCATTCGAGCTTCGCACCCGAGACGCCCTTGGAGACGCAGAAGCCCGACGCCCAGGAACGATAGCCTTCCTTGAGCGGCTGGAAGGTGCAGGCGATGCCCATCGAGCGCACCTTCGTCACCGCCGGCGACCACATCGACTGGATCACGGTCTCGCCCGAGGCCATCAGGTTGACGCTCTCGTTGAAGTCCTTCCAGAACGCACGGAACTGGCCGGCCTTCTTGGCCTCGGTCATCACCTTCATGGTGAGATCGATCTCCTCCTTGGTCATGTTGCCCTTGTCGGCATATTTGTACTTGCCGGAGGCTTCCACGACCATCGCGGCGTCCATGATGCCGATCGAGGGGATGTTGAGGATCGAGGCCTTGCCCTTGAACTCGGGATTGAGCAGCTCGGACCATGAGCTGATCGGACGCTTGATCAGGTCGGGGCGGATGCCGAGCGTGTCGGCGTTGTAGACGGTCGGGATCAGCGTGACGAACTCGGTCGCCGACGTCGCGAACTTCTTGGAGTCCTTGCCTTCGAGATAGAGCACCTTCCAGGGCGCGGTGCCCTGGCCGCCGATCTTCTTGCCGCCGGGCGTCTCGCCTTTGGTGAAGACGGGCGTAATGTTGTCGAACTGCTTGATCTTCTTGGCGTCGAGCGCAAGGATGTTGCCCGAGGGCACGATCTTCTTCAGCGAGAAATATTCGGTGTCCAGCACGTCGAAAGAGTTCGGCTGGGTCATCACGCGCTTGGTGACGTCATCGGTGGTCGCGGTGATATACTCGATCTTGATGCCGGTGTCCTTCAGGCACTGCTTGGCGATGTCGTCGCC
Organism: Bradyrhizobium sp. DOA1; assembly: GCF_001593325.1. NCBI lineage: Bacteria > Pseudomonadati > Pseudomonadota > Alphaproteobacteria > Hyphomicrobiales > Nitrobacteraceae > Bradyrhizobium > Bradyrhizobium sp. DOA1. Next base: position 2,237,151 of record NZ_JXJM01000001.1, read on the forward strand.
CTCGTTTACGGCGGTGCCGAGATAACGCAGCACCTTCGCATCGGCCGACTTCACGTAGGGAAAGCCGGTGATGGCGCCGGAGCCAGCGGCAAGGCTTGCGAGACCCGCGGTGCCCTTCAATAGCGTGCGGCGGCTGACGCCGGTCGTCCTGGTCGTCTCGGTCATTTCGCTCACTCCTCTGTGTTGCGCATTCTCTGTCGTGAAGGGCGCTATTGCAGACGTTGCGCCTTGCTGGGGTCCCAGGTGGCCAGCACGCGATCGCCCGGACGGAACGGATGGATGTCGAAGGCGGCCTCGGGAACGTGGGAGAACAGGGCGGTGCCGTCGTCGAGCGTGAGCGAGACGGCAATGTAGGAGCCCTGGTACTCGGTCTGGGTCAGCAGCGCCGGCGCGCCGAATGCGCCGTCAGCGAACGGCACGATGCCGAGCTGATCGGCGCGCACGGCGATGAGCTTGCCGGCGTCGCTGAGCACGTTGTGACCGCCGATGAAGCGCGCCACGAATTCCGTGCGCGGGTGGTGGAAGATGTCGCGGGCCGAGCCCTGCTGCTCGATGCGGCCGTGGTTCATCACCACGATGTGGTCGGCGAGCGCCATCGCCTCTTCCTGGCCGTGGGTGACCTGGATGAAGCTGATGCCGAGCTCACGCTGCAGGCGCTTCAACTCGCCGCGCATCTTCACCCGCAGGAAGGGGTCGAGCGCGGAGAGCGGCTCGTCGAGCAGGAGGATCTGCGGCTCGGTGATGAGCGCGCGGGCAAGCGCGACGCGCTGCTGCTGGCCGCCGGAGAGCTGCGCCGGGAGACGGCCCGCATATTGGCTCATCGCCACCAGCTCGAGCAGTTCGCCGGCGCGCTTGTGCCGTGTCGGCTTGTCGATGCCACGCATCTTCAAGGCGAAAGCGACATTGTCGATCACGGAAAGATGCGGAAACAGCGCGTAGGACTGGAACATCATCGCCGTGCCGCGCTCGGCCGGCGGCAGGTCGGTGACGTTCTGCACGCCGAGGATGATGTCGCCCGCGCTCACCGCCTCGTGGCCTGCGATCATGCGCAGGGTCGAAGTCTTGCCGCAGCCGGAGGGGCCGAGCAGGCAGCAATAGGTGCCGGCCGGGATCTTCAGGTTGACGTTATCGACCGCGAGCGTGGCGTCGTAGCGCTTGGTGACGGCGACCAGTTCGAGAGCGGCGGGAATGGCCATGGCGTGTCCCACAGGAGGGCGGTGCTTCCGGCCTCTCCCGCAAGGTCCGTGCCAACAGCTCTTGTCTGCCCGAATTCCCAAAACTGTACAGCGGAGTCAGATCGTTAGATCGAATCCGATCGATCCGGGGCGCCTGCCGGCTGTGCGGATACCTGCACACAAAATGTGCGAATATTGTATAAAGTTTCGCCTGTGATTGGATACAGGTCGTCGACTAACATCTGCATTCGAACGTTGCCGATGAGCCCCCGAACTCGACGCCTGCACCCATGGCTGCCAGAACCCGCCCCAGATCCGACGCGCCAGACTCCAGTGATCGCGTCAGCCGCATCAGGGAGGGCGTGACCGCCGCGATCCTGGAGCATCGCCTGCTGCCGGGGACGAAGCTCGGTGAGGACGAGATCGGCGACATCTATGGCGCGAGCCGTACGCTGGTTCGCACCGCGCTGCAGCAGCTCGCGCATGAGGGTATCGTCAACATCGAGAAGAATCGCGGCGCTTTCGTCGCGCGCCCGACACCCGCCGATGCGCGCGAGGTGTTCGAGGCGCGTCGCCTGATCGAGCCAACGATCGTGGATCATGCCATCGATGCCGTGTCGCCGGACTGGCTCGATCGTCTCCAGCAACATCTCGCCGAGGAGCGTCAGGCGGAGCTGCGCGGCGACGCGCGCGCCTCGGTCCGGCTCTCGGGTGAATTTCACAAGCTCGTCGCCGAGATGAGCGGCCACAGCATCTATCTCGGCTTCCTGAAGGAGCTGATCGCGCGCTCCTCGCTCATCATCCTGCTCTATCGTCGCCACGACACGCCGGCCTGCGGCACCGATCATCACGCAGGGATCGTCGCCGCCATCCGCAAGGGCGACAGGGAGGCCGCGCGCGCGCAGATGCTGTCGCATCTGACCGAGATCGAGGCCGAGCTGTTCCTGAAGGATCCGGCGGCCGATGAGCTTCGGCTCGCGGATGTGCTTGGCGTCTGACCCGAACGGAAATCGCAGCCGGAGCTGCGGCCCCGACTCAGTGGCTCAATTTACTTTCTGCGGCGAGCCGTCCCTCTGGGGTGATCTCGTAGTCGCCGTTTCGCTTTGTCATCAACCCTGACCTGACCATCTCACGCGCAAGCTGTACCGAGCAGACCGGATTGCTGCCTCCGGGGTAGTACAGCCTGTCGTTTCGGACCTGCAGGTGGCCGTACAGTTGGGCCTGCCGCAATGCCCTACGCATTCCAGGTGATGGATTTGCCATGCCGGTTTAAGCGCCGGTGCAGTGAAGGTTCCTAATGGACGTGGGGGACCCGCAATCGCGTTTCCCCTCGGCAGGGCAGGTAGGAACCGCCGTTCTGCTGCATCGTTCTTTTTCTAGGGAGCAGCGTCATGAACGTACGGGACGAGTATACGCGATCGCTCTGGATGGAAGTTCCGGTCGCAGAGGCTCAGGCGCTGTCGCAGACGGTCGGCGTAGACGTTGCCGTCATCGGATCCGGAATCGCCGGGCTGTCAGTTGCTTATGAACTCGCCAGCCGCGGACGTTCGGTCGCGGTACTCGATCGCGGCCGCATTGGCAGTGGGATGACGGCGCGCACCACGGCGCATCTGGCGACGGCGCTCGACGATGGCTATGACGAACTGGTCAGGGTACGCGGCCCCGATTGTGCGCGGCACTATCATCAAAGCGTCGAAGCGGCAATTGACCGCGCCGAGGCCATTCAGCGAGCCGAGGACTTCCACTGCGATTTTCGTAGGGTCGACGGCTACTGGTTGTTGGCGCGCGAAACGTCCGCATCTGAGCTGGATCAGGAATTTGATTGCTGTTGCCGGCTCGGGATCCCCGTCGAAAATTGCGTCGAGCGGACCGCATTCCATTCCGGAGGTCTGGTGCGTTCGTTGCGTTTTGCCCGCCAGGCGCGTCTGCACCCAACCAAATATCTCGCCGGGCTGGCCCGCGCGCTTCAGCGCCGCGGGGCGCAGCTCTATGCCGACACCTGCGTAGCGAACATCCGTCAGGAACGTGGCGACATGGTCGTGACGACCGCCTCGGGCCGCGAAGTCCACGCCGCAGACGTGGTCGTTGCGACGAACTCGCCCGTCAATGTGCAGGTGGCGATCCATACCAAGCAGGCGCCTTACCGCACCTATGCGCTCGCCGCCAAAATCCCGGCCGGTGCGATAGAGGATGCGCTGTACTGGGATACGCTCGACCCCTATCACTATGTCAGACTTCAGCCCTTCTCCGCGGACGAGGACTTCGTCATCATTGGCGGAGAAGATCACAAGTCCGGTGAAGCGGACGATGGCTCACTGCGCCTTGCCCTGCTCGAACGCTGGGCGCGCGAGCGATTACCGGCGCTGCGCGAGATAACTCATCGATGGTCCGGTCAGGTGCTGGAGCCGGCCGATTTCGTCGGCTTCATCGGCCGCAGCCCCGGCGAGGAGCACCTCTTTATCGTCAGCGGCGACTCCGGACAAGGCATCACGAATGGGCTCGTAGCGGGCATGTTGATTGCAGATCTCATCATGACTGGCGCGAGCCCATGGGAGGAGGTCTACGCCCCGGCACGGAAGATTCAGAAGAACATCGGCACGTTCATCAGCGAGAACATCACGCCGCTGAAGAATCTCGCCGAGTATCTGACGGCAAGTGAGATCGCGAGCGTCGAACGCCTGCGGCCCGGGGAGGGGCGCCTTGTCCGCAGCGGCCTGAAAAAGGTTGCGGCGTGCCGGGACCGGAACGGACATTTGCATCTGCGTTCGGCAAGCTGCACCCATCTCGGCTGTGTCGTGCACTGGAACGCGCTGGAGCAGTGCTGGGACTGCCCGTGTCACGGGTCGCAGTTTGCCCCCGACGGCACCGCGCTCAACGGCCCGGCTGTTTCGCCGCTCGGCGAGGCCGACAAGCCCGCCAATCTTGAAGCCGCGGAGTGAGCGGCGGTCTCCGCACCACCCTGACCGAGCCTGCGATCGTCGATCATGCCATCGCTCTATCGTCGCCAGGACACGCCGGCCTACGGCACCGATCATCACGCTGGCATCGTTGCCGCAATCCGCAAAGGCAACAGAGAGGCCGCGCGCGCAGATGCTGTCGCATCTGACCGAACTCAAGGCCGAGCTGTTCCTGAAGGATCCCGCCGTCGGCGAGCTGCGGGTCGCCGACGTCCTTGACGCGTAAGCGAAGCGCGTCCGCTGCCTACGGCAACGAAGATCCTTCGTTTCGTCTGACGATCTTTAGTACGAGTAGACCTGCGCCAAGCACCAGGAAGATAACGCCAAAGAAGGTCATGCTGCCGGATTCGAAGGTCACTCCGACCGCGGTCAGCAAGCATCCGACGACGATTGCGATGAGTCCGCCGAGCTTCTTGACCAGCAGGACACGTCCGTCACTCGCTTGTGCCACCATGTTGGGCCTCGTCCACTTGATGCGGGCTGCCGTAGCGTCTCTCTTCGCAGCCCGTTGCATGATCGTACTCCGGCGCGAGAGCAATGCAATCTGGCGTTGATGCCGACCTCTTTTGTCTTCCTACTTTAAATAGAGTTCGATGTATGCGCGACAGTGGGCCTTACGTATGTGCCAGAATTTCCCGGTGGACTTGCTCAGTCGTGCGTCTGTCATGGAAGTCGTATGGCAGAGTTGCAGAATCGCCTTATGGTTGCAAATTGACTTTGTGGGGTTTGCGGAATCAACTGGCTGGGAGCGTCGAGTTCTAGAACGGAGCCGACCTGCGTGGAATCCGTTCTACGGAGTAGTGCCATGGCGCGACCTCTGGCTGACGAACGAGAGACAGCTTACGTCTCGACTGGCCATCTGCCTGGTCCGGAAACGGTGCAGGCACTGGTGGCCGAGGCGCAGCGGCGCTTTCAATCAAACCGTGATGGGACCAATTCGCAGGTGTATCCCGCGCTCGCGCGCGTGCCCAGCGAGTTGTTCGGCGTCTGTGTCGTCGGAACCAGCGGTCGGGTCTATGGCGCCGGCGAAATCGACTACGAATTTTCAATCATGAGTGTGTCAAAGCCGTTCGTGTTCGCGCTGGTCTGCGAGACCATCGGACCGGAGGAAGCGCGCACCAGGCTCGGCGCAAATGCGACGGGGCTTCCGTTCAATTCGCTTGCGGCCATCGAGCAGGGCAGCGGCCGCACCAATCCCATGGTGAATGCTGGTGCAATTGCGACCACCAGCCTCACGCCCGGCGCCAATGCCGCGGCGCGGTGGGAGTTCATTCATGACGGACTGTCGCGCTTTGCCGGTCGTCAGCTGCCGCTCAATGAAGAGGTCTACGCATCGGCATCGGAGACCAATTTCCGTAACCGCAGCATTGCGCGGTTGCTGGAGAGCTATGACCGCATTTATTGCGACGCAAAGGAAGCGACGGACCTCTACACGAGGCAGTGCTCGCTCAACGTGAACGCCCGTGACCTCGCCGTGATGGGCGCGACACTGGCCGATGGTGGCGTCAATCCGGTAACGAAGCAGCGCGTGGTCGACGCTTCGGTCTGCCATTATGCGCTCGCCGTCATGATCACAGCCGGGCTCTACGAGACCTCGGGCGACTGGCTCTACGACATCGGCCTGCCTGGCAAGAGCGGGATCGGCGGCGGCATCGTCGCGGTATCTCCGGGCAAGGGCGGCTTCGGCACTTTCGCACCGCCGCTCGATGCCGCCGGCAACAGCGTGCGGGGACAGCTCGCAGCAAAGTTCCTGTCGCAGCGGCTGGGAATGGATCTGTTCGTGTCGAAACCGGAAGAATGATCGATGCCGGGAGGAGCGGCGGGCTCACAGCTGGGCCGGTCGCAACGCCGATTTGAGCCGGAGGACGTCATGGCGACCACGCAGACAATGTCGATGGGCACCGTCCACCAGGAAGAGCGTGCATCCTGGGTTCCCATGATCGCAATCGCGCTCGGCCAGATGATCATGTCGTTCAACGTGGCTTCGCTGCCGGTGGCCATGGGCGGCATGGTCGCCAGCTTTGGCGTCGCACCCACCACGGTCGCGACGGGTATCGTCGCCTATTCGATGCTGGTAGCCGGTTTCGTCATGCTCGGCGCCAAGCTCGCCCAGCGCTTTGGCGCGTTGCAGGTGTTCCGCGGCGCCGTCGTGCTGTTTTTCGTCTCACAGCTCATGATGACGTTCAGCCCGTCGGCCGCCGTCATGATCTCGGCGCAGGCGCTGTGCGGCGCCGCAGGTTCGGTCATCGTGCCCTCGCTGGTCGCTCTGATCGCAGAGAATTATGCCGGTCGCCAGCAGGCAACGGCGCTCGGCGCGCTTGGCTCGGCCCGCGCGGCAGCCGGCGTGCTCGCCTTTGTGGTCGGCGGCGTGCTTGGAACGTATATCGGCTGGCGACCAGCATTCGGCATTCTGATCGCTGCGTCCGCGATCGTGTTCCTGATGAGCTTCCGCCTGAAGCCTGATCGCGGCCGCCCCGATGTGCAGATCGATCTCGTCGGCGTGGCGCTCGCCGCGAGCGCGATCATCCTGATCAGCTTCGGCTTCAATAATCTGAACGGCTGGGGTCTCGCGGTGGCGACGCCGAACGCGCCGTTCGATCTGCTCGGGTTCTCACCTGCACCGGTCATGATCGTGCTCGGGGTCGTGCTCGGGCAGGCGTTTCTGCTGTGGACGCACCGGCGGCAGGCCGCCGGCAAGACGCCGCTGCTGGCGCTGGAGGTGATCGATTCGCCGGAGGAGCGCTGCGCGGTCTTCGCGCTGTTTGCTGTGGTCGCGCTGGAAGCTGCGTTGAACTTCACGGTGCCGCTCTACATCCAGATCGTGCAGGGGCGTTCGCCGCTTGCCACCGCAATCGCAATGATGCCTTTCAACCTCACTGTCTTCTTCTCGGCGATGCTGATCGTCAACGTCTACGAACGGCTGACGCCACGCCAGATCGGCCGCTATGGCTTTGCGCTTTGCACCATCGCGCTGGTCTGGCTCGCCTTCGTCGTGCGCAACGACTGGAGCGAGATTCCGGTTCTGTTCGGGCTCATCCTGTTCGGCATCGGCCAGGGCTCCCTGGTGACGCTGCTGTTCAATGTGCTGGTGACGGCCTCTCCAAAAGCGCTCGCTGGCGATGTCGGCTCCCTGCGTGGCACGACGCAAAACCTTGCCGCCGCAGTCGGGACCGCAGTGGCCGGTGCCCTTCTGGTCGGTCTCCTCAGTACCATCGCGCTCGGCAAGATCACGGCAAGCCCGGTCCTCACCCCCGAGCTTCAGGCCCAGGTCGATCTCGACAACATCACCTTCGTCAGCAACGACCGCCTGCGTAGCGTCCTGGAAGGCACACGCGCATCGCCGGAGCAGGTCGGGGAAGCCGTGCGCGTCAACACCGAGGCGCGCCTGCGTGCGCTCAAGATTGGGCTCCTCATCATGGCGGGTCTCTCGCTGATCGCAATCATCCCGGCGGGGCGGCTTCCAGCCTATCTGCCGGGCGAGATTCCGAGTGATGAGGCCGCCGCGAAGACCTGAGTTGAGAACAAGGAGCAGGGGATTGGTCAGGGAGAACTCCGGCTATGAAATCAATGCGTGAGGTGGATCGACGCGACGCGCTGCGCCATTTGTTCGGGGGCGTGATCCTGATGGGTGCGGGCGTGAGCCTGTGGCAGCGGGAGGCTTCGGCCCTGTCTGCGATGTCGCCAATCGATCTTCCCGTTCCAGCCAAACGCGAGCCCGCCGTCCGCAGCTTTGCGCAGCAGGATGCCCGTCCATTGCCCGGACCGGACCGTCGTCCACCGCATCGGCCGCCACACCGGCCGCCGCCTCGTCCGCCATCATGGCGTCGGCGGCGTCGACGCTGGGAGTGCTGGTGGCATCGTGGGCGCCGTCATTGCGGATGGCGCTGGAGATAAACGAGGAGGAATGTCATGACGACTTACGACCACAGCGCGCCGATCGGCGCGACCGGGCTGCCGCAACCACCCCGCTGGATCTGTGTGCTGCTGGGTCTCTTCATGGCGTTCGCCGGGCTGATGGTGCTGGGCGATATCGCGTTCTTCACCGTGGTCAGTGCGCTCTTCATCGGCTGGATGGCCATCGCCGCCGGCGCGTTCGAAATCTTTCACGCGTTCTGGACCAAAGGCTGGGGCGGCTTCGTCTGGCAGATCATACTCGGCATCCTCTACATTGCCTTCGGCATCATACTGGTCAGCCAGCCGCTGACGGGAGCGCTCCTGCTCACCTACGTGCTTGGCATTGCACTGCTGGTCTCGGGGCTCGTGCGCATCCTGATCGGGATCGGCAGGTGGAAGCAGGGAGGCGGGATCATGGTCGCCTCCGGGCTGTTCGGCGTTTTGGCGGGTCTCGTCATCCTCACCGGCTTTCCAATGACCGGGCTCTGGGTTCTGGGCTTGCTGCTGGGCATCGACCTTCTGTCCCACGGCATCGGATGGCTGACTTTTGCGTGGCTTCCTGTAGCCAAGCCTGCATAGCTGCGGAGATCGGCGATGTTGATCTGGAGGAAAGCGCGCTCGCGTGTCGCCACGCTGCTTGGCCTTGCCGGCGCGATCTTGGGGCTGCCGTCACCGTCACCGGCGCAGCACGATTCCGCAGTGCTGTTTCGGAACGTCCGGATTTTCGATGGCAAGAGTGGCTTGCTCTCCGGGCCGTCCAGCGTCCTGGTCCGGAACAAGATTATCGAGAAGATCTCGTCCGGCGACCTGACCGCCTCCAATCAGATCATCGACGGCGCGGGCCGCGTGTTGATGCCCGGGCTGATCGATGCGCATTGGCATACGATGCTGGTGCGTCCGACGCCGATGGCTGCGCTTGCGGGCGATATCGGTTACAACAATCTGCTTGCGGCGGCTGAGGCGACCGCGACGCTGATGCGCGGCTTCACCACCGTGCGCGACATGGGCGGGCCGAGCTTCGGGCTCAAGCAGGCGATCGACGAGGACCTTGTCGTCGGTCCCCGCATCTATCCGTCCGGCGCCATCATCACCGTCACCAGCGGTCACGGCGACTTCCGGCAGCTCTCCGATCTGCCGCGCACCATCGGCGGCATGCTCAGCCGCATGGAGCGGATCGGCGGCAGCATGGTTGCCGACAGCCCCGATGAGGTCCGCGTGCGCGCGCGCGAGCAGCTCATGCAGGGCGCTTCGCAGGTCAAGCTCACCGCGGGCGGCGGCGTCGCGTCGCCCTTCAGTCCGCTCGATGTCTCCACCTTCACCGAGCCGGAGCTGCGCGCGGCGGTCGAGGCCGCCGACAATTGGGGCACCTATGTCGTCACGCACGCTTACACGCCGGTCGCGATCCAGCGCTCGATCGCGGCCGGCGTCAGATGCATCGAGCACGGCCATCTCATGGACGAGGCGAGCGCGAAGCTGATCGCCGAGAAGGGAATCTGGCTCAGCACGCAGCCGTTCCTGGATCTGTCCGCCGCGGCTGGGTTGGGACCAGCGGAGCAGGATAAGCTGCGGCAGGTCGTTGCCGGCACCGACCGTGTCTATGCGCTGGCGAAAAAGTACCGCATCAAGACCGCGTTCGGCACCGACGTGCTGTTCTCGAAGGAGCTGGCGGACGAGCAGGGCTCGATGCTGGCCGCGTTGACGCGCTGGTACACGCCGGCCGAAGCGCTGACCATGGCAACGTCCACGAACGCGGAACTGCTGAGCCTCTCGGGCCCGCGAAATCCATACCCCGGCCGGCTCGGCGTGGTGGAGGAAGGCGCACTCGCGGACCTCTTGCTAGTCGACGGTAACCCGCTCGACGACATCAGGATCATCCAGGATCCCGCGAAGAATTTCGTGGTGATCATGAAGGATGGCAGGATCTACAAGAACACGCTCGCGCACTGACGCGCGGTCATGTTGGTTTCGAGCTCGGCGCGATTCGCTATCGATTCGATTGCCTGACGGTGGCGCCGCAACAATTTTAGCTCGTCGTGTCGCATCGCATTGTGACAACTTGTCCGATCCTGGCCCCTGGCGCGTCATGTGAATGCCGGGAAAGCTCGAGGCTACTGTTCAGCGCGGGCCAGTCCGGCTATATGCTGATGCTCGGTCATTGAACTGTCATGTTACCGTAGATGCTGAAATCAGACGCAGCGCCGCTTCGCAAGACACCGAGCGCGCAAGACGCCAATCCTGTTCCCAAGGACAACAAGAGAACGCAAGTCGCTGCGGGCTTCCTGAGGCAAATTGAGGACGGCGCGGAACCCGCGAATACCGAGGGCGCTGTGATTGATCAGACGCCATCGCAAGACGCGACCCCTCCGTCAACTCGGTGGGCCGCCACCGCAAAGCCCGCCGGCGAAATCGAGCTCAAGCTCATCGTCGATGCCGATCGCATGGCGCATTTCAACGCCGCGCCAGTCATCGCGGCGCATGCGCGCAACAAGGGCTCGCGGAAGCATCTGAAGTCCGTCTATTACGACACGCCCGAGCGGACGCTTCGGCGCAATGGCCTCAGCCTGCGGGTACGCCAGAGCGGGGCGCGCTTCGTGCAGACCGTGAAGACCGATGCCGCGGATGATCCGCTGCGTCGTGGCGAGTGGGAGGCGAGCGTGCCTTCGCTCGCGCCCGATCTTGCTTTGGCGATGCCCTTCGTCCCGGAGAAACTTCGCGGCGTTCTCGAAGCGCAGCCGCTCGAAGCCGTCTTCACCGCCGATATCCATCGCCACGCCCGGATCGTCGATTTGCCGTCGGGAACGGTGGAGGTCGCCTTCGACCGTGGCGGGCTGGCGGCCGGCGATCGGTCGATGCCGGTGAGCGAGATCGAGCTGGAGCTCAAGGATGGCAGCGCGAGCACGATCTACGAGATCGCGTTGCGGCTGGCCGAGCACGGGGTGGTGAAGCCGTCCATCCGCAGCAAGTCGGCGCGCGGCTTCGATCTGGCCATGGGCGCGCCGCCGACGGCCCGCCGTCCGCGAAAACTTCGCCTCGATCCTTCAGTCACGCTCGACGACGCCTTCGCGACGATCCTGCGCTCCTGCTTCCTGCATCTGCTGCAGTCGCTGCCGGCAGCAGAGGACGGCCGCAATCCGGAGGGCGTGCATCAACTCCGCGTCGCGCTGCGTCGGCTCCGGTCGGCGCTGGACCTGATGCGATCGGTCGGCACGCTCAGCAATCTCGATGCGGTGCGCTCGGAAGCCAAATGGCTGGCGCAGGATCTGTCCGCTGCGCGCGATTGGGACGTGTTCCAGCTCGAAACCCTGCCGACGATCGCGAAGGCCTGTCCTTCCGTCGCCGGCTTCGATGCGCTCGGCCGTGCTGCGGCCCAGCGGCAGTCCGCCGCCTATCGCAAGGCGCATCATGCGCTCGCCGATCGCCGCTGTGCACTGTTCCTGCTCGGCCTCGGCAATTGGATCGAGGCGCGGGGCTGGCGCAGCGATGTCCCTGCCGAAGATCTCGGCCGGCTCGCCGAGCCCGCGGTCGATTTTGCGCAGCGTATCCTGTCGGAGCAATATGCGAAGCTGCTCAAGCGGGGCCGCCGTTTCAAATCGCTTTCCGTGGAACAGCTGCATCGGGTGCGGCTCGCGACCAAGCGGCTGCGCTATCTCAGCGAGTTCCTGCTGCCGCTGTACGAGGATCGCAAATCCACCAAGCGCTTCTCGCGCCGGCTCGCCGCTCTGCAGGAGGAGCTCGGCGCCTTCAACGACATGGCGGTCACGGCATCGCTGCTCGATGGGCTCGATACCGAGCCCGACAGCGCCGTCGCCGCCGCTGCCATCGCCGGCTGGCAGGCGCACGCCTCGATCGGCGTCCAGTCGTCATTGCACGGCACGTGGCGTGATTTCACCGCCGCGCGGGTGCCGTGGGCGGCACAGGGCTGATAGCGCATCCCCGAAAAAGTTGCGGCCAGGCTTTGGGGGAAGCCTGGCCGCGCGCGAACCGGTCTGGGACGGGGAGGGGTGGGGATGTGACCGGGTCGCGTAACCTGTTGTCTCGTTCCTAATCTCTCGCGCTGGCGGTGGAGACCGCCGGCTTGGTATCGCCGAGCGAGACCCAGACGTTGGGATCGCTCTGCGACTGGCGCTTGACGAAGCGGTAGCCCGTCTCCGTCCAGGCCAGGACGTTCTCGTTCTGATTGTCGAGAACGAACTCGCCCTTGTCGGTTTTCACCGTCAGCACCGCGTGGCCTTCGCCCTTCTTGTCGCGCACGACGGTGATGAGCAGGGCCTCGCGCGGCCATCCGGCATCCATCAGCATCTTGCGCTTCAACAGCACGTAGTCTTCACAGTCGCCATAACCGTCGGTCGGCAGCGACCACTTCTCGATCACGCCCCAGTGCTCCTGATCGGTCAAAGGCTTCACGGTCTCGTTGACCCAGCGATTGACCTTGACGAGGTCGCGCCATGCCGCCTGCGACATCACGATGTCGCGTGCCTGCGTCGGCGCGCCCTTGCACTGGGCGGCGTTGTCCGCACAGAATTCGACCCAGCCGATCGGCGCACGCGTGGGGTCGCCGAGGCTCGCATAGAGCAGTCGGCTGTCGCCGGCCTGCGCTGCTGCGCTGATCCCGAAGAGCATGGCGGCCAGCGCCAGTCTCTTCCCCTGTCCCCTGAAATCAAACATTGCGGCCCCCGTTTCTTGTTGGGACCACATTTGACAGGGAGCATTTGAGTTGCCGCTAAGTCGGTCAAGTCAAGTCGAGACGAATACAAGTAAAAGGCGCGGCGAATTCGATCTATACTTGAATCGAATTCTCATAAAATTTGAAATGACTGCAATTGATTCAAATTTTATGCATTAACGCGCAGACGCTGGCGGAACCGTCGTTTGCGCGCAATTGCTCGCTTGCGTTAACTCGCATCGGGATGGCCGCAACGCACGAAAAAGGCGGCGTCCGCATCGCGGAGGCCGCCTTCGAGGCTTGAAATACAGAGATTTTGGTGCTCTCCGGCTTTACCGCGCGGTAACGCTCTCTTCGAGAGTCTCGATCGGCTGCTCATGCATGAACTCAAGCGCGAAGCCGTCTTCGAGGTTTCGGACCACGCGGCCCTGGACCCGGCCGAGGAAGACCGTCGATTTCAGCGGCGGGCGGTTTTCCGCGGCGATGGCAGCGCCCGACAGCGAGAGGTCGATGATGCGGCAGGTCATCTTGGTGCCGTCCTCGAGCGTCAGCACCGCGATCGGGTTGCGCGGCACGATACGGTCGTGGCGGCGGTCCTCGGGCAGGTTGAGGATGTCGCGGTTGGCGAGCCAGGTCAGCTGGGCCGCGAGCTTGTCGCGCTTGCGCGGCGTTGCGCCGATCGTCATGGCGAAGCCGTTGTCGATGATGCGGGTGATCTTGCCCTCGACCCGGCCGATATGGTCGAGATAGGCCACCACGCGGTCGCCGACATTGCCGATGCCGGGGGCGAGCAACGCGAGCCCGCCCGGCGACATGTTGATGACCTGGCAGGGGAATTCACGGCGGTCCGGCAGCATGTAACGGCCGAGCAGGTGTACTTTCACCCGCTGGAAACGCCGACGCTCCTCGGCGGCCGGAAGAAATTTTTTGTTCGCCAACGCCATTTTCAACACCCGACCCCCCGCCCGGGCGGAGTCGGCACGACCCTAAGGTGCATAGGGTTAATGCCGCGTTAGGATCGGGCGCGCCGCTCACGGACAGACACAATACGCTCGAAAAGCAACATCAGGGGCAGGCAGGCCAGCACCGTCAGTGCGCCGAGGTCGAACGCAGCTGCGGCCGTGCCGGCCGACTTGGCGAGCCGGCCCGCGAGAGCCGGCCCCAACATCATCGCGGCATAAAAGAGGGTGTAGAACACGCCCATCCCGAGGGCGCGCGTCTCCGGCGCAAGGACGCGGGCGGCGAGGCTCATCATCGGGCCGGCTGGAAGGCCGCCGGCCAGTCCGCCCAGGATCAGGATGGTGATCACGGCGTCGGATCGGCTCAGCCAGGCCAGCAGGGCGGCCACGACGAGGCTGGCCGCGATCGTCAGAACAAAGGGCTTGCCGCGATCGGCGAGGTAGCCACCGGCCGGTACCGATATCACTGACAGCCACATCACGACGCTGATCGCCGAGCCCGCCGCCGCGATGCTCCAGCCGCGCTCGGTCAGCAGCGTCGGGCCGAACGAGAAGATCATGGCAAAGGCAATATTATAAAGGCCCCAGATCATGCCCGCGACGATCACCGCCAGCAGGGCAAGAGCATCGGGCCAGCCGGAGGCGGCAGCGCCAACCGTTACCGCCGGGGGCGGCTGGTAGAACATGATCAGCGCAATACCGATTGCGGTCAGCACACCTGCTGCCAGGAACACCGCGCCTGCGCCATAGGCGGTGCCGATCGAAGGCAGCACCAGAAGCGAGATCCCAACGCCGACCGGCCAGGAATTGACGAAGATCGCCATCGCGGTCGCGATCTCCCTGCCGGCAAACCAGTCGGTGGCCATCTTGGTGAGCTGCACCGTCAGCAGCACGCCGCCGGCGCCCGAGGCCAGGCGGCCGGCTATCTGCCAGCCCCAGATGTCGGTTGTGGCCATGACCAGGCTGCCGGCCGTCATCAGCAAGAGCGCCAGGATCGTCGTCGGCTTGTCGCCGAGAGCCCGGCCGATCGCGCCGCTTGGCAATGCCAGCACGATGCCAGGCGTGAAATAGAGCCCGATCAGGATCCCGATGTCGGCAATCCCGACGCCGAAGCTCCCTTGCAGCAGCGGCGCGACCGCGGCCACGCTCTGAAATTGAAATGCGATGGTGAGGCGCACGACGAACAGGATTGCAAGAATGCTCCACCGATTGCGCAACGTGTCGTCTCCCCGGCCGCCGCTGCAAGCGTGCGGCGGAGACAGGCGGGTGTCAACCGGGCTTGCTTCGCTACGTCGGCTTCGCAGCGCGCAGTTGCAGCAGAAGAAGCAGCGCGAGCAGCACGGCGGCCGACAGGCCGAGCGACCAGTGGATGCCGATCGCGGCGCCGGACAGCCCGACGGTGATGCCGCTGAACGCCCGCATCCCGAGCCCGGCCATATTATAGAGACCGACGACGCGGCCGCGGATGTCGTGCGGCGCGTTCAGCTGCACCAGCGCCTGCGCCATGGTGTTGAACGAGAGCTCGAAGAAGCCGGCAAAGAACAACAGCACGATCGCGACAGGATAGATCCGCACCAGGGCGAAGCCGAGCAGCGCCACGCTCCAGAGCATCGCCAGCATGATCGCGGTGCGCGGGCTGCCCTTGAGGCGCCCCCAGGATTCCAGCGCGATGCCGGCCAACAGCGCGCCGGCCGCGTCCGCCGCGAGCAGCACGCTGTAGGAGACGCCGGGATCGCCATGACCGAGATCGCCGGCATAGCCTGGCATCTGGGCGTGATAGGCGTTGCCGATCATGAAGGAGGTCAGGCCGGCGAGCCACGTCATTGCCGACAGCACCGGCTGGGTGCCGATCGCGCGCATCGTCAGCACGATGTCGGCAAGGCCGCGCACCGCGAAGCGCCGCACCGCCACGCTGCTGTCGCGGACCGGTGCCCAGAACAGCCAGAGCAGCATCGGCAGATAGAACAGCGTGTTGAAGATGATGCCGTGCGACGTGCCGAGGGTCAGCATGATGACGCCGCCCACCGCAGGCCCGACCAGGATGCCGAGATAGCGCGCCATCGCGTTCAGCCGCACCGCGCTCGGCAGGTCCGCAGGCGCCACGAGATCGTAGAGCAGGAGCTGGTTCGGCGTCTGCCAGAGCACGCCGGCGCAGCCGTGAATCACCAGCAGCAGCATCGCGTGCCACATCTGGATGGTGTCGGTGATGAAGAAGAAGCCCCATCCGGCGGACGCCACGATGAACAGCAGCATGCCGAATTGGATAATGCGGCGCGGATCGAACCGGTCGGCGAGCCCGCCGACCGCGACCGAGAACAGCAGGAACGGCAGCCAGTGCGACAGCACGGCAAAGCCCGCCAGCGCCGGCGAATGGAATTTCTGGAACACCACCCAATAGCTGATCACATGCTCGATGTTGTCGGCCATCATCGCCAGCACATAGGCCGTGAACTGGAGCCGATACGGCACGGACCTCATGGCCGCGAACGAGCCGGACGCGACGACGGGATTTTGGGGAAGGGGGTTCAAGGGAGCACCAGGAAAGGATGTCATCCGGCCATACACGCTCGTTGATGAGCGCTCAAGACAATTGGATGGATGGGGTTATCTGCCATGCACTTCCCTACACACTCCACGTCATCCTGAGGTGCGAGCGAAGCGAGCCTCGAAGGATGGGCTACAATCCCCTTGGTCCATCCTTCGAGGCTCCCCTCGCGATGCCGATGCATCGCAAGGCTCGCACCTCAGGATGACGGTGGTGGTTGTGGCGCGCCGTAGTTCAACTGGAGCCAGCGTATCCGGGACCACCGTTCCGCTTTTCGTCTCCGCCTCCGCTAGTTGGGCTACGGCGACAAGCTCTTGTGCAGGTCACAAGATTATCCGCTACGATGCCCTATGGAACAGAGCAGCCTCTACGAGCGCCCGGATCTCTATGACTTGATGGCCCCGCGAGATGCAATCCTCGAACGCTTTTATGTCGAGATCGCGCGCGAAGGCGGCAACCGCGTCCTCGATCTTGCCTGCGGCAGCGGTCGCCTGACCATTCCGCTGGCGCAAGCCGGGCTCGAGGTCGTCGGAGCCGATCTGTCCCCGGCGATGCTGGAGAGCGCGCGCAATCAAGCCAGAGCGCACGCAGTCGAGCCCGGCTTCGTTCAGGCGGACATGCGCGATTTCGATCTCGGGGGGCGGACCTTCGAGACCATCATCGTCGCCATGAATTCGGTCCTGCACCTGCATAGCCTGGACGACTTCAAAGGCTTCTTCGGATCGGTCGGCAGACACCTGTCGCCGAACGGCAGGCTGGTGTTCGACGCGTTCTTGCCCGATATCGCCCTGCTCAACGCAGACCCCGACAAGCGCGAGTTGATCGGCACGGTCGTCCACGACGATCTCGGCATGATCACGGTCGAGGAGACCGCAAGATACGAGCCGCTCGCGCAGGTCAGGCATGTGGACTGGTACTGGTCGAGCGAGGCCGAGAAGGACTTTTGGCAGGTGAAATTGCCGATGCGCAGCATCTTCCCGCAGGAGATGCCATTGCTGATCGCTTCGGGCGGCTTGCGCCTCATCACGCGCTTTGGTGATTTCGACCGCGGTCCGCTGGCTGCGGGCAGCATGCGGCAGATCTGTCTCTGCGGTCTCTAGGCGAGCGACTTGGCATAGACGGCGTACGGCACCCCCAGAATATCGGGCGCATCCCGCACCCTCACGAATCCCATACGCAGATACATCGGCAGCGCGACCGTCATGATCGTCGTGGTATGCAGCGCAATCACCGGCGACTGGTCGCGCTCGGCGCGGCGAACGCATTCTTCCGTCAGTTGTCTGCCGATGCCCTTGCCGCGCGCGGCTGGATCGACCACCAGCATGCGGATGACCGGCCATGCCGGATCGAAGAAGGCCGGCTTCGGCGCTTGCGGTCCAACATAGGCCACAGCGCCGACGATCTCACCACTTTCTTCGGCGACGATGATCTCGCCGGCTTTTGAAAGCTCCGGCATCTTTGCGACATGGGTCGTAAACAAGGGCCAGTCGGAATAGTGCGGCTCGAACTCCGCGAACGCGGCCAGCGCGACGCGTACGATCGCTTCCGCATCTGTGGATCGAAAGTCACGCAGCATCGGCGTTGTCCTCGAACGTGGCCCGGACGAGCGTAGCAATCCGGGGGCGCTGCTCCCCGCATGTCGCTATGCTCTTGCGGGCGACGAGACTGCACCTTGGCACGACCGCGCATCTCACATACGCTTCGTCTCAGCCCGCACTATCAATCATAACAGACGGGCATCGAGGAAACAGCCATGCAACAGATCCGCGTCTGCACCCACGCCGGCCCCGGCACCGAGCCCGTCATCCGCACCGTGCCGTGGCCGAAAGTCGGTAAGAAGGCCGCGCTGATCAAGGTCGGCGCCTGCGGGGTCTGCGGCACCGATCTGCATATCCTGAAAGGACATTGGCCGAAGCCGCTGCCCTGGCCTTTCACGCTCGGCCACGAGATCGGTGGCGTCATCGTCGAATGCGGTGACGAGTTCACCGAGGATTTCATGAGCAAACCGCTCAAGGTTGGCTCCAAGGTGATGATCCCGCCGCTGATGCCGTGCGGCCATTGTTATTACTGCATTCATTATCCGCAGACTGCGAACAAGTGCCTGACGCCGGTCTATTACGGCCGCTATCTCGGCTTCGACAAGGCGCCGCACATGTGGGGTGGCTGGGCCGAATATGTCTATGTCGATCTCGAGATGCTGCCGGGCACCAAGATCTACAAGCTGCCGGACGACATGTCGCTGCGCTTGGGGGCACTGTCGGAGCCGCTGACCTCCTGCATCCGCGCCTTCAACCGCGCGACCCGCGCCGGCGGTTTCACCTGGGGCGATACGGTAGTGATCCAGGGCTCGGGCCCGATCGGCATTCTCGCCGTCGCGGCCGCCAAGGAGATGGGGGCAGGGCGCGTGATCTGCGTCGGCGCGCCGGAGGAGCCGCGGCTCAAGCTCGCGCGCGAGTTCGGCGCAGAGGCGACGGTGAACATCGAGGAGATCAAATCGCCGCAGGAGCGCATCGCGCGTGTGCGCGAGATCGTTGGCGGCTTCGGCGCCGATCTGGTGATGGACTGCTCGGGCCATCCGACCGCCGGACCCGAAGGCATCGAGATGCTGCGCGACGGCGGCACCTATGTCGAGATGGGCCAGTTCACCGACGCCGGCTCGATCGACACCTCCTGGCATCGCATCTGCACCAAGGACCTCAACGTGCTGGGGTCCTGGGGCTTCACCGGCAATGACCTGCCGCTCGGCGTCGACATGCTCTACCGCACCGCCGACAAATATCCCTGGCTGAAGATGCAGACGATCTATCCGTTCACGGAAGCGGGCGTCGCGCAGGCAGTCAAGGACGCGATGGCGATGAAGACGGTGAAGTCGACCATCGTGCCCTGGCCGGAGCTGGTGGAATGATGGCCTGTCGCGGGTGATCGTAGCCCGGATGAGCGAAGCGATATCCGGGGGTGCGTCGGATGAGGTTGTCCCGCATGTCGCTGCGCTCATGCGGCTTCGTGCAGGCATTTGCAACGAGGGCCACCATGAAAGATGAACCGGACGCGCGCGCTTGCTCTCCCTTCCGAGCCATCCGCGCGATCGACTACACCGTCATCTTCGTGCGCGACATGGCGGCGATGCGGCGTTTCTACGAGAACGTGCTTGCCTTGTCGCTGCAGCGCGAGCTGTCGCCGAACTGGATCGAATACGGCCTCGGCCCCAACACGCTGGCGCTGGCGAAGCCGGGCCGGACTGCGGCCGATGCCCCGACGCCTGAAGGCAGCGCCTCGCTGCAACTGGCCTTCAGGGTGTCTGCGTCCGAAGTCGATGCCTGCGCCGACGAGCTCCTGCGCCAGGGCGTGGTGCTGCTGTCGCCGCCGACGGACCAGCCCTTTGGTCATCGGACGCTGTTCTTCCGCGATCCCGACGGCAATCTGCTGGAGATCTACGCGGAGATCTGAAGGACGCTACGTCACGTATCCGGACAACATGGCCTGCGCCCATCTCGGGTGGTCGTTGGCGAGCGCACGTGCCGACGCGGCCTCCCAATCGTATTCGAGGGCGAGTAGTTCGACTTGCCAGCCCCTTCTTCCCTTCGTGATGATCGCGTAGCGGGCGTGAGGCGAGCGATATTCAAGCTTGGCCGCGACGGGAATGTCGGCGAATACCGGGCAGCCGACGCTCCCCGGATTGAGAACCAGGCAGTCGCCGGGGCCATGAACGACCGCCTGGCGGTGGCTATGACCACACAGCACCACGCGGGCCGCCGGCTCGCTTGCGAGACGCGCGGCCAGCACGTCGCGGTGTGCCGGCACATAGCGGCCGTCGTCCAGTATTTCCTCCAGCAAACACGTCGTATCGTCGTCGGGCGTGCCATGGCAGGCCACGACCCCATCGTCCAGCCGTAGTTGGGAAGGCAGGCTGTGGAGCGCGCGGCGCTGCTCTGCCGTCAACGCGTTGCGCGCGAACAGTCCTGCCGGCGAGAGCTTGTCGTCGGGAAACTCCTCGATCCAGCGATCATGGTTTCCGCGCACGGTCGGCAACGACAGCGACTGGAGAGCTTCGAAGGTTTCCTTTGGCCACAACGGGCTGGTGACGCAATCGCCGAGGTTGACCGTACGATCGACGGTGCGCGTCTTGATATCGGCCAGCACGGCCTCCAACGCGGCGAGATTGCCGTGGATATCGGAAATAACTGCCAGTCTCATCGTTGCGCTTTCCTATGTACCCAGGCCTGACGTGGCTCGGCGGCCGGCCGACCCAGCCGCACCGAGGTTAATCGAGGTGACTGCAAAAATCCGCTGCAACCTTGGCGCGGCACTCTCCACCAAGCCATGCATCACGGCACTGGCGATTTCCGGGCGCTTGGCGTAAAGAGCGCCCAGATCAAATCCAGCGTGCGGCCGGGCCGTTGCCGCGCACGCAGCTTTGGGCGCCTCGGCTCGCTGTGCCGCGCCTGAATTAACCAAGGTTTCCCATCTCGTGTCTCTTCCGGCCCTGACCCCGCCGCTCGCCCGCGCTTTGGCCGAGCGGAACTATGACTCACTGACGCCCGTCCAGCTCGCGGTGCTCGCCCACGAAGCCACCAGCCGCGACCTTCTGGTCTCGGCGCAGACCGGCTCCGGCAAGACCGTCGCCTATGGGCTGGCGATCGCCAGGAATTTGCTCGATGACGCCGAGCGCTTCGAGCAGGCCGCCGCGCCGCTTGCCCTGATCGTGGCGCCGACCCGCGAGCTCGCGCTTCAGGTGCAGCGCGAGCTTGCCTGGCTCTATGGGCATGCGGGCGGCCGCGTCGTCTCCTGCGTCGGCGGCATGGATCCGCGCCGCGAGCAGCGCGAGCTTGCGGCCGGTGCGCACATCGTCGTCGGCACGCCGGGCCGGCTCTGCGATCATTTGCGCCGCGGCCGGCTCGACATCTCGGAGCTGAAGGCAGTCGTTCTCGACGAGGCCGACGAGATGCTCAATCTCGGTTTCCGCGAGGACATGGAGTTCATCCTCGAGACCACGCCGGAGACGCGCCGCACCCTGCTGTTCTCGGCGACGTTCCCGCGCGGCATCGTCGCGCTGGCCAGGCAATATCAGCGCGACGCATTCCGCATCGAGGTTGCCGGCGACGAGGGCGGCCACGCCGACATCGAGTACCGCGCGATCCGCATCGCGCCCGGCGATGTCGAGCATGCCGTCGTCAACGTGCTGCGCTTCTACGAGGCGCCGAGTGCGCTGGTGTTCTGCAGCACGCGCGATGCCGTCAGGCATTTGCAGGCGGCGCTACTCGAGCGCGGCTTTTCCGTGGTCGCCCTGTCGGGCGAGCTGACGCAGAACGAGCGCACCATGGCGCTGCAGTCGCTGCGGGACGGACGTTCCCGCGTCTGCGTCGCGACCGACGTGGCCGCCCGCGGCATCGACCTGCCGAGCCTCGACCTCGTCATCCATGCCGATCTGCCCAATGACGCCGAGGTGATGCAGCACCGCTCCGGCCGCACGGGACGCGCGGGCCGCAAGGGCACCAGCGTTCTTCTCGTGCCGCCGGCACGGCGGCGGCGCGCCGAGCTGCTGCTCGATCTCGCTGGCGTCGAAGCCGCCTGGGACACCGCGCCGCAAGCCGAGGAGATCCGCAAGCTCGACCACGCCCGCATGAAGGACGTGCTGTTCACGGAGGAGACCACCGCCGACGATCTGGTGCTGGCGCAGGCGCTGTTGGCCGAGCGGTCGGCGGAGGACATCGCCGCTGCGCTGGCGCGGCTCTATCGGGCACGGCTGCCATCGCCCGAAGACATCATCGATCCCGGCGAACGCAGCGGCAAGCCGCGCGAGGATCGCGGTCGCGACAAATTTCGAGGTGCGGAAGACGAGGATCGTCCTGGCAAGTCGCGATCGAAGTCCGGCAAGGCATCGTCGAAGCACAATATGGCAGAGGGCAGCGTCTGGTTCCGCGCCGCGATCGGACGGCGCAAGAATGCGGAAGCGCGCTGGCTGCTGCCGATGATCTGCCGCCGCGGCGGCATCGACAAGCGCGACATCGGCGCCATCAAGATCATGGACACCACCACCGAGTTCGAGATTTCCGAGCGCGTCGCGGAGTCCTTCGCCGCCAGGATCAAGCGTCCGGACAAGGAAGACAGCATCCGCATCGAGCCGATGGCGGAGGCGCCGCAGCGGCAGGCGCCGTCGGAGGAGAGGTCATATACGCCCCGGCGCGAGAGCGCTGATGCCGATCGCCGCCCGCGTCGCGAAGATCGCGCACGCGACACGAAAGCATTCAAGCCGCGCGACAAGGCTCACGGCGAGCGCGGTCCGAGAGTCGACGAGGCTGCTTCCTTCGGAAGGAAGAACAAGCAGCGAAACAAGCAGGGCCACGCGGAGCCTTCAGTCACGCCATGGCCCATCAAGGGTGCGGGAGGCAAGAAGGCGAAGAAGAAGCGGCGCGGGTGAGCCTTGCCATCCAGCCCGGACGGCAATGATGCCGCCGGGTCGCACCGGCGACATCATCCCAGAATTCCGGCAGTGAGTTCAGCGGCCGCCGCCACCACCACCACCGCCACCTCCGCCGCCGCCACCACCGGCGTCATGCAGCACCGAATTGTAGCGCGGGTCGGTCTGCTTCATGTAGACGGGCGAGATATCGGGAGCGGTACGAGCGCGTCGTCCGCCCTGGTTCGGCACCTCGACCAGACCGGCACAGCCCTCGAAGAAGGCGAACTCGCAGCCGTAGGCCCGGTACTGCGTGGCGTTGGCACTGGTCGCGCTGAACGCGGCCGTCGCAGCGAATGCAATCAAAGCAGCTTTCGACAATGTGAGCTTCATGGACGTTCTCCAGTCTCGGTTCGGCGAGACCGGAACGGTCCGCACGCTTCTTCGACGGAGGCCGGCCGAAGCCGGTTCGAGCGAGCGGCTTCACGCCCGCGTGAGCCGCGACCGGGGAGGGCGTCACGTCGCAACGAGATCGCGCAGCATGTAGATCGCACCCTCGCCGTAGGAGACGAGCTTGACGCGCAATTCCGCATCCGCCGTCACGGCCCGAAAGCCGAGGCGCTCCCATAGCGGCTGCGTGGCATAGACCGAGACCAGCGCGAGCGCCGTGATGCCGGATGCGCGCGCGAGTTGCTCAATCCTCGCGATGTAGTCGCGTGCGACACCGCCGCGGGCGCCGGGCAGCACGGCGACATCGTGCACGTAGAAGCAGTCCGCATCGTCTGGCAGCCTAATGAGGAATCCGTCGAGCGGCGGAATTTGATATTGCCTCCAGGGATGGGCGAGCCCGTAGCCGACGATCGCTTCCTCCGCAGCGAGCACGTGGCAGCCATCGGGACAAAGCCGTATCTTCTCTGCGAGCACGTCAGGGCGTTCGAACAGATCGGGATGGATGCGCGCAGCGATCGCGCTGATCGCAGCAAGGTCGGATGCGCGCGCGGGACGCCAGTGCGGCTTGCTCATGTCGAACAAATCTTTACTGCCGCTATCGCGGATATTCCAGCTGTATCGCCACGAAATCGGCCGTGCGCGATCCATAGCGCGTCTCGATCGCGCGCAGCGTGTCGTCCAAGGCCTGCGCCGGCGGCGAGGTGACGGTATCCGGCAGCGTCTGCTGTGCCGGCCAGTCCGCGGCGATCCGCTCCGGCACGATGCCGAGACCTCCGCGGCTCGTCTGCGCCTGCGCCGTCGCGGCGAAGGTGAGGGCGCGCGAGCGATAGGTTCGCGACCACGCATCGGCAATCAGCGCGAGCGAGACCTCGTCGACGCCGGGCGTCAAGGCGATGCCGAGCTGCTCGCGGTTCCAGAACGCGAGCGTGTTGGCGATTGCGGTCAGCGCGAAGGGGCGCGTGAAGCTGAAGGCGTCGCTGCGATGGCGCGCATCCCACGCCGCAAGGCCGATGTCGCGGGCGACCGCCTCGGCCTTGGCCCGGCCGGCGATCGCCTCGATCAAGGTGAGGGCCATCGGCATGGATGCGGTGATGCCGGTGGTCGTCGCGACGCCCTGGTCGACGACCAGTCTGCGGTCCGGCGCATAGCGGATCGTCGCATGCTTCTGGAGGTCGCGCACGGAATACCAATGCGTGGTGGCCCGCTTGCCGTCGAGCAGCCCGGTATTGGCAACGACGGTGGCGCCGACGCAGACTCCGATCACGATCGCGCCTTTGCCGGCCTGGCTCCTGATCCATTGCAGGACCGTTGCGTCGTCGTCGCGGCTCATCGCGGGCACGATGACGTAGTCGGCGCCGTCCGGATGCGCCGCATCGAAGTCGGCAATTGTCGCGTGGGGCTGCACCTTGAGCGCAGGATAAAGCGTGACCGGCCCCGGCTGCGTTGCCAAGGTGAGGACGTCGGCGATGTCGGCGCGTGCGAGGATGCCGTAGGGCATGAGATAGTCGGTGGTCTCGCTCATGTCGTTGATGCCGACGATGGCGATCAAGGGGCGCTTTCGTTTCGGCGGTTTCAACGCGGCCAGCGTCGCCGCGGCTTCCTCGCTGGAGATCGCAGGCGCGGTTCCCGATGCCGGCGCGCCGGGCAGCAGAAGCAGCCATGTTCCGCCGATCGCGGCGAGCAGTGCCACGCCGCCGAGTACGGTCCAGCCCAGAATGCGCCAGCTCATGATGATGTCATCCGCTCGTCGTCTCACGCGGCGCGGAAGCTAGCCGCTCGCGACGACTTCAGGAATGACGCAAATCCGGCAAAAGCGGCCATGTCGCGCGGCGATCGACACGGTCGCCTGCGCTTTCGAAATTAGCGCAGCCCCTCATACACCATCAGCCCACGTGCGATCTGCAGTTTGCGGATTGCGCGCGGCAGCAGCTTCTCCGGCTGATGCAGATAGCGCCATGAGGTGAGGGTGAAGGCACTGAGCGTGCCGCATTCATCGTCGAACGGTGCGAGCACGCCGGTTACGCTAACGGGTGTGTGCGGGCGGGCGTTGAAGGGAAGCAGCAGCAGCTCGAGATGCGCCTTGCTGCCGTCCTCGCGCGCGGCGGTGAGGCCGGCGATCGCGCCCAGCGTCTCGTCGGCGACGATGGTGGTGATCTCCTCGATCTCGCCGCGGGTTTCCGGCGTGAACAGCGCCGCAAAGCTCCGGTCCTTGAGGTCGCCCCCGGCGAGCGCGCAGACCCGCGTGCCGGCCACGCGGAACGGGAAGCCGAGATTAAGCTCGCAGGACAGCACGAAGATGTCGCTGAGCAGATCGCGGACGGCAGCCGGGTCGATGTCGGCCCGATCAGGCGCCCGCGCGGTGCCACGCTTCTTGTCCCAATACGCGAAGAACGCGCGGCTCGACGGATGTTTCATGACTGAACGCTAACCCCGGGGTGCAACCCCACGGGACAAACCTGTCCCGCTTCAGTGCACCCGCGATCCCTTTGGTTGTTGTGCAGGAGGGGATTTGCAGCGTCCATGCCGCGGGCGTGTTTTAGGCCCCCTGGGAGCATTCTTTGCACCGTTAACGTTAAATTAACTATGCGCTTTGCGCCGCCGCCCCGCCTGCTATGGTGACCGCGGTCGCAAGCCCCGCCGGTTTTCCAGGTTCTCGGCGAGGCCTGTACACAGGGCGTCAAACAGTTTGGTCACGGGCCGCGGGGAGGGGTGGGGATACACCTTATTCCTTGGAGTACCGGAAGACCGACATGGACAGGCAGGGCTCCCCAGGGCCCTGCCTTTTCCTTTTGTGCACTTGCGCAGGGGCGGCAAAGGCGACTATCTCCAAGCATGTCGCTCCGATCGCGCTGAAAGCGAAGCTGCCTTGGATTCCCCGCCAAATTCTCCGCCGCAGGAGTCTCCGGATCTGCCGGCCGTCCATGACGAGCCTCCGCGCGAGCCGATCCTGACACTGCCGGCGGCGCTGACCGCCTATATTGTCCTGCTCGCGGTGATCCATCTGCGGGTGCTGCTGCCGCCGGAGCTCGAGAACTGGACCATCGACGTCTTCGGCTTCATTCCGAAGCGTTACGATTCCTCGCTGCTCAATCTGCAGATCCCGGGCGGGACGGGGGCGAAGGTCTGGACCTTCGTCACTTATTCGCTGCTACACGCCAATCTGACCCATCTCGGCTTCAACGTGCTGTGGCTGCTGCCGTTCGGCAGCGCGCTGGCGCGGCGGTTCGGCGTCGTCAGGTTCTTCGTGTTCATGGCGGTGACGGCGGCGGCCGGCGCGCTCGCCCATCTCGTCACCCATGAGCATGCGGTGGCGCCGATGATCGGCGCCTCAGCTTCGGTGTCCGGCGCAATGGCGGCAGCGATCCGCTTCGCATTCGCCCGCGGCAGCTTCCTGTCGTTCAGCCGCTCGGACGCCGATACCGCCGCGAAGGTTCCGGCGCTGCCGCTCTCGCGCGCGCTGCGCGACGGGCGCGTGGTCGGCTTTCTCGCAGTCTGGTTCGGCGTCAACATCATTTTCGGTCTCGGCGCGATCGGCGTCGATGCCGAGACAACGAGCGTGGCCTGGCAGGCGCATATCGGCGGCTTCTTCGCAGGGCTCCTGCTGTTCGCGCTGTTCGATCCCGTGCCGCGCGTGCGAAGCGATGCTGCGGATGCGTCATCACGCGACGTTTCAGACCATATTTGAAGCGGCGCTTGCGGCGTCGCCCGAATTCATCCATCATTCCCCGGAAGAATGTTCCGAAGCGGCAAGCCCATAGCGGCAGCGCTTCGCAAAGCGCACGAGCGTGAAACCGGCGCTGTAACTGTTAGTTGAAGACTCGCGAACAAGTCCGGACCGCCGCACGCGGACGGCTCCGATTCTGGGAGGCGACAATGACGGTACGTTCCATTCTCAATACCAAGGGCCATCAGATCATGAGCGTCGAGCCCGACGCCAAGTTGTCGGCCGCGGTCAAGCTGCTCGGCGAGAAGAAGATCGGTGCGGTGCTGGTGATGAACCAGAGCCGGCTCGAAGGCATCCTGTCCGAGCGCGACATCGTGCGCGTGCTCGGCGAGCGCGGCGCCAGCGTGCTGGACGAACCGGTTGCCCAGGTCATGACTCGCAAGGTCGTCACCTGCAAGGAGACCGATACGGTCGCCGAGCTCATGGAGACGATGACCACGGGCAAGTTCCGCCATCTGCCCGTGATCGACAACGGCAAGGTGGTGGGCCTGATCTCGATCGGCGACATCGTCAAGCGCCGCGTCCAGGAATACGAGTCCGAGCAGGAAGCCCTGCGCGACTACATCAAGACCGCCTGATCGGACCTCACTCCTGTGCGGTGGGCGCTGCCCCTTCAGGCGGCGGCGCCAGCACGTGGATCGCCTCCTGGATCGAGTCCAGCGCGCGCTCGGCGGCGCGCGTGCCGTGCGCGATCAGGTCCTCGGAGCGGTGGAAGTCGAACCAGCCGAACTGGCCGACGCGCGGTGTGATCAACAGGTCGGGCGGATCGCCGGCAAGGCGGGCGCGCGTGATGCGGTCCTGCATGATGTTGAAGGCATCCACCATCACCGAGGAGATGCCGGGCCGTCCGCCGCCGCCGAAGAACTCGCGCTTCATGGTCTTCTCGGGTGAGAAAAATCGCGGAAAGCGCCGCTTGGCAGTCGACACTTCGGGTACGACTGCCACTGGCGCGGGCATCGCACCGTGCGAATAGATCGTCGTGGAATGGGTGAAGATGTCGCTGGAAAGATTTGCGGCGATGACGATTTCGGCGCCGAGCGCGCGGGCGGCCGAGACCGGCACCGGATTGACCAGCGCGCCGTCGACCAGCCAACGGTCGCCGATCAGGACGGGCGCGAAGATGCCGGGCAGCGCATAGGAGGCGCGCATCGCATCGACCACGCGGCCGCGTGTCAGCCAGATCTCGTGGCCGGTGCGGACCTCGGTCGCCACGGCGGCGAACTTGATCGGGAGGTCCTCGATCAGGGCCTGTCCGACCGCCTCCTCGAGCCGGGTTGCCAATTTCTCGCCGCCGAGCAGGCCGGAGCCGTTGAGGCGGATATCGAGATAGCCGAGGATGTTGCGCATGCCCTGCAGGCTGCGCCCCCAATCTTCGAACGTATCCAGCCGGCCGGCCGCATGAAGTCCGCCGACCACGGCGCCGATGGAGGTGCCGACCACGACGTCGGGCACGATCCCATTGGCGATCAGAGTTCTGATGATCCCGATATGGGCAAAGCCGCGCGCCGCGCCACCGCCGAGGGCAAGGCCGATGACCGGCCGGCGGGTGGTGCCGAGCCCCACCTTCTCCCCCGCTTTTTCCCCGTTGGAGCCGTTCGCGCCCCGACCTTTCAAAATTTCCAGCACCGAAAAACTCTCCTGCCCGGGCCAGCCTCACACCAGAGTAGGCGCCGCACCTCCGCTCCGCCATAACGAGGGTGAAGCATGGTTTATACCGTTCGGGAAGCAGGGGGCAGCAGTGTGGCGACGGCTGGTCGTCCTCGGCCAATCACGCAGGCGGCAATCGGGTTCCCCAGAACCGTATTTCCTTGGGGGTTCCGAGGCTTGAATTTGCCGCGTTTTCGGTGAAAAGCAGGAGGCATGACACGCGGGGGTGACGGCATCATCGGATGGCGGCGCAGCGTTCGGCTGCTGCCGGCGCTGAGCCTTGCCGCCTGCCTCATGGTCTTGGGCCAGAGCGCCGCTCAGGCGCAGCTTTTCTCCGATCGTCCGCCGCCGGTGCCCCCTGCTTCGGTGCCCGATCCCGGCGCCGCCATCAATCTGGCCGCACCCTCCGGGCCGGGCGCCGGCCCTCCGAGCCTGCCGCCGACGCTGATGCAGCCGCTCTCGCCCAGCATGCCGCCGCCCGCGGTCACGACCGTACCGCCGGCCGCGCCGCTGAATGCAGCCGTGCCGGGCCAGGGCGTGCTGTCGCTGACCGCGAGATACGGCAAGGATTCGCCCGCTATCACCAGCGGCCTGGTCTGGCGCGTGTTCGCCGACCGTCCCGACGAGAACGGCACCTTCAAGCTGATCCGCGAGGACCGCAATGCCGCGCCCAACATCGTGCTGCCGCCGGGCAATTACGTCGTCCACGTCGCCTTCGGCCTCGTCAGCGCGGTGCGCACCGTCAGCCTGAAGGCGGAGACGGATCGCGAATCCTTCGTCCTGCCCGCCGGCGGCCTGCGCATCGAGGGCCGCGTCGGCACCAGCCGCATTCCGCAAAACCAGATCTCGTTCTCGATCTACAAGGGCAGCCAGTTCGAATCCGGCGAGCGCGCCTCGCTGGTGCCCAACGTCGCCGCCGGCGACGTCGTGCTCATCCCGGAAGGCACCTATTACATCGTCTCCAACTATGGCGACGCCAATTCGGTGGTGCGCTCGGACATCCGCGTCCAGGCCGGCAAGCTCACCGACGTCACCATCACCCACCGCGCCGCCGTGATCACGCTCAAGCTCGTCAGCGACAGGGGCGGCGAGGCGCTCGCCAACACCGCCTGGTCGGTGATCACCCCGGGCGGCGACGTCATCAAGGAATCGATCGGCGCCTTCCCGCGCGTCGTCCTCTCCGAAGGCGAATACCGCGCCATCGCCAAGAACGAAGGTAAAGTCTACGAGCGCGGCTTCAACGTCGTGAACGGCGTCGACGGCGAAGTCGAGGTTGTCGCGCGATAGACCTTCGGCAATGCCGCATGCCATGCGCCGCCTTTGCCTTCAGGCGCGATATCTCTCATCTGGCGCACGAACGATCTACCCCCAGTTACCTTCGTCGTCGCGTGTCGGGTGAGCGGATGCTCACCGTTTGCCGCTTCTTGTGTACCGCCTTGAATACGCTGTGAGCGCTATCAGGCTGCCGCGAAGGACTTGAACGAACACCGTTCGCGCCGTCTTATTCCAGCGCTCCGCGAGTTCGCCACGGCGGTGGAAGAGACCAATTTCCGATCATCAATTTTATTCTCTTTCCATCCTGCTGCGTTATATGTCGGGCATCCGTCTAACGGGGGAGGCCGGAGCAGGCGCGTGCCTTGCGAGACCGGCAGGAGCAGGGGACCTAGCCCGTCGGCATGTTCGAAGTGATCCTCACCAGGCGCAAGCGGTTCGGCTGGCGATGGCAAGTGTGCGGCCAGTCCGGCAAGGTCTTTGCCGACGGCTTCGAGCGCACCCGGCCGTCCGCCAAATATCAAGGCGAGCGCGCCTTGTTCTTCCTGTTGTCGCAGGCCTATCTGCACAACCGCTCCGCCGCCTCGAGCGAGGATTAGCGGCGTTCCTGCGCGCACATTCCCGTAGCCCGGGTGAGCGACTTGTCCGCCGTAGCTCAACGAGCGAAGGCGGAAGCGATACCCGGGACGCTGCCGGCAGAATCCCGGATGTCGCTGCGCTCATCCGGGCTACAAGACCTTGCGTTGCCCGCCGGGCAAAACACGCCAGTCGTAGGTCAACGGACACCGTCAAAAACATTCTTCTTTACCGAAATTCGGAAACGGCGTACGTATCGCCGCAACCCGGCCCAACGAAGAGGGGCGTATCGCGATCGTCACGAACGCGGGCCGGGCGGCGGTGGACGTGGGTCACACTGGCGCGAAAAGCTTCGCAGGGCGGGCAACCGTGAGCGAACGCGTCGCGTCAACGACGGGTGCGGTTCGCGTACGGTAAAATCGTGTCGTCCTGGCGCCCGGGGTCTGTGCGCCAAGTCTTGCGGTGATGTGGCGGCCCAACCGGGCGCGCGCATCAGCCATCCGCAAGGCGACGGGGGCAATAGTGCATCGCTCCCCAGGGAGAGCACGACATAAGCCGTAAAACCACTGCGCAGGGAAGGCCGGTTGCTTGGCTTCACCTGTATGCCGCTGTGCAATCTTGTAAAGCACACGCTTTCGCACAGTGGACCGTGGGTGCCCGGCCGGCACCCGGTCTTCCCAGCGCCCTTTTCAATCGAGGGTGAGGCATCGACGCAAAGCTCGGGCGAGATCAGCCGCGAGGCTGCGAAGGTATGTCTACAATCAAAGATGCGAACGATGAAGCGACCATGTCGCCCCATTCGCTCCGCTCGCAATGACGGCGGAGGTTTCCGTGCGCCAAACTCCACTCTCGTGCCCCGGACGCAGCGCAGCGTCTCTTCGACGGTGCGCTGCAGAGCCGGGGCCCATGCACCAGCCAGTCCTGCGGCGTCCTGGGTCCCGGCTCTGCGCAGCAACGCTTGCGCGTTGCAGCGCGCCCGGGACACGAGAAGTGATCGTCGCGATACACCGCGTCATCGCGCTCTGCGTGGCAGTTTGCACAACCGTCATAGTCTCTAACCCCCACTAACCAACGCCTGACTTAAAACTGTCATAATCACCGAACGGAACCCGCGTCTGCGTTGCTTTTACACGCCGTTAAGTGCCTCCGCATTGGATGCGCCGGGATAGTGCGTTGGGGACTGCCATGACTGCCGCGAAGAAAGTGTCGGGAAAACCGGCCGCCGAAATGTTCGATGACATCCCGGTGCTTCGGCGCAAATGGCGTGCCGCGTTGAAGCCCGGCGAACGGTTGCCGCGCTACGAGGACGTGATGCTCGGCAGCCTCGGTCGGCTCGCCGACCATATCGCGCTGCTCAGGGGTGAGGGCGCGCTCGAATTGTCGCGCAGCGGGCGTTACGTGCAGAAATGGCTCGGCGAGGAGCGCTGGGACAACTGTCGCCCGATTGCGCCACGGCGCTGACGGAAGCCGCTTCCATCGCGCTCGCAACGGGGCAGCCGCATCACGCGAGCGCGCATTGCGTGCGCGACGGCATGGTGAGGATCTACGATCTGCTGGCGCTGCCGACCGCCTCGCGCTGGGGCGCCACGCTGGTCGGCGCCTACGTCAACGAGCGCGGCACGCAATATAATCTGCTCGACGCGATATTCTCGGCGACGGACGACGCGGTCATCTCGCTGGCAACGCTGCGCGATGCCGCGGGCAGGCCGTTCGATCTCCAGATCGTGCACCACAATAGGAGCGCAGGCGCGCTGCTGAAGGCCGCGGCCGGAAGCCTGTTGTGGCGGCGGGTCCGTGAAGGCGATACGCTATTGGCTGCGCCCGAGGTGATGGAATTTCTGCTCGAGGCCGTCTCGGGCGGCCGCGGCGAACAGCTCGAGATCGAGAACGAGGGCCGCTACCTCAGGCTCAGCGCCATCGCCTTCGCCGACGTGGTCTCGCTGACGATCTCCGACGTCACCGCCTTGAAGCGGCGCGACGCCTCGTTCCGCCTGCTGTTCGACAACAACCCGATGCCGATGTGGGTGTTCGATGCCGAGACCAAGCATTTCCTCAGCGTCAACGACGCCGCGGTCCAGCATTACGGTTACAGCCGCGCCACCTTCCTGCGCATGAGGCTGCACGAGATCTGGCCCGAGGACGAGTGGGAGAGCCACGCCGAGGCGCTCGAGCGCGTTGGCGATTCCTATCATTCCTCGCGCAACTGGCGGCATTTGCGCGCCGACGGCAACGAGATCGAGGTGCTCACCTTCGGCCGCCGCGTCGCTTTCGGCGATCGCGACGGCTATCTGGTCGCGGTGGTCGACATCACCGAGCGGCGCAAGGCCGAGGCGCGGATCGCCCATATGGCCCATCATGACGGGCTCACCGACCTGCCGAACCGCGAACAATTCCAGGAGCGGTTGAAGCAGGCGCTGGACCAGGCCGGAGGAAAACGGGTCGGCGTGCTCTATATCGATCTCGACCTGTTCAAGAACATCAACGATTCCTTCGGCCATCCGGCGGGCGATCGCCTGCTCAAGCAGGTTGCCGAACGCCTCACCACCGCGGTCCGCGGTGCCAATCTCGCGGCCCGGCTCGGCGGCGACGAGTTTGCCGTCATCCTCGCGGCTGACGTCTCGCCGAACGAAGCCAGCGCTTGCGCGACCCTGCTGATCGACATGCTGAAGGCGCCCTACGACATCGACGGCCAGGAGATGGTGATCGGCGCCAGCATCGGCATCGCGCTGTCGCCGGGCGACGGCACGACGTCCGAGGAGCTGATGCGCAATGCCGACATGGCGCTGTACCGGGCCAAGTCCGACGGCGGCGGCATGCACCATTTCTTCGAGCGCGAGATGGACCTCCAGGCACAGAAGCGCCGCGACATGGAGCTCGATCTGCGCCGCGCCTTTGCCAATGGCGAGTTCGAGCTGCACTACCAGCCGCTGGTGTCGATTGCCTCGGATCGCATCTCCGGCTTCGAGTCGCTGCTGCGCTGGCGTCATCCGGAGAAGGGCATGATCTCGCCCGCCGAGTTCATTCCGGTCGCCGAGGACATCGGTCTGATCACCCAGCTCGGCGAATGGGTGCTGCGCGAGGCCTGCGCTGAGGCCGTCAAATGGCCGGCCGACGTCAAGGTCGCGGTCAATCTGTCGCCGGCGCAGTTCCGCAGCCGCAATCTGGTTCAAATCGTGATTTCGGCCCTGGCGCAGTCCGGCCTGTCGCCGCGGCGGCTCGAACTCGAGATCACCGAATCGATCTTCCTGGCGGAGACCGAGGCCAACCTCGCCATCCTGCATCAGCTGCGCGAGCTCGGCGTCGGCATTTCCATGGACGATTTCGGCACCGGCTATTCGAGTCTGAGCTATCTGCGCAGCTTCCCCTTCGACAAGATCAAGATCGACCGGTCCTTCGTCAAGGATCTGGCGCAGCGGCCCGATTGCAGCGCGATCGTGCGGGCGATCTCCGGTCTCGGCCGCAGCCTCAACATCACCACGACGGCGGAAGGCGTCGAGACCGAGGATCAGCTCGACTGGCTGCGCGCCGAAGGCTGCAACGAGGTGCAGGGCTTCCTGTTCAGCGCGGCGCGGCCCGCCGCCGAGATCGCAAAGCTGCTCGTCGATTTCGGCCAGCGCGCCTCACGGGCGGCGTAACGCTTCCGGGTAGCAGTCGTAGACCAGCGCCTTGAACGCGGGTGTGATGCGGCTGCGCTCGTTCTGGGTTTGCTGCATCATGAGGTAGACCATGTCGAGCTTGGGATCGACGCCGAAATAGGTGCCGCTGCCGCTGTCCCATTTCAGCTCGCCGAGCGAGCCCGGCGGCGGCGGTTTGGCGTTGCCGGGATCGGTTCGCACCGCAAGGCCGTAGCCATAGCCGAAGCCGTCACCCGGGAAATAGAAATAGTCGCGTCCGACGCCGGAGTCGGGGCCGATGTGATCGGTGGTCATGGC
Source organism: Bradyrhizobium sp. DOA1 (assembly GCF_001593325.1). Lineage (NCBI taxonomy): Bacteria > Pseudomonadati > Pseudomonadota > Alphaproteobacteria > Hyphomicrobiales > Nitrobacteraceae > Bradyrhizobium > Bradyrhizobium sp. DOA1. The sequence continues at coordinate 2,271,342 of NZ_JXJM01000001.1, forward strand.
CTTGAATGCGGCAGGGCTCAGATAGCGCTTGCCCTCGAACTCGCCGCCGTTGAGCAGCATCTGCGAGAAGCGCTGATAATCGGTGATGGTCGAGAGCAGCCCGCCGCCACCGGACTGCCATTCGGGATGGCTGAGGCGCTCGCGTTCGGCAGCGAGCAGGATGAAGTCGCTCGGCAACGGCCGCGCCATCCGCGCCAGCTCGTCCTCCGTCGGCAGTGCGAATTTGGTGCTGCTCATGCCGAGCGGATCGAAGATGCGCTGTTTCAGGAACGCGTAGAGCGTCTGGCCCGAGATGATCTCGATGACGGCGCCGAGCACGTCGGTGGAATGGCCGTAGCGCCAGAGCGTTCCCGGCTGCCGCGCCAGCGGCAGCTTGGCGATGCGGTCGGCGAACTCCCTGTTGTTGAAGGGGCCCTCGAAAATGTTGGCGGCCTTATAGGCCTGCTCGACCCATTTGCCGCCGATATAGTCGTAGCTGATGCCCGAGGTGTGCCGCAGCAGATCCTCGATGTTGACGGGACGGACCGGCGGGACGAGGTCGAGCTCCAGCTTGCCGTCCGGCTTGGTGATCTCGAGGCCCACCTTGGTGTCGGCGAAGAGGGGGACGTATTTCGACACGGGGTCGGTCAGCGCGAGCTTGCCTTCGTCGATCAGCATCATCGCACCGAGGCACGTGATCGGCTTGGTCATCGAATGAATGGCGAAGATCGTGTCCGGCGTCATGGCAAGGTCGGTCGTGACGTCGCGTACGCCGAAGGTCTTGAGGTAGACCGGCTTGCCGTGCTGCTGGACCAAGATCACGGCGCCCGGCAGCCGGCCGCTTCCGACCTCGTTGTTGAAATAGGCGGTGATGCGATCGAGACCGTCGGGCGACGGGGCGGGGATGTTGGCGGCGGCGCGGCTTCGTCCCATCGAGCCGGCCAGCAGCGCGGCCCCGACCAGAAATTCACGGCGTCTCATCCGGGCTTCCTCCCTGGTCGGGAACAAAGCCGCAAGACGTCGGAGGCGTCAACAAGACTTCGATTAAAAGCGCGTCACGATTTCCGAAAGGAACGGTCGCGGACGGTCTTCGCTCGGCTTGGTCGGCGTGCCCACATGGATGAAGCCGGCGAGCTTTTCGTCCGGTTTGAGGCCGAGGCCATCGAGGACGTCGCGGTCGAAGGAGAACCAGCCGGTCAGCCAGCACGCGCCGTAGCCGAGGGCGGTTGCGGCCGTGACGATGTTCATGGCGCTGGCCCCCGCCGACAATTCCTGCTCGAAGGCCGGGACCTTCGGATGCGGCTTGGTGAAGCTGACGATGCCGATCACCAGCGGTGCGTCCATGAGGCGCTTGCGTTCGACCTCGACGTCGGCGGCAGGGGCGCCGGGATTCTTCCGGGCGAAGACCTTCGCGATCACCTCGCCGGCACGCTGGCGCGCGTCGCCCTCGAAAATGATGAAGCGCCAGGGCGCCAGCTTGCCATGATCGGGCACGCGCGCGCCGATGGTGAGGATCGTCTCGAGCTCGGCTGCGGAGGGGCCGGGCCCGGTCATCTCGCGCGGCTTGACCGAGCGGCGGGTCTTCAAGAGTTCGATGGCATCTCGCACTGCGTTATCCTCTTCAGCTGGTCGGCGGACGTGCAGACCCGAGATAGGCATGCACGCCCGCAACCGGAAGCGAGTTTAGACAGATTTCAGGGATCAGACGGCGCCGCGCGCCCGCCGGACGTCCGGCGGGGTCGCCTCGTCGAGCAGGGCGGTGATCGCCTCTACCGTCGTCATCACCTTCTGGCCGTCGCTGCCGAGGCGGCGGACCGAGACCGATTGCGTCTCAGCTTCCTTCTTGCCGACCACCAGCAGCGCCGGGATCTTGGCCAGCGAGTGCTCGCGGACCTTGTAGTTGATCTTCTCGTTGCGCAGGTCGATCTCGACCCGAAGGCCTGCGCGGCGCGCCTGCTCGACGACCTGCTTGGCGTAGTCGTCGGCCTCGGAGGTGATGGTGGTGACCACCACCTGCACCGGCGACAGCCAGAGCGGGAAGTTGCCGGCATAGTGCTCGATGAGGATGCCGATATAACGCTCCATCGAGCCGCAGATCGCGCGATGCACCATCACCGGCGGCTTCTTGCCACCGTCATGGTCGATGTAGAAGGCCCCGAACCGCTCCGGCAGGTTGAAGTCGACCTGCGTGGTGCCGCACTGCCAGTCGCGGCCGATGGCGTCGCGCAGCACATATTCGAACTTCGGCCCGTAGAAGGCGCCTTCGCCCGGATTGATCTCGGTCTTGATGTGGTTGTTCTGCGACTGGATCTCGCGCAGCACCGTCGCCATTACCCGCTCGGCGTGGTCCCACATCGCATCGGTGCCGACGCGCTTTTCCGGCCGGGTCGACAGCTTCACGGTGAGATCCCCGGTGAAGCCGAAGTCCGCATAGGTGGACAGGATCAGATCGTTGATCTTCAGGCATTCATCGGCGAGCTGGTCCTCGGTGCAGAAGACGTGCGCATCGTCCTGGGTGAAGCCGCGCACGCGCATCAACCCGTGCATGGCGCCGGAGGGCTCGTAGCGGTGCACCACTCCGAATTCGGCAAGGCGCAGCGGCAGGTCGCGATAGCTCTTCAGGCCGTGCTTGAAGATCTGCACATGACCGGGGCAGTTCATGGGCTTGAGCGCGAACCAGCGCTTGTCCTCGGCCTCGTCGCCGGCCGACTGCGCCGCGAACATGTTCTCGCGATACCAGCCCCAATGGCCCGAGGTCTCCCACAGCACCTTGTCCAGGATCTGGGGCGCGTTGACCTCGCTGTAGTCGCCGGTCAGACGCCGCCGCATATAGGCGATCAGCTGTTGGAAGATGGTCCAGCCCTTCGGGTGCCAGAACACGACGCCCGGACCTTCCTCCTGGAAATGGAAGAGGTCGAGCTCGCGCCCGAGCTTGCGATGGTCGCGCTTTTCGGCTTCCTCGATCTGCTTGAGGTAAGCGTCGAGGTCCTCCTGCTTGGCGAAGGCGGTGCCGTAGATGCGGGTCAGCATCGGATTGTTGCTGTCGCCGCGCCAATAGGCGCCGGCCACCTTCATCAGCTTGAAGGCGTTGCCGACCTTGCCGGTCGAGGTCATGTGCGGGCCGCGGCAGAGGTCGAACCAGTCGCCTTGGTAGTAGATCTTGATCGGCTCGTTGCCGGGAATGGCATCGACCAGCTCGACCTTGAAGGCCTCGCCCTTGTCGCGGAACACCTGCTTGGTCTTTTCGCGATCCCAGACTTCCTTGGTGAAGGGTTTGTCGCGCGCGATGATCTCGCGCATCTTCTTCTCGATCGCGGCAAAATCTTCCGGGGTGAACGGCTCGTTGCGGAAGAAGTCGTAATAGAAGCCGTTCTCGATCACCGGGCCGATGGTGACCTGGGTGCCGGGCCAGAGCGATTGCACGGCTTCGGCCAGCACGTGGGCGCAGTCGTGGCGGATCAATTCGAGCGCGCGGGGATCGTCGCGGTTGATCAGCTCGATCTTGGCATCGGCTTCGATGGGATCGTCGAGGTCGGCGATGACGCCGTCGAGCGCCATCGCGACCGTGCGCTTGGCCAGCGACGGCGAGATGCCCTTGGCGATCTCGAGGCCGGTGATGCTCTTGTCGTATTCGCGCCGGGCGCCGTCCGGGAAGGTGAGGGTGACTTTGGCGGCGGGGGTCACGGGCTTCAGATTGCTGAGGGAGTACTGGAAGCCGGATTCGGATTTGGGCTGATCGGTCATTGCTTTACTCCTGAGGCTCACTCCTGCGAACGAGCGCAGGTAAGCGGGAACGAGCGATATATCAGGCGATTCGGCCTGCGCAATCGGGCATTTCCAAGAAAATCCGCGCGCAATGCCGCCGCGCGCGCCAACTATTTCGCGAGGGGCCTTTCATTGGCTGAGCGCCCGCTTACATGCATTTGCATGGAAAAGCCCCGCGCTCCTCGGTTCGCGCCCACCGCCCTGATGCTCGGCAACATCGTCACCGGCTGCTCGGTGCTGGCGCCGGCGGGCATGCTGCCGGAATTGGCGAGCGGGCTCGACGTCAGCATCCATGCGGCCGGGCTGCTCATCACCTTCGGTGCGATCACGTTGTGCATCGGCTCGCCGCTGACGGCCTGGCTGACCAGCCGCATCGAACGGCGGACGCTGCTCACGACCACGTTGGCGGTGCTTGCCATCGGCAATCTCGCCTCGGCCTTCGCGCCCGACTATGCGAGCCTGCTCGCGATCCGTCTGGTGATGCTCGCGATCGGTGCGCTCTATACGCCGCAGGCCGCGGGCACGGCGGCGCTGATCGTGCCGGTGGAGCGGCGCGGCAGCACCATCGCCTACATCTTCCTCGGCTGGTCGCTCGCTGCGGCCGTCGGCCTGCCGCTGATCACTTTCATCGCCAGCCGCTATGGCTGGCGCGCCGCCTATGGCGGGATCGGAGCACTCGGCTGCATCAGCTTCCTGCTCTTGATGCTGCGTCTTCCGGTGGACCTGAAGGGCACGCCGGTGGACATCAAGACCTGGGCCGCGGTCGGCCGCAGCAAGACGATCCTGCTCCTGCTTGCGATCACCATGCTGCAAATGTCCGGACAGTTCGTGGTGTTCACCTATATGGGTCCGCTGCTCAACAAGCTGACCGGCGCCGGTCCCGATGCCATCGGCATGGTGTTCGCGCTCTACGGCATCTGCGGCTTCCTCGGCGTCGCCGTCGCGACCCGCATCGTCGACACCTCGGGCCCTTACCGCACCTCGCTGCTGTTCACCTCTCTGCTGCTTGCGGGCATCACGGGCTGGGCGCTCGGCGCCGGCACGTTGGTGTTGATGGCGGGCGCGGTCGCGGTCTGGGGCCTCGGCTTTGCCTCGACCAATTCGATGCAGCAGGTGCGGTTGGTCGCGGCCGCGCCGTCGCTGGCGTCGGCGACCGTCGCCCTCAACACGTCCGTCCTCTATATCGGTCAGGCGGTCGGCTCGGCCATCGGCGGGCTGCTGTTCGCCCGCGAGCTCCTGCACACGCTCGGCTTCGTCGCGGTCGGTTTCGTCGTGACGGCGCTGATCCTGGTGGTCCTGACCCGGCCCCGGCCGGCTGCTGCCGCGCTGGCCTGAATCCCGCGCTTTCCCGTGCGCAAGGTGCTTGGCAAACCGCGCGTGAGGGCGCTAGAAGGCCGGTGATGGGGACCAAAGAGAGTGGACTGAAATGAGGATGATTCTGGCGGTTGCCGCGGTGCTCTATTCAGCCTCCGCGTTCGCGCAAGCCGATAAGCCACCGATGGTGGGGGACAAGCCGCTGGTGCAGGTCAAGCCGAAAGGGACCAAAGAGGCTGCCGCCGCCCCGAAGGGCAAGCCGCAGTCGATCGCGGTGCGGCTCCAGGCCTGCCTCGAGATCGATGACGGCACCAAGGACCGTCTCAACTGCTACGACGCCGTGATTCCGCCGGCCCCGAAGCCGAAGCCGGCGAAGGCCAAGGGCTACGCCGATTGCCGTTTCTTCAAGGAAGAGGACGAGCGACTGGCCTGCTTCAACGGCTTTGCCGAGAGCATTCCGAAGCTGCCGAAGACCTGAGGTCGAGCAGGCTCGTGCTCGGCCGATACGGCCGAGCGATCGCGGCCGAAAGCATGACGCGGAAAGCTGCGTAGCGGTTTTCCGAAGAGATCATGCTCAAACGACAGGCCACAGCGCGATGACGATTCATCCAAGACTCATCGCGCTTAGCGGCTCGATGCGGATGGATTGGTGGAGGCGACGCGCGTCAGCGCGAGCGAAGGCGTCGCCGACATCTTCACCAGCACGTCCTTCAGCGGATCCCGCGTCCAGGCCCGCGTGACGTAGTCGCGATGGGTGATGCCTTCGCCGGTCTCCACGAACACGACGCTGCCGGGGCGCAACGGCCCGTCCATGTCCTCGGAGACGCTGATGCCCTTCTGCCGCAGCATGCTCATCAACTCGCGGTCGCGCCGCGCAGTGTAGCGCGTGTAGGCGCTGACGAAGAAGCCGGAGCGATGGCTTTCGATCCAGGAGGCGAACTTGTCCATTTCGCCGTAGACCGCGTCGAGCAACACGACGCCGCGGACTCGATCGCTGATGCCGCCGACCTCCAGGCTCCAGGCCGTCGGCAGGAAGCCACCGCTATAGCCGACGATCACGATCGGCATGGTGGCGAAGGCGCGCGCGCTGTTGGGATCGCCGGTGAGCCGGGCCAGATGGGCGGCCGACTCCTCCATGAAGCGCTTGAAGCCGCCCGCCTGCCAGAATTTTCCTGCGCTGGAATCGGCGGCGTCGACCGCCATCTGCGGCGCCAGCAGGATCGCATTGGCACCGGAATCGGTGATCTGTTTCGGCACCATCTGCCGGTCGCGCACGTCACGCTCCAGCGTCGCGCCATTGCCGTGGAAGAACACCACGATCACGCCGGGCTTGCGCACGTCGAAATGCTCGGGGATGTGCACCAGCACGCGGCTGTCATTGTAGGTTTCGTCCTGCCAGTAAACGCGCCCCGAATAGCTGCGGTGACCGCGGCGGTCGCCCTTGGAGATGTTGAGGAAGGGCGCGTCGGAGGCGGGGGTGTTGCCGAAATAGGGGAAGGCCGACGATTTCATGCTGACGAGCGTCGTCAGGTCCTCGCGCGGTGGACGCTTGTAGGGGAGCTGCGGTTCGAGCGAAGCCACCTTGTAGGGCGCCTGCTCGGGCTGCGGCTGCACGGCACGCTTGGGCGAGAAGTCCGACATCTGCCGCTGCAGAAAGCTCTCGCTCGTCGAGGGGAAACGCTCCCTAAACTGCGGGGCAGGGAAGCGATCCTCGAACGTGTCGGCGCTTGCCACCCGCGTATTCGTTTTGGCGACCACCTGGACATTGGCCTGCGAGTTCGCCGCGAGCGCCGCCGGATCGGGCGCCTTGCCGCATTGAGCCAGCGTCAGAGACAGCGGCACCAAGGCTGGGATCAGGCTGGCCCGGAGCAAACGACCACGCGCGCCGGACGTGGTCCGGCCGGCACGCGTGTCAGCTCTCGATTTCGGAACGGCCCCGACCATCCACCCATGACCCCGAAGTCACATCAAGTCACGTCCATCGGCATTTCTAGACAATTGAGCCGACTGGCGTTTAGGCGACGTTAAGCGTCCGGAGAAACCTCCCCACATCCGGAACGCTTAGGGGACCATGCAATCGTGTCGTGATTGTGGGGAAGGAGACGTCATTGTCCGGCGGCGGTGCAGGCTTCTTGCCCATAAAGGTGCCAAGATACCCGGCTGACTTGCCTCATTTAACCCTTGTTAACCCTGCTTGAATTGACTGGAGCAATCTGCACGATGGCTCCCACGAGGGGTGAGGCCTGAGGTTTGAGGACCCCGATGACGGCATCAGATGCGGGTACCGCGCCCTGGACCGGCCGGCTGACCGGAAGCGGGTCGGGGGTCTCCGTTCCCGTCGCAACCGCCATCGTCGTTGCCGACATGATTGGGGTCGGCGTCTTCACCAGCCTCGGTTTTCAGGTCAAGGACATTCCGTCCGGTTTCTCGATCCTGCTGCTCTGGACGGTCGGCGGCATTGTCGCCCTGTGCGGGGTGTTCTCCTACAGCGAATTGGGTGCGATGTTTCCGCGCTCGAGCGGCGAGTACAATTTCCTCGGCCGCGCCTATCATCCCGCTTTCGGCTTCCTCGCCGGCTGGGTGTCGGCGACGGTGGGGTTTGCGGCGCCGGTCGCGCTCGCGGCGATGGCGTTCGGCGAATACGCCAAATCGGTCGCGCCCGATCTGCCAGCGATCCCGCTCGCCATCGGGGTGGTGTGGCTGGTCTCGCTCGTGCAGCTGACCGGCGTCAGGCATTCCGCCACGTTCCAGCTGATCTCTACGATTCTGAAGGTGGTGCTGATCGTCGCCGTCCTGGTGGCCGGCTTCGTCATCGGCGTGCCGCAGCAGATCGCCTTTACGCCGCAGCCGGGCGATCTCGTCCACATCGTCAGCGCCCCCTTCGCGATCGGGCTCGTGTTCGTGATGTATTCGTTCTCGGGATGGAATGCCGCGACCTACATCATCGGCGAGATGAAGACGCCGCAGCGCAGCCTGCCGCGCGCGTTGCTCCTGGGCACGCTGATCGTGCTCGTTCTCTACGTCGCGCTGAACGCGGTGTTCCTTTATTCGACACCGGTTAGCGCGCTCGCCGGCCAGCTCGACGTCGCCAGCGTCGCCGGCAGCGCCATCTTCGGCGATCTGGGCGGCCGGATCGTCGGCGCCATGATCTGTGTCGGCCTGATCTCCTCGATCAGCGCGATGATGTGGATCGGCCCGCGCGTGATGATGACGATGGGGGAGGACATTCCGGCGCTCCGCGTATTCTCGAAGCGATCGATGAGTGGCGCGCCGGCCTATGCCATCCTGTTTCAGCTCGCCATCGCCAACCTGCTGCTGTTCACGCGCAGCTTCGAGGCGGTCCTCGACTTCATCCAGTTCGCGCTGCTGTTCTGCTCGTTCTTCACCGTCGCCGGGGTCATCAAGCTTCGCATCACGGATCCCGATCTTCCCAGGCCCTATCGCGCCTGGGGATACCCGTTCACGCCACTCGTTTTCCTGCTCGTGACCGCGTTCATGATGTACTACCTCTTGACCGAGCGACCGTTGCAGTCGCTGTCGGGGATGCTCGTCATGCTCTCGGGCCTGTTGATTTATGCTGTTTTCCGCAGGCGGCCGGTCGCCGTTGCCGCTTCACCACATCGCGAATAGAAATGGTCCGAGCCTTCAGAATTGCGACCGTCGCTCTTGCCCTGCTGGCAGCGGTCGTCTCGTCCACGCATGCGGCGGAGGTCACCTTCGACGACACCGCGCGCTTCCTTGCGGGCATGCAGCCTTCGGCGGACTCGCCGCTGCTGCCGCTCACCAGGGACCCCGCCTGGCAGCGGCACGCAAAATTCTTCGACGGCGCGTTCGCCCAGCTCGAGCAGCGGCAACTCTCGAAGATCCGCAGTTGGGCCGACGTCAATCTGGCCGCGCCCCGGCCGACCATGTTCTACTTGTTCAGCGGTCCGGATTTCCTCTACGCCAACACCTTCTATCCCAAGGCCAGCACCTATGTGCTCGGCGCGCTCGAGCCAGTGGGGGCCGTGCCCGACCTGACGCGGCTGCCACGCGGTTCGGTCGGCGCCGCGCTCTACAATGTCGAGCGCTCGCTCGGCTCGATCCTGAGCTTCTCGTTCTTCATCACCAAGCAGATGAAGGTCGACTTGAGCGCCAACCAGGTCAACGGCACGTTGCCGATTCTCTATGTCTTCCTCGCCCGTTCCGGCAAGACCATCCGCAACGTCGAGACGGTCGCGCTCGACGACAAGGGCGGGATGCATGTCGGCGGCGACAATCCGGGACGGAACGCGACGCGCGGCGTCCGTATCACCTTCGCCAGCAGCGAAGGGGAAGCGCGCACGCTGTACTATTTCTCGACCGACCTTTCCAATTCCGGGGCACGCGCGACCGGTTTCCTGAAATTCTGCGAGACGCTTGGCCCCGGCAACAGCCTGATCAAGAGCGCGTCCTATCTCCTGCATTCCGGCAATTTCACCGTCGCGCGCGACTGGCTGCTCGCCAACAGCGCCACCATCCTCCAGGACGATTCCGGCATTCCGCTCGCGAACTACAATGCGCGGCAATGGCGACTCTTCCCATTCGGTCGCTATCTCGGTCCGATCGATGAATTCCCCGGCCGCCACCAGGAGCGCTACGCCGAGCTGTTTAGGCGCGCCCAGCCGGTCGATTTCGGCGTCGGCTATCGCTGGCGCACGCACGAGTCGAACCTGCTGCTGTCGGTGAAGGTGCCGGGCAGCGAGGCTGCGCCGGCGGCGGAAGCCACCTCGTCCGCCGAGCCGCCGCCAAAGCCGCCGCGTCCGAAGCGGCTGCGCCCACCGGAGTCGATCCCGCCGCAGTCCGGACGGTCCTTCTGGTTTCGGTAGCTACCAGTGCACGCTCTGGCTCGGCACGATGAATGACGTCGTGCTCGGGGCTGTCGCAAGGCTCGTCGACAGGTACCAGCCGGAGCCGAGTATGAGGATCAGCAGGGCGATGATCGCGAGCAGATCGATGGTTCTGGGGTCGTGATGGCCCGCCCGACCGCGGCTGGGCCCAAGGCCGAAGGGAAAATGGGGGCTCATTTTCCAGCGCATTGTTGTTTCCTCCCTATGGGAGCAGCACATCAACGCGAGAGCAAATTTCCTGTTCCAGGAGAGGCAGCGATGCGCAAAGCACTGCAGCAGGCTCAGGATGAGTTGACCCCGCGCCAGCGGCCGTAGCGCCAGGGCAGATACCAGCGCGCGCCCTGCGGGGGTGTCAGCGGCACGTTGTCGATGCCGGATGTGCCGAAGGGATTGCAACGCAGCAGACGCGCCAGCGTCATCCATCCGCCGCCCCAGAGTCCGAACCGTTCGATCGCTTCGTCGCCGTAGACCGAGCAGGTCGGCAGGTGTCGGCAGTTGTAGCCGACGAGGGGCGACAGCGTGTGCCGATAGAGCCAGATCAGCGCACGACCGAATCTGCGCGGGAGCCGAAGTGCGCCCGCGACGGGAGTGGAACAGTGCTGGCAGACTGAATGCTTCATGTGCGCTTTGCTGCGATCGTAGGCGATGCATTGCTCGGTTCCGATGCAGGGAACAGCAAGCTGTTGTTTTCGCGCCATATTTTCCGTGCTTTTTGGGAGCACTGCAGCAAGTCCGTGTAGACGAGCTGTATTCCCCCGGATACCATTTTTATGACACTCGTGAAAACATACGACTGTATGATGGACTCATCGAGCGCGAAGCGGGGATAATCGCGCCAAATGGGCTTGGGGAAGGGATCAGTTTGAAACTTCTGACGTCGCTCAACCTTCGCGGCTGGTTGCTGGTGGGAACCGCCGTTTGTGGAGTCGCGCTGGCTGGTGCCGTCGCGACATTCGGGTCGTCGGCCCGGGCGGGTAGCGCTCTCGAAGAGCGCAAGCTGCCGATGAAGTTCAATTGGGTTGCCTGTGAGCCGAACTGCCGTGGCTGGGTCAGCGCGGTCGGCATCATCACCGCCGATACGCCGAAGGACTTCGAGGAGTTTTCCCGCGGACGCCAGCTCGGCGGTGCCACCGTGGTGCTCGATTCCAGCGGCGGTTCGGTCAATGATGCGATCACCCTCGGTCGGCGCTTCCGCAATCTCGGCCTCCTGACGACGGTCGGCATCAGCCTCCAGAACCGCGGCGGGCAAGGCGCCCGTCCGGCGGTCGCGCCCCAAGCCTATTGCGAATCCATGTGCGTGTTCCTGCTGCTGGCCGGCAAGAAGCGCTACGTGCCGGAAGCCGCTCACGTCCGGGTGCATCAGATCTGGATGGGCGATCGCGCCGACGATGCGAAGGCTGCGAGCTACAGCGCGCAGGACCTGATGATCGTGGAACGCGATATCGGCCGGCTCGCCAAATACACCTTCGACATGGGCGGCACCGGTGATCTCTTGTCGCTCGCGCTCAGCGTGCCGCCGTGGGAGGATCTGCACCGGCTCGACGCCGGCGAGCTCAAGCTCACCAACGTCGTGACGACGGATCTCGTGGCCGACGTCCTGCCGCACGTGGACATCTCAGCGCCGGCAGTGGCGGAGCTTGCACCGAAGACGCAGGCGAGGTTCGGCACGGAACCGGAGCAGGCGCAGCCTGCGAAATCGACCAAGACCGCGGAAGCCTTGGTGCCCACGGGCGGGGTGGCGGCCCCGGCTACACCAGCGCCGCAGAAGTAAGTTCTAAAATCTTGATCGTCGTTCCGGGGTGCGCAGCGCGAACCCGGAACCTCCCCCTGCAATCTCCGGATTCCGGGTTCGTCGCTTTGCAACACCCCGGAATGACGTGGGTGTTCAGCCCTGCGCTGCCGCCGGCTGCTTCGCCTTGGCTTCAATCTGACCGATGGCATCGACCACAGCGTCGAAGGTGAGCAGCGTCGAGGCATGCCGCGCCTTGTAGTCGCGGACCGGCTCGAGGAACTTGATCTCTTCCCATTTGCCTTCAGGAGGGGCGCCGTTCTCCTTCAGCATCTTGCGAACGGTTTCGCGTAACTCACGGAGTTCGCTCGCAGTCGAGCCGACCACGTGACTTGCCATGATGGATGAGGAGGCTTGTCCGAGTGCGCAGGCCTTCACGTCATGGGCGAAGTCGGTGACGGTGTCCCCGTTCATCTTGAGGTCGACCTTCACGGTCGAGCCGCACAGCTTGGAGTGGGCCGTGGCGGAGGCGTCGGGGGCCGACAGCCGTCCGAGGCGCGGAATATTCCCGGCCAGTTCGATGATCCGCTTGTTGTAGATGTCGTTCAGCATGTGATGGAGTCCAACACGTCCACGCCCGCTTCCGGGCCGGATCGGCCTTGGCGGGCGCCGTTCACGGTCCTATATAGGGACGGAACTGGCGGAAAAATAGTCCAGCGATGCGGCGGCAGTGATCCGGATGCTGCGCTGTCGACGTTGTGACTCAGGACCTTCCGCCGATCCTTGTTCTGTTCAGGCGTCCGGCGGCTTGCCGCCCCGTCTGCCGGTGACACTCCGGCCTTTGAGGCCGTCGAACGGAGTCGATATGGACGCTGCGATCCAATCCATCCGCCCCAACAAGCCCTCCGACCGGCAGCCCGAGAGCCGCCCGGCCGAGCTCGATCCCGCCGAATTCCTCGCGGCCGCCGTCCGCGCCGACCAGCCGCGCCCAGCCCGTGCCGAGGCGGAAGCGGCGGTGAAGACGCTGCTCGCCTATATCGGCGAGAACACCGAGCGCGAGGGCCTGCTCGATACGCCGCGCCGCGTGGTCGAGGCCTTCGACGAGCTCTATCAGGGCTATCACCAATGCCCGGCCGAGGTCCTGGACCGCACTTTCGGCGAGACCGCCGGCTATGATGATTTCGTCCTGGTGCGCGACATCGAGTTCACCTCGCAATGCGAGCATCACATGATGCCGTTCTACGGCAAGGCACATATCGCCTATACGCCGGTGGAGCGCGTCGTCGGCCTGTCCAAGCTCGCGCGGCTGACCGACATCTTCGCCCGCCGGCTCCAGACCCAGGAGCACCTGACGGCGCAGATCGCGGCTGCCATCGACGAGATCCTCAAGCCGCGCGGCGTTGCGGTGCTGATCGAGGCCGAGCATACCTGCATGTCGGTGCGCGGCGTCGCCAAGCATGGTGCCTCCACCTTCACCAGCCGCTTCACTGGCATGTTCCGCGACAATCCGGCGGAGCAGGCCCGTTTCCTGTCCCTGGTGCGAGGCCTCCAGCGCTGACCTCGCGCAGTTAGGCCCGCGAGGTCGCCTGTGTCCGCTCACTCCCATGAGATCGAGGAAGGGTTGTCCTTCCAGCCGCGCTTCGACGCCAGCGGCCTCGTGACCTGCGTCGCGACCGACGTCGCGACCGGCGACGTGCTCATGGTCGCCCACATGAACGAGGAGGCGCTGCGCAAGACGATTGCCACGGGCGAGGCCTGGTACTTCAGCCGCTCGCGCAATGCCTTGTGGCGAAAAGGTGAGACCTCAGGTCAGACCCAGCGCGTGGTCGAGATGCGCACCGATTGCGACCAGGACGCGGTCTGGATCCGCGTCGAGCAGATCGGCGCGGCCTGCCACACCGGGCGGCGGTCGTGCTTCTACCGCAAGGTCGAGGAAGCGGGCGGGGGAGCGAAGCTGGTCCTCGCCGATGCCGAGCGGCTGTTCGATCCCAGCGACGTCTATAAGAAATAGCTCTCCGTCATTCCGGGGCGCGCGCAGCGCGAGCTACGGTGCGCAATTGCGCACCTGAGAATCAATCGTGCGGCATCACGCGCGGTGGAATGGATTCCGGGCTCGCACCTACGGTGCGCCCCGGAATGACTCGGGGGAGGGGCCGAACACCCGTATTAACCCCGCATTAACCATACCTGTCCCACGGTAGACGACAGGGTGCCGAATTGCCGGCGCCGCTCAATGCCGCGCGGGGCGGGCACCTCATCATGTCGGTCGACAATTTCAGTGCGACGCGGACGGCGGGCCTCGATCCGACGCGCGCGCGCGTCGCCGGTGCCATCAAGCAGGCCTCGAACGTTTCCGGCGTCAGCTTCCAGTACATGCTGACCACGGCCAAGATGGAATCGGACTTCAATCCGACGGCCTCCGCCACCACCTCGTCCGCGCAGGGACTCTATCAGTTCATCGACCAGACCTGGCTCGGCACCGTGAAGGAGGCAGGTCCCCAACTCGGCTACGGCAACTACGCCGACGCCATCACCAGGACCTCGTCGGGCACCTACACCGTCGATGATCCCGTGAAGAAGCGCTCGATCATGAAGTTGCGCGATGATCCCGAGGCGGCATCGAGCATGGCCGCGGCGCTGACGCAGTCCAACAGCTTCAAGCTCACCGGCCTGCTCGGGCGCAGGCCGAGCGACAGCGAGCTCTACATGGCCCATTTCATGGGCGTTGGCGGCGCCGCGAAACTGATCGTCAATGCCGAGGACAATCCGCAGGCCGTCGGTGCGCGGCTGTTTCCCAACGCGGCCGCCGCCAACCGTTCGATCTTCTACGCCAGGGACGGTAGCGCCCGCAGCGTCTCGGAAGTCTATTCGGTACTGGATGCGCGCTACGCCAGCGCAGCAAACGCGAAATCGACGCGCAGCGCGATGGCGATGTATGGCGATACGCCCTCGACCACGCAGGTCGCGAGCGCCAGCGGCGTGCAGCCGACCGCGCCGGTGATCGACAACGCCGCCTATCTCCAGACCTTCCCGAATACGCGCGCGGCAACGCCCGTCAGCGCGACGGCGCCGACGAGCCTCGCCGACAATGCGCCGATCGCACCGGTATTTCGCTCGATCTACCAGCCCGGCGACGCCACCCAGCCGGTCTCGACCACCGTGCAGAAATTATGGGGCAACAACGCCTCACTGACATCAGTCGCCTCCGCGACGCCGGATGTCCGCCCGCCGCAACCGCTCGATCTCTTCAGCGATCGCAGCGGCACATTCTCGAGCTGATATTCTCAGCGAACAACCGCTCTCGTGGCCCGGACGCGCTGCATCGCGTACACACGTGGCGGGCTTTGTTCCCTTAACAAAACGTCAATGAAACCAGCCTGTTATGGTGAACGCTTTGTTAAGCGTCGTGGTTTATTTTGTGTTGCAGGTGACGAGCCGTCACCATTTTTCCGTTCGTTGTGTAAGCCGGAAGCAGCATGATTGTTCGGCAGTTCATCAATTGGATCAGGACGGCATCCGCCGGTGAGCGGGCCGAGGCGACGCGGGCATTGGCCCGGGCCTGGCTGATCTCAGACCTTTCTCACGACGATCGCCTTGCCGCCGAAGGCGCGCTTCTGATGCTGCTCGACGATCCCTCGCCCCTAGTGCGGCAGGCGATGGCCGAGGCGTTTGCGCGTAGCATGGATGCGCCGCCGGCGATCGTACGGGCGCTGTCGGCGGACCAGCCGACCGTCGCGCTCCCCGTGCTCGAACATTCTCCGCTCCTGATCGACGCCGATCTCGTCGACATCGTCGCGACCGGCAATGACGAGGTGCAATGCGCGGTCGCTCGTCGCATCGCGCTGCCCGTGTCGGTCTGCGCCGCCATCGCCGAGGTCGGCTGTGCGGCTGCGGCGCTGGAGCTCATCGAAAACCCCCACGCCGAGCTCGCCCCGTTCTCCTGGAATCGCATCGTCGAGCGTCACGGCCATCTCGCCGCGATCCGCGAGGCGATGCTGATGCTGGACGAGCTGCCGGCCGCAACGCGTGCGGCGCTGGTGGCCAAGCTGTCGGAGACGCTGGCCCAGTTCGTCGTCGCCCGCAACTGGCTGAGCGCCGACCGCGCCGAGCGTATCACGGTCGAGGCGCGCGACCGTTCAACCATGAACATCGCGGCGCGCTCGCGCGGCGAGGACATGCAGGGGCTGGTGCATCATCTGCGCGTCACCGGCCAGCTGACCGCTGGTCTCATTCTGCGCGCGTTGCTGTCGAGCAATCTCGACCTGTTCGATGCGGCGCTGGCCGAGCTCGCCGATGTGCCGCTGGCGCGCGTCTCGGCGCTGCTGCATGACCGCGGCGGCAATAGCCTGCACGCGTTGCTTCGCCGCGCCGGGTTGCCCGAGGCGACGTTCGCCGCATTCCAGGTTGCGCTGGATGCCTGCCACGAGCAGGGCTTCGTCGACAGCGACGATGGCGCGGCGCGGCTGCGCCGGCGCATGGTCGAGCGCGTGCTGACCCATTGCGAGACCGATCGCGGCGCCACCGAGCCGCTGATGGTCCTGCTCCGTCGCTTCGCCACCGAATCCGCGCGCGAAGAGGCGCGGCTGTTCTGCGACGAGCTGGTTGCCGATGATGCGATCGATCCGGTTTATGACGATCTGATCGCGGCGTGACGAGACGCCGTAGGGTGGGCAAAGGCGCGAAGCGCCGTGCCCACGATCTTCCGTGCAGTTCATGTTGATTGGTGGGCACGCTTCCGCTTTGCCCACCCTACGAATTCGGTTCGTGGCGATAGAGCGGGAATCCCAACTCCGTCATTGCGAGCGCAGCGAAGCAATCCAGAAATCCCGCCGCGGGAAAAGTCTGGATTGCTTCGCTGAGCTCGCAATGACGAGAGGAGAGAGCCTTGCTATTCCGCTGGGGCGATGCTCGGCGCCAGGATCACCTCGAGATGCTCGGGGCGGTCGCGGTTGACGTGGGCGAGATATTCGTCCGCGACCTTGCGCAGGCGCCGGCTGAGCTCGGCGGAGACGCTGATACTGTCGAGCCTGGTGTTCTCGTGCACGATGGCGAGGATCGCGTTGATGTGGTGCGTGAACAGCTCGGCCGGCACCTTCGAAAGGTCAGGCGCATGCTCGATGACGCGGCAAAGGCTCTCGGCGATTCCCGCTGCCGACGGGAAGCCGAACGTCGCCGCATCGCCCTTGATGTCGTGCGCGGCGTGAAACAGCTCGTCGCGCAGCGTCTTGCCGAAGCCATCCTGCTGCACGGCAGCCCAGGCAGCCGATAGTCTCTGAACCTCGATCGTCATCCAGTCCTTGAACTCGCCGGACAGGCCCGCCAGCGCCTGCTCGGCGCGGGCGACCGGATCGTCCATGTCCTTTTCCTCGACCCGGCGCAGAACCTTGCGCAGCGGATTGGGCTGCGTGATGACGTGATGCGTGGCGAAGGCCTTGACCTCGATGTCCTTTGCGTTGTTCTTCGCCATGATGCCTGCCTCGTCTGAAGACGTTGCGCTAGATGGAGGAGCGGGCCTTGTCGAGCAGCGAGGGCTGTTGCAGCACCTCGTGCTTTTCGCCGACGCGGCGCTCCGGGCCCATATAGGCGGAGTTGGTGTTGCGGCGCCGGTCCGGGCCGAAATAGGTCTTGGTCTTGATGAAGGGGCGGGGATTAGCGACCACGTTGAGGATGCGCTGATAGAGCCCCTTGGCCGAGATCGGCTTGGCCAGGAATTCGGTGACGCCGGCATCGCGCGCCACCGTCACGCGGCGCTTCTCGGAATGGCCGGTCAGCATGATGATCGGTGCGTAGGGATTGCCCTTCGATTCCGGCTGCCGGATCATCTGTGCGAGCTCGAGCCCGTCGAAGATGGGCATCGCCCAGTCGGTGATGACGATATCGGGCACGTAATGGCTGTACATTTCCAGCGCGGTGGCACCGTCCTCGGCCTCGTAAACCTCGCGTGCGCCGAACGAATGCAGCAGCGTCCGCAGGATGCGGCGCATGTGCGGATTGTCGTCGCAGACGAGAAAGCGCAGCTTGTTGAAGTCGATACGAAACATGACGCCCGGGCCAAAGCGGTCAACCTTCGTTAACCATATCGTGCCGGGGGTTAACGAAGGGTTGCGAACGGGCTTTGGGAGGGGTTGGCCGGCGGGCTCAGTAGCCGAACTGCTCGCGCAGGATCCGCTCTTCCAGGCTGTGGCCGGGGTCGAACAACATCCGCATCGAAATGCTCTTGTCCGAGAGCACCTCGACCCGCCGAACCCTGCGCACTTCCTCGTGGTCGGCGACCGCGGCGACGGGACGCTTGTCGTCTTCCAGCACCTCGATCACGACATAGGCGGTATTGGGCAGCAGGGCGCCGCGCCAGCGCCGCGGCCGGAAGGCGCTGATCGGTGTCAATGCCAGCAGGGCGGCGTTGATCGGCAGGATCGGGCCTTGGGCAGAGAGGTTGTAGGCCGTCGAGCCTGCGGGCGTCGCCACGATGATGCCGTCGGCGATCAGCTCGGGCATGCGCTCGCGCTCGTCGATCAGGATCCGCAGGCGGGCCGCCTGGGACGTCTGGCGGAACAGGTAGACCTCGTTGATGGCGTGGTGCAGGTGAACGCGGTCGTTGACGTCGGTCGCGCGCATCAGGAGCGGATTGATCTCGGATTCATGCGCGGTCTCGAGCCGTTGGCGCAGATCGTGCGTCGAGTACTCGTTCATCAGGAAGCCGACCGTGCCGCGGTGCATGCCGTAGATCGGCTTTCCGGTACGCATGTGGTGGTGCAGCGTCTGGAGCATCAGCCCGTCGCCGCCGAGCGCGACCACGACGTCGGCCTCGTCAGGATCGCAATTGCCATATTGCCCGGTGAGCTGGCCGAAAGCGGCCTGGGCCTCGCTGCTCGGGCTGGCGACGAAGGCAATCTTGTCGTATCGCGAGGACTTGGTCATGGCTTCCCAGGCAGGTGCCGCTGGCTCGAGTAAGTTCCGCCGCGCTCGTCTATACGAGGTGGGCTGCCATTGTCGAGGACGACCACCGTTCAAGGCAAATGGCGACCGCCGGATCCCGGGAGAAATCCAGGGCGTTTCGAGCCTGATCGGGCTCGATCCCCCAAACCGTCGCAATTCCGCGCTATCTTCCCGTCCTCACCGGCTCTCCCAGCCGGCAGGGAGAACGATCATGGCCACCAATCTGCCGATGCTCTGCCGCGCGACCCTGGTGCTGGCGGTGTCGGCCTTGATGTTCTCAGGATTTGCGCACGCGGACGATCCGCAGCCGCGCGCCGAGACGACGGCGCCGACCGGACAGAAAGGCGGACGCGGCAGCGCAGCGCAAAGTTCATCCTCGACCGCCGAGCTGCATCGTCTGCCGCCGGATTCCACCACGAAGCAGACGCTCGATCTGCCCGGCCGCACCCTCAATTTCGCCGCCACTGCGGGCTCGATCCGCGTGTTCGACGGCAAGGGCGAGCCGCTCGCCGACATCGCTTACACATCCTACGCGCTCGATGGGGCCGACCGCGCCACGCGCCCGGTTACGTTCCTGTTCAACGGCGGGCCGGGCGCGTCCTCGGCCTGGCTCCAGTTCGGCGCCGCGGGACCCTGGCGGCTGCCGTTCGATGGCGACTCGTTGTCGCCATCGGCCTCGCCCGAGGTGAAGCCGAACGCCGAGACCTGGCTCGACTTCACCGACCTCGTCTTCATCGATCCGGTCAGCACCGGCTACAGCCGGTTCGTTGCCAGCGGCGAGGACGCGCGCAAGTCGTTCTATTCCGTCGACGGCGACGCCAATGCGATCGCGCTCGTGATCCGGCGTTGGCTCGAGAAGCACGATCGGCTGGTCTCGCCCAAATACGTCGCGGGCGAGAGCTATGGCGGCATTCGCGGACCGAAGGTCGTACGCCAGTTGCAGCTCCAGCACGGTGTGGGCGTCAGGGGGCTGATCCTGGTCTCGCCGCTGTTCGACTTCCGCGAGTTCACCGGCACGAGCCTCCTGCAATATGTCGCGACGCTGCCGAGCTATGTCGCGGTGGCGCGCGAGGCCAAGGGTCCGGTCAAGCGCGCCGATCTCGCCGATGTCGAGGCTTACGCGCGCGGTGAATTCCTGGCCGACCTCGTCAAGGGCGAGGCGGACAAGGAGGCGACCAATCGCCTCGCCGACAAGGTCGCCGAGCTCACCGGGATCGACCAGGCCGTGAGCCGCCGGCTCGCCGGCCGTTTCGACGTCGGCGAATTCCGCCGCGAATTCGATCGCAAGAACGGCAAGGTGACGGGACGTTACGATGGTTCCGTGCGCGGCTTCGATCCCTATCCGGATTCCAGCAGCTCACGCTTCGGCGATCCTTCCGGCGATGCGCTCCAGGCGCCGCTGACGAGCGCGGCGGTCGATGTGCTCACGCGCAAGCTCAACTGGCGGCCGGACGGCTCCTATGAAGTGCTGAACGGCTCCGTGGAAGGCCATTGGGATTTCGGCCGCGGCATCAACCCGCCGCAATCGGTGTCGGAGCTGCGCCAGATCCTCGCCACCGATGCGAAGCTGAACGTGCTGGTCACGCACGGCCTGTTCGATCTCGCCACGCCCTATTTCGGATCCAAGCGGGTGCTCGATCAGTTGCCGGCCTTTGCGACCCAGCGCGTGAAATTCGTGGTCTATCCCGGCGGCCACATGTTCTATTCGCGCGACGGCTCACGGCAGGTGCTGCGGAACGAGGTAGAAACTCTCATTCGGGAATAGGCCGCCGCTTGCGCGGCGGGTACCGGCGCGCGATCTCGCGCGACACGACACGCTCCGGCTTCACATTGGCACCTGCGATCCAGATGCTACCGACCTTGCCGCGCTTGTCGCGCACGCGGCGGACGGGCTCGCCGTGGCTGGAATAGCCGGCAGCCCAGGCGAGCTTGCCGGTGTCGCGGCCGGTGACCTCGATCTCGGCGGCATCCATGAAGGGGTTGTTGAATTGCGGGTTGGCGACGAGCACGCGGTTGCCCGCAGGCACGAGATCGCTGGCCCCCCAGATCGTCCACCAGCGGCCGGTCCAGTCGCGCGTGCGCCGGTCCGGCGCGCCGCGGGTGTTGAAGACGCGCAGGATCTGCATCGCGCCGTCCATCCAGAACGGTGCCGCGCCGTCGATGGAGTTGCTGAGGATGCTGATCGCAAGCTCGCAAGAAGGTATGGCGCAGGTCCGGGAAATATAGCCCTGGAATCCGCCGCTATGGCCGAACCAGTCCCAGCCGTCGGTCTTGCCGGCATTGACGCCGAGGCCGTAATAGCCCTCGAAGCTCTGCGGGATGCGCCAATGGTGGCGCGTCATCTCGCGGCGGCTCGCGGCCATGAGCACGCTCTTCTTCGCATTGGGCGCAAGCTGCGCGAAGAAGCGGGCGGTATCGCCGGCGGTCGCAACGAAGCCCGCAGCAGATGCCATGGTCTGCGCGGGATTGTCGCCGGGGATCACGCATCGCTCGCCGAACGGCAGCTTTCGGGTATGGCCGCGCGCGAACGGCGTGCCTTTGGCAAGCGGTGCATTGGGCTCGGTCTCACGCAAGCCGGTCGGCTCGATGATCTCGCGCTTGATCCAGACCGGGTAGGGCTCCTTGGTCACGGCTTCGATCACGAGGCCGATCAGGGCAAAGCCGTGATTGGAATATTTGAAGCGCGTGCCGGGCTCGATCGCGGTCGGCAGCTTCAATTCGGCGAGCAACTCCTCCGCGTTCAGATACGGACGATTGTCGATGAACTGGCCGGAATCGGCGCCGTCGCGCGTCAATCCCGCGCTGTGCGAGAGCACCTGCGCGATCGTCGTCTCGGCGACGCGCGGATTGAGGCCGCCGACATATTGACCGATGGGGTCGTCGAGCCGGAGCTTGCGTTGCTCGCGCAGCTTCATGATGCCGGCGGAGGTGAAGCTCTTCGAGTGCGAGGCGATGCGGAAACGATGACGCGGGGTGAGCTTCTCGCCCGTGTCGAGATCGGCGAGGCCGAACGCATGCTCGGCGACGACCTCACCGCGATGGGCGAAGGCGACAATGACACCCGGCTGCTGCAACGTCCTCTGTTGGTATTCGATCCATGAGCCGATGTAGTCGATCGCGGATCGCAGCCACTTGTCCATTGCGCACCAATTTGCGGGGAAGGTGCGCGAAGCTAGCCGAGAAAGCGGAGCGGGCACAACCCAAAGGTTGTGCCCGCTCGTTCGAACGCAACGAGGCGATCGTCAGTAGACGAGCGTCGCGCCGGTCGGCTTGTCGAGCGCAGCGGCGAGCGAGCGGTACTCGGAGCTGCCGGTGCCGGCGAGCGAGGCGATCTTGTTCAGGTGATATTGCGCCTGTTCGCGGTTGCCCTGCTCGAGCTGCCAGAGGCCGTAATACTGCCAGGTGCGGACGTGGTTCGGATCGTCCTTCAGCGCCAGCTCGTAATAGGCCTTCGACGACTGGTAGTCGCCGAGCTTGCGATAGGAGTAGCCAATCAAATTGGCGACATCGGCGACGTCGTCGCGCTTGAGCGATTTCAGCTGGTCGATCGCGCCCGTGTAGTCGTGGCGGTCATAGATCGCGGTGTAGGCGGTGCGATAGGCCGCCAGGAATTTGGGATCGCTGATGGACGAGCTCTTCTTCTTCCCCTTCTTGGTCGAGCTGTCCGACTTCGGTGGCGGCGAGGGTTCGTCGCTGCCGGCGGCATAGGCGCTGGTCAGCATCGGCCCAGCCGCCAGCGCCATCGAGACCAGTCCCGGCACCAGAAGCATTGAGAGTCTGCGCATTGATGTTCTCCCGTATGGAACGTGGCGATCCTACACGATTGCCCGAAGACCGGAACACCCATGGGGCCAAAACATTCCCGCTTCGCACGATCTATTCGCCCCGTGGCGGATGACAAACTTGTCATCGAGATGAACGGAAGCCTGCAATGGCCTTCAGAACGGGTTCAGTGCGCGGCCCCTAGGCTCCCACCCACGATCGAAGGGGTAGGCAAGAGGGCGCCGCTTCGAGATCCTTCCAAGAGAGGAGACCTACCATGTTGAAGACCATTTCCGCAGCCTTGCTCGCAGCCTCCGTGATCGCAGCCCCGGCCTTCGCGGCTGAGACTGGCAAGACCACCACGACCGCACCGGCGATCAAGGCGGACCAGAGCCAGACCAAGGCGGCGACCACTGCGGTCAAGCCCGAGGCCGGCATCAAGGCCGACGCCAAGGGCTCTGACATCAAGGGCTCCGACGTCAAGGCCGATGCCAAGGTCGACAGCAAGTCGAATGCGATGAACGCCAACGCCGCCGCGAAGCCCGACGAGCACAAGGCCGCAGGCAAGCATCGCCATGAGGACAAGCAGGTCTCCGAAAAGCAGTCGCAGAAGGCGCAGCCGGACGTGACCAAGCCGGCAACGACCGACAAGCGCAACTGAGACTGATCCCGCGCGGCGGCATCCCTGGCATTGCCCTGCCGCCGCGTGTGGAATTCAGGCCCGGTCCGCTCGCCACGTCTGGCGGCGGGCCGGTGCGCTGTTGCGTCGCTGGAGGCGAATTCCCTTCGCGCAGGCTTGGAGCTAAGAACGTCTTCGAGTCTGATCGAGCGGAGAGCGGGGCCTGTGGGGCGACTGGCGAGATGTGCGGTGATATTGGCGTTGCCGTTGGCGCTCGCGGCCTGTTTCGGCAGCGACACTGACCGGCCGTCGCTGTGGGGTGGGGGTCAAGCCGGAGGGCCGCAGCCGTTTCCCGATAATTTCCGCAGCGACACGCTCGCCCTGATGCGGACCTATCTCAACAACCCGGTCGGCGTGCGCGAGGCCAGCATGGCCGAGCCGGTGCAGCGCGAGGTTGGCGGGCGCCAGTTCTACGTGAGCTGTCTGCACTTCACCCCGCGCGAGACCGACGGCAGCTACAAGGGCATGCGCGAGCGGGCGGTGATCTTCGTCAACGGGCGGGCCGATCGGGTGGTCGATCGCACCAATGAGCTCTGTGCCGGCGCGGTTTACGCAGCCTTTCCGGAACTGGAAAAGATGACGCGGTAGCGCAAAGCCCGGCTTCATTCCCTCGTGCTACGACAGACCGCGCCGGAGCCGCTGGATCACATTTTGGCGAGCTTTGAACTGGGTGATTTGGCCTTGCGACAAATCGTTACGGCAGGCCTCGCGCTGACGAAAAAATAGTCGGGGCAGGCGGCAGGACGGAACAAAATCGCGTTGTTGCCGCCCCGTCACAGTAACGAACGATCAACGTTCCGGCATCGCCGCGAAGCAACCCAATTCAGGCCACGTTGTTTCCTGAGTGTCGTTTATGAAAGAACGGGGATGACTATGAGAAAGATTTTGCTGGGCGCAGTCGCTCTGCTGGCGCTGGCCGGACCGGTCGCAGCCGCCGACATGCAGCCGCGCCCTTACACCAAGGCGCCGGCCTATACGCCGCCGCAGGTGATTTACAATTGGACCGGTTTCTACATCGGCGGCCATGTCGGCGGCGCTTTCGCCGGCGACAGCAGCTTCCAGTCGAGCGACGCCCGCTTCCTCGGCGGCGTGCAAGGTGGCTTCGATTACCAGTTCGCACCCAACTGGGTGGTGGGTATCGAGGCTCAGTATTCCTGGTTGCCGACCAACAACAACGGTGTCACCTTCCCGCTGGGCACGCAGGTGACGTCCAACACCGACCAACTCGGCTCCGTGACTGGCCGCATCGGCTACACTTGGGGACCGACGCTGCTCTATGCCAAGGGTGGTTATGCTTGGCGCAATAATGGCCTGGGCGTGAACATCGCAGGCGTGCCTCAGGCCTTCACCACCACCGGCAATAGCAAGGACGGCTACACCGTCGGCGCCGGCCTCGAATACATGTTCGCGCCGAACTGGTCGGCCAAGGCCGAGTACCAGTATTACAATTTTGGCAGCACGACCTTCACCTCGGGTCCCGCGGACATCGTCGGTGTCCGCGGCCGGGAGGACGAGCATACCGCCAAGGTTGGCGTGAACTACCGCTTCGGATGGGGCGGTCCGGCGGCCTCGCGCTACTGACCGACGCCAACCTCCACGATCTGACAAAGGCCGGCTTCCCGCCGGCCTTTCGTTTGCCGGACGCTTGTGACCCGGCGCGTGTTTGCTTTGCGTGAACCATCTGGCGCGTCATTTGCTTGCAAACGATGCTGGCGCGCCTTCTCACGCGCGTCATGGGGGCCGGGGTAAAGTAAAAATAATTTTTGCGATTTACGGAACTCGCGCTCCGGAACGCGTTATATGAGAATTACCGGGCTGGTGGGACGACGGACATGCGTATCTTGGTGTCGGCAGTGGTATTTTCGTGCTCCCTCTGCTTGCCGTGCTCTGCACAGACAATCCTCAAATCCGAGCCGCTGATGCTGGCGCCCTATGAGGTGGCCTTCGTCAAGGACGACTCCTGTCCCTCGGGCAAGGTGATGAAGGTCACCGGGGCGATCCGCGGGCTGCATCGCCGCAAGGCCTGCGTGCCGATGCCGGGGGAGCAGGCCTCGCTCGTGGCCGCCACGCCCTGAGCGCCTTCCGGTTTCGTGCCGGAAATCAGGAATTCAGCTCGAGCTCCATCCGCGATTGCTGGTCGGCCTCAGCCTTGTTCTGGGCGGGGTCCTCGCCCTGCGCCGCTTGGCACGGTGCAATCTGGTAGTCATTGTCGAGCACCCGGCGCGGTCCTGTCCGCTCACCGTCCGCGATCACGTCCACGACGAGACCGCTCCGCTGCGCGAGCTTCCAGACGTCGGATTCGCTTGGATAGGCCTTGCTGATCTGGGCGTCGTTGCAGAACAGGGCGTAGGGCATGTCTTCCCGCTCCAGGAAAGCGGTTTAACGAGTTCGCGGGGGAAGGAGTTCCGGCCTGCGGCCCGATCACGGGGCCGTGATCAATCGCCCCGCCCTTGAGTCCTTAACGAGTCCTGAATCCTGGAAAAAAGAATCCCTGGGACTCGCCGGCCGGAATCAGCGGATGTTTTTGGCCATGACGAGCGACCTGGAAACCTCCTGCGGGCACATGCTCCTGCCCCTGACGCTGGCGCTGTTTGGCGCCTGCGCGGCCAATTTGTGGCTGGTTTGGTCCTGGCTGTAAGCCCCTGGCCCTGGCCGGAGCCTGCCTCAATCTTCGGCCGGCGGACGGGCAGAGGGGTTGTGGATCGCGGCACGCAGTTTGGTCAGGGTGGCCGCGCAATATTCCTCCCGCTCGCGCTCGAATCGCTCCTGATGTTTGCGGAAATTGGCGATCCGGGCCTGCATCTCGCTGCGGAAATCGCCGATGGCTCGCGCTGGCGGGGCTTGAGGCTGCGGAGAGGGCTGCGGCGGCTCGATCTCGACCGTGACCGTCTTGAGGGTGACGGCCTCGACGGCGACGAGCTCGTCGCTTGCCCTAGGTGAATCCGGCGGCGCGCCCGGCTGAAGGACGTGATCCGTCTTGCCGGTTACCGATTGGACGAAGGCCATGGTTTGCGCGATCAGCGCGTCGCGTTCTCTAATCCACTTCATGATCCACCTCAGGCGCGCCCATTCCAGCAAACCGGCTGCATGGAATCAAGATTTGTCCGCAAGGCATTGCATATTTTTCCCGATCGGCCGACAGTGATCGGATGGATGCCGAAGACGAACGGGTGGACGAAGCGGAGGGCCTGAGGCTCATCCGCGCGTTCCTGTCGCTGCCGCCCGACAAGCGTGCGGAGGTGATCGCGTTCGCTGAGGGATTGGCGCGTGTCCATGGCCGGCCCGAGAAGGGTACGGAGACCTCGCCGACGTAAGCGCTATCGCTGCCGCGGATTGACGTTGGGCTCGAACGGCGCGCCGACGACCCGAACCGGCGTCTGGGCGGTGGCGTCGATCGCCATGCGCTGGGCAACCTGCTGTGCCGGACCGGGTGCTGCCGCCGGTTCGAACAGGGCAACCGTGCCGGCCACGGCGCCACAGCACAGCGTCACCGTTGCCAGCAGAAACATGTTTCGGTTTTCTTCCCGGATCCGCATGGGTCGGAAACGAACGGCGCACGCCTTGGTTCCGATCCGGCCCGATCGGAACAGCCCGCCTCCGAGACCGCCCCGAAGTGAGGAATGATCCGCGACTGGCTGAACGATCATATCGGAAGGCTTTGGCGGGGCCGTGTGCGCTGGATGCATTTGCGCGGGCGTATGTCCGCACTCCTATGCGACCTACAGCGCCAGCAGAAATCCCATTGCGATTGTGAACAGCATGGCCGTCATCACGATGGCCGTAGCCGCACCGGCGACGATCCTGGCTTTCTCTTTGCCCGTGGTGGAGCGCATCTTATGCTCATGCTACCTCAGGGTCCCGTATTTCCACATCATGGAGTGGCAGAAGCCGGCCTGAGGTCGATGCCGGCGAGCTCGGAGACGCCGGCGTCTGTACAGTGCAAGCGCGACGGAATCTTGCTGTGAGCTTTGCCAGATGATCACCCATCGTCCTCCCGTGCTCGCCCACGAGCGTTTCCTCGCCGACCGCGAGAATTTCGCGGGCCTCGATCTCGCCGCCCGTTTTGAGCGGATCGAGCGGACCAATCTTTGGGGTGCTTCGACGTCGGTCTCCGGCCTCGGTTCGGAAGATCCGGCGACCGCCGCGATCCGGGAAGCGCTTCCACCGCTGCTACAACGACTCGGCGCGCGCTCGCTGCTCGATGCGCCCTGCGGTGATGCCGGCTGGATCGGCCGCATGAAGCTCGATGTCGATTACACCGGCATCGACATCGTGCCGTCGCTGATCGAAGCGAACAACTAGCGCGCGTCTCGCGACCAACTGTCCGGCCGGTTTCTCGTGGCCGACATCACGCGCGATGCGCTGCCGCGTGCCGGCGTCATTCTCTGCCGGGACTGTCTGGTGCATCTGAGCTTTGCCAACATCGCTCGCGCGCCTGCGCAATTCCGGATGAGCGGCGCGCGCTTCCTGCTGGTCACCACCTTTCCCGAATGGCAGGACAATCGGGATTGCGAGGACGGCGATTGGCGTGCGCTGAACATGGCGAAGGCGCCATTCGACTGGCCGGCGCCGCTCGCGCTGATCAACGAGCGTTGCGAGGAGGGTGGCGGCGGCTGGCGCGACAAGAGCTTGGGGCTGTGGCAGCTGGATCAATTGCCGGATGCGAGATGATTGCGCTCGAAATAGCGATGCGCTGAAGACGCGAACTCGCGCGTAAAGCTGGTGCCGGCTGAGGGGATTGAACCCCCGACCTTCGGTTTACAAAACCGCTGCTCTACCGCTGAGCTAAGCCGGCGACGCCTGGGATGCAGGACAGGGCTCGGCTTGCGCCGGAGCTTTCTGCCCGTGCGCGCCGCAATACCAGACTTGATTGGAAAGTGCCAGAACCGCGAAGTTGCCCTCGCAAGACATGAATCAGGCGGCCTTGCGGGCCGCCTGATGTATCGCGCTCGATAATGGGCCGCTTACTGGCAGATGTGTCGGCGGCCGTCTGCGCCCTTGAACCAGGTGCCGGGCGTGCAGACGAACCCGTTGCGCTCGGCATAGCTGCGTCTGTCCCAACCACGATTGTCCCAGCCGCGGTCGTCCCACGATCGGTCGTAGGCGTAGCTGTTGTCCAAGCCGCGGAACGGAGCGGTTGCGATCGCGCCGGCGGTGCCGATTGCGGCGCCGGCTACACCGGTCGCGACATCGGTCGGCCAGAAGCCCGTGCGGCTCCTGTTCCAGTCGTTATTCCAGTCGCCGCTATTGGCCTGGCGATAGGCCGCACGGCGGTTGCGGTAATTGCTGTCGGTGTAGGGATTCCCCGGTCCGAGGTTCTGGCAGTTGGCGTTGGGGAATTGCGCCGAGCAGCGGCCGGGGTTGGTGACCACCGCCTGCGCCATGGCAGAGCCTGCCAACATGGTTGCCGCAATCGCAGTAGCCCCGAGAAGTTTGATGTTCATGGTTGTTGGCTCCCGTCTTGAATTGACCGGGGCTTAAACGCTGACGACGCCGGACGTTCCGGTGAAACCGGCCATTTTTTCGCCCTTCCAAGGTCAAACGGATGTGAGCATGCGGGGTGGTTCCGACGACAAGTCGGCTGCCGTTAACGCTTCGCTAGTTCGCTTGGCAGCATTTGAGCAGCGCGCAATCCTTGCACATTAGGCTTACCGGAAATTGGCGAGCAGGCCTTAACCCTCTCTGCGCTGCGATCGGATAGGTTGCCGCCGGATCACCGGGGTTTTCCTCATGCGCGTTGTGGCGCTCGCCGCCTTCCTGATCGGACTGCCCGCGACGGCGCTTGCCGGCGGCTTCGAGATCGTCGTTCCCGGCCGTCCGGGCGTGCCGATCATCATCAACAACATCGACGCTTCCTACGCCGTGGTCGAAGGCACCTGGGGCCTGGGCAAGAACCAGCAGGTGCAGCCGACGATCTATGGCGGGCGCTATATCGCCGAGCGGCAGCCCGACGACGTCAGCCATTATTATCCGACGCTGGGCCTGCGGCCCGGCTACGGCCGGCTCGAGGTCGAGCCGCCCGCGAACCGCAAACTGCCCAAGCCTGCCGAGAGCTATCACCAGAGCTGGGGCGCGTCGTCCGCGCCGTTGCCGGCGCAGATGGACCCGCCGGTCGATCCGCCGGCTGTGATCTACGCGCCCGAGTTCAACGAGCGTCCGCGACCGCCGCGACCGCGGCCGCGCACAGAGATACCCGGCAGGCCGCCGGGTTGAGAAACGTGAAAATCCAAAAAACGGAAATCAACAGGAGAGAGTTATGCGTCAAATGATTTCGGGACTGGTCGCGGCGGCTGCCGTGATGTTCGCCGCCACCGCGCCCGCCGCGGCCTGCGGCTTCACTACGTGCGCGCCGGTCGCGCCGGTCTATTCCGGCTGCAACAACGGCTGCGGCGGCTATGGATATGGATATGGTTATGGCGCCTTTGCGCGTCTCGCTGAGCCGACCACACAGTACTACTACGTCAACCAGGGGCCGACCTATACCGGCCCGGGCGCCTTCGCCCCTTATCCGACCTACCGTGAAGACGCGGTCGTCGCGCCCGCCAATTACGGCTACGGCTATCGCGCTCGCGGCTACGGTTATCGTGCCGCCGTCGCTCCGTATCATCGCCCGTATTTCCGTCCCTATCGCTACGGCTACGGCCCGCGCTACGGCTATCTGCCGCGCGTCCATTACGGCCATGCTGCGAGATACGGCTACGCCCATCGCCACGCGCCGCACTATTACGGCGGCCACCGCGTGCTGCGCCGCTATTACTGATCGCTGATCGGTTCAGCCGACGAGACGCCCGTTCGCGCGATGCGGACGGGCGTTTTGTTTTCTGGATTCGATCATAATGGCGACAGCCCGCCTACGCCTACCGCGTGGCAGCCTTCGCTCACTTCGCGCAATGATGTTGTGAGAGGTTTGCTTGTCTCAGTCCGTCTTCGCCCTACGGGCTTCGCCGGACACCACGCTTCACCTTTCGGCTATCACGTGGCTGCGCCACGCGTAGCCCGAAGGGTGAAGCGTGGTGGGGGAGGCAGGACTCGAACCTGCGAAGCCATGAGGCGGCTGATTTACAGTCAGCTCCCTTTGCCACTCGGGACACTCCCCCGCTCGACGGCAGCACAATCGGGCCGGACCTTGCCGGCGGACCGAAGACGGCCATGGAACGTGAAGGCCGCGGCAACCCGGATCGGGGCGCGACCGGGCGCGTTTATGGGCGAAGCAGTGGGGCAAAGTCAACCGAGGCGAACAGCTAAAATCGCCCCCGAAGGCACCCAAATTGCCATATTCCGGCGCCCATGACACAAGCGAGCGCATGAAGGATCGAAAATTCGGCCCCAAGGGGCCTCGCGGCGGGGCTAAGCCCTTCAACAGGCCCGGGAAATCGGCGGGCCGCGCGGCCTGGCGCGAGCGCGATTCGCAACCCGATGGGCCCGTCATTCTCTATGGCTGGCACACCGTCACGATGGCGCTTGCCAACCCGCAGCGGCGGATCCGCAAGCTGACGCTGACTGAGAACGCGGCGAGGCGGCTTGCGGAAGAAAACATCGCAACCCGCATCGCGCCCGAGATCGTTCGGCCCCAGGAGATCGACCGTCTGCTGTCGCCCGACGCCGTGCACCAGGGGCCTGCTGGCGGAGGCCGATGCCCTGCCGTCGCCCGACATCGAGACCTTGAAGCAGGAAGGCATGGTGCTGGTGCTCGACCAGATCACCGATCCGCACAATGTCGGTGCGATCCTGCGCTCGGCCGCGGCGTTCGCGGTGAAGGCGATCGTCACCACCGCGCGCCACAGCCCGGAAGCCACCGGCGTGCTCGCGAAAGCCGCCTCCGGGGCGCTCGAGCTTGTGCCCATGATCACCGTCCAAAACCTCGCCCGCGCGCTCACCGCGCTGAACGAGCGCGGCTTCCAGACCGTGGGGCTCGACAGCGAGGGCAGCGAGGACCTCAGCAACGTCGCGTTGCGTGAGCCGCTGGCGCTGGTGCTCGGCGCCGAAGGCAAGGGCCTCCGGCAATTGACCCGCGAGACCTGCAGCGTCGTGGCGCGGCTCGACATGCCCGGCGAGATCAAGAGCCTCAACGTGTCCAACGCCGCCGTGCTGTCGCTCTATGTCGGCGCGAGCCGGCTCGGGCTGATGAAGCCCGGCGCGGCGTCGTAGACCGAAGGCTGGCTTTACCCCAGCATCTCCCGCACCATTGGCACCACCTTGCGCCCATAAAGCTCGATGCTGCGCATCAGCTTCTCGTGCGGCAAGGGGCCAGCCGAGTACTTCAGCTGGAAGCGCGAGATGCCAAGCGCCTTTGCCGTCTTGACGATCTTGCGCGCAACGGTCTCCGGCGAGCCGACATAGAGCGAGCCGCGCTCGGCCTCGCTCACGAACTCGTCGCGGCCCATCGGCGGCCAGCCGCGCTCCTTGCCGATGCGGTCGCGCATGGCCTTGTAGTCGGGCCACAGCTCTTCGCGCGCCTGTTCGTCGGTCTCGGCGACATAGCCGGGCGAATGCACGCCGATCGGCTGCGCGGTGCGGCCGAATTCCTTGAACGCGCGGTAATAGAGCTCGACAAAGGGTGCGAAGCGCGCGGGATCGCCGCCGATGATGGCGAGCATCAGCGGCAGGTCGTAATGCGCGGCGCGGACAACTGATTGCGGGCTGCCGCCGACGCCGATCCAGGTCTTCAGCCTGCCGTTCTCCACCGGCGGATAGACCAGCTGATCGCGCAGGGGCGGACGCAGCTTGCCTTCCCAGCTCACCGGCTGCTGCGGCAGCAGGGCCGCGAACAGGTCGAGCTTCTCCTCGAACAGCTCCTCGTATTTGCGCAGGTCGAAGCCGAACAGTGGAAAGGACTCGGTGAACGAGCCGCGGCCGAGGATGACCTCGGCGCGCCCGTTCGAGAGCGCATCGAGCGTCGCAAAGCGCTGGAAGACGCGGATCGGATCGTCCGAGCTCAGCACCGTCACGGCCGAGCCGAGCTGGATGCGCTTGGTACGCGCCGCGATGGCTGCGAGCACGGTCTCGGGCGAGGAGATCGCGAAATCGCCGCGGTGATGCTCGCCGAGCCCGATGAAGTCGAGGCCGAGCTCGTCGGCGAGCACGGCTTCGTCGACGACGTTGCGGATCACCTGCGCATGGGGAAGCAGGGCGCCGGAAGCGTCCTTGGTGACGTCGCCAAAGGTATCCAGTCCGAATTCGAGCGGTGCGGTCATCGATCAGGTCTCTGTGGGATGATCGGACAGACTTAAGGGATTGCGGCCACCCAACAAGGCGGCTTTCGGAAATGCTCGGTTTCCGTTTGTGAATGCTACCGCGCGATCCGCACCACCATCTTGCCGAGCGCAGCGCGCGTCTGCATCGCCTTGAACGCTTCGCGAAAATCTTCCAACGCGAAGATTTGGCCGACCACGGGCTTCAGCTGGCCATCGGCGAGCCAGCCCGTCAGCTCCGACATCAGGCGCTTCTGCAACTCGGGCTCGCGCACGCCAATCTGCGCGAGGTCGACGCCGAGCAAGGCGCCGCCCTTCAGCAGCGGCAGATTGAACGGCAGTGCGGGAATGGAGCCTCCAGCAAAGCCGACCACGAGGTGGCGTCCGCGCCAGGCGATCGATCGAAACGCCTGCACCGAGATCTCGCCGCCGACGGGGTCGAAGATCACGTCGGCGCCATGCCCGCCCGTCAGCTCCTTGAGCATGTCGCGCCAGCCGGCCTGCGTATAGTCGATGACTGCGTCGGCGCCATGCGCCTGCGCGAACTCGCGCTTCTCCGGCGTCGATGCCGCCGCGATCACGCGGGCGCCGAGCAGCTTGCCGATCTGGACGGCTGCGATGCCGGTGCCGCCGGCGGCGCCCAGCACCAGAAGCTGCTCGCCTGCGACCAGCGAGGCGCGCCCGCTCAGCGCGTAGAGCGCGGTCAGATAGTTGGCGCGAAACGACGCTGCGACCTCGGGCGCGACGCCGTCCGGCAGCGGATGCAGTGCCTCAGGCTTGACGACAATCTCTTCAGCAAGCGCGCCCGACCGCGTCATCCCCATCACGCGCATGCCGGGCTGGTAGCCGCCCGGTGCGCCGGGCGCGTCCGTCACCACCCCCGCGAACTCCGTCCCGGGAATGAAGGGCAGGGGGTCCTTGGTCTGGTAGCGGCCCTCGATCTTCAAACCGTCGACGAAGCCGATGCCGGCAGCCTCGATCCTGATGCGCAACTGCCCGGGCCCCGCGCGCGGAGACGGAACGTCCTTCAATTCAATCTGATCGATGGGAGCATATTGCTCGACGACGACGGCTTTCATGTCGGACCTCTGCTGTTCCGGTCATCCTGACAGGTCGCGACGACGGCCTCTTGTGTCTACCGCCACATCCCGCGCATCTTCGCGCCGATGTCGATCTTCGGGCCCTGCGCCGCAGCACGTGCCCCGGCCGCCGCGGCCTTCGGCCAGGCGGCGCGCTCGAACAGGTAGACCAGCTGCTCCGGAATGAAGCGGGTGCGCGAGGCGTAGACGTGGCGGTCGCCCTTGGCGGCCTGGCCGTGGACGAAGAAGCGCTGCGGGACGACGAGGTGGAGATCGTCCTTGGCGCGTGTCATCGCGACATAGAGCAGGCGGCGCTCCTCCTCGAGCTCGGCGCTGGTGCCGGCGCCGAGATCGGACGGCATGCAGCCGTCGACGACGTTGAGCACGAACACCGACTTCCACTCCTGGCCCTTGGCCGAATGGATGGTGGACAAGATCAGGTAGTCCTCGTCGCGCAAGGGCGGACCGGATTTG
Organism: Bradyrhizobium sp. DOA1; assembly: GCF_001593325.1. Taxonomy (NCBI): domain Bacteria; kingdom Pseudomonadati; phylum Pseudomonadota; class Alphaproteobacteria; order Hyphomicrobiales; family Nitrobacteraceae; genus Bradyrhizobium; species Bradyrhizobium sp. DOA1. The sequence continues at coordinate 2,305,118 of NZ_JXJM01000001.1, forward strand.
TCGCTGGTCGCATCCGGCGGATCGAGCGTGAGCTCGGTCAGGAATTTCTCGCGCGAGGCATAGCCGCTGGCGATCTGCTCGAGCTGCATCAGATCGGCGCGGCGCGTTTCGGAATCCTCGTGGATGCGATCGAGATGCGGCTCGTACCACAGACGTACGCGCTCGAGATCGGCCGGCCATTCCGAGTAGCGCAGATTTTGGGTCGTGCGGACGAAGTCGGTCCAATCCGCGCCGCTACGCGCCGGCACCGGAAGCTGGCCGAGCGCGGCAAGCGGATCGGTGCTCTCGGCCATCTGATCGAGCACGCGCTGCGCGGTCGCGGGGCCGATGCCGGGCAAGAGATGCAGGATGCGGAATCCGGCGACACGGTCGCGCGGGTTTTCGGCGAACCGCAGCAGCGCCAGCACGTCCTTGACGTGAGCTGCGTCGAGGAATTTCAGCCCGCCGAACTTCACGAAGGGGATGTTGCGCCGGGTCAGCTCGATCTCCAGCGAACCGGAATGCGAGGACGTCCGGAACAGCACCGCCTGGTGCTTCAAGAGCGCACCTTGCTCGCGGTTCGCCAGCACCTCCTCGACGATGTAGTGGGCCTGGTCGGCCTCGCCGTGCACAGTGACGAGCTGCGGCTTCCGCCCAGAGGTGCGATCGGTCCAGAGATTTTTCGTGAAGCGCTCGCGGGCCAGGCCGATGACGCCGTTGGCGGCGGCAAGTACGGCTTGCGTCGAGCGGTAATTGCGGTCGAGCGTGATCATCTCGGCGCGCGGCGAGAAACTCTGCGGAAAATCCAGGATGTTGCGCACAGTGGCAGCGCGGAACGAATAGATCGACTGGGCGTCGTCGCCGACCACGGTGAGGCCGCGGCCATCGGGCTTGAGCGCGAGCAGGATCGAGGATTGCAGGCGGTTGGTGTCCTGGTATTCGTCGACCAGCACGTGGTCGAAGCGGCCGCCGATCTCTTCGGCGATCAGCGCGTCGCTCATCATCTGCGACCAGTAGAGCAGCAAATCGTCGTAGTCGAGCACGTGCTGAGCCTGCTTGGCCTCGACATAGGCCGCGAACAGGCCCTTCAGCTCGGCGGCCCACCCTGCACACCAGGGATAGTGCACCCCTAACACCTTCTCGATCTCCATCTCGGCGTTGACACAGCGCGAGTAGATCGACAGGCACGTGCCCTTGGCCGGAAAACGGCTCTCGGTCTTCGACAGGCCGCGCTCGTGCCGGACCAGATTCATCAAGTCGGCGGAATCCTCGCGGTCATGAATGGTGAAGGCGGGATCGACGCCGATCCGCTCGGCATATTCCCGCAGGAGCCGCGCGCCGATGCCGTGGAAGGTGCCAGCCCAGGTCAGCGCATCGCGCATGATCGCGGCGTTGTTCTCACCGAGCACCTTTCGCGCGATACGCTCGACCCGGCCGGCCATCTCGGCCGCGGCGCGGCGGGAGAACGTCATCAGCAGGATGCGACGCGGATCGGCGCCTGCCACGATCAGATGGGCGACGCGGTGGGCGAGGGTGTTGGTCTTGCCGGAGCCGGCGCCGGCAATGACGAGCAGGGGGGCGCCCACGGTTCCTCCTCCGGCCACGCCATGCTCGACGGCGCGGCGCTGCTCCGCATTGAGCGTGTCCAGATATGTCGCCACGAATCGCCCCGGTGAAAGGCTGAGAGTCGGCGATCCCGTCGCGAATCGCAATGCAGCTGGACGAAACCGAGGTTAGGATTTAGGGGGAGGGACGGCCCGAAAGTTCCAGCCCGAAGAGTGCGCGCCCCGATATGACCGAGCTCAAGCCCGACCTGTTCGAGATGCGGCGGCTGGAGTCGCTCAGCAACACCATTTTTGGTGTCGCCATGACGCTTCTGGCCTACGACCTGCCCAAGGCCGCGGTCTTCAGCGCCGCGCCCGACTGGCACGATCTCGCCCGAGTCTATTCCGGAAAGCTTGCCGGTTTTGCGCTCAGCTTCATCATCGCCGGGGTGTTCTGGATCAGCCATCACCGCCGGCTGGCGCGCCAGCCCGTCGGCAGCCGCGGCATGGTGGTCCTCAACCTGTTCTTCCTGCTCTCGATCGTGCTGCTGCCGGTGACCAACGGCCTCTACACCAATTTCGCCATGAGCAGCGCGGTCTCGGTGCTCTATGGCCTGCACCTGACCGCGATCGCCGGTCTCAATGCCTGGCTGTGGTGGACGATCCTGCGCGGCTGGGGCCGCGAGATCATGGCCTCGATGTTTCCGCTGTTGGTGTTCATCCCGGGCACGATCGTTGCGGCATTCGCCCCGCAGATCGCGCCCTTCGTGTGGTTCATCGCCTTCGGTGGGCTCCTGATCCAACGCTTCTACGTCGCGCCGAACCCATCGGCCGGCACGTAAAGCTTGACCGGGCGGATTTCGTAGACCGCCGTCGGATTGACCGCACGCAGCTTCCGCGCCGCCGCGATCGCCTCCTCCTCGGTGCTGCATTCCATCAGATGGAAGCCCAGAAGCTGCTCCTTGGTCTCGGCAAACGGACCGTCCAGCACTATGCCCGCACCGGGGCCGCGCAGGGTACGGGCCTTTCGGGTCTCATCCAGGCGGGCGGCAGGTCCGAACTGTCCGCTGGCCCTCAGGGGCGCCTGAACCTCGATGACTTTGGCGACGACCGCGGCATCTTGCTCCGGCGTCCAGGACAAGACCTCGTCTTCCACGTGATAGGCCAGGATGGCGTAGAGCATCGTCACCTCTTCTTTTTCTGGACAGATCCCAAGGACGTAGCACGGCCGCTCGTGCCGACAATCCCGACCAAAATATTGCGCCGCCGGCAAGCGACGAAACAGTCTTGAAACCCGATTGCGGCCTTGCCTTTCGAACGCGGCCGGAACTGGCGGCGACTGATGACCACAACAACAAGGTTCGCGCTGGAGGCGGCAATGTCGGGTCACACCATCAAGACCGTTTGCAAGATCATCTGCGACGCGCGGCGGGCGGGGCTATCGGAGCCGGCCGATCTGCACGACCAGACCGGCCATCACCGCTATTACGGCAGCTCGGCCGAGAACGGCGGCGAGCGGATCGTGGAGAGCCGGCGCGGCAAACGCGCGCGCGTGTTCGGTATCTTCGGCTTCTGAAGCCATCCGCAGGGCCGCGGCTCAACAATGGAAATCCTGCAAATATCGCCCGCGGCAATGCCGTTCCTGCTCTCGCTGGCAAGCCGGACCGCCAAGGTGATCGCACCGTGCCTGCTCGCCAGCATCTTCACGGTGGTCCTCGGCGCGGAACCTCAGCGTGCCGTCACGGCCTGGTGCGCCGGTATGCTGATCGCCGCCGTCGCCCTGCGCGAGCGGCTGCGCACGAGTCTAAGTGGGCGAGCGGCTCATCCTCAAAACGAAAAGGCGCGGCGGGAAGACCCCCGTCGCGCCCGATTTCTTGCTCGCTGGTCCAGGGCTGAGAGCGCCCCGATGCCAAGCCCTTGGTCTAGAGCTTAGCGGGCGATCCCAGCGAGGTGACAGCGCTTGAGATAAGACACTGGATCACCTCCTTTCGTTGGTTTCGGGAGATTTCAATATAGGTTGCAATGCCCCTGCTGTTAAGGGGAGGCGGGCCGGCCGGAACCGAAGCCTTTCCTCGGGCCAACGAGGCGCCGAAAACTCGCCGTCGCGGCAGTTGAGACCGCCGTCCGGCCGTGTTAGGGAGCCCCTGATGCGGGTGTAGCTCAATGGTAGAGCAGCAGCCTTCCAAGCTGAATACGAGGGTTCGATTCCCTTCACCCGCTCCAATGTTTTCAACGGCTTAGCCTGTGATCGCTTGTCGCTCCGACAAGCCCGCGCACTCCCGTTTTTACAAGCCCCACTTTGCTGTCGCTGGCTTTGCCAAGCGTTGATGCGCTTCATTTGCGCATCCTGCTTGGCCTCGTCATGGGCTCGCAGATCGTGCGCCATCGCCGCAGGCGATGACCACTGACCATGCATCCTTCATTGAGCGCATCTCCGTCGGCCTGAGTGCGCTTGCCCTCAGTCGTCCCGCCATGGCGACCGAACGGCAACGCAGGCTTCAAACCTGCAGCTCAGTAATCTTTGTCGTGATGCGCTAGACCTGAGTACGCATTCACCACTGCCGAGCTTGGGCAGGTTGCTGCAAAACATGCGCAAGATCAGAACGTCGGTCGGGCGCGGCTGTTTGATCGTGTCGAGCTCTGCCATCGGCTGCAGGCTAAGCGTCTTGCCCGTGGCATCGAAGTGTTAGGCTTGCTGCGGCGGTGTTAGAGTCGCTCGACGAATCCAGCCTCATTGTGACGCAGCGCGACCTGCTTCAATCGGAGGAGGCTAACTCATTCGCGACGGCATCATCAATCGCAACGTCGAAGCCCGGACGGCGAGCGAGCGATGCGAGCGAAGCCTGTTCTGATCAGCGCAACACGCTGCATAGATTTGCTGCATGGCGATATGAATTGGAGCAGTCTGCGCTGCAATAACGCGCTTGACTTCGCTTTCGATCTCAACGACCGTATCGTCCAAGCGTTGGGCAGCTCAGCCCGTCAACGCGACGAGTTCAAACCATTTCCAACACCACGCGCTGCGCGTGTTCGGTTGGCGGCGAGGGCGCCCTCGGCTTAACGGCCGGCGGGCGCTTTTTGTTTTTGGATCGAGTGATGGCACGGACGCGATATCGTATCGGTGTGATGTTCTCGACGACGGGCTCGTACAGTGTCGTCGCGCGTTCGATGCTCAACGGAGCGCTGCTGGCGTTCAATGAGATGAACGCCGGCTCCGAGACGATCACGCTGGAGCCGGTCGTGGTCAATCCCAACGGCGATCTCGCCGGCTACCGCTCGCTTAGCCTGGACTTGCTCAACTCCGGGATCCGTCACGTCGTCGGCTGCTACACCTCCTCGAGCCGCAAGGAGGTCATTCCCTGCTTCGAGAAATTTGACGGCATGCTCTGGTATCCGTCGCACTACGAAGGGTTCGAGAGCTCCGACAACGTCGTCTATACCGGCGCCGCGCCAAATCAGCACGTGCTTCCGCTGGTGGACTATCTCGCCACGCGCGTCGGCAAGCGCGCCTTCTGCGTCGGCTCCAATTACATCTGGGCGTGGGAGAACAACCGCATCTTCCGCGAGGCGCTCGCCGCACGCGGCGGCACCGTGCTCGCCGAGCGTTACCTCTCGGTCGGAGATACCGAGGTCGAGCAAGTCGTGGCGGCGATCATCGACCAACGGCCCGACTTCGTCTTCAACAATCTGATCGGCACCAGCGCCTACGCCTTCTTCCGCGCGTTCCGCGCCGCCTGCCGCGCGCGCGGCATCGACCAGGCTGCGGAGATCCCGGTGGCGAGCTGCACGCTGTCGGAGCCGGAATTGCCGGAGATCGGCCTCGATGCCGTCGATGGGCATCTGTCGTCGAGCGTCTATTTCTCCTCGCTGAACTCCCCTGAAAATGCCGCCTTCATCGCCGCCTATACGCGATCCTTTCCTGATGGACCGGTGACGTCCGCCGATGCCGAAGCCTCCTACATCGCCGTCAAGCTGCTCGCGGCGGCCTTGTCGCAGGCCGGCACCGACGACGCCCGCACGGTGCGGGCCGCGGTTGCGGACCAGCGGCTGCGTGCGCCGCAAGGGGAGGTCCGTATCGACCGGCAGACCCTTCACGCCTGGCTCACGCCGCGGATCGGCCGCTCTTCTGCCGACGGGCAATTCGAGGTGCTGCTGGAATCGCGCGAGCCGATCGCGCCCGATCCTTATCTCGTCCAGTCGTCGCCGCGCTTTGCCAGCGCGATGCGCTCTCCGCTGTTGAAGGTGGTGCAATCATGAGCTCCCGACTGCTACAGAACTTCAAGGGCGGCCGCGCGATCGTCGTCACGAGGCGAGGCGGATGGGAGAGCACGCTTGAAACCACGCTGGCCAAGCTCGGCGTCTCCACCGAATATCCTGAAATCGTCGACGGCCGCGCCCGGATCGACGTCTCCAGCCTGCAGGCCGATCGCGACATCCTGTTCGTCGACGGTGATCTCGAAGGCGCGGTCGCGCTCGAGGTCAACCCGGCCTCGCGGCTGCCGCCGGTGCCGGTGATAGGTCTCGTCGGCGTCGAGGCGCCGAGCCGGCTGAAGGCGCTGGTCAACCTCGGAGCCACCTCGTTCCTGCGCAAGCCGGTGCATGGCGGCGCGGTTTACACGTCCCTGTTCATGGGCATCAACCAGTTCCTGCTGCGCGCCGAAATGTACGAGCGCCTGCAGGGCCTCGAAGAGCGTCGCCGCGGCCGCCGCGCGGTGATCCGGGCGGTCGTCCTGCTGATGCAGCAGGATGGTCTCGACGAGGAAGGTGCCTATTCCCAGCTCCGTCGCGACAGCATGCGCGCGCGGCAGAACATGGAACTCTATTGCGAGGAGTTTCTGAGCAAGCGGGCGAAGCCGCCCGATACGTCCGGCCGCACGACCGGCATCACGCTGCAAGGCGGCAAGAAGCAGGCCATCTAGGAGAAGCATCATGAGCAAGTCTGTATTGCGAGGGCTGCGCGCCGCAGCCCTCACGGGGACGCTTGTCCTCGGATCATCCCTTGGATCACAGGCGGGAGCGGCCGAGAACTCGATCAAGCTCGGCGTGCTGGAGGATCAGTCCGGCGACTTCGCCGCGGCCACCATCGGCAAGGTTCACGCCATCCAGCTCGCTGCGGAAGAGATCAACAAGGCTGGCGGCATCATGGGCCGGCCACTGGAGCTCGTCACCTACGACACCCAGTCCGACAACACCCGCTATCAGGAATTCATGCGGCGCGTGCTCCAGCGCGACAAGGTCGACGTCGTGTTCGCGGGCTTCTCCTCGGCCTCGCGCGAGGCATATCGTCCGATCGTCGACCAGTTCAACGGCTTCGCCTTCTACAACAACCAGTATGAAGGCGGCGTCTGCGATGGCCACATGATCGTCACCGGCGCCGTGCCGGAGCAGCAGTTCTCGACCCTGATCCCCTACATGATGGAGAAGTACGGCAAGAACGTCTACACGCTCGCCGCCGACTACAATTTCGGCCAGATCTCGGCTGAATGGGTGCGCAAGATCGTCAAGGAGAACGGTGGCAAGATGGCCGGTGAGGAGTTCATCCCGCTCGGCGTGTCGCAATTCTCCCAGAGCATCCAGAACATCCAGAAGGCGAAGCCCGACTTCGTGGTCACCCTGCTGGTCGGCACCGCGCAGGCTTCCTATTACGAGCAGGCGGCGTCCGCCAACGTCAACCTGCCGATGGCATCCTCGGTCAATGTCGGGCAGGGCTACGAGCACAAGCGCTTCAAGCCGCCGAGCCTGAAGGACATGTACGTCACGACCAACTACATCGAGGAGATCGACTCGCCCAAGAGCAAGGAGTTCTACGCCAAGTTCAAGGCGAAATTCCCGAGCGAGCCCTATGTGAACCAGGAGGCGGAGAACTCCTACCTCGCCGTCTACCTCTACAAGCAGATGGTGGAGCGCGCGAAATCGACCAAGCGCGAGGAGATCCGCAAGGTGATCGCGCTGGGTGACGTCTGCATGGACGCCCCCGAGGGCAAGGTCTGCATCGACCCGAAGAGCCAGCACATGTCGCATACGATCTATCTCGCCAAGGTCGGCGCCGATCACTCGATCTCCTTCCCGAAGACCTGGGAAGACATCAAGCCGTACTGGCTGGGTGAGGCCGGCTGCGATCTCACGAAGAAGGATCCGATGGCCCAGTACACGCCGTCGAATCCGCCGCCGAAACCCTGACCGGCGGCTGATCGCTCCGGCGCTTCCGGCACCAGCGTTGCCGGCGCGCCGGGGCGATCACGGACATCTTCACGGCGTCTTCCCTCAAATTGGTTAGTTCATGGACATCGCGACCCATCTCTTCTCGGCACTCTATCAATTCGGGGACGCCTTCGCGTTTCTGGTGCTCTCGGCCTGCGGGCTCGCGGTGATCTTCGGCATGATGGGCGTGATCAATCTGGCCCATGGCGAATTCATCATGTGCGGCGCCTACGTCACCGCCGCGACCGTGCATGCGGGCGTGCCGCTGCCGTTGGGAATTCTGGCCGGCACCCTGGTGTCGGCGCTGGTCGGCGTCGTGGTGGAGCTCGCGGTGATCCGCCATCTCTACGACCGGCCGCTCGATACCATCGTCGCCACCTGGGGGCTCAGCCTGATCGCGACCCAGGGCACGCTGATCATGGTCGGCTCGACCATGGCCGGCGTCGGCACGCCGTTCGGCAGCTTCCAGGTCGGCGACTACTCCTATTCGATTTATCGCATCGTGCTGTTCTGTGCCGCGCTCGGCGTGCTCGCCGCGCTCTACGCGCTGTTCAACTGGACCCGCTTCGGCGTGCTGGCACGCGCCACCATCCAGGTGCCCCACATGGCGGCCGCGCTCGGCGTCGATACGCGCCTGATCTACAGCCTGACCTTCGCCTGCGGGGCGGGACTCGCCGGTCTTGCCGGCGGGCTCTACGCGCCGACCATGACGCTGGTGCCGACCATGGGCGCGACCTTCATCATGGAGGCTTTCGTCACCGTGGTGATCGGCGGCGCCGACGTCTTCCTCGGCACGGCGCCGGCCGGCGCCGTGCTCGCGGTGGTGAAGTCCGTGATGACCTCGTGGCAGGGCCAGCTGTTCGGCCAGATCGGCCTGCTGGTCGCCGTCATCATCGTCGTCCGGGTGTTGCCGAAAGGCATTTCCGGCTTCGTGCTGCGTGAGCGCACCTGACGGAGTGATGGCGTCGTGACCGGTCTCCGCGCAATGTTCCGCCGTCTCGAAGGCCCCCAGACCGTCGGTCGCGGTCCGGCCTTCTGGGGCCTGTTCGCACTCGTGCTCGCCGTCGCGTTCGCTTATCCGCTGTTCAGCGACGGCTACACGGTCGGCAACACCGTCTATTTCTTCGTCTGGGTGTTCATTGCGCTCAGCCTGTGCCTGATCTGGGGCTATGGCGGCTCGCTCTCCTTCGGCCAGACCGCCTTCTTCGGGATCGCGGGCTATGGCTACGGCATCCTCACCATCAATTTCGGCTCGGCTTACGGCTTCACACTGCTCGCGCTGCTGATCGCGGTGGCGATCGCCGCGCTGTTCGCGGTGCTGCTCGGCTATTTCATGTTCTTCGGCCGCATCGCCGGCGTCTTTCTCGGCATCGTCACGCTCGCCGTCACCTTGATGCTCGAGCGTTTCATGGCGCAGACCGCGGGACCGGAATGGCGCATCGGAGCAGCGCGCCTCAACGGCTTCAACGGCATGAGCGCGATGCCGCCCTTGACCATCCCCTGGCCCGGCGAGCCGATCGTTCTGTTCGCTGATGTCGGACTCTACTATTTCGTGCTCGGCCTGCTGGTCTTGGTCTATCTGGCCTTGCGCATCCTGATGAACTCGTCGTTCGGCAACGTCATCGTCGCGATCCGTGAGAACCCGGAAAGGGCGGAGATGCTGGGCTACGACGTGCGCAAGTACCAGCTCATCACCTTCGTCATCGGTGCCGCGCTCGCAGGGCTCTCCGGCGTGCTCTACACGGTGTGGGGCCAGTACATCACGCCCTCCAGCATGGGCATGACGGCCGCGGCGCTGCCGCTGATCTGGGTCGCCGTCGGCGGCCGCAGCGATCTGACGTCGACCGTGATCGGCACGCTGGTGGTGCTCGCCGCATTCCAGGCGCTCACGATCTACGGCAGCCAATACGCGCTGGTCTTCATGGGCGTGCTGCTGGTGCTCACGGTCCTGATTGCTCCGAACGGCCTCGTGCTCGGGCTGATGCATTGGCTCGGTCGCCTTGCGGCCCGTTTTACGCAGAGGGCCGGCTGATGTCGCTGCTCGAGCTGCGCAAGCTGAACAAGCATTTCGGTGGCCTGCATGTCACCAACTCCGTCGATCTCACGCTGCAGGCCGGCGAGATCCATTGCCTGATCGGCCCGAACGGGGCCGGCAAGAGCACGCTGTTCCGCCTGATCCTCGGCGAGCATCATCCCGGCAGCGGCGACATTGTCTTCGCCGGAGAGAACATCACGGCGCTGAAATCCTTTGCGCGGATCCACCGCGGTCTCTCGGTCAAGTTCCAGGTGCCCGGCGTTTTCAAGGGCCTGTCGGTCCTTCAGAATCTGGAGATCGCCTTGCAGATTCGGCATCGCGGAGCGGAACTCGAGGCAGAGATCGACCGGCTGCTGAGCTTCCTCGGCCTAGAATCAGAGCAAGAGCAGACGGCCGGCAATCTCAGCCACGGCCAGAAGCAATGGCTCGAAATCGGCATGGCAGTCAGCCTGAAGCCACGCCTTCTGCTGCTGGACGAGCCCACTGCCGGCATGTCGCCGGAGGAAACCCACCTGACCGGCGAAATGGTGCAGCGGCTCAATGCCGAGGGCATGACGGTGCTGGCGATCGAGCACGACATGGCCTTCGTGCGGCAGGTTGCGCATCGCGTCACCGTGCTGCATCTTGGCCAGGTCTTCGCGCAAGGCTCGATCGACGAGATCGTGGCCGACGAACGCGTCGCGGCGATCTATCTGGGGCAGGCCCATGCTTGATGTGCCGCGCAAGGAAGTGATCCTCGCAACGCTGGGCCTGCGTGCCGGCTATGGCGGCAAGCCGGTGCTGCAGGGCCTCGAGATCGAGGTGCGGCAAGGGGAGATCGTCGCCGTCATCGGCCGCAACGGCGTCGGCAAGTCCACGCTGATGAAGAGCCTGATCGGCCTCGTGCCGGTGATGAGCGGCTCGATCGTCTATCGCGGCGAGGCGGTGGAGTTACTTCCCGCGCACAGGCGGGCGCGTCTCGGCATGGGCTATGTGCCGCAAGGGCGCGACGTGTTTCCGCGGCTGACCGTGGGCGAGAACGTCGCGGTCGGCGCGGCGATCAAGGGCGGCGGCATTCCCGAGGCGGGCCGGCGCAAGATCGTCGAGGCCTTTCCAATCCTGGAAGAGCGCTGGCATCAGCGCGCCGGCACCATGTCCGGCGGCCAGCAGCAGCAACTCGCGATCGGACGCGTGTTGATCGCCGACCCCAACCTCATCCTGCTCGACGAGCCCTCGGAGGGCATCCAGCCCAACATCGTCCAGGACATCGCACGCAACATGGTCGAGCTCAATCGCAGGACCGGCGTGACCATCATCCTGGTCGAGCAAAACCTCGACATGATCCGCGCCATGGCGCAGCGTTGCTACGTCATGGACAAGGGGCGCATCGTCGCCAATCTCGATCGGGCGGCGCTCGACGACGCGGCCGAGATGCGCCGTCATCTTGCGGTTTGAAGACTGAAAGCCAACGACAGAAGGAGAAAAGCAAATGTCCTGGCAGAAAGACTCCATCATGGCCCGCAAGGGCGTGGCCAAAGGCGAGCGGCGCAGGGAGCACACCATCACGGAAAGCGAGCAGGGCAAGTACCATTATGTCTACGGTCCCTACGTGCAACCGGTGCTGACCGTCGATCCCGGCGCCGTGGTCTCCGCGGAGACGCATGACGCGTTCGAGGGCGCCATCAAGAAGGAGACCGACAGTCCGTCGAAAATCCTCAACTTCCCGTTCCTCAATCCGCAGAACGGACCGATCCACGTCAACGGCGCCGAGAAGGGCGATACGCTCGCCGTCTATATCGAGAGCATCGTGCCGCGCGGGCCGCAGCCGCGCGGCACCACGGTGATCATGCCGGAGTTCGGTGGCCTCGTCAGTACGGGCAACACCGCGCTGCTCAATCCGGCGCTGCCCGAGCGCGTCAAGAAGCTCGAGATCGACGCCAAGACCGGCACCAAATGGAACGATGAGATCACGCTGCCTTATGAGCCCTTCATCGGCACGATCGGCACCTCGCCGGAGATCGAGGCGATCTCCTCGCTGGTTCCGGATTACTATGGCGGCAACATGGACCTGCCGGATGTCGGCGTCGGCGCCGTCATCTACCTGCCGGTCAACACCAAGGGCGCGCTGCTTTATCTTGGCGATTGCCATGCCGCGCAGGGCGATGGCGAGCTCTGCGGCGTCGCCATCGAGCATCCGACCGTGACAACGGTCCAGGTCGACCTCATCAAGAACTGGACCATCGCCTGGCCGCGTCTGGAAACCAAGGACTTCATCATGACAATCGGCTCGGCCCGACCGATGGAGGACGCCGCGCGCATCGCTTATCGCGAACTGTGCCGCTGGATGGCGGCCGATTACGGCTTTGAAGAAATCGACGCCTATATGCTGCTGACCCAGGCCGGCCGTGTCAGGCTCGGCAACATGGTCGATCCCAAATACACCTTGGGCGCCTCCATCAAGAAGTCCTATCTCGGTTGAGGCAGGCCGGATCATGTCCCCCGTTCACAAGGTCGCCGCCATCCAGTTCGAGCCGATCATGTTCGAGAAGGAGCGCAACGTCGCGCGTCTGCTCGAGCTCTGCGAGCAGGCGGCGGCGGCCGGCGCAAGGCTCATCGTCACGCCGGAGATGGGAACGACTGGCTATTGCTGGTTCGACCGGGCCGAGGTCGCGCCGTTCGTCGAGACGATCCCGGGGCCGACAACGAACCGTTTCGCCTCGCTGGCGCGCAGGCATGATTGCTACATCGTCGTCGGCATGCCCGAGGTCGATGACGACAACATCTACTTCAACACCGCCGTCCTGATCGGGCCCGATGGTGTCGTCGGCCGTCACCGCAAGACGCATCCTTACATCTCCGAGCCGAAATGGGCCGCGGCGGGCGATCTGCACAATCAGGTGTTCGAGACGCCGATCGGGCGGATCGCATTGCTGATCTGCATGGACATTCATTTCGTCGAAACCGCACGGCTGATGGCGCTGGGCGGCGCCGACGTCATCTGCCACATCTCGAACTGGCTGGCGGAGCGCACGCCGGCACCTTACTGGATCAGCCGCGCCTTCGAGAACGGCTGCTACGTCATCGAGAGCAACCGATGGGGGCTCGAACGCACGGTGCAGTTCAGCGGCGGGAGCTGCGTGATCGCGCCGGACGGGCAGGTCACGGCCGTGCTGGACAAGGGCGACGGCGTCCTGATGTCCGAGATCAATCTCAACGCCGCGCGCGCGCGTCGGGTGCTCGGCGAAAGGGTGTTCGCACAGCGGCGGCCGGAGCTCTATCCGGAGCTGCTCACCGACACGTTCAGCTGGAAACCGCGCGATTTCTTCGGTCTTTATGGCCACGAGCCGTGGCCGGCCGGCAAGACGTCGAGGGTCAGCGTCGCGCAGTTTGCACCCGCCGATGATGTCAGCCAAAATCTTCAGAAGATCTCGGTGCTCGCGCGCGCGGCCAGCGCCGAAGGCGCGGAGCTCGTCGTCTTCCCGGAGCTCGCTCTGACCGGCCTGGCCGATCCCCCAGGAACGGCGCAAGCGGTCCCGGGATCGGCGACCGACAGTCTTGGCCAACTCGCCGAGGAGCTCGACCTCTATCTCGTCTGTGGCCTCGCCGAGCGCGATGGCGATCTCATCTACAACAGCGCCTGCCTCGTCACCCCGGATGGCGACATCTCGGTCTATCGCAAGACGCATCTCACCGCCGACGAGCGGAGCTGGGTGACCGCCGGCGACGGTTGGACCGTCGTCGATACGCCGATCGGCCGCATCGGGCTGTTGATCGGTCACGACGCCGCGTTTCCGGAAGCGGGCCGGGTGCTGGCGCTGCGCGGCTGCGATCTCGTCGCCTGTCCCGCCGCCATCAAGGGACGCTTCAGTTCGTCGCATCCTGGCACACAGGTCGAACAGCCGAAGCCGATTCCGACCGGCCCGGATCCGCTCCACTGGCATCATTTCCGTGTTCGGGCCGGCGAAAACAATCTGTTCTTCGCCTTCGCCAATGTCGTCGATCCCGAACGTGGCTATCCCGGGCTGAGCGGCGTATTCGGCCCCGACACGTTCGCGTTCCCGCGACGGGAGGCGATCGCGGCCGGCGGCGCGGGTCTTGCAACCGCGCTGGTCGACACCACCAATCTCGACAGTGTCTATCCGACCAATGTCGTGCGGCGAAAGGACCTGGTGTCGATGCGCATGCCGCACAGCTATCGCGGATTGGTCAAAGTGGTGGCAAACAACTACTGAACCGAGAAGAGGAGACGACCATGGATCTGGGACTCAAGGGCGCAAAAGTTCTCGTCACGGGCAGCACCAAGGGCATCGGCCGCGCGATCGCCGAGACCTTTGCCGCCGAGGGCGCCGACGTCGGCGTGTGCTCGCGCAATCTGGCCGAGGTCGAAAGCACGGTCGCTGCGCTCAAGGCCAAGGGCGTCGCAGCCTATGGCGGCGCAGTCGACGTCGCCGATGCGGCGGTTCTGAACTCCTGGGTCGGCGATATGGCCTCGAAGCTCGGCGGCGTCGATGTCGTCGTCGCCAATGTCAGCGCGCTGGCGATCGGACAGGACGACGAAAGCTGGCAGAAGGAGTTCTCGACCGACATGATGGGCACGGTCCGGCTGGTCAACGCGGCCATGCCGTATCTGGAAAAGAGCAAGGCCGGCGCGATCGTCACCATCTCCAGCGTCTCAGGGCGCGAGGTTGATTTCGCGGCCGGCCCTTACGGCACTTTCAAGGCGGCGATCATCCATTACACCCAAGGGCTCGCCAATCAGCTCGCGGGGAAGGGCATCCGCGCCAATTCGGTCTCGCCGGGCAACACCTATTTCGAGGGTGGGGTCTGGAACATGATCAAGGACAACAATCCAGAGCTCTACAAGACGGCCTTGGCGCTCAATCCGACGGGCCGGATGGGCACGCCGCAGGAAATGGCCAACGCCGTGGTGTTTCTCGCCAGCGGCGCGGCGAGCTTCATCACCGGGACGAACCTCGTCGTCGACGGCGCATTGACGCGCGGCGTCCAGTTCTAGCGAGGGCGCGATCGCAGGGACACACGGTCTACCGATCGGCGTCCTGGTCCTGGCGCGTCGTGGCAACCCCCGACTGTGCCACCGAGTTGCGATGCCGCTTACGGGGCCGGTTGTCAGATGATACTGGCCGAACTAACAATATACGACATGGGGGTGGGGGACACGTCACGTCGATGAGCCATCCACGATCAGGGGGGATCTTCGAGCTTGCAAGTCGCTGCGTTCCCGTCCGACCGCGCTGAAGAAATCCTCGTGTCGGCTTCCAGGCTCTTTGCCCGCCATAGCTATGCCAATGTGACGATGGAGCAGGTCGCAGCGTCCGTTCGATCGGTGCCGGGCGCGCTGTACCATTATTTCCGAGACAAGGATGATCTGATCTATCACTGCTATCTCCGCGGCCTTGCAATCTACAGGCACGAAATGGAGACAGCGGCCGAACCCGGTATCGATGGGCTCGAGGTCGTCAGACGCTTTATCCGTGCCCGGCTGCGGTTTGACGGCCAGCGCATGATCCTGTTTTCCGACATCGATGCGCTGGCTGCAGATTACAGCGATGACGTGCACACCAGGCGATGGCAGAATGCCGTTCTGCTGGCGGATATTTTGAGGCGAGGCGTGGCCGACGGCTCGATCGCTTGCGACGAGCCGCTCCTGACGGCTGTGGCGCTCATCTCAATCCTGGACTGGGTCCCGTTCTGGCTCTCCGAGCGCGACTACTACACGCGCGAGCAAGCGATCGATGCGATCGATGATGTCATCACGCATGGTGTTTATCGGCGTGAGATCGCCTTACCGGACATGCCTGAGGCGCCGAGCCTGGAGCCGTTTCTCGAGGCTCGCTCAAAACTGAACAAACGCGCGGCAAAGCTGGACAGGATGCTCTCGATTGCCTCGGACAGTTTCAATCGACGGGGAGCGCTGGGCACGTCTCTTGAGAGCATCGCGGCGGATGCCGGCATGACCCGAGCCGGCATCTACTATCACTTCAGCGAAAAGGAGAGCCTCTTATTAGCCTGCCTGCAAAGAGGGTTGGTCGGCGAGATCGGCATTCGGGAACATTTGCAAGATCAGGGGCTCGGAGCGTTCGATCACATGGTGCAGAGGGTTCGCTTGCTGTTGATGCTGCACGACACCCCGTGCGGCCCAAAAGCGACCTATCACAACATCAACTACCTCAGCGAGGTAGACCGGAAACACTTCGTCACACAGGTGCTCGCAACAATCGGACACGACCAGAACAACCATCAGCGCTGGATCGAAGAGGGACTCTTCCGAAAGGTTGACACGCACTTCGCAGAACGTGTTTTGACGGGTATGAGCCATTGGTACCCGATCTGGTTCAGAACTGAGCGCGGCTGGTCAGCGATGCAGATTGCCGATCATTTCTCGCGGCTATTCCTCGCAGGGCTCAAGCCGCGTCGCCGCTCGGCCTGAAGACATAGCTCGCCGGCAGCCCGCCGCGAAAAGTTGACTTGGATTTCAATATTCGGGAGGGTGCGACAATCTTAATGTTCACGACCTAATTGCGGCTTGCATCAAAACTTTACACAGTATTCAATATTTGAGATAGCAGAGGTGGCGCGACCGAAGTTGTAAGGCAGCTTCGATCGCCAAGGAACAAGAACATCCAAAAGGGAGAAAGCCAGGATGCACAGGCTCGTAATTGCTGCGGCGGCAGCGCTGACGGTGCTCGGCGGCACGGCATTCGCGCAGGAAACCATCAAGATCGGCTACATCGATCCGCTCTCCGGCGGCGGCGCCAGCGTTGGCGAAGGCGGCTTAAAGACGTTCCAGTATCTGGCCGACGAGATCAATGCCAAGGGCGGCATCCTCGGCCGCAAGATCGAGATTCTGCCCCTCGACAACAAGACCAATCCGCAGGAGAGCCTGGTGCAGGCGCAGAAGGCGATCGACGCCGGCGCCCGCTACATCACGCAGGGCAACGGCTCGTCGGTGGCCGCCGCGCTGTCCGATTTCGTCACCAAGAACAACACGCGCAATCCCGGCAAGGAAGTCCTGTACTTCAACTATGCCGCTGTCGATCCGAGCCTGACCAATGAAAAGTGCAGCTTCTGGCATTTCCGCTGGGATGCCAGCTCCGACATCAAGATGGAAGCGCTCACCAGCTATATGAAGGATGTCCCCGCGATCAAGAAGGTGTACCTGATCAATCAGGACTATTCCTTCGGCCAGTCGGTGCGCGCCGATGCGCGCAAGATGCTGGGCGCCAAGCGGCCGGACATCCAGATCGTCGGCGACGAACTGCATCCGCTGCTGAAGATCACCGACTTCTCGCCCTACATCGCGAAGATCAAGGCTTCGGGCGCCGACAGCGTCGTGACCGGCAATTGGGGCCAGGACATCGCATTGCTGCTCAAGGCAGCTGCGGACGCCGGCCTCAAGGTCAATTGGTACACCTACTACGCCGGCGGTGCCGGTGGTCCGACCGCGATCAAGCAGACGGGCCTCGACCATCAGGTGTTCCAGATCACGGAAGGCTTTGCCAATTCCGGCCACCAGCCGGCAATGGACTTCGAGAAGACCTTCCGCGCCAAGGTCAACATGTCGCTGTGGTATCCGCGCGCGGTCAACGAGATGCGCATGTTCAAGGCCGCGGCCGAGAAGGCCAACTCGCTTGACCCCGTGAAGGTCGCGGCTGCCCTCGAGGATCTCAAATTCGAGGTGCTGGACGGTGGCGAGGGCTTCATGCGCAAGGACGATCACCAGTTCTTCCAGCCGATCTACATCTCCTCGTTCGGCAAGCTCGCTGCAAACGAGCCGTTCGACGAGGAAGGCACCGGCTGGGGATGGCACCTGGTCTCGAAGGTCGATACTTCCAAGACGACCGTTCCCACCACCTGCAAGATGACCCGGCCGTAAGCTGGAGTAGCTTCGCCTTCCCGCGGCCGATGGAGGCCGCGGGAATGGTTGAGGTTCGCGTACGGGACCGACAAATTTGCCGAGGCCTCTTCGGTCTCGGCTAGAGGTTTGAATGCTGTGCTTGAACTGATCGTTATATCGACACTGAACGGTCTGCTGTTCGGCATGCTGCTGTTCCTGCTGTCGAGCGGCCTGACCGTCATCTTCAGCATGATGGGCGTGCTCAACTTCGCCCACGCCAGCTTCTACATGCTCGGCGCCTTCTTCGGCTTCCAGCTCACCAAATGGATCGGCTTCTGGCCGGCGCTGCTGCTGGCACCCCTGCTCGTCGGCGCGATCGGCATGGCGGTCGAGCGCTACGGCCTGCGCAACACGCACAAGCACGGCCACGTCGCGGAGCTGCTCCTAACTTTCGGTCTCGCCTTCGCGATCGAGGAAATCGTCGCGATGATGTGGGGCAGGAGTCCGGTCGATTACCGCGTGCCGGCGTTGCTCGACTTTCCGGCCTTCACGATCTTCTCGACCAATTATCCCGCCTACAAGATCTTCATGCTGGCCGTGTCGATCCTGATATTCATCGTGCTGCTGATGGTGCTCAAGCGCACGCGGGTCGGCCTGATCGTTCAGGCCGCGCTGACGCATCCCCACATGGTCGGGCATCTCGGTCACAATGTCGGACGCATCTTCATGCTGGTGTTCGGCGTCGGCAGCGCGCTGGCGGGAATTGCCGGCGTAATCGCCGGTCCGGCGCTGGTCACCCAGTCCGATATGGCCGCGGCATTGGGGCCGATCCTGTTCGTGGTCATCGTGTTCGGTGGCCTCGGCTCCTTGCCGGGAGCCTTCGTCGCTTCGCTCGTCATCGGCCTGGTGCAGACCTTCGCGGTCGCGCTGAACGGTTCGCTCGCGAGTGCCTTCGGCCCGCTCGATCCGTCGATGGGCCCCTCCGTTCTCACCGACATCTGGAACGTCACGATCGCCCAGGTGGCGCCGATCGTGCCGTACCTCCTGCTGGTGATCATTCTGATTGTGCGCCCCATGGGCCTGATGGGGACGCGCGAAACATGAGCGCCACGACGACTCCCGCATCGAAGGTTGCAGACAAGCCCGCCGGCGATGCCTTGCGCTTTTACGGCGTCTGGCTCGTCGGTATCGCTGCGTTGATCGTGCTGCCGATGATCTTCTCCTCCGGCGGCTCGCTCACGTCCTTCAGCCTGATCGGCATCGCGATCGTCTTCGCGCTGTCCTACAACATCCTGCTCGGCCAAACAGGCCTCTTGTCGTTCGGCCATGCGGTGCATTACGGGCTCGGCGGCTTTGCGGCCTGCCATGTGATGAATGCGGTGGTTTCGCACGGCTGGCCGATCCCGTTGCCGTTCATCCCGCTGTTCGGCGGTCTCGGCGGTCTCGCTTTCGCGATGATCATCGGCTGGGTGATGACAAAGCGCGCCGGCACCGTGTTCTCGATGATCTCGCTCGGCATTGCCGAACTGGTGGCATCCTCCTCGCTGATTCTGCGTTCCGTGTTCGGCGGCGAGTCCGGAGTCTCGACCGACCGCACGGCTCTGCCGAAAATGTTCGGCTGGACCTTCGGCCCGCAGCTTCAGGTTTACTACCTGATCGCGTTCTGGCTGGTGATCTCCGCGATCGCGATGTACGCGCTGACGCGGACGCCGCTGGGCCGCATCAGCAACGCGGTGCGCGACAATCCCGAGCGCGTTCAGTTCATCGGCTATGATCCCCATGTGGTCCGCTACATCGCTTTCTGCTTTGCCGGCTTCTTCGCCGGCGTCGCCGGGGGACTGGCTGCGATCAACTTCGAGATCGCCAATTCGGCCTATCTGGGCGCGATCCAGTCCGGCCTCGTCCTGTTCTCGACCTTCATCGGCGGCGTCGCATTCTTCTTTGGCCCGATCCTCGGCGCGATCCTCGTGACTTATCTGCAGCTTGGGCTGACCAGCGTCACGGGCGTGTGGCAGCTCTATTTCGGCATTATCTTCATCGGCATCGTGATGCTGTCCCCGGGCGGGATTGCCGGGCTGGTCATGATGCACCGGCCGCTGGCTCGTGCCGGAACTCTGCCGACACTGATTCCGTCGTACCTCGTCGCAGCGGTGCCGACCCTCGCGCTGGCCTGCGGCGTGATCCTGACGATCGAGTCGATCGCGCGCACGCATAGCGGCCAGGGCAGTCCGATCAACCTGTTCGGCGTTGCCTTCAGCCCGGCGTCGCCAGTGACGTGGGCGAGTGCGGCGCTTCTCGTCTTCGGCGGCTTCTTCTTGGCGCGCCTGAGCTGGCGGCGGGTCGCCGATGCTTGGGACCGTGCGGCGACGGTCGCGCGCGACCGGGGGTACCTGGCATGACGGCAGCCATCGAGGTCCGCGCTGTCGAGAAGCGCTTCGGCAATGTCGGCATCATCCGCGATCTCAATCTCAGCGTCGCGCAAGGCGAGCGTCATGCCATCATCGGTCCGAACGGCGCCGGCAAATCCACGACGTTCAACCTGATCAGCGGCCATATCAAACCGACCTCGGGTGAGGTGAGGCTCAATGGCGATGTGATCTCAGATCTGAGGCCGTTCGAGATCAACAGGCGCGGCCTGTCGCGGTCGTTCCAGGTCACCAATGTGTTCGCGCGCATGTCGGTTTGGGAGAACGTCCGTTGTGCCGTGCTGTGGGCGACGGGGCATCGCTACGCGTTCTGGAAGAACGTCGACAGCCTGCCTGAGGTGCGCGAACGCACGGCGCAGATCCTCGACGACATCCATCTCACGCATCGGCGCGATGTTCCGGCGGGCTTATTGACCTACGCCGAGCAGCGCGAACTCGAGATCGGTATCACCATCGCCAGCGGTGCCACCGTGGTGATGCTGGACGAGCCGACCGCCGGCATGAGCCATGCCGAGACCGATCGTGCGGTGTCGCTGATCCGGCGCCTGACCGAGGGCAAGACCCTCGTCATCGTCGAGCACGACATGAGCGTCGTGTTCGGCCTCGCCGATCGTATCTCCGTGCTGGTCTACGGCCACATCATCGCCTCGGGCACGCCGGAGGAGATCCGGCGCGATCCGAAGGTCAAGGAAGCCTATCTCGGCGAGGAAGCGCACTGATGCTCGAGGTCAGGGATCTGCACGCCTATTACGGCAAGAGCCACATTCTCCAGGGCGTCGACCTCGATGTCGCCGCGGGCGAGGTCGTGAGCCTGCTTGGCCGCAATGGTGTCGGGCGCTCGACCACGGTCAAGGCGATCATGGGCGAGGTCGCACCGCAAGGCACGATCCGCTTCAAAGGCAAGGACATCGCCGGGCTGCCCAGCTACAGGATCGCGCGTCTCGGGCTCGGCTATGTGCCGGAGCATCGGGACATCTTTCCGGGTCTGACCGTTCGCCAGAACCTGCTCCTCGGCATCAAGGACACGCGACGTCCCGGCAAATGGCAGCTCCAGGATATGCTCGACATGTTTCCCAATCTCGCCGCGCGGGCCGACACGGAGGCGGGGGTGCTGTCCGGCGGCGAAAAGCAGATGCTCACGACCTGCCGCACGCTGATGGGCGATCCGGACCTGATCATGATCGACGAGCCGACCGAGGGCCTGGCGCCGCTCATCGTCCAGCAGGTTGGTGATCTGATCGCACGCATTGCGCAAGCCGGCGTCGCCATTCTCCTCGTCGAGCAGAAGCTGTCGATTGCGATGAAGATCTCGAACCGCGTCTACGTCATGGGACACGGCCGTGTGGTTTTCGAAGGTACGCCCGAGCAACTGAAGTCAAACGCCGAAGTTCGCGCGCAATGGTTGGAAGTGTGAGAACGGGCGTATCTACCGGTCGATGCAGAGTTCGAATTGTTTGGCGGCTCTGATTTGGTCTCTCTATCGTCTCGCACATGGCCGGCCAAAGCTTTCGTTCGGCTCAATCCCTCCGCTGGTTGAGATAGCGAAGCGCAAGCTTGATGAAATTGTGCACGACCATCGACGTCTCGTCCTTCCTGAACACCAGAAACACGTCTGCCGTGGGCGGTGAGGGCCTGATCGGGCGGAAGACGATGTCGGTGGTCGTGAACCGTGCAATCGACTGCGGCACGAGCGCCACGCCGAAGCCTGCGGCAATCAGGCTCGGGATCGACTGGGCGTCGACGACCTGCTGGGACACTTTTGGGAGAAAGCCGGCGTCGACACAGCATGTCTGCACGTAGCGGGCGAAATGGGAGCTGTTCGGATCCAGCACGACGTGCTCCTCGGCGGCGAGATCGCCGAGGGCGATGCGCTTGCGTTGCGCCAGCCGATGGCTGCGGGGCACGGCGAGAACGACCTCTTCGCGCCATGCCAGCTTGCTGGAGAGGTCGCGCTCGGCAGGGGTGCCGCGAATGAGGCAGATGTTGGTGGTGCGGTTGAGGAGCGCTGCGATCTGCAGCGCCGGCGCCTGCTCATGCACCGTCATTCTCACCTGCGGAGCAACTTTCCGGTAGGCTGCGAGCAACTCGGCCAGGCGACCGCGCAGGATGGAGCCGGTCGCTCCGACGTCCAGCGTCCCGACCAGGCCCGCGCCGATCGACCGGACCTCGTCTTCGGTGACCTTGACCTGTTGCAGAATCGCGCGCCCGCGCACCAGCATGGCGTCACCGGCCTGCGTCAGCTCGACCTTGCGGCTGGTCCGGTAGAGGAGCTGAGTCCCGAGCTCGGCTTCAAGCGCCTGGATGTGCTGGCTGAGCGGCGGCTGCGAGAGGTTCAGCCGCCGGGCGGCGAGGGTGAAGCTGCGCTCCTCGGCGACCGCGACGAAATACCGGAGCTGGCGCAGATCCATAGCGAAACCCTATCAATGGTGTCGTTCTATATATTGGACTTGGCAGCGCGTCTGGTCAACGAATGACGATGGAGGCTGCTTGCGTGCTGCCGCACCGAATGGCTCCGTCCGCGGCGACCTCGTTTTCGCCGCCAACGACAAGAATGGCAAAGGCTCAAGGCCGACCAAGCCAAGCAGATGCAAGCCCAGCGCGCGAGGAAAGCCATGCCCAGGATTTTCAAATCACTCTTCTTCCAGGTGGTCGTCGCCCTCGCGGCCGGCATTGCGCTGGGCATGGTCTATCCCGACACGGCCTTGCAGATGAAGCCGCTCGGCGACGGCTTCATCAAGCTCATCAAGATGCTGGTGCCCGTCATCGTGTTCTGCGTGGTGGTGCAAGGCATATCCGCGGCCGGTGATCTTTCGAAGGTCGGAAGGGTCGGCATTCGCGCGCTGCTCTATTTCGAAGTCGTCACCACCATCTCCCTGGTGTTCGGCATCGCGCTCGCCTACTACTTCCAGCCCGGCGCCGGAATGAACATCGACCCGCGGACGCTGGACGCCAAGGCGCTCAGCGGCTTCAGCCAGACCGCGGCGCAGGTCGCTGGCGGCGGCGTCTCCGAATTTCTGATGAAACTCATCCCCTCGACCATGGTCGGCGCCTTCAGCTCCGGGGACGTGCTCCAGGTGCTGATCGTCTCGATCATGTTCGGTTGCGCCATGTCGTTGTGCGGCGAGCGCGCGAGGCCGGTCGTCGAATTCGTCGAGCGGGTGAACGAGATCATCTTCAAGATGATGAACTTCGTCGTCCGCCTCGCGCCGATCGGCGTCTTCGGTGCGATCGCCTTCACGGTCGGCAAATACGGCATCGGCTCGCTCAAGCAGCTCGGGGGGCTCGTTGCCCTGTTCTATCTGGCGGTGTTCTTCTTCGTGGTCGTCGTGCTCGGAGCGATCATGCGGCTCTCGGGCTTCAGCCTGTTCAAGCTGCTGGTCTATCTGCGTGAAGAGCTGATGATCGTTCTCGGCACGGCCGCAGGCGACAGTGTGCTGCCGCAGACCATGCGCAAGCTCGAACAGCTCGGGATCAAGCGCTCGACGGTCGGTCTGGTCATCCCGACCGGGTACTCGTTCAATCTCGATGCCTTCTCGATCTATTTGACCCTGGCCGCGGTCTTCATTGCGCAGGCGACCAACACGCCGCTCGCCACCGGCGATCTGCTGGCGATCCTCGGCGTCGCATTGCTCACCTCGAAGGGGGCGCATGGCGTGCCGGGCTCGGCCATCGTCGTCCTCGCGGCGACGCTGGCCGCCATTCCGGCCATCCCGGCGATCGGACTGGTGCTGATCCTGTCGGTGGACTGGTTCATCGGCATCGCCCGTGCGCTCGGCAACTATGTCGGAAACTGCGTTGCTACCGTCGTCGTCGCCTCGTGGGAGGGGGACCTCGATCGCGCCAAGGCGCGTCGCATCCTCGATGGTGAGATCGTTCCTCCGAGCGAGCCTCTTCAGATCGACCCGGCCGGTGCGAACGCGCCCGTCGCGGGTCTGCAACCGTCCTGAACGCGGAGGCATCGATGACGACACTCTCGATCGAGCCCTTGACGAAGCAGGCCTTCGCGCCGTTCGGCGAGGTCGTCGAAACGGCAGGGGCGACGCCGCTGTCGATCAACCAAGGCTATGCCGCGCGCTACAACGAACTCGCCAATATCGATGTCGGCGCGGAAGGCGGACAGGTCAACATCAGCTGGTTCATCGCCTCTGCGCGGCCCGCGCCGATCGCCATTCGCATGATGGAGCGCCATCCCCTCGGAAGCCAGCTGTTCATGCCGCTGAACGGACAGGACTGGCTGGTCGTCGTTTGCGCGAACCCGCGCGACCTCTCGAGCTACCGGGCGTTCGCGGCCAACGGCAAGCAGGGCGTGAATTATTCCCGAAACTGCTGGCACCACCCGCTGCTGGTCCTGAAGGACGCAAGCTCGTTCCTCGTGGTCGATCGAAAGGGTGGTGGCGACAATCTCGAAGAATATTGGCTGGACGAGATCATCCAGCTCGATCCCGGCACAGCC
The DNA here is from genome assembly GCF_001593325.1 of Bradyrhizobium sp. DOA1. NCBI lineage: Bacteria > Pseudomonadati > Pseudomonadota > Alphaproteobacteria > Hyphomicrobiales > Nitrobacteraceae > Bradyrhizobium > Bradyrhizobium sp. DOA1. Next base: position 2,329,590 of record NZ_JXJM01000001.1, read on the forward strand.
GCAGGCTGACCCCGGTAACCACGAGGCTTATTGATGTCATCGCAAACCTATCACATCCCACAGGGTGGCCTTCCGCCCCAGACCGATCTTCTGAGCGGCCGGGCCGTCTTCACGAATGCCTACGCGGTCATCCCGAGCGGCGTGCAGCGAGACATCGTCGTCAGCCATCTGCCGCACTGGGACGGCACGCGCCTCTGGGTGCTGGCGAGACCGCTCTCCGGATTCGCCGAGACGTTTTCTCATTACCTCATGGACATCGCGCCCGGTGGCGGAAGTGAAATTCCCGAGCCCGACAAGGATGCCGAGGGGGCGTTGTTCGTCGTCGGCGGAAACCTCGTCCTCAAATTGGCGGGCAAAGAGCGTGAGCTCAAGCCCGGTGGCTTCGCCTATCTGCCGCCCGGTTGCGCCTGGAGCCTTCGTAACCGCGGCGAGACGCCGGCGCAGCTGCACTGGATCCGCAAACTGTATCAACGCGTGCCCGGATTGGCCGAGCCCGATGTGATCGTGACCAACGCAGACTCGGTCGAACCAGTATCGATGCCGGGCACCGAGGGGCGATGGGCAACCACGCGCTTCATCGATCCCGCCGACATGCGGCACGACATGCACATCAACATCGTCACGTTCGAGCCGGGTGCGACGATCCCCTTCGCAGAGACGCATGTCATGGAGCACGGACTATACGTCCTCGAGGGCAAGGCCGTGTACCGTCTCAACCGAGACTGGGTCGAGGTCGAGGCCGGCGACTATATGTGGCTGCGCGCCTTCTGCCCGCAGGCCTGCTACGCCGGCGGCCCCGGCCGGTTTCGCTATCTGCTCTACAAGGACGTCAACCGGCACATGAATCTGCGGCAGGGACCTCCGCTGATCTGACCCCCCAGCAATCCGCCCGTGCCATCGAGCGGTTGCAGGAACCATCACCCCACGCGTGAGTTGGCCGGTCGGGCAGGGCGAAAGTCATACGAGGCCAACCGTGAAAGACGACGTGCGCGTGCATTCCACGGCGCAAATCGCGGGTCATCCGATTCATCCGATGCTGGTGCCGATCCCGATCGCGTGCTTCTTCGGCGCGCTCTTGACCGACATCGCCTATGTCGCCAGCGCCGAGATCATGTGGGCGGATTTTTCCGCCTGGCTTCTGGTCGTCGGCGTCGTCTTCGGCGTGCTCGCGGCGATCGCGGGCCTGACTGATTTCTTCGGCAACCGCATGGTGCGGGCGCAGCCGCCGGGCTGGCCGCATCTGATTGGCAATGCCGTGGCGCTGATCCTGGCGATCTTCAACTTGATGATCCACATGCGCGATGGCTGGACCTCGGTGTGGCCGACCGGGCTCGTGCTTTCGGTGGTCACCGTTTTGATCCTGCCCGTCACCGGCTGGCTCGGCTGGGCCATGGTCTATCGTCACGGCGTGGGAGTTGCGCGATGAACGCTTCGATTGTCCGCGCGCTGTCGTGCACTGCGTTGCTGTGTCTGGCCGGCTGCAACGACGGCAGCGGCGATCCCAACGCGCAAATCGGCCCCAATCCGGTGCTGCCGGAATTCCAGCAATATCTGATGCCGCCGATCCACATCGCCCGCATCGTCGGCTGGAAGAAGGACGAGGCGCCCACCGTCGCACCGGGCCTGCAGGCCAAGGCGTTCGCGACCGGCTTGCAGCATCCGCGCTTTCTCTACGTGCTGCCCAATGGCGACGTGCTGGTGGCGGAGTCCAAGGCACCGAAGGGCGCTCCGATCAAGCGTCCCAAGGAATTCGTGATGGGCTACATCGAGTCCTGGGCGACATCGGGCGGCGGCGACACCGGGCCGGGTAACCGCATCACGCTGCTGCGTGACAACAATGGCGACGGCGTGCCGGATACGCGGAGCGTCTTCCTCGACCATCTCAACTCGCCGTTCGGCGTCGCGCTGGTCGGCAACGATCTCTACGTCGCCAACACCGACGCGATCGTCAGATATCCCTATACCGAGGGCGATACCAGGATCACCGCGCCCGGAACGGTGCTCACGCCCCTGCCGGGCGGGCCGATCAATCATCACTGGACCAAGAGCCTCGTTGCCAGCCCCGACGGCTCGAAGCTCTATGCCGGGGTCGGCTCCAACAGCAACATCGCCGAGAACGGTATGGAGGCCGAGCACAACCGCGCCGCCATCCTCGAGATCGACCGCTCCAGCGGCCGCTGGCGGGTGTTCGCGAGCGGCCTGCGCAACCCGAACGGCCTCAGCTTCGAGCCGCAGACCGGCGCGCTGTGGACGGTGGTGAACGAGCGCGACGAGATCGGTCCGGATCTCGTGCCCGACTACATGACCTCGGTGAAGGACGGCGGCTTCTACGGCTGGCCTTACAGCTATTGGGGCCAGCACGTCGATCCTCGCGCGAAGCCGGAGCGGCCCGACCTCGTCGCCAAGGCGATCGTGCCGGATTATGCGCTGAGCTCGCATGTGGCTCCGCTCGGCATGGCATTTTACGCCGGCACCAGCCTGCCGAGCGACTATCGGGGCGGTGCCTTCGTCGGCGAGCATGGCAGCTGGAACCGGCAGGCGCTGAACGGCTACAAGGTCGTGTTCGTGCCGTTTGCGGACGGCAAGCCGAGCGGACCGGCGCGGGATGTCGTGACCGGCTTCCTCAACAGCGACAATCAGGCGCGCGGACGCCCCGTCGGCGTCGCCATCGACAAGACCGGCGCGCTGCTGGTTGCCGACGACAGCGGCAACACGGTGTGGCGGGTCAGCGCGACGCACCCGCAGCTGACGCAACGTTAAGCCCGCCGGCGCGTTATCGGGCAGACGGTTTCTGAACGCCAAGGAGTTGGACAATGGGCCTTGCTCAATACGCCATCGTGCCGGTGCAGGACGAGTGGGGCGTGCTGCATGACGGCGACGTCAAGAGCAGATATGCCACCAAGGAAGCCGCCTTCGAGTCGGCGGTCGCCGCGGCGTCGCTTGCCTTACGTGAGGGCCACGAAGTCCATGTCAGCGTGCCCGGCCGCGAAGCTGGTGAGAACGCCCTCGGCATCAAGAGCCGGACCGCGGAACAGTTGTGACGAAGGAGGCTGCGATGACCAAGCCCCGTGAGCCGAACGGTGTCGAGCCACCCCATTCCGAAGAGGATATGCAGCGAGAGCAGCTCGGGCCGCGCGGCGTCCCCGGCGCGCCTGACCCGGCCAGGATGACGCCGCAGCGCGACAAGAAGACCCCGAAACATATCGAGCCCGGCCACACATCCTAAAGCGCGCGTGCTCTGCGGCTGACGCCGCGGTGCCATTCGGGACCGTCATTTCCGTGACCTGAACTGCGGGTAAGACCGACTTGCCGGCGCATTCTGCGCCCGCCGGGCAGGCGATATTTGGAATGCGGTTCTTGAAATCTGACGGCAGGCTCATCGGGGTCCTGCTGGTGCTTGCCATCACTCAACTCATCGGCTGGGGCACGATCGGGCTTCCCGCGATCGTCGGCCGTGAGATGGCGGCGGATCTGGGCATGAGCCGGCCGGCCGTGTTCGCCGGGACTTCGGTGCTTTATGTCACCATGGGGCTGTGTGCACCCTGGCTTGCCAAGGCGTTCGCGCGGCATGGCGCGCGCAAGGTCATGATGATCGGGACGATCGTCGCCGTGCCCGGATTCGTTCTTCTGTTCTTCGCGCGCGAGCCGATGCTTTACTTCGCCGCCTGGATCGTCTTTGGCCTGGCGGGCAGCGCCACGCTCTCGACCGGCGCCTATATCATGCTGAACGAGGTCGCGGGGCAGAGCGCCAGGAGCGCCATCGGCGCGCTCATGCTGGTGACCGGACTGTCCAGCAGCATCTTCTGGCCGACGACGTCGTTTCTCAGCGGTCATCTCGGCTGGCGTGGAACGTGCCTCGTCTATGCCGCAATGCTGCTTCTCGTGTCGCTTCCGCTCTATCCGTTCGCAGCACCCCGCCGGACCGTGCCAACGCAGGACGGCGCCACGCCGGCAAAGCACGTGGACGTGCCCCGGACTCCGCGGAGCACGTTCGGCCTCGTCGTTTGTGCGATTACCCTCAATGCGTTCGTTTCATTTGGTCTCAGCGCCGTGTTCGTCGAATTGTTGCGTGCCGAGGGGCTTGCGCCCGCGCAAGCCATTGCCTTCGGCTCGATGCTCGGTGTGATCCAGGTCAGCGCGCGCGGGCTCGACTTCCTCGGCGGCGGGCGTTGGGACGGCATCACGACCGGCCTCGTCGCCGGGACGGCGCTGCCCGTTGCCATGCTGCTCCTGATGCTGAGCGAGGGCACGACCTGGGTGGTCGCGGTCTTCATCCTGCTCTACGGCGCCGGCAGTGGCGCGATGGCGGTGGCGCGGGCGACGATCCCGCTGGTGTTCTACGATCAGGCCGAGTTCGCCAAGGCAATGTCGATGATCGCGCTGCCGCTCAACATCGCCTCCGCTATCTCGCCGCCGCTTCTTGCTGGATTGCTGACGGAGTTCGGCAGCCGCGCTGCGCTCGGTCTCACCTTCGTCTGCTCCTGCGCGGCCGTGGTGATCCTGGTGCTGCTGGGACGGCGACGGCCGCGGATTGCCCCGGTCCTGACCTAGCGTTATTCGCGGCGCGGAATTCGAGACCAGGCGATCCTGCTGCCGTGCAAGGGATAGCCGTATGCCGGGAGTGCAGTGCTCGGAGCCCGAAAATGGTGTATCGGCAGGGTGCGCGACCAGAGCTACGAGCCGCCGCGCCAAGATCCCAGTTCCCCGGAGGAAATCGACATGTCGGCCCTGCCGCTCTCAGGCATCAAGATCCTTGACCTCACCCGCGTGTTGGCCGGGCCCCTGTCGGCCCAGATGTTGGGGGATCTGGGTGCGGAGGTCATCAAGATCGAGCGGCCGGGCACCGGCGACGACGCACGCGCCTTCGGCCCGCCTTACCTCGCCGATCCCGAAGGCAGGGCCAACAACAACAATTCGTTTTATCTCTGCGCCAACCGCAACAAGAAGTCGGTCACCGTCAACATCGCCAAGCCCGAGGGGCAGGCCATCATCCGCGAGCTTGCCAAGGACGTCGACGTCTTCATGGAGAACTACAAGGTCGGCGACCTCAAGCGCTACGGCCTCGACTATGAATCGATCAAGGCGATCAACCCCGGCATCATCTATTGTTCGGTGACCGGCTTCGGTCAGACCGGGCCTTACGCACCGCGCGCCGGCTATGACGCGATCCTGCAGGCGATGGGCGGGCTGATGAGCGTCACCGGCCATATCGACGGCGAGCCGGGCGAGGGCCCGATGAAGGTCGGCCCCTCCATCGTCGACTACATGACCGGCATGAACTCGTCGATCGGCATCCTCTCGGCGCTGTACCATCGCGACGCCAATGGCGGGCAGGGACAGCACATCGACGTCTGCCTGTTCGACACCGTCATCGCCTCGTTGTCGCACTGGCTACAGATCTACCTCGTCAACGGCAAGACGCCGCCGCGCCGCGGCACCTGGGGCAATGGCGGCATGCCCGCCGGCGTGTTCCGTTGCACCGACGGCGAGCTGATGCTGGTGGTCGGCAATGACGGCCAGTTCCAGCGCACCTGCGCCGTGCTCGGCGAGCCCGGGCTCGCGACCGATCCGCGCTTCGTCAAGAACAACGACCGCGTCGTGCACGGCAAGGAGATCATGGCGATCTTCGCCGGCCTGTTCCTGAAGAAGCCGGTGGCCTACTGGCTGGAGAAGCTGGAGGAGACCGGCGTCCCCTCGGGCCCGATCAACAATTTCGAGCAGGTATTCTCCGATCCGCACGTGCAGTCGCGCGGCATGCGGGTGAAGGTCAATCATCCCTTCGAGCCCGATCTCTCGCTGGTCCGCAACGCACTCACGTTGTCGGAAACGCCGATCAAGGACTACCGCGCGCCCCCGCTGCTCGGCGAGCACACGGGGGAGGTGCTCGGCGGCAAGCTCGGCTATGATGCCGGCAAGATCGAGCAGCTGAAGCAGCAAGGCATCATCTAGCGCTTTGCTGCATCGGCCGCTCCGACGGATCGTTTCCGATCGCGCGGCGATGGCCGCGTGACGTTGCACTGCAGCCTTGCCCGAGGCTTGCCCGCAATCCCCAGATAATCCCGGTCCGTAGTCGCACAGGCTTCCGTTCCGCGCGAGACTCTGATTCGATCTCTCCACTTGAGTTCGGGAGGGAAGTGAATGTCCTACACGATCGGGTTCCAGGCAAAGAACCAGAAGGGAATTCTGGCGACCGAGGCGGCGACCGCCAATCAGGCCGTCGCCATCGTTGCCGCGCTGCGGCAAAGCTCCGACGAGATCAAGTTCATCCGTTCGCCTCAGGAAGGCGAGATGGGGATCGAGATGCTGCTGCTGCTGGCCAAGGAAGAGGCCGAGGAGATGCCGCAGCGGGTATAACCCGCGCTCTCTCTCCGATTGGAGACAAAAATCGAGATTGCCCGCGCCACCTGAGAGCTGGGCTTATCGCACGTCTCGCGCCAATGCGCGGGCCGGCGCCTTTGTTTCGACCTTTCCCGCCGTCAGCGCCATTGTCGCGACGGTGACGACGCGCGCGACCACGTCCTCGACGTCGTCGAGATCGCATTTGCCTTCCGACAGCTTGGTCAAACGCTCGCTTTCGCGGATGGTGTGGTGCGCCATGGCGAGCGCGAAGTTGAGGCCCCAGTAGATCTCGACGTCACTGCGGTCGGGCAGGGACCTGCGCATCGCCCCTGCGAATTTCCGCAAATGGTCGATCTCGCGGTTCTTGATGCGGCGGATCGGCGGCACGGATTCGATCGAGGCGCGGATCATGAAGCGTGCCGCGGTGGAGCGCTGGTTCTCGGGGCCGAGGCAGCCTCGCAGCGGCGGGCCGACCAGGGCGCGCAGGATCGCCTCGATCGGCGCGCGCCCGCCGCCTTGCTCCTCGGCATCCTTCAGTTGCCGCAGGCGCTCGCGGTTGGTCGCGATCGAGCGGGTGACGAACAATTCCGCAATCAACTCGTCCTTCGAGCCGAAATGATAGTTCACCGCGGCGAGGTTGACATTGGCCTCCGCGACGATGTCACGCAGTGTCACGTCGCTGAAGCCGCGATCGGCATAGAGCCGCTCGGCGGCGGCGAGAATGGCAGACCTCGTATGATCGCTGGCCATGGGTGCCTTGGATGGAGGGAGTTGCAATTCAAACACTTGTATGAAACTATCGTTTGAAGGCCGGAAAAGTCAATCCGCAATCGGGACTCGTTCGCAACTTGCGATCACATTCCGAAGTGGTCGCAAAGGCGCGCGCATTCGCGCTTGCGAGCCGCGCGCGGCGGGAGGACAGTCCGGCGCAAAACGAGATCGCAAAGCAAGACGAGGAGCGTCCCATGGATTTCGACCTGTCCCCCAAGCAGAAGGAATGGCTCGACCGCGTGCAGTCCTTCATGGCCAAGCATGTGCGTCCGGCGGTGCCGGTCTATGACCAGCAGGACAAGGCCGGCGATCGCTGGAAGGTCATTCCGGTCCTGGAAGACCTCAAGAAGAAGGCCAAGGCCGAGGGCCTCTGGAACATGTTCATGCCGCCGTCCGAGCACGAGGACGACGAATTCCGCGGCGCGGGACTGAGCAATCTCGAATACGCGCTGCTGTCGGAAGAGATGGGCCGCATCACCTGGGCCTCTGAAGTGTTCAACTGCTCGGCGCCTGATACCGGCAACATGGAAGTGTTCATCCGCTATGGCACCAAGGAGCAGAAGCGCAAATGGCTGCGCCCGCTGATGGACGGCGAGATCCGCTCCGCCTTCCTGATGACGGAACCCGCCGTGGCCTCGTCGGACGCCACCAACATCGAGACGCGGATCGAGAAGGACGGCGATCACTACGTCATCAACGGCCGCAAATGGTGGTCGTCCGGCGTCGGCGATCCCCGCTGCAAGATCGCGATCCTGATGGGCAAGACCGATTTCAAGGCGGCCAAGCACCAGCAGCAGTCGCAGATCCTGGTTCCGCTCGATACGACCGGCATCAAGGTCGAGAAGATGCTGCCCGTGTTCGGCTTCGACGATGCGCCGCACGGTCATGCCCAGGTGCTGCTCGAGAACGTGCGCGTGCCCAAGGAGAACATCCTGCTCGGCGAAGGCCGCGGCTTCGAGATCGCGCAGGGCCGTCTCGGTCCGGGCCGCATCCATCACTGCATGCGCACCATCGGCAAGGCCGAGGAAGCCCTGGAGAAGATGGTGAAGCGGCTGGCCTCGCGCACCGCGTTCGGCAAGAAGATCGTCGAGCACAGCGTGTGGGAGCAGCGCATCGGCGAGGCCCGCACCAACATCGAGATGACCCGGCTTCTGTGCCTCAAGGCCGCCGACATGATGGACAAGGTCGGCAACAAGACCGCACAGGCCGAGATCGCCATGATCAAGGTCGCAGCGCCCAACATGGCGCTGAAGATCATCGACGAGGCGATCCAGGCCTTCGGTGGCGGCGGCGTCTCGGATGAGGCGGGCCTTGCCAAGGACTACGCTCACATCCGCACGCTCCGCCTCGCCGACGGCCCGGACGAGGTGCACAATCGCGCCATTGCCAGGCTCGAACTTCGGAAGTATGCAAACTCTCCAAGTCACTGAGAGGGAGGGCCCCGCGGCGCTCCCGACCTGAAGAAACGACAGGGCGTGATCCGGTGACCGCTTGACGCAAGTGCGTCAGCGGTTACCGATTAGGATCATGCTCGACCTGAAATGGTCAGGACTGAAGAGGGAGCGTCACCGTGGCTGACGGCGTCAGGAAAGACGAAGAGTTCTCGGGCACCAAACCGGTCGAAGAGCGGCATCGCTTCGACGAGCTGCGGCTCGAGGCCTGGATGCGCGACAACGTCGAAGGCTATGAAGGCCCGCTGGTCGTTCTCCAGTTCAAGGGCGGCCAGTCCAACCCGACCTACCGGCTGAACACGCCGAACCGTTCCTATGTGATGCGGCGCAAGCCGTTTGGCAAATTGCTGCCGTCCGCGCACGCGGTCGATCGCGAGTACCGCGTCATTGCAGCCCTGGGAAAACAGGGCTTTCCGGTCGCGCGCGCCTACGCGCTGTGCCAGGACGACGGCGTCATTGGCGCCGCGTTCTACATCATGTCGATGGAGGAGGGCCGCGTATTCTGGGATCCGACGCTGCCGAGCCAGGATGCCGATGCGCGCCGCAAGATCTTCACCAGCAAGATCGAGACGCTGGCGAAGCTCCATATGTTCGATCCCGTCGCGATCGGCCTCGGCGACTTCGGCAAGCCCGGCAACTATTTTGCGCGGCAGATCGACCGCTGGACCAAGCAATACCGGGCGTCCGAAACCCAGCACATTCCCGAGTTCGAGAAGGTCGCCGAATGGCTGCCCAAGACCGTGCCAGAGCAGGCGCGCGTCTCGATCGTTCATGGTGACTATCGCCTCGACAACATGATTTTCCACGCGACGGAACCGCGCGTGCAGGCCGTGCTGGACTGGGAGCTGTCGACGCTCGGCGATCCCATGGCCGACTTCACCTATCTGCTGATGCAGTGGATCATGCCGGGCCTCGACGGCGTCGACCTCAAGGCGCTCAACATCCCGAGCCTGGAAGAGGCGGCGCAGATCTACTGCAACGTCACCAAGATGACCGTGCCGGATCTCAACTGGTACTTCGCCTACAACCTCTTCCGCCTCGCCGGCATCACGCAAGGTATCGCCGGTCGCGTCCGCGACGGCACCGCCGCCAACGCCAAGGCGCTGGAGTCAGCCAAGCGCACCGTGCCGCTGTCCAAGGCCTCATGGGAGTACGCGCAGAAGGCGGGTGCGGTGTAAGAGAACAAGGCGCGCCGATGGCCGCGCCTTTTTCGATTGTGTCAATCCCCGTCCCACACACTCGGTGTCATTGCCCGCGAAAGCGGGCAATCCAGTATTCCGGAGACAGGAATGCTCGAACCGAGAAGCCGCGGCGTACTGGATGCCCCGGTCAAGCCGGGGCATGACACCGAGGCGAGCTTGTTCCAGCGTCAGCGCGAGCGAAGCCATCGGAATATTCCTATAACGACGGTCGGGAGTACGCGTCGTCTCGCGCCTGGCGATTTGCGCGCCACACGTGCGCAACTCTTTCGAGGCGAACGCGTTCGCCCCCAAGGTTGTTGTGCGCGAGGCACTCGGCTTATGCGGAAGAATTCGGCTTAACATTTGTTACAAGCTCCTACGAAGAAGTACGGAGCTCAAATTTTACCGACCATAAAGCGTGTCTTTCTAGTTTTTCCCGATTGAGGAAAGCTGGGAGGCGCCGATGCCGACGATCAGAACGACGTTCATCATTCTAAGTAGCGTTTCAGTGCTTGCTGGAATGACGACGGCCGTGTCGATCATGAAATCGCGCGGCGCATCGGCGGACGAAGCGGCCGCCTATGACAATCGCTACCGCTCCTACCTGCTGGCCGACGAACTCCGCCAGAGCTCCGATGATCTCACCCGCCTCGGCCGGACCTACGTCGTGACCGGCGATGCCGCTTACAAGGCGCAATACCTCGATATCCTCAGCATCCGCAACGGCGAAAAGCCGCGACCGCAAGCCTATCACCGCATCTATTGGGACTTCGTCGCGGGCGGGACGGCGAAGCCGCGCCCGGATGCGGAGACCGTTGCACTCTCGGCGTTGATGAAGCGGCAGGGCTTCGCCGACGGCGAATTCAAGCAACTCGAACAGGCACAGAAGAATTCGGACGGCCTCGTCAATCTCGAAGTTGAAGCGATGAACCTGGTCGAGGGCAAGGACAAGAACGGCAAGCCGCTTGCGGCGCCGGATCGCGCGCGCGCGATCGAGCTGCTGCATTCAAAGACTTATCATCAGTACAAGTCGCAGATCATGGAGCCGATCGATCGCTTCTTCGTGATGCTGGACGAGCGAACCCAGGCGAGTATCGATGATGCGTCGTCGCGCGCCGCGCTGTGGCGAACCGCTTCGCTGGCCTCGATCGGGCTGTTGGTGATCTCCGTCCTGATGCTCTGCGCCTACATGTACCGCTTCGTGGTCCGCAGCCTGTCTAAAATCGAGAGCACGACCAGGACGTTGGCGGCCGGCAATCTGGATGTTGCGATCGAGGAGACCGAGCGTAGCGATGAGATCGGCATCATCGCGCAATCGATGGTAGAGTTCCGCGATGGGCTGAAGCGCGCCAGGGCCTTGCAAGGCGCGGAAGAGGCCGAGCGCGCCGCTAAGGATCGCCGGGCGAATCTGCTCGACAGTCTCGTGAAGCGTTTCGAACAGACGATGCAACAGATCGTCGGCAGTGTCAGCACCGCTTCGTCCGAGCTGGAGACGACCGCCAGCACGCTGACCAAAACGGCCGAACACACCCAGGAGCTGGCGGCCGTGGTGACCGGCGCGTCGGAGAATGCCTCGACCAACGTCCAGTCGGTGGCCTCGGCGACGGACGAACTCACCGCCTCGATCCACGAGATCAGCCGGCAGATGCAAGAATCGACCAGGATCGCGGCTGCGGCCGTCGAACAGGCTCGTGCAACCGACGACCGCATCAATGCGCTATCCGATGCCGCGAACCGGATCGGCGACGTGATCAAGTTGATCACCACCATCGCCGAGCAGACCAATCTGCTGGCGCTCAACGCGACCATCGAGGCCGCCCGGGCCGGGGACGCCGGTCGGGGCTTCGCGGTGGTCGCGCAGGAGGTCAAGGAACTTGCTGCCCAGACCGCAAAGGCGACGGGTGAGATCGGCGGCCAGATCACGTCGATTCAGAGTGCAACCAACGATTCAGTCGTCGCGATCAAGCAGATCGGCGACACCATCTCGCAGATATCTGGCATCGCCACGACGATCGCAGCTGCGGTCGAGCAGCAGGGCGCAGCTACCACCGAGATCGCCCGCAATGTGCAGAAGGCATCGGATGGCACCCGCGAGGTCTCCGGCAGCATCACCAAGGTCAATGCTGGCGCGCAGAAGACCGGCGCGGCGTCATCGCAGGTCCTGGCCTCGGCCAAATCGCTGGCCACCGAGAGCAGCAGGCTGCAGGACGAAGTCGCGCAATTCCTCAGCGAGGTCCGCGCGGCTTAGCTTTCGCAGTCGAGCAGCTCCTGCAGGGTGGGCAAGTGCGCGTAGCGCTGTGCCCACCATCTGTCTGCCGTTGCGTTGAATGGCGGGCTTACCCCTTACGCCGCGTCGCCAAAGAATCAGACTTCGCGCAATGCGCGATCAGCCGCTCCACGAACCCCGCGCATTTCTCCAGCTCCGCCATCTCGACGAATTCGTCCGGCGTATGCGCCTGTGCGATCGATCCCGGTCCGATCACGACGGATGGAATGTCGGCGATGTCGGCGAACAGGCTCGCTTCGGTGCCGAAGGCGACCTTGGCGTGGTCATTGCGTCCCGCAAGGCTCTTGGCGAGCGTGACGATCGCAGCGTCGGCGGCGGTGTCCAGCGCGGGATAGTCCAGGATCTCCTCGAAATCGATGCCGCATTCAGCGTGCTTCGCCTTCATCGCCGGCTCGAGCTCTGTCTTGGCCCAGGCGACGATCGCGTCGGTGACCTCGCGCGATTCCGTGATCCCGATGCCGCGGCATTCGAATTCAACCGTGCAGGTGTCGGGCACGATATTCAGCGCTGCGCCACCGTGCACGATGCTGGTGAGCAGCGTCGAGTGCGGAACGTCGTACAGGCTGTCGCTCGATCGCACGGCGGCGAGCTTCACGGCACGGCGGCGGATCTCGGTGATCAACTCGGCGGCATATTCGATCGCGTTGACGCCGTCCGGCGCGATCGAGGAGTGACGGGCGAGGCCGTGGAACGTGGCGCGGACGCCGTGCTTGCCCTTGTGGCCGATGATGACCTGCATCTGGGTCGGCTCGCCGATGAAAGCGCCGAGTGGCCTGACCTTCTTCTTCGCGATCTCGCGCAGCATCGGCCGCACGCCGACACAGCCGATCTCCTCGTCATAGGAGATCGCCAGATGAATCGGTGTTGCGAGCTTTGCCTCCAGCATCTCCGGCACCATCGCAAGGCAGACTGCGACGAAGCCCTTCATGTCGGTGGTGCCGCGGCCGTAGAGCTTGCCGTCGCGTTCGATCAGCTTGAACGGATCGTGGCTCCAGTCCTGCCCGACCACGGGCACGACGTCGGTGTGGCCTGACAGGACAAGACCCGGTCGGTCGGCCGGTCCGATCGTGACCCACAATGAGGCCTTCTCGCCGGTCTCATCGACGATGCGCTCGCCCTTGATGCCGAACGCGGCGAGGTAACTTTCGATATGGGCGATCAGGGGCAGGTTGCTGCGGTCGCTGACGGTGTCGAAGCCGACGAGGTCGGCGAGAAGGCGGCGGATGCGATCGGGTCTTGGGTTCTGCATTTTCAGGATCTAGTCAGGGGAATGGAAGCTGAAGGGCTTGCATGAACCATACCAACGGGATGGCGGGATGGGCAAATCAACACGACACTGGCCGTAGCCCGGGTGAGCGAAGCGACACCCGGGACGGTGCCGACGGAAATCCCGGATGTCGCTGCGCTCATCCGGGCTACCAGGCCTTGCGTTGCCCGTCGGGCAAAACACGCGAGCCCTAGGTCAACGCACGCCGCCAAAATATTCCACTTTACCGAAATTCGGAAACGGCGTATGTGTCACCGCAACCCGGCCCAACGAAGAGGGGCGTATCGCGATCGTCACGAACGCGGGCCGGGCGGCGGTGGACGTGGGTCACACCGGCGCGAAAAGCTTCGCAGGGCGGGCAACCGTGAGCGAACGCGTCGCGTCAACGACGGGTGCGGTTCGCGTACGGTAAAATCGTGTCGTCCTGGCGCCCGGGGTCTGTGCGCCAAGTCTCGCGGTGATGTGGCGGCCCAACCGGGCGCGCGCATCAGCCATCCGCAAGGCGACGGGGGCAATAGTGCATCGCTCCCCAGGGAGAGCACGACATAAGCCGTAAACCCACTGCGCAGGGAAGGCCGGCTGCTTGGCTTCACCTGTATGCCGCTGTGCAATCTTGTAAAGCACACGCTTTCGCACAGTGGACCGTGGGTGCCCGGCCGGCACCCGGTCTTCCCTGCGCCCTTTTCAATCGAGGGTGAGGCACCGACGCAAAGCTCGGGCGAGATCAGCCGCGAGGCTGCAAAGGTGTGTCTGCGGTTGAGTGCGAACGATCAAGCGGCCATGTCGCCCCATACTCAGTCATTGCGAGGAGCCCTTGCGACGAAGCAATCCAGACTGTTTCCGCGAAGAGATCTCTGGATTGTTTCCGCCTTCGCCAAGGCTTCGGCGGACAAGTCGCTCCGCTCGCAATGACGATGTGAAACAGCGTCGCGCCAAACTCCACTCTCGTGCCCCGGACGCAGCGCAGCGTCTCTTCGACGGTGCGCTGCAGAGCCGGGGCCCATGTATCAACGAGTGCCGTGGCCTTCTGGGTCCCGGCTCTGCGCAGCAACGCCAAGAGCGTTGCAGCGCGTCCGGGACACGAGAGCTACACCGGCTTGCCGGTATACGGCATCGACGCGGTGAGGCCACCGTCGACCGGGAACGCCTGGCCGTTCACATACGAGGCCTCGTCGCTCGCCAAAAACAGTCCCATCGCGGCGAGCTCGTGCGGCTGGCCGGGGCGCTTGAGCGGGTTGAGCTGGCCGATCTTGTCCTGGGTGCCGCGCTCCTTGGCGCGATCGAAGATCGGCTTGGTCATGCCGGTCTCGATCAGGCCGGGGCACACCGCGTTGATGCGCACGCCGGTTCCGGTGAGCGAATAGGCCGTGGTCTGCACCAGGCTGATCACGCCGGCCTTGCTTGCTGCGTAGGGATGTCCGCTGGCACCGGCCTTGAGGCCCGCGACGGACGCCGTCAGCACGATCGCTCCGGACTGTTGCTTGACCATGTGCGGCATGGCGTATTTTACCGCGAGGAACGGTCCGATCAGATTAACGCGCAGAATCTCCTGCCAGTGCTCCACGGTCTGCTCGGCAAGCGGAACGAGCCCGCCGGAGACGCCGGCATTGGCCCAGATCACGTCGAGCCGGCCATGCGCCTTCACGGCCTTGTCGATCACGGCGATGACGTCCTGCTCGGAGCCCGCATCCGCCACCATGGCTTCCGCGACGCCGCCGGCGGACTTGATTTCCGCGACGGTCTCCTTCACCGCCTCGGTGCGATCGACCGCGATCAGTTTTGCGCCTTCCCGGGTGAACAACAGTGCGGCGGCGCGACCGATGCCGCTGCCGGCGCCGGTGATGATGACGGATTTGCCTTGCAGGCGGCCCATGCGCTTCTCCCTTTGCTTCGTGCGCGCCCTTGCCGCGCGACGGAATTTCAAACAAGATTTCAAACGGTAAAGTGTCTTGAGACACGTTCACACCTGACGTACAGCGACATCACACGGGATGGAAGGGTTTCGATGGCAGGCGCAGACAAGCCGAACGTGGTCACGACGCGGTGGTGGTGGGTGCGGCACGCGCCGGTGCGCAATGACGGCGGCAACATCTACGGACAGTCCGACATCGCCTGCGACACCAGCGACAGCTATGTGTTCAACGCCGTTGCCAAGGTGCTGCCACGCAAGGCGGTCTGGTATTCGAGTAACCTGATGCGCACGCACCAGACCGCCGAGGCGATCTGGGCAACCGGCTTCCCGCGGCCCGCGTCAATGAAATGGGAAGCGGATCTCGCCGAACAGAATCTCGGCCGCTGGCAGGGTATGAACCGCGCCGCGTTCATCGCGAGCCGCCCCGTCGGCACGAGTTGGTTCGCCGACATCAACGAGCCCGCGCCCGGCGGCGAGAGCTTCATGGATCTCTACAACCGCACGCGCCGTACGATCGAGCGGATCAACAATGAGGCGGCTGGCCAGGACATCATCGCGGTCGCCCATGGCGGCACCATCAAGGCCGCCGTCGGGCTTGCGCTCGGTGACCTGCCGGAGCAGGGGCTCGCATTCGACATCGACAATGTGTCGGTGACGCGGCTCGATTATTTCGCAAGCCCGGAGCGGACCGTGTGGCGGTTGCCGATGGTGAACCAGCAGCCGTGGATCGCCGACGACGCACACGCGGCGATGCATCAGCCGGCGGGACCTGAAGTCAAGAAGCTGGCGTAGCTGAGCGGTCATTCCGGGTGGTGCAAAGCATCGACCCGGAATCTCGAGGTTCCGGGTTCGGTCCTGCGGACCGCTCCGGAATGACATCAAATACGAAGTTCATACTCTGGGAGAGAACCATGACCTTGTTCGATATGAAGGGGAAAGTCGCCGTCATCACCGGCTCGACACGCGGCATCGGACTCGCGATCGCCGAGCGCATGGCCGAGCACGGCGCCAAGGTCGTGATCTCCTCGCGCAAGGCCGACGTCTGCGATCAGGTGGCCAAGGGCATCAACGACAAATACGGCAAGGGCAGCGCGGTCGCGATCGCCGCCAACATCTCCTCGAAGGAGAACCTGCAAAATCTGGTCGACGAGAGCAACCGCGCCTTCGGCAAGATCGACGTTTTGGTTTGCAACGCCGCATCGAACCCGTATTACGGGCCGCTCGCCGGCATCTCCGACGACCAGTTCAGGAAGATCCTGGATAACAACATCGTCGCCAACAACTGGCTGATCTCGATGGTGGTGCCGCAGATGATCGAGCGCAAGGATGGCTCGATCATCATCGTCTCCTCGATCGGCGGCCTCAAGGGCTCGACCATCCTCGGCGCCTATGCGATCTCCAAGGCGGCCGACATGCAGCTCGCACGCAACCTCGCTTGCGAATACGGCAAGGACAACATTCGCGTGAACTGCATCGCGCCCGGCCTGATCAAGACCGATTTCGCCAAAGCGCTGTGGGACAATCCGGAGAACTTGAAGGCCTCGACCTCCCGCTCGCCGCTCCTGCGCATCGGCATCCCCGACGAGATCGCGGGCGCAGCGGTGTTCCTGGGATCGAAAGCCGGCGACTTCATGACGGGCCAGACCATGGTGATCGATGGCGGCGCGACGATCAGTTGACGCGGTGCGCGGGAAGGGGCCAGCAGCCCGCCCCAACATCGGTGTCATCGCCCGCCTTGTGCGCACTTGCGCACTGGGGCGGCAATCCAGTACGCCGCGGCGGCTCGATTCTAGCCGCGCTGCCCCGGAGTACTGGATGCCCCGCCTTCGCGGGGCATGACAGCGAGTGTGGATATATTGGCTTAAGCGAACGGACCTCAATCCACCGCCGCGTAAACCAGATCCCTGACCAGCGTGCGCGTGTAGTCGCGCTGTCCCGGGCCCTGGCTCATGAACACCGCGAACAGGTCTTCCTTCGGGTCGATCCAGAAGAACGTGCCCGCAATGCCGCTCCAGAAATACTGGCCGACGCTGCCGGGGAAGGGCGCGATGCCGGCCTCGCGGCGGACCGCAAAGCCGAGCCCGAAGCCGTGGCCGGGGGAGAGCAGCGTGCCGTTGGTGACGACGTGCGGGCCGAGATGATCGGACGCCATCAGCTCCAGCGTCTTGCGGCCGATGATCCTGTTGCCGTCGAGCGTGCCGCCATTGCGCAGCATCAGGCAGAAGCGGGCATAGTCCATCGTGGTCGAGACCAACCCGCCGCCACCGGATTCCATCACCGGCTGCTCGAGCATGTTGAAGAGCGCGACCTTGTCGCGGGTCCAGGGATCGGCCGCGAACGGCTCGGCGAGCCTGTTGGCTTTGGCCTCGGATGTCGCAAAGCCGGTCTCGGCCATCTGCAGGGGCGCGAGGATGCGCTCCGTGAGGAACGTGCCGAGCGATTGGCCGCTGACGACCTCGATGATGCGGCCGAGAACGTCGGTGGAGCGGCTGTAATTGAACTCGTCGCCGGGATGGCAGACCAGCGGCAAGCTCGCCACCAGCGCGGCGTGCTCGGCATTGGTGATCTTGCGGCTGCGGACGCGGGACTCCTGGTAAAGCTTGTGCACGGGCCCGTCACCCTGATGCTCATAGGTGAGGCCGGAGGTGTGGCGGAGCAGGTCCTGCACCGTCATCGGCCGCCTGGGCGGAACCAGCTCTAGCTTGCCGGCGCTGACCACGCCGACCTTCTGGTCGGCGAACTCCGGAATGAACTTGGCGACCGCGTCGCTGAGGAGCAGGTGGCCGTCCTCGACCAGCGCCATGATGCCGACCGAGACGATCGGCTTGGTCATCGAGAACACCCGGAAGATCGAGTCACGCGCCATCGGCGCGGCGGATGTCGGGCTCTGCCGTCCCAGCGCCTCGAACCAGCCGATCTGGCCGCGACGGGCGACCAGCACGGTGACGCCGGGAACGGTTCCCTTGTCGATCTCGCGCTCGAAGGCCTCCGACAGGACCTGGAGGCGCGGTCGCGACAGCCCGAGCGTCTCGGGGCGCGCTTCCGGCAGAGGCGGGGTCTGCGGCGCGCTTGTGCCCTGCGGGGCGGCTGGAGCGGTCGCTGTGGCTGTCATGGGCACTCCCGGTTGCTCTTGATTATCGGGAACGGACTGTGGCCCAAAAACCCCGGTACAAACAAGCGAAGCAGGCGCGGTTCACCCTTGCAAACCGGCCGTCCCCTGTGCTTGAAAGCGGCCCTGATCCCAAGGCGACGCGGGGTCCGTAGGAGTGTAGCTCAATTGGTAGAGCACCGGTCTCCAAAACCGGGGGTCGCAGGTTCGAGCCCTGCCACTCCTGCCAGAAAATCAAAGACTTAGCATTCTTAGCCCTTCAGTTTGAAAAGTGGTTGCTACCGCTTCTGTTCGCCCAATGTGCCCCCTTCCGTTGCTCATCAGGCAGTCGATGTAAGCAGACTTTGGCGCACTGTCTCGCGCTGTTCTTGCGCAAGGCAAAACGGAACATTGAATAGTAACTTAGCAACCGATCTCTAAATCAGCGCACGTTGCTATCGCAACGTCTTCCACTGTTTAAATGAGTTGCATTAACTTCACGCACCCGCTCACGCCGTCGTGGTTAGCGTGAAGGAATCCCAACTGCTCCAGTCGATACCGTCAAAGGCTCGGACGTACATTGTCTCAGTACCGGTGGCGGAGCCACCACGAAACCATATCTGCGGCACATCGCTCGCTGCGACCTCCAGGACCGTGCTTGCCGGCTGCTGGCCGGTCCCGACATCGCTCCAAACATAGCCGCTGTTGCCAGCCGTGCCGCCATCCCACAACTGATAGCGCGTAATTGTATCTCCTTCCGCGTCCGCCGATGACAGCCAATTCGACACGCGCGCCCATTCGTTGACGTGCAGCGCGTGGTCTGCGATGTTGGCTACGGGTGCCGTATTCGTCACCGTAGTGAAGTTGAATGAGTCCCAGGCACTCCAGGTGTAACCGTCAAAGGCGCGCACATACATCGTCTCAGCTCCGGTCGCGGCGCCGCCATGAAGCCAAATTTTTGAGACGTCGCTGGCCGCGACCGTGACTGCCGTGCTCGCCGCTTGCTGACCGGAGCCGGCATCGTTCCAGATGAAGCCGCTGTCGGCCGCGGTTCCGCCGTCCCAGAACTGATACTGGGTTATCGCATCACCGTCGGGGTCGGACGAGGAGAGCCAATTCGAGGCCCGTACCCATTGATTGACGTGTACGGAGTGGTCTTCGATGGTGGCGACGGGGGACGTATTCTGCGACGTCACGATGAATGAGTCCCACGCGCTCCAAGCCTGGCCGTCGTAGGCGCGCACATACATCGTGTCGGTTCCGGTCGCCGATCCGCCGTGAATCCAGATCTTCGAGACGTCATTTGCCGCGACCGTAATCGCTGTACCTGCGGCTTGAGGGCCGCCGGCGACATCGCTCCAAATATAGGCACTGGTGCCAGCGCTGCCGCCGTCCCAGAATTGATATTGCGTGGCTGCATCACCGTCCGGATCGGAGTAGGACAGCCAATTCGACGCCCGCGCCCATCCGCCGACGTGCATGGACTGATCTCCGATCGTCGCGACAGGCGCCAAGTTCGGCTGTGACGTCAGCGTAAAGGAGTCCCAGTTTCCCCAGTCGTGACCGTCAAAGGCGCGCACCCACATCGTCTCGCTGCCCGCGGCCGACCCGCCGCGTATCCAGATATTGTTGATTTCCGATGCCGCGACCTCCAGCGTTGTATTGGCCGCAAGCTGACCTGAGCCACCATCATTCCAGATGTAGCCACTGGTTGTGGCCGTTCCGCCGTCCCAGAACTGATAACGCGTGGCTGCCTCGCCATCTCCGTCGGAATAGGATAGCCAGTTGGAGACGCGCGTCCACTGGTCGAACTTCACCATATGATCACTGATGGTGGCGACCGGGCGCGAGTTGGGAATGGTGGTCAGCGTAAAGGAATCCCAGCTTCCCCAATCGCTGCCATCAAAGGCGCGCACCCACATCGTCTCGCTTCCGCCGGCCGCTCCGCCACGTACCCAGACTTGCGATAGGTCCGCAGCATTGATTTCTAGCGTCGTATTTGCTGCAAGCTGTCCAGAGCCGGCGTCATTCCAGATAAAACCGCTATTTGCGTCGGTGCCACCGTCCCAGAATTGATATTTGATTGCTGAATTGCCGTTGGCATCTGTGTAGGTCAGCCAACTGCCGATCTGATTCCACGCCAGTATACGAACCGAATGATCGTTTATTGTCGCAATGGGGGCCGTAATTGCCATGGCTTTGTTCCCTTCCTGGGACTGTTTCGATCAAATATCCTTCGAAATTGACTTCTCGATTAGCGTATCGTCTGCACCCGCGGCTTCGACTTCAAGTCGAGATCGCTCCAAAATGGTTTCGATCATGTTTCATCTCAGCTTCATTGGAACAGCCGCTTCGTCCCATACCGTGGGGCTGGAATAGGCGATCTGGAGCGCTCATCGCTGCGGTGCTTGGTGCGAGCGATCCCCACCGGCAATTGAAATCCCACTCCCAGCCGACTTGGGGAGCTTCTGAAAAATTTGCCGCGCGCAGCCGGGTCCCCGTGACTGGTGGAAGCGTCCTCCTTGCCAAACGAGCCCCAAGTCAAGACATTGGTGACTGGATAACCGCAAGCACGCCGTCGATGAAGGCTTGGCATTCAGCGTGAGTCTTGAAAGTCCCCTTGTATTTCCCAAATAAGAAGACGGTTCGACCCTGCCCCTTTCCGAATAGGTACTGGCCCACGGGCCGCCCGCGCTCGTCTTTGAGCTCATGGCTGACGATGGTTTGCACAGTCTTGAGGTCCGTATCGGGCAGGTTGATCTTCAAGTCAGTCTCCGGCTCTCTAACTGGTTGAGCTTCTTAGCGGAAGAGAGATCGGCAGCGACCGAGTGACAGCATCTATGGATGCGGGGACGAGCAGGCAAAGTCTGCTTCGTCAACTAAAGGCAGCCAAAGCGCGTGCGACCCCGTGCACTGTCCTCTGACTATTATCAAACCCCGCACTTCCAGCGGGGCAATAGGGGGCGACAGACGCGCGGTAGGTGGAGCCACTGCTCAATTTGCCGGCAGTTGTGGCGTACAGGTGACACTTTTAGAGCGACTCATGGGCTATATTGCATCATCAATTGAACTCGCATTTGTGCCTGAAATTTGGGGAAGATAATGAAGAAACTGGTCATCGCAGCTGCCGCTCTCGTCCTTGGCACCGCTGGCGCATCAGCCGCCGATCTGGCGGCTCGGCCTTACACCAAGGCTCCGGCACCCGTCGCCGCCGTTTACAACTGGACCGGCTTCTACGTCGGTGCGCAGGTCGGTTACGCCTGGGGTGACAACAGCACCCGTGAGTTCACCGATGCGACGGGCCTGCCCACGGGCTTTGTCCAGGGCTTCAACGCCGCTGGGGTCGTTGGCGGTGGCCACATTGGCTACAACTGGCAGTTCGGCCAATTCGTGTTGGGTCTCGAAGGCGACCTGGAAGCCGCGGACGTCAACGGCGGCTATCGTCTTGGAAACCTCAACGGCACGGATTTCCGGATCGATGCTCAGGCCTCTATCCGTGGTCGCCTCGGCGTCGCCTTCAACAATTCGCTGCTGTACGTAACGGGCGGTGCGGCCTGGGCAGACATGGACCATACCTACGTGCTCGCAAACGCTCTGTTTGAGACCGTCTCCACCACCCGCACCGGCTGGACGGTTGGCGCTGGCTGGGAATACGGCTTCACTCCCAACTGGTCGGCCCGCCTCGAGTATCGCTACACCGATTTCGGCAGCTTCCGGAACAATTCTACGGTGGCCTTCCCCGCCTTCTCGTACGAGCATGATCCGATATTCCACACCGTGCGTGCAGGTGTCAGCTACCGCTTCGGCGGCCCGGTTGTCGCGAAGTACTGATCTGTTCAACTGCTTCAAATCAGCAGCTCAAGGCCCCGGTTCGTCCGGGGCCTTTTCTGCTCTTGCGCCCACCAGGCTTTGAAGATTACTGCGCGAGGAGAAAAAGGGAGCGAGGAACAGGAAAACAAGTTGGAGCCGCAAGACCCGAGAACCCGCTAGGAAGCCCGTTCATGCGCCCAAACGACCCCGCGACGATCACAGACAGCCCCGAAACCGAAATAACGCACCAGCGAGCGGCTGTGCGGCGCTGTGGCTGGGGATGGCGCCGCCTGATGGGCCAAATGCGGCGATTCTTGATCGAGCGGGCGATCGATTTGGTGGTGCTGGTTGCCCCAGTAGAACATGACGACAGCGCGACGGTTTACAAAGCGGCGCGCCGCGAGCAGCGCCGGTGGGGAACGCAAGCCCCGGAGAAAACCCCGGAGCGTGGCGCGAACGGCGGCTAGGATATTGGTGAGAAGCGGAGGCGCCTCTGCACCCGGCTTGTTTCTACTCCGCGGGTGCAGGTTCGAGTCCTGAGGGATCGCCAGCCCTAACAAGCGAAACACACCCAAAGCCTAAGCTTGTGCGAGATTTTCAGGGTTGCGGCGCATGTTCTCGTCCCAGAACTGGTGCTACGCCCAGAACAGCTTTTCTGCGCTTTAGCTAATCCCGGCATCCTACACTGCAAAATGCTTTTCGAGCAGGCCCTTGATCGCCGACGAGTGATCTTCCACCTCGTCATAATTGGAGTCTGACTGGTGAAAACTCTTGGAAGGCGGAGATGAAGAGAGCCGTTGGGGTGTTGCTGCGGGTTTCAAGCGGATTCCTTGTCCTCGTTCTAGCCCTGATCGGGCACGAGGTAGTGGTTTTTGCTACCGGCTCGGAGAAGAGTGCACGAGAGAAGGCCACACGAGAATTCATCGCAGACTGCGCGAGACGTGGGCTCGCACCCGATGAATTCACGGGTCCTATCCGGATCCAATCGCCAGAATCGACTTATGGATATGTATGGACCAACCACTCTAATGGAGTGCAGATTTCTGCGATGGTTCGATTTTTTCCCGCAGGCGTCGAAACCTGGCTTGGCCAGAATGCTCGCTTCACTCCTTACTGCAATGGCGAGAAGTTAGCCTGTCCCTAGTCGCTCAACGCCTCAACTTCGCAAAGGCGTGGCTAGGGGAATTGATGCAAGTTGCCCCACGCAGCCCACACCCGGGGCTTGAGTTGTAAAGCGAAGTTATCGAGGCGTAACGGCGGCGCGAAAGTCGCTACCAAAGCCTCTTGTTGCGCACTTGTGACAATGCGGATTGATTCGGCGTCACGAAGCTCGAACTTCGTCAGTTCATGACCATTCATTCTGAATAGCGTCGTGATAACGGTGAGAGGCGGCAAATGACTGTGATCTCCGCCCGAACTATCGCAAACTCAAGTGTGTTGTAGAACCAAGGATCGCCAGGGGAGGGTACGGTTGGCTCACTCTCAAAAAAAGGCGAGGAGTTCATGGTCATGCGGAAATTCGCGGATCACGGGATGCCCTTGGCGGTCTGACTATCCCAACCCAGTCAAGTAGCAAAAGGCGACGTCGTCAACCAGCAGATCGGCTTCATCGGAATGTCAGCATATGGCCCGTAGCTGACCTCCACGGCGGTCTGGACTGACGTCCGCCTGTGACCGATTGTGTTGAAAAAGTATTTGGTTGCGCGGGTTGATGTTCGCTGATTCAGTCATTCCGAGAGGACTGAATCATGATGGGACATCAGCGAGTTGAGCAGGCCGCGTTGTTCTATGAGTTTTCGCTTGAGCGGCACGTTCCGGCCGACCATCTGCTGCGATCGATCGACAGGTTCGTGGAACTCGACGGATTGAGGCGAGAACTGTCTGCCTTCTACAGCACAATCGGGCGTCCTTCGATCGCTCCCGAGTTGATGATCCGGATGCTGTTAGTCGGTTACTGCTTCGGCATCCGCTCCGAGCGACGCCTTTGCGAAGAGGTTCACCTCAACCTGGCGTACCGTTGGTTCTGCCGCCTTGGGCTCGATGGTGACGTGCCCGACCATTCGACCTTCTCGAAGAACCGGCATGGCCGCTTCCGCGACAGCGATCTGCTGCGGCGGCTGTTCGAAGCCATCTTGCACCGCTGTATCGACGAGGGGCTGGTTGGCGGAGAAGGCTTTGCGGTCGATGCCAGCCTGATCAAGGCCGATGCGAACCGGCAGAACGGCGTCGAGGGCCAAAAGGGGCTGCCTCCACAGGCCACAAGCCGTGCCATCGACGAGTATCTAGCCGTCCTGGACGATGCGGCCTTTGGGGCTGCGACGGAGATCGTCCCCAAGTTCATCTCGCCGGCTGATCCAGCCGCACGCTGGACCGGCGCCCATGGCGGACAGGCCTTCTTTGCCTACTCCACGAACTATCTGATCGATGTGGAGAATGCGATCATTGTCGACGTTGAGCCGACCACAGCAATCCGGCAGGCAGAAGTTCTCGCTGCAAAGCGCATGATCGAACGGACCGCAAAGAACTTTGCTCTCCGCCCGTCCAGGCTCCTCGGTGACAGCGCCTATGGTTCAGCCGATATGCTGGGCTGGCTGGTTGATGAGCACGGCATCGAGCCTCATGTAACCGTGTTCGACAAATCAGCGCGCAAGGACGGCACCTTCGCACGGGAGGACTTCACCTATGATCCGGTCCGCGACCTCTATATCTGCCCTGGCAGCAAGACGCTGACCACGACCGGGACACGTGTAAATGATGGCGAGACGTTGCTTTATCGAGCGAGTAAGGCTGACTGTGATGCCTGTGCCTTGAGGCCGCGCTGCTGCCCGAATACACCTGCTCGAAAGGTGCCTCGCTCGATCCATGAGAGCGCCCGGGACATGGCGCGGGCGATTGCCAAATCCTGGGAGGGACGGACATCACGGCGACTGCGCAAGAAGGTCGAGATGCTGTTCGCTCATCTCAAACGCATTCTCAGGCTGGACCGACTACGACTACGCGGACCAAATGGTGCCCACGACGAGTTCATCCTCGCAGCAACCGCCCAGAACCTCCGGAAACTTGCCAAGCTAGTGCCAATGCCGCAGCCAAAACCAGCCTGAGAGGCGTTCGGTTCGCGCTACTGTCTCAGCCACCTCGGTCGCAAACGGACTTCTTCAACGGAATCGACCCATAGCGGACGTCAACTATCCTTCAGCGCAACATCTTCGCCGCAGATAGCTTGGCATAAGACTCGTCCCCCGTTCTGAAGGCGGGAGCGCTCGTCTCCGTCAGCCACCGACGCCTACGGCAAGCTTCGGAATGTCACATGACAGACATAGTGCGGAGATATTCCCCTAATAGATCACCCTGTCAAAGTAGAATGTAATGGACACGTTCGTTCTCAGCGATCTTCGCAGGCGTTGTGCAGGCAAGAGACAGAGAGTCTAGCCGCACAACCGAGACATGACGTCGCGACCTCCCATTACTCCGAGCTCTTATGCTGCCTAGACACCTAAGCCGCCTTGAATCCGAATCGATTGATATCATGCGGGACGTGATTGCCGCATTCGGACGTCCCGTCATGCTTTACTCGATCGGCAAGGACTCGAGCGTCATGCTCCACGTTGCAATGAAGGCTTTCTTCCCGGCACCACTTCCCTTCCCCCTGCTCCATGTCGACACCACATGGAAGTTCCGCGACATGATCGCGTTCAGGGATGAGACTGCGCGCCGCATCGGTGCGAATCTGATCGTCTACATCAACAAGGACGGGCTCGCGCGCGGCATCGATCCGATCGGATCGGGCTCTTCGCTGCACACCCAGGTCATGAAGACCGAGGCGCTGAAGCAAGCGCTCGATAAATATAAATTCGATGCCGTTTTTGGCGGAGCGCGCCGCGACGAGGAGAAGATCCGTGCCAAGGAGCGCATCTTCTCGTTTCGCTCGGCAGGCCATACTTGGGATCCGCGCAATCAACGCCCCGAGCTGTGGAATCTTTTCAACGCGCGAGTTCGTCAGGACGAAATGATGCGGGTATTTCCGATGTCGAACTGGACCGAGCTCGACATCTGGGAATACATCATGCTGGAAAACATCCCGGTGGTGCCGCTCTACTTCGCGAAGCGGCGTCCCGTCGTGCGGCGCAACGGGATGATGATCATGGTCGATGACGATCGGCTGGCCGTCGGGCCGAGTGAGAAGATCGAACAACGCATGATCCGCTTTCGCACCCTGGGCTGTTACCCCCTCAGCGGCGCCATCGAGTCGAGCGCGGCAACCGTGCACGATATCGTCACGGAAATGCGGACCGCCACTGCCTCCGAACGCCAGGGCCGGCTGATCGACATCGATGAAGCAGCGTCGATGGAGAAGAAAAAGCGCGAAGGCTACTTCTGATGGACGACGGACGGTTCGACGTCACGGGAGCGGCCGCGGACAAGGATCAGCTGCGCTTCATCACCTGCGGCTCGGTCGACGATGGAAAGTCGACGATGATCGGGCGCCTGCTGCATGACAGCAAGCTGATCTACGACGATCAGCTTGCTGCACTTCTCCGCGACAGTTCGAGGCATGGCACGACTGGTGGAGAAGTCGACTTCGCGTTGCTGGTCGACGGACTGGAGGCCGAGCGCGAACAGGGCATCACCATTGATGTCGCATACCGCTTCTTCAGCACGCGGCGTCGATCATTCGTGGTGGCGGATACGCCTGGTCACGAACAGTACACGCGCAATATGGCGACCGGGGCTTCGACTGCGGTGGTGCTGATCGATGCACGCAAGGGCGTGCTGGTTCAGACCAGACGACATTCGTTCATTTGTTCCCTGCTCGGCATCCGGCACGTGGTCGTCGCGGTCAATAAGATTGATCTCGTCGACTACAGCCAGGAGATATTCGACCGGATCGTGAAGGGCTACACCTCCTTCGCAGCGGGGCTTGATTTCGCGTCGATGACTTTTGTTCCGATTTCGGCGCGATACGGCGACAACGTCATCGAGCGCTCCCGTCGTACCGGCTGGTATCAAGGCCCGTGCCTGCTCGATCATCTCGAAAGCATCAACATATCGTCGGGCGCCGCGAAACTCCCCTTTCGATTTCCGGTGCAGTGGGTTAACCGGCCGAACCTAGACTTCCGCGGCTATGCAGGCACGGTCGCATCCGGGCGCATTACTGCCGGAGAAGGCGTCGTTATCGCGGCGACGGGACAGAAAACCCGCATCGCACGGATCGTCACGTTTGACGGCGATATCGCGAGCGCCGAGGCAGGTGACGCGATCACGCTGACGCTTGCTGATGAGCTCGACATCGGCCGTGGCGATGTTCTCACCAGGCCGACCGAGCACGCCGAGGTGGCGGATCAGTTTGCAGCCCACCTAATCTGGATGGATCAGGAGCAGCTAGTTCCCGGCCGCAGCTACGCCCTCAGGATCGGAACCCAGTCCGTGCCCTCGGCCTCCGTGACGGCAATCAAATACCTCATCGACGTCAACACACGAGAGCATCTGGCGGCATCAACGCTCAAGCTGAACGAGATCGCGTTCTGCAATTTCTCGACGATCTTACCGGTCGTGTTCGATCCGTATCAGACCAATCAGCGGACGGGCGCCTTCATCGTCATGGACCGCCGCACCAACAGAACCGTCGGAGCGGGGATGATCGCATTCCCGCTGCGGAGAGCGACCAATATTGCCTGGCAGCCGGTGCTCGTCAGCAAGAATCAACGCGCCGCGCTCAAGAACCAGAGACCATGCATTCTCTGGTTCACCGGTCTCTCCGGCGCCGGAAAATCTACCATCGCGAATCTCGTCGACCAAAAGCTGTTTGCCATGGCGCGTCACACCATGCTGCTGGACGGCGACAATGTACGCCACGGGCTCAACCGCAATCTCGGCTTCACCGAAGCCGACCGCGTCGAGAACATCAGGCGCGTCGGCGAAGTCGCCAAGCTGATGATGGAGAGCGGCCTCATCGTCATCTGCTCCTTCATATCGCCCTACAAAGCGGAGCGCGACATGATCAGGGCGCTGGTCGACGAGAACGCTTTCATCGAGATCTTCATCGACACCCCAATCGACGAATGCGTCAGACGGGATCCAAAGGGACTTTATGCCAAGGCCCGGGCCGGCGAGCTGAAGAACATGACCGGCATCGATGCACCCTATCAGCCGCCGGATGCTCCGGATCTGCATCTTACGACGGTCGGCCG
Source organism: Bradyrhizobium sp. DOA1 (assembly GCF_001593325.1). Taxonomy (NCBI): domain Bacteria; kingdom Pseudomonadati; phylum Pseudomonadota; class Alphaproteobacteria; order Hyphomicrobiales; family Nitrobacteraceae; genus Bradyrhizobium; species Bradyrhizobium sp. DOA1. The sequence goes on from NZ_JXJM01000001.1 coordinate 2,357,884, forward strand.
GCAGCCTGAATGGCTTGCCGATGAAGTCGTAGACGCCCCAGTGAGCCGGCAGTTCATCGAGCCGGTCCGGAACGACTAGCCGCAGCAATCAACCACTTCATCGCGGTCGCTGACGGGCAGGCTATCACGACGACGAGGAACTACCATGAGGCCGCCAATCATCTTCACTGGCATGCATCGCTCCGGCACCAGCATGATCGGTCGTATGCTCGAGGCGCTCGGCCTCTTCGTCGGGCTGCGAAAGGACGAGAACAACGAAGCGCTGTTCTTTCAGGAAATGAATGAATGGCTTTTGCATCAATGCGGTGCGAGCTGGGACGACCCGACCCAGCTTCGCAAATACTTTTGGCGTAACGAGGCGGTCGTCGGCTGGTCCGAGCGTTACCTGCGAAACCTGATCTCGTCGCCGCGCAGCATCAGCTTCACCGGCCCGATGCAGTATCTGAAGGGCGGCGTCAACAGCCTCGATACGCCATGGGGCTGGAAGGACCCGCGCAACACCTTCGCTCTTCCCATCTGGCTAAAAATCTTTCCCGATGCGAAGATCATCTACATCAAACGCAACGGCGTCGACGTGGCCCAGAGCCTGAGGGTACGCGAATTGAAGAAACTGGCCGATGCCGCCCGCTTCTACGCGAAATGGCAATACGTCTTTTTTCTCAGGCCTAGAAAGGGCGGCTTTGTCGGCTCGTCCCGCTGCCTTGAGCTCGATGACGCTTTCTCACTCTGGAGAGAGTATATCGAGGAAGCCGAGGCCGTTCTGAGCGCGGTGCCGAGCGAACGCCTGCTGCGTCTCCGCTATGAGGATGTCCTCGATGATCCTGCGGCCGCTATCAAGATCGCCGTGCCATTCTGCGGCCTGTCCGCGACGGATGAACAGATCAACTCGATCGCAGGTAGCGTGGTTCGGGAACGGTCCGGCGCCTATGAGGCGACGCCCGAGCTGAGGGCTTTTGCAAGCCGTCATGCGGCTGAGCTGAGGGCGGTGGGGTACGAGCCGTAGCAGGCGCCTTTTGGCGCTTCACCGGCCTCGGCCTTAATTATGTCGTCGATCGGACCATCGGCTGCTCGCGCAAGCGGGTTTGCCCGCAGTGCTGATCGCGCTCGCCGTAAGGGCGACGATCTGATCTATGCCGGCAAGGTGGACCATGGCTTCGGCAAGGCGTCGACCGGCGAATTGCGTCCGACGAACCCAACCCTACACCAAGCGGATCGCGCACAAGGGCGTTTGGGTCGAGCCGAAGCTGCTGGTTGAGATCGAATACCCGGCCTAATCGGACGAGGGAAAGGTCCGGCTTCCCTTCTTCAAGGGCCTGCGGGAAGACCCGCAAACGGGTGACCGGACGGCCGTAAAATCAAAATAGGACGTACCAATCTGCCTCCGGTTGACCGGCAAAACCTGAGGAAGACACTTATGCTGAAATTCTTGAAGTGGCTCGAGCTACGCTACCAACACTCCGCCAGCGAGTTCGCTTGTGGCCCATAACCGAACAAGGCTAATGCCATCGTCGGCTATGGGCAGTAGACCGCGCAAGAGGCGCCCCTCTGTGACCTAAGCGGCCCAGAATATGTAGGGCTACGGGTATTCTCCATCCAACGTGTCGCGGCGATCGCGGATGAAGCCCTTCTGCTGACAGGATAGGGGCAAGCGTCCCCGTTCGGCGAATCGCGCGCCATCCGGCATTGCGCAGCCCAATGGTGCGAACGCGGAGCCGCGCGCTAGCCGTTGACCAGCCCCTTCCAGATCGCTTCCGCGATCGCGATGTCGGTGATCGAATCCTCGCCGGACGCAAGGGGCGCGCTTCGTCCGAGGATGTCCGAGACGAACGCCTCGGCCTGGCGTCGAAATGCCCAGCTCTGGCCGCGCTTCAGCGGCGTGATACGGCCGTGGTCGTCGAGGGTGATCTGCGCCTCGGCCTCGGCAAAGGGGGGAGGCAGTTGGATGGTCAGGGCGCCGCGCTCGAAATTGATCGTCAGGCCTTCGCGCCAAGCGCCTTCCGATCCGTGCGCGAACTCCAGGACGCAGGCGATGCCGCTGAAGTCGAGCGTGACGCGTGCCGTACCCGATGGCTCGATATTGCTTTCGGCGACGTTCGGCGCGGGACCGAGCACATAGCGGGCCAGGTTGATGATATGGCTGAAGACGTTCAGGAAGCCGTCGTAGCCGGACCGCATCGAATCCGGCATCCAATCCGGTCCGTCCTGCCACAGCGCGAGCCCGTCCGGCCGGATCTCGCCGGTCATGACGAACGTGTCGCTTGATCCCCCGGTGTTGCCGCCGAAGCACCAACCTCGCGCACCGACGATGCGTCCGAGCGACCGGCCGGTTCGGATGCGGGCCAATTCATCCATCGCGCGCGCCACTCCGGCGTCGTGGCGCTTCATATAGCCGATGCTGTAAACGAGATCCTGCCGCCGCGCAGCTTCGATTAGTGAGGTCGCCTGGGCCGTAGTGTAGGCCATCGGCTTCTCAGACAGCACGTGCCGGCCGGCGTTCAGTGCGTCCAGGACGATCGGACCCGTGGCGCGACGCTTGGTCACCACGACGACGCCGGACACCTCGCTGTCTGCGAGCAGCTCCCGGTGTGTTGCGTAGATCCGTGAGATGCCGAATTTCCGAGCTGCTGCCGTTGCGAGATCCGGCCGGAGATCTGCGATCGCGACAACGCGGCAGGCGGGATTGGCGGCAAAATTGGCAAGGTGGCACATCTGGCCCACCATGCCTGTTCCTATGATGCCGATGCCTGGCCTCACCGGCCGGGATCCTCGAAGCGCTTCCGGACGACGAGGAAATGCGCCGGCTGTCCCCAGGTGTTGATGAATGCCGGGTCGGTCCGGGTGAGGGCGGCGACTGCGGACGCATCCCGTCGCCCGATTGCACTGAAGATGCGATGGAAACTATCGAGCGTCGCACGAATAGTGTCGATATCGGCAGCATCGTCGGCGAGAATGGCGCTTGTGCGGACCGTCTGGCGCAACGACGCCAATCCGGAAATCACCCGGGGCAGGCAGTCGCCGAAGGGGTCGTCGATCATTCCGTCGACATCTTGAACCAGCGCTTCGATCGACGCCGAAATCGCATTGACCGCTTCGATGTTGCCGACCAGATATAGTTTGCATCCGCCGAGGAAGCTCAGACGGCTGCGGCCGAGATGGCGTACTGCACGCTGCAGCTTCTCGTCGTCGGACAAGACCTTCTTGTGCCAGTAGACGTCGAGATTGTCGCGATACGCCGGCCACGCCGAGTGGACGTCGAAGCCCTGCTCATGCGCCGCCGCGCACAAGGCACCGGCGTCGACAAAGTACCGGTGCCGGACGAAAGGATTTTCGAGCACGTCCATCAGCCAGGAATCGAAGCTGCGGGTGTGCGGGATGCTGTTCCATTTCGCCTCGAACAGCATCTTCGCCGTCTCCAGCGCAGGGCGGGCCGTCAACGCCTTGCCCGCCCCATGGATCGCCTTGAGCGCGAGCTCGAAGAAGCCGCCATAACGTTCGTAGTAGGAGACGACGGCATAACCGTACGGATTTAGCAACCGGTGAAAGATGCCGAGCCATTTTTCGCTCGGCTGCACCGTGTAGATGAACCCCTCGGCATCAATGATGTCGAAGCGACGATCGCCGCGAAATCCTTCGACGTCGGAGAGGGCGAGCTCGCGCAGACGCTCGGTCAGGTCAAAATGCGCGAAGTAGGCCTGAATTTTTTCGTGCGCGTGCCTGTTCGGCTCGGCGAGCGTCATGTTCGCGCCCCAGCCGGCAAACACCAGGGCGTTCTCGCCGGAATCAGGACCGAATTCGAGCAGTTCGGCATCGCGGAACAGCAACTGCGGAAGCATCAGCTTGTCCGAAAACAGCTCGCGCCTCTGGCCGGCATAGGCTCCGAGTTCGGCGGACGACTTGAAATTTCCGAACGTCGGCAGAACGTTCTGACGTTCGTAATAATTGAAGAGCTTGTCCTCAGCCATGCCGCGACCCTGCGGCCGCCTCAAGGCGATCGAGTTCGCTCCAGATGTCGGAGGGTGCGAAGATCGAGACAATGTGCAGCGGGCGCTTCACGCTGTCGCGCAGCCGGCTGCTGACCTTGGCTTCATTCTCCTGGTTCACCGCCAGAAGACAGATCAGCGGATCCGACTTGCTTGCGAGGTCCTCGGGCGCGCGGATCGGAATACCGGTACCAGGCAGGAACAGTCCCTGGCGCTCCTTCTGGTCGTCGACCGAGAGGTCGACCAGCTCCGCCAGCTCGTGGGCATTGGTGAAGGTGCAGGCGCGGCAGCCGGCGCCATAGATGCCGATCTCGGCGCCACTAGCGCGTGCCTTGGCGAGGATCGGACGGAGGCGCGCGCCATACTCCCTGGCGCGCTGACCGAATTTCTCGCCGACGCCGGATGGCGCGGGCGGCGGCGCCATGTCGCGCGTGGCACGGCGGGCTGCGATGGCGAGGCTGCCGCCGCTGAAATTGTACTTCTTCACGGACACCGCCTCGAAACCGTGGCGCGCCAGCAGTGCGAGCAGGGTCGGTTCGGTGAAATAGCTGACGTGCTCCTCCCAGAGCACGGAGAGGTCTCCGGCCGTCGAGCCGGGAGCGAAATCAGGCACATCGATGAACAGCAGCCCGTCGTCGCGCAGCGCGATCTTCACGCAGTCGAAGAAGTTTTCGAAGTCGACGATGTGCTCCAGCACCTGGCGCGAGACGACGAGGTCGAACTTGCCGGCCGCAGCGACCGCGTCGTGACATAGCGCCGGGCTGATCATGTCGGAATACACATTGATGCCGCGCTCGCGGGCGATCTTGCCGGACACGGGGTTGGGCTCCACGCCCACCAGAACCTTCGCGCCGCGGTCGCGCAGCTTGTCCATGAACAGGCCGTCGTTGCATCCGATTTCGAACACGGACTGGTGCTTCGAGAACTTCGCGATGGTGTCGAGCTCGTCGACCTGGTGCGGCTCGGGCTTCCAGGTGCTGAAATTGTAGTTGAACTGCCGATACAGGATGTCCGGATCGATCGGCTTGACGATCTGCGGCAGGCCACACTCGCCGCATGCCAGCACCTCGAACGGATATCGCTCATCCTGCTCGTTTCGGCTATGCCGAAGCCGATGCGCAATCGGCATCTGTCCAAGATCGATGACGGGCCGCAGATTGGTCGAATGGCAAAGGCGGCAATGGTCGGTCACGGCTTTAACTCTTTGCAAGAGTGGTACGATCGGCATGCCTCGAGGGGCGCCAGCTTAAATGAAGTCTATGGCCTCGTCAGAGGCTTTAGGACGCGTGTACGTATCTTGGTGACATAGGCCTGGACCGCGGCAGCGTCGCCGCCATCGGGGGCCCAGTCCGGAAATGCGGTGCGGGAGGGATCGAACGGGCCGGCGGTGGTCTCGTGAAACACCAGCCACTCCGAGGTGATCAGGATCGAGTGGAAGACCTTTTCGGGCATGCGGTAATAGCAAAGGCCGCCATGGCCGTAGGGCGCCATCTCGAGCACGTCGCGAATGCGGCCGTCATCCTCGAAGATCACGACCTGGGCGGTGCCCTCGATCAGGTGAAACGATTCAGGCTTGCCAAAATGTTTGTGGGGCCGGACATAGGCCTCGCGATGATGCACGATCAGCATCTCGTGCAGATCGGACGAGGGGTCCGGATGCGTGCACAACCGGCTGCGCAGCCGCGGGTTGCCGGCGGCGATGCGCTTCAGCTCCGCGATCGTGGCGTCGTCGGCCGTGACGATGGCATCGTCGGAATAGTAGACTTCCGGATTCTGCGCACGCAGCGAGGTCGGCCGGCGCAGGCCGGCTTCATTCGAAGAAGATGAACCCATGGTCGCCCCGGTATCCGCATTTGTCGTAGATCCAGGCCCAGGTTTCCGGACCGTGGAAGCTCAGGCAAGTGAGCTGCCAGTAGAGGAGGTTCGCCTTCTCGTGCTCGTTGCGGAACGATTCCACCATCAGATATTTCGAAGCACCGCGCCCGACGCGCTCGATCTCCGTCACGGCGCGGAAGACCTCCTCGAGCGGAAGGTTGTGCAGCACACCGAGCGATACCACGAGGTCGAAACTGTGGTCGGCGTAGGGCAGCTCGACGGCGCTGCCGACCTTAAGCTGCGGCCGCACCTCCTCCTTGGCATTGGCGATGCCGTAGTCGGAGATGTCGATGCCGGCGATGGTCAGGTCGGGGACGAGCTGGGTGAATTCGTAGAGCAGGTAACCCTTGCCGCAGCCGACATCGAGCACGCTCATGCCGGGCTTGATGCCGTAGCGATCGATCAGGGTCTGGGCAAGCGGGCGCCACCGTCCGTCGTAGCGATAGCCTCCATAGCCATAGCGGCGGTCGCCGTCCCAGTAATCGCGCCCCCATTGTCGTGCCACGGTGGCGGATTCCGCCTTGTCGTGCTCGACGACCCGCTGAACGTAGTTCCGCTTGGTCGAGGCATGCATCGGCTGGAGCAGGTTGATCTCGGCCATGATCGTCAACCGTTCCGTGTCATCGTCACAGGATGGTCGCGTATTTGTTGACGAGCAGGATATCCTCGACCGCCTGGATGCCCTCGCGCGAGGACAGCGTGATCTCCTCTACGGCGGCGTGCAGATCGCAGCCCTCGCGCAGCACACGGTCGTAGATCTCCCGTCGGCGCGCCTCGTCGGGCGGCAGCATGAAGATGCTGTAGAGGATCAGGCCGTTCAGGCGCGGCAGCTCGTCCACGATGTCCTCGAGCACCATGTAGCTGCCGGGCATGATGTGCTCGACGGCGCTGAGCAGGTATTGCAGGTTCTTCCGTCGCGCGTAGTCGCGGATCACGATGTTCTGGACGTGCTGCGGGGTGCGGCTGCCGTTCAGCGGCCGGGCGCCGATGTAGCCGCGATGGCCGGCTCGCTCAGCCATGGAAGCCTCCCGGCAGCTTGTATTGCATGCCGACCCGCGTTGCCGGGCGCAGCAGGATCGGCTCGAAGAACTCGCCGAAGCGCTTGTCCGCGTAGGGCGACATGATGCTCTTGAAGCGGCAGTTCATGCTCCAGCGCGTGCCTGGCTCCTCGTTGATGCGATTGCCGTGCATCAGGGTCTGGTTGAACAGCATCACGTGACCGTAGGGAATCTCGATGAAGGTCGCGTGCGGCTTGATTGTCTTGTACAGTTCCTCGGCGCTGCGCAGGGTCGCCATCCGGTCCTGCATGTCGCCGTTCAGGGACGGCGGCAGCAGATACATCGCCTTGGTGCGGTGGACGTCCACCAGCGGCACCCACACCACAACCTCGAACGGCGAGTCGCCCGACCAGACATCGGAGTGCGTGGCGAGCAGCGAGGAATCGTCGCCGGGCATCTGGATGCTGAGATTGACGCGGCGCTGCATGCAGAGCTCGTTGCCGACGATGGTCTCGATCGTCGAGCGTGCCAGGCGGAAATAGGTCGGCCGGAACCAGGGCTCAGCATTGAGGCCGTTGAAGACGTGGAGCCGCAGTCCGTTGAGATCGTCGACGCTCACGCGCGTGTGGATGGTGTCCAGCATCGCGTACGGATCGTTGCTGTGCGGCAGCTTCAGATAGTCCGCCGCGAGCTCTGCGGCGCGGCGTTGGATCCGGTCCAGTCCGCCGCGGTCGTCGGCCGGCGTGGTGACGAAGCCGTCGTCGATGAAGCGTTGCGCCAGCGCCTGCTCGTCGGCCTGGAGGAAGTCCGTATCGATCATGCAAAATACTCCCGGGCGGTCGCGCAAATATAGCTGATGTCGAAGGCCGAGAGGAACTGGTTGATCGGGAGAGTCAGGATCTGATCCCCCTGCCGTTCCGTCACTGGGAACGCGCCGCGACCGTGGCCGAGATGCGCCGCCGCCGGTTGGAGATGAATCGGTATCGGATAGTGGATCGCGGTCTCGATGCCCTTGTCGGCCAGATACTTCTGGAAGTCGTTGCGCCGGTCGGTCTGCACGACAAAGGTGTGGAAGGTGTTGAACTCGATGTTGCGGCAGGGCGGAATGAACAGCGGCAAACCTGCGAGCTCGGCCCGGTACCGCGCAGCGTTGCGGCGCCGGCGCTCGATCACGGAGGGCAAGTGGCGCAGACGGATGCGCAGCACCTCAGCCTGAAGCGTGTCGAGCCGTGATACGATGCCCCATTCCTGGACGTCGCTGCGGTTGATCAGGCCGTGATTGCGCAGGCTGCGGATGCGTGCGGCCATCTCGGCGTCGGCCGTGACGAGAAAGCCGGCATCGCCCGCGGCATTGAGATTCTTCAGCGGATGCGCGGAGAAGCAGCCGAACGTTCCCATGGTGCCGCTCATCCGTCCGTCATAGGTCGAGCCGACGGCCTGGGCGCTGTCTTCGATCACGGCGAGGGCGTGCTTGCTCGCGATCGCCATCAGCGGGTTCATGTCGGCCATGCGCCCGGTCAGGTGCACCGGCATGATCGCCTTGGTCCGCGGCGTGACGGCGGCCTCGACTGCGGCCGGATCGATGTTCTGGTCCGGCAGCACGTCCGCAAAGATGGGCGTGGCGCCGACCGCGATGATCGCGGCGGTCGATGCCACGAACGAATTCGGCGGGGTGATGACCTCGTCGCCGGGGCCGATGTCGAGCGCCCGCAGGGCGAGGATCAACGCGTCGGTGCCGGAATTCAGCGTCACCACATGCGGCGAGCCGAGATAGGCGGACAATTCCTCCTCGAGCTTTGCGACCGCCGCTCCGCCGATGAAGTCGCCGCGCTGGAATACGCCCTCGACCGCCTGCATGATCTCGGCGCGCTCTTCCTCGAACTGCGCGGGAAGATTGACGTAGCCGATGCGCCGGCGGCCGGGATCAGCGTCCATGGCAGAACTTCCGAACGGTCTCGATGACGCGATCCTGCTGCGCCCGCGTCAGATGCTGGTCCACGGGGAAGCTGATGACTTCCTTGGCATGGCGGTCGGTGACCGGGAAAGTCCCCGGAGCGTAGCCGAGATGCTTGAGGCCTTCCTGCTGATAGAGCGGGATCGGATAATGGATCTTGGCCTCGATGCCGTTGTCCAGGCAGTATTTGTAGAGCTCGTCGCGCCGCTCGGCGAACACCATGTAGAGGTGGTAGACGTGCTTCACGTTAGGCCGGCGCGGCGGGATGCGCAGGCCGGGCAGGCCGGCGAGGCCCGCGTCGTAATAGGCCGCGTTCTCGATCCGGCGCCGCGTGATCTCGCTGGTCTGGCCGATCAGCCAGTTGCCGACCACCGCCTGGAGCGAATCCAGCCGCGAATTGCAGCCGAGGATCGCGATCTCGTCGCGGTTCTTCATGCCGTGATTGCGGATGAGGCGCAGTTGCTCGTTCATGCCATCGTCATTGGTGACGACGACGCCGGCATCACCCCAGACGTTGAGGTTCTTGAGCGGATGCAGCGAGAAGCCGGCCGCAATGCCGTGGGTGCCGGAGCGCTTGCCGGCAAACTCGGACAGGATGCCCTGGCAGGCGTCCTCGACGACGGGGAGATTATGGCGTTGGGCGATCGCCATCAGTTTGCCCATGTCGGTGACCTCGCCGGTCAGCTGAACCGGCATGATCGCCTTGGTGTTCTTGGTAATGGCGGCTTCGACCTGGTCGACATTCATGCAGAAGGAATCGTCGCAGTCGACCAGCACCGGTGTCGCTCCGGTCTCCGCGATGGCGCCGACGGTGGCGATGAACGTGTTGGCGGCCGTGATGACCTCGTCGCCATGGCCGATGCCGAGCGCCTTGAGCGGGAGCTTGAGCGCGTCGGTGCCCGATCCGACGCCGATGGCGTGACGCACGCCGATCAATTCGGCAAACCGTCGCTCGAATTCGGCGACGGGCTTGCCAAGCGTGAAGTCACCAGTCGCGACCAGGCGGCCGATCTCGGCCAGGATCGGAGCGGGGTCGGCGAACTGCTCGAGCAGATAGGAATAACGAACGTCGTACATGTGACCCGTCAGGTGGAATGAAGTTGAGGGGAAGTGTGCGAGGCGAGCGCGCGTTCGATCGAGGTCGCGATCGCGTTGGGAGCGAGGCCGTGCTTCTTCAGCAGCGAGTCCTGCGAGCCGTAATTGTGCATGAAGCGGTCCGGCAGCGACAGCCGCAGCATCGCGGGCAGACCCGAGCCGAGCTTGTCGATCAGCGCCTCGGCGACCGCACTGCCGAGGCCGCCAGAGGGCACGTGCTCCTCCAGCGTCGCCACGAGCTTGGTGCCGCGGATCGCTTGCAGCAGCGCCGCGGTGTCGAGCGGCTTCACGGTGTGCATGTGCAGGATGCCGGCGCGAATGCCTTGGCCAGCCAGCAGGTCGGCTGCGGCCAGCGCCCGCTGCAGCATGATCCCCGTGGTCACCATGAGGACGTCGCCCGGCGGCCGCATCAGGATGGCCTTGCCGATCTCGAAGCCGTGCTCGGCCTTCGAGACGATGGCATCGCCGCCCTTGCCGAGCCGGATGTAGATCGGTCCTCCCCAGTCGAGCGTCTGCTCCATCATGCGCGCCGCTTCGTCGGCGTCGCATGGGCAGATCACCGTCATGTTCGGCAGCGCCCGCATGATCGCGATGTCTTCGATCGCCTGGTGGGTCGGGCCGAGCGGCGCGTAGACGAGCCCGCCGCCATTGGCGATCAGCCGCACGGGAAGGTTGTGCAGGCAGAGGTCGACGGCCACTTGCTCGTAGCAGCGGCGGGTGAGGAAGGTCGCGATGGTGTTGACGTAGGGCACGAAGCCCTCCATCGCGAGGCCGGCCGACATGCCGATGATGTGCGCTTCCGAAATGCCCTCGATCAGATGGCGCTTGGGAAATTCCTTGCTCATGGCGCGCAAGGTACCGGCGCCGGGATCGGAGCCGATGTAAAGCACACGCTCGTCGCGTCCGGCGAGCTTGTGGACCATGTTCATCGCTGTGTTGCGCATGGGGAGCCGATCAGAAATCGCCGACGGCGACGCGGATGGCGTCGAGCTCGCTGTCGGTCAGCTTGTTCTTGTGATGCCAGTCGGCATTGGATTCCGCCTGCGGCAGACCCTTGCCCTTGACGGTATGGCAGATGATCCCCGTGGGCTTGCCCGGAACGGCCGGAACCTGCTTGAGGACAGTGCGCAGAGCGCCGACGTCGTGGCCGTTCAGCTCCTGCACGGCGAAGCCGAAGCTGCGCCATTTGTCCGCGAGCGGCTCCAGCGGCAACACGTAGTCGGTGGGCCCGTAGCTCTGCAGCTTGTTGTAGTCGATCAGCGCGACCAGATTGTCGAGCCCGTGCTTGGCCGCGCCCATGGCGGCTTCCCAGACCGATCCCTCGTTGATCTCGCCGTCGCCGAGCAGCACGAAGGTCCGGTAGCTGCGTTCGCGCATGCGCGCGGCGAGCGCGAGGCCGACGCCGATCGACAGGCCATGGCCGAGCGCACCGGTCGAAGCCTCGACCCCCGGCACCATGCCGTATTCGGGATGTCCGCCGAGGATGCTGTCGGGACCGCAGAAGCCGTCCAGCTCCGACAGGGGAAAGAAGCCGCGATCGGCCAAGAGCGCATAGAGCGCCAGGCAACCGTGTCCCTTGCTGAGGATCGCACGGTCGCGATTGGGATCGCGCGGGTTCTTCGGGTCGATCCGCAGCACGTCGTCGTAGAGCACGCGAACCATCTCGATCAGCGACAGGGCAGGACCGACATGGCCGCGTCCTGCTGAGCGGACAGAACCGAGGACCAGACGGCGCAAATAAAGGCTCCGCTCGTCTAGCGTGCAGGTGAGAGCAGCTTCAGCGTGGGGTGAGATCTGGATCACGTTGGCAAATCGTTTGGTGGAGCCGACGGGCTTTGTCGAGCTGGCCGGCAAGGCGGACCGTCAGATCACCACCTTGCGCAGCCAGGGCACGCCGGGAGCGGCTTTCCGGCAAATAGGCATTCAGGACAATCAGGCACCAAATCGCTCCGAACACAGGATACAGTACGTCAAGGCGGATCGCAAACGTGTCATCGCCAGCTTCGAACGCACGCGAGAGCCGTTCGATCAATCGATTTGCGTCGGCCTCGCTCAGATCGCTGCCCGGATGGATTGCGGTGTCGGACACGAGCTTGACCGGATCGTCCCAGCCGAAATATTCGAAGTCGATGAATCGCAACCTGCGGTCGTTGGCGCGCAGCGCGTTGTGCAATCCGAAATCCGACGGACTCAATGCGCGATGGGTGGGCGCGAGGTCCACTGCGGGATTCCGGCCCAGTTCCGCATAGCGTCGACGAAGTTGCCGGATAGAGATCGCCGTGCTGGGAACCAGGCTGCCCTCCACGAACGCGCGCAGCTCCGGCTGATCCTGCGATACGTGCCGCAACCCGTCCAGGCGCTGCTCGTACTGGGCAATGGCGGCCTCGGGCGAGAAGATGCTGGCCGAGGCGTTTCGCAAGATCCGTGCACCGTCGGCGTTGCGCAGTTCCTGAAGCGCGATCAGGAAATCGGCCATCTGATCGGCATCGTCGTCCTGGGGATGCAGCACCGCCGCATCACCGTCGAACCATTGATACAGCGCGCAGGACGCGTCGGTGTCTTTCGCGATCGGCCGCGGTGTCGACGTGATGCCGTGGTGCGCCAGAAACGAGAGTGCGTCGTATTCCTGTCCGAGGCGATCACGTCCATCCGACGGATAATGCTTGAGGGCGAGTGGCGGTCCCTGCGCCATCTCCAGCCGAAACACACGGTTGTTGCCGCCTGACCGCGCCGGTTGCGCGGCCGCGACCCGCGCCCCGGCCAGGCGGCTTCCGATCGAGATCGCATCCTGCGCGCTGATGTCCGGCTCGCTCATGCCGCGAACACTCCGCGGTGGATGTCGACCCAACTCGCGATCGGTTCGCAATGGACGGGATGGGAAAGCCGCGATTGCGTGAACAGGATCGAGCGAGTCGTCTTAGGATAATGCGGCTGCTCGAACACATCGACGAGATCGTCGATAAAGATATCGAGCTCCAGGATTGCGAGCCGCTCGACCTTGGCCGCCAGCGTGTCCTCGAAATAGATGTTGCCCGCAGCCAGCGCCGCATCAGTGGCGTCGATCAGACCTGCGCTGCGCAACCAGCCGCGCGCGGCCTCGCGCAGGTCGACGCGGTCGGGATCCTGATGGCCGAACTGCGTCTTGTGGCTGACGATATAGACGCTTGCGCCGGCCTTGCGGCACGCTGCGAGGAATTCGCTGACGCCGGGAAATATCTCGGCGTCGCCAATTCCCTTGCCGTACACGAAGCCTTGCAGGCCTTGCCAGGCGAGTTCGCCGCCTGCGCGGGATCGCAGATGATCCCGCACGTCCGTCTTCAGCCCTTGCCATCCCTCGGGCACCAGGCCACGCTGGCGCGCGACGGCGGCAAAGACCTTGTCGTAGCAGATGATCGTGTTGTCGAAATCGATGCCGATCCGCACGCCGCTCACTTCAGGCTGATGTTCTGCATCATCTTGATGTTGAAATACCGGGGATCGTTCAGCGAGTTCGGCAGGCGGCCGCCCCTGAAGGCGTCCGCGAGCCCGGACACGGCTTGCTCGATCGTGTGCGCAGGCGCAAACCCGAGCTCGCGGCGGATCTTCTCCGAGGAGACGTGGTAGGACCGCAGATCGTCGGTCGGCTCGACGGCCACGTCGACGTTGTTTCCGACCACCGATTTGACGATGTCGGCGATCTTCATCAGCGAATGGTTTTCGTAACCGATGTTGTAGGTCTTGCCGTCGATCTTCGCATCGTCCTGTTGAAGCAGGAACAGATAGGCCGCGGACATGTCCTCGATGTGCAGATTGGGCCGCTTCTGCGTTCCGCCGAACACACGGATGCGGCCGGTGTTGACCGCCAGATTGGTCAGGATGTTGACGACGACGTCGAGCCGCTGCCGCGGCGCGTAGCCGCAGACCGTGGCCGGACGAACCGTGCAGGTGACGAAGCCGAAGGCGCCCTCATCGGCCAGATCGGTCTCGCACATCGCCTTGAACTTGGAGTAGTCCGTGAGCGGCTCGCAGGACAGTTCCTCGGTCACCTCGGTCTCGTCCTTGATGCCATAGACGCTCGAGGAGGACGCGTAGATGAAGCGCTTGATGCCGGCCTTCTTCGCCGCGCGCACCATCGGCCGGAAGCAGTCATAGTTGATGGATTTTCCGAGCGCCGGATCCAATTCGAACGAAGGGTCGTTGGAGATGCAGGCGAGGTGGATCACCGCGTTGTTGCCGCGCAGGGCCTCGTTGACGGCGGCCTCATCGCGGATGTCGCCCTTGATCAGGCGCAGATTCGGATTGTCGCGAACCGCGTCGAAGACGTCCTCGCCATACATGAACAAATCGAGCACGGTGACCTTGTGACCCGCGGCGAGCAATTGCGGGATCAGCACGCTGCCGACATAGCCGGCGCCGCCGGTGACCATCACGTTCCATTTCCGATCAATCACTGTCGTTCTCCGGATTCTTCGATCGCGCTACTTCAACAACGCGGTGACGAACTTGACCAGCGGCGCCTTCTCGACCGAGTTGCGGTGACCGACGATGCCGACCTTGATCGCGCCCGCCGCATTGCCGATGAACGCGACGTCCTCGATGTTGCCGCCAGCCGCCACCAGCGGCGCCGTGATCGTCAGGAAGGCATCGCCCGCACCGACGGTGTCGACGACGGTCTTGGTGAAGGCCGGTACGCGCGCAACGCCGGTCTTCGACGAGAAGGGGTAGCAGCCGAAGGAGCCGTGCGTGATGATCATGTTGTCGCAATCGATCTTGCGATGCAGGCCGTCCTGGATCACCGATGCGATCTCGTTGAACTTGTCCGTGGCCGCCAGCCGCGCTTCCGGTGCGTCGATGCAGATGTAGTCGGCCCGCGGATACTTCGTGATCAGGTTGTAGCCGTGGTTGCCGCTGTTGCTCTGAGCGTTGACGGCCAGGAACCTGGAATTTGCGATCAGGGTGTCGATCGTGCTGGACGCGATCATGCCGTGACCGAAATCGGTGACGATGACCACGTCGGCGCCGCGCACGCGCTCGGCGGTGACACGGTCGATCTCCTTGCGCTCGGTCTCGTCGAGCGGCGTATCGTCCATGGTGTAGACTTCGAAGAGCTTGTGCAGATAGCCCATCTCGACGTACCGCAATTTGCGGGTCGTCGGACGGCCCTGAATGCGGATCGGCGTGAGCGTGACATTCGGGCGGACATGCGCGCGGATGAACTCTTCGGGATAGTCCTTGCCACCCAGCGTGGTGACGATCTCGACCGATTTGCAGAAGCTCGCCACGTGATTGGCCGCGGCAATCACGCCACCCGCAAATTGTTCGCCGTTCTTGAACAGCGTAGCGACGATGTTTTCCTTCGAGGCCTTTCCGAGCGCCGTGACGTATTGGTATTCGTCGATGATCGTGTCGCCGACCAGAACGACGTGCATGTCCTGGATCTTGTCGATCAGCTTCAGCAGGCGTTCGGCGCCGCCGCTCTCGCGCACCTTCTGGAGGTAATCCCGCAGAGGGGGGTCGTAGATGTCGAAGTAGCGGTTCAGCAGTGACGACGAGCTGAACGTCACGTCGCGCGTGAAGACGATGCGTCCGCCGTGACGCTCGACCGCCTCGCGCTCCATCGCGATCTTGCCGGTTACGTCATCCTCAAGATTCTCGTAGTCCGAGCCCTTCACGTAGATGTCGGGGCGCACGGTATCGAGGACCGGTTCAGCGCTGGAGGTCTGATTGATGCCGACCCAGTCGACCGTGCCGAGCGCGGCCAGCATCTCGGCGCGCATGTTCTCCGGAAAGATCGGCCGCCCCGGGCCCTTGTTGACGTAACGGTCGGCTGTGATGGTCACCATGACCACGTCGGCCTCGTTGCGGGCTGCCAGGATGTGCCGGACGTGGCCGAGATGCACCAGATCGAACACGCCGTGACAGAGCGCGACGGTCAGACCCCTTGCCTGCGCGGCGCGCGCAATCTCGCCGAGCTCCTCGATCGTCTTGACCTTCTCGTGCGGTGCCGGATGGCCGGTCGGCTTGTCTGTCGCAGCATTACCCATGTGAATGCACCCAAAGGCACCGGTCGGTCTCAGAGGGCCGCCCGGGAGACGATCGACTCGCAGCAACGATAACAGGTGAGCCTGTTCAGGAGCTTGCCTTCTGCGACAAGCCCTTGTCATCACCGAGATATTTGAACCAGTCCTTGGTAGCGTCGGTGATCTTGTCGACGGTCCACAGCGGCGCGTCCTTGTACTGATCCATCGACTTCAGCATCGTCGCGACGCCGTCCTCGAATCTCACCTTCGGCGTCCAGTTCAGGACCCGCTTGATCTTGGAGATGTCGGCATAGGTGCAATCCGGCTCGCCCGGACGTTTGGGGATATGAACCCTGTCGCCGCCGAGAAGCTCGACCAGCCGGTTGACGCTGTAGGTGTTGTCCGAGCCGACGTTGAGGACTGCATGCGAGATATCGGACCGCGCGGCGGTAACGAAGGCGTCGGCGACATCGCTGACGAAGGTAAAGTCACGCGTCTGTTCGCCGTCACCCACTACTGTAAAGGGCTTGCCGGCGAGCTTCTGTGCCATGAACACGCCGAACACGGCACCGTAAGTGCCGGTGGTGCGATGGCGCGGTCCGTATACGTTGAACAGGCGCAGCGCCACCGCGGGCAGCTTGTAGACCTGGCACCAGTGCATGACGCACTGCTCTCCGAGATTTTTGGTCAGTGCGTAAGGATACATCGGCCGAATCTCGGCGCTCTCCGGCGTCGGATAGACGTCGGGAATTCCGTAGCAGGACGACGAGGCGGCGTAGACGAAGCGCTTGACGCTCGCGTGCCGTGCCGCCTCGAGAACGTTGACTGTGCCGTCGACATTGGCGCGATGGTAGGGAATCGGCGATTCGATCGAGGGTACGATGTCAGCCAGAGCGGCGAGATGGAAGACCCAATCGATTCCGTGAAAATACGGCTCGATCGATTCGAGCTCGGTGACGTCCGCCCGCACGATCTTCAGCCGACTCGAATCGGCGCGCGAGGCCAGATTTTCAGGGCGACCGATGAAGAAATTGTCGAGTGCGACGACCTCGTTGCCATCATCGAGGAGGCGGTCGACAAGGTGACTTCCGATGAACCCTGCGCCGCCGGTGACAATGCATTTCATGGGGGAACATCCGTGCTGCGAATGCCCTGTGAAACAGGCTCGCCATTGTTAAGTCAAACTCGAACGCCGACTATCAGCCGCTCGCCGACTCGGTAAGGATTATACCTTTGCAATCCCTGATAATAGCCGATATCCCAGTATTATGTTGCAGCCGAGTCGCCAGCCGATTTCCGTCGAGTCCATCGACCCCGATCCCAAGGCTTTCCTCGACGATTATGTGGGACGCCTGCATCGCGCGACGGCGGTCGACGACGACGTCCTTGCTGGGGTTTCCGCCACCCGCGCCCTCTGGTTGCGTACGCGCGAGCAGGGGGGGCGCGTCATCTTCATCGGTAACGGTGGTTCGGCCGGTATCGCTTCGCATCTGGCGATCGATCTTTCGAAGAACGCTGCGGTGCCCGCGCTCTGCTACAGCGATGCGAGCATGATGTCGTGCCTTGCCAACGATTACGGTTTTGAGGACTGGATCGCGCACGCCGTGAGGCTGAATGCCCGTGCCGGAGACTGCCTTGTCGCGATCAGCTCGTCGGGGCGCTCCAAGAATATCCTCAATGGGGTTGCGCAGGCGCGGACGATGAAGCTCGACGTGATCACGCTGTCCGGGATGAGCGCGGACAATCCGCTGCGCGATCTCGGCGACGTCAATTTCTTCGTCGACAGCCGCAGCTACAATATCGTCGAGACCACGCACCAGTTCTGGATGATGGCCGCGATCGACCTCGTGATCGGTCGTGCGGAATATCCGTCCTCGTGAAGCGGGTCTGGTCCTTAAGGGGGGAGGATGACCTCACCCGATCGCGTACCTTAAATTTTTGGCTGCTCGATGAAAGAACTGTTCTACGTCCGCAATACCTGCCGCCTCTGTCATTCCGACAAGCAAGAGCAGGTCGTCCCGATGGCGGGCATGCCCATCGGCACGCCGAACTTCCAGGTGCCGAACGCCAGCGTCGACGATCCCGTCTTCCGGGCTGCGGTGCCGATGGCGCTGCATCTGTGCCGGGACTGCGGCCATCTCCAGATTCTCGAAGTCGGCAATCCGGAGATCCAGTATCGCAATTACGTCTACACCACCTCGCTCTCACTCGGCCTGCGGGAGCATTTCGCAGGCTATGCCAACGATGTCGTGAGCCGATTCGGCATCGCGCCGGGCTCGCTGGTGGTCGAGCTCGGCAGCAACGATGGGTCGCTGCTCGGCTTCTTTAGGGAGCGGGGCATGCGGGTGCTGGGCGTCGACCCCGCCGTCGACATTGCGCGGCGTGCGACCGAAGCCGGAATCGAGACCATCGGTGATTTCTTCACGGATACGATTGGACGCCGCATCCTGCAAAGCCACGGGGCGGCGAGCGTCGTGATCGCCAACAACATGATCGCCAATGTCGACAATCTCGACCCGCTGGTGATCGGGGTTCGCGACGTGCTCGCGCCGGACGGATTGTTCGTCTTCGAGACGCAATACGGCGTCGACGTCACCGAGAAGAACCTGCTCGACACCGTCTATCACGAGCATCTGTCGTATTTTAACATCAAGCCGCTGACGCGCTTCTTCGCCCGGCTCGGCATGGAAGTGATCGACGTCCAGCACATCTGGACCAAGGGCGGCTCGATCCGCGTGACCGTGCAGCGGGCGGGCGGGGCCAAGAAGCCGTCCTCCGAGGTCGCGAAGTTCATCGCCGAGGAAGACCGGCTCGGCGTCGATCAGCCAGCCTATTATGCGCCTTATGTGAAGCGGATCGCCGCCATCCGCGACGAGCTGGTCGCGATGGCCGATGCCGCCCACGCGCGCGGTCAGCTGGTCGCCGGTTATGGCGTTTCGGTCGGTACCACGACGCTGCTGCCGCAGTTCGGCCTGGAGAACAAGATCGACTTCCTGGTGGACGATGACCCCAAGAAGGGGAACGTGATGGCCGGACCGGGTTACGACATCCCGATCCTGCCGCCCGCGACCCTTTATGAGCGCAAGCCGGCCTTCGTCGTCGTTTTCGCCTGGCGCTACGTCGACCCGATCCGGGCCAAGCACGCCCGTTATTTCGCCGAGGGCGGAAAGTTCGTTGTGCCGCTCCCTGGTGTCTCGGTCGTCGACCGGGCCGACTGACCTGGACAGATCGGTCGGGCGGGGTCCCGAGCGGGGGCTGGATCTCGTCCCCAAGCGGGACGAGTTGGATAAACCCTTGATCCGCCTTGGGCTGTGCGCGGTCGCCGAGGGCGGCGGGCCTGCCGGCGCGAGCCCCGGATATCTTGACCTTTGGCCCCATCCGCAGTATCTACCCGGCACTCGCAGCCGGCCCGTTAGACGCGGATTTCCGGCGCGGCTTTGAAATCCCTGAACAATCGAGCCCGGTTTCCGGCTCATCCTTCAGACGAGGGCTGGGCCAACGGCGGCTGTTCGGATCCTTCTGAAATCAGTAGCCGTCGTGCGACGGACGTTGGACATCAAACGATGGCAGTCAGCCCGTTCAAATTCTTGCAGGAAGTGCGTTCGGAGACCGCCAAGGTCACTTGGCCGACCCGTCGTGAGACCACGATCACCACCATCATGGTGTTCGTCATGGTCGCGGTGGCCTCGATCTTCTTCTTCGCCGCCGACCAGATTATCCGCTACCTCATCACCTTCCTTCTGGGCATTCACTGATGGCAACAGCAACCGCTCAAGTGTCCGACAAGCGCTGGTACATCGTCCACGCCTATTCGAACTTCGAGAAGAAGGTCGCCGAATCGATCCGCGAGCAGGCCAAGCAGCGCGGGCTCGAGGAGCTGTTCGAGCTGGTGCTGGTTCCGACCGAGAAGGTCACGGAAGTGCGCCGCGGCCGCAAGATCGACGCCGAGCGCAAGTTCTTCCCGGGCTATGTGCTGGTGAAGATGAAGCTGACCGACGAGGCGTTCCATCTGATCAAGAACACGCCGAAGGTGACAGGCTTCCTAGGCGCCGAAAACAAGCCGATGCCGATCTCGGAGAACGAGGCCATGCGCATCCTGCACCAGGTGCAGGAGGGCGTGGAACGGCCGAAGGCGTCGGTGTCGTTCGAGATCGGCGAGAACGTGCGCGTGGCCGACGGCCCGTTCGCCTCGTTCTCGGGTGTGGTCGAGGAAATCGACGAAGCGCGCTCGCGCGTGAAGGTCGCGGTGTCGATCTTCGGTCGCGCCACGCCGGTCGAGTTGGAATTCGGTCAGGTCGAGAAGGTCTGACCGTTCGTCATTGCCGGGTTTGACCCGGCAATCCATCTCCTTCGTAGAAGTCTTGCGAAGATTGATGGATGCCCGGGTCAAGCCCGGGCATGACAGAACTGGAGGCGGCGACGTCTCTAATGGAGGCCGTGGGAGGACGAGGGCGGTTGCCAGCCGCTCGGGTTCCCGACCACGAACCTGAAACCGCCGGCGGCATGCCGGCACAACAGGAGTAATACATGGCAAAGAAAGTGACCGGATACCTGAAGCTTCAGGTCCCGGCCGGTGCGGCGAATCCTTCGCCCCCGATCGGTCCCGCGCTTGGTCAGCGCGGTCTCAACATCATGGAGTTCTGCAAGGCGTTCAACGCCCAGACCCAGAAGGAAGAGAAGAACACCCCGATTCCCGTCGTGATCACGATCTACGCCGATCGTTCGTTCACGTTCGAGATGAAGACTCCCCCGATGTCCTTCTTCCTCAAGCAGGCTGCCAAGATCCAGTCCGGCTCGAAGGCGCCGGGCCGTGACAAGGCCGGCAAGGTGACCAAGGCGCAGGTGCGCGAGATCGCCGAGAAGAAGATGAAGGATCTCAATTGCGACACCATCGAATCGGCCATGAAGATGGTCGAGGGCTCGGCCCGCTCGATGGGTCTGGAAGTGGCGGGGTAAGCGGTCATGGCAATCGGAAAGCGTTTGAACAAAGCCCGCGAAGGTGTTGATCGCGAAAAGCTTTACCCGCTCGCGGACGCCATCAAGATGGTCAAGGAACGTGCGAAAGCGAAGTTCGACGAGACCATCGAGGTCGCCATCAATCTCGGCGTCGATCCGCGTCACGCCGACCAGATGGTCCGTGGCGTCGTGACCCTGCCGAACGGCACCGGCCGTACGCTCCGCGTCGGCGTGTTCGCCCGCGGCGCCAAGGCCGACGAGGCCAAGGCCGCAGGTGCCGACGTCGTCGGCGCCGAAGACCTGGTCGAGAAGGTGCAGAACGGCTCGATCGATTTCGACCGCTGCATCGCCACCCCCGACATGATGCCGCTGGTCGGCCGTCTCGGTAAGGTGCTCGGCCCGCGCGGCCTGATGCCGAACCCGAAGATCGGCACCGTGACCATGGACGTCACCGGTGCGGTGAAGGGGGCCAAGGGCGGCTCGGTCGAGTTCCGTGTCGAGAAGGCCGGCATCCTGCAGGCCGGCGTCGGCAAGGCCTCGTTCACCGAGGAGAAGCTGGTCGAGAACATCAAGGCTCTGGCTGACGCTGTCACCAAGGCGAAGCCGGCCGGTTCCAAGGGCACCTACATCCAGCGCGTTGCCGTGTCCTCGACGATGGGCCCGGGCGTGAAGGTCGAGCCGGGCACCATTCTCGGCTGAGGTTTAGAAATTGCATGAGGCGAGGGGCGGAATTGGGCAACCGATTCCGCCCCTCGTCGTTTGTGACGGCGCTTACCGGAAACAAGAACAATGGCTGACAAGGTCCTGATCTATTCGCGCTTTCCCAAGACGATGATGGTGCGCTTCGCGGAGCGGTTCGAGCTGCTCGACACCGGCGGCAAGCCCGTGCGCGAGGTGTTTTCGGCCGACGACCTCGGCGGCATCCAAGCGGTGCTGACGGCGGGCGGCACGCCGCTCGGAGGGGAGGCGATGGACCTGTTTCCCAAGCTCGGCGCCATCGTCTGCTACGGTACCGGCTATGACGGCGTCGACCTGGAGGCGGCGGCCAGCCGCAACATCGCGGTCGGCCACAGTCCGGGTGCCAATGCGGCCTCGGTCGCCGACATCGCGATGACCTTGATGCTGGCGACGACGCGGCGGATTTTGGTCGCCGACCAATATGTCCGTAGCGGCGATTGGGCCGCCTCGAAGCAGTCCCCGATGATGCGCCCGCAGGCCGGTATGCCCGGCCGCCGCATCGGCGTTTACGGCATGGGCGAGATCGGCCGCAAGATCGCCGCGCGCTGCGCCGCATTCGAGAGCGAGATCGGCTATTTCAGCCGCACCAGATACGATCTGCCCTATCAATATTTCCCGTCGTTGGAGGCGCTGGCCGAGTGGTGCAGCGTGCTGATGATCGCGGTCCGGGCAGGAGCCGACACCCAGCATGTCGTCAACGCCGACATCCTGAGGCGCCTCGGCGCAGACGGCTATGTCGTCAACATTTCGCGGGGCTCGGTGATCGACCAGAAGGCCCTGATCGCGGCCCTCACCGACAAGACCATTGCGGGGGCCGGCCTCGATGTCTTCAAGAAGGAACCGCACGCCCCGGATGCGCTGACCGCGCTCCCGAACGTGGTGTTCGCTCCGCATATCGGCGGCCACACCCTCGAATCGCACGTCGCCATGCAAAACTGCGTCTTGGCGAACCTGACCGCGTTCTTCGAGGGCAAGCCGCTGCCTTATGCGGTTAAATGGGTCTGAACCAGTCCCTATCGGCTCGGGTCAAGCGCCCGCGCCAACGGATTGGAACTGGTGTGAATTTTGCTCTTGGCAAGCAGGCAGAGAGCGGTTAAAGAACCGCTTCCGGACGTACCGGCCTCGGCTGGCGCGTTCGTGCGCGCATTCCGAAAACCCGACGACAGGAAATCATTCCTTTCAGGACGTCCGCGAGGATTTGCCCGAAAAAGGAAAGAAAACCCGTCAGTTGGTGGAGTGCGGGCAGAGGTCGGGCGGTTCGCCGGCTGACCTTGTCCTGTCCAAGACTGCAGGCGCCCGCAGGAAATTTCGATTTCTCAACGGCTTAATCGCATGGCCTGCATAGACGGGTGAAGACCGGATTTCACTTCGCATCCAGCTTTAACGGCTGGCTTCGCGGAACGGGTCTGGTTCGGACCTCGACACGCCGTGGGCCTTCGTGGCTCCCGGAGGGCAGGCTTGAATTGTCGTCCTCGCCCGGCGTGTCCGATGGGTTTTTGGCCCGGAGGTTCAGGTTTGGGCGGGACGATGGGTGCAACCCGGCGGTCCCGCTTCTCGCGATGACCGCCAACCGGAGAGAGCTTGCTGTGGAACGAGCGGCAAAAAAAGAGGCGGTCGAACAGCTCAATGAGGTCTTCAAGACCACGGGCGTCGCGATCGTTGCTCAATATTCCGGCCTCACCGTTGCCCAGATGCAGAAGCTGCGTATGCAGATGAAGCTGGCTGGCGCCTCGGTGAAGGTCTCGAAGAACCGTCTCGCCAAAATTGCTCTTGATGGCACTGACGTCGTTGCCATCGGCCCCATGCTGAAGGGGCCGACCGTGATCGCGACTTCCAACGATCCGGTGGCGGCGCCAAAGGTCGCCGTCGAATTCGCCAAGGCGAACGAAAAGTTCGTCATCATCGGCGGTTCGATGGGCAAGACCGTCCTGAATGTCGACGGCGTGAAGGCGCTTGCCTCGCTGCCGTCGCTTGACGAACTGCGCGGCAAGATCGTCGGCCTCATCGTGGCCCCGGCGACCAAGCTGGCCCAGCTCGCCAATGCGCCCGCGGGCAAGCTCGCGCGCGTCATCCAGGCTCATGCCTCAAAGGGCGAAGCGGCCTGACGCCCTTCGCAAAACTCAAACCCGAACCAGACTTACACGTAAGGAAACTGAACAATGGCTGACTTGCAGAAGATCGTTGACGACCTCTCGAGCCTCACCGTGCTCGAGGCTGCCGAACTCGCGAAGCTTCTCGAAGAGAAGTGGGGCGTTTCGGCTGCTGCGGCTGTCGCCGTGGCCGGCCCGGCCGGTGGTGGCGCTGCCGCCGCTCCGGCGGAAGAGAAGACCGAGTTCACGGTCGTTCTCGCCGCTGCCGGCGACAAGAAGATCGAGGTCATCAAGGAAGTCCGCGCCATCACCGGTCTCGGCCTGAAGGAAGCAAAGGACCTCGTCGAGGGTGCTCCGAAGCCGCTGAAGGAAGGCGTGAACAAGGAAGAAGCCGAGAAGATCAAGGCCCAGATCGAGAAGGCTGGCGCCAAGGTCGAGCTCAAGTAGCGCAAGTTACTTCAGCAATATCCCGGGCTCGCGGAGCGAGACCCGGGATCTCGTCCCAAGATCGTGGATGGCCGGGCAAGCCCGGCCATGACGATCGGAAGGCTCGGGGCCGGAATGCAAAAGGCGTGCGACGGAACGTCCCGACGCAGGCCGAACACGAAAAAGTGTGGGGATTTGAGGGTTTACCCCTCGAATCTCCATTATTGTCGCCCCATATCGGGTCGGCAGCACGAAAGCGCGGTGGGCAGGGATGCCGGATTTCCCTGTAAGCCGTTGGGAGAGCAGGCTATTTCGGGCTTTTGCAGTCCGTGAAGACGATCGTTGTGACGGGCGGGCGCGCTTCTGCGCCCCGCGCGTCGTTTTGCGTTTTGAAGGTCTGAAGAACAGATTCAGGACATTCCCAGCCTGAAACTGAGCTTCCGGCCCCCAAGGCGGGTTCAAAAATTCAACCCGGGGCGCGGTGGCAGCCGCGTTCCGGACGGTTCGCCCAGAGCGGGCGACGAAATGAGAGGCCACGATGGCGCAGCAGACATTCACCGGTCGCAAACGCGTTCGCAAGTTCTTCGGACACATCAAGGAAGTCGCCGAGATGCCGAACCTCATCGAGGTTCAGAAGGCGTCCTACGACCAGTTCCTGATGGTCGACGAACCGCAGGGCGGCCGTCTCGACGAGGGTCTGCAGGCGGTGTTCCGCTCGGTGTTTCCGATCTCCGACTTCTCGGGCACCTCGATGCTGGAATTCGTCCGCTACGAGTTCGAGCAGCCCAAATACGACGTTGACGAGTGCCGCCAGCGCGGCATGACCTTCGCGGCACCCCTCAAGGTGACGCTGCGCCTCATCGTGTTCGATATCGACGAGGAAACCGGCGCGAAGTCGGTGAAGGACATCAAGGAGCAGGACGTCTACATGGGCGACATCCCGCTCATGACGATGAACGGCACCTTCATCGTCAACGGCACCGAGCGCGTCATCGTCTCGCAGATGCACCGGTCGCCGGGCGTGTTCTTCGACCACGACAAGGGCAAGACCCATTCGTCGGGCAAGCTGCTGTTCGCTGCCCGCGTGATCCCATATCGCGGTTCCTGGCTCGACATCGAGTTCGACGCCAAGGACATCGTCTATGCGCGTATCGACCGTCGTCGCAAGATTCCGGTGACGTCGCTGATGTTCGCCCTTGGCCTCGACGGCGAGGCGATCCTGTCCACGTTCTACAAGAAGATCCTCTACAAGCGGACCAAGGAAGGCTGGCGCGTTCCGTTCGACGCCAACCGTTTCCGCGGCTACTCGACCGTCAACGACCTGATCGACGCCGACACCGGCAAGGTCGTGCTCGAGGCCGGCAAGAAGCTCACCGTCCGTGCCGCCCGCCAACTCCAGGAGAAGGGGCTGAAGGCGCTGCGCATGGCCGATGAGGAGCTGGTCGGCAATTACGTCGCCGAGGACCTCGTCAACCCGAAGACCGGCGAGATCCACGCCGAGGCCGGTGAGGAGATCACCGACAAGCTGATGAAGGCGCTCAACGAGCAGGGCTACAAGGAACTGCCGCTGCTCGACATCGACCACGTCAATGTCGGCCCCTACATCCGCAACACGCTCTCGGCCGACAAGAACATGACGCGTGAGGACGCGCTGTTCGACATCTACCGCGTGATGCGTCCGGGCGAGCCGCCGACGCTGGAATCGGCGCAGGCCATGTTCCAGTCGCTGTTCTTCGACGCCGAGCGCTACGACCTCTCCGCGGTCGGCCGCGTCAAGATGAACATGCGCCTCGACCTCGATGCGCCCGACACCCAGCGCACACTGCGCAAGGAAGACATCCTCTCCGTCATCAAGACGCTGGTGGACCTGCGCGACGGCAAGGGCGAGATCGACGACATCGACCATCTCGGCAACCGCCGTGTGCGCTCGGTCGGCGAGCTCATGGAGAACCAGTACCGCATCGGCCTCCTGCGCATGGAACGCGCGATCAAGGAGCGCATGTCCTCGGTCGACATCGACACGGTCATGCCGCAGGACCTGATCAACGCCAAGCCGGCGGCCGCCGCCGTGCGCGAGTTCTTCGGCTCCTCGCAGCTCTCGCAGTTCATGGACCAGACCAACCCGCTCAGCGAGATCACCCACAAGCGCCGCCTGTCGGCGCTTGGACCGGGCGGTCTGACGCGCGAGCGCGCCGGCTTCGAGGTGCGCGACGTGCATCCGACGCATTACGGCCGCATCTGCCCGATCGAGACGCCGGAAGGTCCGAACATCGGCCTGATCAACTCGCTCGCGACCTTCGCGCGCGTGAACAAGTACGGCTTCGTCGAGACGCCGTACCGCAAGGTCAAGGACGGCCGCGTCACCGACGAGGTCGTGTACCTCTCGGCGATGGAGGAGGGCCGTTACACGGTCGCGCAGGCCAACGTGCCGCTCGATCCGAAGGGCCGCTTCACCGAAGACCTCGTGGTGTGCCGTCACGCCGGCGAAGTCTTGCCGGTGACGCCCGACAAGGTCGACTACATGGACGTGTCGCCGAAGCAGCTCGTTTCGGTGGCCGCGGCGCTGATCCCGTTCCTCGAGAACGACGACGCCAACCGCGCGCTGATGGGCTCGAACATGCAGCGCCAGGCGGTGCCGCTGGTTCGCGCCGAGGCGCCGTTCGTCGGCACCGGAATGGAAGGCGTGGTTGCGCGTGACTCGGGTGCCGCCATCGCGGCGCGCCGATCGGGCGTGATCGACCAGATCGACGCGACCCGCGTCGTCATCCGCGCCACGGAAGATCTCGATCCGACCAAGTCGGGCGTCGATATCTACCGTCTGATGAAGTACCAGCGCTCCAACCAGTCGACCTGCATCAACCAGCGTCCGCTGGTGAAGGTCGGCGACGTCGTCAAGAAGGGCGACATCATCGCCGACGGTCCCTCGACCGATCTCGGCGAGCTCGCGCTCGGCCGCAACGTGCTGGTCGCGTTCATGCCGTGGAACGGCTACAACTTCGAAGACTCGATCCTGCTCTCGGAGCGGATCGTGAAGGAAGACGTCTTCACCTCGATCCACATCGAGGAGTTCGAAGTGATGGCCCGCGACACCAAGCTCGGACCTGAGGAAATTACCCGCGACATTCCGAACGTCTCGGAAGAAGCGCTGAAGAACCTCGACGAAGCCGGTATCGTCTACATCGGTGCGGAAGTGCGCGCCGGCGACATCCTGGTCGGCAAGATCACGCCGAAGGGCGAAAGCCCGATGACGCCGGAAGAAAAGCTCCTGCGCGCCATCTTCGGCGAGAAGGCTTCCGACGTCCGTGACACCTCGCTGCGCGTTCCTCCGGGCGTGCAGGGCACGATCGTGGAAGTGCGCGTGTTCAACCGTCACGGCGTCGACAAGGACGAGCGTGCGCTGGCGATCGAGCGGGAAGAGATCGAGCGTCTGGCCAAGGACCGCGACGACGAGCAGGCGATCCTGGACCGCAACGTCTACAACCGTCTTGCCGAACTGCTCGAAGGGCGGCAGGGCATCGCAGGTCCCAAGGGCTTCAAGAAGGACACCAAGATCACCCGTGCGGTGCTCGAGGAGTACCCGAAGTCGCAGTGGTGGCTGTTCGCTTCGCCGAACGACAAGCTGATGGCCGAGATCGAGGCCATGCGGAAGCAGTACGACGAGTCGAAGAAGGGGCTGGAACAGCGCTTCCTCGACAAGGTCGAGAAGCTTCAGCGCGGCGACGAATTGCCGCCCGGCGTGATGAAGATGGTCAAGGTCTTCGTCGCGGTGAAGCGCAAGATCCAGCCCGGCGACAAGATGGCCGGCCGCCACGGCAACAAGGGCGTGGTGTCGAAGATCGTGCCGATCGAGGACATGCCGTTCCTCGAAGACGGCACGCACGCCGACATCGTGCTCAATCCGCTGGGCGTGCCCTCGCGCATGAACGTCGGACAGATCCTCGAGACCCATCTCGGCTGGGCCTGCGCCGGCCTCGGCAAGCGTATCGGCCAGACGGTCGATGCGTACCTGTCGAAGCAGGACATCAAGCCGCTGAAGGAAACCTTGAAGAAGGTGTACGGCGAGGACGAGACGATCAAGTCGCTCAACGACAACGAACTGATCGAGCTCGGCCATAACCTCAGCCGCGGCGTGCCGATCGCAACCCCGGTGTTCGACGGCGCCAAGGAAGCCGACATCGAGGAGATGCTGAAGCTCGCCGGTCTGGACGCTTCGGGTCAGTCGACCGTCTATGACGGCCGCACCGGCGATCCGTTCGATCGCAAGGTGACGGTGGGCTACATCTACATGCTCAAGCTGCACCATCTCGTCGACGACAAGATCCATGCGCGTTCGATCGGTCCGTACTCGCTCGTCACCCAGCAGCCGCTGGGCGGCAAGGCGCAGTTCGGCGGCCAGCGCTTCGGCGAAATGGAGGTGTGGGCGCTCGAGGCTTATGGCGCGGCGTACACGCTCCAGGAGATGCTGACGGTGAAGTCGGACGACGTCGCCGGCCGCACCAAGGTGTACGAGGCGATCGTGCGCGGCGACGACACGTTCGAGGCCGGTATTCCGGAATCGTTCAACGTGCTGGTCAAGGAAATGCGCTCGCTCGGCCTCAACGTCGACCTGCACAATTCCAAGATGGGACCGGCGCCGACGTCGGAAGCGGCCGAGTAATTCGACCTGTCATGCCCGGCCGTCGCGGCCGGGCATTGGCGCCCCTCCCGAGGCCTTGAGGGCAGGGCGCCTCGCTAAGTGATTTTCGAATTTGCGGCCGGAGGCGACCGGCACGCGAGGAGAAGACGATGAACCAAGAAATTATGAATCTCTTCAATCCGACGACGCCGGCTCAGGTCTTCGACCAGATCCGGATCTCGATCGCGTCTCCGGAAAAGATTCTGTCCTGGTCCTACGGCGAGATCAAGAAGCCGGAGACCATCAATTACCGTACCTTCAAGCCCGAGCGCGACGGCCTGTTCTGCGCCCGCATCTTCGGGCCGATCAAGGACTACGAGTGCTTGTGCGGCAAGTACAAGCGCATGAAGTACAAGGGCATCATCTGCGAGAAGTGCTCGGTCGAGGTCACGCTGTCGCGCGTCCGGCGCGAGCGCATGGGCCATATCGAGCTCGCAGCCCCCGTCGCCCATATCTGGTTCCTGAAGTCGCTGCCCTCGCGCATCGGCCTTCTGCTGGACATGACGCTGAAGGATCTCGAGCGGATCCTCTATTTCGAATACTACGTCGTTCTTGAGCCGGGTCTCACCGCGCTGAAGGACCGTCAGCTGCTGTCGGAAGACGAGTATCTGAAAGCGCAGGACGAGTACGGCCAGGATAGCTTCACCGCCATGATCGGCGCGGAAGCGATCCGCGAACTGCTCAAGGGCATGGACCTGGAGAAGCTCGAGCTGTCGCTGCGTGCGGAGATGCAGGAGACCGACTCCGACATCAAGCACAAGAAGCTCGCCAAGCGCCTCAAGATCGTGGAAGCGTTCCGCCACTCCGGCAACAAGCCGGAATGGATGATCATGACGGTCGTTCCGGTGATTCCGCCGGACCTGCGTCCGCTGGTGCCGCTGGACGGCGGCCGTTTCGCGACCTCCGACCTCAACGACCTCTATCGCCGCGTCATCAACCGCAACAACCGCTTGAAGCGGCTGATGGAGCTGCGCGCGCCCGACATCATCATCCGCAACGAGAAGCGCATGCTTCAGGAAGCGGTCGATGCGCTGTTCGACAACGGCCGCCGCGGCCGCGTCATCACCGGCGCCAACAAGCGCCCGCTGAAGTCGCTCGCCGACATGCTCAAGGGCAAGCAGGGCCGCTTCCGTCAGAACCTGCTCGGCAAGCGCGTCGACTATTCCGGCCGATCGGTGATCGTGGTCGGTCCCGAACTGCGCCTGCATCAGTGCGGCCTGCCGAAGAAGATGGCGCTCGAGCTGTTCAAGCCGTTCATCTACTCGCGGCTCGACGCCAAGGGTCTGTCCACCACGGTGAAGCAGGCCAAGAAGCTGGTCGAGAAGGAGCGGCCCGAGGTCTGGGACATCCTGGACGAGGTGATCCGCGAGCATCCGGTGCTGCTGAACCGCGCGCCGACGCTGCACCGTCTCGGCATCCAGGCGTTCGAGCCCGTGCTGATCGAGGGCAAGGCGATCCAGCTGCACCCGCTGGTCTGCTCCGCGTTCAACGCCGACTTCGACGGCGACCAGATGGCCGTGCACGTTCCGCTGTCGCTCGAAGCGCAGCTGGAAGCGCGCGTGCTGATGATGTCGACCAACAACATCCTGCATCCGGCGAACGGCCAGCCGATCATCGTGCCCTCGCAGGACATCGTGCTGGGCCTGTACTACGTCTCGATCATGCGCGAAGGCCTGCCCGGTGAGGGCAAGGTGTTCGGCGACATGGCCGAGCTCGAGCACGCGCTGCATGCGAAGGTCATCCACCTCCACACCAAGATCAAGTACCGGTGGGAAGGCATGGACGAGACCGGCAAGGTCTCCAAGCGCTGGATCGAGACCACCGCCGGCCGAGTCATGCTCGGCAATCTGCTGCCGAAGAACCCGCGGATCTCGTACGAGATCATCAACAAGCTGATGACCAAGCGCGAGATCTCCGGCGTCATCGACCAAGTCTACCGCCACTGCGGTCAGAAGGAGACCGTGATCTTCTGCGACCGCATCATGGCGCTCGGCTTCTACAACGCGTTCAAGGCCGGCATCTCGTTCGGCAAGGACGACATGGTCGTGCCGCACGGCAAGTGGAAGATCGTCGACACCACCCGTACGCTGGCGAAGGATTTCGAGCAGCAGTACAACGACGGTCTGATCACCCATGGCGAGAAGTACAACAAGGTCGTCGACGCCTGGTCGAAGGCCACGGAAGAAATCGCCAAGGCGATGATGAAGGAGATCTCCGCCACCAAGAAAACGGCGAGCGGAGCCGACGCCGACATCAACTCGATCTACATGATGGCCCACTCCGGCGCCCGCGGTTCGCCGGCCCAGATGCGCCAGCTCGCCGGCATGCGCGGCCTGATGGCCAAGCCGTCGGGTGAGATCATCGAGACGCCGATCATCTCGAACTTCAAGGAAGGCCTCTCGGTGCTCGAGTACTTCAACTCGACCCACGGCGCCCGCAAGGGCCTCGCGGACACGGCGTTGAAGACCGCGAACTCCGGCTACCTGACCCGCCGTCTGGTCGACGTCGCGCAGGACTGCATCATCACGCAGAGCGACTGCGGCACCAAGCTCGGCATCAAGATGCGCGCCATCGTCGATGCCGGCACCGTGGTGGCTTCGCTCGGCTCGCGCATCCTCGGACGCACGGCCTGCGAAGACATCCGCGACAGCTCGGGCAAGGTGATCATCAAGCGCGACACGCTGATGGAAGAAAGCCATCTGGATGCCATCCAGCAGGGTGGCGTGCAGG
This sequence comes from Bradyrhizobium sp. DOA1, assembly GCF_001593325.1. Lineage (NCBI taxonomy): Bacteria > Pseudomonadati > Pseudomonadota > Alphaproteobacteria > Hyphomicrobiales > Nitrobacteraceae > Bradyrhizobium > Bradyrhizobium sp. DOA1. The sequence continues at coordinate 2,389,400 of NZ_JXJM01000001.1, forward strand.
AGGTGAAGATCCGTTCGGCGCTGACCTGCGAACTCGTCAACGGCATCTGCGGCAAGTGCTACGGCCGCGACCTCGCCCGCGGCACGCCGGTCAATCACGGCGAAGCGGTCGGCGTCATCGCGGCGCAGTCGATCGGCGAGCCGGGTACCCAGCTCACCATGCGCACCTTCCACATCGGCGGTGCGGCGCAGCTCAACGAGCAGTCTTTCGTCGAAGCCAATTTCGACGGCAAGATCGTGATCAGGAACAAGGCCATCGCCCGCAACAGCGAAGGTCACCTGATCGCGATGGTGCGCAACATGGTGGTGGCGATCGTCGATGCTGACGGCACCGAGCGTGCGACGCACCGCGTCCAGTACGGCTCGCGCCTGCACGTCGACGAAGGCGACATGGTCAAGCGCGGCCAGCGCATCGTCGAGTGGGATCCCTACACCCGTCCGCTCCTCACCGAAGTCGAAGGTACGATCGGCTTCGAGGATCTGGTCGAGGGGCAGTCGATCTCGGAAACGCTCGACGAGGCCACCGGTATCGCCAAGCGCGTGGTCATCGACTGGCGCTCGACCCGCGGCGGCTCGGACCTGCGTCCGGCCATCGTGGTCAAGGGCAAGGACGGCAAGGTGCTCAAGTTGCCCCGTGGCGGCGATGCCCGCTACATGCTGTCGGTCGACGCCATTCTCTCGGTCGACGTCGGAGCCAAGGTCAACCCGGGTGACATCCTCGCCCGTGTCTCGACCGAAAGCGCCAAGACGCGCGACATCACCGGCGGTCTGCCGCGGGTGGCGGAGCTGTTCGAGGCCCGGCGTCCGAAGGATGCGGCGATCATCGCCGAGATCGCGGGCACCATCCGGTTCGGGCGGGACTACAAGAACAAGCGTCGCATCTCGATCGAGCCGATGGACAAGACCGAGGAGGCGCGCGAGTACCTGATCCCGAAGGGCAAGCACATCCACCTTCAGGACGGCGACGTCGTCGAAAAGGGCGACTTCATCGTCGAAGGCAACCCGGCGCCGCACGACATCCTTGCAGTCAAGGGCATCGAGGAACTCGCGGCCTATCTGGTCAACGAGATCCAGGAGGTCTACCGGCTCCAGGGCGTGCTCATCAACGACAAGCACATCGAGGTGATTGTCCGTCAGATGCTCCAGAAGGTGGAAGTCACCGACCAGGGCGACACGGACATGATCTCCGGCGAGCAGGTCGACAAGATCGAGTTCGACGCGCTGAACGAGAAGGCCAAGGAAGAGGGCAAGAAGCCCGCCACCGGAACGCCGGTTCTGCTCGGCATCACCAAGGCGAGCCTCCAGACCCGCTCGTTCTTCTCGGCGGCCTCGTTCCAGGAGACCACCCGCGTCCTCACGGAAGCGGCGGTCAACGGCAAGGTCGATCCGCTTGAAGGCCTCAAGGAGAACGTCATCGTCGGCCGGTTGATCCCGGCGGGCACCGGCGCCTCCATGGCCAAGATCCGCGAAGTCGCCATGAAGCGCGACAAGCTGATCCTGGACGAGCGCGAGAAGCAGGCGGCCGTCGTGTCGCCCGCGCCGGAAGCAGAGCTTCCTGCGTTGCCGCCCGCGGAATGATGGTTCATCCGTAGGACTACCGAGGACAATGAAAAGGCCGGCTTTTGCCGGCCTTTTTGCTGCTTTCTTTGCCTGCTGCGATGCAGGATCAGCCTTTGTTCATCTTTCCTTCAGTCGCAAAAGCGCTTCTGCTAGGAGAGCTTAGACCGGTGGTCCCGTGACGGGGGCAGCGCCGAAAGACCACGGAACTCACATGCTTGATCTCGCAATCGTAGGCGGCGGCCCCGGCGGGCTGATGAGCGCTTGGTATCTGAAGCGCAAGCTCGGCGACCTCTGCCGCGTCACCATCTTCGAGGCGTCCGATCGGCTCGGCGGCAAGATTGTCACGCGCAAGTTCGATTCGGCGCCTGCCATGTATGAAGCCGGCGTTGCCGAAATCTACGACTACTCGATGACCGGCCCCGATCCGCTGCGCGAGCTGATCCAGCATTTCGGGCTCCAGACCATTCCGATGGACGCCGAGCAGGTGCAGTTCGGCGGTGAGCTCCTCAACGACGTCGCCGGCATGCGCCGCAGATACGGCGCCAAGACCGCGACCGCGATCGAGGCATTCCGCAATCGCTGTGCCGAAATGATGTCGCCGATCGAGTATTACGAGGGCGTCGGCGCGCACGACAACGAGAACCCCTGGGCCTACAAGACCGCCGAGCAGGTGCTCGACGAGGAGGTCGAGGACGAGACGGCGAAACGCTTCTTCAAGGTCATGGCGCGCTCGGACATCGCAACGGAGAGCCACAACACCAACGGCCTCAACGCGCTCAAGAACTATCTCATGGATGTCGACGGCTATATCGGCCTCTATTCCATCCAGAACGGCAACGAGCAGCTGATCGAATGCCTGCAGTCGGAGGTCAACGCCGACATCCAGCTCAATCATCGCGTGCTCACCGTCGGCAAGGCGCCGACCGGCCGCTACCAGCTCAAGATGATGAACGGCAAGGGGCCCGAGACGCGCGATTTCGATCTCGTGCTGGTCTGCCTGCCGCATTCCTGGCTTGCTACCGTGGGCTGGGAAGGCGAGCAGCTGCGCAAGTCGATGGTCAAGCACGTCTCCTATTTCGACCGTCCGGCGCACTATCTGCGTGTGTCCATCCTGTTCGACAGCCCGTTCTGGGGCGAGAAGATTGCCGGCGCCTGGTTCATGTCGGAGGCCTTCGGCGGCTGCTGCGTCTACAATGAGGGCGCGCGCCACGACGTCGGCAAGCATGGCGTCCTGAACTGGCTCATTCCCGGCTCCGACGCGCTGGCCTTCGCCAATCTGTCGGACCAGGACCTGATCGATGCGGCGCTGAAGTCGCTGCCGGCTTCGCTCGGCGATGCGCGCTCGCATTTCATGGAAGGCAAGATTCACCGCTGGCTGTCATCGGTGAACGCGATTCCCGGCGGCCTACCCGTGCGCGACGTGATGACCAATCACCGGCCCGAGCCGAAGGAGCATCCCGGCATCGTTGTGGTCGGCGACTATCTGTTCGACTCGACGCTGAACGGACTGCTCGATTCGTCGGATGCGGCGACCGACATCATCCTGACCGAGATGATGCGGCTGCGCCGCGAGCGGGCACAGGACGACAAGCCGCTCTCGGACAAGATCGATCGCCGCTATTTCGAGAACTATCGTGGCCTCGGCCCCTATCACGAGGCGTGGCGCAATTTCACCGATCCCGATTATCTCACCAAACTGATCGGCATTGTCTGGGGCAGCGCGAAGGGCGCCAAGCTGCTGGTCGCGGGCTCCGCCAGCGGCGAGCTGGTCGGTGCGCTGCGCGATCGCGGCATCGACGCCTGGGGAATCGAGAACAACCGCGCCATCCACGCCAGGACGCCGAAGCCGCTGAAGAAGTACAACAAGCTCGGCTCGGTCACCGACATGCCGTTCAAGGACGGTGCGTTCGACTTCGTGTTCGAGACCAGCCTCTGCCACGTGTCCCCGAAGCAGGTGGTCCGCGCGATCCGCGAGCTGAACCGCGTGGTCAAGACCGGCCTCGTGTTCGGCTCGATCACCTCGGACATGGCGCCGGCACTGATCGACCGCTACGACCTGCTGCGTGGCGTCAAGAAGCTCGGCACCTGGTGGGAATGGTCCGAACTGTTCTTTGGTAATGGTTTCGACCTGTCGATGCACCGCAAGGAATGCACCGATGCGCTCTGGGAGGCGACGCTCGCCGCCAACAAGGGCCCGGGTCAGTGGTACGCCGACGCCGACAGCTTGCGCTACTCCTTCTTCGACAAGGTCGAGGACGAGGACGACGACTAGCTGGCTGCGGTACCTGCCGAATTTGCCAATTGTTTTGCCGAATTCATCTTGATCGCATAGAATCGGTGCAATAGCGGTTGCCGCTATTCCTGCATTTTCTGCGGTCATGCCGGCCGTCAGCATCGGTTGGTTTCATGGCGTCCAAGCCCCTCCCGCCCGACAAACAGAAGCTCGCCGCGGAAGAAGCGGCCGAGCTCGACGACAAGCTCGCCGCCGGCGCCAAGCCGGACCTCGAAGACGACGAGGACGAAGAGGAGGAGGAGGGCGAACTGGAGCTCGATGACGACGATGAGGACGAGGATCTCGTCGTCTTCACCGCGCGCGAGGCCGCCGGCGCGCTCGCCACCATCGTCGGGTTCGTCAGGCCCTACCTGACCAATTACAAGCGGATGCTGTCCTACGTGGCGTTCGGCGTCTTCGTCGAGACGCTGTTCAACGTCATCATGCCGCTCAGCCTGAAATACCTGATCGACGACGCGCTCGGCGAGGAGGACTTCCAGGCGCTCTACAAGATCCTCGGCGTGCTCGCGGTCACCGGCATTTTCACCTCGATCGTCGCGGTCTGGTACGAGCGCTGGGATGCACGGCTAGCCGCCTGCGTCATCTCGGACATCCGCACGCGCCTGTTCGAGCACGTCCAGGATCTGCCGGCGGCCTATTTCGGCCGCACCAAGCGCGGCGAGATCCTGTCGCGCTTCTCGGTCGACCTCTCGGCGGTCGAAGGCTCGGTGAAGACTTTTGCCAACAGCGCCGCGCTGCCGTTCATGGAACTGATCGCCGGCATCATCCTGATGCTGTTCCTGAACTGGCAGCTTGCTGTGGTCGCGCTGCTGGTGTTCCCGATCACGCTGATCGGGCCGCGCATCCTGACGCCGAAGGCGGTGCAGGCCAATTACGAGCAGAAGCAGAACGAGAGTGCGCTGCTCGGCATGGTGCAGGAGAACGTGGCGGCGCAGGCGGTGATCAAGGCGTTCAGCCTGCAGCGCAAGATGTTCGGCTTCTTTCGCTTCCGCAACGACGAGACCCGCAACAGGATCGCCTCAGCGACCTTCCTGTCGACCATGGTGGAGCGGACGGTCACCATATCGGTCCTTCTCCTGCATCTCGTGGTGCTCGCGATCGGCGCCTATCTGGCGACAACGGGCCGGATCACGATCGGCACCTTCGTCACCTTCGAGAGCGCGTTCTGGGAGGTGTCCTACAACATCGCCCATGTGATGCATTTCATTCCGGTGTCGATCTCCTCGGCCGCGGCGATCCGGCACATCCAGGAGCTGCTCGACGAGCCGACGCGTGCTGCCGACCGCCCCGGCGCGCCCGACCTGCCGCGCATCACCAACGACATCACCTTCGACCGCGTCACGTTCCAGTACGAAGGCAGCCAGACGCCGGTACTGGACAATCTCAGCCTCAAGCTCAACGCCGGCAAGCGCATCGCCATCGTCGGCCCCTCGGGCTCCGGCAAGAGCACGCTGCTCAATCTGATCTTGCGGCTCTACGTGCCCGACGAAGGCCGCGTCACCATCGACGGCGTCGACGTCCGCAAGGTGACGCTGGATTCGCTGCGCCGGAGCATGGCCGTGGTGTTCCAGGAGAACATGCTGTTCAACATGTCGATCCGCGAGAACATCCGCCTCGGCAAGGAGGGCGCGACCGACGAAGAGGTGGAGGAGGCCGCCAAGAAGGCCGAGATCCACCGCTACATCATGAGCCTGCCGCAGCGATACGACACGCCGGTCGGCGAGCGCGGCGATACGCTCTCCGGCGGCCAGCGTCAACGCATCGCGATCGCGCGCGCGATCATCCGCAATCCGTCCGTGCTGCTGTTGGACGAAGCCACCTCGGCACTCGACCAGACCACGGAAGCGGCGATCAACCGCACGCTGCTGAAGGTCGCCAAGGGCCGCACCATGATCTGGTCGACCCACCGCCTGACCTCGGTGGTGGAGATGGACGAGATCATCGTGATCTCGGGAGGCAAGGCGATCGAGCGCGGCACTCATGCCGAACTGCTTGCGAAGAACGGCACCTATCGCAAGCTGTGGAACGACCAGATCCACCAACCGCACGGCGCTGTGGCTCACGCCGACGACCGCGACGATGACGACGAGGATGAAGACGACGAGGAGGAATGACGAGGGGGTTCTGAGCCGGCGGGACGTGCGCCGGGCCGATTCGACGCCCACCAGCGACGCAGTGATTCCCAGTGTGAGACCCTTGGCCACGCAGAGCGGCGCATTTTTTTGGCCCTTGGAACGACCTGATCGGCCTTTCGCCGATCGTCAGCCTTGCCGCAATCATGCCCCCGCGACGGCGCATCGCCGGCCTGGAAGCTCTAGAACGGCGGCGATTGGCGCATCGGCGGGACAACCGCCCCGATTCTCGAAATAAAAGTATATTTAATCCGGGTAAAAAGTGCTTGAAGCTGGCGAAACCGGCGCTTCACGCCCATATCGGGAAGGCGTGGCGAGGACGGCAAATATTGATTTCGACAGGCGTCAGAAGCGTTTTCTGACTGTCGTTTCACCTTGACTTGACCGATTCTCACTTATAGAAAGCGCCTCACTTAACGACAGGCGGTGAGCATCGCCAGCGTCGGAACGGGCCACCCGTCTGATCCCCACGGACTACGTCTACCAGGGGTCGTAAAGACGGGCACCAACCTCGACGAATGCCGCTCAAACGCTGTCGATCATAGCTAGGCAATGCCAGTGCGATTTTAGTTCTCTTGAGCACGTTCTCTTGAGATCGAACTCGGATGCATGACCTCAGTGCGCGGGCCGCGGCATTGTGCTGATCGGCCTCAATACTGCGGTCCTCTGTGGCGTCGAAGCGCTTTCCGCTCAGCAATGGAGCGGTTGGCGCAATTTCGCTTTGTGCGGATCGATCCGCGCAGGGCGGCCCCGTCGGGCGGCGGGTGGCTCGAAAAGAATTTGCGGTCCCGGCAACGGGCCGCGGCAAGACAGCGGTCCCGAAAGGGGGCGCGACAGAACAAAGGGTAAGGCCAGGATGCCGACGATCAACCAGCTGATCGCTCAACCGCGGGAAGTGCAGAAGTCGCGCAAGAAGGTGCCGGCGCTGCAGCAGTCGCCTCAGAAGCGTGGTGTTTGCACCCGCGTCTACACCACGACCCCGAAGAAGCCGAACTCGGCGCTTCGTAAGGTCGCCAAGGTGCGCCTGACCAACGGCTTCGAGGTGATCGGCTACATCCCCGGCGAGGGCCATAACCTCCAGGAGCACTCGGTGGTCATGATCCGCGGCGGCCGCGTCAAGGACTTACCCGGCGTGCGCTACCACATCCTCCGCGGCGTTCTGGATACCCAGGGCGTCAAGAACCGTAAGCAGCGTCGTTCGAAGTACGGCGCGAAGCGTCCGAAGTAAGCGGGAACCAGGCCTATGTCTCGTCGCCACTCAGCGGAAAAGCGCGAAGTTCTCCCGGATCCGAAGTTCGGGAACATCATCGTCACGAAGTTCATGAACTCGGTGATGTACGCCGGCAAGAAGTCGGTTGCCGAAGGCATCGTCTACGGTGCGTTTGGTATCATCGAATCCAAGACCAAGCAGAACCCGCTCGGCGTGTTCGAGCAGGCCCTTGAGAACGTCATGCCGACCATCGAGGTTCGCTCCCGCCGCGTCGGCGGCGCGACCTACCAGGTTCCGGTCGAAGTTCGTTCGACCCGCCGTCAAGCACTTGGCATCCGCTGGCTGATCTCGGCCGCGCGCGAGCGCAACGAGAAGACCATGACCGAGCGGCTTTCGGCCGAGTTGCTGGATGCGTCAAACAATCGTGGGAACGCCGTCAAGAAGCGCGAAGACGTGCACCGCATGGCGGAAGCCAACCGCGCCTTCTCGCACTATCGCTGGTAACGGCGAAACAAACGGACTCGCAAGGAACACCCCATGCCCCGCCAACATGCCATCGAGGACTACCGTAACTTCGGTATCATGGCGCATATCGACGCCGGCAAGACGACGACGACCGAGCGTATCCTCTATTACACCGGCAAGAGCCACAAGATCGGCGAAGTGCACGAAGGTGCCGCGACGATGGACTGGATGGAGCAGGAGCAGGAGCGTGGCATCACGATCACCTCGGCTGCGACCACCGCCTTCTGGGCCGGCAAGCGCCTGAACATCATCGACACCCCCGGCCACGTCGACTTCACCATCGAGGTCGAGCGTTCGCTGCGCGTGCTCGACGGCGCCGTCTGCGTGCTCGACTCCAACCAGGGCGTTGAGCCCCAGACGGAGACCGTCTGGCGCCAGGGCGACAAGTACAAGGTTCCGCGTATCGTCTTCGCCAACAAGATGGACAAGATCGGTGCGGACTTCTTCAAGTGCCTGTCCGACATCGTCGATCGCCTCGGCGCCAAGCCGGTCGCGATCCAGCTTCCGATCGGTTCCGAGAACAACTTCAAGGGTCTCGTCGACCTCGTGAAGATGAAGGGCGTCGTCTGGAACGATGAAGCGCTCGGCGCCAAGTTCGACTATGTCGACATTCCGGAAGATCTCGTCGACCAGGCCAAGGAATACCGCGAGAAGATGGTGGAGGCCGCCGTCGAGCTCGATGACGACGCCATGGCTGCCTATCTCGACGGCAAGGAGCCGGACGAGGCGACGCTGAAGCGCTTGATCCGCAAGGCGGTTCTGACCGGCGCGTTCTATCCGGTGCTGTGCGGCTCGGCTTTCAAGAACAAGGGCGTTCAGCCGCTGCTCGACGCAGTCGTCGACTACCTGCCGTCGCCGCTCGACGTGCCTGCGATCAAGGGCACCGACGACAAGGGCAACGAAGTCGTGCGGAAGGCGGACGACAAGGAGCCGCTGGCGCTGCTCGCGTTCAAGATCATGGACGACCCCTTCGTCGGCACCATCACCTTCTGCCGCATCTACTCCGGCATTCTGCAGAGCGGCACCGGCGTCGTGAACTCGACCCGCGAGAAGAAGGAGCGCATTGGGCGCATGCTGTTGATGCATGCGAACAACCGCGAGGACATCAAGGAAGCCTATGCCGGCGACATCGTCGCGCTGGCCGGCCTGAAGGAAGCGCGCACCGGTGACACGCTGTGCGATCCCGACAAGCAGGTGATCCTGGAGAAGATGGAATTCCCCGAGCCGGTCATCGAGATCGCGATCGAGCCGAAGTCCAAGGCCGACCAGGAGAAGCTGGGCGTGGCGCTGGCCAAGCTCGCCGCGGAGGATCCGTCCTTCCGCGTGTCGACCGACCACGAGTCCGGCCAGACCATCCTCAAGGGCATGGGCGAACTCCATCTCGACATCAAGGTCGACATCCTCAAGCGGACCTACAAGGTCGACGCCAACATCGGCGCGCCGCAGGTGGCATTCCGTGAGCGCGTTACCAAGCGGGTGGAGCACAGCTACACCCACAAGAAGCAGACCGGCGGTACCGGCCAGTTCGCGGCGGTGTCGTTCATCGTCGAGCCGAACGAAGCCGGCAAGGGCTTCGAGTTCGAATCGAAGATCGTCGGCGGCGCGGTGCCGAAGGAATATATCCCCGGCGTCGAGAAGGGCCTGGAGAGCGTGCTGTCGTCCGGCGTGGTCGCGGGCTTCCCCGTGGTCGACGTCAAGGTCCAGCTCGTCGACGGCAAGTATCACGACGTCGACTCGTCGGCGCTCGCCTTCGAAATCGCCTCGCGCGCCTGCTTCCGCGAAGCGCTCCAGATGGGCAAGTCCGTCCTGCTCGAGCCGATCATGAAGGTCGAAGTGGTGACCCCGGAAGACTACACCGGCTCGGTCATCGGCGACCTGAACTCCCGGCGCGGTCAGATCCAGGGTCAGGACATGCGCGGCAACGCCAACGTCATCAACGCGATGGTGCCGCTCATGAACATGTTCGGTTACGTGAACAATCTGCGCTCGATGAGCCAGGGTCGCGCGACCTTCACGATGCAGTTCGACCACTACGCAGAAGCGCCGGCCAACGTGTCGGCAGAAGTCCAGAAGAAGTTTGCCTGATTATCGTCGGTCTCAAGCTGACGATTGAACGGAGAGTCAAATGGCCAAAGCAAAGTTTGAACGTAACAAGCCGCACTGCAACATCGGCACCATCGGTCACGTCGACCATGGCAAGACGTCGCTGACCGCGGCGATCACCAAGGTTCTCGCCGAAGCAGGCGGCGCGACGTTCACCGCGTACGACCAGATCGACAAGGCGCCGGAAGAGAAGGCGCGCGGCATCACCATCTCGACCGCGCATGTCGAGTACGAGACGCCGAACCGCCACTACGCCCACGTCGACTGCCCCGGCCACGCCGACTACGTCAAGAACATGATCACCGGTGCGGCCCAGATGGACGGCGCGATCCTGGTCGTGTCGGCCGCTGACGGCCCGATGCCGCAGACCCGCGAACACATCCTGCTCGCCCGCCAGGTCGGCGTGCCCGCGCTCGTCGTGTTCCTCAACAAGTGCGACATGGTCGACGATCCGGAGCTGCTCGAGCTCGTCGAACTCGAAGTCCGCGAACTGCTCTCGAAATACGAATTCCCGGGCGACACGATCCCGATCGTCAAGGGCTCGGCGCTGGCCGCTCTGGAGGATTCCAACAAGGCTCTCGGTCACGACGCCATCCTCGAGCTGATGAAGAATGTCGACTCATACATCCCGCAGCCGGAGCGCCCGATCGATCAGCCGTTCCTGATGCCGGTTGAAGACGTGTTCTCGATCTCGGGCCGCGGCACCGTCGTGACCGGCCGTGTCGAGCGCGGCATCGTCAAGGTTGGCGAGGAAATCGAGATCGTCGGCCTCCGTGCGACCCAGAAGACCACTGTCACCGGCGTCGAAATGTTCCGCAAGCTGCTCGATCAGGGTCAGGCCGGCGACAACATCGGTGCTCTGCTCCGCGGCACCAAGCGTGAAGACGTCGAGCGCGGCCAGGTGCTGTGCAAGCCGGGTTCGGTCAAGCCGCACACCAAGTTCAAGGCTGAGGCTTACATCCTCACCAAGGAAGAGGGCGGTCGCCACACCCCGTTCTTCACCAACTACCGTCCGCAGTTCTACTTCCGCACCACCGACGTGACCGGTGTCGTGCATCTGCCGGAAGGCACCGAGATGGTGATGCCGGGCGACAACATCGCGATGGAAGTGCACCTGATCGTGCCGATCGCGATGGAAGAGAAGCTCCGCTTCGCGATCCGCGAAGGTGGCCGCACCGTCGGCGCCGGCGTCGTCGCCTCGATCATCGAGTAACAAGCGAATAGGGAATGGTGAGTGGCGAATAGGGAACTCTATTCGCTACTCGCTACTCGCCACTCTACTCAAAGAAAGCACGGCAATGAACGGCCAAAACATTCGCATCCGTCTCAAGGCGTTCGACCATCGTATCCTCGATACGTCGACCCGCGAGATCGTGAACACGGCGAAGCGCACCGGCGCGCAGGTCCGCGGACCCATTCCGCTGCCCACCCGCATCGAGAAGTTCACCGTCAACCGTTCGCCCCACGTCGACAAGAAGAGCCGCGAACAGTTCGAGATGCGCACGCACAAGCGCTTGCTCGACATCGTCGATCCGACCCCGCAGACCGTCGATGCTTTGATGAAGCTCGATTTGGCCGCCGGTGTCGACGTCGAGATCAAGCTCTGAGCAAGACCCCGAGAAGTGGGCACCGGTTCTCGGACCGGGTCTTGCTCACACCGAAGATTAGCTAGTCCGCAAGGACAGAAAGAACAGGAAGCAAGCCGATGCGCTCCGGAGTGATCGCACAAAAGGTCGGGATGACGCGGGTCTTCACGGAGGCCGGCGAACATATCCCCGTGACCGTGCTGAAGCTCGGCAATTGCCAGGTCGTAGGCCACCGTACCGAAGAGAAGAACGGTTACGTCGCGCTCCAGCTCGGTTCTGGCAGCCGCAAGACCGTTTACATGCCCAAGGCCGAGCGCGGCCAGTTCGCGGTCGCCAAGGTCGAGCCGAAGCGCAGGGTCGAGGAGTTCCGCGTCACGGCGGACGCCATGATCCCGGTTGGCGCCGAGATCCAGGCCGATCACTTCGTCGTCGGCCAGTTCGTCGACGTCACCGGCACCTCGGTCGGTAAGGGTTTTGCGGGCGGCATGAAGCGTTGGAACTTCGGCGGTCTGCGCGCCACGCACGGTGTGTCGATCTCGCACCGCTCGATCGGTTCGACCGGCGGCCGTCAGGACCCCGGCAAGACCTGGAAGAACAAGAAGATGCCCGGCCACATGGGTGTCGATCGCATCACCACGCTCAACCTTCGCGTCGTTCAGACCGATGTCGAGCGCGGCCTGATCCTCGTCGAAGGCGCCGTTCCCGGCTCCAAGGGCGGCTGGATCCGCGTGCGCGATGCCGTCAAGAAGCCGCTGCCGAAGGAAGCTCCGAAGCCCGGCAAGTTCAAGGTTGCTGGCGACGCGGACGCCGCTCCGGCTGCGCAGGAGGCGTGAGATGGAATTGAAGGTCACCACCCTCGAAGGTAAGGAAGCCGGCTCGGTCCAGCTCTCCGACGCCATTTTCGGCCTGGAGCCGCGCGAGGACATCATCGCGCGCTGCGTGCAGTGGCAGCTCAACAAGCGCCAGGCCGGCACGCACAAGGCCAAGGGCCGCGCCGAGATCTGGCGCACCGGCAAGAAGATGTACAAGCAGAAGGGCACCGGCGGTGCTCGTCACGGCTCGGCACGCGTGCCGCAGTTCCGTGGCGGTGGCCGTGCCTTCGGTCCGGTGGTGCGTTCGCACGCCACCGACCTGCCGAAGAAGGTCCGCGCTCTGGCGCTGAAGCATGCGCTCTCGGCCAAGGCCAAGGACGGCGATCTGGTCGTGATCGAGAAGGCCGCGCTGGAAGCCGCCAAGACTAAGGCGCTGCTCGGTCACTTCTCGGGCCTCGGGCTCACCAACGCGCTGATCATCGACGGCGCCGAGCTCAACAACGGCTTTGCCGCCGCGGCCCGCAACATCCCGAACATGGACGTGCTGCCGATCCAGGGCATCAATGTCTATGACATCCTGCGCCGTCAGAAGCTCGTTCTGACCAAGGCCGCCATCGATGCGCTGGAGGCGCGCTTCAAATGACGAAGAACATCGAGCCTCGCCACTACGACGTGATTCTGTCGCCGGTCGTGACCGAAAAGGCGACGATCGCTTCGGAGCACAACAAGGTGCTGTTCAAGGTGGCTGCGAAGGCGACCAAGCCGCAGATCAAGGAAGCGATCGAGAAGCTGTTCGACGTCAAGGTCAAGAGCGTCAACACGCTGGTCCGTAAGGGCAAGGTCAAGGCCTTCCGCGGCAACATCGGTTCGCAGTCGAACACCAAGCGCGCGATCGTGACCCTCGAAGAGGGCCACCGGATCGACGTCACCACCGGTCTGTAAGGTCGTACGACGATGGCACTGAAGACATTCAATCCCACGACGCCGGGCCAGCGCCAGCTGGTCATGGTCGATCGTTCGGCCCTCTACAAGGGCAAGCCGCTGAAGGCGCTCACCGAGGGCAAGAAGTCCTCGGGCGGCCGCAACAACACCGGCCGCATCACCGTGCGCTTCCGCGGCGGCGGTCACAAGCAGACGCTGCGCACCGTCGACTTCAAGCGTGAGAAGGTCGACGTTCCCGCGACCGTCGAGCGGCTGGAATACGATCCGAACCGCACCGGCTTCATCGCCCTGATCAAGTATCAGGACGGCGAGCAGGCCTACATCCTGGCGCCGCAGCGCATGGCCGTGGGTGACACCATCATCGCCGGCAACTATGTCGACGTGAAGCCGGGCAACGTCATGCCGCTCGGCAACATGCCGGTCGGCACGATCATCCACAACATCGAGGTCAAAATTGGGAAGGGCGGCCAGCTCGCTCGTTCCGCGGGCACCTACGCCCAGCTCGTCGGCCGCGACCAGGACTACGTGATCATCCGCCTGAACTCGGGCGAGCAGCGCCTGGTGCACGGCCGTTGCCGCGGCACGATCGGCGCGGTGTCGAACCCGGATCACATGAACACCTCGATCGGCAAGGCCGGCCGCAAGCGTTGGATGGGCCGCCGCCCGCATAACCGCGGTGTCGCGATGAACCCGATCGACCATCCGCACGGCGGTGGTGAAGGTCGTACCTCGGGCGGTCGCCACCCGGTCACTCCGTGGGGCAAGCCGACCAAGGGCAAGAAGACCCGCACCAACAAGTCGACCAACAAATTCATTCTCCTAAGCCGCCACAAGCGGAAGAAGTAAGGAACGCCGGACATGGTTCGTTCAGTCTGGAAAGGCCCGTTCGTCGAGGGTTCTCTGCTCAAGAAGGCAGATGCCGCCCGCTCGTCCGGCCGTCACGACGTCATCAAGATCTGGAGCCGTCGCTCGACGATCCTGCCGCAGTTCGTCGGCCTGACCTTCGGCGTCTACAACGGTCAGAAGCACGTGCCGGTGGCCGTCAACGAGGAAATGGTCGGTCACAAGTTCGGCGAGTTCTCGCCGACCCGGACCTTCCATGGCCACTCCGGCGACAAGAAAGCCAAGAAGGCTTGAGGATTAAACGATGAGCAAACCTAAGCGCGAACGGAGCCTCGCCGACAACGAGGCCAAGGCGGTCGCCCGGATGCTGCGGGTGAGCCCGCAGAAGCTCAACCTGGTCGCCCAGCTCATTCGCGGCCGGAAGGCGTCTGCCGCGCTCGCCGACCTGCAGTTTTCGCGCAAGCGGATCGCGGTCGACGTGAAGAAGTGCCTGGAATCGGCTATCGCCAATGCCGAGAACAACCACGACCTCGACGTCGACGATCTCGTCGTGGCGCAGGCCTTCGTCGGCAACGGTCTCGTGATGAAGCGCTTCGCCGCGCGCGGCCGTGGCCGTTCGGGCCGTGTCTACAAACCATTTTCGCAGCTGACGATCATCGTTCGTCAGGTCGAAGCCGAAGCAGCGGCTTAAGGGCGCAGGAGAACACGATGGGTCAAAAGATCAATCCGATCGGTCTGCGTCTCGGCATCAACCGGACCTGGGATTCCCGCTGGTTCGCCGGCAAGCAGGAATACGGCAAGCTGTTGCACGAGGACGTCAAGATCCGTGAGATCCTGCACAAGGAGCTCAAGCAGGCGGCCGTCGCCCGCATCGTGATCGAGCGTCCGCACAAGAAGTGCCGCGTCACCATCCACTCGGCCCGTCCGGGCGTGGTGATCGGCAAGAAGGGCGCCGACATCGACAAGCTGCGCAAGAAGGTCGCAGACATCACCTCGTCCGACGTCGTCATCAACATCGTCGAGATCCGCAAGCCGGAGCTCGACGCGACGCTGGTGGCCGAGTCGATCGCGCAGCAGCTCGAGCGCCGCGTGGCGTTCCGCCGCGCCATGAAGCGCGCCGTGCAGTCGGCGATGCGTCTCGGCGCGGAAGGCATCCGCATCAACTGCTCGGGACGTCTGGGCGGTGCGGAAATCGCGCGCATGGAGTGGTACCGCGAAGGCCGCGTGCCGCTGCACACCCTGCGCGCCGACATCGACTACGGCGTTGCGACCGCGTTCACGACCTTCGGCACCTGCGGCGTCAAGGTCTGGATCTTCAAGGGCGAGATCCTCGAGCACGATCCGATGGCCCAGGACAAGCGGATGGCCGAGGGCGACACCGGCGGCAGCAGCGATCGTGGCGGCCGTCAGCGCCGCGAGACGGCCGCAGCCTAAAGCCAGACAGGAATTTGAGGGCTCAAAGCCATGATGCAACCTAAGAAAACGAAGTTCCGGAAGGCGCATAAGGGCCGCATCCACGGCGTTGCGTCTTCGGGCGCGACGTTGGCGTTCGGCCAGTACGGCCTGAAGGCGACCGAGCCTGAGCGCGTCACGGCGCGCCAGATCGAAGCCGCCCGCCGCGCGCTGACCCGCCACATGAAGCGCGCCGGCCGCGTCTGGATCCGCGTGTTCCCCGATCTTCCGGTGTCGAAGAAGCCGGCCGAAGTCCGCATGGGCTCCGGCAAGGGTTCGCCGGAACTGTGGGTCGCACGCGTCAAGCCGGGCCGGGTGCTGTTCGAGATCGACGGCGTCAACACCCAGACCGCGCGTGAGGCGCTGACTTTGGCGGCGGCCAAGCTGCCGATCAAGACGCGCTTTGTCGAGCGCATTGCGGAGTAATGGCCATGGCCCAGATGAAGATCGAAGACATCCGCGCGATGAGCCCCGACCAGCAGGATGACGCCATCCTGAACCTGAAGAAGGAGCGCTTCAACCTGCGCTTCCAGCGCGCCACCGGGCAGCTCGAGAACACCTCGCGCCTGCGCGAGGCTCGCCGTGACATCGCCCGGATCAAGACCGTCGCCGCGCAGACGCGCGCGAAGAAGAAGTAAGAGGCTTACGAAGATGCCGAAACGTACTTTGCAGGGCGTGGTCGTCAGCGACAAGCAAGCCAAGACCATCGTGGTGCGCGTCGATCGCCGCTTCACGCACCCGATCTACAAGAAGACGATCCGCCGTTCGAAGAACTATCACGCGCACGACGAGAGCAACCAGTTCAAGCCGGGCGACGTGGTGTGGATCGAGGAATCGAAGCCGATTTCGAAGTTGAAGCGCTGGGTCGTGATCCGGGGCGAGCACAAGAAAAGCGCCTGATCTGTTGGCCTTAGCCGACTGACTTCAGGGAAATGTTGAGCGCCGGCTGGGCTGGCGCAAATAGAAAGAGGACGAGGTGCATCAATGATTCAGATGCAGACCAACCTCGACGTGGCCGACAATTCTGGCGCACGCCGTGTCATGTGTATCAAGGTGCTCGGAGGCTCCAAGCGCCGCTACGCCACGATCGGCGACATCATCGTCGTCTCGATCAAGGAAGCCATTCCGCGTGGCAAGGTGAAGAAGGGCGACGTGATGAAGGCCGTCGTGGTGCGCGTCCGCAAGGACATCCGCCGCGCCGACGGTTCGGTCATCCGCTTCGACCGCAACGCCGCCGTCCTGATCAACAACCAGGCCGAGCCGGTCGGCACCCGTATCTTCGGGCCCGTGCCGCGCGAGCTGCGCGCCAAGAACCACATGAAGATCATTTCGCTCGCGCCGGAGGTGCTGTGATGGCTGCGAAGATCCGCAAGGGCGACAAGGTCGTCGTGCTGACCGGTCGCGACAAGGGCCGCACCGGCGAAGTGTTCGAGGTTCGCCCCGACGCCGGCACGGCGCTCGTGCGCGGTATCAACGTGGTCAAGCGTCACCAGAAGCAGACGCAGGCCCAGGAGGGCGGCATCATCTCGAAAGAGGCGCCGATCCAACTGTCCAACATCGCGTATGTCGGCAAGGACGGAAAGCCGACCCGCGTCGGATTCAAGATTCTGGCGGACGGCAAGAAGGTCCGCATCGCCAAGAGCTCGGGAGCTGAGATCGATGGCTGAGGCCGCTTACACCCCGCGCCTGCGCGCGGAATACGATGCGAAGATCCGCACGTCGCTGACCGAGAAATTCGGTTACGAGAACGTCATGCAGGTTCCACGTCTGGACAAGGTCGTGCTGAACATGGGCGTTGGCGATTCCGTCAACGACCGCAAGAAGGCCGAGACCGCCGCCGCCGAATTGACCCAGATCGCCGGCCAGAAGGCGATCGTGACCTATTCGCGCATCGCGATCGCGACCTTCAAGCTGCGTGAGAACCAGCCGATCGGCTGCAAGGTCACGCTGCGCAAGGCCCGCATGTACGAGTTCATCGATCGCCTGGTGACGGTCGCGCTGCCGCGCGTCCGCGACTTCCGCGGCCTGAACCCGAAGAGCTTCGACGGCCGTGGCAACTACTCGCTCGGCATCAAGGAGCACATCATTTTCCCCGAGATCGACTTCGACAAGGTCACGGAAGCCCGCGGCATGGACATCACCGTCTGCACCACGGCGAAGACCGATGAAGAGGCGAGGGCCTTGTTGACCGCTTTCAATTTCCCGTTCCGGCAGTGAGACGCTGACCTAAAGCCTCTCAAACGCGGATACCCAGGAGCCAAGCATGGCAAAGAAGAGTTCAGTCGAGAAGAACAACCGGCGCAAGCGGATGGTGAAGAACGCCGCCGCCAAGCGCGAGCGGTTGAAGGCGATCATCGCCGATAAGAAGCTGCCGATGGAAGAGCGCTTCGCTGCGACGTTGAAGCTGGCAGAAATGCCGCGCAACTCGTCGGCGACCCGCATCCGCCTGCGTTGCGAGTTGTCGGGCCGCCCGCGCTCGAATTACCGCAAGAACAAGCTGTCCCGTATCGCGCTGCGCGACCTTGGCTCCAAGGGCATGGTCCCGGGCCTCGTGAAGTCGAGCTGGTAAGGAGGGTCGTTTAGATGTCTACGCACGATCCAATCAGCGATCTGATCACCCGCATCCGCAACGCGCAGATGCGCTCCAAGACCAAGGTCTCCACGCCTGGCTCGAAGATGCGCGAGAACGTGCTCGAGGTCCTCAAGAGCGAGGGCTACATCCGCGGTTACGCCACGCTCGAGCATCCCTCGGGGCGCAGCGAGATCGAGATCGAGCTGAAATATTTCGACGGCGAGCCCGTCATCCGCGAGATCGAGCGGGTCTCCAAGCCTGGGCGTCGTGTCTACGCTTCGGTGAAGGCCCTGCCGCGGGTCAACAACGGGCTCGGCATTTCGGTGTTGTCGACGCCGAAGGGGATCATGGCCGACCACAGCGCGCGTGACGCGAATGTGGGCGGTGAAGTCCTCTTCACGGTGTTCTGAGAAGGATTTTTCATCCATGTCACGTGTTGGCAAAAGGCCTGTGGCGGTTCCGTCGGGTGTGACCGCGACCGTCGATGGGCAGACCGTCAAGATGAAGGGGCCCAAGGGCCAGCTTCAGTTCGTCGTCCATGACGAGGTCGAGGTGAAGCTCGAGAGCGGCCAGATCAAGGTCAAGCCGCGGGCCGAGACCAACCGCGCGCGGGCGCTGTACGGTACCGCTCGCGCTCAGGTCGCGAATCTGGTCGAAGGCGTCACCAAGGGCTTCGAGAAGAAGCTCGAGATCACCGGCGTCGGCTACCGCGCCGCGATGCAGGGCAAGAACCTCCAGCTCGCGCTCGGTTACAGCCACGACGTGGTCTATCCGATCCCGGAAGGCATCACGATCACTGTTCCGAAGCCGACCGAGATCACAGTGACCGGCAGCGACGTCCAGCGCGTCGGCCAGGTCGCCGCCGAGATCCGGGCCTATCGCCCGCCGGAGCCCTATAAGGGCAAAGGCGTGAAGTATGTTGGCGAATTCATCTTCCGCAAGGAAGGCAAGAAGAAGTAACGGAGCCGGTCATGTCCAAAGCCAAGGTTACGAATGCCCGGCGCAAGCGGAGTGTGCGGCTGAAGCTGCGCCGCTCCGGTGGTGGCCGTCCGCGTCTGTCGGTGTTCCGCTCGTCCAAGCACATCTACGCCCAGGTCATCGACGACCTGAAGGGCGAGACGCTGGCCTCTGCCTCTTCGCTAGAGAAGGCAATGCGGGACGGTGGCAAGACCGGCGCCGACATCGATGCGGCAAAGGCGGTCGGCAAGCTGCTGGCCGAGCGCGCTGCTGAAAAGGGTGTCAAGGAAGTCGTGTTCGATCGCGGCAGCTATCTCTATCACGGGCGCGTCAAGGCTCTTGCCGACGCAGCGCGTGAGAGCGGGCTGAGCTTCTAACAGAATTTGAGGATTGAGGCGTAAGCCTCTGAAGGATTAGAAAAATGGCAGAACGCGAACAACGTGGTGGACGCGATCAGCGCGGCGGCGGACGCGAGCGCAAGGAGCGTGAAGAGCGCGACAGCGAGTTCGTGGACAAGCTCGTCCACATCAATCGCGTGGCCAAGGTCGTCAAGGGCGGCAAGCGTTTCGGTTTCGCAGCGCTGGTCGTGATCGGCGATCAGAAGGGCCGCGCCGGCTTCGGTCACGGCAAGGCCCGCGAAGTCCCTGAGGCGATCCGCAAGGCGACGGAGTCGGCCAAGCGCAACCTGACCCGCGTCTCGCTGCGCGAGGGCCGCACGCTCCATCACGACATCGCCGGCCGTCACGGCGCGGGCCGCGTCTACCTGCGTGCCGCCCCGGCCGGTACCGGCATCATCGCCGGCGGCCCGATGCGCGCCGTGTTCGAGACGCTCGGCGTCCAGGACGTGGTGGCGAAGTCGATCGGCTCATCGAACCCGTACAACATGGTTCGCGCAACCTTCGACGCGCTGAAGCATCAGGATTCGCCGCGCTCGGTCGCTGCCCGCCGCAACATCAAGGTGTCCACTCTGCAGTCCCGTCGTATCGGCGGCGATGCCGAGGCGGCTGCCGACTAACGGAAGCTTTCGGAGTAGACTCCCATGGCCAAGGCCGAAAAGACGATCAAGCTCGAGCAGACCGGCAGCGCGATCCGCCGCCATCACTCGCAGCGCTCGACGCTGATCGGGCTCAAGCTCAACAAGATCGGCCGCACCAGCGAACTGCCGGACACCCCGGCCGTCCGCGGCATGATCGAGAAGGTTCACCATCTCGTCCGCATCGTCGACGAGAAGTAAGAAACGGCGCGCGATCCCGGTTTCCCGGTGACGATCGTGCGCATGACACAAGGAGAAGGGCGATGAAGCTCAGCGATATCGCCGACAACGCCGGCTCGCGCAAGAAGCGCATGCGCGTCGGCCGCGGCATCGGTTCGGGCAAGGGCAAGCAGTCCGGCCGCGGCGGCAAGGGCCAGACCGCGCGTTCGGGCGTGCGCATCAAGGGTTTCGAAGGCGGCCAGATGCCGATGCATCGCCGTCTGCCCAAGCGCGGCTTCAACAACATCTTCCGCGTCGAGTTCGCCGAGATCAATCTCGACCGGCTCCAGGAAGCGGTCGATGCCAAGAAGATCGACGCCGGCAGCGTCGTGAACGTCGAGGCCCTGGTGAAGGGCGGCGTGCTGCGCCGCGCCAAGGCCGGCCTGCGGCTGCTCGGCCGCGGCGAGCTCAAATCCAAGCTCAACATCGAAGTGCATGGCGCCTCCAAGACCGCGATCGCGGCGGTCGAGAAGGCCGGCGGTTCGGTCAAGATCCTCGCCCCTGCCAAGGAAGAAGGCGAGGCGGCGTAACAACTGCGTCATTGGCCCGCGCCTCGCGGGCCTTTACGCAGGCGGGACGTGGACTTATCGAAGCCGAGCCCCAGATAATGTCCGGCGTCCGCTAAAGTAGCCCGGCCGCGGGCATGACGGCGCAACAGGCGGCGGGAGAAAGTCCAAGATGGTCTCTGCAGCGGAACAACTGGCAGCCAATCTCAATTTCGGCGCGTTTGCCAAGGCCGACGAACTGAAGAAGCGCATCTGGTTCACCCTGGGTGCGCTGCTCGTTTATCGGCTCGGGACCTACATCCCGCTGCCAGGCATCGATCCCAACATCTGGGAGCAGGTGTTCCGCTCCCAGGCGGGCGGCATCCTCGGCATGTTCAACATGTTCGCCGGCGGCGGCATCCACCGCATGGCGATCTTCGCGCTGAACATCATGCCGTACATCTCGGCCTCGATCATCATCCAGCTCCTGACCACCGTCTCACCGCAGCTCGAGGCGCTGAAGAAGGAGGGCGAGGCTGGCCGCAAGACTCTGAACCAGTACACCCGCTATCTCACGGTGATCCTGGCCGCGTTCCAGTCCTACGGCATCGCGGTGGGCCTCGAAGGCGCCGGCAACGTCGTCAGCGAGCCCGGCATGTTCTTCCGCCTGTCCACGGCGATCACGCTGACCGGCGGCACCATGTTCCTGATGTGGCTGGGCGAGCAGATCACCTCGCGCGGCATCGGCAACGGCATCTCGTTGATCATTCTCGCCGGCATCGTCGCCGAACTGCCCGCAGCGCTCGCCAACATGCTCGAGCTCGGCCGTCAGGGCGCGATGTCGACCGGTCTGATCCTGATCGTCATCATCATGGCCGTCGTCGTGATCGCCTTCATCGTGTTCATGGAGCGCGCCCAGCGCCGCCTGCTGATCCAGTATCCGAAGCGCCAGGTCGGCAATAAGATGTTCGAGGGCCAGTCCTCGCATCTGCCGCTCAAGCTCAACACCTCGGGCGTGATCCCGCCGATCTTCGCATCCTCGCTGCTGCTGCTGCCAACGACGGTTGCGAACTTCAATTCGGGCAGCGGCCCGGAATGGTTCCAGTGGATCAACACCCAGCTCGGCCACGGCCGTCCGCTGTTCCTGATCATGTATCTGGCGCTGATCGTGTTCTTCGCGTTCTTCTACACCGCGATCGTGTTCAACCCGACCGAGACCGCCGACAATCTGAAGAAGCACGGCGGCTTCATTCCGGGCATCCGCCCCGGTGAGCGCACGGCCGAATACATCGACTACGTGTTGTCGCGCATCACGGTGCTAGGCGCGATCTATCTCGCGATCGTCTGCTTGATTCCGGAAATCCTGATCTCCTACGCCTCGGTGCCGTTCTACTTCGGCGGCACCTCGCTGCTGATCGTGGTCAGCGTCACCATGGATACGGTGGCGCAGGTGCAGGGCTATCTGCTGGCGCACCAGTACGAGGGTCTGATCCGGAAGTCGAAGCTGCGCGGCCGCCGCCGCTGAACGCGGCGTCCTTAAGGGACGTCGCGGCTGCGTCACCGATTCGCCGCGCGAGCAAACCGCGGCGTTCGAAGATGCGACCAGTCGGCCGTTCGGCGCACCGACAGAGCTGCTGCGGTGGCGACGCAATCACTGATTTCAAAGCCCTTCTTGGCGTCCGCGCATTCGCTCCCCTATGATAGGGTAGCGGTGCGGCGCTGATTGTGGTTTGCACTGTTCTTGATCTTCAAACGCAGGTGCGCGACGTATCGCTCACCAATCCGGGGGGGCGTACGCCGATGAGAATTATACTTCTGGGACCGCCGGGGTCGGGCAAGGGGACCCAGGCGCAGCTCTTGGTGCAGCGCTATGGCATCGTCCAGCTCTCGACCGGCGAGATGCTGCGCGCGGCCGTTGCGGCGGGAACGCCGGTCGGGCTGAAGGCCAGGGAGATCATGGCGAACGGCGGCCTCGTGCCGGACGACGTCGTGGTCGGAATCATCTCCGACCGCATCGACCAGCCGGACGCCAGGAACGGTTTCATCCTCGACGGTTTCCCGCGCACCGTGCCGCAGGCCGAGGCGCTGGATGAGTTGCTGAGGCGCAAGCACCTCAAGCTCGATGCCGTCATCGAGCTCCGAGTCAACGAGAGTGCGCTCCTGAACCGCGTTGAGACCCGCGTCGCCCAGATGCGCGAGCGCGGGGAGGAGGTCCGGGTGGACGACACCCCGGAGGTCCTGACCAAGCGCCTCGCCAGTTACCGCAGCCAGACGGAACCGCTGATTCACTATTATTCCGAGCGGCGGAAGCTTTCGACCATCGACGGCATGATGGCCATCGACGAGGTCACCCGCGCCATCCACCGCCAGTTGCTGGCGCTGGGCGCGGTGGAACCCAAGACGCATGCTCGCAGCGCGGCCAAGGCGGCGCCGGCCAAGAAGGCCAAGGCGGGCAAGAAGGCCAGAAAGTCAGCCAAAACGGCGAAGAAACCCGCCAAACCGGCAAAAAAGGCCGCCAAGAAGGCCGTGAAGGGTGCCAAGAAGGCGACCAAGACGGTCAAGAAAGCGGCCAAAAAGACCGCCGGGAGGGCCGTCAAAAAGGGTGCCAGGAAGGCTGCAAAAAAGGTCACGAAAAAGCGAGCCAAACGCTAGCAGCGGTTGACGAAAGCACCTGGAATCCCCTAATAAGCCCCGCATCCAAGTCGGATAGTTTCAGACGATGCCGGGCCCCAGGAAGACCGGGGGTGGGCGTCGTGTTCGCGTTTGTGAACACCTGCCCGAGAACACAAGCACTTAAGCCCGGTCCTGACGAGGATCGGCGACAGGAGAGAAGGCCGTGGCCCGTATTGCCGGCGTGAACATTCCCACCAACAAGCGCGTGCTGATCGCGCTCCAGTACATCCATGGCATCGGTCAGAAGATCGCCGGTGAGATCTTGGAGAAGGTGAAGATCCCCGTGGATCGTCGCGTCAATCAGCTTAGCGACGCCGAAGTGCTCCAGATCCGCGAAGTGATCGACCGCGACTATCTCGTCGAGGGCGACCTGCGTCGCGAGGTCGGCATCAACATCAAGCGTCTAATGGACCTCGGCTGCTATCGCGGCCTGCGTCATCGTCGTGGTCTGCCGGTGCGCGGCCAGCGTACCCACACCAATGCGCGTACGCGCAAGGGGCCGGCCAAGGCCATCGCCGGCAAGAAGAAGTAAACTGGCGAATCGGGAGTAGCGAATGGCGAGTAGGGGAGCTTCCCTATTCGCCATTCGCTACTCGTTATTCGCTTCCACAGGTGTAGCCGCTGGCAGTACGGCGGCGTTTGAGATCTCCAGGAAAGGTACTCTATGGGCAAGGAAGCCACCCGCGTTCGTCGTCGTGAGCGCAAGAACATCGCCTCCGGCGTCGCGCACGTGAACTCGTCGTTCAACAATACCACGATCACCATCACCGACGCGCAGGGCAACACGATTGCCTGGTCCTCCGCCGGCACGATGGGCTTCAAGGGCTCGCGCAAGTCGACCCCGTATGCCGCGCAGGTCGCCGCGGAAGACGTCTCGAAGAAGGCGCAGGAGCATGGGATGCGCACGCTGGAAGTCGAAGTCGCCGGTCCCGGTTCGGGCCGCGAGTCCGCACTCCGTGCCCTCCAGGCCGCGGGCTTCACCGTCACCTCGATCCGTGACGTGACCACGATCCCGCACAACGGTTGCCGTCCCCGCAAGCGTCGGCGCGTTTGATACGACATTGCGGGCGCATCGGCGCCCGCGATGACTTTTCTAAAGAAGCCGCGGGAATGCTCTGCGGCCTTTCTCCAACGCCAGTATTTGAACTGTCAAATTGACTGGCCTGTATGGGTGAAACAGTGACGATCCAGAAAAATTGGCAAGAACTGATTCGGCCGAACAAGCTCCAGGTGACCCCCGGCAGCGATCCCTCGCGTTTCGCGACCATCGTCGCCGAGCCGCTCGAGCGCGGCTTCGGCCAGACCCTCGGCAACGCGCTGCGCCGCATCCTGCTGTCCTCGCTTCAGGGCGCGGCGGTGCAGTCGGTGCACATCGACGGCGTGCTGCACGAGTTCTCCTCGATCGCGGGCGTCCGTGAGGACGTCACCGACATCGTGCTGAACATCAAGGACATCTCGATCAAGATGCAGGGCGAAGGCCCCAAGCGCATGGTCGTGAAGAAGCAGGGCCCGGGCGTCGTCACCGCCGGCGACATCCAGACCGTCGGCGACGTCACGGTCCTCAATCCGGACCTGCAGATCTGCACCCTCGACGAGGGCGCCGAGATCCGCATGGAGTTCACGGTCTCGACCGGCAAGGGCTACGTGCCCGCCGAGCGCAACCGTCCCGAGGACGCGCCGATCGGTCTGATCCCGGTCGACAGCCTGTACTCGCCGGTCCGCAAGGTCTCCTACAAGGTCGAGAACACCCGTGAGGGCCAGATCCTCGACTACGACAAGCTGACCATGACGATCGAAACCAACGGCGCGATCTCGCCGGATGACTCGGTGGCCTATGCCGCCCGCATCCTCCAGGATCAGCTCAACGTGTTCGTCAATTTCGAAGAGCCGCGCAAGGAAGTCGCCCAGGAGATCATCCCGGACCTCGCCTTCAACCCGGCCTTCCTCAAGAAGGTGGACGAGCTCGAGCTGTCGGTGCGTTCGGCTAACTGCCTGAAGAACGACAACATCGTCTATATCGGCGATCTCGTGCAGAAGAGCGAAGCGGAAATGCTCCGCACTCCGAACTTCGGCCGCAAGTCGCTGAACGAGATCAAGGAAGTGCTGGCCCAGATGGGTCTGCATCTCGGCATGGAAGTGCCGGGCTGGCCGCCGGAGAACATCGACGAGCTCGCCAAGCGCTTCGAGGATCACTACTGAGTTGGCGAATGGGGAGTGGCGAATAGCGAGTACATCTCGCTAATCGCCATTCACTACCCGCTGCTAGGGCGAACGCAGGCAGCCCACCTGAGCAACATGTCCGACGAACCGTCGCGGCAGTTTTTACGTAAGGACTACACACATGCGTCACGGCAAGGTTCATCGGAAGCTCAACCGCACGGCCGAGCACCGCAAGGCGATGTTCGCCAACATGGCGGCCGCACTGATCAAGCACGAGCAGATCGTCACCACGCTGCCCAAGGCCAAGGAGCTTCGCCCGATCGTCGAGAAGCTCGTCACCCTCGGCAAGAAGGGCGGCCTGTCGATGCGCCGCCAAGCGATCTCCGAGATGCGCGACAAGGATCAGGTCAAGAAGCTGTTTGACGTCCTGGCCACCCGCTACAAGGATCGCCAGGGCGGTTACACCCGCATCATCAAGGCGGGCTTCCGCTACGGCGACAACGCCGCGATGGCCGTGATCGAGTTCGTCGATCGCGACGTCGATGCCAAGGGCCAGGACTCCGGTCCGGTGCAGGAGAAGGAAGCCGAGGCGGCGTAAGCCACCCGTCAAGTTGTGAATTGAAAACGGCGCCCTTGGGCGCCGTTTTTGTTTCCGGGAACAGGGCGCGTCGGGAGGACTACTCCTCCTTGATCCCCGCCTTTTGCGCGATCTCCTTCATTTCGGCGGTCTCCTTGCCGATCGCGCTCAGCCAGTCGCCGTATCGCTTGAAGCCGGGCTCGAAGCCGACCGCGGCGAAGCGTTCGGCCGCGGACGGGTTGTTGATCATCTCCTCCAGGGCCGCCGTCAGCTTGTCACGAACGGCCGGTGGCAGGCCCTTGGGGGCGACCACGGCGCCCCATGAGACGAAGTCGATGTTGCCGTAGCCGAGCTCGGCGAGCGTCGGCACGTCGGGCAGGAACGGCGTGCGTTCGGCCGAGAACACGGCGAGCACCTTGACGGTGCCGGCCTCGATCTGCGGCTTGACGGCAATGACCGTGTCGACGTGATATTGGATGTGCTTGCCGATCAGGTCGTTCATCGCCGGAGCGCTGCCCTTGTAGGGTAGGTGCACCATCTTGATTCCGGCGCCTGACTTGAACAGCTCGCCTGCAAAATGCGAGACGGTCGCAACGCCGAAGGACGCCAGCGACAGCTTGTCGGGATTGGCTTTCGCCTCAGTGACGAGCGCAGCCACGTCCTTGATCGGGTTGTCCTTGTAGGTGACCAGCGCCAGCGTGATCTTGCCGACCTGGCCGAGCGGCTCGAAATCCTTGGCCGCATCGTAAGGCACGCTTTCCTTCACGGCCGCCGGCAGCGTGAAGCTCGAATTCGAGCTGAAGAACAGGGTGTATCCGTCGGGTGCCGCGCGTGCGGCCTCCTTTGCCGCGATCGTGGTGCCGCCCCCGGGACGGTTCATGATGATCACGGGCTTGCCGAGCCGGGTCTCCAGTTCGCCGCCGATGATGCGTGCGACCACGTCGGAGGCGCCGCCGGGCGGGAAGGGGACGATCAACTGCAACGCTTTTTCAGGGTAGGCCGCTTGAGCCTGCGCGAGTGAATGGCCGCTGATCAGACCGAGCAACCCGAGCGCAACAGTCAGGGCGGTCGTTTTCATCGCATGGATCTTCCTGTTCACATGAGCAAAAGCGGTTCGGCCTGACTTAGCAATAATCGTTCCAACAGCGATCGAGACGAGGCTGCGAAAGGCCACGCAGCTCTCTCTGCGTCACTGATTGGTGAGTGCCGATTGCGACCCGATCCGCCCCCTCCGATATTTGCGTCATCGATCTGATGGAGACACTACATGAACATCGACCTTTCCGGAAAAACCGCCCTGGTGACCGGTTCCACCGCCGGCATCGGCCACGCGATCGCCAAGGGCCTCGCCGCCTCCGGCGCCAGCGTCGTGATCAATGGCCGCAGCCGGGACAAGGTCGATGCCGCCGTCCGCAAGCTGGAAGGGACGGGCGCCAAGGTCCGCGGCATCGTCGCCGACGTCTCGACGGCGGCAGGCTGCAAGGCGCTGGTCGCGGCGCTTTCCGACGTCGACATCCTCGTCAACAATGCCGGCATCTTCGAGCCAAAGGACTTTTTCGAGATCCCCGACGAGGATTGGAGCCGCTTCTTCGAAGTCAACGTGATGAGCGGCGTCCGGCTGTCGCGCGCGTACATGAAGGGCATGCTCGAGCGCAATTGGGGCCGCATCGTCTTCATCTCCTCGGAGTCCGGGCTCAACATTCCCGTCGAGATGATCCACTACGGCATGACCAAGACGGCCCAGCTCTCGGTCGCGCGCGGCCTTGCGCAGCTCACCAGCGGCACCGGCGTGACCGTCAATTCCGTGCTGCCGGGCCCGACCATGTCCGAGGGCGTCGAGACCTTCGTGAAGGATCTCGCCAAACAGAACGGCCAGTCAGTGGACGAGGCCGCCGCCAATTTCGTCAAGCAGCATCGCCCGAGCTCACTGCTCCAGCGCTTTGCGAGCGTCGACGAGATCGCGAACATGGTGGTCTATGTCGCGTCGAAACAGGCGTCCGCGACCAACGGCGCGGCGCTGCGCGCGGAAGGTGGCATCGTCAATACGATCGCTTGAGTCGGCGTATGACAGCCTATGTGATTTCCGAAGTCGAGATGCGCGATCCCGATGGATTCGAAGCCTATCGCGCATTGGCCGCCAAGACGATCGCGCAGTATGGCGGGCGTTATCTCGCCCGCGGCGGCAAGGCCGAGCTGGCCGAAGGCAACCTGCCGGCGAAGGCCATCGTCGTCGTCGAATTCTCGTCAATGGCGAGGCTGAAGGAATGGTACGCGTCGCCGGAATATGCCGAGGCGCTCAAGCTGCGGCAGACGGCGCTGGAGCGCCGGCTGCTGTTCGTCGAGGGCGCGGCTTAACCATAACTGCGGTAGCCGTAGGGTGGGCAAAGCGAAAGCGTGCCCACCATTTTCGTTGTGCGTGTCCTGAAGATGGTGGGCACGGCGCAGCGCGCCTTTGCCCACCCTACGAAGCCTTTGCTTACCACCCCTCCAGCACGATTTTGCCGCGCGACTTGCCGCTCTCCAGCAGCGCGTGAGCGCGCTTGAGATTGGTTGCGTTGATCGTGCCAAATGTTTGGTCGAGCGTGGTGCGCAACACACCCTTATCGATGAGGTCGGCGACGTCACCCAGCAGATGATGCTGCGCGATCATGTCGGGCGTCTGGAACGAGGAGCGCGTGAACATCGATTCCCAATGCACCGAGATCGCCTTGCCCTTGAAGGTGCTCATGGTGAATTCCGGCGGATCGTCGATCAGGCCGAACTTGCCCTGCGGTGCCATGAACTCCGCGATCGCCTTGTAGTGCTGGTCGGTGAAGGTGAGGCTCGCCACCAGCGCGACCGGCGGCAGCTTCAGTTTCTCGATCTGCTCCTTCATGGGCATGCCGTGGTCGATGACCGCATGCGCGCCGAGATCGAGGCACCATTTCTGCGATTCCGGCCGCGTCGCGGTGGCGAGCACCGTCAGCCCGGTGAGACGGCGCGCGAGCTGGATCAGGATCGAGCCGACGCCGCCGGCACCACCGGTGATCAGCAGCGTGCGGGGATCGACGCTCTTGCCCGGCACGGCGCCGAGACGGTCGAACAGCAATTCCCAGGCGGTGATGGAGGTGAGGGGAAGGGCGGCGGCTTGCGCGAAGGACAGGCTCTTCGGCTTGTTGCCGACGATGCGCTCGTCGACCAGATGGTATTCCGAATTGGTGCCCTGGCGCAGGATCGAGCCGGCGTAGAACACCTCGTCACCTGGCTTGAACAGCGTGACCTCCGGCCCGACGGCGTCGACCACGCCGGCCGCGTCATAGCCGAGAATCTTCGTCTCGCCCTCGGGCGGGGCGGCGCGCTTGCGCACCTTGTAATCGACGGGATTGGCCGAGATCGCCTTCACCGCGACGCGGATGTCGCGTCCCTTCGGCTCCGGTTTCGCGGTCTCGAAATCGATCAGTGAATCCGCATCCTCGATCGGAAGCGATTTCTTGTAGCCGATGGCCTTCATGGCTTGTCTCCATCAGATGGCTTGGTTCGCCCGCCGTCCTAACTGTCGCTCTGGCCCCGATTTGGCAAGTACTGTAAATTCGGGGATATAGTCCCTGTTTGGATACTATTGGGAAAACATGCATGAAACGGCGAGAGTTTACCCGGCGCCCGGGCTGCTCGGTCGAGGCGACGCTGGACCTGATCGACGGCAAGTGGAAGGGCGTGATCCTCTACCACCTCCAGAACGGCACCCAGCGCTTCGGCGAACTGCGCCGCCGGATGCCCGGCATCACCCAGCGCATGCTGACGAAGCAGCTGCGTGCGCTGGAGGAGGACAAGCTCGTCGTCCGCAAGGTCTATGCCGAAGTGCCGCCGCGGGTGGAATACTGCCTCTCCGAACTCGGCGAGAGCCTGAGGCCTGTGATCGATATCCTGAAAGCCTGGGGCGAGAGCCATCAGCAGCGGCTGTCCTCTGCGCCGCCGCCGGCGGTCGTGAAGAAGAAGCGCGCGGCGTAGAGATCCGGGAGCGGCGTGCCGCTCCCGGGAGAGATAGCCGTCAGAACGCAAACTGCGTGCGCATCGCGACGGCGTCGAACTTCGAGCCGACGTCGGCGGTCGAGACCGGCGAGGCCTGCCGCGACACCGTTCCGTGCAGATAGTCGAGCATGAAGCGGACGTTGCCGTTGACGTACCAGTTGAGTGCCAGCGTGTAGACCGTCTGCCGGCCGCCAGCGACGCCGTTGGCGGTTGCGAGCTGATCGTTGAGATCGATGGTCGAGAAGCGGCCCGCGATCTCCCACGCGCCCCAGCCGCTGCCGTCGAGCGAGAACGGATGCGCCGGCTTGATGCCGTGATAGGCTGCGTTCGCCGCGTTATACGATCGGCCTTCGCCGGTCAGCACGTAGCCGGCCTGCGCGTAGCCGCCCTGGAATTTCAGGCTGGGCGCGCCGACCAGCGGCACGGCGGTATTGGCGGTGCGATCGACATTGTACCAGAAGTACTCACCCTGGACGATGAACGGGCCGTAGGTCGCCGCCGCCTCGACGCTGTAGACCTGCGCGCCCGAGGCATTGGCGATGGCGCCAGTCGAGATCAGCGTGGTCGGGTCGAGACGCAATTCCGGACGATCGCTGAGCGTGACCGTCTGGGTGTTGGCGATCAGATTGCGCGGCGGCTGGATCAGCCATTGCGCGTTTGCGCCGATATGCACCGAATAGTCCTTGGTGCTGATCGGATTGCCGGCCACGCGCGCCACGGCGCCATATTGCTCGCTGGTGCCGGGCGGCGTCACGCTCGAAGCCGAATGGATCGCGCCGGTCGACGGTCCCGTGACATAGCCGCCGATCCAGAGCTGATCGTTGAACCAGCGCGCACCGGCCGCGGAGCGGAAGTCGCCCGCGGCGATGTTGGTCGCGATCACGCCGGGCGAGGCGCGCTCCATGAACATGATGTCGTTCGAACTCGTCGCTTCGTCGAGCGTGTAAGGCAGGTCCATGATGCCGGCCTCGATCGCCATCTTGCCGCCGAACGGCTTCAGGCCGGTATAGCTGATATAGGCGTTCTCGACGCCGGAGACGCCGCCGCCCGGCAGCGATCCCGGCGCGGTGCCACCAAACCCGTCGGACGAGCCGCCGAAATCGTAGACCAGTGCGAAGTTCCAGTCGTGGAAGAACTTGCCGGTGACGCCGATGCGCGCGCGGCGGACGTTCTGGCCGCTGTCGAGCTTCTGCGGCACCGTCGCCGCGGTGTTGGGACGATAGTCATATCCGCCGACATCCCAATGCAGGCGGCTGGTGACGGCGACGCAGTTGGCCTGGTCTGCGGTGCAGATGGTCGGCCGGTTGTTCGGCATCGTCACGACGACGCCGGAGGCCGGCGCCGGTGCCTTGGCGGGGATCGCCGCGTTGGCATTGGCGACTGCGGCCTTTGCCTCCGAGCGCGCCTCGGCCTTGGCCTCAGCCTTTGCCTCGGCTTTGGCTTTCGCTGTTGCCGCCGTGTTCGCCGCGGTCTGGCTCTGGAGCTTGTCGAGCTTCTGCTCCAGCAGCTTCAGCTGCTGCTTCAACAGCGCGATCTCCTGCTCGCTGCTGCTTGCCGATTGGGCCTGGGCCTGCGAGGCCGCCAGCGCACCGGCGAGACCAATCGCCGTGGCTGCAAGTCTTGTTCTGCTCACGTTACGCCTCCATCCTTTGACGAACTTCCCCAAGTCGCCGGCGGAGCCTAAGTCTCATCGATGACTGCTCCGCGACGCTGCGCCCCGGTTGCGCGGTTCCCACTGATGCCAATTCGCCGCAACCGAATCCGCTCCACACCACAATGCTGGATGACGCGCATCATGCCAATCGATCGTCATGGCAATTTGCCATTTCGCACGGTGGCCTTGCATGCCGGACGCAGCTGAAAGAGGCGGAATAATGCGGCCCGGCGGCCTTCTATTGGCGGGCGAAGGCGCCTATATTCCGGCATCTTTTCCAAGAGGGTAGGAATGTTTCGATCGATCCGTGCTGCCGTCGTCATGGCATTGTGCATAGTGTCTTCGGGCCACTTCAGCCCGTCAGCCGCGCAGGACCGCCGTGTCCCGGCCTCGCCGACCGAGCTTCGGCTGTCCTATGCGCCGATCGTGCAGCGGGTGCAGCCGGCGGTCGTCAACGTCTATGCGGCCAAGGTGGTGCAGAACCGCAATCCACTGCTCGACGATCCGATCTTCCGCCGCTTCTTCGGCGTGCCGGGCCAGCAGCCCGAGCAGATGCAGCGCTCGCTCGGCTCCGGCGTAATCGTCGATGCCTCCGGCCTCGTCGTCACCAACGTGCATGTCATCGAGGGTGCGGACCAGGTGAAGGTGTCGCTGTCCGACAAGCGCGAGTTCGAAGCCGAGATCCTGCTGAAGGACTCCCGCACCGATCTCGCCGTGCTCCGCCTGAAGGACACCAAGGAGAAATTCCCGACTCTCGACTTCACCAATTCCGACGAGCTTCTGGTCGGCGACGTCGTGCTCGCGATCGGCAATCCCTTCGGCGTGGGCCAGACCGTGACTCACGGCATCATCTCGGCTCTGGCGCGCACGCAGGTCGGTATCACCGACTACCAATTCTTCATCCAGACCGACGCTGCGATCAATCCCGGCAATTCGGGCGGGGCCCTGGTCGACATGGCCGGCAGGCTCGCCGGCATCAACACGGCGATCTACTCGCGCTCCGGCGGCTCGCAAGGCATCGGCTTTGCGATCCCGGCAAATATGGTGCGCGTCGTCGTCGCTTCCGCCAAGAGCGGCGGCAAGGCGGTGAAGCGGCCGTGGTTAGGTGCAAAATTGCAGGCTGTAACGCCCGAGATCGCCGAGAGCCTCGGCCTCCGCTCGCCGACCGGTGCGCTGGTTGCGAGCGTGGTGTCGAACGGCCCGGCAGCGAAAGCCGGCCTGAAATCCTCCGATCTCATCACCGGCATCGACGGCCAGACCGTCGATGATCCCAACGCCTTCGATTACCGTTTCGCGACCCGCCCGCTCGGCGGCTCCGCGCAGATCGACGTGCAGCGCGGCGGCAAGCCGCTGAAGCTGGCGGTGGCGCTGGAGACCGCGCCAGACACCGGGCGCAACGAGCTGGTCGTCACCGCACGCTCGCCGTTCCAGGGCGCGAAGGTCTCGACCATCACGCCGGCCGTCGCCGACGAGCTGCGTCTGGATGCCGACACCGAAGGTGTCGTGATCACCGACATCGGCGGCGATACCGCGGCCGCGAGTGTCGGCTTCCAGAAGGGCGACATCATCCTGGCCGTCAACAACCAGAAGATCAGCAAGACCGGCGACCTCGAGAAGGCCGCAGGTGAACGGGCGCGGATCTGGCGCATCACGCTGGTGCGCGGCGGCCAGCAGATCAACGTCACGCTGGGCGGATGAGTCCGAAGCGACCACAGGAGACGCCAACGCTCTTCGCCGCGGCGGGGCTCGACCACGATGCTCCGCATCCGCTGCCGGACCGGCTGCGCCCGCGCGCGCTGTCGGAGGTCGTCGGGCAGGATCACATCCTCGGCCCGGACGGCGCGCTGACGCGCATGCTGGAAACGCGTACGCTCGGCTCGCTGGTATTTTCGGGGACCGCCCG
>NZ_JXJM01000001.1:2423496-2431264 GCF_001593325.1 Bradyrhizobium sp. DOA1
GGCAAGACCACGGTGGCGCGGCTGCTGGCGGATGCGACCGATCTGCATTTCGAGCAGATCTCCGCGGTGTTCTCCGGCGTCGCCGACCTGAAGAAGGCCTTCGATGCCGCGCGCGCGCGCCGCGAGATGGGCAAGGGCACGCTGCTCTTCGTCGACGAGGTGCATCGCTTCAACCGCGCTCAGCAGGATTCGTTTCTGCCCGTGATGGAAGATGGCACGGTGGTCATGGTCGGCGCCACCACCGAGAACCCGTCCTTCGAGCTCAACGCGGCGTTGCTCTCTCGCGCGCGCGTGCTGGTGTTTCGTTCGCTCGACGCCGCCGCGATCGAAAAGCTGTTCGCGCATGCCGAGGCGGTTGAGGGCAAGAAGCTGCCGCTCGATGCCGAGGCGCGCGCGGTGCTGGTGCGCATGGCCGACGGCGACGGCCGCGCCTCGCTGACGCTCGCCGAGGAGGTCTGGCGTTCTGCGCGGGCAGACGAGATCTTCAATGCCGCGCAGTTGCAGGAGATCCTGCAGCGCCGCGCGCCGATCTACGACAAATCTGCCGACGGCCATTACAATCTGATCTCGGCGCTGCATAAATCGGTGCGCGGCTCCGATCCCGATGCTGCGCTGTATTATCTCGCGCGCATGCTGGACGCCGGCGAGGATCCGCTATTCCTGGCGCGACGTGTCGTGCGCATGGCGGTGGAGGACATCGGCCTTGCCGATCCGCAGGCGCTCGTCATCGCCAACGCCGCCAAGGATGCGTTCGACTTCCTCGGCCATCCCGAGGGCGAGCTCGCCATCGCGCAGGCTGTCGTCTATCTCGCCACCGCGCCGAAATCGAACGCGGTCTACACCGCCTTCGGCAGCGCGATGCAGGTGGCAAAACAGGCCGGCTCCCCGCTGCCACCAAAGCACATCCTCAATTCGCCGACCAAGCTGATGAAGTCGGAAGGCTACGGCTCCGGCTACGCATACGACCACGATGCGCCGGACGCCTTCTCCGGCCAGGATTACTTCCCGGAAGCCCTGGGCCGCCAGACCTTCTACGACCCGCCCGAGCGCGGCTTCGAGCGCGAGATCCGGAAGCGGCTGGACTACTGGGCCAAGCTGCGGAAGGAGCGGGGCGGGACTTAGGTCCCCAGTGGATTTACTATTTACGTAACTCGTAAATCTTGGTAATGGTTGGCATGATCGTCAGCTACCGCGACGAGCGCACCGAGCGATTTGCCGCTGGTCAGCACGTCAAGGAATTCTCGGGGTTTGCCCGCCAGGCAGAGACGCGCCTTGATCGGTTGGACGCAGCAACGAGCTTAGCCGACTTGGCGGCATTGCCCGGCAATCCAACTGATGTAGAGATCGTCGACTATCACTGAAGGAAGCTTATGCCCCGCACGCCTATTCATCCCGGCGAACAGCTCGCCGAAGAACTGCGCGAAGTCGGCATCACGGCCGCGGAGCTGTCGCGCCAGATCGATGTGCCAGTCAATCGCATCACCGGCATCATCAACGGGCAGCGCGGCATCACCGCTGATACGGCGCTGCGTCTAGGTCATTGGTTCGGTACCAGCCCGCAATTCTGGATGAACCTGCAACAGCAATATGAGCTGCGGTTGGCGGAGAAGGAGATTGGCGCGCAGGTTGCGTCGCTGCCCCGCCGCGCCAATACGCAGTCGACACGAAAGCTTGGGAAAACCGCATGAGCCGTCGCATCAAGAGAATGAATCCAAAACCTCGCGATCGTGACGAGCGCAAGGAGGCGCGCCCGCATCAGGCACGTGGCGCGTCGAAGGCCGGACCGCGACCGGGCGGGAAGCCCGGCGGCAAGCCGCCGCGCTTCGCGGGCGAGCGCGCCGAGCGGCGCGCGCCCAAGGCCGAGCTGGAAAGGGCCGCACCCGAAAAACCCGTCGAGACGCTGCTGCCGACCAAGGTGCAGACCGTGATCGTCACGGCCGACGAGAACAACATGCGGGTCGATCGTTTCCTCGAGGCGCGCTTTCCCGGCCTGTCGTTCTCCCACATCCAGCGCGTCGTGCGCAAAGGCGAGCTGCGTGTCGACGGCAAGCGCGTCGACAGCAAGGACCGGCTGGAGGAGGGGCAGAGCGTCCGCATTCCGCCGCTCAAGCTCGACGCACCGAAGGTTGTCGGCGAACTCTCGGAGGCCGCGCAAAAGACGCTCAAGGCGCTGAAGGAGATGACGATCTGGGAGGACGACGACGTCCTCGTCCTGAACAAGCCCGCCGGCCTTGCCGTGCAGGGCGGCTCGGGCATGACGCGCCACATCGACCAGATGCTGGAGGTGATGCGCGATTCCAAGGGCCAGAAGCCGCGCCTCGTGCACCGCATCGATCGCGAGACGTCGGGCTGCCTCCTGATCGCCAAGACGCGCTTTGCCGCCTCGCATCTGACCGGCGCATTCCGCTCGCGGTCGGCGCGCAAGGTCTATTGGGCATTGGTGCCGGGCTTGCCGAAGCCAAAACAAGGCCGCATCTCGACCTTCCTTGCGAAGGAGGAGAGCGAGGACGACACCATCATGCGCATCGCCCAGCATGGCGACGAGGGCGCGAGCCACGCAGTGACCTATTATGCGGTGGTCGAGACTGCCGGCAACAAGCTGACCTGGGTGTCGCTGAAGCCGGTGACGGGCCGCACCCACCAGCTGCGCGCCCACATGGAGCACATCGGCCATCCCATCGTCGGCGATCCCAAATATTTCAACATCGAGAACTGGCAGCTGCCGGGCGGCCTGCAGAACCGGCTGCATCTGCTCGCGCGCCGGATCGTCATTCCGCATCCGCGCGGCGGTGTGATCGACGCCACCGCGCCGCTGCCGCCGCATATGCAGCAGTCCTGGAACCTGCTCGGGCTCGATGCAGCCAGGTTTGATCCGATCGAGAACGCGCCCGAGGAGTAGCCGGGTTGAACGGAAGCGGCGGGCGCACGACATACCGCTCATGACGCGGTTTTCGATCGGTCTGGTGCTATTGGCTACTCTGTTCGCAGGGCAAGCCGCCCATGCGCAGTATGTGTCGCCGGGCGCATCGCGGCTCGCTCCACCGCTGCCTGCGCCGCCAGCGCCGCCGAGGATCGAGGTGCCCCAGATTCCGCAATTCGACGCGCCGCCGCGCTACAATTACCAGCCGCTTCCGCGCAATTCCTTCAGCGATCGCGTCACGAAGTGCCTCGATGACGCTGCCGCCGCAGGACTGGGCCCGGCCGATCGCGGCACTTATGCGCGCAGTTGCGCGAACTAGCGGCCAGGACGACACAGGTAATTGACTGACGACAGGGATCGAAGAACCGACATGCGTGAATTGTTCGAAGAAGCTGCGGGTCAGCCCCCGCCGGACCCCCGGGAACCGGCGCGCGCGTCTGCGCGCACGCCGCTGCGCAAGCGCTTCTACAAGGAGGCCGGCGCCGCCGATGCCGAGGGTGGCTTCGTTATCACCCTCGACGACAAGCCGATCCGCACGCCGTCCGGCCGTCAGGTGGTGATCCCCTCGCGCGAACTTGCCGATGCGGTGGCATCCGAATGGGCAGCGCAAGGCGAATCGATCGATCCCGTGACGATGCCGCTGACGCGGATCGCCAACAGCGTGATAGAGGGCGTGGTCGACCGCGTCGAACTCGTCAGCGACGACCTCGCAAAATACTTCGAGACAGACCTTCTGTTCTATCGCGCCGGCCACCCCGAAGGGCTGGTCGCCCGCGAGGCCGCCCATTGGGACCCCGTGTTGTTCTGGGCCGCACAGACGCTGGGTGCGCATTTCATCCTGTCCGAAGGCGTGATGCATGTGAAGCAGCCGGACGAGGCGGTGAGGGCCGCGCGTGCCGCGCTGCCCGGAGATCCATGGTCGGTCGCGGCGCTTCATATGGTCACGACCCTGACCGGCTCAGCTCTGCTCGCGCTGGCCCTGGCCCATGGCGCGCGCGACGCAGACCAGGTCTGGGCCGCCGCCCATGTCGACGAGGATTGGAACATCGACCAATGGGGCGTCGACGAGGAGGCCGCTCACCGTCGGGCCACCCGGGCGCGGGATTTCCAGGCCGCCGTGACGGTTTTGGCGGCAGTAAGGCCGCCCGCAGCCAAAGGTCCTTAAGGAGGGATTCGGGCGTCATCCTCAATTGATATCACTGCAGTGAACGCAGTCGGCGGCTGCCGCTCGAAGCCGTTGGTGGTGCCGGAGCCGCCGCCGCGGCCGCCACGCAGCGGGGCAGTGGATGGAAGCTCTCAGAGGAAGCTCTCAGAGGTCAGCTATGGGGTCAGAAGCGGAAGTATCGCTCCACTCGTCCTGGTAGTTTTCAACGGTGCTCGTCCCGTACGATAGATCGAAACCATTCAACCGTAGGCCGCACCAGCAGCCATCCTCGCAACCCGAGAGACTTCTTGCAGACAAGAAACCACCAACGACGCGCTCTTCGAACGCTCGGATCGATACTCACCGCAAGTTCAGAAAGGCGTGCTGAGCTTTCTATCGCTCCTTCGTTGAAGGCAGCGCTTGCGCAGCCGATCGCGTCAAGGGCTAACATGCGGTTCAACCAAGCACCAAGAGCATCAGCGTTGGTCATTCCAGGGGCGCTCTCATTCAGAAAATGTTCAATCGCGGCCTTGCGTTGGAACAGGTCTTGCTCCCGCGGAGCCTCGCTGGACATGTTCGCCGAGTGCACTCGATAGACGGCTTGGTCAGCGGCAATGACCCCAACGTCGCCGTGTGCGGCGAGCCGTAACCACATTTCCATATCGGAGGCGTAGGGCAAGTCAGGTAAATACCCGCCCAATCTTTTCTGCAGGGTCGTGCGAACCACTACGGTCGGTGACAGTACAATGTTTCTTGCGCCGCCAAGTGTAACGAAATCAAGTCCGGACAAAACGTGGGTTCTGGATCCCACTCCTGTTCTGTGCCGCGAATACTTCCCTCGTTGATCCAGGACAACCGCGCCTCCGAATGTAAAGGCGACAGAAGGATGATCATCCATCAGATCGGACGATCTCTTGAGGGCACCTGGCAGCAGGTAATCGTCCGCGGACAGCAGAAGCATGTAGTCGGCTTTCACCCAGGCAATGCCTTCGTTGGCGGTAGCGATGAGACCTTGATTCGAGGCGTGCCTCCGACAATCGACGCGAGGATCGGAGCAAACTAACGTTTGCGCAACTTCCGCTGTATTGTCCGGCGACGCATCATCGATGATGAGCACGCGCAATTCGGGGCCGGATTGCGTCAGAATGCTCTCGACACATTCTCGCAGAAAGTGCCCATACCGGAAACAGGGAATAACGATATCTACGGAGCTCATTGCTTGTCTCCACACGCCGCAAAAGCGCATTGGAGTTGTTCTGAGGGCAATTGCATTGGTACGGAGCCGAGTCCGCTTAGGTCACAAGCGGCGGTCGTAGTCACCGTGCTCCCCGCTTCCGCTCTACCCACGCTAGCCGACATCACAACAGGATTGGCGGGCTTGGCTCAGGACGAGCAGCTGACAGTGCTGCCGGCTGTTTGCGCAGACGGTTTGTCTATGCACGTTAAACGGTTAACTTTGCAAACTACAACTTTAGAAGTGCTAAAACAAAAACAGGCCCCAACTCGGGGTGGCATGGCTAAACGGCCGGCGCAACGTACCTGCCACCCTTAATAGCAACGCAGGAACGCAACTTTTTGCGATTGAACCAATTAACAAGTTTAAATTTATTTTAATTGGTTTGATTTTAAATATGCACTTCTTCGAAGGAGGTTGCCGTGCCGAAAATGGCTGCGGTGACCCCGCCCAACGATGACCCTGCTCTTATCAACATATTGACGTCAACGGCCATCGCACATTCCGGCGGACGAGCCGTAGGAGGGAACGGCGGCGGCAGCGGACGTTCTGGCTCGTTCTTCGACAATGATCGTGATGGCCCGGCCAAGGAGCATGCGACTAAAGAGCACTCGATGAAAGAGCATCCGACAGGCGGAGGTGGCTCCGGTGGGGGCAGCGGGGGTCAGGCTGGCGGAAGAGGCGCGAAGGTCGCAAAATCCGGAGATGACGGTGCGCAATCTGGGCGTGGCGGCGGCAGCACGAGCTCTTCGGGCGTGAGCAGCGGCGGTGATGAGAAGGAAAAGAAGGGGCGCGACTAACGCCTCCTCATACCGCGCTTGCATTCAACGCCTTAAATGCGATCATCCAGCCTTGCTAGGCCGCGTAGATGCGGCCGTCCTGGACCGGCTCGATGCTGGCGCAGAGCTAGACAACGCCGTACCCCTTGTTGGGCGCATCGATTCCAACGAATCCAATGCCGTAGACTTAACGAGAGGTTTACGAGGGCGGCCTTAGGGTGGGGCAAGCGTACCCTGGGCCTCCGAGATGCCGACGCCGATCAATTCGATCCTTCCGGTCAATGCCGCCAGCCCCGCGGCTGATGCGACGACGCCCGATCTTGCGTTGCAGGCGGGCAGCGTCGTGAACGCCAAAGTCGTCAGCGTGCTCGCAGACAATCTGGTGCGGATCGCGATCGCCAACCTCGCGATGGACGTGATGTCGGAGGTGGCGCTCACGCCGGGGCAAAATCTCCAGCTCGCGGTGTCGAAGAACGACGGCGCCATCCGGCTCGCCGTGATGGGCGGGGCAGGCGAGGCTGTTCCCGACCAGGTCACGTTGACGGCCCGCGCGGCCTCGCTGGTGGAGAGCCCGCCGCTGGCGCCATCGGCGAGCGTGGCGCGCAACGCGCTGACGCCGGCAGAACACGTCGCTGTCAGCGCAGCCTCCGCCGAGGCCGTGACCAGGCAGGGCAGCCAGGCGCCGCTGTTCGCCAATCTCGCCGCGGTCATCACCGGCAGCAATCTGCCGGCAGGGCTGAAGCAGGCCGTGCTCGACGTGCTGGCGCAGCAGACGCCGCTCAATACCGGACTCGATGGCGGCGACATCGAGACGGCCTTCCAGAAATCCGGCCTGTTCCTCGAGGCCTCGCTGGCTGCAGGCACGACGTCGTCGTCCGGCGCGACGCCAGATTTAAAAGCTGCGCTGCTGGTGCTGCGCCAGACCCTGGCCACGCTTCAGACCGCCGCGCCCCAGGCCCAGGGCGCCGCGCTTCCGACCAGTGCCACGGCGACAGCCGCACCGGCTCAGCCAACAGGCGCCGCCGTGCCGGCCGCTGGTCCGTCAGCCAAAGCCGAGATCGCCCAACCGCAGCAAATCCCGCGCAGCGCCACGCAAGCGGCCGCCGTCCCGGCCGACACCGCCGCCGGCGCTACGCAGGCCGCGATCCCCAGGACCATGTCGGCAGGCCTTGCTGCCAGCCTCCTGCAGGAGATGACGCAAAGCCTGCCGCGCTTGCTCGGCAACGTCCCCGGCTCCAACAAGGCCGTGCCTGATGACCACGTCTTCGAGGCGGAGGCGCACGCGACCACGCCGCCGCCGTTCCGGGGGGCACTGCCGGCGCCGCAGGCGATCGCCTCGTCATCGCTCGCGCCCGATACGCCGCTGGCCGCGACCGTGCAGCGCCTGCTCGACGACACCGATGCCGCAATCGCGCGGCAGACCTTACTCCAGGTCGCCTCGCTCCCCGATCGCACGGACGCGAGCGGCCACCGCATCGATCCGGCCGCGCCGCAATGGAATTTCGAGATTCCCTTCGCGACCCCGCAGGGCACCGCGATGGCGCAGTTCGAGATCTCGCGCGATGGCGGCAATGAATCGGTCGACCCCGCCACGCGCGCCTGGCGCGCGCGCTTCTCGCTCAATGTCGAGCCGGCCGGTCCCGTGCATGCCTTGGTCACGCTGAACGGCGACAAGACCTTCGTGCGGATGT
>NZ_JXJM01000001.1:2431822-2451445 GCF_001593325.1 Bradyrhizobium sp. DOA1
GTGCGGATGTGGGCGGAGCGGCCGGCGACGGCGCAGCAGCTCCGCGCCGGTATAGGCGAACTCAACCAGGCGCTGACGCGGGCCGAGCTCAAGCCGGGCGATATCATCGTGCGCGACGGCACGCCGCCGCAGCCGGCACCGGCCCGCGCCGGCCATTTCCTGGATCGCGCCACATGAGCGACCCCTCCAAGCTCGCGATCGCGCTGCATTACGAAAAGGGATCTGGCGCGCCCGTCGTCGTCGCCAAGGGCAAGGGCACGATCGGCGAAAAGATCGTCGAGATCGCCAAGACCCACGACATCCCGATCGAGGAGAACGAGATCCTGGCCGGCGCGCTCTCCAAGGTCGAGCTCGGCGACGAGATCCCGCCCGACCTCTACAAGGCGGTCGCCGAAGTGCTGGTGTTCGTGCTGCGGCTGTCGGGGCGGGGGCGGTAAACACGCCCCTGTCATCGTTTCACCATGTCGCGGTTGCATGGTCGCGGCGCTTTCACTGTTCAACGGACATCACGCTTGCTCACCCGTCGTTCCACTCTCGGCCTGCTCGCCGCAGCCACCATCCTGCCGTCACGTGCGTTCGCCCACGTTGCGCCGCCGCGCAACGAGATCCGCGACAGCCTCGCCAAGCGCTTCACCGACCTCGGCACGTCGGGCACCTTCGTCGGCTACAAGGTCGAGGATTATCTGATCGTCGCCTCCGACAAGGAGCGCTCGGGCGAGGGCAAGCTGCCGGCCTCGACCTTCAAGATTCCGAACTCGCTGATCGCGCTCGAGACCGGCGTGGTCACCGATCCCGACAAGGACGTGTTTGCCTGGGATGGCGTGAAGCGGCCGATCGAAGCCTGGAACAAGGATCACACGCTACGCAGTGCGATCGCGGTCAGCGCGGTGCCAGTCTATCAGGAGATCGCGCGCCGCATCGGCCAGGAGCGCATGCAGAAATATGTCGACGAGTTCGACTATGGCAATCACGACATCGGCGGCGGCATCGACCAGTTCTGGCTCACCGGAAATTTGCGCATCGATCCGGTCGAACAGATCGACTTCGTCGACCGGCTGCGCCGTCGCGCGCTGCCGATCAGCAAGCGCAGCCAGGACCTCGTCTGCGACATCCTGCCAGTGACCAAGGTCGGCGAGAGCATCATTCGCGCCAAGTCCGGGCTGCTGGGCGCCGAGCGCGGCGAGCCGTCGCTCGGCTGGATGGTCGGCTGGGCCGAGAAGGGCGAGGCGCACACCGTGTTCGCGCTCAACATGGATTGCAAGGAGCCGCGCCTCATCAGCGAGCGCATGCCGCTCACGCAGGCTTGCCTGACCGAGATCGGCGCGATCTAGCGGTTACGCTGTCAATTTGGCGCGCCTGCCTCAGGCGCTATCAGTCTTCTTCCCCGTCAGTGCCTGGTCGATCGCAAAGCCGCCGATCTCGCTCATCGCCTGCGAGATCACGTCGCCTTTCCGGGCAAAGCCATTGGACAGATAATCGAATTGCGTTCGCGCCAGCCTCAGCACCTCGATCGGCACGGCGACCGATGTCTCGTTGAAGCGGTCGACCGAGGCGCGCAGGCTGTCGAGCTCGCTCGTGAGCTTGCCGATATGGCTCTCCGCATGCTGCATCAGGCTGAGCAGCTTGCCGCGCTCGGCATCGAATGCGGCGCGCTCGGCTGCGGCCGCGGCGGTGACCTCGGCGAGCTGCGTCCGCAGCGCAGCGATCTCGCCGACCATGGCGTCGGAGGCCAGCTCGGCGGCCTGGCGGAGCTCGGTGCTGCGCGTGCTTTCGATCTGCTGCTCGTGATAGAGCCGCTCGGCCGACATCGCCCGTTGCGCCAGCAGCTCGATCAGGCTGGCCGCGCGCAAAAGCATCTCGCCGTTCCGCCCCGACACCATGCTGGCCATGCGCCGCAGGAAGTCGATGGTTTCGGACGACGAGTTCGGCGGCAGGGGGGACGACCGTCGCGGACATGAGGTGATGCTTGCAGCCAGACGTGATGGACCGCCGCCGTACCGACTTGGCTCACACAACATTCGGCGCCTGATCGCGAACGGGAAGCAAGCCTGAATCGGCTGGCCCGGTCAACCGGCCACGCCGCCAAATCTGAAGTCAGACGTCCTTCTGCTGGCCGATCCGCCCCAGATGGGTGAAGCCGAAACCGGCCGAATATTTCAGCCCATAGCCCAGCGCCCGGTCGATGCCGATATGGGCGAGCCAGATCAAGGCGATGGACAGGGTGAGCGGCGAGGCGAGGCCGAAGCCCAGTGTCAGCAGCGTCACCGGCAGCATGTAGCTGTGGGCGGCGTTGTAGACCATCGCGCCGAACCGGGCGTCGGACAGGTATGCCAGGAA
Organism: Bradyrhizobium sp. DOA1; assembly: GCF_001593325.1. Classification (NCBI taxonomy): domain Bacteria; kingdom Pseudomonadati; phylum Pseudomonadota; class Alphaproteobacteria; order Hyphomicrobiales; family Nitrobacteraceae; genus Bradyrhizobium; species Bradyrhizobium sp. DOA1. Next base: position 2,434,160 of record NZ_JXJM01000001.1, read on the forward strand.
GCTCAAATCCGGGACGAAAAAGAGCAGGGCGAACACCAGCCACGAGCCATCCCATGCCGCGTAGAGCATCACCATGCCTGCGAACAGGGTCAGGCCCTCCAGGCGAAGCAGGATATTGACGCCGCCTGTCGCAGCTCCTGTTTCGGTAGCTCGGTCGTCCATCTTCGTCTCCCAGGCAAAACTTTGTAATTCCTTGCGCTTTCACGCTGCGGCAAGGCAGCCCTGCGGTCCCGAAAGCCGCTTCCCGGGCCGCAAAATGCCGTGTTAGAACCCCCCGCAAGCGAGGCTTAGTTAAGAACTGGCGGGAGCAAATGAAACACATCCTGGACGCCCTTGAAGATCGTCGTGCCGGCGCAAAGCTCGGCGGCGGGGAGAAGCGCATCGAAGCGCAGCACGCCCGCGGCAAGCTGACGGCGCGCGAGCGCATCGAGCTGTTGCTCGACAAGGGATCGTTCGAGGAGTTCGACATGTTCGTCGAGCACCGCTCCACCGAGTTCGGCATGGAGAAGAACAAGATCCCCGGTGACGGCGTCGTCACCGGCTGGGGCACCGTCAACGGCCGCAAGACCTTTGTCTTCGCCAAGGACTTTACGGTGTTCGGCGGTTCGCTCTCCGAGACGCACGCGCTGAAGATCACCAAGCTTCAGGACATGGCGATGAAGGCGCGGGCGCCCATCATCGGCCTCTATGATGCCGGCGGCGCCCGCATCCAGGAAGGCGTCGCCGCGCTCGCCGGCTATTCCTACGTGTTCCGCCGTAACGTGCTCGCCTCCGGCGTGATCCCGCAGATCTCCGTCATCATGGGCCCCTGCGCGGGTGGCGACGTCTATTCGCCTGCCATGACCGACTTCATCTTCATGGTGAAGAACACCAGCTACATGTTCGTCACCGGTCCTGATGTGGTGAAGACCGTCACCAACGAGGTTGTCACCGCCGAGGAGCTCGGCGGTGCCTCGGTGCACGCGACGCGCTCCTCGATTGCGGACGGCGCGTTCGAGAACGACGTCGAGACACTCTTGCAGATGCGGCGCCTGATCGACTTCCTGCCGTCCAACAACACCGACGGCGTGCCGGAATGGCCGAGCTTCGACGACATCGGCCGGGTCGACATGTCCTTGGACACGCTGATCCCGGACAATCCGAACAAGCCCTACGACATGAAGGAGCTGATCCTGAAGGTCGTGGACGAGGGCGACTTCTTCGAGATCGCGGAGAGCTTTGCCAAGAACATCGTCACCGGCTTCGGCCGCATCGCGGGCCGCACGGTGGGCTTCGTCGCCAACCAGCCCATGGTGCTGGCCGGCGTGCTCGACAGCGACGCTTCACGGAAAGCCGCGCGCTTCGTCCGTTTCTGCGACGCCTTCAACATCCCGATCGTCACCTTCGTCGACGTACCGGGCTTCCTGCCGGGCACCGCGCAGGAGTATGGCGGCCTGATCAAGCACGGCGCCAAGCTGCTGTTCGCCTATTCGCAGTGCACCGTGCCGCTGGTCACCATCATCACCCGCAAGGCCTATGGCGGCGCCTTCGACGTCATGGCCTCCAAGGAGATCGGCGCCGACATGAACTACGCCTGGCCGACCGCGCAGATCGCGGTGATGGGCGCCAAGGGCGCGGTCGAGATCATCTTCCGCTCCGACATCGGCGACCCCGACAAGATCGCCGCGCGCACAAAGGAATACGAAGACCGCTTCCTGTCGCCGTTCATCGCAGCCGAGCGCGGCTATATCGACGATGTCATCATGCCGCATTCGACGCGGAAGCGTATCGCGCGGGCGCTGGCGATGCTGAAGGACAAGAAGACGGAAATGCCGGCGAAGAAGCACGACAATTTGCCGTTGTGAGAGGGAGTAGCTCGGATGAGCGAAGCGACATCCGGGTCTTTGCCTAAGTCCCGCATGTCGCTTCTCTCATGCGGGCTACCAATTTCTCCGAATTCGCATGACCGAAGACGATCCGACTGACGAAATCTCCGACATCGAAGATCGGATCGAGGCGCTCGCCGAGATCGCCGAGCGCTGCCGGAAGTACATCCTCGCGTCCAAGATCGCGATCGGTGGCGGTGCTGCTCTGCTGGTGGTCACGATCCTTGGCCTGCTCGGGACAGGTCAGACCGCCGCACTCGGATCAATCGCCTTGGTGCTGGGCGGGATCGTCTCGCTTGGCTCGAACGTCAGCACGCTGCGGCAGACGGAGGAGGCGATCGGTGCCGCGGAGGCGCGGCGCTCGGCGTTGATCGGGAGCATCGACCTTCGCGTCGTCGCCGATGCGCCGCTGAAGCTGGTGTGACGCTCGCCTCACGCGGCTTTGCGCGTCAGCCCCTGTAACTCCGTGCGGCATTCAGCGGCGAAGGCTTGGAGCCGCTCGGCTGTCTGCTGGTCGAGGATCGCCTTCGCCAGCCGCTCGGCGCGGGCAACCTGCTCCTTGAGATACGCGATGCGCGACATGTGTCACCTCTAGCGGAATAGTCCCGGCGAATTGCTTCATTCCGGCGGCGACGAGTCTTACGCCGAAGGCTGGACTGATTGCGTGAGGTACATCACACCCCACGCGCCTTATCCGCCGCCGCGAAATGCGCCATCTGGTCGGCGTGGGCCTTGGCGAAGGCCGGGCGGGCGATGGCGCGCGCCAGGTAGGCGCGGCAGGCCGGACGGTCCGCGAGCCCATCGAAGCCATCAGCGGGGCGCAGCACGTCGGCCATCAGGATATCGGCCACGGAGAACGAGCCCGCCAGCCATTCGCGGCTGGCCAACACCGGCTCGAGATGCTTGAGCCGAAGCTTGAAGAAGTCGTCCACGAATTTCCACGCTGCCGTGTCGGTTGGATGTCCCATGAACTTCGACATGGCCCAGGGCAGGCTGGCCATCTCCACTGAATTGAGCGCCGCGAACACCCATTTCGTCGCTTCAGTGCGACCGCGCGCATCTGTGGGCATCAGCTTGTCGCTGCGTTCGCCGAGATGCAGCAGGATCGCGCCGGTCTCGAAGATCGAGATGTCGCCGTCGGTCAGCCACGGAACCTGGCCGAACGGCTGGTGCGCGAGGTGCGCAGGCCCGCGCTCTTCGAACGCCACTCCCGCGACGCGATAGGGCAGGGCGGCCTCTTCGAGCGCCCAGCGGACGCGAAAGTCGCGCACGAAGCCCCTGGGAGCCTCGGGAACCCAATCGAAGGTGGTCAGGGTGAGGTCGGCCATTTGCTGTCTCCGTGTCCTGGTTCGAGCAGAGGACGAATGAGTGACGCACGTGCCGACACCGGCGCGAACTATTTTGTCGTCGGCGGCCGAAGCGGTTAGTGTCGGGTCAAACAACAGGAGGAAATCCGATGCCCGCTGCCTTCTTCGTCGTTCGCGCCATCGTCACCGATCCCGGCAAGCGCGCCGCTTTCGACCGATGGTACGAGAGGGAACATCTGCCCGACGCGGTGAAGGCGTTCGGCGTCAGCAAGGCCCTGCGGTTCTGGAGTCTGGACGATCCCTCGCTGCACCAGGCCATGTATCAGTTCGATGACGAGGCCAAGCTCGCGGCGATGCTGAAGGGCGATGCGCTCAAGCAGCTCGTCGCTGATTTCAACCGCGACTGGCCCGACGTGACGCGCACGCGCGAGACGCTGGTGCTGGCGCAGGAGTTCGGAGCGTAGCGCAATCTTGTAGCCCGGATGGAGCGCAAGCGTAATCCGGGATCGCGCGTGACGCACTATGGACCCCGGATTGCGCTACGCTCCATCCGGGCTACGAATTCTTCATCTAGCTCGGCGCCAGTCTGAACGCACGATTCAGCTTCGGTTCATGTCGTGACCGCGACACTTCCTCTGCATCACAAGCACGATGATCCAAGAAGGAAGAAATGATGGAGCGCCGGAACTTTTTGAAACTTGCATTGGGCATCACGGCGGGAGCCGCTGCCTTTGCCGCGACTGCGCAGGCGGCGCCGCTCTCCCCGCAGCCCGTCGGTGATCCCACTCGCGTGCCGCAAGGCAATACCGACGCTCAGCCCGCAGTCAGCACCAGTGAAGAAGCCGCGAAGCTGTCGCCCGAACAGGTTCACTGGCATGGCCATCACCGTCACCGTCACTGGGGCTGGCACCGTCGCCATTGGCGCCGGCACCGCCGGCGTTGGCACCGCCGCCATCACTGGTAAGCTCGCGAAGTCCGCGGATTGGATGGGGATCGCCGCTGGCGGTCCCCGTTTTTTTTCGAAGACGTAAGTCCCAAAGGAAATGGCCGCGCAGGGTAATCCTGCGCGGCCATTTGCAATGTAACAAAGATCAGTACGGACGGCAGCGGCCAGCGTACCAGCGGAAGCCGTAGGGGCACACTTTCGCGCGGGGCACCACGACGACCGGCGGGGCGACCACCACGGGGGCCGGGCGCACGACGACCGCGCCGCGCATCGGACGGCAGCCGCCATAGGCGCCGCGATACCAGCCGGGACCACAACCGCCGGCGGCGCTGGCCATCTCGCTGAACCCGACGACTGTGCTGGCGAGCACGACGGCTGCGAACAGATATTTCATTTGATCTTTCCTTCTCGTCCTTGGGAGCAGGCTTGGGGGATGGCGCTTGGGGCGCACAATGAATCGAGAGATACGATTCGACACGTTAAAATTGGAGAAACGCGCCGACACGTCGCGATCCAAACCTGCCAATCATGACCTGAATGCGGCATGAATGGTCCCCGCATCCTGCCTCCGACGACACGCAAGTGTCTCTAGCGGCCGAGAAAGTTCAGCACCAGCTCCCTGTACTTCGCGGGCGCCTCGAGGAAGACGAGGTGCCCAGTGTCCGGAATCACCTCAGCCTTCGCATTGGGCATCCTGGCAGCGAGCGTCTTCGCGAGCTCTGCGTTCTGCCCCATTTTGGCGCGCAGAGCCTCCGGCGCGAGGGGCCGGCCCGGCGCGTTGTGGTCGTCGGCGCCCATCACGAACAGGGTTGGTACCGTGATGAGCGGGATTTCGTGCGCCACCGGCTCGCGATAGATCATCTGGCCGGAGCTGACGAAGGCGCGCAGCCAGCGCGGATAATCGGGACTGCCCTTGATGTTGAAACGGGCATCGATGAACGGCGTGATCGCCTCGGCCGGCAGCTTGATCGCATAATTGGTCTGGAGCTGCTTGCGATAGCCCTCGGCCGTGAGCTTGTCCTCGGTCTCGATCATCTTGTCCGTCGGCGTCGGCGGCACATAGAGACGGTAGTCCTCCAGCCCGATCGGGGCGGTCAGCACCAGATGGGCGACGCGGTCGGGATAGGCGCGGGCGATGCGCACGCCGAGCATGCCGCCGAGCGAATGGGCGACGATCTCGGCCTTCTCGATCTTGAGGTGATCGAGCAGCGCCATGGTGTTGCGCGACAGATTGTCGAAATGGAGGTCGCCGGCCGGCTTGGACGATTTGCCGAACCCGATCTGGTCCGGCACCACGACGCGATAACCCGCATCGCTCAGCATCCTGATCACGGGTGCCCAATAGCTCGATGGGAAATTACGCCCGTGCAGCAGCACGACGGTGCGGCCGTTCGGCTGCGCGGGCGCCACGTCCATATAGGCCATGCTGAGCTGCTCGCCGTCGTTGACGAGCGGCATCAGGTGCACGGGATAGGGATAGGCAAAACCTTCGAGCGCGATGCCGTAGGGTTCGCGCGGCGCAGCGTCGGTCGCGTGGGATGCGAGGGGGATGCTCAGGAGGGCCGCAGCGAGTGCGGCCGGAAGAATGCGGATCATGCAGGTCTCCGTCATGCCCGGGCTTGTCCCGGGCATCCACGTGCCAGCCGCAATAAAGACGTGGATGGCCGGGTCAAGCCCGGCCATGACGGCAGCGAGAGTTCACACGCGATTGTGTGATCTCATGCGGCTTGCGTGATCAATCCTTGCCCTCGCCAAACAGCGCGGCGAACTGCTTCTCGCCGGTGCGGGTGAAATTCACCACGCGGCTGCCGGGCGTGGCGTCGCGCGCAGCCCATTTGAGCTCGGCAAAGCGCTGCATCATGGCAGCGCCCAGCGTGCCGGCGAGATGATGGCGCCGCTCGCTCCAGTCGAGACAGGCCTTGCACACCGGCCGGCGCGGATGGGCGAGCATGCCGGGCGAGATCTGCAAATGTTTGGCGAGGAAGCGCTCGCCCTCGGCCGTGAGCTCGATCTCCTGTTTCTTCTGCCTGATCAGTTGCCGTGCGCGCATGGTGTCGAGCATCTGCACGCCGAGATCGCCGGCGAGATGGTCGTAGCAGATCCGCGCGCGCCGCAGCGCCGGATCCTTCGGCCCCGTGCGCACGCGCATGTGCCCGGTCCGCGCGGCAAGCCCCGCCAAGCCCTCGAGCACGCCGGCGACGTCGTCGTCTGTGAGGCGGTAATAGCGATGGCGGCCCTGCTTCTCCGGCTCGACGAGGCCGCCGGCTTCGAGCTTCGACAGATGCGAGCTCGCGGTCTGCGGCGTAATGCCGGCCTCCTGCGCAAGTTCGCTCGCAGTCAGCGCGCGACCGTTCATCAGCGCGGTGAGCATGTTGGCGCGGGCGGGATCGCCGACCAGCGAAGCGACCATGGCGATATCAGGACCTGATTTCATGCTTCGATGGTAGCCGAAGCATCGTGGTCGGGCAAGCGCGTAACGTGTCTCTGCAAACACGTCATTGCGAGCGCAGCGAAGCAAGCCGGTGCTTCCGCGGCGACGGCGTCGCTTTGCTCGCGGCAACGGCCAAAATCAGGAGCCCAACTTGTCTGTCACCGTCTTCATCCGCTATCAGCTCGATCCGTTCAAGCGCGCGCAGTTCGAGGAATATTCGAAGCGCTGGCTCACCATCATCCCGAGATGTGGCGGCGAATTGATCGGCTACTTCATGCCGCATGAGGGCACCAACAACATCGCCTTCGGCTTGATTTCGTTCGAGAGCCTGGCGGCGTACGAGTCCTATCGCAAGCGGCTGCGCGCTGATCTCGACGGCACGGCGAACTTCAACTTCGCGGAGGCCGAGAAATTCATCCTCGCGGAAGAGCGCACCTTCCTGCGCAAGGTGGTATTGTAGGCCACGACATCATTAGCAGGAGCCGCCCCCATGATCGCCGTGATCTTCGAAGTCTGGCCGAAGCCGGAGCACCGCCAGGACTATTTTGACCTCGCGGCCGACCTGAAACCGCTCCTGCAGACCATCGACGGCTTCATCTCGGTCGAGCGCTTCGAGAGCCTGACGGAGAAGGGCAAGATCCTGTCGGTGTCGTTCTGGCGGGACGAGGCGGCGGTCGAGGCCTGGCGCAACACGATGGAACATCGACGCACCCAGGCCAAGGGCAGGGCGAAGATCTTTGCCGATTATCATCTGCGGATTGCCAGCGTCATCCGCGACTACGGCATGACTGATCGCGAGCAGGCGCCGCGGGACAGCCGAGCGGTGCACGACGCCGGCTAGCGCCGTCATGTGCTGGCGCGCTCTGGCGCTGCCGGCCCGGCACGCCTATGTCTTCGCGGCCAACAAGGGGAGAGAAACATGCACGTCACGACCGCGGACAAGCGCGCGACATTCAGGAAGCTGCATGAGAGCGGCTGCTTCATCCTGCCCAATCCTGTCGATGTCGGCAGCGCGAAGGCGTTGCAGCATCTCGGCTTCAAGGCCATTGCGTCATCGAGCGCGGGCTTTGCCTGGACCATCGGCAAGGCCGACAACCGCGTCGGGGTGGAAGAAGTCTGTCAGCATCTGGCAGCATTGAGCTCGGCGGTCGACATCCCCGTGAACGCGGATTTCGAGGGCGGCTTTGCCGTGGAGCCTGGCAAGGTCGCCGACAATGTCGAGCGCTGCGTGCGCACCGGTGTTGCCGGCCTGTCGATCGAGGACTCCACCGGCGACAAGGTCAATCCGCTCTACGATCACGCGCTCGCGGTCGAGCGGATCAAGGCCTCGCGCAAGGCGATCGGTGATAGCGGCACGCTGCTGGTCGGCCGCTGTGAGGCGTATTTGTGGGGCGTCACTGATCTCAAGCTCGTCATCGACCGGCTCACCGCCTACGCGGACGCCGGCGCCGACTGCCTCTATGCGCCGGGCCTGAAGAGCCGCGAGGACATCGCGGCGGTGGTGAAGGCGGTGCATCCGAAGCCATTCAATCTCCTGATCGGCGGCTCCGGCCTGTCGCTGCAGGAAGCCGAAGATCTCGGCGTGCGCCGGATCAGCGTCGGCGGCTCGCTCGCCCGCGCAGCCTGGGGCGGCTTCATGCGCGCAGCAAAGGAGATGGCGGAGCAGGGGACCTTCACCGAACTCGGCAACGGCTATTCCGGTGGCGAGCTCAACAAGATGTTCAGCTAGAGCGTTTTCGAGCGAAGTGGATACCGGTTCGCGTGAAGAGAACGCGTCAAATGAGAATCTAGAGCTTCGGTTCTGATTCAATCAGAACCGATATTGCTCCAGCCAACGAAAAGCGGCGGGATCTGCATCCCGCCGCTGTCTCGCTCTTCCGTACTGTATTACTTCGCGCCCTCAGACGGCGTCGGCGTATCCGGCGCCGGCTTTGCAGCAGGCGTATCGGGAGCCGGCGCGGCCGGCCTGCTCGGCGCAGCACCCGTGGTCACGCCCGGCTCGGTATTGGTGCGCGGCGTCACGTCGCGCATGCCTGGAGGCGTTGCCGGATTGGTCGTCTGCGCGGTCTGCGAGGCCGGCGTGTTGCTGGCCTGGTTGGTCGTGCTGGTATTGTTCAGGCCATAGAACACGGCACCCAGCACCAGCGCGATCGCAACGGCGAATAGCGCAACTCTGCCGCTGGAGGCGGGGCCTTCGCCGAGCTCGGGATCAGCCTGAAGATTGGCATCGTCCCGGCGCGCCGCGCGAAGATACTCATCGTCGGCGAGGTTCGGGCGGTACGGATCGTTGGGAAAACGGTCGTCAGCCATCGATTGGTCTCCTCGGGTTATGACGTCGGGACAACCCGTGGATGCGAGATTCTGTTCCGGGCTTCCCTATGCTTTCGTCTCATGTTGCCCTCGCCCCGGGAATCGGGAACCTGTCTGAGGAGGGAACCGAATGCGAGTTCCAATGGCAGCGACGAAGGGAACAAGCCGATGTGGAGCCTGCCGCCGACGGATAGCGTGCTGCATCTTCTGGGGTACGTCGCCATCACGGCGGAAGGCATGACCGCGGCGCTGGCCGCCGGCCGGCGCAGTATGGACTATGTCGGCGTCTGCCTGCTCGCTTGCGTGACGTCGCTTGGCGGCGGCACGCTGCGCGACCTGTTTCTCGGTCATTATCCGCTGGTGTGGGTGGCCAATCCGATCTATCTCGCGCTGCCGGGCGGGGCAGCGCTGCTGACGATCCTGATCGCGCGGCTGGTGCATCGCTTGCACCTCGCCTTCATCGTGCTCGATGCCATCGGCCTCGTCGTCTTCACCATGATCGGCTGTGACGTTGCCTGGCAGATGGATGCTTCGCTGCCGATCGTGATCGTCTCGGGCATGGTGACAGGCTGCGCCGGTGGCGTGTTGCGCGACGTGCTCTGCAACGACGTGCCGCTGCTGTTTCGCTCCGAACTCTATGCCAGCGTCTCCGTGATGACGGGCCTGTTCTACGCGACCGCCTTCGGCCTCAATCTCAACGCCGAGCTCTGGACGGCCCTGACCTTCGTGCTCGGCCTCAGCTTCCGCCTGCTCGCGGTGCGCTACAAATGGGAGATGCCGAAATTCGTGTTCACGGGGGATGAGCCGAAGTGAGCGCTGTTGCGCGCGAATAGCGAATGGACCATTCGCTACTCGCTACTCCCCATTCGCTCCTTCCGCGCTTTCCCCACCTGCGCCGGCGTCACCAGCGGGGCCGCGTTGCCCCAGGAATTGCGGATGTAGTTCGTCACCGCCGCGATCTCGTCGTCGGACAATTGCTTGGCATAGGCGGGCATCTCGCCGGTGTTGGGCGCGCGCGGTGTCGTCACCGTGTGGGCGCCGTCGAGGATGATCCGCAAGGTGGAGGACGGATTGATCGATTGCAGCAGCGCGTTGCCGGGCAGCGGCGGATAGATCCGGGGTGCGCCCGTGCCGTCGGCTTCATGGCAGGCGACGCAGAGCTTGGCGTAGACCGCCTGGCCCGCCTTCATCTCGGCATCATCGGGTGGCGTCACGATGGTCTCGCGCCGCGCCGGCGGCAGGCTCTTCAGGTAGACCGCGATCGCGCGCACATCCGCATCGCTCATTTTCGAGGTCGAGTTGACGACCACCTCCGCCATCGGCCCGCCGGCGTGGCTCCTGGCGTTGCGCCCGCTTTGCAGATATTCGACGATGTCTGCAGGGCTCCACGACTTCAGCCCGGTGCGGGCGGCACCATCGAGCCTTGGTGCGTACCAGCCGCCGACCTCGTTGCCCGACAGTGCCTGCGCCAGCCTGTCCGCGCCAAAGTAGTTCTTCGGTGTATGGCACGCGCCGCAATGACCGAGCCCGGTCACGAGATAGCCACCGCGATTCCAGGCTGCGCTCTGGCTCTGGTCCGGCTCGAACAGGCCGGGCTTGAAATACAGATAGTTCCAGACCCGCATCAGGCCGCGATAGCCGAACGGCCAACGCAGCTCCGGCGGCTTGTTGCGGCCGGTGACAGGCGCCAGCGTCGCCAGATAGGCCCGGATCGCCAGCGTGTCGTCCTTCGTCATCCGCGTGAAATAGGGATAGGGAAATGCCGGGTAATAGTTGGAGCCGTCGGGTGCGAGGCCATAGCGCAAGGCGCGCGTGAAATCGGCATCCGCCCAGGCGCCGATCCCGGTGTCGCGGTCCGGGGTCAGGTTCGGCGCATAGATCGCGCCGAACGGCGTGTCGATGCGCTTGCCGCCCGCGAACGGCTTTGCCGGATCGGCGGTGTGGCAGCCCGCGCAGTCGCCCGCTTCGACCAGCGCCTTGCCATAGGCGATCAGTTCCGGCGATGGCGCGGCGGCGCTGGCCGCGCTTCCGACCGCACTGCACAACGCCAAACCCACGAGAGCCAACCCAGCCAGAATCGTCCGCATCGAAAGCCTCTCCTGCGACCAATCGACCTGACCCGCGTGATCGGAGCGTCGATTCATTTCGCGACGGCCGGGGTATCGTGACACAAATTGAAAATGCGTAGGCTGTTTCTGGCCACGAAATTGCGATTTTTACCCGGCGCTCCCTTTGGTCCAGAATTGTGATGCGGAGCGCGAAATATCCGACATAGAGTGGCGAAGACGGTCGGCGCGCCCTAGCTAAAAACAACGGGCAGGCAACGGCTTAAGGCAAGACCTGAACAGGGCGTTGGAAAGAGGACAGCATGGGCATCAACCAGGGTCCGATCAGTCTCGATCAGAAATACACCCAGGAAACCGGACACGTCTTCACCACGGGCATCCAGGCTCTGGTCCGTCTGCCCATGGCCCAGATCCGGCGTGACCGCGCCAATGGCCTCAACACCGCGGGCTTCATCTCCGGCTATCGCGGCTCGCCGCTCGGCGGCTACGACCAGCAGCTCTTCGCCGCCCGCAAGCACCTCGAACAGTACAACATCAAGTTCCAGCCCGGCGTGAACGAGGATTTGGCCGCGACCGCGGTCTGGGGCTCGCAGCAGCTCAACCTTTCGCCCGGTGCCAAATATGATGGCGTCGTCGGCATCTGGTACGGCAAGGGCCCCGGCGTCGACCGCTGCGGCGATGTGTTCCGTCACGGCAATGCCGCGGGCTCGGCCAAGAACGGCGGCGTGCTCTGCCTTGCCGGCGACGATCACGGCGCGAAATCCTCCACGGTGCCGCATCAGTCCGACCACGCCTTCATGTCGGCGCTGATGCCTTATCTCTACCCGTCCAGCATCCACGAGATGATCGAGATGGGCCTGCTCGGCATCGCGATGTCGCGCTATTCCGGCTGCTGGGTCGGCATGAAGGTGATCACGGAGACGGTGGAGACCACCGCCGAGATCGATCTCACCGACGAGATGAAGCCCTTCATCATTCCCGCCGATTTCGAGCTGCCGCCCGGCGGCCTCAATCTGCGCTGGCCCGACGACCGTTTCGAGCAGGACCGCCGCCTGCAGGACTACAAGGGCTTTGCCGCCATCGCCTTCGCGCGCGCCAACAAGGTCAATCGCGTCACCATGGATTCGCCGAACGCCCGCTTCGGCATCATGGCCTCGGGCAAGAGCTATGAGGACGTCCGTCAGGCGCTGCGCGAACTCGGCATCACCGAGGAGGTCGCCGCCAAGATCGGCCTTCGCCTCTACAAGATCGGCATGCCCTGGCCGCTGGAGCCGGAAGGCGTGCATGAATTCGCCGTCGGCCTGGAGGAGATCTTCATCGTCGAGGAGCGCCGCGAGATCGTCGAGAACCAGGTCAAGCAGGTGCTGTTCAATTGGCGCGACGACGTCCGCCCGCGCATCGTCGGCAAGATGGACGAGCACGACAAGCGCTTCCTCACCTTCGCCGCCGAACTCAGCGTCGCCTCGCTCGCGACCTCACTCACCGAACGGCTGCTTCGACTTAACCTCAACCCCGAGATCGCGGAGATGCTCCGCGTCAAGGCCGATTGGTTCAACGGCCGCCAGGCGACCCAGATGCAGGCGGTCGCGCCTGTCTCCCGCACCCCTTATTTCTGCTCCGGCTGCCCCCACAACACCTCCACGAAGGTCCCCGAAGGCAGCCGCGCGCTCGCCGGCATCGGCTGTCACTTCATGGCGCTGTGGATGGATCGCTCGACCGAGACGTTCACGCATATGGGCGGCGAGGGTGTGCCCTGGGTCGGTATCGCGCCCTTCACCAACGAGAACCACATCTTCGCCAATCTCGGCGACGGCACCTATTTCCACTCGGGCATTCTCGCCATCCGCCAGGCGGTGGCGTCCAAGGCCAACATCACCTACAAGATCCTCTACAACGACGCCGTCGCCATGACCGGCGGCCAGCGTCATGACGGCGATCTCTCGCCGCAGCAGATCACCCATCAGCTCCACGCCGAAGGCATCCGCGAGATCTATCTGGTCTCCGAAGCGCCCGACGCCTATCCGGCCGAGACCATCGCGCCCGGCGTGAAGCTCTATCACCGCGACGAGCTGCAGAACGTCATGAAGATGTGCCGCGAGTTCAAGGGCACCTCGGCGATCGTGTTCGTGCAGACCTGCGCCGCCGAGAAGCGCCGCCGCCGCAAGCGCGGCCTGATGGAGGACCCGGCACGCCGCGTCATGATCAACCCGGCGGTCTGCGAAGGCTGCGGCGACTGCTCGGTGCAGTCGAACTGCATCTCGGTCGAGCCGCTGGAGACCGAGTTCGGCCGCAAGCGCGCCATCAACCAGTCCTCCTGCAACAAGGACTATTCGTGCCTCAAGGGCTTCTGCCCGTCCTTCGTCACCGTGGACGGCGGCAAGCCGCGCCACCGCGCGCCGGCAGAACTCGCAGACATTGGCGAGCTGCCGGAGCCGACCTCGCGGCCGACACTTGAAAAGCCCTACAACATCGCGGTCGGCGGCGTCGGCGGCACCGGCGTGCTCACCATCGGCGCGCTGCTCGGCATGGCCGCGCACATCGAGGGCAAGGCCTCGATGATCCTAGACATGTCGGGCCTGGCGCAAAAGGGCGGGGCGGTGCTCAGCCATGTCCGCCTGTCCGATCATCCGGCGGAGGTGACCTGCTCGCGCATCGTCACCGGCACGGCCGATCTCGTGCTCGCCGCCGATGAGGTCGTCGCAGTCGCCAAGGACACGATCACGCTTTGTGATAGCACCCGCACCCGCGGCATCATCAACAGCCACGTGATCCCGACCGCCGACTTCGTGCTCAACCGCGACTTCAACTTCCAGACCCGCAAGCTGAACGGGCTCCTGGAAACGGCGCTGCACAAGGACTCCGTGTTCTTCGACTTCACCAAGCCGGCCGAGCAACTGCTGGGCGACTCCATCGCCACCAACATGATGATGATGGGCTATGCCTATCAGAAGGGCTTGTTCCCGCTGTCGGCGGAAGCAATCGAGCAGGCGATCGAGGTCAACGGCGTCTCGATCAAGATGAACAAGGAAGCCTTCCGCCTCGGCCGTCTTGCGGTCGCCGATCCCCAGCGCCTCGCCGACATGCTGAAGGGGACGGACGAGGTTGTCGCGCCCAAGACGTTGGATGCGATGACGCTCGACGAGGTCATCGAGCATCGCGCCAAGCACCTGACAGCCTACCAGAACAACCGTCTCGCCAGGCGCTATCGCAAGCTGGTCGACCAGGTCCGCGATGCCGCGGTCAAGGGCGGCTATGGCGAGGCGCTGCCGCGCGCGGTCGCGGTGAACTATGCCAAGCTGCTGGCCTACAAGGACGAATACGAAGTCGCGCGCCTCTACAGCGACGGCGCCTTCGAGCAGCAGCTCCGCGACCAGTTCGAGGGCGACTTCAAGTTCAACTTCAACCTGGCCCCGCCGATTCTGGCGAGTGGCGTCGATGCCTTGGGCCGCCCGAAGAAGCGCGCCTTCGGCCCGTGGATGCTGAGCGTCTTCCGGGTGCTGGCAAAGTTCAAGTTCCTGCGCGGCACCCCGCTCGACATCTTTGGCCGCAGCGCCGACCGCAAGCTCGAGCGCGATCTGATCGCCGGCTACGAGAAGGACGTCGCCACCGTGCTCGGCCTGCTGTCGCCGGTCACGGTCGACACTGCGGTGGAATTGCTGTCGCTCCCCGACCGCATCCGCGGCTACGGCCCGGTGAAGGAGAAGGCGGTGCACGACGCCAAGGCCCGCTACGCCCAGCTCGCCGCCGATCTCGCGAACCCACCGCCGGCGCCGCGGCAGATCGCAGCGGAGTAGGGCGACTCGTAGGGCGGATTAGCGAAGCGTAATCCGCCACGTTGCCGCGAGATCAAATGGGGCGGATTACGCCTTCGGCTAATCCGCCCTACGACACCATGCCTTGTGCTGCCCGCCGGGCAAAACACCCATGCCGTGGGTCAATCCGCTCCCGCAAAAACATTCCGCTTTACCGAAATTCGGAATCGTCGTATTCGTCCGCCACCTCATCCCAGTCAGAGGGGCGTATCGCGATCGTCACGGAACGCGGGGTGAGCGGCGGTGGACGCGGGCTGCGTCGCGCGGACGATTGTCTCGTGCACGACGGGCGCGGTCTCGCGTACGGCAAAATCGTGTGGTCCTAACGCCCGGGGTCTGTGCGTCAAGTCTTGCGGTCACTCGCAAGGCGACGGGGGCAATAGTGCATCGCTCCCCGGGGAGAGCGCGACATAAGCCGTAAAGCCACTGCGCAGGGAAGGCAGGATGTTTGGCCGCACCTGTATGCCGCTGTGCAACTGTTCTTCGCGCAATTCGCGCACAGCGGACCGTGGGTGCCCAGCCGGCACCCGGTCTTCCCTGCGCCCTCTGTTCCTGAGGGAGGCAAGACGGACGCAAAGCTCGGGCAGGAATTGCCGCGAGGATGCGAAGCTGTGTCTGCGCGTTGGAGGCCGTAGGATGGGTAGAGCACTTGCGAAACCCATCCTATTTCAGCATGCGAACGGGAGTTGATGGGTTTCGCTTCGCTCTACCCCCTGCCATCCTACGAGAGCATCTTCACTTGCGCCGACCCGCTGCCCTCTCGCGCGACGGAATATTTCCGCGCTTGCCAATCAGGCCCTCGCGGTTCAGAAAAACGGGGCCATAAGAAACGCGAGCGGAGACCTCTGTTTTGACCATCAAGGGCAAGGCCTACATTGCCGGGATCTACGAACACCCGACCCGGCATGCGCCGGACAAATCCACCGCCCAGCTCCACGCCGAGGTCGCCAAGGGTGCGATCGAGGATGCCGGGATCAGCAAGGACGATGTCGACGGCTATTTCTGCGCGGGCGATGCGCCCGGCGGCGCCTGGCCGATGGTCGATTATCTCGGCCTGAACACCAAAAAGCTCCGCCACGTCGATTCCACCGAGACCGGCGGCTGTTCCTACATCATCCATCTCGGCCATGCGGCTGAAGCGATCGCCGCGGGCAAGTGCTCGATCGCGCTGATCACGCTGGCCGGCAAGCCGCGCACTGGCGTGATGCCGCCGCGCGCGGCCGGTGCCGAGGTCGATTTCGAATCCGCTTACGGGGCGACCACGCACAATGCCTACGGTATGTGTGCCATGCGCCATATGCACGACTATGGCACCACCTCGGAGCAGCTCGCCTGGATCAAGGTCGCGGCCTCGCATCACGCGCAATACAATCCGCATGCGATGCTCAAGGACGTCGTCACGGTCGAGGACGTCCTGAACTCGCCGATGATCTCCGATCCCCTGCATCGCATGGATTGCTGCGTCGTCTCCGACGGCGGCGGCGCGCTGATCGTGACCACGCCCGAGATTGCCAAGAGCCTGAAGAAGCCGCTGGTCAAGTTGATCGGCCATGGCGAGGCGATGAAGGGCCCGCGCGGTGGCAAGGATCTCGATCTCACTTACTCCGCCGGAATCTGGTCCGGCCCGCGCGCGTTCGAGGAAGCCGGCGTCACGCCGAAGGACATCAAATACGCCTCGATCTATGACAGCTTCACCATCACGGTGTTGATGCAGCTCGAAGACCTCGGCTTCTGCAAGAAGGGCGAGGGCGGCAAGTTCGTCGCCGACGGCAATCTGATCTCGGGCGTCGGCAAGCTGCCGTTCAACACCGATGGCGGCGGCCTCTGCAGCAACCATCCCGTCAACCGCGGCGGCATGACCAAGATCATCGAGGCCGTCCGGCAGCTGCGCGGCGAGGCGCACCCGAAGGTGCAGGTCAAGAATTGCGATCTCGCCATCGCCCACGGCACCGGCGGCCTTTTGGGAGTTCGCCACGCTGCCTCGACCGCCATTCTGGAGCGCGTGTGATGAGCGAAGCAAAGAAATACCCGGCACCGGTCACCAATCCGGAAACTGCTCAGTTCTGGGACGCCGCCAAGCAGGGCAAGTTCATGATCAAGCGCTGCACCGCCTGCGGCGAAGCGCATTACTTCCCGCGCTCGATCTGCCCGTTCTGCTACTCCGACAAGACGGTGTGGGAGGAGGCCTCGGGCGAGGGCACGATCTACACGTGGAGCCTGATGCGGAAGTCGCCGACCGGCCCCTACGCCATCGGCTACGTCACGCTGAAGGAGGGGCCGTCGGTGCAGACCAATTTCGTCGACTGCGATCTGGAAAAGCTCAAGATCGGCCAGAAGGTGAAGGTGGTGTTCAAGCCGACAGACGGCGCCCCGCTGCCGTTCTTCACGCCGGTGTAGTTGCTTCTTCCTTCTCCCCTTGTGGGAGAAGGTGGCGCGAAGCGCCGGTTGAGGGGTGTCGCTCCACACTAAGACTGTTGCTGCGGAGCCAACCCCTCACCCCAACGAGTTTGCCGCACGGCTCTCGCAGCCCTCTCCCGCAAGGGGAGAGG
>NZ_JXJM01000001.1:2451925-2481311 GCF_001593325.1 Bradyrhizobium sp. DOA1
CGCGAAAGAATCCCGGAGAGGAAACCAGAAATGTCCGCCAGATACGAAGAGCTCAAAGGCCTGAAGAACATCGGCCAGAAATATGCCTACACCGACCGCGAGGTGATGCTCTACGCCTATGGCATCGGCCTCGGCGCCGATCCCATGGACGAGAACGAGCTCGCCTTTGTCAACGAGGGCACGTTCACGCCGCGCCCGCTCAAGGTGGTGCCGACCTTCGCGTCCGTCGCCGCCTGGGGCTCGGGTCCGGGCGAGATGAACCTCAACCGCGTCATGGTGGTCGACGGCGAGCGCGACATCACGTTCCACCAGCCGTTGCCGGTGGCCGCGCACATCACGGCCGACTCCTCCGTGCTCGAGGTCTACGACAAGGGCAAGGACAAGGGCGCCGTCATCGTTCACCAGACCGTGCTGAAGAACGAGAAGGGCGAGAAGCTGGCAACGCTGGTCGCCTCGCGCTTTGCCCGAGGCGACGGCGGCTTCGGCGGACCGAACCTGACGCAGCCCGACCCGCACAAGATCCCCTCGCGCGCGCCCGACAAGACCATCGACATCACGACGCGCCCCGACCAGGCGCTGGTTTATCGCCTCTGCGGCGACCGCAATCCGCTACACTCCGATCCCGAGTTCGCCAAGAAGGCCGGCTTCCCGCGCCCGATCCTGCACGGCATGTGCACCTACGGCATCACCTGCCGCGGCGTGCTCCAGACCTATGCCGACTACGACGCCTCCGCCTTCCGCCAGCACGTCGCAAGGTTCTCGTCACCGGTCTATCCCGGCGAGACCGTGACCATGGACCTGTGGAAGGACGGCAACGTGATCTCGTTCGAGGCCAAGGTGAAATCGCGCGGCGTCACCGTGATCAAGAACGGCAAGACGGTGTTGGGTTAGCTGCTCTCGTGCCCCGGACGCAGCGCAGCGCTCCTTCAGCGATGCGCTGCAGAGCCGGGGCCCAGAGTGCCCGACCAGAGCTGGGTCCCGGCTCTGCGACGCAGCGTTTCACGCTGCATCGCGTCCGGGACACGAGAGAACAAAAACAAGCAGGGAGACGCCACCATGGGACTACTCGACGGCAAGGTCGCGCTGATCACCGGCGCGGGCGGGGGGCTCGGTGAAGCCTACGCAAAGCTGTTTGCGCGGGAAGGAGCCTCCGTCGTCGTCAACGACCTCGGCGGTCCGCGCGACGGCTCCGGCGCCGACAAGTCCATGGCGCAGCAGGTCGTGGACGCGATCACGGCGGAGGGCGGCAAGGCGGTCGCCAATGGCGCGGACATCTCCACCATGGAAGGCGGCCAGTCGGTGTTCGACGACGCCATCAAGCACTTCGGCCGCGCCGACATCCTCGTGAACAATGCCGGCATTCTCCGCGACCAGACCTTCGCAAAAGCCTCCGAGGCCGACTGGGACAAGGTCATCAAGGTGCACCTGAAAGGCACCTTTTGTTGCACCCTGCCGGTGTTTCGCTGGATGCGGGAAAACGGCGGCGGCGTCATCGTCAACACCTCCTCGACGTCGGGGCTGATCGGCAATTTCGGCCAGACCAATTACGGCGCGGCCAAGGGCGGCATCTGGGGCCTGTCCAACGTGCTGGCGATCGAGGGCCGCAAGTACAACATCCGGATATGGACGCTGGCGCCAGGCGCCCTGACCCGCATGACCGCAGACCTGCCCCGCTATAAGGAGAACCCGGGGGCGGCGCTGGGGCCGGACGGCATCGCGCCGGCCGTGCTATACATGGTCAGCGATTTGTCGGGCGACCAGACCGGCAAGGTGCTGGGCGTGTCCGGGCCCCGCGGCGTGCGCGAGATGCGGATGATGGAGATGGAAGGCTGGAAACCGCCGCATTCGGGCTGGAACGCCCAGGACATCGTCGATCACGCCAAGGAGATCTTCTTCTCCGAGGAGCAGATCAAGATGGGGGCGCGGCGGTTTTGATTCACTGTCGTTCTGGGGCACGTGAAGCGTGATCCCGGAACCTCGAGATTCCGGGTTCGGCTCTGCGAGCCGCCCCGGAATGACGAACAAAGGGATAAGGGACTTATGAAACTCACCGCCGACGCCAAGGGCACCTTCGCAATCGCGCCGACGCCGTTCCACGACGATGGCCGGATCGACGAGCGCTCGATCGACCGCCTGACCGATTTCTACGAGGAGGTCGGCTGCGACGGTGTTACGGTGCTGGGCATCCTCGGCGAGGCGCCGAAGCTCGATGCCGCCGAGGCCGAGCAGGTGGCGGTGCGCTACGTCAAGCGCGCCAAGAAGATGCAGGTGATCGTCGGCGTCTCCGCGCCGGGCTTTGCCACGATGCGCTCGCTGGCCAGGGCCTCGATGGACGCAGGCGCCGCCGGCGTGATGATCGCGCCGCCGCCGTCACTTCGCACCGACGATCAGATCGTCGGCTATTTCAAGCAGGCAGCCGAGGCGATCGGACCAGATGTGCCCTGGGTGCTGCAGGACTATCCACTGACCTTGTCGGTGATCTTCACTCCCGCCGTGATCCGCAAGATCGTCATGGACAATCCGAACTGTGTGATGCTCAAGCACGAGGATTGGCCGGGTCTGGAAAAGATCTCGACGCTGCGCGGCTTCCAGAAGGACGGCTCGCTCCGTCCGCTCTCGATCCTGTGCGGCAATGGCGGCACGTTCCTGGATTTCGAGATGGAGCGCGGCGCCGACGGTGCCATGACGGGCTATGCCTTCCCGGAGCTTCTGATCGACGTCGTGAACCTCTCCAAGGCCGGCAAGCGCGACGCCGCGCATGACATTTTCGACGCGCATCTGCCGCTGATCCGCTACGAGCAACAGCCCGGCGTCGGCCTGACCGTGCGCAAATACGTGCTGCAGAAGCGCGGCATCATCGCCTCCAGCGCCCAGCGCAAGCCCGGTGCGACGATGACCGCGGCGGCAAAGGCCGAGGTCGATTATCTCCTCTCGCGCGTCGCCCGTTTCGACAAGCGCGCCAATCTCGGCCCGCAATCCAGCGCCGCAGGATAATCTAATGACCGAGACATCAGCATCACGCCCGGCCTCGACGATTCTCCTGCTCCGTGACGGCGCACAGGCCGAAATCGAGGTCTTCATGATGGTTCGCCATCATCAGATCGAGTTCAACTCGGGCGCGCTGGTGTTTCCCGGCGGCAGTGTCGATGCCGGCGACAAGGAGATCGTCGCCCGCTCCGATCTCTATTCGGGCGGCGAGGGCTTGAGCGAGGCGGACCGCGGCTTCCGGATCGCCGCGATCCGCGAGACTTTCGAAGAGAGCGGCATCCTGCTGGCGCGTTCGAAGGGGACGGGCCTGCCGGTCGACGCCAACCGCGCCGGGGAGATCGCGGACGCGCACCGCGTCGCCCTCAACGAGCACAAGATCAGCTTCCTGAAGATTCTCGACGACAATGGCCTCCAGCTCGCGCTAGACACGCTCGTGCCTTACGCGCACTGGATCACGCCGGAGGGCATGCCGAAGCGCTTCGACACCTGGTTCTTCCTCGCCGCCGCGCCGCCCGATCAGCTCGGCGCCCATGACGGCCGCGAGTCCACGGATTCGATCTGGGTCTCGCCGCGCGAGGCGGTGGAAGGCGGCGAAAGTGGCCGTTTCAAGCTGCCGTTCCCGACCACACGCAACCTGATCCGGCTCGCCAAGCAGGAGAGCGTCAGTGCGGCGCTCGACCATGCCCGCGGGATGTCGATCATCACGGTGATGCCGGTGATGACCAAGACCGAAACCGGCCGCCAGCTCCGCATTCCCCGCGAGGCCGGCTATGACGGCGAAGTGTTCGAGGTCGGGGCGCTCGGCTAGGATACTTCGCTATGTGACGAAGTATGGCGGCCGGCGATGCACTGGTTTCCGCCCATCGAATGGGCGGATGCATCGGGTGGACAACCGGATGGCGGCGGCCCACCGACAATTAACGATGTTGGGCGGTCCGACGCATGTTCCCCCGGGGGTGCAATACGTCGTATATTGGGCCTCCTCTAGCCCGGTCCCCCAAAACACCAATGTCCGCCGAATCGACGCCGACCCCTGAGAAAAAGCGAACTTTCTCGCTCTCCATCGGCCAGCTCACCTTCGGCAGCTTCCTGCTCGTGCTGGCGGTGATCATCGTCACCTCGACTGCGAGCGTGATCGCGATCCGCCATATCGACACCACCTTCGCCGAGCTGCAGCGGCTCCAGAGCGTCGGCGATCTCGCCGAAGACATCGACCGCCGCATGAACGAGCTGCGCCTTGCCGCGCGCGACTTCGTCACCGATCCCGGCGCCGGCATCCAGTTCCAGCAGGTCGGGGAGGCGGCCTCCACGCTGAGCGACATCCTCAAGAAAACCCGCATCGAGCTCGCGCCTGAGCAGCAGGACATGCTCGACGGGGTCACCGAGCGGCTTTCGACCTATCGCACCGGCTTGGAGCGGATATCGACCCTGATCGATCGCCGCGCCCAGCTGCTCGCCGGCCTGCCGCCGCTGCGGGAGCGGTTCGACGCGGCCGTCGCCGGCACGGCGGACCGCGAGCTGGCTTCCCGCCTGTCCGAGGCGCAGAGCCGAATCGCGCTCGGTCTGCTCGCGCGCAACCCGTCCGCGGCCGAACAGGCGGCGGAGGGATTGCGTGCGATGGACATCGCCGATGGCAAGCTCAGGGCGGACGTCAACGATTATGCCGAGGCCATCATGGCGGTCGCCGTTCGCGAGCGGCAGATCGCCGACATCGACCGCGAGGTGCTGGGCACCGAGGGCCGGCTGATCGGCCGTGTCACCGAATTGCTGCGCGAGGTCAGCTCGCGCCGCGGTCACGTGCTGTCGCGCGATTTCGCCCGCACGCTGACCGAGGCACGGTGGCAGAGCATCGTGCTCGGCACGGTCGGCGTGCTGATCGGCATCGGCGCGGCACTGTTCGTGGTGCGCAGGACGGTTCGTCCGCTCGCCCAGATCGCACGCTCCATTCGCGCGCTGGCCGCCGGCCAGAAGGACGCGTCGATCCCGTCCGCCGACCTCGGCAACGAGATCGGCGACATCGCCCGGGCGGCCGAAGTGTTCCGCCGCGCGCTCGAGGAGGCCGACACGGCGCGCGAGGCGGCGGTGCGGGCGCTCACCGAGCAGCGCCTCGCCGAAGAGAGCTACCGGAAACTGTTCGAGGGATCGGTCGACGGCATCTACGTGACGACGCCGGCCGGCGACCTCCTCAACGCCAATCCGGCGCTGGCGCGGATGATGGGCTATGACAGCCCGCAGCACCTCATCGACAGCATCAACGACATCGCTCATACGATCTACGTCCATCCCGAGGCGCGCACCGAATATCAGCGGCTAATGGCGCGCGACGGCATGGTGCGCGAGTTCGAGTATCAGGTGCGCCAGCGCAGCGGCAACATCCTGTGGCTCTCCGACAGCGCCACCGGCGTGCGGGACGAGGAGGGCAACATCGTCCGCTACGAGGGCACGCTACGCGACATCACCGACCAGAAGCGGGCGGAAGACGCCATCGCCGAAGGCCGGCGCCTGCTCCAGCAGGTCATCGACACCGTGCCCGCGGTGATCAACGTCAAGGACCGCGATCTGCGCTACGTCCTGATGAACCGCTATATGGCCGGCATCTTCGGCATCGAGCCCGGCGACGCGCTCGGCCGCACCACGGCCGATCTGATGTCGCGCTACGGCGCCGCCAAGTCCGACGAGAGCGACAAGCGGGTGCTCAAGCTTCGAAAGGGTCTGGGTTTCTACGAGGAGGAGTATAAGGACGCCTCTGGCAACATGCGGCAATGGCTGGTCAACAAGCTGCCGCTGCTCGACGCCGAAGGCGAGATCGAGCGGATCGTCACGGTGGCGCTCGACATCGGCGAGCGCAAGCGCGGCGAGCAGGAGATGCGCAAGGCCAAGGAATCCGCCGAGACCGCGCTGCGCAATCTGCGCGAGACCCAGGCCTCGCTGATCGAGGCGGAGAAGCTC
Organism: Bradyrhizobium sp. DOA1; assembly: GCF_001593325.1. Classification (NCBI taxonomy): domain Bacteria; kingdom Pseudomonadati; phylum Pseudomonadota; class Alphaproteobacteria; order Hyphomicrobiales; family Nitrobacteraceae; genus Bradyrhizobium; species Bradyrhizobium sp. DOA1. The sequence goes on from NZ_JXJM01000001.1 coordinate 2,457,863, forward strand.
GCCGCGCTCGGACGCCTGGTCGCCGGCGTCGCGCACGAGGTCAACAATCCCGTCGGCATCAGCCTCACCGTCGCCTCCGCGCTGGAGCGCAAGACCGCGATGTTCTCGGCCGAAGTCGAGCGCGGCGAGCTGCGTCGCTCCACCCTGAACGAATTCCTCAACACCAGCCGGGATGCCTCCTCGCAGCTCGTCTCCAATCTCAATCGGGCCGCCGAGCTGATCCAGTCGTTCAAGCAGGTTGCGGCCGACCGCAACTATTCGGACCAGCGCAGCTTCGACCTCGGCGACCTCACCGAGCAGGTGGTGATGAGTCTGCGGCCGGGGTTGCGCAAGCACAATCTGACGCTCAACGTCGAGTGCCAGCCGGATCTGACCATGAACAGCTATCCCGGCCCGTATGGTCAGGTGCTGACCAATCTGTTTCTCAATTCGGTGGCGCACGCCTTTCCGGATGGCCGGCCGGGGACCATCGACATCCAGGTGCGCGAGTCCGGCAAGGACAATGTCGAGATCATCTTTTCCGACAATGGCTGCGGCATGTCGCTCGACGTCCGGCGCCGCGCCTTCGATCCATTCTTCACGACGAGGCGCGACCAGGGCGGCACCGGCCTCGGCCTGCACATCGTCTACAGCATCGTCACCAACCGGCTCGGCGGCCGGCTCGATCTCGATTCCGAGCCGGGGGGCGGCACACGCATCCAGATGATCCTGCCGCGCGTGGCGCCGCTCGAACAGGCGGCGGAATAGTTAGTCGACGTCGGCGAGCTTGCGCAGCGTCGCGCCGAAGATCTGGCTGGCCTTGCCGACCAGCGCCGTGCCGGTCATCTCCCCGCGCGTGTCCGTGAAGGTGCCACTGACGCCGATGCCAACCGGGGCGGGGCCACCGAACAGCGGATTGTCGTTGCCCCGCGGCGAGGTGTGGCGCTGCACCAGCACTTCACCCTTGAAGCTGTTGTCCTTCACCTTGTAGCTGCCGGTGTAATAGAGGTAGGCATCGCCGCCAAGGATTTTGCCGTCGCGGAACAGGATCACGCCGCTGCCTTTGCCGACTCGCCCATCGAGCAGGCTCACGTGAATTGAATAGAGCCCGTTTTTCATAACGTCCCACAGGCCGGCCGCCATCGCCCAAGGGCGTAACCGATCTTGCTTTTATGCCAAAGCGCGTCCGCTGGCGCAACGCGGCAGTTTGGCGGGACGGAAGTCCTGCGGACCGTAATCGTCCCCGGTTGTCTATGACGCGGATATGACGGCCTCACCATGAGCCGAGATCCGAGGTAGTGACCGGAGCCGGCGCGCGCCACACTCCGGACGGCGCGTCCGGAGAGCCGATCCCTGGTGCCGCTCGCGCCGCTTAGGTATATTTTTTGTCGCGCTCGAGCAGCTCGATCGAGATGCCTTCGGGGCCGCGGATGAAGCAGATGCGCACGCCCGGCCTGATCGTGGTCGGCTCGCGCGTGAAGGTGACGCCCTTGGCCTTGATCTCGGCGGCGACGGCGTCGATGTCCTTCACCGTCAGCCCGAAATGGTCGAGGCCCTGATGCGGATGCGGAGGCGGTGGGCTGACGGCGCTGTCGCCCTCGAGCGGCGCGATGAAGATCTTGGCGCCGCCAAGGTTCACGTCGATCCGTCCGGGCGCATGCACGATCTCGCCACCGAGGATGTCCCGCAGCCAGGCCGCCGTGGCCTCCGGATCCGGGCTGCGCAGATGGACGTGATCCCAAGTGACGACGATTGGCATTTCATTCTCTCCCAACGCGATCTTCGATGTTGCGGCGGATGTTAACGATCCCGCCCGGTCATCGCCACAGCCCCTGCCGATTCGCAACTGCGCGGGAACCTTAGGTCGAGATTGGGATTAAGGTAAACGGTGGCCTAAGTCCGGACGTGTTCCGGCCGCCGTCGGTGATGAAACCATGAACGCGAGGCTTGGCCGGATCGGGTTGGGACGTTTCGCCGGGAGCGGCGAGCGGCTGGCGCGGACCGTGACGATTGCGAGCGTGTCCTTTGGTCGGGGCCTGCTCTGGTTGCTGGCGGCGATCATTGTCGGTTGTGGCATCTGGATGCTGTTGCCGCTCTCCAAGGGCAATAGTGCCGAGCCGGAGAAGAAGCTGGCAGCCGTCGAGACGGTGCCCTCGGACGCTCCGACAGCAGCGGTCTCGCAGGCGTCCGAGGCTCAAACGCCTGCAATGGCCGAGCTCGGCCGCCTCAGGATTTCATCGCAGACCTGGCGTCGCGGCGGCCTCGGCTCGAAGGCGCTGGTGACGTTCACCCTGCGAAACGACAATGACTATGCCGTAAAGGACGTCGAGATCGTCTGCGCGTTTACGCGGCGCGACGGCAGCCATCTCACCGATCGAAGCCGTGTGCTGGCGGATTCCGTCAGCATGAAGAGCCGCAAGACCTATGCGCAAATCCCCATCGGTTTCGTCAACGTGAATGCCGACCAAGCCAAGTGTTCGCTGGTTGCGGCACGCCGCGCATGAAACTCCGCATCCTCCGGTAGCGGAAAAGTTACCGTCTCCAGTCTTGGCGCAAAAACTTGGCGTTGCCATTTGAACCGAATGGCTGGGCCAGGAACCAACTAGAGTATCGCCTGTTAAGGCGAAAGGCCCACGCGGGGATGCGGGGGGCGGAGCGCGGCCAATGCCTATCTTTCGGTATTTCATCTTCGTCGGTGGAGCTTTGCTCGCACTGTTGTTCGCGGCGGATTTCATGCTGCCAACGGCACCCGTGGCGCAAGCCGTTGCGACCGCCACCAACGACCAGCCGCTGATCCGGATCAGGTCCGATCGCCATTTGCCTGAGCGCGTGGTGCTCGACACCAGCCAGCCGACGATTGCCGCGCCCGCAGTGAAGACTGCTTCTGTGGCGGCGCCTCAGCCGCCGGCGGCGGATAACGCGTCGGCAGCACTCGCCGACATGTCCGCCAAGGCGCGGGTGCGCGAGACGTTCGCCCAGTTCACGCCGGCTCCGAAGGCCGATACCGCCGCGGCAAAGAAGGTGGTGGACGCCAAGCCGCAGCTTCAAGCGCAGGCCCAGCCTGCTCTGGCGCCGCAGGCACAGCCGCCGAAGCGCAGGGTCGCCAGGGCGCATTCGGTACCGCAGCAGCAGGACCGGCCGATGATGATGGCGCAGCGCCCGCAGTTCGGCTTCTTCGGCAACACCTGGTAAGAACGGCTACGCCCGCTTCGAAACGCGGCGGGGAGGGCTTTTTATTGGTCGGCCTCTCTGCTAATTCGAACCCATCCGAACGCCACGCAGAGTGCTGGCTTGCCAGCAACTGTCCGGTGCGTCTCGGTTGTGGCCCAATGCCGGGGTCAGGGCGCTCGTAGCTCAGCTGGATAGAGCATCGGATTTCGATTCCGAGGGTCGGAGGTTCGAATCCTTCCGAGCGCGCCAGACTTTGCGAATGTTCGATATTTGTTCCGTGTCGGAGCTGATGCGGTCCTCGCTGTGGGGGCGTGAGCGGTCAGCTCGTCGGCAGGCGGATCTGCCGGCCGCGGGCCAGCGTCTCCGAGGGGCTCTCCTGGAAGGTCGCGCGGTAGGCAGCGGCGAACTCACCGAGATGATGGAAGCCCTGGGCGCGGGCGCATGTGGCAACGGTGGCGCCGCCGCCCTTGAGCAGGCGGGCGCGGGTCGCCCACAGCCTCTTGAGGCGGATGTACTGGTGCAGGCTCATGCCGCGCACCTTGCTCACGGCACCGCCGAGCGTGCGGATCGAGACGCCAAACTCGCTGGCGAGATCGGCCGTGTAGATCGGAGCGGTCGGATGGGCTGCGACGTAATCGTCGATCCGTTGAATGAGTTTGATCGACCGCTCGCCTCGGACGGAGGTGCTCCGGTCCGGCCGGGGATCGATCCGAAACAAATCATCGAGCGCGAGCAGTAGACCTTCCTGGAGATGGGCGGCCACCTCGGTGGTCTCGAACAGGAGCGGCTGCGCCGATGCGGTCCGCAGGATGTCGAGCAGCAATCGACGCGCGTGAAGCAGGGCCGGCCGGTTTGCGACCCTGGCTCGCAAATCGTCGCCACGATCGAACCAGCCCCGGTCTCTCAGGGCGGGCGAGAGGATGATCATCGCGTGATGATTGGTCTGGGGTTCGACGTAATGACATTCGTCGTTGCCGCGGAGGGCAACGAAGAAGCGGGCGTCGAAATCGACGCACTTGAAATTGGCCCGAAGGTCGTCGGCCATCGGCAGGATCACCATTCCGCCAGGCATCCGATAGGCCGCGTCGAGGATGCGCGCGAACGACCTCATCACGACGATGCGGCATGCAGGTAGGGAGACGATGGCGCGCAACGCCGCGAAATTCGCGACGTCGAGCGGAATGCTTCTCGCATCTTCCATCGTCTCGATCGGCCGAAATGCGTCCACGTCGGCAAAGCCGATCAGTTGAAGCGCGGAGGACGGGGCGAGGGCGTCGAACAACATTGCGTTTGGCCGGCTGTGCAACAATCAAATGAACGTCGTATATCGCCATCAATGGCGAAACATCATGCTTCAGTAAATCGGAATTCGTGCCGTAGTATTGCGGACATCATGCCATGAGGCGCAGTAGATCAGTGTCACCGTCAACGTTCGCGGCTCATCGGTTGGCCGGAGGCGAGATCGATGAAATGCAGGCGCGTGCACGCAGGACAGGCAAAGGGCGCAAAGCTGCGCCCCATGCGTTCGCTCCTTCTCCAGATGCGTTTGCACGTTCATGCCCGTCCGAGGGCATCGGAAAACGATGAAATCGCCATCTCCGTACAATGGCGGGAGTGGCGGCCTTCCTCTTTGATCTAGATCAGTTTTCGCATTGCTCGAGGCCCCGGCAGCAATCGCACGATTCATGATCCCGCAAAGCGAAGGGGCCCCAAGGGCCCCTTCAGACGTCACCAGCGGCGATAGCCGTGATAGCCATAATAGCGCGGGCCGTAATAGCGCGGCGGCCCATAATACCGAGGGCCATAATATGGCCGCGGCCCGTAGTACCCATAATAGTTCGGGCGCCACCAGCACTGTCCCCAGGCGTTGCAGACCATGCGGACCTGCTCGACGCCGGAGACTTGCGGTGTCGCAGGTGCTGGCGCGATGGGCATGGCGGACGCCGCCGGCGACGCCGCGACGGCACCGAACAGGGATGCGGCGACGAGGCCAATTCTAAGGTTCATGATGTCTTCCTCCGCTGACGCAACGCAGGATATCGAAGTTGTTCTGATTAAATTGTGGCGGAGCCCAAATGTAATGCTGATGAACGAATCTTCAGCGAGCCCGGCTGCAGGCGTGATTCTAACGAGATGCGGCGCGCGTCTGACCAACGTCGCTTTGCGCCGGCTGCTGCCGGCACGACATCGCCGCATCCTTGATCCCGCGCAATTCGTCGATGTCGCTTTGTCACTACTCTTGCCACACGGGCCAGCCGGTCGAGCAATTCGAAGGGCAGGCTTACAGGATGCTTGGAGCTGCGCAATGGACAAGATGAGAATTGAAAAGGGTGATTGGCTGGTCGTGTGCGACGGGCGCAAGGCGCTGATTCTGGAAAACCTCGGCGACGAGATGTTTCCAAACCTGCACACCAGGGAGGTGCACGAGCAGCCCAATCTCTCGACCGGCGCGCAAGGCAGCGATGCGCCGGGCCGGTTACATGGGGCGTCGGGTGGGGTGCGCAGTTCGGTCGAGCAGACCGATTGGCATGACGAAGCCGAGCGCGCCTTCCTGCGGAGCCTGGCCGGCCGGCTCGATGCCGCCGTCAGTGCCGGCGAGACCTCGGCTCTGACCATGGTGGCGTCACCGCGCGCGCTCGGCATGATCCGCGCCGACTATTCCGACGTCGTGCGCAAGGCGCTTCAGGGCGAGGTCGGCAAAGACCTCGTCAAGCTGCCGGTCTACGAGATCGAGAAGCAATTGCTGCTGTCGGGCGCCGCGAAATAGGGGCGGCCGCGAGGAAGGACGCGCGGTACCTCAGTAGCAGGGGTGCCGGCGGCGGTCCTGGCCGATATAGGCGGCCGCACTGCGGTAACAGTGGTTCGTCGACGGGCCGTCGTAATAGGCGAAAGTGCCGGGGGTGATGCCCGGTCCGTAATTGTGCAGATAGCTGATCGGGTAGGGCAGCGGGTTGGCGTAGGAGCGGTGGTACCGGTGACGCGCCTCTGCAAGGCCCGGGGCCAGGATTGCAACCGTCAGGGCCGCAGCGGCGGCTACAAGCGTCAACTTGCTCATCTCGATTCTCCGGAACCCGCTCGAATAGGTCAGCGATTATAGCAATTTCGGACGGCCAGGCATCGGTCACAAGGCCCGAAATCAGGGCCGATCCCGCAGATTTCCGGGTGGGTGTGACAGAATTGCCGGGCATGCGGTCGAAACCTGCCCATTTTTGGCCTTTTCCGGATGCTTAACGAATTCCCCACACAAGTATGACCAAACAGTATTCGCTTAAGAATCGTCTCCCCGGCTCCAAGGGATCATTTTAGGGTCCTTCAAGGCTGGTCCCATTCCTGAAGGCTTTCGCCGCACGTCGCCATGCGCATCACGCTTCTGAGCCTGCTGTTGCTCTGCTTAGCCGCCGCCACGCCGGCGCGTGCCGAGCTGCACATCACCCGCGACCACGGCGGTTATGTCGAGGAGTACAAGGCCAAGTACAAGCGCGTGCGCGAGAAGGGCGAGCGCGTCATCATCGACGGCATCTGCAATTCGGCCTGCACCCTCGTGCTCGGCATCGTGCCGATGAACAAGATCTGCGTGACGCCGCGTGCCAGCCTCGGCTTCCACCAGGCCTATTACGACAAGGCCTTCACCTTCGGCATCAAGGTCACCAGCGCCGAAGGCACCTCCGACCTCATGTCCTATTATCCCGACAAGGTGAAGGACTGGATCCGCCGCAACGGCGGACTCACCACTGACATGAAGAAGATCAAGAACGGGGTCGAGCTCTGGAAGATCATCGATCCCTGTCCGGAAGAGTGGTGAGCGGCTGAGCTGAGCCGCCGTCGCAGCGCAGCATCGTCCCAGGCGAAATTCGCATTGCCGCAACCGTGCCCATGGGGCAAGGAGGGCGGCAATGAACCATAATCAAGAAGCCCTGACCGCCCGCGTCGCGCCGATCCTGTTCGTCCTGCTCTGGAGCACCGGATTCATCGGCACCAAATACGTCGTCGACAATGCCGATCCCTTGACCTACCTCGCCATCCGCATGGCGATCGTGGTCGGCCTGATGGCGATCATCGCTGGCATCGCGCGGCCGAAATGGCCTGACGGCATCGGCATCGCGCATAGCGCGGTCGCAGGCATCCTGGTCCATGGCTTCTATCTCGGCGGCACCGCGATCGCGATCGCGCATTCGATACCCGCCGGCCTTTCCGCGCTGATTCCGGGCCTGCAGCCGATCCTGACCTCGACCATCGCCAATCGCTGGCTCGGCGAGAGGGTGACGCCGCTGCAATGGGCCGGCCTCGTGCTCGGCCTCGGCGGCGTCGTGCTGATCCTGCACAACCGCCCGATGACGGGTGAGGCCGGGCTCGGCTGGCTGGCCTCGGTGGTCTCGCTGATCAGCATCACGCTCGGCACGCTCTACCAGCGCCGCTACTGCAACCAGATCGACTGGCGCGCCGGCAATCTCGTGCAATATGTGGCCGTCACCATCTTCTTCGCGATCGGTGCCTTCCTGTTCGAAGACCGCGTGGTGCACTGGACGCGGGAATTCGTGCTCGCGCTGGCCTGGCTCGCCGTGGCGCTTTCGATCGGATCGATCGGGCTATTGTACTGGCTGATCCGCCACGCCGCGGCAACTTCGGTCGCGAGCCTGTTCTACCTGGTGCCGGCTGTGACGGCCCTGATGGCGTATCTCCTGTTCGGCGAAAAGCTGGACGCAATCGCCATTGCCGGCATGGCGATGTGCGCAGCGGCGGTCTTCGTGGTCAATCGGCGCTCTTAGCAGCGCGCACAGCCCTGACGTGTGTTCACCGTTCCGTGCTAGGGTGGAGCATTCGAGCCCATTTCTTTTCAGCGCGGGATGTCCATGAAAACGGCGAGACGTGCATTGCTCCACCGGTCGATGAAGCCGGTCCGGATTGCCTGCATCAATTATGCAGAGGAGATGATGAGCGAGCGGAGGATGGGAAGGCTCACCGCAGCGCTGCAGAAATGCTACGACAAGCACTTCCTCCCGGTCTGGGGCTATCCCGTCGATCTCGACGTCACCCGCAAGCCGAAGCCCACCGATTGGCAGCTGGTCTATTTCGACGACGCCACGCACGAAAACTTCCTCGGACGGCACGAGCTGACGCATCGGGGACAGCCGATCTCGAAGATATTCCTGAAGACGCTGGGCGAGGATGATCCGGTCAGCCTCGCCGCATCGCACGAGCTGTTCGAGATGGTGCTCGATCCCATGGCCAATCTGTGGGCTGAAAAGACCCGGCACACCCAATATGCCTATGAGGTTTGCGACGCCGTGGAGGAGGAGGCGTTCATCGTCGATGGCTTTCCGATGTCGAACTTCGTCTACCCGTCCTGGTTCGAGCCGTTCGAACATCCCCCCGGCACCAAGTTCGACCACATGGGGTCGCTGACGGCGCCGTTCACGATGACCGAGGGCGGCTATGTGATCAAGAAGGTCAACGGCAGGCGGGTGATCAAGCAGTTCGGCTCAGCGGAAAAGCGCAAGCGATTCCACGCCGAGGACCGGCGCGGCCATCGCAGCGAATTCCGGGATCCCAAAGGCCAGCATCATCCGGGCCGGCGCGCCGCCAAACGGTGAGATAGGGTGCCGTCTCCGGGCGCGTCCGCGCGCGGAGACGGCCGCAAGCGTTACGCTCAGCGCTTGGCCTTCTTCTTCGACTTGGTGGCTTTCCTGGCGGCCTTCTTCGCAGTCTTTTTCGCGGCTTTCTTTGACGACTTCTTTGCGGCCTTCTTCGTCGTCTTTTTAGCTGCCTTCTTAGCTGTCTTCTTGGCCGCCTTCTTCGGCGCGACCTTCTTCGCGACCTTCTTGGCTGCCTTCTTCACCTGCTTGACGGCGGTGACTGCGGCGTCCTTGGTCGCTTCCACGGCGTTGGTGATCGTGTCCATCGCCTGCTCGGTGATCGGCTTCTCGTCGTCCATGTCGTCCCCCATTGTTTGAACGGAGCGATGACGATAGCGGGTTTCGAAATTGTGTCAAAGCGACGCTCAACCTTTGCGGATCTTCGCGTAAGCAGCGAGCGCGCGCTCGCGTCCCCTGGCATGATCGACAATGGGTTGCGGATACGTCTTGCCAAGCGTGAGGCCTGCACTCGCAAGCTCGATCGGCGTCGCCTGCCACGGCTGGTGGATGAGCTTCGCCGGAAGGTCCTTCAGCTCCGGCACCCAGCGCCGGACGTAGGTTCCATCGGGATCGAACTTCTCGCCCTGGAGCTGCGGATTGAACACGCGGAAATAGGGGGCGGCGTCGGCGCCGCAGCCGGCGACCCATTGCCAATTGGCGGGATTGCTGCCGGCGTCCGCATCGACCAGCGTGTCCCAGAACCAGGCTTCGCCCTCGCGCCAGTCGATCAGGAGGTGCTTGACGAGGAACGAGGCCACCACCATCCGCACCCGGTTGTGCATCACACCGGTGTGCCATAGCTCGCGCAGGCCGGCATCGACGATGGGATAGCCGGTGCGACCGCGCCGCCAGGCAGCGAGCGCCTTCTTGTCGGGCTTCCAGGGGAAACGGTCGAAGTTGGCTTGCAGGTTTGCGGTGGCGAGGTCGGGGTGGTCGTAGAGGAGGTGGCGGCAGAATTCGCGCCAGCCGAGCTCGATCAGGAATTTCTCGACCCCTTGGCCGAGCGCCGGATCTTCAGCCGCAGCGAATCGCGCGGCGTGCCAGACCTGGCGCGGGCTGAGCTCGCCGAAGCGCAGATGCGGCGACAGCCGTGAGGTGCCGTCCCGGTCCGGGCGATCGCGGTCGCCGACATAGAGGCGCGCCGTGTGCTCGAGGAAGGCGCCCAGACGCGCGCGGGCGGCGATCTCGCCGGGCGTCCAGGTCTCCCGCAGTCCGCCCGCCCAATCGGGCTTGAGCGGCTCGAGCTTCCAGCTCTCCAGCCGATCGCCGGCGATCTTCCCGGCCGGGCGCAGCTCCTTCGGTGCGGGCAAGGGCTTTGGCGGATCACCGAGTGCCAGCACGCGTCGCCAGAATGGCGTGAACACGCGCAGGCCACGGCCCTCCTTGTTGCGGATTGCCGCGGGCGGGACCAGCAGATCGCCGGGAAAACTTTGCGAGTCCGTTCCAAGCTTTGCCAGCGCCGCTTCGAGCTGTCGTTCAACCGCTTGATGCGGCGCCTGCGCAATCGCGTTCCAGTAGACGGCGCGGGCGCCGCACTCTCGCACGACTTCGGGAATCACCTTGGCTGCCGATCCCCTACGCAGGATTAGCGAACCGCCGCGCGCGGCGATCTCGGTCCCGAGTGCCCGGAGCGACTGCGCCAGCCACCAGCGCGCGGCCCCGCCCGGCGGTCGTCCGGTCGTCTCGTCCAGCACATAGAGGCAAATTACCAGCGATCCGGACCTGGCGGCGGCATGGAGGGCGGGATGGTCGGACAGGCGGAGATCATCGCGGAACCAGACAACGATGGGTGGCGCGCTTGGCGTGGTCAGGGAGGGCCTCGTTTACCAATTGGAAAGCATGTCACGTCCGGCGGTGCGAACGGTCGTTAATGCGACCGTAAGCGGATTGCACGATTATGCAGGAATTACGGGGGTCATTCCATTCATGTCAAAGCTTCTCACTGGGAAGTTCCTGCCGCAGTTCAAGCTCGGCACCAAGGCGGTCCTGTGTGCCGTGCTGCTGATCGCCGTGAATACGGCGCTCGTGGTCGGCGCCGGCTATTGGTCGCTGACATCAGCCTTCAATGATCGCGCGCTCCGCGACATCGAGGTCAACCTGCGCACATTGGCGCTGGCGTTCGCCGAGACCATTCCGGACGTCAAGATCACGATGAGGGATGGCGCAGTCCAGCGCGCCGAAATCCCCAAAATGCCCGACCTGAAGGATCACGCCATCGTCGATCGGGCGGTGTCCTATGTCGGCGGCAACGCCACCTTGTTCGTGTTCGACGACGCGAGTGGGCAGTTCGTGCGGCGCTCGACCAATGTGAAAAAGGAAAATGGCGATCGCGCCGTCGGCACCCAGCTGGCCGCCGATCATCCGGGGCAGGCGCCGCTGCGGCGCGGCGAGGCCTATAAGGGCCCGGCCACGCTGTTCGGCAAGTCGTTCATGACCGCCTATTTCCCGATCGTGGACGCGGCCGGCAAGGTCACCGGCATCCTCTATGTCGGCATCCCCATGGCCCAGTTCGAGAGCATGCTGGCCCACGCCATCGAGAGCATGGCGATTGCGGCGGGACTGGCCGGGCTTCTGGTCCTGGTGCTGACGCTCTTGGTCGTCCGTCGCGTCACCCGGCCGCTCACCTCGGTCACGCGCTCGCTCACGGCGCTTGCCAACGGCCAGAGCGACGTCGAGATCGAGTGCGAGGACCGCGCCGACGAGATCGGCGAGATCGCCCGCACCGTCGCGGTGTTCCGGAGCAATTCGCAGGAGCGGGCGCGCATGCGCAGCGAGCAGGCGGCGGCAACGACTGCCGCGGCCGAGCAGCGCAAGGCAGAGCTGCGCAGCTTCGTCGAGGAATTCCGCGGCAGCGTCGGCGGCATTCTCGACAAGGTGCTGACATCGTCGGGCGAGTTCGAGCGCACCGCGCGGCAACTCACCGACACCGCGCGCTCCACGGCCGATCTGTCGGCGCAGTCGGCCGGAGCTTCCGAAAGCGCCTCCGAGCACGTGCGATCGGCAGCATCGGCCTCCGACGAATTGTCCCAGTCGATCTCCGAGATCACCCGCCGGGTGCAGGAATCGAACGAGATCTCCGCCGAAGCGGTGCGGCAGGCCGAGGCCACCGATCAGCGCATCGCGCAGCTCTCGGAAGCCGGCGCGCGCATCGGCGACGTCGTCAAGCTGATCACCTCGATCGCCGAGCAGACCAACCTGCTGGCGCTGAACGCCACCATCGAGGCCGCGCGTGCGGGCGATGCCGGCCGCGGCTTTGCGGTCGTGGCCCAGGAGGTCAAGACGCTCGCCGGCCAGACCGCGAAAGCGACCGACGAGATATCGAACCAGATCGAGAGCATGCAGCTCGCGACCGAGGAATCGGTCGCCGCCATCAAGGCGATCGGCCAGACCATCGAGCGCATCAGCGGCATCGCGGGCTCGATCTCGGCCGCGGTCGAGCAGCAGAAAAGCGCGACCCACAACATCGTGGCCAGCGTTCGTGCGGCGGTGTCGGGCACGGCCGATGTTGCCGTCAATGTCCGTCACGCCGCCAAGGGTGCCAGCGAGACCGGCGAGACCTCGAGCCGGATGTTCGCTTCCGCCCAGGCGCTGTCGGGCGAAAGCCTGCATTTGAAGGCCGAGGTCGACGGCTTCCTCGACCGCGTACACGCGGCTTGATCGCTGGGGGCATTCCGGTGCGGTCCGAAGGACCGAACTCCGGTGCGCAATCGCGCACCGGAGAATCTCGAGATCCCGGGTTCGCGCTTCGCACGCCCCGGGATGACCTTTTGCGGCCGCTAGGCGCGGCCGCCAAAAGTCATTTCGGCTGCGGCACGATGCGGATGTAGGGCTTCGGCTCTTTCCAGCCCTGCGGGTAGATCGTCTTGGCCTCGTCGTTGGAGACCGAGCCCGCGATGATGACGTCTTCGCCCTGCGACCAGTCCGCCGGGGTGGCGACGCGATGCTTGGCGGTGAGCTGGAGCGAGTCGATGACGCGCAGGATCTCCTGGAAGTTCCGGCCCGTCGTCATCGGATAGACCAGTACCAGCTTGATCTTCTTGTCCGGCCCGATGATGAAGACATTGCGGACGGTCTGGTTGTCGGCCGGCGTGCGGGTGAGGGGATCGCCCGAGGTCGAGGCCGGCAGCATTTCGTAGAGCTTCGAGACGTTGAAGTCGGTGTCGCCGATCATCGGATAGTTCGGAGCCGCGCCTTGCGTCTCCTTGATGTCCTCGGACCATTTCGAATGGCGGTCGACCGGATCGACCGACAGGCCCATCAGCTTGACGCCGCGCTTGTCGAATTCCGGTTTCAACTTGGCGAGAGCGCCGAGCTCGGTGGTGCAAACCGGCGTGAAGTCCTTGGGGTGCGAGAACAGAAGCGCCCAGCTATTGCCGATCCAATCGTGGAACTTGATCTTCCCTTCGGTGGTCTCGGCTTCGAAGTCGGGTGCGGTGGCGCCGATCGGAAGTGTCATGGTTCTACCTCATCGCATTGAATTTACTGGGGAATTAATCTCTGGCCGTCGCCCTCAGTATAGGCACTTGGCGAGGCCAAGTGAACGGCAACTGAACCGGCTGAAGTAAAATGTGAATTCCTTCCTTGAAGGGCCGATTTCCTAGCAACTTTTTGTTACAGCGGCACCTGCGGCGAAACATCTCCATCCGGGGTCACACGGTCTCGCTCGCCCCGATAATGCCTTTTATGACTTTCATCACGCTCGCCCGGTGCGTCATAGAACCGAAACGGTTCTGACAGCGACCAATTGGCAACCATCTCGAAAAGTCGCGATCGCCGTATCGAATCATTAACCACCCCTTTACGCCGGCATGGAAATGCTGGCGGATCAGAAGAAATCTGGAAGTGAACTATGTCTGCCGCCGCGCCTAAGCCTACCGAGTCGCCGTCCCTCGAACCGTCCTGCCGCGATACCGCGGCTCATGCCCTGGGCATCGTGCGCGACGGCGTGATCACGGGCGAAGGCCCGACCACCAAGGGAAGGGTGCATTTCTCCCGTTCGCTCGATGCCGATGACACCGCCTGGTGCTCGCGCATCCTCACCGCCACGGCCGTCAACGACCAGCCGGTCAGCCGCGCCGAGGCCGAAGTGCTGTTCGAGATCAACGAGGCCGCGACCGAGCGCACCGACGATGGCCGGTTCGACGACCTGCTGGCCAAGGCGGTCGCCCATTATGCCGCGAGCGCCTCGGGTCTGAAGGTGCCGCCGCGGAGCGTCGCGCTGTCGGCCGACACCGAAATCGCGAGCTGGGCGCCGTCCTATGCCTCCAAGGTCAACAGCGAGATGCTGGAGTGGATCGCCGGCCAGATGCGTGGCAAGCGTCAGAACAACCGTCGCCTGATGGCGATGGTGGCGACCTTCCTTGGCGCCACCGCGCTGCCTCTGGCAGGCCAACTGCCGAACGTGTTCGACATCGGGATGTAAGAGCGCAGCCATGTGAGTTTGCGTGCCTCACTTGAGGACGCGAGGGAACGGCGGGGTCATTTCCCCGCCGTTTTTTGTTTGCCGGCACCAGGCTCGAGCCCCAGCGTGCGGCCAGGAAAGCCGGCGGCATCGAAATAGCGCTGGCTGCCGACGCGCTGAAAGTTCAGCACGGTCATCAGGCCGCCCTCGGCGGGCTTGGACTTCAGCGTGCCGACAAAGGCCTTCGGCACGGTGCCGTTCGGCATGGCCTCCGACATCACGCGGCCGACCAGTTCGCCCTTCTGCGAAGCGCGCAGGCCCATCAGCTGGGCGGCCGTCATGCCGACGTCGGCATTGCTGACCGGCAGCTCGTCGACATAGCCGGCTTTGAAGTCAGGACCGATCGCGGCCATGAAGTTCATGGTGTCGCCGCGGCTGAAGCTGCCATGCATGCCCTGGCCCTGGCGCAGCACGGTGTCGGCGACTTGCACTGAGCAGTTGGTCGGCGCCTCGCCGCAATCGCTGGCATAGGAGCGGAAGTTGACGACGATCGAGGGTGTCGGCGTTGCCGACTTGCCGCGCAGATTGATGCTCGACAGCGGCAGCGTGCCGGGGAAGCGGCCGAGAGAATCCTCGACGAACAGGCCGGACACGTAGTCCTGCTCCAGCAGCGCCTTGATGGTCTTCGCCGCCAGCTTCTTGTCCTTGTTCGGCAGATAGATCAGATCCGAGCCGCCATTGGTGGCGACGACGAGATCGGGCTTCTCCGGATCCTTGCCGAGCACGCCGTTGCCGAATCTCGGATGCTTGTTGCCTTCGACCTTCGCGTTCTTGTCATTGGGGTCGAACAGCGGCAAGTCGAGCGCCTTGGCGAGGTCGATCGCCAAAAATCCCATCGGCAGGAAGTCTTTCGGCGTGTCGTCATAGCTGAGCTTGGCCGAGGGGCTGGTCTTGCTCTCCTTGGAGATGGTCGAGAAGCCGTGGTCGGCGGAGACGATGATGTTGGTCGAGGCGGCGAGCCCGAGTTCGTCGAGCGCCCTGCGGAGCTGGGCAAGGTTGGTGTCTGCGTTCTTGATGCCGGCCATCGAGGTCGGGCCGTTGATGCCCGGCATGATCTGGTTGAGGCTGTCCCCGGTATTGTGCTGGCTGCCATCAGGATCGCGCGACCAGAACACCAGCACGAACGGCTTGTTGCGGGCCTTGAACATCGGCAGCACCACCTTGGTGGCGACGTCGGCGAAATAGGCCTGCTGCGCGACATTGGCAGACGTGGTGCCGGGCGTCTTGGCATCGCCCGCTTTGGAGTTGTCGCCGCGCGGCGGCGTGGCGAGGGGCAGGCCGGCCTTGGTCAGGGCGTCCTTCACCTCGTCCGACAGCGCGACGCCGTTCTTGCCGCCGGTAGCGTCATCGAACACGATCGAATGTAGGCCGGGCTTTTCGGGCTTGTCGGTATGATCGAACTGGTAGGTCGGGCCGTGCTTGCCCAGCGCAGCGGTGCTGTACCCCTTGTCACGGGCCAGCTTCAGGATGGTGTCCTCGTTGAGGTAGTTGCCGTTGAAATGCTCGTCGATGTCGCCGAGCACGGCGTCGTTCTCGATGAACGGGACCACCGTGTTGCCGGCGGGGACGGAGGTATAGTTGGTCCAGATCGTGTTGGAGAACACGCCGGTATCGCCAAGATAATGGCCGGTCGACATCGCCGAGCCGTTGGCCATGGTGAAAGTCGGGAACAGCGAATGCGGGTTCTTGAAGTTGACACCCTTGTCGCGGATGTCGGCCATCGCCGGCGCCGTCTCGGGCGTCACCTTCAGCGCGCGAAGACCGTCCGGAATGAACAGGATCAAGTTGCGGGGCGTGTTGTTCTGCGCCGAGGCAAGTCCGGTGGACAGGACCGTCAGTCCGGCGGACAGCAACACCAGTGAACGGCGCATCGAATCTCTCCCTGCCATGAGGCAAATCGCCGCGATCGCGGCTTCCAGCTTCGTTTAGTTTCGCCGCATGACGGTTTCGTTACAAGGCCTGCGACATTTGCAATGGGCTGGGGAGGACGCTGCATCGGACGATGCTCCGCATCACGAGATAGCGCTGCGCTGCGTCCGGGGCACGAGGGCGAAGTTTTCGCGCACAGCTGTCTCAACGTCGTCTTTGCGAGCGCAACGACTTGTCCGCCGGGGCTTGGCGAAGGCGGAAGCAACCCGGCATTCTCCGCGGAGATACTACGTTCGCATCTTCATGCAGACACGCGTTTTCAGCCTCGCGGCTCATTCGCCCGAGCTTTGCGTCGATGCCTCACACCCAATGAAGAAGGGCGCAGGGAAGACCGGGTGCCGGCTGGGCACCCACGGTCCACTGTGCGAAAGCGTGTGCTTTACAAGATTGCACAGCGGCATACAGGTGAAGCCAAGCAACCGGCCTTCCCTGCGCAGTGGTTTTACGGCGTATGTCGTGCTCTCCCCGGGGAGCGATGCACTATTGCCCCCGTCGCCTTGCGGATGGCTGACGCCGCGAACCCGGTCGGGCCGCGACATCACCGCAAGACTTGGGGCACAGACCCCGGGCGCCAGGACGACACGATTTGGCCGTACGCGAACCACACCCGTCGTTGGCGCGACGCGTTCGCTCACGGTTGCCCGCCCTGCGAAGCTCTTCGCGCCGGTGTGACCCACGTCCACTGCCGCCCGGCCCGCGTTCGTGACGATCGCGATACGCCCCTCTTCGGTGGGCCGGAGTGTGCAAAGCCTAACAAAAATCCGAATTCGAATAAAGAGAAATATTTCGCCAGCGCTCGCTTGACCCCGGGTTTGGGTGTGTCGCCCGTCCCAACGCAAGGGCTTGTGGCTTGACGCCGTGACATGCTCGGTTGGCTGCGCAAGCGAGCGAGCCGCCGACGCGCGAAGGCCCACCGTCCGTGCGGATGGTGGGCCTAACGTTGCGCGGCTTTACCAGCGATAGTGGCCGGTCAGCGTGCCGTTGTTGTTGCCGTCAGGGCCGACATCGCCCTGTGTCGAACTCGGGGTCGGATGGTTGGTGCCGTTGTACGCGCCATAGGGACCGGCGACATCCGGATAATACGCGCGCGGTTGAACCGGTTCGTAGGCGGGCGCTGTCCGGTCCCAACCCACGCGCGGGCCGTTCCAGTCGTAGCCCTGGGCCGAAGCGGCCGCCGTGCCCGCGATGAGTGATGCCGTGATCAGGCACAGGAGTTTAGACTTGTTCTGCATTGGAGATGCTCCTTGCTTCTGCCGGGAGCCAACGGTTGCGCTGCGGGAGCGTTCCGGACGTATGCCGCAGGCGCGATCAACTCCGTTCAACTGGTTATGAAGCGTGGGCTCCGGAACGAATGGGCTTGAAGCAGAGGTGAACGGGCGTTCTGCCGCACCAGGTTCCCCGTTAATCGCAAGCCTTAACCAATAATTAATTATACATTTGCGGGCGGGCGACAGCCCGGCCTAGCGTGCAGTGGGGAGCCGCTATTCGCGAAGCCAAACGAGTTGGTGCGTATCATGATGTCCAGATCATATGGGGCGCTGTTCGCCTCGCTCAGCGCCGCCGCGCTGCTCCTTATTCCCACCGATAGTTCTGCCAGGCCTGCCGGCGCCGCGCCGCACGGCTCAGCCGCGGGCCCTGGAGGTGCGATGGCGCGCGCGCCGATGGGGCCGGGTGCCCGGTTTCACCGTCGCAGCAATCCCTGGGTCTATTGGCCCGGCGGCGGCGGGTTCTTCAATGACGGTGCGAGCTACGGCCAGCCTAACGGCGATACAACTCATTCGTTCTCGGGCGACGTGCGCTACACCTATACGTACGACATTCCATGGGATTGGACGCATCGCTTCCCGCCGAACGTCGTGCCGTCCGACCGGCCCTATGTGCCGAGCTGTCCGACAGAGCAGGTGACGGTGCCCGGCCGCGGCGACACTGAACACACCGTCAACATCACGCGCTGCTACTAGAGCATTATCGGTTCTGATTGAATCAGAACCGAAGCTCTAGATCTTGTTTTGACGCGTTTTCTTCACGCGAACCGGTATCCACTTCGCTCGAAAACGCTCTAGCCCAGCTCGAAGCTGGTCACGCCGAAGACGCGATCGATGCGCAGTGGCGGGATGGGGCCGGTGTACATCCGCGCCGTCTCGAACACCGGCTTGAGCCCGAGTGACTCTGCCAGCGCGATCGCCTCGCGATTGACGGCGGGGACATCGAGGAAGATCTCGTCGCCTTGTGCGCTTCCCAGCAAAGCTTGCGTGACCGCCTCTGCCGCCGCGCGATCATTGGCGATAAGGGGGCCGATCTTGTGGCCGGTCCGGCACGGCCGGATCACGCCCCAAGCGGCGAGCCTGCCGTCGCGCAGCAGCGCGCGGCCCATATGTCCTGATGCGTTGATCCAGGCGCGCAGGAAGGCGCTGCGTGCGGCAGGGAATACGGTGGCGTCATCGGCTTCAATGATCGCGAATGGAATCTCGTCGAGGGCGACGATTTCGGCCGGCGGTTTCGCTGGCGCGGCCACGACGCCACCATAGCGGATATTGGCGTAGGCAAGCTGGAAGCCGGATTTTTTGTAATTGTCCTGCTGCGCGACCACGCCGTCGAGCCCGATCACGCGACCGCCCGCATGCGCGATCGCCGCGTTCCAGATGTGCAGGCCGTGGCCGCTCCCGCGAAAACTCTCGCGTACGATGTAGAAGCCGAGGAAGGCGAAGCGGTCGTCATAATTGACGCAGGAGACTGTCGCGACCGGTGCGCCGTCGATCTCGCCGACGAAGAAGCCTTGCGGATCGGGGATCGCAAAGCCGGCGGCATCGGCGAAGCCTGGATTCCAGCCCTCCGCCGCGGCCCAGTCGATGGCGAGGGCGATCTCTTCGGGACGGAAATTGCGGATCTGCATATCGCTCATGACGGATGCTCTCGGCGGTGGACCTGACGGCAGGTCCGGCGGTAGAAGGCCTCATGACGGGTCGGGCCTGCGGTTCGGCTCGACGATATCAGAGGACGACAGGTCATGGCGGAGAAGGTTGCACTGGTCACCGCGGGCGGCAGCGGCATGGGGGCAGGGGCCGCGCGGCGGCTCGCAGCGGACGGGTTTCGCGTGGCGATCCTGTCGTCCTCCGGCAAGGGCGAGGCGCTGGCGGCCGAGCTCGGCGGCTTCGGCGTCACCGGCTCGAACAAGTCCAACGACGATCTGAAGCGCCTCGTCGACGGCGCACTGGCCAAATGGGGACGCATCGACGTGCTCGTCAACAGCGCCGGCCACGGTCCGCGCGCGCCGATCACCGAGATCACCGACGAGCAATGGCATGCCGGCCTCGATACTTATCTCCTCAACGTGATCCGTCCGACCCGGCTGGTGACGCCGGTGATGCAGGCGCAGAAGAACGGGGCCATCGTCAACATCTCGACCGCCTGGGCATTCGAGCCGAGCTCGATGTTTCCGACCTCGGCAGTGTTCCGGGCCGGCCTTGCCGCCTTCACGAAGATATTCGCTGACACCTATGCGGCCGACAACGTCCGCATGAACAACGTGCTGCCGGGCTGGATCGACAGCCTGCCGCAGACGGATGTGCGCCGCGACAGCGTGCCGATGCAGCGCTACGGCAAGGTCGAGGAGATCGCTGCGACGGTCTCGTTCCTGGCTTCCGAGGGGGCGGCCTACATCACCGGCCAGAACATCCGCGTCGATGGCGGGCTGACGCGCTCGGTTTGAGCGCGGCCGCCTCAATGTGAGGCGACGAGCCGGGCCAGTTCCGGCAGGATCTTGTAGCGCGCGATCTCGTGCGGATATTCGCCGCGATTGGCGAGCAGGACGAGGCCGAGCCGCCGCGCCGGTACGAGCCCGATATAACCGGAAGCGTTGTTGAGGCCGCCGGGCTTGTCGACGATGGTGACGCCGGGAAGGTGCACGCTCTCCCAGGCCATGCCCTGTCCGAATTTCTCGTCGACATGGAAGGCCTCGCGCTGCGTCATCCGCAGTGCCTCGCGCAGATGCGGATCGATCGCGCGGCCGTCGACGCAGGCGGCGACGAAGGTCGCGAGATCGCGCGCGGACGAAAACATCTGGCCGGTGCCGGGAAAATCGAAATAGCTCTGCTGGTTGCCGATGGGGCCGATCGCCATGCCCTGATCCGAGTAGCCCTGAGCCGCGCGCAGCACCCAGGCCTCGTCCATGACGGCGCGATTGTCTTCGCCGCGCGCGGGCACGCAGGTCGCGGTCATGCCCAGCAGCTTGAGGATGCGCTGCTCGAACAGCGGCGCGATCGGCATGCCGTAGCGGCGCTCGAGCACGAGCTGAAGCAGCACGTAGCCGGCATGGGTGTAGATGCGCTGCCGGCCGGGTGCAACGCCGGGGGCGGGCGCGAAGGCGTTCAGCATGGCGATGAACTGGTCGCGCGTGAACTGCTCGTCCGGCCAGGGCGGATGGTCAGTCGGCAGTAGCAGTCCCGACGTGTGCGTGGCCAACTGGCCAACGGTCACCTGGCGGATGTAGTCGCCGTTCAACTCGGGCAGGTATTTCGGCAGGCGATCGTCGAGCCGCAGCTCGCCACGCAGCGTGCCGAGCGCCACGAGCGCGGCCTCGAACGGCTTTCGCAACGAGGCGAGATTGAACAGCGTGTCCGGCGTCACCTTCCGTTTGGCCGCATCGTCGGCAAAACCATAGGTGAAGAATTCGACATGGCGGCCGGCATAGAGCGCGGCGGCAAGGCCGCCCGCATGGTCCGACGTCACCGTCGGCGCCAGATGGTTCGCGACGATGTCCCGCATCTGCGCGATCATGTCGGAATCCGCCAAGGCGCGGTGGGGCCTGGCGAGGGCGAGTGGAACGAGCGCGGCCCGGGCGAGCGCTCGCCTTGTGAAATACGAGGGGGTGACAACGGACACGGCACGACTCTGACGCAAGATGTGATGTGCCCCCGGGCTCTTCTTAACGTGAACCGCCGGGCGGCCCCAATTCACGATTGCGTTGTGGGAACCCGTTGCGTGGCCTGCGGCCGAAATAACTTAGCCGCGTAGCTAACAATGATTGACAGCGGTTGGCCGTGGTCTATAGTTAGCTTCATGGCTAACCAATCATCCCGGCTCGACCAAGTCTTCTCCGCGCTCGCCGACCCCACGCGGCGGGCGATCGTGATGCGGCTCTGCGCGGGCGAGGCGTCGGTCGGCGAGCTCGCGGATCCTTTCGACATGGCGTTGCCGAGCTTCATGAAACACATCCATGTGCTGGAGACGAGCGGGCTTCTGCTGTCGGAGAAGTCCGGCCGCGTGCGCACCTGCCGCCTCAGCCCGGATGCGCTGCTCGGTGCGGAAGATTGGTTCCAGCAGCAGCGCGCGATCTGGGAGGCGCGGCTCGACCGGTTCGAAGCCTATGTGATCAAGCTCAAGAAGGAGAGGGCGGCTGCCAAGCGGTCGTCCCGCGCAACCAAACGGAAAGGTTCCGAGTGATGACGAATTCTGCCAATCCAGCCCTCTCGCAATGGTCGCTCGACCGCGAGATCGTGATGTCGCGCGTGATCGACGCGCCGCGTGATCTGGTGTTCGAGGCCTGGTCCGACCCGAAGCACTTGCCGCAATGGTTCGGGCCGAAGGGGTTCAAGATCGAGACCTTCGAGATCGACGTGCGTGTCGGCGGCGTCTGGCGCTTCAACATGATCGGGCCCGACGGCACGGTCTATCCCAACCGCATGCGCTTCCGCCGCATCGAGCGGCCGTCCTTGATGGAGATGGATCACGGGCTCGACCAGGACGACGATCCCGGCATGTTCCGCTTCACCGTCACCTTTGCCGAGCAGAGCAATGGCAAGACCGTGCTGATGATGCGCCAGCTGGCCTCCAGCACCGAGCAGCGCGATGGCATGATCGGCTTCGGCGCGGTCGAATACGGCTACCAGACGCTGGACAAGCTGGCGGCGTATGTGGCGGACATGAAGCGGTAGGAGCTGTGTTCATTCCGGGCCGCCGAATAGAGCGCGCCCGGAATGACGCATTGATCAACGCGCTCAGGTGAGCGCGTTGGTCACCGGCGGCTCCTGCATCTGCTCCACTTGCGCGGCGCTGTCGGGCCGCGCCGGTCCGAGCACGGGCACGTCGCCAAGCGGTTCAAAGCCAGGGCGAGCGCTGAATTCGCCGCGGCCGTCAAGGGAGGGGCCTTCAGAGTAGCGGCCAGGCGGTACAGGAGCCCCGTTGCGTTCGGTGCCCATGAACATGTAAGCGAACTCGGTTGCCTCCTTGCTACGGTCGAAGCTGTTCGGGATCGGCATCGAGGCCTCGCCGCCCATCTCCTCGATCACGGCAAGCCATTGCTGCTGATGCATGGTATCACGCGCGATCAGATAGCTCAGCATGTCCTGCATGCCCGGATCGCTCGTGGAGTTGTAGAGGCGCACGGCCAGCGTACGGCCGGTCGATTCGGCGGCGACGTTGCAATACATGTCGGCGGCCAGATTACCGCTGGCGTAGATATGCGAGCAGTCAAAGGGGATGCCGTCACTATCCGACGGGAAGGCTGCCATGCCCGTCGAGAGTATGTGCTTATGCAGCATGCCCTCGATCACGTGACGCGGCCTTTCGCCGCCCGACATCACGGCGCCGACGATCGGATTGCCTTGAAGGCTGGTCTCCTGCATCGTCGCCGGTGCATTTTCGAGGTTCAGCGCGACTGCGGTCGAGAGCATCTCGATGTGGCTGATCTCCTCGGTCGCGGTGTTGAGAAGCACGTCGCGATATTTGGCGGGACCGCGCGCGCCCCAGGCTTGGAAGAAATATTGCAGGCAGACGCGGATCTCGCCTTCCACGCCGCCGATCGCTTGTTGCAGCTGACGGGCGAAGATGGGATCGGGCTTCTCGACCTTGACCGGGTATTGCAGTCGCTTGTCGAAGTAGTACATGCGCAACTCCTTTTTGTCTTAGCGCTGGTGCAATGGCGCAATGAGGGCGGTGGAGGTTGCGTTCCTAAACATTTCCCGCGTTTATTTGGTCGAGTTCTAAATCCATTCGCAGGGGATGCGAAAAAGATGCGGCCCCGGTGGAGGGGAGGAAACGCCGGGGCCGCTCTCACGCGCACAACTTGAAGGGATCAGACTTGAAAGTCTGATCAGCGCTCTGCCTAGCTAGCGCCGCGGTGTTGTGCCGCTCGAAGATGGAGTGGTTTCGTTGCGCATGCCGGGAGGGCTGGAGGCGCCTTGCCCGCCACGCTCCACGTGTGTAATGCCGCCGCCTCCGCCGGTCCCGCCTGAACCTCCGCCCGCGCTGCCGCCGGCACCCGCGCCACTACCACCAG
>NZ_JXJM01000001.1:2481900-2492718 GCF_001593325.1 Bradyrhizobium sp. DOA1
GAAGATCGTCAGAATTGTCTTACGCATGTCGTGTCTCCTTGGGGTTTACGATGACGACCAATCACGCCCGACGTCGTCCGTTCCTATGCTCGTTGGTTTTGAGGCACCGCCACTTCGTCGAATCGTTCTGCGAGAGCGTCGAGCGCTGCGCGCATCTCCGGTCCTTGCATCGCTGCGCCGTGTCCGGTCACGACGATCTCAGGAGCAAGCGCGGCAAGTTCGCGCACTGACGCCTTCGCGCTCGCCCAGTCCGGCGTGAAATACATCGGAGGCCCATGCATCTCCGGGCTCTGCGTCATCGCCGCATAGACAGACTCCTGCCGCGTGGTGATGAAGGCGTCGCCGGCGATCAGCACGCGGTCGCGTTCGCGCCAGAGCGAAATGTGGCCCGGCGTATGCCCAGGCGTGTGGATCCAGCGCCAATCGGGCATGAAAGGCACGCTGTGGTCGCAGGGGAGGTCGTAGAGTTGCGACGCGACATTCACCGGGCTGGTCGGAAACAGCGGAGAAAGTCGCGCCAGCAGCCCGCCACCGACGCTGGGATCTGCCGGCGGATAGCTTCGTGTGCCGTCGAGATAAGGATGCTCGCCGTGATGCGAATAGACCGGCACCTCCCATTCGTTCGCCAGCGTCTCGAGAGCGGCGACATGATCGAAATGAGCGTGCGTCATGATGATGCAGGCGGGGCGACCATGTCCGCCGAAGCGGGCGCCGGCTGCGGAGCGGATGGCCTTCGCCGAGCCGGCAATGCCGGCATCAACCAGAACCCAATTGCCGTCGCCGGCCCCTTCGAGTCCGACGAACATCACGTTGACGATGACCAGTTGCCGATAGGCGACATCCGCGACGATCTGCCGGGTGTTGTCGTTGCGATCGAGATCGGATTGGGCGTGTTCGGCTTCCGCCGATGTGGAGAGGGGAATTTGGCTCATGTCCTGTCTCGATGCATTCAACTATCTCTCGATCGTGCCCATGCGTCTGATCTTCTGCTGAAGCAGCATCACGCCGTAGAGCAGCGCCTCCGCCGTCGGCGGGCAGCCGGGAACATAGATGTCGACCGGCACGACACGGTCGCAACCGCGGACGACGGAATAGGAATAGTGGTAATAGCCGCCGCCGTTGGCGCAGGACCCCATCGAGATCACGTAGCGCGGCTCCGGCATCTGGTCGTAGATCTTGCGGAAGGCGGGAGCCATCTTGTTGGTCAAGGTGCCTGCCACGATGATGACGTCGGATTGCCGCGGCGACGCCCGCGGCGCAAAGCCGAACCGTTCGGCGTCGTAGCGCGGCATCGACATCTGCATCATCTCGACCGCGCAGCAGGCCAGCCCGAACGTCATCCACATCAGCGATCCAGTTCGCGCCCAAGTGATCAACTCCTCGGCAGAGGCCGTGAAAAATCCCTTGTCCGCGAGGTCATCGCGGATCTGCATGAAATACGGGTCCGACGAATTGTCCGGCTGTCCGTGTCCGGGACGGGCGTTGAAAAGATTGCTTGCAGGTGGGGACCCGTCGACCATCATTGTCTCGCTGTGCGGTTGCCACTTCGCGATGCCGCTGGACGTTGCGGAGAACCGCCGGTGAAGTTGGGCGTTCCTGGCGCCGAAGATCCATTCGGCTTTTGCCATCACAGGTTAACGCCGGGTCCTTCGGCGGAACATGCGTCGTGGCGGCCGGGCCCCTCTGGCAATCACCCTGGTCTCGTTAGGAACAATCGCCTGCGCTCCCCGGTTGCGGCAACGAAGCCAGTCAAACGGAGGATAGGAAAATGGCTAACGAAGCCCGCGATACGTTCGTGGTGGGACTACGCAATGCGCATGCGATGGAAGTGCAGGCGCGCGAGTTGATGGAACGCCAGTCGGAGCGGCTGGATGAGTATCCCGAGGTCAAGGCGAAGGTCACGATGCACCTTCAGGAGACCAACGAGCAGCTCAAGCGGCTGGAGCAGTGTCTCCAGGCTTGCGGGGAGAGCACGTCCAGCCTGAAGGATACGGCGCAGTCGGTGATGGCCAACATGATGGCGATGGCGCATTCGGTCGCGGGCGACGAGATTCTCAAGAACACCTTCGCCAACAACGCGTTCGAGAATTTCGAGATCGCCGCGTACAAATCGCTCCTGGCGCTCTGCGGCCCCGCCGGTGCGCCGGAAGCCAAGCCGCTGCTCGAAGCCTCGCTGAAGGAAGAGCAGCGCATGGCGTCCTGGATCGACTCCAATGTCGAGAAGGTGACCATGGAGTACCTGACGCATCAGCGCCAAGCGGCCTAAGTCTCAGCGTTCCGCGTCGCTATCTCGCCACCGGCGCCTCAACGCGTCCGGTGGCTTTGCGCGCGCTCAGCGGGGTCATGCATCCGAGCGATAGGAACGATCGCCTTCCTCCGGCTTTGGCTGCTCATGACGCACATTATCTTCAGCGACTATCGCAACCCCGCCGCCGAGCAGGCCTACGAAATCGCCTGGGACTTCCTGGCGCGGACCGGCGCCATCCGCGATGAATTCGAGGCCTGCGTGTTCCTGGCGCAGCGTATCACCATGATGGTCGAGGAAGGCCTAGACAACCGCATTCGCATGGCCAATCGCGCGATCTCCGAATATCAGCACCACATCGATGAGTCAGATGAGTTCATCCGCAGGGGCGGTCGGCGTGCTGGAGGGCACTGAGCGCCGCTGGGATGAGGCTGCGCGAACTCACTCTTTCGCTTCGTCCGTGATGATGTCCCCGAGCTTCTGCCAGCGCTGGCCGTCGAACTGCACCATCTGGAACTGCTTGTTGACGCGGTAGTCCGTCGGACTGGTCGTGACCGAGATCCCCGGCAACGTCAGGTCGAGTTCGACGTTCTTCAGGCTGCCCGCCTGCCGCATGACGTTCTCGCGGGTGAGGTCGTCGCCGCACTGCCTCAGCACCTGCACTAGGAGCTGAGCGGTGATGTAACCGTAAACGTTCAGGTTCGAATCCCTGTCGCCGTCCGGGTAGTACTTCGCCATGAAGGCGAGATAGCGCTTCATGCCTGCATCGTCCTTCCATTCGGGATCAGCGGCGTCCTTGACATAACCGACGCTCACGATGCCCTTGGAATTTTCGAGGCCTGCCGGCTTCAGCACAGCGCTGACCGAGGAGGCATTGATGTCGATGATGTGGAGCGGCTTCCAGCCGATCTCGGCGACCTTCTTGATCGCCTGAGCTGCCTGCTTCGGCGTGGTGGCGCTGAACAGCACGTCGGCCCCGGCATCCTTCAGCCGCAGGATCTGTGAGTCGATGGTCGGCTCGTTGATCTCGTAAGACGTCTCGGCCACGACCATCTTGGCTTTGTCGCCGAGGCCGGCCTTGAGGCCGGCGAGATAATCCTTGCCGAGGTCGTCGTTCTGGAAGAGCACGCCGATCCTGGCGTTCGGATGGTTCTTCAGAATGTACTGCGCATAGATCCGGCCCTCGACGAGGTAGGAGGGATTGAAGCCCATGGTCCAGGGGAAGTTCTTCGGATCGGTGAAGCGCGCGGCGCCGGTTGCGGCGAACAGCTGCGGGATCTTCTTCGCATTGAGATATTTCTGCACGGCGACGTTCGGCGCTGTGCCGATGATCTGGAACGTCAGGAGAACCTCGTCGCTTTCCACGAGCTTGCGGACCTGCTCCACCGTCTTCGGCGGCGAATAGGCGTCGTCATACTGGATCAGCTCGACCTTGCGGCCGTTGACGCCGCCCTCATCGTTGATCATCTTCACATAGGCGGCCTGGGTCTTGCCGATCACGGCGTAGGCCGAGGCAGGCCCGCTCAGCGGAATGGTCTGGCCGACCTTGATGGCGCTGTCGGACGCGCCGGCATCGTATTTCTTCTGCGCCTGCGCGGCCACGATCGAGAGCGTGAGAACGAGCGCGGAGACCGCGATGCGTTTGACCAGGACGTGTTTCATACCCGATTTCCCCTCTTACTCGCCTTTGAGCCCGGCATCGCGGATCAGCTTGGTCCACTTCTGCGTCTCGTTGTCGATGAATTCGCCGAACTCGGCCGCGGAGCCGGGTCGCACCTCGAGTCCTTGTGCGGTCAGCTTGTCCTTGATGGGTGGCTCGGCGAGCGCGCGCAAAACCTCGGCCTGGAGCTTGTCGACGACGGCACGTGGTGTCGTCGCCGGCGCCATGAAGCCGTACCAGCCGGCCGCAGCGACATTGGGAAAGCCTTGTTCGCGCAAGGTCGGCGCCTGCGGGTACAGTGCGCTGCGCTCCGGCGAGGCGACGCCGAGCACGGTGAACTTGCCGCTCTGGATGTAGGGCAGCGCGGTCGGCAGCGCCGTCAGCGTGGCGTCGACGCGGCCGGCCAGCAGCTCGGTGTAGGAGGCGGCATCGCCCCGGAACGGGATGTTGAGGCCCTTGACGCCGGCGTCCCGGAAGAGGAGCTCGCCGGCAAGATGCGGCTGCGAGCCGGCACCAGGGGAGGCGAAGGTGAGGCCGTCCGGCTTCGCTTTGCCGTAGGCGATCAGTGCGGGCAACGTCTTGAACGGCGCATCCGCGCTGATGATCAGGAACAGGGGCGCTACGACGACCATTGCGACAGGTTGCAAATCCTTGCGCTCATAGGTCAGCTTGCCGAACAGCGCTTCGGCGGTGGCGTAGGGGGCCGCGACATAGAGAAAGGTGTAGCCGTCGCCCGGCGCATGGGCGACCAGGTCGTTGGCGATGCGCGTCCCGGCGCCCGGCTTGTTCTCGACGATGAACTGCTGACGCAGACTGCGGCCGAACTCTTCGGCGAGCAGGCGCAGCGAAATGTCGTTGGAGCCGCCCGGTCCGTAAGGCGAGATCAGCCGCACCATGCGCGAGGGCCAGGCGTCTTCGGCGCGTGCCGTGAAGCTCGAGCTGGCTGCAACGCTTGCTGCGATGGTGCCTAGCACGGTTCGGCGTGTGACCTCGAATCTTGCCACTGTGTGGTCCTCCCTTGATTTTCTTGGTTTGTTGTTGGACTTGCGACGTCAGATCACCCTGCGTTGGGTAAGCCGTTCGATCTCGGCCTCCGAAAGACCGAGCCAGTCGCGGTAGACCTCGCGATTGTCCTGGCCGATGTCGCCGGCGGCGTGGCGCAACCGCGTGGGATCGACGGTGAAGCGCGGGACCGCGTTGGTCATGGCGACCGTGCCGAAATCCTTGTCGGGGACGCGCGTGATGGCTTCGCGCGCGTGCACTTGCGGGTCGCCGGCGATCTGGTCGATCGAATAGATCGGTGCGAGCGTGCCCTGCGCAGCGTTGAAGTTCGCAAGGACCTCGGCGAGCGGGTGTGCCGCGCACCAAGCGGCGAAGATATCGTTGAGTTCAGTGGCGTGCCTGACGCGCTGGCCGTTGGTGGCGAAGCGCGGGTCGTCGATGAGGTCGGGACGATCGATCGCGCGGCAATTGGCTGCAAAGAGCGCATTGGTCGAACCTGCGAGCGTCACCCAGTGATCATCACTGGTGCGAAACACGGCCGCGGGGGCCGAGTAGCCGTTGGCGTTGCCGATGCGGCCGCGGACGGCGCCGAGCTGGTCGTGCTCGATCGCGAGAACGTCGAGCAGCCGGAAGACCGACTCCGTCAGCGCCAGATCGATCTCCTCGCCTGGCGCATCGGGGTCACGTGCGCGCTTCCACAGCGCCGTGAGCACGCCGACCGCGCCGAACAGGCCGCCGATCGAATCGCCGATCGGATATCCCGGATGGGTCGGCTCGCCATCGCGCTCGCCGGTGATGTAGGTGAGCCCGCCCATGGCTTCGAAGATCCGGGCGAAGCCGGGTCGCTCGCGGTACGGCCCGTCCTGTCCGAAGGCGGTGGCGCGCAGTATGACGAGGCGCGGTTGAATCGACCACAGCACCTCCTTTGACAACCCCCAGCGATCAAGCGTACCCGGACGGAAATTCTCGATCAGCACGTCGAAGCGCGGAAGAAGCTGCTTGAACAGCGCAAGCCCATCCGGCGTCCGCAAATCGAGCGTGGCGAGCTTCTTGTTGCGGTTGGCAGCCTTCCACCACAGCGGCTTGCCGTCCTTGAACGGCGGAAACGACCGCACGCCGTCGCCTTGCCCGGGCATCTCGAGCTTGAGCACATCGGCGCCGTAGTCGGCCAGCAGGGTGGCGGCGAATGGCGCGGCAATGATCGTCGCGATGTCGAGAACCTTCAAACCTTCGAGCGGGCCAGCCATGTCATTCCCTTGCGCTTATGATTTTCTCGTTTTGCGAGGCGGCGCGGCTGGTGCCGTCTGTCCGACAATGGTGCGGATGCTGTCGGCAAGCGCTGCGATGCGCGGCCCGATCTCGCGCTCCAGCTGCCCCGGCTCGAGCCGGAAGGCCGGAATGCCGCAATTGATCGAGAAGGACTGCCCTGTCTCGCTTGCGTGAAACAAGGGGGCGGCGACGGCGTGGATCGAGGCCATGTACTCGCCCCAGCAGGTGCAGAAGCCGCGGCTGGCGCATTGCGCGAGGCCGGCGCGGTACTTGTCTTCGAAGGCCGCCCACAACTCGGAATCTTCCGCGGCAATGCGCCGCTCGAGTCCTGCGGCGTCCGCCGCCGGCAAGGTCGCCGCTGCGGCGCGGCCCATCGCCGTCATCACGACCGGAATCGGCATGCCGATGTCGGGAACGTGGGGGCCGACGTCGCCGGACCGCGCGGTTTCGACGTAGATCATCGAGGTTGCGTCGAGCAGTCCGATCGAGACCGTGCCGCGCACGCTCTGCGCCAGCTCTTGCATCATCGGACGCGCGACCTGGCGGAATTGCATGTCGGCGAGCAGCGGATGCGCCATCCGCAAGGCACGTGCGCCGACGCGGTATTTGGCGCGTTCTGCGTCGTAGCGAAGGTAGCCGAGCTCGGCGAGTGTGTGCGTCAGCCGCGCCACCGTCGGCCGCGGAATGCCGGTGAGCGTCGACAGCTCCATGTTGCCGAGCTGCGTTGCGCCGGCCCTGAAGGCTTCAAGCACGACGAGGCCCTTGGCCAGTGTCGTTGCAAACGCGGCGTCATCCGCGCTCTCGGCAAGCACTGCCGCGGCGGAGGAGGAGGCAAGGGCTGGTTTTGATGCGGTTCGAGCCATACGGGTTTCATGCACCCGGCTGCACTATTTGTCCAATAGATTCACGAAATCTGTATTTGTGTCCATTATGCGGACGCGCGCGGTTTTCGCGGGCGGGCTCACACGCGCGGGGAAATGCGCCGTCGCGCACAGATTTTTGTCGCGATTCCGTGGTGTCTCGTGACAGGATTATTACGAATAGATGTCACGTCGATTACAGCGGAGCGAATTCATGTTGCAGTGGCAGGCACGGTCAAATCCCCTCGCGTGGTGGTGGGGGTCTCTGACGCTGGTCAGCGCTGCCAACATCCTCGTCTGGTTCATGTTGTACCGCGAGTTCTATCCGACCGTTGCCGGCAGCGTCAGCGGCGGCTCGGATATCGGCCTGATGTTCCTGCTGTGCGCCGGCTATGTGTTCGGCTGCGCCTTCCGCTCGGTGCTGCCGCGCGCCGACGTGCAGCGCATCTGTCTGTTCGATACCTGGCTGTCGAGCGTGTTCGTCGGCCGCACGGTCGCGACCGTTGCCGAACTCTGCTTTGCCGCGCAATGGGCGATCATCCTGCATCAGCTTGGTCAGATGACCGGCGCGGAGACCGCGGTGAACATCGCGCTTCTGATCGTGCCGATCATCGTCATCGCGGAGTGCTTCTCCTGGTACGCGGTGGTGACGACCAACTTCCTCTACAATGCGATCGAGAATTCGCTGTGGGCCGTGACCTTCTTCCTCGCCGGCATTGCGCTGTGCCGCTTGATGCCGGAATTCCAGGGCGTGGTGCGCTGGGCGCTGATGTCAGGCATCGTCGGCATCGCCTGCTTCCTCGCCTTTCTCATCACGGTCGACGTGCCGATGTATCTCAGCCGCTGGCGGGCAGGGCACGCCGAGGGCAACGAGTTCCTCGGCTTTTTCGAAGGCCTGCGTGACGTCGCGACGCGCTGGGTCGTGACCCACGACGTCGCGCATTGGAGGGGCGAGCTGACCTGGATGTTCCTGTATTTCAGCGCGGCCGTGTGGTCGAGTCTCGCGCTCTGCGCGCTCTACGCCATGGAAGGGTATCTGGCGCGCTATCTGGCCTGAGCGATCAGGCTTCGCCGAGGTCGACCTCGGTCAGGATGCCCTGGCGCAGCGCCAGCCGCACAAGCTCGATGTCGGAGCCAACGCCGAGCTTGTCCTTGATTAGCGAGTGCAGGTTCGCCACCGTCTTCGGGCTGACGTGGAGCGTCTCGGCGATCTCCTCCGTCGTGTTCTCGGCGAGCAGCAGCCGCAGCACCTCGAATTCGCGCGGCGTCAAGACGTCAGCGGCCGAGCTCTCGCCGCTGATGCGGCTCAGCGCAAGCTCATGGTCGATGTCGGGGCTGATGGCGATCTTGCCGGCGAGCACGTCCTTCACCGCGCGCACCAGCGTCTCGGGCGGACTCGTCTTGGTGACATAGCCCCTCGCACCAGCGCGTATCGCCTGCACCGCAAAGCCGGCATTCTCGTGCATGGTGAAGACCAGGATCCGCGCGGCCTTGTCCCATTGCCTGATCCGTCTGACGGCCTCGATGCCGCCGATGCCGGGCATGCTGAGGTCCATGATGACGAGATCGGGCGCCTCGGATTTGTACAGGCGATAGGCCTCCGCGCCGTCGGCGGCCTCGGCGACGACGCGCAGCCCCGGTTGCTTCTGGAGCACGGAGCGATAGCCCTCGCGGACAACGGAATGATCGTCGACCAGCAGGATGGTCGCCTCGGTCCCGCTCATGCCGCGTGGTCCAGCGCAGGCCGATCGGCGGATGCGAGCGGAATGAACACGCGCAGCGCCGAGCCGTGGGCGCCAGACTCAAAGCTCAGCCGGCCGCGAAGCGCGGCGACGCGCTCGCGCATGCCAAGCAGGCCCATGCCGGATTTCGCCGCGGCATCGTTCGGACGGCCGTCGTCCTCGATCGCGAGCGCGATCTCGCTGTCGGCCGTGGTCAGATGCAGGCTGACCTTCGTGGCGCCGGCGTGCTTGGCGGCGTTGGTGAGAGCCTCCTGCACGATGCGATAGAGGTTGGCGCTGACGGATGCGGGCACGCTTTCGAAGGCACCCTCGAACCGGATCTCGAAGCGCGGCTGGCCACGGCTGCGGCCGTTCCAGCCCGACACCAGGCCTTCGAGGCTCGCGACGAGGCCGAGCTCGTCGACGTCGGGCGGCCGCAGCCGGAACAGTGCGCCGCGCAGCGTCTCCATCATGCCGGTCGCGGTCCGGGCGATGCCGTCGCACTCTCCCAGCAAGTCCGGGCAGTCCTGCGCCGCGGTCTGGCGCGCGGAGGCGGCGAGCGCGCGGATAGCCGCGAGCGACTGGCCGAACTCGTCGTGCAGCTCGCGCGCGAGATGGCGGCGCTCCTCGTCCTGGAGCGCGATCAGTTTGCGCGTCAGCTCGTTGCGTTCGGCAAGTGCGATGTCCAGGCTTTCGGCAAGGTGATTGAAGACGTCGCGGATGGCCGAGAGCTCGGCGAGATCGAACGGCGGCAGCCGCGTCGTGAGGTCGCCGGCGGCGATGCGCTCGAGGCCGTCGCCGATCATCCGGGTGGGGCGCAGGGCGCGGGCGAGGGCGGCATAGACCAGCGCGCAGAGCAGCGGCAGCGCGATCGCAAGCGCGATCGTGAGGCGGCCGGCCTCGTGCCAGGCCTCCGCCGTCTGCACGGCCGGATCGACAGTGACCACGGTCTCGCCGAGCTTGGCGCCGCGCACGATCACGGGCCGCGCCGCCTCGCGACCGGGGTCGAACAGGCTGCGATAGAAGGCGGTAAAAAGCTGCGGCGGCGGGCTCGCGGGGGCCGGCGCGCCGCTACAGAATCGCTGGAGCATGTCGCCGCTCGCGCCACGGAAGCCAAGACACAGGCCGGGCGTCATGACGTAGGCCGACACCGGAT
Source organism: Bradyrhizobium sp. DOA1 (assembly GCF_001593325.1). Classification (NCBI taxonomy): domain Bacteria; kingdom Pseudomonadati; phylum Pseudomonadota; class Alphaproteobacteria; order Hyphomicrobiales; family Nitrobacteraceae; genus Bradyrhizobium; species Bradyrhizobium sp. DOA1. The sequence goes on from NZ_JXJM01000001.1 coordinate 2,491,814, forward strand.
CGAGGTTGGGGAAATCCGAGCGCGGGTTGGTCCCCCATTGCATCTTGCCTTGTTGCAGCTCCAGCGACTTCGCCACGATGGCTGCGATACCGTCGATGCGCGCATGCGCGGCGCGGTCGGCTGCGATCAGGAAATAGGCGGAGATCGCCGCGAAGCAGGCGGCTGATATCCCGGCCACCAGCAACGTCAGACGGACCTTGAGATCGAATCTCGGGCGGTTCCACATCGGCTTGCACCTTGTGCGAACGGGCTTGTTGCCCCGCATTAAAGGGCAGAACGCTGGCGGCGGGAAGCGTTCCCGCCGTGCCGCAATGCAACGTCGTGAAATTTTCCCGGCATTGGTCGGGACCGCCACTGCTGCATGGCCTTGAGCGCCCCGTCCAGATTTGCGCTGCCGCTCATCCCATGGGGCCCATCCATGCATCGATCCCGGTTGATTCTCTCTGCTTTTCTTCTCTTTGGCCTGTCTTATTCGCCGGCCTGCGCCCAGGCCGCCATTGGCGTTGCCATGGACGATTTCAGCTATACCGACACGTCGGGAGAGCCGACCAACCAGACCGCCGCCCATGAGCGGCGGCTGGCGGCCTTCATGGCCGCGCTCCGGCGGGATATCGGCGAGGCTGGGCGCTACCGGCTGGTGCAGTCCGCTGAAGACGGCGCGGCGTTCAAGGTCATCGGCGGCATCCAGAAGACGAGCACGCTGGTGCAATGGGCCAAGGTCGCCGTGATCGACGTCAGCGCCAAGAAGCTCGCGATGGATAAGCTCTACTCCTTCCGCGGCGACAGTGACGAAGCATGGGAGCGCGCCGAGATATTCCTGTCCCGCGAGATCATGGCTGCGCTCGGCACCCAGGCGCCGGTCGCGCTCGCCGTGTTCGACTTCGAGCTCGAGGACGTGACGGCAG
>NZ_JXJM01000001.1:2493643-2499975 GCF_001593325.1 Bradyrhizobium sp. DOA1
GCACATCGAGCGCGGTGCGCAAGGCCGCCTGATTGCCCGAGGCTTCGAACAGCGTGTCGAACACGCCCTTGCCGGTGCGCCAGGGATCGAGCGCAGCGGCATTGGCCGCGACGTTGATGGCGTGACTGGCGCCGAGCTTTCTGGCGACAGCGAGCGGCGCTTCGGCGACATCGGTCACCACGATCTCGGCGGCGCCGCCGAAGCGCGAGACCAGAATCATCAGCGCGCCGATCGGGCCGCAGCCGGTGATCAGCACGCGCTTGCCGAGCAGGGGGCCGGCCTGCTTGCCCGCGTGCAGGCACACGGCGAGCGGCTCGGCGACCGCGGCCTCCGCCAGCGACAGCCTGTCTGCGATCGGCACGGCCTGCGTCGCATCGACCGTGATGAACTCGCGGAAACCGCCCTGAACATGGGGAAAGCGCATCGCGCTGCCGAGAAAGCGCATGTCGAGGCACTGGTTGCGCATGCCCTCCTGGCAATGCAGGCACTGGCCGCACGGCCTGCTCGGATTGACCGCGACGCGCGTGCCGGGCTTCACGCCGGTGACGCCGTCACCGACGTCTGCGACCACGCCGGCGATCTCATGGCCCAGCGCCATCGGCTGCTGGATGCGGACGACGCCGAAGCCGCCATGGTGATAGTAGTGCAGATCCGAGCCGCAGATGCCGCCATTGGCGATTCTGACGCGGACCTCGCCCGGCGCGGGAGCCGCATCCGGATAGCTATCGATCCGCAGGTCCTTCGGGGCGTGGATGACGACGGCGCGCATGGGCTCGTTCCTTCAGCTTTCGCAGATCACATCGCGGCGATCATGCCGCCATCGACATAGATGATCTGGCCGTTGACGTAGGTGGAGGCGTCGGATGCCAGGAAGATCGCGGCGCCGACCAGCTCGTCGGGCTTGCCCCAGCGCTTGGAGGGGATGCGGCCCATCAGCCAGTTGTTGAAATCGGTGTTGTTGACGAGCGCCTCGTTCATGTCGGTCAGCATGTAGCCCGGGCCGATCGCATTGGCCTGGATGCCGTGCTGGGCCCATTCCACCGCCATCGAGCGGGTCAGGTTCTTGATGCCGCCCTTGGCCGCCGTGTAGGGCGCGATGGTGGGACGGGCAAGCTCGCTGCCGAGCGAGCCGATATTGATGATCTTGCCGTGCTTGCGCGGTATCATGCGCTTGGCCGCCTCGCGGCCGATCGCGAAGGCGCTGGTGAGATTGGTCTCGATCACCTTGCGCCATTCGTCGGTGGTGAATTCCACCAGCGGCTTGCGGTGCTGGATGCCGGCGTTGTTGACGACGATGTCGACGGCAATGCCCTTTTTGTCGAAATCGTTGAAGGCCGCCACGATCGCGGGCTCGTCGGTGACGTTGAACGCGGCGCCTTCGGCCTGATGCCCGGCGGCGCGAAATTCGGCGACAGCCTGCTCGACTCGCTCGGGATCGACGCCGTTGATGATCAGCTTCGCGCCAGCCTTGGCCATGCCCTCGGCGATGGCGCGGCCGAGGCCGCGGGAGGAGCCGGTCACGAGCGCAGTGCGGCCGGAAAGATCGAAGAGGGCGGTGCTCATCTCAGAAAATCCTCAAGCTTTGGAGCGGCGCACGGTGAGATCGGTGCGCTCGAAGACGGCGGGCAGAAGGTCGACGCCGAGGCCGGGGCCTTCCATCGGGAAGACATAGCCGTCCTTGATCACGGGCATCGTGGTGACGAGCTCATTGTACCAGCCTTTGTAGAAGGCGCGCACGGATTCCTGGATCAAGGTGTTGGGCTGGCTGAACGACATGTGGATGGCGGCGATGAAGCCGATCGGGCCGATGCAATCGTGCGGGGCGAAGGGACGGTGATAAGTCTCGGCCATGGCCGCGATCTTGCGACCCTCGGTGAGGCCGCCGGTCCAGCACAGATCCGCCATCACCACGTGCATGGCATCGCGGTCGAACATGTCCTTGTAGGGGAAGCGCGAGCCCAGCGTTTCGCTGGCGCAGACCCAGACGTCGGTCGAGCGGGCATATTCGGCCAGCGCCTGCGGCGAGTTCATCCGGATCGGGTCCTCGTACCAGGTCGGCTTGTAGGGCTCGAGGGCGCGCGCAATCTGCTTGGCGGTCGGCAGATTCCACAGCGAGTGGAGCTCGACCATGATCTCCATCCTGTCGCCGACGGCCTTGCGGATCTTTTCGAACGGCTCGATTGCCTGCTTCATCTGCGCGGCGGTAATATAGAGGCCCTTGTTCTCCTGCGCCGCCGGATCGAACGGCCAGATCTTCATCGCGGAGATGCCGCTTTCGAGCAGGTTTTCGGCGAGCGCATCGGCGCGATGCATGAAGCCGTCGAGATCTTCGTAAGGTCCCTTGGAGGCACCGAGATTCCAGTTCGCAACCGGGCTGATATTGGTCGAGCGGACATATTGCGTACCGGCGCAGGTGTTGTAGATGCGCTGCTTGTCGCGGCAGAGGCCGCCCAGCATCTGGTGCACCGGCTGGCCGCAGACCTTGCCGAACAGGTCCCACAGCGCGATGTCGATCGCGGAGGCCGCGCGATATTCGACGCCGGTTGAGGACTGCGCCATCGGCAGGTTCAGCATGTCGCGATGGATGGCCTCGATGTGCAGGGGATTGCGGCCGAGCAGGCGGCCGGCATAGGTGTCGTGGATCTGCGCTTCGACCGCGCCCGCGCCATAGAAGGTTTCGCCGAGACCGATCATGCCGGTGTCGGTGTGAACGCGCACCCAGATTACGTTTGAAAACTCTTCGGTGCGGAGCGTCTCGATCGACGTGATCTTCACGGCAATTGTCCTCCCATCGCAAGCGCCTCGCGCCCGTCGTCTCATTTTGCACTGCAGCATGCCGCGGGTGCGCGGGATTCTTACGCCTGCTTGTAATATATCACAACATGTTTTAAGACTGCGACAAATTGGGCGCCGCCGAGCAACGAGCGCAGGCTGACGGGAGAGAACGACATGGCAAAGCGCAAGCGCGCGCTCGAGGTGGTGAGAAACGAGGTCGACGGCGAGGGCAAGCCCTCGCGACGCAACCGGCTCAACTTCTTCGAGCTGGCCTATCAGAAGATCGAAGAGCTCCTTGTTCATTGCGAGCTCAAGCCCGGACAATTCATGACGATGCTGGAATTGCAGCAGATCACAGGCTTCGGGCGCACGCCGGTGCACCATGCCGTCAATCGTCTGTCCGCCGACACGCTCATCATCATCCGTCCGCGCCACGGCCTGCACATCGCGCCGATCGATCTGGCGCGCGAGCGCATGCTGCTGGACCTGCGCCGCGACATGGAGCGCTTCGTGATCCGTCTCGCGGCCGATCGTGCCAGCCTCTCGCACCGCAATCAGGCGCTGCACATCGAGCGCCTGTTGCGCGAGCGTCGCGCCAGCCTGACCCTCGACCAATTCAACAGTATCGACCGCCGTATCGACGCGCTGGTGCTGGAGGCGGCGGGCGAGCCGTTCCTGGTGCACACGCTGCGGCCGCTCCACACGCTGTACCGGCGCATCGGCTACATCCATCATCGCTTCATGCCGGGGCAGGCCGATCTGTCCGGCACGATCGATCGCCGCCTCGCGATCCTCGCAGCGGTCGCAAGCCGCCGCGTCGATGACGCCGTGAAGGCGAGCGATGCCCTGATCGACTACATGGGCGAGATGTTCACGGGAATGGAGGCGGGGATCGACCCGCGGCTGCTCGATTGCAGTATCGAGCCGCTGCTCGGCGCGTAGAGAGTTTTGAAGAGAGGACCAAGCATGACAACGATGGCGATGCCACAACCGACCGCGAGCGAAGCCGCGGTCCGCTACCTCATCACGAACTACAGTCCCAAGGGCAACAAGGTCGGCTGGCTGATGATGGCCTCGATCCTGGTCGAAGCCTGGGATCTCTATTCCATCGCGTTCGTGCTGATCTTCATCAAGGAGCAATACAATCCCGATCCGCTGATGCTGGGCCTTGCCGCCGCCGGAACGCAGGGCGGCGCCCTGATCGGCGCGATGCTCGGCGGCTGGCTGTCCGACAAGATCGGCCGCCGCGTCATGTTCCTGGTGACGATGGTGTTGTTCATCGTGCTGGCGCTGGCGCAGGCTTTCGTGCCCAGCGTCGGCTGGCTCGTCGTGATCCGCTTCCTGCTCGGCATTCCGCTCGGCTCTGACATATCGACCGGCTACACCTACATCATGGAGTCCATGGCCAAGGGTGAGCGCGAGGTCATGGGCAATCGCTGGCAGTTCATGTTCGCGGTCGGCGAGGTCCTGACCATCGGCGTCATCGTGATCTTCCTGCTGATCGACATGAACCACGAGATGCTGTGGCGCGTCACGCTCGGCCTCGGTGCGGTGCCGGCGCTGATCATCCTGATCATGCGCCACGATGTGCCGGAGACGGCGGTGTGGCTGGTGCAGAAGGGACGCTATCGCGAAGCCAAGCAGGTCGCGCGCGAGATGTTCAACGACAATCTCGACATGTTGCCGAACCATGACGTCGAGGTGCCGAAGGTCTCGACCCGTGCGTTCCTTGCCGACCTCAAGAAGGACCCGATCCGCTGGCGCGCCACGATCTACGGCTGGATCGCCTGCTTCGCGCAGGGCAGCGAGTTCTCGACCTTCGCGTTCTATTTGCCGGTTCTGTTCGTGATGGTCGGCGTGTCCAGCGTGCTCGGCATCAACCTGGTGACGATGGCGCTATTCTGCTTCGCGGCCTTGTCCGGTTGGGTCGGTCCGCTGCTGACGCCGAAGATCGGTCACCGCGGTATCGCGATCGCCGGTTTCGGCATTGTGCTGGCCTCGCTGCTGGTCGCGGCTTTCGCGCTCTACACCGACAACAAGATCCTGCTGCCGTTCGCAGCGGCCGCCATGCTGTGGGGCCATTATTGGGACGCGTCGAACTGCATGACGATCCCGACCATGGTCGCCAAGCCGAAATATCGCGGCACGGCCAGCGGCTTCGCCTACATGTTCGTGAAGCTGCCGTCGTTCCTGGCGATCTTCCTGTTCCCGTCGCTGTTCGCGGCGATCGGGCAGGCGAATGCCACGCTGATGGTCGCGATCTTCCCGCTGATCGGATTGCTCGCCGCGATCTTCATCCTGCCGGAAGTCTACGGCTACGAGAACGACTGAGGATGCGTCACCTGATCGCGGCAGCCAATGCCGCGATCAGGGCTGGCGGTGTCACCAGCATGCCGAGCTTGAGAAACGGCCAGGCGCCCACATTGATCTTCTCGCGGCGGAGCGCGACCAGCCAGAGGATGGTGGCGAGCGAGCCGGTCACCGACAGATTGGGGCCGAGGTCGACGCCGATCAGGATGGCGCTGATGACCTCGGCGGGCAGATGATCGCTGGCGGCGACTGAGCCGGCGACGAGACCGACCGGAAGGTTGTTGGCGATGTTGTCGGCAAGCGCGGTGGCAATGCCGACGCTCCAGGCGGCTTTCGGCACGGACTGCGTCACCGCCTGGTGCAGCAGCGCGCTGAGCTGCGCGATCACGCCGGTCTTCACCAGCGCCTCCACCATGACGAAGAGCCCGCCGACCAGCGGCAGCACGCTCCAGGAGACGCCATGCAGCACTGGCAGAGGCGATTGCCGGCTGATCAGCAGCACGATTGCCGCCGTCACCACGCCGCAGATGAAGGTCGGCAGGCCGAGTTGCTTGTCCAGCGCCGACGCCATGACCAGCACGACGGCGATGGCGACGATGCCGATGGCCGTGAGCTTGCCGCCGCGTCCGAGCTTCGGATGCGGCACGCTGCGGGCAATCGTGTCTTCCTTCAGCGCGCGGTGCTGGGTCAGACGCAGCACGACATAGGTCAGCACGATCGAGGCCACCGAGGGCAGGGCGAACAGGCGCAGCCATTCGCTGAGCGCCGGCATGCGCGCGCCGAACACGACGAGATTGGCGGGATTTGAGATCGGCAGCACGAAGCTCGCGGCATTGGCAATGAAGGCGCAGACGAACAGGTAGGGCAGCGGCTTGGCGCCGGCCGCGCGCGTCGCGGCATAGACCGCCGGCGTCAGCACGATCGCAGTGGCATCATTGGAGAGCAGCACGGTCACGAGCGTGCCGACGAGATAGACCAGCAGGAACAGCCGTTGCGGTGAGCCGCGGGCATATTCCACCGCAAGCGCGGCAAGATAATCGAACAGGCCTTCGAGCCGCGCCAACTCGGCGATCAGCATCATACCGATCAGGAAGAGGTAGACGTCGACGCCTTTTTCGATGCCTGTCAGCGCGTCCTGCCACGGCAGAAAGCCGAGCAGCACGAGAGAACCAGCGCCGAGGACGGCCCAGATCGCTTCGGGCAGGGACCACGGGCGGATGATGACGCCCGAGGTCGCGGCTGCGACA
>NZ_JXJM01000001.1:2500580-2545023 GCF_001593325.1 Bradyrhizobium sp. DOA1
TCACTCGGCAGCGATAGCCGATGCGGACGCTGCTGTCTTCCCCTGGCGGCGCGGATCGCCATCTTCGTTTAGACGCGTCTCGGGAAGGGCGATCAGGCCGATGACCGCGCCGATCGCCGCCACGGCACCGAGCGTGATGAAGGCTGTGCTGTAACCGGCGCCGACCACGATGAGTCCTGCCAGTGTCGTCGATAGCGCCGCGCCGATGCTCTGGGCGGTGATGACCGCACCCTGCGCGACGTTGAAGCGGCCGGTGTTGCGCATGATGTCGGCGACGATGACGGGAAAGATGGCCCCGAAAATGCCGGCACCGACGCCATCGAGAAGCTGCACGCCGACCAACCAGAACGGATTGTCGGAGAGAGTATAGAGCGCGCCGCGGATCGGCAGGATCAACAATGCGGCCAGGAAGAAGCGCTTGTGGCCCCAGCTGTCCGCCCGTGCGCCGACCAGCATTGCGAACGGCACCATCACGACTTGCGCGGCGACGATGCAGGCCGACATCAGGCTGGTGCCGATGTTCTTGTCCTGGAGCGCGAGCTTTTGCCCGACCAGCGGCAGCATGGCGGCATTGGAAAGGTGGAAGAGCAGCACGCAGATCGCGAAGACGAGCAGGGGTCGGCAGGTCAGAAGCACGCCAAGGCCCGAGGGCTGCTCGCGTTGGATGTCGCCATCGGCATCGTGCAGCCCGCGCGCGAGATCGTGATCGATCGCCTGTTGGGGAATCGTCAGGATGCTGACGAGGCTCGCGACCGCCATGGCACTTAGAAGGTAGAACACGACGGTCGGGCCGAACCAATAGGCGGAGAGGCCGGCAATGACCGCCGCGACGGCGTTGCCGGCGTGGTTGAAAGTCTCGTTGCGGCCGATGCGGCGGGTGAATGCGGCATGGCCGAAGATGCCCAGCGAGACGGCGGCGATCGCCGGCGGAAAGACAACGGCGGCGGCCTGCGCGATTCCTTGCGAGATTGCGACCGGCAGGAAGCTCGGAAACAGCGGCAATGAGAGCGAGGCGAGCGTCACCAGAACCGCAGAAACGACCATCACGAGCTGCTTCGCCCGCGTGGCGTCGACCAGCGCTCCGGCCGGCGTCTGCGCCACGATCCCCGCGATGGTCGCGATGGACATCACGATGCCGATGCGGGCCTCGTTCCAGTGCTGCTCGGTGAGAAGATAGATGGCCAGATAGGGGCCGAGCCCGTCGCGGACGTCGGCGAGGAAGAAGTTGGCTGCATCCAGCGCGCGGCCCGCCTGCCTTGTCTGAGGCGCGCTTGTCCGGGACGACGGCGGAGGAGGATTCACCTTGCGACCGCCAGCTTCTCCGTGATCGCCTTGCGCAGGATGCGGGACAGCGACTCCACGGAATATGGCTTCTGGATCAGCTCGAAGCCGCGGTGGGCGTTCTCGGCGAGCACGTTGCTGTAGCCGCTGGTGAGCACGACCGGCAGGCCCGGATAGCGCTCGCGGATGATGCCGGCGAGCTCGACGCCGTTCATGCCGGGCATGATGACGTCGGAGAATACCAGGTCGACGGCGAACTCGTTCTCGCCGAGGATGGTCAGCGCTGCATGGGCGTTGGCGACGCGGCGGACGACATAGCCGAGATCCTCCAGGAGCTCGGTGGAGAAGCGGCCGACCTCGTCGTCGTCCTCGACCACGAGGACGCGATAGCCGCGCCCGGTCGTCGCGGCCTCGTGAGTCAGCGCTGCAACTTCCTTGGCGGTCGCGGGACTTTGCGCTTGCGGCAGGTAGATGGTGAATGTGGCACCCTGGCCTCGGGCGCTCGTCACCGCGATGTCGCCCTCGGACTGCTTTGCGAAGCCGAAAGCCTGACTGAGGCCGAGTCCGGTGCCCTTGCCGACCTCCTTGGTGGTGAAGAAGGGTTCGAAGATCGACTCGAGATGTTCCGGCGCGATGCCGCTGCCGGTGTCTGCGACCGAGATGGCGACGTAGTCGCCACTACGCGCCGACTGGGCGCGCAGGCTCGGAATACCCTGGATCTTGCGCACCGCGATGACGAGACGGCCTTCGCCATTCATGGCATCGCGGGCATTGACGGCAAGGTTGATCAGCGCAGTCTCGAACTGAGCAATGTCTGCCACCGTAAAGCAGTCGGCATCGTCGATCCCGACGACGATCTCGATGCGGCCGCCGACCAGCGGCCGGACCAATTGCGCGACGCCCTCGACCTGACTGCCGACATTGAAGATCTGCGGCTTGAGCGGCTGCCGCCGTGCGAAAGCCAGAAGCTGTGCCGTCAGCTTGGAGGCGCGCTCGACCGTCTCCGAGATTGCGTCGACATAGCGGCGGCGGCGCTCCTCCGGCAGCTCGCGGCGGCGCAGGAAGTCGGTTGCCGAGCGGATGATGGTGAGGAGGTTGTTGAAATCGTGCGCGACACCGCCGGTGAGCTGGCCGATCGCCTCCATCTTCTGCGACTGCCGCAGCGCTTCCTCGCCGCGACGGCGTTCGGTGATGTCGACGGCCTCGGGCACTGCTCCGGTGATGTGGCCGTGGCGGTCGAGCACGGGGCGCATGCCGAAGTCGAAATCGCGCTCGCCGATGGGGAGGCGCAGCCGCATCTCCAGCCGCACCGCTTCGCCCTTGAGCACGGTGTCGAAGGCCTCGCGCACCAGCGCGCCCATGCCATCCGTTGCGCTGAACCAGGGGGTCTCCCACAACGGCTTGCCGATTACGTCCGAAGAGCGCGCGTTGATGCCGGCCAGCGCCGTCTTGTTGGCGTAGACCAGCTCGCCCCTGAGATTGACGAGGCCTTGATACTGGTTGCTGGTCTCCAGGATCGCGCGCAGCCGCGCCTCGTTGGCTTCGAGCTCGGCGGTGCGCTGGGCGATGCGTTCCTCCAGCGTCTCGTTGAGCTGCCGGAGCTCGATCTCGGCCTGCTTGGCGACCGTGATGTCGTGCGCGACGCCGATGAAGCCGATGTGCTTGCCGGTGGGATCCCAGCGCGGCTGCGATTCCGAGCGCAGCCAGCGCCATTCGCCGCTGGCGTTCTTGTAGCGCGCTTCCAGCACGAACGGCTTCAGCGAGGCTTCGCCCTGAACGGATTGCTGGAGCACATGCGGCAGGTCGTCCGGGTGCAGGACCTTGCGCCAGTCGAAGTCGATGGCCTCATCATAGGGCAGGCCGACGAAATCGACATAGGCCTGGTTGGCGAAAGAGCGCTTGCGATCGAGCTTGGTCACCCAGATCGGCACCGGCGCGCTGTCGGCGATCAGCCGGAAGCGCTCCTCGCTCTCGCGCAGCGTCTCGCGCGCGAGGGCCTGGTCGGTCATGTCGATATGGGCGCCGACGAGCCGGATGGCGCGGCCGTCCTTGTCCCGCTCGATCTTGGCGACGACGCGGATCCAGCGGGTCTCGCCGTCATTGGGGCGGATGATGCGGTATTCGGCGGTGTAGTCTTCGCTCGTTCCGGCGAGAGCATCGAAGAAATGCCTGACGGTCGCATCGCGATCCTCGGGATGGATGCGATTGACCCAGTCCTCGTGCGACTCGTCGGCAGCCTCGGGCGGCAGGCCATGGATCATCAGATATTCGGGCGAGCGGCGGTTCTTGAAGCCTTCGCGGAAGTCGACCTCGACGCCGCCGACCTTGCCGATGCGTTGGATGCGCGCGAGCTCGGCCTCGCGCTCCTGAAGCGCGCGATAAGCGTTATCACGCTCGCGCGCGACGTCTTCGAGGTGCTGGCGCAGCCTTTCGGCGGCAATGGTTTCGGGCAAGGGATCGTTCAAGGCATCGGCCGTTGTCATGCGGTTGCGCACGCGCCGAACCTATATTCACACAGACGGAGCGTGATGGCCATCGATTAGAGGGGGATACGAAGGGAAAGGCGCCGCCGAACGAGTGATGCGGGTATGAACGAAACGCCGAGTCTGGCATTTTGTTCCTGACATTGGAACGATGCACCGGCGGAGGCGTCTTTGCGAGGCACCGGACTCTCGCCCCATGAGGCTCCTTGCCAAAGAGGATAAATCTTGAAGCTATTTGTCTGCCAGGCCTGCGGCAACGTTCTGTATTTCGAGAACCGCGCCTGCGAACGCTGCGGCCACCGGGTCGCCTTCCTCCCCGAGAAGGAGACGATGTCGGCGATCGAGCCCGACGGGGAGGGCTGGACGACGCTGGCCGACAAGGGCAGGCGCCGCATGCTCTGCCGCAATGCCGAGTACGATGCCTGCAACTGGCTGACGGATGCGGCCGACAGCACGGGCTATTGCCGTGCCTGCCGTCACAACGGCATTGTGCCGGACCTGTCCGACCCGGCCCAGCTCGCCGGCTGGCGCGAGCTGGAGGTGGCGAAGCACCGGCTGTTCTATTCCCTGATCCGCTGGAAGCTGCCGCTCCAAACCCGGCAGGAGAACGCGGAGCATGGGTTGATCTTCAATTTCCTCGCCGACGACCCGCACAGCGGAGAGAAGGTCATGACCGGCCACGACAACGGCCTGATCACGATCGCGCTCACCGAGGCCGACGACATCGAGCGCGAGCGGCGCAGACTCGAGATGGGCGAGCCCTACCGCACGCTGCTCGGTCATTTCCGCCACGAGGTCGGACATTATTTCTGGGACGTGCTGGTGCGCGACGGCGGCAAGCTGGAGGAATGCCGCGCCGTGTTCGGCGACGATTCCGCCGATTACGGCCAAGCCCTGCAGCGCCATTATGCCGAGGGGGCGCCGCCGGATTGGCAGCAGACTTACGTCTCGGCCTACGCCACCACGCACCCCTGGGAAGACTTCGCCGAGACCTGGGCGCACTATCTCCACATCGTCGACACGCTGGAGATGGCTGCCGAGTTCGGCATGGAGGTCCGTCCCAAGGTCGACCGCGACGGGGAGTTGACGGCACGCATTCGTTTCAATCCCTATGAGACCAGGGACGTCCAGGCGCTTATCGACGCATGGCTGCCCTTCACCTTCGCCATGAACAGCGTCAACCGCGCCATGGGCCTGCGTGACCTCTATCCCTTCATCCTGTCGCCGGCCGTGATCGCCAAATTGGGCTTTGTTCATAGCCTCGTTCGGGACGTCGCCAAGCCCGGCAAGCCATAGGCGGCCCCAAGGCCCGCTGCCCCCTTTCTAAGCCGGCTTCGGTCTTGCGCTGGTACGCCAGAACGGGGCGGATTTAGACCGTTGCCTCCGGCCCATTTTGATGTACCACGGGAGCCACACGGCCCGTCCCAAAGGCCCCAACGGCCAGGGAAGGGTCCCGCCCAAGGTCGAGACTCAAGAAAAGCATGTTCAAACGCATTCTGATCGCCAATCGCGGCGAAATCGCCTGCCGGGTCATCAAGACCGCTCGCCGCATGGGAATTCAGACCGTCGCAGTCTATTCCGAAGCCGACCGCGATGCCCTCCATGTGGAGATGGCCGACGAGGCCGTGCTGATCGGCCCTCCCGCCGCGGCCGAGAGCTATCTGGTGATCGAGAAGATCGTCGAGGCCTGCCGCAAGACGGGCGCCGAGGCCGTGCATCCCGGCTACGGCTTCCTGTCAGAGCGCGAGGCATTTCCGCGCGCGCTGGAGGCGGCCGGCATCGTCTTCATCGGCCCCAATCCGGGCGCGATCGCGGCGATGGGCGACAAGATCGAATCCAAGAAGGCGGCGGCCAAGGCCAAGGTCTCGACCGTGCCGGGCCACCTCGGCGTCATCGAGGACGACAAGCACGCGGTCCGCATCGCCGACGAGATCGGCTATCCCGTCATGATCAAGGCCTCCGCCGGCGGCGGCGGCAAGGGCATGCGCATCGCCCATTCCAAGGCCGAGGTCGCCGAAGGCTTCAACCTCGCCAAGGCCGAGGCCAAGGCCTCGTTCGGCGATGACCGCGTCTTCGTCGAGAAGTTCATCGTCGATCCCCGCCATATCGAGATCCAGGTGCTCGGCGACAAGCACGGCAACGTGATCTATCTCGGCGAGCGCGAATGCTCGATCCAGCGCCGCAACCAGAAGGTCATCGAAGAGGCGCCGTCGCCGCTGCTCGATGAGGAAACTCGCCGCAAGATGGGCGAGCAAGCCGTCGCGCTGGCCAAGGCCGTGAACTACGATTCCGCCGGCACCGTCGAGTTCGTCGCAGGCCAGGACAAGAGCTTCTACTTCCTTGAGATGAACACGCGTCTCCAGGTCGAGCATCCCGTGACCGAGCTCGTCACCGGCATCGATCTCGTCGAGCAGATGATCCGGGTGGCCGCCGGCGAGAAGCTTGCCATCAGCCAGAAGGACGTCACGTTGACCGGCTGGGCGGTGGAGTCGCGCCTCTACGCCGAAGATCCGTTCCGCAACTTCCTGCCCTCGATCGGGCGCCTGGTGAAATACCGCCCGCCGGCGGAAGCCAGCCAGGATGGCATCACGGTGCGCAACGACACCGGCGTGCAGGAGGGCGGCGAGATCTCGATCCACTACGATCCGATGATTGCCAAGCTGGTCACGCATGCGCCGTCGCGCGCCGCAGCGATCGAGGCGCAGGCGACCGCGCTGGATTCGTTCTACGTTGACGGCATCCGCCACAATATCCCGTTCCTGTCCGCGCTGATGCATCATCCGCGCTGGCGCGAGGGCCGGCTCTCGACCGGCTTCATCGCCGAGGAATTCCCCAAGGGCTTTGCGGTGCGCGTGCCCGAGGGTGAGGTCGCTCGGCGGATCGCCGCGGTCGGCGCTGCAATCGATCACGTGCTCGGCGAACGCAAGCGGCAGATTTCGGGCCAGATGGGCGGCCGCATCGTGCAGCGCGAGCGCCGCCGCGCGGTCTGGCTCGACCGGCAGGAGATCCTGCTCGAGGTCGCACGCGAGGGCGAGGCGATCGCGATCCGCTTCATCGATGCCGACGGCAAGGCCGGCAATGCGCATCTGTTGCAGTCGCCATGGAAGCCGGGCGACCCGGTCTGGCAGGGCACCATCGACGGCCATTTCGTCGCCGTGCAAACCCGCCCCATCGCGAACGGCATCCGTCTCGCCCATCAGGGCGTCGAGGTGCCGGTCTATGTCTGGACCGAGGCTGAAGCGGCCTCGGCCCGCTTGATGCCGGTGACGACGGCCTCCGATACCGGCAAGAAGCTGCTTTGCCCGATGCCCGGCCTTGTGGTCTCGATCGCGGTGACGGAAGGGCAGGAGGTCAAGGCCGGCGAGACCCTTGCGGTGGTCGAAGCCATGAAGATGCAGAACGTGCTGCGCGCCGAGCAGGACGGCACGGTGAAGAAGATCCACGCCAGTGCCGGCGCGACGCTCGCGGTGGACGCGCTGATTTTGGAGTTTGCGTAAAGGTGTGAGTGGGACGGGGCTTTCTGCCCGCAACCACCGTCATTGCGAGGAGCTCTTCGCGACGAAGCAATCCAGTCTGTCTCTGCGGATGCATTTCTGGATTGCGTCGCTTCGCTCGCAATGACGGAGTATGCTGAGGCCTCCGTGACCTAACTGAGACAGCACCATGGCCTTTCGTTCCCGCCGCGAGAAACTTCGCTTCATCCTGTCGGGCGAAACTTGCGTCCATCCCGGCTCGGTCTACGACGCCATCTCGATCCGCATTGCCGAGGATCTCGGCTTTCCGCTCGGCATGTTCGGGGGATCGGTGGCCTCGCTGGCCGTGCTCGGCGATCCCGATGTCACGCTGATCACGCTCACCGAGCTTGCCGAGCAGATGCGCCGGATGTCGCGCGCCTCCGCGCTTCCGGTCCTGGTCGATGCCGATCACGGCTATGGCAATGCGCTGAACGTGCGGCGCACGGTGCAGGAGCTGGAGACGGCGGGGGCCGCCGGCCTCACCATCGAGGACACGCTGCTGCCGGCGGCGTTCGGCGAGACGAAGGTGCAGCTGATCACGCTCGAGGAAGGCGTCGGCAAGATGAAGGCGGCGCTCGATGCCCGCAACGATCCCTCGCTGGTCGTCATGGGGCGTACGGGTGCTGCCGCGATCACTTCGGTCGAGGATGCGATCCGCCGTGCGCAGGCCTATGAGGCGACCGGTGTCGATGCGCTGTTCTTCACCGGCATCAAGGCGCGCGCGGAGCTCGAGGCCATCACATCCGCCACCCGCCTTCCAATCGTGCTCGGCGGCGCGCCGGACGAACTGAACGCGCTCGACTATCTCAGGGCTCAACGCGTGCGCATCGCGCTCCAGGGCCATGCGCCGATCGCGGCTGCAATCCAGGCCGTCTATGAGACTCAGAAAGCGCTGCGTGAAGGCACGGCGCCGAAAGCGCTGAAGGGATTGGCATCGGCGGAGCTGACGAACCGCGTCATGCGCGAGACCGACGTGAGGGCGCGTAGCGCCGATTTTCTCGGGCTGAAGACATGAGCCGGGCGATCCTCCAGGTCATGATCCGCGGCCGCGTGCAGGGTGTCGGCTACCGCGCCTGGGTCGAATACCAGGCGACCGCGAGCAGCCTCGAAGGCTGGGTCCGCAACCGCCGCGACGGCAGCGTCGAAGCGCTGTTCGCAGGCCCGCCGAACCATGTTGCCGACATGGTCGCACTGTGCCGCCACGGCCCGCCGTCCTCGCGCGTCGACAGCGTGACGAGCGAGACGGCGAGTGTCGATGAGCTGAACTTGCGCCGGACCGGGGAAGCGTTCTCGGTGTTGCCGACGGTGTAGCTGCGCCGTTGCGGGTGAGGGGTGAGCCGAAGAGCCATCACCTTGGCAGCTTGGCGATGGCTTCGCTGAGCTCGTGGATCTCGTAAGGTTTGCGCAGGATCGGGAAATCGCCGCGCACGCCGGCGGCGACCTCGCTGTAGCCGGTGGCGAGCAGGATGGGCAGGCCGGGGCGGATCTGGCGCAGGTGCTGGGCGAGGCTGAGCCCGTCCATCTTTCCGGGCATGACGATGTCCGAGAACACGAAGTCGACGCCGTTCTTCTCGATCTCGAGCAACGCGGCCTCGGCATCGGCCACGCGGCGCACGCTGTAGCCGAGCTGTTCCAAGAGGCCGACGCTCACGGATGCGACGTCGGGATTGTCTTCGACCAGCAGCACCGTGCCGCTGCCGCGGAACGACGCCTCTCCGGTCGTCTCCCGCGCCGGCGCCTTGTCGGCCCGCGGCAGGAGGATGGTGAAGGTGGTCCCCTTGCCGAGCTCGCTGGCGACCTTGATCGTGCCGCCGGCCTGATGGGCAAAGCCATGCACCTGGGAGAGGCCGAGGCCGGTGCCTTTTCCGATCGGCTTGGTGGTGAAGAACGGCTCGAAGATCTTGTCGAGGACGTCACCGGGAATACCGAGACCGGTATCGGCGACATCGATCGCAACGAAGTCACCGGCGAGGGGAGCCTCATCGAGCATGATGTTGCGCGCGCCGATCGTCACCGTGCCGCCGTCGGGCATCGCGTCGCGGGCATTGATGACGAGGTTGAGTAGCGCGGTCTCGAGTTCGGAGACGTCGGTCCTGACCGGCCAGAGGTCGCCGCTGATGTCGAAGGCGAGGCGCACGGAGCTGCCGACGCCGGCATCGAGCACCTCGCGGATCGCCGTGATGCGCTCGGCGAAGTCGATCGCCTGCGGATTGACGCTCTGCCGCCGCGCGAAGGTGAGGAGCTGGTTGGTCAACGCCGCGCCGCGCTTGGTGGCGGTGTCGATGGCCGAGATCGCGCGCTGAAGCTTGGCCTCGTCGTTGCCTCCTCGCTTCAGCATGTGGAGGCTGCCGCTAATGATCATCAGCAGATTGTTGAAGTCATGGGCGACCCCGCCGGTGAGCTGGCCGAGCGCATCGAACTTTTGGGATTCGGCGAGCTGCTTCTGCATCGCCTCGAGCTTGAGCTGCGTGTTGCGGCGTTCGGTGATGTCGCGCGTGATCTTGGCGAAGCCGACCAGCTGGCCGTCCTCGTAGATCGGATCGATGACCACGCTCGCCCAGAAGAACGTGCCGTCCTTGCGGACCCGCCAGCCTTCCTCCTCGTAGCGGCCCTTTTCGCGGGCAATGCCGAGGGCCCGTGCGGGCTTTCCGTTGGCGCGGTCGGTCTCGGTGTAGAAGCGGGAGAAGTGCTGGCCGAGGATCTCGCCGGGCGAATAGCCCTTGATACGCTCGCCGCCGATGTTCCAGCTCGTGATGGTCCCGGTGGGATCGAGCATGTAGAGGGCGTAGTCCGCAACCCCTTCAACCAACAGCCGGAAACTGCGTTCGCTCTCGAACAAGTCTCTCTGCTGACTGGACTTTTTAACCATTCCGGACCCCGCCTCGACGGGAGCAAACGCTGGAGACGACGGATAGTTCCCCGCCTGGGACATTTTTAGGCAATCGCACGGCGCTCGCAACTCGGCCGCCGCACTTGACATGACGGCGGTATCGTCAGATATTTCTGTTATGACAGAAATAACCGGAAGAAAGAAACTGCCCGCCGCGATCGAACGCTTCATTCTGCATTGGGGCGACATGGGGGACGAGTGGGGCGTCAACCGCTCGGTCAGCCAGATCCACGGGCTGCTCTATCTGGCCGAAGCGCCGATGACGGCCGAGGACATTGCCGACACGCTCGGCATGGCGCGCTCCAATGTCTCGAACTCGCTGAAGGAGTTGCTCGCCTGGAATTTGATCCGGCGCGTGCCGATCCTCGGCGATCGCCGCGACCACTACGAAGCCGAGACCGACATCTTGGAGGTCGCGGCCAGGATCGCGGCGCGCCGCAAGGAACGGGAGATCGATCCGGCGATCACGGCGCTTCGTGCTTGCGTGGCCGATGCTACCGACGATCCCACCATCAGTCCGGTCGCGAGCAAGCGGCTGAAGGAGATGCTCGCCTTCACCGAGCTCGCCGACCACTGGTTCATGCAGATGCTGAAGGTGCCGCGGCCGCGGTTGGTCGCCTTGATGCGGCTTGGCGAGAAGATCGCCAACCTGTTGCCGCTGGGCAAGGCCAAATAGCGTCAAGGAGGGTGCGATGACGTCGGCTCGAATACCAGGCTCCAGCGCATCGACCTCCACGCACACAAAACTCTTCGACGATCGCCGCTTTCGCGCGCTACTGTCGAACGAGGATTGGGGACGCCTGCCTCTCGCGACCTGGCGGCGCTTTTCCAAGCGGGTCGCCGACGGCGACAGCGTCGTCTATGTCGGAATCGTCGATGAGGTCGCGTTCAGCAATCTGGGTTGGTGGTTTGCGCAAGCAGCAAGGCTGATCGGCGGGCCGCTGCCGACCGGTCGCGACATCGGCGTGCCGATGATCGTGACTGTTACCGAGGACGGCGCGACTGGCGGCCAGACCTGGACTCGGATCTGCGCGCGCAAACGCGGCTTTCCTCAAGTGATCCATTCGGCAAAACGCTTCGCGGGCCCGACCGGACTCGAAGAATATGTCGGCTTCGGCGTCTCGATGGCGCTGCATATCGCGGTCGAAGGCGAGACGCTGACCTTCCGCAGCGCCGGTTATGGCTTGCAGCTCGGACGCCTCTGGATCCCACTGCCGCCCTGGCTCACGCCGGGCGATCTCACGGTGACGCACCGCGACCTCGGCGAGGGCGCCTTCCGCTTCACCCTCGATGTCATTCATCCGCGTTACGGCGCGCTGATCCATCAGTCCGCCTTGTTCAGGGAGGCCGAGTCATGACGCCGCTGTTGTGGACGCTCATCGCCATTCAGATCGCGATGGGCGTGTTCGACACCTTCTATCATCATGAATTCACCGAGCGGCTGGCCTGGCGTCCGTCGCAGCGCTTCGAGCTGAAGCTGCACGGCATCCGCAACATGCTCTATGCGCTGCTGTTCCTCGTCCTCGGCTGGCTAGAGGTTTACGGGGTCCTGGCGCTCCTGATCGTCGCGGTGCTGGTCGCCGAGATCGTCATCACGCTGATGGATTTCGTTGAGGAGGATCTGAGCCGCAAGCTGCCCCCGAGCGAGCGGATCAATCACACGCTGCTCGCGATCAACTACGGCGCCATCCTGGTGCGGCTGTTGCCGGTGCTGATCGGATGGGCGATGCAGCCCTTCGGTGCGACCATCGTCTATCAAGGCCTGCTCAGCATCGCCGCGACCGCCTGTGCGATTGGCGCGGCGCTGTGCGGCCTCAGGGACTTTGCGACGATGCGCCGGCTCGGCCGCATGCGAAGCGTTGCCGCGCCCGGGCTCGTGGAGAAGCTCGCCAGTCGAAAGACCGTGCTGATATCAGGCGCTACCGGTTTCATCGGCAGCCGCCTGGCGGCGAGCCTCAGCGGGGCAGGGCACGACGTCATCGCGCTGATCCGTAACCCCGCGAAGGCCGAGATGCTGCCCCCGCCCGTGACGCTGATCACCAGCCTCGATCAGCTCGCCGCGGACACGCAGATCGATGCCATCGTCAACCTCGCCGGTGAGCCGATCGGCAATGGCCTCTGGACCGAGGCGAAGCGCGCGAAGATCATCGGCTCGCGCGTCGACATGACCGGCGAGATCGTCAAGCTGATTGCGCGGCTCGATCGCAAACCCGAGGTGCTGGTCAGCGGCTCCGCGATCGGCTGGTACGGATTGTGGGCCGATCAGGTGCTGACAGAATCGGCGAAATCGCATGCCTGCTTCAGCCATGAGCTGTGTGCAGCCTGGGAGAAGGCGGCGCGGCCGGCGGAGGAGCTCGGCGTCCGCGTGGTCTATTTGCGCATCGGTCTCGTGCTCGGCACCGAAGGCGGCTTCATCACGCGCATGCTGACGCCGTTCGAGTTTGGCCTCGGCGGTCCTCTCGGCACCGGGCGGCAGTGGATGTCCTGGATCGAGCGCGACGATCTGATCCGGCTGATCGCCTATGTGATGGCAACGCCCGATCTCCGCGGTCCCGTCAACGCCACCGCGCCGATTCCCGTGACCAACGCAAAATTCACCGAGGAGCTCGGCCGCTGCCTGCATCGGCCCGCGATATTCCGCATTCCCGGCAGCTTGTTGCGCCGGATCGGTGGCGGCTTTGCCGATGAGCTCCTGCTCGGCGGCCAGCGCGTGCTGCCGAACAAGGCGCTGAGCCGCGGCTTCGTCTTTCGGCACGAGACGCTGCGCAGTGCGTTCGAGGCGATTTTGTAAGGTGAGCGGCCTCAGGCGGCCGCGCTGCGGAACGTCGCCGCCACTGCGCGCAACGCTGCGAGCTTGGCGGGATCGCTGACCTTCGAATGCAGCATCACTTTGGAGCTGCCGAGTTTCGGCAGCTTGTGCGCAGGGCCGATGTCGACCAGCCCCGGAGGCGCGATCCGCCGCGCCAGTGGTGCGACGGCAAGTCCGGCGAGAGCAGCCGCGACGACCGCGGTGACGCCGCCGCCGACGAAGCGCTCGCGCCAGGCGAGGCCGGCCTTGTCGAGCGCGCGCACGGCTACGGCGCGGACGCCGCAGGGCGGGGCGAGCGTCGCGAGCGGCAATGCTTCACCCTTCGGCAGCGTGAAGCGTCGCGCCGCGAACCAACCGAATGCGTCTTCAGTCAGCTTCTCGCCGCCGCGGCGGCTGCTTTCCTGGCGAACGATCACCGCATCGAGGTCACCAGCATCATAGGCGTCCTGCATTTCGCGCGAGAAGCCGATGGTGACGGCGAGGGTCAGGTTCGAGGCCATCGCATGCAGACGTTCGAGCAGGGGCACCAGCTCCGGGCCAGCAGCGTGATCGGAGATGCCGAGCGAGAGCGACTGGGCGGCCGGCGCGTCGCCCGACAGCGCGAGATCGTGTGCCGTCATCAGCGCGCGGGCGCGATCGAGGAACGCGGCCCCATCGGCGGTGAGGCGGACCGCGCGCGGCGAGCGCTCGACGAGGCGCTTCTCCAGCAATGTCTCCAGCCGCTGCAGCTTGAGACTGACGGCAGCCTGCGTCGCCCCGAGCGCTTCGGCGGCTCGGGTGAAACTCTGGAGGTCGGCGACCAGCAGGAATGCCTGGACGGTGGTGATGTCGAGCGTTGCTGTCATTATGAATCATTATCACTGGTATCAAGAGAGATAAGATACCAAAATGACGGCTGGAGGTCTAGTTTCTTCCCAACGCCGCACGCATTGCGCGGCATATCGAGGAGAACGACAATGCCCCTGATCACCGTGTCCTACACCACCTCCCGCCAGTCCGCCTCGCTGAAGGCCGACATCGCGAATGCCGTGTCCGAGCTCACCGCAAAAATCCTGCACAAGGACCCAAAGGTCACCGCCATCATCGTGAAGTCGGTCGAGGCAGGCGACTGGTTCGCCGGTGGCCAATCGCTCGCCGAGCAGCAACTTGCAAGCTACTGGATCGACATCCACGTCACGGAAGGCACCAACACCAAGGACGAGAAGGCGGCCTATCTCGCCGCCATGTTCAAGCGCATGGCCGAGATCCTGGGGCCCTTGCATCCCGAGACCTATCTGCATGTCGACGAGGTCAAGGGCGACGCCTACGGCTTTGGCGGCCTGACCCAGGAGCGGCGCTACATCGCCGGCAAGCTCGAGGTTGCGGTGAAGGCGGCGTGATGTTGCAGGCCGCGGGTGCAATTCACCCGCGGGCTAAATCGGTGGCAAGGCTCGCTCCGAACGGCGCCGAAATGTCAGACCGCAGCTTCCGGCAGCAGCGCGCGGGTCGGCCCGAACAGCTCCTCGAACGCTTGCCGGAGCGCGATATCGACGTCGGCCATGGTGACGAGCTGGCCGAGATCGACCAGCGAGGTGACGCCGTAGCGGGGATCGACGACGCCGCAGGGCACGATGCCGGCGAAATGCGACAGCTCCGGCTCGACATTGATGGCGATGCCGTGGAACGAGACCCAGCGCTTCAGGCGGACGCCGATCGCCGCGATCTTGTCCTCGTGATCGGCGCCCTTGTCGAGCCGCTTCACCCACACGCCGACCCGGTCCTCGCGCCGTTCGCCGCGGACGTTGAAGGCGGCCAGCGTGCGCAGAATCAGCTCCTCCAGGCTGGCGACATAGGCCCGCACGTCCGGCCGGCGGCGCTTGAGGTCCAGCATGATGTAGGCCACCCGCTGGCCCGGACCGTGATAGGTGAGCTGGCCGCCGCGCCCGGTTGTAAAGGTCGGGAATCGAGCATCGAGCAGGTCCGATTCCTTGCCCGAGGTGCCTAATGTGTAGAGCGGCGGATGTTCCAGCAGCCAGACCAGCTCCGGGGCTTCGCCCGCAGCGATCGCCGCGACGCGGGCCTCCATGGCGGCGACGGCCTCCGGATAGGGCACTGGCGCGTCCGAGATTCGCCACTCGACGGGCTCGCCGCCCGCGGCGGAAAACGACGTCAAATCGAGGTCTTGGCGGGGGTTTTCAGGCGAATTAACCATTGGCTAACCATAACGTGGTGATCATCACGGGAGCAAATGCCAAGTCTCTTGGTTCAAGTCTCTTGGCTAAGTCCCTTAGTTGCGGCGGTCCTGACAGTGCCCACTCTCGATAAAGTCACCGTGGATCTCATGGTCGTCCTCGGGACGACCACCATGCCGATCCATCAAGTATTACGTCTTTCCCGCGGCGCCATCATCGAGCTGGACGCAACGGAGGCCGACGAGGTCAAGGTTTTGGCCAACAATCTGCCGGTCGCCTCAGGCGTCGTGCTGGTCGACCGCAACCGCATCGCGGTCGAGGTCAAGCAGATGCTGCCGCGCTCGCCGGGTACGCGGTAGCGACCCGGGTACGCGGTAGCAGCCCGGGCAAGGCCTGAGCTCCCGATAGGGCCGATCCGGGCGGGTGTGAATTCCTGCCAAGCTTGTGGAATTCGGGGTCTTTGCAGGCTTGTATCCCCCTGATGGATTTGTTAGATCGGCGGCCGCTGATCCGGCCAGCCTTCAAGCCTCAGGCCGGCATCTCCTAGCGCTCGTGGCGGAACTGGTAGACGCGCTGCCTTGAGGTGGCAGTGGGTAACACCGTGGGGGTTCGAGTCCCTCCGAGCGCACCAAGCCTTAAAGGCATTGAAATCCCTCAGTTTTTATCTCGCTTGGAATGGGCCAGCCGTGTTCGGTCCTGACCGCGCGCGACGTTCTCTTCCCGGCGCGAAATGGCCTCCGATTCGGGGCGCCGCCTGGTCCGACGATGGCTTGATGAGGAACGGCCATCGCCGGGACGCATTGCCGTCGGGGAGGCCGCCTGTGGCTGACCGTGGGCGGTCCAAGCGGTTGGGTGGAGGACGATGAGAGACAGCGCGTCGGATGTTGCCGAGATCAGGAATGCGGTTCACCTCTGCATCGACATGCAGAACATTTTTGCTCCCGGCGGGCTCTGGGCGACGCCATGGATGGAGCGGGTGCTGCCGACCATCGCCACGATCGTGTCCCGCCATCCCATCAGAACGATCTTCACGCGCTTCATCACGCCGCAGGATCCGGAAGACCGGCCGGGCCAGTGGCAGCGTTATTTCCAGCGCTGGCAACAGGCGACGCGCAGGCAGCTTGCGCCCGCCGCACTCGAATTGGTGCCGGCCCTGAACAAGTTCGTTCCTCCGGCGGCTGTGATCGACAAGCCGGCGTATTCTGCGTTCAGCAATCCCGCACTTGCGAGCCTGCTGATCGAGAAGAAGGTCGGCACGGTTGTGATCTCAGGCGCAGAGACCGATGTCTGCGTACTCTCGACGGTGCTGAGCGCGGTCGACCTCGGCTTCAGGATCGTCATCGTCGAGGACGCACTGTGCAGCTCGTCCGATGTCGGGCACGATGCGCTTATGACGATGTACCGCACCCGCTTTCACGGCCAGGTCGATCTCGTGACCGCCGAGGAGCTGGAGGAGTTCTGGCGCGAATAGCCGATCGATCAGTTGACGTTGTCGCTCAGCATGTTGCGGACCGCGGCGCGGACCGCGGCAACGCCGCTGACACCTTGCATGAGGGCGATCTCGCCCTGCTGCTCATGACGAATGGCGTGAGCCATGACGCGCAAACGCAGATCGCCGCGGCCGCGCCACATGCCGTCGGCCATCTTGACCGCACCCTTGTGATGGCGCGTCATCGCGTCGACGAAGGCGGCGTCGAACCGCTCCGGTGCGATGGTCCTGATCTGCCGCATCTCGGCTGGCGTCAGCATGCCCGGCATGGTCGCGCGCTCCTCGGTGCTGCAATCCGGCATCTCGGTGTCGAACCAGCTCAGCCACCAGTTCTCGAAGATCCGGTTCTCGCCGGTCTGGCTCGCAATCATCAGCATCGCGAGCTTTCGAAGATGCGGATCCTGCGCGCGCTCCGCACCGATGCGCGCCAGCTCGAGGCCCTGAACGTGATGCGCGGTCATATGGCGGATATAGGTCTGGTCGGCATCCCGGTCGTGGCCCAGCCACCGCGGTTCATAACCGCGGTTGCCGAACAATGCGACGGTTCCGGCCAGCGCGACGGCGGCGAGCGCGCCGGTGATCCACGCATTGGTGAAACGGATGTCCCGCGCCGGCGCGGCGCCGCGCCTCCAGCGCAGCCTCGTGAACAGCGGATACATCACGGCGGATGAGGCGTGCACGAGCAGTCCGATCCAGTAGGGCTGCTGCAGCGTGAACAGCGGTTGCCAGAACGGAAACAGCGGCACCAGCACGAACCATTCCATGCTCGAGGTGAACACCGCCCAGGGCAGCGCGAGCAGCAGGATCGTCAGCGGCCGCAGATCGGCGGTCCAGCGCCCGAGCACGCCGAAGAAGACCAGCGCCCAGGAAAAATCAGCCCATTGGTGGAAGGCGATGCCGGCAAGCGTCGCGCTCCACGACGGCTCGGCGCTGATGGCCCAATCGCGCGCGGGAATGGCGGCGACCGTCATCCAGTCGACCGCCGCATCGCGGCCGATGCGCGCGGCGAAGAGCTGACTGACGATGGTGGAGAAGGTGCTGCTGATCAGGCCGAGCGCGGCTGCGGCCATCCAGCGCGAGCGTCGCCGGGACTTTCCCGGGGGCGACGCGCTGCTGTCGGTGCGCGAGCCTACATCGGGAAGCGCGGGGCGCGCGCCATCGCTCACGTGAGCTGATTGAGCTTCTTCAGCGGGTTGAGCTCGCTGGGCTTATCCTGCTCCTCGCGGCCGCGCTCCGCCTCGGCCTTGCCGTCCTCATGGAGCTCCTGGTCGCCGACAATCTCGCCGACGGCCTGCTTCGCCTTGCCGACGATCCGCTGGCGTAATCCCTTCGTCTTGCTCACGGTTAGGCCTCCATGCCGACGCTGCACCCCCGAGCCTGAAGCGAGCGAGCGTGGGGCGCGGTTTGGTTGATGAGACTCCCCGGCGCGCGGATGGTTCCTTGCGGGATTAGCGGGGGTCGAGCGCGATGATCACGCCTTCATTCCCTCGCAGCAGCAAGGAAGCGTCGGGCAGCGGCTCTGGCGGCCGGTCGAGATGTGTGGACATCAGCAGGCGACCGCGCCCTTGCCAGTGCCATTTCCGCGGTTCAGACGCGATGTTCAGCGCAATCAGCATCTCGCCGCCGCGGCCAATCCGCTTGTAGGCGAGAACGTCATGCTGCGATCGCAGCGGCTCGTACCCGCCCTCGCGCAAACACGCATGCTCGCGCCGCAGCGCCATCAGCGCACGAAACAGCGCCAGGATCGAACGCCCGTCGTGCTGCTGGCCCGCGACGTTGGCCGCGCCATCGGGCGGCTCCAGCGGCAGCCATGGGTCACCCGTGGTGAAGCCGCCGTTCGGGCTGTCGTCCCAGCGCATCGGTGCGCGCTCGGGATCGCGGCAGAGGCCATAGCCCGGCACGAGCTTCTCGAAGGGATCGCGGACGCGGTCGGAGGGAATCGGAACGCGCTTGCGGCCGATCTCGTCGCCCATGGAGAAGAACGGCGTTCCCCGCAGCGTCATCAGCAGCATCGCCAAGATGCGCATCTGCGCCTCGCCGATCTTGCTCGCGATCCGCTGCTTGTCGTGGCCGCCGATCACCCAGACCGGCCAGGCATGTTCGGGAATGGCGTTGAAATACGCATCGATCGTTGCTTGCAGCGACAGCGCATCCCATTGCGAGTCGAGCAGGGCGAAATTGAGCGGCAGATGCAGGCGCGGCCGGTCGTTGCCGTAGAAGTGCCCGATCCGATCGGTCTTGCCCTGGACCTCGCCGCACAGCATCCGGCCGGGATAGCTGTCGATCACCTCGCGGATGAACTCGATGCAGTGCATCGTCTCCGGCCGGTCATCGGTGAAGACGGGCGTGTGGCGTTGCGGCGGCGGCTTGCCTTCGGCTTGCGGGTTCGGCGGATTGTCGCGCAGCAGCGCGTCCTTGATCAGGACCGCGCTGGCATCGACGCGGAAGCCGTCGACGCCGCGGTCGAGCCAGAAGCGCATGGCATCGGCGATCGCGGCGCGCACGGCCGGATTGCGCCAGTTGAGATCGGGCTGCTCGACCAGGAAGGAATGATAGTAATATTGCCGCCGCGCCTCGCACCATTCCCAGGCGCTGCCGCCAAAGCGGCTCAACCAATTGTTGGGCGGGCCACCGTTCTCGGCCGCATCGGCCCAGATGTACCAGTCGGCCTTCGCGCTGTTGGGCGAGCTCGCGCTCTCGACGAACCAAGCGTGATCGTCGGCGGTGTGGTTGGGAACGAGGTCGAGGATGAGGCGGATGTCTGATCGATGCAGCGCTTCGAGGAGGCGATCGAACTCATCGAGGCTGCCGAAGGCAGGATCGATGGAGCAATAGTCGGAGATGTCGTAGCCGAGATCGCGGAACGGGCTCTTGTAGATCGGCGTCAGCCACACCGCGTTGATGCCGAGCCATTTCAGGTAATCGATGCGCGACATCAGCCCGGCAAGGTCTCCCTTGCCGTCGCCGTTTGAGTCCTGGAAGGAGATCAGCGCGATTTCGTAGATGACGGCGGATTGCCACCACGCAGCTTCGTCACGGGACTCGACGCTCATCGTTTTGCTTCACCTCGTTGCTCGTTGCGTGCGCTGCGATCTGCCTTGCCGCGGCCCGGGCGCTCTCGATCCCCTTGGGAAAGCCGCTGCGGGTCGGATAGAGCTTGCGTCGGGCATCGCGCGGCGGACGCCGCGGCTTCGTGTCCTGCGCGGCGCGATAGTCGAGCATGGCGATGCCGCCGACCATCAGCAGCGCCAGCGCGATATTGCCTTTCTTGGGGTTGTCGGCCGTCAACCCCGAGAGCAGCGCGGCGGCATCGAGGCCGTCGCCGCCGACGCGGGCCCACAGGCCGGCATTCTTCTCGACCGAGAGCGACATGATCCCGGCCATGATCTCGCGCACGCCGAAGGTGCGGACCAGCGTCTCGCGGCCTTCCATGCCCAGCGTCTCCGTGACGCGTCGCGGCGCGAACAGCTCGACCATGCCGAGACCGATGCTGAACCAGCCCAGCGCACGTGCGAGCTGGTCTTCCGGCCGCTTCAGGCTCGGCCCGCCCTCGACGATTTTCGGATCGCCCTTGGTGCGCACGATGTTGGAGAAATGAAACATGGCTTGCTCCTTCAGGGCCTCAACACGACCTTGACGCAGGAATCGCGCTTGTCGCGAAACACCTGGTACATCTCTGGTCCCTGCTCGAGTGGGACGGTGTGGGTGATGACGAAGGACGGATCGATCTCGCCTTCCTCGATGCGACGGAGCAAATCGTCGGTCCAGCGATTGACGTGGGTCTGGCCGGTGCGCATCGTCAGGCCCTTGTTCATGAAGGCGCCCATCGGGAGCATGTCGGAGAGGCCGCTATAGACGCCCGGCACGGAAATGATGCCGCCGGGCCGGCAGACATAGATCATCTCGCGCAGCACATGTGGTCGGTCGCTTTCCAGCATCACCATCTGCTTGGCGCGGTCGAGCAGCGTGTCGGGCAGCGAGGCCATCACGTGCGCCTCCATGCCGACGCAATCGATGCACTTCTCGGGTCCCTTGCCGTCGGTCAGCTCCTTCAGCCGTTCGAGCACGCTCTCAGTCTCGAAATTGATCGTTGTGGCGCCGCCGGCTTCCGCCATGCTGAGCCGCTCGGGCAGGCAGTCGATCGCGATCACCTGGTTGGCGCCGAGCAGGATGGCGCTGCGGATCGCCATCTGTCCGACGGGCCCGCAGCCCCAGATCGCGACCGTGTCGGTCGGCTCGATGTCGCATTGCACGGCGGCCTGCCAGCCGGTCGGGAAGATGTCGCTGAGGAACAGCAACTGCTCGTCGGGAATCCCGGGAGGCACCTTGATGTGCGTCGCATCGGCATAAGGCACGCGCAGATATTCGGCCTGGCCGCCGGGATAGCCGCCGGTCAGATGCGTGTAGCCGAACAGGCCGGCGGTGGTGTGCCCGAACACCTTGTCCGCCAGATGCCGCTTTCGGTTGGTGGTCTCACACACGGAAAAATTGCCGCGCTTGCACTGGTCGCATTCGCCGCAAATGATCGTGAAGGGTACAACCACGCGGTCGCCCTTCTTCAGCTTGCCATTGACGCCGGAGCCGACCTCGACCACTTCGCCCATGGTCTCGTGGCCCATGATGTCGCCGGGCAGCATGCCCGGGATGAAGTTATGAAAGAGGTGGAGGTCGGATCCGCAGATGGCGCAACTCGTGACCTTGATGATGGCATCGCGGGGGTCCTGGATTTCAGGATCGGTGACGGTGTCGCACCTGATATCCTCCTTGCCGTGCCAGACCAGCGCCTTCATCTTCATCCTCCGGGGCTCAACCACGTGGCATCTAAGTCCAGGAATGAACGATGGTTGCTATCGGCGCGCGCAAATTCTTCGCACTGCACCGGATGACGCAAATAGGAACGAGAGAGCGGGGCAGCGATTGGGCGTCATCAACTCAATCGCGAGGATACAACCATGGCCGCCAATCAACTCGCCGTCGTCACCGGCGCCTCCACCGGGATCGGCCTGGAGCTCGCCAGATGCTGTGCCCAGGCAGGTTTCAACCTCGTCATTGCAGCCGACGAGCCGCGAATCGAGCGGGTGGCGGTTGATCTGCGCCGGATCGGCGTCAGCGTGGAGCCGGTCGAGGCCGATCTCGCCACCACCGAAGGCGTCGACAAGCTCTGCGCCACGGTCGGCGATCGGCCGATCGAAGCGCTGCTCGCCAATGCGGGCGTGGGCCTCGGCAAAGCCTTCCTCGATCAGGATTTTCAGCGCATCAGGCACCTCGTCGACACCAACATCACCGGCACGCTCTATCTGATCCACCGCGTCGGCAACGAGATGCTCCGCCGCAATGCGGGCCGCATCCTGATCACGGGCTCGATCGCCGGTTTCACGCCGGGCAGTTTCCAGGCGGTCTACAACGCCTCGAAGGCGTTTCTGGATTCATTCTCGTTCGCGCTCCGCGAGGAGTTGCGCGACAGCAGCGTCACCGTCACCTGCCTGATGCCGGGCGCCACCGAGACCGAATTCTTCCGCCGGGCCGACATGATGGACACCAAGGTCGGCACCGAACCGAAGGACGGCGCTTATGACGTCGCCAAGGCCGGCTTCGATGCAATGCTGCGCGGCGAGGCCGATATCGTCACCGGCCTGAAGAACAAGATCCAGACCACGGTCGCGAACGTCACGCCAAATGAAATGCTCGCCAAGCAGCACCGCAAGATGGCCGAGCCGGGCACGGCTAAGACGTGAGTCGATCTCGTTGCAATCTGCATGATGCGACATGTCTCAACGCGGCGAAATGACAAGACGCAGACGCCGATTCACATAGCCTAATGCGCAGCTGCCCCGAAGCGGTCAAATTGTCCTGGCTGGAAACAACAGGGGGCTGCTGTGGCGATGGATCGCATCGAACAGGCCTTTATCGCGACCGCTATCACGGGTTTCCTCGTGATGATGGCGGCAATCGTCTGGATGATGATGACCTGATGCGGGGAGGTTGCCGTCTTGCGTATCGCGCTACCTTACGCCGCAGTCGTCCTCTGCGTCGCGGTGACCGCCTGGCTCGCCTTTGCGCATCTGTTCTGATCCTCGATTAGACGCAATCGGCAAAGTCAGTGCTCGCAGCTTTCCCCTGGCCGTCCTGGTGCCTCCGCTTGCCGCGCTCTTGCGCCATCTCACACATGCGTTGCCGGCTCACAAGGTGATCGCTGGTGCGCAGCAGTGCCATCGCCTCGCGAACCAGTTCGTGTGAACGGCTCAGCAATTTCTTGTCGGCGGTGGTGTCAGTCGCATAGATCATTGCTTGTTCCTTCTATCTCATGATGGCGGCGAAGGAACACGCCTCGTTGCGTGTCAGATCCTAGGGCTGGCCATGAGCGCAGCAAGCTTCTGCGCCATTGCCGGAAGATCGATCGGCTTTTCCAGAAGCGGGATGTCCTCGAATTCAGGACCGACAGTGATCTTGTCGTATCCCGTGGTGAATACGAAAGGCACGCCGCGTGCCTTCAACTCGCGGGCGATGGGGAAGATCATATCATCGCGGATATTTACATCGAGCACCGCGGCATCCAGGACGCTGCCGTCATGCAGGATCTTGAGTGCGTCGTCGAGATGACCGGCGGGACCGGCGATCTCTGCGCCTAGCGCGCGGAATGCCTTGCCGATGTCGTCGGCGAGGAAATATTCGTCCTCGACCACGAAGATGCGACGGCCCCTCAATTGGGCGTCTTGACCTGACCGGGTAGGGGATCTCGCCATGGCCTCCAGCCTTCGCTTCAAGCCTACAGGAACATAAGACGGCGCCCCGCCTTGGTGCAAACTGCAAACGATGCAATTAAAGGCGGGTTCCATGAGCAACCGCGACATCATTGTCATCGGCGGCTCCGCCGGAGCGACTGCGCCACTCAAGCAGATTTTGAGCCGTTTGCCGCCGGACCTGCCGGCCGCCATTTTCGTCGTCCTGCATATCCCTGCGCAGGGCATCGGCATCCTTACGACCGTGGCCAGTAGTGCGGGGCCGCTCCCAGTGCGCCAGGCCGAGAACGGGATGAAGATCGAGCCTGGCCAGGTCTATCTCGGTGCGCCGGACCACCATCTGCTCGTGACGGAGGATCGCGTTTTCCTTGGGCGCGGGCCGCGTGAAAATTTGGTGCGGCCGGCGATCGACGCGTTATTCCGCTCGGCCGCCCTTTATCACGGGCCGCGCGTGATTGGAGTCCTTCTCAGCGGGCTGTTGTCGGACGGCGCGGCAGGCCTCAATGCCATCAAGCGGTGCGGCGGGATGGCGGTGGTGCAGGATCCCGCGGATGCCATTTCCGATGAAATGCCGCGGCGCGCCATGGAGGCGACCACGATCGACCTCTGCGTTCCCGGTCTTACCATGGGCGATGTCCTGTCCGAGCTGGTCAGGGAGCAGGCCGGGGCCGCGCTGCCGATTCCGCCCGAGATCAGACTTGAGGTCGAGATTGCGGCCGGCGAACGGATCGGCAGCGACAAGCTCACGTCGGTGGGAGATCCCGTCGCGCTGACCTGTCCTGCCTGCGGCGGGGTGCTGTCGGAAGTCAAGGATGCGCGCCCGATGCGCTTCCGCTGCCAGGTTGGGCATGGATTTACCGCCGACGTCCTCGCCAAGGAGCAGGAAGGGCGGGTTGACGAAGCCCTGCGCGTCGCGCTGCGCATCATCGAGGAGCGTGCCGAGCTGGTGCACCGCATGGCGGCAGACGGCCGGCGCAGCGGCCGGCCTGCGGTCGCCCAGATGTATGAGAGCCGGGCCGTCGAGTATCGTGAATATGCCGACATGATCCGCCGGGTCGTGCTAAAGTCGCTCGATGCTCCGCTTCGCGAGCCGGACGGTTGAGAGCTTCGCCATGGCCATCTCTTCTCTCGAATGGACCGAACAGCTCGATTTCGAGTGCCGCCAGTTGATCAAGGCTGACCGCGATATCGAGGAGGGGTGGCAGCGCATCCGGGACCAGGAGGACCGGATCCGTGAACTCAGCGCGGGCGGTCACGACGCGCGCCAGGCGCTACGGCTGGTCGACGTGCTCAAGCAGACCCTGACGGAATGGCAGCGCCATCGCGTGCTGATCGAGCAGCGCATTGCCTATCTTCAAGGCCAAATCGGTCCGAACTGATCGGGCGGGCCAAGGATGGCCGCCTGAACTCTGCGCCGAGCTCGAACAGACAGTCGAGCTGCCGCTCGGCGTAGCGACGCAAGCGATCGTTCTCGTGAAGCAGCCGGCGAGCATTCGCCGTGGCGTCCTCGGCTCGCCTGATCAAGGCTGCCAGTTCTTCCGACGTCGGCATCGCGGGTGTCCTGCCTCGCCCAATTATGGACCGTCCACCGCTTATTGACAACGCCGCCCGTCGGATGGAACGGAAACCGACATTTATGCCTTTCATCTGTTGGGATAGCATCGATTTCTGCTATTTGCGGTGAGCCGGCCGGCGCCGGTTACCGCCACTGAATGAGAGCTCCCGAGACCATGCATGAAGTCGGCGACCAGCCCGTCGAAAAAGAGCGCCAGATCAAGTCCCCGTTGATCATCGGGGTTGGGGCTTCGCCCGCCGCTCTGGAGAGCATCGAACGGTTCTGCGCCAAACTGACCGTTGGAGCCGACCAGGCGGTCGTGCTGGCGCTTCAACATCATGAGGCCCTCGACGAGTCGCGGTTGCGCCGCGTCCTGCAAAATTCGAACGGGGGCAAGGTCGCCGATGTCAGCGACGGCCAGGCCATCGAAGGCGGCACGATCTATCTGTGTCCGCCGGCGATGATCACGACGATCCAGAACGGCCTTTTCGCGGTCCGGAAGGCCGAGCAGGCGCCCGGCGAGCGGGCCACGATCGACAGCTTCCTGGTGTCGCTGGCGGAAGAACGGGCCGAGCAATCGATCGGCGTCATCTTGGCCGGCACCGGCGGCCACGGCACCCTTGGCACCGCGACGCTGAAGGATCACGGCGGTCTCGCCATCGCCGAAAAGATTGGAGGTGACGAAACCGATCATTTGAAAGACGCCAACACGCCCGCGGCGATCGCCGACTACGTGCTGGCACCAGAGGAGATTCCCGAGCACATCCAGGTCTATGCCCGTCATCTGCGTCGGCTGGACGAGAAGCAGGGCTTTGACGAGGTTCTGGCCGCGGCCGCGACCTCGCTATCGCGCATCGCCGACATCCTGCGCAGCAAGACCGGCAATGATTTCCACGGCTACAAGCAGAACACCTTCCTGCGCCGCGTGCAGCGCCGCATGCAGGTAATCCAGATCGACGAGATCGGCGCCTACGTCGACTATCTGCGCAATGACAAGGACGAGGCGCAGCATCTCTTCAACGACCTCTTGATCGGCGTCACGGAATTTTTCCGCGACAAACGCGAGTTCGAGGTGCTGGAGACGCAGATCGTCCCGAAGATCTTCGAGGGCAAGGCCGCGGGCCAGCAGGTGCGGGTCTGGGTGCTCGGTTGCGCCACGGGAGAGGAGGCCTATTCGATCGGCATCCTCCTGCGCGAGCACATGGCCGGCATGGAATCCGCCCCGCAGGTTCAGATCTTCGCGACCGACATCGACGGCCGGGCCCTGGCGACCGCGCGGGTCGGTCGCTATCGCACCAGCATCGAGGCGGACATGACCAGCGAGCGGCTTGCGCGCTGGTTCGTGCGTGAGGGCGACACTTATTGCGTGGTCAAGGAGCTGCGCGAGATGTGCATCTTCTCGCAGCACAACGTGATCAAGGACGCCCCGTTCTCCAAGCTCGATCTCGTCTCCTGCCGCAACCTGCTGATCTATCTCAACGCGGAATTGCAGAACCGGGTGATCCCTCTGTTCCATTTCGCGCTGCTGCCGGAGCGATATCTGTTCCTCGGCAATTCCGAGAACGTGACGCGGCACCCGAAATTGTTCGCGCCGATCGACCGGCGCGCCCGCATCTTCAAGAAGCTCGAGAACGGCACGCGCTTGCCACCGGAATTTCCGATCACGACCGCCGCGGGGAGGGTACCGCTCGAGGCCCCACCGGTGCGCTCGTTCGGCCCGGACGTTGGGCTGGAGCGCCGCGCGCAGCGGATTGCGGACCGTTATGCCCCGGCCTATGTCATCACCGACGGCAACTTCCAGGTCCTGCACTTTTCCGGGCGCACCGGCCGTTATATCGAGCCGACCGCAGGCGCTGCCACGCTCGACCTGCTCCAGCTCGTGCACCGCGATCTCCGCCTTGAATTGCGCACCGCGCTCAGCCGCGCCGCGGAAACCAATGAGCCCGCCCATGCCGAGCAGGTGCAACTCGGGGTGAACGGCCATCGCCTCCTCGTCGACATCACGGTCGAGCCGATCCAGGAGGGGACCGGCGCCCACCGCAGCTTCGTCGTCCTGTTCAAGGACGGCGCGGTTCGCGCCATCGAGGCCAGCCAGGGCAATCCGAATGCGCTGGTGCGGACCGAGCATGTCGAACGTCTCGAAAGCGAGCTGCGGGCGACGCGGGAGCGCCTCCAGGCGACCATCGAGGAGCTCGAAAGCACCAACGAGGAGCTCAAATCCTCGAACGAGGAATACCAGTCGCTCAATGAGGAGCTTCAGTCTGCCAACGAGGAGCTCGAAACCTCGCGGGAGGAATTGCAATCGGTCAACGAGGAGCTGACCACCGTCAACGGCGAGCTGGCACACCGGGTCCAGGAATTGACGCGCGCCACCAGCGACCTCAAGAATTTCCTCGAAAGCACCCAGATCGCGACGGTGTTCCTCGACAATGATCTGCGGGTGATGAACTTCACGCCGGCGATCACGCAGGTCCTGCATCTCGTGGAAACCGACGCGGGGCGCCCGATCGCGCACATCAAGGCGCGCATCCCGTTCGAAGAGCTCTACGACGACATCCGCGGCGTGCTGCGGACGCTTGCGAGCGCCGAGCGCGAGCTGCGGGCGCCGGACAGCGGCACGCGCTACATCGTGCGCATCCTGCCTTATCGCAGCATCGACAATTTCATCGCCGGCGTCGTCATCACCTTCATCGACGTCACCGCCATCACCCGCGCAGAGGAGCGCCAGCGCCTGCTACTGGCCGAACTCCAGCACCGCGTTCGCAACACGCTCGGCGTGGTGCGCTCGATTGCGCGCCGCTCGGCGGAAACGAGCTCGACCGTGGAGGAATACGCCTCCCATCTGGACGGGCGGCTGAACGCGTTTGCGCGCACCCAGGCGCTGGTGACCCGCGATCCCGAAGGCGGCGTCGATCTCGAATATCTCGTGGTCGAGGAGCTGCTCGCCTACAATGCTCGGGAGGGCGAGCAGATGCGGGTGTCCGGCCCCAAGGTGCGCTTCCAGCCCAAGGCCGCCGAGACCTTCGCGCTTGCGATCCACGAGCTTGCGACCAATGCGCTGAAGTACGGCGCCTTGAGTCAGCCGAGCGGGCGCATCGAGATCTCCTGGCGCGTCGACGAGAGCAGGGAGCCGGCAGAGCTGGTGTTCGAATGGCGCGAGCGGGGCGGGCCGCCCGCGAAGGCGCCCCCGCGGAAGGGCTTTGGCACCGAGCTTCTGGAGCGCACGCTGGCCTTTGAGTTCAAGGGGCAGACCACGCTCGCGTACAACACCGCGGGACTGCAATGCACCATCACGATCCCCCTCAGCAAGCGCACATTCCATACACCGGTAGTGGCTGACTGATGTCGTTGTCGTCGTCCGATCGCAGGGTGGTGGAGCCGGTCATTCGCCGGCTGAGCGCGCTAAGGCCGCTGTCGGCAGAGGCCCGCGCTTCGCTCGAATACGCAATGATCGAGGGCTTGCAACGCGCGGGGTCGGCCGAGGACCTGGTTTCCGAGGGAGATCCCGTCGACAGCGTCCGCATCGTGCTGTCGGGCTGGCTGTGCCGGTACAAGACGCTGGAGGACGGTCGACGCCAGATCGTCAACTTCATCTTTCCCGGCGAGACTTGCGACGCGCATGCGTTCCTGCTGTCGACGATGGACCATTCCATCGCGACGCTGACGCCGGTGACTTATGCCGAGGTCAAGCGCGCCCGCTTCGAAAGCCTGGTGGCGAGCGACCGCACCCTCGCGGAAGCGTTCTGGTGCGAAACCCTCGTCAACAACGCCATCCAGCGCGAATGGGCGATCAATCTCGGCCGCCGCGTCGCGCTGGAACGGGTGGCGCATCTGTTCTGCGAGATCTTCGAGCGGCTTCGCCCGGTCGGGATGGTTGACGGCAATTCCTGCATCATGCCGATCACGCAGATGGATCTCGCTGATGCCACCGGGCTGTCGGTGGTCCATCTCAATCGCACGGTGCAGGAGCTCCGCGCATCGGGTCTGATCGTCCTGCGCGAGCGGACGCTGACGATTCCCGACCTCGATGCGCTCAAGGATGCAGCGCTATATTCGCCAAGCTATCTGCAACTGTATCGAGGGGCGGAATCGCCTCGATGAGGCCGATCCCTGAGGCGACTTGGCCGGTCTATCCTCCGCTGGACGACTAACATCGGTTAGTTTCGATGGACGTGGCCGTCTGCTCCAGCAGGCGCTTCATTCACATGCAGTTGAACAGCGTTGTGTGAACTTGTGAACTTTCAATCCAAGTTAGTCAGTGCATCTTTTTGAGTAATCGGCTCGGAATAACTAACCTATGCGAGGGCGGATGGGCACGCTCCGTCGCAGGATGGCTGATGCCCGACGCCCTGTTAGCCCGCTCCATACGCGCCATCGAAGAGAGCCAAGCCCTTCGGGAGCAGTACCGGCTGTTCATGAATCATTACGGCGAGACCGTGAGTGATTTGCGGGTCGCCATCATGGACAGCGCCATGCTCCGCTCGGAGATCAAGGCTCGCCGGGACAACGAGGAGCCCTGATCGCGATCTGGGATGTCCACCGTCCGCGCTCCAGCTGCACGCGCCGGGAACGGGTTAGATGTCGGCGCGTACCGATGCGCTGATGTCGTGGGCAGAAACCGGAAAAATGAGCGCCACGTCCATCGTCCCCGTTGTGTCCGGTTGTCACCCGGCGGTGCAAAGTGTCAACGCCGCTTGGCCGTTTTGGTTCGCCGGTTGTAGGGCGAGCGGTTGACCGGCCGCAGCGAAATTCCTTCACGCTGGGCCTTGCTGCGAATGGCGGCGACCGGGCGCTGAAGCTTGATGCTCATGACGCCGGTCGGCGTGTTGCCCTTTGCGAGCTGCTTCAGCTTGCTCACATCCGCAGGCGACCAAGGTTGCCGCGCGCGGCGCTTGTACACGGGATTGGCCTTACGTGGTCCCTTGCGGCCGATCGGTGAGCCCGGCCGTTTCCATGCTGCTTTCGCCATGATGATCCTCCTTCAAGTCGTGCTCGCAAGTCGTTCTTGAACATACGAATCAGCATTTCGGTTCCGGCGCAGCGGTAGCCGGCTAGTTGCTATCGCGGACGCGAAATCACGCGGCGTTAACTTATTGAAATGATGGAACCGCAAGTTGCGGCGGAAGCTATGAACGCTGCCGGACCGGGCCGCCCCGTTCGGCAAGCGACAAGCGACTCGGGCCCCGGTGCCCAACCTCCCGCCGGGGCCCAGCTCTTTTCCAACCGCAATGAGCTTGAAAGTCCAAATGACCGCCAAACGTAACCGCAGGAAACAGACCCAATCGCTCCAGGAGCGGCTCGCGACATTCGCCGAGAAAGCTCGCGAGCGTGCGCTCGCCCTGCCGCCCGGCAAGGAGCGGGAGATTCTGTTGCAACGCGCCAAGCAGAATGAAGTGACGTCGAACCTGACTGACTGGCTGAGCGCACCGGTTTACCCGAGACGAGGAGACTGACAGTGGGGAGCATCAAGCACTACCGCGCGTTTCAGATCGATCCGGACGGGCATGTGTTCGGATGCATCAATCTCGTCTGCGACAATGACGAGCAGGCCAAGCGTGAAGCCGCCGCGCTCGTCCTCGTCCACCGCATCGAGCTGTGGCGGCTCGACCAGCGCATCGCGCGCTTCGATACGCCGCAGGACGTCGTGCGCCAATAGGTCTTGGGAACCGCGCGCAGCGCCCCGGGTTGGTCGGATACCGACTTCGCCAGGAGCCTGCATGACGGAAGCTGACGTTCGCAAGGGGATGCCGCCCGTCAAGCTGTCGCGCGAGGAGTTCGAGCGGCGTTACAGGAGCGGGTTCGTCGATCCCGCCTTTGCGCCGTTGCAACGCGAGCTCGATGCCATCGTCGGCGCCGCCTGGGACGCCTACAGCCATTCGCGCAAGGCCCCGAAGACGCGAAAGGCGGGGCCAGGCTTCGCTGATCCCGACTACGATATCGCCATCGACTGGCTGGACGCGCGCGCCAGGATCCTGGAAGCGCAGCGGCGGCACGACGCTGCCGACGAGACCCCGCGCATCCTCATCATCAACGGCTCGGCCCGCAGCGAGCACACCTGTCCCGGCGAGATGTCCAAGACCTGGCGACTTGTCGAGCTGGCCGAGCCTGTTTTCGTCGAGATGGGATTTGCCGTCGACCTTCTCGATCTGTCGCGGCTCGCCTCGGAGTTCGGCAAGAACATCCACCCTTGCAAATCCTGCGTCGGCACCGCGATGCCGCTGTGCCACTGGCCGTGCAGCTGCTATCCGAACTATTCGCTGGGACAGACCGGCGACTGGATGAACGAGATCTACCCGCTCTGGGTCGCAGCGCACGGCATCCTGATCGTGACACCGGTGAACTGGTATCACGTCCCTGCAGGCCTCAAGGCGATGATGGACCGCATGGTCTGCGCCGACGGCGGCAATCCCGATCCGACCTCGACCCACGGCAAGAAGGCCGCGGAGGCCAAGGCCATGGAGCTGAAGGGCTGGTCCTATCCGCGCCATCTTGCTGGCCGCCATTTCGGCCTCGTCGTCCACGGCGATGCCGTCGGCGCCGAGGGCGTGCGCCGCGCCTTGTCGGACTGGCTCACCGACATGCAGCTGATCTCAGCGGGCCGCTTCGCCGAGCTCGACGGATACCTCGGCTACATGGAGCCCTATGCGACCTCGCATCGCGAGCTCGATGACGACCGCGAATTCCAGCGGGAGGTGCAGAATGCAGCGCGCGCGCTCGGCAACGCGGTTCGCCTGGCGCGGAGCGGGCAACTAGAAGACCCAGGCGCCCGCCTTGCGGATCCAAACCCGAAATGACCAGCGCGCCTCCGCTCGATTGCCTGATCGTCGGGGGCGGCCCCGCCGGGCTGATGGCCG
Source organism: Bradyrhizobium sp. DOA1 (assembly GCF_001593325.1). Taxonomy (NCBI): domain Bacteria; kingdom Pseudomonadati; phylum Pseudomonadota; class Alphaproteobacteria; order Hyphomicrobiales; family Nitrobacteraceae; genus Bradyrhizobium; species Bradyrhizobium sp. DOA1. The sequence continues at coordinate 2,532,368 of NZ_JXJM01000001.1, forward strand.
CGATCTACCTCGCGCGTTTCCGCCGCAGCGTCTGCGTCGTGGACGCCGGTGCGAGCAGGGCGGCGCTGATCCCGCGCAGTCACAACGTCCCGGGGTTCGTCCACGGCCTGTCCGGCCCCGAGCTGATCGATCGCATGTCGGCGCAACTGGAGGAGCTCGCCGTTACGCGCGTGACGTCCGAGGTCACGGCCCTGCAGCGGCATGAACGCGGCTTTCGTGCAACATGGGACGGCGGCTTGCACGAGGCCGCCACCGTCGTTCTCGCCTGCGGCATCGTCGACACCCATCCGCCCTTCGCCGAATGGCGCGCGGCGGTCGCGGACGGACTGCTGCGCTACTGCCCGATCTGCGACGCCTTCGAGGCGCGCGGCCGCCGCATCGGCGTCGTCGGCCCGCTCGATCGTGCTGCCGGAAAGGCGCTGTTCCTGCGTGGCTACTCGCAAGACGTGACGCTGCTCGCAATCGGGCCGGATGACGCAAAAGCTGCCACCTCGGAGCTGTCCGAGGCGGGTGTCGGAATCGTGTTCGCGCCCGAGCTGCAACTGGCGCGGAGAGGCGAGGGCGTCGAAGCACTCTTCGCGGACGGTCGCACGGCGCAATTCGACATGATTTATCCCGTGATGGGCGCAGAAGTCCGTTCGCAGCTCGCGACGGCTCTCGGTGCCGACCACACCTCGGATGGCCATCTGAAAGTCGACGACCATCAGCGCACCTCGATCGAGGGTCTCTATGGCATTGGCGACGTCGTCACCGATCTGCACCAGATCTCGGTCGCCTTCGGCCACGCCGCGATTGCCGCCTGCACGATCCACAATAGCTTGCCGCGGCGTCTTGCCTAGCCACACGTCACAATCGACCGGAACCAGGAACGAACTGAAGTGCAGAGCCTTGGTTGGGCGGGACAGGGGTGACGCGCAACTGGAGACAACGGATGGCTCAATCCGAAGACATGACCCGCTGCATCGGCCTCTGCATGAGCTGCTACCAGACGTGCCTTGGCACGGCCATGAACCACTGCCTCGAGACCGGTGGCAAGCACGTCGAGCCGAAGCACTTCCGCCTGATGATGGCCTGCGCCGAAATGTGCCGGACGGCCGCGCATTTCATGCTGATCAACACGCCGCATCACAAGCACACCTGCGGTGAATGCGCCGAAATCTGCACCGAATGCGCCGAGGATTGCGAGCGGATCGGCGGCATGGACGAATGTGTCGCGATGTGCCGCTCCTGCGCTCAATCCTGCCGCGCGATGGCGGCCTGAGGGACGAAGCCCATGCTGGAAGAAAAGCTCAAACAGGCCATCATCGATGAACTGAACCGGCAGGCGGCCGACCGGCCCCAAGCGCTGAAGATTCAAGGAGCGGACGCCGCGCAAGACTCGGAGGAGCTGACCGTCAACGGCAAGGTCGATCTTGGCGCGCTGGTCATGGTGGTCGCAGGATCGGTTGCCGGCGGTCCTTAATCCGCCGCGTCAGCCATATTCCTCGCCGATACCGTACTCCCGGTAGATCTCCAGCGGGTCGAGGTCTGGGAAGAGGCGGCATTTGGCCTGCGCGAGGTGCAGGCTCACGGCCGCCGGCTCCTTGCCGTTCGAGAGCAGCTTGCGGATGTCGTCCATATGCGCGTTCGGCCGGTGCTTCGGCGCGAGCTGCTCCAGCGCGACCAGCGCGGTCGCGAGGGCCTCGGTCAGCACCCATTCGTCGTGGCCCGTGATTCCCTTCTTCGGCATCGGCAGACCCCACATGTGGCGACGGTCGATAGTCTATCGCGACTTCAGCCAAATCGCCATTGAACCGTTGCGGGCCGGCCGCGTGCTGTCAGCTTGCATTATGGTCGCGTGTGGCTAAAAGGCGGCGAGTTGCGGCGCGATAGTATCTTTGTTGAAACAAACTCGGCGTAGATGGGCCCGCACGGCATCCAGGCCGGCTGTTCCAGTCTGGGCACCTGATCCCGCGCGCGACGCTTCCGTTGCGCGACCCTTCAAGGCTCGAGCCACCATGGTTTTTCTCAGCTTCGTCTACCGCTTCCTCACCAATTTCGCGTTCATGGCGGTGGTCTATTTCAGCTTGAACTTTATGGAGAAGTATCCGAACCGGGCGATCCTCGCGATCCTGGTTCTGGTCTATGCCGCCATGCGCGCCGCCTCGACGCTGCGCGCGTTCTATTTCTTCCAGAAGATCGAGAGGCTGGAGGCCGAGACGCGGCGGCTACAGGCGCCGATCAACGACGGTTCGGGCGGAACCACGGCGCGCAAGCAGGTCGTCGCCGACGTTGCGCGGCTGCGGCGCGACGGCGAGCTCAAGTCCTATATGGACCTGTTCTTCCTGGCGCTGATCGTGCTGCTCTGCGTTGCCGCCATCATGCGGCAGTAGGACTCACGCGCGCTTCTTCAGGCTGGCAACGCGAGTCGGACGCGGTGCGGCGCTCTTGGGCAAAATGCTTGTCGGCGCAGCGCCGGCGGCCTGTGCAGCGTGCTTGGGTGCGCCATGCGCAGCATGCGCCGTCCGGTGGCCCTGCGGCTTGACCTGCGACCCGGCTGTCTTGCCCTTTGCCGCCTTGTCCTTGGCCGGATGAGGCCTTTCCGCCGCCATCGCAAGCCGCGTCGCGGCGCGCCGCGACAAAGTCGTCGACAGCAGCACCTCGACCGAGCCCTCCGGGATCGCGAACAGATCGCGGCCGGGCACGGGCAGGACGGATGCGACGTCCATCCGGCCCTTGGTCCGGCGCGGCAGCAGCGGCTGATGCTCAGCCTGCGCATTGAGATCGGCGAGCAGGGGCGCCGGCAGCGTCTTGGTCTGTGCGAACACGAAGTTCGGCACGCGCGGCCAGCGCGCGATCGGCGTCGTCTCCGTCGGCGGATGCAGCAGCCATTCCACCGGCGTCGTCGGCGTCGCCGGCCGGTCAGCGGTCGCCGGCACCACGTGCACGATGCGATAGCCCTTCGCCTTGAGGTCGCGGATGATCTTCGGCAGCGCCGCTACCGTGCGGGCCTGGATATCGTGCAGCAGCAGGATGCCCTTGCCCTTAGCCTCCAGCCGCTGGATCGCGAGCTGATAGACGCGATCGGACGAGACGGGTCGCCAATCGTCGGCCGGGAAATCGGCGCTCCAGACCTGGATGCCGCGGGAGATCAGCAGGTTCTCGACGCCTTCGGCGCGCATCAAGCCGGGAATGCGGAAGAAGGGTGCCAGCTTGGACGGATCGGTCATCGCGGCCTTGGTCCATTCGATGCCGCCATTGATCTCGGCTTCGGCCTTCTCGACCGGCATGCGGTCGAATGTCAGCGGATGGTCCATGCTGTGGGTGCCGACGGTGTGCCCGGCCGCGACCAGCTTGCGCACGCCTTCCGGATTGGCCTTGGCCTGGTTGCCGACGATGAAGAAGGTGGCCTTGATGCACTCGTCCGCGAGGATCTGGAGCACCTGGTTGGAATATTTCGGTATCGGACCGTCATCGAAGGTCAGGACCACTTCATGGTCCTTCAGCGGCAGCGTCTCGCGGTACTGCATGGTGCCGATCAGCGGATGCTCGCGCGGGTCGACCACGAGGGTCCGGGACGTGCCGAGCGCATCCGGGCGGCCTGGACAGTCGGCTGCAAATGCTGCCGAAGAAGCGGTGGTCAGCAATCCCAACAACAGGCCAAGGGATAGGCCTAGGGATTGGCTAAGGGCGGTCCACGATCGCGTCCGCAAAACAACGCCACTTCCGATCATGAACCTTCGTCTGCCCCCATATGCGATTGCCGCCTAAGTAGGTCGGAGACATCAGGAAACGGTTCAGGCGCGAAGCACCCTTTCCGTCACAAAGTCCCCCTCCATTTGGACGGGGTAGCATGAACAGAGTGTTAATTGGCCCGAAATCACCCCATTTTGCGCTGCCGTGACATTCCGGCATCAGCGCGCATCGGCATTCTTTGATGTGCCCGCGGGCACGATGTGAACCACCCGATAGCTGTTTTCCCTGAGATACCGCAGGAAGGCCGGCATGATCGCCGCCGTGCGCGCCTTGGGGTCGTGGAAGAGGATGATGCCCTTGCCCGCGGCGGCCAGGCGCTCGGTGACGAGCTTCAATTCCTGCTCCGGCGTGATCTCGGTCCAGTCGCTGGCCCACAGGTCGGCGCCGAACACCACGATGCCGCGGGTCTGGAGCAGGTCGAGCAGCGCCGGCGTCGATTCGAAATAGGGGAAGCGGAAGAACGGTGTCGAGGGCGTCGTCGTCGAGGCGCCCTTCAGCGCCATCTCGTCGGCCGCGATGCCGCGGTCGATCTCGCTCTTTGCCTTGTCGAACGGGATCCGCGCCATGAACGGATGCGAGAAGGTGTGATGGCCGATGGTGTGGCCTTCGCGCGCGATGCGCTTAACCATGTCCGGATGCTGGGAGGCGTGCAGGCCGATCAGGAAGAAGGTCGCGCGCACGCATTCCTGCGCCAGCGCCGCCAGAACCTTCGATGTTGTCGGCGGGTTCGGCCCGTCGTCGAAGGTCAGCACGACCTCGCGATCGGCGAGCGGCAGCGTCTGCGGAAAGCTCTTCAGGCCGACGCGCGGGGTGGTTCTGGCATCGACGCTCAACACCCGCGAGGTGCCGAGCGCGTCCTTGCGCGGGCACTCGGCGGCTTTGAGCGTGCCCGTGCAGACGACGCCGGCCAGCACCGCGCCCAGCGCCATCGAGGTCCATTGCGGCCGAGGCATCTTTGTCATTGCGCTCGCAGTTCGCTTGTGGGTATTGGCTGACCGTCAGCCCAGACCATCTGATCCAACCTGTCGAACGGCGAGGCGCGCCATGGATGAACATATGGACGTTGCCCCATCCGCCGCGGATTCGGTACTCGACCACGTGCCGATGCGCAACGAGGACGGCGACATCAGGCATGAATTCGTCGAGGAGATCGCCCGTGCGATCGAGGCCGCAGACTCGGCGCAGCTGCGCGCTATCGTCGCGGAGCTGCACGAGGCCGACCTCGGCGACCTCATCGGTGCATTGCAGCCCGACGACCGCGTCCGCCTGGTCGAGCTGACCGGGCGCGACTTCGACTTCTCCGCGCTCAACGAGGTCGACGAGGCCGTGCGCGAGGAGATCCTCGAGGAGCTGCCGCCGGAGACGGTCGCGGAAGGTGTCCGCGAGCTCGAATCCGACGACGCGGTCGAGCTCTTGGAAACCCTCGACGCCAAGGACCAGGAGGAAATTCTCGAGAAGCTGCCGCTGAAGGAGCGCGTCGCGCTCGAGCGCAGCCTGCTTTATCCGGAGAATTCCGCCGGCCGCCGGATGCAGACCGAGTTCATCGCCGTGCCCCAGGAGTTCACCGTCGGCCAGGCGATCGACTATATGCGCGAGACGCCGGATCTGCCCGACCGCTTCTACGAGATCTACGTCGTCGACAAGGACCAGCACTGGCAGGGGGCGGTGCCGCTCGACGTGCTCCTGCGCGCCCGCCGCCCGGTGCCGCTCACCGAGCTCACCGACGAGGACCGCCGCCGCGTCTCCGTCCTGGAGGACCAGGAGGAGGTGGCGCGCATGTTCGGCAAGTACAATCTCGTCGCGGCGCCCGTGCTCGACACCCAGGACCGCCTGGTCGGCGTCATCACCGTCGACGACGTCGTCGACGTCATCGAGGAGGAGGCCGACGAGGACCTCAAGGCGCTCGGCGGCGTCACCAGCGACGAAGAGCTGTCGGACACGTTTCTCACCATCGCGCGCGGCCGCTTCAACTGGCTGCTGGTCAATCTCGCCACCGCCTTCCTCGCGTCCTCGGTGCTCGGCCTGTTCGAGGGGCAGCTCGAGAAGATGGTGGCGCTCGCCGTGCTGGCGCCGATCGTGGCGAGCCAGGGCGGCAATGCCGCGACCCAGACCATGACCGTCGCGGTGCGCGCGCTCGCGACGCGCGAGCTCGGCTCCTTCAACGCCTGGCGCGTGGTGATGCGCGAGGCGCTGGTCGGCCTCGTCAACGGTCTCGCCTTCGCCGTGATCACCGGCATCGCCGCGGTGGCCTGGTTCAAGATCCCGGGACTCGGCATCGTCATCGGGCTTGCCATCATCTGCAACCTCGTCGCCGGCGCGCTCGGCGGCATCCTGATCCCGATGGCGCTCGACCGCGTCAGGGCGGACCCTGCGGTGGCGTCCGGCACGTTCGTCACCACCGTGACCGACGTCGTCGGCTTCTTCTCCTTCCTCGGCATCGCGACGCTCTGGTTCGGATTGAAGTAGGGGCACGCACGCGCCCTCTCTCCTCGTCATTGCGAGCGCAGCGAAGCAATCCAGGCTATCACCGCGGTGGGATTCTGGATTGCTTCGTCGCAAGGGCTCCTCGCAATGACGGGGACGGCAGCGGGGCAGCTTCACTCTCTCCCTGCCGCGTGCGTCCGGGCCACGAGACCACATGTGCGGCCAGCTATCTTTAATCCGAACTTAAGCGACCTGCCGCATCATCCCCGTGCTTGGGGGAATGGGCATGCGGTTGCGGCTGAAGGCGGACGGACGGATCGTCGAATTGCGGGACGGGCAGGAGTTTCCGGTCCAGCCGGCGGCCGATGCCGCGCCGGCGGTTGCCAGCTCGCTCGCGGTGCGCGATTTGCGCCGGCGCGCCTGCCTTACCCAGATGGAGTTCGCCGCAAAGCTCGGCGTCCCCGTCGAGACCATCCGCAACTGGGAGCAGGGCAAGCGCGCCCCGCGGGGACCGGCGCGCGCGCTGCTCGCCGTGATCGCGCATGCGCCCGATACGGTGTTCCAGGCGCTCGCCAAGGTCTGACGCGAACCTCTCGTTAGGCTTGCCGTCAGACTTGCACCGAGATCCGGCCCCGGCAGCCGCGCATGCGTTGGCAGCGTCGTGGGCCAGGTCCATAATGTCGCCTGGATGATCTCGGGGTTGCCGCAACAGTGAGGATTCCTCATGCTGTTCGTCGAGGCCAATGGTGCAAGGATTCCGTCGATCGGGCTGGGGACCTGGGAGCTGAGCGGAAGGCTTGCCGCCCGCGTGGTCGAGCAGGCGCTGCGGCTCGGCTATCGCCACATCGACACCGCGCAGGCCTATGAAAATGAGCGCGAGGTCGGCGACGGCTTGCGGGCCTCGGGCGTGCGCCGCGACGATATCTTCCTGACCACGAAAGTCTGGACCAACCATTTCGCGCCTCATGACCTCGAGCGTTCGGTCAAGGAGAGCCTTGCCCGCATGCGGCTTTCGAGCGTCGACCTGTTGCTGCTGCACTGGCCCAATTCGCACGTGCCGCTGGCGGAGACGCTCGGCGCGCTGTCGCATGCGAAGACGATGGGCCTGACCCGGCACATCGGCGTCTCCAATTTCACGGTGGCGCTGATCGAGCAGGCGGTGGCGTCGTCACCCGAGCCGCTCGTCTGCAACCAGGTCGAATATCATCCTTATCTGAACCAGGCGAAGGTGAGGGCGGCCTGCGATCAGCACGGCCTTGCCCTGGTCGCCTACAGTCCCATCGCCAAGGGGCGCATCAAGACCGACCGGACGCTCGCGGAGATCGGCCGCACCCATCGTAAATCGCCGGCACAGGTGTGCCTGCGCTGGCTGGTGCAGCAGAATGTCGCTGCGATCCCGCGCACCTCCCGCGTCGAACGCCTGTCCGAAAACATCGAAATCTTCGATTTCGAGCTGTCGGACGACGAGATGGGGCGGATCGCGGCGCTTGCCAAGCCGCAAGGCCGCCTGACCGATTTCGGCTTCGCGCCGAAATGGGATTGAGGGGAGCCTGGGGTATGCTAGGACCGCGGCGGCAACCCAAGATCGGTCGATGGAACTGCGGAAGATCATACGGGCGGACATTGCGGCGTCCGCAATCGCGCATCTGACGCTGGTGGCGCTGATCATCGTGATCAGCGAGGTCCATCCGTTTCATGCCGCGCCGACCGAGACCGTGGCCGTCGACATCGTCACGCCCGAACAGGTCAAGGAGGAGATCAAGGAGCAGGAAGCGGCAAAGGAGAAGCAGCCGGAGCCGCCGCCCGACCTGAAGCTGCCGAAGCTCGATTCCACCGACAAGTCCGAAGCCGCGTCCAAGCAGCAGGCCGCGCCATCGCCGCAGGCTTCGCCCGAGCCGCAACCTTCTGAGCAGCAACGTTCTGCGGAGCAACGGACGCCGCCGCAGCCTTCGCCGCCGCAGCCGAGCGAGGCCAAGGCGCAGCCGCAACAGCTTCCGCAGGCCCAGCCTCAACCGATGCCGCAACCGATGCAGCCGCCACCCATGCAACCGCTGCCGTCACAGGCGATGCAGCAGCCCACGACCGTGCCGCCGCCGGCCTACCAGACGCCGCAGCCAGACGTCACCGTCAAATACGGCGTCATGCTCGGCCTGCCGCCCGAATTGCCGACGGAGCTGCCGAAAGACGCCTCCAAGGACGACGGCGGCGACGCCAAGGATTCGATCGCCGCCAAGCTTCCCCCGGAGGTCATCACCGCGCTGCGCCGTCATCTGAGAAGCTGCGCCAAGCTACCGGCCGGGGTCGATCCGACCGACAACGTCAACATCAAGCTGCGCGCGGTATTCGCCACCGACGGCACGCTGTTGCGCGAGCCGATCCTGATGGCGGCTCCGCCATCCGCGAAGGGCGTGGCCATCGTCAAGTCCGCCATGAATGCGCTTCAGAGCTGCCAGCCCTACAAGATGCTGCCGGCCGACAAATATGGAGAATGGAAGGTGTTGGATCTTCCGTTCAGCCCACGGGATTTCGGGGGGTAGCGTGTGTGTGTCGCCCTCTGTCAATCCAGATTCGGAAAAAATATTCCGCTTTACCGAAATTCGGAAACGGCGTATGTGTCGTCCATCCCGGCTCACCCTTGAGGGGCGGTCATGTTGTCGTGTGATCGCAGAGCCGGGCTTGCGGTGGACGCAGCAGCGTCGTGCGCGAAAGCCAAGGGCAGGGCGGATTGCTCTCCGTGAGCCCAAGACTTCGCGTGGACGAACGGCGCTGTCAGGTTCGTCGCGTCATATTCCGAGGGCAACGTGCACAACGCCGTCGGACCCTGTGGCGCCAACGAACCGTGCGTACGGCAAAACCGTGTGGTCCTGGCCGTCGTTGCTACGGTCAAGCCCTGGCGGAGGCGGCATCTGCGTCAACCGGCGCGGGGCCGGTGAATTCCGTGAGGGTGAGGGAGGCCAGAAGGAACTCGGCTCCCGGGAGAGCGCGGCATAAGCCGTCCGACCATCGCGCAGGGAAGGCCGTGTGTTGGGCTTCACCTGTATGCTGCTGTGCGGTTTTCTGCGTGTGCCTTTTGCGCAGCGGACCGCGGGTGCCGCCGGCACCCGGCCTTCCCTGCACCCTCTTGGCTGTGAGGGGTGATCAAGCAAAGCTCGGGCGAATTGAGCCGCGAGGCCGCGAAGCCGTGTCTATAGCCATACACTCAGTGTCATCGTCCGCGAAGGCGGGCGATCCAGTACTCCGAGACAGCAGTGATTGATCGAGACGCCGCCGCGTACTGGATTCCCCGCCTTCGCGGGGAATGACAGCGTTGAATGGGGGCCAACCCTGCCGCCTCATACTCCGTCATTGCGAGGAGCTCGCGACAAAATTGCGTAGCAATTTTGCGCTGATGCGACGAAGCAATCCAGAATCCCTCCGCGGAAAGACTCTGGATTGCTTCGCTGCGCTCGCAATGACGTGGAGAAAGCATGACCCACACTCCGCTCCGTGCCCGGCTCCGCGCTGCAACTTAGGCGCGTTACGCTTGTCCGGAACACGAGTGCTTCAATGACCGCGCCTGGTCTCCCCGCCATCCGCTACCTCCGGCGCCATCGCGGCCCACGCGCTCGACGCGAACTGTCGGCGCCAGGTCACGACCACCACCGCGGCCGTCGTCACGAACAGCACCCAGGGGCTGACGAACCAGCCGAGATAGCCGAGCGCGAAAAAGAAGGCGCGCTGGCCGCGGTTGAAGTGGCGGCCGGCGGATTCGAACAGGCGCGAGGTGCGGATGACATGGGACTCGGCCTCCGGCGTGTCGCGCTGGTCGGCCGGCGGCATGCCGCCGAACAGGATCGCGACGTAGTTGAACAGGCGGTAGGCCCAGGCGAATTTGAAGAAGGCATAGACGCAGATCAGCACGAGCCCAACGCATTTCAGCTCCCACATCGCCGGCGACGTGCTGAGATCGACCGGCAGCTTGCTCAGGATCGTGATCGCATCGTTGGTGGCGTGCAGCAGCGCCAGTGCGCCGCCGAGCGCGAACAGGCTGGTGGAGGCGAAGAAGGCGGTGCCGTTCTGGAGCGAGGCCATGATCTGCATGTCGACCATGCGGGTGTCGCGGTCGAGCAGGCGGCGCACCCAGACTTCCCGATAGCGGTTCATGCGCGCGGACAGGCTGTCGCGTCCATAGACCGAATGCTCCAGCGTCAGCGCATAGACCAGCCATTCGACGATGAAGAAGCCGACGGCGGTGATGTCGACCCAGTGCCTGCTCATGTCCGTCTCCTTGCGGGCCGCAACGATTGCCACGCAGGGCAAGACGCAGCAACGATTGATTGGGGGCAGGCGATGGCGCTAAAAGCGGCTCCCTCCAGGACGCCTCGGGAAGGACTGCTGACATGGCTGCACTGAAACTCGCGATCGGCAACAAGAACTACTCGTCATGGTCGATGCGGCCCTGGCTCGCGCTGCGCGCCAATGACATCCCGTTCGTGGAGACCGTCATCCCGCTTTACACGGACAATCCCGCCGACAAGGAGCAGATCCTGTCCTTCAGCCGCGCCGGCAAGGTGCCGGTGCTGGTCGACGGTGACATCACGGTGTGGGATTCGCTCGCCATCATCGAATACATCGCCGAGCGTTATCCGGAGAAGAAGCTCTGGCCCGACGACGTTGCCGCGCGCGCCCACGCCCGGTCGGTGTGCGCGGAAATGCATTCCGGCTTCATGGCTTTGCGCAACGAATGCGGCATGAACCTCCACCGCCCCGTGCGGCCCGTGACGCTGTCGGCGGACGCCAAGGCCAATATCGCGCGCGTGCAGGAGATCTGGCGCCAATGCCGCACGCGCTACGGCGCGGGGGGACCGTTCCTGTTCGGCCGCTTCGGTGCGGCGGATGCGATGTACGCACCTGTCGTGCACCGCTTCCGCACCTACGCGATCGAGGTCACGCCCGAGACCAAGGCGTATATGGAGACGATGCTGGCGCTGCCGGCGTTCCAGGAATGGACCCGGGACGGCCTTGCCGAAACGCTTCGCATCGCGAAGTTCGAGGACGCCTGATCGCTGGCCCGAACGGGGGAGGCCGATCCGCGTGCCGGCTCACCAATTGTGCCGCGGACCGGCGCCGCCATCGATTCCCTCAAGGCTGCGACACCGGGTGCGACATGTCCGCCGGACCGGGCGCTCCGGCGGTATCACCGGCCTGCCCGCTCTGTTGTTATCAGTCTGAAAAGACTGCAAAAATTACGCATTTGCCATGCGGGCATGGCGCTGGCCAAAACGGCCTTCCGCATGCTATACAGCAGCTGGGTTTCCGGCCGGCCATCGCAGTGGGACCATGGGCGAGGCAGGCGTTGTTTGAGTAATGGAGAGGGTGTTGAAGCACAAATTCCCCGTGGGAACGCGCGTATTGTTCACGGCCAGCAACGTCGCGCGTCCGGCTGCCAGCGGCGCGTATGAGATCATCCGTCTCCTGCCGACCGAAGGCGACGATTGCCAATACCGGATCAAGAGCTCGACCGAAGCCTTCGAGCGTGTCGCCAAGGAAAGCCAGCTCGCGCTCTCCTGAAGACTGTCGCCATCAGCGCACTGGCGCCTCCCGGGGAAATTGTATCCTCTCGCCGTTAAAAGGCCCGGTTCACCTTCACAAGGTGGGCCGGGGGCAGTTGCCGACTCGCGGTGCTCGCTTTGACCATCCGCTCTTTGCTCGCGTGAGGGAACGTCGCGCATGAACTGGGCATGGGCCACTTCGCTCGACCAAATCTGGCGCTCGCCGGCGTTCTCGATGGGGATGACGCTGGCAGCCGCCGGATTCTTCGGGTTGATCCTGCTGGTCACGATGCTGCGCGCCGACAGATCGGTCGCCAATGGCGCACTTGCCGTCGTCACGCTGCTCGCCCTCGCCGTGACGGTGCCCACCACCATGCACCTTTATGGATCGGAGGGGCAGGGTGCGCCGGCGGAGTTGGGGACGCATGCTGCGGTGACGGCGAGCCTGCCTGCGCTGTCCTGTCTCGACGATCTCGCCGGCGATACCGTCGCCGCTGGCTGCGAGCGGGCGCTGTTCGGCGCGCCTGATGCGGCGGCTGCAGCCGTCTCCCACACCGCTGCGAGGATCGACCGGCTGACCGCGCTCGGCGACGTCGCCGCGGCCGAGAAGAGTCTGACGACCGACATGAAGGCGCTGCGCAAATCGCTGGAGCGCGACCGCTACGGCCTCGTCGCGCATGTGCTGGTCGCGCGCGACGGCTGCACGCAGTTCGACTGCGCCGCGTTCCGCTCGCTGACCGACCAGCGGCAGGTCGCTGCCAACATGGAATCCCATCTCTACGACACGCTGGTCGCGCGCTATGCGCCGACCTGGAATGCGCCCGCAAACGTGCTGGCGATGCCGGCCACGGCTGCGCTGGCCGGATTGCCGCCGTCGATGCCGACGGGCAAGCCGACCAATGCCGAGTTCCCGAGCGCCTCGTCGACACCGCCCGTCAGCATCATGAATCCGGAGCCCACGGCGTC
>NZ_JXJM01000001.1:2545945-2551997 GCF_001593325.1 Bradyrhizobium sp. DOA1
ATGCGTGGCTGCCCAGCTAATGCTGAGGCATGCCGCTACATCTGATCAAGCTCGCCGTCGGCTGTGACTCCGTCAAGGAATTGAAGGAGTGGATCGCCGAACGGATGCAGACCGCCAAGAAGAAAGGTCTGCCGCAACGTCACGTCCACATCACCCGCATGGTGCCCAAGCGCGACGCCGAGATCCTGGCGGGCGGTTCGCTCTATTGGGTGATCAAGGGCGAGATCGCCGCGCGGGAGAAGATCATCGGCATCGAGCCGTTCCGCGACAAGGACGGCATCGGGCGCTGCCGGATCGTGATGCAGCCGAAGGTGATCTCGGTATCGCCGCGGCCGATGCGCCCGTTCCAGGGCTGGCGCTATCTCACCGACGTTTCCGTGCCGGCCGATCTCGGCAAGTCCGCCGCAGGCTCGATCGCTGCGATGCCGGAGCCGATGCGGCGCGAGCTGCGCGATCTCGGCCTGCTCTAAACCGCGATATTGTCGATCAGCCGGGTGCTGCCGAGCTTGGCCGCGACCAGGAGCCGCAACGGGCCGTCCTTGCGCGAGGTGACCGGTGCCAGCGTTGCCGCATGGCGCACCTCGAAATAATCGAGCACGAAGCCGGCCGCCTTGATCATCTCGGCGCCGCCCGCCATCGCCGGCGCGATGGCATCGCCGGCCTTGATCCGCCGCGCGCTCTCCTTCATGGCGCGGTAAAGAGTGGGGGCGGTCTGCCGCTCCTCGGGTGAGAGATAGACGTTGCGCGAGGACATCGCGAGTCCGTCGCGCTCGCGCACGGTGCGGGAGCCGATCACCCTGACGCCGAGGTCGAGATCGCCTGCCATCTGCGTGACCACCCGCAGCTGCTGGAAATCCTTTTCGCCGAAGATCGCGACATCCGGCCGGCATTGCGTGAACAGCTTGCCGACGACGGTGGCGACGCCGCCGAAGAAATGCGGCCGGAAGCGGTCCTCGAGCCCGGCCAGTGCCGGCCCTTCCGGCACGATGCGGGTGGCAAAGCCCTCCGGATACATGGCGGCGACGCCGGGATGCCAGACCACATCGACGCCCTCGGCCGCGAGCTTGGCGATGTCGGACTTCCAGGTGCGCGGATACGCGCCGAAGTCCTCCGTCGGGGCGAACTGCGTCGGGTTGACGAAGATCGACACCACGACGCGACTCGCGCGCCGCTTGGCGAGGCGGACCAGCGACACATGCCCGTCATGGAGCGCGCCCATGGTCGGGACCAGTGCGATCGTGGCCTTTCGCTTGCGGAGATTGTCGACGGCGCGGCGCAAGGCGGGGACCGTGCGAGCGATCAAGGGGCTTGAAGACATCAGAACTCGACGGGGGTTGGGAATCAGTGCGGGTGAGGCGGGCTCGACCGGCTAACCTTAACAAGCGGCGATCGTAGACGCTATGCATCCGGATGCGGCACAGCATCCCGCGCAAGGCCGCGCTGATTGTCGCGACATTGTGGCTGGACCACAGATGAATATTGGCGCCGCGATTCATCATGAGGAACGGCGCTCTGCAATTTGCATGACCTGTCACGCATTTCACTTGACCGCAGACGCAGTCAACTCGAAGATATTCGTTAGGGGTGTCGAGGATCACTATGCTTGTGCAGGCTAGCCAAGGCCAATCGGGCTCGGCGCATGTGGTCGTGCTCGGCAACGAGAAGGGCGGCTCCGGCAAATCGACCACCGCCCTGCACATCGCGGTTGCGCTTCTGAAGGCCGGTCAGCGCGTCGCCACCATCGACCTCGATTGCCGCCAGCAGAGCTTCACGCGCTACATCAGCAACCGGTCCGCCTGGGCGCGCCGTACCGACCTCCACCTCGAACTCCCGGTGCATCGCTGCATCAAGCTCGGCGAGACCATGCAGATCGCCGAGAATGAGAATTCCGAGTTCCAGCAATTCATGGAGGCGGTCTCGGCGGTCGAGAGCAGCTTCGACTTCATCGTCATCGATACGCCAGGCACCGACAGCTACCTGATGCGGCTCGCGCATTCGATGGCCGACACCTTGGTGACGCCGATCAACGACAGCTTCCTCGACTTCGACGTGCTCGGCACCGTCGATCCCACCAATTACGCGGTCACCGGGGAGAGCCATTACGCCGAGATGGTGCGCGACGTCAGGCGCAAGCGCCGCCAGCTCGACGGCGCGACCACGGACTGGATCGTCGTGCGCAATCGCCTGTCCATGCTCGGCTCCCGCAACAAGCAACTGGTCGCCGAGGGGCTGAAGGATTTGTCGCTGCGGCTCGGCTTCCGCTACGTCGACGGCTTCGCCGAGCGCGTCGTCTATCGCGAATTCTTCCCGCGCGGCCTGACCGCCCTCGACGAGATCGACGAGGCCACGCTCGGCATGCGGCCCAATCTCGGCCATCTCACCGCGCGGGAGGAGGTGACGAGCCTGCTCCGCCAACTCAAGCTGCCGCTGGACGAGCGCGGCCGCCGCCGCGCCGCCAATCGCGCCGAGTGGTTCAATCAGGTCGATAAGCCGCTCGAAGTCCACGACATCCTGGGCGCCTGAGGCCGGCGGTATATTGCTACTTCTGCTCGGTCCGCGCGGCCGTTTTGCCGCGGGAACCCGCCCGGCGCCCGACGCGTTTTCATCCGACGGTTACTGCAAATCGAACCCGATCGACACCGGTTGCGTCAGATGGGGACCTGTACCCAGACGTAGCCCTTCTGAGAACGGGGTGCTCACGAAACGCGTGCAACGCACAATGAAAGGGCTGCCAGGTCACAATATTTAGCCTTCCTGTCACGCTGCTGTGACATATATTAGGGAATAGGCGACAAGGGGACACAGAGCCCCGGAGAACACGATTTTCAACAGGGATCAGGCCGCAAGAGCCTGCGGCTGAGGACGAAAATGAAGCGTGGAATTGCCGTTCTGGTTTCCGTCAGTGCCCTCTGCGGCATCGCCTATTTCACGGCGAGCAAGTGGGCGATCAAGCACGAGACCATCACCTTCTACGACGCTTCGCGCGACAATCGTCCCGTGCCCGTCCAGGTCGCGGTGCGCCGCGACAAGGAAATGCAGGCCAATGCCGGCATGATCACGCTGCCGGTCGCCGTGATCAACCATGGCAACACCGTCAAGAACACCGAGTACGGCTTTCTCGCCAACATCTTCGCTGCGCGCGGCTACATGGTCCTGAGCCCGCAGCATGATCTGCCGACCGATCCTCCGATGGTGACCAAGCCGGGCGAGCTCTATGTCGGCCGCCTGCCGCAGATCCTGCGCGGCGTTGCCAACATTCATCTCGCGATGCAGGAGATGAAAAAGGTTCAGCCCAACGCCGACTACGACCAGGTGACCATGGTCGGCCATTCCATGGGCGGTGACATCACGATGTACTTCGCCAAGCAGTACCCGGATGAGGTCAAGAAGGTCGTCACGCTCGACAATCTGCGCGTTCCCTTCGTCACCGCGGGCAAGTTCAAGATCCTGTCGTTCCGGTCGACCGATCCTCAGTTCAAGGCCGATGCGGGCGTGATCCCCACGGACGAGGAATGCGAGAAGGCGGGCATTCAGGTCGTGAAGACCGAATTCCAGCATAACGACATGCGCGACACCGGTCCGGATGCGGCCAAGAATTCGATCCAGAGCATGCTCGACAAATTCTTGAGCATGACCGACAGCGAAGTGAGACCGGTGGATACGCAATCGTCGCCGCCCAAGATCCTCGAGCCCGGGCCGGTCGCACTGATGGCGCCCGCAAAGAGCTGACGCCTTCCTCGACATCGGCACTTTTTCCAAAAGCCTCCGCCGGCATCTGCCCGCGGAGGCTTTGCACATTGACCGGGCTCCACGTGCTCACCACATGAATCGCCCAGGCAGGATTGAGCAGAGATGTCGGGCGAACCTACCAAGCCGCGCGGTGATGCCGTCTCGACGAAGACCGGCGCGGTGCCGCAGGCCGGTACCTCGACCTCGGAGGACATTGCCGCCTTCGTCGCCAAGGCGCGCGCGCTGTCACCGCATGCGCCCGGGGCGAAAGGACGGCTGATCTTCGCGCTGGATGCGACGATGAGCCGGCAGCCGACCTGGGACATGGCCTGTGCACTCCAGGCCGACATGTTTCGCGAGACCGCGGCGCTCGGCAGTCTCGACATCCGGCTGGTCTATTATCGCGGTTTCGACGAGTGCCGCGCCACCGCGTGGATCTCCGATAGCGCGAAGCTCGCGGCGCTGATGAGCAAGATCGATTGCCGCGGCGGCGACACCCAGATCGGCAAGGTGCTGAGCGAGGCGAGGCGCGAGGCGGTCGCATCCGGCGTGCGTGCGGTGGTCTTCGTCGGCGATGCGATGGAGGAGAGGGTCGACGAGCTCTGTGCCAAGGCCGGCGAGCTCGGCATGCTCAAGGTGCCGGTGTTCGTGTTTCAGGAGGGCCATGATGCCGTGGCCGAGCAGGCCTTTCGCGAGATCGCGCGCTTGACCGGTGGGGCCTGGTGCCGGTTCGATCCCGGTGCTGCGGCGCAGCTGCGCGAGCTGTTGCGGGCCGCCGCGGCTTACGCGGCCGGCGGCCGCGACGCGCTGTTGGCATTGGCGAAGACGGCGAGCGGCGCTGCCAAGCTGATCGGCCAGATGAAGTAGCGATGGTGCGGCCGCTGCGGCGGCAGACGCGATGCATTTTGCCGGCAGGGCGACTATATTCGGGGCATGACCCTGATTGCCGGCGCCGTCGCTGTTATCACGCTTTACCTGCTGCTCCAGATGTTCCGCTCCGCCAATCCGGCGGCGTTGGCGCGCGTTCTCAAATTCGGCGGCGGGGTGTTGGCGCTGGCGGTCGCCGCGTTCACGGGCCTGCGGGGCGAGCTGGCGGTCGCGATTCCGCTCGGACTCTTCGGCGCCGGGCTGCTCGGCTGGACACCGCTGGCCAACGCGGGGTTCGGCAATGTCGGCGGGCTGTTCGGCGGCGGCGCAACGCGCCCGTCCGGACAGGCCTCGCGGGTGCGCTCGCAATTCCTCGACATGCGGCTCGACCACGACACCGGCCAATTGAACGGCCGGATCGTTGCCGGACCTCACGCCGGGCGCGATCTCGGCGACTTCGATCTCGCCGGACTGCTGGCGCTGGTGCCGGCGTTCGATGCCGAGAGCGTGGCCTTACTTGAAAGCTATCTGGACCGCCGGTTTCCCGCTTGGCGTCAGAACGCGCAAGCCGATGCGACAGGGCGGCAGCGCCGCACGGCGGCGAGCGGCAAAATGACGACGGAGGAAGCCTATCAGATCCTTGGCTTGCAGCCGGGCGCGGGGCGCGACGACATCAGCAGGGCTCACAAGTCCCTGATGAAGAAACTCCATCCCGACCAAGGGGGCTCGACGTATCTCGCTGCCCGTGTAAACGAGGCCAAGGATACTCTGCTTCGTACGCATAACGGCTAACTCCGGCACCACGCCACAAACGCCCGTACCGTGTGAGCTCCGCTTGCTCCGTTTGCCGTCGCCCCGATGCCCGCCCTTTGTCGGCGTGGTCGATCCCTTGAGCAAAGTTTTAACCGTAAATCCTTGACGAGAGGTTGTCGGGGAGCAGCCTCGGCATTGCCGCATCTCCGGAAATAAAAATGCCCGCGCAAGGCGCGGGCATTTTGTTCCGAACCGGTGAAGAGATCAGTTGCGGACGGTGATGCAGGAGATCTCGGCGCGCTTGAGGGTGCGGCAGACGGCTTCGGCCTGGTCGCGCTCAAGGCCAGCGAAGCGGGCGCGGTAGAGCTTGCGGTTGTCCTTGGCGACGACCGGCTCGGTGAATGGGTCGGCCTTGCTCAGCAGGCCGCGGGCCGAGCTGCGGGCGGCGTCGATGCGCTGCTTGGCTTCGGTTTCGCTCTCGAGCGCGCCGACCTGGACGATCCAGCCGCTGTGGGTGACGGCCGGCTTGGTCGTGGCGCTCATCTGGATCGGCTGCGGCGCCGGGTCGGCGGAAGCGAGCTTCGGAGCGGCGGGCGCGGAGGCGGTTGCGGCCGGCAGCACCCCGAGGATGCCGTTACCGGTGCCGAAGCCCGCCGGCTGGCGCGGCAGCTCGGTGCGGGCGATCTCGGCCTTCGGCGCTTCC
>NZ_JXJM01000001.1:2552781-2559061 GCF_001593325.1 Bradyrhizobium sp. DOA1
GCTGGAGATCACACCGTTGGTGAGCGGTGCCGGCTCGATCCTGGATTCCGTCGGGCGAACTTCAGGCTTGCTCGCTTCAGCTCTGGGCTGAGCCGGCGGCATCGCGGCAGTCGCAGCGGCAAGCGTCGACAGGCGGGCGGCGAGGCGCGACGGGGCGGCTTCCGGGGCGGGGTCGCCGCGGCTTGAACCTGAGCGGGGGGACGTGCCGGACTATTGGACGCGTCGGCAACGTCGGTGCTGGCGTCGGCCCCGTTGCGCTCGGTGACCGCGACGACGGTGCGAGTGGTCGCGCCCTTCTCGACATTCTCCGCGAGCAGGTTGCGCATGATGGCGTCGCGCGAGCCGCCGCTGCGGCCGCCGAGCACGACGCCGATCAGGTGGCGATTGCCGCGGCGCATCGAGCTGACGAGATTGAAGCCGGAGGCGCGGGTGTAGCCGGTCTTGATGCCGTCCACGCCCTCGACACTGCCGAGCAGGCGATTGTGGTTGCGGATCGACTGACCGCGCCAGTTGAAGGTCGAGGTCGCGAAATAGCGATAGTAGCGCGGGAAGCGCTCCTGGATGGCGCGGCCGAGCGTGGCCTGGTCGCGCGCGGTTGTGACCTGCTCGTCGTTGGGAAGGCCGTTGGCGTTGCGGTACACCGTCTTGGACATGCCGAGCGAGCGCGCCTTGCGCGTCATCATCTGGGCGAAGTCGTCTTCGTCTCCGGCGATCGCTTCTGCGATGACTACGGCGGCGTCATTGGCGGAACGCGTCACGAGACCCTTGATCGCGTCCTCGACGCGGATGGTCTGGCCGGCGCGCAGATTGAGCTTGGTCGGATCCTGGTCGGCCGCGTGCTTGGACACCGGCATCTCGGTGTCGAGCTTCAGCTTGCCGGACTCGAGGCGCTCGAACAGCAAATAGAGCGTCATGATCTTGGTGAGCGAGGCGGGGTGTCGCAGTGCGTCGGGGCTGGTCGACTGGAGCACGGCGCCGGAATTGCCGTCGACGATGATGGACGCGAATTTCGAGCTGGAGCTCTCGGACACATCGCGCTGCACCTTGTGGTGCGCGTAATGGCGCCGGTGACGCCGCGCCT
The DNA here is from genome assembly GCF_001593325.1 of Bradyrhizobium sp. DOA1. Taxonomy (NCBI): domain Bacteria; kingdom Pseudomonadati; phylum Pseudomonadota; class Alphaproteobacteria; order Hyphomicrobiales; family Nitrobacteraceae; genus Bradyrhizobium; species Bradyrhizobium sp. DOA1. Next base: position 2,553,863 of record NZ_JXJM01000001.1, read on the forward strand.
CAGCAGCATCGGTGGTAAAGATGATTGCGGTGGTGACCGTAAGAAGCCCGAAAACGCCAACCCGCGCCAAGCGCGAGGAAGACAAGTTGTTACGAAGCATGGAACCCCGTCCCCGTTTCTGACTTGATCACCGGCTCGTGAGGCGAAATTGTGCCCACTCGACCCGGGATCATTACCTGCTCAGGCTGTCCCTCCGCTGGTGTTGGCCGCGGAAGAGCTGGGGCCTGAGCCGCTGTTCTGGCTAAGGTGATGTTCTCAAACGGCTTTGGCCGCTTGCGGAAGTGAACACGTCCAGGGAATCAAGGTAGGGGGCTGCGGTTTCCAAAAGCTTAAGGAACCCTTGCGGGAAACCCCGGAAATCTCAGCGATTTGGATCTATTTTTGTGCGGCGCACAAGATTCTTGACTTTATTGTGCGTTGCACTAATTTTGGGCAGGGTCAGGGAGCCGGGGCTTCCCGACGAGAGCCAGGGAAAAAGGATTCCGACATGTTCAAGGTTGAAGACTTTCAGAACTACGGGAAAGAGCAGTTCGAGCAGTGCGTCGCGTCCGCGACTTCGGTGCAGCACGGCCTTCAGGCGATCGCCAGCGCCTATGGCGATTACACCAAGAAGTCGTTCGAAGACACCAAGTCCTTCGTCGAGAAGCTTTCCGGCGTGAAGTCGCTGGACAAGGCCATGGAAGCGCAGACCGATTTCGCTCGTTCCGCCTACGAGACCTTCGTCGCGGAATCGCAGAAGATCGCCGGCCTCTACAGCGACCTCGCCAAGCAGGCGTTCAAGCCGGTCGAGACCATCGTGTCGAAGTTCACCCCGGCCGCTCACTAAATTTCCGGGACGTCCTGGAATCGAAGCCCGGCTGAACCAGCCGGGCTTTTTGTTTGCGTGTGACGAATGCGTCAGCTCGCCGCGCTTGGACCACATCGATCGTCATGCTTGCCGACGTGGCCGTTGTTGCACGGCTGGTCGGTGACGCCAGGCAATTCGAGCGTTGGTAAATTGGACCGTAGAAAACCGGGGATGCCTCTGCGCGAAACCTCGCGGGCCGCATCCGGTGCCGGGTTCCTGATCAATCTGTTCTAAACAGGCGCGGCGGAAATTTTTGTCAAACCGGCCGAGATTGATTAACCTCGCCGGAGATCGCCGGGCCGGGAATCGGCACCGCTGCGGCCGCATCGGCCGGAGTTTTGCGTGCTTGCGGCAAGCCGGAGGCGGGCCCATATTGCTAGCGAACGATCCGGCTTGGCCGGATCCGTCGGGAGCGGCGATCCAACAAGGCGGCGCGCCTGCGCAAGGCTCCGAAGAGCGGCGCGCGCGGCAACCGTCATCGCTTCCGTGGGGAATTTTGAACGCCTGTGCCATGCCGCAACTGACTTCCAGCCTCGATCTGTCCGCGTCTGTCGCGGCCCGTGCTCCCCGGATGAGCAATGACGACAATCGTTCCAATGGTCCGACGGGGCCGAACACCTCGGTCATCACCAAGGTCAAGCCCAAGACCAAGCGGCCGAACCTGTACCGTGTGCTGATCCTCAACGACGACTACACTCCGATGGAGTTCGTCGTCCACGTGCTGGAGAAGTTCTTCCAGAAGGACGTCGAGGCCGCGACCAAGATCATGCTCCACGTCCATCATCACGGGATCGGCGAGTGCGGTGTGTTCACCTACGAGATTGCCGAGACCAAGGTGACGCAGGTGATGGATTTCGCCCGCAAGCACCAGCATCCGCTGCAATGCGTGATGGAAAAGAAGTAGGGCGTCTCGCGGCGCGTTCGAAGCCGGCTTTCGTTGCTTATGTCGCGGTGTGATCGTCGCGACCTATGTGCCCGCGATGTCCATTGCAGCTGGCAAGCTCGCGGAATTTTGCACCGGCGCCGATCCCGCCCAAATCGGAACGGGATTTGCATCGAAAATGGCGCAGGTGGCCAGCTGCGGAGTCGCGGAACCGGTCTTTCGCCGCGATCTTGTATAACTATATGTGACAAAGGTTGTTGTTGCCTGACCGGGCGATCACGACCATGATGGTGGGGGCCATAGAGGACGCGAATGCCGACTTTTTCCCAAAGCCTTGAACAATCCCTGCATCGTGCGCTGGCGATCGCAAACGAGCGTCATCACCAATACGCGACGCTCGAGCATCTCTTGCTTTCTTTGATCGACGACTCCGATGCAGCCGCCGTCATGCGCGCCTGTAGCGTCGATCTCGACAAGCTCCGTACGAGCCTCGTCAACTATCTTGAGACCGAATTCGAAAATCTGGTGACGGATGGCGCCGACGACGCCAAGCCGACCGCCGGCTTCCAGCGCGTGATCCAGCGCGCGGTGATCCACGTGCAGTCGTCCGGCCGCGAAGAGGTGACCGGCGCCAACGTCCTGATCGCGATCTTCGCCGAGCGTGAAAGCCATGCCGCGTATTTCCTGCAGGAGCAGGACATGACGCGTTATGACGCCGTCAATTACATCAGTCACGGCATCGCCAAGCGGCCGGGCGTCTCCGAAGCGCGGCCCGTGCGCGGCGTCGACGAGGAGACCGAGACCAAGGGCAACGAGGACGCCAAGAAGAAGGGCGAGGCGCTCGAGACCTATTGCGTCAACCTCAACAAGAAGGCGCGCGACGGCAAGATCGATCCGGTGATCGGACGCAACTCCGAGATCAACCGCGCGATCCAGGTGCTCTGCCGCCGGCAGAAGAACAATCCGCTGTTCGTCGGCGAAGCCGGTGTCGGCAAGACCGCGATCGCGGAAGGTCTCGCCAAGCGCATCGTCGACAGCGAGGTGCCGGAGGTGCTCGCGGCCGCCACCGTGTTCTCGCTCGACATGGGCACGCTGCTCGCAGGCACGCGCTATCGCGGCGACTTCGAGGAGCGCCTGAAGCAGGTGCTGAAGGAGCTCGAGGCGCATCCCAACGCCATCCTGTTTATCGACGAGATCCACACCGTGATCGGTGCGGGCGCGACGTCGGGCGGGGCGATGGACGCCTCGAACCTGCTGAAGCCGGCGCTGGCCTCGGGCACGATCCGCTGCATGGGCTCGACCACCTACAAGGAGTACCGCCAGCACTTCGAGAAGGACCGCGCGCTGGTGCGGCGCTTCCAGAAGATCGACATCAACGAGCCGACCGTCGAGGACGCGATCGCGATCCTCAAGGGCCTCAAGCCGTACTTCGAGGACTATCACCGTCTGAAGTACACCAATGAGGCGATCGAGGCCGCGGTGCAGCTCTCCTCGCGCTACATCCACGACCGCAAGCTGCCCGACAAGGCGATCGACGTGATCGACGAGTCCGGCGCGGCGCAGATGCTGGTCGCCGAGAACAAGCGCAAGAAGACCATCGGCATCAAGGAGATCGAGACCACGATCGCTTCGATGGCGCGGATCCCGCCGAAGAGTGTGTCGAAGGACGACGCCGAGGTGCTCAAGCATCTCGAGCAGACCCTGAAGCGCACCGTGTTCGGCCAGGACAAGGCGATCGAGTCGCTCGCCGCTTCGATCAAGCTGGCGCGTGCCGGCCTGCGCGAACCGGAGAAGCCGATCGGGTGCTACCTGTTCTCAGGGCCCACCGGCGTCGGCAAGACCGAAGTCGCAAAGCAGCTCGCGGCGACGCTCGGCGTCGAGCTCCTGCGCTTCGACATGTCCGAATACATGGAGCGGCACACCGTGTCGCGCCTGATCGGCGCGCCTCCCGGCTATGTCGGCTTCGACCAGGGCGGTCTGCTCACCGATGGCGTCGATCAGCATCCGCATTGCGTGGTGCTGCTCGACGAGATCGAGAAGGCGCATCCCGATCTCTACAACGTGCTGCTCCAGATCATGGATCACGGCCGGCTCACCGATCACAACGGCAAGCAGGTCAACTTCCGCAACGTGATCCTGATCATGACGACGAATGCGGGCGCGGCGGATCTCGCCAAGCAGGCGTTCGGCTTCACCCGCTCGAAGCGGGAAGGCGACGACCACGAGGCGATCAACCGGCAGTTCGCGCCGGAATTCCGCAACCGTCTCGATGCCATCGTCTCGTTCGGCCATCTCAGCGTCGAGGTGATCGGCACCGTGGTCGAGAAGTTCGTGCTTCAGCTCGAGGCGCAGCTCGGCGATCGCGATGTCACCATCGAGCTGTCCGAGCCCGCCAAGGCCTGGCTGGTCCAGCATGGCTACGACGAGCAGATGGGCGCGCGCCCCATGGCTCGCGTGATCCAGGAGCACATCAAGAAGCCGCTGGCCGACGAGGTGCTGTTCGGCAAGCTCAAGGGCGGCGGCCATGTTCGCGTCGTTCTCGTCAAGGACGAGGCCGACGAGACCAAAGAGAAGATCAGCTTCGAATTCCTCGACGGCCCGGTCACGCCGAAGCAGGAGAAGCTGCCCGGCACCCGCAAGCGTCCGCCGGGCAAGTCCAAGCCGGGCGGCCCCGGCGGCTCCAAGGGGCCGACCTCGAAGGGGCCGCTGGTCAAGGTCTGATCGGCTTATGATGAAATCGAAAAGGCCGGCTGCAAAGCCGGCCTTTTTGTTTGCGTCGTTGGCGGTCCGGAGGTGGCCTTACGTTCCGGCCTCCGGTGCGCGCGGTGGCCGCGGTCTCTTCGGAGTGCGCGGTGCTGCGTGCGGCACGGACGGCTGCATCGTCACGATGACCGGATTCGGCTTGTGATCGGTCGCCGCGCCGGTCGCAGCATCGACCCCCATGCCGATGACGCCGCCCGCCAGGAGATTGCCGGCGAAGCCGGCGGCGCCCGTGCCAGACACTTCCTTCGTAAGTTGCACCGTCTGCGATTGATAGCCTTCCTTCTCGAAGGTGATCGTGATGTCGGCGCTGCGTTTGGCGACGATGGCGCATGGCGTGGTGCAGGTGGTGGGCACTTCAAGCCCGCTCACGACTGCTTCCACGCCCGACGGTGTCGATGAGATGCTGATATTCTCGGTCGTGCCGCGCGTGACAGACGCGCAGCCGCCCAGCATGACGCTGAGCGCCACAATTCCAAATGAACGCATGAAATGCCCCTTGTCCCGCCGTCACTGAAGCGCAACCGGAGCGGGAGGACAATAGGCCATAGGTCGGAATAGTTAAGCCACGCTGGGGTTGTGCACGAAAACAGCCATAGCCTGGGCGTGGGCCCGCGCTATTCGCCGCGCAAGCGTTGATCGTCCTGCACGCGGACGTGCTCGGCGCCGCGTGCACCTGCAGGCGACAGGCGCAGCATGCTCAGCGCCG
>NZ_JXJM01000001.1:2559787-2598931 GCF_001593325.1 Bradyrhizobium sp. DOA1
CAGAGCGCAAATCCGACGCCGGCGAGGAGCGCCAGCCTCGTGCCCTCGACCGGATACCGCCCGAGCAGCAGCGCGACCAGCGCAGCGCCGGTGGTCTGGCCGAGCAGCCGGGCCGTGCCCAGCATGCCGCTGGCGCCGCCGGCGCGCTCGCGCGGGGCGGCCGCGATCATGGTGCGGTTGTTGGGGGTCTGGAACAGGCCGAAGCCGGCACCTGCCAGCGCCATGCGCCAGATCACGTCGAACGGCGTCGGGCTCGCGGGCAGGAACGCGAGCGCGGCAAGGCCACAGGCAAACAGCGTGAGCCCGATGCCGCCGAGCAGGCCGGCCGGATAGTGCTCGACCAGACGGCCGGCAAGGGGCGCCGCGAACGCCACCGCGATCGGCCAGGGCGTGATCAATAGGCCCATGTGCACGGCGGAATAGCCGAAGCGGCTCTGGAGGTAGAAGGGGATCGCGACGAAGGCCAGCATCTGTCCACAGAACGACGCGATCGAGGTTGCAATCGACAGCGCGAAGACCGGGATGCGCAACAGATCGACCGGCAACAGCGGCGAGGTCATGTGCGTTTCGCGATAGATGAGCAGAGCGCCGGCGACGAGCGCGATGGCGAACTGCACGAGGCAGGTGATCGCGGCCTGGCCATGACCGACGCTGTCGACCGCCGCAATGCCGACGCCGAACGTGATCGCCGACAGGCCCGCGCTCTGCCAGTCGAAGGAGCGGCCCGCGGGCTTGGTGTGCGGCAGGCTGCGCAAGCCGATCAGCAAAGTCACCGCACCGAGCGGCACGTTGATGGCGAACAGCCACGGCCAGCTTCCGACCGCGAGAATGCCGGCCGCCAGCGTCGGGCCGACGGCGGCCGAGAAGGCCACGACGAGCGCGTTGAGCCCGATGCCGCGGCCGAGCTGGCTGCGCGGATAGGTGAAGCGCACCAGCGCCGCGTTGACGCTCATGATGCCGGCCGCGCCAAAGCCCTGGAGGATCCGCGCCATCGTCAGCAGGGGCAGCGTGTCCGCCAGCGCGCACAGGGCGGAGGCAATCGTGAACAGCACCAGCCCGACCAGATAGACGCGGCGATAGCCGACGATCTCGCCGAGCGACGCCAGCGGCAGCAGCGAGATCGTGATCGCGAGTTGGTAGCCGTTGACGATCCAGATCGAGAAGGCCGGGCTCGCATCGAGGTCGGCCGCGATCGTCGGCAGCGCCACGTTGGCGATGGCGCTGTCGACCACCGCCATGATGATGCCGAGCGCGATAGTCAGTACCGCTTGGTTGCGCTGCGGCTGCGGCAGGCCGTCGGCATGCTCGATGGGTGCGGACGACATGATGAAGGCGCGCTTGATTCGAGCCGTGGTTCATCTCCCGATTAGGAAATCGCAGGATGGATCGCAACCCGGCAGGACACGGACAGTTCCCGCGTCGAAAGCCTGGTTCCCCGGCGCGGCAGGGCATCGGGGGCTTTCGCGGCCTGTCCGTGATTTCGTGCAGGTGCCTACACCGCCGGCGGGTTGCGGTCGGTAAAGGTCGTGCGCTGGTGCCAATAGGGATAAGGCAGCGTCACCTTGCTCGCGGCATCGAGCTTTGCGACCTGGTCCTTGCTCAAGGACCAGCCGACCGCGCCGAGATTTTCGCGCAGCTGCGTCTCGTTGCGGGCGCCGATGATCAGTGTCGAGACCGTGGGACGCTGCAGCAGCCAGTTGAGCGCGATCTGCGAGACGCTTTTGCCGGTCTCCTTCGCGATCTCGTCGATGGCATCGACGACGCGATAGACATGCTCGTCCGGCACCGGCGGGCCGAACTCGGCGGTCTTGGGCAGGCGGCTGACCTCGGGCTTCGGCTGGCCGCGGCGGATCTTGCCGGTGAGGCGGCCCCAGCCGAGCGGCGACCAGACCACGGCGCCCAGCCCCTGGTCGATGCCGAGCGGCATCAGCTCCCATTCGTAGTCGCGCCCGATCAGGGAGTAGTAGGTCTGATTGGCGACGTAGCGCGGGAAGCCGTGTTTGTCGGCGACCGCGAGCGACTTCATCAGGTGCCAGCCCGAAAAGTTCGAGACGCCGACGTAACGGATCTTGCCGGCGCGCACGAGCACGTCGAGGGTTGAGAGCACCTCTTCGGGCGGGGTGAAGGCATCGAAACCATGGAGCTGGAACAGGTCGATGTAATCGGTGCCGAGCCGGCTGAGCGAACCGTCGATGGCTTTGAGCAGGTGTTGCCGCGACGAGCCGATGTCATTGGGACCATCGCCGAAGCGGAAGGTGGCCTTGGTCGAGATCAGCACCTGGTCGCGGCGGCCCTTGATGGCTTCGCCGAGCACCCGCTCGGACTCGCCGAGCGAATAGACGTTGGCAGTGTCGAACATCGACACGCCGGCCTCGAGGCAGATGTCCAGAAGGCGCCGGGCTTCGGTCGCATCCGTCGTGCCCCACGCAGCAAGGCGGCCGACGCCGCCGAAGGTGCCGGTGCCGAGACTCAAGGCGGGCACCATGAGGCCTGAGCGGCCCAAGCGTCGGTATTCCATTGATATGCTCCTTGCTGGCCGACGATTGTCCGTACGGCTTGATGTCAAAGGATAGTGCAAGCAGGCGCCGCGTCCTATCACGCGCTCACATACCGGCCTTGCTTGGGAATGGCCTAGTCGTCCAGGCGATGGCTGGCCGGAACGATATCAATGCCGCAGCTGGCTCTGTCTGAAATCGCGCGGCGACATCCCGAAATGCTCGCGGAAGACGCGGCCGAAATGCGAGAGGTCGTTGAAGCCCCAGGCGAACGCGATCTCGCTGATGTGGCGATGGGCGAGCATCGGCGAGGCGAGGTCGCGCCGGCATTGGGCGAGACGCTCGGCAAGGACGTGGCGCTGGAACGAGGTGTCCTCGTCGGCGAGGAGATCATTGACATAGCGCGGCGAGATGCCGAGCGCCGCCGCGGTGTCGGCGAGTGAAAGCTCGGGATCGGCCAGATGCGCGCGGATGTGCGCCTTCAGTCGAAACAGTAGGGCGGAGCGGTGGGTCGAGGACGGCAGTGACGTCTCGCCGAGCCGTTCGCTCAACGCCATCGCAAGCAGGTCGACGGCCTGCTCCGACAGCGCCGCCGCGTTGTTCGGAGCCAGCCTGTCTGCGTTCTGGCAGAGCCTCACGATGAAATCGTAGGCGAGCCGCTCGAGCGGCGCATCGATGCCGAAGGAGATCGCGGTCAGCGTCTCGGTGCCGCCGAGCCGGCGATGCAGCATCTCGCGCGGCACCTTGAAGATAGTCTGGGTGAAGCTGTCGTTGAACTTCAGCTCATAGGGCCGCGTGGTGTCGTACAAGGCGAACTCGCCGGGATGGATCACAGTCTCGCGGCCGTCCTGCACCACGCCGCCGTTGCCGCGATTGCCGAGCGCGACCAGGACAAAATCCTGGTCCGAGCGTGCGATGCGCGAGGGCGTGCGGAAGACGTGCTGGCGGTCGGAGCAGACCTCGGAGCACACGGCCTTGCCGAGCGAAGCCTGCGTGACCGAGCCGTGAAAGGCGCTGCCGAGGTCCGACTTGCAGTCGAGCCCGACGAAGACGTCGCAAACGATATCCTGCCAGAGGGCGAGCCGCCGATAGCCGGGGCTGCCGTCCGTTGTGAACTGGATTGGCATAAGGACAGCCTCCCTTTCACATCCTGCAAAACCGCGTGTTCGTGCGGATCGAGCCTGACCGGAGGCAAATCCCGTACCGGGCGATCCCTCCAGTCGAGTTTTTGTTCCGCCGTGGTCGAGCGCCCGGCCGCCCGGCTTGGCCAAATAGACTGCATCGGACCTGGCTTCCGATCAACCGGCAATGGAGGCGGCAATGGGCATCGAACATCCGAAATACAAGGTGGCGGTGGTGCAGGCGGCGCCGGCCTGGCTCGACCTCGACGCCTCGATCGACAAGTCGATCGCGCTGATCAGGGAGGCCGCGCAAAAGGGCGCCAAGCTGATCGCCTTTCCCGAAGCCTTCATCCCCGGTTACCCCTGGCACATCTGGATGGACTCGCCGGCCTGGGCGATCGGCCGCGGCTTCGTGCAGCGTTATTTCGATAATTCGCTGTCCTATGATAGTGGGCAGGCTGAAAAGCTGCGCCAGGCCGTGCGCAAGGCAAAGCTCACGGCCGTGATCGGCCTGTCCGAGCGCGACGGCGGCAGCCTCTACCTCGCGCAATGGCTGATCGGGCCCGACGGCGAGACTATCGCCAAGCGCCGCAAGCTGCGGCCGACCCATGCCGAGCGCACCGTCTATGGCGAGGGTGACGGCAGCGACCTTGCCGTGCATGCGCGACCTGACATCGGCCGCATCGGCGCGCTGTGCTGCTGGGAGCATCTCCAGCCGCTGTCGAAATACGCGATGTACGCCCAGAACGAGCAGGTGCATGTCGCGGCGTGGCCGAGCTTCTCGCTCTACGATCCCTTCGCGCCGGCGTTAGGGGCCGAGGTCAACAATGCGGCTTCGCGCGTCTACGCCGTGGAAGGCTCCTGCTTCGTGCTGGCGCCTTGTGCGACGGTGTCGCAGGCCATGATCGACGAGCTCTGCGACCGGCCGGACAAGCATGCGCTGCTGCATGCCGGCGGCGGGTTCGCCGCGATCTACGGCCCGGACGGCAGCCAGATCGGCGAGAAGCTGGCGCCGGACCAGGAGGGGCTGCTGATCGCCGAGATCGACCTCGGCGCCATCGGCATCGCCAAGAACGCCGCCGATCCCGCCGGGCACTATTCGCGGCCCGACGTGACGCGGCTCCTGCTCAACAAGAAGCGATACCAGCGCGTCGAGCAGTTCGCGTTGCCGGCCGACATGGCTGAGCCAACGGACATCGCTGCGGCAGCAAGCTGATCGCAACCAATTCACTCGTCCCACCAAGGCTTGGAAAGGAGGGTGTCAGTCTTAGCGGTGGTGGCGTATCCGCCTGGAACAGCTTTTACATAGCCAAGCTCCTCAAGGGCCTTGAATGCTTCTTTCTCATCTTCGCTGATCGAAAAGGCTGGCACCTCGCCGAGGAAGAACAGTGTCGACCGATCAAGGTGCATTCTGTTGTACTCTGATCTTAGCTCAATGTAGAGCCACACCAGACTGTCCAACGTCGGACCATTTGCGGCGTGTTTCTTGGCGATGATAGGAACGTCGTCAAGATTGCAGTCGAATTTGAAAAATGGGTCGAGGCCTCTGTTCTCTTTATCCAGTGATCTGAAAATCTTGAGCCTCCACAGGAAGTCTAAGCTTCGTTCCATCAGCGACTCGTACCATGTGAAGACGAAAGGCGGAGGCAAGTTTGACTCGTTTATCGTCGGGAGTTCGTCCGGCCTCGCAGTCTCGAATTGGCGCACTGTCAACGTCAGGACGCTGACCAGCTTGGCGTAAGCGTCCAATTCCAGATCGGTCATGAGATGCCCACGCAATGGTCGAGCAATTCAGGATGCGCGGCGCAGATATGGTGTGCCCCGGCCTCCCGCAGCTCGGCTTCGCTGCCGTAGCCGTAGAGCACACCGATGGCGGTCATGCCGTTGGTGCGGGCGCCGACCACGTCGTGGCTGCGGTCGCCGATCATGATCGCTCGCTGCGGATTGACCTCCGTCTCGTCGAGCGCGTAGCGGAGTAGGTCGCGCTTGTCGACGCGCGTGCCGTCGAGCTCGGAGCCGAACACGCGCTCGAAATACGGCTTCAGGCCGAAATGATCGACGATGCGCGTGGCGTAGACGGCGGGCTTGCTGGTCGCCACGAACATGCGCTGACGTGTCGCTGCGAGCGACGACAATGTGTCCGCAATTCCGCTGTAAGCCTCGTTCTCGAACAGGCCGACGTCGCTGAAGCGCTCGCGATAGAGCAGGAGCGCACGGTCGGCGAGCTCATCGGTTCCGGTGAGCTTTCGAAGGCTCGCAAGCAGCGGAGGGCCGATGCACCAGGTCAGTTCGTCCTCGCTCGGCACGGAGACGCCGAGCCGTTCCAAAGCATACTGGATCGAGCGGGTGATCCCGGGCTTGGGGTCGGTCAGCGTGCCGTCAAGATCAAAAAAGATTGTCACCATCGGGCCGGACCTGCGTTGATACTGCCGTCCGTTGCTAGTTGGCTGGGGTTCCAAGTCAAGGTCCGATTTGTCCTGTTACATCGATGCCATGCGAATAGCTCGGTTTATCGCTGTCCTGTGCCAGGCCCTCGTGCTGTCATCGGCGCTAGCCGAGGAGACGCCGCCCGCCGATGCGCCGGCGAAGGCCGCCGAAGAACCCGCAAAGCCGGCGGAGAAGCCGAAAGACGCCCGCGAGAGTGACACGCGGGAATCGATCTGCTTGATCGTGGAGGCGGCCGCGCGCGACAATGATTTGCCGCTGGAGTTCTTCGCGCGCGTGATCTGGCAGGAAAGCCGTTTCCAGGCCGATGCGGTCGGGCCGATGACGCGCAGCGGCCAACATGCGCAGGGGATCGCGCAATTCATGCCCGGCACCGCGAGCGAGCGCGGGCTGCTCGATCCTTTCAATCCGGTGCAGGCATTGCCGAAGTCGGCGGAGTTTCTGAACGAGCTGCGCAACCAGTTCGGCAATCTTGGTCTCGCGGCAGCCGCCTACAACGCCGGGCCGCGCCGGGTGCAGGAATGGCTGGCGGGCACCGGCGGAATGCCGGAGCAAACCCGCAACTACGTCTACGCCATCACCGGCACCAGCGTCGATGCCTGGGCCAAAGCGGGCGCGACCGGCAAGGGACCGCCGAGCGCGCCGCCGACGAGCTGCCGCGATCTGATGGCGCTGCTCAAGCGCGCGCCGAATGCGTTCGTTGCCGAACTCGAGCAGCATGTGGAGCTTGCGGCCGCGAAGGCCTGGGGCGTCCAGCTCGCTGCCGGCTTCGACCGCAACAGGGCGCTGGCGATGTATTCCCGCGCGGTCACGCGGCTGAGCGCGGTGATCGGAGAGCGCGACCCGAGCCTGCTGAGTTCGGTGATGCGCAGCCGCGGCACGCGCGCGTTCTACCAGGTGCGCATCGGCGCCGACACGCGCAATGAGGCGGACGATCTGTGCAACCGCATCCGCAAGGCGGGCGGTGCATGCTTCGTGCTGAAGAACAGGGGTGTGGCGGGGTAAAGTCTCTCCGTCATTCCAGGTTCGGCTCTTCGAGCCGCCCCGGAATGACGGCGGTGGCTGCGTCACGCATGCCAGCCCCGCCGCTCGCTTGCTTGACGCAAGCTGCCGCATCGCCCGTTATGCGGGCACGATTCCTCCACCGGCCAAATCTCCCGTGGCGCTCCCTCCGCTCGATTCACCGCAATGGAATAGCTCCTGGCGTGCGTTTGCCTGGGGTCTGCGCTCGGTCACGCAGACGATTCTCACGCTCGTCCTGTTCGCGACTTATCTCGGCATCGGCGCGCTGGCCCATGACACCCATTTCAGCCTGCTCTGGGCACTGTGCTCGACGCTGTTCGTCTGGGCGGGTCCGGCGCAGATCATCCTGATCACCACGCTCGGCTCGGGCGCCACCATCATCCAGTCGGCGATCGCGGTGACGGTGAGCGCGATCCGACTGTTTCCGATGGTCGTATCAGTGCTGCCGCTAATGCGCACACCGACGACCAAACGGCGAGAGCTGTTCTTCGCGGCGCATCTGACGGCCGTGACGCTGTGGGTCGAATGCCATCGCTTCCTGCCACAGGTGCCGCGCGAGCGGCGGATCGCCTTCGTCAATGGCCTTGGCTTCGGTCTGGTCTCGGTGTGCCTCTGTGCCAACACGGTCGGCTTTTTCCTCGCCGCCAATCTGACGCAGACGTTGGGAGCGGCGATCCTGATGCTGACGCCGCTGTCGTTCCTGTTCTCGACCGCGCGCAACAGCCGCGAGGCTGCCGACGTCGTCGCGCTGGCGCTCGGCATTCTGCTCTATCCGCTGGCAGCGAAGATGAACTCCGGCCTCGACATCCTCGTCAGCGGCCTTGTAGCCGGCACGATCGCCTATGGCGTGCATTGGTGGCGGGAGGGGCGCGCATGAGCTACGCGCAGCTCATCGGCGACTGGCAGGCGCTCGTCGTGCTGTTCGTCGCTGGCGTCGTTCCGAACCAGATCTGGCGCATGCTGGGCCTGTGGTTCGGCGGCGGCATCGACGAGGGCTCCGAGCTGCTGGTCTGGGTGAGGGCGGTCGCAACCGCGATCCTGGCCGGCGTCATCGCCCAGATCGTGGTCCAGCCGCCGGGCGCGCTGGCCAGCGTGCCTGACGTGCTGCGCTATGGCGCGGTCGGCGCCGGGCTCGCCGTCTTCCTGCTGACCCGCCGCTCGATCTTCGCGGGCGTGGTCACGGGCGAAGTCTTCATGCTGGCCGGCAAGTGGTGGTTGGGCTAGAACCGCCTGCGAACAGCTAAGGAACAGCACATATGGTTCGCGAACAGGAGCTCCGCGACGGCGAGCTCGCCATCGAGCTGCCGCCGGCGCAAGATGCCGGTCTCGTCTTCATCGGCCGCATCCGCACCCCCTGGACGTCGCGGCTTGAGACGCCGCGGCAGGGACGTCAGGATGGCCCGGTGTGCCGGCTCGAGATCTTCGAGCCGTTCGTCCCGGCGATCAAGGGCGTCGATTTCTACAGCAATCTCGAGGTGCTCTACTGGCTCGACCAGTCGCGCCGCGACATCGTCCTGCAAAGCCCGAAGAACAACGAGAAGACGCGCGGCACGTTTTCGTTGCGCTCACCGGTGCGGCCCAATCCGATCGGCACGTCGATCGTCAAGCTGGTCGGGATCGAGGGCAATGCGATCCTGGTGCGCGGCCTCGATTGCATCGACAACACGCCGCTGATCGACATCAAGCCCGACCGCTGCGAGTTTACCCCGCTCGCCGCGCCGCAAGCAGGGGATTTCCAGACGGAGTGAGTCTCTCCTCCGTCATTGCGAGCCACCGGATCCGCGCAAAGCGCGGCCCGATGACAGGCTCCGCGAAGCAATCCAGGCTGCTTCCGCGGAGACAGTCTGGATTGCTTCGTCGCAAGGGCTCCTCGCAATGACGGAGTATGCGGCGCTACCCCGCCTTCAACGCCGCGATCAGCTTGGCCGCGTGGTCCTGCAGCACCTTGTCTTCTTCCTTGCGGCTCGCCGGCGGCAGCATGGAAACGCCGTCGTGGCGCGGCATCACATGCATGTGCAGATGAAACACGACCTGTCCGCCCGCGGGCTCGTTGAATTGCTGCACAGTGATGCCATCGGCATCGAACGCCTTCATCGCGGCCGCCGCAATCTTGTGCGCGCCGCGGGCCACATGGGCATAATCGTCCGGCTTGATGTCGAGGATGTTGCGGGCAGGGGCCTTCGGGATCACCAGCGTATGGCCCGGCACGCGCGGCATGATGTCGAGGAAGGCGAAGACGTGCTCGTCCTCGTATACCTTGTGGCAGGGCAGCTCGCCGCGCAGGATTTTTGCGAAGATGTTGTTGGTGTCGTAGGCGGTCATGACGGCTCCCAAGAACTATGCACTCGGTTTTGCGCTTACTGTCACCAGCCCTGGCGAGGCGTCAAGGCGCCTCGTCGATGCCTTTGCGGAACGGGCCGAGCTCGGCGAGCTCCCGTCCGGCTTCCGCGACATAGGCGCGCTCGCGCTTGAGATAATCGTCGATGGCGCGGCGCAGGCCGGGATCGGCGATGAAGTGGGCGGAGTGGGTGGTGCGCGGCAGGTAGCCGCGGGCGATCTTGTGCTCGCCCTGCGCGCCCGCCTCGACATGCTTCAGGCCGCGTTTGATCGCGAAATCGATCGCCTGATAATAACAGACCTCGAAATGCAGGAACGGATGATGCTCGACCGCGCCCCAGTTGCGGCCGAACAGCGTATCCGAGCCGATGAAGTTGATCGCGCCCGCGATCCAGCGATCGTTGCGGCGGGCCATTACCAGCAGCACGTCATCTCTCATGGTCTCGCCGATCAGCGAGAAGAACTCGCGTGTCAGATAGGGCCGGCCCCATTTGCGCGAGCCGGTCTCCATGTAGAACATGAAGAACGCATCCCAGGCGTCCTCGGTGATGTCGCTGCCAGTGAGCCAGTGAATGGTGATGCCGGCGGCCAGCGCGTCGCGTCGCTCGCGCTTGATCGATTTGCGGTGGCGCGAGTTCAGCGTCGCCAGGAAGTCATCGAAGCTCGCAAATCCGTCATTGTGCCAGTGGAACTGCTGGTCGGTGCGCTGCAGGAAGCCGTGCTGGGCGAGCAGCTTCCATTCCGCCTCGCGCGCGAAGGTGACGTGGACCGAGGAGGCCTTGCTGACCCCGCACAGCGCCACCAGCCCGCTCGCCAGCGCCTCGGTGATCCGCTCGCGATCGACGCCGTCGCGGACCAGCAGCCGTGGTCCCGTCGCCGGCGTGAAGGGAACCGAGACCTGGAGCTTCGGGTAGTAGCGTCCGCCGGCGCGCTCATAGGCATCCGCCCAGCCGCGATCGAAGACGTACTCGCCTTGGCTGTGCGATTTCAGATAGCAGGGTACGACGCCGGCGACGCGGCCATCGAGCTTGGCCACCAAGTGCCGCGGTCCCCAGCCGGTACGGATCGTCGCCGAACCCGATTTCTCCACGGCGGAGAGAAAGGCGTGCGAGACGAACGGGTTATAGGCGGGTTTTGAGAGGCCGAGGGAATCGCCTGGAAGAGCGGATGAGGTTCCTGCGCCATGCCCGTTGCAAGCTTTGCCGGGATTGGCGCAGGCGTCCCAATCCTCTGGCGACACCTCGCCAATGGACGGTACGGCCTCGAGCGTAATGTCGGATGATGCCATTGCGTGCAAGATCGTGCATTGCAGCAGCGACTTCAAGGGGGCGGGAACAGGCATGCTCGCGTGCCCTGGACGCAGCGCAGCGCTCCGTCAGCGGTGCGCTGTAGAGCCGGGGCCCATGTGGCAGCGTGCTCGCGGAGAGATGAATCCCGGCTCTGCGCCGCAACGCTGAAGCGTTGCAGCTTGTCCGGACACGAGCGCTACTGGTTGCATGCCGCGCCCTACGGCACGAACCCCTCGAAGATCATCTGATCGGCATACTGCCCGACCCGAGTCCGCTGCTCGCCCGTGCGCACGGTCCAGCCAAGCAGGGCACAGCCGAAGACGTTGCGGGCGATCCAGGGGGCGGGGGCCGGCAGGTGGTCGACCTTGAAGGCGACGAAATGGGGCTGGGTCTGGAGGCCGTGGCGCAGGTACAGCATGCTGTCGCGCTGCGCCTGGGTCAGGTTGGCCCAATAGTCGTCCTCATAGGTCCGCTGCGCGACGATGCCGCGCGGACGGTTGGGCAACAGCTCGCGCAGCGCCAGCACCTGGTCGGGATCGAAGGACATGCCGACCGCGGGGCCGTCATAGGATGCCAGCACCTCGGCCATCCGCGTCACCAGCTTGCGGTCGCCGCCAAAATGGCTCTTCACCTCGATCACCAGCGGCACCCGACCGGCGACCAGGGCGCAGAGGTCGGACAGCGACATCATCCGCTCGTTCGTATCCTTGAACCTGACCGCTCTGAGCTCGGCCGCAGTCTTGTCGATCACCTCGCCGGTGGCCTCGGTGAGGCGGCCGAGGGCATGGTCGTGGTGCACCATGGCCTCGCCGTCGGACGAAAGCTGGATATCGACCTCGATCGAGAAATTGCCTGCGATCGCAGCCTGGACCGCGCCCGGCATGTTCTCGACGATGCCGCGCGAAATGTCATGCAGGCCGCGATGGGCGACCGGCCGGGCTGTCAGCCAATCCGGAGCGCGCATCTGCGTCAGGCGACCTCGAACACGCCGTCGACCTCGACCGCGGCATCGGCCGGCAGGGAGGCGACCCCGACCGTGGTGCGGGCATGGCGGCCCTTGTCGCCGAAGGCCGCGACCATCAGGTCGGAGGCGCCGTTCAGCACCTTGGGCCCGTCCAGGAAGTCTGGCGCCGAGTTGATGAAGCCGCCGAGACGGACCACGCGCACGACCTTGTCGAGGTCGCCCAGCGCCGCCTTGACCTGCGCCAGCAGGTTCACCGCGCAGCCGCGGGCGGCGGCAGCGCCGTCCTCGATCGAGACGCCGGCACCCAGCTTGCCCTTGGCGATCAGCTTGCCGGCAGGGTCGAAGCAGACCTGGCCGGAGACGAACAGCAAATTGCCGGTGCGCACGAACGGCACGTAATTGGCCACGGGTGTGGGGGCCTCGTGCAGCTTGATGCCCTGTTCCGCCAGCTTCTGTTCGACCGTGCCCGCCATGTTCGACCTCATTGTCCCGGAATTCATTCGCCCGGGGACAATCTCGGGTTTGACCGCCGGGCGCGCCTGTTTCGCCCATTGTGCCGTCACATGCAAGGAAGCCGGCGCGCGGGCAGCGGCGGGCCGGGAGGTTCAATGCGAAGGGGCAAATTTACGTGAAACGGCCTCAGTTGCGACGCAATGGAACGGTCATTAAAATGTCGAATCTACGCTCCCCTAGGGATGAGACATGGTGCACCTTTTCCGGACTTCGCTCGGTGTGATGGCGCTCGCCGCGGCCAGTTTCGGCCTTGGCGGCGGGGCTCAGGCCGCCAACGGTCCGTTCCTCGCGCATCAGGCGCTCTATGACCTCAGCCTCGTGAAATCGCGCTCCAAGTCGGTCAACAGCGCCCGCGGCCGCATCCTCTACAATTTCGCGGGGAGCGCCTGCGAGGGCTATACCTCCGATTTCCGTCAGGTCTCCGAGCTCGACAGCGGCGAGGGCAAAGTCACGCTCAGCGACCTTCGCTCCAACTCCTGGGAGGATGCCGCCGGCAAGAGCTACCGCTTCAAGATCGAGACGCGCATGAACGAGGCCGATGCCGGTCGCGTCGACGGCTCGGCCGAGCGCGACGGCGACCATATCAACGTCAAGCTGAAGCTGCCGGCGCCGAAGACGTTCACGCTCGACGGCAAGATCGTGTTCCCGACCGAGCAGATCCAGCGCATCATCGCCGCCGCCAAGGACGGCAAGTCGCTGCTCGAGCTCTCCGTCTATGACGGCTCCGACGACGGCCAGAAGGTCTACAACACGCTGACCGTGATCGGCCAGCCGATCCCCGCCGACCGCGCCACCTCGTCCGATCCTTCGACGGCGGACGAGCACATGAAGTCCCTTAAGCGCTGGCCGGTCACCGTCAGCTATTTCGACCGCGACGCCCAGCAGAAGGAGGGCGAGCAGACGCCGGTCTATGCGATGGCGTTCGAGCTCTACGAGAACGGCGTCTCGCGCCAGCTCGTGCTCGATTACAACGATTTCGTCATCTCCGGCGCGATGGGCAAGTTCGACGTCAAGGACAGCAAGCCCTGTAATTGAGGGCTCTAGCCGAGGCTCCGCTCTCTCCTAGTCATTGCGAGCCAACGGGTCCGCGCGTAGTGCGGCCCGATGACAGGCTCCGCGAAGCAATCCAGAGTCGGCCGCGGAAAGATTCTGGATTGCTTCGTCGCTTTGCTCCTCGCAATGACGGGGCTGGCTCTCCGCTCGCTCTCCAGCTACGCTCCTCCCAACTACAAACATCCGGGAGGCAACCCATGCCGAAGCTCGATCATCTCCACCCCAGCGGCCTGCATCACAATCCCGCCTATTCCCATGTCGTCACCGCTTCCGGCGCGCGGACCATCTACATCTCCGGCCAGGTCTCGACCGACGAGGAGGGACGTATCGTAGGCGAGGGCGATATTGCCGCGCAGACCACACAAGTGATGCACAATCTCGGGCTCGCGCTGAAGGCGGCGGGGGCGAGCTATTCCAACATCGTGAAGATCACGACCTTCGTGGTGAACTACAAGCCGGAGCTGCGCCCCATCATCGGCAAGGCCCGCTCGGCCTTCTTCGAAGGCATGGAGCCGCCGGCTTCCACGCTCGTCGGTGTCTCTGCGCTCGCGGCGCCGGAATGGCTGATCGAGATCGAGGCGATCGCGGTCGCGGATTGAACGCGAGCTAAGCCGACCCGGCTTTGGCCATCTCTAGCAGAATGGCCATCGCCTCGTCGGCCCGTGCCGCCGGCACAAACAGATGATCGTGATAGAGGGCCGAAACGGCATTCACGCTGATGCCGGCTTCGGCTAGCCGCGCCGTGATCGCCGCCAGAAAGCCGATCGCGTCGAGCGCGGAGTGAACTGACAAGGTGATCAAACGCGAGGGATATTCATGGCGGAGGCCGGCACGTTCGGCTTCCTTCCGCAGTATCACCAGCGTTGTTCCTTCGCGTTCGCGGAACGTCAGCATCGGGTTGACGGTGGCTGGAATGCTCGCACTCGGCGCAAGCGTGCAAAACACGAAGATGCCGTCCAGGATCTCCGGCTTCATGTCCCTCAGCAGTGCGTCGAGATCGCGTTCGCCCGTCACGGCGCCAGCCTCCGAACCGGTAAGATCGTTTGCGTCCCTGCGAAGCTATCGGGCCAGCGGCTGTTGAAGCCACAACCAACATACCTTTGTATATCTCCTCCAATCCTTCTCATATCCGGATCTTACGCTGGTACAATTGAGCGACGGCGGGAGATTCTTACAATTTGAGTCCACTCGGGTCACTGCGAGGCAGCTCAAATGAACGTCGTCATTCGAAAGCTCAACGGCTTGTGGCACCTCATCGTCGGGTCTTGTCAGATCCGAACGCCGTTTCTGGAAACCCAGGATCGGCAGTTGGTCGTTCAGTATGCCAGGCGCGCCTATCCGGGTGCCCGGATATTCGAACGTGACTGAGTGAGCAGGACAGATCACTCCTGCGCCTTCGGCCCCTCATACGAAATGCCGCGGATCACCGCGGCGCTGCCGAACTTCTTGCGCAGGCTGTCGACCGCGCGTTCGGCATGGGCGGCGCGGCGCTCGAGCATGTCGGTGTCGTCGCTCGCCGAGCCGTCGCGCAGTGCGCTGACGCCGGCGCCCATCAGGCGGAAGGCGGTGCCGTCGATCTCCTTCGCCAGCATCTCGCGGCAGATCGAGAAGATCTTGGCGGCAAGCTGCGTCGGCGCGGCGATCGACTGCGAGCGCGTGCGCTGGCGGAAATCGGCGGTCTTCAGCTTCAAGGTGACGGTCGAGCCCGCAAGCTCGCTGCTTTTGAGCCGTGATGACGTCTTCTCGCACAGTCGCCACAGGATCTTCTCCAGCGTCGCGAAATCGCGGATGTCCGTCTCGAACGTCGTTTCGCTGGAAATCGTCTTGGCGCCGCGATCCGGCTCGACGCGGCGGTCGTCGATGCCGCGCGCGAGCCGCCATAGCCTGCGGCCGTCGCTCGGAAACTGCCGCATCATCTCGATCTCGTCGGCCTTCTGCAGATCCGCGATGACACGGAAGCCGCGCTGCACGAGGCGCTCCTGCGTGGCCGGGCCGACGCCGAAGATGAAGCCGACCGGCTTTTCCGCGAGCATCAAACGGGCCTCCTCCTGGTCGAGCGCGGCAAAGCCCCGCGGCTTGTCGAGGTCGGAGGCGATCTTGGCCAGGAACTTGTTGCAGGACAGGCCGACCGAGACGGTGATGCCGATGTCGCGCTCGACGTTGCGGGCAAAGCGCGCCAGCACCTTTGCCGGGATCATGCCGTGAACCCGCTCGGTGCCGGAGAGGTCGAGGAAGGCCTCGTCGATCGAGAGCGGCTCCACCAGCGGCGTCAGCGCCTGCATGGCCTGGCGCACCTCGCGGCCGACCCGGACGTATTTTGCGATGTCGGGCGGTATCACGATCGCATGCGGGCAGGCGTCCAACGCCTTAAACATCGGCATGGCCGAGCGCACGCCATAGGTGCGGGCGATATAGCAGGCGGCCGACACCACGCCGCGCTTGCCGCCGCCGATGATGACCGGCTTGTCGGCGATGTCAGGATTGTCGCGCTTCTCGACCGTCGCATAGAAGGCGTCGCAGTCGATATGGGCGATGGTCAGGCCCGCGAGTGCGCGGTGGCGGACGAGGCGCGGGGATCCGCAGGCGGAACAGCGCCGCACGCCCATATCCAGATCGGCCAGACAGTCCCGGCAGAAGCAGCGGGGCCCGGCCGCCTCCAGACTGGTCACGGCACGTCGCGCTCCCAGGTGGGGTCGCCGAGCGCGTCGCCGAGGACCTGCCGCGCTGCGGCAACGTTGGTCGGATGCAGTTCCGCGGCCGTCGCAAAAGTCTTCACGGTGTCGTCACCCCGCAGCACGAAATCGAGCACGCTGAGCAGGAAGTTGGGGTCGGAGGCGGCATTGCGCAGGGTTTCCGGACCGACCCCTGTCTCGGCCAGGAACAGGCCCAGCCGCTCGGGCTCGCTCGCGACAAAGGACAGGGCCTGAATCGCAACGATTTCAGCAACTTCGCGAGGGTTGTGAACAGGCTTTTTCACGGGGCCGGTTTGCCTTTCCGTTAACTTTCAGTGTCTACTTTGGAATCATCATGCCCGAGTCTTCGCCTTGAGTCTTGTGACCCCCGACAAGCAACTGGAAACCACATCGCCGAAAGTCGGCCCTCGGGTTTAACGAAACTAGAGCGAATCTGAGGCTAGTTTGAATCCAGTTTTCGAAGCGCCGGAGAGCGGCGCCTGAGGCGTTACATGGACCGGTCCTTCGGACCAATCAGGAGGGCGGGATGGCTAAGACCGTCCTGATCGTGGAAGACAACGAGCTCAACATGAAGCTCTTCCGCGACCTGTTGGAGGCGCACGGCTACCAGACCTCCGGCACCAGCAACGGCTACGAGGCGCTCGACCTCGTGCGCAAGATGCGGCCCGACCTCGTGCTGATGGACATCCAGCTGCCGCAGGTCTCGGGACTCGAGGTGACGCGCTGGATCAAGGACGATCCGGAGCTGCGTGCCATTCCCGTCGTCGCGGTCACGGCGTTCGCGATGAAGGGCGACGAAGAGCGCATCCGCGAGGGCGGCTGCGAGGCTTATTTGTCCAAGCCGATCTCGGTCGGCAAATTCATAGAGACGGTCCGGCGTTTCATCGGATAGGAAGTGAGTTCACAGTGTCCGCGCGTATCCTGGTTGTCGATGACGTTCCTGCCAACGTCAAACTCCTCGAAGCCCGCCTGTCCGCCGAATATTTCGACGTGATGACCGCCGCGAACGGCACCGAGGCGCTGGCGATCAGCCGCCGCGCCGAATGCGACATCATCCTGCTGGACGTGATGATGCCCGACATGGACGGCTTCGAAGTCTGCCGTCGCCTCAAGACCGACCCGGCCACGCATCACATCCCCGTCGTGATGGTCACCGCGCTCGACAGCCCGTCCGACCGCAACCGCGGGCTAGAAGCCGGCGCCGACGATTTCCTGACGAAGCCTGTCTCCGACGTCGTACTGATCGCGCGCGTGCGCTCGCTCACGCGGCTGAAGATGATGACCGACGAGCTGCGCATGCGCGCCATCACCTCGCTCGAGATCGGCATGCAGGCGCCCGAGCGCAGTGCGGTCGCCGACACCGGCAAGGGCGGCCGCATCCTGCTGGTCGACGACCGCGAGTCCTCCTATGAGCGGCTGGCGACGATCCTCGCCGCCGAGCACACCATCGACGTCGAGCCGAACCCGACCGAGGCGCTGTTCCACGCTGCCGAGGGCAATTACGACCTCCTGATCGTCTCGCTCGACCTCAACAATTTCGATGGCCTCAGGCTCTGCAGCCAGGCCCGCTCGCTGGAGCGCACGCGCCACGTGCCGATCCTGGCGATCGCCGACCCCGAGAACTCGACGCGGCTGTTGCGCGGCCTCGAGATCGGCGTCAATGACTATCTGCTGCGTCCGATCGACAAGAGCGAGCTCTTGGCGCGGGCGCGCACCCAGATCCGCCGCCGCCGCTACACCGACCATCTGCGCGACAATGTGCAGAACTCGATCGAGATGGCGATCACCGACGCGCTCACCGGCCTGCACAATCGCCGCTACATGGAGAGCCATCTGGCGACGCTCGCCGAGCAGGCTGCGACGCGCGGCAAGCCGCTGGCGCTGATGATCCTGGACATCGACTACTTCAAGTCGATCAACGACAATTACGGCCACGACGCCGGCGACGACGTGCTGCGCGAATTCGCGGTGCGCGTGCGCAAGTCGATCCGCGGCATCGATCTGGCCTGCCGCTACGGCGGCGAGGAGTTCGTCATCGTGATGCCGGAGACCGATCTGCATGTCGCCGGCATGGTCGCCGAGCGCCTGCGCCGCTCGATCGCCGGCGAGCCGTTCTCGATCCACAAGGGCGCAAAGCGCATCGAGGTCACGATCTCGATCGGCCTGACCACGCTGGAGCAGAAGGGCGAGGCGGTCGCCGACGTCCTCAAGCGAGCCGACACCGCGCTGTATCGCGCCAAACACGACGGCCGCAACCGCGTGGTGTCGCACGCGGCGTGAGCCGCCGCGGCGTAAAGCGGCGAAAACAACCCCATGCACAGTAGCCGGTGATAGCGGAATCAATGGCTTATGCGGGTCGCACGACGGCGTGCCCCAGCAGCGGCGTCATTTGACCTGTCGGGCAAAACAGAAGCATATTGGCAGGATCGCGCAGTGGACCTCGCGCTGCTCGTCACCGGCTTCCCACATCCACCCCCGCATTCCTTAGCAGCACTTTCGCCGCTTCCTTGGCGGCGCGCGCCATCGCGGGATCGTCGCGGACGAGGTCCTGTGCGATCGAGCCGTCGACCAGCAGCACGAGCTGCGTCGCCAGCGCCTCCGCATCGGCAACGCCGAGGTCGTTGAGCCGATCGCGAAACCAGAGGCGGCGGCTTTCCTTGAAGGCGATGGCGATCTTCTTCACGGCGCGGTCGGCAGGGCCGAGTTCGGCGACTGCATTCACGAACGGGCATCCGCGGAAGTCTTTTGCGGCAAAACGGCGCTCTAGCGAATCGAATGTCGCAAGGATCTGCTCGGCGGCGGGCTTGTCCGAAGCGGGCGCATGAACGAAGCGGCGCTCGAGATAGGCTGCGATCAGAGCGTCCTTGGACGGGAAATGGTTGTAGAGCGTGCGCTTGGAGATGCCGATCTCGGCCGCAATGGTGTCGACGCCGATGGCGCGAATCCCCTGCAGATAGAACAGCTTGTCGGCGGTCTGAAGGATCCGCTCTTTCATCGTCTGTGGTTTGGGCGGGGGAGCCATGCGGCGGCACGCGTCCTGTTTGCTTGACAGCACCCGGCAATCATAGCCTAAGTACACAGGTCTGTGTAACCAAAATCAACGGCAAGAGCAGACGTCGGCACGCGTGCCGCGCCCAAAAGGGAGAAGAAAAATGCCCCTGTTGCAGGTCCTGCGTCCGACCTTGCCCATCCTGATCGGCGCTTCGATCATGCTGACGCTGAGCATGGGTTTGCGGCAGTCGCTCGGCATCTTCATGCAGCCGCTGACGCAGGACATCCACATCTCGATCTCGGATTTCACGCTGGCGCTGGCCGTGCAAAATCTCGCCTGGGGCTTCCTGCAGCCGCCCGCGGGCGCGCTGACCGCGCGCTATGGCTTCCGTCCGATCATGATCGTGGGCGCGCTGATGTACATCGCGGGGCTGGCGCTGATGGCGACCGCGAACGGGCTCGTCAGCATCATGATCGGCGGTGGCGTGCTGATCGGCACCTCGCTCGCCTGCACCGCGGCGGCGATCGCAATGTCGGTTGCGGCGCGCGCGGTGCCCGCAACGGTGCGCTCGACCGTGCTCGGGATCGTCTCCGGCGCGGGCTCGCTGGGCGCGCTGCTGTCGGCGCCGGTCGGGCAGATGCTCAACGAGGGTTTTGGCTGGCGCATTGGCCTTGCCGGCTTCGTCATCATGTCGGTGCTGATGATTCCGGCCGCGTGGTACGCGGGGCGCGTCGACAAGATCCCGCTGCCGAAGCCGGCCGCCGACGAGATCGACGATGCCACGGCCGCAGCCGCGGCGAAAACCGCGTTCGGCAATGCCTCCTTCGTGGTGATGACCTGCGCCTATCTCGTCTGCGGCATGCAACTCGTGTTCCTCACCACGCATCTGCCGTCGTATCTCGCGATCTGCGGCCTCGATCCGATGCTGAGCGCGCAGACCCTCGGCATGATCGGCGGCTTCAACGTGCTCGGCTCGCTGTTCTTCGGCTGGGCCGGCCAGCGCTGGAATAAGCTGGCGCTGCTCGGCGGCATCTACATCCTGCGCTCGCTCGCGCTCGCCTGGTACTTCATGCTGCCCGCGAGCCCGTTCTCGACGCTGCTGTTCGGCGCGATCATGGGATTCCTCTGGATGGGCGTCGGGCCGCTGGTTGCGGGCGCCGTCGCCGAGATGTTCGGCCTGCGCTGGCAGGCGATGATCCAGGGCCTCGCCTTCATGAGCCACCAGATCGGCAGCTTCCTCGGCGCGTATGGAGGAGGGCTGCTCTATGACGCGCTGGGTTCGTACACGATGGCCTGGCGCATCGGCGTGGCGCTTGGACTTGCCGGCGGCATCGTGCAGGTGGCGTTCGCGCTGATCAGGCCGTCGCAGCCGCCGACACCGGTGTTGAAGGCGGCGTAGGCGGGGGGTTGCTTTTCGCGCTCGTCCCTTATCTCCCTTTTCAGATGCGCTCGATTGGATCTAAAGTCGCAGGGCCCGGCGCAACTCTGACATCCATGTAAGTCGATTGAATCGCGTTGAGGACCGCTTCGTCCGACGACGTGATCTCGTAGAACGTGCTGTCGATCGCGCGGATAACGACCCATGCGTCGCGCTGTTCCGGCAGGGTCGCAGTGAATTGCCCCCAAATGACCTGCCGCGTGACATGGGCGGCATCCGCGAGTTCAGCGCCGCTGACCGATAAACCATCGGCTGCGAACTGCTCCAGCTGGTCTTCGCCTTGATCGCCGGGGCCTGTCACCATGAATTCATCAATGGAGCCAAGCACCGGGTGATGCAGTCTGACGGTCGACACCGTCCAATTCGCTTCGCGTGAACGTGGGGCGAGCAGGTCGAGAAGGTCGCGTAGATCGAGCGCCAGCGCTCCGGTGCCGCGATAATCATAGATCCGCAACGTTGTTGTCGGCACGGCGATGACTTTTTTGACCCTAACGTCGGCTTATCCGCCAGGATAGACGATCAGTGATTGCCGCCGCCAGAGCCGCCATCGGCAGCATGATCGCCGTCGCTGCCTCTATCGTCCCCAGAGCCAGAATGGAAAAAGCTCCAGCGCTCGGCATCGACCACCATCGATGTGTACAGTGCCCTGACGGCGCCGTATTCGGGATCGGACGGCCTCAGCTCGGCGAGCTTCCTTCTCAACTCGGCCAGGTCTCTCAATCTGGCCCGCTTGTTGATAAGCCAATAGATGCCAAGTCCAACGGACAGCAGACCTGCAATGCCGACCTTGGCTGTCCAAGCAGCTGCTGGGCCGAGGAATATCTTCGTGATCGTATCCATTGCCTCTTCCGATCTTAGCCTTGCCGAGAAATCATCGAGCCACCGCAACTGGCAGCCGGAGACGCAGCCCGCGGGCCAGGACCGGGCGCCGCAACGCCGGCCGCTTCTGCGGCAGTTTTGCGAAACGAGCGACGACTTGCAGCAGCGCAGACCTGACGGCCGGCTCGATCTTGGCGCAGATGAACCAGCAGACCAGGACGAGCATGCCCAACGCGATCCAAAGGGCCGAGGTGGCATCGACGCCTGCATCGATGAGGGCACGAATGATCGCAGCGCCGATGACGTTGTGGGTGAGATAGAGCGGATAGGTGATCAGCCCTAGCGTCCTCAAATAGGCCGGTGCCTCAGGGGAGGCGATGCCGGCTGACTGGCGCTTCCGGATTGCGGCAAGAGCAATGAGCAGCACCGCGGCCGCCCAGACCATGATCGGCACCAAGGCTGATTGATCGGCGATGGCGGGCACCGACGTCAAGAGGAAGGAGGCGAAGAAGTAGATTTCAGCCGCGCCTGAAAGACAGGTGACGGCGACGGCGACCTGCTCGAGCGCAGTCAATTGCCTGTTCGACAGAATGAACAGCCAGATGCCGAGTGCAAAGAAGCAACCATGCGTTAGCAGGAAGGCCGCGCACGGCACCCGGAACATCAGAATGACGAGGTAGGGCAAGTCGGATGGTGTCGTGCATGACAGCACTGCGAGCGCGACCGCGTTGAAGATGGCGCTGTAGATGGTGAGGCCGAAGGCCAGGTGTCGCAGCGTGATCTCCTTCGTGAGCATCGCGCAGAACACGAGACCATAAAACGCCATCTCGGCCGCCAGCGTCCAATAGACCTCGTCCAGCCAGTCGCCGATGACTCCCTTGGGCACCATCAGCATGGCGTGGATGTAAGGCAGGATGAACTCGGAGGCCGGGCCGCTTCCGAACATCAGCAAGACCAGGAGGGTCGCGGTGGCGCAGACCCAGACCGCCGGATAGAGCCGCAGCGCGCGGCCGAGAAGAAACGCACCCGGCGAGGATTGGATCGCAGAATTCGCGATAACGAAACCGGAAATGACGAAGAATATCTCGACGCCGACCCAGCCGAACCAGGAGTAGGACGCGGCGGAGGGGTAGAGGACATCAGCGGCGACGTGGCGTTCGAAACCCGGAACGCCGACCGAGACCCAGGCCCAGGACCAGAACATCTGGTGAAAAATGGCAACGCCGAGCGCGGCGGCGAAGCGGAGCGGATCCAGCAGGGGCAAATGGCTTTTCACGGCAATGGACCAGATTCATGAAACGATCCTGCTGGAAATACCGAGGCCGGTCATGGTGCTCTGCGACGTGAGTCACACTTGCGTTGCTGCTTTGAATTGCTCGATTTGCCGCAAGTTACGCGATCCACGGCCCCCATACCGGCCCCATACCGACGCAGCGCAGGGACTTATTCAGTGCGCTGCGACGAGCCGAAGGGCAAAACGAGACGCTGCACCGGACTGGAGCCGGTGCAGCGTAGTGATTGACCTCAAACCTTGCTAGTGACGACGACCTCCAAATATTCGCTCGGAATGACCACCGTGCCTTGTCTGGCAACGTTGAACTTTCCGATCAGAGCGAGAATGTCCGCCTCCAGCGCCTGCTGCGAGCTTGGATCGATCGCGGCAAAGGCCTTCAGAACCGGGCCGTAATAGGTGCGGAAGACGTTCACCATGTGCTCGGGAGACTTGTAACGAAACGCGAAATGCCTGCTCTGCGCGTCGACGGTCGCCTGGGTGCCGAACAGCACGTCGAGACGCGCCTTGGTGCCCCAGAGAGCAGGCGACTTCACGCCGGGCGCGGGCGGGACATATTTGCCGATGGTCTTGAACAGCTGGCCGATGAAGCCTTCCGGCGTCCAATTGGCGAGGCCGATCTTACCGCCGGGCCGGCATACACGCAGCATCTCGCTGGCCGCTTGCTGCTGGTCCGGTGTGAACATCACGCCGAAGGTCGACAGCACGACGTCGAATCCGGCATCGGCGAAGGGCAGCTTTTCAGCATCCGCCTCCTGAAAGGTGACGGCGAGGCGCTCGGCGGCGGCGCGTTCCCGGCCGCGTTCGAGCAGGGCGCCGACATAGTCTGTCGAGACGACGTCGGCGAAGCGGCGCGCGGCCGCAAGGGTGGCATTGCCGTTGCCGGCGGCAACGTCGAGGACGCGCTGGCCGGCCTGGAGGTCGAGCGCTTCGCAAAGCGATTCACCGACGATCTGAAGGGTAGTGCCGACGATGGCATAATCGCCGGAGCTCCAGGCGGCCTGCTGGCGCGCCTTGACGGCGGAAAGGTCTGTCACGGGGGGCGAGGATTGGATGTTCATGATTTTCTCCTTGGGGGGTGGATGGGGGAATTTGGCTGCCGGTGACGAGAAACGTCACCGGCAGGATTTGGCTTGGTCACGTGCACAGCGGTCCGATGCAGATTTTCTTGCCGCAGAGATTGCCGAGGCATTTCGGCGGACGCGGGCGGCTGGTGACGGTGACGCCGCCCTGCGTCGCCTGACGCGGAGGATCGGCGCGGTGGTCACGAACCACGGGTGCGTTGTCGCGGTGATCACGAACGACGGGGGTGTCGCGGTGGTCGCGGACAACACGCTCCGCCGAGGCGGGAGCAAGCGAGGTCAGGATGACTCCGACGATGCCGAAAGTGAGGACGCCGGACTTCAGGAAGGACTTCATAATTTTCTCTTGGGTTTGAGGACAGGGGGTACTCCGCCGGCGAACGCGCAAATTGCGTGCGCCGCGAGTTGGCTTGGCGGAACATGGCGTGCCGCCGAACTCGTTGATCTGTGTTGCTGTTATCCGCGACCGCGGTGATCGCGCACGATGGGCTTGCCGCTGCTCTTGCCGCTACCCCCGCCGCCACCCCCGCCGCCGCCGCGGCCGCCACCGGCGCCGCCGCGATCACCGCCGCCGGACGAGTCCGACATGCAGTTGTTGAACTGGCGATCGCAGTTTCGCTTGATGCAGGCTCCGATCTGTTCACCCGAATTGTTCAGGACACAGCGTTCGTTGCAGTAGCTCTGCTTGATCGAGCAGCTCATCGGCTTGGCCTCGGCGGCTTCGAACCCGCCCAGTGCGGCGACTGCAAAGGCCGCCAGTGACAACGTGAAGCGGGGGTAGCGGGCGGGGACATTGTTTTCTCCATGGTTTTGGCTGGATTGTTGATGGGTGGTACGTTGCCATCACTGGCGTGCGACCTTTGGGAGTGAGCCTTCGTCTTGGACATCACTCCGACTCGTTGGCTCGTGATCTGCGTGACGACGCACGCCGATGCCCCGAGCTGACGCTCGTTCATCATGTGCATCGCCCACGTCATCGCCCGGTGCTCATGGCGCGCGATGTAAATGGCAACCCATCCGTTCACCGCGCGCCTGATCTTCGCGAGAAGGAGCAAGACGGTTCGATGAGTAGACAGCCCTGTGGCCCGGGGGTGGGTTGTGACGATGGACATGACGTATTCCTTCGATTGTCCGGCTCTGGCGGCGTTTTCCTCCGCCATGGTCCGGCCGTTGGGAGTTCCGGCTATTCCGCCGCTTGTGCCTTTGGAGGGTCGCTGCGCACGACGACTGTGGTGGCGACCTCATAGAATTCCTCGCCGGGCATGCCGACGCGGCCGGCGTGTTCGCGGATGGACTCGGCGTCGCGCGCCTCGTAGATGCAGAAGGTGCCGATGCGGCCGTCAGCCTCATGCACGACGTAGCTGCGGATCCACCTGACGCGGTCGGGCATCTGCTCGTTGCCGACTTGGGCCGACTTCGCGCCGGCGGCTTCGAGCGCCTTGAGGTCTGCCCATGCGCTCG
Source organism: Bradyrhizobium sp. DOA1 (assembly GCF_001593325.1). Lineage (NCBI taxonomy): Bacteria > Pseudomonadati > Pseudomonadota > Alphaproteobacteria > Hyphomicrobiales > Nitrobacteraceae > Bradyrhizobium > Bradyrhizobium sp. DOA1. The sequence goes on from NZ_JXJM01000001.1 coordinate 2,584,804, forward strand.
GACGGCGAATGACGTAGAGTTCCATTTGTCCTCTCCTCGAGTTTGGCCGCGGTCATCGCCGGCCTCACCCGAGCTATAGGATCCATGGCGCTGACCGTCCTGACGGCGCCCTGACCATTTCCTGGTCTTTGGCTGAACCTTTTCCGCCCTCTACAGACCCAGAGACATGGCCTGGAAGTTTGGACCGTTCGAGCTCGACGAAGCGAGCCGCGTCGTCACCTGCGCGGGGCGTGAGGTCCAGTTGCAGCCGCGGGTGTTCGACCTGCTGGTCCATCTCCTTCGCAACACCAGCCGTGTGGTCTCGAAAGAGGAACTGCTGGACGCCGTCTGGCCCAGCGTCATAGTGACCGACAATTCATTGCAGCGCGCCGTGAGCGCGCTCCGTGCCGTTCTGCGCCAAGGCGGCATAGAGAGCGCGGTCCGGAACGTGCCGGGCAAGGGATATCGCTTCTGCATCGATGGCGAAGCCGAACGTCAGGCGATGTCCGATCCGCAACTGGGCGCTGCCTCCGACATCCCTGCGCGTGGTCGAGCCGCCATCGCCGCCCGGTCGTGGCGGGAAGCGTGCAGCCTCTTCGAAGCGGCGGATGCCAAGGGCCTGCTGGACGGCGAAGACCTGCATCAATGGGCTCTCGCCCTTCAGTGTCTGGGCGAGCCCGACGAGGCCATTGCCGTGCTGTCGCGGGCGGTCAATGTGCGCGCGAGCGCCGGCGATCTCGCCCAGGCCGTCACGGACGCGATCATGTTGTCCGACCTCTATTTCGACCGCGCACAGGTGGCGATCGGAAAGGCCTGGGTCGCTCGCGCCGAAGACTGGGCATCCGAGATTGCCATCCCGGGCGCAACCGCCATGGTCTTGTGGATGAAGTCCAAGGTGGCGGCTTTCGAAGGAGAGCCCGAAGAGGCGCTCGCTCTGGCTGAGGCCGCCTACACCACTGTTCGTCACAGCGATGCCGTGGTGGCGGAAGCGCTAAGTCTCGCCTTTCGCGGTTTCTATCGCCTCTGTCTCGGAGATACGCAGGCCGGGCTGACGGATCAGGACCAGGCCGCCACGCTTGCGCTGGCCAGCAACGAGCTGGATCCCGTGACGGGCGGCATCCTCTACTGCAACGTCTTGTGGTCAGCGCGGATGTTCGGTGACTGGGCTCGCGCCGATCAATGGACGCGCGGCTATCAGAGCTTTTGCTCCGAAAGCGGCATGGAGCTGACCGGCTGGTGCCAGCTCCACCGTTCCGAAGTGTTGGGCATCCGAGGCTCGCTCGGCGAGGCTTTGGCCCGGATCGAGGATGCCCTTGAGAGGTTGTCAGCAAAGGCGTCCTGGGCGCTTGGCGATGCTCATCGCGTGCTCGGTGACGTCCAGACTGCGATCGGCAACGACGAAGAGGCCCTTGAGGCCTATGACAAGGCATACTCGCTCGGCTGGTGTCCCGAGCCGGGACGCGCGATGCTGCTGCTGGAGCGCGGCGAGGCTGAAGCGGCCTATGCGGGCCTCGAGAGAAGCCTGATCGGCAAGGCCTGGTGGACGTTGCAGCGGCGCGGGATCTTGCTGGCGCACCTGGCGCTGCTTGCGGCGCATACCGGCCGGAACGACCAGGCGGCAGAGCTGATCAACGAGCTGTCGGGAGAGGCGGATCGATGGCCGCTACCTTCCATCCGCGCGCTCACGAATGAGGCGCAGGCGATCCTCGCGTTGGCCCAGCAGGGTCGCGCGACAGCTGTGCGGCATCTTCATCTTGCGCGGCAACTCTGGTCGAGCGTCGAGGGAAAATATCAGGCGGTGCGGTTGAGGCTGCAGATCGCGAGGCTCCAGATGCAAGGCGGCGACCTTCGGGGCGCACGGGCGGAAGTTCAGGCCGCGCAATTGGTCGCAGCCGAGATCGGTTCGCACAAGCTTCAAGCCGGTTGCGCAGCTCTGGCGAGAGACATCCTGGCGCTGAGAAACGAGAACTTTCTGGCCAGCTGATTGCCGACTTCCGCGGACAGTGGACAAACTATCCTCATACGATGGCAGACATCCGCCAGCCGTCAATGGAAACGGGGCCCGTAAGGGCCCCGCAAAACTCTTCGACGCTGCGCCGATCTTACTTGATCTTGGCTTCGCGGAATTCGACGTGCTTGCGCGCGACCGGGTCGTACTTCTTCTTGACCAGCTTGTCGGTCATGGTGCGCGAATTCTTCTTGGCGACGTAGTAGAAGCCGGTGTCGGCCGAGGACACGAGCTTGACCTTGATGGTGACCGCTTTGGCCATGTTCTGAACCTCAGAATATCGGGGAATCTGGAGCCGGCCAAACGGCCCGCGTTGGCCGGCAACCTAGCCAGAAACGGCTGGAAGTCAAGGAATTCGGGCAGAAAAACCGCTCAAATCGGCCCGATCACGCCTCGAAGAACCGGTTTTTCGGCCGCGGCAGGCCCAGATTCTCCCTCAAAGTGGGCCCTTCATACTCTTTGCGGAAGATTCCCCTGCGTTGGAGCTCCGGCACGACCTTGTCGACGAAATCGTCGAGGCCGGCGGGCAGGAACGGGAACATGATGTTGAAGCCGTCGGAGCCGCGCCCGACCAGCCACTCCTCCATCTGGTCGGCGATGGTCTTGGGCGTGCCGACGAAGGACAGCCCGCCATAGCCGCCGACGCGCTGGGCGAGCTGGCGCACGGTGAGTTTTTCGCGCGCGGCGAGATCGACCAGGCGCTGGCGGCCGCTCTTGCTGGCATTGGTCTCGGGGATATCGGGCAGGGGCCCGTCGGGATCGAAGCCGGAGGCATCGGTACCGAGGATGACCGAGAGCGAGGCGATGGCGCTGTCGTAATGTACGCGGCTGTCGAGCAGCGCACGCTTTTCCTTGGCTTCGTCGACGCTGTCGCCGACCACGACAAAGGCGCCGGGCAGGATCTTCAGATGCTCGGGGTCGCGGCCGATCTTCTCCATGCGGCCCTTGATGTCGGCGTAGAGCTTCTGTCCGTCCGCGAGGCTGCCGCCGCCGGTGAACACGGCTTCCGCCGTCTCCGCCGCGAGCTGCTTGCCGTCCTCCGACGCGCCGGCCTGCACGATCACCGGCCAGCCCTGCACGGGGCGGGCGATGTTGAGAGGGCCGCGCACCTTCAGATATTTGCCGTTGTGGTCGAGCGTGTGCATCTTGGCGGGATCGAAGAACAGCCCGCTCTCGACATCGCGCACGAAGGCGTCGTCGGCAAAGGAGTCCCAGAGACCGGTGACGACGTCGTAGAACTCTCGCGCGCGCTTGTAGCGCTCGGCATGCTCCATGTGATCGTCGAGGCCGAAGTTAAGTGCGGCGTCCGGATTCGACGTGGTGACGATGTTCCAGCCCGCGCGGCCGCCGCTGAGATGGTCGAGCGAGGCGAAGCGCCGCGCGACGTGATAAGGCTCGTCGAACGTGGTCGATCCCGTGGCGATCAGGCCGATGCGCTCGGTGACGGCCGAGAGCGCCGACAGCAGCGTGAACGGCTCGAACGAGGTCACGGTGTGGCTGCGCTTGAGCGCGTTGATCGGCATGTTCAGCACGGCAAGGTGATCGGCCATGAAGAAGGCGTCGAACTTGCCGGCCTCGAGCTTCCGGATCAGCTGCTTGATGTGACCAAAGTTGAAATTGGCGTCGGGCCAGGCCCCGGGATAGCGCCAGGCGCCGGTGTGGATGCTGATCGGGCGCATGAACGCGCCAAGCTTGAGTTGCCGTTGTGCCATCGCCCGGTGTCCGTTCTTGGTGACGCTCGGGAAAACATAGGCATGAAGGGGAACTCCGCCATCGGGGGCGGCGGGAAGATTATTTTGTTTTTCGCAGATCTCTCAGCACGTCATTCCGGGGCGCCGCGGAGCGGCGAGCCCGGAATCCATACTCCCGATGGTGGTTATGGATTCCGGGCTCGCGCCAAGCGGCGCGCCACGGAATGACGAGATGAGGGCTTGGCTCCGCAGCGTCAGCCCAAAATATCCTTCTGCATCTTGCCGCCGTAGAAATGAAAGAACGGCACCGGCGCATCGTGACGAAGCGGGCCCGTGGCAAGGCGGCTATCGAGCTCGTTGAGCACGTTGCGCGTCATCGGATGCAGATCGGCGAGCGGCTTCGAGCCGAGCTCGACCCAAACCAGCTCGACCAGTTCGGCGTCGGCATGGATCACGCCGTCGACCCGGTGGGTGATCGCGGAGGCATCCGCGGTGAAGAAGCGCGTGTCGAAGCGCTTGACGCGGCCGGGCGGGGTGATCGCGCGCGCGATCAGGAACAGGCCGGAGGGATCGGGCAAGAGGCCGGCATCGGCGAACGGCTTCCAGGGGCCATCGAGCTTCGGCACCTTGCCTTCCGCCCTGCGGCCGAGGCACAGGCCCGTCTCCTCGCAGGCCTCGCGGATCGCGGCAATCGCGAGCGACTTCGCACGCGAGGCCGGCGTCTTCGGGCTGCCTTTGGCGAGATTGGTTTCCAGCTCCGCGGTGATGGGGGCGGCGCAGGGCACGCGATAATCGGCCTTGTCGACGCGACCGCCCGGAAAGACGAATTTCCCGGGCATGAACACCACCTTGTCGTGGCGCTTGCCGACCAGCACTTTCGGAACGGAGCCGCTGCGATCGACAAGGATCAGCGTCGCAGCATCCCTCGGGCGAAAATAGGGATGGTGGTCGGCTTCCTTCTCCTCGTGAACTTTTGTCTTCTCCTCGGCCTGCGAAATATCCGTCATGTCCTCACCCGAACTGTTCTTGCTTATTTTGCCTACACCGGCGGAATACCATCGGGAGGGTTCTCGTCAAACCCATGCATGCGCAGAGCCCATTGCAAGCCGACCACAGCTCCCTTCACCGGCTGCAACAACGCGAGCGAGGCGACGAAGGTGAAGGGCAGATAGGCCACGAAGCTGAGCCAGACAGGCGTGGTGTAGTTGGTCTCGATCCAGAGAATGGCCGGCACCACGACATGGCCGACGATGACAATGACGAGATAGGCGGGCAGATCGTCGGCGCGATGCGGCGTGAAATCGAGGCCGCATTCGGCACAATTGTCCGCCGTCTTCAGGAAGGCGCGAAACAGCTTGCCCTCGCCGCAGCGCGGGCAGCGGCCGCGGAAGCCGCGTATCATTGCGGTCCAGACGTCGCGCTTCTCGACGAGGCCGGTCTCGCGCGTCCAGATCTTCGGGGCCGTGCTCATCGTCACCACGCCTTGCCCTTCTTGCTTTTTCCCTTGTTTTTCCCTTTGCCCTTGTCTCGGCCCTTCTTTGCCTTGCCGGATTTCGGCTTCTCCGGCTTGCGTTTTCTCTCTGGGCTGCGACCGGGATGCGGCTTGGACGATTTGCGCTGCGGGCGGAACTGCCGGCGTTCGCGCGGTGAGCTGTCGCTCTCGGACGACAGCAGCTCGAAGCGCAGCGCGCCTGCGATGGGAGCTGCTTCGATCAGACGGACGTCCACGACGTCACCGAGCTGATACATCGTGCCGCTGCGTGTGCCGACCAGGGCATGTCGGCCCTCGTCATAGTTGAAATATTCCGTGCCGAGGGATCGGATCGGGATCAATCCGTCGGCGCCGGTCTCACTCAGCTTGACGAACAGGCCGGCGCGGGTGACGCCGGAGACGCGGCCCTGGAAGCTGGCGCCGATGCGATCGGCAAGATGATGCGCGATCAGGCGGTCGACGGTCTCGCGCTCGGCCTTCATGGCGCGCCGCTCGGTCAGGGAGATATGCGCCGCGACTTCGCCGAGCGATTCCGGCGTCTCGCTGTCGGGCAGGGCACCTTCGCCGAGCCCGAGCGCACGGACCAGCGCGCGGTGCACGACGAGGTCGGCATAGCGACGGATCGGCGAGGTGAAATGCGCGTAGCGGCGCAAATTCAGGCCGAAGTGCCCGTAATTCTCGGACGAATACTCCGCCTGCGCCTGGGCGCGCAGCACGACCTCGCTCACCAGCGGGTAATAATCGTGGCCTTCGAGCTGAGCCAGCACGCGGTTGAACAGCGTCGGGCGTAGCGCGCCCGATTTGGTGAAGGGAATGTCGAGCGTCTCCAGGAACTCGGAGAGCGCGTGGACCTTCTCCAGCGTCGGCTCGTCATGCACGCGATAGATCAGCGGCAGCGATTTCTTCTCCAGCGTCTCGGCAGCCGCGACGTTGGCGAGGATCATGAATTCCTCGATCAACTTGTGCGCGTCGAGCCTTTCAGGCACCACGACGCGGTCGACCGTGCCGTCGCTTTTGAGCAGGATCTTGCGCTCGGGCAGATCGAGATTGAGCGGGTCGCGCTCGTCGCGGGCGCGCTTGGCGCAGGCGTAAGCGGCATAGAGCGGCCTCAGGATCGGATCGAGCAGGGGGCCGGTGGTGTCATCCGGTCGTCCATCGATCGCGGCCTGGGCCTGCGCGTAAGCGAGCTTCGCCGCCGAACGCATCAGGATGCGGTGGAACGTATGCGAGCGCTTGCGGCCGTCGGAGCCGAGCACCATGCGCACCGCGAGGGCGCCGCGCGGCTCGCCCGGCACCAGTGAGCAGAGATTGTTCGAGATGCGCTCGGGCAGCATCGGCACGACACGGTCCGGGAAATAGACCGAGTTGCCGCGATCGAGCGCATCGCGGTCGAGCGCGCTGCCCGGACGCACATAGAAGCTGACATCGGCGATGGCGACGTTGACGATGAAGCCGCCCTTGTTGTTGGGATCAGGGTCGGGCTCGGCATGGACCGCATCGTCGTGATCCTTTGCATCCGGCGGATCGATGGTGACGAGCGGCACGTCGCGCCAGTCCTCGCGGCCTTTCAGGTTCGCTGGCTCTGCCGCCTCCGCCTCGCGCTCGGCGGCGGAGGAGAATTGCAAGGGGATCTCGTGCGCGTAGATCGCGATCAGGCTGATCGCTTTCTCGGACTTGACCGAGCCGAGCTTCTCTTTGACTCGGCCCGAAGCGAGGCCAAAGCCGCGCGAGCGGACGAGGTCGACACTGACGAGGTCGCCGTCCTGTGCGCCGCCCGTGTCGGTCTTGGCGATGTTCAGTTCGCGGTCGGCGAACTTCTTGTCGACGGGGACGAGCCGCCCGCCGCCTTCGGGAAGGCTGCGGAAGACGCCGAGGATGCGGCTCTTGGCCTTGTCGATGACCTTGATGATGCGGCCGCGCCAGGCCGGACCTTCGTCCTCGTCCGAGCGCTCGACGCGCAGCAGCGCGCGGTCGCCGACGCCGGCGGCGGTGCCGGGCTTCGGCCGGCGCGGCATCTCGATCAGGATTTTCGGCGGCTCGCCGCTCTCGACCTCGTCCCATTCGGCGGGGGAGGCGATCAATTCGCCGTCGCTGTCGCGCCCGGTGATGTCGGCGAGCAGCGTTGGCGGGAGCGTGTCCGGCTCGGAGACCTTGTGGCGCTTTTTCTTGATGATGCCGTCGTCGGCGAGCTCGCGCAGCATGCGCCTGAGCTCGGCGCGATCGGCGTTCTTCAGGCCGAACTCGCGTGCGATTTCGCGCGTTCCCGCCTTTCCATGATTTGCCTTGATGAAGGCGACGATGGCTTGCCTGTCGGGAAAGCCACGGTCTTTCTTTGGTTTCACTTAACCTCTAATTCTGAACTCAAGTCTTGTTCTTCAAGTCTTGCCGGCACTCTTCTTGGCCGGAGCCTTGGTGGCGGCGCTCTTGGTCGGCGACGTCTTTGCAGTCGACGGCACGGCGGCGCGCGCCTTGCTGGTGGATTCGGTTTTGGATTTGGTCGCCGCTTTCTTCGCGGCCGGCTTCTTCGGCTTTGGCGCGGCATCCTCGCCGTCCGTAGCCTTCTTCTTGGCCTTGGCGGGCTTGGCGGCCTTCTTGGCCTTGGTCTTGCCGCCGCCTTTCGCCGCGCGCTCGTCGATCAGTGCGATCGCCTGCGGCAGCGTGATGGCGTCCTTCTCGAACTCGGCCGGGATCGTCGCGTTGACACCGCCTGCCGTGACATAGGCGCCGTAGCGGCCGCTCTTCACCGTGACCGTGCCGAGGCTCGGGTGATCGCCGATCGCCTTGCCGGGATCGGCGCCGAAGCGGCGGCTCGGGCCCTTCGCAACCTTCTCTGCGATCAGCGTCACGGCACGGTTGAGGCCGATGTCGAAGACTTCGTCGCCGGCCTCCAGGCTGGCATAGGTCTTCTCGTGCTTCACGAACGGTCCGAAGCGGCCGAGACCTGCGGTGATCGGCTGACCGGTTTCCGGATGCTTGCCGATCTCACGCGGCAGCGACAAGAGCTTCAGCGCGAGTTCGAGATCGACATCGCTGGGCGAGGTGCCCTTCGGGATGCCGGCGCGCTTGGGCTTCTCGCCTTCCTCGTAATCCTTGGGCTCGCCGAGCTGGATATAGGGACCGAAGCGGCCGGCCTTGACCCAGACATCGCGACCCGTCTCAGGATCCTGGCCGAGCGAACGGTCCGCGGTCGTCTCGCCGTCGGCGGCGAGCTGGCGGGTGTAGCGGCACTCCGGGTAGTTCGAGCAGCCGACGAAGGCGCCGAACTTGCCGGCCTTCAGGTTCAGCCGACCAGTGCCGCAGTTCGGGCATTGCCTGACGTCGCCGCCATCGGCGCGGGGCGGATAGATGTGCGGCCCCAGCATCTCATCGAGCACGTCCAGCACCTGCGCGACGCGCAGATCCTTGATGTCGTCGACGGCGCCGATGAAGTCGCGCCAGAAATCCTTCAGCACCTGCTGCCAGGAAATCTCGTTGTTGGAGATGCGGTCGAGCTGCTCCTCCAGGCCCGCGGTGAAGTCGTATTCGACGTAGCGGCTGAAGAAGCTTTCGAGGAAGGCGACCACGACGCGGCCCTTGTCCTCGCCATGCAGGCGCTTCTTCTCCAGCTTGACGTAGCCGCGGTCCTTCAGCACCTGCAGGATCGAGGCATAGGTCGAGGGCCGGCCGATGCCGAGCTCTTCCATCCGCTTGACGAGGGAAGCCTCGGAGAAGCGCGGCGGCGGCTCGGTGAAATGCTGGGTGACGGCGAGCGACTGCCGCTTCAAGGCTTCGCCGGCGCTCATGCCGGGCAGGCGGCGGGAATCCTCGTCCTCCTCGTCGTCGCGGCCTTCCTGATACAGCGCGAGGAAGCCGTCGAACTTGATGACCTGGCCGGTGGCGCGCAGCTCCAGCGTACGGCCGCCGGCTTTGGCGGTGATGTCGACCGTGGTGCGCTCGAGCTCGGCCGCTTCCATCTGGCTCGCGATGGTGCGCTTCCAGATCAGCTCGTACAGTTTCGCCTGATCGGCATCGAGCTTGCGGCTCATGCTGTCGGGACGGCGCGACATGTCGGTCGGTCGGATCGCTTCGTGCGCTTCCTGCGCGTTCTTGGCCTTGGCCTGGTACTGGCGCGGCGCATCCGGCACATAGGCGTTGCCGTAGTCCTCGCCGATCACCTTGCGCGCCTGGGTGATGGCCTCAGGGGCGATCTGCACGCCGTCGGTACGCATATAAGTAATGAGTCCGGTGGTCTCGCCGCCGATGTCGATGCCTTCATAGAGGCGCTGGGCGATGCGCATCGTGTGCGCGGGCGCAAAGCCGTATTTGCGGCTGGCTTCCTGCTGGAGGGTCGAGGTGGTGAACGGCGCCTGCGGATTGCGCCGCGCCGGCTTGGCATCGACCGCGGTCACGGCATAGGCGGCGGCTTCCAGCGCCTTCTTGAAGTCCTCGGCTTCCGCGCCGGTGCCGATGTCGAGGCGCTGGATCTTCTTGCCGTCGGCGCCGACGAGGCGGGCCTCGAAGGCATCGCCTCGCGGCGTCAGCAGCGTCGCGACCAGCGACCAATATTCGCGCGGCACGAATTTCTCGATCTCCAGCTCGCGGTCGCAGACGAGGCGCAGCGCGACCGACTGCACGCGGCCGGCCGAGCGCGCGCCGGGGAGCTTGCGCCACAGCACGGGGGAGAGGGTGAAGCCGACCAGATAGTCCAGCGCGCGGCGCGCCATATAGGCGTCGACCAGCGCGCCGTCGATCTGGCGCGGATGCTTCATCGCGTCCGTAACCGCCTGCTTGGTGATGGCGTTGAACACCACGCGCTCAATCTTCTGGTCCTTCAGCGCGCGCTTCTCCTTCATCACCTCCAGCACGTGCCAGGAGATCGCCTCGCCCTCGCGGTCGGGGTCGGTGGCGAGAATCAGGCGGTCGGCACCTTTCAGCGACTTCGCGATATCGTTCAGCCGGCCGGCGGCCTTGGGATCGACCTCCCAGATCATCTTGAAATTGGCGTCGGGATCGACGGAGCCGTTCTTGGCGGGGAGGTCGCGGACATGGCCGAACGACGCCAGGACCTCGTAGGACGAGCCCAGATATTTGTTGATCGTCTTAGCTTTCGCCGGCGACTCCACAATAACGATATTCATGTAGTTCCAGTAACTTACGGGAAAATCTTGGGCCGAAATCGAAAGGACTCGGGACGGCCGTTTCGACCCGAACATGGGTGGTGAGGCCGTTCCTGTCAAATCGAGGGGTGTTGAAAGCTGCCGCAATGGGAAAAGTTTCATATCGAAAAAGTTGCATAACACCACCTTGGAGTTGCGGCCGATGTCGGCGTAATGTCTCCCCGGGGCATGGATTCGGGGTGGGGTCTGGTGACGAAGCCAGCAAAAAAGCGAGCGCGCGCCGCGGCAAGCGCGTCAGGGCGCTTGCGCAACGAGGAACCGGGAGAAGGCGGGGCAGATGAGGCGGTGGCCTTCATTGCCGAGCAGTCGGCCGCCCTGCGTCAGCTCGCCGAGCGCCACAAGCTGTCCGTGTTGCATTATTTATTGGGCATGACCCAGCTCGAGGCCGACGAGCATCTGCGGCTGCGGACCAAGCGCAAGCTGTCGTGAGGGGCGCCGGGCCAATATCACCCGTCATCCTGAGGTGCGAGACATGCGACGCGAAGCGGCGCGTGGAGAGCCTCGAAGGATGAACGGACCCGGTGATGCAGCCGGGCCGTCGCCCTTCGAGGCCTCCGGTTCGCTCCGGCGCCTCAGGGTGACGGTGGTTAGATCTGAGCGCTCTGCTTCAACTTCGTCATTGCGAGCGTAGCGAAGCAATCCAGAATCCCTCCGCGGAAAGACTCTGGATTGCTTCGCTGCGCTCGCAATGACGGGGTGGTGGCAGTCGTGCTCCGTCAAGCTGACCGTCTGCGCGGTGCCGACCGCGGCTTCAACGTGGTGTCCGCGGGGCTGAGCAGGCGGCCATCCTCGGCGCGCATTTCCAGCTTCTTCACGGGGCGGCCTTTCTCGCGATCCACCAGAATTGTCGCGATCTCTTCCGGGTGGTCGTCGAACTCCTCGCTCCATTGCCGCAGGGCCACGAGGATCGGGAAGGTGCCGCGGCCCTTTGGCGTCAGCACATATTCAGAATAGGCGCTGCCGTCGGAGGCGGGGGCGGTTGCCAGGATGCCGTGATCGACCAGCGCGCGCAGGCGCACTGATAGGATGTTCTTGGCCATGCCGAGCTTGTTCTGAAACTCGCCGAAGCGCCGGACGCCGAAGAGCGCCTCGCGGATGATCAGCAGCGACCACCAGTCGCCAAGCGCGTCCAGTGAGCGCGCGATCGGGCAAGCGTCACCCTCGAAGCTCGTTCGTTTCACCATCACCTTCGTCCTGTCGCGTTCGCACGGCTTTGGCGGCAATCACGCGCTTGTGTGGTTGCATCATAAAACCATATGTCCTAGATGGCAATCTGGTTTTATCTTGAAACTACTGGAGGCGAACGTGAGACTGAAGAACAAGACGGCCCTGATCACCGGCGGCAACAGCGGCATCGGGCTCGCGACGGCAAAACTGTTCGTGGCGGAGGGTGCCAAGGTGGTGATCACCGGGCGCAACAAGGAAACGCTAGACGCGGCCGCGAAAGAGCTTGGGCCGAACGCGCTCGCGCTTGCTGCCGACGCGACCGACATCGCCGCGACGGAAGCTGCGATCAAGCAGGGCGCGGAAAAGTTCGGCAAGTTCGACATCGTGTTCGCCAATGCCGGCATCGCCGGCGGCACGCCGCTGGGATCGGCGACGCTGGAGGTGTTCGAGAAGGTCATCAGCACCAACCTCACCGGCGTGTTCTTCACCGTTCAGGCCGCGCTGCCTCATCTCAACGACAATGCCTCGATCATCCTCAATGGCTCCGTGATCTCGGTGCTCGGCATTCCCGGCTATTCCGCTTACGGCGCTGCGAAGGCGGGCGTGCGCGCGATGGCGCGGATCATGGCCTCGGAGCTGTCACCGCGCGGCATCCGCGTCAACGTCGTTGCGCCCGGCGCGATCCGCACGCCGATCTGGGGGCCCGCGACTGCGACGCCGGAGGCCGAGAAAGCGTTCGAGAAACGGATCGCCCTGTCGACGCCGCTCGGTCGCATCGGCGAAACCGATCACGTCGCCAGGACGGTGCTGTTCCTTGCCTCCGATGATTCCGCCCATGTGCAGGGCCAGGAGATCTTCGTGGACGGCGGCGCGGTCGCCTCTCCGAGCGGGGCGCCGATCTATCGGGGCTGATCGCTTAAGCAAAACCCGGTCGGGCGCAACATTCGCGTTGCGCCCGACCGAGTAGCTGTGGCGAACGCTAGGCCGCCCGCAGGCTCGTTGCGGACTGGAGCGCGCCGGCGATCGCCTTTTCGCGGTGCTCCGGCCCGACCTGAATGCCGTCGGCCGGAATGAATTCGACGTTGGTGATACCCATGAAGCCGAACACCCAGCGCAGATAGGTTTCGAGATGTTCGCCGGCCGCGTATGGCGTCTCCGCGCCGTAATAGCCGCCGCGCGAGATGGCCACGATCACGCGCTTGCCGCCGGCAAGACCCTGCGGCCCATTCGCACCATAGCTGAACGTCTTGCCTGCAACGAGGATGCGGTCGATCCAGGCCTTGAGCTGGCTGGGAATGGTGAAATTGTACATGGGCGCGCCGATCACGACGATCTCGGCAGCGAGGAACTCATCCAGCGCAGCCGCGCTCGCAGCGAGGTCGGGCGCAAGTTCCGCTGGCGCGGGCGCGCCTTGCGCGGCTGCGAGGTGCGAACCGGAGAGATGGGCGAGCGGGGTCTCAGTCAGATCACGATAGGTGATATCGAGGCCGGGCGTCGCCTGCCGGAGCCTGTCGACGATGGCGGCGGAGACCTGCCGGCTGACGGAGTGGGGGCCGAGGACGCTGGAGTCGAGATGGAGGAGTTTCATTTGGGGTCACCCTGGTATAAGTTTGTAACCAGCGCTACATGAGTGACTATAGAAATCCTCGCAAGAACGCACTTTTTTGAGCCATGGGCACATCTTTGAAACCTGCGAACATCAGTTTCCCTGCCACGCCGCGGCCCGATCCCGCGCCGCATCCCGACCATGCGGACTGCCGCGGGGTCGCCTCCGTGCTGTCGCGCGTTGGCGACAAATGGAGCGTGTTCGTCATCATGATGCTGAGCGACGGGCCCAAGCGCTTCAATGAGCTCAAGCGCATGATCAACGGCATCTCGCAGCGCATGCTGACCCTGACGCTGCGCGGTCTGGAGCGCGACGGCCTCGTTACGCGCACGATCTTTCCGACCATTCCGCCGCGCGTGGACTATGAGCTGACCGATCTCGGCCGTGGGCTTCAGGAGCCAGTGAAAGCGCTCGGCGAGTGGGCGATCAAACACCAGGAGCAGATCGCGACGGCGCGGACGCGGTTCGACGCGCGGAACGAGACTTAGAGGAGAGACACCAGCCCGCCGCCGTGACGTTCGAGCCTGCCGGCGAGCTCGAGCTCCAGCAGCACGGTGCGCACGATCGCGGGCGAGGCGCCGGACATTCGCACGAGGTCGTCGATGGAGATCGGCGCGGGGCCGAGCAGGCCGGTGATCTGGTCGCGGTCATGGCCTTGCGGATCGCTCTCGAACGGCTCGCTGTCGGGCTCTTCAGCCGGATGCATCAGCGGGCGCTCCATGATCGGCTGAACCGCATTGACGATGTCGGCGGCTTCCGTGACGAGCGTCGCGCCCTGCTTGATTAGGTCGTTGGCGCCGGCGGCGCGCGGGTCGAGCGGCGAGCCTGGCACCGCAAACACCTCGCGGCCCTGTTCGGCGGCCATGCGCGCGGTGATCAGCGAGCCCGAGCGGTGCGCGGCTTCCACCACGACCACGCCGAGCGAGGCGCCGGAGATCAATCGGTTGCGGCGAGGGAAGTCGCGGGCGCGGGGCTCATGGCCGAGCGGCATCTCGGAGATCGCAGCGCCCTCGTGATCGAGGATCGATG
>NZ_JXJM01000001.1:2599421-2668793 GCF_001593325.1 Bradyrhizobium sp. DOA1
AGCACGGCAATCGTGCCGCTCTCGACGCTGGCGCGATGCGCGGCCTGGTCGACGCCGCGGGCGAGGCCGGAAATGACGACGAAGCCGGCTTCGCCGAGCTCGCGCGCGAGCACGCCTGCGAATTTCAGCCCGGCGCCGGAGGCATTGCGCGAGCCGACGATCGCGATCATCGGCCGCATCAGGGTTTTCGTGTCGCCTCGCACGGCCAGCAGCGGCGGCGCGTCGTCGATCATTGCCAGCCGCGCCGGATAGCCGTCTTCGCCGGGCGCGCGCCAGGCGATGCCGAATTTGCGGCTCGCGGCCAGCTCGGCCTTGGCTTCATCGGCGCTACAGATGCGCCCCGATCGCTGTGCGCCGCCGCGGCGTGCCAGATCAGGCAGCCGCTCCAGCGCAGCCCGCGCGGTGCCGAAATGATCGACCAGCGAGCGGAAGGTGCGCGGCCCGACATTGTCGGAGCGGATCAGACGCAGGCGGTCGATCCTGTCAGACTCGGTCAGCTCCACGCTCGGATTGATGGCGTCCACGGGGTCTCCTTGTGGGGGCAGAATGGAACAACCAGAGGGCGTTGCGCAACAGTGGCGTGCGCTTGCGCGGCCTTGCCCCGATGCTAAAAGCGATGCCAATAAGAAGGATGTTGCCATGATCTCACTCGCCGACCTCCAGCGCCGCATCGAAGCCGGCGAGCTGTCGCCCGATGCCGCCATCGCTCAGTCCCACGCGGCGATCGAAGCCAAGGAGAAGGACGTCCACGCCTTCGTCCGTCATGACAAATCCGCGAAGGCGCAAGCCTCCGGCCCGCTGCGCGGCATCGCGGTCGGCATCAAGGACATCATCGACACCGCCAACATGCCGACCGAGATGGGCTCGGAAATCTATCGCGGCTGGCAGCCGCGCTCGGACGCGCCTGTGGTGATGATGTTGAAGCGGGCGGGCGCCACCATCATCGGCAAGACCACGACCACGGCGTTCGCCTCGCGCGATCCGACGCCGACGCTCAATCCGCACAATCTGGGCCACACGCCGGGCGGCTCGTCCTCGGGCTCGGCCGCGGCCGTCGGCGCCGGCATGATTCCGCTGGCGCTGGGCACGCAGACCGGCGGCTCCGTGATCCGCCCCGCCGCCTATTGCGGCACGGCTGCGATCAAGCCGTCGTTCCGGATGCTGCCGACGGTCGGGGTCAAATGCTATTCGTGGGCGCTCGATACGGTTGGTCTGTTCGGGGCGCGCGCCGAGGATCTCGCGCGCGGGCTGCTGGCGATCACGGGGCGCACCGAGTTCTCCGGCATCACCCCGGCCAAGGCGCCGCGCATCGGCGTAGTCAGGCAGGAATTTGCAGGCAGCGTGGAGCCGGCGGCGGAGCAGGGGTTGGAGGCTGCCATTCAGGCGGCGACACGAGCGGGCGCCAATGTGCGCACGATCGATCTGCCCGCCTCACTGCAGGACGCCTGGCGCATCCAACCGATCATCCAGGATTTCGAGGCGCATCGCGCGCTCGCCTGGGAGTTTTCGGAACGCCACGACGAGATCGCGCCGATGCTGCGCGCCAGCCTCGATGCGACGGCCGGACTGACCCCGAAGGAATATGACGAGGCGCGCCGGATCAGCCGGCGCGGACGCCGCGAGCTCGGCGAGCTGTTCGAGGGCGTCGACGTGCTCCTGACCTATTCGGCGCCGGGCACCGCGCCGGCCAAGGAGCTCGCGACCACGGGCGATCCCCGCTACAACCGGCTGTGGACGCTGATGGGCAATCCTTGCGTCAACGTGCCGGTGCTGAAGGTGAATGGCCTGCCGATCGGCGTGCAGGTGATCGCGCGCTTCGGCAATGATCCGCTCGCACTTGCGGCGGCACGGTTTCTGGAGGATGCGCTGGCGAAATCAGGCTAGCGCAGGTTCGCGGGGAACGGACTGCTGATCACGCGCGCGCGCGTTGCCGTCTGCGCCTTGCCCGAGCCAGCGCTCGGCCGCCTCGCGGCCGCTTCGGTGCAGCGCGCGAATGAAGCCGCGGCCGAGATCCGTGGACGAGCGCTGCGCGAGGCCCTCGACGAAGTCTTCGGCCGCGATCCTGGACAGCCGCAGTGAAGGCGCGGCATGGGCCTGCGCCCATTCAAGCGCGGCGATCTCGGCGTTGAGCGCGGCGTTGGCCGCGATCTGGTCGAGCCGGCGGTCGATCGCTGCGAGCGTGATCGGCACGTAGCTGTCGCGTGCCGGCGTGACCTGGATCAGCAGGACATCGGGCGTCGCCGTTTCCTGCGCCAGGCGCAGCAGCGGCGGGTTGCCACCGAAGCCGCCGTCCCAATAGGCCTCGCCGTCGATCTCCACGGCGCAGTGAACGAGCGGCGGACAGGTCGAGGCCAACGCGACGTCGGCGGTGATGGCGTCATTGCGGAATATCCGCTGCTGCCCGTCGCGGATTCGCGTCGCCGCGATCATGAGCTTTGGGCACCTTGCGTCGCGCAGGGCAGCAAAATCGATGTCGCGCGACAGCGCCTGCCGCAGCGGATCGAGATCGAACGGATCGAACTGGCCGGAGCGCAGCGTCGGGCCGAATGCGACAGAACTTCCCGCCGGCGAGAAGCCGCCGATCAGCATCAGCGAGCGGAACGAAGCCTCATGCATCAGCCGGACCCAGAACCGGTTCAGCCGGGAGCGCGCGCCTTCGCGGCCGCCTTCGGCCAGGCCGCAGGCGAGCAGCAGCGCATTGATGGCGCCGGCGCTGGCCCCGCTGATGGTGTCGATCGCGATATCAGGCTCTTCCAGCAGCCGCTCCAGCACGCCCCAGCTGAAGGCGGCGAAGGTGCCGCCGCCCTGAAGCGCCAGCGAGAGTTTTCGCGGCGGCCATTGGCGGGCATGCGGCTGTACGGGCGCAATGGGCGCGGCCGTGGTCACGACCTCGACCGTCACGGGCGCTTTCGCGATTGGATCGGGTGGCGACACTGGCGGCAGAGCGGAAAGAGGATTTGGGGCGGGCGGCGAGGGCGCATCGGACCAGATATTGGTCGCCGAGAGCAGCCGGCTTGCTGCGGTGCCAGAAGCACCCAGCGAACCATCCCCGTCATGCGTGTCGACAATCTTCTCGCTCATTCTGAGCAACCGCCGCCATATCCGCTGTCACGATGACAGACCCGGAACTCGCTTGCCAATACAACCGTGATTCGGTCGCAAGTTGCGAACAGGATTTGGCATATAATGCAGAAGGAGCGCTTCGGTATCCGTAGATGCCCGGCGTCGTGCGAAAACGCTATGCCTTCTCGCCGATCCGGCTTTCCCTGCCACCTTGCAGGCGCTTGATGTTCTCGCGATGCGCGTAGAACAGCAGCAGCGTCAGCACTGCCGTCAGGGCCGACAGGGCGAGGTGCCCGAACCACCACAGGAAGATCGGCGTGATGAACGCCGCCACCAGCGCCGAGAGCGAGGAGTAGCGGGTGGTGAAGGCGGTGGCGAGCCAGAGCAGGCAGAACACGATGGCGCCGGGCCAGAACAGGCCGAGCAGGACGCCGATATAGGTGGCCACGCCCTTGCCGCCCTTGAACTTCAGCCAGACCGGGAAGAGATGGCCGAGGAAAGCGCCGAGCCCCGCCACCATGGCGGCATTGGGTCCTGCGATGTAGCCGGCGATCACCACGGCCGCGGTGCCCTTGAGCGCATCGAACAGCAGGGTGCCCGCGGCGAGGCTCTTGCGGCCGGTACGCAGCACATTGGTGGCGCCGATGCTGCCGGAGCCGATCGAGCGGATATCCTGCGTACCCGCAAGCCTGGTCAGGATCAGCCCGAAGGGGATCGATCCGAAGAGATAGCCGATGACGAACGCCACCGGCAAAAATGCTTCAAGCGCCATGGCGGCAGCTCCAAAGGCCCAACTTCCAGGTCGAGCGATCTCGTACGTCAGACATGCTCATAGACCGTCCGGCCGCCGACAATGGTGCGCACGACGCGGCCTGTAAAGCGGGCCTCGTCGAACGGGGTGTTCTTGCAGGGCGATTTGAGGTCGGCGGGATCGACTACCCAGGGTGTGTCGGGGTCGATTACGATGACATCCGCCGGGCTGCCGGCGCGCAGGGTTCCGCCCGGCAATCCCAGCAGTTCGGCCGGACGGGTCGACATCGCACGGATCAGCGTCTTCAGTTCCATCTCGCCATTATGCACCAGCCGCAGGCCGGCCGGCAGCATGGTCTCGAGCCCGACGGCGCCGGGTGCGGCTTCGGCGAAGGGCAGGCGCTTGACCTCGACGTCCTGCGGATTGTGGTCGGACATGATGACGTCGAGCAGGCCGGAGGCGAGCGCGGCCACCAGCGCGCGGCGGTCGTCCTCGGTGCGCAGCGGCGGGGACAGCTTCAGGAACGAACGGTAAGGGCCGATGTCGTTTTCGTTGAGCGCCAGATGATTGATCGAGACCGAGGCACTGACGGCAAGGCCTGCGTCGCGGGCGCGCTGGAGGATATCGAGGGAATCGGTGCAGGTCAGCGAGGCCGCGTGATAGCGGCCGCCGGTCAGCGCAACGAGCCTGAGGTCGCGCTCCAGCATCACGGCTTCGGCGGCATTCGGGATGCCCATCAGGCCGAGCCGGGTCGCGAACTCGCCCTCGTTCATCACGCCTTCGCCGACGAGGTTGGGATCCTCGGTGTGATGTACGATCAGCGCGTCGAAATCTCGGCCGTAGGTCAGCGCGCGGCGCATCACCTGGGCGTTGGTCACGCTCCTGTCGCCGTCGGTGAAGGCGACCGCGCCGGCCGCTTTCAACAGGCCGAACTCGGTCATCTCCTCGCCGTGCAGGCCCTTGGTGAGCGCGGCCATCGGCTGGATGTTGACGATCGCGGTGTCGCGGGCGCGGCGCATCACGAAGTCGACCGTCGCCGAATTATCGATGACGGGCGAGGTGTCGGGCTGGCAGATGATGGTGGTGATGCCGCCGGTCGCGGCGGCCTGGCTTGCCGAGGCAAAGGTCTCGCGATGGCTGAGGCCGGGCTCGCCGACAAAGGCGCGCATGTCGATCAAACCCGGCGCCACGATCTTGCCGGAGCAGTTGATGATGTCGGTGCCTTCGGGCACGCCGGCCGCGCCGATGCCGCGGCGGGTCTCGCGGATGGCGCCGTCGGCGATGAGCACGTCGCCGACGCCGTCGAAATCCCTCGAGGGATCGACGACGCGGGCGTTGGCGAGCAGGATGGGGCGGCGATCAGTCAGCATCGGCATCACGCGTTCGGCAGGTTACGGGCGAGCGCTTCCAGCACGGCCATGCGGACCGCGACGCCCATCTCCACCTGTTCGCGGATCAGGGACTGTGCGCCGTCGGCCACGATCGAGTCGATCTCCACGCCGCGGTTCATCGGGCCGGGATGCATCACGAGGGCATCCGGCTTGGCGTAGGCGAGCTTCTTCTGGTCGAGCCCGAAATAATGGAAGTATTCCGACGAGGAGGGCACGAAGGAGCCGTTCATGCGCTCGCGCTGCAGGCGCAGCATCATGACGATGTCGGCGCCCTCCAGGCCCTCGCGCATGTCGCGTGCGACCTCGACGCCCATCCGCTCGATGCCGGGCGGCAGAAGCGTGGAAGGGCCGACGACGCGGACGCGGGCGCCCATGGTGTTGAGCAGGATGATGTTGGAGCGGGCGACGCGCGAATGCAGCACGTCGCCGCAGATCGCGACCACGAGACCTTCGATCCGGCCCTTGTTACGGCGGATGGTGAGCGCATCCAGCAACGCCTGCGTCGGATGCTCATGCGCGCCGTCGCCGGCATTGATCACGGAACCGTCGACCTTGCGCGCCAGCAGTTCCACCGCGCCGGATGCGTGATGGCGCACCACCAGGATGTCCGGATGCATCGCGTTCAGCGTCACCGCGGTGTCGATCAGGGTCTCGCCCTTGCGGATCGAGGACGAGGACACCGACATGTTCATGACGTCGGCGCCGAGCCGTTTTCCCGCGAGCTCGAACGAGGATTGGGTCCGGGTGGAAGCCTCGAAAAAGAGGTTCACTTGCGTCCGTCCACGCAGGACGGTGCGCTTCTTGTCAACCTGGCGGTTGAGCTCGACATATTCTTCGGACAGGTCGAGGAGGCCGCTGATGTCGGCCGCGGAAAGGCCCTCGATGCCCAGCAAATGCCGGTGGCCGAGGACGAAGGTCGATTTCGATGTCATTAAAAGCAGAGCTATAGGGGCGGATGGCGGGGGGAGCAAGGGGCAAACGGTGCGACGGGAGTTATCCCCTGATCTGTCGGTTCGGTCGCTGCGGCGTGGCCTGTCCCTACCTTTTCCGTCATGCCCGGGCTTGTCCCGGGCATCCACGATCTTCTATCGCATTTGACGCAAAAGAACGTGGATGGTCGGGACAAGCCCGGCCATGACGATGTGGGGCATTCCGTGAAAAGAATTCTGACAGCGTTCCTCGCCGCAGTGACGATCAGTGCCGCCCACGCCCAATCGCTCCCTGGCGGCTTCGTATACCTGCGCGACATCGATCCCAGCATCATCCAGGACATTCGCTACGCCACGTCGAACAATTTCGTCGGCCGTCCGCTCGCCGGCTACGATGCCGGCGAATGCGTGGTGAAGCGGGAGGTGGGGCTCCGGCTGAAGGCGGTCCAGCAGGACCTGGCGTTGCAAAATCTCTCGCTCAAGATGTTCGACTGCTACCGGCCGGCGCGGGCCTCGCTCGACATGGTGAAGTGGTCGCAGAACGGCCGCGAGCCGGCGGCCGAGCGGCGCTACAATCCGCGAATTCCAAAGACCGAGTTGTTCCGCCTCGGCTACATCGCGAGCCGTTCGCAGCATTCGACGGGGGCGGCGCTCGATCTCACGCTGGTCGATCTCAAGGCCGACAATTCCGCCAAATACGATCCCTCGAAGACCTATGCCGATTGCACGGCGCCGGTCGATGCGCGCGCGCCGGAAGGCAGTGTCGACATGGGCACCGGCTACGACTGTACCGACACCAAGGGCCACACTGCGGCGCCATCGATCAGTCCGGAACAGCGCGCCTGGCGCAAGCGGCTGGTGGCGGCGATGGCCGGGCAAGGCTTTGTGAACTATTCGAAGGAGTGGTGGCATTTTTCCCTGCCGGGGGCAGGCGGGGCGGCCTATGATTTCCCGATCCAGCCGCGGCGGAACTAAAAGTCCGCTCCGAGGAAGTACTCAATGACCCAGCCGAGCTTTGCGACCCACGAGGTCCTCAACCAGTCGCCGCCGTTCGAGGACGTCGACCTCTTCGCCGTCGATCGGCCGCTGATCGAGGCGGTCAGGGCCAATGGCGGCGCGTCGGCGGAACGCGAGCTGTCGGAATTCGGCAAGCAATGGGGCTCGGCGGCGATGGCCGATCGCGGGCGCGTCGCGAACGAGAACGCGCCGAAGCTGCGCAGCTTCGATGCCAAGGGCAATCGCCGCGATCAGGTCGAGTTTCATCCCGCCTATCACGAGCTGATGGCGCACAGCGCGCATGCCGGCGTCCATAATTCGACCTGGACGGCGGATGGAAAACCTGCGGGCGATGCCGCCGAGGTCATTCGCGCGGCAAAGTTCTACATGGCGGCGCAGGTCGAGACCGGCCATCTCTGCCCGATCACGATGACGCGCGCCTCCGTCGCGGCGCTGGCGATGCAGCCGGATTTGCTCGCGCGCGTGATGCCGGTGCTGTCGACCAGGAGCTACGACCCGAGCTTCGCGCCGTGGTGGGACAAGCGCGGCATGACGCTCGGCATGGGCATGACCGAGAAGCAGGGCGGCACCGATGTGCGCGCCAACATGACCCGGGCCGTGCGCGACGGACATGCCTATCGCATCACCGGCCACAAATGGTTCATGTCGGCGCCGATGTGCGATGCATTCCTGGTGCTGGCGCAGGCGGAGGGCGGCCTGACCTGTTTCTTCATGCCGCGTTTTGCGCCTGACGGCTCGGTGAATGCGATCCAGTTCCAACGCCTCAAGGACAAGCTCGGCAACCGCTCCAATGCCTCGTCCGAGGTCGAGTTCGTCGGCGCCTATGCCGAAGCGGTCGGCGAGGAGGGCAAGGGCATCCGCACCATCATCCAGATGGTGCAGCTGACGCGGCAGGATTGCGCGATCGCCTCGGTCGGCCTGATGCGTTCGGGCCTCGCCCATGCGCTGCATCACGCCCGTCACCGCAGCGTGTTCCAGAAGCATCTCGCCGATCAGCCCCTGATGCAGGCGGTGCTGTCCGACATGGCGCTGCATGTCGAGGCGAGCACGGCGCTGGTGATGCGGCTCTGCCGTGCCTTCGACCGCACCGCGCAGGAGGCGGCGGAGGCCGCCTATATGC
This sequence comes from Bradyrhizobium sp. DOA1, assembly GCF_001593325.1. NCBI lineage: Bacteria > Pseudomonadati > Pseudomonadota > Alphaproteobacteria > Hyphomicrobiales > Nitrobacteraceae > Bradyrhizobium > Bradyrhizobium sp. DOA1. Next base: position 2,607,693 of record NZ_JXJM01000001.1, read on the forward strand.
GGCTGCTGACGCCCGCGATCAAATACTGGACTTGCAAGAGTGCGCCGCCGTTTCTCTACGAGGCGATGGAGTGCCTCGGCGGTAACGGTTACGTCGAGGACGGCATTCTCGCGCGCCATTATCGGGAGGCGCCGGTCAACGCGATCTGGGAAGGCTCCGGCAACGTGATGTGCCTCGACGTGCTCCGCGCGCTTGCGCGCGAGCCAGACGCAGCCTTGGCGGTGCTGCAAGCGCTGGCTGCCGAGGCCAGGGGCTTGCCGGGGGCAGGCGAGGCGGTGGCGTTCATCGGCAAGGCCTTCCGCCGCGCCGATGGTGAGCGCGTCGCACGGCTCGCGGTCGAGAAGCTGGCGCTGCTCGCGGCGACTGCGGCACTGAACGGCGTGTCTGCGCACGGTGCGGAATTGTTTGCGAGCACGCGTCTCGCCGCCAATCACGCCAGCATGTATGGTGCGGTCGAGCTCGACAATGGTGACGTGCGCGTGCTGCTGGAGCGGGCGTTGCCGTGAGCATGGCACTTGCTACCCACATCGTCATGGCCGGGCTTGACCCGGCCATCCACGTCTTGAGTCGCAGCGCGAAGAACGTGGATGCCAGGGACAAGCCCGGGCATGGCGGTTCTTTCGACAGCTCGCCGGCCTAGTGAAAGCCTTGTGATGGACTCCCTCAATCCCGATTATCCGCCGCCGAGTGTGACGCCCGCGACGCCGCGCGTCTGGATGTTCTGGGGCACGGCGCTGTGGGGCTTCCTGATCTTCTTCGCAATGTTCGTCGGGCAGATCGGCGCCATCGTTCTGCTGGTGGCGCAGCGCGGCCTGCCCATGGACCTCGCCTCGCTGCAACTCGTCGGGCGTGAGCCTCAGGCGCTCGCGCTGTCGGTCGCCATGGGTCTGCCGGCGACGCTGGCCGCGGTCTGGCTCGCCATTCGCATCAAGAAGGCGTCCTTCGTCGATTATCTCGCGCTGCATTGGCCGTCCTGGAAGCAGCTGCTGCTTGGTGTCGTCGGCCTCATCCTGATCGTGCTGGTCTGGGAGACGATGTCGCGCGCACTGGGCCGCGAGGCGACGCCGGGCTTCATGACCGATCTGTTGAAATCGGGCCGCGACAAGGGGGCAGCCCTGCTGTTGCTGTTCGCCTTCAGCGTGGCGGCGCCGATGTCGGAAGAGGTCCTGGCGCGGGGCTTCCTCTATCGCGGCTGGTCGGAAAGCTTCCTGCGGGTATCAGGCGCGATCCTGCTGTCGTCGCTGGTGTGGACGATCGTGCACCTGCAATACGATCTGTACTTCCTGGCCGAGGTCTTCTGCATCGGACTCTGGTTCGGCTACATGCGCTATCGCGCCAATTCGCTCTGGCTCACCACCGTGCTGCACGCGCTCAACAATCTGACCGCGGTGGTGCTGACGATGTGGCTGGGGAGTTGATCAGGCCGCCAGCGCGATCGCGACCGGCATGGTGACGGCCGCAAAGATCGTCTGCAGCGTGATGATCTGCGCCAGCAGCGGCGCATCGCCGCCCATCTGGCGCGCCATGACATAGGCGCTCGACGATGTCGGCACCGCCGAGCAGATCGCGACGATCGCGAGGCTGTTACCGGACAGCCCGAACCAGACACCGAGCCCCATCGCGAGCGCGGGCATCAGCACGAGCTTGAACACGACGCCGAAGGCGGCCCCCAGGCTCGGGTGCAACAGGCCTTGGAGATGAAGGCCGGCGCCGGTGACGAGCAGGCCGATCGCGAGAGAGGAGCGGCTCAGCGCGTCCGCGACGTCGTGCCAGATCTTCGGCAGCGGCAGGTGCATCAGGTTGACCGCAAGCCCGATCGCGCAGGCCCAGATCAGGGGATTGCGGACCATCGTCATGACGATCGTGCCTGCCGACTGCTTCTCGGGCGCCGCGTAACGGGCGAGCACCACGACGCTCAACACGTTGACCAGGGGAATGATCGCGACCATCGCCACGGAGGCGAGCGCCAGCCCGACGTCGCCGAACATGTTGGCGGCGACCGACAGGGCGACGAAGGTCTGCCAGCGCGTCGCACCCTGGAAGATCGAGGTGAAAGCAGGGCCGTCGATGCCGAGCCGCGACAGGGCCGGGCGCAGCGCAAGGCACAGCAGCGACATCGCGAGCGCCGACAGCAGCAGCGCGCCGCCGACGCCGGCGACCGGCACCTTGGAAAGGTCGGCCCTCACCAGCGTCTGGATCAGCAGCATGGGAAACAGCACGAAATAGGTCAGCCGCTCCAGCCCGTGCCATTGCGTGTCGAGCTGCATCAGGCTGTGCTTCAGCACGATGCCGAGCACGATGAGGACGAACACCGGCAGCAGCGCCGCGATGACGACAGCCATGGATCAGTCGATCCCCGGATTGGTGCGAAGATTGGCGAGGCGGTCGAGCGCGCCTTGCAGGATGAAGATCGCGGCGTGTTCGTCGATCACCTCGGCGCGCTTGGCCCGGCTGACGTCCATGCCGATCAACTCGCGCTCGACCGCCGCGGTCGAGAGGCGCTCGTCCCAGAGGCCGATCGGCAGTGCGGTCAGGCCTGCAAGATTGCGGGCGAAGGCGCGCGTGGATTGCGCGCGCGGGCCCTCGCTGCCGTCCATGTTGATGGGAAGGCCCAGCACGAAACCGGCCGCCTTGCGCTCGGCCGCGATCGCGAGGAGGCGAGCGGCATCCAGCTTGAACGCCTTGCGCTGGATCGTCTCGACGCCGGTAGCGAGCTTGCGATCGGGATCGGATACAGCGACGCCGATGGTCTTTGTGCCGAGGTCGAGCCCGATCAGCGCGCCGCGCGCGGGCCAGTGGGTTGCAGCATCGACGAGAGGCAGGATAAGAGCCGGCATGGTCTTAGCGCATATCACGCGTCGCGCTGTGGAGTGAACCCTGGACATGGATGCACTGACACTATTCGGCCTGTTTGCCGTGACGGCGATGCTGGTCTGCTATGCGCTGGAAGACCGCAGCCACTGGTTCGTCCTGCTGTTCGCGGCGTCCTGCGCGCTCGGCTCCGCCTATGGCTTCCTGCAAGGCGCCTGGCCGTTTGGCCTCGTCGAGGCGATCTGGGCTCTGGTCGCGCTCCGGCGGTGGCAACGGAAGGCGTAGCGATGGAAGCGCGTCTTCGGACTTGTCTCTCAGAAGTGCTTTCGAAATCGTGATGCGCACATGCGAGAACAACGATCATTTTGTTGCGCAGTTCACACAAGCAAAGCGCGTCCCATGACATGATGTCGCGCGAGCAGCGACCAGCATCGATTGACGCTTTGGTTGTGGCGCGATAGGTTTATCGGGCTAAAGTAGTGGGGCATCGACCCCAATTCTTGAATAATCATTGGCAGTGGACGGTGGTTCGACCGCACTGCAGCCTCGGCGCAGTTTTCAGCCTCCGCACGTCGATATTCATCCGAATTTTCGAGAGGTCATCATGTTCATCAAGCCAAGCCTGATCGCGGGCTCAGAACGGCGATTCAAGCAAGCCGAGTTTTCACCGGAGGCCCTGAACAAAAAGCTGGGCGACGGCCCGATCGAGATGTCGGTCGAGAAGAAGCGCTTGCGTCAGCGCCAGCTGTTCGCCGAGACGAGGGACGTGCAGAAGGCCGAGACCGGCCTCGAGCGGATCATCCAGGGCAACGATCTCGACAGCATCAACTATCTCGCCAAGGGCACGGCTGCCGCGCGCTCGATCTGCCGCATCCAGCTGAGGGATGGCAGGTCGAATCTGCTCGGCTACGGCTCGGGCTTTCTGATCGGGCCGGGCCTGCTGCTGACGAACCATCATGTGTTCGGCAAGCCGTCCGATGCAGCCAATTCGGTGGCCGATTTCAACTACGAGCTGGACATTTCGGGCCAGGAGCGTGCGCCGGTCAGGTTCGGATTCGAGCCGGGCAGGTTCTTCTACACCAATGACAGGCTGGATTTCTCGATCGTCGCGGTGGCACCGACCTCGTTGTCCGGCGACGAGCACCTGGAGGATTGGGGCTGGTTGCCGCTCTTTGGCGCGCCCGGCAAGGCGGACCCGGGCGAGTACCTCACCATCGTCCAGCATCCCAGCGGGCAGATGAAGCAGGTCTGCGTCCGCGAGAACAAGCTGCTCAAATATGTCGGCGACTTCGTCTGGTACAACACCGATACCACGGCAGGTTCGTCAGGCTCGCCGGCCTTTAACCGCTTCTGGCAGGTGGTCGCACTGCATCACAGCGGCGTCCCGAGGAAGGACGCAAGGGGCCGCGCCCTGACCAAGGACGGCAGGGTGTGGGATGCCTCGATGGACGAGACCTTGATCGACTGGATCGCCAATGAGGGCATCCGGATCAGCGCGATCGTCGCCGATCTCAAGATTGCGGTCGGCTCGCATCCCCTGATCAAGCCGGTGCTCGACGAAGAAGAACCGCCGGCCCGGCACGAGATCGAGAAGATGCCGCAGCCAGCCGCCCCGGTCTCCTTCGGAGCCAATCTCTGGTTCGAGCAATCCGTCGATGGGACCTCGCTGGTGGTCCCCGTCCGCGTACCATTGCCGATGCTCCGGAAGGAAATTCCCATGCCGCCGATGCCGCCCATGCCGGGCCGCGGGGGCAACGGCGGCCTGCCGAACGGCGGCTTGCCAAATGGCGGCAAGCCCTTGATCGTTCCGCCGGTCGGCCTGCTGCCTCACATCAGTGCCAAGAACGGCCTGCCCATGGAGGCCGTGCATATCAATCAGAGCACGCTGAAATCGCGGCCGGGCTACAAGGCGAATTTCCTAGGCACCGGCAAATTCTCCGTCCCGCTGCCGAAGATACCGGCCGCCCTCAAATCTCGAGTCGCGATGCTGAAGGGGAGCTCCAGGCAGTCCGAGCTGAAATATTTCAACTATAGCGTCGTCATGAACAAGGAGCGCGGGCTCGCCTTCTTCAGCTGCGTCAATATCGACGGCGGCCAGCAGCAGGACGTCGGCAAGCGCGAAGGCGATTCCTGGCTGCGCGATCCACGCATAGACGAGGACGCCCAGATCGGCGACGAGTTCTACCGCAAGCAGGCTACCTTCGAAGCAGACCGCAGCAAGAACCCGTTCGATCGCGGTCATCTCGTCCGCCGCCTCGATGCGACCTGGGGTGACACCGTCGCCGCGGCCAAGGAGCACGGCGACGATTCCTTCCATTTCACGAACTGCTCGCCGCAATTCTTCTCGTTCAACCAGGGCAAGCAGCTCTGGGCCGGACTGGAGGATTACACGCGCGATATCCTGCTCAAGGGCGAGGAGAAGGGCATCGTCATGAACGGCCCGGTCTTCGATGGGCCGGACGCCGACGGATCTGATTTGCCCAATCCGGCCGGCCGGCCGCGCAAGGATCCGAGCTTCGGCGGCGTTCAAATTCCGAAATATTTCTGGAAGATCCTAGTTCGACGCGACGACGACGCTCTCAAGGCGATGGCGTTCCTGATGAGTCAGCGCAAGCAGGTCATGGAGATCGACCGTGTCCAGGAGGCGGATCTACTCGAGCGCATGTCCGAAGAGGACGTCAGCGTCTTCCAGGTCTCGGTCGCGGACCTGGCGAAATTGACCAAGCTCGACTTCGGCAATCTCGCAGATGCGGACTCGCTCGAGGCGACCTCGATCGGCCCGCGCCGGATCGAGTCCTACGAGGACATTCGTACCTGAAGTTCGGGCCGGGTGAGGGTAGCGGTGTGCTCACCCGGCCTTCTTCCAGGGCCGCTTCGGGCGTCAGCGGATCGCGATCGGGTTGATCATCGCCTGCACGCCGCCGGTCCAGCGCGGCTGTCCCAGCACGAACAGGAATTCGTAGCCCTTGTCACGAGCGAGCGCGGCCGTGTCCATGTTCTCGAGGATGTAGGTCCCGTTCATCGCGAGCAGGATTTGATGCACCTCGAACAGGTTCTTGGATTCGAACGGCACCACCTCGACCCCCCAGGTGTCGGCGCCGACCGCGACGACGCCCTTGCCGGTCAGGTACTTCGCGCCTTCGACGCCAAGTCCCGGCTCGCCGGCCGAATAGCGCTTGTCGTCCTTGCCGACCAGGCCGAGCCAGCCGGTGTGGAAGATGACGACGTCGCCCTGGCGGATCTCGACGTTCTGCGCCTTGGCGGCTTCCTCGATCTCTTTGACGTTAAAGGCGGTGCCTTCCTTGACCACGTCGGTTTTGAAATAGGCGGCCATATCGAGCAGCACCCCACGGGTGACCATCGGCGGCACCTTCTCGATGCCGAGCTTCTTCAGTCCGGTCGGATCGGCGAAATCGGCCAGCTTGTTGCCGTTGTAATAGACGTGCTCGATGCCGAGATGGCCGAGCCCGTCGAGCTGACTGCCGACGCCGACCCAGGTATTCAGGATGTCATCGTTATAAGTTGCCTTGTTCGGACCAAGGCCGCTGCTGCCGGCCTGTCCCGGCTGCACAATGGTGATCTTGTAGTCGCGGGGCGGATAGGCCGGAGTCTTGGAATCGACGGCCATGCCGAGCGCATAGGTCTTGCCGGTCTTCACCAGCGACGCCGCCTTCACTACGAGCTCCGGCGTCATGTAGTTGGCGGCTCCGACCTCGTCGGTTGGCCCCCACTTCGATTTGGTCCAGTCCTGGGCGTTCGCTGTGGCTGTCATCGCCGACAACGCGGCGACGCAGCACAACACGAGCGTATCGCGCATCGTTAGTCCTCCCAATGTCTTGCCGATATTTGGCTTCGTTATGGTTCGCGCTGGTAGTGACGCATCCTAGCGTCAAAGAATCGCGTGCTTCAAAGTGTTTCAATGCACTGCGCTGCGGCGGCTGAGCGCAGGGCAGCGGTGATTGATTCAAGTACGACAGATTTATGACGAATTTCGTGTGATGGAACGAGGCATCGCCTCAGGCCGCGATGACGTCCGCGTCCTGCGTCAGGCCTGCGGCAAAGCCGCTGAGCGCGCTGGTTCGATATCCGGTCCGGCGCTGGATGAAGAGCGTCTCGACGCGCGCATGCGAGGCGCTCAACGCGTGGAGGGAAACGCTGCCGCTCATCGCGCTGCCTTCGACGACCGCGCGCGGCAGCAGCGTCACGCCCATGTCAGCGGCGACGCAGCCGATCATGCCGTCGAGCGTGCCGAGCTCGAAGCGCGCCGCCGACGGCCAGCCGAATTCGACGAACACCTGCTCGAGGCGCTGGCGATAGGTGCAGCCGGTGCGAAACACCAGCGCGGTCGGACCGGACTCCGGCGTGCCGGCGCGCAGCTCTGCCAGCGAAGCACAGCGCCGCGCGCTGACCAGTACCAGCTCCTCGCGGAAGGCGCTGGTCGCGGTGAGGTCGTCATGCGTGATCGGTCCCGCGACGAAGGCACCGTCGAGCGTGCCGTCGAGCACGGCGGCGACGAGGTCGGCCGTCGGTGCGGTGCGCAGGGACAGTCGCACGGCCGGACAGCGGCGATGGAAATCCGCCAGCAGCGGCGGCAGCCGCACCGCCGCCGTCGTTTCCATCGATCCGATCGCGAGCGGACCTTTCGGCTCGCCATCGTCGCGTGCGGCGAGCAGGGCTTCGCGCGACAGCGCCGCCATCTTTTGCGCGTAGGGGAGGAGGCGCTTGCCGGCACCGGTCAGCGTCATGCCGCGCGCGTGCCGCTCGAACAGCGCTGTGCCGATCTCCGCCTCCAGCGCCTTGACGCGCTGGGTGACGTTCGACTGCACCGTGTTGAGCTCCTCCGCAGCGCGGGTGATGCCGCCGGCGCGGGCAACAGTGGCGAAGGTCTGGAGATCGCTGAGTTCCATCGGCCGTTTCTCTTTTGAGATGGCAGCATTCACAAGAATTCATTTTTCGCGAATGTTAGTCGCGCTTACGCTCGCTGTCCAGATCGGGAGAGGGACCATGTCCATTGTGACGTCGCTGACGGAGTTGCTGGAGATCAGGCATCCGATTTTGCTGGCGCCGATGGATGTCATCGCCGGCAGCCGTCTGGTGATGGCCGTGAGTGGCGCAGGCGGATTCGGCATTCTGGGCGGCGGCTATGGCGAGAGGGCGTGGCTGGAGCAGGAGACCGCGAAACTCGCGGGATTGTCGGCACCGTTCGGGATCGGTTTCATCACCTGGAGCCTCGCCAAGCGGCCCGAGCTTCTCGACATCGCGCTCGCCGCAAAACCATCCGCGATCATGTTGTCGTTCGGCGATCCCGCGCCGTTCGCGCCGAAGATCAAGTCAGCCGGTGCGCGCCTGATCTGCCAGGTGCAGGACGAAGCGATGGCGCGGCAGGCGCTCGATGCCGGCGCCGACATCCTGATCGCGCAGGGAACGGAGGCAGGTGGGCACGGTGCCTCGCGCAGCACCGTCGATCTCGTGCCTTCGATCGTTGATCTCGTCGCAGGACGCGCGCCTGTCGTTGCGGCCGGCGGCATCGCCGACGGCCGCGGGCTTGCCGCCATGATGATGCTGGGTGCGAGCGGCGTGCTGCTGGGCACGCGCTTCTATGCGAGCCGGGAGGCCGATGGCGCGGAGGAAGCCAAGCGGCGCATATGCGCGGCAAGCAGCGGCTCGACCGTGCGCGGCATCATCTTCGATCTCTCCCGCAACAATGTCTGGCCGGCGCCGTTTACCGGGCGATGCCTGATCAATGACCATGCGAGGCGCTGGATCGGGCGCGAGGTCGAGCTGATGCAGAATGTTGCCGCGGTCACGGCGGAGTATGCCGCGGCAAAGGCCGCCGGCAATTTCGACGTCGCGGCCGTGATCGCGGGCGAGGCGGTCGGACTGATCCATGATATTCCACCGGCGGCCGAGATCGTCGAGCGGATCGCGGTTGAGGCGGAGCAGCTCCTTGTCGGCCGGCGCAACTCGATCGCGTCGATCGCCTGAACTGAGAGGACAAAACCATGTGGCCCGACCGTCGACTGATCGACCTCTTCAAGACCGAATTCCCGATCGTGCTGGCGCCGATGGCCGGCGTGATGGATGCGGAGCTGGTGATCGCCGTGGCGGAGGGCGGCGGGCTTGGCTCGTTACCGAGCGCGATGCTGTCGCCGGAGAAGGCGCGCGAGCAGGTGAACCTCATCCGCCAGCGCGTGAAGGCGCCGGTCAACATGAACTTCTTCTGCCACACGCCGATCGACCTGACGGCCGAGGCTGAGGCGCGCTGGAAGCAGCGGCTGATGGACTATTACACCGAGCATGGTGTCGATCCGGCGGCGCCGATCGCCGCGGCCAACCGCGCCCCGTTCGATGCCGCCTTCTGCGAAGTCGTCGAGGAGTTGAAGCCCGAAGTCGTCAGCTTCCATTTCGGCCTGCCGGAGCAGGCGCTGCTCGAGCGGGTGAAGGCGGCCGGCTGCCGCGTCATCTCCTCAGCGACGACAGTGAAGGAAGCAGTCTGGCTCGAGCAGCACGGCGTCGACGCTGTCATTGCGCAGGGCGCGGAGGCTGGCGGCCATCGCGGCATGTTCCTGACGGACAAGATCGCCGAGCAGCCCGGCACCTTCGCCCTAGTGCCGCAGGTCGTCGATGCCGTGAAGGTGCCGGTGATCGCGGCCGGCGGCATTGCCGACGGGCGCGGCATTGCTGCGGCCTTTGCGCTCGGGGCATGCGGCGTGCAGATCGGCAGCGCTTACTTGCGCTGTCCGGAATCCAAGGTCAGCGCGGGCGGCCGCAAGGCGCTCGCCGAGGCTCGGGACGATTCCACCGTCATCACCAATGTCATGACCGGCCGTCCTGCGCGTGGCGTGCAGAACCGCCTGATGCGCGAGGCGGGCCCGGTGTCGCCGGATGCGCCGCCGTTTCCCCATGCCGCGACCGCGCTTGGGCCGCTGAAGGCGGCGGCCGAAAAGCAGGGCAGGGTGGATTTCACCAATCTCTGGGCAGGCCAGGCCGTGGCGCTGGGCCGCGAGATCCCGGCGGCTGAACTGACCCGAGATCTCGCCAAATCGGCTCTGATCCGCCTGAAAGCGCTGGCGGGATAGGTAGGAAGCGCCGGTTGCGGCGCAAAACCGGCCTCTGCTATACGGCACATAGGTTTTGCCGTGAGAGGCCTTATATAATGTCCGTCGACGCCGCTACCGTCCGCCGCATCGCGCATCTGGCGCGCATCGCGGTTTCCGAGGACGAGGTTCCGCATCTGCAGGGCGAGCTCAACGCCATGCTCGCCTTCGTCGAGCAGCTCTCGGAGGTCAACGTCGAGGGCGTGGAGCCGATGACCTCGGTCACCCCGATGCAGATGAAGAAGCGGCAAGACGTGGTCAATGACGGCGAGATCGCCGACGATATCGTTGCCAACGCGCCCGCGACCGAAGGCCATTTCTTCCTGGTGCCGAAGGTCGTCGAGTAAGTCTTCAATTCAGGACGCTGTCCGATGTGTCTGCTTTGCGACGATGAGAAGGCCTATCAGGCCTACATGAACTATCTCGACAAGATGGAGCGGCAGGGCAAGGCTGCCGATCCCAATGTCGCCGTCAATGCCGTGCTCGACGAGCTCGAGGCCGCCGCGAATGCGGCCGCCAAAAAAGACGACCCGGCCAATGACAAGACCCTGTCTCCATTCTTCTGCAGCCCGATCAATAAATGACCGATTTGACATCGCTGACGCTCGCCGAGGCCCGCAAGGGTCTCGCCGACAAGACTTTCACGTCACTCGAGCTGACCGACGCGCATCTTTCCGCGATCGAGGCCGCGCGCGTGCTCAATGCCTTCGTGATGGAGACGCCGGACCAGGCGCGCGCCATGGCCAAGGCCGTGGACGAGAAGATCGCCAAGGGTGAGGGCGGGCCGCTCGCCGGCATCCCGCTCGGTATCAAGGATCTGTTCGCGACCAAGGGCGTGCGCACCACGGCCTGCTCGAAGATCCTCGACAATTTCGTGCCGACCTATGAGTCCACCGTCACCTCGCAGCTCTGGCGCGACGGCGCGGTGATGCTCGGCAAGCTCAACAACGACGAGTTCGCGATGGGCTCGGCCAACGAAACCTCGTGCTTCGGCCCGGTCGGCAATCCCTGGCGGCGCGAGGGAAGCAACACGACGCTGGTGCCGGGCGGCTCGTCCGGCGGCTCGGCCTCGGCCGTGGCGGCGCTGCTCTGCATGGGCGCGACCGCGACCGATACCGGCGGCTCGATCCGCCAGCCGGCGGCCTTCACCGCAACCGTCGGCATCAAGCCGACCTATGGCCGCTGCTCGCGCTGGGGCATCGTCGCGTTTGCCTCCTCGCTCGATCAGGCCGGTCCGATCGCACGCAGCGTGCGCGATGCCGCAATGCTGCTGCGCTCGATGGCCGGCCACGATCCGAAGGACACGACCTCCGTCGACATCCCCGTGCCTGACTACGAGGCCGCGATCGGCAAGTCCGTAAAGGGTATGAAGATCGGCATCCCCAAGGAGTATCGTCTCGACGGCATGCCGGGCGAGATCGAGAAGCTGTGGAGCGAGGGCGCAGCGTGGCTGAAGGCGGCCGGCGCCGAGCTCGTCGAGGTGTCGCTGCCGCATACCAAATACGCGCTGCCGGCTTATTATATCGTGGCCCCTGCCGAGGCCTCGTCCAACCTCGCGCGCTATGACGGCGTGCGCTACGGCCTGCGCGAGTCCGGTAAGAACATCATCGAGCAGTACGAGAACACCCGCGCCGAAGGTTTTGGCGCGGAGGTGCGCCGCCGTGTCATGATCGGCACCTATGTGCTCTCGGCGGGCTATTATGATGCGTATTACTTGCGGGCCCAGAAGGTGCGCACGCTGATCAAGAAGGATTTTGAGGATTGTTTCGCGAGGGGCGTCGACGCGATCCTCACGCCGGCAACACCGTCGGCGGCCTTCGGCATCGGAGAGAAGGGCGGTGCAGACCCCGTCGAGATGTATCTCAACGACATCTTCACGGTGACGGTGAACATGGCGGGCCTGCCGGGCATTGCCGTGCCCGCGGGTAAGGACGCGCAGGGCCTGCCGCTCGGCTTGCAACTGATCGGCCGTCCCTTCGACGAGGAGACGCTGTTCTCGCTCGGCGACGTCATCGAGCAGGCCGCCGGCCGCTTCACGCCCGCGAGGTGGTGGTGAATGTCGCTGATTTCATCGCGAGCCTCGACGGCGCGGCGCCTGCGCCGGAACTGAACGCGCCGCTCGCCGGCCTCTGGTGGGCGGCGAAGGGCGACTGGGACCGCGCGCACGGGATTGTCCAGGACGAGAGCAGCCGCGAGGCGGCCTGGGTGCATGCCTACCTGCACCGCGTCGAAGGCGATCTCAGCAATGCCGGCTACTGGTACCGCCAGGCCGGTCAGCCCGCTGCAAAGGATTCATTGGAAGCAGAGTGGGAGCGGATCGCTGCCACGCTGCTCGGGAGCAAGACATGAGCACGGCCACGCACAAGCTTCTCAAGGGCGCCACCGGTGACTGGGAGATGGTGATCGGCATGGAGATCCATGCCCAGGTGACGTCTAACTCGAAGCTTTTCTCGGGCGCCTCGACCGCGTTCGGAGGCGAGCCGAACAGCCATGTGTCGCTGGTGGACGCCGCGATGCCCGGCATGCTGCCCGTCATCAACGAGGAATGCGTCAGGCAGGCTGTCCGGACCGGGCTCGGGCTCAACGCGAAGATCAATCTGCGTTCGGTGTTCGACCGCAAGAATTATTTCTATCCGGACCTGCCGCAGGGCTACCAGATCAGCCAGTACAAGTCTCCGATCGTCGGCGAGGGCGAGGTGCTGGTCGAGCTCGACGGCGGCCGCAGCGTCAGCATCGGCATCGAGCGGCTGCATCTGGAGCAGGACGCCGGCAAGTTGCTGCACGACCGGTCGCCGACCATGTCGAATGTCGATCTCAATCGCTCCGGCGTGGCGCTGATGGAGATCGTCTCCAAGCCCGACATCCGCGACGCCGAGCAGGCCAAGGCCTATGTGACCAAGCTGCGCTCGATCCTGCGCTATCTCGGCACCTGCGACGGCGACATGGAGAAGGGAAGCCTGCGCGCCGACGTCAACGTCTCGGTGCGGAAGCCCGGCGGGCCGCTCGGCACGCGCTGCGAGATCAAGAACATGAACTCGATCAACTTCATCGGCCAGGCGATCGAGTACGAGGCGCGGCGTCAGATCGAGATCATCGAGGACGGTGGAGCGATCGACCAGGAGACGCGGCTCTACGACCCCAACAAGGGCGAGACACGCTCGATGCGCTCGAAGGAAGAGGCGCACGACTATCGTTACTTCCCCGATCCCGACCTGCTGCCGCTGGAGTTCAGCCAGGGCTTCGTCGACGAGCTGAAGGCTGAGCTGCCGGAGCTGCCGGACCAGAAGAAGACGCGCTTCGTTGCCGATTTCGGCCTGTCGGCCTATGACGCGAGCGTGCTGGTCGCCGAGCGCGAGAGCGCGGTGTTCTACGAGACCGTGCTCGACAGGCTCGGCAACCGCGCGCGTGACGGCAAGATGGCCGCGAACTGGGTGATCAACGAGCTGTTCGGCCGTCTCAACAAGGAAGGCCGGGATATTACGGCCTCTCCGGTGAGCGCGGAGCAGCTCGCTGCGATCATCGACCTGATCGGCGAGGGCACGATCTCGGGCAAGATCGCCAAGGATCTGTTCGAGATCGTCTGGCAGGAGGGCGGCGATCCCCGCGCGCTGGTGGAAAGCCGCGGCATGAAGCAGGTCACGGATCTTTCGGCGATCGAAAAGGTTGTCGCCGACATCATCGCGGCCAATCCCGACAAGGCTGCGCAGGTGAAGGACAAACCGCAGTCGCTCGGCTGGTTCGTCGGCCAGGTGATGAAGGCGTCCGGCGGCAAGGCCAACCCGCAGAGCGTCAACGAGCTGCTCAAGTCCAAGCTCGGCGTCTAGCAGCCTCACACGTTCGAGCGAGGTGATGGACGCGCGCATCGTCACCTCGCTTCCGGCATCCGGTGCGACGCTCGCGCGCATCCTCGAACGGCAAACTTCATCCTGACGACGGCGATGCGGCGAGCGAATCGCCGTCACGCGATTCGCGCAAAACGGCGGCTTGCGCACGCTCCGACCAGCGTTCGCGCCGTTAAGCATGAAAATATTTTCGTTGCCAAAAATCGCGACTCAGAGTCCGCGAAACGCCTTTGCGAGGCGATCGCGCGATCTGCGATGCACGTGTGTACGTCGATCATGCGCGATGCGCGCGTACAGAAAAATACTTGCTGCATAGTGTTTTTCCGCAATCGCATTGCTCGCAAACAGCGACGATGTGCTCACCCTCCGTCGTCGCGAGCACATGTCATGCAGTGCGCTTGCATCGCGCCGGCCAAGCGCACGTGCGTTGCGTCGTCAACACTTCTTTAAGCGAGACGCTGTTTTTTTCTTCGTGTTGGTGTATTCGGGATGAAGTGCATTCGATCCCCGAGTGCACGCAGCGATTAAAGCCATCTCACACATCGGAGGGCAACATGGCCAAGAAAGCGAAGAAGGCGAAGAAGGCGAAGAAGGCGAAGAGCGCAGTGAAGAAGACTGCGAAGAAGACCCGCAAGGTCGCGAAGAAGAAGTAACTTCGCTTCTGAAGTTGCCGGCTCCATGAGCCGGCACGTCATCAGCGCCTTCTAATGGTTCTGGTCGACGATAGAGGGTGTCGGCGAGACATCAGGTCAACGGTCGGATCGCTCTTTCGCGGTCCGGCAGAAGAAACAAGTTTTCTTCGTTCGGTGTGGTTCTCCGCAAGGGGCTCCGCAATTTCACAAGCGGCCTTCGGGCCAACGTGGAATCTGGTCCTGACGTGTTCGCCGACGCCCTCGTTCTCCTGAGGCCGGGGTATTGCCGGCATTCCTTTTCCAGACATTGTTGATCTGACCGCGACGCCGTCGCGCTGACGTCTTGCCGTGTCCTTGCACAGGCGAGGGCTGCGGCTGATTGCACCGTCGCACGCCACGTCTCATTCCCGGCGTCATCGCCCCGGCTCCGACCGCCGATCCAGTCCGTCGCGGCCTGTCGGTGGGATGACTGCCGTCAGTCGGGATATCGGGGCGCCCCGTCTGCGCATGTGGCGACGACGAGCGGCACGCCACGGCGCATCCGACCGCGCGCGATGGTTATCGATGTCCTGAAATCCTGCGGTAAACAGAATCTCACGAATCGCAGAAGTGCCTGCAAATCAGGGACTTCCGGGATTCTGCGCGTCGGCGCCGCGCGCCCGCGTTTACGTCTGCTTCATCGCGATACTTAAACTGCCATTCAAATTTGCCCGCCATCATCGCCTCCAACAAGCCGGCAAACGGCATGGACAAGAAGACTCGGGGATGAGTTGAACAACGATTTGGACGGGAGCCGCGCTCGGGGGAACGAGGCGGCATAAGAAAAAGGGGATGCGACATGTTTCAGGGTACTTTCGATCTGGAGACGGCGACGCCGATCGACGCAAGCGCGCTCTCGGACGTGCTGTTCGAGCGCGGGATCTACTGGGCGAGCGGCCGCGCCGGCCTCGTCGATCTGATCGCCGCACATAAATGGTTCAACCTCGCCGCGCTGAAGGGCCGCAAGGACGCCGTCGCGCTGCGCCAGGAAGTCGCCGGGCAGATGTCGGAGGCCGAGATCTCGGCCGCGCAGCGCGAGGCGAGGGCGTGGGTCTCAGCCCACTGAACTCAAGGATCGCATCCGGCCCCGTGTTCTCACGGGGCGATCCGATTGCGGAGAATCAAGTTCCTGCCTCATGCCGGTCTCTACACCGGTGTCGCATGAGCGACTCTCACAGAAACGGCCCAGGCATGGGTCAATGGCTGCCGATTCAGATCGCGCCCGACGATTGCGATCTGGAACTCGGACGTCTGCACAAGACGGGTGTTGTGCCCTGGATGTTCCCATGCCGGCGTAAATCCGGCGTCTGGTTCAACGTCTGGGCCGGCGAAGCGGTGTTGATCTCACCCTCGCATTGGCGGATCTGGCGGTCGGGCCGTTAGAAGCTGCGACATATAATAAGGTGAGCGCGAATCGGCCGGGCTCGTGGCGCCGATCCTTGGCAGGGCTTTCCCCGGCACGCGATCGCATTCAGGCGAGCGGCACAGACCTGGATTGATTCTGGGGTTGGGTGGCGGAGAGGGAGGGATTCGAACCCTCGATACAGCTTGAGACCGTATGACGCTTTAGCAAAGCGTTGCCTTCAGCCACTCGGCCACCTCTCCGGTGCGAGCCTTATGCATCTAATTGCTTGGGCCGGTCAATTTGGAAGCGCGTGTTTTTGCTCGAATATTCCCAGTGATTTTCGAGATGAAGCGGTTTGCCTCGAAGGCGGGAACATTCGACAGGCCGGGCAATGACGGTTTCACCTATGAAGGTATCGACCCTCTCATAACAAGCTAAATTTATTGAAGAATTTGATGGCGATCGAGAGCAGCCTGATCCGCGGGTCCGAATCCGTCTGTGCCGGCTGAGCTCCCGGTGCCGATCCGGCAATGCCACCATCCATATAATGAGTGTTCGCGCCGTGCCCAAAACTGATCACGCCTGGGGCCAAATAGAGAGTCGCGGAAGGTGCTTCTCCTTCCCCTTGAGTCTCCTTTGATTCCCGCGATTCGAGCTGCTTCTGAGCTCGTCAGGGGCGGGTGACGCCGCAGGTGCCACATATGCGGAACTTTGGTGGCGAGCGGAACCGCTCTGAAAAGATAAAGAAAAACAATGTGTTGTGAGGACGGCGAGATCACATCTGCGTGTTGTTTGTGCAACACCCGTCGGAAAACACGCTCCATCGGCCCGTTTCGAAGCGTTCTGTTGTTGTGTGTGCAAGGGCGTTCGGTAATTGTGACTGAGCGACGGAGGGGGGCATCCCAAGGTCGTCCCGTTTAGGTCATTCGCTTAAGTCCCTCGCGTTCATGCGGGTGTGTCCGAAGACGCGAAGGAGCCGAAAGCGGTGATTTAGAGGGGGTTGGGGAATTGGCCGTCCGGGTCAGTGACCTTCCCTGAAGAGCAACTTGGAGGTTTAACATGAAGTTGGTTAAGAGCCTTTTGCTCGGCTCAGCGGCGGGTCTGATCGCCGTGGGCGGAGCGCAGGCAGCCGATCTGCCCGTGAAGGCCAAGGCGGTCGAATACGTGAAGATCTGCTCCCTGTACGGTGCGGGTTTCTACTACATCCCGGGCACCGATACCTGCATCAAGCTGGGTGGTTATCTGCGCGCTGAAGTCGCGCTGAACACCAACTCGGTCTTCAGCGGCCAGCTCACCGGCAACAACGGTGCGCGCAACCGCCTGACGAACTACTACACGATGCGTGCTCGTGAAGATCTCAACATCGACACCCGCACTGCGACCGAGTACGGCGTCGTCCGTACCTTCTTCGACGGCGTGTTCTCCTGGACAACCGGCAACTATTCAGGGTTGGGCAGCGCGACCGGCGCGACGGTCTACAGCGGTGCTCTCGGCCTCAATACCTCGGGTGCGACCCCGGCTCTCGTTGGCTCGTCGGTCAACGGCACCGATGGCAACACCTCGGCCGGTTCGCTCGGCGTGTACTACGCCTTCATCCAGTTCGCCGGCTTCACCATGGGTAAGGCCGTGTCGCAGTTCGACGCGCCCTGGACCAACTATCCCGGCAACAACTTCGACAGCCTCGTCGGCGGCAGCGGCACGGTCACTGGTGTCAACCAGTTCACCTACACCGCTGACTTCGGTCAGGGCATCACGGCGTCGTTCTCGGCGGAAGACGCGACGGCCTACTACCAGGCCGGCAACCTGAACATGACCGGCGCGACTGCGGCTGGCATGATCGGCGGTTCGTATGGCTCCAACGCCATCGGCGGTTCGCGTTCGCCGAACCTCGTTGGTATGGTTCGTGTCGACCAGGCTTGGGGTCTCTTCCAGGCGTCGGTCGCCGCGCATGACAACCATGTCGCTTACTACGGCGCGACCGAGCCGACTGGCCATCCCGACGACAAGTGGGGTTGGGCGGTTCAGCTCGCTCTGTCGATCAAGAACATCCCGACCGGTGCGGGTGACGTGATCAACATTTCGGGCGTCTACACCGACGGTGCGACCCGCTACAACTTCCAGAATCTGTCGGGCGGCAGCTACTCGATGTTCGGCAGCTCGAGCAACGGTTCCTACCAGAGCGTCGGCTTCGCCACCGCTCCGGATACCGTGTTCATCACGGGCAGCCAGCAGGAAACCGTCAAGACCTGGGGCTTCCGTGGCGCTTACACCCACAACTGGGATCCCTACTGGAAACCGCGCTGTACGGTGCCTACGCTCAGGCTCAGTTCGGCACGCTCGCCAAGACCACTCTGTGCGGCGCAGGCGGCGCAGGCGGCGTGTTCGGCGGCCTGGCCGGCGTCACGGGTTGTAACCCTGACTTCGCGATCGGCCAGATCGGTATCATCACCCGCTGGACCCCGGTCAAGAACCTGACGTTCTCGGCCGACCTGAACTGGACCCACCTGGACCAGAAGTATTCCGGCAACGTGGCTTACGCTGGTTCCGGCACGACGGCCAAGCCGGCTGCCGTGTACGAGCTGAAGGATCAGGACACCATCACGCTGCTCCTCCGCGCTCAGCGCAACTGGTAAGTTCGGTCTAACGACCTGACAGAGAGCCCCGGCGGGAAACCGCCGGGGCTTTTCTTTTGTCCGCATTCTTAATCGCCGCCAATGCTCAGCTCTCGCTTCGTGCCGCCGCGCGCAACTCGACCTGCCGTTCTCCGTCGATCGGATTTCGTGACGATCCGGTGGCACGATATCGGAGGGATCTTGGCGCCTGCAGCCATCCGCGACGCGTGGCCTGCGACCTGCGGACGGCCGACGCCCAGCAGAACACCCGGCTGATCCGATTCTGCAGCAGCAGGCGGCTCGCACCTAGGAACGGCGGGACCCTCGCGAGCTTATCGACGTGCCTCGCGAGCTCGGTGGCCCTCGCTCGAGATATGCTGTCGCAAAGAAGGCTTGAGCTTCGTGCGCGACAGCTTCGTACGTCGTTCGAGAGACTCAGGGCCGGACGGCATCGCTCCCGGCCGATGCTCCGACAGCAGATCGGAGGAGAATGGCGCTATTCCACGCTGCCGGCGCCGCGGCGCAGATCGGCCTCGATCTGGAGGCGCGTGCCGCCGCCGAAGCGGGCGCGGTAGACCTGAAGGTTCTCCATGATCCGCTGCACGTAGTTGCGCGTCTCGGAGAACGGGATCAGCTCGACCCAGTCGACCGCATCGACCTTGGGATCGCGCGGATCGCCATAGCGCTCGACCCACTTCTTCACGCTGCCGCGGCCGGCGTTGTAGGCGGCAAAGGTCATGATGTAGGAGCCGCGATAGTCCTCGAGCAGTCCGCCGAGCTCGGCCGAGCCGAGCGTGGCGTTGTAGACCGAATCGTTCTTCAGCCGGCTTAGATCGTAGGTCGCCCCATGCCGCTTGCAGACATAGCGCGCGGCATCCGGGGTCACCTGCATCAGTCCATAGGCCTGCGCCGGCGAGACCACCGACGGATTGAACGCGCTCTCCTGCCGCGCGATGGCGTAGATGATGCTGCGCTCGACCTCGGGGCCGATCGGTGTGAACTGCGGAATGCCGTTGACGGGGTAGGCGTAGAAGTCGAACGGCAGGCCACGGTTGAGCGCAGCCTTGCCGAGCAGCAGCATGCCGCGCGCGTCGGTGTAGCGCTGGGTCAGCTCGCCGAGGCCGGCAAGCGCTTCGGGATCGCCGTTCTCGCCCATGTCGGCGAGCAGCGGTATCGCCATCTCGCGCTCGTCCAGTTCGTAGAGCAGTTGCGCGGCGCGCACGATCTCTAGCCGTTCGGCGCCGCGGCCACGCGGCTGGCTGTTGAGCTCGATCTGGGGCAGGCCGAGCTTGGCGCGCGCAAGCTGGCCATAGTAGCTGGTCGACTGCTCGGCAGCTCGCGCATAGGCGTTGCGGGCCTCCTGCTGGCGGCCCATCGCTTCCGCGGCGCGGCCCTGCCAGTAGCCGGCACGCGCCAGCGCGGTCGGATTGACGCTGCCGACCCCGATGCGCGCGAAATGCTGCGCGGCGGTCGCGGGATCGTTGAGGAAGCGGAGCGCGATCCAGCCTGCGGTGAACTCCTGCTCGGTCTTGTAGATGTCGCGCGAGGGCAGCGCGGCGTCGCGTGCGATCAGATAGGCGCTGCGGAATTCCTCGGTGTCGATCATCTTGCGCGCCAGCAGGCGGCGCTCGATCCACCATTCGTCGAGATTGTGCAGCCGGCCCGGGTCCTTCGGCGCCGCCAGCATGAGCTGGGCAGCCTCAGTGAACTTCTCCTCGCGGCGCAGCAGCTGGATCTTGCTGAACATGAAGCCGGGATCGTTGTGCAGCTCGCGCGGCACCGCATCGAGCAGCGCCCGTGCATTCGGCGCCTTCTTGACCGCAGCGATGCGGGCCTTGGCCAGCGCGACATAACCGGCGCCGAGGCGCTTTGCGGCGCGCAGCGCGGCTTCGTTCTCGCTGCCGTAGAGCAGGGTGTCCATCCGCGCCTTCTGATCGCCCGGCGTCAGCAGGGCACCGAACTGATCGAGTGCGTTGTTCTCGGTGTCCTCCGACATCGGATCGCTGCGCCAAGCCTCGCGCACCAACCGCTCGGCATTGGCGCGGTCGCCGCGTGCCAGCAACGCCCTGGCGAGCGTGAAGCGGCCCTTGGCGGAGATCGGAGACTCATTCTCGAACCACGACCACGCCACGGACTCGTCGCGCCGATCATCCCACATCGCAGCCTCGAGGCGCCGGCGCAGGAAGGTCTGCGACGGCCAGCTCGGGTTGGCGGAGATGAACGCGCGATAGCGCTCCACCGTCGCGCCGTTATCTTCGCTGCGCAGGATGATCCATTCCGCGAGCTTTCGCGCCACCGGATCGGAAATCGAAGCCGCGTAATTGGTGGCGTCGGCTGCCTTGCGCTTGCGCACGGATTCGATGACGTTCTCCAGCGTGTCCTTGTCGGCCTGCGACGTCGACGATGTCGCTGCGACCGCGGCCGGTATGACTGGCTTGCGCGGCGTTGCATGCTGGCGGGTCGCAGGTGCCAGCACCGGCGCTGCGACGGGTCTGGCGGGGGCCGGAGCGGCTGGTCTGATCGTCGCTGTCGAAGCCGGCGCGGGCGCGGTTTTGGGGGCCGAAGCGCTGGCGGCCGGGGGCTTGGGCGCGGGGGCCGCCGCTGCGGGCTTGGAGGCTGCCGCCGGCTTGGATGCCGCCGCTGGCTTCGCTGCCGGCTTGTCCTTGGCGGAGTCATTGGCAGGTTTCTTGGCGGCATCCTTGGCCGGGGCGCTGGTCGCACCCTTGCTGGCGCCCTTGGCGGAATCCTTGGACGTTCCCTTGTCTGTTCCTTTGGACTGGTCCTTGGCCGCCGGCTTTGCGGACTTCTTGGCCTCGTCCGCGCTCGTTTCGTTGGGCTTGGCCAAGGCCTCGCAGCCGATCGACAGCCCTGCCATCAGGCTTACAATCAGACCTAGGGATCGCCATGCGGCGCGCGGAAGGGAGGTCACGGCGTTTCGTCGCCCCGAATCAGTCAAGTGGGTCCAAGATCGAGCTGTATTTGATTGAATATGCGGACAAAATACCAACAGCCGCTTACTTCGGGCCGATTTGCACCACCACCGCGGCAAAATCGCGGCCTAAACGGTGCGTCACACGGCAGCGGGTCTTTTACCGGCGGGATAGACCCGATATGAAGGGGGCTTGCTCGAGAGATCGCCGCGTACGGAGGAAGTCCATGGCAGCCAAGACGAAATTCCGGGGATCGTTCACCGCCTTGGTCACGCCGTTCAAAAATGGCGGGCTGGACGAGGCGGCGTTCCGCTCCCTGGTGAACTGGCAGATCTCGGAAGGCACCAACGGCCTGGTCCCGGTCGGCACCACCGGCGAAAGCCCGACGCTGAGCCATGACGAGCACAAGAAGGTCGTCGAATGGTGCATCGCTGAAGCCAAGGGCCGCGTCCCCGTTGTTGCCGGCGCCGGCTCCAACTCCACCAAGGAGGCGATCGAGCTCGCCCAGCACGCCGAGAAGGCGGGCGCGGACGCCGTGCTGGTCGTGACGCCCTACTACAACAAGCCGACGCAAGAAGGCATGTACCAGCACTTCAAGGCGATCAACGATGCGATCGGGATACCGATCATCATCTACAACATTCCGCCGCGCTCGGTGATCGACATGTCGGTCGACACCATGAAGAGGCTGTGGGAGCTGAAGAACATCGCCGGCGTCAAGGACGCCACCGCCAGCATGGTGCGCGTGTCGCAGCAGCGGGCGGCGATGGGCGAAGACTTCAACCAGCTCTCGGGCGAGGACGCGACTATCCTCGGCTACATGGCCCATGGCGGGCACGGCTGCATCTCGGTGAGCTCGAACGTCGCCCCGCGCCTGTGCTCCGAGTTCCACGCCGCCTGGCAGAAGGGCGACACCAAGGCGGCGCTCGCCATCCACGACAAGCTGATGCCGCTGCACAACAACCTCTTCATCGAAAGCAACCCGGCGCCCATCAAGTATGCGATGTCGCTGCTCGGCAAGCTTGACGAGACGCTGCGGCTGCCGATGGTCCCGGTCTCCGAGCCGACGCGGGTTGCCGTGCGCAGCGCGATGGTTCACGCTGGCCTGATCAACTGACGCGTTGGCCTTTCGGGGGAGCCTTCCATGAGCGTCGAGGACAAGGGCGCGCGTATGCTCAAGGAGTTCCGCGAGTTCGCCATGAAGGGGAACGTCGTCGATCTCGCGGTCGGCGTCATCATCGGTGCGGCTTTCGGTGCCATCGTCACGTCGCTGGTCGGCGATGTCATCATGCCGATCATCGGCGCCGCGACCGGTGGCCTCGACTTCTCGAACTACTTCATCCCCTTGTCGAAGGCGGTCACCGCCACCAACTTAGCGGATGCCAAAAAGCAAGGCGCCGTGCTTGCTTACGGCAGCTTCCTGACGCTGACGATCAACTTCATCATCGTCGCCTTTGTGCTGTTCCTGGTGATCCGCGCCATGAACACGTTGAAGCGCAAGGAGGAGGCGGCTCCTGCCGTCCCCGCCAAACCGTCGGCCGAGGTCGAGCTGCTGACCGAGATCCGCGACCTCCTCAAGAAGTGACGCGCGCACTTCATCCGAACTGTTAGCTTTGCTGCGCATCTCGATCAGGTTTGCCTGTCATGGCCGATAAAAACGAACGTCCGATCAAGGTCATGGCGGAAAACCGCAAGGCCCGCTTCAACTACGCCATCGAGGATACGATCGAGGCGGGCATCGCGCTGACCGGCACCGAGGTCAAGTCGATCCGCAACGGCAAAAGCACGATCGCGGAGTCCTATGCCGATTCCAAGAACGGCGAGATCTGGCTGATCAACGCCACCATCCCCGAATATCTCCAGGGCAACCGCTTCAACCACGAGCCCAAGCGGCCGCGTAAGCTGCTGCTGCACCGCCGGCAGATCAACAAGCTGATGGGCGCGGTCGACCGCGAGGGCATGACGCTGATCCCGCTCAAGCTGTACTTCAACGAGCGTGGTCGGGCCAAATTGCAGCTCGCGGTTGCAAAGGGCAAGAAGCTGCACGACAAGCGCGAGACCGAGAAGAAGCGCGACTGGAGCCGCGAGAAGGGCCGCTTGATGCGGGCGAGGGGGTAGCGGGATGACCCAGAGGAACCTGCTCGAGGTCGACTGGAGCAAGATTCCCGCGCCGGCCGATGACGGCGGTGCCGCGCATCTCGGGGGCATGACGTTGCCTCCGATTGGCCTGCGCGCGACCGACGATACGTCAGTCACGCTGTCGGCGCTGCGCGGCCGCACCGTCGTGTTCGCCTACCCCCGCACCGGCGAGCCGGGCAAGATCGCGTTGGTCGATGATTGGGACATGATCCCGGGTGCACGCGGCTGCACGCCGCAGACCTGCGCGTTCCGCGATCTGTTTGCCGAGTTGAAGGCGGCGGGCGCCGTGCATGTGTTCGGTCTGTCGACCCAGAGCAACGACTACCAGATCGAGATGGCCTCGCGACTGCATCTGCCGTTTCCGGTGCTCTCGGACGAGAAGCTGGCGCTGACGCATGCGCTGAAGCTGCCGACGATGGAGGTCGCAGGTCTGACGCTGATCAAGCGCCTGGCGCTGGTCATCGACGATGCCCGGATCACGCATGTGTTCTATCCGGTGTTTCCGCCCGACCGGAACGCCGGCGATGTGCTGGAATGGCTGAAGGCCAATCCAGCCAGGTAAGACCTAACCGAGATCCGCCTTCACCTTCGCGAACACGGACCGGAACATGTCCGGCGTCAGCACGCCGGTGTTCGTGTTGTAGCGGGAGCAGTGATAGCTGTCGTAGAGCCTGAAGGCGCCGGCCTGGTGCACCGCGCCGTGGCCGAAGGGAGCCTGGGAGGCTTTCAGCTTCAGCGGCTTGAGCACGCTGTCATGCGCAATCCGCCCGAGCGCCACGATCGCGCGCAGCTTGGGCATCGTCTCCAGATTAGCGACGAGAAACTGGCGGCATGTGGTGATCTCGACCGGCAGCGGCTTGTTCTGCGGCGGAACGCAATGCACGGCATTGGCGATGCGGCAATCGACCAGCTTCAGGCCGTCGTCGGGCCGCGCTTGATAGGTACCCTTGGCAAACCCGTATTCGAGCAGCGTGGCGTAGAGCAGGTCGCCGGCATAGTCGCCGGTGAAGGGGCGGCCGGTGCGGTTGGCTCCCTGCATGCCCGGCGCGAGGCCGACGATCAGCAGGCGCGCACGGATGTCGCCGAACGGCGCAACCGGCGCATTGTGCCACAACGGCTCACGCGCGCGGTTCGCCTCACGAAAGGCGACCAGGCGCGGACAGAGCGGACAGTCACGGTCGGGGATGAGGGTGGGGGTCTGGCGTCTTGGCCGGGCCGCCTCACTCCTCGAAGTCGTCATCACCCCTCGGCGCCACGGTCGTTGCGCGCTGGAGGAATTGCGGGGCGTGGTGGCGTTCACCACGCTCGCCGCGGTCGCGCGGGGCGGGGCGTTCGGACGGGTCGCGGCCGAGCTTGGATTGCAGCTCGACGAGATCGGTGAAGACGTCGGCCTGGCGGCGCAGCTCGTCGGCGATCATCGGCGGCTGGCTGGCGATGGTGGAGACCACGGTGACCCGCACGCCGCGACGCTGGACGGCCTCGACCAGGGACCGGAAGTCGCCGTCACCCGAGAACAGCACCATCTGATCGATATGCTCGGCGAGCTCCATGGCATCCACGGCGAGCTCGATGTCCATGTTGCCCTTGACCTTGCGGCGTCCGGAGGCGTCGATGAATTCCTTGGTCGCCTTGGTGACGACGGTGTAGCCGTTGTAGTCCAGCCAATCGATCAACGGACGAATCGAGGAATACTCCTGATCCTCGATGATCGCGGTGTAGTAGAACGCCCGCAACAACGTCCCGCGGCTCTGAAATTCCTTCAGCAGGCGCTTGTAATCAATATCGAAGCCAAGCGTTTTCGCCGTCGCGTAGAGATTGGCCCCATCGATGAAGAGCGCGATCTTGTTGGTAGGGGAAAGTGACATTCAGTTTGCTCGCGTAGTGTGTCGTGATTGATCGTTTATTGTTGGCGCGCGGCGGCAAGCCACGCACGTCAGAGTGCTGCCGAAACCCGTCGAAACCGCAAATCCGGAGAAGTCGGGGCAATCAAGGTATAGTTATGGCGAACTTGCATAGACCCTGTGCTACCTTCGATGGCAGCCCGGGAAACCATCCATCCTAGCCCCAATGTGGGGGTAGCAGAGCCGTTTGGCGAGGCCAAATCACAAATTGGCCTTGCGAAATCGGCACGGTCCCTATAACTAGCCCCGATCATCCACATATTTCGTCCCACCCACAACGGAGCGACAGTCCATGGCTCGCGTCACCGTAGAAGATTGTATCGACAAGGTCGACAACCGGTTTGACCTGGTCCTGCTGGCCGCCCACCGTGCCCGCATGATTTCGTCCGGTTCACAACTAACGGTTGACCGAGATAACGACAAGAACCCTGTTGTGTCTCTGCGCGAAATTGCGGAAACGACCATCTCGCCGGAGGACCTCCGCGAGGAGCTGGTGCACTCGCTCCAGAAGTTCGTCGAGGTCGACGAGCCCGAGCCCGATACGGTGCCGCTGATCGGTTCCGCCGGCGCGAGCGTCGATGCAGATGACACCGAGGTCGCCGTCGAGCGCATGACCGAAGAGGAGCTCCTGAAGGGTCTCGAAGGCCTCGCGCCGCCGGAGGAGCAGCCGGAGGAGGACGAGTAATCGTCCCGTCGCAATCATCGACTGCTTGTGATCTTATCGAGGCCCGAACCGTTGTTCGGGCCTTTGCTTTTGTTGGCGTTTTCGTGGTTACCATAGTGTCGTCGGTTCGCGCTGGCCTGTCACCGAATTGATCGGACACGCGCAGGATCGACGCTAAGATGTGTGCAACGGGCCGTCTCCTGGCCCGTTTAGAGGCAGGACGGCATGGTTTATCGGCGCCGCAGATCCACGCAGATGCAGGCCGCAACCGAATCGGTTGCCGTGGCCCCGACTGCGCCGGTGGCGCGCCCGGCCAAGCCCCGCGCGCGGATGATGCGTCAATATGACCTCGTCGAGCGCGTCAGGTCCTACAATCCCAACACCAACGAAGACCTGCTGAACCGCGCCTATGTCTACGCCATGAAGGCGCATGGCTCGCAGACCCGCGCCTCGGGCGATCCGTATTTCTCGCATCCGCTCGAAGTGGCGGCGATCCTCACCGACCTCAAGCTCGACGACGCCACCATCGTGGCCGCGCTGCTGCACGACACGATCGAGGACACCGAGGCGACGCGGGCCGAGATCGACCAGATCTTCGGGCCCGAGATCGGCGCGCTGGTCGAGGGGCTGACCAAGCTGAAGCGGCTGGAGCTGGTATCTCGGGAGGCCAAGCAGGCCGAGAACCTGCGCAAATTGTTGCTGGCCATTGCCGACGATGTCCGTGTGCTTCTGGTCAAGCTCGCCGATCGCCTGCACAACATGCGCACGCTGGATTTCGTCCCGACGGAATCGCGGCGGCGCATCGCCGAGGAGACGCTCGACATCTACGCGCCGCTGGCGGGCCGCATGGGCATGCAGGAAATGCGCGAGGAGCTGGAGGATCTGTCCTTCCGCACCCTCGATCCCGAAGCCTATTCGGTGGTGATGCAGCGGCTCGACGCGCTGGCCGAGCGCAACCGCAATCTGATCGGCGAGATCGAGGACCAGCTCTCCAACAATCTGCGGCACCGCGGTCTGGGCGCGCGGGTCTATGGCCGCCGCAAGAAGCCATTCTCGATCTGGACCAAGATGGAGCGCAAGTCGGTCGGCTTCGAGCAATTGTCCGACATCTTCGGCTTTCGCCTCGTCGTCAACGACATTGAGGCCTGCTATCGCGCGCTCGGCATCGTCCACACCACCTGGCCGGTCGTGCCAGGGCGCTTCAAGGACTACATCTCGACGCCGAAGCAGAACGACTATCGCTCGATCCACACCACGGTGATCGGTCCCGGCAACCAGCGCGTCGAGCTCCAGATCCGCACCGAGGCGATGGACCAGATCGCCGAGCGCGGCATCGCCGCGCACGTGTTTTACAAGGAAGGCGTGGGCTCACCGACCGAATTCCTCAAGCGCGAATCCAACGCGTTCGCCTGGCTGCGCCACACCATCGGCATCCTCTCCGAGAGCGCCAATCCCGAGGAATTCCTCGAGCACACCAAGCTCGAGCTGTTCCACGACCAGGTGTTCTGCTTCACCCCGAAGGGCAAGCTGATCGCGTTGCCGCGCCATGCCAACGTGATCGACTTCGCCTATGCCGTGCATACCGACGTCGGCAACAGCGCGGTCGGCTGCAAGATCAACGGCAAGTTCGCGCCGCTGTCCTCGGAGCTCCAGAACGGCGACGAGGTCGAGGTGCTGACCTCGGAAGCGCAATCGGCGCCGCCGTCGGCCTGGGAGACGCTGGCAATCACCGGCAAGGCGCGGGCCGCGATCCGCCGCGCCACGCGCACTGCCGTGCGCGATCAATATGCCGGGCTCGGCCGGCGCATCGTCGAGCGTCTGTTCGAGCGCGCCAAGATCGAATATGCCGACGACAAGCTCAAGGGCGCGCTGCCGCGGCTTGCACGCACCTCGATCGACGACGTGATGGCGGCGGTCGGCCGCGGCGAGATCAAGGCCTCCAACGTCGCGCGCGCGATGTATCCCGACTACAAGGAGGAGCGCATCGCGCGCTACGGCGCCAAGAAAGGGCTCGCCGCCAAGCTCAAGGAGAAGTCCTCGGAGCCGTCACGCAGCCCGGTCGCGATCCCGATCCGCGGCATCAATTCCGACCTTCCGGTGAAGTTCGCGCCGAATGGCGGCGCCGTGCCCGGCGACCGCATCGTCGGCATCGTCACGCCGGGCGAGGGCATCACGATCTATCCGATCCAGGCGCCGGCCCTGAAGGATTTCGAGGAGGAGCCGGAGCGCTGGCTGGATGTGCGCTGGGACATCGAGGACTCCGCGCCGCAGCGCTTCCCCGCCCGCATCAAGGTCGAGAACGTCAACGAGCCCGGCGCGCTGGCGCAGATCGCCACCGTGATCGCCGAGCACGACGGCAACATCGACAATATCAGCATGCAGCGACGCTCGCCCGATTTCACGGAGACGACGATCGATCTCGAAGTCTATGATCTGAAGCATCTGAGCGCGATCCTGGCCCAGCTGCGTGCGAAAGCGGTCGTCGCCAAAGTCGAACGTGTTAATGGATGAAGTTCGTCGTTGCCGGGATTGATCCGGCAACCCATCTCTTCAAGGAAGATGGATGTGCGGGTCGAGCCCGCGCATGACGAGTTGGGAAATGTCACTTCGCGAGCTCTGAAATGCCAGCATCTCCGCTCCGCCTCGGCGTCAATGTCGACCATGTCGCGACCCTGCGCAACGCGCGCGGCGGCCGCAATCCGGACCCGGTGCGGGCTGCGCTGCTGGCAATCGAGGCCGGCGCCGATGGCATCACCGCGCATCTGCGCGAGGACCGCCGCCACATCCGCGATGAGGACATGGCGCGGCTGAAGGCCGAGATTTCCAAGCCGCTCAATTTCGAGATGGCGGCGACCGACGACATGATGCGCATCTCGCTCGCCACCAAGCCGCACGCGGTGTGTCTGGTGCCGGAGCGCCGTCAGGAGGTGACGACCGAGGGCGGATTGGACGTGGTCGGCCAGCACAATGCGCTGGCGCCCTATATCGCGCGGCTCAACGACGCCGGCATTCGCGTCTCGCTGTTCATCGCCGCCGATCCTGCTCAGATCGAGATGGCGGCGCGGCTGCGCGCGCCGGTGATCGAGATCCACACCGGCGCCTGGTGCGACGCCGTCGTCGACGGCCACACGGAAAAGGCCGAAGCGGAATGGCAGCGGATCGTGGCGGGGGCGAAGCTCGCCAAGGCTGCCGGGCTGGAGGTCCATGCCGGGCACGGGCTGGACTATGCGACGGCGGAGACCATTGCGGCCCTGCCTGAGATTATGGAGCTCAACATCGGCTACTACATGATCGGCGAGGCGCTGTTCGTGGGGCTGGCCGAGACCGTACGCAGGATGCGGGCGGCGATGGATCGCGGGCGGAGCCGGGCATGATCATCGGCATCGGCTCCGACCTGATCGACATCACCCGCGTCGCCAAGGTGATGGAGCGCCACGGCGAGCGCTTCCTCGACCGCATCTTCACCCCGGCCGAGCGGGCCAAGGCGGAGCGGCGCGCCAAGAACGAGAAGATGGTGGTGGCGACCTACGCCAAGCGCTTCGCCGCCAAGGAGGCCTGCTCTAAGGCGCTCGGCACCGGGATCCGGCGCGGCGTCTGGTGGCGCGACATGGGGGTGGTCAACCTGCCGGGAGGGCGCCCGACCATGCAACTGACCGGCGGCGCCTTGGCCCGGCTTCAGGCCCTGACACCGGAGGGGTTCGAGGCACGGATCGACGTTTCGATCACCGACGACTGGCCGCTCGCGCAGGCCTTCGTCATCATTTCGGCCGTCCCGCTCGCCAAGCCCTGACGGCGTCAGGAAAGATCATAATTCGCATGAAATACCAGTATCTTAGGCGGTTTTGATGCGATCATTGATTGCGTGGTGTCCGACAACCGTCTAAAAGTCCGCGAACGCAAATCAGGCTGGGTAAATTCGGCTTTACGCCGGAATTGGCCCTCACTATCAGAATCAGGACAATCTCCTTGGGCCGCGAACCGATGGGCTGTTCGCGGGAGGAGGGCGCTCTGTGACCGCCGGCCGGAATTGAGAGAGCAATGAGCGTGACTTCGGGAACGAAAACTGAGAGCGGCGTCGGCGAAACGATCCGGGTCGTGATCCATGCTCTGTTGATCGCGCTGGTGATCCGCACGTTCCTGTTCCAGCCCTTCAACATCCCCTCGGGGTCGATGAAGGCAACGCTGCTGGTCGGAGACTATCTGTTCGTCTCGAAATACTCCTACGGCTATAGCCACTACTCGATCCCGCTTTCGCCGAACCTGTTTTCCGGGCGGATCTGGGGCTCGGACCCCCACCGCGGCGACATCGTGGTCTTTCGCCTGCCCAAGGACGATTCCACCGACTACATCAAGCGCGTGATCGGCCTTCCCGGCGACCGCATCCAGATGCGCGACGGTCTGCTCTACATCAACGATGCCCCGGTCGAGCGGCAGCGCATGAGCGAGTTCGTCGGCGAGGACCCGTGCGGCTCCGAGGGCGGCGGCATCTCCCGGGTGAAGCGCTGGAAGGAGACGCTGCCGAACGGCGTGTCCTACGAGACGCTGGACTGCGCCGACAACGGCTACATGGACAACACCAACGTCTACAACGTGCCGCCCGGCCACTTCTTCATGATGGGCGACAACCGCGACAACTCGACCGATAGCCGCTTTCTCGGCCAGGTCGGCTATGTGCCGCAGGAGAATCTGATCGGCCGCGCCCAGATGATTTTCTTCTCCATCGCCGAAGGCGAGCACGCCTGGATGTTCTGGCGCTGGCCGTGGTCGGTGCGCTGGAATCGTTTCTTCAATATCGTCCGATGAAAGACGAAGCCAAGGACATCGCGATCCAATCGACCGAGGCGCAAGCCGCTCCCGAGAGCGAAGCTGCACCGAAGGCGCCTGCGAAGAAGAAGCGGGCGCGGAGCAGCAAGGCCAAGGGTACCGATGCGAATGCCGCGCTCGAGGCGCGCATCGGCCACAAGTTCGCCGATCCGAACCTCCTGATGCAGGCGATCACCCATGTCTCGGCGCTGAAGTCGGGACGCAAGCGCGGCGACAGCTATCAGCGGCTGGAATTCCTCGGCGACCACGTGCTGGGCCTCGTCGTCTCCGACATGCTCTATCACGCCTATCCAAGCGCCGATGAGGGCGAGCTGTCCAAGCGCCTTGCCGAACTCGTGCGCAAGGAGAGCTGCGCCGACGTCGCCAAGTCGCTCGGACTGCTCGACGACATCAAGCTCGGTTCGGTCGGGTCCAGCGCCGATGCCCGCCTGCGCAAATCCATCCTCGGCGACATCTGCGAGGCCGTGATCGGCGCGATCTTCCTGGACGGCGGCCACGCGGCGGCAGCCGAATTCGTCAAGCGCAACTGGACCGAGCGCATGCACAAGCCGCGTCGGCCCTTGCGCGACCCCAAGACCGTGCTGCAGGAATGGGCACAAGGCAAAGGACTGCCGACGCCGGTTTATCGCGAGGTCGAGCGCACCGGCCCGCACCACGATCCGCAGTTCCGCGTGGCGGTGGACCTGCCGGGACTGGCTCCGGCCGAAGGCATCGGCGGGAGCAAGCGCGCGGCTGAGAAGGTGGCGGCATCAGTGATGATCGAACGCGAAGGCGTTGGCGGCGGCAATGATGGCTGAAGCAAGCGGCGAGGCGCCCACCGCAAGGCGCTGCGGTTTCGTTGCGCTGATCGGCGCGCCCAATGTCGGCAAGTCGACGCTGGTCAACGCGCTGGTCGGCGCCAAGGTCACGATCGTCTCGCGCAAGGTGCAGACCACGCGCGCGCTGATCCGCGGCATCGTGATCGAGAACAACGCGCAGATCATCTTGGTGGACACGCCCGGCATCTTCCTGCCCAAGCGCCGGCTCGACCGCGCCATGGTCTCGACCGCCTGGAGCGGGGCGCATGATGCCGACCTCGTCTGCGTGCTGCTCGACGCCAAGACCGGCATCGACGAGGAGGCCGAGGCGATCCTCGCCAAGGCGGCCAGCGTCAATCACGACAAGATCCTCGTCATCAACAAGGTCGACCTGGTCCAGCGCGAGAAGCTGCTGGCGCTGGCGCAGGCCGCCAACGAACGCATGAAGTTCGCTCGGACCTTCATGATCGCGGCAATCTCGGGCGACGGCGTCGACGACATCCGCACGACGCTTTCGGAGATGGTGCCGCCGGGCCCCTTCCTCTATCCCGAGGACCAGATGTCCGACGCGCCGATGCGGCAGCTGGCGGCCGAGATCACGCGCGAGAAGATCTATCAGAAGCTGCACCAGGAATTGCCCTACCAGTCCACGGTCGAGACCGACAAGTGGGAGGAGCGCAAGGACAAGTCGGTGCGCATCGAGCAGACGATCTTCGTCGAGCGCGAGAGCCAGCGCAAGATCGTGCTTGGCAAGGGCGGCGCCACCATCAAGTCGATCGGCGCGGATTCGCGCAAGGAGCTGACGCAGATCCTCGATGTGCCGGTGCATCTGTTCCTGTTCGTCAAGGTGCGCGAGAACTGGGGCGACGATCCCGACCGCTATCGCGAGATGGGGCTGGACTTCCCCAAGGAATAACCAAGAAAAGATCGGTATCCGATGAGCGTGCCCAGCAACGTCCGGCGCTTCGAAGCGCTGCTCTATGCATCGTTGATGCTGGATGCCCTGTCGGTCGCGGTGCAGGACCGCACGCCCAATGCCGAGATGACCGAGCAGATGATCATGACGGCGACCCTGCTCGCCGGCGGCATGATCCTGCTGCTGGTCTATTTCGTCCGGCTGGCCGCGCATCATCGCAAGAACTGGCCGCGCTGGGTGCTGGCGGCGGCGCTCGTGCTGTCGGTGATGTCACTCGGCCAGATCATCGGCGCAAAGGGCTTGGAGCTCGACAGCGCCATCGAGATCGTTTCCTGTGCGCTGACCACGATGGGCCTGTATTACTCCTTCACTGGCGACGCGCAGGGTTGGTTCGACGCGTGATGTCTTGGTGCGGCGCTATTGGGCTGATTAGCGTAGCGTAATCCGCCATCCGAGTGGACCACTTGGCGGATTACGCCTTCGGCTAATCCGCCTTACGATCGGTAAGCGTGGACAATGATCACCGCGCCTATGATGAGCGTCCAGATCACGAAGCCTACGACGACGCCGAGCGCCGGCGACAGGATCATCCGGCCTTCGTTCGTACGCGTGACCTGCAAGAGGCCTGTCCAGCCGACCCGGATCATGCTCTTGGGGAATGCGACGGTGATCCTGCCGAAGGTGGCTGCATAGAGCAGGGCGAGGGCGGTGAAATAGAAAAAGGTCGGCAAGGCCTCCCAGACGATCCAGAACACCAGCTCGAGAATGAGCGCAATCAAGTCGGAAATGATGCTGGCCATCGTGATTCCAGGCGTGTCCGAACTTCTGCGTCAAGGCATATAGCGCTATATATAGCACATGGAATGGACCGACGAAGGCATCGTGCTGGGCGTGAGGCGACATGGCGAATCCAGCGCCATCGTCGAGCTGCTGACGCGCGCGCACGGCCGGCATCTCGGGCTCGTCCGCGGCGGCGCCGGTTCGCGGATGCGGCCGCTCTTGCAGCCCGGCAACAGCGTCAGTGCGGTGTGGCGGGCGCGGCTCGACGAGCATCTCGGCACCTACGCCATTGAAGGGCTGAAACTGCGTGCGGCGACGCTGCTGGCGTCCTCGCACGGCGTCTACGGCGTCACCCATCTCGCGTCGATTGCGCGGCTCCTGCCCGAGCGCGATCCGCACGAGGAGATTTTCGCGCAGCTCGAACATGCGCTCGACGATTTCGACGATATTGGCGGCGCCGCCGTGCATGTCATCCATTTCGAGCTGGCGATGCTCGCCGAGCTCGGCTTCGGCCTGGCGCTGGAGAATTGCGCTGTCACCGGCGAGACCACGGACCTGATCTATGTCTCGCCGAAATCCGGCGGCGCGGTGTCGCGCGGCGCGGGCGAGCCATGGCACGACCGGCTGTTGCGGCTGCCGCCGTTCCTGCGCCAAAGCGAGGTGCACACCGACCTCACGGAGCAGGATCTCCAGGATGGCTTTCGGCTCACCGGCCTGTTCCTGCTGCGCCATGTGCTGGAGCCGCGCGGGCAGGGCCATTCCGACGCACGGGCAGGCTTCATCAACGCCTTGATGCGGCAGCAGGCGAAAGCCGCGATACCGGCGCCATGACTTGAGCGCGTCTCTGCCTTGTCCCTCGACATGGAGTTCCCGGGAACGAAATCCGTCCGAGCGGACTTGGGTCCTGTGGCCACAACGGGGACAGCCCAAATGTTGATCAGGGGATTCGCCTTGTCTGCGGCGCTGCTGACGTTTGCGCCTGATGCAATGGCCGGCGAGCCGCAACCCGGCGTGTTTCGCCGGGCATCCTGCACGGTGGTCCGGTACTAAGTGGCCAAATATTCCGCTGCAGCCGCCGAGGCATGGGCACGCTCCCATGGCGCGACCGAGGCCGAGATCGAGACCGCGCGCCGCTGCGTGACCAACGCGCCGGCCCCGGCTCAGGCGCCTGGGCAGGCGAAGACCCCGCCTGTGACGGCCGGTTGGGCGGGCCACTAGGCCGCCCACAGGGAACATTCGATCCTTGCCCGATTCGCTTCCACGGTTTAACCGGGCGGCATGGGAAAACGAATCGTTCCGCCGGAAGAACCGGCCGAAATTCACGAGGTGCCGCTGCGTGAAGCGCTGGAAGAGCGCTATCTCGCCTATGCGCTCTCCACCATCATGCACCGCGCGCTGCCCGACGCGCGCGATGGCCTGAAGCCGGTCCACCGCCGCATCCTCTACGGCATGCGCCTGCTTCGGCTCGACCCGGGCACGGCCTTCAAGAAGTCGGCCAAGATCGTCGGCGACGTGATGGGCTCGTTCCATCCGCATGGCGACCAGGCGATCTACGACGCCATGGTGCGTCTCGCGCAGGATTTTTCCTCGCGCTATCCGCTGGTCGACGGCCAGGGCAATTTCGGCAATATCGACGGCGATAACCCTGCCGCCTACCGCTACACCGAAGCGCGCATGACCGATGTCGCGCGCCTGCTGCTCGAGGGCATCGACGAGGACGGCGTCGAATTCCGCGCCAATTACGACGGCCAGTCGAAGGAGCCGGTGGTTCTGCCCGGCGGCTTCCCGAACCTGCTCGCCAACGGTGCGCAGGGCATCGCGGTCGGCATGGCGACCTCGATCCCGCCGCACAACGCCGCCGAACTGTGCGACGCCGCGCTGCATCTGATCGAGAAGCCCGACGCGAAATCCAAGGCGCTGTTGAAATGGGTCAAGGGCCCGGACTTCCCGACCGGCGGCATCATCGTCGATTCCAAGCAGGCCATCGCTGAAGCCTACACCACCGGCCGCGGCTCGTTCCGCGTTCGTGCGCGGTGGGAGCAGGAGGAGGGCGCACGCGGCACCTGGGTCGTCGTCGTCACCGAGATCCCGTTCCTGGTGCAGAAGTCGCGCCTGATCGAGCGGGTCGCCGAGCTGCTGGACCAGAAGAAGCTGCCGCTGGTCGGCGACATCAGGGACGAATCGGCCGAAGACGTCCGCATCGTCATCGAGCCGAAGTCGAAGAACGTCGATCCCGCGCTGATGATGGAATCGCTGTTCCGGCTGACCGAGCTCGAAAACAAGATTCCGTTGAACCTCAACGTGCTGGTCAAGGGCCGCATTCCCAAGGTAGTCGGCCTTGCCGAAGCCTTGCGCGAATGGCTCGACCATCTGCGCGACGTTCTGGTTCGCCGCAGCAACTACCGCAAGGCGCAGATCGAGCATCGGCTCGAAATCCTCGGCGGCTTGCTGATCGCGTATCTGAACATCGACAAGGTGATCAAGATCATACGCACCGAGGATGAGCCGAAGCCGGCTTTGATCAAGGCGTTCAAGCTCACCGAAGTGCAGGCCGAAGCCATCCTCAACATGCGGCTGCGCTCCTTGCGCAAGCTCGAGGAGATGGAGATCCGCACCGAAGATGCCGATCTGCGTAAGGAGCTGAAGGGCATCGAAGGGCTGCTCGCCTCCGAATCCCAGCAGTGGAAGAAGGTCGGCGAGCAGGTCGGCAAGGTCCGCGACATGTTCGGGCCGAAGACGCCGCTCGGCAAGCGCCGTACCACCTTTGCCGACGCGCCCGAGCACGATCTCGCCGCGATGGAGGAAGCCCTGGTCGAGCGCGAGCCGGTGACCGTGGTGGTCTCCGACAAGGGCTGGATCCGCACCATGAAGGGCCATGTCGAGGATCTCTCGGGGCTCGCCTTCAAGCAGGACGACAAGCTCGGCTTCGCCTTCTTCGCCGAGACCACCTCGAAGCTGCTGCTGTTTGCCACCAACGGCAAGTTCTACTCGCTCGATGTCGCCAAGCTTCCGGGCGGCCGCGGCCATGGCGAGCCGATCCGCCTGTTCATCGACCTCGAGCAGGAGGCCGCGCCTGTCGCGCTGTTCGTGCACAAGGGCGGACGCAAATTCCTGGTCGCGAGCCATGAGGGTCAGGGCTTCATCGTCAACGAGGACGATTGCGTCGGCACCACCAAGAAGGGCAAGCAGGTCCTCAACGTCGACATGCCGAACGAGGCGCGCGCGATCACCGAAGTGCTCGGCGACACCGTCGCGGTCATCGGCGACAACCGCAAGATGCTGATCTTCCCGCTCGACCAGGTGCCGGAGATGGCCCGTGGCCGCGGCGTCCGCCTGCAGAAGTACAAGGACGGCGGCCTCTCTGATGTCGCCGTGTTCGACGCCAAGGCGGGCCTGACCTGGAAGGACTCCGCGGGCCGCGAATTCTCGGCGACCATGAAGGAGCTCGCCGAGTGGCAAGGCACCCGCGCCGACGCCGGCCGCCTGCCGCCGAAGGGCTTCCCGAAGTCGAACAAGTTCGGTCGGGGGATCGAATAGCATCCCGTGTCCCGGACGCGCTGCAGCGTGCAACGCTGCTTCGCAGAGCCGGGACCCACGCTGCAATGCAGGTGTCGTGCCCCGGCTTGACCGGGGCATCCAGTACGCGGCGGCTTCTCGGTTCAATCACACCCGTCTCGGAGTACTGGATCGCCCGGTCAAGCCGGGCGATGACACCGAATGTCTGGATTGCTTCCGCTTCGGCGGACAAGTCGCCGCGCTCGCAATGACGAGCTGCGACAGCGCCCCTCTTCAATTCGCTTTCCACCGCTCAGCGCCGTCTGATACCGTCCACAACGCCGGTGTTCTGGAATGTCGAGAAATAACGCCATGTACGATGTCATTGTTGTCGGCGGCGGCTCCGCCGGCGCTGCGGTTGCGGCCCGGCTGTCCGAAGATCCCGCAAGGCGCGTGCTGCTGCTCGAAGCAGGCCTCGACTGGCGTGCCGACGAGGCGCCATGGGAGGTGCGCACGCCAAACCCGATCCCGATCATCCACAAGCGCGAATACCAGGAGAAATGGCAATGGCCTGATCTCTTGTCGCGCCGCGTGGCCGGGCAGGAGCCGCGCTTCTACTGGCGCGGCAAGGGGCTCGGCGGCTCCTCGATGATGAACGGCCAGATCGCCATCCGCGGCGTTGCCGAAGCGTTCGACGAATGGGCCGCCAATGGCTGCAGCGGCTGGTCAGCCAAAGAGGTGATGCCGCTGTTCTCCGTAATCGAGGATGATCTTGAATTTGGCGATGCCGAGGGACATGGCCGCGGCGGACCGTTGCCGGTCTATCGCGCCCCGACCGAGAAATGGGGCCCGATCGATCGCGGCTTGCGCGATGCGGCGCTGGCGAGCGGCTATCCCTGGTGTGCCGACCTCAACGGCCCCGACGGCGAGGGCGTCGCCTGCTATCCCATCAACAGCCGCGACAGCCGCCGCATCAGCACCAACGAGGCTTACCTCGAGCCCGCGCGCGGACGTGCCAACCTCGAGATCCGCGGCCACGCGCTGGTCGATCGCGTGCTGATCAGCGACGGAAGGGCGACCGGTCTCCGCGTTCATTTCGAGGGGCAGGGCACGCAGGAGATCAGCGCGCGCCAGATCGTGCTTTGCGCCGGCGCGATCCACAGCCCTGCTATCCTGTTGCGCTCGGGGATTGGGCCGGCCGAGGAGCTGAAGGCGATGGGCATCGCGGTTGCGCGGGATTTGCCGGTAGGCCGTCACTTCTTTGACCACCCGCTGTTTCGCGCCACGATCCAGCTCCACGAAAACCTGCGGCCCACCGATCCCGACACCCGCCACACCAATTGCTGCGTGACCTATTCCTCGGGCCTCGCCGACGGCGGCAAGCGCGACATGATCCTGATCGCGTTCAACCACCGCGGCATCGGCAATCCCGGCGCGATCGGCGCCGGCCTGTTCAACGCGTATTCGCGCGGCACGCTCAAGCTCGCCTCGACCGACCCGTCGGTCGATCCCGTCGTCGAGGAGAACATGCTGGCCGATCCCCGCGACATGCTGCGCATGATGGATGCGGTGAAGCGCCTCGCCGTGATCACGTCCCAGCCGGCGCTGTCGGGCATTGCCGATTGGATCCGGCTCGCAGACACCGATTTGACGCTGCCGCAGGCAGCCAGCCTGCCGGACCACGAGCTCGACGCGGTGCTGCGCCGGGAGACCGGCGACATCCAGCACGCGGCCGGCAGCTGCCGCATGAGCGGCTTTGGCGATGCTAATGGTGTGGTCAATCCTGACGGCACCGTGAAGGGCATCTCCGGCCTGCGCGTCGCGGACGCCTCGATCATGCGGTCCGATTGCCGCGCCAACACGCATTTCACCACGGTGGTGATCGGCGAAGCGATCGCGCGGATGATGACGAGGTAGCGCCACAAAGACCATGTCGTGCCCCGGCTTGACCGGGGGCATCCAGTACGCCGCGGCCTGTCTTCTCAATCACGCCCGTCTCGGAGTCCTGGATCGCCCGGTCAAGCCGCGCGATGACAGCGAGTGTGGGGCTTGCGGCTCCCACGCTCGTAATGACGGAGCAAGTGGGGAGGCCCCCGCTCTTCAATTTGCCGCGCGATCGCCTTCTCGCGGCGCATCGCGCCCGAGTTTTGATTCTGGCACACCCTCGAAAGAGACAAGGGCACAGGGAAGACCGGGCGACGGCGGCACCCGCAAGTCCGTGCACAGTAAGAATGCACACGGGGTGGACCACAGGTGTTGCCGGTCGCCCGGCCTTCCCTGCGCGAATGGTTTTAACGGTGTCCTTCGTGCTCTCCCCGGGGAGCGATGCACTATTGCCCCCGTCGCCTTGCGGATGATCGATGCGCGTGTCGTGTTTGCTTACCTGTTAACACTTGTCGAGGCGGAGGCGGCCGGGCGCGCCTACGCCACTTACGGCGGCATCTACATTGTCTCGTCGCTGTTTTGGCTCTGGCTGATCGAGAGCGTACGTCCGGATCGCTGGGACGTCGCCGGCGCTTCAGTATGTCTAATTGGCGCGGCCATCATTCTCTGGGGTCCGCGTGGGTAGTTGATGTCGCCTAGTGGCCCTTAGCCGAACCCGCTGATCCAGTTGTCACGTCGTCTATCGTTGGTAAAGCGGACGCGCGGCCGCTTGTGACGCACAGTTGACTTGGAGGGGTTGAAGCAATCGTTAGCCGCCCTTGCCGCCCGTCTCGAGCTGCCGGCGCAGCTTCTTGGCGTATTGCTTGAGTTCAACCGTGAGGCGCCGGTTATAAATGCGGACTTCTTCGTCCGCGGACAGATTTCCCAGTAGCTCGCTTTCGGCGGCTTTCACTTCGACATCTTCAATACGTTGCTTGAGGTTGGTCACCCAACTCTCCTTTCAGTCCTACGCGAGTGGGGCACGCCGGAGCCCGTGGTCGTAACCGGCGAGACGCTTATGCGCTATTCGCAAGCATTGGCCCATGTCCGCTGCGAGAAGCGAACTGCGGCGGGTGACGCTTGAAAGTATGCAGAACATACGGTCTGAAAAATCCGAAGCGCCTGCTCGTTTTCATTCGGCCAATGATGGGCTTGGTACGCGACCCCAAGCGCTTCCAGGGCTGGACGTGAGGCAGCGCCGGGGCCGCGAGCGCACCGACTCAACTTGCGGGCTGAGGGAATACTTCCGAAAAATGACCGACTCGTCGTATCAGATGATACGTGCACGCAGGTGAAGTCGGCCGCAACATCCCCGAGCGGGGCTGAAGCGCCACGCCTGCCGCGCAGCTATCAGCAGCGCAAATCTAACGTTCGACGCCCAGCCCAAACAGCGGCCGCAGCTGCGTTCCCAGGATATTGCCCAGGAAGGCGGCGATCAGCCAGCACCAGCCGTGCAGGCTGCCGGAAGCGATCCCGCTGAAATAGGCGCCGATGTTGCAGCCATAGGCGAGGCGCGCGCCGTATCCCAGCAGCAAGCCGCCGACGATCGCGGCGAGCAGCGAGCGAGGCGCGATGCGCCACGTCGGGCTGAATTTGCCGGCGAGGCCCGCCGCAAGCAACGCGCCCAGGATGATGCCGAAGTCCATGACAGAGGTGATGTCGGTAAAGATGCTCTGCTGCAGCGAGGCGGCGCGGGCACCCTGCCAATAAGGCTATGATGCGACGTCGACACCCAGTCCCGTCAGGATCTTCGATCCCCACAGTGCGAATGCGGACGTGATGCCCCATGGCCGCCCGGCCAGATATAGCGTGGCGAAATTGCCGATCGCGAGCAGGATCGCGCCCCATAAGAGAGGCTATGGTCCTTGCATGAATCGTCGAAAGCCTCGCAGCTCCGTCCGCGCTCCCGGTTCGAGCGCGCCATGCCGTTGCCGCTCGGCCCTGACAGTCAGGAGATAGATGACAGCCATCACGGCCCAGCAGAGCATGAGCGCCGGCAGCCATCCCAGCCTTTCGATCAGGGAAACAGGTCCGATGTTCGGAAGACCGCTCCACCAAGGCAGATGAAGCGCGCCGATCGTCGATCCCGCAATGAAGGCCGCCAGCGTCACCAGCATCCGCGTGTTGCCGCCGCCGGCGGTGTACAGCGTTCCCGACGCGCAGCCGCCGCCAAGCTGCATTCCGAGGCCGAACAGGAACGCCCCGGTCAGCATTCCGATTCCGACCGCGCCGATCTCGCCCCGGACGGCCCCGCCAAACAGAGTGCCTTGAGCCAGGACGGGAAAGAACAGCGCCGTCGCCAACGCAAGCATGACCATCTGCGCACGGAGCCCTGCGCCTCTGCGCGAGACGATGAAGACACGCCAGGCCGAGGTGAAACCGAACAGCGCATGGTAGAGCGTCAGGCCAAGAGCGCCGCCGAGGAGAAACAACAATCCCTGCTGCCACGAAACGACGTTCGACAGAGCTGCCGCGCCAGCGAGGAGAAGAGCCGCCGCGATGGCGACGATTGTGAGATTGGCTTGGTGCCGATTGTTGTCAGGAGCAAGCAGTCGGGCATCGATGGACAGGTCAGTCATGCACTCTTCCCCGGAAAGCCGACCCCATGGTTACGGGAGCTAACCATGGCAAATTAGCCCCGTTCCAATCGCCATTGGCGGGAACCCTGCGCTTATGTTCGGGCGCGTTCCGCCGGCTTACCGACGTGTCTGAGTTTTCCGGCTAGATCACCCCCGCCAGCCGCAGCGCCACACCCGCCGCGCAGCTTGCCGCGAGCACCGTCAGCATCCCCAGCTCGAACCGGAAGATCGCCGTCGCCGCCGCGATCGCCAGCAGCAGCGCCGGAACATCCACGCTTGTCAGCACCGGCCTATCGAAATTCAGCGGGAACGCGTTCATCGGCACGGTCTCACGGAACAGCGTGTGCAGCGCGAACCAGATCGAGAGGTTGAGGATCACGCCGACGACAGCGGCCGTGATCGCGCTGAGCGCACCGGCAAGCCCCGTGTTGCCGCGCAGGCGCTCGATATAGGGGGCGCCGACGAAGATCCAGAGGAAGCAGGGCGTGAAGGTGACCCAGGTCGCGAGCAGGCCGCCGAGCGTTGCCGCCAGCATCGGCGACAGGCCGCTCGGGTCGCGGTACGCCGCCATGAAGCCCACGAACTGGAGCACCATGATCAGGGGGCCCGGCGTGGTCTCGGCCATGCCGAGGCCA
This sequence comes from Bradyrhizobium sp. DOA1, assembly GCF_001593325.1. NCBI lineage: Bacteria > Pseudomonadati > Pseudomonadota > Alphaproteobacteria > Hyphomicrobiales > Nitrobacteraceae > Bradyrhizobium > Bradyrhizobium sp. DOA1. Next base: position 2,649,654 of record NZ_JXJM01000001.1, read on the forward strand.
TCGAGCATCTCGTGCGGCCTCAGCCAGTGATAATGCTCGACCGCCTGCTGGGCGACATAGGCCAGCACCGCATAGGCGCCGCCGAAGGTGACCAGCGCCATCTTCGAGAAGAACAGCGCGATCTGGCTGAACACGCTGGCCTGCCCGAGCAGTACAAGCAGCGCGGCGACAGGCACCAGCCAGAGCGCAAGCCACAGCGCCCCGACGCGGATTGCGCGCCCGGTATCCGGCTTGACGTGGTCGGGCACGGCGTCGCCGAGCATGCTGTCGATCACGGCCGTGCTGCCGCCATGGCCGTGACCCACGGGGGCGAATTCGGGGCGACCCTGCCTTGCGCTGATATAGCCGATCATGCCGGCGGCGATGATGATGATCGGGAAGGGGACCGCAAAGAAGAAGATCGCGACGAAGGCGATGGCCGCGAGCGCGATCATGATGCGGTTCTTCAGGGCGCGCTTGCCGACGCGCACCACGGCCTCAACGACGATGGCGAGCACGGCGGCCTTCAGCCCGAAGAACAGCGCCTCGACGAAGCTGACATTGCCGAAAGCCGCATAGACGTAGCTGAGGCCCATGATGGCGATGATGCCGGGCAGGATGAACAGCCCGCCCGCCATCAGCCCGCCGGCAGTGCGATGCATCAGCCAGCCGACATAGGTCGCGAGCTGCTGCGCCTCCGGCCCCGGCAGCAGCATGCAATAGTTCAGCGCATGCAGGAAGCGGCCTTCAGAGATCCACTTCTTCTCCTCGACCAGGATGCGATGCATCACCGCGATTTGGCCCGCGGGCCCGCCGAAGCTGAGGCAGGCGACGCGCAGCCAGACGCGGAAGGCTTCATTGAAGCTGACGCCGTGACCGGCGTCAGCTCCTGCACGAACGGTACGAGTATCCATTACGCCTTCACCTTGTTGGTCGGCCAGTTGTGGGTCTCGGCCGTCGCATCGCGGCACCAGCGGTAGAAGGCGTCATAGAGCAGCATGCCGGCCTCGAGCTGTTCGAGATCGTCGTCATACATCCGCGACAGTCCGAGCGAGGCCGCAAGCAGGCCCGGCGCCTCCGGTGCGAGATCCGGCCGCGCGGTGTCGGCGCCGCGCACCAGCGTCGCGAGGCGGAGCAGGGCCGGTGAAGCGATCCCGAACTCCTCGATCATGACGTCGAAAGTGCAGAGCTCGCCGCGGTGGCTCCAGAACACGTTCTCGATGTCGAAGGGCGCGGCATTGAACCGCTCGCCGACGCCGATCACCTCGGAGGGGGCGACGAACAGGAACGCCGCGTTGGGATCGACGAAGCGGCGGATCAGCCAGGGGCAGGCGATGCGGTCGACCTTGGGGCGCGCCCGCGTCACCCAGACGGTGCGTCCCCTGGCATCGCGCGGCGGCAGCTTGCGGGCGTCGAGCAACGGGAGCTTGGCCGCTTTCCAGCCCTCGAAGCCGCCCTCCAGTGCCTCGGCCTCGACGCCGAGTTGGCGCAGCCAGGCGGCCGTGCCCTGCGCGAGCTTTTCACCGCGAAGGCAGGAGACGATGGCCCGGCGGCCGGCGAAATCGCCGCCCCAGTCCGTCACCTTGTCATGGCTTAGCTTGATAGAGCCCGGGATCAGCCGCCGGTCGGCGGCAAAATCCTCCTCGGTGCGCACGTCGATGAGGGCAGGGCTGTTCGCCGTGCCTATCAGCCGTGCCAATTTGTCAGATGATATGGTCGTGAAAGCAGACATGATGCGTCCTCGCAAAACCGAACGGGACGCGATGCTTGGGCGTGTCGCCTCGTGGGGAGATCGCTCAAATCCCCATGGCGCAGATTACAGCGAAACTAGCAAGCACTGTCAATGCGCGGAGCGATTGGACCTTAGAAAATCGGTGTCCGGCGACTATACTAACCGTCAACTGACCTGAATCTTCTGGAGAATTCGATGCATTCCCACTCCATCGAGCAATGGACCCATGACCACGCCTTCCTGGGCGAGAAGCACGAGGAGAACGAGCGGCGCACCTGGTTCGTGGTCGTCCTAACGCTGGTCATGATGGCCGGGGAGATCGTCGCGGGGTCGCTGTTCGGGTCGATGGCACTGCTCGCCGACGGCTGGCACATGGGTACGCATGCCGCCGCGCTCGGCATCGCCGCCTTCGCGTATCGCTTCGCGCGACGGCATCTCGGGAATGCACATTTCACCTTCGGCACCGGCAAGTTCGGCGATCTCGCCGCCTTCGCCAGCGCGATCATCCTCGGCCTGATCGCGGTCGAGATCGCCTATGAGAGCGTGCTGCGGCTGATCACGCCGGTGCCGATCGTCTATGGCGAGGCGATCGCGGTCGCAACGCTCGGGCTGTGCGTCAACCTCGCCAGCGCGTGGCTGCTGCGCGGCAACCATGATCATCATCATGGCCATCATCACGGCCATGGCCATGCGCATGATGATCACGACGATCACCATGACCACCACCACCATCATCACGACAACAACCTGCGCGCGGCCTATGTGCACGTGATGGCGGATGCTGCGACCTCGGTGCTGGCGATCGGTGCCCTTGTGGTCGCGATGTATTCGGGTTGGGTCTGGGCCGATCCGGCCGTCGGCCTGATCGGCAGCGCCGTGATCGCGGCCTGGGCGTTCGGCCTGATCAAGTCGTCAGGCGCGGTGCTGCTCGACGTGCGCGCCGACGAGAAGCTAGAGCGGGTGATCCAGGCGCGCATCGAGGTCGGCGACGACCGCGTCACCGATCTGCATCTCTGGCAGGTCGGGCCCGGCCATTGCGCCGTGCTGCTCTCGGTGGTGTCGGACCAGCCGAAGCAACCGGCCGTCTACAAGCGGCGGCTTGCCGGACTGAAGGGGCTGAGCCACGTCACGGTCGAGGTCGAGACCTGCCCGCATTGACGTGAGGAATCAGCCTTTCGGTGCGGCCACATTGGGCGGGCTCGCGTCCGGTGTCTTCTTCGGCTTCAGCGTGCCGGCATAGAACGAGACCAGCCAGACCAGGAGAAGCGCGAGCAGATAGACGCCCCAGCCCTGCGGCGGCGTGGTCGCTCAGCGCAGGAGGCCTTTGAACGTGCGGGGCGGGCTGGCGTTTTCGCTCATGGCCCGCTTGTGCGCGAAAGCGGCCGGGCGGTCAATCCGGCCGCGGCCTGGTGCGGATCAGGAACAGCGCTGCCAGCGCCGACAGGCTCAGCGCGGAGGAGACGATCAGCACCTTGGCGCCCATGACGTCGATCAGCAGGCCGAAGGCGAGCGGCGCCACCGCCTGTGCCATTCGCGCCGGCGCGCCGATGATGCCGAGACGATAGCCAAAATCCTTCGGTCCGAAGATCGCGAGCGGCAGCGTCCCGCGCGCGATGGTCAGGATGCCGTTGCCGGAGCCATGGAACAGCGCGAACGCGCTCGCGGCCGCGCCGCCGAAGATTGCCACGACCACCGCGCCGATTGGATGGGTGAGGCAGGCGAGCCGCGTCGACCACAACGGATGGAAGCGGCTGAGAAAGCCCGCTTCTAGCATGCGTGCGCCGACCTGCGCCGGGCCGATCAGCGCGCCGGCCGCGATCGCCTCGACCGGCGTTGCGCCGGTCGCCTCCAGGATGCGTGGGAAATGCGCGGCCATCGCGCCTGTCACGGTCCAGACCGCGGCGAAGATGAAAGCGAGCAGGACCATGGTGCGGTCGAGCGGCAGATGCGGCTTCTCGGCGGTCGCAGCAGTCTGCTTCGCGCCCGTGATCGCTGGCAGCATGAAGAAATTGAGCGGCAGGCCGATCAGGAGATTGGCCGCGGCCCAGGCAAAGCAGGTCTCGCGCCAGCCGATATGGGCAAGGCCCCAGGCGGTGAGCGGCCAGCCGATCGTCGAGGCGAAGCCCGCCATCAGCGTGATGCCCGTGATGGGCCTGCGCGCCTCGGTGCCGTAGATTCGCCCAAGCGCGGCGAAGGCGGCGTCATACAGACCCATCGCCATGCCGATGCCGAGCACGAGCCAGGCGATCGCCATCACCGCCACCGACTGCGCGAGGCCGAGCAGCACGAGGCCGGCGGCGATGGAGAGGTTCGAGGCCGACAGCACCTGCCGTCCGCCGAAGAGATCGATCTGCCGTCCGATGCGCGGGCCGAGCATGGCGGAGAGCACGAGCGAAGCCGAGAACGCGCCGAAGATCCAGTTGGAGGAAATGCCGAGGTCGCGCGCCATGGGATCGGCGATCAGCGCCGGCAGATAATAGCTGGACGCCCAGGCCAGCGTCTGCGTGGTGCCCAGCGCCAGGATGATCGGAAGCTGGCGCCGGCTCATGTCCTCGTGCTTCTGATCTTCTGTGTCATTGGATGCATTTGCCGCTTGCGGCGTGAGCCCGTCAACCGCGTCTGCGGCATATTCGACCTGCCGCGGACGCGAGCCTGCCGGTGTCCACGCGCGGCCTTTCGTTCGTCACGAATGCACGCCATAATGGCGTATGCAATTGACCTCGCGCCTTGCGCTGATGAACTGGCTGACCGGCCAGGGGCTCACGGGCCTGCCTGAAAACGAGCTGCTTCGCGGTTTCTGCGAGCGCTGTTGCGCCGAGGGGCTGGACCTGTCGCGCGGACTGGTCGTCATCGACACGCTGCATCCGATCTATGAGGGCCGCGGCTTCCGCTGGAGCGACCGTCCCAGCAACGAGAGCGACGCCTTCGAATACGGCTCGACCGCGGACGGCGACGCCGCCAAGAGCTGGCGCCGCTCGGTGTTCTTCCACATGCTCGAGAATGGCGACGACGAGATGGTGATCGATCTCGCCGACGCGCCGTCGCTGGATTTCTCGCAGATCGGCGAGCTCGCCGAGAAGGGCCACAAGCACTATCTCGCCTTCGTGCACCGCTTCGGCGAGAACGGCGCGCTCGGCCTGATGGATTGCCTGTATTCCTGCTGGACCACCCGGCGCGACAGCGGCTTCACCGGATCCGAGCTGGAAGCGCTGCGCGATCTGGTGCCGGTGCTGGGGCTCGCGATCAAGTCGGCCCAGCAGGTCGACATCGCGCGCACGCTCGGCCGCGTCTATCTCGGTCGCGACGCGTCCGAGCAGGTGCTGCGCGGGCGCATCTCGCGCGGCGTCACCGAGCGCATCAATGCCGTGCTGTGGTATTCGGATTTACGCGGTTCGACCGGGATCAGCGAGAGCATTGGTCCCGACGAGATCATTCCGTTCCTCAACGACTACGCGCAGGCCGTGATCGATCCGATCCATGAGGCCGGCGGCGACGTGCTGAAGCTGATCGGCGACGGCGTGCTCGCGATGTTCTGGGGCGAGGACATGGCGGCGGCGCGGCGCGCCGCGCTCCGGGCCGAGCATCTGTTCCGCAAGAACGTCGCGGCGCTGAACGCGCGCAGGGCGGCCGCCGGCCGTCCCACCACGTCGGCCTATATCGGCCTGCATGTCGGCGAGGTCTTCTACGGCAATATCGGCAGCGAGGACCGGCTCGATTTTACCGTGGTCGGGCCGACCGTCAACGAGGTCAGCCGCATCGCCTCGATGAGCCGCTCCGTCGATCGCGAACTCTTGACCTCGTCGGAGTTTTACAAGGGCTTGGATGCCGCCGGGCGCCGCTATCTCGTCTCCACCGGCCGCTACGCGCTGCGCGGCATCGGTCGCGCGCAGGATCTCTACACGCTCGATCCTGATGTCGATGCCAGCGAGCCGGTGACGGGGAGCTACGAGCGGTATCTGGCGGGTTAGGGTCGGCTGTTCTGGCTTGCTCCGTCATTGCGAGCGCAGCGAAGCAATTCAAAATGCTCCTCGCAATGACGGCGCGGCTAGCACTTCACCGCCGCCTCATCTCCCACCATGTCCGGCTGCCGGTCGAGCGACACGGCCGGTGACAGCAGGATCACCAGCGCCTGCACGCCGAACACGGCGGCCGCGAGATACAGGCAGGCTTCCGCGCTCCAGAAGCCGCCGACGATCGCGCCCAGCACTGAACCGAGCGGGCGGGCGCCGTAGCTCATGATGTTGATGGCGGAGACGCGGCCGAGCAGGCGCGGCGGTGTCACCGACTGGCGCAGCGTCGTGGTCGAGATCACCCAGAGGATCGGGCCGACGCCGAGCAGGAAAAAGCTCAGGGCCGCAAGCCAGGGCGAGGGCACCAGCACCGTCAGCGCCATCACCAGTGCGGCGACGAAGCCGGTGACCGGGCCGAGCCCGACCACGGTGCCAAACGCGACGCGCTGCATCACGCGCGTGGCGAAGAGCGCACCGATCACCATGCCGACGCCGTACATCGTCAGCACGACGCCGACGCTGGCGGCGGTCAGGCCGAGATGGCGCACCGCATAGGGCACGAACACCGCGATCTGCAGGAACCAGCCGGTGTTGAAGATGAACTGGGTGATGAACACCGGCCGCAGCAGCGGATGGTGAAACACGAAGGCCGCGCCCTCGCGGATGTCCTGCAACGGGTGGCGCCGCGGCGCCGGCGCGCGGGCAGGCTCGTAGATGCCGGCGAGCAGCACCACCGCGATCGCCGAGAGCGCGGCGGCAAAGCCGAAGGCCGGGCTTGCGCCCCACCATCCCACCAATGCGCCGCCGAACGCGGGCCCGCTTGCAAAGGCAATGGTGCGCGCGAGCTCGATGCGGGCGTTTGCGGCCGGCAACAGGTCCGGGCTCACCAGCGAGGGCACCAGCGCCGGGGCGGCCACGCTGTAGACGACGGTGCCGCATACGGCGGCGAAGCCGAGCAGCGCCAGCAGCGGCAGGTTGAGGGCACCCAGCGCCAGCAGCAGGACGATGGCCGCAAGAGCAACCGCCCGCAGCGCTTCGGCGCCCGCCATCAGCCGGCGGCGCGAGATGCGGTCGGCCAGCACGCCGGCGGGAATGGCGAACAGGACGAAGGGCAAGGTGAGGGCGGTCTGGAGCAGGCCGGTGCGCCCTTCGGCGACCCCCAGCGTCAGCACCGCGACGATGGGCGCTGCGGCGAGCGCGATCTGCTCGGCCGATTGCGCTGCGAGGTTCGACCAGGCGAGGCGGTTGAAGGTGTCGGGGAGGCGCGGCGGCGTAGACATGGCTCATATCCTGCGAAGGCGAATTTGCGCCGATGTTCGCCTTCCGGGACCACCGAACCCACCCGCTTCCCGACAAGAGACGGGACTGCCGCGATCCGCCTTCGGAACGAAAGCGGCTAGATGCAGTTGCAAATGAGTTGCAATAAGAATGAACTTGGGTATTCTGCCAGCATGGATGCCCGATCACCCCACATGAGCCCCGACGCCGCCGGCTGGCGCGCTGACGCGCCGACCACCAAGAGCCTCGCCGAGGTCAATTCCACAGTCGCAATCCCGGCCGCCGGGCACTGGTCGCGACGGCTGCTGGCCTTCGTCGGTCCCGGCTACCTCGTCTCGGTCGGCTACATGGATCCCGGCAATTGGGCGACCGATCTCGCCGGTGGATCGAAGTTCGGCTACACGCTGCTTGCGGTCATCCTGCTCTCGAACCTGATGGCGATCCTGCTGCAGTCGCTGGCGGCGCGGCTCGGCATCGTCACCGACCGCGACCTCGCGCAGGCCTGCCGCGCGACCTATTCTCCGCCGGTGAACTTCCTGCTCTGGCTCGCCTGCGAGGCGGCGATCATCGCCTGCGATCTGGCCGAGGTGATCGGCACCGCGATCGCGCTCAAGCTGCTGTTCGGCATTCCCCTGATCGGCGGCGCATTGCTTGCCGCGCTCGATGCGTTCCTGCTTCTCATCCTGATGAATCGCGGCTTCCGCTTCCTGGAGGCCTTCGTCATTGCGCTGCTCGTGGTGATCGCGGTCTGCTTCGCGGTCCAGATCGTGGCCGCGGCCCCGCCGGTGGCTGAAGTGCTGCACGGCTTCGTGCCGAAGAGCGAGATCTTCACCAACCCTGAAATGCTCTACATCGCGATCGGCATCATCGGCGCGACCGTGATGCCGCATAATCTCTATCTGCACTCCTCGATCGTGCAGACGCGCGCCTATGAGCGCAACGATGCCGGCCGGCGCGAGGCGATCAAGTGGGCGACGACGGACTCGACCATCGCGCTGATGCTGGCGCTGTTCATCAACGCTGCGATCCTCGTCGTGGCGGCAGCCACCTTCCACAAGAGCGGCCATTCCGACGTGGCCGGGATCGAGCAGGCGTTCGAGCTGCTATCGCCGCTGCTCGGCCTCGGCATCGCCTCGACCTTGTTCGCGGTGGCGCTGCTGGCTTCAGGCCTCAACTCGACGGTAACAGCGACGCTCGCCGGCCAGATCGTGATGGAAGGTTTTCTCGATCTGCGCCTGCCGAGCTGGGCGCGCCGCCTCGTCACGCGCGGCATCGCCATCATTCCCGTGATCATCGTCACCGCGATCTATGGCGAGCGCGGCACCGCAGACCTGTTGGTGTTCAGCCAGGTCGTGCTGTCGATGCAGCTGCCCTTTGCCGTCATCCCGCTGGTTCGCTTCGTCTCCGACCGCCGCAAGATGGGCAAGTTCGCAATCCCGGTGTCGGTCGCCGCGGTCGCATGGATCGTCGCGGGCGTCATCGTGATTTTGAACGTGAAGCTGCTGGCGGATACGTTGTTCGGGTGAAGGCGCGCCAACATACCGCTGTCATCGCCCGCGAAGGCGGGCGATCCAGTACTCCGAGACGCCTGCAATAGAACCGAGAAGCCGCGGCGTACTGGATGCCCCGCCTTCGCGGGGCATGACCAGTGATTTGACGTGTGTCGGCTAATCCTGCGGCTCGGAGGCCATATCCCCTTGCGCATCGATGCGCAGCCAGCCCGAGGGTGCGAGGCGCTGCTGCGGCAGGAAGCGGGCCTTGTAGTCCATCTTCTTGGAGCCTTCGATCCAGTAGCCGAGATAGACGTAGGGCAGGCCTTGCCGGCGCGCCCGGGCAATGTGGTCGAGGATCATGAAGGTGCCCATCGAGCGGCTGACCTCGCTCGGCTCGAAGAACGAATAGACCATCGACAGGCCGTCGCTGAGCACGTCGGTGAGCGCGACCGCGATCAGCTCCTCGCCGCGGCCGGTGATGCCACTGTCGGGGCCGCGCTTGCGGTACTCGATGATGCGGGTCTCGACGTGGCTGTCCTCCACCATCATGGCGTAGTCGAGCACAGTCATGTCGGCCATGCCGCCGTGGCGGTGGCGGGCGTCGAGATAGGCGCGGAAAACGGAGTATTGCTCGGAGGTCGGCACCGCGCTGCGCTGCTCGCCGACGATGTCGGCGTTGCGCGCCATCACCTTGCGGAAGTTGCGGGATGGGCGGAACTCGTTGGCGACCACCCGGACCGAGACGCAGGCGCGGCATTGGTCGCAGGCGGGCCGATAGGCGATCGATTGGCTGCGGCGGAACCCGCCATGGGTCAGGAGGTCGTTGAGATCACCGGCGCGCTCCCCCACGAGGTGCGTGAACACCTTGCGCTCATGCCGGCCCGGTAGATAGGGGCAGGGGGAGGGCGCCGTAAGGTAAAATTGTGGGGTGTCGCGCGAGTGCTGGGTCAAGGGACGTCGTGGGCCTCCGAAGTGTGGTTTAGCATCGCGCTCCAGAGGCCCACGGTCAATTGTCCTGCTCGGCAGATCAGATCAGTCAGCTTAGTAGGTCCAGGTTGATAGGTTGTTGACCAGCAGGTTCTCAGTACGTCCTTGCGGCCTGGGGCGCGGGGAGACGAACCGAATTGTTGATCACGACCGTTCCCAGCACGAAATCGTGCAGCAGGCGACGACGGCCGTTGAACGGGCCGACCAGCACCACGAAGGGCGTCAGGAACGAGACCGTCACCCAGAACAGCACTGCATGGGTGGCACCGAGCACGAAATAGCCGGGTGCGCCGTACCAGGTGCGCAGTTCCAGGTCCATCACACGCATGCCCACCGTCGCCGACGAAGGGCCGCCGATGCTGGCGCCGTAATAGACGATGGCCCAGATCACCGAGGCCGGCCAGGCGATCCAGAACAGCGCCCAGCCAATGCCGAGCGTGACCACGCCGAACAGGGCGATGAAGATGTAGCCGAGGATGACAGGCACGGAGATCACGATCATATCGATCAGGAAGGCAAAGACCCGCCGCGTCGCGACACCGCGGAATAGCTCCGGGTGCAGATAGGGGTCGTAGGCATGCGGTTGCATCCCACCCTCGTTGCGCCAAGTGCCTGAATTGCCTGCGTCGGACATGTCCGTTCTCTCCCAGCGAACCCCCGAGGCAGGACATGGGAACAGGCTGTCCGCATGCCAAGGGCGCTGGGATCAACAAGCGAAAATATTCCGGCGATTCGGCGGCGGGACGACACTGAGCATGCAGTGCGAACCTACCCCTGCGCCCGCAGCTTCTCCGCGGCCTTCGGCGCGAAATAGCTCAGTACGCCGTCGGCGCCGGCGCGCTTGAAGGCGAGCAGGCTTTCCATCATGGCGCGCTCGCCGTCGAGCCAGCCGTTATTGGCGGCGGCTGCGATCATCGCGTATTCGCCGGAGACCTGGTAGGCGAAGGTCGGCATCGCAAAGGTGTCCTTTACGCGGCGGACCACGTCGAGATACGGCATGCCCGGCTTCACCATCACCATGTCGGCGCCCTCGGCGATGTCGAGCTCGACCTCGCGCAGGGCTTCGTCGGTGTTCGCGCTGTCCATCTGATAGGTGCGCTTGTCGCCGGTGAGCGTCTTGGCCGAGCCGATGGCGTCGCGGAACGGGCCGTAGAAGGCGGAGGCGTATTTGGCGGCATAGGCCATGATCTGCACGTCGAGCAGACCAGCGCGATCCAGGCCTTCGCGGATCGCGGCGACGCGGCCGTCCATCATGTCGGAGGGCGCGATGATGTCGCAGCCAGCCTCGGCCTGCACCAGCGCCTGACGCACCAACACGGCGACCGTCTCGTCATTGAGGATCTTGCCGTCCGAGATCAGGCCGTCATGGCCGTGGCTGGTGAAGGGATCGAGCGCGACATCGCAGAGAATGCCGATCTCCGGGAATTCCTTCTTGATCGCACGCACCGCCTGGCAGACCAGATTGTTCGGATTGGTGGCCTCCGAGCCTTCCTCGTCGCGCAGGGACGGGTCAGTGTAGGGAAACAGCGCAAGACAAGGGATGGTGAGCTTCATGGCGCGCTCGGCTTCGCGCACCGCCTGATCGACGCTGAGACGGTCGACGCCCGGCATCGAGGCGACCTGCTCGCGCTTGTTGGTGCCGTCGATCAGGAACAGCGGCCAGATCAGATCGTCGGTGGTGAGCACGTTCTCGCGCACCATGCGCCGCGCCCATTCGGCCTTGCGGTTGCGGCGCGGACGGACGGTCAGATCGAGGGCATGGGGCACTGCCGTGCCCTCCCGGCGCGCGACCTCGCGCAATTCGATCGGACGTCCGTATTTGATCGCCATCACTCTTCCTCCGGCTGGAATTATTCTTATACCAGCTCGCATGGTTCCCGTCACCGCGACTTGACCTGCCGCAAGGCAGAATTGCCCTGACTTGGCAGCCGATTGATTTTGCGGGGCGAAGCAGCCAGAAGGGGCCATGTCCGAGATTTCCACCCGCGATGCGGCGCGCGACGGCGCCAGGGACAATGCCAGAGACAGCGCCAGGGACGGCGCGATGTCGGTGGCGGCGATCTCGTCGGAGCGCTCCCAGTCCGACGATAATGTCTGGACGCGGCGGCTCGTGCTGTTTCTGCGGGTGATGGCGCTGCTGTCGATCCTGAAGGGTCTCTATCACTGGGCGCAGGTGACGGGTTTCGTCGGCGGCGAGGACGAGGCGTTCGAGAACCAGTCGATGGCCTGGCAGGCCGCGACCGTCTACTTCGCGGTGATCGAGCTCGTTGCGGCCGTGGGCCTGTGGCTCGCAACGCCCTGGGGCGCGGTGGTGTGGCTGACCACCGTGGTGTCGATGGCGGTGATCGAGCTGATGTTCCCCGGCATCTATGGCGGCAGCCTGATCGTGGTCGGTGTCGAAGCCTTCATGCTCGCCGCCTATCTCGCGCTCGCCTGGATGGCCGCGCGGGAACGGCCGCCGTAGAGCGCGTAGATCATTCAACGCATCACGCTCGTGCCCCGGACGCAGCGCAGCGCTACTTCAGCGATGCGCTGCAGAGCCGGGGCCCATCTCTCCATCATATCGCTTGCGGCTTTCTGGGTCCCGGCTCTGCGATGCATCGCTTCGCGCTGCATCTTGTCTGGGACACGAGAGCGGAGTTGTGCGCGCTTGGTTGACCGTTGGTTGCCTAAAATTTGAGGTAAGTTTTCGTTGACCAGCCGGTTCCGCCACAGCCGTTACTCGCCCGTTTCGAAACGGGGCGGCGCTGTTCTGGAATGCGACAGTTGCGGCGGACGGAGGGTGAACAGGACCTTGCGAAGGTCAACAGACAGTTGCGAAAAGCCCTTGTGGCACAGGCTTAATCCGCAATTCACTGTCTTAAATTCATGATCTCTTTATTCTCTTATTTAAGCCGATCTTCAAACGAGCCCCTTAAGTTGCACCTATCAGACGGGACACAAGTTTCGTCGAATAAGTGTCGATAAAAACGACAACAGGGGAAGTGTCATGATGAAAGCCGTCGCAACTGCGGCAGATACCGCAGAGCGCGTCTCCGGCCAGCAGGGTTCGGTGCAGTCGCTCTATCTGGAAGCTTTGACTCTGGTGGAGCGACTGCATCGCCGGCTCCTCGACGTGATCAAGGATGAATTCGATCGCCGCGGCCGTGCGGACATCAACTCGGTCCAGGCGCTCTTGCTCTACAACATCGGCGACAAGGAGCTGACCGCGGGCGAGCTGCGTACGCGCGGTTACTATCTCGGTTCCAACGTCTCCTACAATCTGAAGAAGCTCGTCGAGCTCGGCTTCCTCGATCATCAGCGCTCGCGCGTTGACCGCCGCTCGGTGCGCATCCGTCTGACCCCGCAGGGCCAGGAAGTCCGCCGCATCGTCGATGCGCTCTATCAGAAGCACGTCAAGACGGTGGAGCAGGTCGGCGGCATCTCCGGCGAGGAGTTCGCGACCCTGAACAAGTCGCTGCACCGCCTCGAGCGGTTCTGGACCGACCAGATCCTGTATCGGCTCTGAGTTTTCTCGAAGGGATCAAGGCCAAGCCGGCCCGAAACAAGACCGGCAGGCGACCCTGACGAGCCTGACTTCCCCAAGCGCACTGGCCCGGATCCGTCCGGACCGGTGCGTTTTACTTTGTGCAACTGCGAAAAAAATCCTCTCCTGGCAAGGAACCAGTTCCGGCCCCGTCGCTTATCTCCTTCGGATTGGAGAAATGTCGATGCTGGTCGAGCGCGGACTTCGGGCGATGAACGTGGAACTCGTGAGTGAGGCCTACGCCATTGCTGCGAATTACCTTCGCCGCTCCGGTGCGATCCCCGATACGCTCGTCACCGACGAGCGCCTGCTCGGAATCATCATCAAGCTGCTCCAGCAGGGCGAAATCAACAAGATCAGGCTCGCCAACACGGCGATCGCACGGTTCGAGACGCAGTCCGAGGCCCGCGCGGTTGCCTGATCAAGACTCCCAAATTCCAAGAGAACCAGAGGGTGCCATGGAAGCCGCCATCGACCGCATCATGCAGACCTATGACCTGCTCGCCAACCGCACTGCCGCGGCCAGCGAGGAGGCTCGGGCCAAGGTCACGACCTATCTCAATACGCTGATGGAGGCCGGCGAGAAGGACACCCACAGGTTGACCGTCTGCGGCCTGACCTATCTCCGCCAGCTCGACGGCAGCGTGGACCCGGTGAAGGCGGGCTATACGGGGTTGTAGCTGGCCCGGCTGGGGGCCAGCCGATCACTGGGCGGGGGTAAGGGCCAAAACGGCCTTGGTTCAGGTGTTGGCCGCGGAGCGGCTCGATAAGCCGCCACAGGGCCGAAACCTCCAATCCCCACCATATCTTGCATAAATCTCAGGCTCGACCCGCAAACCCTTGGCCTGTTGCGGGCGATGTGGTAGATCGCGCACGCCGCTTCCGATCGCCACACCAGACCGCCCGTAGCCCGCCAAAAGGCTGCGGCGGTGGAGATATTCGCAAGATGACCTCAGCCAAGACCGCCTCCGCGCCCGATTCGTTTTTCACCGCCTCGCTCGAGCAGGCCGATCCGGAAATCGCCGCCGCCATCAAGGGCGAGCTCGGCCGGCAGCGCCATGAGGTCGAGCTGATCGCCTCCGAGAACATCGTCAGCCGGGCCGTGCTGGAAGCGCAGGGTTCGGTGATGACCAACAAATACGCGGAAGGTTATCCGGGCGCGCGCTACTATGGCGGTTGTGAGTGGGTCGACGTCGCCGAGAACCTCGCGATCGATCGAGCCAAGAAGCTGTTCGGCGCCAAATTCGCCAATGTGCAGCCGAACTCCGGCAGCCAGATGAACCAGGCCGTGTTCCTGGCGCTGCTTCAGCCCGGCGACACCTTCATGGGCCTCGACCTCGCGGCTGGCGGCCATCTCACCCACGGTTCGCCCGTCAACATGAGCGGCAAGTGGTTCAAGGCCGCGCACTACACCGTGCGTCGCGAGGACCAGATCATCGATATGGATGCGGTCGCCAAGCAGGCCGAAGAGGTCAAGCCGAAGCTGATCGTCGCCGGCGGCTCAGCCTATTCGCGGGCCTGGGACTTCAAGCGTTTCCGCGAGATCGCCGACAGCGTCGGCGCGTACCTCTTGGTCGACATGGCGCATTTCGCGGGGCTCGTCGCCGGCGGCGTGCATGCCTCGCCCGTGCCCTATGCCCACATCACGACGACCACGACGCACAAATCGCTGCGCGGACCACGCGGCGGCCTGATGCTGTGGAATGACGAGACGCTCACCAAGAAGTTCAACGGCGCGATCTTCCCGGGCCTGCAGGGCGGCCCGTTGATGCACGTGATCGCGGCGAAGGCGGTGGCCTTCGGCGAGGCGCTGCGCCCGGACTTCAAGGTCTACGCGAAGAACGTCGTCGAGAACGCCAAGGCGCTGGCCGAAGCGATGAAGAGCCACGGCTTCGATATTGTCTCCGGCGGCACCGACAACCATTTGATGCTGGTCGACCTCAGGCCGAAGGGTCTGAAGGGCAACGTCTCGGAGAAGGCGCTGGTCCGCGCCGCCATCACCTGCAACAAGAACGGTATTCCGTTCGACCCCGAAAAGCCGTTCGTCACCTCGGGCTTGCGTCTCGGCACCCCGGCCGCGACAACCCGCGGCTTCGGTGTCGCGGAATTCCAACAGGTCGCCGGTATGATCGCCGAGGTCCTCAACGCGATCGCGCAGTCCGACGACGGCAAGGCGCCGCTGGTCGAAGCCGCGATCAAGGAACGGGTCAAGGCGCTCACCGACCGGTTCCCGATCTATCAGTAAGGCCGAAGCAAACTGGTCAAGGCAATCGGATGCGGTGCCCGAACTGCAATAGTCTCGATACGCAGGTGAAGGACTCGCGTCCGACCGAGGACTCGTCTGTCATCCGCAGGCGGCGCGTGTGCGTCGCCTGCAATTTCCGCTTCACCACCTTCGAGCGCGTGCAGCTGCGCGAGCTCACGGTGATTAAGCGCAACGGCCGCCGCGTGCCGTTCGACCGCGACAAGCTGATGCGTTCGGTGCAGATTTCTCTGCGCAAACGGCAGGTCGAGCCGGAGCGGGTGGAGAAGATGGTCTCCACCATCGTGCGCGAGCTCGAGACCGGCGGCGAGGCCGAGATCTCGTCCGAGGTGATCGGCGAGACCGTGATGGAGCATCTGCGCACGCTCGACGATGTCGCCTATGTGCGCTTCGCCTCGGTCTATCGCAATTTCCGCGAAGCCAAGGATTTCGCCGACGTGCTCGGCGAGCTCTCCGGCGAGGAGGAAGCGCGGCTCGCCGCGATCCGCAAATGATCTTCCGCATCCTGGAAGATCAGTTCGCGCAGAAGGCCCGCGAGGCCAAGGACGCCGATCTCCGCTTCATGCAGCTGGCGCTGGCGCTCGGCCGGCGCGGGCAGGGGCGTACCTGGCCGAACCCGGCCGTCGGTGCGGTCATCGTCAAGGACGGGGTCATCGTCGGCCGCGGCTGGACCCAGCCGGGCGGGCGGCCGCATGGCGAGCCCGAGGCCTTGCGGCGGGCCGGCGAGGCGGCGCGGGGCGCCACCCTCTATGTCACGCTTGAGCCATGCTCGCATTTCGGCAAGTCGCCGCCTTGTGCCGATGCGGTGATCGCGGCCGGCATCAAGCGCGTGGTTGCCGCGATCGAGGATCCTAATCCTGAAGTCGCAGGCCAAGGCCATGCGCGCCTGCGCGCCGCCGGCATCACCGTGGATGTGGGCCTGTGCGCGGCAGAGGCCGCGTTCGACCATGCCGGGCATTTCCGCCGCATCAGGGATCACCGCCCGCATGTGATCCTCAAGCTTGCGGTCTCGCCCGACGGCAAGATCGGCGCGGCCGGCGGCAGGCCGGTCGCGATCACGGGCGAAGCCGTGCGCGATCGCGTGCATCTCATGCGCGCGCAGAGCGACGCCATCCTGGTCGGCATCGGCACCGTGCTGGCGGACGATCCCCTTCTCACCTGCCGCCTGCCGGGCATGGCGGCGCGCTCGCCGGTGCGGGTGGTGCTCGACCAGAGCCTGCGCATTCCCGGCGCGAGCAAGCTCGTCCGCACCGCGCGCGAAACGCCGCTCTGGGTGGTGGGCTCCGACCTCGCGGAAGCCGCGGCCGCAATGCGGCTCGGGGCGGCCGGTGCGCAAATGTTGCGCGTGCCTCCGGGCGGTGCAGCGGGGCTCGATCTGCCCGCGGTGCTGCATGCGCTGGCCGAGAAAGGCATCACGCGGCTGATGGTCGAGGGCGGCAGCCGTGTTGCCGCATCCTTTGTCGCGGCCGATCTCGTCGACGAGATCTGGCTGTTCCGTGGGGCGGAAGAGGCGGGCCCTGATGGCGTCGATGCGCTCGATGCATTGCCCCTGTCGAAAATCACGCAGTCGCAGGCCTACAAGGTTCATGCTAGCGAGACATTCGGCAACGATACTCTCACCGTCTACGAGCGCGCGTAATGTTCACCGGCATTGTCACCGACATCGGCGAGATCGTCGGGTTCACGCCGACGGCGCAGGGGCAGCTGCACCGCCTGCGCATCGCCTGCAACTATGACCAGACCACCATCGCCGACGGCGCCTCGATCGCCAGCAACGGCGTGTGCCTGACCGTGGTTGCCTCTGGCGTCGCCGGCGGCAAGGACTCCAAGCAAAGCACCTGGTACGAGGTCGATGCGGCGGCGGAGACGCTGGCACTGACGACGGCCAAGCACTGGAAGCTGGGCACGAAGCTCAATCTCGAGCGGGCGCTGAAGATCGGCGACGAGCTCGGCGGCCATATCGTCGCCGGCCATGCCGACGGCGTGGCGACGCTTGTCAGCCGCGAGGACCTGCCCGACATGGCGCGGTTCGAGCTCTCGACGACGCGCGAGCTGGCGCGCTTCATCGCCACCAAGGGCTCGATCACGCTCGATGGCGTCTCGCTGACGGTCAATACCGTGAAGGACACGACCTTTTCGGTCCTGATCATCCCGCACACGCTGACGGTCACGACGATCGGCGGCTGGAAGGCGGGAGACGAGGTCAATATCGAGGTCGACCTGATGGCCCGCTATGCGGCGCGGCTGACGGAAATGAAGTGACGGTGATTAAAGATCGTCGTGCGCGGGCTTGACCCGCGCATCCATCCTCTTAAGAGGGGCTTGCCCGATGGATTGCCGGGTCAAGCCCGGCAATGACAGAATAGGTTGACCATGGCAGACGCGCGGCGCGCACCCCTGAAGGACCAGACCGACATTTCCGGCGCTCGCGCGCTGATCGTCGAGGCACGGTTCTATGACGACCTCCAGGACGCGCTTCTGGACGGCGCGGTGGCCGAGCTGAAAGCCGCCGGCATGACCCATGACGTCATTACGGTTCCCGGCGCGCTGGAGATTCCGGCGGCCATCGCCGTCGCCATCGACGCGGCCGCGGCGAACGGCAGGCCCTATGACGCCGTGATCGCGCTCGGCTGCGTCATCCGCGGCGACACCATCCATTTCGAGATCGTCTCGCAGGAATCTTCGCGCGCGCTGATGGATCTTGCCGTGGCGCGCAAGCTGCCGCTCGGCAACGGCATCCTCACCGTCAACAATGAGGATCAGGCCTGGGCGCGGGCGCGCGCCAGCGAGCTCAACAAGGGCGGCGATGCCGCGCGCGCCGCGCTTGCGATGCTGCGCATCAAACGCCGTCTGGCGCAGGCCTGACCATGGCCGACAACACTAAGAAGCCGGCAGGCCCTGCCGAGAAGAAAGCGAACCGGCGCGGTGCGGCGCGGCTCGCCGCCGTGCAGGCGCTCTACCAAATGGACATCGCGGGTGCCGGCATCAACGACATTTTTGCGGAGTTCGAGAGCCATTGGCTCGGCAACGAGGTCGAGGGCGACACCTATCTGCCGGCGGAAGCGGCATTCTTCCGCGACGTCGTCTCGGGCGTCGTGCGTGACCAGAAGAAGCTCGATCCCTTGATCGACGAGGCGCTGTCGAAGGGTTGGCCGTTGAAGCGGATCGAGGCGATCCTGCGCGCGGTGCTGCGGGCAGGGGCCTATGAGCTCCAGCATCGCAAGGATGTGCCCGGCCGCGTCGTGGTCTCCGAATATGTCGACGTCGCCAACGCCTTCGTCGACCGCGAGGAGACCGGCATGGTCAATGCGGTGCTCGACCAGATCGGCCGCCAGTTTCGCGGTGACGAGTTCGGGCGGGGGTAGTCATACATTCCGCTGTCATCACCCGCGAAGGCGGGTGATCCAGTACGCCGTGGCAGCGGTAATCGATATCAGGCGTCTCGGCGTACTGGATCGCCCGGTCCCGGCTCCGCCAAGGCTACGCCGAGGCCAACAGGGGTGCTCGGCTCGCCGAAGCTTTAGCGAAGGCGGCAAGCCGGGCGATGACAGCGGAGTGTAGGGCCGACATCGATGACCACACCGCAAAACCCCTCCGCCGAAGACTCCCTCATCGCCCGCTATTTCAAGCCGCTGGCGACCGATCCCGGCGCGTTCGGGCTGGTCGACGATGCCGCCATCCTGCGGTCCTCCGGCGAGGACATCGTCGTCACCACCGATGCCGTCGTCGAGGGTGTGCATTATCTTGCGAGCGATCCCCCTGACACCATCGCGCGCAAGGCGCTGCGGGTGAACCTGTCCGATCTCGCCGCCAAGGGCGCGGTGCCGGCCGGCTTCGTGCTGACGCTGGCGCTACGGAACAAGGAGGACGGC
>NZ_JXJM01000001.1:2669258-2678709 GCF_001593325.1 Bradyrhizobium sp. DOA1
GGCGAAGATTCAAAGGCTTTCGGATGCGCGCTGCTCGGCGGCGACACGGTGTCGACCCCGGGACCGCAGATGATCTCGATCACCGCCTTCGGCCGCGTGCCGCGGGGGCGGATGGTTGGCCGCACCGGGGCACGGCCGGGCGACCGCATCCTGGTGACGGGGACGATCGGCGATGCCGCGCTCGGCCTCGACGTGCTCAGCGGCGGCGGGGCGGCCACGGCGCTTGCCTCCGATCCCGCTGCACGGGATTTTCTGATCTCACGCTACCGCGTGCCGCAGCCGCGTAGCGTTCTGGCGCAGGCCGTGCGCGATCATGCCAGCGCCGCGATGGACGTCTCCGACGGGCTCGCGGGCGATCTCACCAAGCTTTGCGCAGCCTCCGGCGTCTCGGCCACGGTCGCCGTGGCGAGCGTGCCGCTGTCGGCTGCGGCGGCAGGCCTGATCGCACGCAAGGTCGTCGGCGTCGAGACGCTGCTCGCTGGTGGCGACGACTACGAGGTGCTCTGCACCGTTTCGCCGGCGCAAAGCGATGCACTGATCGCCGCCGGGCGGGCGACCGGCCTCGCTGTGACTGCCATCGGCACGATCATCGAAGGCGGGGCGCCGCCGCGCTTCCTGGACGGGCAGGGCCAGGAACTGACTTTGACGCGGCTCTCCTACAGCCACTTCTAGGAATTGCTCCAAACCGGCAGCTTGGTTCTCAGGACTAGCCCAAATACCTGCCGGGATCGGCTGTTTCGGCCTTATCCGGCGTTGCACCCTCAATTTGATTTTGGCAAGCTTGCGACCGACTAGGGCCGCTCCCTTCGGGCTAGGGGGCGGCCTTGTTCAAAATCAAGGCGCCGCACCGCACGACGGACCACAAAAGGCGCCGGGGGTACATCAAGGATCTGAGGCAATAATCAAATGACAGCATTATGGTTGATAGTGCTCTGCGGAGTGCTTTCCGTCGTCTACGCGATCTGGGCGACGTCTTCGGTGTTGGGTGCGGACGCGGGGTCGCCGCGCATGCAGGAGATCGCAGGGGCGGTGCGCGAAGGCGCACAGGCCTATCTGCGGCGCCAGTACACCACGATTGGTCTCGTCGGCATCGTCATCTTCGTGCTGCTTGCCTATTTCCTTGGACTTTATGTCGCGATCGGTTTCGCCATCGGCGCCATCCTGTCGGGGGCGGCTGGCTTCATCGGCATGAACGTCTCGGTCCGCGCCAATGTGCGCACCGCCCAGGCCGCGACGACCTCGCTCGCTGGCGGCCTCGAGCTCGCCTTCAAGGCCGGCGCCATCACCGGTCTTCTGGTGGCGGGACTCGCGCTGCTCGGTGTGACGCTCTATTTCGCCTTCCTCGTCCACTCCCTGAAGCTCGCGCCCGACAGCCGTGTCGTGGTCGACGCCCTCGTGGCGCTCGGCTTCGGCGCCTCGCTGATCTCGATCTTCGCCCGTCTCGGCGGCGGCATCTTCACCAAGGGTGCGGACGTCGGCGGCGACCTCGTCGGCAAGGTCGAGGCCGGCATCCCCGAGGACGATCCGCGCAATCCCGCGACCATCGCCGATAACGTCGGTGACAATGTCGGCGACTGCGCCGGCATGGCCGCCGACCTGTTCGAGACCTATGCGGTGACCGCGGTCGCCACCATGGTGCTCGCGGCGATCTTCTTCGCCAAGACGCCGATCCTCGCCAGCATGATGACGTTGCCGCTCGCCATCGGCGGCATCTGCATCATCACATCGATCATCGGTACCTTCTTCGTCAAGCTCGGGCCGAGCCAGTCGATCATGGGTGCGCTCTACAAGGGCCTGATCGCGACCGGCGTGCTGTCGCTGGTCGGCATCGCGCTGGTGATCCACTACCTGATCGGCTTCGGCAAGCTCGACGGTGTCAACTACACCGGCATGGCGCTGTTCGAGTGCGGCGTGGTTGGTCTCGTCGTCACCGCGCTGATCATCTGGATCACCGAATACTACACCGGCACCGACTACCGTCCGGTGAAGTCGATCGCCCAGTCCTCGGTCACCGGCCACGGCACCAACGTGATCCAGGGCCTCGCCATCTCGATGGAAGCGACCGCGTTGCCTGCGATCGTCATCATCGCCGGCATCCTGGTCACCTACAGCCTCGCCGGACTGTTCGGCATCGCCATCGCGACCGCCACCATGCTGGCGCTGGCCGGCATGATCGTCGCGCTCGACGCCTTCGGCCCTGTCACTGACAATGCCGGCGGCATTGCCGAGATGGCGGGGCTGCCGAAGGAGGTGCGCAAGTCGACCGACGCGCTCGACGCGGTCGGCAACACCACCAAGGCGGTCACCAAGGGCTACGCGATCGGCTCGGCCGGTCTCGGCGCCCTGGTGCTGTTCGCGGCCTACAACGAGGACCTCAAGTTCTTCATTGCGGGTTCCGCGCAGCATCCCTACTTCGCCGGCGTCAATCCGGACTTCTCGCTCAACAACCCCTACGTCGTGGTGGGCCTGTTGTTCGGCGGTCTGCTGCCGTACCTGTTCGGCGCAATGGGCATGACGGCCGTCGGCCGTGCCGCCGGTGCGATCGTCGAGGAGGTGCGGCGCCAATTCCGCGAGAAGCCGGGCATCATGCAGGGCACCGACAAGCCCGATTACGGCAAGGCGGTCGACCTGCTGACGAGGGCGGCGATCAAGGAGATGATCATCCCCTCGCTGCTTCCGGTGCTGTCGCCGATCGTGGTCTATTTCGTGATCTACGCGATCGCGGGCGGTGGCGCGGCCGGCAAGTCGGCGGCGTTCTCGGCCGTCGGCGCAATGCTGCTCGGCGTGATCGTGACGGGCCTGTTCGTCGCGATCTCCATGACCTCGGGCGGCGGCGCCTGGGACAACGCCAAGAAGTACATCGAGGACGGTCACTTCGGCGGCAAGGGCAGTGATGCCCACAAGTCGGCAGTGACCGGCGATACCGTCGGAGATCCCTACAAGGACACGGCCGGCCCCGCCGTGAACCCGATGATCAAGATCACCAACATCGTGGCCCTGCTGCTGCTGGCGATTTTGGCGCACTGAGCGGCGAGAGGTCTGCAAGACAAACCCCGCGGCGCGAGCCGCGGGGTTTTTGTTTGACGAATTGCACACTCTCACCGCGTCATCGCGAGCGCAGCGTCAATCTCACTGTCATCGCCCGCGCAGGCGGGCGATCCAGTATTCCAGAGGCGATGATGGGATACTGATAGGACGCGGCGTACTGGATTCCCCGCCTTCGCGGGGAATGAGAGCAGTGTGTTGGGCGCTATCCTTGTGCCAACTCCTCTTGAGCGCCTACTGCACGTCCATCTGCAGCCCTTCCTTCTGGATGATGCCAGCGAACTTCTTCGTCTCGGCGTCCACGAAGGCGGCGAATTGCTGCGGCGTGCCGTAATCGGCGCGGGCGCCCATGGCGGCGATCTGCTTCTTGACGTCGTCGCGCTCCAGCATCGCCTTAACCTGAAGATTGAGCGCATTCAGCACCTCGGGCGAGACCCCCTTCGGCAGGAACACGGAGAACCAGGACGACACGTCGAAGTTCGCCAGCTCCGGCGCGCTCTCGCGCATGGTCGGCAGGTCTTTCGCGAGATCGCTGCGCTCGGGCGTGGTGACGCAGAGACCGTTGAGCGTGCCGCTCTGCACCTGCGGCAGGCTCGGATAGAGATTGTCGAACAGGATCTGGATGTCGCCGGCAAGCGCAGCCTGGAGCGCAGGGCCGGCGCCGCGGAACGGGATGTGGGTCATCTTCAGCCCGGTGAGCTGAAGGAACCAGGCGCCGGTGAGGTGAGGGCTCTGGCCGACGCCGGAGGAGGCGTAGCTGAGCTTGTCCGGATTGGACTTCAGGTATGCGATCAATTCGGGAATCGACTTGATGCCGGTCTTCGGATGCGCCGACACGATGTTCGGAATCCGGATCATATTGGAGACCGGCTGAAGCTGGTCCGGCTTGTAGGAGAGGTTCTTGAAGATGCTGTAGGCGATCGCGTTCGGCCCGGGATTGCCGACCAGGATGGTCTGACCGTCAGGCTTGGCGCGGACGGCCTCGGCCGTTCCAATCGTGCCGCCGCCGCCCGAGCGGTTCTCCACGACGGCCGACTGACCCCAGGCGGTTTGCAAATGAGCAGCCAGCAGCCGGCCCATGACGTCGGTCGAGCCGCCGGCGGCGGCCGGTACGATGAGACGAACGGTCTCGGTCGGCTTCCAATCGGCGAGGCTCGATCGTGGCAGGATCGCTGCGGCCGAGAGGCCGGCAATTCCAGTGAGCACGCGACGGCGGGACAACGAAATGTTCTGAAGTTTCTTGGGCACGAATCCACTCCCTGCTTCTTGCTTGCAGCGAGCGTAAGGGAACGCGGCACGCGGCCGCAAGTCGCGCATGGCGGCAAGTGCGGCGTGGACAGCGGCAGGACGCCGCAGGCTCGCGCCATTTACCTTCCGATGGAATTACAACGACTCTAGAGCTGGTCTTGACGTGTTTTGTTCAGGCGAAGCGGCATCCGCTTCGCCCGAAAGCGCCCGCGACTCAGTTGAAGCTCAGCAGCTTGAACAGCGGCGCGAGGTAGCTCATCTCCTGACCCGACGTCGCCGTGGTGCGGCTGATGAAGTCGAAGATCTTGCCGTCCTGCAGGCCGTAATTCGCCAGCCGGCGCACGCGCCGGTTCTTGTCGAAATAGATCGCGATGACGCGCTGATCGACCACCTTCTGGTTCATGAAGGCGACCGGGCGCTCGGAGCGCTGCGAGATGTAGTAGAACACCTCGCCGTCGAGGGTTGCGACGGTGGAGGGCGTGCCCATCACGATCAGCACCTGGTCCTGGCTCGCGCCGATCGGAATCTGCTCCAGCGCGCCGGGCGGCAGGATGTAGCCCTTCTGGAATTGCTCGCCGGTGCAGCCCGCGAGCGCTGCGCCCACCAGGGTCGCAGCCGCGAGCGTGCGCAAGCCGCGCCAGCGTGCATGAAGGCCGCGCCGCTTCTCAGCGCGCTGGCTGCTGTGGTTCGTTATCGTCATTGCGGAACTGATTCCGTCCCCTTGCGTCGCGCGAGGCGCTGAAGTACCGGGCTGGGCGTCTGAATGCAACTCGCGCGCGCCCGCTTGCGGAAACCACAATGCTTTGGCCGTTCAATCACTTCAGGAAACCCCGGCTAGCCCCGGGCACCATCGAGGCCATCTATGGCATGATCGTGACGCAGGCGCGAGAACCCATATTTTACCGGGACTTGGGGGTGCCGGATACGGTTAACGGGCGTTTCGACCTGTTGCTGCTGCACCTCTGGCTGCTGCTGCGCCGCCTGCGCACGGTCCAAGGCGCCACGGAGCTGTCCCAGGCGCTGTTCGATCGCTTCTGCGAAGACATGGACGACAATCTGCGCGAAATGGGGGTGGGCGACCAGACCGTGCCGAAGCGGATGCGGGCGTTTGGCGAGGCCTTCTATGGCCGCGTCCAGGCCTACGACCAGGCCATGGAGGGAGGCAGCGGGGCTCTAGCGGCTGCGATCTGCAAGAATATCTTGAATGGGACCGGCATGGATCAGGCTCACAGGCTCGCGGCCTATGCGCGAGCCACGGAAGCCGATCTCGGCCGGGCTGACGAGGCGGCGCTACTCCGCGCGTCCTTCAAGTTTCCCCCGGCGCTTGCACAGGATCTCACGCCATGAGCCGACCGACGACCGGATCAGTGCCCGATCCCTGGCGGGCGCCAATCATCGTGGCGCAGGTCCCCGAGACCGGCCTGCATCGCGAGCTCGAGGCATCAGTGGCCGAGCGGCAGGCCATGGCCGAGCTCGCGGGCCTGCGGGAGATCCTGTCCGCCCATGCCAGCTTCGATGTCGTGCCAAAGAGCGGCGGCCGGGTCCAGGTCACGGGATTGGTTCGCGGCCGTGTCGGCCAGACCTGCGTCGTCACGCTCGATCCGATCGAGAGCGAGATCGAGGAGGAGGTGGACCTGATGTTCGCCCCCGAAGCCGAGGCGCGCCGGCTCGCCGACCTGATCGAGGAGGGGCAGGACAACGAAGAGCCGCCGGAGGTCGCCGATCCTCCGGAGGCGATTGTCAATGGCATCATCGACCTCGGCCGCCTCGCCACCGATGCGCTGTTCCTGGCGATTGATCCCTATCCACGCAAGGAGGGGGCTGTGTTCGAGTCGGAGGTCACCGCCCCCGATCCGGAGGACCATCCGTTCGCAGCGCTGAAGGCGCTTCAGGACGGGAAGAAGGGCAAATAGGCTGGGCATATCCGGCCGGGTCGCTTGGGGCGGGACATGAGCTGTCTACCGTGAAGGTTTGAAGGGCGCCTATATCCGATTGATTTCGATGTATTTCTCGCCAGTTCATCGGTCCGTTCCCGGATCGCTCGGAATGCAAAAGGCTGGGGGCAAGAGGTTGTTTCGGGGGTACAAAACGCTATTGTCGCGCCCCGGTTCGGGTGCGGCGTGGCGCTTGGCCGGTCGCCATGTCCATGGCGAGCCCATTGTGCGGCCCCGCTGATTCAAGACCGCACCAGACCAGGTTTCCAGGACTTTCATGCCAAGCAAGGTTCGCATCGCGCTGGACGCCATGGGGGGCGATGTCGGTCCCGCCGTGGTCATCCCCGGCGCGGCTATCTCGCTTGGCCGGCATCGCGACAGCGAGTTCCTGCTGGTCGGCGACCGCGCAAGGATCGAGCCCGAGCTCGACAAGCACCCGAAGCTGAAAGCAGTCTCCCGGATCATTCATACCGATGTCGCCGTCAGCATGGAGGACAAGCCGAGCCAGGCTCTGCGGCGCGGCCGCAAGACCTCCTCGATGTGGCTTGCGATCGATGCGGTGAAGAAAGGCGAGGCGGATGTCGCGATCTCGGCCGGCAATACCGGCGCGCTGATGGCGATGGCCCGCTTCCATTTGCGCACGCTGCCGGGCATCGATCGCCCGGCCATCTCCGCGATCTGGCCGACCCGGCGCGGCGAATCCGTGGTGCTCGACCTCGGCGCCACGCTCGGGGGCGATGCCCACCATCTGGTCTCGATGGCGGTCATGGGCGCGGCCAAGGCGAGCGTGCTGTTCAACAAGACGCGGCCCACGGTCGGGCTCCTCAACATCGGGGCCGAGGAGATCAAGGGCCATGAGGAGATCCGCGAGGCCAGCGAGATCCTGCGTGCGCGGAACCTGCCGGAGCTCGACTATATCGGCTTCGTCGAGGGCGACGGAATCGGCAAGGGGCTGGCCGACGTCATCGTCACCGAAGGCTTCAGCGGCAACATCGCGCTGAAGGCTGCCGAAGGAACCGCACGGCAGATGGCGGAATTACTTCGGAACGAGATGCAGCGGAGCTGGCTGTCCAAGCTCGGCTATCTCTTCGCCCGCAGCGCCTTCCAGGCCCTGCGCGACAAGATGGACCCCAACAAGTCCAATGGCGGCGTGCTGCTGGGACTGAACGGGGTTGTGGTCAAGAGCCACGGCGGAACCAACGCCGAAGGCTTTGCCTATGCGATCGATGTTGGCTATGAGATGGCTCACTACGATCTCCTGAACAAGATCAATCAGATGCTCAACCGCGAGGGTGGTGCACTCAGTTCGGTGCAGGCCGCGCAGGAGGCTGTTTCGTGACGAAAATTCGTTCGGTCGTACTCGGCTGCGGCTCTTATCTGCCGGAGCAGGTGGTGACCAACGCCCAATTGGCGGCGCGGATCGACACCTCCGACGAGTGGATCGTGCAGCGCACCGGCATCCGCGAGCGGCATGTCGCCGCCGAAGGCGAGTGCACCTCGCACCTCGCGATCAAGGCGGCGCAGGCTGCGCTCACGGACGCCGGCGTGGATGCGCAATCGATCGAGCTGATCGTGCTGGCGACCTCGACCCCGGACAACACGTTCCCAGCGACCGCCGTCGCCGTGCAGCACGGGCTCGGCATCAACCATGGCGCGGCCTTCGACCTCCAGGCAGTGTGCTCGGGCTTCGTGTTCGCGCTCGCCACCGCCGACAATTTCCTGCGCACCGGCGCCTACAAGCGCGCCCTGGTGATTGGCGCCGAGACCTTCTCGCGCATCCTCGACTGGAACGACCGTGGCACCTGCGTGCTGTTCGGCGACGGCGCCGGCGCGGTGGTGCTGGAGGCGCAGGAGCAGCTGGGCAATGCGGCGACCGACCGCGGCATCGTCACAACACATTTGCGCTCCGACGGCCGCCACAAGGCCAAGCTGTTCGTCGACGGCGGGCCGTCCTCGACCCAGACCGTCGGTCATCTGCGCATGGAGGGCCGCGAGGTCTTCAAGCACGCCGTCGGCATGATCACCGACGTGATCGTCGATGCCTTCCAGGCGACGGGGCTGAATGCCGACAGCATCGACTGGTTCGTGCCGCACCAGGCCAACAAGCGAATCATCGACGCTTCCGCCCACAAGCTGCACATCGCGCCCGAGAAGGTGGTGCTGACGGTGGACCGGCACGGCAACACCTCGGCGGCCTCGATCCCCTTGGCGCTCTCGGTGGCGCGCAAGGACGGCCGCATCAAGAAAGGCGACCTGGTGCTGCTGGAAGCCATGGGCGGCGGCTTCACCTGGGGCTCCGCGCTCGTGCGCTGGTAGCAACAGTCCATAAAATTTTGGCCGAATCAGCGCCGATTATCGATGCGTCGCATTGATGAGCGCTGTTGACCGCCGTATCGTAACCTCCTAATTTCAGACAACAATTGTTCGCCGTGATGTGGGGCAGGGCGATGACCGATCAAAGCAAAACCGTAACGCGTGTTGATCTCTGCGAAGCCGTCTACCAGAAGGTGGGCCTGTCGCGCACAGAATCGTCCGCCTTCGTGGAACTCGTGCTGAAGGAGATCACCGACTGCCTTGAGAAGGGCGAGACGGTGAAATTGTCCTCGTTCGGCTCCTTCATGGTGCGCAAGAAGGGCCAGCGCATCGGCCGCAACCCGAAGACCGGCACCGAGGTGCCGATCTCGCCGCGGCGCGTCATGGTGTTCAAGCCGTCGGCGATCCTGAAGCAGCGGATCAACACTCAGCACCGCACCAATGGCGATGCCAGCAAGGCTCAACCCGAGGCGTAACCGCCTTTCGAAAAGGACTGGCATTTGGACAAGGCGCCGGATGCGTTCCGAACCATCAGCGAAGTAGCGCAGGAGCTCGACATTCCGCAGCACGTGCTGCGGTTCTGGGAGACCCGCTTCGCCCAGATCAAGCCGATGAAGCGCAGCGGTGGCCGCCGCTACTATCGTCCCGACGATGTCGACCTGCTCAAGGGCATCCGCCGCCTCCTGTACGGCGAGGGCTATACCATCCGCGGCGTGCAGCGGATCCTGAAGGAGCACGGCGTCAAATCGGTGCAGGGCCTCGCCGACAGCGCGGCCGCGGTCTCCTTCGGCGCCATCGAGGACGCCATCGGCGCGAGCTTGATGGAGCCCGAGGACGAGGCGCCCATCAAGGGCGTCACCGACACCGACGATGACGATTATCAGGGCGACGAGGAGGAAGGCATCGACTTC
>NZ_JXJM01000001.1:2679291-2718237 GCF_001593325.1 Bradyrhizobium sp. DOA1
CTGCCGGGAGATGCTGGAGCAGGCGCTGAAGGACGGGTAGGGGCGGCTTTCCGCCGGCTTGGCGGGCAGTTCCGGCCCGCTTTGGGCGGATACACCAAAATGCTGCGGCCTCGCCTTGCGCATCGCGGCGATCCTAGCTAATGGAACGGCATTCGGAGCGTGGCGCAGCCCGGTTAGCGCACTAGTCTGGGAGACTAGGGGTCGGAGGTTCAAATCCTCTCGCTCCGACCATCAAGCCCTTTGATTTGAAAGGGTTTTTGTTTTCGGCGCCAGCATCAATCCGCCGTCGAATAAGAACAAATAGGCGCCGGTTTGCACAGTTCGGCGCAGAAACTCCCGAAATAGTCCCGAAGTGCGTTCTTGAACCGTTCGCTGCGGAGGGGCTGAATGTTGGCACCCCCTGAAACGAAAAGCCCCGTGCCGGCTGGGGAGCAAGGGCACAGGGCGGGATCGCAGAGTTCACTTACGAGCAACGCAGAATCTGACACGCTGTTGATCGCTCTTCAAGCGGCCAAGCTGAGTCGGATCTACTGTTTTTGCTGCGCCACTACCTGCACCATTGCCAGCCTCGCCTTCGCGGGAGGCCCGCGATGAATGTCATTGCTCAATTCCCGGTCAAAGATACGTGGCTGGCCCAATGTATCAGCGAGAACGGCAAACCGCTCCCGATAGTTACTAATGCGCTGGTCGCTCTCCGGCGCGATCCGAACATCAGCGACGCCTTCGCGTATGACGAAATGCAGCGTTGCGTCATGCTGCTGCACGAGATCGGCCAGCCGCTCGCGCCGTTCAATTGCAGGCCCGTGGTGGAGGAGGACGTCACAATACTGACGGAGTACCTTCAGAAGGCTGGCATCCGCAGGATCGCCCGCGATACGGTACGCGATGCGGTCAATGCCTGGGCCCGCGAGCGCAGCTTCCACCCGATCCGTGAATGGCTTCAGAGCCTTATCTGGGATGGCCAGAAGCGCGTCAACGTATGGATGACGACCAAGCTTGGCGCCGCGCTCAATCCCTACACCCAGGCGATCGGGAAGATGTTCCTGATTTCATTGGTCGCCCGGATCTGCGAACCCGGAGCCAAGGTGGACTACATGATGGTGCTGGAGGGTACCCAGGGCGCGATGAAGTCCTCGGCTTGCGCCATACTGGGCGGCAACTATTACTCCGACAACCTTCCCGAAATCGGCGAGGGCAAGGACGTCTCCCAACATCTCCGTGGCAAGTGGCTGATCGAAATCGGGGAAATGCACGCCCTGAACCGCGCCGAAAGCGCGCAACTCAAGGCGTTCATCACGCGGCAGGTCGAGCGATACCGGCCGAGCTACGGCCGCTTCGAGGTCACCGAGCCTCGGCAGTGCGTGTTCATCGGCACCACCAACAAGGACGCGTATCTCAGAGACGAAACTGGAGGACGTCGGTTTTGGCCCGTCAAAGTTGGGCAGATTGATACCGCAGGGTTAGCTGAAGATCGCGAGCAACTTTTCGCGGAGGCGGTTCACCTCTACAAAGAGGGCGAGCCATGGTGGCCAGATCGCAATTTCGAACGGCAGCATATCAAGCCGGAGCAGGAGGCGCGCTTCGAAGCCGACGCCTGGCAGGACCCGATCGAAAATTACCTCGCGACCCAGCACAAGGTAACCGTCGGTCAGGTCGCCAAAGAGGCCCTGTTCATGGAGGCCGCCAGGATCGGCACGGCGGACCAGCGCCGGATCACCGGCATCATGGAGCACCTCTGCTGGAAGCGGGACAACGACGGCAAGCCCGACTGGCAGGGCAAGAGGTGGTGGATCAAGGTGGACTGACCACAGCGCACTGCGCACCACAGCACACTTTCCAATAGAGGGTTGGTGGCCAATGAAGCTTCTATAGGGAAATGCGCTGTTCTGCGCTGTGTGCGCTGTGGCGATGCCTTCTGAATGAGGATTACGCAGCGAGCCTTTCGAGAGGACGTGAATGAACGCACCGACAACACTGGCCGCCGACGAACCCGAGGACCGAAAAGGGCGGCTGAAAGATCTTGGCGGATCGCAATCGGATCACTGGAACAATATTCTAGCCAATCAAGCCCTCCAGTCGCACTGGGTGAAGAACTCCAGCCAGGAAGACCGCGACAAGCAATTGAATGCCACCCTTGCCGCGCTTGCCGGGATTGGGCCGAAGGACGAGCTGGAAGGCATGATGGCGGCGCAGCTAATAGCCGCTCACAATGCCGCGATGGAATGCTACCGGCGCGCCATGATCGGCGAACAGACCTTCGAGGGGCGACGCGAAAACCTCGCCCAGGCCAGCAAGCTGTCGCGCACCTATGCGGCCTTGCTCGAAGCCTTGAACCGCCATCGCGGAAAAGGTCAGCAAAGGGTCACGGTTGAGCACGTCCACGTTCATGCGGGCGGGCAGGCAGTGGTCGGAATGGTCGAGCCCTCGGGGGGCAGGGTCGGGACGAAAACGGAGGATCAACCCCATGCACTTGGATATGCACCGCGCGAAGAGATGCGGAGCGCGGACTCGAGCGGGCAACCCTTGCCAGTCACCTGCGATGAGTAATGGAAGGTGCCGGATGCATGGCGGGCGGTCTCCAGGCGCTCCCAAGGGCAACAGAAACGCCTTCAAGCACGGCCGGTACAGTGCAGACGCGATTGCACGCCGGCGCGGAATTTCGAGGCTGCTTGCTGCAATGAAGGATACGAGCAGGCAAATAATCGAATAGGCAGCGCCAAAATGCCGCGATCGAGAGTACGAGTTTGCTTGCAGGACGGCCTGAAGCTGGACCTGAACCGTCTTGCTCGGAAGCAATTCGTCAAGCCAGGCGCGAATATCGGCGTTCGGGGCATTACCTGGACGCACTCGTATTGGGGTGAAGTTGCCACTGGCGTGATTAGCGCAGATATGAGCGGCCAAGCCGAAGGCTGGCTTCGCATCCAGCTTGGCAGCTTGGACCAGCAAGTCATTCTCGTTTCGCGTCCTCGCCATTTCGGCGGGCGGCAATGGTATTTTGTGTGCCCTGCCATGAACCGCCTGGCGTCTGTCCTGTGGAGGCCAGCGGGCGCGACCCGATTTTGCAGCAGAGAGACCTGGGGCCGACAAGTTGCCTATCATTCCCAATTCAACGATGCGACGAACCGCGCTCACGCTGGAAAGGCTCGAATCAAATCGCGACTGATAGGGGACTTAGATCCAGATGAATGGGATTTCCCACCGAAACCGAAGTGGATGCGCTGGGCCACTTACAAACGGTACGAAGCCCAGTACGATCACTTTGAGGATGTGCTGGACTATGGCTGTGTATCACTGCTAGCAAAATTGATGGCCAAAAATATCGTTTGAATTCAATGGATAGAATCAAGTTAGCCAACAGATTTCGATTTGTTTGCTGTGCCCGCGGAAGAGCAAGCAGTTGATCGGGGTAAGCGGGCCAGTTGATCGGGGTAAGCGGCGAAACTACGAGGAAAAAGATAATCAGTTCTTTTTGAAAGAATGGATTGTCATCGACACAGGCGCAATCGGGTTCAAATGACCAAACTAACTCTTCCTCAGCTAACGAGTCTGCTCTTCAAGGCGTGTGACGAGCTTCGCGGCAACATGGATGCCTCGGAGTATAAGGAGTACATCTTCGGTGTTCTGTTCCTGAAGCGATGCAGTGACCTGTTTGATCAGCAGCGCGAGAAGCTCACCGCCACTCTGCGCGCTCGGGGCCTTGATGGCGAGCGCCTCGAAGCCCTGCTGGAAAGTCGGGATCAGTATACGTTTTACGTGCCGCCCCAAGCTCGCTGGGCGACCGTCCGTCACCTTAAGGAAGACGTGGGCAACGGACTGAATACCGCTCTTGGAGAGCTCGAACGGCACAACAAGGATCAGCTTGAGGATGTGCTTGAGCACATCAATTTCAACCGCAAGATCGGGCAGCGCACGCTTAGCGACGACACGCTGGTCGATTTCATCCAGGTCTTCGAAAATATCCCTTTGCGCGATGAGAATTTCGAGTTCCCAGACCTGCTTGGCGCCGCCTACGAATACCTGATCAAATACTTTGCCGACTCGGCCGGCAAAAAGGCGGGCGAGTTCTACACCCCCGCGGATGTCGTCCGTACCATGGTCGAGATCGTCGATCCGCAGCCGGGCATGAGCGTCTATGACCCGACAGTCGGCTCGGGCGGCATGCTGATCCAGTCGCGCGATTATGTCCGCGACAACGGCGGAGACCCGAATAACCTCTCGCTCGCCGGCCAGGAATCGCAGGGCACGACCTGGTCGATCTGCCGGATGAACATGATCCTGCACGATATCCAGTCAGCGGACATCCGGCAGGAAAACACACTAGCCAAACCCCAGCACCGGGCTGACGATGGCGAGCTGACCCGCTTCGACCGGGTGCTCGCCAATCCGCCGTTCAGCCAGAACTACAGCGCCAACGACATGGAGTTCAAAGGCCGCTTCACCAAATGGATGCCAGAAAAGGGCAAGAAGGCGGATCTGATGTTCGTCCAGCACATGCTGGCGGTGCTCAAGAGCAATGGCCGAATGGCCACCGTGATGCCGCACGGCGTGCTGTTTCGCGGCAGCGAGGAAAAGGACGCGCGCGAACATTTCATCAAGCAGGGTTGGCTCGATGCGGTCATTGGCCTGCCACCCAGCCTGTTCTATGGCACGGGCATTCCAGCCTGTATTCTCGTGATGAACAAGGAGCGAGCTGAGACCCGCAAGGATGTGCTTTTCATCAATGCCGACCGGGAATATCGCGAAGGCAAGGCGCAGAACTTCCTGCGACCCGAGGATATGGCGAAGATTGTCGATGTCTATCGCCGACGGCGGGATGTGCCAGGATATGCCCGGGTCGTGCCTATTGCGGAGATCGAGGCCGAAGAGTTCAACTGCAACATCCGCCGCTACGTCGACAATGCGCCGCCGCCCGAGCCGCAGGATGTCCGCGCGCATATCCATGGCGGCGTGCCGGTGGCGGAAGTTGATGCGCTGGAACGCTTCTGGCTCGACTATGGCGGGCTGCGCGAAGCCTGTTTCTCGCTACGCCCCGATGATTCGGGCTATTGCGATTTTGCCTCCACTATCGCCACACGGCGCAACATCGCCGAACTGGTCAAGGCCCATCCTGGCGTATTGGCCGCGCATCAGGATTTCATGAACCGGCTGGCGGCCTGGTGGGGCACCGTTGAGCCGATGATGCAAATGCTGGCAAGCGGAAATGGGCAGGCGGACAACGTCTATGCTCTGCGGCGAGGGCTGATGGAAAGCATTGCGGAATCCTTTGCGGACGAAACCTTACTCACCCCCTTCCAGATCCGCGGCGCCATGGCGCGCTATATCGACAGCCTGAAGACCGACCTCAAATCGGTAGCGGCTAGCGGCTGGGGCGCGGAGTTGATTCCCGACGACGAAATTTTGGAAAGCGA
The DNA here is from genome assembly GCF_001593325.1 of Bradyrhizobium sp. DOA1. Taxonomy (NCBI): domain Bacteria; kingdom Pseudomonadati; phylum Pseudomonadota; class Alphaproteobacteria; order Hyphomicrobiales; family Nitrobacteraceae; genus Bradyrhizobium; species Bradyrhizobium sp. DOA1. The sequence goes on from NZ_JXJM01000001.1 coordinate 2,684,700, forward strand.
GTTCCCGGAGCTGATCGAGGAGTTGACCGCGAAGCAAGCTCGGATAAGCGAGGTGCAGGCGCTTTTTGCCGCTGCCGATGACGAAGGTTATGAAGATGAGGAAGACAGCGGCGTCCTCGCCTCGACTGAGGTCAGGCGGCTGAAGGATCTACTCAAGACGCAGGGGGCGGAACTGAAGGCGCTGGTCAGGGCGGCGCAAGGGGCCGCGCCTGATCTGGCCATTGAACTGGGTCTGCCCAAGGCCGCGGCGAAGCTGGGCAAGCTAAGCAGTCCCGATTTTGCGGCCGTGCACCAGTTAGCGGCCGCGGCCGGCAGGGCGGGCAGCACCTCGCATTTCGCCGCGCCGGTCCGAGCCCTGGCGGAGCAAGGGCAGGCCATGATGGACGCGCTGGCAGACGCGGAAAGCCGATTGGCCCGGCACCAGGCGCTGGAGGATGAGGCGAAGGCGCTGAAGGCGGAGCTGCGCGCCGCAGAAAAGAAGCGCGAGGAGCTGGTCGCGACCGCGCGCGACAAGATCACGCTGGAGGCCGCGCGTAGCCAAATACTTGCCCGCTTCCGCAACACTTTGTTAGAAATTTACCGCGCCTATCTCGACGCCGAAAGGCGGACAGTGACGGCCGAGGTCGAGAAGCTGCATGGCAAATATGCGGTGACAGTGCGCCATATCGAGAAGCAGCGCAGCAAGGCCGCGGCAGAGTTGGACGCTTATCTTAAGGCGCTAGGTTATGTCTGAAAGCCAGGGCTGGAAACGCTATACGATCAAGGAAAATGCGTACTTGCGCGGCCGTATTGGCTGGCAAGGATTGCGAGCTGATGAATTTTGCCTTGAGGGGCCCTACCTCGTAACGGGTACGGACTTCGATCGAGGTCGCGTTAATTGGACGAATTGCTATCACGTTAGCGAAGCGAGATTTTGCGAGGCCGTTCCAATTCAGCTGCGCGAAGGCGACTTGCTTGTCACAAAGGACGGCACCATCGGAAAGATTGCACATGTACAAGACTGCCCCGATCAAGCGGTTCTCAACAGCGGCGTTTTTTTGCTGCGCTGTGCCGATGGCAGCTTTCAGCACCGGTTTCTCTACCATGTTCTGACATCTCACCATTTCGATGAATTCTTGCGGCAAAACCTCGCTGGCTCAACGATAAATCACCTCTATCAGTATGTATTTGAAAACTTCGCTTTCTTCGCGCCCGATAATGCGCACCAAGAGCGTATTTGCAGGATACTCGATCTAATCGACACCCAGATCGAGATGACAGATGCATTGATTGCCAAGCAGGAACGGGTGCGCGCAGGGTTGATGCAGGACCTATTCATGCGCGGTGTTGACGAACACGGCCAACTTCGACCGCCCCACGAAGAAGCTCCGCACCTCTATCACCAGACCGAACTCGGCTTGCTGCCCAAGGGATGGGAGGCGCCGAAACTGGAAAGCTTGCTAGCGCCCATTCCAACACCCATGCGGAGCGGCCCATTCGGAAGCGCCCTTCTGAAACATGAGCTCGCTACTTCGGGCATCCCGTTTCTAGGCATTGACAACATTCATGTAGAGCATTTCAAATCCAATTTTATTCGCTTCGTAACCCCGGTCAAATTCGCCGAACTATCCCGCTATCGCGTTCTTCCCGATGATGTGGTCATTACGATCATGGGTACCGTCGGGCGCTGCTGTGTCATTCCTGACGGGTTTGGCGAAATGCTCTCCTCCAAGCATCTCTGGACCATGACTTTCGATCAATCGAAAGTGCTGCCGGAGCTGGTTTGTTGGCAATTGAACCACGCGCCTTGGGTTCTTTCGTGGTTTCGAGCGAGGTCTCAGGGCGGGATTATGGACGCGATTCAATCGTCCACCCTCAAGGAATTGCGATTGCCTCTGCCTTTGATGACTGAGCAACCGCGGATTCTCAAAATTTATCGCGAGGCAACGTACCATCTTCAAATGATGCGTGACGAAGTCTCCAAACTAGCGCTCCAGAAGTCCGGTCTGATGCAGGACTTGCTCACCGGCAAGGTATCGGTCGCGTCGCTGCTCGAAAGAGCAGCCGCATGAGCGAATACGCCCATGTCGAAAAGCCGTTGCTGACCCAGCTTGCTGGACTCGGATGGACGGTGATCGACCAGGGTCACCAGATGATCCCCCAGGCCCCAGTGGCCTCGCTGCGGTCAAGCTTTCGCGATCTGATCCTCCCGCACGTATTCCGCGACAGCGTCCGCGCGCTCAATCCGCTGCCCGGTGGCCGCGAATGGCTGACCGATCGGCAGTTGGCGGGGCTGATCGATGATATCTTCCGACAGCCGGGCAAGAGCCTGCTGGATGCTAACGAGGCGGTGCAAGCGCTGTTGTTCAAGGCGCAAGTGGACCGTAACGAGCTGACCGGCGAGAAGGACCCGACGGTCCGCCTGATCGATTTTGCCAATCCGGAGCGCAACAGCTTCCACGCAATCAACCAGTTTCGCGTAGATACGCCGGGGTGCGTGAAGGGCTTCATCATCCCCGACGTAGTGCTATTCGTGAACGGCCTGCCGCTGGTGGTGATCGAGGCCAAGATCGGCGACGCCAACACCGCGAACCCGATGCACGAGGCCTTCGTGCAATTGCAGCGCTATCGCGACGCCCGCCCGGAAACCGGCCGCGCCGGGCTGCGCGAAGGAGAGCCGAAGCTGTTTTATCCCAACCTCGCCGTGATCCGCACCTGCGGCGAGGCGGCGGAGTTCGGCACGATCAGCTCTGCGCCAGAACATTTCTATGGGTGGCGCAACATCTGGCCGGAGAAGTTTTCCGCGATTACCCCGCTGCTGGGTGAAGTCCGCGCGCAAGAGGAACTGGTGCAGGGCCTGCTCAACCCGCATTGCCTGCTCGACATGCTCCGCACCTGCTCGGTGTTCATGGACCTGCCCAACGGCAAGCGGGTGAAAGTGCTCGCCCGCTATCAGCAGCATCGCGCCGCCCGCCGGATCCTGCAGCGCCTCCGCAGTGGCGAGACACCGATGGAGCGCAGTGGTGTCGTCTGGCACACGCAAGGATCAGGCAAGTCGCTCACCATGGTCTTCGTCGGCCGGATGCTTCGCGCTAGCCGTGACCTCAATGACGTCAAGATCGTGATGGTGGTGGATCGCGCTGATCTGGAAGACCAGCTATCCAACACCGCGAAGCTGATTGGCGGGAAAATCAACCTGGTCGATAGCCGCACCGCGGTGCGCGAGGTGCTCGCGTCTCCAGCCTCCGACGTGAACATGGTGATGGTTCACAAGTTCGTAGAGGTGAAGGACGACCTCTCCGAAAGCTTGCGCGAGAAGTTGGGGCGCTACGCTCCGCCGCCCAGCGCCGAGAGCTTCGGCGTCGTCAACGATTCCCCACGCATCCTCATCATGGTGGACGAGGCACACCGGACGCAAGGGTCTGACATGGGTGACAATTTGTTCGAGGCATTCCCCAATGCCGCCCGGGTCGCCTTCACCGGCACGCCGCTGATCACCGAGCGGCATGGTGGCAAGCGGACAGTGAAACGCTTTGGCGAATATATCGACACCTACAAGCTAATGGATTCCGTCGAAGACGGGGCAACCCTGCAAATCCTTTACGAAGGCCGAACCGCCAACACCGCCCTGCGCGATAAGGCCGAGTTTGACACGGCATTCGAGGATCTCTTCGCAGACCGCTCAGCCGAAGACCTGCTCGCCATTAAGAAGAAGTATGGAGCGACCGGCGATATCCTGGAAGCGGAAAACCGCATCGGAGCCATCGCCCGCGATCTGGTAAGCCACTACATCGATAACATCCTGCCCAACGCGTTCAAGGCGCAGGTCGTCTGTCATTCCAAGCTGGCCGCAGTGCGATACCAGCGCGCCTTGCGCAAGGCGCTGAAGGAACGACTGGAAGCGGAACGTGCAAAGCCGGAACCGGACGCTGATCTGATCAGCCGAGTCGCCTTCCTCAAGGTGGCGGTCGTGGTTTCGTCGGACGCGACCAATGAGGCCGCAGAAATTACCGCCGCCCGCAAGGAGGCGCGGGACTGGAACGCGGTCGAGAATTTCTGCAAGCCGTTCAATCTTGTGGACTATGACAAGGCCAACACCGGCATCGCCTTCCTGGTCGTGTGTGACATGCTTTTGACGGGCTTCGACGCCCCGATCGAGCAAGTCATGTACATCGACAAGCGACTGAAGGAGCACAACCTGCTCCAGGCTATCGCCCGCGTGAACCGCGTGACGCAGGGCAAACAGCGGGGGTTCATCGTCGACTATATCGGCCTTGCCAACCACCTCACCGACGCACTGAAAATCTACGCCAGCGAGGACCTTGAGGACCTCCAGGCCGGGCTGAAGAATCTGAACTCAGAACTGCCGATCCTGGAAGAACGCTATCGCCGGCTGCTCCTGCATTTCCAGGGGCTAGGCGTGCGCGATATAGAGCCGTTCCTCACCGGCACGCTGGGTACTCCAGATGACGAAGTTCGCGTTGTCCACAAGGCCGTCGACGCGCTTGAACCGATTCAGGCGCGAGCGGACTTTGAGGTCTATCTCAAGAAATTCCTGATGAGCCTAGATCTCATCCTGCCGGGCGCTGCCGCGCATCAATATCGCGGACCGGCGAGGCGACTAGGCTATCTCATGCGCATGACCAAAGAGCGGTTCAAGGACGACTCCATCGATTTTGCAGGCGTTGGCGCAAAGGTCGCCGCGTTGATCAACAAGCATCTGATAGAATTGGGCGTTGACCCCAAAATTCCCCCGGTCGAACTACTCGACCCGGATTTTGTCGAGCAGGCGACAGGACACGCGCAGGGAAGCTCTCGTGCAAAAGCAAGCGAGATGGAGCATGCTATCCGCAAACACTGCACCATCCATTTTGACGAGGATCCGGCATTCTTCAAACGGATGAGCGAGAAGCTCGATACCCTCATCGCCAAGCATGGCGAGGACTGGAAGGCGTTGGCCGAACACTACGAAGAACTGCGATCGGAGATCCGGGCGGGGCGCGGCGAGGGCATAGCCGAGCAACCCCTCGAAGTACGCGTATTCCGTGATAATCTTTTCGAGTTGGTTGGTGACGGGGCTACGCTTTCCGTCGAGGACGCTGCCCTGCTGGACTCGCTCTCTGCCCGGTTGGTCAGAGTCATTCGCGAAGCCGTTTCGATTATCGATTTCTGGCGCAAACCGGACCAGGTGCGCCGTTTGAGAGCAAGTATCGATACGGAATTGATGGTGTCTGGCATCGGTCCCGTTCAGGATCAGCACCAGCGTATCGCCGTTGAGTTGACCAAGCTCGCTGAGAAGCGCCACGCGGAGTTGCTCCGGTCATGAAGATGTGCGCCCAGGATATTGAGTTCACCCTGATCCGTAGCGATAGGAAAACAGCAGACATCGTGATCGAGCGTTCGGGTGACGTGGTCGTTCGCGCACCCGCCGGAATTGACGACGAAAAGGTGCGCGAGGTAGTCGCTGACCGGGCTTTGTGGGTGCATCGCTCGCTTGCGGAATGGGAAGATTTGAACTCCAGTCGCCGGCATAGGCCGTTGGTTCAAGGTCAGGGCTTCGCCTATCTTGGTCGATCCTATCGATTGAAGTTCGTCGCCGATGCTGACGTTCCGCTGCGCCTCAAGAACGGCCGTTGGGAGTTATCCGAAGCCTTCGTTGCCAGAGAAGGGGAGGCCGCAGCGCGCAAGGCGTTTCGCGATTTCTATTTGGCGAAAGGGTTTCAGGTATTCGCTGAGCGAGTTGCAAGGTTTACGCCGCTGGTTGGCGTGGAGACCGGTGAGGTTTCTGTCAAAGAACTAGGCTACCATTGGGCTTCGTGCGGTGTGGGCGGCGCTCTAAACTTCCATTGGAAATCCCTCATGGCTCCGCAAACGGTCATTGATTACATCGTTGTGCACGAACTCTGCCACCTTCGCTACCGTGACCATTCCGACGCTTTTTGGAACGAGGTTGACAAGGTGATGCCGCGATACCGTGAGCGGAAGGAATGGCTCAGGGTGAACGGAGCGGCGCTGGACCTATAGCCTGCGATGATTGGCTGAGTTCAGCTGCCGTGGAGAGCTGAGCGTCACCACTTGCCGGTAGGCTTGCAAACCGATTCACGGCCTGTTACAAACCAATCAACGAAGGTTGATTGATTTGTAACGGGGCCGGTATGGACGGAAAGTGGATTTCCTACCTGCGCGTGAGCACGGGCCGGCAAGGCAAGTCCGGTCTCGGGATCGAGGCACAGCGCAATGGCGTTGCGGAGTATCTCAACGGCGGCAGCTGGTCGCTGGTGAAGGAGTTCGTCGAGGTCGAGAGCGGCAAGCGGACCGATCGCCCCATGCTGGCGGAGGCAATCAAGGCTTGCCGCGTGTACGGCGCCAAGCTGGTTATTGCCAAGCTGGACCGGCTCTCGCGCGATGCTCACTTCCTTCTGGGCCTGGAGAAGGCCGGTGTCGACTTCGTCGCTGCCGATATGCCGAACGCCAACAGGCTCACGGTGGGGATCATGGCGATGGTGGCTGAGGAAGAACGGCGGATGATCAGCAGGCGCACCAAGGACGCCCTGGCAGCTGCGAAGAGGCGAGGGACCAAGCTCGGAGGTGATCGAGGTGTCATTCCGAGCGAGAAGGTCCGGGCAATGGCCGCCGAGACTCTCCAGGCCCGCGCCAGCGCGCGAGCTACCGACCTGGCGCCGATCATCGCTGAGCTACAGGCGGCCGGAAGAACGAGTCTGCGGGCCATTGCTGATGGGCTTAACCAGGCGGGCATCACCACACCACGCAATGGTAAGTGGTCAGCAGTCCAGGTGCAGCGAGTGTTGAATCGGTGGGGGCAGTCTGATGGACAGCGATAGAAGATCGAAAATCGAAGTCCTGCTCCGAATTCTTGCGACCTCCCAAACCGAGGTCCAGATGCTCTTAGGGGCAGAGCAGGTCAGTTTTGATAGTAGATCGCGAGCGTCGAAGGAGACGGAGCCAGGGCGCGGTTCTCACGGGGCTATCAAGCACCTGGAGAACGCTGTTCTAGCGCTCCAAGAAGCTATGGACGAGATGGAGATTGCAGCCGGCATCAACTGGGTGGGCTGACGACAATGACCATTTTGACACTCCAGCTTCGAAGGGCATTTCGATCTCCTCGGGAAAGCCTCCTCGCTTGAGGCCGCCTTCCGTTTGATCGACCTGTGGGAACTCCGCCCGACGATGGCCTAAATCGCCTGGAAATGGCCTAAATCGCCTGGAATTGGTCACGTTTCTTGTACGGGCCGAACGGCTGGGGCCGGGTCGGCTGCATCGATCAGCGCAATCCTTCATGACGCGGTCGATAAGGCCAACAGCCCGGTGCCCCCAAGCGTCTTGTGGACGCGACAAAAGTCGGGCGCAGGACGCGCTCTGCCACGCCCTTTTTGGGCTCTGGGTCGTTGGAACTGTCGAGCAAGGCCGGCAACGCCTTAAGGCAGAGAGCCGGAGGGTAAGCCTACTTCCGAGCGAGGCTGGAAGCCCGAGGAGCGGTGGCGCGTTCCAGACTGCCTTGGAAGGCCCTTGGCAATGCGTTGCGTTCTATATACGTTCAGCAAACTCCCTTGGCGCGGAGAGGATTCGACTTGTGATGAATATGGAACTTTTAACTGCTGTAAAGAAGGTTGCGAAGCAGCGGGCGGGCGAAAAGCTGTCCCGTAACGCCGCGCTTCGTCTCTTGGTTAAAGAGGGTATCAACAACACTCGTGGTGGATTGACCAAGGAATACGGCGGTGTGGCTTTGAAGAAAAGGGGCCGCGTTCTTCGTCGAAAATGAGCCGTTCGGCTACATCGCTGACTATAGGCTTCCACGGATGTAAGCGAGAGGTTGGCCTCCGCGTGCTACGCGGCGGCGATTTTACGCCCAGTGAAAAAGCATATGATTGGCTCGGCCCGGGTGTCTACTTCTGGGAAGGCGACCCGGTAAGAGCATGGGAATGGGCCAGAGATCGCGGCTATTCTGATCCGTTCGTCGTCGGCGCAATCATCGATCTGGGCGAGTGCCTCGACCTTACCCTTCGCGAGAATCTCGAATATCTGAGCGTCGCTTATAAAGATCTGCAGCGTGTTCAGAGCCAAGCTAAGTCCCGCGTTCCTGTAAACAAGGACGGCCGCCGCTTACCAAAGCGCGATAAGGTGTTAAGATTTCTGGATTGTGCGGTGATCACTCACCTTCATCATATGGTCGCTGACGCCGCCACTCAAAACCCATCCCCCCGCTTCGACACCGTAAGAGGATTGTTTGAAGAGGGAAAACCTGCCTTTCGCGGTGCTGGTTTTTATAGCAGAACTCACACGCAGATTGCGGTACTCAACCAAAGCCTTATCAGAGGCGTGTTCCGTCCTAGAAGCTTAGACCGACAGTCTCTCGATCGCGCTATGTCTGGCGTCTAGAGCAGCGCATTCATCTCGCCTTCAATCCCCGTTTCATTGACGCTCGGATTCTCTGGACCGGTGCGTGCAGGCCTTTTCTTTTGGCGGCACGTCTACAGCGTGGCATCGTGGGTTATTTCGCGCTCTAAGCTGTCTGTGTGCTGGTCGGCGGGTTGGGCGAATGGAGGCGTCTTACGGGCCCGCGGAGGCATGCCGTGCTCCGCAACCATCCACAGGAATAGGCTATTTTTTTATTTGCAGTCATTGCATTTGAATGGGAGCTGAGGTTATCTGTGCACGATCGAAGGAAAACCTCATGGCTGTCACGCCTGGTGACTTGACCCGCACAGTCGCAGAGCTGCTCGCGCTCCCGCTAAACACGGTAAAGAACTACGACCGTAAACTAATGGAAGCAGGGTTGCGGTCGAAAAAGGGGCATGGACGCGGATCTGCCGCGATGACTCCGGCGGATGCAGTGTCACTGTTGATTGGCGCCGCCTGCGTCGGAATCGAAATTACTAAAATCGCTTCTGCCGTTGAGTCGGTCCGCACTCTGCCATGGCCAGAAGATGACAACACGGAATTATCCAGCAACACGGATGATCCTGAGTTGCAGTTACTCAGCAAATTTCTGAAGCGTGACGCCTCCGAGTTAAGAGCGTTCGGCTCAGCGATGGATTCGATTATGAGATATCTAGTCGACTCCGGCGATCAAAACACCGTTTTCTCCTTTCAAATTACAACGGCTGCCGGGGTACCCCTGGTAGCCACCATCCTGATCTCCGGTAGTCCCTTTGCGGAGGGAAAGGTGCAGAAACTGCACTTCCTTCAGCTTCAAGGACTAGGGAAGAAGATGCTCGCGCCCGCTCTTCAGGTGAGAAGCGAGGTCAATTGGGAAGTCACATTGGCGGTCGCAAATCTGCTCTCGTCGAGGGCAGGATAATGTCGATACAACTGCTGTCGCCGCGAACCGCTGCGCAGAGGTTAGGCGTATCAGTGAAGACGTTGAACGGCTATGTGCGCGACGGAGAGCTACGATACGTCAACGTGGGGCGTGGCAGCAAGAAACAACGACGCAAATTTGTTGAAGAGGATCTCGACGAGTTGATCGAGCGCAGAACGCGGAGGGACGTGCCGTGTCAGTCTACAAGCACAAAGACAGCCCGTTCTACCATTTTGACTTCCAGCACAAGGGTGCTCGCTTTCACGGCTCTACGGGATGCACGAACAGGCGCGAGGCTGAAGCCTTCGAGCGCGCCGAACGCGACCGAGCGAAACAGCTTATAAAGACCGCAGTATCTCCGGCGTCGACAAAGCTGGACGATGTAGCTGGCAGATATTGGAACGAGATCGGCCAGCACCACGTAGGCGCCGACAATACTTGGCGCGATATCGAGCGGCTGATCCATTATTTTGGTGCGACAAAACTGCTCAGCGAGATCAGGGACGACGACGTCGCAAGACTGGTTGCCTGGCGCAGGGGGCACCAAGTCACCCGGCACGGCAAAGGCAAAAAGAAGGCAGCTCCTTTGATTGCCCCCGCAACCGTCAACCGCAGCACTACCGAGGTCCTGAAGAAGCTGTTCACTCGCGCCAAGGCTTGGGGCATCCGATTCGACCATGAGCCTAACTGGAAGCAGCATTGGCTGAAGGAACCGCAAGAGATCGTTCGCGAGCTTCGCGGCGATGAGGCGGAGAGACTAGAAGATGCTACACGAGACGACTACCGGCCCGCTTTCGATCTGGCGAGCGCATCAGGCCTTCGACTGAATGAGTGCCTCTTGTGCTGGTCAGAGGTGAATTGGGACGCCCGCAAGATCGAGAAGGCGGGGAAGGGTGACAAGCGCGTATCTGTGCCTATTACCGACGCAATCCGGCAGATCCTATGGCCGTTGCGCGGGCACCATCCCGAGGCGGTGTTCACCTACGTGGCCAAGCGCACGAAAAAGAGCGCCGGTCTTGTGAGAGGCCAGCGATACCCAATCACCTACAATGGGCTGAAGACCGTGTGGAAGCGGACCAGGGCCGCTGCCGGCGTCTCCGGATTCAGATTCCACGACTTCCGGCACGACTTCGCGACCAAGCTTCTCCGGGAAACCAAGAACCTGAAGTTGGTACAGAGGGCGCTCAACCACGCGGATATCAAGACCACCACCAAGTACGCCCACGTCGTCGACGACGAGGTCGCAGCTGGCGTGGATGCAATGCAGAAGTCCCGAAAGAAGTCCCGAACCACCAGCCGCAAGGTCAGCTAACCTAATGAAGGGATTACAGAATGCTGCAGTCTGAGTATGTCACTGGGAGACTAGGGGTCGGAGGTTCAAATCCTCTCGCTCCGACCATTTTTCCAAAACATCTGTCGGGTGGATCGACCGGGGGCGGGGAAGCCTGCTCCGGCCGGGATACGCGCGCGGCTATCAGCGGTGAAGCGCCGTTTCGGGGGGCGACAAACCACAATGCCCGAAAACAACCCCATGCACAGTAGCGATGTCATTGACGGAATGTCGTTTTTCCGAAGCGCTTTGATCCGTCGGGCAAAACAGGCCTATGGTGTCATCGTGACAGCCTGCGGGATGAGGAATGGATCGAATCGCTCTGCTCTGCACGTTCGTGCTGATCGCGTCGTCTGCGTTGGCCGGTGAGGGGCTAAAAGATCGAGAAGCTGATCGCCTCATGCAGATCATTCGCGACGAGATCGCGCGCGAGGATTGTCTGTGGCGAGAGAGCCTGGCGCAGTTGTCCAGTCAAACTCCAGACGAGCAGCAGAAGACCGCCGGGCTCGTTGCTCATGTCTGCAGCCAGAAGAACAGGGAGCAGATCGTCCAGGGAGCGACGACGGAGGATCTCGTCAGGCACGAGGCCGCGGCGTACGATCAACTCTGGGCGCGGGAGAGGGCGATCGAAATTGGACGGCGGATCCGCGAACTCAAGGAGCGCGGGCACCGCTGAGATTTGGATGGATCGTCATCGCGCTATGCTGTTGTTTTCTCCGGAAAGCCGCTGCGCATGTGACAGATCGTTCTGTTTCGAAGGTTCCGGCCCGGCGGTCGCGCGGGATCGCCGCATGCCGTCGCGGCTGCAATCGGTCGCACCTGACTTAGGAACGAGGTGCAAAGACCTCCGTTGGCAAGCATCCTTAACGGAGGAAACACCATGAGAGTTGCGAAAATTACGCTGGCAGCAGCATTCATTCTCGGTTCGATCGCCGCGGCGACGGCACAAGGCGCTGGCGGAGCTGGCGGCGGAGGCGCCGGAGGAGCGGGCGGAGCAGGAGCAGGAGCAGGAGCGGGCGCTGGAGCCGGTGGAGGCTCCGGCAGCGGCTCCGCAGGCGGCGCTGGGGGAACCGGAGGTGGCGGTGACTCACCCGCGGCCACGACTGGTCAGGGAGCCTCGAGCAGCCCGAGCTCAGCCAATCCTGGCGCAACGATGAACGATCCGAAATCGAAGGGACGCTAAGTCTCGGAGGCTCGCCATTCACCCGGAGTGGCGAGCCTTTTCTCGTTTTCAGTTCCAGCTCCGCACTTCGCCTGAGCTATGTGAAGACGTCTTCCTGTCGCGTTCTCAGTGATGCTGATGGCGTGATAGCAGGACGCTTTCATCTTGTGCGAGGGCAACATGTTTCAGATACCGTGGAACGAGATCTTCGTCCCGACGCATTCCGTCATGGAAATGATCGTCCGGGGCACCATCATGTATCTCGGCATCTTCACGCTGATGCGCTTCATTCTGAAGCGGCAGACCGGCGGTCTCAGCATTCCCGATTTGCTTCTCGTCGTCCTTCTGGCGGACGCGGCTCAAAATGGCATGGCGGGTGAATACCGCTCGATCACGGAAGGTATCGTGCTCGTTGCCACGATCATCTTCTGGAATCTTGCCATCGATTGGGTCGGGTATCACGTGCCTTTCGTGGAGCGGCTTGCTCGGCCCGCGCCGCTCCTTCTCATCAAGAACGGGCAGGTCCTTCGACGCCACATGCGGCAGGAGCTGGTGACGATGGATGAGTTGATGAGCAAGCTTCGCGAAGAGGGCATAGCGAGCCCCTCGGACGTGGTGGAGGCGTATATTGAAGGCGACGGCAATATCAGTGTGAAGAAGAAGGAAGCCTGACGGTCTGCTTCTGACCGGCCGAAACAACCGGCACAGCGGAGCATCGACGATGGACTGCTCGTCATACGACGGCTGGTTTCCCATAAAGGCACGCTAAGGATTGTTGTGCGCGACCGCCTTCATCGCGTTGACGCAGATGAAGGCGGTGAGCCTTGAGGGCCATATCCACGGTAGCGTCGGGCTATTCGTGTTTCGGCGCTTCAAAAGTCATCCGCTACAACACTTCGGCACGGACGTGAGCTACGCCGCGATCCGTAATCCCCAAGCTGCGCGCGGCAGCGAGCGAGAGATCGAGGACGCGACCACGAATGAACGGGCCTCGGTCATTGATCGTCACGATGACGCTGTTTCCGCCATGGGTCACGCGGACCTTGGTGCCGAACGGCAGGCTGCGATGCGCTGCTGTCAGGTGATTGCGATTGAACGACGAACCGCTCGCCGTCTTGCCTTTGGAATACGAATAATAGGAGGCCTTCCCCGAAAAGACTCGATTGAAGGATCGCATGCCCGAGCCATCAGCCGATGGTTCTTGTTTGCTTGGAGGTAGAGTCTCCGGTTGATCCTTCTTGGTCTGTTCGAGCCTCTCAGGCGCCGGCGCTGCGTCAGCTTTCGGAATGATGGACCATCGGTCAAGAAAATCTTGTGCTGCAGCAGAGTCCGCGTTCAATCCGATCCAAGCAGGTACTGTCGCAATCGCTACCATTCTGACGAGAAGATGCATTGTCGACCTCATGAACAAAATTGAAGATCACGCCGACAATGCAGGCTCATGAGGCGGTGTTCCCTAGCACGCTCAAAACGGTGATTGCATACCGACCTCGCGAGAAAGAGCGTCCCGCTTTCACTTATCTCAAATGATACGCTATTTAATTATGCCAAAAATTAAATTATTAAATATTTAAATGCAGGCGCCTTGGCTTGGCGCCGGCCTACCTCAAGTACCTCACCACCATCCGCGTGGTCTCGTCCACCAACGTCCGCACCATCTTCTCCGACAGCATCTCCGCCCCGCTCAGTACGGTGTTGTGCGCGACGGACTCGATCGCGCTGACGCAGACGAAGGCGGCGAGGTCTGGGTCGATCCTGCGCATCTGCTTGCGGTGGCGTTCGAGATAGGCGCGCACGAGGGTGTGGACTTCGCGGTTTGACGCTTCGACATCCCGGAGCTGGCCGATGCGCGGGATCTGCTCGGCGAGGATGCGGTGCAGATCGGGGTCGATGTGGTGGGCCTCGATCGCGACGGTGACGAGGCGGCGCACGGCTTTCTCGATCGGCATGTCCGCGACCTCGATGAAGGCGGCGCGGACGATCGTCATGATCTCGTCGTTGTGCCGCTCGATCACGGCGGCGACGAGGGCTTCCTTGCTGGGAAAATATTGGTAGAGCGAGCCGACGCTGACGCCGGCGATCTCGGCGATGCGGTTGGTGCTGGCTTTCTCGAAACCTTCGCGGACCAGAATGCGAGCGGTGGCCTCGACCAGCGCGTCGACGGTGGCGCGCGATCGTGCTTGCGAGGCATTTTTCCGCGGATTTGTCGGCGGTTTGCGCGCCACGGGCTTGCGCTCCCGAATGCGAGTAGAAAAAGCGAGCGAATGCTCGCATTATATCCGCGCCTGGCGGCCTTTCGGCAAGCCTCTTGATCGCCATATGACTTCCGAGCCAGGCGGAGAACGGACCCATGAGCGTTGCAAGACTTGTGTCGGCGTTGCAGTTCTGCCCGAGCTTCTGTGTGCAGCGAAGCCGCGATCCCGCGCCGAGCCTGCAAAGCCGCGCCTTCAACCTCTTGCTGCAACAGCTGCCGTACAAGGAGCAGCTCGCATCGGCCGAGGCGGTGCAGGCGCGCGTGCAGAAGCTCGCCTTGGCGCCGGCCTCGTTCGAGCCGACGGGGCTCGGCCGTGACGTCGAGGTGATCCTCACCAAGATGGGCGGCTGGCCCGTCTACTACACCGCGCCGTCCTCGGGACATGAGGGCTGCAATTACGTCATGTTCCTGCATGGCGGCGGCTACATCAACGAGATCGTTCCGGCGCATTGGCGCTTCATCGCGAAGATGACGCGCAAGGCGCGCGTCTGTTGCGTCGTGCCCATCTATCCGATGGCGCCGCGCGCGACCGCGAAGGACGTGGTGCCGGCGACGGCCGAGCTGCTCAGGATGCTGCTTGAAGATGCAGGTGACGCCAAGGTTACGGTGGTCGGAAATTCCGCCGGCGCGGGCCTTGCGCTCGCCGCGTGCCAGTGGCTGCGCGATCACGGCCATCGGCAGCCCGGCCGGATGGTGCTGATCTCGCCGGCGGCCGATGCCTCGGTCAGCCGCCCGGAGCAGGTGGCGATCGCCGCGCGCGATCCGATCCAGGATATTCCGGGGATCGTCGAGGCGGGACGACTCTATGCCGGCGGGCTCGACGTTGGCCATCCCTTCGTCAGTCCGCTGAACGGCGCCTTCCGCGCGCTCGCGCCGATGACGATCTTCTCAGGGACGCGCGATCTTCTGTATCCGGACAGCGTCGATCTGGCCGAGAAAGCCAGGGCGGTAGGCGTGCCGGTCGAGCTGCATCTGCTGCGCGATCAGCCGCACAATTACGCGCTGATGCCGACGCCGGAAGGGCGGCGCGCGCGTGCGGTAATCTTGCGGGCGGTGGCTTGAGGGAAAGGCGATCATTGTCAGGGAGCGCAGCGGCAGAATGAGGCCGGCGCTAAGCCCATGCGGAGGGAGACGGGCGCCTCCGGGCGTTTCCTCGACGTCGTAGTTCTACGGGCCTTAGGCGTGGCCCTTGATCTCGTAATGGCCCGGCACGCATTTGTAGCGCTCGAGGCGCCAATTGGCGTGATAGATCGGATGCTCACCCATCCATTTTGCAAGCGGGGCCTGTGCGCCGATCGCACATTGCATCATCGACATTTCGGGCGTCATGTTGCTGTCGGTCACGATTTCTTCGACGCAACTGCCTGAACTGGCTGCACTAAGCCGGCATAGCACGGCAACGACGGTCACGAACATTCCAGTCACCTCATCGGTTGTTTCTGACCACGACAAGGATGCAAGCGGAGTGCCAGAGCCTGTGACACGCAACCGCCAGGCAAGTACGGGGATAGTCCGCGGCCCGAAATAAGCGACGTCGAATGATCGCGCCAAGGCGCTTTTACCTGCCAATGCGGCGCTGCTACTTTGCGATGGTGCCCACAGCGCGGGCAGCTCCGAAGAAACATACCGACAAGGGGAGGGACCGAAGTCCCATGAAGGATTTTGCTGGAAAGATCGCGGTCATCACCGGTGGCGGAACGGGAATGGGGCGCGAGCTCGCGCGGCAGCTGGTCGCCGAAGGCTGCAATGTCGCGATTTGCGACGTCTCGGAAGCCGCGATGGCGGAGACCAAGCGGCTGTGCGAGGCCGAGAAGTTGCCGCAGGGCCTGCGCGTCACGACGCATGTTGCCGACGTCGCGATCGAGGATCACCTGAAGCGTTTTCGCGACGAACTCGCCGAGCAGCAGAAGACGGACCGGATCCATCTGTTGTTCAACAATGCCGGCATCGGCGGCGGCGGCAGCCTGTTCACCAACACGCGCGAGCAATGGGAGCGCACCTTCAACATCTGCTGGGGCGGCGTCTATCTCGGCGTGCGCACCTTCCTGCCGATGCTAGTCGCAGCCGACGAGGCTCACATCGTCAACACGGCGAGCGTCAACGGCTTCTGGGCCTCGATCGGGATGAACCAGGCGCACACCGCCTACAGCTCGGCGAAGTTCGCGGTGAAGGGATTTACGGAAGCGCTGATCAACGACCTCCGCCTGCACGCGCCTCACGTCAAATGCTCGGTGGTGATGCCGGGCCATATCGGCACCTCCATCGTCTCCAATTCGCGCAAGGTGCAGAGCGGCGACGGGTCGGAGAAGCTCAATGCCGACGAGGTCGCGCTGACGCGCAGGCGCATGGTCGCGGCCGGCGTGCCGGATGCCGACAAGATGTCGGACGAAGACATCCAGGCGGCATTTGCCGAGCGCGCCCGCAGCTTCCTCGAGGACGCGCCCACGTCGGCGGCACAGGCCGCCAAGATCATCCTCGACGGGGTCAAGGCGGAGCGTTGGCGGATTCTCGTCGGCGATGACGCCAGGCTACTCGACGAGCGCGTGCGCGCCACGCCGGAGCAGGCCTACGACCGCGCCTTCTACGAAAGTTTTACGCAGGAGGTCGGCTGGCGGCTCGGCTGAGCAGTGCGCGGATGTAAGTATGATCACCGTCATGGCAAGAGGTGTGGCGACAATATCGCGTGCCACCTCTTGCCAATGTTCGGCACCTCATGCCGAATTGGAATGTCACGCATGCGAGGCGTCGCTACGTTCAAGCGATGGTGATCTTGAACGGGTCTCATTTGACGCACGCCAGCTTGGTTGATGAACCCAAATGGTCTAGTCAAGCAGGGGTAACGCGACGATAGAGCGTAGCTTCGATGATACCCGCATGCCTCTCCGACGACTGGACCCTTTGCCCGGAGCGAGAGGACATCTCCGCTGAATTCACGCGGCTCCTCACCGCGGCGCAGGAGGGCGGCGCCACCATCGCCGAATGCCTGATGATCGCGCGGCAGTTGAAGCGGGGCGACGACCAATCCTGGCATCGCGAGTGGAAGAAGCTGGCGCAGGCCAATCGCCATCGCGCCGAGGCCGCCTTTGCCGAGGGCCACATGGCAACGGCCCAGCGCAACTGGCTGCGCGCGATGAACTATTATGGTGCCGCGGCGATGCCGCTCGATCCGTCCGACGAGCGCCGCTGGGTCGCTGTGCTCGCGATGCAGGAATGCGCCCGCCGCTATCTCTCCGCACGCAGCCCGGCCGGCGATGTCGTGACCATCCCCTGGCTCGACGGACACGCGCTGCAGGGCTACTTCCTGCCGGCGGCGCGGCGCGGGAGGGCCCCGACCGTGATCTGCATCGGCGAGCCCGGCCATCGCAAGGAGGAATTCCTGTTCAAGCTCGCGCCGCATGCGCGCGAGCGCGGCTTCTCCTTGCTGGCGCTCGACTTGTTCGGCGACCAGCGCGACGACCATCTCGACGTACTGTTGCGGCGGCGGGATCTCGAGAGTGCGATCCCATGCGTTATGGACTATCTGGAGATGCGCAGCGACGTCGATTTCGACCGCGTCGCGATCGTCGCGGACGGCTGGGGCTCGTCCTTCGTGGCACGCGCGGTGCTGCAGGAGCCGCGGCTCGCCGCCGCCGTCTGCGACGGCGGACTGTGGGACCTGCACGAGCGGGCCTTCTTCGCCAGCCGGTTCGCCATGAGCGACGTCAGTATCGTGCCGGTGCCGCAGGCCCCGCTGATGGCGTCCAGCGCCGACTGCCCGGTGCTGATCACGCTCGGCGAGGACGGCTGGCTCAAGGCCGACCGCGCGCGTCAGCTGGTCAAGAACTCCAGGCTCGGAAGCTCGGACGTGATGCTGAAGGTGTTCACCGCAGCGGAGACCGGCGCGGCACAGGCGCATGCGGACAATCCGAGCCTTGCCAACGAATACATCTTCGACTGGCTGGAGTCGCGGCTCGGCGCCGCCGGGCGGATCTAGGCGCTCTGCCTTCCGCTCTCGCGTCAGAAGTCGAGCGTAAGCCGGACGCAGGCCTTTTCCAGGCGGGTCTTCAACGTGGCGAGCTTGGTGGTGAATTCCGTCAGCTCGTGCTCGTCGAACTCCTGGAAGACGAACTCCTTGATGGTCTTGTACTGGTCGTTGAGGCTGGCGAGGTGCTTCTGCGTCTTCTCGGTCAGGGACAGCCGGACCACCCTTGCGTCGGTCGGCGAGGGGCGGCGGCGCAGCAGGCCCTTCTTCTCGAGCAGCTTGGACTGCGTGGTCACGAACGACGGATCGACGTGCAGCAGCTTGGAGACGACGTTGACCGGAATGCCGTCGTCCTTGTCGAGGTCGGAGATGGCCATCAGGATCAGCCATTGCGGGCCGCTGATGCCGAGCGTCCTCGCCCAGAACTGACGCAGCTCCTCCAGATACATGTTGATCGACGAGATCTCCCAGGTGAATCGCCTGATGACATCCAGATTGCCGATCGAGCGCAGGCGCGCACCCTCTTTCCTCGTTGCGGACACAGCGTCACTCCCGTGAACTGATTTTTCGGGCCGAACTTCGTAGAAGGCCATAGTCCACGCAAGCCTGCTCTGACGCAAGTGCAGAGCTGCGTTATTTTGTCACTAAAATTACAAAGATGATCAGCTCAGCAGTCGGCTCGCCTTCGGTGTTGCGCGCGAGGCACAGGTTTATCGAAACCACAAAGCTGAGTTGATAAACTATTTTGATTAACGGAATGGCGCAGGCATATTGGTCCGTGACGGTGGGGGGTACTCGATCGTCCCGTTGCAGGTGGTTCGCTCTCGTCCCTCGCGTTCAAGCGGGTGTGTCCGGAAGCGCACAGCGGCCGAGCGGATTTGAAGAGACGGGGATCTGGGGGGCCTCACGGTCCGGTCTCCGAAAAATGAGCAACTTGGAGGTTTTAAATGAAAGTGGTGAAGAGCCTTTTGCTCGGCACTGCGGCGGGTCTGATCGCCGTGGGTGGAGCCCAGGCGGCCGATCTTCCGGTGAAGGCCAAGGCGGTCGAATACGTCAAGATCTGCTCGCTCTACGGTGCGGGCTTCTACTACATCCCGGGCAGCGACACCTGCATCAAGCTGGGCGGCTATCTGCGTGCCGAAGTGGCGCTCAACGCCGGCGGCAATTACAGCGCCCAGTACAACGGAGTCTTTGCGGCGAACAACCGCCTGACCAACTATTACTCGATGCGCGCTCGTGAAGATCTCAACATCGACACGCGCACCGCGACCGAGTACGGCGTGGTCCGCACCTATTTCGATGCGGTCTTCACCTGGACGACCGGCAACTATGTCGGCACCGGCTCGGGCACGGGCGGTACCCAGTACAGCGGTACCCTCGGCCTCAACGCCGCCGGCACCGGGCTCGTCGGCTCCAGCGGCGGCGCGGTCAACGGCACCGACGGCTCCATCTCCGGCGGCTCGCTCGGCGTCTACTACGCCTTCATCCAGTTCGCCGGCTTCACCATCGGTAAATCGGTCTCGCAGTTCGACGCACCCTGGATCAACTATCCCGGCAACAACTTCGACCAGCTGGTCGGCGGCAGCGGCACCACCAATGGCGTCGCGCAGTTCACCTACACCGCCGATTTCGGGCAGGGCATCACGGCCGCGTTCTCGGCCCAGGATCAGACCCAGGTCTTCCAGACCAACATCTGGAACACTGCGGGCATGACCACCACCGGCGTCCTTGGCGGTGCCTACGGTTCGAACGATCTCGCCGGCAGCCGCTCGCCCGATCTGGTCGCGATGGTCCGCGTCGACCAGGCCTGGGGCCTGTTCCAGGCGTCGGTGGCTGCGCACGAGAACCATGTCGGCTATTACGGCGCAACCGAAACGACCGGTCATCCGGAAGACAAATGGGGCTGGGCCGTCCAGCTCGCGTTGGGCATCAAGAATATCCCGACCGGCGCAGGCGACGTGATCAACATCTCGGGCGTCTACACCGAGGGCGCGAGCCGCTACAACTTCCAGGAGCTTGCCGCGACCAGCTACTCGATGTTCGGCAGCTCGAACGCGGCCTATCAGAGCATCGGCTTCGCCGGCGTGTCCGACGCGGTGTTCGGTCCGGGCGGCCAGCTCGAGCTGACCAAGACCTACGGCTTCCGCGGCGCCTTCACCCACAACTGGAGCCCGTATTGGAACACCGCGCTCTACGGCGCGTGGGCCGCGGTCAACTACAGCGGCACGGCGAAGGGCCTGATCTGCGGCAGCGCCGCGTTCGCGACCCTGACGGGCACCTGCAACCCGGACTTCAACATCGGCCAGGTCGGTGTCATCACCCGCTGGACGCCGGTGAAGAACCTGACCTTCTCGGCCGACTTCACCTACAGCCATCTCGACCAGAAGTATTCGGGCACGATCACGCCCGGCGCGCAGACCGCCGTCGCCAAGCCGGCGGCGACTTATGAGCTGAAGGACCAGGACACCTACAGCCTGCTGCTGCGCGCCCAGCGCAACTGGTAAGCTCGGTCTCTCCCGGACATGACGCAGGCCCCGGCGGTACACCGCCGGGGCTTTTTCATGATGAGAGCCCTTCGGAGATGCAGCATCGGGCCCGCAAGCAACGAAGACGAGCCATGCGATTCGATCGCTCTCAAACTTATTTACTTACCTGAGTTACTAAGCTATATAGCTCTCAGCCAAATACGAAAGTTGCGGCTCTTAGCTTCACGCTAAGCCTCCAGAAACCTCCGGTGATGCCCCGCCGGAGGTTTTTCGTTTCTGCTGTGGTGCTTCAGCCGCGCATGGCGCGAACGCGCGAGTTTGGCCTATAGGCGAGGCGGCTGTGGCCGACGCAATAGGACTGGCCATCGGGCGCGTTATTGCCGCAGAAGCAGAAATCGTCCTCGCCCGGCGATGAGATCGGCCAACGGCAGCGGTTCTCGGAGAGCTCCAGCAGCGAGCAGCGGTTGGTCTCGTCGATCGACCCCGTCACCACCGGCGCGTCGCTCTCGCCGTAGATCGTCGCGAGCATCTCGTATTGCAGGCGCGGGACGGCCCTCCGCGCGCGCCCCGGCGCCAGGCCCCGGTCGTGAGTCTTGCGGTCGTCGACCGTCCGGCCTCGCGTCAGGTTCAAGCGGGACAGCTTGCCGATGACCGCATTGCGGCTGACGCCGATATCAGCGGCGATCTCGCGGCAGGAGAGGCCAGCCTCGAAATGTTGCCTCAGGAGCGCAATGCGTTCGTCAGTCCAAGTTGGTGAAGAAGTCTGTGCAGAAGCTTGTGCAGAAGTCTGTGAATAAGTCGGGGAAAGAGCAGGCATGTGTAGCGGTCCCAGGGTTGCAGATGTCGGCCATCCGCGTTTCCGAGATCCGTCCGCCTTACCTCCGGCGTGCGCTCACGTTCTGCCGTTGTCGCGGATCGACAAGAGCCCGTCCTTGATGGCGAGACGGATTCCTTCCTCGATCAGGGTACGCGCGACGCCGGGAACGCTGGTGCCGTGGGTGCCCTGTCTCACCAGTTTCTCCAGATAGGTGATGGTCGAGAGCGCCAAGGTTACGGGAATACGGTCAGTCTCGGCTTTTTCGGTGGCCATGGCCCGAACGCTAGCCTCATACTCGGGTACATAAAAGTAACGATTAAGACTCTATTTAGGTTCAGGGGTGGAAGTCAAATACGAACTGATTTGCTCGCTCAGGTCATTGGAATCGCACGAGAAATCGGCACGGCGAAGCGCGCCGCGCGGGATAGCCGGCGGCGGTCTCTCGTCGACAGGTCAGGGAACGGCTTGGCCGGATCAGCCGTGCACGATCGCCTTTTCGATCATGCAATGGATGCCTTTGGCGCCGTTGACGGTCTGGGTCACCCTGAGATCGGCGGCCAGGCTGCACAACGTGTAGGCGTCCTCGCGCGACAGGTTTCGCCGCTCGCCGATAAGCGTGATCATGTCGCGCAGCGCGCGGACCACGCATTGATCGAGGTCGGGATCCATCGCCATGGTCATGTAGTGCGTCGCCGTCTCGGCGCGGGGATAGTCGAACTTGAGGTCCTTGTGCAGCGTCAGGCGGAAGCGGCCCCGAAGCGCAGTCTCGATCGCAGTGACGCAGACTTCGCCGTCGCCCTGCACGCCGTGGCCGTCGCCGCAGGAGAACAGCGCGCCTGGAACGAACACCGGCAGATACAGCGTCGCACCCGCGCCTAGCTCCTTGTTGTCGAGATTGCCGCCCATCGCGCGCGGGATCAGCGAGGAGATGCGGCCCCAGCTCGGGGGCGGCGACACGCCCATCACGCCGAAGAACGGCTTGAGGGGCAGGTCGAGGCCCCAAGGCATGCGGCCGACCATGCGCTTCTGATCAAGCGGGATGTTCAGGATACGCGTCTCGTGGAAATCGTCGGGCAGGGTGCCGGACAGCGGCTTGATCATGTTCCAGCCCCAATCCTGCCGGAGCTGAACGTCGAGGATCTCGACCGCGAGCACGTCGCCCGGCTCGGCGCCGTCGACCGCAATCGGACCGGTCAGGATGTGGCCGGGCAGCATGCGCTCGCTCCTGGCGTGAACCTCGTACATCTCCGGCGGAATGTGAAACTTGTCACGGTCGGGCAGCATGTCCGGACCGCCGCTGATGGTGTCGATGGTCACCTCGTCGCCGCTCGCGACGGTCAGGACGGGCTTGAGCGCGGCTTCGAAGAAGCCCCAATGACAGGTTTCGGGGCTGGAATGCAGGTGATGATGGGTCATTTGCCGCGTCCGGTTGGTTTGACCGGTCCCGGGCTTGACCCGGCGCTCGATCCTCTTCCAAGAAGATTTCCGAACAAGGCCGGGCCGGTCAAGCCCGCGCATGGCCGGCACGATTATTCCAGCGAGGCTCCCCTGTTTTTCGCTCTTTCCAAGACCATCGGAGTCGCGCTGCTGCCGATCAATCTGCTGGTCGAGCTTGGAATCCTGTCCGTCGTGCTGATGGCGACGCGCTTTGCCGCCTTCGGCCGCAAGCTTGCGGTGATCACGCTGGTCGTGCTGGCGCTCGCCGCGTTCTCGCCGCTCGGCAGTCTGTTGCTCTATCCGCTGGAATCGCGCTTTGCGCCTTGGGATCCCTCGCGCGGTGCGCCCGACGGCATCATCGTGCTCGGCGGCTCCGTCGACACCGACCTGTCGGCGGCGCATGGCACGCCTGTCGTCGCGCACGCCGCGGATCGTCTGTTCGCGCCGGCCGAGCTTGCCCGCCGCTATCCAAATGCACGTATCGTCTTCACCGGTGGCAATTCGAACCTGGTCTCCACGGAGGCGAGGGAAGCCGATTATTCCGCGCCGGTGCTGGAGAATATCGGCATCCCCAAGGAGCGCCTGATCCTCGAGCGCAACTCGCGCAACACCTGGGAGAATGCGATCTTCACCAAGCAACTCGTGTCGCCCAAGCCGGGCGAGCGCTGGCTCCTCGTCACCTCGGCCTTTCACATGCCGCGCTCGATGGGAATTTTCCGCAAGGCCGGCTTTGACGTCGAAGCCTATCCCGTGGATTGGCGCATGGGCGGCCGGGACGATCTCTTCTCCTTCACCAATTCGGGGGCAGACGGCCTTCGTCGAACCGACATCGCGGTGCGCGAGTGGATCGGTCTCGTGGCATACCGCCTGATGGGCAGGACCGACGAGTTGCTTCCTGGACCGGGCAAGGACTAAAACGAAGGCTGAAAAGCAAGAATGCGGCGCGCGATCGCCGGCCGGGAGGAACGCCATGCAGGAGACAAGCGCAGACAGGATTGATCTTGCCGGCCTCGTCGCCGATCTCAACAATCTGTTGCGGCTGAAGACCACAGTGATCGGCATGAAGCTGTTCGCGCGTGCCGCGGAGATGGAGGCGATCCCGAAAATCCGGCGGCCGAATGCGATCCACACCACCGACCAGATCGTCAGCATGGCCGCGCGTCTGGGATGGACCGTCGGCATCACGGCCGATGATCTCGTAGGCGCGCAGTGCCGCGCGGTGATCGGGCTTGCGCCGCAGGACGACAAATGGCTCGCCGGCGAAAACTATGTCGGCGTGTGGCACGGCACGGCGGAAGACGCACGCAAGCGCCAGGAGGCGCTGGACGTGGTGCCGTTCGGGCAGTATCAGGCGCTCGCCGTCAGTCCGCTCGCAAGCGGCCGGCTCGATCCGCCCGACATCTGCCTCGTCTACGCAACGCCCGGGCAGATGATCATCCTGATCAACGGGCTGCAATATACCGGCTACAAGAAGTTCGAATGGGGCGTCGTCGGCGAGACCGCTTGCGCGGATTCCTGGGGGCGTGCGCTCAGGAGCGGCGAGCCCAGCCTGTCCTTGCCATGCTATGCCGAACGGCGCTATGGCGGCGTGCCGGACGAGGAGATGCTGATGGCCCTGAAGCCGTCGCATCTCGCCAAGGCGATCGAGGGCATGAAGGCGCTGGCCAAGAACGGCCTGCGTTATCCGATCCCGCCCTATGGTATTCAAAGCGACGTCCGTGCCGGCATGGGCGTGAGCTACGCGAAGAAGTAAAGGCCGATCATGAGCTCTGCGAAATTCGACATCGTCGTCTATGGCGCGACCGGTTTCACCGGTCAGCTCGTCGCCGAATATCTGGCGGCGCATTACAAGGGCGACACGACGCTGAAATGGGCGATGGCGGGCCGCAGCCTCGACAAGCTGAAATCGGTGCGTGACGCCATCGGCGCGCCCGCGGAGACGCCGCTGATCGTGGCCGACGCGTCGGATGCGGCGTCGCTGAAGGCGATGGTGGCGCAGACCAGATCGGTGATCACGACGGTCGGTCCGTATCAATTCTACGGCGAGGATCTGCTCGCGGGCTGCGTGGCCAGCGGCACCGACTATTTCGATCTCTGCGGCGAGCCGGTCTGGATGCGGCAGATGATCGACAAATACGAGCCGGCGGCCAAGGCGAGCGGCGCACGCATCGTGTTTTCGTGCGGCTATGATTCCGTGCCGTTCGAGCTCGGCACCTTCTTCGTGCAGGAAGAGGCGAGGCGCGTGTTCGGCGCGCCGGCGCCGCGCGTGAAGGGCCGCGTGCGCGACATGCGCGGTACGCTTTCGGGTGGCACCGCCGCGAGCGCGAAAGCGACCTTCGATGGGGTCGCCAAGGACCTTAGCCTCGTCGCCATTCTCAACGACCATTTCGCGCTGACACCCGGCTTCACCGGCCCGAAGCAGCCGAAGGGCAACAGGGCGGCTTACGAGGAAGACCTGCAATCCTGGGCCGCGCCGTTCATGATGGCGCTGATCAACACCCGCAACGTCCATCGCTCCAACATGCTGATGGGCTTTCCCTACGGCCGCGAATTCGTCTACGACGAGATGGTTCTGACCGGCCCCGGCGAGAAGGGCGAGGCCAACGCCAAACGCGTGATGGCCGCCAATGCCGAGAAGACCGGCCCGAACGCGCCGAAGCCAGGCGAGGGACCCTCGAAGGAAGAGCGCGAGAACGGCCTGTTCAATCTGCTCTATGTCGCGATCGCGCCCGACGGTCGCCAGGTCCGCGCTGGCGTCACCGGCGACCGCGATCCCGGCTACGGCTCGACCTCGAAGATGATCTCGGAATGCGCGATCTGCCTGCTGCGCGATGCCGCCGACGTTCCAGCCGGTTTCTGGACCCCGGGTGCAGCGATGCAGCACAAGCTGATCAAGCGGCTGCAGGACAATGCGGGACTGACGTTCAGGGTGGAGAGCTAGGTCGACTCTCGTAGGGTGGGCAAAGGCGCAACGCGCCGTGCCCACCATTATCCCGGTTGGAGAGAGATGGTGGGCACGCTGTGCTTTGCCCACCCTACGGCATTCGTGCCGTTAAGCCACTCGCGCGTTGTACGCGTACATGAAATCCATGCCTCTGGCGCCGAGCGGCAGCAGCCATTTCATCATCTGATTGCGAACCCATGCGCCGGTGGCGCTGAACTCGCGCTTGCTGTTGCCGTTGCGGCGGGCCATGGCGATGATCTTCTCGGTGCGCGGGCGGCGCTCGGCCTCGAAGGCCTGGAAGGTGGCGCCGAGCTCTTGCCCGTCCTGCATCAGGCGCGCGAGACGCATCGCATCTTCGAGCGCGAGCGAAGCGCCCTGGCCGGCATGAGGGCTGGTCGCGTGCGCGGCATCGCCGATCAGGAGCGAGCGCTTGCGCGACCAGGTCGGCAGGGTCGCGACATCGAGCGTATCGGTGACGACGATGTTCTCGGCCGCTTCGATGACGGCGGCAATCGGATCGTGCCAGCCGCGGTGGAAGTCGCGCAGATGCTGCTTCAGCGTGGCGTAATCGAGCGCGCGAAACTTCGCGGCATCCATGCCGTGCGCGGGCTGCGTGCTCCACCACATTACGCCGTCGTTGGGATCGGGGCTGCAATGGCCGTAGCCGAAGAAGCCGCTCTGTCCGAACGTGGTCTCGACGTGCCGGCCGATCGGCCTGCCGTCGAGCACGGCGTGCGGCACGAAGCCGCCGAAGCCGATCAGGCCGGTGTCGAACGGTTGCGGGCCATCCGGGATCACCTGGCGGCGCACGACAGAGTGGACGCCGTCGGCGCCGATCAGGAAGTCGCCTTCGGCCGTGGTGCCGTCGGCGAAATAGGCGATGATCGGCTGGTCGCCGCGGTCCTCGACCTTGATCAGGCGCTTCTCGAAATAGAGCGAGACGCAGGCGCACCAGGCCTTGTCGATCAGGATCTCGTTCAGCGCGGCGCGCGAGATGTTGACGGCCGGCTGGCCGAAGCGCCGCGCCATGTCGCGGTTGATCGAGCCCAGCTTCTTGCCGCCTTGCGAATAGAAGTCGAAGGCGTCCGCGACCGAGCCGCGGCTGACCAGCTCCTGCGCAAGGCCGATCTCATCCATCACGTGCATGCCGTTCGGCGCGATCTGAAGGCCGCCACCAATGCCCTCGGAACAGGGCCAGGCCTCATAGATCGAAGATTCGATGCCGGCGCGGCGCAGCAGGATCGCGGCGACGGGCCCGGCGATGCCGGCGCCGATGATCAGGGCCTTTCGCGGGCGGATGGACATGGCTTGCTCCAGACGTTTCCGTGGTGCTAGGAGAAATTACGGTCGCTAAATATCTTAGTGACTAAGATATACATCGGATAAGAGAAGAGGTCGGCCTTGTCAAGGACGAAGGTGCGTGCGGCGCTGTTGCAAGAGCTCGAGGAGGCCATGCGCAGGTCGTCCGCGCAGGGTGTGCTCTACGGCCAGACCGTTGCGAACGTTGCCGGAATTGCCAATTCCGATCTCGAATGCATGGACATCCTCTATCTCGAGGGACGCGTCACCGCTGGAAGGCTCGCCGAGGTCACGGGCCTCACGACGGGGGCCATCACCGGCGTCGTTGATCGGCTGGAAAAGGCCGGGCTGGTACGCCGCGAGCGCGACGAGAAGGACCGTCGCAAGGTCTTCATCGCCGTCGTGCCCGATGCGATGGCAAAGCTCACCCAGTTCTACGTGCCCATGCAGCAAGCCATGGAGAAGGTTTGCAGCGGCTATTCGGACGAGGAGTTGCGCCTGCTGCTGCGTTTCGCCAACGAGGGCTACAAGGGCGTGCTGGCGGCGACCGAGGCGCTCAAGCGTCTGCTCGATACGCCGCCGGAGAAACGCCCCGATCTCAAGCTGAAGAAGCGTCCTCGCTAGTCCGGTGAATCTGCGCGGCCGCGATCATGCCCCACATCGCGCCGAGCATCATCCAGAAGTGCCGCCAGTGGTCGGTGTCGATCACGAAGCTCTCGCCGACGGTGCCGAGGAAGGCCGAGAACACGGCGAGGTAAGCTCGTTGCCAGGGCACGGGGATGAAGATGTGCCTGAAGCCCATGATGACGGTGGTGAAGACCAGCGCGGGATAGCACACGCCCGAGAGCCAGCCGCCGGACATGAAGGCGTTGAGGTAGGAGTTGTGGGTGTCCTCGGGGAAGAAGCGGTGGAATTGCAGCGGGCCGATGCCGAACGGCAGGTCGAGCGCCATCTCCGCACCGAGGATGTGCCGGCCGAACCGGCCGAAGCGGCCCTCGTCGTAGCTCTGGTCGAAGCTCGCACGCTGCTTGAACATCTCGGCGGTGGCATCGAATGACAGCAGCACCGCGATCAGCGCGAGGCCCAGCACCGCCGCGACGATTGCCATGATGATGATGCGCAAACGCTGCGTGTTGGTGCGGCTGGTCAGCACCATCAGCGCCAGCATGAAGGCGGAGGTCAGCACCAGCCCGCCCCAGGCGGCGCGGGAGAAGGCGAGAAGGATCGCCAGCGCCATGATGCCGAAGGCGACCACATTGCGGAACGCCTTGCCGAACTTGTCCGAGACCACGCTCTGAAGCGCGAACAGCGCCGGCAGGATCAGGAAGGCGCCGAGCACGTTGGGGTCCTTGAACGTGCCGCGCGCGCGGCCGTAGAGGGTCAGGAGGTCGCTTCCGCCGGGGACGAGATGGAAGTAGCCGGCGATCGCCAGAAGAGAAGCGATCATCGCGCCGACCAGGAGGCCTCGCCGCAGCATGTCGAGCCGGGCTGTCGTGTCCTCCGAGATGACCATCGCGAAGAACACCACTGCCACCGCCATGTACCAGGAGGTCGCGATCCAGCTCACGACCTCGGACTTATCGAACAGCGGAATCGCGCTGATCGTGTAGCCGACATTGAGCAGGACCAGCAGCAGCACCAGCGGCATCAGCACGAGCTTCAGCCGCAGGCCGGTGGCGAAGAAGACGACGGTGGCAAGCAGCGTCGCGATCTCGTAGGGGCTCGGCTCGATGAACACGATCGCGCCGGAGGCGCCGACCAGCCACACCATCGCGCGCTGCAACGCCAGCACGCCGGGCGCAGCCGGTGCGGCTACGTTCACTCCACCGGCTGTCGCCGCATACGTCATCGCACGCTCACGCTAGTCTTACGCCACAAACACAGCTGTCATCGCCCGGCTTGACCGGTCGATCCAGTACTCTGCGGCGCGCATTGGTGAAACGGCCGGCGCTGCGGCGTACTGGATGCCCCGCCTGCGCGGGGCATGACGGAGAAACTCAACTCAATACGCGTTCTCGTTTTTGGTCAGCAGCGAGATCGGCGTCTTCAGGAGAATGTAGAGGTCGAACAGCACCGACCAGTTCTCGATGTAATAGAGGTCGAACTCGACGCGCTTCTGGATCTTCTCTTCATTGTCGATCTCGCCGCGCCAGCCGTTGATCTGGGCCCAGCCGGTGATGCCGGGCTTGACGCGGTGGCGGGCGAAATAGCCGTCGACGGCCTCGTCGAACAGGCGGCTCTGGAGCTTGCCCTGCACCGCATGCGGACGCGGGCCGACCAGCGAGAGATTGCCTGAGAAGACCACGTTGAAGAGCTGCGGCAGCTCGTCCAGACTGGTCTTGCGGATGAAGCGGCCGACGCGGGTGACGCGCGGATCGTTCTTGGTCACGACCTTGGCGGCGGTCGGATCGGCCTGATGGTGGTACATCGAGCGGAACTTGTAGACGTCGATGCGTTCGTTGTTGAAGCCGAAGCGCTTCTGGCGGAATAGCACCGGACCCGGGCTGTCGAGCTTCACTGCCAGCGCCACCAGCCCCATCACCGGCAGCGCGGCGAGCAGCGCGAGGCTGCCGACGACGCGGTCGAACAGCCATTTCATCACCAGATCCCAATCGGTAATCGGTGCCTCGAACACGTCCAGCGTCGGCACCTCGCCGAGATAGGAATAGGAGCGGGGGCGGAAGCGCAGCTTGTTGGTATGCGCGGAGAGGCGAATGTCGACCGGCAGCACCCAGAGCTTCTTCAGCATCTCCAGGATGCGTGTCTCCGCCGAGATCGGCAGCGCGAACAGCACGAGATCGACGCGGGTGCGGCGGGCGAACTCGACGATGTCATCGACCTTGCCGAGCTTGCGTGCGCCGGCGCAGGTGTCGAGCGCGCGGCTGTCGTTGCGGTCGTCGAACACGCCGAGCACGTGGATGTCGGAATCCTCCTGCGCCTTCAGCGCCTCGACCAGCTGCTCGCCGTTGCTGTCGGAACCGACGATGATGGTGCGGCGGTCGAGCCGGCCTGCGCGCGCCCAGCCGCGCACCAACGAGCGCAGGACGAGACGCTCGGCCATCAACGCGCCGAGTCCGAGGAAATAGAACGCGGCAAGCCAGAAACGCGACACTTCGCTGCCGAACTTGGCAAAGAACGAAATGCCAATGAACAACAGGAAGACGAACGACCAGGACGAGATCATCCGCGTCATCTGCCGCAGCTGCCCGCGGAACATCTGCACCTGGTAGACGTCGGCGGCCTGGAAGCAGACCACGGCGGCGATCGCGACGGCGACGACCTCGGCGGGATAGACCCAGCTGAAGGCGCCTGCGAGCGGCATGACATAGCCGAGATAAACCGCAATGCCGACGAGGCTGAGCAGCACGAAATCAGCGAGGCGCACCAAGCCGGCGATTACGATCGGCGAATAGGCGCGGGCCACCTTCTGATTGACGACTTCGAGCGCTGCAGGCGATAGCCGGCGGCGGCGCTCGACAAAGGGTTGGTCGGCGGGCTTCGCCGAGCCGCTGGTCGCGGCATCGAGCATCGAGCGTGCGTTGAGCGGTTCCACGGGCGTCCACGTCCAT
Source organism: Bradyrhizobium sp. DOA1 (assembly GCF_001593325.1). Lineage (NCBI taxonomy): Bacteria > Pseudomonadati > Pseudomonadota > Alphaproteobacteria > Hyphomicrobiales > Nitrobacteraceae > Bradyrhizobium > Bradyrhizobium sp. DOA1. Next base: position 2,715,257 of record NZ_JXJM01000001.1, read on the forward strand.
TCCAAAGCCCGCGGCACGGCCTGACGCGCCCCGGGCAAGCATCCCCTGGCACGTCGATTATCGAACAAATCGGAAGATTCTCTAAAGCGGCCTTAAGGATGGTTAATGATTGGCAAATGCGTCGCGGTAGCCGGCGATCACGCCGTCGACCATGGCGGATTGCGAGAAATGCGCGGAGATGCGCTCGCGCAAGGAGACGGCGCGTTGCGCTGTAGCCTCGGGATTGTCGAGTGCAGCCGCGATCGCCTCCGCCATGGCCTCGGGGTTGCTGGGTGCGAACAAAGCGGGGCTGTCGGAGCCGAAGATCTCGGGGATGCCGCCGATGCGGGACGCGATCATGGGAATGCCGGCGGCGCCCGCCTCGATCACGACATAGGGCATGGAATCGCCGCGCGAGGGAACGACCAGCAGCCGCCCCTGGGAGAAGCCGTAGCGCGCCTTGACGTGGCCGATGAAGCGGATCGCGCCGGACAGGCCGAGTCGCTCGACTTGCGCCTTCAGCGCCGCCGTTTCCTCGCCGTCGCCGCCGAGCGTCAACGTAACCTTCTTGCCGCCTTCGTGCAGGCGCGCCACGGCGTCGACCAGGAGATCCGCGCCCTTGATGTGCCTGAACTCGCCGACATAAGCGAGATCGGTGGCATCGTCGGCGAGCACGACCGGCTCGAACTCTTCCGGCGTGACGCCGTTGAAGACGCAATGCACGACGCCCTTGGGCGTGCCGACGATGCGTTGATAGGTGTCGCGGGCAAACGCGCTTTCGAACAGGAACAGGTCGGTCGCATCCATCAGCGTGCGCTCGAGCCGCGCGTAAAATTCGCCCTTGAAGGTGTTGAGGGGATAATGCAGCGAGCCGCCATGCGGGGTGTAGATGCGGATGGTGTCGTCAGAGCGCCGCCGCATGCGGATGAAGGCACCCGCCTTGGCGCCGTGGCCGTGCATGACGTCGGGCTTGAGTGCGGCGATCAGCCGCCGCATGCGGAGCCACACCATGACGTCGTCGGGCGAGGGTTCGCGGCGGATCGCGAGGCGGTGCACGCCGAGCTTCAGCCGCGGTGCGAGCTCGGCCAGCGCCTTGTCGGCGCGCTCGCCGCCGGTGAGGCTGTCGGCGAGGATGCCGACGTGATGGCCGCGATCGACCTGGCCATTGGCAACGTCGAGGATGTGGCGAAAGATTCCGCCGACGGGTGCGCGCACGGCGTGCAGGATTCGGAGCGGCCGGTCGGGAGAGGGGGGCATGATCAAAACCAGCGCTCGACGGCGAACACGAACAATCTTGCGAATAATCGAGACGGATTAAGGGGCCTCGTGGTTAACAAACGGTGACGAGCGCGTGCGCGCGGATGGCGGAACGGCGCGATTAACCCAGCGGCAACCTTAATGGAGTGTAATCGCCGCGGTTGAGGTAGAGTCGCAGCGTTGCCCTGCGGGAGTGTTCGATGCGTTTAGCGTTCTGGCGTGCCAGCAAGGACAAGGCTGTGATCGAGCGGGCCGTCTCGAAATCCAGAGCCGAAGCTGCGCCCAAGATCGACAGCAAGATCGAAGCCAAGATCGAAGCGAAGCCCGTCGTCACGAAGCAGGCGCAAATCGAATCCGGCGACATCGACCTGCATGCGCTTGGCGCGGCATTGGCGCGCAAGCGCAGCTGGATCATCGTGCCGACGGTGCTGGTGCTCGTCACCTCGATTGCCATCGTGAACCTCGTCACGCCACGCTACAAATCCGAAGCCCGTATCCTGATCGACGGCCGCGAGAACGTCTTCCTGCGCCCGAACAGCGACCGCACCGAGGAGCGCCAGGCGCTCGACGCCGAGGCCGTCACCAGCCAGGTGCAACTCGTGCTGTCGCGCGATCTCGCGCGCGAGATCATCAAGAAGAACAAGCTTGCCGAAACGCCCGAATTCGATCCCGTGCTGCAGGGCATCTCGCCCCTGAAATCGCTCGCGGCGATGATCGGCATCGGCCGCGATCCGTTCTCGATGACGCCGGAAGAGCGGGTGCTGGACGCCTATTACGAGCGCCTACAGGCCTACGCCGTCGACAAGTCGCGCGTGATCGTGGTCGACTTCCAGTCCGCCGATCCCGAGCTTGCCGCGCGTGTCGCCAACTCGATCGCCGAGGGTTACCTCGTGCTCCAGCAGAGCGCGCGCCAGGAGCAAGCCAAGAACGCCAGCCAGTGGCTGGCCGGCGAGATCGAGGACCTCCGCAAGAAGGTCTCCGACGCCGAGGCGCGGGTCGAGGACTTCCGCTCCAAGTCCAGCCTGTTCGTCGGCACCAACAACACCACGCTGTCGAACCAGCAGATGGGCGAGATCAACACCCAGCTCAACAATGCGCGTTCGATCAAGGCCGACGCGGAATCCAAGGCGAAGCTGATCCGCGAAATGCTCCAGAGCGGCAAGCCGATCGAGGCGTCGGAAGTCGTGAACTCCGAGTTGATGCGGCGGCTGTCGGAGCAGCGCGTCACGCTGCGCGCCCAGCTTGCCGAGCAATCCTCCACGCTGCTCGGCAATCACCCGCGCATCAAGGAACTGAAGGCGCAGCTCGGCGATCTCGACAATCAGATCCGCGACGAAGCCGCCAAGATTTCGCGCACGCTCGAAAGCGACGCGCGCATCGCCAGCAGCCGGGTCGACGGTCTGACGACGAGCCTCGATCAGCTCAAGAAGCAGGCGGCCTCGACCAACGGGCAGGACGTGCAGCTCCGCGCGCTCGAGCGCGAGGCCAAGGCGCAGCGCGACCTGCTGGAGACTTATCTTGCCAAGTACCGCGAGGCCAATACCCGCGAGACCATCGACACCGCGCCGACCGACGGTCGCATCATCTCGCGCGCCATCGTCTCCAACACGCCGGCCTATCCGAAGAAACTTCCGATCGTGCTGATCGCGACCATCGCGACGCTGTTGCTGTCGTCCGGCGTCGTCGTTACCGGCGAGCTGTTGCGCCAGACTGCGCCGCGCGCGATGGGGGCGTCCTGCCGTCGC
>NZ_JXJM01000001.1:2718642-2744929 GCF_001593325.1 Bradyrhizobium sp. DOA1
GCGGGGACGTGATGGTTGAGCCGGTGGTCGAACCGGTGGCCGCGCCGATAATCGATCCGGTGGTCGACAATCCCGGGCCGCTTCAGCCGGAGATAGCGCCAGAAGCCGACATCTCCGAATTCGCCGAGATCGAGCAGTTGGCCGGCAGCTTGCGCCGGGCAGGCGCGGGGGCAAAGAAGGTCACGGTGCTCGGCACGGCGGCCGGTGAATCCATCACGCTGTCGACGCTGACGCTCGCCAGGCATCTGGCGCGCGACGCGCGTGTCGTGGTGGTCGATCTCGCCGCGTCGTCGCCGACGATTGCCGCTGTCTCCGTCGATGCGTCCGCGCCGGGTCTTGCCGAGTTGATGCAGGGCGAGGCGACGTTCGCGCAGGTCATTACCCGGGACAAGCTGTCGCGGTTGCATCTTGTCATGGCCGGCCGTCCGGGCTTCGACCGCAGCCTGTTGCAATCGCCGCGCGTGACGCTCGCGATCGATGCGCTGCTCCGCGCCTACGACCACGTGCTGCTCGATGCCGGCAGCGCCTCCGATCTGCCGGCCGACCTGCTGACGGCGCATGCCCGCGCCGTCGTGGTGCCGGATGCAACGATGGCCCCGGATGCGCGCACACAGATGTGCGAGCAGCTGAGAGCGGTCGGCTTCAGCGAGGTGACGATGCTGAACAAGCCGGTGCAGCCGACGGTGGAAGCTCCGCGCGTCGTGGCGGCGTAGGCTCTCTCCGCACACTCGGAATCGTAGGGTGGGCAAAGGCGTGTTTGCGTCGTGCCCACGACCTCTCCAATGCGGGAACGGAAGACGTGGGCACGCTTCGCTTTGCCCACCCTACGACCCGGTCATTGCGAAGAGGTCTTACCCGAACGTCTGCCGCAGCCGGCGGGCGAGATCGAACAGCATCTGGTTCTGCTTCACCATCCGCTTGCCGCGACTGAGCGATGACATCGCCATCGCCGCGAGCTTTCCGCGCGAGGTCAGGGGCACGAAGCTGTCGAAGATGTCCTCGTCGTCCTTGCAGAACATCCGCTTGTAATCGTCCGAGCCGATGCCGAGGTCGAGGGAGCGGTAGCCGCGCTCGGCGCAGCGGTCGATGATGTAGCGCATCAGGATCAGGCCCGGGCTGTAACGGGCATGCTCGGACATCGTGTAGGTGTTGAACATCATCGAGAAGCGCTGGCCGTCGGCGACGCCGGCGAAGATCGCGATCACGTCCTCGTCGCATTCGAGCGCGTGGATGTCGATCGCGCGGCCGTCGCCGCGCCGGGACAGGCAGGCGCTGCGGATGAATTGCTCGACGCCCGGCTCGGCGAACACGTTCGGCAGGTTCTGCTCCGCCATCCGCGCCGGCTTGACGCGGAAGAACCAGTCGAGCAGGCGCTCGATGTCCGCATCTGAGGTCGCGAGATTGTAGCGGTAGCCGGGCAGGGCCTGGAGCTTCTTCTCCTTGCTCTTGAGGCGGCGGCGGAAGGAATTGCTGATGCGCGATTCCAGCGGGCCGCCCGGCTCCATCTCCAGCAGCGGGCAGCCGTTGATCGAGCCCTGCCGCGGCAGCAGCGCAAACGGGTTCTGCTGGCCGCTCCAGCGCCTGGGCTGCTGCGTCAGCGAGAGCACGTCGACATGCGCGCGCAACGGCATCAGCAGTGCGTCGAGATCGTCGAGAACCGCCTCCGCTGCGAATTCGGCGTTCCAAAGGCCCATGTTGAAGGTCGTGTGCTTGCCGCCCATGAAGCTGGCGGTGCGCACGCCATGGCTCTGGCGCAGCGACAGCGGCAGCAGCAGGAGAGGCCCATGCTCGGCGTCGCGGGCGATCACGATGAAAGGGCGCGCCCCTTCGTGGGCACCGACCAGCTGTTGCCAGGGGGCGAGCAGATCGAAGCACTGGTAGGGCGTAAAGAGATGGCCAGTCTGCTCGAAGGCGCGCCAGGCCGCCTCGGCCTCGCCGAGATCCGTGACGATATCGACCTGAGCGATGCGGCTCGCCGTCGACCGCGCTGGCGCTTCTGCCGATCGGCTTTGCATCGCCGCAGCCATGGTCATTCGCGAAACCTGTCGAGAAATCAAAATAGACCGAGTTCGGCCTTGGGCCGACCTTTGCAAAGAAAGGTCAACAAAGGGTAATGACGACAGGAGAGGGAACGGGCGCCGGCGCGCGAAGGGCGGGGACCTTGGTATCCGACGAAAGATGGCTGGAGCGGCTGCGGCTTGAGCTGACCTGGTTCAGCGGCCAGGCGGCGCTGCGCAGCCGCGGTGCCGGTGCCATCCTGCGCTTTCAGCGCGTGCGGCCGCGGCGTCGTGGCGGGTTTCAGCCGCTGCGCGAGCACGAGATCACGCCGCAATTCCTCGACCGTGCCATTCGCGCGCTGCGGCGCTGGAGGTATGATTTCCTCGGCATGGACGACGTCTGCCGCCGCGCCGTGACGCTGCCGGAGAAGCGGCGCTTCGTGGCGCTGACCTTTGATGGCGCGAGCAAGGATCTGATCGACTTCGCCTATCCGGTGCTGGCGCGCCACGGCGTGCCCTTCACGATCTATGTGCCCACCGCCTTTCCCGATGGCGTCGGCGAGGCCTGGTGGCTCGGGCTCGAACAGGTGATCGCGCTCGAGAGCCGCATCAGCCTGATGATGGGCGAGAAGGAGCAGCGTTTCACGGTTACCGATATTGCGGGGAAGCGGGCGCTGTTCTCCCATCTCGAAGGCTGGTTGCGCTCGCTGCCGCCGGCGGAGCTGTCGGCCGCGATCGCCGATCTCTGCACGCGTTACCGGATCGACCTCGCCGCACTTTCGCGCGAGGCGTCGATGAACTGGGAGGACCTCGCCAGGCTCGCTGCGGATCCGCTAGTGACGATCGGCAGCGCGACCGTGAATTATCCCGTTCTCGCCAATATGAAGGATACAGGCGCGCTGCGCGAGATGACGATGGGCAAGGTGGTTGCGGAATCCGCGTTCCATCGCGAGATCACGCATCTCGCCTTTCCGTTCGGCGACCGTGCCTCGTTCCGGCGCAGCCATGTCGTGATGGCCGAGGAGGCGGGCTTTGCCAGCGCGGTCTCAGCAATCCCCGGCATCGTGGAGGCGGAGGGCCGTACCAATCTGCGCGCGCTGCCGCGGATCTCCTGGGACGGAAGGGTGCGCTCGCTACGCATGCTGCGCGTGCTGGTGTCGGGTGTGGCCTTTGCTCCGGTGAAGCCGACCGGCAGCGCTACGAGCCAGACTTGACGCGGTCCGCTCGCTGCATCCAGCTCACGATCGGCATCGCCGGCAGCACCCAGCCCAGGCCCACCACCACGTAATAGATCGCCTGCCGCCAGCCGGACTCGGCGATCCACGGCATCTGCGCCGCCGCCATGCCGAGCAGGGACCAGACCGTGGCCAGGACCAGGAGCAGGATGGCGCCAAGGAACTTGCGGGTGCGGATCGTCATGGCGGAATATCGTGGCTTTCGCGTAACTTGCGCTGCGGAAGCGGGGGACTATAAGGGGCGCGCAGTCCGGTTCAAGCCTCCCTGGTTCAAGTCTCCCTGGTTTAAGGCCTGGTTTTTGCCCCCGATGACGACGATGTCCGCCTCATCCGAACCACATCGCGCCGTGCGCGCGTGGCTGATTGCCGTCGCGGCGCTGATCGCGTTGATGGTGCTGGTCGGCGGTGCGACGCGGCTCACGGAATCCGGCCTCTCGATCGTCGAATGGAAGCCGGTCACGGGCAGCGTGCCGCCGCTCACCGAGGCGCAGTGGACCGAGGCGTTCGAGGCCTACAAGAAGATCCCGCAATATCGCGAGCTCAATGCAGGCATGAGCCTGTCCGAGTTCAAGGAGATATTCTGGTGGGAATGGAGCCACCGTCTGCTCGGCCGTTTCATCGGCGTCGCCTATCTCTTGCCGTTCCTGTTCTTCCTGTGGCGCGGCGGTCTGTCCGGTGAATTGAAGCGGCGGCTGTGGCTGCTGTTCGCGCTCGGCGGCCTGCAAGGCGCGGTCGGCTGGTGGATGGTGGCTTCCGGCCTGTCCGGGCGCACCGAGGTGTCGCAATATCGACTGGCGACGCATCTGATGCTCGCGCTTCTGATCTTCGCCGGCATCGTCTGGACGGTGCGGCGGCTCAAGGAGCGGCCGCAGATCGCAGCACCGGCGCGGCTGCGGTTCACGAGTGTGCTGCTTCTCGTCGCGACGTTCGTGCAGATCTATTTCGGCGCGCTGGTCGCGGGCCTGCGCGCCGGGCGCGCCTACAACACCTGGCCGCAGATCGACGGCGCGTTCATCCCGTCGGCCGAGCGGCTGTGGTTCGAGACGCCGTGGTGGCGCAATATGTTCGACAACGTGCTGACGGTGCAGTTCGAGCACCGCATGACGGCCTACCTGCTGTTCGCACTGGCCGCGCTGCACGCGATCGACGCGGTGCGCGCGCGGGCAGGGGCGGCTGCGAGCGGCGCGCTCTGGCTGTTTGGGGCGGTGAGCCTGCAGGCGGTGCTCGGCATCCTGACGCTGCTCAACCAGGTTCCAATTGGCCTCGCGCTCGCGCACCAGGCGGTCGCAATCGTGGTGCTGATGCTTTCCGTGATGCAGGTGGAGCGTCTCGCCTCACGGCAGTCCGTGCAAGCGCAGCCGCGCGTGGTTCCGCTCGGTCAGGCCGGCTGATCACTATCAGCGCGGCTGATCAGCAATAGCCGTAGATGCCGCAGGCATAGGGCAGGCGCCAAAAATAGTCGACCTGCTTCCCGCCGTAATACGCGCCCTGGTAATCGTAGCTCCACGGGCGGCCGTAATAGCCCGGCAGCGTGTGCGATCCGGGCAATAGCGGCGTGCCCGGCAGGTTGCGGATGTAGCTGCCGATGCCGTAGGCCGGCGAGATCAGGGCATCAGGGTCGGTTTCGACGTAAACCTTCGGAGCGTCCTGCGGCGGAACAGCGGCACGCCGCTTCGGCGTGGCCGGCAGATCGGCGGCCAGCGCGGACGAAACCGTCAGCATCACTGCCAGGGCAGGCATCATCCAGCGCAACATCGTCGGCTCCGAATCAAGGGGTGATCCAGCGACGATGTATGCGGCAGATATGGTTAATGACTGTTAACTGACGGCGGCCAAGAAGCCGCCGTCATTCCGGGGCGGTGCGAAGCACCGAGCCCAGGTGCGCAATTGCGCACTCGAGAATCTCGAGGTTCCGGGTTCGCTGTCGCGCCCCGGAACGACATTAAGCCCCCAGCGCCTGCTCCAGATCTGCGATCAGGTCTTCCTTGTCCTCGATGCCGACCGAGAGCCGCACCACGTCGGGGCCGGCGCCGGATTTGACCTTGGCGGCGTCGTCGAGCTGGCTGTGCGTGGTGGAGGCCGGATGGATCACAAGCGACCGGGTGTCGCCGACATTGGCCAGATGCGAGAACAGCTGCAGTTTCGACACCAGATTGACGCCGGCGTCGTAGCCGCCCTTCAGGCTGAAGGTGAACACGGCGCCCGCGCCCTTCGGCGCGTATTTGCGCGCGAGCTGGTTGTACTTGTCGCTCGCAAGGCCCGCATAGCTCACCGAGGCCACCGCCGGGTGTCCGGCGAGGAATTCGGCGACCGCCTTGGCGTTGTCGCAGTGCTTCTGCATGCGCAGCGGCAGCGTCTCGATGCCGGTCAGGATCATGAAGGCGTTGAACGGCGACAGCGCCGGCCCGAGGTCGCGCAAGCCGAGCACACGGCAGGCGATCGCGAAGGCAAAATTGCCGAAGGTCTCCTGGAGACGGATGCCGTGATATTCGGGCCGCGGCTCCGAGAGCATCGGATATTTTCCGCCGGTGGACCAGTCAAACGTCCCGGCATCGACGATGATGCCGCCGAGCGAATTGCCGTGACCGCCGAGGAACTTCGTCAGCGAGTGCACGACGATGTCGGCGCCGTGATCGATCGGGCGGATCAGATAGGGCGAGGCCAGCGTGTTGTCGACGATCAGCGGCACGCCTGCCTTGCGCGCCACCGTCGAGATCGCCTCGATGTCGGTGATGCTGCCGGCGGGATTGGCGATGGATTCGATGAAGATCGCCTTGGTGCGCGGCGTCACCGCGCGCTCGAAGCTCGCGATGTCGTCGGGATCGGCCCACACCACGTTCCAGCCAAAGCTCTTGAACGCATGCGTGAACTGGTTGATCGAGCCGCCATAGAGCTTTCGCGCGGCAATGAACTCGTCGCCGGGTTGGAGCAGTTGCTGCAGGATCACGACCTGCGCGGCGTGGCCCGAGGCCACCGCAAGCGCCGCCGTGCCGCCTTCGAGCGCGGCGACGCGCTCCTCCAGCACCGCGTTGGTGGGATTGCCGATGCGGGTGTAGATGTTGCCGAACGCCTGCAGGCCGAACAACGAGGCGGCGTGGTCGGCGTCGTTGAAGACGAAAGACGTCGTTTGATAGATCGGAGTTGCGCGCGCGCCGGTCGTGGGGTCGGGCTGTGCACCGGCATGCACGGCAAGCGTTGAAAATCCCGGAAGGCGATCGCTCATTGAGGCGTCCTGTTCTTGTGGTCTGAAATCGCGCGGCATGCTGATCGGCGCGGCGTCCGCCGTCAAGCCGCCGCTTCACATCGAAACGATCGTGCTACGCATTGTCGCGTTCGCGAAAAGAATGCTTCGCGGGGCCGCGTCAGCTTTGCTCGGTCTTGTTTTTGGCGGCGCGATCGGAAGCCGCGGTGTTGCCGCCGCCGACACTCATCCGATTGAGGGAGAGACGCATGCCTTGTGTCGGCGCCGGTGCCCGCTTGGAGCTGAGCGTGCGCGAATTCACGCCCATCCAGGAGATCTCGGACGACAAGCGGCCGTATTCGATCTTGGGGCAGCGGTTCATCACCACCTTGATACCGACCGATTCCGCCTTCGCGGCCGCCGCGTCGTCGCGTGCGCCAAGTTGCATCCAGATCACCTTCGGCAGCGGGTCGAGCGTGAGCGCTTCCTCGACCACCGGCATGATGTGGCTGGAGTTGCGGAAGATGTCGATCATGTCGATGGGGCGGCCGATGTCGGACAGCGAGGCGACGAAGGGCTTTCCGAGCAGCTCCTTGCCGACATGGCCGGGATTGATCGGGATCATGTCGTAACCGCGCTGCGCGAGATATTTGAACGCAAAATAGCTCGGCCGCACGTTGACCGGCGAGGCGCCGACCATCGCGATCGACTTCACGCTGTTGAGGATGCCGCGGATGTAATTGTCGGGATAGGAGTCGTGGTTCATTGGCTCATCTTCTTGCTGTCATTGCGAGGAGCGAAGCGACGAAGCAATCCAGTCTGCTTTCGCGGAGGGATTTCTGGATTGCTTCGCGGAGCTTGTCATCGGGCCGCGCTTCGCGCGGACCCGTTGGCTCGCAATCACGATTCTACTCGTCGCGCCATGTCGGCGTGCGCTTCTCGATGAACGCGCCGATGCCTTCCTCGGCGTCGCGCGCCATCATGTTCTCGGTCATCACCTCTGCCGCATAGCGGTAGGCCTCCGCAAGGCTCATCTCGGCCTGGCGGTAGAACGCTTCCTTGCCGAGCTTGACCGTGTAGGCGGATTTCAACGCGACTTTTTCCGCCAGCGCGATCGCGGCCTCGCGCTCGGTCCCGGCGGCGACAACGCGATTGACGAGCCCGATCTCGCGGGCGCGCTCCGCAGGGATCGGCTCGCCCGTCAGCAGCATCTCCATCGCCTGCTTGCGCGGCACGTTGCGCGACAGCGCCACCATCGGGGTCGAGCAGAACAGGCCGATGTCGACGCCGGGCGTGGCAAAGCTCGCCGCCTCCGAGGCGATGGCGAGATCGCAGCTGGCCACGAGCTGACAGCCGGCCGCGGTCGCGATGCCCTGGACGGAGGCGACCACGGGTTTCGGCAGGTGCACGATCGCCTGCATCATCGCGCTGCAGGCGTTCATCATCTCGGCGAAGAACGCGCGGCCGCGATCGGGGTCGGCGCGGCGCGCGGTCAGTTCCTTCATGTCGTGGCCCGCCGAGAAGGCGGGACCGTTGGCGCCGATCACGACGCCGCGGACCGCCTTGTCGTTCCTGATCGCGTCAAGCTCGGCATGCAGGCTCGCGATCATGGCTTCCGAGAGGCTGTTGCGCGCGGCCGGGCGGTTGAGGGTCAGCACCGCGATCGAGCCTATTGTCTCGCGCAGCAGGATCGGCGGTTGCGGGGAGGGGGCACGGGCGGCCTGGGCGGACATCGAAGCGTTTCCGTTTGGATTATTGCATTTGGATGACGCAGATAACTTAATGTAACAGGGACCGTGAAGCGAGGGTGAGGAGTAGCATGGCGTCAGCGAAAATGAGCGTGGCGGAGCTCGAACAGTTTCTGCGCCACGAGTTTCCCCAGGCCTTCAGTGGCGATGACATCACGATCGAAAGCGCCGACGGCCAGACCTGCCTCTTGCGACAGCGTTATAGCGAAAGAATGCTGCGACCGGGCGGAACCGTGTCCGGCCCGACGCTGATGGCACTGGCCGATTTCGCGATGTACGTGGTCCTGTTGTCGGCCATCGGGCCGATCGGGCTCGCGGTCACCACCAATCTGAACATCAATTTCCTGCGCAAAGGCCAGCCCGGGCAGGATGTGCTGGCGGAGGCCCGGCTGCTCAAGCTCGGCAAGCGCCTGGCGGTCGGGGAGGTGAAGCTGTTGTCAGGCTCTTCGCCCGATCCGATCGCGCATGTCACCTCGACCTATTCCATTCCAAATATTTGATGTTTTTGCGGGTATCTTGATACCATAATTTTAAGCCATTGATATTGCTTCTGTAATTTACCCCTTTGGGCATTGACCGTTGCGCCTCTCTTCTCTAGAACCCGCGCAGTCCGGTGCGGTGTTCGCGCCGATGTCTCCCTCACGGAAATTCTGACATGAAAACCTTTTCGGCAAAGCCGGCCGAGGTGACGAAGAAGTGGGTGCTGATCGACGCCAAGGGTCTGGTCGTCGGCCGTCTCGCCACCATCGTCGCCATGCGGCTCCGCGGCAAGCACCTCCCGACCTACACCCCGCACGTCGATTGCGGCGACAACGTCATCATCATCAACGCGCAGCATGCGGTCCTCACCGGTCGCAAGCGCGAGCAGAAGACCTATTACAAGCACACCGGCTATGTCGGCCACGTCAAGGAGCGCACCGCGCGCCAGATCCTCGAGGGCAAGCATCCCGAGCGCGTGCTCGAGAAGGCCGTCGAGCGCATGATCCCGCGCGGTCCGCTCGGTCGCGTGCAGATGGGCAACCTCCGTGTCTATGGCGGCGCCGATCACCCGCACGAGGCTCAGACGCCCGAGAAGATCGACATCGCCAAGTTGAACCGCAAGAACACGAGGGCCGCATAACATGGCCGAATCCATCCAGTCGCTCGACCAGCTCTCGCAGCTCAAGACGGCGGCCGCGCCCGACGCGCCCAAGCACGAAAAGAAGGTCGACAAGTTCAACCGCGCCTATGCCACCGGCAAGCGCAAGGACGCTGTTGCCCGCGTGTGGATCAAGCCGGGTGCCGGCAAGGTCACCGTCAACTCGCGCGAGGTCGAGGTCTATTTCGCTCGTCCCGTGCTGCGCATGATGATCGAGCAGCCGTTTTCGGTGGCCGCACGTTCCGGCCAGTACGACGTGATCTGCACCGTCGCCGGCGGTGGCCTGTCCGGCCAGGCCGGCGCGGTCCGTCACGGCATCTCCAAGGCGCTCACCTATTTCGAGCCGGAGCTGCGCAGCGTGCTCAAGAAGGGCGGCTTCCTCACCCGCGACTCGCGCGTGGTCGAGCGCAAGAAGTACGGCAAGGCCAAGGCCCGCCGGTCCTTCCAGTTCTCGAAGCGTTAATCGCTTTCGTCGCATTCGCCGCGAAAGCGGCTTCAATGAGATGCAAAAGGGCGCTGTTTTCAGCGCCCTTTTTGTTGTTCGTTTGTATGCAAATTGATGGCGTGTTTCAGGAAAACTTGGGGCCGCGCGAAAACCTGAATGGAACCCGCGGGACATAGCGTCGCATTCGGAAGGGCGCGCAAGTCGGCTGGGCCGATCGCGTAACTGCTATGTTTTAGAGGGGGCCGACATGATGTCGCTCGATAGCATCACGCTCTATTTGGTCGCCACCATGGTTGCCGCACTGCTCGGCGCCATGATGGTGTTCTTCGGCCGGCAGGAGAACAGTCCTGCGCTGAAATGGTGGGGCACTGCCTATCTCCTGGGTGCCGCCTCCGTCGCGCTATGGACCGCGGCCGGCGACAAGCTCGGACCGCATCTCTATCTGGCGTTAAATGCCGTCGGCTTCGTCGCTTGCGGCATGGTGTGGAACGCGGCGCGCGTCTTCCACGGCCGCAAGCCGAACTGGCCCGGCCTCGTCCTCGGTGCGATCGCCTGGGTCGCCGCCGTCACGCTGCTCGACCCCGCAGCATCCATGCTGCGCATGATCGTCGGCGCCGGCATCGTCTCGGTCTATGCGGCCCTGACCGCCAGCGAGCTCTGGACCGAGCGGCGCAAAAGCGTGCAGCGACGCTGGCCGGCCCTGGTGATGCCGGTGATGCACGGCTGCGTGCTGATGCTACCGATTGTGATCGGTAGCTTCCTGCGCCCGCACGATGCCGGCTTCTCGTCGAGCATCTGGGTCACGGTGTTCGCGGTCGAGCTCATCCTCTATGCCGTCGGCACCGTGTTCGTGATCTTCATGCTGGTGTCCGAGCGCACGGTGACCGCGCACCGCACAGCCGCATCGACCGACCCGCTGACCGGCATGCTCAACCGCCGAGGTTTCTCCGAAGCCTGCTCGCGCGTGATCGAGCGCGAGGCAAAGGCCGGGCGTCCCGTCACCGTCATGATCTTCGACATCGACCACTTCAAGTCGATCAACGACCGGTTCGGTCATCCCGCCGGCGACGAGATGCTGAAGCTGTTCTCCACGGTCGTCGTCAACAACCTCCGCATCACTGACCTGTCGGGCCGCATCGGCGGCGAGGAATTCGCCGCGCTCCTGCCGTGTTCGCTGGAGGAAGGCGTGCTGGTCGCCGAGCGCGTGCGCGAGGCGTTCGAGACGTCTGGTGTCGTGGTCGATGAGGGCCCGGTCGACACCACCGTCAGCATCGGCGTCGCCGGCGGTCCGGCCGGCACCGAGCTCGAGGTGCTGTTGGCGTCCGCCGACACCGCGCTCTACCAGGCCAAGCGCGGCGGCCGTAACCGCGTCGAGGCGGCCGAAGAGCTGCCGCTGTCGCTGGAGAACTGGCGCCGCCAAACTGCCGCGCGGCCCGGTGCGCCGCAGGTGCGTCCCGCGACGGCATGAGGCGAGGCGGCATTGCGGTAATCTTCTGTTTACCATTCGATCCCTACCTTCATGGTCATGGAATCGATCCCTCGACACGACCCGCAAGCCGCCCTGATGTCACTCGAAGCCGCAGCTAGCTCGGCACGCGGCGGTTTCGCCTGCTTGTTCTCGACCGCGGACGAATACGAGACGGCGCTGATCACGGAGCGTCGCGCCCAAGGACATTACACGCAGGGCCGCAGCTATTGGCCGTTCGTGATGTTCGTCGGCTGTGCGTTGATCGTGGCGGGCACCGTTCTGCTGCTCGCCTGAGTGATCTGCGTTTTTCGGCCGGGCAGGGTGCCGTTTCGGCGCCTTCTTCTTTTGCGCCGGCTGCGGTAGATACGCCCATCGAACAAGAATGGGTGGAAACCGATGATCACCGAGATCGCGCAAATCGACGTCAAGCCGGGCAGCGAGAAGGACTTTGAGGCCGCCGTCGCCAAGGCCAAGGCCGCCTTCGGCCGAGCCAAGGGTTTTCACGGCTTCGAGCTGCACAAATCGATCGAGAAGCCGCAGCGCTACCGGCTGATGGTGAAGTGGGCGACGCTGGAAAACCACACCGTCGATTTCCGCGGTTCCGAGAACTTCACCGAATGGCGCGGCCTCGTCGGCCAGTATTTTGCCGCGCCGCCGGAGGTCGAGCACACCGAGACCGTGCTGACGAGCTGAGCTGATTCATGCCGCTTCTGCCAGGGGCGACGCCTCGTACGTCTTGAAGTGGTCGATGATGACCTTGGCGATGGCGACCAGAGGCAGCGCCAGCGCAAGACCCCAGATGCCGAACACGACGCCGAGCAGGATCTGGAACGCGAACAGCGTGGCCGGCGGGATGTCGAGCGCCTGGCGCTGCAGGATCGGTGTCAGCACGTAGCTCTCCATGGCGTGGACGCCCATGAAGAGGAGAAACGCCGACAGCGCCGCGATCCAGCCCGAAGCAAGGCTCGCAAGCACCACGATGACGCCGGCGATGATGGCGCCGACGGTCGGGATGAAGGCGAGCAGGCCGGCCTGGATCCCCAGGATGAACGCGCCGGGGATGCCGATGACGGCGAGGCCGATCCAGGTCACGGCGCCGACCGCCAGCATGACCGTGATCTGTGCGATCAACCAACGCTCCAGCGTCTCGCTGATACGATCGATGATGAGCCTGACGCGGGTGCGATGTCTGGCCGGCGCCAGGAACAACAGGCCGTCATGATAGACGCTGGGCTGGGCGGCGAAGGCGAGCCCCAGGAACAGCACGATGAAGATGTTTCCGACACCATGGATGGTGCCGAGCAGCAGCTTGAAAGTCTGGCTCACGATCGCACCGCCGCTGGAGGCGAGGGCGCCTGCGCTAGGCAGCGCGCCGCGCGAGGACGCCGCTGGTGCGGGCGTCGGGGCTGCCGGCGTATCGATGGATGATTCAGGCGCGGCATTGCCGAGATCGAAGAAGCTGGTGTCGATGCCGTGGTTCTCGAGGAAGCCGCGGACATTGGTGATCTGCGATTTGATGGTCTTGCTCAGCAGCGAAGCCTGCTCGGCGATGGTGGCGCCGCCGAGATAGCCGACGCCGGCAAGCATCAGGGCAAGGGCGGTGCAGACGATCGCGAGGCGGACCGGATGCGGCAGGGCCACGCGGCGGCCCAGCGCGCCCGTCAGCGCGTTGAGGCCGACACCGAGCAGCATGCCGGTGAAGATCAGCAGCAGGGTGGGAGCAAAATACCAGCTGAACAGCAGCATGGCCGTGAACAGCACGATACCGATGCCTCCGACCGAGATCGCCCAGGCCTGATCGCGAGCGAGGTCGGCACGGGAACGGGGCCGTTCATCTGCGGGAAAGGTCACATCGTATCCTGTCTTTGGTAGCTGCAATCCGGGCACTCTTTCGACAAACGCGCTTCCGATCAAGAGCGGCAACGCGCCGGTTTGACGCTGCCGCGCGAACGGTGCAGAGCGGTGCGAAAGAAGAAAGTGGGGGGCAATTGAGTTTCATCAGCAAATGGGCCGGTCTACTCGGGCTTCTGGCCTTGCTCGTCGGCGGCGACCAGATCCGGATCAACCGGCCGGACCACAAATACCGCCTGACGGTCGAGGTGACGACGCCCGACGGGATCAAGACTGGGTCGGGCATCCTCGCCGTCGTGCCCGATCGCAACTACAACCGCAGCGGCCGCATCACGATGCGCGGGGAGGCTGTGTTCGTCGACCTCGGCCAAGCCCGAGACAAAGGCAAGAACCTCGTCGCATTGCTGGCGCACCAGCAGGGCGCCAAGCTCGACCTCGACGACATCAACTATGTCGCGCTGCGCGCCTATGGCGCCGCCCGCGGCAGCCGCGTGTCGTTCAAGGACATGAGCCGGCAGGCGGGCATTGTCCCGGTGCAGGGCGAGCTCATCCCGGTGCTCGTCAGCTTTGGCGATCTCAAGGACCCCAACAGCGCGCGCCTTGTCGCGGCCGACCATGCAGGGGCGATCCTGGGCGACGGCTACGCGATCCGCGGCCTCACCGCCGAGGCGGTGCCCAACGGGTTCTGGCCGATCGATTTCGGCGGCGCGCTCGGTGAGCCGGTCACGCGTGGGATCGAAGCGAGATTGCCCTGGCTGGCCGTGCCGGGCGAGGCAGCGGCAACCGCGCTGAAAGCCGCCGGCCTGCCCCTCGAAGGCGGGGTGGAGGCCCGGGAGGCATTTGCGCGAAAATAGCATTGCCGTCCCGCGCTTGCTTCTGTTGAATTTGTTCCATCCCAGGGGCATGTTTGGAGAATCTTCTCACCGCAGGAGGCGCGGAACGACAGATGAGAAAGCCGGTCGTCGGCGTGATCGGGAATGCCCATCGCGTCGAAAATCGATTTCAGGTCCAGATGGTCGGCGAGCGAAACCTGCGCGCCGTGGCCGAGGTGTCCGGCGGCTTGCCGGTGATGTTTGCGGGCTCCCCTGACATCACCGATATCGGAGCGCTGCTCGATACCGTCGACGGCATTATCCTCACTGGTGCCCGCGCGAACGTGCATCCGACCCGTTTCAACGTCGATCCTTGCGAGAAGCACGAGCCCTACGATATCCACCGCGACGAGGTCGCGCTGGCGCTCTCGATGGCCTGCGTCGCCCGCGGCATCCCGCTGTTCGGCATCTGCCGCGGCCTTCAGGAGATGAACGTCGCCTTCGGCGGCTCGCTGCATCCCGAGATCCGCGAAATCCCCGGCCGCATCAACCATCGCATGCCCCGACTGGAGAACGGCGAGATCCATCCCGATCCGACTGTGGTGTTCGCCGACCGCCACGATGTCGACCTGACGCCGGGCGGCGCGTTCGCGCAACTGCTCGGCTGCCAGAGGATCCGGGTCAATTCGCTGCATGGCCAGGGCATCCTGGAGCCCGGCAAGCGCGTGCTGATCGAAGGCATCGCCGAGGACGGCACCATCGAAGCGATCCGCATCGCGGAAGCTCCGACCTTCGCGCTCGGCGTGCAATGGCACGCGGAGTACGACCCGCAGCACAATCCCATCAACCGCAAGCTGTTCGAGGCCTTCGGCGAGGCGCTGGTCGCGCGGCAGAAGGCGGCGGCGTAGGGCACGTTCGTGTGCCGGACACGCAGCAGGACCCGGCTTCGCTGCCACATGGGCGCAACTCGGCTTGAACCGCGTAGGGCGGATTAGCCGAAGGCGTAATCCGCCATCTTGACTTGATGGGCAGCTTCGATGCCGAACTATCGCCGTGCATTTGTTGCGGGTGGTTGTTGGTTCTTCACGGTCAATCTTCTTGACCGAAAACAGAGATTGCTCGTGAGCACATCGCCGCGCTCCGCGCGGCCGTTGCAGCGACGCGCCAGGACTATCCGTTCACGATTGATGCGTTTGTCGTTCTTCCGGACCATCTTCATGCAGTCTGGACGCTTCCGGGCGGCGATGCAGATTTTTCCATGCGGTGGAGATTGATCGAGACGCGCTTCGCAAAGACCTTGCCGAAGACGGAGCCTTTAAATGCAGTACAGATCGCAAGACGGGAGCGTGGCGTATGGCAGAACCGATTCTGGGAGCACCTCATCCGCGACGAAACCGACTACGCACGCCATGTCGAGTATTGCTACATCAACCCAGTCAAGCACGGATATGTGACCTGCGTGTTGGATTGGCCGCATTCGTCGTTTCACCGAGATGTCGAGGCCGGACTGTTTCCTGCGGATTGGGCGGGAGATACCAACGCGGACGGTGACTTCGGCGAACGCGCGTAAGCGTCGCCAGCAGTCGGCGGATTACGCCTTCGGCTAATCCGCCCTACGAGGACCTGCTATCCAATCATCCCAAATCTCGGTCGTCGTAAACCAATCAGTAGGAATTGCTCCATCGCGATTTTTGCGGCTCTGATTTGTTCTTTGAGAACGAAGTGGAGTCAGATGTGGAACGAAAGCCGGACGACTCGAAGGCCTCACATCGTCCGCTCCGTCCGCCGCGTGCGATAGGCCTGCGGTGACATCAAGGTCCTAGCGACGCCCGGCGGGTAGAGCGAAGCAGCGCGCATCTCGGTACGGCTGGCGAGATGACGTTCTGCAGGGACTCTACCCGTCCTGCGTGCGGCCGCCCATCTTCGGCCCCATTGCGCGGTCTCGAATGGCCTGCCCGGGACAGCAGGAGGACATTCGATGATCAGCGACGCCGTCACCTCAGCATCTCACCAGCCTGGCCGAATATCGAGGCTTGCCATTCCCCTGATGGCCGTCGTGCTCTGCTTTGGCTGCATTGGCGCAGCCGTTCAGGCTGCAGAGCCCGCCGCCAATCTGCCCCGCATTCTCGTGTTGGCGACGGGAGGCACCATTGCGGGCCAGGCCGATCCGCGCGCGACCGGCGCGTACAAATCGGGCCAGATCACGGGCGAGCAGCTGATGCAGTCGGTGCCGGGTCTCGACAAGCTCGCGAAACTGAACGCCGAGCAGATATCGTCGATCGGCTCCCAGACATGAACGACAAGGTATGGTTCGCGCTGGCTCGCCGCATCCAGGACGCCTTCGACAAGAACGAAGCCGCGGCGTCGTCATCACCCATGGCACCGATACGCTCGAGGAGACCGCGTTCTTTCTCGACAATGTGGTGCGCGGCGACAGACCAGTGGTGATCGTCGGCTCGATGCGGCCGGCCACGGCGGTCAGCGCGGACGGCCCCGGCAATCTCTATGAGGCGGTGCAGGTGGCGGCCGATCCCCGCTCGCGCGGGCGCGGCGTGATGGCCGTGATGAACGACAAGATCCAGGGCGCGCGCTCGGTCACCAAGACCAACACCACCAGCATCGAGACCTTCAGCTCGCCCAATGATGGGCCGATCGGCTATGTCGATACCGCCGGCGGCATTCGCTTCATGACCCAGGCCGCCGGCTTCAAGCGCGCGACCTACAAGCTGCCGGCCGGTGAGCAATTGCCGCGCGTCGCGATCGTCTACTCGCACGCCAACATGGATGCGATCCCGATCGAGGACGCCATCTCACACGGCGCCAAGGGCATCGTGCTGGCCGGCGTCGGCGACGGCAACACCTCGAAGCCGGCCCTCGACGCTCTCGAAGCGGCGGCCAAGAAGGGCATCATCGTCGTTCACTCGACGCGGGTGCGATCCGGCTTCGTCACCAGGAACGTCGAGGTCAACGACGACAAGAACGGCTTCGTCGCGTCCGAGGATCTCAATCCGCAGAAGGCGCGCGTACTCACCCAATTGCTGATTTCGAGCGGCGTGACGGCGCCGGCCGAACTCCAGAAGGCGTTCACGGCGACGTGGTGATGATGTCCAAAATGAAAAGGCGCTCCTCCCGGAGCGCCTTTCGCTTGTCGTAGAGATAGGTCCGCTTAGTTCGAATAGTACATCTCGAACTCGACCGGGTGCGGGGTCATCTCGAAGCGGGCGACTTCGGTCATCTTCAGCTCGATATAGGCATCGATGAAGTCATCGTCGAACACGCCGCCGGCCTTGAGGAAGCCGCGGTCCTTGTCGAGGTTTTCGAGAGCCTCGCGCAGTGAACCGCACACTGTCGGGATCTGCTTCAGCTCTTCCTTCGGCAGATCGTAGAGGTCCTTGTCCATCGCCGGACCCGGATCGATCTTGTTCTTGATGCCGTCGAGGCCGGCCATCAGCATCGCGGCAAAGCCGAGATAGGGGTTGGCCATCGGATCGGGGAAGCGCACCTCGACGCGCTTTGCCTTCGGCGAAGCGGTGTAGGGGATGCGGCAGGAGGCCGAGCGGTTGCGCGCGGAATAGGCGAGCAGCACGGGGGCCTCATAGCCTGGGACCAGACGCTTGTAGGAGTTGGTCGACGGGTTGGTGAAGGCGTTGATCGCCTTGGCATGCTTGATGATGCCGCCGATGTAGTGGAGGCAGGTCTCGGAGAGGTCGGCATATTTGTTGCCGGCGAACACCGGCTTGCCGTCCTTCCAGATCGACTGGTGCACATGCATGCCCGAGCCGTTGTCGCCATAGATTGGCTTCGGCATGAAGGTGGCGGTCTTGCCGTAAATATGCGCGACCTGATGGATGCAGTACTTGTAGATCTGCATGTGGTCGGCCATCAACGTCAGCGTGTCGAACTTCATGCCGAGCTCGTGCTGGGCGGAAGCGACCTCGTGATGATGCTTCTCGACCTTGACGCCCATCTTGGCCATGGCGCCGAGCATTTCCGAGCGCATGTCCTGCACCGAGTCCTGCGGCGGGACGGGGAAGTAGCCGCCCTTGGTGCGAATGCGGTGGCCGAGATTGCCGCCTTCATATTCGGTGTCGGAGTTGGTCGGCAGCTCCGATGAGTCGAGGCGGAAGCCGGTCTTGTAGGGGTCGGCCGAATAGCGCACGTCGTCGAACACGAAGAACTCGGCTTCGGGGCCGACGAACACGCTGTCGCCCACGCCCATCGACTTCACCATGGCTTCCGCCTTCTTGGCGATGCCGCGGGGGTCGCGGTTGTAGGGCTCGCCGGTGGTGGGCTCGAGCACGTCGCAGGTGATGACCATCGTGGTCTCGGCGAAGAACGGATCGATCGTCGCGGTCACCGGATCGGGCATCAGGCACATGTCGGACTCGTTGATCGCCTTCCAGCCGGCGATCGAGGACCCGTCGAACATCGTCCCTTCGGCGAAAATGTCCTCATCGATCATGCTGACGTCGAACGTGACGTGCTGCCACTTGCCGCGCGGATCGGTGAAGCGCAGGTCGACGTATTTGACGTCGTTGTCCTTGATCGATTTCAGGACGTCTTTGGCGGTCTTCATGCATACCCCTTTTGGCTCTGCGGGTCGGTTTCCAGATGAGCAGATTCGTTCTCGCTTTCGGCGAGTTGGCGCAACCGCACAAACGAAATCAGGCCGCCGAAGCAGCCTTTTTTCTTTCAGAGTGTCGCAAAATGCGGGATAGCACCCGGCTCAGATAGCGTCCAGCCCGGATTCGCCGGTTCGGATGCGGATCGCCTCTTCGACGTTGGAGACGAAGATCTTGCCGTCGCCGATGCGTCCGGTCTGCGCGGCGCGGCGGATCGCGTCGATGGCACGCTCGACCAGATCGTCGCCGATCACGATCTCGATCTTCACCTTGGGCAGGAAGTCGACGATGTATTCTGCGCCGCGGTAGAGCTCGGCGTGACCCTTCTGCCGTCCGAAGCCCTTGGCTTCGGTGACGGTGATGCCCTGAAGGCCGACCTCCTGAAGCGCTTCCTTCACCTCGTCGAGCTTGAATGGCTTGATGATGGCTTCGATTTTTTTCACTGCGCGCCTCCCGGCCTTTCGATCAAATAGCAACGTCTTCGTCAGGATGCGCCTTCTTGAACGCACGATCTTGTCTTCGCTATACCGGGATGCCTGACCAGCCCGGCCGCGGCCGGCCACACCCTGATACACGCCAGTGAGCACGACGAACCGAAGCGGCTTCCTCGAAAGCAGGGTCTATGCCAAGTTGCAAATGCCCTGATTATTGGAGCGTTATCAGCCTTTTAACGAGCATCTCTGATAGGTGGCGCCGACCGATACAAAATACCGAAGACTACGAAATAGGCAAACGGTTCAATATGTGTGCAGAACCGTGTTTCCCCGGGGGTGGGACGGCACGGATCGTGCCTGTTGTAAAGGCGTTTGGACCAGGGAAGTGGCATGGAAGTTCTGACCACCGCTGAAATGCAGCGCGCCGATCAGCTCAGTATCGCGGCAGGCACGCCCGGCTTCAAGCTGATGCTCAGCGCCGGCCAGGCCGTCGCCGAGGCCGCCCATGTGCTGGTGGAGGAGGGGCCGATCCTGATCGTGGCGGGCCCCGGCAACAATGGCGGCGATGGTTTCGTCGCGGCCGCCGAGCTCGCCGCCCAGGGGCGCGAGGTCTCGGTGATCCTGATGTGCGAGCGCGACCAGCTTCAAGGCGATGCGGCCTCCGCCGCGCGCGGCTGGAAGCAGCCGGTACTGCCGTTCAATCCGCAGGCGATCGGACGGCCTGCACTGATCATCGACGCGCTGTTCGGCGCGGGCCTCAGCCGTCCCGTCGACGGTGAGGCGCGCGCGATGATCGAGGCGATCAACGCCAACGGCGCGCCGGTTTTGGCCGTCGACCTGCCGAGCGGCATCAACGGCACCAGCGCCGCTGTCATGGGAGTTGCGGTGAACGCCGCCGAGACCGTCACCTTCTTCCGCAAGAAGCCGGCGCATCTGTTGCTGCCCGGCCGCATGCATTGCGGCCGCGTGCGCATTGCCGACATCGGCATCGACGCCAGCGTGCTGGACGAGATTGCGCCGCAGCTCTTCGAGAACGATCCGGACTTCTGGGGCGCCGCCTTTCCGGTACCGCGCATCGACGGCCACAAATTTTCGCGCGGTCATGTGCTGGCCGTCTCCGGCGACGCAGCCGCGACTGGCGCTGCGCGGCTCGCCGCGCGCGGGGCGCTGCGGGCCGGGGCGGGCCTTGTGACGCTGGCGAGCCCGCGCGATGCACTCGCAATCAATGCGGGCGCGCTGACCGCGGTGATGGTCCGCGCCGTCGACACTGCGGTCGAGTTCGGCGAGCTGCTCGGTGACAAGCGCTACAACACTTGCATCATCGGTCCCGGCGCGGGGGTCGGCGAGCGGACTTGCGACTTCGTCCATACCGCGCTGACCGCGCGGCGGCACGTGGTGCTGGATGCGGATGCGCTGACGAGCTTTGCGGCCAAGCCCGAGCGGCTGTTCGAATCGATCAAGTCCTCGCACGACCATGCGGTGGTGCTGACCCCGCACGAGGGCGAGTTTCCGCGCCTGTTCTCGGACCTCAGCAACAAATATCCGGGCCGCTCGAAGCTCGAGCGCGTGCGCGCCGCCGCCGAGCGCTCTGGTGCCGTCGTGCTGCTGAAGGGGCCGGATACCACCATCGCCGCCCCCGATGGCCGCGCCACCATCGCCGCCAACGCGCCGCCCTGGCTTGCGACCGCCGGCGCCGGCGACGTGCTCTCCGGCATCATCGCCGGGCTGCTGGCGCAGGGCGTGCCGGCCTTCGAGGCCGCCAGCATCGGCGTGTGGATGCACGGCGAGGCGGCAAGCGAAGCGGGGCCGGGATTGATCGCGGAGGACCTCACCGAGACGCTGCCGGCCGTGCACCGGCGGATCTATGACGCGCTTGGGGTGGAGTACTGAGAGCTCACTCCACCGCGTACCAGCGCACCAGGCGCGGCGCGGCCCAATCGGACGCGACCGATTCGAGGAGCCATCGTCCGGGGAAGGTTGCCGCGAAGGCGATGCGCTGGGTCTGGCCCGGCTCGACGGCGAGCGTGTCGAGCCAGTAGGGCTTCCAGCCGTCGTCGAGCTTGTCGAGCAGGCGGAAATGGTGGCCGTGAAGGTGGAACACGGTCGTGACGGGGGCGGGGTTCTTCAGGGCCAGCACGATGGTGCGGCCCGCCTTGGCGCGGAAGGCAGGGGCGGACGCGGTCGAAAAATTCGCGGGGCCTATCCAACCGGCGTCAGTGGCGCCGAGCGCGACATCGAACCGCAGGGCGCCTCTCAGATCGAGCGTCTCGGGGAGACCGTTCGATGGGAGCGGCTGTGGCGCGGCCAACGGCGCGCGCCGTTCTGCCGGGCCGGTGATCGTGAGGCTTCCGATCTGGCGCGCCTCCTTGCCGTCATGCAGCAGGATTGCCGCCGCTGTGGCCGCATCGACAAAAGCGTCGGCCCGCGCGCCGGGGGCCAGCACCACGGCGCCGTTGCGCGCCGGGAACGGCTCGGCTGGCTGCCCGTCCAGGGCCATGACGCGGACCTCGTGGCCTTCCAATTTGATTGCCAGGACAGTGCGTTGCGAGCCGTTGATGAAGCGCAGCCGGAGCCGCTGATGGCCCGTCGCTGAGAGTTCGAATGAAGTCTGTCCGTTGATCGTATAGAGCGCCGTCGTGTCCTTTGCGTCCCGGCCCGGCGGCACGGCGGTGCCATCCGGCCGCAGGCGCCATTCCTCGATCAGCAGAACCTCGTCACGGTGGACGGCTGGGCGGCTCGTCTCTTCGGCGATGATCGGCAGCGGGCGTGCAGGCTGCTTCAGGCCGTCTTCGAAGAGCCGGAAGTCGGCCAGCAGAGTTCCTGCATTAGACATTGAAACAATTGATGTTTCGGTCGTATTCGGGGTGGTCGGCGCGCGGCCCCGCAGCGGATCGGACGCGGCCGGGCCGTTCAGGCCGTACCACACTGGGGAAAGCGGCACAGGTAGCTCGTTGCGGAACACCAGCTCACAGCGATCGCCCCGCTTGAGGCGAACGCTCCCCAAATGGCTTGCGGCGGCCAGCTCCCAAATCGGTGTAGGCGGCTGACCCGGCCTCAGAGCCAGCGTGGCGGGCCTGGCCTGCAGGGCGAGCTGGGCGGTCACGAGCGGGCCGGCGCCACCGGCAATCAAGCCGGCGGCCGAGGCGCCAATGCCCGCCAAGAGCTCACGCCGGTTCGGGTCGAAAATCCGCAACGTCATGGCGCGATCCGGACCACGCCGCGCTGGATAAGTCCAGCCACCGTGCCTATTTGAAGCTTGCCTCCATCGGGCCATTTTTTTGCTGCGAACAGTCAGGCGCATGCTATAAGCCCGGCCGCCCGCGGCATCGCGGCCGGTCTTGATGCAAATTCACGCGGGCGTGGCGGAACTGGTAGACGCGCTGGATTTAGGTTCCAGTGACGAAAGTTGTGGGGGTTCGAGTCCCTCCGCCCGCACCAAGCGCTTATCGCGTTTGCACGGATTACGAGACCTTCCTCGCGGATGTTTGGCCGCTTGGAGCGGTCCGATGAACCACCGGCGTTGAGGCGTCCGCCTCGCGCTGGATCGATTAATGACAGCGTCCCGACGCATGCGCGCCGGGACCGAACGAAAAGAAGATTGGACGCCATGCAGGTCACAGAGACCCTCTCGGAAGGTTTGAAGCACGAGTTCAAGATCAGCGTCCCGGCGTCGGATCTCGACGCCAAGGCCGGCGCCAAGCTCGTCGACCTCAAGGACAAGGTCCGCATCAACGGCTTTCGCCCCGGCAAGGTGCCGGTCGCGCATTTGAAGAAGGTCTATGGCCGTTCGGTGATGGCCGAGACCATCGACCAGACCATCCGCGACACCAACACCCAGCTGTTCTCCGAGCGCGGCTTTCGCCTTGCGACCGAGCCGAAGATCACCATGCCGAGCGAGCAGGCCGAGGTCGAGGAGCTGCTGAGCGGCAAGACCGATCTGACCTACACGGTCGCGATCGAAGTGGTGCCTTCGATTGCGCTCGCCGACTTCAAGACCTTCCAGGTCGAGAAGCCCGTTGCCGAGGTCACCGATGCCGATGTGGACGAAGCGATCAAGCGCATCGCCGATTCCAACCGCAGCTTTGCCGACAAGGGCGAGGGCGCCAAGGCGGGTTCGGGTGATCGCGTCACCATCAATTTCAAGGGCAGCATCAACGGCGAACTGTTCGAGGGCGGCACCGGCGAAGGCATCCAGGTCGTCATCGGCTCCAACACCTTCATCCCCGGCTTCGAGGAGCAGCTCATCGGCATCGGCGCCAATGAGACGCGCACGCTGAAAGTGTCGTTCCCGCAGAACTACATGAACGACAAGCTCGCCGGCCAGCCCGCCGAGTTCGAGACGACCGCGACGCTGATCGAGGCACCGCAGGATCTCGCGATCGACGACGAGTTCGCAAAGACGCTCGGCCTCGAATCGCTCGACAAGCTGAAGGAAGCCGCACGCGAGCGGCTGACTGCCGAATTCGCGACCGCGACGCGCCAGCGCGTCAAGCGGGCGCTGCTCGACCGTCTCGACGAGGCGCATCGCTTCGAGGCGCCGCCCTCGCTCGTCGACGAGGAGTTCAATCTGATGTGGAACTCGGTGAAGGCCGAGATGGCCTCCGCCGGCAAGACCTTCGCCGACGAGGACACCACCGAGGACAAGGCCAAGGAAGAGTATCGCAAGATCGCCGACCGCCGCGTGCGGCTCGGCCTCGTCCTCTCCGAGATCGGCGAGAAGAACAAGATCAGCGTGACCGACGACGAGGTCGGCCGTGCCGTGATCGAGCGCGCGCGCCAGATGCCCGGCCGCGAGAAGGAAGTCTGGGACTATTACCGCAACAACGCCCAGGCGCTGGCCCAGCTTCGTGCACCAATCTATGAGGACAAGGTCGTCGACTTCATCCTTGAGCTTGCCAACGTGACCGAGATGAAGGTTTCGCGCGAGGACCTCTACAAGGACGACGAGGCGGAAAAGACCGCTGCCTGAGGGCTTTAAGATAGTCTCCCATTAAGGATGATCAGCGAAGAGGCCCAGCTAGCCAGATGGTCGGCTGGGCCTCTTTGCACGAATCAGCTTCAACTGCCGATCGGATTAAGCCTTAATGCGCTCCGCACTTGTCAGGCGCGAATTGGGCTATATCTGTCGGTACGCCTTCTAGCTCTACCAAGTTCCTGCATCACAGGACGTCCATCCGCCCTCCGGCAAATCCAGCCAAACTGGCGAGCCTGCCCGGCGATGTCCGTCTCCGAAAACCCTAGGTGACTCATGCGCGATCCGGTTGAAACCTACATGAACCTCGTGCCCATGGTGGTCGAGCAGACCAACCGTGGCGAGCGCGCCTACGACATTTTCTCGCGTCTCCTGAAGGAGCGCATCATCTTCCTGACCGGCCCAGTCGAGGACGGCATGTCGACGCTCGTCGTCGCGCAGCTCTTGTTCCTCGAGGCGGAGAATCCGAAGAAGGAAATCTCGATGTACATCAACTCGCCGGGCGGCGTGGTGACGTCGGGTCTTGCGATCTACGACACCATGCAGTTCATCCGGCCGCCGGTGTCGACGCTGTGCACGGGTCAGGCTGCCTCGATGGGCTCGCTGCTGCTCGCGGCCGGCGAGAAGGACATGCGCTTCTCGCTGCCGAACGCGCGCATCATGGTTCACCAGCCCTCCGGCGGCTTCCAGGGCCAGGCCACCGACATCATGCTGCACGCCCAGGAAATCCTGAACTTGAAGAAGCGGCTCAACGAAATCTACGTGAAGCACACCGGCCAGACCTACAAGACGATCGAGGACGCGCTGGAGCGCGACAAGTTCCTGACCGCGAACGACGCCAAGGAGTTCGGTCTGGTCGACAAGGTCATCGACAAGCGCGCCGAGGAACCGGCGACGGCGAAGGCCCCGTAACACTACCGGTCGTGACGGCGATCCTTCGGCAACTTCTGGGGATCGCCGCACACCCATCAAGGCGCTGTTCACGTTAGGTGCGCGTGCGCGCATCGCAAAACGTGGTTTTGCGCCCTGCGACAGGCAGAAAGTTCCTCTTTCGTGCTTGTTTTTCGTGGCAATCCAGCAACGCCGGGGTGATTTCGATCACTTCGTCCGTGCCAAGGCCGGAAATCACGGTATTGTCACGGGTAGCCAGCGACCCCCGATTAGCGAATTCTTGATAGTCGGGTGACAGCATGGTTGGCTACGATTGATCGGCTATGATCGCGGGAGAATCGAGTGACCGTGATTCGCACGGTGTGTAAAGCGTAGGGTCTTTTTTGGTACGGAATTTGCTCTACTTAAGCTTCAGGCCGGCCGTCGTGTCGGAATGGAGCGATCGAGCGGAACGGGATCGAACCGCGGACGGAGACATGAATGAGTAAGGTCGGCACGAGCGACTCCAAGAACACGCTATATTGCTCGTTCTGCGGCAAGAGCCAGCACGAAGTCCGCAAACTGATCGCGGGTCCCACGGTCTTCATTTGCGACGAGTGCGTCGAGCTCTGCATGGACATCATCCGCGAGGAGAACAAATCCTCGCTGGTCAAGTCGCGCGACGGCATTCCGACGCCGAAGGAAATCTGCAAGGTGCTGGACGATTACGTGATCGGTCAGAGCCATGCGAAGAAAGTCCTCTCGGTCGCGGTGCACAACCACTACAAGCGCCTCAACCACCAGACCAAGCACAACGACGTCGAGCTCGCGAAGTCGAACATCCTGCTGATCGGTCCGACCGGGTCGGGCAAGACGCTGCTCGCGCAGACGCTCGCCCGCATCCTCGACGTGCCGTTCACCATGGCGGACGCGACCACGCTGACGGAAGCCGGCTATGTCGGCGAGGACGTCGAGAACATCATCCTGAAGCTGCTCCAGGCCGCCGACTACAATGTCGAGCGCGCCCAGCGCGGCATCGTCTACATCGACGAAATCGACAAGATCAGCCGCAAGTCCGACAATCCCTCGATCACGCGCGACGTGTCGGGTGAGGGCGTGCAGCAGGCGCTGCTCAAGATCATGGAAGGCACGGTGGCTTCGGTCCCGCCGCAGGGCGGCCGCAAGCATCCGCAGCAGGAGTTCCTGCAGGTGGATACCACCAACATCCTGTTCATCTGCGGCGGCGCCTTCGCCGGCCTCGAGAAGATCATCTCGGCGCGCGGACGGTCGACCTCGATCGGCTTCGGTGCCCAGGTGCTCGCGCCGGAAGATCGCCGCACCGGCGAGATCTTCCGTCACGTCGAGCCGGAGGACCTCCTGAAGTACGGCCTCATTCCGGAATTCGTCGGCCGTCTGCCCGTCGTGGCGACGCTCGAGGACCTGGACGAGACCTCGCTGAAGAAGATCCTCACCGAGCCGAAGAACGCGCTGGTGAAACAGTACCAGCGGCTGTT
>NZ_JXJM01000001.1:2745571-2773028 GCF_001593325.1 Bradyrhizobium sp. DOA1
GAGCTGACCTTCGCCGACGAGGCGCTTGGCGCGGTCGCCCGCAAGGCGATCGAGCGCGAGACCGGCGCGCGCGGCCTGCGCTCGATCCTCGAAGCGATCCTGCTCGAGACCATGTTTGACCTGCCGGGCCTGGAAGGTGTGGAAGAGGTCGTGATCTCGCGGGAAGTCGTGGAAGGCACGGCGCGTCCGCTCTACATCTACGCCGATCGGTCCGATCGCGCGGTCGAGAACGCCAGCGCCTGATCGGCGCTGGAAACGCTCCAATCGTCTCATCAAATCGGGCTGCGGACATGTATCTCCGCAGCCGGTGTTGCGTCGCTTATCGCGTTGCGTAAGCGCCTGATGGCGCGCGTTTTTCAATGACTTGACACCCCCCTTGTCGATAGCCACCTAATGTCGGCGGCGAGCGAAAATTCTCTTCAAGATTCGCCTCAGTTCCGATCCGGCAAGCCGGTCCAACGCGCAAACGGACCGACCGTCTTGCGGATCACCTCGGCACCTTGTGGCGGTTGCGCATGATCAGCGGGCTGCGTGCGAGGGGGCAAAGCAAAAGGAAAAGGCCATGACTAATCCAAAACCCAGGCCAACCATCGTCCATGGAGAAACGCACGCTTATCCTGTGCTGCCGCTGCGCGACATCGTCGTCTTCCCGCACATGATCGTGCCGC
Source organism: Bradyrhizobium sp. DOA1 (assembly GCF_001593325.1). NCBI lineage: Bacteria > Pseudomonadati > Pseudomonadota > Alphaproteobacteria > Hyphomicrobiales > Nitrobacteraceae > Bradyrhizobium > Bradyrhizobium sp. DOA1. Next base: position 2,746,240 of record NZ_JXJM01000001.1, read on the forward strand.
TCTTCGTCGGCCGCGAGAAGTCGATCCGCGCGCTCGAAGAGGTGATGAAGAACGACGCGCTGATCATGCTCGCGACGCAGAAGAACGCGTCCGACGATGATCCGGCGCCCGATGCCATTTACGAGACCGGTACGCTCGCCAGCGTGCTCCAGCTCTTGAAGCTCCCTGATGGCACCGTGAAGGTGCTGGTCGAAGGGCTCGAGCGTGCGCGCGTGCAGAAGTACACCGATCGCGCGGACTACTATGAAGCCACCGCCGTCGCGCTCGCCGACACCGATGCGAAATCGGTCGAGGCCGAGGCGCTGGCACGCTCGGTCGTGTCCGATTTCGAGAGCTACGTGAAGCTCAACAAGAAGATCTCGGCCGAGGTCGTCGGCGTCGTGCAGGCGATCACCGATTTCGCCAAGCTTGCCGACACCGTGGCCTCGCATCTCGCCGTCAAGATCGCCGATCGCCAGGGCATCCTGGAGACGCTGTCCGTCACCACGCGCCTGGAGAAGGTGCTGGGCCTGATGGAGAGCGAGATCTCGGTGCTGCAGGTCGAGAAGCGGATTCGTTCTCGCGTCAAACGACAAATGGAGAAGACCCAGCGCGAGTATTATCTCAACGAGCAGATGAAGGCGATCCAGAAGGAACTCGGCGACGACGACGGTCGCGACGAGCTCGCCGATCTCGAAGAGAAGATCTCCAAGACCAAGCTCTCCAAGGAAGCGCGCGAGAAGGCGCAGCATGAATTGAAGAAGCTGCGCCAGATGTCGCCGATGTCCGCGGAAGCGACCGTCGTGCGCAACTATCTGGACTGGCTGCTGTCGATCCCGTGGAACAAGAAGTCCAAGGTGAAGAAGGACCTGGAGGCCGCGCAGGCCATCCTGGACTCCGATCACTACGGGCTAGAGAAGGTCAAGGAACGCATCGTCGAGTATCTCGCGGTGCAGTCGCGCGCCAACAAGCTGACCGGGCCGATCCTGTGCCTCGTCGGGCCTCCCGGCGTCGGCAAGACCTCGCTCGGCAAGTCGATCGCGAAGGCGACGGGGCGCGAGTTCGTGCGCGTCTCGCTCGGCGGCGTGCGCGACGAGGCCGAGATCCGCGGTCATCGCCGGACCTACATCGGCTCGATGCCCGGCAAGATCATCCAGTCGATGCGCAAGGCGAAGTCGTCCAATCCGCTGTTCCTCCTGGACGAGATCGACAAGATGGGCGCTGATTTCCGCGGCGACCCGTCCTCGGCTCTGCTCGAGGTTCTCGACCCCGAGCAGAACGGGACGTTCAACGACCACTATCTCGAGGTCGACTACGATCTGTCCAACGTGATGTTCATCACTACCGCGAATACGCTCAATATTCCGGGCCCGCTGATGGACCGCATGGAGATCATCCGGATCGCGGGCTACACCGAGAACGAGAAGGTCGAGATCTCGCGCAAGCATCTGATCCCGAACGCGGTGTCCAAGCATGGCCTGGACTCCAAGGAGTTCTCGATCGACGACGACGCGTTGCTGCTTCTGATCCGCCGCTACACCCGCGAAGCGGGCGTGCGTAACCTGGAGCGTGAGCTCTCCACACTCGCCCGCAAGGCGGTGAAGGAGCTGATGATCTCCAAGAAGAAGGCGGTCAAGGTCACCGAGAAGACCCTGGAAGAGCTGCTCGGCGTGCCGAAATACCGCTTCGGCGAGATCGAGAGCGAGCCGCAGGTCGGCATCGTCACCGGCCTTGCCTGGACCGATGTCGGCGGCGAGCTGCTGACGATCGAAGGCGTCATGATGCCCGGCAAGGGCAAGATGACGGTCACGGGCAATCTGCGCGACGTCATGAAGGAGTCGATCTCGGCGGCGGCGTCCTACGTCCGCTCGCGGGCGATCAACTACGGCGTCGAGCCGCCGCTGTTCGACCGGCGCGACATCCACGTGCACGTGCCGGAAGGTGCGACGCCGAAGGATGGTCCGTCTGCGGGCGTCGCCATGGCCACCGCGATCATCTCGGTCATGACCGGCATCCCGGTCCGCCACGATGTCGCGATGACCGGCGAGATCACGCTGCGCGGCCGCGTGCTGCCGATCGGCGGCCTCAAGGAGAAGCTGCTGGCTGCGGCCCGCGGCGGCATCAAGACGGTGCTGATCCCCGAGGACAACGCCAAGGATCTCACGGAGATTTCCGATGCGATCAAGGGCGGCATGGAGATCATCCCGGTCTCCCGCCTCGACGACGTCGTCGCCAAGGCGCTGGTGAAGAAGCCGACGCCGATCGTCTGGGAAGAGGACACCAAGGTGACGGTGAAGCCGGACGGGGATGAAGCCGCCGGCGGTCTGACCGCTCACTGATCTCAAGCGAAAGATGATAAAACGGCGCCTTCGGGCGCCGTTTTTGTTTGGGGGAAGGGGACGCGGCAATGCAGATCGACGGGCAATGCCATTGCGGGAAGATCACCTTTGAGGCCGAGATCGATCCGGAGGAGGTCTCGGTGTGCCACTGCCGGGACTGCCAGACACTGACCGGCTCGCCGTTCCGCGTGACTGCGATCTGCACCAAGGCTGACGTCCACCTGACCGGCGGCACGCCAAAAATCTACGGCAAGCGCGGCGACAACGGCCGAATGCGCTTTCAGCACTTCTGCGCCGATTGCGGTTCCCCGCTGTTCACCAGCGGCGAGGGCGACCAGGCTGATGATTGGGGCATTCGCTGGGGCGCTATCCGCCAGCGCGACCAATTGCGGCCCGTCAGGCAGATCTGGTGCCAGTCCGCGGCGGTGTGGATCGACGCCGTGCCGCTGCTGCCGGGCAGGCCGGGGGATTGAGGGCCGAGATTGGCGAGCCCGCCTTCGCCCGTTGGGTTTCGGCGCGACAGCCTTCGCTCGCTTCGCGCTCATGGCCTGCGCTGCTGGCCTGCCGAGCCGTAGCTCGCGAAGCGAGCGAAGGCTGGTGGGCGGTCACGGATTCGAACCGCGGACCCTCTCGGTGTAAACGAGATGCTCTAACCAGCTGAGCTAACCGCCCAATGGCGCCTCTTTAGCGCCCCGGCAGGTGCCGAAGCAAGAGCCGAGCGCGCCCGATCCGGGGCCAATTGCCGGCCTGTTAGAGCATTTGTGCCGGACATGAGAAGCCCCGCAGCAGGCCGCTGCAGGGCAAATCTCCTTCGTGCTGCGGATCGCGTCTTTCGGCCGAGGAGACGGCGATCATGCTCGGCCGCAGTGCACGGCCTCGAAGCTCGCCTGGTCTCAGGCCGTCTTGGTGAACATCGTCAGCACCCCATCGGCGATGTTGATCGCGACGACTTGTGCCGAGCTCAAGCCCTTGGCTTTGAGCATCGAGCGGCCTGCGGTGTGGCGTCGATAGACTGCCGGAGCGACTGGATGTCCTTCTCGGTCGTTTGCGCCACGAGTTCATCGACCTTGGCGCGCACGGCCGGCTGCAATTCCTTGACGTCGACAACCTGTATGCTCCGGATCACCGTGCTGGACTGCGTCGACGGCTGTTCCGTGCCGGATTGCGAGGATGCGCCCTGCGCCTGCACAAGAGTCGGTGTTCCCAGCGAGAGAGCTGCAACGATGACAGATGCCGTGAAGCTGCGCATGGTCATGCCTTTTCCAGTTTGAGGAACCGCGACCCTAGCGGGGAAATCTGGTTGGCATCTGATTCCGATGTGGCGGTTCGGTGAAACCAATGCGGCCGCAATGCGCGGGTATGAGACGCTTGTGTCGGGTCTGGGCCCAACGCGCAACTCAGTTGCAGACTTCAACGTTTGTGTATCCTCCCATATTCCCCTTCGCAAAGACCGCCGGCGAGTTCAACTCGAGACGGCAGCCGGGCCGGACCGGGCGGCAGCCGGCATGTCCGCACACGATTTGCCCACTCGATTGCGGTTTCGACGGAGCAGCTTCGGTTTTCTTACGTTCTGTGTCTCGCGCAGTTGCGTCGTCGCGCTTGGCGATGGGCTTTTTGTCCTGCACCTTCTCGCATTCATTGTCGTCATTGACGCGGTAGCCGGCGCGGCAGGTGATCTTCACGCAGGCGTCGCCATCGGCCTTGAATCCGCGGTCGCAGGTCAGCGGGCAGACGCGGCCCGGCTTGACCTTGATTGCGTCCAGCGCTTCGAAGCTGGCGAGCTTGGGATCGAATTTGGTGCCGGCGTATTTGTTGAACAGCGTCAGCGAACGTTGTGATGCAGCGTTCCAGTCGCCGTCTGCTGAGGCCGTTAGACAGCCGACGCGGCGGAGTTCCGACTGCACCAGTTTTGTCGTTTCCTGCGGAGACGTCGCCGGCGGGGTTGAAGAGGGCGCAACCGCCGCGACCTTCTGCTCTGCATTGCCTGAGGCCTGTTTCTCCGCGGCCTGCTTCGCAGCGAGCTCTGCTGCGGCCTTGTCGCTCGCGAGTTTCTCAGCCAGCGCCTTCTCGGCGGCTTGCTTGTCAGCGAAGACCTTCGCTGCTGCCGCCTCGGCTTCTTTCCGCCGCTGCTCGGCTGCGGCCGCCCTGGCTTCCTCGATCTGCTTGGCCTTCTCGGCCGCAAGGCGCTTTAACTCGGCAGCTTTGGCCGCGGCTGCCGCCTTCTCCTGCTCGGCCTTGTTGGCCCGCTCGGCAGCGAGCCGGGCCTTTCCCTCTTCCGCCTGCCGGGCCTTATCTGCAGTGGCGGCGCGGATCTCTTCGGCGACGATCTTGTTCATCTGGCCTTTCGCGAGATCGGCATAGAAGCCGCTCGGAAAGCGGTTGAGGAACGCCGTCCATCCGTCACGCGTGCCGAGCTGAAGCGCCAGTTCGTAGTCGCGTCGGATCTCGCTGTCAGGGTTTGCCTGTGGACCGGTGACAACCGGCTTCGCCGCCACCAGCGGCACGTCATCGCCGCCCAGCGAGCCGTAGACATAGGGCTCCTGCTTGTAACCAGTGTTCTTGAGAACGTCGTCACGGACGAAGCCGAACGCCTTGCGCAGGTCGAGCCCGGGCGTGGGCAGGCGTTCGACCAGGGCTGCGGCAAACGGGCTGTTTCTGGAATCGCCGTCGGAGGCGGTCGAGCCGGCCTTGGCCGCGAAGGCGATCATGGTGTTCGGGCTGCTCGGCTCGACCTTGGCGAGGCCGCGGCCGATGGCGCGTGCGGCGACCGTCCGTTTCATCGTCTTGGCGAACGGGTTATCGCGGCAGGCATCGAGAATGACGAGGCGAAGCTGCTTGGCCGGCTCGATGGCGAACAACACCCGGTCGAGCGGGAAAGCCTCGTCGAACACGTCGGCGTCGGTTTCCAGCGCGGCATCGGTTGGGATGAGGTAGTTGTTGCCGTCAAGCTCGATGCCGTGGCCCGCATAATAAATAACGGCGACGTCGGCTTCGCGCGCCTTGCTGCCGAACTCGCGCAGCGCCTTGCGCATGTCGACGACGCTCAGGTCGAGCTTGACGTCCACGGTGTCGAACCCGGCCTTCCTGAACATGCCGCCGACAAGGGAAGCGTCATTCACCGGATTGGCGAGCCGGGGTACGCTTTTGTAGGCGGAATTCCCGATGACGAGAGCAACGCGCTTTTCCGCATGCGCCGATCCGCAGCTGAGACACAGGACCGTCAATAAAAACAGGAAAATCCGAATCGCGCCCATTGCCGCCCCAAATCGCAATGTGATCAGAGTAGTCGCAGAGTGTCATCGAGGCAAAGGACAGCTATGTGATCAACGTCACAGGCGCCCGGGCCGGCCGGCGGATCTCATTTATCGCCATTGCTGCCGGACGTGCCTGCGCAAAGCACGGCGCTTGAACAAGAGTGGTTCGACCATCGCAATCTGGTAATTACGGCGCGCTCGCTTTGGCTCCTTGAAAGGGTGCGCCTGCCTTCCCGACGTGATATCGCCGCTGTGCGGTCTTAGAACCGCGACGGGACGGGCATTCGCGAATGGGAACGACCGGGGACATCATGCAACAGCCGAGCGGACACGCAGAGAATGCCGATCAGATCGCCTATTGGAACGGGCCGAGCGGGCAGCGTTGGGCCGATCGTCACGCGGCGCAGGAGAAGCTGCTCGGACCCATCGCTGACGTGCTGATCGACCGTGCCGAGCCAAAGCCGGGCGAGCGCGTTCTCGATGTCGGCTGCGGCTCCGGCGCGACGACGTTCGCGTTCGCGAGGGCGGTGGCGCCTGATGGCTTTGCGCTCGGGCTCGACGTCTCCGAGCCCATGCTGTCGCAGGCGCGTGCGCTGGCGCCGAAACGCCTGCCGCTCGATTTCGTGTTGGCGGATGCGACGGTGCATCGGTTCGAGCCGGCGAGCTTCGATCTGCTCGCCTCGCGCTTTGGCGTGATGTTCTTCGCCGATCCGATCGCCTCCTTCACCAATCTTCGCCGCGCGCTGACGCCGAGCGGGCGGCTCGCCTTCGTCTGCTGGCGCGAGCCGAAGGAAAATCCGTGGATGATGACGCCCTTGATGGCGGTCTATAAGCACGTCCCCAAGATGCCGCCGGTCGGGCCCGAGGAGCCCGGTCCGTTCGCCTTCGCCTCTGAGGAGCGCGTGATGCGTATCCTGAAGGGCGCTGGCTTCGTGGACGTCGCGATGCAGCCGCACAATCTTCCGATGGATATCGCGATCGGCGGCGGGCTCGAGGCGGCGGTCGACGGCGCGCTCCAGATCGGCCCCGCCAGCCGTGCGCTCCAGGGCCATCCACCGGAGACCTACGAGGCCGCGAAAGCCTCGATCCGCGAGATGCTCGCGCCGTTTTTGAAGGGACAGAGTGTGGCGTTGCAGGGTGCGATCTGGATCGTGACGGCAAAGGCGTAGGCCGCAGCTCTCTCCGCCGTCATTGCGAGGAGCACTTGCGACGAAGCAATCCAGACTATTTCCGCGGAAGCAGTCTGGATTGCTTCGCTGCGCTCGCAATGACGGCGTGGAGGCAGAGTCGCTTCACACCACATCATCCGGCGCCAGTGCGCAGCCATTGTCTGGATGCGTTTCCACCTGAAGCGTGGTGTGGCCGATGCGGAATGAGGTCTTGAGGAGCTGCGCCGTCTCCATCAAGAAGGCGTCGCCGGTGCCCGCGGGCATCACGAGGTGGCAGGTGAGCGCGGTCTCGGTCGTCGAGATCGGCCAGACGTGGAGATCGTGGATCGCCGACACGCCAGGACGGGCCAGCAGGAACGCCCTGATCGCGGCGAGGTCGGTGCCCTTGGGAGCGGCGGCCATCGACATGTCGATGGAGCCGCGCAGGAGGCTGGTCGTGCTCCAGAGGATGGTGGCGCAGATGACGAGGCTGGTGACGGGGTCGAGCCAGAGCCAGCCGGTCCAGATGATCAGCGCCGCCGAGACCACGACGCCGAGCGAGACTGCGGCATCGGCGGCCATGTGCAGATAAGCGCCCTCGATATTGATGTCGTCCTTGCGTCCGCTGGCGAACAGCAGGGCGGTAAAGCCGTTGATGAGGATGCCGATGCCCGCGACCACCATCACGGTAATGCCTGCGACCGGCTCGGGCTGTTGCAGGCGCAGGATCGCCTCCCAGCCGATCGCGCCGGTCGCGACCAGCAGGAAGACCGCATTGGCCAGCGCCGCCAGGATGGTGGAGGCGCGCAAGCCGTAGGTGAAGCGGCCGCTCGGCGCGCGCTTCGCCGCGATCGAGGCGCCCCAGGCCACGACGAGGCCGAGCACGTCGGACAGGTTATGGCCGGCGTCGGCGAGCAGGGCGGTGGAGTTGCCGATATAGCCGTAAGTCGCCTCGGCCACGACCAGCGCGATGTTGAGCGAAATGCCGATCGCGAACGCCTTGCCGAAGCTCGCGGGGGCATGGACGTGCCCGTGAGCATGGCCGTGCTCGTGAACATGGCCGTGCTCGTGAACATGATCATGCGAATGGCCATGATCGTGGTGATGATGCCCATGATGGTCGTGGCCGGCCACCCCTAGCGCTCCCTGGAAGCTGCCAAATCGGGCGCCATCGTAGGCGTTTCGCTCGCCGCGTCACGGCGGAACAGCACATAGAGTGCCGGCAGCACCAGGAGTGTCAGCATGGTCGAGGAGATGATGCCGCCGATCACCACGGTTGCGAGCGGGCGCTGCACCTCGGCGCCGGCGCCCGTGGCGAGTGCCATCGGCACGAAGCCGAGCGAGGCGACCAGCGCCGTCATCAGCACCGGGCGCAGCCGCGTCAGTGCGCCCTCGCGCACGGCATCCACGACGGAGTACCCTTCGCTGCGCAGCCGCTCGATGAAGGCGATGATGACGAGGCCGTTGAGCACGGCGACGCCCGACAGCGCGATGAAGCCGACGCCGGCGCTGATGGACAAGGGAATGTCGCGCAGCAGCAGCGCCGCGACACCGCCGGTCAGTGCCAGCGGCACGCCTGAAAACACGAGCGCCGCATCCGCCGCCGATCCCATCCCCATGAACAGCAGCAGGAACACCAGGAGCAGCGCCACCGGCACCACGATCGTCAGCCGCTTGGTTGCGGAGACCAGTTGCTCGAACTGTCCGCCCCAGCCGATCCAGTAGCCCGGCGGCAGCTTGACCTTCTCGGCCACCGCCACCTCGGCCTCGGCGACGAAGGAGCCGAGATCGCGGGCGCGGACATTGGCGGTGACGACGATGCGCCGCTTGCCGTTCTCGCGGCTGATCTGGTTGGGCCCGGGCGTCGCGTCGACGGTCGCAACGGACGACAGCGGCACATAGCGCATCTGGGTGAGCGGGGAGGCGGCCAGCGCTGCTCGAACGGCCGTGCCGGAGCCGGAATCCTCACCGGGCGGGAGCGGAATCGGGATGGCCCTGATGGCCTCGAGATTGCCGCGCAGATGCTCGGGCAGGCGGACCACGATCTCGAAGCGGCGGTCGCCCTCGAACAGCTTGCCGGCCGACTTGCCGCCGACCGCGATCTCGACGATGCCCTGCACCTCGGCGACGCTGAGCCCGTAGCGCGCGAGCGCCTGGCGGTCGAGGCGCACGGTGAGAATCGGCAGGCCAGCGACCTGCTCGATCTTGACGTCGCTGGCGCCGCGGATGCCGCGGATCGCGGCCTCCACCTGTTTGGCGGCGCCGTGCAGGATGTCGAGATCGTCGCCGAAGATCTTGACGCCAACGTCGGTGCGCACGCCGGAGATCAGCTCGTTGACGCGGAACTGGATCGGCTGGGAGATCTCATAGGCGCTGCCGGGAATCTCGTCAGCGGCATGCTCGATGGCCTCGATCACCTTGGATTTTGTCTTGTGCGGATCGGGCCATTCGCTGCGCGGCTTTAGCATGATGTAACCGTCGGTCTGTGCCGGCGACATCGGGTCGGTCGCGATCTCCGCGGTGCCGATGCGGGTGAAGAACTCCTTTACTTCGGGGATCTGCATGATGCGCTTTTCCAGCGCCTTTTGCAGGTCCAGCGATTGAGTGAGGCTGGTGCCGGGAATTCGGATCGAAGCCAGCGCGACGTCGCCTTCGTCGAGGCTCGGAATGAACTCACCGCCCATGCGCGCGGCAGTGATGCCGCTCGCGACCACGATGACGACGGCCATGATGGCAACCGCGGCGCGATTGTCGATGGCAAAACGGAGCAGGGGAAGATAGGCGCGCTTCGCCGCCCGCATGAACAGGTTCTCGTGCTCGGACACCTTGCCGGTGACGAAAATGGCAACCGCTGCCGGCACAAAGGTGATGGAGAACAGCACGGCCGCGCCGAGCGCCATCAGAACGGTCATGGCCATCGGCGTGAACATCTTGCCTTCGACGCCGGTCAGCGTCAGCACCGGCAGGTAGACCACGGCGATGATGAGAGTTCCGAACAGGCTCGGCTTGATGACGTCGCTGGAGCCGCGCAGGATCGCGTCCAGCCGTTCGGAGGTCGTGAGCAGCCGGCCTTTCTCGCGCTGGGCGGCGGCCAGCATGCGCAGGCAGTTCTCGACGATGATCACGGCGCCGTCGACGATGATGCCGAAGTCGATCGCGCCGAGACTCATCAGGTTGGCGCTGACCTTGGTCTCGACCATACCGGTGATGGTCATGGCCATGGACAGGGGGATGACGCAGGCCGTGACCAGCGCGGCGCGGATGTTTCCGAGGATCAGGAACAGCACGGCCACGACCAGCGCGGCGCCTTCCAGCAGATTGTTGCGGACCGTGCGGATGGTGGCTTCGACCAGATCGGTGCGGTCGTAGACGGTCCGCGTCACGACGCCCTCGGGCAGCGATTTGGCGATATCTTCGAGACGGGCCGCGACGCGGCGGGCGACGCTCCGGCTGTTCTCGCCGATCAGCAGCATGGCGGTGCCGAGCACCGTCTCTTCGCCGTTCCACGTCGCCGCGCCCGTGCGCAGATCGCGGCCTTCCTTCACGGTGGCGACGTCCCTGATCCTGACGGGATTGCCGCCGCGCGAGCCGATCACGATGTCCTGGATCTCATTGACATTGCCGACCTGGCCCGGCGAGCGAACCAGATATTGCTCGCCGTTGCGCTCGATATAGCCGGCCCCGACATTGGCATTGTTGGCGGCGAGCGCCGTCATCACGTCGCGAAAGCCGAGCCGGTAGGCCATCAGCTTGCCGGGATCCGGCAGCACGTGGAATTGCCGCTCGAAGCCGCCGATGGTGTTGACTTCGATCACCCCCGGCACGTTGCGCAGCTGCGGCCGGATGATCCAGTCCTGCACGGTGCGCAGATCGGTCAGCGAATAGTCGTGGCCGCCTTGCGTCTTGGCGCCGGCCTTGGCCTCGACGGTGTACAAGAAGATCTCGCCGAGTCCGGTCGAGACCGGGCCCATCGCGACCTCGACGCCGGCCGGCAGCTGGTCCTTCACCTGCTGGATGCGTTCGCCGACGAGCTGGCGCGCGAAGTAGATGTCGGTGCTGTCCTTGAACACGATCGTCACCTGGCTGAGGCCGTAGCGCGACAGCGAGCGCGTGTAGTCGAGCTTCGGCAGGCCGCCCATCGCGGTCTCGACCGGGAAGGTGATGCGCTGCTCGGTCTCCAGCGGCGAATAGCCGGGCGCGCGCGTGTTGATCTGAACCTGGACGTTGGTGATGTCGGGGACGGCGTCGATCGGAAGGCGCTGGAAATTCCAGGCGCCGAAGGCGAGGGCGCCGAGCGCGAGGACGAGAACCAGCCAGCGCTGTTGCAGCGAGACGGCGATGGGACGCTCAATCATGCTCGGCCTCGCCCTTGCCCATCTCCGCCTTTACGACGAAGCTGTTCTCCGCGACATAGTGCTCGCCGGCTGCAAGGCCAGCCTTGATCTCGACGAACCGCGGATCGGAATCCCCGAGCTCGACCGGGCGCGCCTCGATCTTGTCGCCCTCCTCGCGGACGAACACGATGGTCCTGTTCTCCAGCGTCTGGATCGCGCTTCGGCGCACGGCGACCGCGACGTCGCGCGCGGCGAGGATCAGCCGCGCCGTGACGAACAGGCCGGGGCGCAGGCGTCCGTCCGGATTTGGCAGCACCACGCGCGCCAGCGCCGTCTGGGTCTCGCTCGATCCGATCGGCGCCATGTAGGAGATCTTGCCCTTGATCTCGCCGCGGCCGTCGTCGGGATCGATCAGCACCTCGTCGTTGAGGCGCACGCGCCGGAGGTCCTGCCGGTAGATCGACAGGTCGACCCAGATGCTGGAGAGGTCGGCGACGACGAAGGCCGGCTTCTGCTCGGAGGCGTATTCGCCGAGCGAGATCTGGCGCTCGATGATGGTGCCGGCGATCGGCGCCTTCAGTTCGTAGACGGTGAGGCTTTGGTTGCTCTCGATCGCGGCTAGCAGATCGTCCTTGCCGACCTTGTCGCCGATCCGCTTCAGGATCGATTTGGCGATGCCCGGAAAGCGCGGCGTGACCTGCACCACGGCTTCCTGATTGGCGCGCAAGATGCCGTTGAAGGCGAGCGTGTCGGTCAGTGTCGCGCTTGCGGCTTCCGCCAGCGTGACGCCCGCCGCGGCCAGCTTGACGTCGGAGATGCGGATACGGTCGGCACCGTGCTCGTCCTGCTCGACGCGATCGTTGGGCTTCTTGTGTTCGGAATGCTCGGCGTGCTCGGTGTGCGCGTGCTTGCTATCGGCGAGCAGGGAATAGCCGTAGGCGCCGAGCGCGGCGGCCACGATCGCCACGACGATGGTGGAAGACGTCTTCATCGCGCGCTCTCCCGGGCCAGCGCAAAGGGATTGCCGACGAGGCCTTCGATGATGGCCACGCCCGCATGGAAATTCTGCAGCGCCTCCTGCTCGCGCAGCCGCGCCTGGCTCACGCTCGCCTGTGCGTCCAGCACTTCGAGCAGGGTGAAGCGGCCCTGGCCGTAGCCCTGCGCGATCGCATCGGACGCTTCGACGGCCTTGGGTATCGCGGTCTCGCGCAGCACGGCGAGCTCGCGCAGCGAGCCCTGGAGCGAGTCGTAGGCCCGGCCGGCGATCACGATCAGCGCGTTGCGGTTGGCCTCGCGCTCGGCTTTGGTCTTGGCGAGGCTTTCCTGCGCGGAGAGGATGTTGCCCTGGTTCTGGTCGAACACGGGAATGGGCACTGAGACGGTCAGTCGCGCCGCATCGTCGTTGGTTTCGTTGTAGTGGCGCCAGCCGGCCGCGATCCGCACGTCGGGATAAGGCCTGAGCCGGGCCAGCAGCAGCTCGGCATTGCGCTGGGCGTACACCGCGGTCCAGCGCACCAATTGCGGATTGGCATCGATGGCGGCGACGACCGACTGGAACGTCGGTGGCCGCCCGGTGGTGTCGAGCCGGCCGGAGACCTCGCCGAATTTCGTCGCGGGATCGCCCATCAGCACCGCAAGCTCGCGCCGCGCGCTCGCCAATGTCGCTTTGAGGCGCTCACGGTCCGCCTTGACCAGCGCAGAGGCGACCTCGGCGCGGCCGGTCTCCGCCGGCGAGGAGGCTCCTGCCTCGACGCGGCGGCGGAGCAGCGGCGTCAGGCGGTCGATCGCGGCGATCTGCTCGTCGAGGATCTGGATGCGCCGCTGCGCGCCGAGCACGCTGAGGAAGGCGATCGCGGTCTCGGACAGCACCTCCAGCCTGACCGCCTTGCGCTGGATCGCGGCGACTTCGATACCGGCCTGCCCGGCCGCGATCCGTGCCTCGCGCTTGCCGAACAGCTCGAAGGCCTGGCTGATCTGGAGGGTGGTCTCGGCCGATCGCGTCCCGCGATATCTGCCGGAGCCGAAGGAGTCGTCCTGCTCATAGGTGAGTTCCGGATTGAGCAGGGCGCCGGCCTGGATGCGCTGGCCCGTGGCGATGCCGACGTCACGCTCCGCCGCCGTCAGCCGCGGGCTCGCGGCCAGCGCCCGCGACAAGGCGCTGCGCATCGTCAAAGTTTGGGCGTGAGCCGGTACAAGTGCCGATCCGACAATCAAGCACGCCGCCGCGCACGCGAAGCGCGCAGCCATTCCCCTGCGAAACATGAAACCAACCTGTGAAGGACGAACCTAATGGGCGCGAGGCGCCCGACCAATCCGTTCAGGCAATATGTTTGGGGGGCGGGGAGTCGGTATCGGGGATGATTCCGGCGAGCCGGGGTGCAGGCTGGGGGCGCGATGCCGACACAAGGAACATCGATGCGGCCGCAGGCGCGGACTGAGCCACCGCGACCGAGAAGCAGCCGTGGCAGTGATGGCCGGCGAGCGCTGCGTTGTCGCCATGGCCTGCGGCGCCGTCGTCGAGAATCGAAGCGATCTCCGAGCCGCCGGCGGGGCTGGTCACGTCGAGGTCGCACAGCCCGTGAGCCGTACCCGCGAACAGATAGGTCACCGCAACAAGCACCGCCAGCAGTCCGCGCCAATTGCGCAGGCGGCGAAACAGGACGGGCTGGCGGGGCAGGAACACGAATTCGCTCTCGGTGTCGGTCAGGCTGGCCTAGCACGGCGATGGGAACAGTGTCGACCCGCAACAATGTTACGTGTGGGGAACTTGATGTCGCGGGCGGGGACGGCAATTGTAACTTGTGCAGCTTGCAATGGTCGGAGCTGACAAACTGCGCCGAGATGACGGAAGGGCGTCATGACGAGTTCAAGCCGGGCGGCCCATTGGCAGGCCGTTTACGAGAGCAAGAGCGAACGCGAGGTGAGCTGGTTTCAGGAGAACCCGTCGCCCTCGCTCGAGCTGATCGCGCTGACCGGCGCGGCGCCGACCTCTTCGATCGTCGATATCGGCGGCGGGGCGTCCCGGCTGGTCGATGCGCTCCTGTCCAAGGGATATACGGACCTGACCGTGCTGGATTTATCCGATGCGGCGCTCGCGGCATCGCGGGCGCGGCTCGGTGCCGCCAGCGACGGGGTGGCGTGGATCGCGGCCGACGTGATGGCTTGGCAGCCAACGCGGACATACGCCTCTGGCACGACCGCGCGGCATTTCATTTCCTCAACGCGCCGGAAGAACAAGCCGCCTACGTGGCCGTTGTCAGACGGGCCGTGAAGATCGGCGGTCACGTCATCATCGGAACATTTGCCGTCGATGGTCCGGAGAAGTGCAGCGGCCTACCGGTGACGCGCCACAGCGCCGACAGCATCGCAGCGCTGCTCGGCCCTGGCTTCACGTTGATCGATCATCGCCGGCATGGGCATGTGACGCCGTGGCAATCGGTGCAGAACTTTCAGTTCAGCAGCTTCGTCAGGTCGTCATAACCTCCCACGATCGTGCGATTGCGCTCATTGGACGGGCTCCAGCGCACCGTGGCGCTGCACAGGGCTTTCGACGTGGAGCGGTGGCCCGGCGTTCGTGCCGGGTGATGACGGCAGCCCAATCCCTTTTACGATCCCGAAGATCGCGGGGATCACGATCAGCGTCAGCAGGGTCGAGGAGATCATGCCGCCGATCATGGGCACCGCGATGCGCTGCATGATTTCCGAGCCCGCGCCGCTGCTCCACATGATCGGCAACAGGCCGGCCATGATCGCGACCACCGTCATCATCTTCGGGCGGACGCGCTCGACGGCACCCTCCATGATGGCGGCGTAGAGATCGTCGCGTGTCATCGGGCGGCCTGCGCGCGCGCAGCGCGCCTGGGTCTCGGCGAGCGCGTGGTTGAGATAGATCAGCATCACGACACCGGTCTCGGCTGCCACGCCCGCCAGCGCGATGAAGCCGACGGCGACCGCGACCGACAGGTTGAACCCGAGCCACCACATCAGCCAGAGGCCGCCGACGAGGGCGAATGGCAGCGAAAGCATGACGATCAGCGTCTCGGTGACCGAGCGGAAGTTGAGATAGAGCAGCAGGAAGATGATCAGCAGCGTCACCGGCACCACGATCTTGAGCCGCGCGGTGGCACGCTCGAGATACTCGTATTGACCGCTCCAGATTAGATAATAGCCGGGCGGGAACTGGATGCTGGCCTGCACCGCGCGTTGCGCCTCGATAACGTAGCCGCCGAGATCGCGGTCGCGGATGTCGACATAAATGTACGTGGCGAGCTGGCCGTTCTCGGTCCGGATCGATGTCGGCCCGCGCGCCGGCGTCACGGTTGCGACCTCGCCGAGGGGAACAGCGCCGCCTGCCGGCATCGGCACCAGGATGTCGCTGCTGATCGCCGTCGGATTGTCGCGCAGGTCGCGCGGATAGCGCATATTGACCGTGAAGCGCTGGCGTCCTTCCACCGTCGTGGTCACGGTCTGGCCACCGAGCGCGGTCGCGATCGTGTCCTGCACGTCCTGGACCATGATGCCGTACCGCGACAGCGCCTCGCGGTTCGGCGTGATCTCGAGATAGTAGCCGCCGAGGCCACGCTCGGCATAGGCGGAGGACGTGCCGGGAACTGCTTTGAGCACCTGCTCGACCTGCTTTGCCAGCTTGTCGATGCCGGTAAGATCGGTACCGATCACCTTGACGCCGACAGGAGTCCGGATGCCCGTCGAGAGCATGTCGATGCGCGCCTTGATCGGCATGGTCCAGGCGTTGGAGACGCCGGGGAACTGCAGCGCCTTGTCCATCTCCGCGATGAGGCTGTCGACGGTCACGCCCGGGCGCCACTCTGCCTTCGGCTTGAGATTGACGATGGTCTCGAACATCTCCGACGGCGCCGGGTCGGTCGCGGTCGCCGCACGGCCGGCCTTGCCATAGACCGAGGCGACCTCGGGGAAGGAGCGGATGATGCGGCCCTGCGTCTGCATCAGCTCGGCGGCCTTGGTCACGGAGATGCCCGGCAGCGTCGTCGGCATGTAGAGCAGGGTGCCCTCGTCGAGGTCAGGCATGAACTCGGTGCCGAGCCGCCCGGCCGGCCAGATCGACGCGGCGAGCACGCCGAGCGCGAGCAGGATCACCACGATCTTGGCACGCAACACGCCTGAGATCACGGGGCGATAGATCCAGATCAGGAAGCGGTTGATCGGATTTTTGTGCTCGGGGATGATCCTGCCGCGCACGAAGATCACCATCAGGGCCGGCACCAGGGTCACCGACAGCAAGGCAGCTGCCGCCATCGCAAAAGTCTTGGTGAAGGCGAGCGGGCTGAACAGCCGGCCTTCCTGCGATTCCAGCGTGAAGATCGGCATGAACGAGACGGTGATGATCAGCAGGCTGAAGAACAGGGCGGGGCCGACTTCGCTAGCGGCTTCGATAAGGATCGCGAGCCGCGAACGGCCGGGCTCGGCGCGTTCGAGGTGCTTGTGGGCGTTCTCGATCATGACGATCGCAGCGTCGATCATGGCGCCGATCGCGATCGCGATGCCGCCGAGGCTCATGATGTTGGAGCCGATCCCGAGCAGCTTCATGGCGCCGAAGGCCATCAGCACGCCGACGGGAAGCATCAGAATCGCAACCAGCGCGCTGCGGACATGCAGCAGGAACACGATGCAGACCAGGGCGACGACGATGCTCTCCTCGATCAGCGTATGCCTCAGCGTGGCGATCGCGGCATAGATCAGGTTCGAGCGGTCGTACACCGGAACGATCTCGACCGATTTTGGCAGGCTGGTCGCGATCTCGCTGAACCGCTTCTTGACGTTCTCGATCACGTCGAGCGCGTTCATGCCGAAACGCTGGAGCACGATGCCGCTCGCGACCTCGCCCTCGCCATTGAGCTCGGCGATGCCGCGTCGCTCGTCCGGGCCGAGCTCGACGCGGGCGACGTCACGCAGCTTCACGGGCGTGCCGTTGTCGGTCTTCAGCACGATGTTGCCGAGATCGTCGACGTTTCTCAGGTAACCCCTGCCGCGGATGACATATTCGAATTCGGACAGTTCGACGGTGCGGCCGCCGACATCGGCATTGCTGGCCCGGATCGCCTCGCGCATCTTCTGCATGGTGATGCCGAGATCGCGCATGCGCTGCGGATCGAGGATCACGTTGTACTGTTTGACGAAGCCGCCAACGCTTGCGATCTCCGCGACGCCTTCCGCCTTGGCCAGCGCGAATTTCAGGTTCCAGTCCTGGATGGTCCGGGTCTCCGCGAGGTTCAGCTCCTTCGACATCACGGCGTACTGGTAGACCCAGCCCACGCCGGTGGCGTCCGGGCCGATCGTCGGCGTCACGCCGGCCGGCAGCCTCGATGCCGCGCCGTTGAGGAATTCGAGCACGCGCGAACGCGCCCAGTAGATGTCGGTGCCGTCCTCGAAGATGACGT
Organism: Bradyrhizobium sp. DOA1; assembly: GCF_001593325.1. NCBI lineage: Bacteria > Pseudomonadati > Pseudomonadota > Alphaproteobacteria > Hyphomicrobiales > Nitrobacteraceae > Bradyrhizobium > Bradyrhizobium sp. DOA1. The sequence continues at coordinate 2,763,710 of NZ_JXJM01000001.1, forward strand.
AGACGAAGGAGACGCCGAAGAAGGAGAAGCCGCGCACCACCTTCGACTTCGGCACCGTCAGCATGGCGGTCGTCAGTGGATAGGTGATCTGGTCCTCGATCACCTGCGGCGCCTGTCCCTGGTATTCGGTGTAGACGATGACCTGGGTGTCGGAGAGATCGGGAATGGCGTCCAGCGGCAGATGCAGGAGGGCGTAGAGGCCCGCGGCGGCGGCAAAGCCGGTGCCGAACAGCACCAGCAGCAAATTGCGTGCCGACCATGCGATGACGCGCGCGATCATGGCTTGGCTCCCATTGCCTTGCCGCCGTCCTGCATCGTGCCGGGTTCGGCGAAACCCTTCAGCGCAGCTTTCAGATTGCTCTCGGCGTCGATCAGGAAGTTGGCGGAGGTCACGACGGAATCGCCCTCGGCAAGGCCGTCGCGGATCTCGACATAGCCGTCGCCGCGCCGCCCGGGCTTGACCTCGCGCGGCTCGAAACGGCCCTGGCCTTTGTCGACCAGCACGGCCTGCCGGCTGCCGGTGTCGAGCAGCGCGCTCTCGGCGACGCTGAGCACCGGCACCGCCGTGCCCGTGTCGATCTCGACATCGACATACATGTCGGGAAGCAATGCGAGGTCGGCATTCGCCAGCTCAATTCGCACCCGCGCCGTGCGTGTCTCCTTGTTCAGCTGCGGATAGATCACTCCGATCAGGCCCGTGAACTCCCGGCCGGGATAGCTGCGGGCTCGCAATCTCACCGACTGGCCGACGGCGATGTTGCCGAGGTCGCGCTCAGCCACGTCCACCGTCGCCCAGACATGCGAGATGTCTGCGATGCGGAACAGCACGTCGCCGGGCTGGGCGCGCATGCCCTCGACCGCGTTGCGCTGGAGCACGATGCCGTCGCGCGGTGACGACCACGGGATGGTGATCGGCACCGAACGGTTCTTTTCCATCTCCGTGATGACCGGTTCGGGAACGTCGAGATTGACGAGGCGCTGCCGGGAGCCGCGGCCATAGGGCTCGATGCCGGCCGTCGTCTTCGAGGTGATCGTCGCGAGATATTCGGCCGCCGCGGACGAGACCGCCGCGCTGTAGATCTCCATCAGCGGCTGGCCCTTGGCGACGCGGCTGCCGGTGGTGACGTCGGCGACTTTCTGCACGAAGCTCTCGGCGCGCATCGCGACCACCGATATGCGACGTTCATCGAGCTGGATCGTGCCGGGTGCGCGCACCAGCGTTCTGATCCGGCGCAGCTCGGCCGGCTCGGATTTGACGCCGCTGCGCTGGATCTTGCCGGGCGAGAGCTTGATCGAACCGTCGTCGGCGTCCTCGTCGTCGTAGACGGGAATGTAATCCATTCCCATCTGGTCCTTCTTCGGCACCGGCGAGGTGTCCGGCAGGCCCATCGGGTTGCGGTAGAACTTGATCCTGCGATCGCTCTTCGCCTCGGCCGTCATGGTCTCGGGCGCGTCGTCGGGGTCGTCGAAGCTGATGTCCTCGCTCGCCCGCACCGGGCGATAGTCGCGGCCGTCGGCGGTCTTCCTGGGCGTGAGCGAGTAGAACGGCTTGCCGTCCGGATCCTTGAAATAGATCGGTGCGCCCGCGTCCGCAGCGTGCGCGGCAGAGGTCAGCAAGCCCGGATCTGGCTGAGGCTGCATGGCGCGGCTTGTAACCAGGGCGACACCTGCCACCGCGAAGATCGCGGCGGCAGTGCCGATGATGATGAGGCGGGTCATTTCTCGGCCGTGACGACGAGCTTGTTTTCGACCGTGCCGGTTTCACCCTGCACCTTGGCGCCAAGCGAGAGCTGCCAGCGCCCAGCCATGCTGAAATTGGCCTTGAAGCGGTAGGTCCCGGGTTCGGTGCCCGGCATGGCCGTCACCTTGGTGGCCATCTCCTGCATGCCGTCGGGGGCCATGTCGAGCCTGATCGCGAAGATCACGGCGTCGGGTATCGCCTTGCCGCTGCTCTTGTCGACCAGCCGCACGGTCACGGTGCGATCGGCGCCGGTCTTGACCGTCGGCTGGGCCAGCTGGAATTCGTAGTTCTTGATGTCGGCATGGGCAGCACCGGTGAGCGCAGCGCCGATCAGCGCGGCCAGGGCGACGCGCGCGAGCTTGATGGTCGTCATGATCTATAGTTCCTCGATGGGTCTGATGGAGCCGGCGGAGCTGCCCGCCGCAAGCGGGATGCAACTCAGCGGCAGGCAATGGCGCGTACGCCGCTATCGGCGTGCACGGTCATTCGGCGCGTCAGCGCCGATCAGGCCCGGGTTCGAGGAGGATGGTCGGGAGGCTTGGCCGCGAGGCCGTCGCGCAGGCGGTCATCGGTCGGCGCAAGCGCGCGCGTCTGCGGCTGCCGCTCGATCGTCGAGCTAGCTGCGGACGGAGCGGAGAACGACAGGCTCAGCATGCATAGCGCGACGAACGGGCAGGTGTCGCAGGATTTGCTCTTGGTCTCGTCCGGGCAACAGGGCATGTCGTCCGATATGGCCTGGCCATCGTCGTACATCGCGGGCATGCTGCTTCCGGCGCCCGGTACTGCCATAGCCGATGCCGGCGTCGCCAGCGGTGCGAGCACAAGCCCGACCGCAACGAGCAGCATCACCAAAGCCTTGGCGAACCGAGTCCGGAGCATACGCCATTGTCGCATGGTGCGGCGGAACCTGCAAATCGCAGCACATCACGACTTGGCCATTGGTTTGCTCGTCGTGTCCTGAACGGCGCCCAGGCCACTCGGCATTAACCTACGCCGAGGAGCGCTCCGTTACCGCAACGCCTGCCGTTCGGTTGCCGGCCGGGCGAGCGTGCCAGTGTCTTCGGGCTCGATCGTGACGACGGCACGATAGCTCGCTTCCATTGCGCGCTCGAGCCATTTAATGGCTTCGTCGATCCACTCGTCGTGGTGTTCGGGATCGGCGAGGGCCTTTTCCCGGAATGCATCTGCCTGATGCAGGCAGGCTGTTCTGCGATCCACGTGGCGCTCCCGATCCGGAAGGTTCCGCCCCGGTTGCATCTTTGATGATCTCGCCCGCGGCGTCCTTAACATAGGACAAGCAGGAGCCGCGCAAACGAAAGGGCCCCAGCCGGGAACTGACCGGCTGAGGCCCTTTGTGCTCACAATCTTCATCCTTGGGACTTGAGCAGACAATGCGCATCCCGCCGGTTCGTTCCCGGAGATATGTCCAATTTGGAACGTTCCTCATACCTCGCGATTAGCGAGCTGAAGAACTGAGGAGGACGGACAATGGACGGACTGATTTATTTGATCGGCTTGATCGTCGTCATCATGGCGATCCTGTCGTTCTTCGGCCTGCGTTGAGAGAGCGGCGATGACGGTCGAAACGTTGATGCGGGAAGAAATCATGGAGGGCGGCCTTGAGGGCGAAGCCCCTCGCAGCATCCAGTGGAGTTCGGTGTTTGCAGGCGCGCTTGCGGCGAGCGCCATGTCGTTCATCCTGATCGGCTTTGGCGTCGCGGTCGGCCTGGGTGTCAGTTCGGCCTCGCCGACCTGGCGCGATGCATCGGCCGCGCTGGCGCTGCTCTCCGGGCTCTATCTGATCATCCAGGCGATCATCAGTTTCGGCTTCGGGGGCTACGTCGCGGGCCGGACAACCCGGCCGGCACCGGCGCTTGCAACGATCGAGGACGATGGCGAGCGGCGCGACGGGCTGCATGGCCTGATCGCCTGGGCGCTGGCCGTGCTCGCCGGCGCAGCGCTGCTGGCGCTGCTTGGAGCTGCTGCGCTCGATCGCTCACCGATGCGCAGCTCGGCGAGCAATACGTCCGCGGCCGAGCCGCTCTTGAGCTATGAGCTCGACAAGCTGTTCCGCGCACCGCGCCGCGCGCCGAACACTGATCTCAGGGAAGCCCGCGCCGAAGCGGGGCGTATCCTGATGACGTCATCCAGCCACAGCGGCGTTGCCGCCGATGACCGGACCTACCTCGTGCAGCAGGTCGCCGCGGTCACGGGCTTGGCGGCCCCCGACGCTGAAAAGCGCGTCGATGCGCTGATCGCGGACGCGAAGACGGCCATCAACCGCGCGCGGCGTAACTCGATCATCGTGGCCTTCTCGGTCGCAGCCGCGACCCTGATCGGCGCCGCGGTGGCCTGGGCCACCGCCGTCGCCGGCGGACGCCACCGCGATGGCGAGCCGTTGCCGAACTGGATGGCGAGCTCGAACCGCTTCCATCGCAATCCGCGCGCGATGCCGGTGCCGTAGCCTTTCAAGCGATCGGCCGGGCGGGTAAGCCCGGCCAAGTTAGATCTGCGGGCGCGCTTTACGCCTTCTCTTCCCAGATCATGGCGAGGTGCACGATCGTCTGCACCGCCTTTTCCATGTCCTGCCGGCTGACCCATTCGAGCCGGGAATGAAACGCGTGCTCGCCGGCGAAGATGTTGGGGCAGGGCAGGCCCATGAAGGACAGGCGCGAGCCGTCGGTGCCGCCGCGGATCGCGGTGCGCATCGGGCGCAGGCCGGCGCGGCGGATAGCCTCGATGGCATATTCGAGGACATGCGGGTGACGGTCGATCACCTGCTTCATGTTGCGATACTGCTCGCGCACCTCGAATGTGTAGGTCGAGCGCGGATAGTCCTTCATCACGTCCTTGACGATGCTCTCGAGCAGGACCTCTTTCTCCTTCAAGCCTTCCTCGGTGAAGTCGCGCACGATGAAGGAGAGCGTCGCCTGCTCCAGCGCGCCCTCGATGCTGACAGGATGCAGAAAACCCTGCTTGCCCGAAGTCGTCTCCGGCGAGCAGCCTTCCTTCGGCAGGCGCTCGACGATGGCGGCGGCGATCTTGATCGCGTGCTCCATCTTGCCCTTGGCGTAGCCCGGATGGGCGCTGACGCCGTTGATGGTGATGGTGGCTCCGTCGGCCGAGAAGGTCTCGTCCTCGACGCAGCCCGCGCTTTCGCCGTCCATGGTGTAGCCGAAGTCGGCGCCCAGCTTGCTCAGGTCGACATTGTCGACGCCGCGGCCGATCTCCTCGTCCGGGGTGAACAGGATCTTGATGGTGCCGTGCTTCACATCGGGATTGTTGATGAAGAAATGCGCGGCATCCATGATCTCGGCGACGCCGGCCTTGTTGTCGGCGCCCAGCAGCGTGGTGCCGTCGGTGGTGATGATGTCGTTGCCGATCTGGTTCTTCAGCGCAGGGTGCTCATTGAAGCGGATCACCTGGCTGGTGTCGCCGGGCAGGGTGATATCGCCGCCGCGATAGTTCTTCAGTAGCTGCGGCTTGACGTCCTTGCCGGTGACGTCGGGCGAGGTGTCCATATGCGAGCAGAAGCAGATCACCGGCACCTTCTTGTCGGTGTTGGCCGGGATCGTGCCATAGACATAGCCGTAATCGTCGAGATGGGCGTCCGCAACGCCCATGGCCTTCAGCTCGGCGGCGAGCACGCGGCCGAGATCCTTCTGTTTCTCGGTGGACGGCGAGCGAGGGGATTCCGGATCGGACTGGGTGTCGATGGTGACGTAGCGCAGAAAGCGCTCGGTCACGGTGTGCGAGAAGGTGAGGGAGGACATTTCTGGTCAAACCGCCGGGTCTTTGGGGAAGCAGGCGGTATATCAGAAAAGCGGGCCGTGATGCGGCCGCAACGGGGCGGTTCAGGCTTAACGAAACGTGAGTTCTAGATCGCTTCCTTCAATTCCTTGACCGGGCGGAACGCGACCTTCTTGCTGGCCTTGATGTGGATGGCCTCGCCGGTGGAGGGATTGCGGCCGGTCCGGGCGGCGCGCTTGCGGACCTGGAGGATGCCGAGCCCGACGATGCGGACGCGGTCGCCCTTCTTGAGGTGCTTGGTGATCAGCTCGACCATGTCGGTCAGGACGGCCTCGGCGCGCTTCTTCGACAGGTCCTGGCTCTCCGCGATGTCGGCGGCAAGGTGCTTGAGCGTGATGGTGGCGGCCGCGGCTGCCTTTTTCGCCGAATCCTTCTTAGCCAAATCCTTCTTAGCCATCTCTGGCCTCCTCGATTCCAATGACAGGGAAGCCCGGAAAGGCCGAAAACGCGTGGGGATCCCTCAAAGTCCTGGAAGGCGTAGACGATTCGGGCGCGGGCTGACTATGCCGCGAGTTCCCGCCGGACGCCGGCAGTCCATCGCCTGGATGCGACAAGCGTCGGGAAGTTCGGCTAAGGGTATGAAGGGATTGCCAAAATGGCGCGAGAGACGGGGCTCGAACCCGCGACCTCCGGCGTGACAGGCCGGCGCTCTAACCAACTGAGCTACTCCCGCGTGGTTCGCTGAACGCGCGCGGAACGAGGGGGGACTTAAAGGTGGGGCTGGGTGAAGTCAAGGACGTTGCGCTTTGACGCCGCATCTCGGCTAAGCATTGCTCTGGAAAACGAAAAAGGCCGCCCGGGGGCGGCCTCTGGTCAGCCCTGGAAAGGGCATGTCAGCGGATCTGGGACGTGCCCGCGCTCGTCACCGCCACCGGCTTGCCGGCCTTGATGACCTGGGTGGACTGGGCGGTCTGGCTGTAATCGGCGTTGGTCCGGGCCGCGATCCCGAAGCCGGCCACGGCAATACCGGCAATCAGCGCCACCACCACGATCTTCAGGTGGGTCGCACGATCAGCAGAGTGAATTGAGTGGTTCATCGGAGCCTCCCGACGGGCTTTGCCGTCGTCTATGGGCTCTTCTTCTAGGGACTCTCTGTTTCCGGATGGTTTCGCGGGTTCCGCAAAATGGTTTCATCTCCCCACTTGGCGGGTTTCGTGCGCGGAGGAGGCGAGGCCGGTCACGGCAAAACTTGGAGTATTTCTAAGACCGGTTCTAAGAAGCTTTCAATTAGGGAATTCGCGCGCCCTCACATAAGCGTCATCGGAAGCGCATGCCGCCGTGGGACCGAAGGCATGACGCATCAAAACATGCAGCTTTGGGGTGGTGCGTTGAACAGTCTTGGAATGCTGCGGTCGGCCGTATTGGCGACCGCGTCCGCTTGGGTATTGATGCCGCAGGCGTCGCTCGCACAATCATCGCCGCAGAGTGGCGCGCAGAACATTCCGTCGGTGACGGTCACGGCGCCGGAAGCGCGCCGCCGCGCCGCCGCGACCCCTCAGCGCCGTGCGCCGCGGTCATCGTCGGTGCAGACTGCCAACAGGAACAGGCCGCAGCCGCAGCGCGAGGTGGGCTTCGTGGAGACGCCGCTCGGTCCGGTGAACGGCTACGTCGCCGGCCGCAGCTCGTCCGGCACCAAGACCAACACGCCGATCATGCAGACGCCGCAGTCGGTCTCGGTAATCGGCGCCGAGCAGATTCGCGACCAGAAGGCGAACAAGCTCGACGAGGTCCTGCGCTACACCGCCGGTGTGCGGGCCGGAACGTTCGGCACGGACACCCGCAACGATTGGTGGCTGATCCGCGGCTTCAAGTCCGAAGACATCGGGCTGTTCCTCGACGGCATGCAGCTGTTCTACACGTCCTATGCGAGCTGGAAGCTGCAGACGCCCAATATGGAGCGCGTCGAGGTGCTGCGCGGTCCATCGGCGGTGCTGTATGGGGGATCGAGCCCGAGCGGCATCGTCAACGTCATCAGCAAGATGCCGCCGGCCGAGCCGATCCGTTACATCGAGACCGGCGTCAATAATTTCGGCAACGCGTATGTCAGCTTCGACATGGGCGGACCGGTCACGGTCGCGCCCGAAAACGGCAAGCTGTTCTACCGCGTGGTCGGCCAGGTTCAGAACGGCGGCACGCAGGTCAACTTCACGCCCGACAACAACTACTTCATCGCGCCGTCATTCACCTGGCAGCCCGACGCCGACACGAGCTTCACGGTGCTGGCCTCGGCCTCGAAGCAGGACACCCGGGGCATCAACTTCCTGCCTTACCAGGGCACTGTGACCAACGCGCCGTTCGGCAAGATCCCGACCAGCTTCTTCGTCGGCGATCCCGCGGTCGACAAGTTCACCCGCGAGCAGGAGATGCTCGGCTATCAGTTTTCACGCAATCTCACCGACGATCTGACGTTCCGCCAGAACGCCCGCTTCGCGCATGTCGACATCAGCTATCGCGGCTATGTCGGCAACGGCTGGGACAACATCAATACCGCCACGATGGCCCGCTACAATTGGTATGCGAAGAACACCGCAAACCAGGCCAATCTCGACAACCAGCTCGAGTATCGCTTCAATACCGGTCCGGTCAGGCACACGATGCTGTTCGGGGTCGATCTGAGGGGTTACCAGATCGACGACTATCAGGCCTTCAATTTCGGCACGGTTCCGTCGATCAACGTCTTCAATCCCGCTTACGGCATCAACATTCCGCTTGCGGGGGCGCCGTTCCGCAACTTCCTGATCACGCAGAAGCAGGCCGGCACCTACCTCCAGGATCAGATGAAGCTCGGCAACTTCACGCTGGTGCTGAGCGGCCGCAATGACTGGGTCGAGACGACGCAGGAAGCGCGCGACACCGGCGCGTTGGTCGGCAGCCGCGACGACAGCAGGTTCAGCGGCCGCGCCGGGCTGATTTACAATTTCGACAACGGCATCGCGCCCTACGTCTCCTATTCGACGAGCTACAATCCGATCATCGGTCTCAACGCCCAGAACCAGCTGTTCCTGCCGGAAACCGGCAAGCAGGCCGAAATCGGCGTGAAGGTCGCGCCAAGAGGTTTCGACGGTTATTTCACGGTCGCGGCGTTCGATCTGGTCCGTCAGAACGTTCCGACGACGGTGCCGGGCAGCACGCCGCTCCTGCAGAACCAGACCGGCGAGGTGACCTCGCGCGGCATCGAGCTCGAAGCCGTGGCGAATGCCACGAAGGAGCTGAAGTTCATCGGTGCCTTCACGGCCTACCATCTCTTCACCAGTAAGGATCTCGATCCGACGTTGGTCGGCAAGACACCGACCAACACGCCGGAGCTCCTGGTCTCGGGCTGGGCCGACTACACCTTCAGGGACGGACCGCTTGAAGGCTTCGGTTTCGGCGGCGGCGTGCGCTACGTCGGCTCGTCCTGGGCCGATGCTGCCAACACCCTCGAGGTTCCAGCAGTGGTGCTCGGCGATCTCGCGGTCCACTACGAGTGGCAGAATTGGCGCACGGCGCTCAACGTCATCAACGTGACCGACAAGATGTATGTCGCGAGCTGCGCGTCGGCCTCATCCTGCTTCTACGGCGACCGCCGGCGCGTGACCGCCAGCGTCTCCTACAAATGGTGAGCGCAGGCGAGGGCAGGCGGTCGTGAAGGCGCGCACGGTCAGGCTCTGGTCCGTGGTCCACACCTGGACCAGCCAGGTCTCGACCGTGTTCCTGTTGCTGCTCTGCCTGACCGGCCTGCCGCTGGTGTTCCATCACGAGATCGATGAGCTCCTGGGCTACGCCCCC
>NZ_JXJM01000001.1:2773427-2802366 GCF_001593325.1 Bradyrhizobium sp. DOA1
AGCCCGAAGCTCATGCGAGCGCGGCGCGCGCGACGCCGCAAGCCGTCGCCGACGCCGCGCTCGCCGCCGATCCCGGCCGGGTCATGCAATATATCTCCTGGGACAAGGACGAGCCCGGGATCGTGATGGCCTTCACCAACAACGCGCCTGACGGGCTTCCCGACAATGCGACGGTGCGGGCCTTCGACGCCGTCTCGGCCAAGCTGCTCGGGCCGGTTGGCGTCGGGCCGATGCTGATCGTGCTCAAGCTGCACACCGACATGTTCGCCGGCCAAGCGGGGAAATTGTTTCTGGGTGCGATGGGTCTGCTCTTTGCCGTCGCCATCGTCTCGGGCGTGGTGTTGTATTGGCCGTTCACCCGCCGCCTGCGCTTTGCCACCATCCGCGATCGTGCCTCCCGCCGCGTGCGCTGGCTCGACTGGCACAATCTGATCGGGGTGGTGACGGTGGCCTGGGCGCTGGTGGTCGGGCTGACCGGCGTCGTCAACACCTGGGCCGAGCTGATGCTGAACCAGTGGAAGGCGACGGAGCTCGCCAGCATGGTCGCACCCTATGCCGGCAAGCCGCCGCCCGTGCATCTGGCCTCGCTCGACGATGTCGTCGCCCGGGCGAAGGGGGCAGCCCCCGGCATGGACGTCGCCTTCATCGCGTTTCCCGGCACGCCGTTCACCTCCTCGCATCATTTTGCTGCCTTCATGCGCGGCGACACGGCACTGACGGCGCGCCTGCTCAAGCCGGTCCTGCTCGACGGCGAGACCGGCGAGGTTGCCGACAGCAGGGCGCTGCCGCTCTATCTTCAGGCCCTGTTGATCTCGCAGCCGCTGCATTTCGGTGACTACGGCGGCATGCCGCTCAAGGTGATCTGGGCCGTGCTCGACCTGCTCACGATCATCGTGATCGGCAGCGGCCTGTATCTGTGGCTGGCGCGACGGCGGAAACGGACGTCGGCGCGGCTCGACACATTCGCCAGACGAGCCCCGGTCCCGTCGTGATGCATGGCTCGTCGGATCGCGCGCGCCTGTGGATACGTGTCTTTGCTGCACCTATCCTGCTCGCGGCCGCGACCATCGTCGGGCTTCTGGCTGCGCTGCTCTGGGGCGTGGTCGGCCAGTATGTCGCCTGGGTGACGGTCGGGGCGCCGGTACTGGTCGTGGCCTGGGCTTGGGTGCGCTGCCGCACCCAAAAAACCCGGCCATTCTCGCAGCCGACCCGGGGCCGATAGCCCGCGCGGCGCGCGGCCCGCAATCGCAGATCGCTGCCCTGCGAAATTGCGGCCGGCCTTGCTGGGGCAGGCGATCTGCTCCATACCAGCGCGCGGGGTGATTCCGGCGTTTCCACCGTTCTGGAGGCCGCAAAGGGCCTAAAATGAGCGTGTCTTGCGCCCATTGGTGCACTGCGCTAAGGCTCAGAATAATTCCAAACCGGACGAATCCGTGGCTGTCCCGAGGCTGCGGGAAAAAGGGCTCGTCAATGAGCGGTATTCTGCAGAACTATCTCCCACTCGTCGTCTTTATAGGGGTAGCTGGCCTCATCGGCCTCGTGCTGCTGATCGCGCCCTTCATCGTTGCGTTCCAGCAGCCGGACCCGGAAAAGCTGTCGGCGTATGAGTGCGGTTTCAACGCGTTCGACGACGCCCGCATGAAGTTCGACGTGCGCTTCTACCTGGTCGCCATCCTCTTCATCATCTTCGACCTCGAGGTGGCGTTCCTGTTTCCCTGGGCGGTGGCGTTCGGCAAGCTTGGCGCGACCGGCTTCTGGTCCATGGTGGTGTTCCTCGCCGTGCTGACGGTCGGGTTCGCCTATGAATGGAAGAAGGGAGCACTCGAATGGGATTGAACCCTGCATCGTCCACCGGTCCGGTCGTCGCGCCGGCCCCCAAGGGCATTCTGGATCCGTCGACCGGCAGGCCGGTCGGCGCCAATGATCCGTTCTTCCTCGAGGTCAATTCCGAGCTGTCCGACAAGGGCTTCTTCGTGGCCGCGACCGACGACCTCATCACCTGGGCGCGCACCGGCTCCCTGATGTGGATGACCTTCGGTCTTGCCTGCTGCGCTGTCGAGATGATGCAGGTGTCGATGCCGCGCTACGACGTCGAGCGCTTCGGCTTCGCCCCGCGTGCTTCGCCGCGCCAGTCCGACGTGATGATCGTCGCGGGCACGCTGACCAACAAGATGGCCCCGGCTCTGCGCAAGGTCTACGACCAGATGCCCGAGCCGCGCTACGTCATCTCGATGGGCTCCTGCGCCAACGGCGGCGGCTACTATCACTATTCCTACTCGGTCGTGCGTGGCTGCGACCGCATCGTGCCGATCGACATCTACGTGCCGGGCTGCCCGCCAACGGCGGAAGCGCTGCTCTACGGCGTGCTGCTGCTGCAGAAGAAGATCCGCCGCACCGGCACCATCGAACGCTAAGGTTTTACGTCATGGACGACGCCAAGCTCGACGCCCTGGGGCAGACGATCGTTAGCGCGCTGCCGGGCGCCGCCACCGGTCACTCGGTGGCCTTCAACCAGCTCACGGTGGACGTCGAGGCCGCCAGGATCGTCGAAGTGGTCAAGTACCTGCGCGACGATCCGAAATGCCGTTTCGTCAATTTCACCGACATCACGGCGGTGGACTATCCCGATCGCGAGAAGCGTTTCGACGTGATCTATCATTTCCTGTCCCCGACGCTGAACACGCGGATTCGGCTGAGGGCGCAGGCGGACGAGACCACGCAGGTGCCGTCGCTGATCGACGTCTTCCCGGGCGCGGACTGGTTCGAGCGCGAGGCCTACGACCTCTATGGCGTATTCTTCGTCGGCCACCCCGACATGCGCCGCATCCTCACCGATTACGGTTTCGAGGGCCATCCGCTGCGCAAGGATTTCCCGCTGACCGGTTTCGTCGAGGTCCGCTACGACGACCAGGAGAAGCGGGTGGTGTACGAGCCCGTCCGGCTCAACCAGGAATTCCGAAAGTTCGATTTTTTGTCACCGTGGGAAGGCGCCGATTATCCGGTCCTGCCAGGCGATGAAAAAGCAGGGCCGAAGGTCTGATCATGAACGAGCAAACCGAACAGCTTCGCAATTTCACAATCAACTTCGGACCGCAGCATCCGGCGGCCCATGGTGTGTTGCGCCTCGTGCTCGAATTGGACGGTGAGGTCGTCGCGCGCGTCGATCCCCATATCGGCTTGCTTCACCGCGGCACCGAAAAGCTGATCGAGCAGAAGACCTATCTGCAGGCGATCCCTTACTTCGACCGGCTCGACTATGTCGCGCCGATGAACCAGGAGCACGCCTTCTGCCTCGCCGCCGAGAAGCTGCTCGGCATCGAGGTGCCGCGCCGTGGCCAGTTGATCCGCGTGCTCTATTGCGAGATCGGCCGCATCCTGTCGCATTTGCTCAACGTCACCACGCAGGCGATGGACGTCGGCGCGCTGACCCCGCCGCTGTGGGGCTTCGAAGAGCGCGAGAAGCTGATGGTGTTCTACGAGCGTGCCTCGGGCAGCCGCATGCACGCGGCGTACTTCCGCGTCGGCGGCGTGCATCAGGACCTGCCGCAGAAGCTGGTCGACGACATCGAGGCCTGGTGCGATCCGTTCCTCAAAGTCGTGGACGACCTCGATCGGCTGCTCACCGCCAATCGCATCTTCAAGCAGCGCAACGTCGACATCGGCGTGGTGCCGCTCAAGGAAGCCTGGGAGTGGGGCTTCTCGGGCGTGATGGTGCGCGGCTCCGGCGCGGCCTGGGACCTGCGCAAGTCGCAGCCTTATGAATGCTATGCCGAGATGGATTTCGACATCCCGATCGGCAAGAACGGCGACTGCTACGACCGTTACCTGATCCGCATGGAAGAGATGCGCCAGTCCGTGCGCATCATGAAGCAGTGCATCCAGAAGCTGAACGCGCCGGACGGGAAGGGCCCCGTCGTCGTCGAGGACAACAAGGTCGCGCCGCCGCGCCGTGGCGAGATGAAGCGCTCGATGGAGGCGCTGATCCATCACTTCAAGCTCTACACCGAAGGCGTTCACGTGCCGGCCGGCGAGGTCTACGCCGCGGTCGAGGCGCCCAAGGGCGAGTTCGGCGTCTATCTCGTTTCTGACGGCACCAACAAGCCCTACAAGTGCAAGATCCGCGCGCCGGGCTTCGCGCATCTGCAGGCCATGGACCACATCTGCCGCGGTCATCTGCTCGCCGACGTCTCGGCGATCCTCGGCTCGCTCGACATCGTGTTCGGAGAGGTCGATCGCTGATGGGCCAGCAGGCGCCAATCCAGTTCGACCGCGCCTCGGGGGCCCTTGAAGGGGCCAACCTGTGGGAGCGGACGGCTGCCTTGGCGCTGGTGACGGGTTCGAAGATCTCCTCGCACTTCTCGCATATGGGCTACATCGCCTGTGCGAACCTGCTGCGGAAGACGCTGCCCGAGCGCAACATCGCGATCCGGCTCAATCCCGACGCCGTGTTCGAATTCCCGTATGGCGACGGCTATTGGAGCAAGCTGCTCAACCGCTCGTACAATTATGAAGACGAGCTGGAAGTGCTGTTCGCGGACTCCGTCGACGTCGACTACACGCTGCTCGATTGCGGTGCCAATTACGGCTATTGGTCGGTGCTGGTCTCCAGCAGGCCGTTCGGCGCGCACAAGGCCATCGCGATCGAGCCGTCGGGGCAGAACTATCCGAAGCTCGCCAACAACGCCCGCATCAACGCTGGTCGCTTCGAGACCATGAAGTGTGCGATCGGCGCGGCCCGCGGCACCGCGCGCCTCTCGGGCACCAAGCACGAGGCCTTCAGCATCGCCGGCGCTGCGTCGGCGGGCGGCGAGGAAGTGCCGGTCATCGCGCTCGACAATCTGATCGACGACGGCAAGATCGCCGCCAGCGGCAAGTACCTGATCAAGCTCGACGTCGAGGGCGTCGAGATCGAGGCGATCAAGGGCGGGGCCCGGCTGCTCCAGGCCGACAGCGTCATCATGTGCGAGGAGCACGGCAGCGACCGCTCGCATGCGGTGTCGCGCTTCATCCTCGAACAGACCCCGCTGAAGCTGATCGTGTTCGATCCGCGCAGCAACCGGATGGAGACCGTGACTGAGCTGTCGATCCTCGACCGCATCAAGGTCTCGACCCATGTCGGCTACAACGTCTTCGGCACCGCAAGCGCATTCTGGCAGGACAGGATCGAAGCCCTGAATGCGAAAACCGCGCGCCGCATGCAGTGAGAGATTGAAGAGATGTCCGTTCGCCGATTAGCCCCGAAGGAAGTCCAGCCCGCGAGCTTTGCGTTCACGGAGGAGAACCTCGCATTCGCACGGCAGCAGATCGCGAAATATCCGGCCGGACGCCAGGCCTCCGCTGTCATCGCCATCCTCTGGCGCGCGCAGGAACAGCACGACGGCTGGGTCTCGGAAGCCGCGATCCGCGTCATCGCCGACATGCTCGACATGCCCTATATCCGCGTGCTCGAAGTTGCGACCTTTTACACGATGTTCCAGCTCGCTCCCGTCGGCAAGAAGGCCCACGTCCAGGTCTGCGGCACCACGCCCTGCCGCCTGCGCGGCGCCGAGGACCTGATCCACGTCTGCGAGCACCGCATCCATCACGAGCCCTTCCATCTCTCCAAGGACGGCAATTTCAGCTGGGAAGAGGTGGAGTGTCTCGGCGCCTGCGTGAACGCGCCGATGGTGCTGATCGGCAAGGATACCTACGAGGACCTGACCAAGGAAAGCTTCGGCAAGGTGCTCGATGGTTTCGCTTCGGGCAATCCGCCCAAGCCGGGCCCGCAGAACGGTCGCCAGTTCTCGGCGCCGATCACCGGACCGACCACGCTCAAGGAGATCACCTGATGCGTGATCTCATCGCAATCGGAGGGAGCACGGCCGTGAAGAGATGGGGCTTCGTCGCCATGCATGCCGCGATCGCGGCGGCCTTCATGTTCATGCTGCAGCGTTTCTTCATGAACGCCTCGCAGGAGACCAGTCTGCTCTGGGCGCTGTTCTTCGCCGTCTGCGCCGCCGGACTTGCCTACAAGCAGTCCATTCGTTGATCGGAAAGCACTGATATGCTCGAGGACAAGGACCGCATCTTCAAGAACCTCTACGGCCTCCACGATTGGGGGCTCGAAGGCGCGCGGCGCCGCGGCGCCTGGGATGGCACCAAGAACATCATCGATAAGGGCCGCGATTGGATCATCAACGAGATGAAGGCGTCGGGCCTGCGCGGCCGCGGCGGCGCCGGCTTCCCGACCGGCCTGAAATGGTCTTTCATGCCGAAGGAATCGACCGACGGCCGGCCGAGCTATCTCGTCGTCAACGCCGACGAGTCCGAGCCTGGCACCTGCAAGGATCGCGAGATCATGCGGCACGATCCGCATCTCCTGATCGAGGGCTGCCTGATCGCAAGCTGCGCGATGAACGCGCACACCTGCTACATCTATGTCCGCGGCGAGTTCATCCGCGAGCGCGAGCATCTCCAGGCTGCGATCGACCAGGCCTATGACGCCAAGCTGGTCGGCAAGGACAACGTCAACGGCTGGCCGTTCGACATCTACGTCGCCCACGGCGCCGGCGCCTATATCTGCGGCGAGGAGACCGCGCTGCTCGAAAGCCTCGAAGGAAAGAAGGGCCAGCCGCGTCTGAAGCCGCCGTTCCCGGCCAATGTCGGCCTGTTCGGCTGCCCGACCACCGTCAACAACGTCGAGTCGATTGCGGTCGCGCCGGACATCCTGCGCCGCGGCGCGGCCTGGTTCGCCGGCATCGGCCGCCCGAACAATGTCGGCACCAAGCTGTTCTGCATCTCCGGCCATGTCGAGCGGCCCTGCAACGTCGAAGAGGCCATGGGCATTCCGTTCCGTGAGCTGATCGAGAAGCATTGCGGCGGCATCCGCGGCGGCTGGGACAACCTCAAGGCCGTGATCCCCGGCGGCTCGTCGGTGCGCATGGTACCGGCCGAGCAGATCATCGACACGCCGATGGATTTCGATAGCTTGAGCAAGCTGCGCTCGGGTCTCGGCACCGCCGCCGTCATCGTGATGGACAAGTCGACCGATCTGATCCGTGCGATTGCCCGCATCTCCTATTTCTACAAGCATGAGAGCTGCGGCCAGTGCACGCCGTGCCGCGAGGGCACGGGCTGGATGTGGCGCGTGCTCACCCGCATGGCCGAGGGCCGCGCCCACAAGCGCGAGATCGACATGCTCCTCGAAGTGACGAAGCAGGTCGAAGGCCACACCATCTGCGCGCTCGGCGATGCAGCGGCATGGCCGATCCAGGGCCTGATCGCGCATTTCCGTCACGAGATCGAAGCGCGCATCGACCAATATTCGCACAAGGCCGACATCGACGATGCCGGCGTCCGCGATCCCGTGAACATGGTCGCGGCGGAGTAGGAAGAATGACCAAGCTCATCATCGACGGCAAAGAGATCGATGTGCCCGCCGAATACACGCTGCTTCAGGCGTGCGAGGCCGCGGGCGCCGAGATTCCGCGCTTCTGCTATCACGAGCGGCTGTCGATCGCCGGCAATTGCCGGATGTGCCTCGTCGAGGTGAAGGGCGGCCCGAAGCCGGTCGCGAGCTGCGCCTGGGGCGTGCGCGACTGCCGTCCGGGTCCCAAGGGCGAGCCGCCGGAGATCTCCACCCGTTCGCCGATGGTGAAGAAGGCGCGCGAAGGCGTGATGGAGTTCCTGCTCATCAACCATCCGCTGGATTGCCCGATCTGCGACCAGGGCGGCGAGTGCGACCTGCAGGACCAGGCGATGGGCTATGGTGTCGACACCAGCCGCTTCGCCGAGAACAAGCGCGCGGTCGAGGACAAATATCTCGGCGCGCTGGTCAAGACCTCGATGAACCGCTGCATCCAGTGCACGCGCTGCGTCCGCTTCTCGGCGGAAGTCGCCGGCGCGCCCGAGATGGGCGCCACCGGCCGCGGCGAGGACATGGAGATCACGACCTATCTCGAGCACGCGCTGACCTCGGAATTGCAGGGCAACCTCGTCGACATCTGCCCGGTCGGTGCGCTGACCTCGAAGCCTTATGCCTTCGCGGCGCGGCCCTGGGAGCTCGGAAAGACCCAGTCGATCGACGTCATGGACGGCGTCGGCTCTGCGATCCGCGTCGACACGCGCGGCCGCGAGGTGATGCGCATTCTGCCGCGCATCAACGAGGCCGTGAACGAGGAGTGGATCTCCGACAAGACCCGCCACGTCGTCGACGGCTTGCGCACCCAGCGTCTCGACCGACCCTATATTCGCGAAGCCGGCAAGCTGCGTGCGGCGACTTGGCCCGAGGCCTTTGCCGCCATCGCGTCCAAGGCCGCGCGCACCGACGGCAAGCGCATCGGCGCGATCGCTGGCGATCTCGCCGGCGTCGAGGAGATGTTCGCGCTGAAGGACCTGCTGACCAAGTACGGCTCGGCCAATCTGGCGGTGCAGGGTGGCGACGCCTTCGATCCTGCGCTCGGCCGCGGCTCCTACATCTTCAATCCGACGCTCGCAGGCGTCGAGCAGGCCGACGCTCTGCTGATCATCGGTGCCAATCCGCGGAAGGAGGCGGCCGTGTTCAACGCCCGCATCCGCAAGCGCTGGCGTGCCGGCGGCTTCAAGGTCGGCGTCATCGGTCCCAAGCCCGATCTGACCTACGATTACGATCATCTCGGCGCAGGCACTGACACGCTCGGCGAACTCGCGGCCGGCAAGCACTCCTTCATGGACGTGCTGAAGAACGCCAAGAACCCGATCATCCTGGTCGGCGCGGGGGCAGCCTCCCGCCACGATGGCGCCGCCATTCTCGCTGCCAGCGCCAAGCTCGCGCTCGATGTCGGCGCGGTCAAGGACGGCTGGAACGGCTTTGGCGTGCTGCATGAGAGCGCCTCGCGCGTCGGCGCGCTCGACATCGGCTTTGCCGCCACCACAGGCGGCTTGAACGCGGCGCAGATGACGACGTTCGGCACGCTGGACTTGCTGTTCCTGCTCGGCGCCGACGAGATCAAGGCGCCGGATGGTACCTTCGTCGTCTATATCGGCACCCATGGCGATCGCGGCGCGCACCGCGCCGACGTGATCCTGCCGGCGGCGGCTTACACGGAGAAGTCCGCGATCTACGTCAACACCGAAGGCCGCGTGCAGATGACCGGGCGCGCCGCATTCCCGCCGGGCGAAGCCCGCGAGGACTGGGCGATCATCCGCGCGCTGTCGGAAGCGCTCGGCAAGAAGCTTGGCTACGATTCGCTGGCCGCCTTGCGGCAGGTGATCTTCAAGGCCGTGCCGCACCTGATCCGTCTTGACCAGATCGAGGCCAGTTCCGCCGACCAGATCAAGAAGCTGGCGGGGAAGGGCGGCTCGCCCGAGAAGGCGCCGTTCAAGCCGCTGGTCGAGGATTTCTACCTGACCAACCCAATCGCGCGTGCCTCTGCCGTGATGGCGGAATGCTCGCGCCTCGCCTCCGGGCATATGCTGACCGCAGCGGAGTGAGCGTGATCTGATGGCATTCTTCGAAAGCGCATTCTGGACCGGGTTCCTCTGGCCGCTGATCATCATGGTCGCGCAGAGCGTCCTGGTGCTCGTCGTCCTCCTGGTGGCGATCGCCTACATCCTGCTCGCGGATCGCAAGATCTGGGCGGCAGTGCAGATCCGCCGCGGCCCGAACGTGGTCGGTCCCTGGGGCCTGCTGCAATCCTTCGCGGACCTGCTCAAATTCGTGCTGAAGGAGCCGATCATCCCGGCCGGCGCCAACAAGGGCGTGTTCCTGCTGGCCCCGCTGGTGTCGTGCGTGCTGGCCCTTGCCGCCTGGGCGGTGATCCCGACCAATCTCGGCTGGGTGATCGCCGACATCAATGTCGGCGTCCTCTTCATCTTCGCGATCTCGTCGCTGTCGATCTACGGCATCATCATGGCCGGCTGGTCGTCGAACTCGAAATACCCGTTCCTGGCCGCGCTGCGCTCGGCGGCGCAGATGGTGTCCTACGAAGTCTCGATCGGCTTCGTCATCATCACCGTGCTGCTCTGCGCCGGCACGCTGAACCTGTCGGCCGTGGTCGAGGCCCAGCATGTGCGCGGCCTTGCCAGCCTGATCGGGTTGCCGCAGCTCACGATCCTGAACTGGTACGTCTGGCCGCTGTTCCCGATGTTCGTGGTGTTCTACGTCTCGGCGCTGGCGGAAACCAACCGTCCGCCCTTCGACCTCGTCGAAGCGGAGTCCGAGCTGGTGGCCGGCTTCATGGTCGAATACGGCTCGACGCCGTACCTCTTGTTCATGCTCGGCGAGTACGTCGCGATCGTCACGATGTGCGCGCTGGCGACGATCCTGTTCCTCGGCGGCTGGCTGCCGCCCGTCGACCTGCCGCCCTTCAACTGGGTGCCGGGGATCATCTGGTTCTCGCTGAAGCTGTTCTTCATGTTCTTCCTGTTCGCGATGGCGAAGGCGATCGTGCCGCGCTACCGCTACGATCAACTGATGCGCCTCGGCTGGAAGGTGTTCCTGCCGCTGTCGCTGGCGATGGTGATCGTGGTGGCCGGCGTGCTGCAATTCGCCGGCATCGCGCCGAAGTGAGGTCCGTCATGGGTATCAACATCAACGCCACCGCACGCTCGCTTCTGCTGTCGGAATTCGTCTCGGCGTTCTTCCTCGCCATGCGCTATTTCTTCCAGCCGAAGCCGACGCTGAACTATCCGTTCGAGAAGGGCCCAATCTCGCCGCGCTTCCGCGGCGAGCATGCGCTGCGCCGCTATCCGAACGGCGAGGAACGCTGCATCGCCTGCAAGCTGTGCGAAGCGGTCTGCCCGGCGCAGGCCATCACCATCGAAGCCGGCCCGCGCCGCAACGATGGCACCCGCCGCACCGTGCGCTACGACATCGACATGGTGAAGTGCATCTATTGCGGCCTCTGCCAGGAGGCCTGTCCGGTCGACGCCATCGTCGAAGGTCCGAACTTCGAGTTCGCGACCGAGACCCGCGAGGAACTGTTCTATGACAAGGCCAAGCTGCTCGCTAACGGCGACCGCTGGGAACGCGAGATCGCGAAAGCGATCGAGCTCGATGCGCCGTACCGGTGAGGTGAGGGCATGATCCTTCCCGCGCTGTTCTTCTATCTCTTCGCCGGCGTCTGCGTCGCCTCGGCGGTGATGGTGATTGTCTCGCGCAATCCCGTGCACTCCGTGCTGTACCTGATCCTGGCCTTCGTCAACGCCTCCGGCCTGTTCGTGCTGATGGGCGCCGAATTCCTCGGCATGATGCTGATCGTCGTCTATGTCGGCGCGGTCGCGGTCCTGTTCCTGTTCGTGATCATGATGCTCGACGTCGACTTCATCGAGCTCCGCGAAGGCTTCATCCAGTATCTGCCGGTCGGTCTCGTGATCGGCGGCATTTTCCTGTTCGAGCTGCTGCTGACCGTCGGTGCCTGGATCATCAACCCGACTGTGAGCAAGACCATCACGTCACCGATCCCGGCCAATGTTTCCAACACCGAGGCGCTCGGCCTCGTGCTCTATACGAAGTACATCCACTACTTCCAGCTCTCGGGCATGGTGCTGCTGGTCGCCATGATCGGCGCCATCGTGCTGACGCTGCGCCACAAGGCGAGCGTGAAGCGGCAGGACATCAACGTTCAGAACGCGCGCACGCCTGAAATGGCGATGGCGATGCGCAAGGTGGCGCCGGGGCAGGGGCTCTCGGACGCGGATGCGGCGGAGTGGGTGAAATGACGATCGGGCTCGGACACTATCTGGCGGTCGGCGCGATCCTGTTCACGCTCGGCATCCTCGGCATCTTCCTGAACCGCAAGAACATCATCGTCATCCTGATGTCGATCGAGCTGATCCTGCTCTCGGTCAACATCAACCTCGTCGCGTTCTCGACCTTCCTCGGCGACATCGTCGGCCAGGTCTTCGCGCTTCTGGTGCTCACCGTTGCGGCCGCCGAAGCCGCGATCGGTCTCGCCATCCTGGTGGTCTATTTCCGCAACCGCGGCTCGATCGCGGTTGAGGACGTCAATCTGATGAAGGGCTGAGCTCAGTCATGGTTCAGGCAATTGTCTTTCTGCCTCTGCTGGGCGCCATTCTGGCTGGCCTGATCGCGCTGTTCGGCGCGCATGCCCGCAATCCCTCCGGCGACGAGCTCGATCATCACGGCGACCATGGACATGGGCATGCCCATGTCCATGCCAATGCCCATGCGTCCGATACGATCAACCAGGATGCGTCGGTCATCCACGAGACCCATCACGAGCCCGGCGACGGGCACGACGACCACGGCCATGGTCCGGCCGAGCCGCCTGCCGCCGGCTCGCGCGGCGCCGAGCTGATCACCACGGCGCTGCTGTTCGTCTCGGCGGCGCTGTCCTGGATGACGCTGGTCGACGTCGGCTTCATGCACCACGACTACAGGATCCAGCTGCTGCCCTGGATCTTCTCCGGCGACCTCCAGGTCTGGTGGACGCTGCGCGTCGACACGCTCACCGCCGTGATGCTGGTGGTGGTGACGACCGTTTCCTCGCTCGTGCACCTCTATTCCATCGGCTACATGGACGAGGATCCGAACCGGCCGCGCTTCTTCGGCTATCTCTCGCTGTTCACCTTCGCCATGCTGATGCTGGTGACGGCGGACAACCTCGTGCAGCTGTTCTTCGGCTGGGAAGGCGTGGGCCTCGCCAGCTACCTGCTGATCGGCTTCTGGTACCAGAAGCCGTCGGCGAACGCGGCCGCCATCAAGGCCTTCGTCGTCAACCGCGTTGGCGACTTTGGTTTTGCGCTCGGCATCTTCGCGATCTTCATGCTGGTCGGCTCGACCGATTTCGAGACCATCTTCCATGCCGCGCCGGGTCTCACCGGCAAGACCATCAACTTCCTCGGCTGGCACGCCGACGCGCTGACCCTGACCTGCCTCCTGTTGTTCATGGGCGCGATGGGCAAGTCGGCGCAGTTCCTGCTGCACACCTGGTTGCCTGACGCGATGGAAGGCCCGACCCCGGTCTCGGCGCTGATCCATGCCGCGACCATGGTCACCGCCGGCGTGTTCATGGTGGCGCGTCTGTCGCCGCTGTTCGAGCTCGCTCCGAATGCGCAGGCCGTCGTGATGTTCTTCGGCGCCACCACGGCGTTCTTCGCGGCGACCATCGGCCTCGTCCAGAACGACATCAAGCGGATCGTCGCCTATTCGACCTGTTCGCAGCTCGGCTACATGTTCGTGGCGATGGGAGCGGGGGCCTATTCGGTCGGCATGTTCCATCTGTTCACGCACGCCTTCTTCAAGGCGCTGCTGTTCTTAGGCTCCGGCTCGGTGATCTACGCGATGCACCACGAGCAGGACATCCGCAACATGGGCGGCCTCTGGAAGAAGATCCCTTACACCTATGCGGTGATGGTGGTCGGCACGCTGGCGCTGACCGGCTTCCCGCTCACGGCCGGCTATTTCTCCAAGGACGCGATCATCGAATCCGCCTACGCCGCGCACAATCCGTTCGCGATGTACGGCTTCCTGATGACGGTCGTCGCCGCCGGCCTGACCTCGTTCTACTCCTGGCGCCTGATCTTCAAGACCTTCCACGGCGAGCCGCATGACGAGCATCACTACGAGGCCGCGCATGAGGCTCCGATCTGGATGCTGATCCCGATCGGCGTGCTCGCGGTCGGCTCGTTCGTCGCCGGTCTGCCGTTCAAGGAGCTGTTCGCCGGCCATGGCATCGAGGAGTTCTTCCGCGAATCCGTGAAGATGAACCCGCACATCATCGAGGAGATGCACCACATTCCGCAGGCCATCGCGTTGCTGCCGACGGTGATGATGGTGCTGGGCTTCCTGGTGTCGTACCTGTTCTACATCCGCCGGCCTTACCTGCCAGTCGAGCTCGCGACCACGCAGCCGATGCTGTACCAATTCCTGCTCAACAAATGGTACTTCGACGAGCTCTACGACTTCATCTTTGTCCGTCCGGCGAAGTGGCTCGGCTACCAGCTCTGGAAGAAGGGCGACGGTTTCATCATCGACGGCCTGGGCCCCGACGGCGTCTCCGCCCGCGTGCTGGACGTCACCCGCAATGTCGTGAAGATTCAGACCGGCTATCTCTATCACTACGCCTTCGCCATGCTGATCGGCGCCGCCGGCCTGATTACCTGGTTCATGTTCGGCTTTGGAGGCCAGTAAATGACGACCTGGCCCATCCTTTCGGTCACGACGTTCCTGCCTTTGGTCGGTGCGCTGATCGTTTATCTCAGCCGCGGCGACGACGAGGCAGCCAAGCGCAATTCGCGCTGGATCGCGCTCTGGACCACGCTGATCACCTTCGGGGTGTCCGTGATCCTGGTCATGCGCTTCGATCCCGCAAACCCCGACTTCCAGTTCGTCGAGAAGGCGAACTGGCTCGCCACCGGTATCACCTATCACATGGGCGTCGACGGCATCTCGCTGCCGCTGGTGATCCTGACCACCGCGATCATGCCGTTCTGCATCATCGCGAGCTGGAAGGCGGTCACCAACCGCGTCCGCGAATACATGATGGCGTTCCTGATCCTGGAAACGCTGATGATCGGCACCTTCTCGGCGCTCGATCTCGTGCTGTTCTACCTGTTCTTCGAGGGCGGCCTGATTCCGATGTTCCTGATCATCGGCGTCTGGGGCGGTCCGCGCCGGGTCTATGCGTCGTTCAAGTTCTTCCTCTACACGCTGCTCGGCTCGGTCCTGATGCTGCTCGCCATCATGGCGCTGTACTGGAACGGCGGCACCACCGACATCCCGACGCTGATGCATACCGCCGTGCCGCGGTCGCTGCAGACCTGGGCGTGGCTCGCCTTCTTCGCCTCGTTCGCGGTGAAGATGCCGATGTGGCCGGTGCACACCTGGCTGCCGGACGCGCACGTCGAGGCGCCAACCGCGGGCTCGGTGGTCCTGGCCGCGATCCTGCTGAAGATGGGCGGCTACGGCTTCCTGCGCTTCTCGCTGCCGATGTTCCCGCTGGCCTCGCACGACTTCGCGCCGCTGGTCTTCACGCTCTCGGCCATCGCCATCATCTACACCTCGCTGGTGGCCCTGATGCAGGAGGACATGAAGAAGCTGATCGCGTACTCGTCGGTGGCGCATATGGGATTCGTCACCATGGGCATCTTCGCCGGCACCATGCAGGGCGTCGCCGGCGGCATGTTCCAGATGATCTCGCACGGCATCGTCTCCGGCGCGCTGTTCCTCTGCGTCGGCGTCGTCTACGACCGCCTGCACACCCGCGAGATCGCGGCCTACGGCGGCCTCGTCAACCGGATGCCACTCTACGCGCTGACCTTCATGGTCTTCACCATGGCCAATGTCGGTCTGCCCGGCACGAGCGGCTTCGTCGGCGAGTTCATGACGCTGCTCGGCACCTTCAAGGTCTCGATCCCGACCGCGTTCTTCGCGACCTTCGGTGTCATCCTGTCGGCGGGTTACGCGCTGTGGCTCTACCGCAAGGTCGTGTTCGGGGCGCTGGTCAAGCCATCGCTGGCGAGCATGAAGGATCTCACCTTGCGCGAATGCGTGACGCTGTTCCCGCTGATCGCGCTGACGATCCTGTTCGGCGTCTATCCGAAGCCCGTGCTCGACATGTCGGCCGCCTCGGTCCAGCAACTCGTCAACAATTACAACACCGCCGTGTCGGCCGTGAAGGCCGCCGCACTGCTCCAGTGAGCGGGCAGGTCAGGATATCGCCATGAGCTTTGAGACTGCAGGATATCAATTGGCGCCGGTGCTGCCCGAGCTCGTGCTCGCGGTCGGCGCCATGGCGCTGCTGATGCTGGGCGCCTATCGCGGGCAGAAGACGACCAAGACCGTCACCTCGCTGGCGGTGGTGCTGCTGATCGTGGTCGGCGCGCTCGTCTACATGCAGCCCGCGGGCAAGCAGGTGACCTTCGGCGGCAGCTTCATCGTCGACGACTTCGCCCGCTTCATGAAGATTCTGGCCCTGATCGGCTCGGCGGTGACGCTGGTGCTGTCGACCGAATTCCTGTCCGATCCCTCGCGCCGGATATTCGAATACGCCATCCTGGTGCTGCTCTCGACCCTCGGCATGATGGTGCTGATCTCGGCCGGCGACCTGATCTCGCTCTATCTCGGGCTCGAACTGATGTCGCTCGCGCTTTACGTCGTGGCAGCCTCGAACCGCGACAACGCCAAGTCGACCGAAGCGGGTCTGAAGTATTTCGTGCTCGGCGCGCTGTCCTCGGGCATGCTGCTGTACGGCTCCTCGCTGGTCTATGGCTTCACCGGCACGGTCAGCTTCACCGGCATCGCCTCGGCCGCGACGATCTCCAATGTCGGCCTCGTCTTCGGCCTCGTCTTCCTGCTGGCGGGCCTCTGCTTCAAGGTCTCGGCCGTGCCGTTCCACATGTGGACGCCGGACGTCTATGAGGGCGCGCCGACGCCGGTCACCGCCTTCTTCGCCTCGGCGCCGAAGGTGGCCGCGCTCGCCGTCTTCACCCGCGTCACGCTGACGGCATTCCCCGGCATCGTCTCGCAGTGGCAGCAGATCCTGGTGTTCGTCGCAATCGCTTCGATGGCGCTCGGCTCCTTCGCCGCGATCGGCCAGACCAACATCAAGCGCCTGATGGCGTATTCCTCGATCGGCCACATGGGCTTCGCGCTGGTCGGCCTCGCCTCCGGCACGGTCGAGGGCGCGCAGGGCGTCCTGATGTACATCGTGATCTATGTCGCGATGACGCTCGGCTCGTTCTCGATCATCCTCGCGATGAAGCGGAACGGCCAGGCCGTGGAGCAGATCAGTGATTTCGCGGGCCTGTCGCGGACCAATCCGCTGCTGGCCTTCATGTTCGCGATGCTGCTGTTCTCGCTCGCCGGCATCCCGCCGCTCGCCGGCTTCTTCGCCAAATGGTACGTCTTCGTCGCGGCGATCAAGGCCAACCTGTTCACGCTCGCCGTGATCGGCGTGCTGACCAGCGTCGTTGGCGCCTACTATTATCTCGCCATCGTCAAGACGATGTATTTCGACGAACCGGCCGGCCAGGTCGATCCCGTCCGCATCGAGGTGCGCACGGTGCTGGCGGTCGCGGGTCTTTTCAACCTGCTGTTCGCGCTGTTCGCGGGTCCCGTGGTGAGCATCGCCTCCGCCGCGGCAAAGTCGTTGTTCTAGGATGGGATTCGCGCTCGGTCCTCGTGCACAAGCCGCGGGCTACAAGCTCGCGGCTTTCGAACGGACCGGCTCGACCAATACCGACGCGATCGAGCACGCCCGGGCCGGCGAACGCGGCCCGATGTGGTTCGTCACATCAGAGCAGACCGCCGGCCGCGGCCGTCGCCAGCGCGCCTGGATCGCGCCCAAGGGCAATCTCGCGGCCAGCATCCTCGAAGTCATGGACGTCGCGCCCGCTGTCGCGGCCACGCTCGGCTTTGCCGCCGGGCTGGCGCAAGAGGCGGCGCTGGAGAAGGTGAGCCTCGAAGCCGCGCTGCGCCTCGGCGAGGGCCGTCCCCGCTACGCCCTGAAATGGCCGAACGACGTGCTCGCCGGCGGCAAGAAGCTGGTCGGCATCGCACTGGACGCCGAGGCCATCGGCGACAGGC
This sequence comes from Bradyrhizobium sp. DOA1, assembly GCF_001593325.1. NCBI lineage: Bacteria > Pseudomonadati > Pseudomonadota > Alphaproteobacteria > Hyphomicrobiales > Nitrobacteraceae > Bradyrhizobium > Bradyrhizobium sp. DOA1. The sequence continues at coordinate 2,790,937 of NZ_JXJM01000001.1, forward strand.
TGGCCGTCGTCGCCGGCATGGGCACCAATGTCGTGGCCGCGCCGGAGGGCACGCCGACGCCTGCGGTGTCGCTCGCTGCGCTCGGCGTCCAGATCAGCGCAGAGGAGCTGTTCTCGGCGCTCTCCGATGCCTGGGTCGAGTTCCGCGGCATCTGGGACAATGGCCGCGGCTTTGCCGAGATCCGCAAGCTCTGGCTCGAACGCGCCGCCGGGCTCGGGGAGCGGGTCGCTATCCAGACGGGAACGATGACACTGGAAGGCATTTTCGACAGCATCGACGACACCGGCTGCCTGATCGTACGCACTGCGGAAGGCCGGCTTGTGCCGGTAGCGGCGGGCGAGGTGTTCTTTGGCCCGGTCCGCTCGGTGGGAGCTGCGTGATGGCGAAGCCCGACGAATTGGTGTTTGCGCCGCTCGGCGGCGTCGGCGAGATCGGCATGAATCTGTCGATCTACGGTCTCGGCAACCGCCAGCAGCGCGCCTGGCTCGCGGTCGATCTCGGCGTCTCCTTCGGCGACGAGGAGCATCTGCCCGGCATCGACTTGATCATGCCGGACATCTCCTTCCTGGAGAAGGAACGCAAGAACCTGATGGGCCTGGTGCTCACCCACGCCCATGAGGACCATTTCGGTGCGATCATCGACCTCTGGCCAAGGCTGAAATGCCCGATCTACGCGACCAAGTTCAGCGCCGCGCTGTTCGAGGCCAAATGCGCCGCCGAGCGCAATGCGCCTGAGATTCCCGTCACGGTGATCCCGTCCGGTGGCCGCGTCGATGTCGGCCCGTTCAACGTCGAGTTCATCCCGGTTGCGCACTCCATTCCCGAAGCGCACGCGCTTGCGATCCGCACCGAGGCCGGCACCGTGCTGCACACCGGCGACTGGAAGATCGATCCGACCCCGACGCTGGGCGCGCCGACCGATGAGAAGCGGCTGCGCGAGCTCGGCGAGGAGGGCGTGCTCGCCTTGATCGGCGATTCCACCAACGCGGTGCGCGACGGCCGCTCGCCGTCGGAGGCCGAGGTCGCCCGCACCATCATCGATCTCGTCAAGGCCGCCAAGGGCCGCGTCGCGGTGACGACCTTCGCCTCCAATGTCGCCCGCGTCAAAGCCGTGGCCGAGGCTGCGAAAGCCGCCGATCGCGAGGTCGTCGTGGTCGGCCGCGCCATGGAGCGCGTGGTGCAGGTCGCGCGCGAGACCGGTTATCTCGACGGCGTGCAGAACTTCCGCTCGCCCGAGGTCTACGGCCATCTGCCCCAGGACAAGGTCCTGGCGCTCTGCACCGGCAGCCAGGGCGAGCCGCGTGCCGCGCTGGCGCGGATCGCCAATGACGATCATCCCGAGATCACGCTCAATCGCGGCGACAGTGTCATCTTCTCCTCGCGTACCATCCCCGGCAACGAGAAGGCCGTCGGCTCGATCATCAACAATCTGGTGCTCCAGGGCGTCGAGGTGATCACCGACCGCGACGCGCTGGTCCACGTCTCCGGCCATCCCCGCCGCGACGAGCTGCGCGATCTGATCTCCTGGGTGAAGCCCCAGCTCCTGATCCCGGTCCACGGCGAGGCGCTGCACTTGAATGAGCACGCCAAGCTGGCGCGCGCCGCCGGCGTGCCGCGCGTGCTGGTCTGCCGCAATGGCGACCTGGTCAGGCTCGGACCCGGCGATCCCGGCATCGTCGGCGAGGTGCCGTCGGGCCGTCTCTACAAGGACGGCACGATCCTGGAGGACTCCAAATCCCGCGCAGTGGTCGAGCGCCGCCGCATGGCCTTTTCTGGCTGCGCCTTTGTGGCCGTCGCCATGACGGAGCAGGGCGAGCTTGCCGACGATCCCGAGGTCGATCTCGTCGGCATCCCCGAGAAGAACAGGGCGGGCGAGGCCTTCGACGACATCGTCTTCGATGCCGTGGTCTTGACCATCGAGGGCCTGCCGCGGCCGCGGCGGCGCGATCCGGACGCGCTGGCGGAGTCGGTGCGACGCGCTGTCCGTGCCGTCATCAACGAACACTGGGGTAAAAAGCCCCCCTGTCTGGTACATGTGCTGACAGTGTAAGGGGAGAAGAGACATGCTCGGCCGGCTCAACCATGTCGCGATCGCGACCAAGGACGCCCTCAAGGCGGCCAAGATCTACGGCGCGGCGTTCGGAGCGCAGATCTCGGAAGCCGTGCCGCTGCCCGAGCACGGCGTCACCACCGTGTTCGCGACGCTACCCAACACCAAGATCGAGTTCATCGAGCCGCTCGGCGAGGGTTCGCCGATCGCGAAATTCCTGGAGCGCAACGCCGACGGCGGCATCCACCATATCTGTTACGAGGTCGTCGACATCATCGCCTCGCGCGACACCCTGGTGAAGGAGGGCGCGCGGGTGCTCGGCGACGGCGTGCCGAAGATCGGCGCCCACGGCAAGCCGGTGCTGTTCCTGCACCCCAAGGATTTTTCCGGCGCCCTTGTCGAGATCGAGCAGGCATAAGGCCGCGTCATGGCCATCCAGATTTCAACCTGGCTCGCGATCTACTTCGTGCTGTGGTGGGTCATGCTGTTCGTGACGCTGCCGTTCGGCGTGCGCAGCCAGCACGAGGACGGCGTCGGCGCGCCCGGCACCGACCCCGGCGCACCGATCCTGACCCGAATGGGGCGCAAGCTGATCTGGACCACGATCATCTCGGCGATCGTCTTCGGCATCGGCCTTGCCGCCTACCACGCCGGCTATCTCTCGATCGAGCGCCTGTCGAGGATGATGGGCATGCCGTTTTAGATATTATTGCAGGCGATTGTTTTTGGGGGGATCGAATGACTTTTCAGCGGATCGTCATTGCGCTTCTGGTGCTGATCGTCGCCGCCCTGGGCGTCATCGGCTATGTCGAATGGAAGATGGCGGCGCAGCTGCGCACCTTGAAGGCCTTCGTCGAGGGCTATGTCTTCAACGAGGCCGTGATGGCCTGCGAGCAGGCCAAGAGCTCGACGCCGTTTAGATGGAACGGCGGCAAGAGCACCTCGGTGATCGGGCTGAACTCGGTCAAGACGGACAAATACAGCGTCTACGCCAGCTATACGCTGGTGGCGGACAGCGTCTATTGCGATTACGACCCGATCAAGAGAAAGGCCGAAATCGGCTCGAGCTTCCTGGAGCGGGAGTAACGATCCGCGCCAGCTCTAGATCGCGCGGCGTTGCCGGCCGGCGATAAGACCGTAGACGAACAGCACGATGATCGCGCCGACCACTGCACCGATCAGGCCCGCCCCTTCGCCAGGGCGATACCAGCCCAGCGCCTGGCCGAGATAGGAGGCCACGAAGGCTCCGACGATGCCGAGGATGGTCGTCAGGATGAAGCCGGACGGTTCATTATCGCCGGGCATGATGAACTTGGCGATCACGCCGGCGATGAAGCCAATGATGATGGTCCAAAGAAGGCTCATGTGTACTCCTCTTCTGAGTGGAGCCGTTGCAGCTACGCGTCGGGCAAACGTCCATCCGGCGTGTATTTGTCGATGGCGGTCGGAAGCTCGCGGGATAGCCGTGTGACGATCTCGTCTTGAGAAAGCCCGGTCTGCTGCGCGAGCTTCTCCAGGACGTCGCTGCCGATGGCTTGCTTGAGCTCCGGCGAGGAAATCTCCTTGTTCGGGCCGGGCTTCACCCACGAATCGGCGATCTCGCCCTGCCCATTCTGGTTAAACCTCTCCAGGAGCTCGCCAATTCCGCCGTTGAGCAGGCCCCCGATTCCGCCCGCGCCGAGCATGCCGCCGAGATTGCCCAGCATGCCTCCGAGCGGCTGCTGGCCCCCCGCCGACGAGCCGCCGCCGGCGCCTTTCAGCAGCTCCGCCAGTTTGTCGCGGTTCTGATATCCGGCGATGGCCAGCATCGCCAGAAGTGCAGTCATGGATGGCATTCCGCGGCTCATCGGCAGCTCCTTCAAACGGTCAGAATGGCAAAACCGTCTCGGCCCGCTTGTGTTCCTAGCCGGCAGACCGAGCGCTCGCGACCAAGCGTCCCAGCTTGGTCCCGATACTCGTGACCTCGGTCATCTTCCTGTGCGCTGGCACAACCAAAAGCGCTGGCTGGCGGCCTGCGTTGATTGTGACTACGATCCGACCAAAAGAATGGCCGGGCTCGGCTCCTGCTTCCCAGCAGCGGGAGTAACGTTCCGGCCCAGACATGAGATGGGATCGTCATGAGCGGGGACCGGGCAGGGGACTATCGGATCTTGCATGAGGCGGACTTGCGGGACTATCTCGCTGGCCTGCCCGATATCGCGGCACTGCTCGGCGGCGAGCCCAAGTCCTGGGCGATCACCGAGGTCGGCGACGGCAATCTCAACCTCGTCTTCATCGTCAAGGGCAATCGCGGCGGCATCGCCGTCAAGCAGGCGCTGCCTTACGTCCGCCTGGTCGGCGAGAGCTGGCCGTTGCCGTTGTCCCGGGCCCATTACGAATATCTGGCGCTGTCGAAGCAGGCCAAGCTCGCGCCCGGCCTCGTGCCGGCGCTGCTGCATCACAACGCGGCGCTGGCGCTCACGGTGATGGAGCTGCTCGAACCCCACATCATCATGCGCAAGGGGCTGGTTGCGGCAACGCAATATCCTGGCTTTGTGGACGACATCACCACCTTCATGGCGCAGACGCTGTTCTTTACCTCCGACCTCGCGCTGTCCGCGGCCGAGAAGAAGGAGGGCATCGCGGCGTTTGCCGGCAACCATGCGCTCTGCAAGATCACCGAGGATCTGATCTTCACCGATCCCTACCGCGTCGCCGAACAGAACCGCTGGACCGCGCCCTATCTCGACGGCCTAGCCGCGGAGCTGCGCGACGACATGGACCTGCACGTCGCGATCTCCCGGCTGAAGCTGAAATTCATGGCAAGCCCGGAGGCGCTGCTCCATGGCGACCTCCACACCGGCTCGATCATGGTGACGGAGAGCCAGACGCGGGTGATCGACCCCGAATTCGCATTCTACGGCCCGATGGGCTTCGACGTCGGCGCCGTGCTGGCCAATCTCCTGATGGCCTATTTCGCCTCCGCCGGCCACGAGCGCATAGCGGGCGAGCGGGCGGCCTTCGAGGGTTGGGTTCTGGAGACCGTCGAAAAGGTCTGGAATGAGTTCGCCCGCAAATTCCTCGACCTCTGGCGCGCCGGCGCGGAAGGCGATGCCTATCCCGTCTCGCTCTTCGCCGGCGAGAAGGGGGCTGCGCGCCTGGAAGCCGAGCGGCGGGCCTACATGCAGCGCCTGTTCGCCGATACGGTCGGCTTCACCGCCGCAAAAACCATCCGCCGCATCTTCGGCCTCGCCCACAACATCGACTTCGAGCTGATCGAGGATCCGCGCAGGCGAGCGATCAGCGAAGCTCGCGCCGTGCGGCTCGCACGCGCAATGATGGTGGAGACGGCGGCATTTCCGACCATCGCAGACGTCACCGGCGCTGCGCGAAAGCTGGGGGACTGGATGCCGGAACTATCCGGTTGATAGGCGATAATCAATAAAGCCGCATCGGCAGCAAGGCGCCATCCGGTCCGACCAGAACACCCCAGGTCTCATTGACCGCGACTTCGAACTGCCGATCTTGCGCGCGACCATCCGCCTTGACGCTGAACTTGTACTTGCCCGGCGGCAGGTCGAGCTTCAGGTCGTCCGGCAGTTCGTCCGCAACGTTGTCGGAGTAGGCCAGCGTTTCTCCGGCGTGGCCCGCCAGCGGAATGGTGCGCTCGTTGACGGTGATGACCGCCGCTTCATCCGTCTTGTTGCCGAGCAGCAACCTCGCTTGCCCGGGCTTCGGCAGGATGCCAGCCGACGCGACCGCCGGCTTGCGCAGAGAAATATCCGCGATGGTCTTGCCGTCCTCGCGGCTGAGCCGAAGCGACGCCGGTCCCTCGCTCGTCGTGAAGCCGATCGCGGCGCTGTCAGGCGTGACCACCGCGCCCTCGGTTTCCGTCCAGCCTCGCTCTCGCAGTGCGGCGCGATAGAAGGCGAGCACCGCCGCGAGATCGCGTGGCGTCTCGACGTGCGCGGACCGGATGAAAGGCGAGTTCTTCGCGGTCATCAGTTCCCAGCCCGCGGGCAGCGCGAGGCCGGCCTCGGCCGACATCTTGGCTTCGAACGTCCGGGTGGCTGCCCGTGCCAGAAATGCGACCGCGTCGCAGAGCAGGCGCTCACCGAGATGGCCTGGGGTGCAACGGTCCCTGACCGCCCACCAAGTTTGATCGATATACTCGTTTGCCCCCGAGGTGCGATGCCAGCCGAATTGGATGGTATCCGCCGAGCTGTCGCGGACAGGGTCCGGCGTGACCGGGATCGCCATCGCAGCCGTCGCGGCGAGCAGGCTGCCGGCAAGCAAGACCCCTAGCGTTCGACGGTTCATTTTTGCGCAATCCCTGGGGCTCAGATGACGATCCTGAGCCTGGTCGCGCAGAGCACGAAAAATGTTCATTTTTCCCGGTTGTAGGATTGGGAGTCGGCGTTGGTAGCGGCCGGGAACAGCCTCAACGTCCGCTGATGCCGACCAGGCGCGGGCGGCCGCTTGCGCGCGGCTTCTCGGCCGACAAAGCGCGCAGCCACGCGCGAAAACTGACGACCTCCGGGCAATCCGCCGTGCCTTCGGGCGCGACCAGCCAGTCGCCCAGACCCGATCCCTCATCGATCCGGTTGCAGCGGTAGCCAGGATGACGGTCGAGACCGCGGGCGATCAGCAGGTCAACCTTGCCTTCGACCAGCTCGTGCAGGCCGGCGGGCTGCAGCACCCGCAGGCCGATGTCCGGGTGCGCGCTGCGAAACTCCGCTAGATCGAGGCGGCGCAGGTCGATGCTGCCGTGGACGCCCAATTGCAGCAGCACCGCACCAACCGGCTTCAAATGCGAGGTCGCCTCGGCAATATGACGAAAGCCTTCGGATATCCCGGGCAGATAGGCCTGTCCTGCCGGGGTGAGGATGAGCTGCTTATGCAGCCGATCGAACAGCCGCACGCCGAGGCGTGCCTCCAGCGCCTTCACCTGCTGCCCCACGGCGGCGGGCGTGACATGCAGCTCGTGCGCGGCCAGCTTGAAGCTGAGATGGCGCGCGGCGGCTTCGAAGGCGCGGAGCGCGTTGAGCGGGGGAAGGGCGTAGGTCATCGCTGCCAAGTTTGTCATGCAACGGCTGTGGGCTTGCAATAGATTTTCTTGCGTTGAACCGCAGGAATGATGGTTTGCGCGGCAGCGCCGTCGCCGGATACGGTCGATCCGCAATCCGGAGAAACCCATGCCCCGCCGCCTCGATCATCTCGTCATTTGCGTCCGCGATCTGCAACAGGCTGCGCTGGATTGGCAAAAGCTCGGCTTCAATCTCACGCCGACCGGGGTGCACCCGTTCGGAACCAGCAACCGCCTCGCGCAGTTCGCCGATAATTTTCTCGAATTGCTGGCTGTCACCGACGAGGCGCTGGTGCCCGCCGCGGCGCCGGGGCGCTTCAGCTTCGCGGCTCACAACCGGGATTTTCTCGCGCGTAGCGAAGGCATGTCGATGCTGGCCTTGCACAGCACCGACGCCCTTGCGGATGCGGCCGATTTCGCGGCGAAGGGCATCGGCGCCTACGCGCCGTTCGGTTTCGGCCGCGACGCGGTGCTTCCGGGCGGAGGCACGGCGCGCGTCGAATTTTCACTGGCTTTTGCCACCGACCCCGCGATGCCTGGGATCGCGTTCTTCACCTGCCAGCAGCGCCATCCGCCGGAATTGTTCTGGAAGCCCGATTTTCAGCGCCACCCTAACGCGGCAACACGCGTGATCGAGGTCGTGATGTCGGCACCGGAGCCGGCGAGGCATCGCGAATTTCTCGAGCATCTCATGGAAGGAACGGCCGAGCTTGCGCCGGCGCGGCTGACGATCGGCAAGACCGGCGATCGGATCACGGTGCTGGGCCCTGCGGAATTGTCACAGCGGTTGCCGGGCCTTGCCGGCGATACGTCGCCGCGCTTCTGCGCTGCGCGTTTTGCTGTCGCCGAGCTCGACGCGACCCGACGCACATTGAAGTCAAACGGCGTCGATTTCGCGATGCGCGGCGCCGTGCTGCTGGTGTCGCCTGCGGCATCGCATGGGTTGGCACTGGAATTCGTCGAACAGGAGGCAATCTGACATGGCTCAAATCGTCACGCATAATCCTCCATCGGTTCATCCGCCCGCCGGCGGCTACAGCATGGGACTCGAAGTCAGTCAGCATCGCCGACTGCTGTTCATCAGCGGTCAGGTGCCCGAGAGGTCCGACGGCAGCGTGCCCGACGGTTTTGAGGCGCAATGCGAGCAGGCTTGGCGGAACATCATCGAGGTGCTCGCCGCAGCCGGCCTCGGCATCCGAAATCTGGTCAAGGTCACCACGTTCCTGACCGACCTCAGCCAGGTCGTGCCCAATCGCGGCGTGCGCAGCAAAATGCTGGCGGGACACGAACCCGCGCTGACCGTCATGATCGCGCAAACCGTCGACAGCAAATGGCTGCTGGAGATCGAGGCGATCGCCGCGGAATGAAGCGGGCAGGGCGATTTGTTTGAGAGACATCCGATGGCCGAGATCATCCATCCCTTCTACGAGGCTCATCGCGGCGCCATGGAAGCCGCCATGCGCCATCGCCTCGACCTTGCCGAAGCGATGTTGCGCGACCGTGCACAGCTGCCCGATATCGCTGCCATCAGGCAGGAGGTCATGGACGAATTCGCGGTCGTGCTCGCCCAGATGCCCTATGTCGGAGGTGCAGCGAACCGCATGAGCGATTTCTTCATGCGTCTGGTGGGCTTCATGGCCATCAGCCGCGTGCTCCAGCGGCATGGCGTGCCGCTGCCCGTGATCGGCGACATCGAGCGGGAAACCTACAAGGCACAATTGCTCACGGTGCCCGAGGCGGAACGCCTCGCCGCGGGGCGCGAGTTCATGTCACCCGAGAACCAGACAATGCTGCGCGAGCAGGCGGCGCAAAGTGTCACGAAGAGCCATCAAGACGCATTCCCGGGTGATTTCGTCCACGATTTCGTCGAGCCCGGGCCAGGCGACGAGTTTGAGTTCGGCATCAACTACGAGGCTTGCGGCTTCTGCAAATTCGCCGCGCAACACGGTGACAAGGACATCCTGCCGAATATCTGCGGGCTCGATTTCGACGCTTTCGCAACGCGGGGCATCCGCCTGCAACGGACGCAGACGCTGGCCGGCGGCGCCAGCCACTGCGATTTCAGATTTTCGAAGATTTCGCCGGCCGGGAAGGGCGCGAGCTGAGCAGTGTTCGCCATGTTGATCAGCTGCTCTCACCGCGTCGTCATTGCGAGCGCAGCGAAGCAATCCAGAAATGCATCCGCGGAGAGATACCTGGATTGCTTCGCTGCGCTCGCAATGACGGGTTCGGCAGCGGCACTCCATCGGCCGCTTGAGGGGCGCCGCCATGGTTACATCATGCCCCTGTTTTGCCCGACAGGTCAAATTCACTTCGCTAAATCCGCAGTCCTGCGACGCCGCGCGCAAGCCATTGATTTCGGCGGCCCCGGCTACTGTGCATGGGGTTGTTTTCGCACCTTTGTTTCGAGAGGGTCTACTCCGCCGCTTTTTCCCTCAAGCGCTGCGCATAGACGTTGATGACCAGCGCCGCCAGGAGGATCAGGCCGCGGATCAGGATCTTCAGGAAACTGTCGATGTTGACGTGATCGAGGCCATTGTTGAGAACGCCCAGCACGAACAGGCCGACGATGGTGTTGCCGATGCCGCCGCGACCACCGAACAGGCTAGTGCCGCCGACCACGACGGCGGCGATGGAGTCGAGCAGGTAGGTGTCGAACTCGTTCTGCTGTGCGCTGCCGAAATGGGCGACGCCGAGCATGCCGCCGATGCCGGAGCACACCGCCGAGATCACCATGACCGCGCCGAGGATCAGCTTGACGTTGAGGCCGGAATATTCGGCGGCCTCGCGATTGCCCCCGACCATGTAGACATAGCGGCCGAAGCGCGTGTAGGTCAGCACCAGATGGCCGCCGAGCAGCATCAGCGCGGCGATGATGACAAGCCAGGGGATGCCGCCGATCGAGCCCGAGCCGAGCGTAGTGATCAGGCTCGGCACCTTGTAGGCGATCTGGCCGCGCACCAGGAGAGCGGAGATGCCGGCGGCGATCTGCATCATCGCCAGCGTCATGATGAAGGAGGGGATGCCGATCACGGTCAGCCCCAGCGCATTGACGAGGCCGAGCAGGGCGCAGAGCAGGATCGACAGCAGGATGGCGACGGCGCCGGGCAGCGGCACGTTGGCGATGTTGACGTAGGATTCCTGCAGCGTGAAATAGGCGACCGCGATGCCGGTGACATTGGCGATGGCGGCGATCGAGAGGTCGATCTCGGCGCAGAGGATCACGAAGGTGAGGCCGACCGCGATGATGCCGGTGATCGACACCTGGGTCAGGATGTTGCCGAGATTGTCGAGCGTCGCGAAGGAGGGGCTGGCGAAGGAGAAGAAGCCGGCCAGGAAGATCAGCGTCAGGAACGGCGCGATGTTGCGCATCTGCGAGCGCAGGAAGGGCGCGAGCCCGCGTGTCCGCTGCCCCGTCGCCAAAGCCGTGTCGCTGCTCATGTGCTTCTCCGTCACGCCGCTTCCAGCAGGCGGTCCTTGCTGACCGGCTCGTTCCTGAATTCCCGCACCAAGGCGCCGCGCTTGAGCACGAGGATGCGGTCGGCCAGCGACAGCACCGTTTCCGGCTCGGTCGACAGCACGATGATGGCAAGGCCCTTGGCGCGGAGGTCGCGGACGATGTTGATGACGTCGTTCTTGGCGCCGACATCCATGCCGCGGGTCGGCTCGCACAGCACCAGAAGCTTGGGCGGATAGGTCAGCCATTTTGCCAGAGCAACCTTCTGCTGGTTGCCGCCGGAGAGCATGCCGAGGTCGAGGCCGACCACCGGAGGCCTGATCTGCAGTTGCTCGACCTGGCGCTTGGCGATATCGCGCTCTTGCGCCGGCTTGAGCAGCAGCGATGAGATGCGGTCGAGAATACTGATCGAGATGTTCTTGTAGACCGGTTCCTGGTGAAACAGCATGTCGCGCCGGCTCTCGGGCACCAGCGCCACGCCGGCACGCCGCGCCGCCGCCGTGCTGGCAAAGGACTTCGGCGTGCCCTCCACGGCGAGCGTGCCGCTATCCGGCTTCAGCTTGCCGAACAGGATGCGCGACAGCTCCTGCTGGCCGCAGCCCATGAAACCATAGATGCCGAGCACCTCGCCTGCGCGCGCCTCGAACGAAACATCCTTGAGGCTGCGGGCGAGGGAGAGCTGATCGACCTTCAGGATCACCGGGCTGCCGCTCGGCTGCGGTAGCATCAGATCGTCGGTGTAGCTGTGCTCGAGCGTTTCGCCGCCGCGGCCGATCATGGCCTCGATCAGCGCGCCCTTGCTGGTTGCAGCGCTCGCGGTCTCCGCGACCTTCCGTCCGTTGCGGAACACGGTCACCG
>NZ_JXJM01000001.1:2802887-2826811 GCF_001593325.1 Bradyrhizobium sp. DOA1
CGAGATGAAGACGATGGCAGCGCCTTCCTCGCGCAGCCGCCTGAGTGTCGCAAACAGCCGCTCGACCTCGGGCGGAGAGAGGGCAGAGGTCGGCTCGTCCAGGATGACGATGCGCGCCCCGGAGAACAGCACGCGCGCGATCTCGATCAGCTGCTGCAGCCCGATCGGGAGATCGCCGAGCCTGCTCATCGGATCGACGTCGATGCCGAAGCGGGCGAGTTGCTCGCCGGCCTCGCGCGCCATCCGCCGCCACTGGACGAGGCCAAGGGCGTTGGTCGGCTGGTTGCCCAGGAAGACGTTCTCGGCGACCGTGAGGTCGGGCGCGACCGAGAGCTCCTGATGGACCATGGCGATGCCGGCCGCGTGCGCATCGCGCGCCGAGCGGAAATGCGTTTCCGCCCCGTCGATCAGGAAGCGGCCGGAGAAGTCGGTGTGCACGCCGGCGATGATCTTCATCAGCGTGCTTTTTCCGGCGCCGTTCTCGCCGACGAGACCATGGATCTCGCCGGCGTGAAGCGCGAAGTCGACACCACGAAGTGCTTCGACACCGCCGAAGCTCTTCGTGATGCCCTGGAGCTCCAGGATAGGCGAACCAACCTCAGGCATGGAGAACTAGATCAGATAGTGATCCTGCATCCATTGCATGCCGGGCGCATTCGCCTTGGTCACGACGGGACCGTCGGTGACGACGTTCTTGGGGATGCCCTGTCCGCTCTTCTCGCCCCCGACCACCGCCGACACGCCCGCGATGATCGCGCCGCCATGGATGCGGCAGGACGGATTGCGCACCGTCGCGAACATGCGGCCCTCGCTCACCGCCTGGATCGCCGGCGGCATGGCATCGACGCCGCCGATCAGGATGTTGGTACGGTTGCGGGCCTTCATGATGTTGTAGGCGGCGAGCGCCATGTCGTCATTGTGGAAGAACGCCGCGTCGATCTGCGGATATTTCGTCAGATAGGTCTCCCAGAGGCGGGCGGTCTTCGAGACGTCCCAGTCCGCCGGCTGGGTGTCGAGCACCTCGATGTTCGGGAACTGCTTGACGACCGAGTTGAAGCCCTTGGCGCGGCCTTGCGCGCCGGTGTGGCCGAGCGCGCCTTGCGTCATGATGATCTTGCCCTTGCCGCCCATCGCGTTGCACAGCGCCTGGGTCACCGAGGCACCCATGAACTCGTTGTCGGGTGCGAGGAAGGAGTGGACGTTGATCTGGTCGAGCGGCGCAATCAGCGTGTCCATGTCGATCACGGGCGTGCCGGCGTCGATCATCTTCTGCACGGGTTGGGTGAGGGTGCCGATGCCGAAGGCCTGGATCGCGACGAAGTCCCATTTCTGCGAAGCCATGTTGTCGATCGCCGCGCGCTGCTTCACCGCATCGAGCTGACCGTCGAACCAGGTCACCTCGACATTGAACAGCTTGCCCCAGAACTCTGCGGCCTTCTTGCCCTGCGCGCACCACGTCGCCTGCAGGCCCGCGTTGGAGAAGGCCGCCTTCAGCGGCTTCTCCGATCGTCCGACTTCGGCTGCAAGTGCTGGGTTTATGCCCATGCTGCCGAAGAGGGCAGCTCCGGCGCCGGCGGCCGCTGCCGCCTGAAGAAGATCGCGCCTCGTCGTCGAGAAATCTTTCGTCCCGGACATCGCTCGCTCCCGTAAAATTTTATCGTCGGCGCGTCATTGATTGCGCGGCCGATGTCCGAAAGTCTCTCACAAGAGTTGACGCCACTCAATCTGCAATCAATCGCGCGATCGCCGCAGGCGTCGTTGGTGCAGCGCAAAGCGTCAGGCCGGGACGGCGAACGCGTCGAGCTCGACGAGCAACGCATTCCACGCCCGCGCGATGTCCGGCGACCATTCATCGTCGAGCAGATCGCGGAGCGTATCCCGGATGATCGCAAAGAAGGCGATGAAGAGGTCGCGCGAGGTGCCGTAGGCCTGGTGCGAGGCGGCTTCGCAGGCGATCAGCCGGAAATGTCCACGCCGCGCGTCGGCGAAGTCGAGGATCGCCTCGATGGCCAGCGCGAGCATCGACCCCATCACGAGCTCGCTGCCTTGCGAGCGGAACATCGCTCGGGTTTCCGGATGCCGGTCGAACAGGCGTTGATAGACCCGTGGCGCCAGATCGGCACAGCGCGAGGCCGCCAGCTCGAAGCTGAGTTCGATCGGATTGGGAGAAGCCGTCATCGGCGCTTCAGCCCTGCAGGCAAAAAAAGAGCGGGGCCCTGGCCCCGCTCAAAAATTGTGTCGACCCTATTATCCCCGATTCTAAGATTTGCTCTTGATTGACGGGGCGACGCTGCGTTTTGCGCGCCAGGGGCTCCTCCCGAGACTTGGACCACCAAGCTTTGACCTCGCGGTCAGCCTGAGCAAGAGGGATGCTAGATCAACTTTTCTCACTTGTCATCATTTTCGGCAACGATTGTTCAAAATTCGAGCAGTTGACGAAATGTTCGGGCTTCATGCCCTGTAAGTATATGACAGATATAAGAAATTTGTGGGGGGCGAGGCGTTTGACTTGCCTCAAATGCGCGGCCTCCGGCCTCGATCGGGTGCTCGTCAGCAAAGTTTCCAAGAAATTTGCGCCGGGGCAAGAAGGCGGCGGAACTGACCTCGACTTCGGGCAAGCCGGGTGTTTAGTTAGCAGGCGAACGAATGGTTCGGCGAATGCACGCGCGGCTGCAAAAATTCCTACCCATCGTCCTGCTCGCTTTGGTGATGCAGGTGCTGGCGCCGATTGCCGCGTGCCTGGCGGCCGGCCAGGCCGTCGCCGATCCGCTGTTTGCGGGAGTCATCTGCCACAGCGGGGGTGAGCAGGGCGGCCAGAACGATCAGACCGGCAGCCCGACTGCGCACGCCGGTGCCTGCGCGATGTGTTGCCTCGCGCAAGCGGCCGCATCGCTCGATTCGCCGCTGCAGGTCGCGCTCGCAACTCCGGTTCGGCACGCCGAGCGCGTGGTGTGGCGCGCTGCGGATGCATCCAGGGTGTCCGCCTACAGAGGCTCAGGCGCCCAAGCGCGCGCACCTCCACGCTTTTCCTGACGTAGCGACCAACCGAACTATCGGCGCGCGGCTTGGCTGCGCCGGTGGGCGTGCTCAATGGACCGGCCATCGCGCCGGATGTCAGGAATTCAAGTGATGTTACGAAGACGTGCGATCGGCAGCGCGAGCTTGCCCGTGCTTTGTGGGCTGTTGTCCGCGACCAGTACAGGCGCGCTTGCCCAGGCTGCCCAGGAGGCGCTGCCCCCTGTCACCGTCGAGGCGCCGCAGACGGCCCGCCCCAGAGCAGCAACCCGGCCATCGCGGCCTCGCTCTGCTTCGGCCGGCCGCGCAGCAAGGCCTGTTGCGCCGAACGCGACCGACAGGGCTTCGGCCCAAAACAGGACGTCGAGCGCGGGCGCGGCGCGAGATGGTCTCAATCAGGCACCGGCCGGCCAGACCGCGACGACCATCGATCGCAGCCGCTTCGACAACCGCCCGGCGTTTTCAGTCAGCGACGTCTTGCGGGACAGTCCGGGCATTTCGATCAAGCAGGGGAATGGTCCCCGCGATTTCGGCATCTCGATTCGCGGATCCAATGCCCGCAACGGCTTCGCCATCCGCAATCTCGTCATCTTCGAGGACGGCTTTCCGGTGACGCAGCCGGACGGCCTTTCACGAAGCGACCTGATCGATCCTCATGCCTATGGTGCGATCGACGTGATCCGCGGCCCGTCCTCGGCGCTCTACGGCAATTACGCGACCGGCGGTGCGCTTAATTTCCGGACACGGCCGGGCAGCACGATCGACGGCGTTGAATATGGCGTAGACGGCGGCAGCTACGGTTATCTCAACAATTACCTCGCGGCCGGCAAGAGGGTCGGCAATTTCGAGGGGTCGCTGTTTGCGAGCGATGTGCGGGGTGACGGCTACATCGGCAACAGCTGGTTCAACACCCAGACCGTCAACTTCCTCGGAACGCTCCAGGCCACGCCGAACGATCGCTTCACGGTCAAGATCATCAACAACGATCTCAGCACACGGTTGCCGATCCGGCAGTCGCTGAATCAATACTATCTCAACCCGTTCCAGCAGGGATGTGCGACCGGCGCCACGGCCGCGCCCGGATGCGGCACGGTCAGGCTGTTCAACAACGGCTTCAACGCCACCGCTGGAACTGATGTGGAGACGGCTGTGCAGGCCGGGCTTGGCCGCAACGACCGCCGAACCATCGTCGGCGCCCGGTGGGAGCACGATTTCGACAACACCATGACCTGGCGCAACCAGTTCGTGTTCGATGACCGGAATATCAGCCAGCCGACCGGCACGACCAGCTCGATCGGAGATTTTCCGTCGTACAACTACATGAGCGACCTGACCAAGCGCGGCGAGATTCTCGGCTTGGAATCGACCACCTTCTTCGGCGCGTTCTACAACACGCTGTCGGCCTCGAGCGACACGCGGAACGTGATGCCGGGAGGCAATGCTGCGCTCGGCAGGCTATCGAGCAATCTCTTCAGCGAAACGACCAATTATGGCGTCCGCGCGCGCGAGGAGTTGAGGCTGACGAGCGCGCTGACTGCTGTCGCCGGCGTTGGTTGGGAGACCACCGTTCTGAAGGGGGTGAACACGGCGTATGCCTACGCAGGTCCCACCGGCATTGCCACGACGACCCTGACGACCGCAGACCGGCAGTTTCAAAATGCTGCGCCAGAGTTTGCGCTCCTCTACAATCTCAACAACGAGTGGCTATTTCGGGGTCGCGTTGCGACCGGGTACGGCACACCGCAGGTCTCGAATCTCTTTGTGCTTCCGACCGGTCTGTCGGGCAACAACACCCAGCTCCAGGCGCAGAAAAACCTGGGCTACGATCTCGGCTTCGATTGGACGCCGAACAACACGCTCAAGCTCAGCGCAACCGGCTTCTACGAGTTCTTCCGCAACGAGATCGTCAGTCAGGCGACGCCGGTCGCCGGCATATCCTACACGTTCAACGCTCCACGCTCGGAACACCGTGGCATCGAGCTTGCGGCAGACTGGAAGTTCTATCCGGGCTGGCGATTCCTGGCGGCCTACACCTATCTCGACGAGGTCTACACCGAATATGTCGAGAACATCACCAATGGCACCGTGTTCAGCTTCAACCGCGCCGGCAACAAGATCCCGGGCATCTCGCCCAATGAGCTGACGGCCAGGATCGGCTACGACGAGTTCGCCGGACCGCTGGCGGGCCTCGGCGGCTTCGTCGAGGTGCAGTGGAAGGATTCCTTCTACATGGACAACGCGAATTTGCTGAAGGCGCCCGGCTATGAGCTGGTCAACGTGAATGTTCACTACAAGGCCGATCTGGTGTCCGAGACCTTCAGGTCTCTGAATCTGTTTCTCGAAGTCAGAAACGTGTTCGACCGCACCTACGTCGCTTCGGCCAACAACATCGCGAACACGGTGACGGGGGCGGGCCTTCAAAATCCTGCGAGCGTGCTCGCAAACACGACGGGATCGATCTATGCAGGCTCGCCGCGCACATTCGTTGCTGGTATGAAGGTGGCGTTTAGATGATCCGGGCTCTCGAAGGGAATAGGGCCGTGATCCGAAATGGCTTGCTCGCGATCATCGCTCTCGCATTCGTGGAAGCCCCGGCGCTCGCCCAGATGCGTGCGCCGCATGCGTCCGAAGCGGCGTGTGAAGAGCCGACGCTGCGCTGTGCAACCAAGGCGACGCCCGCGTTCGCTCCGGATGGAACGCTATGGTTGGTTTGGATGGCGGGCGGGCAAGTCTCTGTCGCGCACTCGCAGGATTCCGGCCTTACCTTCTCCACACCAACTCAGGTCACGACGAAGCGGCTAAACCTCGATTGGGGGCCGGATGCCCGGCCGAAGATCGTGGTCGATCGCAAGGGCGGCATCGCGGTGGCGTTCTCGATCTTCAGGGACGAGGCCTTCAACGGCCAGGTGCTCACCACGCGCTCGGCCGATGGCGGAAAGAGTTTTGCGGATTTGAAGCCGATCACGGCAAGCAATGAGAGCCAGCGCTTCGAGGCGCTGGCGCTCGACCAGGACGGAACGGTCTTCGCGGCTTGGCTCGACAAGCGCAATCGCGTTTTTGCGAAGGAAGCGGGACAAAAGTACGAGGGAGCAGGGTTGTTCTTCACATCGTCGAGCAATGGCGGCACCACTTACGCAGAAGCAAAGCTGGCTCGCGAGGGCACTTGCGAATGCTGCCGGTTGGGGCTGGCGTTCGCGGCGCCCGGCCGACCCGCTGTGATCTTCAGAAACATCTTCGAAGGCGGTGTGCGCGATCACGCGGTCATGACCTTCGCCGACGTTTCGACGCCGGGTGAGATCCACCGAGTCAGCCATGACGACTGGCAGATCAATGCCTGCCCCCATCACGGTCCCAGTCTTTCGGTGGCGCCGAACGGAACCTATCATGTGGTCTGGTACACGAACGGCAAGGCGCGGAAGGGATTGTTCTACGCGCATTCGCGCGACCAAGGCCGCACGTTCTCTGCGCCGATGGCGCTGGGGCAGCCTGGTCGCAATCCGACGCGTCCCTTCGTGCTCGCGGGGCCGCCGGGAACGGTGATGGTGTGGAAGGAATTCGACGGGGAGAAAACCTCGGTCCAGATGACGATTTCCAGGAACGATGGCGAGACCTGGTCGCCGCCGAAGACGATAGCGAGCACAACCGACACGTCCGACCATCCCTTGCTCGTCGACAATGGTCGGCAAGTGTATCTGTCATGGATGACGAAGGCGGACGGCTATCGTCTCACAGCGATCGAGGATCAACCATGAGACGTCGATTTGCAGGCATTCTGGGGCTGGGCATCCTGATCGCATCGGCGTCCGCACTCGGGTCGCCTTCGGCTCTCAAGCCATTCGAACGCGGCACCTGGCAGAGCGTGCTCAAGGGCCATGCGGGCCGCCCGATGCTCGTGCATTTCTGGGGCGTGACTTGCGGCCCCTGCAAGGTCGAGCTGCCGCTGCTCGGCAAGTTCGCGAAGGACCATCCCGAGATCGATGTCGTCACGGTCAGTGCCGATCTCGTGCCGAACCTGCCGGCGGCGACGCAATCGATGCTGGACAAGGCGGGGCTGTCGTCGACCGAGAATTTCATCTTCAGTGACGGCTTCGTCGAGCGTCTGCGATTCGAGATCGATCCGTCCTGGCAGGGCGACATTCCCAGAACGATGCTCTTTTCGCGCGATGGCACCGTCACGACGATCGAAGGTTCCGCCGAAATTCCCGATCTCGAGAAATGGTCGGCCCAACAACGCTCCACCCGCTGAATTCAGTCTGCAAACAGGAATACGCATATGAAGACAATGTTGAAGAATGTGCTGCTCGCGACGCTCGCTGTCACGCTCGGTGCAGCACCCGCGGCGGCCGACGACGTCAAGGCCGGCGATCTCGTCATTTCGCAGCCCTGGAGCCGTGCGACGCCGGGTGGAGCCAAGGTCGCGGGCGGTTACCTCACCATCGAGAACAAAGGCACGGCGACGGACAGGTTGGTCAGTGTGTCCGCCGACATTGCCGGGAAGGCTGAGATTCATGAGATGGCGATGGACAATGGCGTGATGAAGATGCGCGCGCTCGACAAGGGAGTGACGATCGATCCCGGCAAGACGGTGAAGCTCGCGCCGGGTGGCAATCATCTGATGCTCCAGGAGCTGAAGGGGCCGTTGAAGCAGGGCGACAAGGTGCCGGTAACGCTTCAGTTCGAGAAGGCCGGCAAGGTCGCGGTCTCTCTCGACGTCCAGGGCGTTGGCGCGCAGGCGCCGGGTGGTGACGGGCATTCAGGTCATATGGACATGAAGAAAATGCCGGATCATTCCGGAATGAAGATGAAGTGACATTGACCTGGGGGAGATTGACCATGTCGAAGCGATCCTGCCTGATCCTGATCGTTGCGTTCGCCGCCTCACCGGCAGCGGCGCATGTGTCGCTCGAGACCAAACAAGCCACGGTCGGCGCGTCGTACAAGGCTGTGTTCACTGTGCCGCACGGCTGCAAGGGCTCGCCGACGGTGAAGATCCGCGTGCAGATCCCGGAAGGTGTCATCGCGGTGAAGCCGATGCCGAAGGCGGGCTGGACCATCGATGTCGTCGAAGGCAAATATGCCGGGGAATACGACTATCACGGCAGCAAGCTCTCTTCCGGCGTCAAGGAGGTGGCGTGGTCCGGCGGCAAGTTGCCGGACCAGCACTATGACGAGTTCGTGGTGCAGACGTTCCTGACCGGCTCGCTCAAGCCGAACACGACCCTGTACTTCCCGGTCGTCCAGGAGTGCGAGACCGGCGTCAGTCGCTGGATCGACATCCCGGCAGAGGGAGCAGGGCATTCGCATGATGGCAAGTCCCCGGCACCGGGCGTGAAGCTCATGCCAAAGCCCTGATGCGCCTGATCGCCGCGCTCGCGACGCTGCTTTTTGCGGTCGGCTTCGCGACTGGTGTATCCGCGCATGCTGCGCTGGTAGCGGTCGAGCCGGCAAACGGCACCGTGCTTGCGAGCGCGCCGCCAGCCGTGGTCCTGCGCTTCAACGAGGCCGTGACGCCGGGTGCGATCCGGCTGATCGACGGCTCGGGCAGGGCGCGGGACGATGTGCGCGTTGACACCGCCGGAGACGCCGTCTCGGTCAACATGCCGCCGGACCTGCCGCAGGGCACGGTGGTGGTCAGCTATCGCGTGATTTCGCAGGACGGCCATCCCGTCGCGGGATCGGTCATTTTCTCGATCGGCGCGCCGACGGGAACGAAGCGCCCGGCGAGTGCAGACGAAGAATTGAGCGTGCTGATCTGGCTCGCGCGGGTCGGGCTCTATCTCGGACTGTTCGTCGGCGTAGGCGGCGTCTTCTTTGCGCGCTGGGTTGCTTGGTCGATGATCGGCATGACCGTGCCGCGCGTGGCGCTCGCGATCGGCATCCCCAGCGCAGTGGTGTCCCTTGGTGCCTTGGGTCTTGATCTCCTCGGCCTGTCGCCGGCGGGTCTCGTGACGGCTGCGCCTTGGAAAGTCGCGTTCGCGACCAGCGCCGGCCCGGCGTTGCTGGTTGCGATTGCGGCGATGTTGTTCGCTCTGCTGGCGCTGCGCAGCGGCTGGTCTTCGCGGGCTCTTGCCGTCATTGCCTTGGTCTGCGTCGGGCTGGCGCTGACCATGACAGGACACGCCGCCACCGCTCCGCCCGAAATCTTGACGCGGCCGGCGATCTTCCTCCATGGCCTCGGCGTCGCCTTCTGGATCGGCGCACTGGCGCCGCTTGCTGCACTGGTCTCGAAGCCGGGGGCGATGGCGTTGCCGGTCGTCTACCGCTTCTCCCGTATCGCCGTGCCGGTCATCGCCGCGTTGGCATTGACCGGTCTTGTGCTCGCCGTCATTCAGCTAGGAAAGCCGTCGGCGCTGGTCGAGACCCGCTACGGCCTCGTCCTCTCGATCAAGCTCGCGCTGATCCTGTTGCTGCTCGCACTGGCGGCGCTCAATCGCTTGCGTTTGACTCCAACGCTCGCTCGTGATCACGAGGCCGGGACCGCCCTCAAGCGCTCGATCCTGCTCGAATGCGGGATCGCGCTCGCTATCTTTGCTGTCGTCGCCGGCTGGCGCTTCACGCCGCCGCCGCGGACCATCGTTCCCGAGACGCCGTTGGGGATCCACATCCACAGCGACAAGGCGATGTTCCAGGTGCTGGTGTCTCCTGGGAAGGCCGGCGTGGACGATTTCGTGCTCCAGCTCATGACCGGAGAGGGGACGCTGCTCAGGGCCAAGGAGGTGACGTTGATACTGAGCCTGCCCGAGCGCGGCATCGAGCCGATGGAACGGAGCGCCTCGCTGGGGCCGGACGGCTACTGGCATGTGCACAAGGTCGAGCTGCCCTTCGCCGGCCGCTGGCAGGTGCGGATCGACGCGCTGGTGAGCGATTTCGAGCGGATCACGCTCGAGGACGAACTCGTCGTGCCGCCGCCCTAGGCTCGCCGGCTTTGCACGGCATGTTGATGCTCGAGGCCAAACCTGAAGTCGACGGAAAAATGACAGGAATTCCGCCGCGTTAGCGGCTTTTCCTCATTCCCGGTCTTGTGTTTTCGCTCCCAATCCGCTTTCACTGCAATCCAGCACTGATTCCCAGAGTATTGTCATGCGGTTGTCGCGGTTCTTTCTGCCCATCCTGAAGGAAAACCCGAAAGAGGCTGAGATCGTCTCGCATCGGCTGATGCTGCGCGCCGGCATGATCCGGCAGGAGGCCGCCGGCATCTATGCCTGGCTGCCGCTCGGCTTCCGCGTGCTCAAGAAGATCGAGCAGATCGTGCGCGAGGAGCAGGACCGCTCTGGCGCGATCGAGGTGTTGATGCCGACGCTCCAGCTTGCCGATCTCTGGCGCGAGAGCGGCCGCTACGACGCCTATGGGCCGGAGATGCTGCGCATCGCCGACCGGCACAAGCGCGAGCTGCTGTACGGGCCGACCAACGAGGAAATGATCACCGAGATCTTCCGCGCCTATGTGAAGTCCTACAAGAACCTGCCGCTGAATCTCTATCACATCCAATGGAAATTTCGCGACGAGCAGCGTCCGCGCTTCGGCGTGATGCGCGGCCGCGAATTCCTGATGAAGGACGCCTATTCGTTCGACCTCAACGAGGCGGCAGCGCGCGTTGCCTACAACAAGATGTTCGTAGCCTATTTGCGCACCTTCGCGCGGATGGGGCTGAAGGCGATCCCAATGCGCGCCGAGACCGGCCCGATCGGCGGTGATCTCAGCCACGAGTTCATCGTGCTGGCCGAGACCGGCGAATCCGGCGTGTTCATCAATCGCGACGTGCTCGACCTGCCGGTGCCGGGCGAGGACGTCGATTACGAGAGCGACCTGACACCGATCATCAAGCAGTGGACGTCGGTCTACGCTGCGACGGAAGACGTTCACGACGCCGCGCGCTTCGAGCAGGAGGTGCCGGCGGAGAAGCGGGTGAACACCCGGGGCATCGAGGTCGGTCAGATCTTCTATTTCGGCACGAAATATTCCGAGCCGATGAAGGCGCTGGTGGCCGGCCCTGACGGCGTCGACGTGCCGATCCATGGCGGCTCCTATGGCGTCGGCGTCTCGCGCCTGCTCGGCGCGATCATCGAAGCCTGCCACGACGATGCCGGCATCAAATGGCCGGAAGCGGTGGCGCCGTTCCGCGCCGTGGTGCTCAACCTCAAGCAGGGTGATGCCGCGGTCGATGCGGCCTGCGAGAAGCTCTATGCGGAGCTCACCGCCAAGGGCGTCGACGTGCTCTACGACGACACCGACCAGCGCGCCGGTGCCAAATTCGCCGCAGCCGACCTGATCGGCATCCCCTGGCAGATCATGATCGGGCCGAAGGGACTCGCCGACGGCAAGGTCGAGATCAAGCGGCGCAGCGACGGCGCCCGCGAGACCATGTCGCCTGCCGACGCGGTCGCAAGACTTGTGGGCTGATAAGGCTGGTCGCCTGAATATTGTTCATCGCGCGATACCGCGGCCGCCAATCCGGCCACATTTGACCCCGAATCATGGGATTATCGAGCGATGGATGAGACCATGACCGAAACCGCCAAGTCTGCGCCTTTTGCGCCATTCGAGTGGATGCTGTCGGCGCGCTATTTGCGGGCGCGCCGCAAGGAGGGATTCATCTCGGTCATCGCCGGGTTCTCCTTTCTCGGCATCATGCTGGGCGTGGCGACGCTGATCATCGTGATGGCCGTCATGAACGGCTTCCGCAAGGAGCTGCTCGACAAGATCCTGGGGCTGAACGGCCATATCCTGGTCCAGCCGCTGGAATCGCCGCTGACCGACTGGAAAGACGTCGCCGACCGCCTCAGCCAGGTCCAGGGTATCCGCCTCGCGGCGCCCGTGGTCGACGGCCAGGCATTGGCGTCGTCGCCGTGGAACGCCTCGGGCGTCCTGGTCCGCGGCATCCGCTCCGACGACCTCAACAACCTCACCTCGATCGCCAAGAACATCAAGCAGGGCTCGCTGGAGGGCTTCGACGAGGGACAGGCCGTTGCGATCGGCCGGCGGCTCGCCGATCAGCTCTCGCTGCACGCCGGCGACAGCGTCACGCTGGTGGCGCCGAAAGGTGCGGTGACGCCGATGGGTACGACGCCGCGCATCAAGCCGTACAAGATCGCCGCCGTTTTCGAGATCGGCATGTCCGAATACGATCTCGGTTTCGTGTTCATGCCGCTCGCGGAGGCGCAGGCCTATTTCAACCGCAGCAACGACGTCACCTCGATCGAGGTGTTCACCACCAACCCCGACAAGATCGACGCCTTCCGCAAGGCGGTGACGGAAGCCGCGGGCCGACCGGTGTTCCTGGTCGATTGGCGGCAGCGCAACTCGACCTTCTTCAACGCGCTCCAGGTCGAGCGCAACGTGATGTTCCTGATCCTGACCATGATCGTGCTGGTCGCAGCGCTCAACATCGTCTCCGGTCTGATCATGCTGGTGAAGGACAAGGGCAGCGACATCGCGATCCTGCGCACGATGGGCGCTTCGCAAGGCTCGATCATGCGCATCTTCCTGATCACGGGCGCCTCGATCGGCGTGGTCGGCACGCTGGTCGGCTTCTTCGTCGGGCTAGTGATCTGCCTCAACATCGAATCGATCCGGCAATTCCTGTCCTGGCTCACCAGCACCGAGCTGTTCTCGCCGGAGCTCTACTTCCTGTCGAAGCTGCCCGCCGAGATCGACGTCGGCGAGACCACGGCCGTCGTCATCATGGCGCTGACGCTGTCGTTCCTGGCGACGCTCTATCCGTCCTGGCGTGCCGCGCGCCTCGACCCTGTCGAAGCGCTGCGGTACGAGTGAGGGGCTGATGGAGCAGCAGGGGGAAGATGTACCGGTCATTTATCTCCACGAGATAAAGCGGCAGTACTTGCAGGGCGAGGTGCCGCTGACGATTCTTGATGGCGCCAAGCTGGCGCTGTGGCCGGGGCAGTCGGTCGCGCTGGTGGCGCCGTCGGGCTCGGGCAAGTCGACGCTGCTGCACATTGCGGGTCTGCTCGAGGCGCCAGATTCAGGCGAGGTCTATGTCTCGGGCACGCCGACCTCGCAGCTGCCCGACATCGAGCGCACGCAACTGCGCCGGACCGACATTGGCTTCGTCTACCAGTCGCACCGGCTGTTGCCGGAGTTCTCGGCGCTGGAGAACGTCATGCTGCCGCAGATGATCCGCGGCCTGAAGAAGTCCGAGACCGTGAAGCGCGCCAAGGAGATCCTGGGCTATCTCGGCCTCGGCGACCGCATCACCCATCGCCCCGCCGAGCTGTCCGGCGGCGAGCAGCAGCGCGTCGCGATCGCGCGTGCCGTGGCGAATGCGCCGCGCGTGCTGTTTGCGGACGAGCCGACCGGCAATCTCGATCCGCACACCGCGGACCACGTGTTCCAGGCGCTGATGCAGCTCGTCAAGGCGACGCAGGTCTCGATGCTGATCGCGACCCACAACATGGAGCTCGCCGGCCGCATGGACCGCCGCGTCTCGCTGTCGAACGGCCAGGTGGTCGAGCTCGAATAGGCCGCCATCGCGGGTCCGTGGCGCGACTGGCTTACTTTGCGATCCAGTACATCGGGCTCAATTAGGGAGCGCTCAATCATGCTCACCGTCTATGGCGAAGGTCGTGGCTTCCGGGTCGTTTGGCTGCTTGAGGAACTGGGGTTGGCCTATCGGCTGCACCCGGTCGATCTGCTCGCCGCCGAGATTGACCGCGACTTCCTCGCGATCAACCCCGCCGGCTTCATTCCGGCACTGCAGGACGGCGAGACGATCATGGTCGAATCGATCGCGATTCTTCAGTACCTGCTCGCCCGCTACGGCGCTGGTTCGCTTGCCGTGGCTCCGGATGATCCCGCCTTCGCTTCCTATCTACAATTTCTCCATTTGGGCGAGGCCGGGTTGGCCGGCCCGGTGAACGCCCTCATTGTCGGTCGCCAGCTGGCGCCCGAAGCCGAGCGCGATGTCCGCGTGACCCGCTGGGCAATGCAGACGTTCGAGAGCCGGCTGGGATTGGTGATCCGCCGCCTCGTGGAGTGCCCGTATCTCGCTGGCGACCGATTCACGGCCGCCGATATCTCGGTGAGCTACGCGCTCCTGCTCGGCTTGCGTACCGGCAACTATGTCCCCGGTTTGACCGAGCGGGACTATCTCGCCCGCACGACGGCGCGCCCCGCCTACCTCCGTGCGATGGAAAGCTGCCAGGCCACCCAGGCTTGGGCGGCGAGATCGCCGGGATTATAGGGCTCGCTTTCGGCCGAGCTGCGAAAACAACCCCATGCACAGTAGCCAAGTGCTTGGCTGGACTGACGAAAAATTCGGCGATGGAACTCCGCCGGCGCCTGCGGGCTCAAGGCCTGATCACCGTCAATTTGAACGGCCCGCCATGGGCGGCGGCGTGTTCGACCGCCGCGTTGGCGTGATCGAGATCGAACGCGGTTGCCTGATATTCGTCCAGTTTGAGCAGCCCGGCGCGCACCAGCGCGATCAGGCGGCTCGCGGCGTCGGGCGGGTACATCCAGACGCCGTGGATGCTGATGCAATTGCGCATGATCCAGGGGTAGGGCAGGTCTAGCCCTGCACCGCCCGCCATGCCGACGCCGCCCATCAGTACGATGCGGCCGTAAGCGCGCACCGTCATGACCGCCGCGCGCACCACAGTGGCGCTCACCGAGGGCGGCATGATGTCGAATACGCAGTCGATCGGGCCTGATGCGGCGCGTTTCATGCTCTCGCGGTCGTCGTCCTCGACGCCCGTAAGCTTGACCGGCTTCACACGGCTGCCGAAGCGGCGGACGAGGTCGGCCAGGATCTTCTCGTTACGGCCGGGCGCGACCACGCAGGCCGCGCCCATCGCGAGTGCGACAGAGACGGCCGCGCTGCCGAAATTGCCGGTGGCTCCACTCACCAGTACGGTCTCACCTGCCTGCAGATTGGCGGCGAGGAAGCCGCCATAGGGCACGAGCAGCGTGCCCAGTGCGCACCATTGCGTCGCTTCCTCCGAGGTGATGCTGCCGATCCGTTTGACGTTCTCGGTCGGCACCCGCATCTGCTCGGCAAAGGAGCCATGGCGAAAATGCTGTTGCAGGCGCATGCCGCCGGGGCCGGCGGCGGTCAGCCCTTGCAACGCGATGTCGGGCGCTGTGGCGTCGTCGCGCGAACGCACCGTCGGATCGCAGAACACCCAGTCGCCGACGGCAAGCCTGGTGGCATCAGGGCCGATCGCGCGCACGCGGCCAATGCCGCCGGGGCCCGGGATGATCGGCAGTTCGAGCGCGTAGTTGCGCGTCCCGTCGAAGACCTCGTTCATGTAGGACAGCACGCGGGTGGCGACGACATCGACGATGACCTCGCCGGTGCCGAGCACTGGTTCGGGGACGTTCTCGATCGCCAGGGGCGAGCCAAAGGATTTGAGCACGGCAGCTTTCATGGTGTTTCACCTCAAGGTGGGGTGAAGCCGATATGCGTCCCCTTGGAGGGGGTAGGAAGGCCTGGTATTATCCTAGTATTCCAGGGGCCCTCCATCGCGGGAGCGATATCATGGCCGATCCACGCCGCGTCGAATTCGGCGATTTCCTCAGGTCGCGCCGCGAGAAGCTATCGCCGAAGAGCGTCGGGCTTCCGGCGGGCCGCCGGCGACGCACTGCGGGCCTGCGGCGCGAGGAGGTCGCCCAGCTCGCCGGCATCGGCGTCGATTGGTACATCCGCCTCGAGCAGGGCCGCACCGTCAGCCCTTCCGTCACCACCGTGGACGCGCTGGCGCGAGCGCTGCGCCTCTCCAAGACCGAGCACGCACATCTGAAGGCGCTGGCACGCGACGGGGTGAGAGCCGCCTTTGTGCCCGAGATCGTGCCGCCGCCCATCCGGCGGATGATCGAGAGCCTGACGCAACCGGCCTACATCACCGGACGGCGCTGGGACGTGCTGGCCTGGAACGCGGCGGCCGAGGAGATCTTCGGCTTCGGGCAACTGCCGGAGCAGGATCGCAACACGCTGCTGCTGGTGCTCACGAACAAGCAAACGCGAAAATTCTACGGCGCAGGCTGGACCGATGTGGCCAAGAGCATGGTCGCGATGTTTCGCGCCACCCACGACGTCTGGGCCGGCGATCCCGCCTTCACCGAGCTGCTCACGCGGCTGCGCCAGGGCAGCCCGGAATTCGTCAAATGGTGGGAAGCGCACGAGATCCGCAGCACCGCCTCGGGCCTCAAGACCATGAACCACCCGACCAAGGGCGTGCTCCGGTTCGAGCACACGAGCTTTCAGGCCAACGACGATCCCGCGCTGAAGCTCGTGATCTATACGCCGGTGTAGGGCGCGGAGGGCCAGATCGACAGCGTTGTCGGTCGGGCTGCTCGGGAACCCAAACGCCATCATGCGGTTAACGACGGACAGCTTGCGCGGGCTGCCTGCATCATGGAGGTCGGGCAGGCGCGCTGGTCGGTGCGAATTGTAGCGCGAAGAATCGATTTCATTGGCTCCTCGGGGAGACTAGGAAGTGGCAGGGGAAGACCAATGACGACAGCGACCGGGCTCTACTCGGCCGATCGCAATTCCGTCTTGGCCACACTCGGCGACTACATCCGAGAGATCAGCAATCCCGACGATCTCGCTTATGCTGCCGCAGAACTGCTCGGTCGTAGCCTCAAGGTCAGCAGGGCAGGGTATGGCACGGTCGACACCACCGACGAAACCATCACCATCGTCCGCGACTGGAACGCGCCGGGCATCTCGAGCCTCGCCGGGGTGCTGCGCTTCCGCGACTACGGCAGCTACATCGAAGACCTGAAGCGTGGTGAGACCGTCATCTGTGCCGATGCCGAGAAAGACCCTCGCGTCGGCGACCGCGCCCGAGCCCTCGAGGCGATCTCCGCGCGCGCGCTCGTCAACATGCCGATCTCCGAGCCGGACGGGGTCGTTGCGCTGCTGTACCTCAACAACGCTACGCCGCGGCAATGGAGCCGCGACGAGCTGGAGCTGATCCGCGATGTTGCCGAGCGCACGCGCACCGCGGTCGAGCGCCGCCGCGCGGAGACGGCGGTGCGGGAGAACGAAGCCCGGCTGCTTTTCCTGGACGCCCTCAACAAGGAGACGGCTAAGACCCGCGATGCCGACGGCGTGATGGCGGTGACCACCAGGATGCTGGGTGAGCATCTCGGCGTTTCCAATTGCGCCTATGCCGACATGGATCCCGATCAGGACGGCTTCACCATTCGCGGGGATTGGGCCGCGCCCGGTGCGATGCATATCGTTGGCCATTACAGCCTGGCTGATTTCGGCGTGAAGGCGGTGCGAGAGCTGGGTGCCGGCCGGCCGCTCATCATCAACGACAATCTGAAGGAGATTGCGCCGGAGGAAGCTGCGACCTTCCAAAGTATCGGGATCGGTTCGACGATCTGCATGCCCCTGGTCAAGGAAGGGCAGCTCACCGCCTTGATGGCGATCCATCACCGCGGCCCGCATCGGTGGACGTCGCGCGAGCTCGCCTTGCTCACGGAGGTGACCGAGCGATCATGGGCGCATATCGAGCGCGTCCGATCTGAACAGGCCGCCCGGGATGCCGCTGAACGGCTGGTGCTCGCGAATAAGGCGGCCGGTATCGGCACCTGGGATTACGATCCGGTCAACGACGTTCTGCGATGGGACAATCGCTGCAAGGAAGTGTTCGGTCTCTCGCCGGACGCCGAGGTCAGCTATGAAGAGTCTTTCCTCAAGGGCATTCATCCCGAAGACAGGCAGCGTGCGCACGAGGCTGTGTCCGCCGCCCTCAATTCCGAGGCGCCGACAAGCTACAACATCGAATATCGGACCGTCGGCATCGAGGATGGTGTCGAGCGCTGGATCGCCGCGACAGGTCAAGCCATCTTTTTCGAGGGCCGAGCCGTTCGATTCATCGGGACGGTGCTGGATATCTCCGCGCAAAAGAAGACTGAGCGACATCTCAGAATCTTGAACGATACGGGGGCTTCGGTCGCCCGCGAACGCGATCTCGAGAAGATCGTGCAGATCGTGACCGATGCCGGCGTCGAGCTGACGGGCGCCCAGTTCGGGGCCTTCTTCTACAACGTTCTGACGCCGGACGGCGGCAGCTACATGCTGTATTCGCTGTCCGGGGTGCCGCGATCGGCCTTCGAGAACTTCCCGATGCCGCGCAACACGGCCGTGTTCGAGCCGACGTTCAAAGGCACCGGCGTGGTGCGGTCCGAGGACATCCTGCAGGACCCGCGCTACGGCAAGAACGCGCCGCGGAAGGGCATGCCCGACGGCCATCTCCCCGTTCGGTCGTATCTGGCGGTGCCTGTGATCTCGCGGGCGGGAGAGGTGCTCGGGGGATTGTTCTTCGGTCATGCCGAGACGGGCCAATTCCAAGCCGAGCATGAGGCCGCGTTGCTCGGGATTGCGGGCCATGCCGCCACCGCGATCGACAACGCCCGGCTTCTGACCCGGCTCGAGGCGCTCAATGCCGAGCTGGAGCAACGGGTCGCAGACGAGATTGCCGAGCGCATGAAGGCCGAGGAGCAGCTGCGGCAATCCCAGAAGATGGAAGCCGTCGGGCAGTTGACCGGCGGGATCGCCCACGACTTCAACAACATGCTGGCCGTCATCCTCGGCAGCTTGAATCTCGCCAAGCGGCGGCTCGGCAAGGGAGAGGTCAACATCGACCGCTTCATCGAGGGCGCCATCGATGGCGCAAGCCGCGCGGCCACCCTGACGCAAAGGCTGCTCGCGTTCTCACGCCAGCAGCCTCTGGCGCCGGAAGTCGTCGACATCAACAAGATGGTCGGCGGAATGAGCGAGCTGCTCGAGCGCTCGCTCGGCGAGCTTGTCCGCCTCGAGACGGTTCTTGCGGCCGGCCTCTGGCGCGTCAAGGCGGACCCGGCCCAGCTGGAAAGCGCGCTCATCAATCTTGCCGTCAATGCGCGCGATGCGATGCCGAAGGGCGGCAGGCTGACGATCGAGACCAGCAACGCCTCGATCGACCGGAAATTTGCCCTCGAATACGCACTATCGCCCGGACAATATGTTCTCATCGCCGTGACGGACAACGGCACGGGCATTGCGGCCGATGTGTTGGGAAAGGTGTTCGATCCGTTCTTCACGACCAAGGTCGTGGGCAAAGGCACCGGCCTCGGTCTCAGCCAGGTCTACGGCTTCGTGCGGCAGTCCGGCGGCCATGTCAAAATCTATTCGGAGGTCGACGTCGGCACCACCGTGAAGATCTATCTTCCGCGCTTCGCGGGCAAGGAGGCCGTGTCAACTCCGTCGCAGGGCGTGACGCATCCCGGAGCAAGTCTTCAGAGCGAAACCATTCTCGTCGTCGAGGACGATGAACGCGTCCGCAGCATCTCGTCCGAAAGCCTGCGCGAGCTCGGCTATAAGGTGATCGAAGCCGCGAGCGCCAAGGAGGCGATCAGGACGATCGAAAATGGTTTCGTTCCGGATCTGCTGTTCACCGACGTCGTCATGCCCGACATGACCGGCGCCGAGCTTGCCGCCGAGCTGTCGAAGCGCCATCCGGAGCTGAAGGTGCTGTTCACCACCGGCTATACGCGCAACGCGATCGTTCACAACGGCATGCTCGATGCGGGAAAGCATCTGCTGTCCAAGCCCTTTGCGATCGAGGACCTCGCCGCCAAGGTCCGCCATCTGCTCGACGAGGGTTGAAGACGGCGGCTTTGGTAAAAAATGCAGTCGGTTTGCACGCCGCCTGCACAGGCGCTATGCCAGCACTTTCGGATGGGCATGGCATGACGATCTCAGACGACAACGACCTCACTCGCCTGAAAGAAATCGGGCGCATCGTCGCCAACACCTTGGAGGCGATGGGCAAGGCGCTTGAGCCGGGCATGACCACCTCCGAGCTCGACCTGATCGGCCGGAAGCTGCTGGAGGCTGCTGGAGCGCGCTCTGCTCCGGAACTGGCCTACGACTTTCCCGGCGCGACCTGCATCAGCGTGAATGAAGAGATCGCTCACGGCATCCCGGGTGAGCGTCGGATCGCGCGTAGCGATCTCGTCAACATCGACGTGTCGGCCGAGAAGAACGGCTTCTTTGCCGACACGGGAGCCTCGTTCGCCGTTCCGCCCGTTACCCGGGCGATCGAGCGCCTTTGCAGGGACGGCCGGCGGGCGATGTGGACAGGCCTGCGGCAGGTCGGGACGGGCAAGCCGATGGCCGGCATCGGCGAAGCCATCGGAACGTTCGCTCGCAAGAACGGATACAGCCTGGTCCGCAATCTCGCCAGTCACGGTGTCGGCCTGTCGCTTCATGAGGAGCCGACGGAGATCGCAACATGGCCCGACCGCTCCGAGCGCCGCATCATGGGCGAGGGTCTGGTGTTCACCGTCGAGCCATTCCTGTCCCTGGGTGCCGAATGGGCTGAGGACGGTGAAGGCCCATGGACGCTCTACAGCAGCCCCGAGGCGCCGACCGTTCAGTACGAGCACACCGTGATTGCGACGCGGAACGGACCTTTGATCGTCACCATGGCAGGCTGAGGCAACAACTCCGATCACGTCAAACGGCCAATGATCTGAAGCAACCGCTCGCATGCTGGCTCGATCCGCTTGAGCGGAGATGTCGCAACCCCAAGCAAGAGTCCCTGCCTCGCCGAAGCCTTCGACGCATACCATAGGGATAATGACGTAGGCGCCATTCCATGCGCGGCTGCTTCCCTGGCGATGGCGAGGTCAGGAGCTCCGTCCGGCAACCACAAGACTGCAGCCAGTCCGGCGAGCGTCACATCTGCGGTGCGCTGGGAAAGATATTTCAGCAACGCATCGCCTTGGGCCGCGTAGGCGCGCTTCGTGCGTCGAAGATGCCGGAGATAATGGCCCTCGCGCATGAAGTCGGCAGTTGCGAGCTGCACCGCGGGGCCGGGCGCCGGCGCAAGGCACGCCGCAGCTTCCGCAAATCGCGATGCCAGGGCGGCCGGAGCGACGACGAAGCCCAGCCGCAGAGCGGGTGTCAGGGTCTTGCTGAAGGAGCCGATGTGAATGACCCGGCCGGCGCGGTCGAGCGAGGCGAGCGCGGGTGTGGCCCGGCCTTTGAGCTGGAGTTCGCTCAGGTAGTCATCCTCGATCACCCAGGCGTTGCTTTGCGCAGCCCAATCAAGCAGGCGCGAGCGCCGTGCCAGCGATAAAGTCGATCCAAGCGGCGCCTGCTGTCCCGGCGTCACGACCGCAAGCGCCGCGTCGGGCGCGTGTTTCAATCCGTGGTCGACGTCGATGCCCTCAGCATCGACGGGGATCGACATGATGAATAATCGCGCAAGCTCCATACCGCGCCGGGTGAAGGGAAAGCCCGGGTCCTCCATCCAGGCCTTCTTCTGCTCGAGCCCGAGGACGCGGAGCGCCAATCCGAGGCCGCCGCTGAAACCAGCGGTGATGATGATCTGCGACGGGTCGCATTCGATCCCACGGGCCAACGCCAGGTAAGCCGCGATTTCGCGCCGTAACGCCAACTCGCCGCGTGGATCAGGGTAGATCGCTGGCGTGCTCGCTTCGGCGCGAACCGCCTGCGCGCGCATACGCGCGAGCAGCGTGGCAGGAAAGGTCTCCTGGGCCGGCACACCCATCTGAAAGATCGCAGGCCCCGCAGTGAGCTCCTGGTACATTTCCATGAAGGAGCCTGGCACCGGGGCCTTGTCCTGGCGAACGGGGAAGGACGGCCGATCCACCACATGCGTTCCGCTGGCGCGGCTGGCGACGATCAGTTGGGCGGACGAAAGCTTCTCATACGCGATGCGCACGGTGCCACGCGCGACACCAAGCTGAGCTGCCAGATCCTGCCAGGAGGGCAGGCGCGCGCCCGGCGCGAGCACGCCGCTCTCGATGGCGGCCCTGATCCCCCTGTGGATCTGCTCTGCCAAGGGCGTCTTGGCGGAACGATCGAGCTCCAGATGCAGCGGCTTGGTCACGCCTGTAAGTGGTACACGATTTTTGTGTATTCTTGGTGCTTTTTTATGGACTACGGAGAGGGCACGTAAAAGGCAAGGTAACGCTTCATTCCCTCGGATTATCAAGGAGAAAGCAGATGAGCGAACGTCTCCACTACAACCACGTCGCTCCGGCGGGCGCGAAGGCGCTGGGCGGCGTTTACGGGTACGTCATGCAGAGCGGGCTCCCCGCGACGCTGGTGAATCTCGCTTATCTGCGGGTCTCGCAGATCAACAACTGCGCCTATTGCCTCGACATGCACACGCGCGATCTGCTCAAGGGCGGGGTCAAGATCGAAAAGCTTGCGCTGGTCCAAGCGTGGGCCGAGGCCGGCAATCTCTTCGACGAGCGGGAGCGCGCCGCACTCGCATGGGCGGAGACTGTCACCCGCGTTGCCGAGACCAACGTTCCGGAGGAGGCCTATCAAGCCGCGCGCAAGGTCTTCACAGAGCGCGAGTTGGTTGACCTCACGATCGCCATTAGCCTGATGAATGCGTACAATCGAATGTCAATCAGCTTCCGAAATACGCCGCAGGCCGTTCTTGAGAAGGCCGCCTGATTTCCAACGGTACCTGTGGAGAGAGAGTAGGATCTTGAAAATGACGAGCGTGATTTCCGGCGTCAAGATTCCCGACAGCCAACTGGCGCGAGAGGCCACCGAGCTCGTGCGCCAATACGAAGACGAGATGCTGTTCAACCATTCGGTTCGCGTCTACGTGTTCGGTGCGATCAAGGGGCAGCGTCAGAAGCTGAAGTTCGATTCCGAGCTGCTGTACGTGGCGGCGCTGTTTCACGACCTCGGCCTCGTCGATCACTATCACACCGAGACCAAGCGATTTGAGGTCGATGGCGCCGACGCCGCGCGCGACTTTCTGCGGGCGCGCGGCATCGCCGAACCGCAAGCCGACCTAGTGTGGGAGGCGATCGCGCTGCACACCACGCCCGGAATTCCACAATATATGAGACCGGAGATCGCGCTCACCAATGCCGGCGTTCTGGTGGATGTCGTCGGCGTAGGATTTGACGACTACACGCCGGAACAGCGCGAGCAGGTGATCTCCGCGTTTCCGCGGGGTGACTTCAAGAACGAATTTATGAAGGTGCAGACCTGTTCAGCCCTGAAGAAGCCGCAGACGACGTTCGGGACGGTGAACTTCGACTACATCGAGGATCACGATCCCACCTTCCGCAAGCCAAATGCGTGTGCGCGCATCCGCAACACGCCCTGGCAGAGCTGAACCGTTCACGACGTTCGCCGCACGCATTACACCACCGGATTCCTGGCCGAATCGGAACGGCTACGATCCGACGCCAGCGGCGGGGGCCGTCGGAGCCTTCGTCAGCGACCCGGCATCACGTCGCGAGGTGACCCGCGCAGGTCCCGTCGCAGGTCGCGTGTCGCGGGCGGCGATGGCCCAGATCAGCAAGCCGAGCAGCGCGAGCGCAGCGCCGACGGGCCCGGTGGAGGTCCAGCCGAGGCCTTCGCGAATGGCGAGGCCGCCGAGGAACGGACCCAGCGCATTGGCGGTATTGAAGGCCGAATGGTTCAGCGCGGCCGCGAGCGCCTGCGCATCGCCCGCGACGTCCATCAGCCGCGTCTGCAGGATGGCGCCGAGCGAGACGCTGGCGCCGATCGCGAACACGTCTGCCGCGAGCAGCCAGGGACTGCCGGCGGCAAGCGGAAACACCAGGAGTGCAACCGCGGCGAACAGCAGGATAACGCCCGCCGTCGGCATCAGGGCGCGGTCGGCGAAGCGCGGCACGAACAGATTGCCGAGCGTGGCGCCGGTGCCGAACACGGCCAGGAAAAACGGAATGACCGCGGGGCTGAGCTTGGTGACCTCGATCAGCGTGGTCGCGAGATAGGTGTAGACGGCGAACATGCCGCCGAAGCCGATGGCGCCGATCGCCAGCGTGATCCAGACGCGGCCGCTTCTGAGCGCGCCGAGCTCGCGGAGCGGATCGGAGCTGCCGGCCCGGTCGCGCGGCGCGAAAAGGGCGCACAGCAAAATCGTGAG
>NZ_JXJM01000001.1:2827786-2836721 GCF_001593325.1 Bradyrhizobium sp. DOA1
CACGACGCCGAGGGCGTAGGCGCTGATCGCGTGGCCCGCGGTCGGCTCGTCGATGCCGAGATCGGCGGCAAAGAACGGCAGCAGGCTCATCGATGCGAACTCGGTGGTTCCGATCGCAAAGCCGCCCATCGCGAGCGAGACGAGGACGATGGCGAGGTGAGGGGGCGCTGAAGCTGCGGCTGAACCCGCGCGGGTCGAGGTCGCTTGGTGCGAAATCGTCATGTGTTCTGCATTGATGACGTCAAAGGGAACCAGCCCAGCGAACGTCGCCATCCCTGCAAGATTTGTTCGACGGTACTTAAACCCGGATCAGCCAGCGTCAACACGGGAGCCGCGATGTCAGACGGGCTGCATATCAGCATCCCGCATGTGCCAACCCTTATCGGTGCTTCGATCGTCGAGGGGGCTTGGCCTGCGCAAAATACGGGTTCACGAAGCAACTCGCCGAACGGCCGACGGCGAGATACCGGCATTGCGCCAGCGAGCCGTAACGACAGTCGAAATAGCCGACGGGGCCGTAGATCTGCATGCAGACGGGGTAGCTCGGATCATAGGTCTGTGCGTGCACGGCCCCGCCTGCGAACGGCAGGCCGATCACGACAAGTGCGAGGCAGGTGTGGCGCATCTCAGCGCGGCAGGAAATAGCCCGGCGTCTGCGCACCCGGCCGGTTCGGATAGGCGTAGGGATCATCGCTCACGCCTGCGAAGAAGGGATTGGCGATGCAGGTCAGCGCGCGGCCCGACGCACTCGCCTGACACTGTGCGTAAGTATCGAACCTGCAATTGCTCAACCCCGGCCATTCATCGCCGGTGAGGCAGAAGGGATGACGCGTGCCGAACGCTTGCGCCGGAGAGCTTGCGCTGAGCA
Organism: Bradyrhizobium sp. DOA1; assembly: GCF_001593325.1. Taxonomy (NCBI): domain Bacteria; kingdom Pseudomonadati; phylum Pseudomonadota; class Alphaproteobacteria; order Hyphomicrobiales; family Nitrobacteraceae; genus Bradyrhizobium; species Bradyrhizobium sp. DOA1. The sequence goes on from NZ_JXJM01000001.1 coordinate 2,828,655, forward strand.
CGAGTGCAAATGTGGCGAGTGCGAGCGAAAATGTGGCGACAATGGGAAGAGCAATTCGGGCGCGCATTTCGATTCTCCAATCACACGAATGTGCGTTCCAGCGATCGTTACGCTCGCACGCAGTATATGTTGTGTAGCGGGCATTGGAACTGCTGAAAACACTTGTTTCAAAGGGTTTCCAGCACGCTCCGCTAAACGTTCGTTAATGAAGCGCGGCCCTTTGGCGACAACTGTTGCGTCGAGGTTACAGCAATTCCGCCGAGCACTGTTATGACGGCAACACGGCCCGGGGGCCTACTGAAGAAACTGGAACGGGAATCAAATGAAGAAGAATTTGTTGCTTGCCGCTGTCAGCCTCGTCGCGCTCAGCGCGGCTGCGCCAGCGCTGGCTGCTGACCTCGCGGCGCGGCCGTACACGAAGGCTCCGCCTGCGGCGATCGCGGCGGTCTATGACTGGAGCGGGTTCTACATCGGCGTCAACGCTGGCGGCGGTTCGGCGGATACGTCCTGGGATCTCGTCGGCTTCGGTCCTGAAGGTTCGCACAACTCGACCGGGGCCACGGTCGGTGGTCAGGTCGGCTATCGCTGGCAGACGGGCCAGTTCGTTTTCGGTGTTGAAGGCCAGGGCAACTGGGCCGACTTCTCGGGCGACAACATTACCCTGCTCGCTCCCGGCGCCAATCGCAACCGGACCAGGGTGGACGCGTTTGGGCTCATCACCGGTCAGGTCGGCTATGCCTGGAACAATGTCCTGCTCTACGCCAAGGGCGGTGCGGCCGTTGTCAGCAACAAGTACGACGTCTACAGCGTCGCGACGGGTGCGAACCTCGATCGGGCGGACGAGACCCGCTGGGGCGCGACGGTTGGCGCGGGCCTCGAGTTCGGTTTCGCTCCGAACTGGACGGTGGGCGTCGAGTACAACCACATCTTCCTCGGCGACCACAACGTCACCTTCGCCAGTGGCGCGGTCGATCGCATCGGGCAGGACGTGGACATCGGCTTGGTCCGCCTGAACTACAAGTTCGGCGGCCCGATGATCGGCCGTTACTAAGACATACCGCTTCTCGGAAGCGAGCCATAGAAAGCCCCGGCCTTGCGCCGGGGCTTTTTTTGTTCGAATTCAGAGACTTAACCATCTTCTTCCGGGATGGCTGAGATGACCTTGACTCCCGAGAACGAAATGAGAACAATGTTCTTCATACGTTCTAGCAAAGGAGCGAGACCATGTTCAGGATTTTCGTGGAAGAGGCGGCTGCTCTGGCGTCGATCACGCTGTTCGTCGGGATGATCGCGATCTGGGCCCAAGTGATTCCGCAGCTCTGAAGCCGCGGTTTTGTAAGCCGATGGCCAAGAACCCTGCCGGAGCCCTCGTCGAAGTGCCGGATTGGGGAAAAGCGGGACGACGCGGCTGATCGGTCGTTCCGGCGTGGACTCTGGGGCAGTTACGCCTCACCATCGTGAGGCGAGTCGGCCGGGCAGCTGCGGGATGCTCACCATGTCCCCCTGGCGCCGGCGACCGCTCCATTTCATCTGAAAGAGGCCGTCACGCGACCATGCCGAGCGCCGGATTTGTCCACCTTCACGTTCACTCGGCCTATTCGCTGCTCAAGGGCTCGATCAAGATCGCCAAGCTCGCTGAGCTCGCGAAGAAGGATCACCAGCCGGCCCTGGCGCTGACCGATACCGACAACATGTTCGGTGCGCTCGAGTTCTCCGACAAGATGGCGGCGTCGGGCATCCAGCCGATCGTCGGCTGCGAGCTTGCGATCGATTTCGGCGATCAGGATCCGAATGCGCGCAACGCGCTCGGGCCCTCGCGCGTGGTGCTGCTGGCAGCGCAGGAGCGCGGTTATCGCAGCCTGATGCGGCTGAACTCGCGGGCGTTCCTGGAGACGCCCGATACCCACGCCCCCCACATCAAGTTCGACTGGCTCGACGGCGAGACCGAGGGCCTGATCGCGCTCACCGGAGGCCCGGACGGCCCGGTCTCGCTGGCGCTCGCCACCGGGCAGGCCGAGATTGCGGCGTTGCGCTGCGAGCGTCTCGCTGGCCTGTTCGGCGACCGCCTCTACGTCGAATTGCAGCGCCACAACACCGACAAGGAGCGGCGCATCGAAAGCGGCCTGATCGACATCGCCTACGCCAAGGGCCTGCCGCTGGTCGCGACCAACGAGCCTTATTTCGCCGCGACCGACGATTACGAGGCGCATGACGCGCTGCTCTGCATCGCCGGCGGGCGGCTGATCGCCGAGACCGACCGCGAGCAGCTCACCCCCGATCACCGCTTCAAGACCCGCGCCGAGATGGCGGTGCTGTTCGCCGACATTCCGGAGGCGCTGGCCTCGACGGTGGAGATTGCCGAGCGCTGCTCGTTCCGCCCGATGACGCGCAAGCCGATCCTGCCGTTCTTCACGGTCGGTGCTGCCGCAAGCTCGGACGCGGCTTCAGTCGAGGCTGCGGAACTGAAGCGCCAGGCGGAGGAGGGGCTCGCCAACCGCCTGCGCGTGCACGGCCTGTCGCAGGGCACCACGGAGGAAGACTACAACAAGCGCCTGGCGTTCGAGCTCGACGTCATCATGCGCATGAAGTACGCGGGCTACTTCCTGATCGTGTCCGACTTCATCAAATGGGCCAAGGCGCACGGCATTCCCGTCGGGCCGGGCCGCGGCTCGGGCGCAGGCTCGCTGGTCGCCTGGGCGCTGACCATCACCGATCTCGATCCGATCAAGTTCGGCCTGCTGTTCGAGCGCTTCCTCAATCCCGAGCGCGTCTCGATGCCGGACTTCGACATCGACTTCTGCCAGGACCGCCGCGGCGAGGTGATCAAGTACGTCCAGGAGCGCTATGGCCGCGACCAGGTCGCGCAGATCATCACCTTCGGTACGCTGCAGGCGCGCGGCGTGCTGCGCGACGTCGGTCGCGTGCTGCAGATGCCCTACGGCCAGGTCGACAAGCTGACCAAGCTGGTGCCGCAGAATCCGGCCGCGCCGGTGACGCTGGCCGCGGCGATCGAAAGCGAGCCGAAGCTGCAGGCGTTCCGTGATGAAGATCCCGTGGTGGCGCGCGCCTTCGACATCGCCCAGCGCCTCGAAGGCCTGACCCGCCACGCCTCGACCCACGCGGCCGGCATCGTGATCGGCGATCGCCCCTTGAGCGAACTCGTGCCGATGTACCGCGATCCGAAGTCGGACATGCCGGTGACCCAGTTCAACATGAAATGGGTCGAGCCGGCGGGCCTCGTCAAATTCGACTTCCTCGGCCTGAAGACGCTGACGGTGCTCGACGTCGCCTGCAAGCTGCTCAAGCCGCGCGACATCCATGTCGATCTCGCCACACTGCCGATCGACGATGCCGAGAGCTACCAGATGCTGGCGCGGGGCGAGGTGGTCGGCGTGTTCCAGGTTGAAAGCCAGGGCATGCGGCGCGCGCTGGTCGACATGCGTCCCGACCGTTTCGAGGACATCATCGCGCTGGTGGCGCTGTATCGGCCGGGCCCGATGGCGAACATCCCGACCTATTGCTCGCGCAAGCACGGCGACGAGGAGCCGGAATATCTGCATCCGGTGCTGGAGCCGATCCTCAAGGAGACCTTCGGCGTCATCATCTACCAGGAACAGGTGATGCAGATCGCGCAGGTGATGTCGGGCTATTCGCTCGGCGACGCCGACCTCTTGCGCCGCGCCATGGGCAAGAAGATCCGTGCCGAGATGGACAAGCAGCGCGACATCTTCGTCGCGGGCGCGGTGAAGAACGGCGTGCCGAAGGGCCAGGCCGAGACCATCTTCGAATTGCTGGCCAAGTTCGCCGATTACGGCTTCAACAAGAGCCACGCGGCGGCCTATGCGCTGGTGTCCTACCACACCGCCTACATGAAGGCGCATTATCCGGTGGAGTTCATCGCGGCGTCGATGACGCTCGATCTCAACAATACCGACAAGCTGTCCGAATTCCGCTCCGAGGCGCAGCGCCTCGGCATCAAGGTCGAGCCGCCGAACATCAATCGCTCGGGCGCGACCTTCGAGGTCGGCGACAAGACGATCTATTACGCGCTCGCCGCGCTCAAGGGCGTCGGCATCCAGGCGATCGACCAAATCATCGAGGAGCGCAACAAGCGCGGATTGTTCACCTCGCTCGCCGACTTCGCCGCGCGGGTCAATCCGCGCGCAATCAACAAGCGCATCATCGAGAGCCTTGCCGCCGCCGGCGCCTTCGACACGCTGGAGCCGAACCGGGCGCGCGTCTTTGCCGGAGCGGACTCGATCCTGGCCGCCTGCCAGCGCGCGCATCAGGCCGAGACCATCGGCCAGAACGACATGTTCGGCTCATCGGCCGACGCGCCGAGCATCATGCTGCCGCAGATCGAGCCATGGCTGCCGGCCGAGCGGCTGCGCCGCGAATACGATGCGATCGGCTTCTTCCTGTCAGGACATCCGCTCGACGATTACGCCACCGTGCTCAAGCGCCTGCGGGTGCAGTCATGGGCCGAGTTCTCGCGTGCGGTGAAGACCGGCGCCACCGCCGGCAAGGTTGCGGCCACCGTCGTCTCGCGCATGGAGCGGCGTACCAAGACCGGCAACAAGATGGGCATCATGGGGCTGTCTGATCCCACGGGCCACTTCGAGGCCGTGCTGTTCTCCGAGGGTCTTGCGCAATATCGCGACGTGCTGGAGCCGGGGGCTGCCGTGCTGCTTCAGCTCGGCGCCGAGCTCCAGGGCGAAGACGTCCGCGCCCGCGTGCTGCATGCCGAGCCGCTCGATGACGCCGCCGCCAAGACGCAGAAGGGCCTGCGCATCTTCCTGCGCGACACCAAGCCGCTGGAATCGATCGCCAAGCGTCTCGCCGGTCCCGAGATCGCCGCCGCGAACGGTGCCGCGCCGAAAATCGGCAGCCCGGCCATCGTGCCGCGCTCCAATGGCGACGGCGAGGTCTCGTTGGTGATGATGCTCGACCTCGAGACCGAGGTGGAGATGAAGCTGCCCGGCCGCTTCAAGGTCTCGCCGCAGATCGCCGGTGCGATCAAGGCGGTCGCCGGCGTGGTGGACGTGCAGCAGATCTGACGGTGCGCACGCACCGCTGCAAACCAAAGCTTAACTATCTGGTCCGCCCCCGGTGTCGTAGTCTGTCGAGCGCAGCTATCAGTGTCTTCCCGTGAATCTCGTTGAGCGGGACGCCAGGAAGGACCACAACCATGTGCGACAAATGCTCTGACAATCTGCATCAATCAGTCGCTGCTTCGCGGCGCTCCATGATGCTCCTTGCCGCTTCGGCATTCGGAGTGGCGGCGTTCGGCGGATCTGCGCTGGCCAAGGAGGCGAAGGCGCCGCCGAAGCCACAGAACGTGCTATCGCCCGATGCCGCTCTCAAGCGGCTTATGGAGGGCAATGCGCGCTACGTGTCCGGCGTGTCGCGTCGCCACGACTTCAAGAATGAGCGCGAGGCTCTGGTCGGCGGTCAGAATCCTTTCGCGGCGGTTCTGAGCTGCGCGGATTCGCGTATCGCGCCCGAATACGCCTTCGACAGCGCGCGCGGCGACCTGTTCGTGTGCCGCGTCGCCGGAAACTTTGCCGGCGATGAGACGATCGCGAGCATGGAGTACACCGTCGCCGTGCTCGGCACGCCCTTGATCCTGGTGCTCGGCCACGACAGCTGCGGCGCCGTCGACGCGACCATCAAGTCGCTGAAGGACGACAAGCCGCTGCCGGGGCACATCCCCACGCTGGTGTCCGCGCTCGCGCCGGCGGTGAAGACCGCGGCTCAGCAGAGTGGGAACGCGCTCGACAACGCCATCCGTCAGAACGTCATCGACAACGTAGCCAAGCTGAAATCGGCCGCCCCGATCCTCAACGCGGCGGTCGAGCAGGGCAAGCTCAAGGTGGTCGGCGGCATCTACCGATTGAGCACGGGGACCGTCGAGTTGCTCGCCCAGGGCTGAGGCCCGCCTTCGGAACATGGAGCCGGTGGTCGCGCCTCTTTCCAGCGAAAGCCGGCCGCCGGGCCATCTTCAGAAGCGCAGCCGCCCTCGGGCCTGTCCGCGCCATTCCGCCGCCTCAATCCGAGCCTTTCGTTCAAGCGCCGTTCAGCCGGCCGCGCGTCAGATGTGCGGTGGCGTTTGAACCATATATTGGCGGGCGGAGCAGGCGATGCGTGGGACATACGGAGCTTTCTTCGGCCTTCTTCTGGCGATCCCGCTGGTTGCGGGCATGATGCCGGGGCCCGCAAGCGCGCAGCAACAGGAGAAGCGCATCGCGCTCGTCGTCGGCAACGGCGCCTATGCCAAGTCGCCGCTGGCGACCACCGCCAACGATGCCGGCCTGATCGCGCAGACGCTGCAGGCCGCGGGCTTCGATGTCGTCGGCGCGCGCGATCTCGACGGTGACACGCTGCGCAAGAGCTTGCGCGACTTCATCCAGAAGGCCCAGGCATCTGGCCCGGGCACTGTCGCGATGATCTATCTCGCCGGCTATGGCGTGCAGCTCGCCGGCGAGAACTATTTCGTCCCGGTCGATTCCAACATCAGCCGGGACACCGACATTCCGACCGAGGCCCTGCGCGTCAGCGACTATGTGCGCCAGCTTGCAGCGATTCCGCTCAAGGCCAACATCGTCGTGCTCGATGCGGCCCGTGCGCAGCCCTTCATCGAGGGCGGCCAGCCGATCGCCAGCGGCCTTGCACTGGTCGAGCCCGAGGCGAACATGCTGATCGCCTTCAACGCGGCGCCCGGCACGGTGGCGCCGGAGGAGGCGGGCCCCTACGGCATCTACGCGCAGTCGCTCGCCGAGATGATCCGCACCGGCGGCTTGCCGCTGGCCGAGGTGTTCGACCGCGTCCGCCTGCGCGTCAACGAAGCCTCCAAGGGCGCGCAGGTGCCTTGGAACGAGCAGAAGATCACCGCGCAATTCTCGTTCTTCGAGCGTGGGCCCGACGCGCCGCCGCCGGAGGCCGCGTCCGACCAGGTTGCCGCGATCCGCAACAAGCCGATCCGCGATCTCGGCGTGCAGGATGCCTATGCCGCCGCGCTCGAGCGCGACACGCTGGCGGGCTATGAGGAATTCCTCGTGACCTATCCGAGTGATCCGCTCGCCAAGCGCGTGAGGGCGATCGTGGCCGCGCGGCGCGAGGCGATCACCTGGCGGCGGACCTATCGCACCGACACGCCGGAGGCCTATTGGTCGTATCTGCGCCGCTATCCGCGCGGGCCACATGCGGCGGACGCGCGCCGGCGTCTTGCGATTCTCACCGCGCCGCCCGAGCCGCCGCCGACCTTCGCGATGATCGATTACGACGTGCCGCCACCGCCGCCGGAGGAGGTGGTCTATGTCGATCGCCCCGTGCTATATTTCAGCGATCCTGATTTCGGCTTCGCGCCGCCGCCACCGCCGCCGGTCTATTACCTGCCGCCGCCGCCGCCGGATTTTGTCGTGCTGCCGCCGCCGCTGCCCGTGGTCGGCCTGTTCGTGCTGCCGCAGCCGGTGTTCGTGCCGATTCCAGTGTTCGTCAGGCCGCCGGTCTATGTCGCGCCGCCGCCGAACAACATCATTTACCAGAACATCCACAACACCACGGTCATCAACACCGTGATCAACCGGCCGCCGCCGCCACCGCCTGCGGGAGCAGGCCCGGGGACCGGACCGGCCAATCTGGCGCCTGCCGTCGCCGGGCGCGCCAACCCGGCAGGTCCGGCGGTGCCGCAGGCCGTGGTCCAGCGCGCTGCGCTGATCCAGCAGGGCAAGGCGCCGATGCCGCCCAGCGCGACGATCCAGCCGATTGCAAGGCCAGGTATCGCGGCACCGGCTCCGGCCAATGTCGCGCCCGCCACATCCGCGCAGCCGCCGGCTGGGGCCAAGCTGCCGCAGGCCAATACGCTGCCGCAGGCCAATACGCCGCCGTCGCCGGGGACTCCCGGTGCGCCACCGGCCGGAGCAGGGGTGGCGCCCGGAGCTGTCACGCCGAACACAGGTCCGACCACGACTGCCCCCGCCGGCAACGCGGCTGCGACCCCGCAAGCACCGGGGGCGGCCAAGCCGCCGCAGGCCAGCACACCGCCACCGGCCAGCACACCGCCGCAGG
>NZ_JXJM01000001.1:2837697-2866755 GCF_001593325.1 Bradyrhizobium sp. DOA1
CGCCAGCACCACATCATCCGCCGCCACGGCCGGCCGGACCGCCACCGAAGGTTTGCCCGCCCGGCCAGAAATGCTAGGGCGCCGGCAAGCGACGAAAGCTTCCGGGTGCCCGGGAAGGGCCCCTTATTTCCTTGCTTCTGGCCGAAATGGCGCTATATAGCGCGCCATCTCACACGGAAACATGGCTCACAAGGCCGTCCGGTGGCAACCGGGGCGAGAACGCTCCGTTTTGCTCACACGTTTCCGGAGGAACCAACCGGAGAATTAGAACGATGGCGCTACCCGATTTCACCATGCGTCAGCTGCTCGAAGCTGGCGTGCACTTTGGTCACCAGTCTCACCGCTGGAATCCGAAAATGGCTCCGTTCATTTTCGGCGCCCGCAACAACATCCACATCGTCGACCTCGCTCAGACCGTGCCGATGCTGCACACGGCCCTTCAGGCCGTTAGCGACACCGTCGCCAAGGGCGGCCGCATCCTGTTCGTCGGCACCAAGCGCCAGGCTCAGGACGGCGTTGCGGACGCAGCCAAGCGCTGCGCCCAGTACTTCGTCAATTCGCGCTGGCTCGGCGGCACGCTGACCAACTGGAAGACGATCTCGGCCTCGATCAAGCGCCTGCGTCATCTCGATGACGTGCTCTCCGGCGGCGACGCCAGCTCTTACACCAAGAAGGAGCGCCTGACGCTTCAGCGCGAGCGCGACAAGCTCGACCGTTCGCTCGGCGGCATCAAGGACATGGGCGGTCTGCCCGACCTGATCTTCGTGATCGACACCAACAAGGAAGACATCGCGATCCAGGAAGCCCAGCGGCTCAACATCCCGGTCGCCGCGATCGTCGACACCAATTCGGACCCCAAGGGCATCACCTATGTGGTGCCGGGCAATGACGACGCCGGCCGTGCGATCGCGCTCTATTGCGACTTGATCGCGCGCGCTGCGATCGACGGCATCTCGCGCGCCCAGGGCGATTCGGGTGTCGACATCGGTGCCTCGACCCGTCCGCTCGCCGAAGAGCTGCCGGCTGCTTCCTCGAGCGGCTTCCAGGGCCTTGCAGGTCCGCGCGGCACCGCCGACGACCTCAAGAAGCTCCCGGGCGTGTCGGGTGCGATCGAGAAGAAGTTCAACGACCTCGGCATCTTCCACTACTGGCAGCTCGCCGAGCTCGACCACGACACCGCGCACACGATCGGCGAAGAAGTCGGTCTGCCGAGCCGCGCGGACGCCTGGGTGGCCAAGGCCAAGGCGCTGACCGCGGAAGCGGAATAGTCAAAAAGGCGATGGGTTGGCCGGCTAAGCCCCGGCCACCATTTCATTCAGTTGACGCGAATTCCTGAGATGGACCGCGGCGGGGCAATGGGATGCCGCGCCGCGGCGAACCGGCAGGCAAGAAGGATTTCAACGATGGCAACGATCACAGCTGCGATGGTCAAGGATCTGCGCGAGTCGACCGGCGCGGGCATGATGGACTGCAAGGCCGCGCTCACCGAAAACGACGGCAACATGGAAGCGGCGCAGGACTGGCTGCGCAAGAAGGGCCTGTCGAAGGCCGCCAAGAAGTCTGGCCGCGTCGCTGCCGAGGGCCTGATCGGTGCGCTGACCAAGGGCACCAAGGGCGTCGTGGTCGAGGTCAATTCCGAGACCGACTTCGTGGCGCGCAACGGCCAGTTCCAGGGCCTCGTCAAGATGATCGCCCAGGTCGCGTTCAACGTCGGCGCCGATGTCGAGAAGATCAAGGCTGCCAAGGTCGGCGACGTCACGATCGAGACCGCGATCAATGACGCGATCGCCACCATCGGCGAGAACATGACGCTGCGCCGCGCTGCCCAGCTCGAGGTGAGCCAGGGCGTGGTCTCGCACTACGTCCACGGAGCCGTCATCGACGGCGCCGGCAAGATGGGCGTGATCGTGGCGCTGGAATCGCCGGGCAAGGCCGACGAGCTCGCAGCGCTCGGCCGTCAGATCGCGATGCATATCGCCGCTGCCAACCCGCTGGCGCTCGACCCGTCGGGCCTCGACCCTGCGGTGGTCAAGCGCGAGAAGGACGTGCTCGCCGACAAATACCGCCAGCAGGGCAAGCCCGAGAACGTGATCGAGAAGATCGTCGAGTCCGGCCTCAAGACCTACTACAAGGAAGTCTGCCTGCTCGAGCAGGCCTTCATCCACGACACCGGCAAGTCGGTGGCGCAGGCGGTGAAGGAAGCCGAAGGCAAGGTCGGCGGCCCCGTGAAGATCGCCGGCTTTGTGCGCTATGCTCTCGGCGAGGGAATCGAGAAGCAGGAAAGCGACTTCGCAGCCGAGGTCGCGGCGGCCAGCGGCAAGAAGTAAGCGCCGGAACGTTCCTTCCGGCGCCGCCGGAAGCGGCGCCCGGACAAGGAAGGTGCTCATGACTGATCCGGTCTATCGTCGCGTCGTGATCAAGCTGTCCGGCGAATATCTCGCGGGACAGCCGGGCTTTGGTATCGACCAGCCGACCGTCGACCGGGTTGCGGACGATCTGATCGCCGCCCGCAAGCTCGGCACCGAGGTTGCGGTCGTGATCGGTGGCGGCAACATCGTGCGCGGGGTCGAGGTTTCCGCCCGGGGCGTGTCGCGGCCGACCGGTGACACCATGGGCATGCTCGCCACCATGATGAACTGCCTCGCGCTGGAGGCGGCGATCGAGCGCAAGGGCACCCCGGCGCGCACTCTGTCGGCCTTCGTCATGCCGGAGATCTCCGAGCTGTTCACCCGCGCCGCGGCGCACAAATACCTCGCCGAGGGCCGGATCGTGCTGCTCGGCGGCGGAACCGGCAATCCGTTCTTCACCACCGACACGACCGCGGTGCTGCGCGCCGCCGAAATCGGCGCCCAGGCGGTGCTGAAGGCGACCAATGTCGACGGCGTTTACTCGGCCGACCCCAAGAAGGACCCGACCGCCACTCGTTTCGACCGCCTGACGCATTCGCAGGCGATCGAGGGCGGCTACAAGGTGATGGATGCGACCGCCTTCGCGCTTGCCCGCGAGACATCACTGCCTATCATCGTATTCTCGATCGCGCAGCCGGGGTCGATCGGTGCGATTCTGCGTGGCACCGGCCACGGAACCATTGTCGCCGGCTGATGTCTCGTCGTCGCCTTCCAAAAAGGGAGGGCGCGGAGAGATCGCCGGGATTTTGAAGGAGAAACGTGATGGCCACGGGTAGTTTCGACCTCAACGAAGTGAAGCGCCGCATGCAAGGCGCCGTCCAGTCGCTCAAGCACGAGCTTGGCGGCCTGCGCACGGGGCGGGCCTCGGCCTCGATGCTCGATCCGGTCCAGGTCGATGCCTATGGCAGCCACATGCCGCTCAACCAGCTCGCCACCGTCAGCGTGCCGGAGCCGCGCCTGATCTCGGTGCAGGTCTGGGACAAGTCGATGGTCAAGGCCGTCGAGAAGGCGATCGTCGATTCCAATCTCGGCCTGTCGCCCGCGACTGAGGGACAGGTGCTGCGCCTGCGCATTCCCGAGCTCAACGAGGAGCGGCGCAAGGAGCTGGTGAAGGTCGCGCACAAATACGCCGAAGCCGCCAAGGTCGCCGCGCGCCATGTGCGCCGCGACGGTCTCGATGTGCTCAAGAAGCTCGAGAAGAATCACGAGATGTCGGAGGACGACCAGAAGCGTCACGCCGACGAGGTGCAGAAGGCGACCGACGGCACCATCGCCGAGATCGACCAGCTGCTGGCTGCCAAGGAAAAAGAAATCCTCACGGTTTAAGGCATCGCCTTCATGTCCAACGCCGCGCCCGCAACGGAAGGACCCGATCGGTCCGAGGCGCCTGCGCATGTCGCCATCATCATGGATGGCAACGGGCGTTGGGCGGCCGCGCGCGGTCTGCCGCGTGCGGAAGGGCATCGCCGCGGCGTGGACGCGCTGCGCCGCGTGGTGCGCGCCTCGCACGAGCTCGGCATCCGCTATCTCACCATCTTCTCGTTCTCTTCCGAGAATTGGTCGCGGCCGGCGAGCGAGATCGGCGATCTGTTCGGCCTGCTCCGGCGCTTCATCCGCAACGATCTGGCAAGTCTGCATCGCGACGGCGTCAAGGTCCGCATCATTGGCGAGCGCGAAGGGCTCGAGAGTGACATCTGCGCGCTGCTCAACGAGGCCGAGGAGCTGACGCGCGACAACACGCGCCTTACGCTCGTCGTCGCCTTCAACTACGGCTCGCGGCAGGAGATCGCGAAAGCGGCCCAGAAGCTCGCGCGCGAGGTCGCGGAGGGCAGGCGGGATCCTGCCACGATCGACGCGGAGACGCTCGGAACCTATCTCGACGCGCCTGACATTCCCGACCCCGATCTCATCATCCGCACCAGCGGTGAGCAGCGCCTGTCCAACTTCCTGATGTGGCAGGCCGCCTATAGCGAGCTGGTCTTCGTGCCGATCCACTGGCCAGATTTCGACAAGGCGGCGCTGGAAAGCGCGATCGCCGAATTTGCCAGGCGCGAGCGCCGTTTCGGCGGTCTGGTCGCGAAAACCGCCTCGTGAGCGAACCCGACGCCGCATCGGCGGGCGGAAAGCCTGCCCCGAGCAATCTGGTGATGCGGGTCCTCGCAGCACTGGTGCTGGCGCCGCTGACCATTGCGATCGCTTACGCCGGTGGCTGGCTGTGGGCGCTTCTCGTCACCCTCGTCTCGATCGGGCTGTTCGCGGAATGGCTGATGGTGGTGGGCGCGGGATCGACCGCGCTGACGGGGGCAGGGACGATCGTCATCGCCATGATGGGTGCCGCCGTCGCCTTCGGCGGGCTCAAGACCTCCGTCATCGTCGGCCTCGTCGGCGGCGCGGTCGTGACGTTGATCGCTCGGGGCAAGTTCGTCTGGGCGGCGACCGGCTTCGCCTATGCAGCGGCAGCGCTGCTGGCCTCGATCCTGGTGCGGAAGGATCTCGTCAACGGCTTCTCCGCGCTGATGTTCGTGCTGCTGGTGGTATGGGCGACCGATATCGGCGGCTATTTCGCCGGGCGCAGCATTGGCGGGCCGAAGCTGTGGCCGCGCGTGAGCCCGAAGAAGACCTGGGCGGGCGCATTCGGGGGCTTTGCCGCAAGCCTTGCGGTTGCGGCCGGCTTTGCCGCCTGCGGGATCGGAAAGCTGGTTCCGCTGCTGCTCGTCAGCGCCGTCCTGTCGGTGGTGTCGGCGTTGGGAGATCTGTTCGAATCCGCGGTGAAGCGGCGTTTCGGTGTCAAGGATTCCAGTCACTTAATTCCCGGCCATGGCGGGCTCATGGATCGCCTTGACGGTTTTGTCGCCGCCATCCTGGTGGCATGGATTATCGGCTTTCTCCGCCATGGTGTGCATAGCGCCGGAAGCGGTCTTATGGTTTGGTGAGGATATGAGCGCGGTCCCATTGCGTAACAACAGGCTTGCTGCGACCAGCGTCCGCAGCGTCACGGTCCTCGGCGCCACCGGTTCGATCGGCGACAGCACGATGGATCTGCTGCGCGCTTCGCCCGAGCGCTACCGCGTCGAGGCGCTGACGGCGAACGGCAACGTGGCGGCCCTCGCCAAGCTCGCGAAGGAATTCTCTGCGCGCTTCGTCGCGATCGCCGATAGCTCCAAGCTCGGCGAGCTCAAGGCCGCGCTGGCGGGCACCGGCACCGAATGCGGCGCCGGCGAAAGCGCGGTGATCGAGGCGGGTGCGCGTCCGGCCGACTGGGTGATGGCGGCCGTGAGCGGCGCGGCCGGACTGAAGCCGGCGCTGGCCGCGGTCGATCGCGGCGCGCATGTCGCGCTCGCCAACAAGGAATGCCTGGTCTGCGCCGGCGATTTCTTCATGCAGCGCGCGGCCAAGGCGGGCGCCTGTATTCTGCCGGCCGATTCCGAGCACAATGCGCTGTTCCAGGCGTTGGCTTCCGGCAATCGCGACGAGCTCGTCCGCGTCATCATCACGGCGTCGGGCGGCCCGTTCCGGACCTGGAAGCCGGCCGATATCGAGCAGGCGACGCTCGAGCAGGCCCTGAAGCATCCGAACTGGAGCATGGGCCAGAAGATCACGATCGATTCCGCCTCGATGATGAACAAGGGCCTCGAGGTGATCGAGGCGTCCTATCTGTTCGCGCTCTCGCCCGACGAGATCGACGTTCTGGTGCATCCGCAGTCGATCATCCACGGCATGGTCGAGTTCTCCGACCGTTCGGTGATGGCGCAGCTGGGTGCGCCCGACATGAGGACGCCGATCGCGCATTGCCTCGGCTGGCCCGACCGCATCAAGGGACCGGCGGCCAAGCTCGACCTCGCCAAGATCGGCCAGCTCACCTTCGAGGCGCCGGATTTCGAGCGCTTCCCGGGCCTGCGCCTGGCCTTTGATTCGCTCCGGACCGGGAAGGGCGCGACCACCGTCTACAACGCGGCCAACGAGGTTGCGGTCGCCGCCTTCATCGCAGGCAAGATCCGCTTTGGCGCGATCGCGCGCCTGGTCGAGGCGACATTGGACGACTGGGTCCGCAGCGGGAACCAGGCCCCGATGACCTCGGCCGATGATGCAATATCCGTTGACCATGTTGCGCGAAATAGAGCTGCCGCCCTATTGCCTCAAATTGCCTTAAAGGCATCCTAGATGGCTTGGGGCCAGGGCCTTGCGGCGCTGGATGAGGGACTTCGATGATCGACTTTTTCGTCCATAGTTTCAATACGTTGAGCCATGGGCTCCTTGGTTACGCGGTTCCCTTCCTGTTCGTCCTGACCATCGTCGTGTTCTTCCACGAGCTCGGCCATTTCCTGGTCGCGCGCTGGGCAGGCGTTCGCGTGTTAACCTTTTCGCTCGGTTTCGGACCGGAGCTGGTCGGCTTCAACGACCGCCATGGCACCCGCTGGAAGATCTCCGCGATTCCGCTCGGCGGCTACGTCAAGTTCTTCGGCGACGAGAGCGAGGCCTCGACCCCGTCGGCGCAGACCCTTTCGGCCATGACGGCCGAGGAGCGCGCCGGCAGCTTCCACCACAAGAAGGTCGGCCCGCGTGCCGCCATCGTCGCAGCCGGACCGATCGCCAATTTCATCCTGGGCGCGCTGATCTTCGCCGCCATGGCGCTGTACTACGGCAAGCCGAGCACGATCGCGCGCGTCGACGGCGTCGTCGCGGACGGCGCTGCGGCGGCGGCCGGGTTCAAGGTCGGGGACGTCGTCGTCCAAATCGACGGCAAGCCGATCGAGAGCTTCGCCGACATGCAGCGAATCGTTGCAATGAGCGCCGGTTCAGCGCTTGCATTCCAGGTGAAACGCGACGGCGCCATCGTATCGCTCACGGCAACTCCTGCGCTGCTTGAGCGCAAGGATCCCTTCGGCAACCGACACCGAGTCGGCGTATTGGGCGTCGAGCACAAGTCGCAGGCTGGAGAGGCCTCGACCGCGCCGGTGGGCGTTGGCGAGGCGCTGAAGATCGGTGTCGAGCAGGTCTGGTTCATCATCACCAGCACTTTCAAGTTCCTGGGCTCCTTGTTCGTCGGACACGGCAATCCAAACGAGGTCAGCGGCGTCCTGGGAATCGCGAAGATGTCCGGGCAGGCGGCCAGCGCCGGGTTCCAGTTCGTGATCAACCTGTGCGCCGTGCTGTCGGTGTCGATCGGCCTGTTGAACCTGTTCCCGATCCCGCTGCTCGATGGCGGCCACCTGATGTTCTACGCGGCCGAAGTGGTCCGCGGCCGGCCTCTATCTGAGCGGACTCAGGAGATGGGGTTCCGAATCGGGCTCGGTTTGGTGCTGATGTTGATGGTGTTTGCGACCTACAACGACATCTTGCGGATGGCCGCTTCGTGATAGGGGCTTTTTTGTGGCGTTGCTGATCAGCAACGTCTTGGAATGAAATTGAAATTACGGCGCGCTCGGCCGTTTGCGGCGTCGGGGAAATTGGCTACAAGCGGCGTGAACTTGGGGAATCTTCCAGATCGGCGTTGGGGTTGGGTCTGGTACGGCATGATAAGGGCGCGTTGCGCGATGAAGTTTGGACTGCGACTCCGGGGGGGCTTGCTCGCAACCCTGATCATGTTCGGCGCGCCGGTGGTTGCCCCGGTTGGGGCTGTTTTTGTGTCTTCGTCTGCGCTCGCTCAGACCGTCCAGTCGATTTCCGTCGAAGGAAATCGCCGTGTCGAGGTGGAGACCATCCGCTCCTATTTCAAGCCGGGTCCGGGCGGCCGCCTGGACCAAGCCGCCATCGATGACGGCCTTAAGGCGCTGATCGAGACCGGCCTGTTCCAGGACGTCAGGATCAATCGCGGCGCCGGCGGCCAGATCATCGTCTCCGTGGTGGAAAACCCGGTGATCGGACGCGTCGCCTTCGAGGGCAACAAGAAGATCAAGGACGAGCAACTCACGACGGAAGTCCAGTCCAAGGCGCGCGGCACTTTCTCCCGCGCTATGGTGCAGTCCGACACGTTGCGAATCGCCGAAATCTATCGCCGGTCCGGCCGCTATGACGTGCGCGTCACGCCTGAGGTCATCGAGCAGCCGAACAATCGCGTCGACCTGATCTTCACGATCGAGGAGGGCGCCAAGACCGGCGTCAAGTCGATCGAATTCGTCGGCAACAACGCGTTCTCGTCCTATCGCCTGCGCGACGTCATCAAGACCCGCGAATCCAACCTCTTGAGCTTCCTCGCCAGCGGCGACATCTACGACCCCGATCGGGTCGAGGCCGACCGCGACCTGATCCGCCGCTTCTATCTCAAGAACGGCTTTGCCGACGTCCAGGTGGTGGCCGCGCTCACCGAATACGATCCCGAGAAGAAGGGCTTCAACGTCACCTTCAAGATCGAGGAAGGCGCGCAATACCGCGTCGGTTCGGTCGATTTCCGCTCCAGCATTCCGAATTTCGATCCCTCGTCGCTGCGGGCCTATTCGCGTGTCTATGCCGGTTCGCTCTACAACGTCGAATCGGTCGAGAAGTCGGTCGAGGAGATGCAGATCGAGGCGTCGCGCCGCGGTTATGCCTTCGCCGTGGTCCGCCCGGGCGGCGACCGCAATTTCGAGGCGCACACCGTCTCCGTCGTGTTCAACATCGACGAGGGCCCGCGCACCTATATCGAGCGCATCAACCTGCGCGGCAACACCCGCACACGCGACTACGTGATCCGCCGCGAGTTCGACATCTCCGAGGGCGACGCCTATAACCGCGCGCTGGTCGACCGTGCCGAACGGCGCCTGAAGAACCTCGATTACTTCAAGAGCGTGAAGATCACGACCGAGCCCGGCTCGTCGAGCGACCGCGTGATCCTGATCGTCGACATGGAAGAGAAATCGACCGGCGACTTCTCGATCTCGGGCGGCTACTCCACGACCGACGGCGCGCTGGCGGAAGTTTCGGTCTCCGAACGCAATTTGCTCGGCCGCGGCCTGTTCGCCAAGGCCTCGGTAACCTATGGCCAGTACGCGCGCGGCTACTCGCTGTCGTTCGTCGAGCCGTATCTGCTCGATTACCGCGTCGCGCTCGGCCTCGACCTCTATCAGCGCGAGCAGCTGTCCAACAGCTACATCTCCTACGGTACCAAGACGCTCGGCTTCTCGCCGCGCCTCGGCTTCTCCTTGCGGGAAGACCTCGCGCTCCAGCTGCGCTACTCGGTCTACCAGCAGCAAATCTCGCTGCCGAGTTACCTGGCGAACTGTAACAACGTCCTCGGTTCGGCGGCATTCAACCCCAGCCCGGCTTTCTCGGCTGCTACCGGTATTCCTCTGGATCCGTCCACCAACGGCCTTGGCTGTTACAGCGACGGCGAAGCCTCGTTGCCGGTGCGCAAGGAGCTTGCCAACGGCAAGACCCTGACCTCGGCGCTCGGCTACACGCTGACCTACAACACGCTGGACAATAACAAGAACCCGACCGACGGTCTGCTCATCGACTTCCGGCAGGATTTCGCCGGCGTCGGCGGCGACGTCTCCTATCTGAAGTCCGTGGCGGACGGAAAGTACTACGCTCCGCTGGTGTCTGACATCGTCGGCATCGTTCGTCTCCAGGGCGGCATTTTGACCAAGATCAACGATGATCTGCGGATGCTCGACCACTTCCAGATGGGCCCGAACCTCGTCCGCGGCTTTGCTCCCAACGGCATCGGTCCGCGCGACCTGAATCCCTTCGGCACGCAGGATGCGCTCGGCGGCACCAAGTACTGGGGCGCTTCGCTCGAATTGCAGATGCCGTTCTGGTTCCTGCCGAAGGAAGTGGGCCTGAAGGGCGCGGTGTATGCCGATGCCGGCGGCCTCTACGACTATAAGGGACCCACGAGCTGGTTCGCGACCAATGAGGTCAATGCGCCGGGCTGTATCCCGTCGACGATCAACCCGCCGAGCGCTGGAACGTGCACAGGCCTCGTCTATGACGACAGCAAGGTGATCCGCTCGTCGGTCGGTGTCGGTCTGATCTGGCAGTCGCCGTTCGGTCCGCTCCGCTTCGACTACGCGGTGCCGCTCACCAAGGGCAAGTACGACCGTACGCAGGAATTCCGGTTCGGCGGCGGCACGACGTTCTAGTTCGATCAGCACGGCACGATCCGGATCACCGGAGCCGGTTTCCGAAAGGGATCGTGCCAATCCAAGACATGAGGCATGATGCGGCCCGGCCGCTTCATGCCGAAGCCGGACCGCGACGGGGTGGAATGGCGCAGCCGACCTTCTTCACACAACCGCCGGCGTCAGCGCTGGCCGACATTGCCGCGCTGAGCAAGGCGCAGCTGGTCGACCCTGCGCGGGGGCAGCACGTCATCAAGGGCCTTGCTTCGCTCGACGAAGCCGGCCCGATGCATCTGACGTTCTTCGACAATCTGAAATATGCCGATCAGCTCAGGGCGACCAGCGCCGGAGCCTGCCTCGTGAGCCCGCGCTTCGAGGCCGAGGTGCCCGCGCACGTGGCCGTGCTGCGCGTGGCGCAGCCGTTCCGTGCCTTCGTCAGGATCGCACGGGAATGGCACGCAGACGCGCTCAGGCCGCAATCCTGGGTCGGCAATGCCGGCATCGCGCCGTCCGCCATCATCGATCCCTCGGCCCGGCTCGAGGACGGCGTGATCGTCGATCCCCTGGCGGTGATCGGTCCGGACGTCGAGATCGGCAGCGGCACCGTGATCGGCGTCGGCGCGGTGATCGGCCCCGGGGTCAAGATCGGCCGGGACTGCAATGTCGGCGCCCGCACCGCCATCCAATGCGCCCTGATCGGCAACAATGTGCTGATCCATCCGGGCTGCTCGATCGGCCAGGACGGCTACGGCTTCATCTTCTTTGGTCCCGAGGGACATCTGAAGGTGCCGCAGACCGGGCGGGTGCTGATCCAGAACGACGTCGAGGTCGGCGCCAACACCACGATCGACCGCGGATCCCTGCGCGACACCGTGATCGGCGAGGGGACCAAAATCGACAATCAGGTCCAGATCGGCCACAATGTGACGATCGGACGGCACTGCCTGCTGGCGGCGCAGATCGGCCTCGCGGGCAGCCTGACCATCGGCGACAACGTGGCGCTGGGAGCGAAGGTTGGTATCAACAACCACCTCAAGATCGGCGATGGAGCTCAGGTGACCGCCATGAGCGCCGTCAAGGACGATATCCCCCCGGGCGGACGCTGGGGCGGGCATTTCGCCAAGCCGACCAAACAATGGTTCAAGGAGATCATTGCTGTGGAGCGTCTGGTGCGCGACAGCAAGGCCGATCCGAAGGGCGAGGGACGGGAATGACGGCGGAATCACCTATTAAGTTCGAGCTGGTGGACATCAACGCCATCCTCCAGACCCTGCCGCATCGCTTTCCGATGCTCTTGATCGACCGCGTGATCAACATCCGCGCCGACTACAGCGGCATTGGCATCAAGAACGTCACCTTCAACGAGCCGGCGTTCCAGGGGCACTTCCCCGAGCGGCCCGTCTATCCAGGCGTCATGATGATCGAGGCGATGGCGCAGACCGCGGGCGTGATCGGCATCAAGTCGGTCGAGGGCACCGAGAAGCCGCGCGCGGTTTATTTCCTCACCATCGACAAGTGCAAGTTCCGCAAGCCCGTGCTGCCGGGCGATACCATCGAATATCACATGCGCTCGCTCGGCCGCCGCAAGGCCATGTGGTGGTTTCACGGTGATGCCAAGGTCAACGGCCAGGTCGTCGCCGAAGCCGATGTCGGCGCGATGCTGACGGACTGAGCGGCCTTAACTTCTCTGCACCGGCTCGCCCATCCGGCACGCGTAGCGGCCCGTGGCGGCCTCGCGCTTGATGTTCTGGTTGAAGAACCGCCCCATGGAGCGCGCGCCCAGGAGATGATCGATCGTCTCGGCCGTCACGCCGCAATAGCGGGCATAGACGCCGTTGCTGGCGACGATCAGGTCCTGCTGCGCGCGATCATAACAGACCCGCTGCAGGACGGTGCTGCGGGTGATGTCCCGGCATTCGAATGTCCTGAGATCGACGAGGCGGTGTTCGCCGGTCTCGACCGTCTCGGACACGATCGGCGTAGCCGCCAGCTGTGCAAGCAGAAGAACCAGGGCTCTGACCACGATAGCTGAAGCTCCGCATGAACGCGTTGAGCAGCCGGGAGGGCCGCCTCATCCGGCACTTGAAACACGGCGAGATGATACGTCACTGGACAGATCGGGCATAGTCGCGCTAACCAGCCGAAAACCGAGCGACTTCAATACATAACCACACCTTCTTGACGAGTAAGATTGGCTTGATGAGCAAGATCGATCCCACCGCACGGGTCGCGGACGGCGCCGTGATCGGCGAGGGCACCGAGATCGGACCCTATTGCATCATCGGCCCCAACGTCGTGATCGGCGAGAATTGCAGGCTGATCGGGCAAGTCACCGTCATCGGCCACACCTCGCTCGGCGATGGCTGCGTGATCTCGCCGTTCGTCGTGCTCGGTGGCGCCCCGCAGGATCTTAGCTACAAGGGGGAGCCGACCCGGCTCGAGATCGGCTCCGGCTGCACCATCCGGGAAGGTGCGACAATGAACGTCGGCACGATCAAGGGCGGCGGGCTGACGCGCGTCGGCAACGGCGGCTATTTCATGAACAACAGCCACGTCGGTCATGACTGCATGGTTGGCGACAACGTGATCTTCGCGACCTCGGCAACGCTCGGCGGTCACTGCGAGATCGGCGAGGCCGTCTACATCGGTGGCCTGTCCGCGGTGCACCAGTTCACGCGTATCGGCCCCTATGTCATGGTCGGTGGCGTATGCGGCGTGCGAGACGACGTCATCCCCTACGGGTTGGTCAACGGCCAGTATGCCGTGCTGGAGAGCCTCAACCTAATCGGCATGAAGCGGCGCAAATTCACCAAGCAGCGGCTCGCCACCGTCCGCGCGTTCTACCAAAAGCTCTTCCTTGGCCCCGGCACCTTCGCCGAGCGGCTGGAGGCGACGCGGCCGCTCGCAAGCGAGGACCCCGCGATCGCCGAAATCCTCGACTTCATCGGCAAGGGCAAGCGCCCGCTCTGTCTTCCCGCCATCGCGAAGTGATCCTGTGATGGCCGCGGGCATGACATCGGCGGCTTCGGAGGTTTCGGCACCGGTCGGCATCGTCGCCGGCGGCGGCGCCATGCCGTTTGCTGTCGCCGAATCGCTCGCCGCTCGCGGCATCACGCCGGTGCTGTTTCCGCTGCGTGGTGCCTGCGATCCTGCGCGAGTGGAGCCATTCCGTCACCGCTGGATCTCGGTCGGCCAGCTCGGCCGCGCGATGCGGCTGTTCCGCGAGGAGGGCTGCCGCGACCTCATCTTCATCGGCACGCTGGTGCGGCCCTCGCTGTCGGAGATCCGCTTCGACATCAAGACGCTGCGCCTGCTCGGCAACGTCATCCGCGCCTTTCGCGGCGGCGACGACCATCTGCTCTCCGGCGTCGGCCGGCTGCTCGAGCAGGACGGCTTTCGCATGGTTGGCATCAAGGATGTCGCGCCCGATCTCCTGATGCCCGAGGGCTGCATCAGCCGGGCCTGGCCGAACGACAATGCCAAGGCCGACATCGAGCGTGGCCGCGCGGTCCTGACCGCGCTGGGCCCGTTCGACATCGGCCAGGCTGCGGTCGTGATCGACGGCCATGTGGTGGCGGTCGAGGATATCGAGGGCACCGACGCGTTGCTAGCGCGCGTGGCGCGACTGCGCGAGGAAGGCCGCATCCGCGCCGCGACCGGACGCGGCGTGCTGGTGAAGGCACCCAAGAGCGGTCAGGACCTGCGCTTCGACCTGCCGACGATCGGCCCGCGCACCATCGAGGGCGTCGCGGCCGCGGGGCTTGCCGGCATCGCCGTCATTGCCGGCAACACCATCGCGGCCGAGCCGCAGGCGATGATCGCGCTTGCCGACGCCAAATATGTCTTCGTCATCGGCCTGCCGGCGTGATGCAGTCGCGCGATCCCCAACGGAAGATCTTCCTGATCGCCACCGAGGAATCCGGCGACAGGCTGGGAAGCGCCTTGATGAAGGTGCTGCGCCAGCGCCTCGGCGACGGCGTGCAGTTTGTCGGCGTCGGCGGCCGCACCATGGCACGCGAGGGGCTCGAGACGCTGTTTCCGATCGAGGAGCTTTCCATCGTCGGCTTCGCCGCGGTGGTGCAGCAATTGCCGAAGATCCTGCGGCTGATCCGCCAGACGGCCGACGCCGTGACGGAGGCCGCGCCCGATGCGCTCGTCATCATCGACAGCCCCGATTTCACCCATCGCGTCGCCCGCCGCGTGCGGGCGCGCAGTCCGGCAATTCCGATCGTCGATTACGTCTCGCCGCAGCTCTGGGCATGGCGGCCGGGACGCGCGCGGACCATGCTCGGCTATGTCGATCACGTGCTCGGCCTGCTGCCGTTCGAGCCGGAGGAATACCGCAAGCTCGGCGGCCCACCCTGCAGCTATGTCGGCCATCCCCTGATCGAGCAATTGGGCTCGCTGCGGCCGAACACGGACGAGCGGGCGCGCCGGGATGGCGCGCCGCCGGTGCTGCTGGTGCTGCCCGGCAGCCGCCGCAGCGAGATCCGGCATCACCTCGCCGTGTTCGGCGCGACGCTCGGCCGCTTGCAGGCGGAGGAACGCGCGTTCGATTTGATGCTGCCGACCATGCCGCATCTCGAAGCCACCATTCGCGAGGGCATTGCGGATTGGCCGGTCAAGCCGCAGATCGTGATCGGCGAGAACGAGAAGCGCGCCGCCTTCCGCATTGCCCACGCGGCGCTGGCAAAGTCCGGCACGGTGACGCTCGAACTCGCGCTGTCGGGCATTCCGATGGTGACGGCTTACCGTGTCGGCGCGTTCGAGGCCTTCATCCTGCGCCGCGCGATCCGCGTCTCCTCGGTGATCCTCGCCAATCTCGTCATCGGCAAGGACGTCATTCCGGAATATCTGCAGGAGGACTGCACGCCCGAGAAGCTGGCGCCCGCGCTCGCCGAGCTGCTGACGGATTCGCCGCTGCGCCGGCAGCAGGTCGAGGCCTTCGCCCGGCTCGATCAGATCATGTCCACGGGCAACAAATCGCCGAGCGTGCTCGCTGCCGACATTGTGTTGGCGACCATGCGCAAGGGCAGGCGGTAAGCGCCCACTTGTAGGCTGGGCAAAGCGAAGCGTGCCCACCAGTCCTTGCTCGGTCGCGGGGAGATGGTGGGCACGGCGCTTCGCGCCTTTGCCCACCCTACGAGATTACGAGACTACGCAAGTCCGCCATC
This sequence comes from Bradyrhizobium sp. DOA1, assembly GCF_001593325.1. Lineage (NCBI taxonomy): Bacteria > Pseudomonadati > Pseudomonadota > Alphaproteobacteria > Hyphomicrobiales > Nitrobacteraceae > Bradyrhizobium > Bradyrhizobium sp. DOA1. The sequence continues at coordinate 2,853,319 of NZ_JXJM01000001.1, forward strand.
GACCCGAAAACATTGGCTGGTGATGCGCTGGCTTTCGTCGGAGGCCAGGAACAGCGCCATGCTGGCGATGTCCTCGGGCGTCACCGCACCGGGAACGGCCTGCCGCGCGCGAATCTCGGCGATGACCTGTTCGTCCGGATACCACAGCCGGCGTTGGCGCTCGGTGATCACCATGCCCGGCGCGATTGCGTTGACGCGAATGCGGTCGGGGCCGACCAGCCGGGCCAGTGAATTGGTGAAGCCGACGATCGCCGCTTTCGCCGCGGCATAGGTCGGCAGCGCCGGTGCGCCGCGCATCCAGGCGACCGACGACATGTTGATGATCGAGCCGCCGCCACGCGCCTGCATCTGCGGCACCACCGCTTGCGCCGCGAAGAAGACATGCTTGAGATTGACACCGATCGTCCAGTCGAACTCGGCCGGCGTCACCTCGGAGAGAACCTGGCGCTGATCGTTGGCGGCGTTGTTGACGAGAACGGCGGCATCGCCGAGTGAATGCTGGACCTCTGCCGTCGCAGTGCGCAAGGCGTCGATGTCCAGGAGATCGCAGGGCACGAACAGCGGTGCGGTCCCGCCCGCAGCCGCGACATCCCGCACCAGCGCTTCGCCCGCCTTGGTGTCGATGTCGAGGAAGGCGACGCGGGCGCCTTGGGCGGCGAAGGCCCGCACGAAGGCGGCGCCGATGCCGCTGGCGCCGCCGGTGATCAACACCACGCGGTCCAAAAGCCCTGAATAGGTCGTCTTGGTCATGCGATCAGTCGCTCCGTCTCGGGGTCGAACAGGCAGATGCGGCGCGTGTCGAGCGCGAAGGCGGCGGACGCACCGGGCGAGGGGCGGATATCGGGTGACACGCGCGCCATCGCCGGCTCGCCTCCGAGCCGCAGCGATACCATCGTCTCGGCGCCGGTCGGCTCGATCATGTCCACCGGCGCGTCGACGAGCACAGGCGCATCGCCGGAAAACACGCGGCTGCCTTCGGCGATGCACTCCGGCCGGATCCCGAACACCACCTCGCGCCCGACAAAGGGCGCAGCGGCGTCATATCCGCTCAGGCGCAGACGAAGCTCGTCCGGCCGGCCCGCGCCGATCACGACCACCAGCCCGTCGTTCTCGGTCTCGAGCCGCGCCGGCATGGTGTTCATCGGGGGCGAACCCATGAAGCGCGCGACGAACAGATTGGCGGGGTAGCGGTACACGGTATCGGGATCGGCGAATTGTTGCACGCTGCCCTGATGCATCACGGCGATCCGTGTCGCCATCGTCATGGCCTCGATCTGGTCGTGGGTGACATAGACGATGGTGGCGCCGATGCGCTGGTGCAATCGCTTGATCTCCATCCGCATCTCGACGCGCAGCTTGGCATCGAGGTTGGACAGCGGCTCGTCGAACAGGAACAGCAGGGGATTGCGCACCAGCGCGCGGCCCATCGCCACGCGCTGGCGCTGGCCGCCGGACAATTGCGATGGCTTGCGGCCGAGCAGCGGCTCGATCTGGAGCAGCTTTGCCACATTCGCGACCGCCTTCTCCTGCTCGGCCTTCGGCACGTGACGGCATTCCATGCCGAATGTGATGTTCTGCCGCACCGTCATCGAGGGATAGAGCGCGTAGGACTGGAACACCATGGCGATGTCGCGGTCTTTCGGCGCGACATCGTTGACGACGCGCCCGCCGATCTCGATCGTCCCCGCGCTCGGGCGGTCGAGCCCGGCGACGATGTTGAGCAGCGTGGACTTGCCGCAGCCGGACGGGCCGACCAGCACGGTGAACTCGCCGCTCTCGATGTCGAGCGCGATGTCCTTCAGCACCTCGAGATTGGCGTAGCGTTTGGACAGGGCGCGAATGCTCAGTGCTGCCATGACAACTCCATCATTTCACGGCCCCGGCAGTCAGGCCGCGGACGAAATATTTTCCGCCAAGGAGATAGATCAGCAGGGTGGGGAGCGCTGCGATGATCACCGCCGCGCTCTGCACGCCATGCTGCGGGATATCGGCGACCGCGGCGGATAGCGCGATGAGAGCAGCCGTGACGGGTTGCTGCTGGCCCGTCGTGAACGTCACGCCATAGAGGAACTCGTTCCAGATATGGGTGAACTGCCAGATCACCGTGACGATCAGGATCGGACCCGAGAGCGGCAGGATGATCCGCCAGAAGATGCGGAAGAACCCCGCGCCGTCGATCCGCGCGGCCCTGATCAATTCATGGGGAATGGCGACATAGTAATTGCGGCAGAACAGCGTGGTGAAGGAGAGCCCCTGGATGGTGTGGATCAGAACGAGTCCCGTCAGCGTGTTGATGAGACCGACGTCGCGCAGCACGATGGTCCAGGGCAGCAGGCGCATCTGCTGGGGCAGGAACAGGCCGAGGGTCACGATGCCGTAGATCCAGTTGTCGCCGCGAAAACGCCAGAGCGACACGGCGTAACCTGCGATCGCGCCAAGCAGGGTCGAGAAGATCGTCGCGGGAATGGTAACGAGTGCGGAGTTCAGCATGTACGGCCGGATGCCGGCGCAGGTCTCGGCGACGCAGAAGCCGCTCCACGCGACCGCGTAATTGCTCCAGGCCCATTGCTGCGGCCAGCCGATCATCGAGGCCTGTGCGATCTCCTCGTTGCTGCGCAGCGAATTCAGCACCACGACGACGAGCGGCGCCAGCCATGCCGCGGCGATCAGCGAGACGATCAGATAGATCAAGATTCGGCTCGGTGCGAAGCTGCGGTCACGCATGGAGGGCCCGCCGTCGCTGGATGTATCGCCACGCCGCATAGGGCAGCAGCACCGCGAGAAGGATGAGCAACATGAGCACCGCGGCCGCCGCGCCGCGGCCGAGCAGGCTGCGCTGGAACATCAGGTCATAGACGACGAGCGCCGGCAGCTGGGTCGCAATTCCCGGCCCACCGTTGGTGAGCGCGCGGACGAGGTCGAACGTCGAAATCGCGAATTGCAGCTGGATCACGGCGACAGTGATGGTGATCGGCCACAGCGACGGCAGGATGATGCGCCGGTAGATCCGGATCGGTCCGGCGCCGTCGATCTGCGCCGCCTTGATGATGTCGGCGTCCACGGAGCGAAGGCCGGCCAGGAAGAGCGCCATCGCAAATCCCGAGGATTGCCAGATCGCGGCGATGACGATGGTCCAGATCGCCATGTCGCGGTCGATCAGCCAGTCGAACCTAAAGGAGGTCCAGCCGAGGTCGTGGACCAGCTTCTGGATTCCAAGGCCAGGATTGAGCAGCCAGCTCCAGACCGTGCCGGTGACCACGAACGACACCGCCAGGGGATAGAGGAAGATCGATCGCAGCACGTTCTCGCCGCGAATACGCTGATCGAGCAGGATCGCCAGGATCAGGCCGGTCGCCGCGCTCAGCACGACGAAAGCGCCGCCGAACAGCAGTAGATTGTCGAAAGCGATCTGCCAGTTCCGCGATGCCAAGACCGCCGAATAGTTGCGCAAGCCCACCCAGCCCGAGACCGGAATCAGAGTGGACGGCGTGAACGATATCCAGATCGTCCACAGCGAGAACGAGATGAGGTGCGCGGCGGACAGCAGTAGCGGCACCCAGATCATCAGATATTCCGGCAGCCGGCGCATCCATTCAGGAAGCGCCGGCCGGCCCGGTCTCATGGCGGCAACATCGCTCAACGCGCGCCCTCGACGGCCTCGGCAAGACGTGTTGCGGCCTGCTCGGGTTTGATCGACTTGTTCTTCACGTACTCCGTGATCACGTCGATCATCGCTGCTGTCATGCCGTTTTCCTGCGCCATGTTGTGGGCCATGCTGAGGACGGCCTGGTTGCTGGCAATGGCGTCCTTCAGGGCCTTTGCAGTCGTTCGCTGCCCCTCGGACCAGCCTTCGCCGGACAGGTCAACATCGGTGCGCACGGGGATCGATCCCGTGATCTGCGAATACATGGTCTGGATCGCCGGATCCATGACGAGCTGGGCCATCAAGGTCTGGCCGGCTTGCAGGTCAGGCTCCTTGCGCTGCCAGAAGATGAAGGCATCGGCATTCAGCAGGAAGACCGGCTTGCTGTTGTCGCTCGGGCCCGGCGCGATGACGAAGTCCTCAAACTTGAAACCGGCATTGCGCAACACGCCCTGGGCCCAGCCGCCCATGATCATCATGCCCATGTCGCCGTCGACGAAGCGCTTCAGGTTGGTCGAAAAGTGTTGCGCGCCGACGTTGGGATCCATCCAGTCGGCGATCTTCCGCACCTGTGCGAAGGCGGCTTTGATCTCGGGTCCCTTCAACGCTTTCTCGTCAAGGTTCATGATGGCGGCGCGATAGGCGGCGGGACTGATGCCGGCGAGAGCAGCCTCGAATTTTTGCCCGTCGTCGGGACGGGTACCGCCGTTGGCGATGGGATGGTTGACGCCACCCGATTTCATCTTCTCGGCGAGATCATTGAAGTCTGCCCAGGTGACGGGGACCTTGTCAGCCTTGGCCTTGTCCATCGCGCGCTTGGATAGGAACAGCATGTTGGTGCTGTAGATCTGCAGCGGCAATGCGATCCATTTGCCTGCAGGCTTGTGCAATTTTGCAAGATCGGGAGCGACGACCTTTTCGTAACCGGCGGCAGCGACCACGGCGTCGAGATCGACGGTCGGGGCGATCTTCGACCAGGCTGCAATCTCCGGACCCTTGAGCTGGGAGCAGGCCGGCGGATCGCCGGCCATGATCTGCGCGCGCAGCTTGTTCATCATCTCGGTGGTGAAGCCGGGGACGGGCGAGTGCTGCCAGACACCGCCCTTCTCCTCGAACTTCTTGCCGAGCGCCGTGATGGCCGCCCCGTCGCTGCCGGCCGACCATTGCGAGATCGCCGTCAGGCGCGGCTTGGCCGCGCCTTGCGCACGGGCAAAGGCCGGCAGCGCGAGCGTGGCAACGGATCCAGCGAGCAGACGGCGCCTTGTTGTCGTAATCGGCATGGCAGTTCCTCCCGGTGTGAAGTTCTTGCGTGTTCTTGACGCGGCGCGTTGATGCCGCACGGCTCAGGACATGTCAGGCGGCCTCCGTCGAGCTGGCGGGCATGCCGCCGCGGCTGGCGAGGCAAAACGCGGCGAAGGCAAGCGCTGCCTGCGGATCGTTCCCGGTCGAGGGCGGCACGAAGTCGATGGAGACTTGCGCCAATGTCCGGCCCCCCAGGAGGCAGGCGTCGATCCCCTCGATCACGGCGTTGCGATCGTCGTCGGCGAGAAGCGATGGCCAGCCGCTGATGGCGACGCCACCGCATGGCTTCACGTTCAGCGTGTTGCCGATCGCAAGGCCGAGTCGGAAAAGCCGCCGCCGCAACTCCTGGCGCGTGCGCATGGACAGCGGGACCGCGTGCACCCATTCGCTGCCGAGCTGAAGCAGCTCTGCTTCCGAGATGTCGAGAAGCTCGGCCAAGGCGGGGAGCGAGGTGTAGGCCTCGACGCAGCCATCATGACCGCAGCGGCAGCGCGGTCCCTCCGGTCCAAAGACCATGTGGCCCAATTCCACCGGTTGGAGGGCATCGGCCTCGGTCGGATCATCCATCCAGGCGCCGGCAACGCCATGGCTGACGAAGACGAACAGATGCGTGCCGCTGAATGGATAGTTCTGCGTGCGGCAGCGATGGAAGGTCGCGTGCGCCACGACCGAATTGGTGAATTCCAGCGGCACGCCGGCAAACATCTCGCCGATCATGCCGCCGATGCGGGCGACGTCGCAGGGAATGATCGGATTGCCTGCTGCCGTCAACCGGCCAAGGCCCGGGATGGAGACGCCGATCTGTGCGAGCGTGATGCGGCGGCGGCGTGTCCAGTCGCGCAGCAACGTCATCGCCTCGCGGAACGCGCGGCCCACGGTCTCGACGGTCGGCGTCTTCGGCAACGGCAGTCGCTCGGTGTAGTGCAGTTCGCCCGAGAAATTGCCGACGCCGACACTGAGCCATTGCGCCGTCAGCTCGAGGGCTGCGAGCGCCACCGTACTATCGAGCGACACGAGGCCCGTCGGGCCGCCGACGTAAGGGGCAGGGCGCCGCACTTCCTCGATCAGCCCTTCAGCTTTCAGGTCGAACAGGATGCGCGACAGGCTCGCCTCGGACAGGCGCACGGCCTTTGCCAGCGGCGGCCGGAACGAGCCGCCGGACTGGAGCAAATGAGTCAAAATGGCAGCGCGCGTCTGCCGCCGACTTCTCGGCTGCTCCGGCATTTCCATCCCTGTCGTCATTCTTACTTAGTGTAAGAATTTGCGCGCGGAGCATTTGGACTGTCAAGCGATTACCCGTCGAGTGCGCCGACTTGTTGTTGTGCGCGGCAGCAAGACGAGCATCCGTCCGCAAACAAAAACGGCGCCATCTTGCGATGGCGCCGTTTTGTCGGACCTATCGTCCGAACTTACTTGCGATCGTTGATCGGCACATAGTCGCGCTTGGCGACGCCGGTGTAGAGCTGGCGCGGACGGCCGATCTTCTGCTGCGGATCCTCGATCATCTCGCTCCACTGGCTGATCCAGCCGACGGTGCGGGCGACCGCGAACAGCACGGTGAACATCGAGACCGGGAAGCCCATCGCCTTCAGCGTAATGCCCGAATAGAAGTCGACGTTCGGGTAGAGCTTGCGGTCGATGAAGTACTGATCGCTGAGCGCGATCTTCTCGAGCTCCAGCGCGACCTTCAGCATCGGATCGTCGCCATGGCCGGTCTCCTTGAGCACGGCGTGACACATCTTCTGCATGATCTTGGCGCGCGGATCGTAGTTCTTGTAGACGCGGTGCCCGAAGCCCATCAGGCGGACTTCGGAATTCTTGTCCTTCACCTTGGCGATGAATTCGGGGATCTTGTCGACCGTGCCGATGCCGTAGAGCATGTTGAGCGCGGCTTCGTTGGCGCCGCCATGCGCCGGGCCCCAGAGGCAGGCGATGCCCGCTGCGATGCAGGCGAACGGGTTGGCGCCGGAGGAGCCGGCGATGCGCACCGTCGAGGTCGAGGCGTTCTGCTCGTGATCGGCGTGCAGGATGAAGATCTTCTCCAGCGCGTCGGCGAGCACCGGGCTGACCTTATAGTCCTCGCAGGGCACCGCGAAGCACATGTTCAGGAAGTTCTCGGCAAAGCCCAGCGAGTTCTTCGGGTAGATGAAGGGCTGGCCGACCGTGTACTTGTAGGCCATCGCCGCCAAGGTCGGGATCTTCGCAATCATGCGCATGGAAGCGATCATGCGCTGCTTCGGATCGTTGATGTCCGTCGAGTCGTGATAGAAGGCGGCGAGCGCGCCGACGGCCGCAACCATGATCGCCATCGGATGGGCGTCGCGGCGGAAGCCCTGGAAGAAGCGGGCCATCTGCTCGTGCACCATCGTGTGATGGGTCACGCGATGGTCGAAATCCTTCTTCTGCGCGGCGGTCGGCAGATTCCCGTAGAGCAGGAGATAGCAGGTCTCCAGGAAGTCGCCGTGCTCGGCGAGCTGCTCGATCGGGTAGCCGCGATATTCCAGGACGCCCGCATCACCGTCGATATAGGTGATCTTGGACTGGCAGCTCGCAGTCGAGGTGAAGCCCGGATCGTAGGTGAACAGGCCGGACTGGCCGTAGAGCTTGCCGATATCGATGACATCAGGCCCGACGCTGCCGCTGAGGATCGGAAGATCGTAGTTCTTGTTTCCGACCGTCAGTGTGGCGGTCTTGTTGCTTGGTTTTGCGTCCATCGTAGGTCCCCGATGTGTGGTGAAACGGGCCGGAGCCGGAGGCCCCTGGGAAGATCATGGGGGCAGGCCGGATGTTCCAGAATGTACGGGGGAGATGGGTATATTATTGCTGTGTGCGCTGCAAGATCATGGCAGCCATGGCCTACTTACGTCGTAGACTGATCTTTAAGCCGGGTGAGGCTCTCCTGGCGTCCGAGGACGTCCAAAACCTCAAATATACCAGGCGATGTCGTCCGTCCGGTCAGCGCGGCCCGCAAGGGTTGGGCGACCGCGCCGAGCTTGAGACTATTTTCCTCGGCGAAGGCGCGCAGCGCAGCCTCCGTGCTGGCGCCGCTCCAGGTCTCGACTTTCTCCAGCGCGGAATGAAGCTGGCCGATCAGCTTGCGGTTCTCTGCTGTCAGCAGCGCCTGCGCCTTGGCATCGAGCTGCAGCGGCCGGTCGGCGAAGATGAAATAGGCGCCGTCGATCAGCTCGATCAGCGTCTTGGCGCGCTCCTTCAGGGCCGGCATGGCCTTGAGCAACTGCGCTCGCGTGGTGTCGTTCAGCTTGGCCTTGATCTCGTCGCGGGCAGGCACGACGTGGTCGAGCACATCCTCGAACATCTTCACGAGTGATTGATCGTCGGCGTTGCGGATGTAGTGACCGTTGAGGTTCTCCAGCTTGGCGAAATCGAACCGCGCTGCGGCCCGGCCGACGCTTGCGAGGTCGAACGCCGCGATCATCTCCTCGGTCGAGAAGATCTCCTGGTCGCCATGGCTCCAGCCGAGCCGGACCAGATAATTGCGCAGCGCCGCCGGCAGGTATCCCATGGCGCGATAAGCATCGACGCCCAGTGCGCCATGGCGCTTCGAAAGCTTCGAGCCATCCGGACCGTGGATGAGGGGGATGTGGGACATGCTCGGCAGCGCCCAGCCCATCGCATCATAGATCTGCTTCTGGCGGGCGGCGTTGATCAGATGGTCGTCGCCGCGGATGACGTGGGTGACGCCCATGTCGTGGTCGTCGACCACCACCGCGAGCATGTAGGTCGGGTTGCCATCGCCGCGTAACAGCACGAGGTCGTCGAGGTTCTCGTTCTGCCAGACGACGCGGCCCTGGACCTGGTCCTCGATCACGGTCTCGCCGGTCTGGGGCGCGCGCAGGCGGATCGTCGGCTTGACGTCGCCTGGCGCCGTGGCCGGGTCGCGGTCGCGCCACATGCCGTCATAGAGGCGGGTGCGGCCTTCGGCGCGAGCCTTCTCGCGCATGGCGGCGAGCTCCTCGGCGGTGGCGTAGCAGCGATAGGCCTTGCCCTCGGCGAGCAGCTGCTCGGCGACCTCGCGGTGGCGGGCGGCGCGGGCGAACTGGTAGATGACCTCGCCGTCCCAGCCGAGCTCCAGCCATTTGAGCCCGTCGAGGATGGCGCCGATCGCGGCCTCGGTGGAGCGCTCCCGGTCGGTGTCCTCGATCCGCAGCAGCATCTTGCCGCCGTGCTTCTTCGCATAGAGCCAGTTGAACAGCGCCGTGCGGGCGCCCCCGATATGGAGGAAGCCGGTCGGCGAGGGGGCAAAGCGGGTGACGACGGAATCGGTCATTCTTGGCAGGGCCTATGCATTGGAGGCGGTGGTGTATAGCAGGACCGGGGCATAACTAAAGCCTCCGGCGGCGGATCTGGCAGGCCTTGCTTAGCCCTTGGCTCAGCCACGCGAATTTGGCAGAAGGTCCGCTGATTTCCCTACAGGATTTTCGTAATGACAGAACCGGTGGCAGCTGAGGTTGGGCGCGATTTCATTCGTGACATCATCCAGGCCGACCTCGAGCAGGGCAAGTACAAGGAAATCGTGACCCGGTTCCCGCCGGAGCCGAACGGCTATCTGCATATCGGCCACGCCAAGTCGATCGCGCTCAATTTCGGCATCGCGCAGGAGTTTCCGGGCCGCTGCCATCTGCGCTTCGACGACACCAACCCGGTCAAGGAAGAGCAGGAATATATCGATTCCATCCAGGCCGACGTGCGCTGGCTCGGCTTCGACTGGGGCAAAAACCTGTTCTTCGCCTCGGACTATTTCGATCGCCTGTACGAATGGGCGGAGCAACTGATCCGCGACGGGCTCGCCTATGTGGACGATCAGACCCAGGAGGAGATCCGCCTCTCGCGCGGCACGCTGACCGAGCCCGGCAGGAACTCGCCCTTCCGCGATCGCGCGGTGGAGGAGAACCTGGACCTGTTCCGCCGCATGAAGGCCGGTGAATTCCCGAACGGCGCGCGCGTGTTGCGGGCCAAGATCGACATGGCCGCGGGCAACATCAATCTGCGCGATCCCGTGCTGTATCGGATCCTGCATGCGCATCATCCGCGCACCGGCACCAAATGGAGCATTTATCCGAGCTACGACTACGCGCATGGCCAGTCGGACGCGATCGAAGGCATCACGCATTCGATCTGCACGCTGGAGTTCGAGGATCACCGGCCGCTCTATGACTGGTTCATCGAGAAGTTGCCGGTGCCGTCCGAACCGCATCAGTACGAATTCGCGCGGCTGAACCTGACCTACACGCTGCTGTCGAAGCGTGTGCTGACCCAGCTCGTCCGCGACGGCCATGTCGCGGGCTGGGACGATCCGCGCATGCCGACCGTGGCGGGGATGCGCCGCCGTGGCGTGCCGCCGGCTGCGCTGCGCGAATTCGTCAAGCGCATCGGTGTGGCCAAGGCCAACAGCGTGGTCGACGTCGGCATGCTGGAGTTCTGTATTCGCGAGGAGCTGAACCGCAAGGCGCAGCGGCGCATGGCCGTGTTGAAGCCGCTGAAAGTGGTGATCGAGAACTATCCGGAAGGGCAGACCGAGGAGCTCGAGGCGATCAATCATCCTGATGATCCCTCGGCCGGCACGCGCAAGATCACGTTCGGCCGCGAGCTCTATATCGAGCAGGACGACTTCCTGGAGAACCCGCCGAAGAAGTTCTTCCGCCTGTCGCCTGGCAACGAGGTGCGGCTGCGCTATGCCTATTTCGTCAAGTGCACCGGCGTGATCAAGAACGACGCGGGTGAGGTGGTGGAGCTGCGCTGCACCTACGACCCCGCAACCAAGGGCGGCAACGCGCCCGATGGCCGCAAGGTCAAGGCGACCATGCACTGGCTGCCGGCGGCGGCTTCCAAAGCGGCGGAGATCCGTATCTACAACCAGCTGTTCTCCAATCCAAGCCCGGACGCTTCGAACTTTGCGGCCGATCTCAATCCGAACTCGCTCGAGATCCTGTCCGACGCGCGGATCGAGGCTTCCGTTGCGGAGAGCAATTCCACCGAGCCGATGCAGTTCGAGCGCCAGGGCTATTTCGTGCGCGACAAGGACTCGACGCCGGGCAAACCGGTGTTCTCGCGGACGATCGGCTTGCGCGACACGTTCGCCAAGGAAGTCGCCAAGGGCTAGGGGACAGCAATGAGCAGCGAAGCCGACAACATCGTTTCAGCCATCATCGCGAAATGGTGCGCCGGCTTCGCAATGCTCGACGCTGCGGCGCTGTCGTCGCTGTATTCGAAGAACGCGTTCTTCTTCGGCTCCAATCCCAAGCTCTATCGGGGCCGGGACGGCGTTGCCGATTACTTCAACGGCCTGCCGCGCTGGCGCAAGCCGAGCGCGACCTTCTCCGAGGTGTACGCAGCGCAAGCAGGCCCTGATCTGATCAACATGGGCGCCACCATCACGTTCGATCTTGCCGGCGAACGTCCCGATCTGGTCGTCAAGATGAGCTGGGTCATCACCCGCGAGGACGGCGAGTGGAAAATCGTCAATCACCACGCCTCGTCGAAGGCGCCGCTGATCTGACGCGAGACGATACGACATCGTCATTCGGACTGTCGGCCAAGGCTTCGGTGGCCTTGCCCAGAGTCAAAGTAAAGTAGGGCGCTGCACCGACTGTTCCTGATCCGTACCCTATTCGCACATCCGCACGGTCCGGTAGCCTCTGCACCTGTCGCGTATCGTAAGGTGCAGGGGAATGGCGGAGCCGGTCCGGCCAATACGCTCCCAGGGAGTTGCCGGGACGTGGCCGCTCGGCCGCGCCACGCCGGCTGGCGGCCTTGCACCTGTTGGCTTTGGCCTCTGGCCCGCGATCGTCGAGACATTGCGCGGCTGGGCGCGCGCGGAAGCCGGTCCGGGGCGCCTGCTGCCGTGGGTGCCCGTCGCCTTCGGGGGCGGCATCGCGCTCTATTTCGCCGCCGATCATGAGCCGGTGCTCTGGGTCGTCGCGGCGACGGCTGCCGCGCTCATGTTCGGCGCGGTGCTGCTCCGGCGCAGCCGGCTGTTCGCCCCCGCGATCATGATCGCAGCGCTCGCTGCCGGCTTTGCCATCGCGACCTGGAAGACGGCGCGCGTTGCTCATCCCGTGCTGGCCAAGCCGCTCTATTCGGTGTCGCTCTCGGGTTTCGTGGAAGCACGCGACATCCGCGAGCGCACGGACCGTTTCGTGCTGCGCGTCAGCGCGATGGAGGCGCAGCGCAGCGACGTCAAGCTGGAGCGCGTGCGTCTGTCGGTGCGCAAGGGGACGGCGCCGGAAGTCGGCAGCTTCGTGCAGCTGAAGGCGCGGCTGATGCCGCCGATCTCGCCGGTGCGGCCCGGCAGCTACGACTTCTCCCGGGACATGTATTTTCAAGGCATCGGCGCCTCCGGCTTCGTGATGGGAACGATCGCGGCGTCGGTGCCGCCGGAGGCCGGCGGCTTGCGGCTGCGCTATGCCGCGTTCATGCAGGGCCTGCGCGATGCGATCGACGCACGCATCCGCGCGACGCTCAAGGGCGACAATCGCGCGATCGCAACGGCACTGCTCACCGGACGGCGCGATGCCATCAGCGCCCCCGTCAACGACGCTATGTTCGTCTCGGGGCTCGGCCATGTACTGTCGATCTCCGGCTACCACATGGCCGTCGTCGCCGGTGTCGTGTTCTTCGCGGTGCGGGCGCTGCTGGCGCTGATCCCGGGTCTGGCGGCGGGCTTCGCCATCAAGAAATGGTCGGCGGCCGCCGCGCTGGTCGCGGCTGCGTTCTATTTGCTGCTGTCAGGCGCAGAAGTCGCGACGCAACGCTCGTTCTTCATGACGGCGGTTGTGCTGATCGCGGTCATGGTCGATCGCCGCGCCATCACCTTCCGCACGCTGGCGGTGGCGGCGCTGATCGTGCTCGCGGTCGCGCCCGAAGCGCTGGTGCATCCGAGTTTTCAAATGTCATTTGCGGCAACGCTCGGGCTCGTCGCGCTGGTGCAGATCGGCATGCCGAACCTGTTCGCCTCGCCCGAACATTCGGCAACGGCGCGTGTCGCGCTGTGGGGCGGCCGCGAGATCGCGATGCTGTTCCTGGCCTCGCTGATCGCGGGGCTCGCGACGACGCCCTATGCTGCCTTCCACTTCCATCGTGTCACGCCTTACGGCGTGCTCGCCAATCTCGGCGCGATGCCGGTGGTCTCGGCACTGGTGATGCCGGCGGGGCTGCTGGGACTGATTGCAGCGCCCTTCGGGCTCGACGGCGTGTTCTGGTGGCTGATGGGGATCGGTATCGACTGGATGGTCGCGGTGTCGCGCTGGGTGGCGGCTCTGCCGGGCGCAGTCGGCCGCATTCCAGCTTTCGGCATCGCGCCGTTGATGGCGGCAAGCCTCGGCATCATCATGATGGGGCTGTTGCGAACGCCCTTGCGCTGGTCCGGTGGCCTGGTGCTGCTGGTGTCCCTCGCCTGGGGCCTGTCGGTGCGCCAGCCCGATATCCTGATTGCCGGGGACGGCACGAGCGTCGCGGTGCGGGGCAAGGACGGG
>NZ_JXJM01000001.1:2867285-2889366 GCF_001593325.1 Bradyrhizobium sp. DOA1
CGAGCGAGCAAGGACAGCTTTCTGCTGAAGGAGTGGCTGGCGGCCGACGCCGATCCGCGCGACGCCGCAACCAATTCGCTGGCCGATGGTGTGTCATGCGACGAAACCGGCTGCGTGACGCCGCTCGCCGACGGGCGGCTGGTCGCGCTGTCCCTGCGCGTCGACGGTCTTGCCGATGATTGCAGCCGCGCCGCGCTGGTGGTGACGGCGCGGCCAGCACCCTCCGGCTGCGCGGCCATGGTGGTCGACCGTCCGCGCCTTGCAAGCCAGGGCGCGCTGGCGCTGACGCAGCGTGGCGACGGGTTTTCAGTTCAGACCGTGAGGGCCAGAGGCACAAGCCGGCCCTGGTTGCCGGCCGGCGCCGGCGAGGGCGATTTCGACGGCAGCCTTGTTCCGAAGACGGCAGCGCCCCGGAGCCGGGACGCAACGCCGGCAGAGACCGACCTGCAGGCTGACGATTGAGCAGATGCGCTACAGATACCAAGCCAGCACGGCGTCTAGACCGGCGCTGCCGATGACCGGCAGGGCCACCATCTGGCTTAGCCCGGCTGCGCGGGCCTCTGCAGCCGCGATCGAGCCGTCATGTGCGAGATCATCGCTAATCGCGGGCATGCCCGTGGCCCAGGCGCCCCCGATGCTCCCGTCGCTCCTGGCGATTGATGTCGTCGCATAGAGTCCCGCAAGGTCGGTCTGCCCGCTGCAATCGCCGGCGCGGAAGACCAACGCAGAGCGAGCCTCGTTTGGGACCCAGATCTCGAAGCGCCGTGCGATCGGGGTGGCCTGTGCGGAGAGGAAGGTCAGCACCCAGCTCTGGTCGGCGCCGGTGCGGTAGGGCACGCCAACGCCGAGATTGATCCCGATTTCGGCGGCTTCTTCCCAGCGCAGAAAACTCTTGGCGTTGTGCAGGTCCTTGATGATCAGCGGCAGGCCGGCCTTCCAGGTGCGTCCGGGCAGGCCGAAGCCGTGCGGGAATCTGGTGTGGCGGGAGTTGAATTCGAACATGTCGGCGGTGCCATAGTAACCGTCGACAAGCCGCATCTCGTGGGAGACATCGGGGTCGTTGTGCCAGAGCTCGAGCGCCCCGACATGCGCTTCGTCATCGCCGCAGAACAGCACCATCACGGCCTGCAGGAATTCGCCGGCGAAGACCGGCACCGCGACGCCGCATGTGAGGCCCGCTGCGAGCGCCTGATCGGTCCGCTTGAATTAGGAGTTGGCGAATTTGGTGAGGATCACCGGATGGCCGCTGGCCCACGCTTTGCCGGGCAACCCCTCGTCATAACCGAAGCGCAGATCCTCACTCACGGCCTTGAACGCGGACAGCCCTTCACCGTAGAGGCCCCGCCGAATTCCAGCCGCATGCGCGTGCGATCGGGCACCCAGAGTTCGACGACGCGTATGAAGGCTTTCATCGACCATATCCGCTGTCTCAGGCCCCGACAGCATCGGTCATTTGACGGCGGAGCGGACGTTCAAAATTCAGGCACGGCGGCCCAAACTTCGTGCGCAAGGGGAAGGGCACTCGGTCGGCTGGTTGGATGTCGCGAACGCCAAACCGCTCCATGTCGCCGGCCGCGGCCGGCGAATGGCAATTTCAATTCTGGTCTCCGACCTGGACGGCCGGGACGGCGCATCAGCCGATCGGCAGGCGGGGCGTTGGGCTCGGGCGGCTGTCTGCGATGATCTGCGGCTTGTGCTCGCGCTCGCTGACCGGCTGCGTCACGGGCAGTTGCAGCACCGTTGCGCGCTGGCCTTCGACGAGCTGCGTCACCAGCACGTATTTGCCATCAGGAAATTCGATCGCGTCGTGATGGCGATCGGGAATGTGCGGATCGATCTTGCCGAACTTGCCGACGCGGGAGTTGATGGTGCGCGTCCAGATCCAGCGATTGTCGTAACGCACGTTGTCGGCGAAGGCGAGCTCCGTTCCCGGCAACAGGCAGACGGCCACGGTCGGATCTGCCGCGGAAGCAAAGCCGCGCGTCGAGGTGCCGCGGAACGTCGTGGAGACGATCGTCTCGCCGACTTCGGCGGGACGCGATGCAACGGCATGCAGGCTGTAGTCACACATCGGGTGCTCCTCATGCGAAGATAGCAACCCGCGCCTCTTTCGGAGGCGCAAGCCTCTATCAGAGTGGAAGCACGTAACGCTCTGCTCGGTTGTAGGCGAATCTGCGGCTGACGTTCGCGAGACGCGATCACATTATCTTTTTCGGATTCACTAGGAACAAAGCTCATTTCAGCGCATTCGGGGACCACGAACGCCTGTGGCCGCGAGCGGTGAGCAATCCTTGTCTGCTCGATCTTTCGAGCTCAAACGCGATGAGCGCTTGGCCGCGACACGCAGAGTGTGTCGTGCTGAATGAGGGCCGGACAATCTGCGCAAGTCCGGAAAGACTGCCCAGCCGGAGCGGACGCATCCGCTCCAATCGGGATCATCGGTATCGAATGACCGCCGGGCGGTCAGTACTTGCGGTACAGCCCGATCAGCTTGCCCTGAATCTTCACCCGGTTGGGCGGCAGGATGCGCACCTCGTAGGCGGCGTTGGCGGGCTCGAGCGCGATCGAGGCACCGCGGCGGCGGAAGCGCTTGAGCGTCGCTTCCTCGTCGTCGATCAGCGCCACGACGATGTCGCCGGTATCGGCGCTCTCGTTGCGCTGGATCAGCGCCATGTCGCCGTCGAGGATGCCGGCCTCGACCATCGAATCGCCGCGCACTTCGAGCGCATAATGTTCGCCGGAGCCGAGCATGTCCGGCGGGACGCTGATGGTGTGACTGCGGGTCTGCAGCGCCTCGATCGGCGTGCCGGCTGCGATGCGGCCCATCACGGGCACGGCAACCGGACGCTCACCCTCGTCCGCGGGCGGGCTGGAGCTCGCACGGATCTTGCCGAGATTGCCCTCGATCACGCTCGGCGTGAAGCCGCGGCGGTTGCCGGCAGCGGCCTGGAGCTCGGGCAGCTTGATCACCTCGATGGCGCGGGCGCGGTTGGGCAGGCGGCGGATGAAGCCGCGCTCCTCGAGCGCGGTGATCAGGCGATGGATGCCTGACTTCGAGCGCAGGTCGAGCGCATCCTTCATCTCGTCGAAGGAGGGCGGCACGCCGCTTTCCTTCAGACGTTCGCTGATGAACCGCAGAAGCTCGTATTGTTTGCGCGTTAACATCTCGACCAAAGTCCCCCGGTTGATGTCGTTCGATTCCGAGACGCTGTATTGGAGCGGCGAACCGCTACATCCTCGAAACAAATCATGAACGGACACTATATGTTCGATACATGTTCCGCAACTGCTTAATTTACCGTGAACGCCGCAAAGTTCGCGGAACGCGTGTGGGGGATGCGTTCAGGCGGGCAGGCGCAGCACCTCGCAAGGCGTGCCGGCTTCGGCCCTGGGGGCGAACGGCGCGCGCACGAGAAGTGCCTGTGCCGCAGCAAGATTTGCAAGCAGCGAGGAATCCTGGTGGTTGACGGGAATAGCGACGAGCGCGCCGTCATCGCGCTCCTCCAGCCTCGCGCGAAGATAATCCGCGCGCATGTCGTTTGCGCCGACGTCCTTGCCGAGCACGGCGCGCTTGTGGCGATGATGAATCTCGGATCGGCCCGACAGGGCGCGAATCAACGGCACCATGAACAGGAAGGCGCAGACATAGGACGAAACCGGATTGCCAGGCAGGCCGATCACGCGCATCGCCCCCAGGCGTCCGTGCATCATCGGCTTGCCCGGGCGCATTGCGATCTTCCAGAACGCCATCGCGATGCCTTCGTCGCGAAGGGCTTGCTGCACCAGATCGTGGTCGCCGACAGAGGCTCCGCCTGTCGTGACCAGGATGTCGGCGCCGCTCTCGCGCGCGCGGCGGATGCCGGCGGCGGTGGACCCGAGCGTGTCGGCGGCAATGCCGAGGTCGATGGTCTCGGCGCCCTCGCTGCGGGCGAGCGCGTGCAGGGCATAGCCGTTGGAATAGACGATCTGGCCGTGGCCGGGCGTCGAGCCGGGTAACACAAGCTCGTCGCCGGTGGCGAGAATCGCGACCTTCGGACGACGGCAAACGGCAAGCTGCGGGTGATTCATGGCGGCGGCGAGCGCCAGATCGCGCTCGGTGAGGCGGGCCCCCTTGCGCAGCAGCACGTCGCCCTCGGAGAAGTCGACGCCTGCGGGGCGAATGTGCCGCCCGGTAATGGCGGCTTCCTTGACCGTCACGTGCTTGCCGTCGACGACGGTGTCCTCCTGAATCACGACCGCGTCGGCACCGGCGGGAATGACGCCGCCGGTGAAGATCCGCACCGCTTCACCGGTACCAACGGATCCGGCAAATGGCCGGCCTGCTGCAACCTCGCCGATGACCGTGAGCTTGGAATTGATCGCTGCCGCATCGGTCGCGCGCACGGCATAGCCATCCATCGCCGACATGGCTTCCGGCGGCTGCGTGCGCCGCGCTGCGACGTCGCGGGCGAGCACGCGGTGGAAGGCCGCATCGAGCGCGGCCATCTCGTCAGGCAGCGGCTCGGCACCCGCCAGCACCGCGGCAAGCGCGTCGGAAACCGGCATCAGGGCCACGGGTGAACTCCGCAACAAATCAAAGGACACGATCGGTAAGGTTTTAGCCCAGTGAGAGGATCGACGCAAAAGAGGTCTCAATGGAGTGAGAAAGACGCGCTTCCTTTCGGCGCAACTTGGGCTTATCTTTTGTCGATGACAAAATTGCTCGAAAAGGCTCTTCACGCCGTGCGGCAGCTCCCTGCCGATGATCAGGACGAGATCGCGCGCGCAATGCTGGCTTTGACCGGCGATGCGGGAGAGCCCGAGGAAATCGATGCCGCGCATCTGTCGGCGATCCTCGAGGGACTCGCACAGGCGAAGCTCCGGCAGTTTGCGTCTGACGTCG
Source organism: Bradyrhizobium sp. DOA1 (assembly GCF_001593325.1). Classification (NCBI taxonomy): domain Bacteria; kingdom Pseudomonadati; phylum Pseudomonadota; class Alphaproteobacteria; order Hyphomicrobiales; family Nitrobacteraceae; genus Bradyrhizobium; species Bradyrhizobium sp. DOA1. The sequence goes on from NZ_JXJM01000001.1 coordinate 2,872,168, forward strand.
AGGTTGAAGCTGCGTTCCGCCGCTTCGAGCGATGAAGCTCCGATACACGCCACGGGCCGCGCAAGATCTGATTGCATTGCCGAATATGTCAGGGAGCAAAGTCCGCAAGCCGCATTGCGTGTGCGCGCTGCAATCTTGAATCGCTTCAGAATCTCGTCCGTTTTCCGCGACTTGGAAGACCGCAGAAGGTAGAGGGCGTGCGCAAGCTGGTAACCCGGCGATACCCCTATTTGATTTATTACACGCTCGACGAAGAGGCTGGTGAAGTCGTCATTCTCACCATTCAGCATCCCGCACAGGCGCGCGAGCACTCGGACGGCCTAAGGCGGCTCAAATTCTCCGAGGCATGATCCGGAAGGCGAGGCAGACCGGCACCAGGATGGCCATGGTAAGCACGAGAAGAACGAGCGCCACGGCCAGCATGGGTCAACTCCGCGTCGGCTCGCTCGGACTGACGTCCGGGGCGTGGGGACCCTGATCCGTATCGGGCAGCGGGTCGGCCTGCGATTTCAGGTCGGCTGCCTTGCTGATCAGCTTGGCGGAGAGGTCAGAATCCGAGGTAGTTCTGGCGAATTTCATCAGCAGAGAGGCCTGCTTGGTAAGATAGGTTTTGCCCAACACGACGATAAGTCCGATGTAGAAGTCCCAACGGACTCATGAGTCCTGAAGCGGGCATTCGTTCCCGGAACTTTGTATAAAAATATACAGAGGAATTTGGTTCCTCGCCCTCGGCAGAAATAGTTCCCGAGCGCTCCGGTCGATCTCGGCCAGTCCGCGGGACGGATTAAATTCCCAGCGCCCTGAGCGCGTTCCCGACATCCATGGGCGAGGTCACGTGCACGCAGGTCAGGCCGTAAGCCCGCGCCCCATCGACGTTCTCGGCAAGATCGTCGAAGAACACGATTCGGCTAGCTGGCACGCCGATCGCCGCCACGACATGGTCGAACGCCTCCGCATCCGGTTTGCGCAGGCCGATGCTGGACGACAAATAGAGCTCGCGGAAATGGCCGAGCACGCCGGCATATTCCTTCGAGAAATAGTCGATATGCGGCCGGTTGGTGTTGGAGAAGGCATAGATCGGCATCTGCTTGGCCGCGCGCGGCAACAGCTCGGCAATGTCAGGCATCTCGCCGGCGAAGATCGCGTTCCAGCCCTCCAGGAACTGCGCATCCGAAATGCCGATCCCGAGCGATGACCGCAACGATTGGAAATAATCCTCGTCGCTGATCTTGCCGACCTCGTGCAGCCGGTAGGCCTCGTCACGCACGTAGCGCGCGACGATGGCCTCGGGCTGGCAGCCGGCATGTCCCGCCCAGCAGGCGATTGCCTTGGAGAAATCGATGTCGATCACCACGCGTCCGAGATCGAACAGGAGCGCATCGGCGCTGCCGGGAGAGAGCGAATTCATTGGGTCCTTTCACCGTCAGTATCGATAGGGGTCGTGGTCGAACAGCGGGAACGCGCTGAACACGCTCGGCGCATTGGTTGCGGCCGCCGGATGCAGGCAGGATTTTTCGACCTCGGCGAAGGAGGCGGCCCCCAAGAGACCCAGGCAGCGCAACACTTCGTCCTCCAGCAGCTCCAGCATGCGTAGCACGCCGGCTTCGCCGGCGGCCGCCAGAGCCCAGCATTGCAGCCGGCCGATGCCGACGAGGTCGGCTCCTGCCGCGATGGCCTTGACGATGTCGGTGCCGCGGCAGAAGCCGCCATCGACCATGATCTTGGCACGGCCTTTCACGGCCTCGACGATTTCAGGCAGCACGTGCATGGCGCCGCGGCCATGATCGAGCTGACGGCCGCCATGGTTGGAGACGTAGATCCACTCGACACCGTGATCGACCGCGATTTGGGCGTCCTCGGCGGTGGCGATGCCCTTCAGGATCAGCGGGATCCTGAACTTGTCCTTGATCATCTTCACCGTCCGCCATTCCAGGCCCTTCTGGTAGTCGCCGCCGGTCGCGCGCAGGCGGCTCTCGCGAACATAGCGCTTGGCGATGTCACGTTCGCGACGGCTGTAATGGGCGGTGTCGACGGTCAGGCAGAACGCCGCGTAGCCGTTCTTCTCGGAGCGGCTGACGACATCGGCGACGAAAGCATCGTCGCCGCGGACATAAAGCTGGTAGAGCCGCAGCGCGTCGGGCGCGGCCTCCGCGGTCTTCTCGAGGCCGGGCTCCGACACCGAGCTCAGCATGTGCGCCGCACCGAAGCTGCCGGCGGCGCGCGCGACGCTCGCCGCGCCATCGGGATCGAAGATCTCCAGCGCGCCGACGGGGGCGAGCACCACCGGCAAACGCATCCTGCGGCCGAGCTGCTCGACGGAGCCGTCGACCTTGCGAACGTCCCGCAGCACGCGCGGGCGAAAGGCGATCTCGTCCAGCGCCATCCGGTTGCGGCGCATCGTGGTCTCGGTCTCGGCGGCGCCGACGATGTAGTCCCAGGCGTTCTGGTTGAGGTTGGCACGCGCCTTCCTGACGAATTCGTGCAGGTTCTGGAACGGCTCGTTGCTGGCGCCGAGTTCGACGTTCCGTTCCGGCCGGATGCGGGGCGCGTCGTTCATTGTTGTCCTCCCGGGAATTTGAAGTCTTATCGCCATCGCCTATCGCGTCCGGCCCTCCAAAACCATCCTAAAATCGCATAGCTGCAAGGCGTCGGCCCGTCGGCCGAACTGGTCGACCGTGCGATGGTCCTTGAACGTTGCCAAAAGTTTAGGCCCCAACGAAGGGATTTTTGCGGTGTACCGCCGGAGTGGCGTTCCGGGCCTTGAAGAAACCAGAATGATATTGTGAGAAGCGGCTGGATCGCCATTTGCATGGCGCCACCAGCCCCAAGAAAAAGGCTATCTCTCCATGCGGAAAACCCTGCTGTTCCCCCTGGGCGCGCTCACCGGAGCGTGTCTGACCCTTCTGGTAGCCAGTCCCCACGGCGGCGTATGGGCGGCACGAGCGGCAGCGAGCGCGGACGACGCCTATTCCCAGCTCAATCTGTTCGGCGCGGTGTTCGAGCGCGTGAAGGCGAGCTACGTCGAGAAGCCCGACAATGCCAAGCTGATCGAAGGCGCGATCACGGGCATGGTGACCTCGCTTGACCCGCATTCGCGCTACATGAACGACAAGGCCTGGACCGAGATGCAGGAGACCACCTCCGGCGAGTTCGGCGGGCTCGGCATCGAGGTCACGATGGAGGACGGCCTCGTCAAGGTCGTCTCGCCGATCGACGACACGCCGGCCTCGAAGGCCGGCATCATGTCCGGCGACCTCATCAGCAAGATCGACGGCGAGGCCGTGCAGGGCATGACGCTCGAGCAGGCCGTCAACAAGATGAAGGGCCCGGTCGACACCAAGACCAAGCTCACCATCGTGCGCAAGGGCGCCGACGCGCCGCTCGACGTCGCGATCACGCGCGAGATCATCCATGTTCGGCCGGTGCGCTTCCAGGTCAAAAACGGCGATATCGGCTACATCCGTATCACCTCTTTCAACGAGCAGACCACCGACGGGCTGAAAAAGGCGATCGCGTCGATCTCCAAGGAGATCCCGCCGGAGAAGCTCGCGGGCTATGTGATGGACCTGCGCAACAATCCGGGCGGCCTGCTCGACCAGGCGGTGTCGGTCTCGAGCGCATTCCTGCAGCGCGGCGAGGTCGTCTCGACCCGCGGCCGTAGTCCGGAAGAGACCCAGCGCTTCACGGCGCGTGGGGGTGACCTTGCCAAGGGCAAGCCGCTGGTGGTGCTGGTCAACGGAGGCTCGGCCTCCGCCTCGGAGATCGTCGCCGGCGCGCTGCATGACCACAAGCGCGCGACGCTGATCGGCACGCGCTCCTTCGGCAAGGGCTCGGTGCAGACCATCATCCCGCTCGGCGCCGGCAATGGCGCGCTGGCGCTGACCACGGCGCGCTACTACACCCCGTCGGGCCGCTCGATCCAGGCCCAGGGCATTGCGCCCGACATCGAAATCCTTCAGGACGTGCCGCCGGAGTTGAAGGGCCGGATGGACACCATGGCGGAATCTCAGATGCGCGGGCATTTGTCGGCCGCCGACGGCGCCGAACAGACCGGATCGCAGTCCTACGTCCCACCGAAGGAGGAGGACGACAAGGCTTTGCATGCGGCTTTCGACTTCCTGCACGGCGTCAGCGCAAATGCGGTTGCCGCCAAGCCGGCGCCGAAGGCGGCGGTGCCGAACTAGATAGACCTCACGATCTTCGGATGATGGATCGCCCGGGAGTGGATCACCGCTCCCGGGCGAATTCGTTTGAGGGTCTGTCCCGGCGTGCGATCTGCTCAGGATTGCGTCGCGCTCTATCGGATCTAACCTGCCTCGCGCCGGCGGCTCTCGCTGGCGCCGCGCTGGGCGAGACGGCTGCGATGCAGCGCGAACAGCTCCAGCATCTTGCCGGCGGGCTTTGCGGCGCTGAACAGATAGCCCTGCATCTCGGAACAGCCGAGCGCGCGGAGCAGACGCTGCTGCTCTTCGGTCTCGACGCCCTCGGCCGTGGTGGTCATGCGACGCGCCGCCGCGAGGTTGACGACCGCCTGGACGATGCTGGCGGAGCCGTCGGGGCGGGCGATGTCGTCGACGAAGCAGCGGTCGATCTTGATCTTGTCGAAGGGGAAGCGGTGCAGATAGCTGAGCGAGGAATAGCCGGTGCCGAAATCGTCGAGCGCGATGCGCACGCCGATGGCGCGAAGCTGGTGCAGGATCGCGAGCGCAGTGTCGTCGTCGCGGATCAGCACGGCCTCGGTGATCTCGAGCTCGAGCCGGCTCGCCGGCAAATTGGAGGCGGCAAGCGCGGCCATGATCTTCAGCGCGAGCGTGCCGCTCTTGAACTGCACCGGCGAGACGTTGACGGCGAGGCGGATGTCGTCGGGCCAGCTGGCGGCGTCCCGACACGCTGTCGCCAGCACCCATTCGCCGATCTCGTTGATCAGGCCGGTGTCTTCTGCGATCGGGATGAATTCGGCCGGTGAGACCATGCCGCGCTCCGGGTGGCGCCAGCGCACCAGCGCCTCGCAGCCGGTGATGCGATCGTCCTTCAGTCCGAGGCAGGGCTGGTAGTAGACCTCGAGGCCGCCTTCGAGCCCCCCTTGGGCGATGGCATGACGCAGGTCGATCTCGAGCTGCCGCCGCTCGCGGACCTTGGCGTCCATCTCCGGCTCGAAGAAGCGATAGGTGCGGCGTCCCGCGGCTTTGGCCGCATACATCGCCATGTCGGCGTTCTTGAGGATCTGGTCGAGCGCACTGCCGTGCTCCGGCGCGAGCGCAATGCCGATGCTGGCGTCCGCCGTGAGATGATGACCCATGCAGTCGAAGGGGGTGCGGATGGCATGGAAGACCCGACCGACCAGATCGGTGACCTGGTCCGGTGACGTCACCGCACTCTGCACGATGGCGAACTCGTCGCCACCGAGCCGGGCCACGAAGTCCTCCGGGCCGGCGCAGCGGCGCAGGCTGTGCGCGATCGATTTCAACAACTCATCGCCGACGAGATGGCCAAGCGCGTCGTTGACGCCCTTGAACTCGTCGATGTCGATGTAGTGCACCGCGATCTCTTCGCCGTCCGCGATGGCGGCGAGCTCTTCGCGTAGATGCTCGTGGAACATGGTGCGGTTGGGCAGGTCGGTCAGCGCATCGTAATGGGCGAGATGGGTGATGCGCTCCTCGGTCCGCCGGCGCTCGGTGATGTCCTCATGCGTCGCCACCCAGCCGCCGTCGGCGAGCGGTTCGTTGTCGATCTGGATCGAGCGGCCGTCGGAGGTGTCGATGACCATGGAATTGCGCACGTGGATGTCGCCCAGCACGCGCGCAACGTAGTCGTCGATGTCGCCGGTGAACGAGCCGGTCATCTTGCGATGGGCGATGATGTCGTGGAAGCTGCAGCCGGGCTTCACCACCTCTTCTGACAGACCGTACATCTCGATGTAGCGCTGGTTGCAGATCACGAGCCGCCGCTCGGCATCGAACAGCAGAAGGCCCTGCGTCATGTTGTTGACGGCGCGGTCGAGGCGCTGCTTTTCCAGCGTCAGCCGTTCCCGAGAGAGGCGGTGCTGCTCCAGCAGCTTGCGCACGATCGCGATCAGCACGCCCGCGATGGCGAGCGCCGACGACGCCGCGACCGAGATCAGGATGCCGATTTGCTCGCGCCAGTCCGTCAGGGCCGCCGCGCGCGTCGTTGTCGCCATCATCAGAATCGGAAAATGGGGCAGGGCGTGCGAGGCGATCAGCCGGTCTTCGCCGTCGACGGGGCTGACGAAGCGGCCTGCGAAATGATCGAGCCCGAACACCCTCTGATGGGAGAACGGGCCGGTCTTGAAATTCCGTCCCATCAACTCGCCGGATTGCGGATAGCGCGCGAGCAGCGTGCCGTCTCGATGCAGCATCGAGATCGTCGCCTCTTCGCCGAGCACGACGGTCTCGAAGAACTTCTCGAAGCTGGCCGGCTCGATGCCGCGGCCGACGACGCCCAGGAACTCGCCGTTCGGTCCCACGATCTTGCGGACGATCAGGATGGTCCAGGCGCCCGAGATGCGGCTGTGCAGCGGCTCGATCAGCACGTCGGGCGAGTAGGGATCGTATTTGAAGGTGCGGAAGTAGGCGCGGTCGGCGACGTTGACCTTGGGCGCCGGCCACGTCGTCGACGAGTTGATCAGATTGCCCTCGGCGTCGATGACGTTGACTCCGCCCATGTAAGGCAGCGCCTCGATCTTCGAGCGCAGCATCCGGTGGACGTCCTGCCCCGAGAGACGCCTGCGATAGTCCTCTGCAGCGTTGATGCCGGTCGTGCGGACGTGGTCGACGAAGCCCTTCTGGATGACGGCGAAATCCTGCAATTGCTGGTCGAAATGATGGGCGAGCATCAGCACGGTGTTTTCCAGCTCGCGGCTGGCGTTGCGCAGCGCACGTTCGCGGAAATTCTGTGCCATGAGCGTCGCGCCGACGGCGATCGCCACGATCAGCAGCGCGCCGCCCACCACCAGCCAGCGGATCGGTCCGCTGCGCACGAAGGCCTGGTCAAAGAGGCGACTGCCGAATCTCGTCATCATACTGGATCATTGCCGTGCACACGCCAGGATCAATTCTTGAATCCCAAAACATCCGTTGGTTTACGGGAACGGTGTGGAGGCGAAGTTAGGAAGCGCGGTTAACGCAATGTGAACGCTCGCGCACAAAAGCGATCGATGCGCGAGGCGCAAGACCTGCAGGAATTGCCGCAAGCTCCCCGCGATGCCGGTCAATTCCTGCCGGCCGTGTCGCGACTAACCAGGGCTTAACCATCTAACGTGTTGGCGAACCTCGAACGTACGATGGCACGTGATTTGCGAAGACGTCTGCCCACAACGCAGAGAGGGACACGATCATGACGAACATTCTGAAGGACTTCATCGCCGACGAGCGAGGTGCGACCGCGATCGAATACGGCCTGATCGCCGCCGGCATCGCGCTCGCGATCATCACCGTCGTGAACGGCATGGGCAGCAAGCTGAACGCGAAATTCGGATCGATCAGCAGTTCGCTGAAGTGATCGCGCCTACGCGCGGTAGTGGCCGGACTTGCCGCCGAGCTTCTCGACGAGCTGGATGCCCTCGATACGCACGCCGCGCTCCACCGCCTTGATCATGTCATAGACGGTGAGGCAGGCGACCGAGACGGCGGTGAGCGCCTCCATCTCGACGCCGGTGGGGCCGGTGACCTTCACGCTGGCACGGACGAGACAGCCAGGCAGTTTCGCGTCGGGCTCGATGTCGACCGTCACCTTCGACAGCGCGAGAGGGTGGCAGAGCGGGATCAACTCGGAGGTGCGCTTGGCTGCCATGATGCCGGCGATCCGTGCGGTCCCGAGCACGTCGCCCTTCTTGGCGTTGCCGGACACGATCAGATCGAGCGTCGCCTTGGTCATGATGACGCGGCCTTCGGCGACCGCAAGCCGTTCGGTCGCGGGCTTGTCCGACACGTCCACCATGCGCGCCTCGCCGGAGGCGCCGATATGGGTGAGGGCAGGGCCGGTCTTGGACTTGGTTTTGGCGGGCTTCGTCGAGGACGGCTTGCGTGCCATGTCAGCGCGTACCGGTTGCGCGTGCGCCGGGCTCGCGCGCGAGCAGCGAGCGTGTCGCCGCAGTGACGTCGGCCTGCCGCATCAGGCTCTCGCCGACCAGGAAGGTCGACATGCCCACGCGCTCGAGCCTGGCGAGATCGGCGGGCGTGAAGATACCGCTCTCGCCGACCATCAGCCGCTCCCGCGGGATCAGCGGCGCCAGGGCCTCGCTGGTCGCGAGCGTGGTCTCGAAGGTGCGCAAGTTGCGATTGTTGACGCCGATCATCGGCGACCGCAGCTTCAATGCGCGGTCGAGTTCGGCCCGGTCGTGGATCTCGATCAGCACGTCCATGCCATAGGCAGTCGCGGCGTCTTCGAGGTCCTTGGCGGTGGCATCGTCGAGCGCGGCCATGATGATCAGGATGCAGTCGGCACCATGCGCGCGGGCCTCCGCCACCTGATAGGTGTCGAACATGAAATCCTTGCGCAGCACCGGGAGCGAGGTTGCCGCGCGCGCCGCCACCATGAAGTCGAGATGGCCCTGGAACGACGGCGTATCGGTCAGCACCGAGAGGCAGGCCGCGCCGCCGGCCTCATAGGCCTTGGCAAGCTCCGGCGGATCGAAATCGGCGCGGATCAGCCCCTTCGACGGCGAGGCCTTCTTGATCTCGGCAATCAGCGCATAGTCGCCACTGGCGTGCTTCGCCTTGATCGCGCGCACGAAGCCGCGCGGTGCGGCTTGCGCCTTGGCCATCGCCTCGACCGCGGAGAGCGGATGCGCGTGCTTGGCCGCAGCGATCTCCTCGCGCTTGTAGGTTTCGATCTTGGTCAGGATGTCCGACATGCCAGGCTCAGCCGTTCGAGACCGCAATCAGGTGTTTCAGCTTCGCGTTCGCAGCGCCGCCGTCGATCGACTTCGTGCCGATCGCAACGCCGTCCTTGAGATCCTTGGCGCGTCCGGCCACGACCAGCGCGGCGGCTGCGTTCATCAGTGCGACGTCGCGATAGGGGCTCGGCTTGCCGTCGAGCACGCTTTGCAGCGCGATCGCGTTGGCATCCGCGTCGCCCCCCTTGAGTGCGCCGGCGTCGCAGCGCGACAGGCCGGCTTGCTCCGGTGTCACTTCGAAGTTCCTGATCTCGCCATTGTGGAGCGCGGAGACGAAGGTCGGGCCGGTGAGGGTGATCTCGTCGAGGCCATCGGAGCCGTGCACCACCCAGGCGGATTCGGAGCCGAGATTCTTGAGCACCTGCGCCAGCGGCTGCACCCATTGCCTGGAGAACACGCCGACCATCTGCCGCTTGACGCCGGCAGGGTTCGACAGCGGGCCGAGCAGGTTGAAGATCGTGCGCGTCGCCAGCTCGACCCGGGTCGGGCCGACGTTCTTCATCGCGGGATGATGGGCGGGGGCGAACATGAAGCCGATGCCGCATTCGCGCACGCAGCGGCCGACCTGCTCGGGCCGCAGGTCGATCTTGACCCCCAGCGAGGCCAGCACGTCGGCGGCGCCGGAGCGCGACGACAGCGCGCGGTTGCCATGCTTGGCCACCGGCACCCCTGCACCCGAGACGATGAAGGAGGCGCAGGTCGAGACGTTGACCGAGCCGGAGCCGTCGCCGCCGGTGCCGACGATGTCGACGGCGTCGGGCGGTGCCGTCACGGTCAGCATCTTCGAACGCATCGCCGTAACCGCGCCGGTGATCTCGTCCACGGTCTCGCCGCGCACCCTGAGCGCCATCAGCAGGCCGCCCATCTGCGAGGGCGTGGCCTCGCCACTCATCATGGCATCGAAGGCGGAAGCGGCTTCGTCACGCGACAGGCTGGCGCCGGTCGCCACTTTTCCAATGATCGATTTCAGGTCGTCCATCGCGTGCTTTCAACTCACTGGTTCGCGCCGGTCACCTGCGCGAAGGCGGCCTGATTAATGGTGGTTCCGATGTCGGTTTCAAGCTTGTTGACGTAGGAGGCGACCTGCTCCTCGGTCTGCGCACGCTCGAGACTGTCCTTGAGCTTCTTGACCGCCTCGGAGGCGGCGTCGATCGCGGGCTCGACGATGTCGGTGACGCGGAAGACGATGACTTCGCTGCCGCCGCTCACCGCGGTCTGTCCGACCCCATCCTTGGCGGTGCGGAAGGCGGCCGCGACGACGGTGCCGGGCACGCCGGCGGGCGAGTCGTCGCGCTTGAAGCCGCTCGCGGTCTCGACCTTGGCGCCGATCGCGGCGGCCTCATCGGCGAGCTTGCCGCCGGATTCGAGCTTCTGCACCATCTCCGTCGCCTTGGCCTTCAGCTTGGCGGCGATCTGGTCCTGACGCCAGCGCGCCTCGACCTGGTCGCGGACCTCGTCAAGATTGCGATCGCGCGAGGGCGTGATGCCGAGCACGTCGTACCAGACATAGCCGCCCTTGAACGAGATGGCGTCGTTATCGACGCCGACATCGGTGTTGAAGGCCTGCGACACCACGTCGAGGCCTTGCGGGATATTGGCGACCGGCTGGCCGTTCGGGGCGCGGCCGGAGCGGTCGACGGCCTCGATGGTGACGGCGGTCAGGCCGAGCTTCTGCGCCGCATCGATCACGCTAGAGCCGCCGCCGCGCTCGTCCTCCATCTTGTCGCGGAGATCGGCGACCTTGACGCGCGCACGCTCGGTGGCGATCTCGCGCTTGATGTCGCCGGCCAGGCTGGCGTAGTCCGCCTGCTTGCCCGGCTCGATCTTGTCGACCCTGACGATCGCGACGCCGAGCCCGCCCTGGATCGGCTGGCTGATCTCGCCGGCAGGAAGCGCGAAGGCGGCATCGCCGACCGCGGGCGCGAGCGAGGATTTGGTCACGAGCCCGAGGTCGACGTCGGAGGCGCTGAGGCCACGCTCCTTGCCGAGATCCTCGAACGACATCCCGCCGACGAGGCGCTCGCGCGCGGCCTGCGCGTCGGCGACGTTCGGAAATACGATCTGCTGGATCTGGCGCTTCTCCGGGGTGCCGAGCCGGTCCTTGCGCTGCTCGAACATCTTCCTGGCGTCCTCGTCCGACACCTCGGTCCACTTGCCGATCTCCTCCGGCGAGACCACGACGAAGGAAATCTTGCGATATTCGGGCGCGCGGAACTGGACCTTGTGATCTTCGAAATAGACAGCGAGCGTCTCGGGCGAGGGCGCATCGATCTGGCCGGCCTGCGCGGCGTCGAGCTTGACGAACTCGATGGCGCGCTGCTCATTTTGGAAGCGCGTCAGCACGTCCAGCATGGTCTTCGGCGGTTCGACACTTGCACCGATCGTGCCGGTGATCTGCCTGCGCAGCGACACCTTGCGCTGCTCGGCGACGTAGCGCTGCTCGGTGTAGCCGAAATTGCGAATCACGGCCTGGAAGCGGTTCGCATCGAAGCTGCCGCCGACGCCCTTGAAGTTGGGATCGTTCATGATGACCTGGCGGATCTGCTCGTCGGACTGGCCGAGCCCGAGCCGGCGCGCCTCCTCGTCGAGGGCGGCTTCGGCGATGGTCTGTTGGAGCACCTGGCGGTCGAGGCCGAAGGCACGCGCCTGATCGGGCGTCAGCGGCCGGCCGAACTGGCGGCTGATCTGTTGCAGGCGGTCCGTATAGATCTGGCGGAACTCATTGAGCGAAATCTCGGTGCTGCCGATCTTGGCCACCGTCGACTGGCCGAAGCCCTTGAAGATGTCCGCGATGCCCCAAATGCCGAAACTGACGATCAACACGCCCATCACCACGGCCATAATGGTCTTGCCGAGCCAGTTCGATGAGGCCTTGCGTATTCCTCGAAGCATTTGGTCCAACTTGTTTGGTCAGGAGGGGGGACGGGAGCGCGTCTTAATGCAGATTCCGCAAAAGCGCGTCACCAAATTGATCCATCATCATAAAGTGGCGGCTTTCCCCCCGCAACCTTGCGTCAGCCGGCGCTTCGGGACTGCGGTTAAAAGCCCCAAAGCGTTTTCCAGCGAAGTGGACCTCGGTTCGCGTCAAGAATACGCGTCAAAACAAGAATCTGGAACTACCGCAGCGGCTCTGCTAGCGCATGCGCAAACTTCATTCAGCTGGAAAACGACATGACCGATGCCATCCGACCGCTGATCGCCGGCAACTGGAAGATGAATGGCCTGAAGGCCCAGGCTGCCGAATTCGACGCCATGCTCAGCGGCGCGGCAGACGTGACCGCCAAGGCCGACCTGCTGGTGTGCCCGCCGGCGACGTTGATCGCGGCCTTTGCCGGGAGGGCGGCAGGCAAGAAGGTCGCGGTAGGGGCCCAGGACTGCCATCCCAAGGCCTCCGGCGCCCATACCGGCGATGTCTCAGCCGAAATGCTGGTGGATGCCGGCGCAACCGCCATCATCGTCGGCCATTCCGAGCGCCGTGCGGACCACGGCGAGGGGGATGCCCTGATCCGGCAGAAGGCGGAGGCGGCCTGGCGCGCCGGGGCGGCGGCAATTGTCTGCGTCGGCGAGACGCAGGCCCAGCGCGATGCCGGCCAGACCCTCGACATTCTGCGCGGCCAGCTCGACGGCTCACTGCCGGACGGATCGACCGCCGCCAATCTGGTCGTGGCCTATGAGCCGGTCTGGGCGATCGGCACCGGCCTGACCCCGACGGCGAAGGATGTCGAGCAGATTCATGGGTTTATCCGGGAGCTCCTGACCTCCCGGTTCAAGACGGACGGCGCCAGGATGCGCATTCTCTACGGCGGCTCGGTCAAGCCCTCGAATGCGGCCGAGCTGATGGCAGTGAAAAACGTCAATGGCGCGCTGGTCGGCGGCGCCAGCCTGAAAGCGGCCGACTTCCTTGCGATTGCCAAGGGCTGTCCCTAGCTCATTGAAACCGTTGGTCCGGGCCCGATCGGGGGTGGCAATACCCCCTCCGATCGTGTAACACCGCGCAACTTCAGGAAAACCCGCGAAGCGCGATCGGCCGCCGTCAGGCGCCGCCCGCTTGTGACGGAAGGATACTATGCATACCGTTGTCATCGTCATCCACCTCATGATCGTCGCCGTCATGATCGGCGCCGTGCTGCTCCAGAAGTCGGAAGGCGGCGGCCTCGGCATGGGCGGCGGCGCGGGCTTCATGTCGAGCCGCGGCACTGCGAATCTTTTGACGCGGACCACGGCGATCCTTGCCGTCGGCTTCTTCCTCACCAGCCTGTTCCTGTCCTGGTACGCCGGCTACGACCGCAAGCCGTCGTCGATCATCGGCCAGCCCGGGCAGACCCAGCCGGCCGGCGGGTCGCCGATCGCGCCGCCGACCTCGGGCGGCATCCTGGATTCGCTGAAGAAGGCCGACGAGCAGCAGCAGAACCAGGCGCCGGCAGGCCCGCAGGTGCCGCGCTCGCAATAAAGCAGGGGGGCCATGCAGGACGGCTGCTACCGTCCTGCATCAAAAGTCCCCATCAAGGCACTGTCACCACTCTCAGTTCTGCATCACCCACAGGCCCGCAAAATCTTTGGGGCGGAATGCGAATCGCTTTGGCGAATCGAATTTAGGGGATTAGAGGTTAAGTCCCATGGCGCGGTACATATTCATCACCGGCGGCGTGGTTTCTTCGCTCGGCAAGGGTCTGGCTTCGGCGGCACTGGGTGCCCTGTTGCAAGCCCGGGGCTACAAGGTCCGCCTCCGCAAGCTCGATCCCTATCTCAACCTCGATCCCGGAACGATGTCGCCGTATCAGCACGGCGAAGTGTTCGTGACCGATGACGGCGCGGAGACCGATCTCGATCTCGGTCACTACGAGCGCTTCACCGGCCGTCCCGCCACCAAGGCCGACAACATCACAACGGGGCGCATCTACCAGGACATCATCTCCAAGGAGCGCCGCGGGGATTATCTCGGCGCGACCATCCAGGTGGTTCCGCACGTCACCAACGCGATCAAGGAATTCGTCCTCGACGGCAACGACGATTACGATTTCGTGCTGGTCGAGATCGGCGGCACGGTCGGCGACATCGAGGGCCTGCCGTTCTTCGAGGCGATCCGCCAGCTCAAGAACGAGCTCCCGCGCGATCACGCCGTCTACATCCACCTGACGCTGCTGCCCTACATCCCGAGTGCCGGCGAGCTCAAGACCAAGCCGACGCAGCACTCCGTCAAGGAGCTGCGCTCGATCGGCATCCAGCCAGACATCCTGCTCTGCCGCACCGATCGCGAGATTCCGAAGGAAGAGCGGCGCAAGCTCGGGCTGTTCTGCAACGTGCGCGAAAGCGCCGTGATCGAGGCGCGCGACGTCGACAACATCTACGCCGTCCCCGAGGCCTATCACAATGCGGGCCTCGACGATGAGGTGCTCGCCGCCTTCGGCATCGGCTCGCGGATTCCGCCGGTGCTCCAGAGCTGGCAGCAGATCAACGAACGCATCCGCAATCCCGAAGGCAACGTCACCATTGCCATCGTCGGCAAATATACCGGCATGAAGGATGCGTATAAGTCGCTGATCGAGGCGCTGTCGCACGGCGGCATCGCCAACAAGGTCAAGGTCAATCTCGACTGGATCGAGAGCGAGATCTTCGAGAAGGAGGATCCGGCGCCGTTCCTCGAGCACGTCAACGGCATCCTGGTGCCCGGCGGCTTCGGCCAGCGCGGCGCGGAAGGCAAGATCAGGGCGGCGCAGTTCGCGCGCGAGCGCGACGTGCCGTATTTCGGCATCTGCTTCGGCATGCAGATGGCGGTGATCGAGGCCGCGCGAAATCTCGTCGGCATCGAGAACGCCAACTCCACCGAGTTCGGCCCCACCAAGGAGCCGCTGGTCGGCCTGATGACGGAATGGCTGCGCGGCAACGAACTGGAGAAGCGCTCGCAGGCCGGCGATCTCGGTGGCACGATGCGGCTCGGCGCGTATCCTGCGGCATTGAACCGCGGCAGCCGCGTCTCGCAGGTCTATGGCGGTGCGACCGAAATCTCAGAACGCCATCGCCATCGCTACGAGGTCAACACCGCCTACAAGGATCGGCTCGAGCAGCATGGGCTGAAATTCTCAGGCCTGTCGCCTGACGGCGTGCTGCCTGAAATCGTCGAGTACGAGGATCACCCTTGGTTCATCGGCGTCCAGTTCCACCCCGAGCTGAAGTCGCGGCCGTTCGAGCCTCATCCGCTGTTCGCCTCGTTCATCGCGGCGGCGGCGAAGCAGAGCCGGTTGGTGTAGCGTTTCTCTGCCTTTGACGATCGCGCAGTTTGTTGCGACAACTCCCTGCCGCAAGAACAACAACAGGGAGTGAAGTTGATGATCTACGAAATGCGCGTCTATCGCTGTGTGCCCGGCCGGCTGCCGGCGCTGCTGAAGCGGTTTGAGACGGTGACGCTGAAGCTCTGGGAGAAGCATGGCATCAAGCAGGCCGGCTTCTTCACCACGCTGATCGGTGAATCCAACCAGGAGCTGACCTATTTCCTTGCCTGGGATTCGCTCGCCGAGCGCGAGAAGAAGTGGGGCGCGTTCATGACCGATCCGGACTGGATGAAAGCCCGTGCCGAGAGCGAAGCTGACGGCCAGATCGTCGGCAACATCGTCAGCCAGATCCTGGCGCCGACCGCCTTCTCCTCGGTGAAGTAGCGATTCCCGCCGCCGCCGGGAACCCTGGCGCAACCCTGATATTCGAACGGCCCGGGCGGAAGAGGGTTGATCCGACCCTCATCACGGCTATGGTCGCGCCGAAACGAGGGATTTGCCTTGAGCTCTTCGCATTCGGCGGCGCCGGTCGTCACTATCGGGACGGTCAAGTTCGGCAATGATCTGCCGATTTCGATCATTGCCGGACCGTGCCAGCTCGAAAGCCGCCAGCACGCGTTGGAGGTTGCTTCCGAGCTGAAGGAGATCGCCGCGCGGCTGAAAATCGGCCTCGTCTACAAGACCTCCTTCGACAAGGCCAACCGTACCAGCGCCTCCGCTGCGCGCGGGCTCGGTCTTTCGCAGTCGCTGCCGATCTTCGCCGAGATCCGCTCCTCGCTTGGCTTGCCGGTGCTGACCGACGTGCACGAGGCCACGCAATGCGCCGAGGTCGCGCAAGCCGTGGACGTCTTGCAAATCCCTGCCTTCCTGTGCCGGCAGACCGATCTGCTTCTCGCCGCCGCCGCGACCGGCAGGGTCGTCAATGTCAAGAAGGGCCAGTTCCTGGCGCCCTGGGACATGGCGAATGTCGTGACCAAGATCACCAGCGCGAACAATCCGAACGTGCTCGTCACCGAGCGCGGCGCCTCGTTCGGCTACAACACGCTGGTCTCAGACATGCGCGCGCTGCCGATCCTGGCGCGCACCACCGGCGCGCCCGTCATCTTCGATGCCACTCATTCGGTGCAGCAGCCGGGCGGGAAGGGCACATCGTCGGGTGGTGAGCGCGAATTCGTGCCGGTGCTGGCCCGCGCGGCTGTCGCCGTCGGCGTTGCCGGCGTCTTCATCGAAACCCATCCCGATCCCGATCGCGCGCCGTCCGACGGCCCCAACATGGTGCCGCTGCGCGAGTTCGAAGGGCTGATCGCCAGGCTGATGGCGTTCGACGCGCTGGCCAAAGAATCTGTCAAAGCCGGCCCGCGTTGATGCAGCAAGGCGAGGCGCGGCCGCACGATCACGGCTTGCCGACAGCGCTCTACGTCATAGCGGGCGCAAGCTTCGCCGCAGCACTCTCCGCACGCGCGCTCGATCCGGTGCTGCCGCACGTCGCCGAAGACTTTGGCGTCAGCATCGCGACTGCGGCGGGCTTTGCCGCGGTGTTCGCCTTCACCTTCTCGATCATCCAGCCCATCATTGGCGCTGCAGCCGACCTGTTCGGAAAGACGCGGCTGATGATCGGCTGCCTCGCGCTGCTCGGCCTCGCCAACATCCTCGGCGCGTTCTCGACCTCGTTCTCGGTGCTGTTTGCCACCCGCATTCTCGCCGGCATCGGCTCGGGCGGCGTGTTTCCGGTGGCGCTGAGCCTGACCAGTGATCTCGTGGGGCCCGAAAAACGCCAGGTCGCGATCAGCCGCACGCTGGCAGGGGCCATGACTGGCAATCTGCTCGGCGCCTCGGCCTCCGGCCTGATCGGGGATTTCCTCGGCTGGCGCGGCGTGCTGGCGGTGCTGGGCGTGCTCGTGATCGTCGCCTCGATCGCGGTTGCGGCCGGCTTCCACGGCGCCAAGGTCAAGCATCCGCCGAAGACGAGCCTGTCGGCGCTGAAGGCCGGCTATCGCACCATCTTCACCAATCCAA
>NZ_JXJM01000001.1:2889778-2897150 GCF_001593325.1 Bradyrhizobium sp. DOA1
CAGTGTTCATCGAAGGCTGCTGTGTGCTCGGCCTGTTTCCTTATATCGCCTCGTTCCTGTTCGAGCTCGGTCAGACCTCGCTCTCGATCGCAGGCCTCGTCATCGCGGGCTTTGCGGTCGGCGGCCTGTTCTACACGCTGACAGTGTCGCGCCTGCTGCCGCGCCTTGGCATGAAGGGCATGATGATCGCCGGCATGACGCTGGTTGCCTCACAGCTCGTTGCTGTGGCCTTCGGCCCGCGCTGGGAGGTGCAGGCCCTGAATCTCGTCGTGATGGGATGGGGCTTCTACATCGCCCATGGTTGTCTGCAGGTCTTCGCCAGCGAGCTCTCGGTCGAGGCGCGCGCCACCGCGTTGTCGCTGCATTCGTTCTTCTTCTTCATGGGGCAGACCGTTGGGCCGCTCGCCTATGGCTTCGGACTCCACCATGCCGGCAAGATGCCGACGCTGTTCGCGAGCGCAGTGATCATGGTGGTGCTGGGCTTCGTCTGCGCCCGCCTGCTGAAACAGCGAGCGCCGGCGGACGCGCGCTGACGTCTACCGGATGAGCTTGGCTATTTTGACCCGAGAGCCTGGATCGGCTCCATGCCGCTCGCAATGATCGCCTCGCGCGCAGCCGGGGAGGCCAGGAACTTGATCAAGGCCCGGCCTGCCTCGGGCTCCTTCGAACCGGTCGCAATTCCGGCGGAGAAGATCGTGATCTTCTGCAACTCGCTCGGCAGCGGTCCGACGATGTCGATGCCCTTGACGGGCTTCAGCTCGCTGATCTGCTGGAAGCCGAGCTCAGCCTCGCCGTGCGCGACGATCTCGCCGACCGGCGTCGCAGGAATCTTGCGAGCCTTGTCCTTCATGGCGTCGGCGATGCCGAGCTTGTCGAACATCTCGGTCGAGACGTAGACGCCGCTGGCGCTGTCGGAATAGGCGATCGTCTTCGCCGCCAGCAGCGCGCGCTTGACGGCTTCCACGGAGCTGATGTCCGGCTTCGGCGCGCCCGCCTTCACGGCGATCCCGATCGGGGACCTGGTCAGATCGACCTGGCTGCCGGCAACGACCTTGCCCTTGCTGGCGAGATCGTTGAGGGCATAGCCCACCATGATCAGGACATCGGCCGGCTCGCCGCGTTCGAGCCGCACCGGGATGGCGTTCGCGGTCGTTCCCATCGACGGTCCATATTCCGTCAGCACCTTGTTGCCGGTGGCCTTCTCGAATTCCGGCACGAGCGCCTTGTAAGCAGCCGTCAGTCCGCCCGAGATCATCACCCGAACCTCGGCAGCATCCGACGCGCCGGTGAGCCAGAGGACGCCCAGTAGACTTAGGGCAAGGTTGCGGAATGTTGCTGGCATCCATTTCATTGTTGTTTTTCTCCTCCTAACCCCGCCCGCGATAGGGCGCGACGCCTTGCTCGGGCACCCACAGGCCCTTCGGTACGCGGCCGGTCTGCCAGAACACGTCGATCGGGATGCCGCCGCGCGGATACCAGTAGCCGCCGATGCGGAGCCATTTCGGCTTGATCTCGCTGGCGATGCGCTTGCCGATCATCACGGTGCAGTCCTCGTGGAAGGCGCCGTGATTGCGGAAGCTCGCGATGTAGAGCTTGAGCGATTTCGATTCCAGCAGCCACGCCCCGGGCGCGTAGTCGATCATCAGATGCGCGAAATCCGGCTGGCCCGTGACCGGGCAGAGCGAGGTGAATTCCGGCACGGTGAAACGCACCAGATAATCCGTGCCTTCTTGCGGATTCGGCACGCGGTCGAGCTTGGCCTTTTCGGGCGCATCCGGCCATTCCACGGCGCGGCCAAGCTGCAATGAAGCTGGCTTGGCAGGGGACTTGTTCAATTTGCTGGGTTTTTTCGACATTCGGCCGCCTCCGTGCGGCCCTCTTAGCCAATCATCGGGCGGCCGTCACCCGGCCTTTTCCGCGTCGATGCATTGCGGTAGAAGCACCGCCAACTGCCCCTTTGTTTTCCGAAATGAGGCTCTCATGACCGCCATCATCGACATCATCGGCCGCGAAATCCTGGATAGCCGGGGTAATCCCACCGTCGAGGTCGATGTGGTGTTGGAAGACGGTGCGCTCGGCCGCGCCGCGGTGCCGTCGGGCGCCTCGACCGGAGCCCATGAGGCGGTGGAATTGCGCGACGGCGACAAGGCCCGCTATCTCGGCAAGGGCGTCACCAAGGCGGTCGGCGCCGTCAACGGCGAGATTTTCGAGGCCCTGAGTGGTCTCGATGTCGAGCAGCAGGCCCAGATCGACCAGATCATGATCGATCTCGACGGCACGGCGAACAAGAGCCGGCTCGGGGCCAACGCCATCCTCGGCGTCTCGCTCGCCTGCGCCAAAGCGGCCGCGAACTCGCTCGACATGCCGCTCTATCGCTATGTTGGCGGCACCTCCGCGCGCCTGTTGCCGGTACCAATGATGAACATCATCAATGGCGGCGTGCATGCCGACAACCCGATCGACTTCCAGGAGTTCATGATCCTGCCCGTCGGCGCATCGTCCTTCGCCGAGGGCCTGCGCTACGGTGCGGAGGTGTTCCACACGCTCAAGTCCGAATTGAAGAAAGCCGGCCACAACACCAATGTCGGTGACGAGGGCGGCTTCGCCCCGAACCTGCCGTCGGCGGATGCCGCGCTCGACTTCGTCATGAACGCGATCGGCAAGGCCGGCTTCAAGGCGGGCTCCGACATCGTGCTCGGCCTCGACTGCGCCTCGACCGAGTTCTTCAAGGGCGGCAAGTATGTCTATGAAGGCGAGGGCAAGACCCGCTCGATCTCCGAGCAGGCCAAGTACCTCGCGGACCTCGTCGCGCGCTATCCGATCGTCACCATCGAGGACGGCATGTCGGAAGACGACATGGACGGCTGGAAGGAGCTAACCGACCTCATCGGCAAGAAGTGCCAGCTGGTCGGCGACGATCTCTTCGTCACCAACGTCAAGCGTCTCGCCGAAGGCATCAAGGCCGGCCGGGCCAACTCGATCCTGATCAAGGTCAACCAGATCGGCACGCTGACCGAGACGCTCGCCGCCGTCGAGATGGCGCACAAGGCCGGCTACACCTCGGTGATGTCGCACCGCTCGGGCGAGACCGAGGATTCCACCATCGCCGATCTCGCGGTCGCCACGAACTGCGGTCAGATCAAGACCGGCTCCCTTGCGCGGTCCGATCGCACCGCCAAATACAACCAGCTCCTGCGCATCGAGCAGCAACTCGGCAAGCAGGCGCTCTACGGCGGCAAGGCGGCACTGAAGGCGCTGGCATAAGCCGGCGCCTCGACTGCGAAAGACGGACAGGGAGGATCGACATGAGCGACGGCAAGACCGGACTGCAACTGCGTTCGCTGCTGAAGAAGAGCGGTGAGCTGGAACTGTCCCTCGTGAATGTCCCGACGCCAGAGCCGGCCGATGACGAGGTCGTGGTTCGCGTCGAGGCGACCCCGATCAACCCTTCCGACCTCGGGCTCCTGATTGGACCCGCCGACATGTCGGCGGCGAAGGCCTCCGGCACCAAGGAAATGCCGATCATCACCGCCCAGATGCCGGAGGCGGCGATGCGGATGATGGGGGCGCGGTTCGACCAGTCTCTGCCGGTCGGCAATGAGGGCGCCGGCACGGTGATCGGGGCCGGCTCGTCGGATTCGGCAAAGGCGCTGATGGGCAAGACCGTGTCGATGATCGGCGGCGCGATGTACACGCAGTTTCGCGTGCTGAAGGTGCGAGACGTCATGGAGCTGCCTGAGGGCACCACGGCCGCGGATGGCGCCTCCTGGTTCGTCAATCCGCTGACCGCGCTCGGCATGACCGAGACGATGCGGCGGGAGAACCACAAGGCGCTCGTGCACACTGCGGCTGCCTCCAATCTCGGCCAGATGCTGAACAAGATCTGCATCAAGGACGGGATCGCTCTCGTCAACATCATCAGGAGCAAGGAGCAGGCGGAGATCCTGCACAAGATCGGCGCCAGGCACGTCGTGGATTCCAGCGCGGCGAGCTTCATGGACGATCTCACCAATGCGCTGGTCGAGACCGGCGCCACGATTGCCTTCGACGCCATCGGCGGCGGCAAGCTGGCGAGCCAGATCCTGACGGCCATGGAGATTGCGGCCAACAAGACCGCGAAGGAGTACAGCCGCTACGGCTCCAACGTGTACAAGCACGTCTACATCTATGGCAGCCTCGACACGCGCCCGACCGAGCTGAACCGCTCTTTCGGCCTTAGCTGGGGTGTCGGCGGCTGGCTGCTCACGCCATTCCTCCAGAACATCGGCCCGGCCGAGATCGGCCGGCTGCGCCAGCGCGTCGCCTCCGAGCTCAAGACCACCTTCGCCAGTCACTACACCAAGGTGGTCTCGCTGCCCGAGGCGCTCGATCTCGCCAACATCGCGGTCTACGCCAAACGTGCCACCGGCGAAAAATTCCTCATCAACCCAAATAAATAATGGCGGCGTGCGACGGCACGTCACCCAAAGAAAGTCTTGCCTTCCGAGCGAAGCCGGGGATTATTCCCGCCGTCGTTGAAAGCGGAAAATCCGCAGGGGCTCAGAAGGGGACTTCTCTATGACTGATTTCAATCGCCGCCATTTGCTTGCAGGCGCTGCCTCCGTCGGTGCGGCTGCCGTGACCGGCCTTCGGCCGACCGCCGCCGATGCCTCAGTGCCACCGACCGGAACGCAGGCGCCGGGCTTCTACCGCTACAAGGTCGGCAGTTACGAGTGCACGTCGATCAACGATGGCGCGCGCACCTTTCCGATGCCGGAGAAGTTCGTCGTCAACATACCCAAGGAAGAAGCCCTGGCCGCGGGCGAGGCGGCCTACATGCCGAAGGGCATGGTCACAGTGCCGTTCAATCCGCAGCTCATCAACACCGGCTCCAAGCTCGTGCTGATCGATACTGGCAACGGAGTCGCCAACCTCGAGTCGAGCAAGGGCGCGGTCGGCCGCACACTACAAAATCTGGCGGCTGCCGGCGCCGATCCCAAGAACATCGACGTCGTGCTGCTGTCGCATCTGCACCCTGATCACATCAACGGCATCCGCCTCGCCGACGGCGCGCTGGCGTTCCCGAACGCGGAGATCATGGTGCCGGGCAAGGAATGGGAGTTCTGGACCAGCGAGGACAACGCCGCCAAGGCCGAGTCCAACCCGATGATGAAGAACTATTTTGCCAGCGTGAAGAAGACCTTTGCCGGCCTCGAGTCCAAGGTCACCAAGTTCGAAGCGGGCAAGGAAGTCGCACCCGGCATCACCTCGATCGCGACGCCGGGCCACACGCCCGGCCACACCTCGTTCGCGGTCGCATCGGGCGATGCCAAGGTCCTGATCCAGTCCGACGTCACCAACATCCCGGAATTCTTCCTGCGCAATCCGGACTGGCACGTGATGTTCGACTACGACGCCGCGATGGCGCAGGCCACGCGCCACAAATTCTACGACATGGCGGCGGCCGAGAAGGCGACCGTGATCGGCTTCCACTTCACCTTCCCCTCGGTCGGTCATGTCGTAAAGGACGGCGCCAAATATCGCCTGATCCCGTCGGCATGGAATCCGACGATCTGATCTGGGTTAGACGTATGCGAAAGAGTTCGGGCCGCCGCTTGGCGGCCCGAATGTTTTAGGCAACATCCGCTTTCGCGAAACACAGCGTTTCCAAATCGATCCGGTTCATGCACTTGCATCCAATGCGCCGGATCGCTTAAGTGCCGCCCCGGCACTCCCGCTCCAGCCCCCGAGGACACCCCATGGCCTACAACATCGTCGTGATCGCCGGCAGCCTGCGCAAGGACAGCTTCTCGCTCAAGATCGCCAATGCGCTCGCCAAGCTCGCACCGGCCTCACTCAAGCTCGAGGTGATCACGCCGGCCGGCATCTCGTTCTTCAACCAGGACCTCGAGGGCGCGCCGCCTGCGGACTGGCTGGCCTTCCGCGAGAAGCTTCAGAAGTCGGACGGCGTCATCTTCGTCTCGCCGGAGTACAATCGCTCGATTCCGGGTGTGCTCAAGAACGCCATCGACGTCGCCTCGCGGCCCTACGGCAAGAGCTCGTTGCTCGGCAAGCCGGTCGGCATCGTCTCCAACTCGCCGGGGCCGCTCGGCGGGGTCAGCGCAGCCAAGCATCTGCAGACGATCCTGCCGGGCATCTCCGGTCCGATCCTCCAGCAGCCCGAGACCTATCTGAACGCCGTCGGCGACGCTTTCGATGCGGAGGGCAATCTGACCAAGGAGTCGCTCAAGCCCGTGCTCCAGGCCTATGTCGACGCCTTCGCCGCGCACGTCGCGAAGCACCACGGCTGAGGCGTTTCCGCCGATACTTGCTCAACTGTTCGTCATGGCCGGGCTTGTCCCGGCCATCCACGTCTTGGCGTCAGCGACGAAGAACGTGGATGCCCGGGACGAGCCCGGGCATGACGACGAGATATCCGGTCAGGGGTAATTAGCACTCCCTTAACCAACCTGCCGCATCTTCCCAGGATGGTCTCCCGCGCGCGCCTGAAATCGATCCTGACCGGCCTTGCCCTCTATGCCATGGCAGCGGCCATCGTCGGCTATTTCGGCGTCAACGCCTACACCGGCAAATATGGCCTCAATGCCCGCCAGGAGCTGGATCAGGAGATCATCGCGCTGACCAGCGAGTTGGCGCAGCTCAAGCGCGAGCGCGCCAGGAGCGAGCAGCGCGTCTCGTTGCTGCGCACGTCGCGGATCGATCCTGACATGCTGGACGAGCGGGCGCGCTATCAGCTGGACTATGTCAATCCGCATGATCTCGTTCGGATGATCCCGGCGAAATAGCGTTCTCGCTGCATTCGAAACCGCTATCGAAAGTGGCTGCGGATTGCCGCCGGCCGCGCCCCGCACTGTTACCGAAAGTCGTAGGCCAAGAGGCTGCCGCCTGCCTTGACGGCGCCGCAGCAGGGGGCTCATGGCTTCAGTCGCTGTCGCCCGGATTGACGCAGATCAACCGGGCCATGGCGGCATGGCTTAGACTGCCTTCCGGAGGAAACAGTGATGAATGGGTCAATGCCCCCGCATCACGCGGCCCGCGTCGAGGCCGCCATCGCGTCCGGCCAGGCCGCCCGGTCCGCGCTCGTGGCTTCGTGGCGTCGTTCGTCCCGATTGCATCATCTCGATCCCGGAGGCCGCAGCTCGCCGATGCGGCTCACCGAAGCAGAGCTCGGTCAGGCCCGCGAGCGCGTCGCGCCGCTGCTGGCGGCCGCGCAAGGTGCGATGGACCGGCTGTATCAGGCCGTCGGTGCCAGCGGCTGCTGCGTGCTCCTCGCGGACGGCGAGGGAGTGCCCGTCGATCGTCGCGGCACGCCTGCGGACGATGCGACGTTTCAATCCTGGGGCCTGTGGACCGGCGCGCTCTGGAGCGAGGA
>NZ_JXJM01000001.1:2897814-2904119 GCF_001593325.1 Bradyrhizobium sp. DOA1
CGCTTTTGAGCTGCACGGCCGTTCCGGTCTACGACCATGAGGCGGCGCTCGCGGGCGTGCTCGATGTCTCCTCCTGCCGCGCGGACCGCACCGACGGGTTCTCCAGCCTGATCGCGCTGGCGGCGGGCGAGGCGGCCAAGCGGATCGAGGCCGACCTGTTTCGCAGGGCCTTCGCCCATGCCCGCATCGTCTTGACGCGAGGTCCGGACGGAGGTTGCAGCGGCCTGCTCGCGGTGGACGCGGACGATCTCGTGATCGGCGCGACCCGCTCGGCCCGGATCGGACTCGGGATCGCACCCGGCAAGGCGTTGCAGCCGGTGCCCGCGGCCGATCTCCTCGGCGGCGAACCCGCGCATGACCATCTCGCCGGCGGTCAGCGCGCGGTGTTGCAGCGGGCGCTGCTCCGTGCCGGCGGCAACGTGTCAGCGGCCGCCAAGGCCCTCGGCGTCAGCCGCGCTACGCTGCACCGGAAGTTGAAGCGGTTCGGGATCAAGCACTGAGCTGTGTCCCCACATGATCAGGAGACCGCGAAGCGGTCGTCTTGAACCATGCAGGCCCAACTGCATCTGCAGCCATCCTTCGAAACGCGCGCAAGGGCGCGCTCCTCAGGATGGGGATTGAGCGTGCTGGTGCAGACTTACGACTGTCGCAGAACTGCGACAGGTCCGCTCCGCCATCGCCCCCGGCCGGGCTGACAGAAAACACCTCCCGCATCATCGTCTGCACAAGTCGCGACCACGCGACGAATTGCGCAACAGCAAACATCGGGAGTGATCAATGAACAAGGTGGAATTCCTCAGCGTCACCAAAGTTCCCTTCGCAGACCGCTATGACAATTTCATCGGCGGCAAGTTCGTCGCGCCGATCTCAGGCAAGTATTTCGACAATGCCTCGCCGGTGACCGGCCAAATCGTCTGCAAGATCGCACGGTCCGACGCGCAGGACGTCGAGGCGGCTCTCGACGCGGCGCACGCCGCCAAGGCGGCTTGGGGCCGCACCAGCGTCGCCGAGCGCGCCGCGGTCCTGAACCGGATCGCCGACCGCATGGAAGAGAACCTCGAGCGTCTCGCCATCGCCGAGACCTGGGACAACGGCAAGCCGATCCGCGAGACCCGCGCCGCCGACCTGCCGCTGGCCATCGACCATTTCCGTTATTTCGCCGGCGTGGTGCGCGCCCAGGAAGGCTCGATCGGTGAGATCGACCACGATACCATCGCCTATCATTTCCATGAGCCGCTCGGCGTGGTCGGCCAGATCATCCCCTGGAACTTCCCGCTGCTGATGGCCTGCTGGAAGCTCGCGCCTGCGCTCGCAGCCGGCAACTGCGTTGTGCTCAAGCCCGCCGAGCAGACGCCGGCCTCGATCATGGTATGGGCCGAGATCATCGCGGACATTCTGCCGCCGGCGTCCTCAACATCGTCAACGGTTTCGGCCTCGAGGCCGGCAAGCCGCTCGCCTCGAGCCCGCGCATCGCCAAGATCGCCTTCACCGGCGAGACCTCGACGGGCCGGCTGATCATGCAATATGCCAGCCAGAACCTCATTCCCGCCACGCTGGAGCTCGGCGGCAAGTCGCCGAACATCTTCTTCAATGACGTCACCGCCGAAGACGACGATTTCTTCGACAAGGCGATCGAAGGCTTCGTCATGTTCGCGCTGAACCAGGGCGAGGTCTGCACCTGTCCGAGCCGGGCGCTGGTGCACGCCGATATCTATGACCGCTTCATGGAGCGTGCGCTGAAGCGCGTCGCCGCGATCAAGCAGGGCGATCCGCGCGACGCCTCCACCATGATCGGCGCCCAGGCCTCCGGCGAGCAGCTCTCCAAGATTCTCTCCTATATCGACATCGGCAAGCAAGAGGGCGCCAAGGTCCTGGCCGGCGGCGGACGTGCCGAGCTCGCGGGTGATCTCGCCGGCGGCTTCTACGTGCAGCCGACCGTGTTCGAGGGCCACAACAAGATGCGGATCTTCCAGGAGGAGATCTTCGGTCCCGTCGTTTCGGTCACCACCTTCAAGACCGACGAGGAGGCGCTCGCGATCGCCAACGACACGCTCTACGGCCTGGGCGCCGGCGTCTGGAGCCGTGATGCCAATCGCTGCTACCGTTTCGGCCGGGAGATCCAGGCCGGCCGAGTCTGGACCAACTGTTATCATGCCTATCCCGCGCATGCTGCCTTCGGCGGCTACAAGCAGTCGGGCGTCGGTCGCGAGACCCACAAGATGTTGCTCGATCACTACCAGCAGACCAAGAACCTCCTGGTCAGCTACAGCCCGAAGAAGCTCGGCTTCTTCTGATGAGGACGTTGCGCTCACGAGGTCGTCATGCCCGGGCTTGTCCCGCCTGCGCGGCCGAAGCCGCTTCGGCGAGGCGAAGGCCCGGGCATCCACGTTCTTTGTGTCGCGGGGGAAGGCGTGGATGGCCGGGACAGGGCCCGGCTATGATGTTGCGGAAGCTGCAGCGCCCCGTGGGCGACTTCTTGATCGGCAGGATGATGCTGGCTTCTTGACGATCACGAATCTGCGCGTCCGTCCCCTCGCATCGATTTGTTGCCCGATCGGCGCCAAACATTTTGCAATATTTCGACCACGTTGCAGTGCGGCATAATGAAAGTCGTGCCATGTCGCCGCGGTGCTTTCCAAGGGCGTTTGACTTGGGTTAGAGAGGGCGAAAGTTTTCTCTGACCCGGAATTCCCATGGCCGCACCCAAGAAAGCCGCCGCGAGCACGCCACACGACAAGACCGACGGCGGGTCGCCCCCGGAATTCACGAAGGAGCAGGAGCTCAAGGCGCTGCGCGACATGCTCCTGATCCGGCGCTTCGAGGAGAAGGCCGGCCAGCTCTACGGCATGGGCGCGATCGGCGGTTTCTGCCATCTCTATATCGGCCAGGAGGCCGTGGTGGTCGGCATGCAGATGGCCCTGAAGGAGGGCGATCAGGTCATCACCGGCTATCGCGATCACGGCCACATGCTCGCCACCGGCATGGACGCCAACGGCGTCATGGCCGAGCTCACGGGCCGCCGCGGCGGTTATTCCAAGGGCAAGGGCGGCTCCATGCACATGTTCAGCAAGGAGAAGCACTTCTACGGCGGCCACGGCATCGTTGGCGCGCAGGTCTCGCTCGGCACGGGTCTCGCTTTCGCCAATCACTATCGCGGCAACGACAATGTCAGCGTCACTTATTTCGGCGATGGCGCGGCCAACCAGGGCCAGGTCTATGAGAGCTTCAACATGGCGGAGCTCTGGAAGCTGCCGGTGATCTACGTCATCGAGAACAATCGCTACGCCATGGGCACCTCGGTCTCGCGCGCTTCGGCGCAGCAGGATTTCTCCAAGCGCGGCGCGTCCTTCAACATTCCGGGCAAACAGGTCGACGGCATGGATGTCCGCGCCGTGAAGGCTGCGGGCGAGGAGGCGGCGGCCTGGTGCCGCGCCGGCAAGGGCCCCTACATCCTGGAGATGCAGACCTATCGCTACCGCGGTCACTCGATGTCTGATCCTGCAAAATATCGCACGCGCGAGGAAGTCGAGAAGGTCCGCCACGACCAGGACCCGATCGAGCAGGTGCGCAACCGCCTGCTCGCGGCCAAGGTCAGCGAGCAGGATTTGAAGGCGATCGACGCCGAGGTCCGCGACATCGTCAACGCGTCCGCCGATTTCGCCCAGCATGATCCCGAGCCGGATGCCGCCGAGCTCTGGACCGACGTTTACCGCTGAACGCGCGCAAGCTTTCCTTGGAGAAGATATGCCAATTCAAGTGCTGATGCCCGCGTTGTCGCCCACGATGGAGAAGGGCAACCTCGCCAAATGGCTGAAGAAAGAGGGCGAGCCGATCAAGTCGGGCGACGTCATCGCCGAGATCGAGACCGACAAGGCGACCATGGAGGTCGAGGCGACCGATGAGGGGACGCTCGGCAAGATCCTGATCCCCGAGGGCACCGCCGACGTGGCGGTGAACACGCCGATCGCGACCATTCTCGCCGATGGTGAGAGTGCCGCCGATCTCGCCAAGGCCACCGCGCCGGCCAAGCAGGAGAAGGCTGCCGAGTCGGCGCCGCCTGCAGCGGCGAAGTCCGAAGCGCCAGCGCCGAAGGCAGCGCCCGCTCCGCAGGCCGTTGCCGAGCCCGATCCGGAAGTGCCTGAAGGCACCGAGATGGTGACGCAGACTATCCGCGAAGCCTTGCGCGATGCCATGGCGGAAGAGATGCGCCGCGATGCCGACGTCTTCGTCATGGGCGAAGAGGTCGCCGAATATCAGGGCGCCTACAAGGTCACGCAAGGGTTGCTCCAGGAGTTCGGCGCCAAGCGCGTGATCGACACGCCGATCACCGAGCACGGCTTTGCCGGCGTCGGTGTCGGCGCCGCGATGACGGGCCTCAAGCCGATCGTCGAGTTCATGACCTTCAACTTCGCCATGCAGGCGATCGACCAGATCATCAACTCTGCGGCCAAGACGCTGTACATGTCCGGCGGCCAGATGGGCTGCTCGATCGTGTTCCGTGGGCCCAATGGTGCCGCTGCGCGCGTTGCCGCCCAGCACAGCCAGGACTATTCGGCCTGGTACTCGCACATCCCCGGCCTCAAGGTGGTTGCGCCGTATTCGGCCGCCGACGCCAAGGGCCTGCTCAAGGCCGCGATCCGCGATCCCAATCCGGTGATCTTCCTCGAGAACGAGGTGCTGTACGGTCACACCGGCCAGGTGCCGAAGCTCGACGACTTCGTCATCCCGATCGGCAAGGCGCGCATCGTACGCGCTGGCAGCCACGTCACGATCATCTCCTGGTCGAATGGCATGACCTATGCGCTGAAGGCCGCCGATGAGCTCGCCAAGGACGGCATCGAGGCCGAGGTGATCGACCTGCGCACGCTGCGTCCGCTCGACACCGAGACCATCATCAACTCGGTCAAGAAGACCGGTCGCGCCGTCACCGTGGAAGAGGGTTGGGCGCAGAGCGGCGTCGGCGCCGAGATCGCCGCGCGGATCATGGAGAACGCCTTCGATTATCTCGATGCGCCGGTTGCGCGCGTCTCCGGCAAGGACGTGCCGATGCCTTACGCCGCGAACCTGGAGAAGCTCGCGCTGCCCTCGGCGGCAGAAGTCGTCGAGGCCGCTAAAGCCGTCTGCTACAGGTAGATCCATGGCGGGCCCCAAGGAGCAGCCACTGCCGCCCGACGTCATGACCCGCGACGATGCGGTCGAGATCCTGCGCGTGTTCGTGCTGGACGGCGGGCTGTCGATGGCGTTTCAGCGCGCCTTCGAGGAGCCCGACATGTGGGGCCTGCTGCTCGTCGATCTCGCCCGCCATGCCGCGCGCGCCTATGCCCGCGAGAGCGAATATACCGAGGAGGACGCCTTGAACCGCATCCTCGACATGTTCCAGGCCGAGATCGAGCGTCCGACCGACACCGGCACCACGACGCCGCGCGGCAAGGGACACTGACCGTGGCGATCGAATCCCTTCATTTCGATTTCATGCTGGAGGCGATCCGCGAGGCGGAAGCCTCGATCGCGCAAGGCGGCCTGCCGATCGGCGCCGTGCTGACGCGCGACAACAAGATCATCGCCCGCGGCCACAACAACCGCGTGCAGGAGAACAATCCGATCCTTCATGGCGAGATGAGCTGCCTTCGCGAGGCCGGCGCCATCTCGTTCCACGACACGGTCATGTACACGACGTTGTCGCCATGCTCGATGTGCGCGGGCGCGCTCGGGCTGTTCAAGGTCAAGCTGGTGGTGATCGGCGAGTCCGTCACCTTCGAAGGATCCAAGGACATCCTCGAAAAGTTCGGCATTCCCTGGATCGACCTTGCCGACGACCGCTCCATCACCATGATGAAGAATTGGCGTTCCATCCCTGCCAATGAGCGCCTGTGGCAGGGCGACATCGGCAACTAAACCTGGTCTGTTCGTCTTCACTTTCGGAGACGACGTTTTGCAAAGTTCTTCTTGAGGTCAGCATGCCCATCAACATCCTGATGCCCGCTCTCTCGCCGACGATGGAGAAGGGCAACCTCGCCAAGTGGCTGAAGAAGGAAGGCGACAAGGTCAAATCCGGCGACGTCATCGCCGAGATCGAGACCGACAAGGCGACCATGGAGGTCGAGGCGATCGACGAGGGCACGATCGCCAAGATCCTGGTGCCCGAGGGCACGCAGGACGTTCCGGTCAACGACGTGATCGCGGTGCTCGCCGGCGAGGGCGAGGACGTGAAGGCGGCAGGCAGCGCAAAGCCCACCGCCTCGGCCGCTCCGCCGAAAGCCGAGAAGGCCGCTGAGGCTCCCGCTGCTGCGCCGGCGCCCGCACCG
>NZ_JXJM01000001.1:2904641-2942309 GCF_001593325.1 Bradyrhizobium sp. DOA1
TTCGTCGCCGCTGGCCCGCCGTCTCGCCAAGGAAGCCGGCATCGATGTTGCGATGGTCACGGGCAGCGGCCCGCACGGCCGCGTGGTCGCGCGCGACGTCGAGCAGGCAAAGTCCGGCAAGGGCCTCAAGGCGCCGGCCGCTGCGCCCTCAGGCGCGCCGGCGATTGCGCCGACCATGTCGGACAAGCAGATCCTGTCGCTGTTCGAGCCTGGCTCCTACGACATCGTCCCGCATGATGGCATGCGCCGCACCATCGCGCAGCGCCTGACCGCGTCGATCCAGAACGTCCCGCACTTCTATCTCACCATCGACTGCGACATCGGCAAGCTGCTCGCCGCGCGCGAGGAGATCAACGCTGCCGCGCCGAAGGACAAGGAGAAGAAGCCGCTCTACAAGATCTCGGTGAACGACTTCGTCATCAAGGCAATGGCGGTTGCGCTGCAGAAGATCCCGAACTGCAACGTCAGCTGGACCGAAAGCGGCATGGTCAAGCATCACCATTCCGACGTCGGCGTTGCCGTTGCGATGCCTGGCGGCCTGATCACGCCGATCATCCGCAAGGCGGAGACCAAGACGCTGTCCAGCATCTCCAACGAGATGAAGGATTTCGCCGCGCGCGCCCGGTCCCGCAAATTGAAGCCCGAGGAATATCAGGGCGGCACCACCGCCGTTTCCAATCTCGGCATGTACGGCATCAGCCACTTCACCGCGGTGATCAACCCGCCGCACGCGACCATTCTGGCCGTTGGTACCAGCGAGGAGCGTCCCGTCGTGCGCGGCGGCAAGATCGAGATCGCACACATGATGAGCGTGACCCTGTCTTGCGATCACCGTGCCATTGACGGTGCCCTCGGCGCCGAGCTGATCGGCGCGTTCAAGCAGCTGATCGAAAACCCCGTCATGATGATGGTCTGACCCGGCGGGCAGAGGGGGCAACCTTGCATGTCCGGACCCGCTGGCCATGGATATCGCTGCTGCTCGGCGCCGTCGTCGCGCTCAATCCGATCGGGTTCGATTTTCTTCGGTCCGCCTTCCTGTCGGGAGAGCATTTGTCGCGGAACATCGCTCAACCCATCGTGTTGAGCGCGCTGGCCGTTCTGGTCCTGGTCGGGATCATCGAATGGCTGGTCAGGTTTGTTGTCTTCAAGCGCCGCGCCCGCGGCGTCACGTCTTGAGTTGAACGGGAGCCACCATGGCCGATACATCCTTCGACGTCATCATCATCGGCTCCGGCCCCGGCGGCTACGTCACCGCGATCCGCGCTGCGCAGCTCGGCTTTAAGGTCGCGATCGTCGAAAAATCCTATCTGGGCGGCATCTGCCTGAACTGGGGCTGCATCCCGACCAAGGCGCTGCTGCGCTCGGCCGAGATCTATCACTACATGCAGCATGCGAAAGACTACGGCCTCTCGGCGGAGAAGGTCTCGTTCGATTCGAAGGCGGTGGTGCAGCGCTCGCGCGGCGTCTCCAAGCGCCTGAATGACGGCGTCGGATTCCTGATGAAGAAGAACAAGGTCAGCGTAATCTGGGGCGCCGCCTCGATCGACGCACCCGGCAAGGTCACCGTCAAGAAATCCGACGTCGAGGGTCCGAAGGGCGCGCTGGGCGAGGGGACCTACCAGGCCAAGCACATCATCGTCGCCACCGGCGCGCGGCCGCGCGTGCTGCCGGGACTCGAGCCCGACAAGAAGCTGGTCTGGACCTATTTCGAGGCCATGGTGCCGGAGCGGATGCCGAAATCGCTGCTGGTCGTCGGCTCCGGCGCGATCGGCATCGAGTTCGCCTCCTTCTTCCACACCATGGGCTCCGACGTCACGGTCGTCGAGGTGCTGCCGCAGATCCTGCCCGTCGAGGACGCCGAGATCGCGGGCCTCGCCCGCAAGCGGCTGGAAAAGCAGGGCATCAAGATCATGTCCTCGACCAAGGTCACCAAGCTGGAGAAGAAGGCCGATAGCGTCGTCGCCACCATCGACGACGGCAAGGGCAAGCCCGTCACCACCGAGTTCGAGCGGGTGATCTCGGCGGTCGGCGTGGTCGGCAACATCGAGAATCTCGGTCTGGAAAAGCTCGGCGTGAAGACCGACCGCGGCATCATCGTGGTCGACGGCTACGGCAAGACCAACATTCCCGGCATCTACGCCATCGGCGACGTCGCCGGTCCCCCCATGCTCGCGCACAA
Organism: Bradyrhizobium sp. DOA1; assembly: GCF_001593325.1. Taxonomy (NCBI): domain Bacteria; kingdom Pseudomonadati; phylum Pseudomonadota; class Alphaproteobacteria; order Hyphomicrobiales; family Nitrobacteraceae; genus Bradyrhizobium; species Bradyrhizobium sp. DOA1. Next base: position 2,906,821 of record NZ_JXJM01000001.1, read on the forward strand.
GGCTGAGCATGAGGGCGTGATCTGCGTCGAGGCGATCAAGGGCCTCCATCCGCATCCCATGGACAAGAACATGATCCCGGGCTGCACCTATTGCCAGCCGCAGGTGGCCTCGGTCGGCCTCACCGAAGCCAAGGCCAAGGAGAGCGGCCGCGAGATCCGAGTGGGCCGCTTCCCCTTCGTCGGCAACGGCAAGGCCATCGCGCTCGGCGAGGACCAGGGCCTGGTCAAGGTGATCTTCGACAAGAAGACCGGCCAGCTGTTAGGGGCCCACATGGTCGGTGCTGAGGTGACCGAATTGATTCAGGGCTACGTCGTCGCCATGAATCTGGAGACCACGGAAGAAGAGCTGATGCACACGGTCTTCCCGCATCCGACGTTGTCGGAGATGATGAAGGAAGCGGTGCTGGATGCTTATGGAAGGGTGCTGAATATCTAGCGTATCTCCGCTCGTCATGCGCGGGCTTGGCCCGCGCATCCATCAAGCGGCGCGCTCTTCAAGAACGGATTGCCGGGTCAAGCCCGGCAATGACGGATGCAAGAAACTGGCGACATAAGGAAGAAGAAAGAATCAAGCCATGCACGACAACGACAACCTCACCATCGAACGCCCGACTTTCGTCACCCATCTCGAATGCGCGATGGAGGGCGATCACTACGCCGCCGACCAGGTCCACAACCTGTCGAAGGCCGGCAAGCCGCTTCTCGTCCGCTACGACCTCGCTGGCGTGAAGAAGGCGCTGACCAAGGATGCCCTCGCGCAGCGGCCCGGCGACATGTGGCGCTACCGCGAGCTGCTGCCGGTGCGCAAATGCAAGGACATCGTCTCGCTCGGCGAAGTGACCACCCCGCTGATCAGGCTGCCCAAGCTCGGCAAGAAGCTCGGCGGCGGTGAGATCATCGTCAAGGACGAGGGACGCCTGCCGACCGGCTCGTTCAAGGCGCGCGGTCTCGTCATGGCGGTGTCGATGGGCAAGGCGCTCGGCATCAAGCACATGGCGATGCCGACCAACGGCAATGCCGGCGCGGCGCTCGCAGCCTATGCGACGTCCTGCGGCATCAAGACCACGATCTTCTGCCCGGCCGATACGCCGGAGGTGAACGTCAGCGAGATCGAGCTGCAGGGCGCCACCGTCTATCGCGTCAACGGCTATATCGACGATTGCGGCAAGATCGTCGGCGAGGGCAAGGCCAAGGTCGGCTGGTTCGACACATCGACGCTGAAGGAGCCGTACCGCATCGAGGGCAAGAAGACGATGGGCCTGGAGCTCGCCGAACAGCTCGGCTGGGACGTGCCCGACGTGATCTTCTATCCGACCGGCGGCGGCACCGGCCTGATCGGCATGTGGAAGGCGTTCGATGAGCTCGAGAAGATCGGCTTCATCGGTTCGAAGCGCCCGCGCATGGTCGCGGTGCAGGCCTCCGGCTGCGCGCCGATGGTGCGCGCCTATGACGCCGGCACCGAGCATGCGACGCGCTGGGAGGACGCCCACACCATCGCATCGGGAATCCGCGTGCCGCAGGCGATCGGCGATTTCCTCATCCTGCGCGCGGTGCGCGAGAGCAACGGCTTTGCCATTGCGGTCGACGACGACAAGATCTCGGCGGCGCTGAATGAGGTCGCGCGCGAGGAGGGGCTCTTGCTCTGCCCCGAGGGCGCCGCCACCTACGCCGCCTACAAGGACAGCCTCGCCGACGGCCGCGTCTCGAAGGACGACCGCGTGATGCTATTCAACTGCGCGACCGGCCTGAAATACCCGCTGCCGCCGGTCACCCGCACGCTCGATCGCCATAAGCCGATCGATTACGCCCAATTCTAGCGCGGCAATGCGCCACGAATGATTCCTCTTCCCGTACGCGGGAAGGGCAAGAACAATATCGACATCGCTGGGGAGAGGATAATGACGAAGGCCGTCTGGGCTGCGCTGATTGGTATTCTCGCTGTAACCGGCGCTGCGGGCGCCCAGGATTTTCCGACGCGTCCCATCACGATCATCGTGCCGTTCTCGGCCGGCGGGCCGTCCGATGCGATGGCGCGGGTGCTTGCCGAGCGGATGCGGGTGCCGCTGGGGCAGCCCGTGGTGATCGAGAACGTCACCGGCGCCGGCGGCTCGATCGGCGTCGGCCGCGCGGTGCAGTCGCCGCCGGACGGCTACACCATCTCCTTCGGCCATCTCGGCACCCATGTCGCCAATGGCGCGGTCTACAAGCTCAGCTACGATCTCGTCGCCGATCTCGAGCCGGTGGTGCTGCTGCCGAGCAATCCGATGATCGTGGTCAGCAAGAATGCGGTGCCCGCGGCCTCGCTGAAGGAGCTGATCGAGTGGCTCAAGTCGCGGCCGTCGCCGCCGACCGCCGGCACGGCCGGTGCGGGATCCGGTAGCCACATCGCCGGCGTTTATTTCGAGAACGTCTCCGGCATCAAGCTGCAGTATGTGCCATATCGCGGCACCGCGCCCGCCCTAAACGATCTGATCGCGGGGCAGATCGACCTCATCGTCGACCAGACCTCCAACTCCATCAACCAGGTTCGCGCCGGCACCATCCGCGCCTACGCCATCACCGACGACAAGCGCCTACCGTCGGCACCGGAGATTCCGACCGCGGAAGAGGCGGGCCTGAAAGGCTTCAACATGACGCTGTGGTCGGGCATGTGGGTGCCGAAGGGCACGCCGAAGGAGATCGTGACTAAGCTCAACGCCGCGGCCGTGGAAGCGCTGAACGATCCAGCGGTCAGGAAGCAGCTCGAAAGCCAGGGCCTGGAGATGACGCCCAAGGACCAGCTCACGCCCGAAGCGCTCGGCGCGCGCCAGAAGGCCGAGATCGCAAAATGGTGGCCGATGATCAAGGCGGCCAATATCAAGGTGGATTGAGCGGTGGGGCGCGCTTCGCGTAGGGCGCCAAATCATTCTCCCTCATCCCGAGGCGGCCGCGACCGCGGCCATCTCGGGCCTTCGCGCGAAACAGGATCGTCTCGGTTGCCGTCACCACAGGTTCGCGCGTCCCCGTACAATCACTCGATGGTTTCGTTACCCGCTGCCAGCGCTCGCTCCAGGCACGGCATCAGATCGGAGGCAGCGAACGGCTTGCCGAGGAAACAGATTGCACCGGCCTTGAGCGCGCGCACACGCACGCTCTCATCCGGGAAGGCCGTGATGAAGATGAACGGCGTAGCCGAACCCTGCGCGCGCATCTGCGTCAGCAGGTCGATGCCGGTGACCAATGGCATCTGCACGTCCGCGATCACGCATGAGGTGTCGCTCGAAACGGTCGATCGTAGAAACTCGTCGGCGGAGGCGAACGTGTGGACGATGTACCCGCGCGATTCCAACAGGTTGTGGAGCGCCGCCCGCACGTAAGGGTCATCGTCGAGCACCGAAATGACCGAAGCCATCGACAAGACGTCCGCTCCTCGCTCGGGATTGAGCTTGCCGTCGCTGCGGCCGCACATAGGCCACGCAGGGTGGACCTCTCGGTCACCATTGGAAACTCATACTTAGGTTTGTATGTCGGGCTTGCCGGACCGAATCCCGAGCGCCTCGCTCATTCTCACCAGGTCGGCCAGCGACTTCGCACCCATTTTTCGCATGATCTGGCCGCGATAGATCTTGACGGTGATTTCCGCCAATCCGAGCTGGACGGCCACTTGCTTGTTCATCAGACCGGACGTCACCAGGGACAATACGTCTCTCTCCCGCGAGGACAGTGACTCGAACCGTGATCGGACGGTCGAAATTGTCCTGTTGAGGTCGCGGCGCTTGCGGTCCCTCTCGATCGCGGCCTGGACTGCGTCCAGGATGTCCTGGTCACGAACCGGCTTGGTCAGGAAGTCGATCGCGCCGCTCTTCATGGCCCGAACGGTCATGGGAATATCACCGTGACCGGTAATGAAGATGATGGGCGTGTGGATATTAGCCTTGGCAAGATCGGTCTGAAGGTCGAGGCCACTCGCTCCGGGCAGGCGGATGTCGAGCACGAGGCAACTGGGGACTTCCGGCGGCTTGGCCTGGAGGAGTTGCGGTGCCGAGCCGAATGCTTCAACCTTGAGGCCGACCGACTCGAACAGATTGGTGAGCGCACGTCGCATGGACGCGTCGTCATCGACGATGAAGACGATTGGTTCATCGCCGTCTTCCTGCGCCGGCGAAGGTCCTGCGCGTTCGGTCACGATGCTTCCTCTCGATGGACGGGCAGGGTGATCTGGAAAGTTGCGCCGTGCCCTTGGTTCGGAGCGGCGGAAAGTCGTCCGCCATGGGCCTCGACGATGGAGCGACAGATCGACAGCCCCATGCCCATGCCCGAGGACTTCGTGGTGAAGAACGGCGTGAACAGGCGATCAATCGCCTGTTCACTGATGCCGACGCCGGAGTCGGCGACGCTCACCAGCACCGCGCCGTCGCCGTCCGCCACTGAGCGGATTGCCAGCTCGCGTGGGCGATCTTCGACGCCTTCCATAGCCTCGATCCCGTTCATGATCAGGTTGATCAGGACCTGCTGCAGTTGGATTCGGTCGCCAAAGATCTCGGGCAATGCAGATGATAGCTCCATTCGCACCGACACGGCATGAGTGGCCATTTCGCGCTGAACGAGCGCCACGGCCTCCCGCACCACCGCGCTTGCGTCGAGCGGCACCATCTCGATGTCGGTCCGCTTGGCGAGTGCCCGGACGTGGCGGATCACGTCGCTGGCCCGCTTGCCGTCCTCGATGATCCAATCCACGGAGCGGCGGGCCGCGTTGAGATCTGGCGGACTGCGCTGCAGCCAGGAGAGACAGGCGTCGGCGTTCGCGATCACGGCGGCGAGCGGCTGGTTGATCTCGTGCGCGATTGAAGCTGTCAGCTCGCCAAGTGTCGTGACGCGCGTCACATGGGCAAGTTCGGTCTGGGCCTTGCGTAGCGCCTCTTCGGCCTGATCTGCCCGGATGGCCGCAGTCACGTCGGTGCAGACGCCGCGATAACCCAGAAAAGCGCCTTCCGCGTCGAAGAACGGCTTGCCGCTGGTCCGGACATAGATCGCGTGACCGTTGCGGTCTCTGCTGCGATACACCAGGTCGCGGAACGGGACGTGGGCATCGAGCGCCTCCCGATGTTGTCGCCATTTTTCCGGTTCGAGATTCGCATCGGGCGCAATGTCCCAACGCGTGAGCCCGAGCAGGCCGGTGGGGGCCGCGACGGTATCGGAGTGTTCCGAAATCTGGGTCACGCGATGGTCGGGCCCCGTTTCCCAGAACCAGTCAGACGCCGTTTCGGCGTAGTCGCGAAAGCGCTGCTCGCTTTCACGAAGCCTTCGCTCCGCCTCTTTGGTCGCCGTGACGTCAGTTACCGACCCGACGAACTCCACGCGACCGTTGGAATCCCGCGTCGCCCGGGCCACGGCCCGGACATATTTGATGGAGCCGTCGGGCATCACGAGTCGGTATTCGTGATCGTAATCCTTGCCCTCTCGCGCAGCCCGAGCCGTGGTCTGTTGCACCGCGAGCCGATCGTCCGGATGAATACGCTGGAGCATGAAGGGGATTCTAGGCTTGGTCCCCTCGTCGCATTGGAATATGCGATAGGTCTCCTTGGACCAGCTAATCTCTCCGGTTGATGACCTCCAGCCGAAACTGCCGGTGTGGCTCAATTCCTGCGCCTGTGCGAGATAAGCCTCGCTCTGTCGCAGCGCATTCTCGGCTTCCTTGCGCTCGGTGATGTTCTCACAGGCGACCAGCACGATCGGCCCGCCATCGGCCCGCAGCATGGTCTTGGCGTTCTCGCGCACCCACAGTACCGAGCCGTCCTTGCGAACCTTCCGGATTTCCCAGGTGTGGGACTGATCGACGGTCTCGAGGCACAGCGCGACACATGCGCGGACGAAGTCGCGGTCTTCCTCGAAGAAGACATCCAGCACTGATCGACCGATCAACTCAGTGGCCGTATAGCCGAGTTGCGCGGCCCCGAAAGTGTTCACGTTGATCACGGTTCCGACCGGGTCGACCATGAAGTACATGACGGGGTTGTGCTCGAAGACTTGCTGCCACTGCTTGACCGACTCGAGCAAACCGGCGTCACCAGGCTCGACGCGCTGCTTCGTATCAACAGTCTGCCTGACGCAGCCGGCGAGGAACTGCACGGCTGACTTCCCGAACGTCGCTGCACGGCCAGGCTTCATCGCAGACGCTCCCGGCGCTCTCTGCGTGTCTACGAGTAGAGCACGTTGCCGCAAGAGGAGCAATTCCGGCCAAAGTCGGATGGCCGTTACGAGATTCGCCTCGGACTGGCTGCTTTGCCGCTGTCATGCAGCGCATCGAGTGCGCCGCGCCGACCCTCTTTTCGCGGCGACCGTGCAGCCGATGCATGCTGCGCCGTCTCGTTGAATGGAGTCAGCGCGAGAGAGGCCCAGCCGACGACCGGACAAACCTAGGTATAGCTCCTCCATTCCTAGTCATGTCGGCCGTTTACCTCCGTACAATTGAGCAACTCGTGGCGGGCGGACTAGGCTGATGACCATCGGGAGTGTCGACCAGTCAATCGCACCAATCGCACGAGAACTGGTCTGAAGCGAACGGCCAAGGCGCCTCACCGACCGGCACACGACCAGGGACGAGGCCACCGCATTTCTCGATACGTAGCCGCGGCGCGGCAATTCACGACCCGCGAGAGGTCGAAGGAAACGAACCGGCACAAGCGCAAGCAACAGGGTGAGACAACAATGTGCGATACATCGGAACGTCCTGAAGGTCGCCTACCCGGATCCGAACGTTGCTCTTCAGTCAACGGCTGCGCGATGTGCGGCGGCAAGTTTGGCCTGATCCGCTACTATTCCTGGCGAACGGCGCTCTGTTCCAAGAAGTGCGTTGACGGTTTCCGCACGCGCCGCGAACGCGACCGCCGGTGGTTGTTTCGGGCTCAGGTCGCGTGAGGCTGAGTTGGAGGGCTGACGTCGTTCAGCTCTGATACGGGAGCCCGTACGTTGAAACGCTCTCACAACCCCTTGTGCTGGATCATTCTCCTCGGCTCCATTGCGACGGTCCAGGCGCGGGAGACGGGACGGGGTGCCGTTCATCGCCAGCACCCGCCCCAGGATCAGGGGCACGAAAAGTTCTATTCGACCTGGCACATGCCGGATAATCCCGGCATCAGTTGCTGCAACAGTTCTGGCTGCTATCCGACCGACATCAAGTACATCGACGGCCAGATCTACGCACGGCGCAGGGAGGACGGGAGATACATTCTCATCCCGCCGCAGAAAGTGGAGCGAAACAGGGATAACCCGGACGGTCGAAATCATCTTTGCGCTCCACCACCCGCACTGTCTCCATTGGACAGCGTTTACTGCTTCGCTTTGGGAGGTGCCACATGAGATTCGCGTTCGTGCTGGTGAATGACCGGACGCCGTTCCGGCAGACCTGGTGCTTGCAGTGCTGCGAGCCGATCGAAGGCGGATATCTCCGCGAGATCGCGACGCGTCTGCCTTACTGCGACTATCAGTGCTATGGGCTGTTCTGCGAGGCGCTCGCGAAAGATCGCATGAGGGCGGTGTCGTGAAATTCGTGGTGGTCAATCACGAGCCACCGTTACACGCGGCGACGTGCAGCACATGCTCGCGGTCGATCCAGTCCGGCTACGTCCGCCATGCGCGGACCCAGCACCGTTACTGTGACTACGATTGCTATCGGCGGCGCGAAGTCGTGACGCTGTCGATGCAATGGCCGATACCTGGACGCGCAGGGCCGGCCGCCGGAAACGTCGAGGTCGCCGCCGGCAGCATGATCGAGATGTTGGCGGTCGTGGGTGCGGTCTCGTGCTGGAGCTATACGATCCAGACCTGGAGCTTCGCAAGAGCCTTGACCGCCGCATATTTGGACGGTCGCGATCTGATCAAGCTGGAAGGAGGTGACACCTAGCTACGCGACTGCACTCGCGTGGAAGCCGCAGCAACGTAACCTTGCACTCGCCGCGTCCAGCCCCGGCGGCGTCGACTAGGGAGCGGGTGCTGCGGCCGCCACGGGTGCGGCGGCGCCGGCCTCCTTCGTCACCACGCGCTCATCGCTCTTGCCGGCGATCATGCCGCTGTCTTCGAACCGGGCGCGGTAGACCAGCACGTTCTCCATTACGCGCTGGACGTAGTTGCGGGTCTCCGACAGCGGAATGCGCTCGACCCAGTCGACCGGGTCCACCTTCGGGTCTCTGGGGTCGCCGCGCGCCTGCACCCATTCGCGCACGCGACCGCGGCCGGCATTGTAGCCGGCGAAGGTCATGATCTGGTTGCCGCGATATTCCGAGAACAGCGCGCTGAGCTCGGCGGCTCCCATCTGCGTGTTGTAGACGGGATCGGAGACCATCCTGCCCCAGTCATAGGTCAGGCCGAAGCGCTTGGCGGTATCGCGGCCCGCTTCCGGCGTCACCTGCATCAGGCCGACCGCGTTGGCGTGCGACTTGTCGCGCTGATCGAACGAGCTTTCGGTGCGTGCCACCGAATAGATCACGCTGGTCTCGATCGCAGGTGCGACCTGCTTGTGCTCGGGAATGCCGATGGTGGGGAAGGCGTAGTGGTCGAGCGCGAGCCCGCGCGCCAGGGCCGACTTGCCGACCTCCAGCATCACGCGCGCATCCTTGCGCTGCCTGGCGAGCTCGCCGAGCGCTTCCAGTGCCGCGGCGTCGGTGCTCTCCTTGGCGAAATCCTCGGCATAGTAGAACATGACATCGCGCTCACCGAGATCGTAGAGCATGTTGGCCGCGCGCACGCGCTCGTCCGCCGACGGCGTGTCGGCGGCGGCCAGCACGGGCGAGGGCGGACGCAGCTCGATGCCGTCGAGGCCGAGCTTGGCGCGGGCGAGCTGGCCGTAATAGGCGGTGTGGTAGCGCGCCGCCGCCCGATAGCTCATGCGCGCATCGGCCGCCGCGCCCATCGCCTCGGCGGCGCGGCCGCGCCAATAATGGGCGCGCGACAGCGCGATCGGATTGGCCGAGCCTGCGTCGATCGATGCGAAGTGCACCATCGCCGTCTTGGGGTCGTCGAGATAGCGCAGCGCGATCCAGCCGCACATGAAATGGTAGTCGACGCGGTAGACTTCCTTTTCCGGCACCGCGGCCGTGCGCACCACGTCATAGGCTGTCTTGGACTTGCCCTGGTCGAGCAGCTTGCGCGCCAACATGCGCCGCTCGCGCCACCAGGCATCGGTGTCCTGCGCGGCCATCGTGTCGGGCAGGGCGGCGAGGATCAATTCGGCCGCGTCGTCAATACGGTCGTTCTGAAGATGCCATTGGGCGCGGCACAGCACGTAGCCGAGATCGCGCCGCTCCTGGGCCGGGACGTCCTCGAGATAGTCCTTGGCCTTGCTCGACTTGCCGGTGACGGCCGCGCAGGCTTTCACGATCGCAAGCGCATCCTCGCCGAGCCGTTTGGCCGCGCGCCTTGCACCGTCATAGTCCTTGGCGCCCAGGCGCTTGTCCATGCGCGCGCGGTGATCGTCGGCGGACAGAAGATCGCGGAACGCGGCGTAGGAATCTTCCTCGCTCCGCTCAGACAGTTCGTCCGCGCGCCAGGCCTCGCGCACGAGACGGGCGGCCCTGTCGGTCTCGCCTTCCGTGAGCAGCACGCGGGCCAGCGCGAACTTGCCCTTGGCGCTGGTCGGCCGGTCCATGGTGAATTTGTGCACGGTGGCTGCGTCGCTCTTCTCCTGCCACAGCCGCGCCTCCGCGCGGCGGCGCAAGAAAGCTCTGCTCGGCCAGTCCGGATTGGCGGCAAGGAAGGCGGCATAGCGTTTGAAATTCGCCGTGCTCTCGGAGTGCCGCAGCATGTACCAGTCCGCGAGCTTCTGTCCGGCGGGATCCGTGATGCGGTCGCGCGCGGCGGTCGCGTCCTCCGTCTTGCCCCTGCGCGCGAGGTCGATCGCATCCCTCAGCGCGGCAAGATCGCCGGTCAGCGGCGCGCGTGCCGGCTTGGCCGAAGGCTCCTCGACCGCTTTCTTCGATTTACGTTTGGCCTCGGCATGCTTGCCGTGCCGCGCTTTGCCGGCGGCAGCGTGACGCTTGCCGGCTTTCGCCTCATGCATCTTCTTCGGTGCAGATGATTTGTGACTGCTCTTCGCCACGAGCTCGGTGGGAAGAAAGGCCATCGCGGCCACGGTAACGACACACGCGAGCGAGCGTAGGCACTGGTTCATTCCATGGTCCCCCTGCGAAACCATTACAAACCAAGGTCCGCGACGACATGCGGCTTGAGAATCAAAGACGACAGCCAAACGATGTCATGACATCGTTTCGCATTCCTCACGCTCCCGCAACAATGCGGCAAAATACGGATAGGAACTCGGGAACTTCCGAAATCGCGCAAAAGGCAGCGCCTTTAACCTTTGTTAACGATCCGGGCTCGCGCGACGGTTGCGCACGGTCCTGGACGTCAGCGCGGCCAGATTGCGCGTGTTCCCGGCTCCGATTCCGGTGTATTGAGTTCCATCGTTCCCTTCTTCAACCTTTGCCCTGCACCTATGCCGATTTTCAACCAGTCGATCCGGCGCAAGATTGTCGGCATCGCCCTCGGATTGATCGTCCTGATGCTGGTCACCTCGGTCCTGTCGATGGTGATGTCGAGCCAGGTCGGCGTCCTGCTTGATGAGCTGACCAACCGCTATATCCCCGCTTACGGTAACCTGGCCCGCGCAAATATCCGCTCGCTGGAGCGGTCACTGGCGCTGCGTCGGATGGTGATGGTGAAGATGCAGGAGTCCTCCGACGAGGAGGCCTATGCCGTGCGCCTCAGAGAGTTCGAGCAAGCCGACCTCAGGATCGAGGAGGAGACCTCGAGCGCGCGAAAGCTCATCAACGAGATCCTCGACGATACGAGGACCCCATCCGACAACGCCGCGCTGGCGCGGATCGATACCCGCATCGAGACCGCCGTCTCCGAGCTGCGCCGCGGCATGACTGAGGACCATGCAAAGCTCCTCAAGCAGATCGATACCAAGCAAATGCCGGACGCGCGCGGCACGTTGGAGCATCTCGACCTCTTGCGCGACCAGTTCAATCAGAAAATCGACGGCATTCGCGCCGATATGCTCAAGCAGGTGTTCGCCGCCACGTCGACGGTGATCGGCCGCCAACATCAGGCGATCATCATTTCGGGCGTTGTCACTGTCCTAGCTGCTGTGGTCGGCTTTGTCTTTGCACTGATGGTTTCCAGCGGCATCACCCGGCCGGTGCGGCTGCTCCTCGCCGGCACGCGCGAGGTCGAAGCGGGCCGGTTCGACAAGACCATTACCGTTTCCACGCAAGACGAGATCGGCGAGCTCGCGGCCGCCTTCAACCGCATGATCGAGCAGCTGCGTCATAACGAGCGCATCCGCGAGACGTTCGGCCGCTACATCGATCCCAAGGTCGTGCAGGGCCTGATCGACCGGCCAGAGGTCGCCATCGATGGCCAGCGCCGGGTGATGACCATCATGTTCTGCGACATGAGCGGCTTCACCTCCATGAGCGAGGGCATGACCCCGCGTGGCCTCGTCAAGGTGATGAACCACTACTTCACGGTGATGTCCGGCCCCATCCGGAGCCATCGTGGCGTCATCGACAAATACATCGGCGACGCCATCATGGCCTATTGGGGCCCGCCCTTTATCGAGGAGGACGAGCCGGCGCTGTTTGCCTGCTACGCGGCCATCGACATGGCGGATCAGGTGCCCGCGCTCCAGAAGCAATTGCCGGACCTGCTCGGGATCCGTGCCATGCCCGTGCCTTGCGACTTGCGCATCGGTATCGCGACCGGGGAAGTGCTGACCGGCAGCATCGGCTCCGAGCTGATGATGAGCTTCACCGTGATGGGCGATGCCGTGAACCTCGCCTCGCGCCTCGAGGTGGTCAACAAGGTCTACGGCACCCGCATCCTGATCTCGCAGGCCACGGCGGATGCGATTGGATCGAACCTTGAACTGCGCGAGATCGACCGTCTCGCGGTGGCCGGCCAGAGTGAGCCGAAGGCCATTTTCGAGGTGATGAGCAAGGCGCACGGGCTCAGCATTCCGCAGGAGAACCTGCGCACGCACTATGCCGAAGGTCTTGCCGCCTATCGTGCGCAGCGTTTCGACGACGCCCGCGTCGCCTTCAATGCAGCGCTTGAAGCGGTACCTGGTGACGGCCCTTCGCGTACGCTGCTCGGCCGCATCGCGCAGTTCGAGGTCAATTCGCCGGGCAATGGGTGGGACGGAGCTTGGCGGCTGGATCAGAAATAGCCGTCGTTATCGAGCTGGCATCGCTGAGTCGGGAAAAAACGGTTCTAGTCGATAACGATGTTCGCCGTGACCTATTTCCCGGGCTTACGTTAAGTGTCCCTTGTGGCGTTTGATGGGGACACGCCGATGACCGATCTTCATGACAGGCTGGAACGGTTCGAGACGCTCACCGCCGAATGCGAGCTGATCGCCAAGCTCGCCACCGACAGCACCAAGCGCGAATTCTACCTGAAGCTCGGCGAACAGTACCGCCAGCTGGCGGTGGATATGCGACAGGTGATTGCAGCCAGAGCTGCGGCCTGACCGGTGGCAATCCCTTCTTAACGTTTGGCGCGCATCCTCGGGTGCATGCGGGCGTCGCTGACCGGCGATACCCGTAGTGGGAAGGCCGGGGTTCGTTGCAATGCAGCGTTCCACGCGAGTGTCGTTGTCGTGCTGACAGGGCAATCCCATGCGCCTCGTTGCAGTGATCATGCTTGCGCTCATGACGGCGGCCTGCGATCAAGGGCAGGACATCACTGGCTCGACCTCGGTCTCGTCCTGCCCGTTGCGAAACTACAGCTACAATCCGCGCGACATGAAGCAGTGCGTCGACGCCTGCAAAGCGTGCGATCGTGGCACCACGGTCACCTGCTCGACGTCCTGTACCCTCAAGGGGGCTCGCTGAGCGGACCGGCGGAACACAGGTTCGCAGCAGACATGCGCTGCCGGTGCTGGGGCACCGGAACGATTCACATGGATTAATCATTGAAGGAGCGGGCAGGACGCGGAGTCCGATGGAATGGGTATGCTCGATCCCGGCCGGTTCTTGGTATCGTGCTCGCAATGCGATGCCTGGCCGATGGCCGCCAACGTGAAACGTTCAAGCTGGTCGGCATCCCCGCACGAGGTCCGTTTCGTGTGCCCGCGCTGCCGCCGCGAGGAGACTGCGATCGTCTCGGCCTCCGGCGAGTTGACACCGATCAAGCGGATCGACGTCCCACCGCGGGACGTCGCCGTCGCCTGGGCCCAGGCCCAGCGCCAAAGGGGCCGGACCTGAGCACCTGGTACGCAATCGGAACCTGCCGCTCTCAATGGTACGACGTGTCGTTTCTGAGACGGTTCATGTCTGGACGAGTGTGCTAGGATTGCGCTCAGGAGTTCAATCATGACCGCTCGCATCCTGCCATATCACGCCGACCGTTTGCGGCTTCATCCTGTGCCGCCACGCCTTGCGCCGCTGTTCTGCCTTGCGCTGCTGACGGCGTCGTGCGTGCTCGCGAGCTTCGCGTTGGCTTGCGCGACGCCCTTTGCGGCCTTCGCGGTTCTCGCGGCCGCGATGTTGCCGCTGCGTCCGGCACTGCTCGTCGTCATGGGCGCGTGGCTCGTGAATCAAAGCATCGGCTTCGGCGCGCTGCATTATCCCGTGGACGGCGGAACCATGGCCTGGGGCCTTGCGATGGGCGCGGCTGCACTGCTGGCGACTGCGGTGTCGTCCGCCGTGCTGCGGACGCTGCCGCAGGGCCGCACGGCGCTGACGCTGGCCGTCACGCTCGTTGCCGCCTATGCGACCTATGAGCTCGCGCTGCTTGCCGTGACGCCGTTGCTGGGCGGCGAGGGCGCCTTCACGGCGGCCATCGTGACCCGCATCGGGCTGACCAGTGCCGCCTGGCTCGCCGGCCTCGTCGCCGCCTGCGAGATCGTTCGTCTAGCCGATCCGCTCCGGCGCAAGGAAGCGATGTCGGCCTGAGTGGTCTTCCTGCCGCCGCGCCTGTGTCGCCCTCTGTCAATCCAGTTTGGGAAAAATATTCCGCTTTACCGAAATTCGGAAACGGCGTATGTGTTGTCCATCCCGGCTCACCCTTGAGGGGCGGTCATGTTGTCGTGTGATCGCAGAGCCGGGCTTGCGGTGGACGCAGCAGCGTCGTGCGCGAAAGCCAAGGGCAGGGCGGATTGCTCTCCGTGAGCCCTTCGCATCGCGTGGACGAGCGGCGCTGTCAGGTTCGTCGCGTCATATTCCGAGGGCAACGTGCACAACGCCCGCGGACCCTGTGGCGCCAACGGGCCGTGCGTACGGCAAAACCGTGTGGTCCTGGCCGTCGTTGCTACGGTCAAGCTCTTGCGGAGGCGGCACTAGCGTCAACCGGCGCGGGGCCGGTGAATTCCGTGAGGGTGAGGGAGGCCAGAAGGAATTCGGCTCCCGGGAGAGCGCGGCATAAGCCGTCCGACCATCGCGCAGGGAAGGCCGTGTGTTGGGCTTCACCTGTATGCTGCTGTGCGGTTTTCTGCGTGTGCCTTTCGCGCAGCGGACCGCGGGTGCCGCCGGCACCCGGCCTTCCCTGCGCCCTCTTGGGTTTTGAGGGTGGAGCGATCAAGCAAAGCTCGGGCGAATTGAGCCGCGAGGCTGCGAAGCCGTGCCTTTAGCCATACACTCAGTGTCATCGTCCGCGAAGGCGGACGATCCAGTATTCCGAGACAGCAGTGATTGAATCGAGAAGCCGCGGCGTACTGGATTCCCCGCCTTCGCGGGGAATGACAGCGTTGATTGGGGGCCAACCCTGCCGCCTCATACTCCGTCATTGCGAGGCGCGAAGCGACGAAGCAATCCAGAATCCCTCCGCGGAGAAATCTCTGGATTGCTTCGCGCGCTCCCAATGGCGAGGCGGAGATAGTGATGCGCCAGACTCCGCCCTCGTGCCCGGGCCGCAGCGCAGCGTCACTTCGACGGTGCGCTGCTGAGCCGGGATACGAGGGTGCGGCAGATGCGCCGACTCGGCTCACGCGTGTATCTCATCTCCGAGCAAGAACGGGTGCGCCTTCCGGTGTCATGAAATCAAAGATTGTGAACCGGCACTTGGCGGAGGTATCGAAGTAGCGAGGCCCGTGTCTTCCCGGTAACGATTGTGCTGTCTTCGCAACACTCATCCCAGATTTGTCCTTCATCGCCGGCCGTTCGCATCACCGCCGCTTTTTGGCCACACCCGAACATGAATAAAATCGCTCTAATGTTTTAGGAGCAGCGGCAGTCCTCGACGCCACGGAAATCCCAAGGTCGATTCAAATCTTGGCTCTGATTTTTCGGGTCTGAAAGGGTTGGCCGGGGAAACTGGTTGCGATGGGCGCCAAGATTGACAAGCAGAGGCTACCGAGCCGTCACGTGACGGAAGGCCCTGCGCGCGCGCCGCATCGGTCCTACTTCTACGCGATGGGTCTGACCACCGAGCAGATCCACCAGCCGTTCGTCGGCGTCGCCTCCTGCTGGAATGAGGCGGCCCCCTGCAACATCGCCCTGATGCGCCAGGCGCAGGCCGTTAAGAAGGGCGTGGCGTCGGCCGGCGGCACGCCGCGCGAATTCTGCACCATCACCGTGACCGACGGCATCGCCATGGGCCATGACGGCATGCGCTCCTCGCTGCCGTCGCGCGAATGCATCGCCGACTCGGTCGAGCTGACCGTGCGCGGCCATGCCTATGACGCGCTGGTCGGCCTCGCCGGCTGCGACAAGTCGCTGCCGGGCATGATGATGGCGATGGTCCGCCTCAACGTGCCCTCGATCTTCATCTATGGCGGCTCGATCCTGCCCGGCAATTTCCGCGGGCAGCAGGTCACCGTCCAGGACATGTTCGAGGCCGTCGGCAAGCACTCGGTCGGCGCCATGTCGGACGAGGATCTCGACGAGATCGAGCGGGTGGCCTGCCCGTCGGCGGGCGCCTGCGGCGCGCAGTTCACCGCCAACACGATGGCGACCGTCTCCGAGGCCATCGGCCTTGCGCTACCGTACTCGGCGGGTGCCCCGGCACCGTACGAAATCCGCGATGCGTTTTGCATGACCGCGGGCGAGAAGGTCATGGACCTGATCGCTCAGAACCTTCGGCCGCGCGACATCGTCACGCGCAAGGCGTTGGAGAATGCGGCTGCCGTGGTGGCGGCCTCGGGCGGCTCCACCAATGCTGCGCTGCACCTGCCGGCGATCGCGCATGAGGCGGGCATCAAGTTCGACCTGTTCGACGTCGCCGAAATCTTCAAAAAGACACCATATGTCGCGGATTTGAAGCCGGGCGGCCGTTATGTCGCCAAAGACATGTTTGAAGTAGGTGGCATACCGCTTCTGATGAAGACGCTGCTCGACAACGGATTTCTCCACGGCGACTGCATTACGGTCACCGGTCGAACGATCGCCGAAAACCTCAAAAGCGTGAAGTGGAATCCGCACCAAGACGTGGTGCACCCGGCAGACAAGCCGATCACCGTCACTGGCGGTGTGGTGGGTCTGAAGGGCAATTTGGCGCCAGAAGGTGCGATCGTGAAAGTCGCGGGAATGTCCAACCTCAGGTTTACCGGTCCGGCCAGGTGCTTCGACCGTGAGGAGGATGCTTTCGAGGCCGTCCAGAACCGCACCTACCGCGAAGGCGAAGTCATCGTGATCCGCTACGAGGGGCCCAAGGGCGGCCCCGGCATGCGGGAAATGCTCCAGACCACTGCAGCGCTGACCGGCCAGGGCATGGGCGGCAAGATCGCGCTCATCACCGACGGCCGCTTCTCCGGCGCTACCCGCGGCTTCTGTATCGGCCATGTCGGCCCCGAGGCCGCGATCGGCGGCCCGATCGGGCTGCTCGAGGATGGCGACATCATCGAGATCGACGCCGTCGCCGGTACCCTTAACGTAAAATTGAGCGACCAGGAGCTCGCCCAACGCAAGACCAAATGGAGCGCTCGCGCGACAAACCACACGTCAGGTGCGCTCTGGAAGTATGCTCAGCAGGTTGGACCAGCGGTCGGAGGGGCAGTAACCCATCCGGGCGGCGCGCACGAGAAACAGTGCTATGCGGACATCTAGGCGTACCACAGTTGCGTTTGTGTTGGGGGCTATAGCGCTGGCCGCGCCGGCGCTCGCCTTTGACGGTGCGCCGGTCAACAAGGACACCGCCATCCCCGTCGTGACCACCCTGCCTGGCGCCGCAGCCGCGGTTCGCACCAAGGTACCGCCGGCGGTCGCCACCCAGGAAACTTCGCTCACCGCGCTGCAATATGCCGCCGAGGGCGGTCACCCCATCGCGCAATGGAAGCTCGGCCGCATGTACGCCAATGGCGACGGCGTCGCCCAGGACGATCTGCGCGCCTTCGAATATTTCAGCCGCATCGCCAACGCGCATGCCGAGGACAGCCCGTCGGCGCCGCAGGCCCAGATCGTGGCCAACGCCTTCGTCGCGCTCGGCCGGTACTATCTGAGCGGCATCCCGAACTCGAAGGTCAAGTCGGATCCGGATCGGGCGCGGGAGATGTTCTCCTATGCCGCGTCCTATTTCGGCAACGCCGACGCGCAGTACGATCTGGCGCGGCTGTACCTGAAGACGCCGGACGCCTCGCGCGAGGATTTCCGCTACGGCGCACGCTGGCTTGGCCTTGCCGCCCAGAAGGGCCAGCATCAGGCCCAGGCGCTGCTCGGGCAGATGCTGTTCAACGGCGACCGGCTGCCGCGGCAGGCCGCGCGCGGCCTGATGTGGCTGACCCTGGCGCGTGACAGCGCCGGTGCCGAAGAAGTTTGGATCAAGGAAAGCTACAACCGCGCCTTCGCCAAGGCCTCCGACGACGACCGCGCCATGGCTCTGCAAATGCTGGAGCAGTGGGTGCAGGGCCGCCGGGAGTAGAAGCGGCAATCTCAGTGCCGTAGGGTGGGCAAAGCGGAGCGTGCCCACCACCAGTATCGCTTGCAGACAGATCGTGGGCACGGCGCTGTGCGCCTTTGCCCACCCTACGGCACTTGCGACTGCGGCCGGCTCCTGCTGGCGTTACGTTAGGCCGCCTCGAGATCGAGATCCGCCCACACCGGCACGTGGTCCGACGGCTTCTCCCAAGCCCGCACATAGCTGTCGATCCCAACATTGGCGAGCTTGTCGCTGGCTTGCGGCGACAGCAGCAGGTGGTCGATCCGCAGGCCCTGGTTTTTCTGCCAGGCCCCGGCCTGGTAATCCCAGAACGTATAGAGGCCCGGCTCATCGGTGACCGCCCGCAAGGCATCGGTAAGGCCGAGGCCGAGCAGGGATTGAAAGCTCTCGCGCGTCTCGGCCTTGAACAGGGCGTCCTCGGTCCAGGCGGCGGGGTTGTGGACGTCACGGGCGTGCGGGATGACGTTGAAGTCGCCGGCAAGGATCAGCGGCTCCTCGGTCTTAAGGCGTTCCTTCGAGTACTCAAGAAGCCGCGACATCCATTTGAGCTTGTAGGGATATTTCTCCGTCCCGACCGGATTGCCGTTGGGCAGATAGAGGCAGGCGATGCGCAGTACGCCGCTCTTGAGCGTCACCACGCCTTCGAGGAAGCGAGCATGGGCATCCTCGTCGTCGCCGGCAAGGCCCGACTTGGTCTCGTCGAACCGGAGCTTGGAGAGCAGGGCGACGCCGTTGAAGGTCTTTTGCCCGTGGGTCACCACGTTGTAGCCGAGCGCCTCGATCTCCAGCCGCGGGAAAGCCTCGTCGACGCATTTGATCTCCTGGAGGCAGACGATGTCCGGTTGGCACTCCTTCAGCCAGCTCAGGAGAAGGTCGATCCGCTGCCGGACCGAGTTCACGTTCCAGGTGGCTACTCTGATGGGCATGGTGGGGGCTCCGGGCAGGGGCCATGGTTAGAACAAACTGCCAACGCGCCCGTCAAGGACGCCGCAAAATCTCCCACAAAATTAACCCGCCTTAAGCGCGCGCCGGGGCATGGATTTGCGCAAAGGTTCCACGGATGGGATGGCCGGACAAATCCATGAAGCGAACTGAGCCGCGCGACGACCTGGTCGGCGCGTTCCTGTACTGGCTCGGCGGCTTCGAGATCGAGGACGGCTTGACCGCCGATCTCAGCGAGCGCGAGCTGCGGCGCATTCGCGCCAAGCAGATCGACGCGGTGACGCGGCTGATCCCGGTGACGATGGCCGTCACCATGCTCAACGCCGCCGTCGTGCTGATCCTGTTCTGGGGCAGGGGCTGGAACGACTTCCTCGCGATCTGGGGCCTGACACTCGCCGCCACCGCCTCGCTCGCGGTGCGCTCGTGGCGGCGGTCGCATCGACATCCGTCGCAGGAGGCCTCGCCTCGCGCCGCGCGGCAGACGCTGCGACAGGCGTTCTTCCTCGCGGCGATCTGGGGCACGCTGCCGCTGGCCCTGTTTAGCCGCATCGAGCCGACCAACCAGCTCATCCTGGCCTGCCTGATGGTCGGCATGATGTCGGGCGGCGCGTTCACGCTGTCCACCTTTCCGCGTGCCGGCCTCGTCTATCTCGCCACCATGACCATCGCCTGCGCCGGCTCGCTGCTGCTGTGCGGCACGGGTCCCTATCTCGTCACCGCGATGTTCCTGCTGCTGTTCGCGTTCTTCATGGCGCGCAACATCGTCTCCCAGGGCAACCTCTTCCTTGGCAATCTCAAGGCCCAGCTCGAACTCGAGCGGCAGACCGAGATCATCTCGCTGCTGCTGAAGGACTTTCAGGAGAATGCCAGCGACTGGCTGTGGCAGACCGATGCCGAGGGGCGTCTGGTCGAGGTGCCCGAACGCTTCGCCGCGGTCGCGCAGCTGCCGCTTCCGCTGCTCAAGGGATCGCATTTCGCCGACGTGTTGGACATGCTCTGCCCCGAGGACAAGACGGCCGCCTACAACATCGTGGGCCTGATGGAGCAGGCCGAGCCGCTGCACGAGATGAACCTCAAGGTCGTTGCCGGTGGCGAGGCGCGGTTGTGGTCGCTGACGGCGAAGCCGGCCCATGATCGCGACGGTCATTTTCTCGGCTATCGCGGCTTCGGCCGCGACGTCACCGAACGCTGGCGCGCGGAAAAGGCCGAGGCCGAGAGCCGTGCCAAGTCCGACTTCCTGGCGGTGATGAGCCACGAGATCCGCACGCCGATGAACGGCGTGCTCGGGCTCGCCAGCATGCTGCTGGAGACCAAGCTCGATCCGGAGCAGCGCGAGGCCGTCACCACGATCCGCGAGTCCGGCGACAATCTCCAGCGCATCCTCAATGACATCCTCGACCTGTCCAAGCTCGAGGCCGGCCGCTTCCAGTTCGAGGCGATCGATTTTGCCCCGCAGGCGCTGGTCGAAGCCGTCGCGGCCGTGGGGCGCGCGAGCGCCAAGAGCAAAGGGCTCACGGTCAAGGTCGCACTCGATCCGAACCTGCCGCCGACATTGCGCGGCGACGTCGCGCGCATCCGCCAGGTGCTGCTCAACCTTGTATCCAACGCGGTGAAGTTCACCGACGAGGGCGAGGTGACGATTTCGGCCACCTGCCAGGCGCGGCGCGATCTGCTGGCGACCGTCGAATGGACGGTGACCGACAGCGGCATCGGCATCGCGCCCGAAAAGCTCGGTCTGCTATTCAGCGATTTCGCCCAGGCCGACGCCTCGATCAGCCGCCGCTTCGGCGGCACCGGCCTTGGCCTTGCGATCAGCAGGCGCATCATCGAGCAGATGGGCGGCACCATCGGCGTCACCTCGACGCCGGGCGAGGGCTCGGCTTTCCGCTTTACGCTGGTGCTGCCTTGGAGCCAGGCCCAGGCGTCCGATCAGGACGCCGGCCGCGATGACGCCGAGGAGTTGAAGACCCGCATCGCCGACCTCGATCGGCCGCTAAGGGTGCTGGTCGCGGAGGACGACGCCGTCAACCGCATGGTCGTGAGCAAGATGTTAGGGGCCTTCGAGGTCGAGCTTCGCATCGTCACCGACGGCGTGCAGGCTGTCGCGGCGGCTTCCGATGGCGACTACGATGTCGTGCTGATGGATGTGCGCATGCCCGACATGGACGGATTAGCTGCGACCCGCGCGATCCGTGAGCAGGGCGGGAGCTACGAAACCTTGCCGATCGTTGCGCTCACCGCCAACGCGTTCTCCGAGGACGTCAGAATCTGCCGCGAAGCGGGCATGTCGGACTTCCTCGCCAAGCCGCTGCGCAAGCCCGCGCTGATCGCAGCACTCCTGCGCGCGCTGGACGGCTACGTCATGTCCGAGGACGCACCGCTGCAGCCGGCGTTGATGCCGGTCGAGGTGGAGTGGACGGACGAGGAAAAGCAGGCGACCGGCGCTTAGACCGAGAAACTCGTCCCGCAGCCGCACGAGGCGGTGGCGTTCGGGTTGTTGACGCGGAACGAAGCGCCGATCAGGTCGTCGACGAAATCGACCTGCGATCCCGCAAGAAACGGCTGCGAGGCGGAATCGACCAGAACGACCGCGTTGTCCTGCTCGATCACAAGATCGTCGTCGGTCCGGGCGCGGTCGATGTCGAACTTGTACTGGAAGCCGGAGCAGCCGCCGCCTTCGACGGAGATGCGCAGCATCGCGCCTGTGCCTTCGCCCTTGAGAATCTCCCCAATCCGGCGTGCGGCGCGGTCACTGATGGTCACGTCAGTCGTCATGGCTCGTCTCCGATCGTCCCGCGGTCATACCAAATTCACTTGGCAGGTTCACTTGGCAGATTCACTTGGCCAATTCATTTGGTATCCCGCGCCCGACATAGTTAAGTGCCACCCTACGCAGAATCAAATGGATAGGGACTAAATTCGCCGTGTCCGTCGGAATGGCTGCCCCCCGTGCGCCCTATGCCTGCGACCCCGATCGCAGCCGCGGCCGGCTGGTCGTCGAGCCCCCGAGTCGGACCCGCAGCCCGTTCCGGCGGGATTGCGACCGGGTGATCCATTCCACCGCGTTCCGTCGCCTGAAGTACAAGACCCAGGTGTTCGTGTTCCATGAGGGCGACCACTATCGCACCCGGCTGACCCATTCGCTGGAGGTGGCGCAGATCGCCCGCGCGCTGGCCCGGCAGCTCGGCCTGGACGAGGACCTCACCGAGACTCTGGCGCTGGCGCACGACCTCGGCCATCCGCCGTTCGGCCATGCCGGCGAGCGGGCGCTTGACGCCTGCCTGAAGGCGTTCGGCGGCTTCGACCACAACGCCCAGACGCTCCGCGTTGTCGCCGCGCTGGAGCACCGTTACCCCGAGTTCGACGGTCTGAACCTGACCTGGGAGTCGCTGGAGGGCATCGTCAAGCACAACGGCCCGCTGACCGATCGCAGCGGCGCGCCGACCGAGCGCTATCGTGAGCATGGCATTCCCGTCGGGATCGCCGACTACATCAAGACCTATGATCTCGAATTGTGGAGCTTCGCCTCGCTGGAGGCGCAGGTTGCCGCGATCGCTGACGACATTGCCTATGACGCCCACGACATCGACGACGGTCTGCGCGCCGGCCTGTTCCACCTCGACGATCTCAAGGTGATACCGCTGACCGCGGAGATCATCGCCGAGACCTCGGCGCATTATCCCGACCTCGAAGATGTCAGGCGCGGCGCCGAACTGGTCCGCGAGCTGATCTCGCACCTGATCGGTGCGGTGTTCGCCGAGGCCCAGAAGAACCTTGCGGCCGTCAAGCCGCAATCGGCCCAGGATGTCCGCCAGCAGAGCCGGGCTCTGGTCACGTTTCCTGCGGAGGTCGCTGAGGAGGAGGCCGCCATCAAGCGCTTCCTGTACCAGCACATGTACCGCCACAAGCGGGTGATGCGGGTGATGGCGGAGGCGGAGGAGATCCTGTTCGACCTGTTCGCGAGATACCTGAAGGAGCCATCTGAACTGCCGCCGGAATGGTTGCTCGGGGCGGAGGCGGACAATGAGGGCGACCGGGCGCGCCGGATCGGCAATTTCATTGCCGGAATGACCGACCGCTTCGCCCTGACCGAGCACCAGCGGCTTTTTGACTCGACCCCGGATTTGCGTTAGGCGGCGGCCATGCCCGAGACCTCCTCATCCCTGCATCTGTTCGCCGACGTGCTCGCACGTGTGCACGCCGCCTGCCGTACGCTGGCCGTGGAGGCCAACTGGCCTGAGGGCGTCGATTTCTCGCGCGTGGTGGTCGAGCCGCCGCGCGATGCCTCCCATGGCGACATGGCGACGAATGCCGCCATGGTGCTTGCGAAAGAGGCCAAGGCTAAGCCGCGCGATCTCGCCGAGCAGATTGCCGAGCGGCTGCGCACTGATGCGCTGATCGCCAAGGTGGATGTCGCCGGCCCCGGCTTCATCAATCTGACCTTGAAGCCGGCCGCCTGGGCCAAGGCGCTGCGCACGGTGCTGCGCGAGGGCACCGATTACGGCCGCGCCCGTGGCGGCTCCAAGGTCAATGTCGAATATGTCTCGGCCAATCCCACGGGGCCGATGCATGTCGGCCATTGCCGCGGCGCCGTGTTCGGCGACGCGCTGGCGAGCCTGCTCCAGTTCGGCGGCCACGACGTCACGCGCGAATATTACATCAACGACGCCGGCGCCCAGGTCGACGTGCTCGCACGTTCTGCGTTCCTCAGGTACCGCGAGGCACTCGGACAGGACATCGGCGCGATCCCCGAAGGGCTCTATCCCGGCGATTACCTCAAGCCCGTCGGCGCAGCGCTGGCGAAAGAGCACGGCGACAAGCTGCTCAGGATGAGCGAGGCCGAGTGGCTGCCGACGGTGCGCGCCAAGGCGATCGCGATGATGATGGACGAGATCAAGGACGATCTCGCTGCCCTCAACATCCGCCACGACGTGTTCTTCTCCGAGCGATCGCTGATGGAGACCGGCAACAACAAGGTCGCTGAGACCATCGATTTCCTGCGCGCCAAGGGCGACATCTACGAGGGCCGTCTGCCGCCGCCGAAGGGCGCGCCGGTGGAGGACTGGGAAGACCGCGAGCAGTTGCTTTTCAAGGCGACCGCCTATGGCGACGATGTCGATCGTCCGCTGATCAAGTCGGACAATTCCTACACCTACTTCGCCTCCGACATCGCCTACCACAAGAACAAGTTCGACCGCGGCTTTGCCGAGATGATCGACGTCTGGGGCGCCGACCATGGCGGCTACATCAAGCGCCTGCAGGCGGCGGTGAAGGCGACGACCTCGGGTAAGGGCGCGCTCGACGTCAAGATCGTGCAGCTGGTGAAGTTGTTGCGCAACGGCGAGCCCGTGAAAATGTCCAAGCGGAGCGGGGACTTCGTCACCTTGCGTGAGGTGGTGGATGAGGTTGGCCAGGATGCGGTCCGCTTCATGATGCTTTACCGGAAGAACGACGCGGTGCTCGATTTCGACCTCGCCAAGGTCATGGAGCAGTCGCGCGACAACCCGGTGTTCTACGTCCAGTACGGCCACGCCCGCGGCCATTCGATCTTCCGCAACGCGCGCGCCGAAGTGTTCCCCGAACTGCCCGAAGATTCGGACAAGCGGATCGCCTGGCTAAGTGAGTCGGCTGTGGAACGGCTGTCGGACCCGGTCGAGCTTGAACTTCTCAAGCGGCTTGCAATATATCCTCGCATGCTTGAAGCCGCTGCCGCGGCCCATGAGCCGCACCGAATTGCCTTTTATCTCTATGATTTAGCCAGCGAATTTCATGCACTTTGGACGAAGGGGCGGGATTTGCCCTATTTACGCTTCATTATCAATAATGATGCAGTTCTAACGAAGGCGCGACTGGCCATGGTCCAGGGCGTCGTCTCGGTTCTGGCATCGGGCCTCGCCATCCTCGGCGTCCATGCCCCGAACGAGATGCGGTAGTTTGGGGCGAACTACTTAAGAGGAATTCGGGGGTACCGGCAGAAGCCGGATCGCTTAGACTTGGTTGAAAGCCTTGTGGGTCGAAAGCCGTGCCTTGGTCGAGGGGCGCGCGGCTTTCCCGAAGGGACGCATCATCACGATGGCCGAACGATATCAGGACAGACCGTTTCCTTCCGATGACTATGGTCGCGGTGGCGATCAGCATGGGAAGGCGGACAACGATCCCTTGGCCGAGCTCGCCCGTCTGATCGGGCAGACCGATCCGTTTGCAGCGCAGTCGCGGCCATCCGCCCGCCCGCCGGCAGCGCCCGCCCCGAGCTATCAGGATCACGATGATCGCCAGGACGGTGATCAGCACGATTATGCCGAGCAGGCTCCGCCGCCCGGACCGCCCTCATGGATGCGTCGTGCCAATGTGCAGCCGCAGCCGGCACCCGAGCCTGACTATCCCGTCTCCGTGAGCCCGGTTCATCCGTTGCATCGCTATTCGGCCCAGCCGGCGGCGCCTGCGCCCGAGCCGGAGTTTCATCAGTCCCAAGCCTATCAGGATCAAGCCTATCAGGATCAGGCCTATCAAGCTCAGGGCTACCAGCAGCATGGTCAGGCCTATCAGGAGCAGATCCATCAGGAGCCGTATCCGCAGCCCGATCCGTCGCGCTACGACGATGCGCTCTATGGTCGGCTCGAGACAGGCGAGCAGGACTACCAGCGTGATCCGGCCTACCCGGATGATCCCTACGCCTACCAGAGCGACTATCCCGAGGCTGAGATCGAGGAGCCGAAGAAGCAGCGCGGCGGCATGATGACGGTCGCAGCCATCCTGGCCCTTGCCGTGGTAGGGACCGGTGCCGCCTTTGCCTACAAGACCTATGTGGGTTCGCCCCGCAGCGGTGAGCCGCCGATCATCAAGGCCGACAACACGCCGACGAAGATCGTGCCAGCGCCGACGGACACAGCGGCCAAGGTGCCGGATCGCATGGTGACGGGTGACGGCACCGAGAAGATCGTCCCGCGCGAAGAGGCGCCTGTCGATGTCAACGCCAGGGCAGGCGGCCCCCGCGTGGTGTTCCCGCCGCTGAACCAGAATGCGAACCCGCCGTCGGTGGCGAGCGTATCGCCGTCTGCTGTGCCGCCGCCTAGCACGGGAGCGAGCAATGGCACGCTGCCGAACAATTCGCCTCGCCCGATCAGGACTGTCGCCGTGAAGGGTGATCAGACCGATGGTGCGGCAGCGCAATCAACCGCCGCCAAACCGGCAACGGCAACGGCTCCTAAGCCTATTGCGGCGCCGCCCGCACCGATCGCGCCGCGCAACCCGCCGACTTCGGCCAACGCCAGCGCCAATCAGCCGATGTCGCTGGCGCCGCAATCGATGCCGGCGGCGGAGCCGCCGCAGCGGATGGCTGCGACCACTCCGACCCAGATCGCGCCCGCCAGCAGCGGTGGCGGCTACATCGTGCAGATTTCCTCGCAGCAGAGCGAGGACAGTGCCGCCGCATCCTATCGGGTGCTCCAGAGCAAGTATGGCAGCGTGCTCGGCTCCCGTTCGCCCGTCATCAAGCGTGTCGACCTCACCGACAAGGGCAAGGGCGTCGTCTACCGCGCCTTCGCCGGACCCTATGGTTCGGCCGAGGAAGCGACGCAGGCGTGCAACAGCCTGAAGTCCGCGGGCCTATCTGCCTGCTTCGTCCAGAGGAATTAACGGCCGTTTCCTTGACCCCCTCGCGGGGCAGGGTTAATCGGCCGTTATGAGCACGCGGGCCTTCATTACCGGTGTATCCGGAACCGAACTGACCGCCACCGAGCGGGTGTTCATCCGTGCCGAACGCCCTTGGGGCTTCATCCTGTTCAAGCGCAATGTTGCCACACCGGCTCAAATGGCTGCACTGGTTGCGGAATTGCGAGCGGTTGCGGGTGTCGCCGACGCGCCTGTCCTGATTGATCAGGAGGGTGGACGGGTGCAACGGCTCGGACCGCCGCACTGGCCGGTCTATCCGCCGGGAGCCGTATTCTCAAATTTGTACGACAGTGATTCGGCACTTGGGCTCACCGCGGCGCGCCTGAGCGCCTGCTTGATCGCGGCCGATCTCGCCGATCTCGGCATCACCGTGGATTGTCTGCCGCTGGCGGATGTGCCGGTGCCGGGTGCCGATGCCGTCATCGGGAACCGGGCCTACGGCACTGAGCCGGGCAAAGTCGCGGCGATCGCGCGCGCAGTCACCGAGGGGCTGGAGCAGGGCGGCGTGTTGCCTGTTCTCAAGCACATTCCCGGCCATGGCCGGGCCACGGCCGACACGCATTTCAAGCTGCCGACGGTCGATACGCCGAGGGACGAGCTGGAACGCACTGATTTTGCCGCGTTCAAGCCTCTCGCCGACCTGCCGATGGCCATGACTGCACATGTTGTGTTTAGCGCGGTCGACCCCGCCCATCCGGCGACGACATCTGCGACAATGATTGCTGACGTGATTCGCGGCGCAATCGGGTTCCAGGGTTTGTTAATGAGTGATGACGTGTCGATGAACGCGCTGTCGGGGAATATCGCCGAGCGGACCCGCGCCATCTTCGCGGCCGGCTGCGATGTGGCCCTGCATTGCAACGGCAACATCGAGGAGATGCGCGAGGTCGCGGGACAGACACCCGAGCTGTCCGGCAGGTCACTGGAGCGGGCGAAGGCCGCGCTCGCCGCACGCAAGCCGCCGCAGCCGTTCGACCGGGCGGCCGCACGCGCGGAACTGGACGCATTGATCGCACGGGCAAACACGGCATCCGCATGACCGCAGAAATCCTATCGTTTGAAACCGGGCGGCCCGCAGAGCTCGCCGAGGGTGAGCCGGCGTTGGTCGTGGACGTCGAGGGCTATGAGGGCCCGCTCGACCTGTTGCTCGCGCTGGCGCGGCAGCAGAAGGTCGACCTCGCCAAGATTTCGATCTTGGCTCTGGCCGACCAGTACCTCCACTTCATCGAAGCTGCGCGAAAAATCCGGCTCGAGCTGGCCGCCGACTACCTCGTCATGGCGGCCTGGCTCGCCTTCCTGAAGTCGCGCCTGTTGCTGCCAGAGCCGCCGAGCGCGGAAGGCCCGAGCGCGGAGCAGATGGCGACGGCGCTGGCCAACCGCCTGCGCCGGCTGGAAGCCATTCGCGAAGCCGCCAACCGGCTGATGAACAGGCCGCAATTGCAGCGCGACATCTTCCCGCGTGGTGAGCCCGAGCAGATCGCCGAGATCAAGCATCCGAAATACACCGCGACGCTGTACGACCTGCTTACTGCCTATGCCGCGCAGCGCCAGTCGCGCGTGCTGGCGAGCGTACATCTGGCCAAGCGCACGGTGTGGTCGCTGGCTGAAGCGCGCGCCACGCTGGAGCGGCTGGTGGGCAGTATCACCGAGCAGGACGATTGGGGTGTCCTCGACGACTTCCTGATCCGCCACGTCGCCGATCCGACGCAGCGCGCGACGGTGTTCGCATCGAGCTTCGCAGCAGCGCTCGAACTCGTGCGCGAGGGGCAGCTCGAGCTGAACCAGAAAGAGGCATTTGCGCCCATCTATTTCCGGAAGGGGCGCCCAAAACCGGTCACGGACGCAGCTCCTGCGCCCGATGCGCCGGTCGCTTAGTGCAAGAAGGAGAATCTGCCATGGCAAGCCTGGCTGAAGTGCGGGTAGACGAGGCCGAGCCGATGGAGAACGAATCCCAGGCACGTCCCGAGGAATTGCGGCTGCTGGAAGCGCTGCTGTTCGCTTCGAGTGAACCGTTGGACACTGCGACGCTCGCCAAACGCATGCCCGATGGCGTCGATGTCAAGGCCGCGCTCGAGCAGTTGCAGGCGGACTATGCCTCGCGCGGGGTGAACCTCGTGCGCGTCGCCAACAAATGGACGTTCCGCACCGCCGGTGATCTCGCCTGGCTGATGACGCGGGAGACCCACGAGACGCGCCGCCTGTCGCGCGCCGCGATCGAGGTGCTGGCGATCATCGCCTATCACCAGCCCGTGACGCGTGCCGAGATCGAGGAGATCCGTGGTGTCGTCACGTCGAAGGGCACGCTGGACGTGCTGCTGGAGACCGGCTGGATCAAACCGCGCGGCCGTCGCAAGACGCCGGGGCGCCCCCTGACTTTCGGAACCACCGAGGACTTCCTGTCGCAGTTCACCTTGGAACAGCTCGGCGATCTGCCGGGTCTCGAAGAGTTGAAGGGTACGGGCCTGCTGGATTCGCGTCTGCCGACCGGATTCAGCGTCCCGACGCCGTCCGACGACCCGGCGCTGCGTGAAGACGAGGATCCGCTGGAACCGGGCGAAGATCTCGATCTCGCGCTCGCGCCTGCGGTCGAACCCGAGACCCCGCCGGAAGGGGGCAATGAGGGTAGCGGCGAGGGTGGTGCCGAGAACTGACGCCCCGGCTCATTACGGGCTTCCCTGCGACAGTTAACACTAGCAAGATTACGTAGTGCCGACAGCGAATTGGCACTGCCTTGGTCCTTGTTTTTGAGACCTGCCAAGCCTAGGTTTCGGGGAGGATCGGCCGGGTCCTCGGCCATGCGCGTTTGGAGGGTTGCAGGATGGGTTCACTCAGCATTTGGCACTGGATCTTGGTGATCGCAGTGGTCCTGCTGCTGTTCGGCCGCGGCAAGATTTCGGATCTGATGGGCGACGTGGCGCAGGGCATCAAGGCCTTCAAGAAGGGCATGCAGGACGACGACAAGCCCGCTGAAAAGCAGGAGCCGGCCAAGTCCATCGAGCACAACAATGCCGCGCCGACCGCGGCACGGTCCGACGTCGGCAGCAAGGCCGTCTGAGTCAGAGAGCACGCGAGACGCGGGTAGCGGCCCGATCCTGCGCGCAAGGGATTGGGGCCGGCTGCGGCTTCGCGTGAACGGAAGACCTCATGTTCGACATCGGGTGGAGTGAACTGGTCCTGATCGGGGTCGTGGCCCTGATCGCCATCGGCCCGAAGGAGCTGCCGGGCGTGCTGCGCATGGTCGGGCAGTGGATGGGCAAGGCCCGCAAGATGGCCGCCGAATTCCAGGGTCAATTCCAGGAAGCCATGCGCGAGGCCGAGATGGCCGACCTCAAGAAGAGTTTTGACGAGGTGAAGGAAGCCGCGACCGGCTTCAATCCGCTGACCTCGCTCCAGAAGGACGTCAGCGACGCGCTGCGCGTCGATGCACTGGACAAGCCCGCCGAGACGTCGACGACGACAGTTGCAGAACCACCTGTGAGCCCAACCACTCCGGAAGCGCCGACGCCCGCCACCTTCGTGGAAGCCGAGGCGCATGCGGCTGTCAACGAGCCGCTCGCCATCACCCGTGAGGTCGAGCAGGCACCGGTGGCGCAAGACACCGCGCCATCCGAAACGATCAAGGACGCCAAAGCGTCATGACCGACGCCGATATCGAGGCCAGCAAAGCCCCCTTGATGGACCATTTGATCGAGCTGCGGTCGCGGCTGATCAAGGC
Source organism: Bradyrhizobium sp. DOA1 (assembly GCF_001593325.1). Classification (NCBI taxonomy): domain Bacteria; kingdom Pseudomonadati; phylum Pseudomonadota; class Alphaproteobacteria; order Hyphomicrobiales; family Nitrobacteraceae; genus Bradyrhizobium; species Bradyrhizobium sp. DOA1. The sequence goes on from NZ_JXJM01000001.1 coordinate 2,936,999, forward strand.
GCTGCTCGGCTTTGGCCTTGCCTTCATCTTCTGCTTCTTCTTCGCCAAGCAAATCTACAACGTGCTGGTCTGGCCGTTCGTGTGGATTGCGGGCCCCGAAAATTCCAAGTTCATCTACACGGCGCTGCTGGAATATTTCATCACCCAGCTCAAGCTCGCGCTGTTCGGCGCCGGCTTCATCTCGTTCCCGATCGTCGCGACGCAGATCTACAAGTTCGTCGCGCCCGGGCTCTACAAGCACGAGAAGCAGGCGTTCCTGCCGTATCTGGTCGCGACCCCGTTCTTCTTCGTGCTGGGCGCAGCGCTCGTCTATTTCGTCGTGCTGCCGATGCTGGTGCGTTTCTCGCTCGGCATGCAGCAGGCCGGCGGCGACGAGACCGCGCAGATCCAGCTCCTGCCCAAGGTCGGCGAATATCTGTCGCTGATGATGTCGTTGATCTTCGCCTTCGGCATCGCCTTCCAGCTTCCGGTGATCCTGACGCTGCTCGGGCGGATCGGCATCGTCACGTCGAAGATGCTGCGCGAGAAGCGCCGCTATTTCATCGTGCTTGCCTTCGTCATCGCGGCCGTGCTGACGCCGCCCGACGTGCTCAGCCAGTGCTCCCTGGCGTTTCCGCTGATGGCGCTCTACGAAGGGTCGATCATCGCGGTGGGCATGGTGGAGCGGAAGGCCGCGGCCTCGCAGGCGGCCACCGGCACCGACGTGTCGACGCCGGCCAATCCGGCGGAGTAGGGCGGCTTAGCTTCGGTGTCATTCCCCGCGAAGGCGGGGAATCCAGTACGCCGGGGCACATCGTGGAATCACTGTCGTCTCTGGAATACTGGATCATCCGTCTTCGCGGATGATGACAGCTGTGCTAGGGGAGGCGCCGCCCATGTGAATTGTCGGCATAAACGTTGACTCTTTGCGCGCCGACTCAGGACCACAGCCATGCACGACATCAAATCGATCCGCGACAATCCGCAAGCTTTCGACGCCGGCCTCGCCCGGCGTGGCCTGAAGCCGATGTCGGCATCGCTGCTCGCGATCGACGAGAAGCGGCGTGCGGCGATCCTCGCTTCCGAGCAGGCGCAGGCGCGGCGCAATGCGGCGTCCAAGGAAATCGGTGATGCCAAGAAGGCCAAGGACGAGGCGCGCGCTTCCACGCTGATGGCCGAGGTCGCCGAGCTCAAGACCACGATGCCTCAGCTCGAAGCGGCTGCGAAGGCTGCCGACGACGAGCTGACGAAAGAGCTGTCGGCGATCCCGAACATCCCGTTCGACGAAGTGCCTGATGGCGTCGACGAACACGGCAACGTGCAGCACCACGTGTACGGCAACAAGCGCACTTACGCATTTGCGCCGAAGCTGCATGACGATCTCGGCACCGCGCTCGGCTATATGGACTTCGAGGCAGCGGCAAAACTCTCCGGCGCGCGCTTCGTCGTGCTGAAGAAGGGGCTGGCGCGACTCGAACGCGCGATAGGTCAGTTCATGCTCGATCTGCACACGACCGAGCACGGCTACACCGAGATCAATCCGCCGCTCCTGGTGCGCAATGAGGTGATGTTCGGCACCGGCCAATTGCCCAAATTCGAGGACGACCAGTTCTGGGCGATCAAGGGCGAGCTGCTCGCGGCGCCAGACCATGAGCGGCTGAAGACCGAGCGCCTCGGTCTGATCCCGACCGCAGAAGTCTCGCTCACCAACCTTGCGCGCGAATCCATCCTCGACGAGAAGCAATTGCCGATGCGGCTGACCGCGCTGACGCCGTGCTTCCGTGCCGAGGCGGGCGCGGCCGGGCGCGACACCCGGGGCATGATCCGCCAGCACCAGTTCACCAAGGTCGAGCTGGTCTCGATCACGACTCCTGAGACCAGCAAGGACGAGCTGGAGCGGATGCTGTCCTGCGCCGAGCAGGTGCTGCAGAAGCTCGACCTGCATTACCGCGTGATGACGCTCTGTGCAGGGGATATGGGCTTCACGTCGCAAAAAACCTACGACATCGAGGTGTGGATGCCCGGGCAGGGCGAGGGCGGCATGTTCCGCGAGATCTCGAGCTGCTCGGTCTGCGGCGACTTCCAGGCGCGGCGCATGGATGCGCGCTCGCGCGGGCCGGACGGCAAGCCGCGCTTCGTGCACACGCTGAACGGCTCCGGCACCGCGGTCGGCCGCGCGCTGATCGCCGTGATGGAGACCTATCAGCAGGAGGACGGCTCGATCGCGGTCCCCGACGTGCTCCAGCCCTATATGGGCGGGGTGAAGGTGATCAGCCGCGAGTAAAGCGTTTCGAGCGAAGCGGCTGCCGGTTCGCGTCAAGAAAACGCGCCGGACAGAATCGCGTTGCGAAGATCGGGCGGCCGGCTATCCTGCCGGCCCGTTCACGCGAACCCCAACGTCCATGGCCTTGCACCGCGACATCTTCTGGGTCGGCCGTCAATGGGCGGTGACGGGTGCCGGCATCCAGGCCGTCGACCAGCGCCTGCGCGGCGTGTTCGACATCGAGATCGCGCGGCTCTGGGACGACGATCTCGTGCAGAGCCGGCGGGCCAAGCCCGGCGTCAATGCTGCCGATTTCGACAAGGCGTTGGTGGTGGCGCGCGAACGCTTTCCGCAGGCCTCCGGGCCAGATCCGCTCATCGCGCAATTGGAGGCGCGCGGCGTGGTCGAAACGCCCGTCGTGAGCCCGGTCGTGCCGGCGGTGCAGCTGCGTGCGGAGGGCCGGCTCGCGCGCTTCATGCCGCAATGGCGAGTCCGCCGGTAGCAGAGCCGGGAACCGGGCGCTCTCGGTTTGCTTGATCGGGCATAGCCGGATAAGACGGCTCAGACCCGCTTTCTGGAACAGACCTTTCGCATGCGCATCCTCTGCACCAATGACGACGGTATCCACGCCCCCGGCCTCAAGGTCGTGGAGGAGATTGCGCGCGCGCTGTCCGACGACGTCTGGGTGGTGGCGCCGGAGCTCGACCAGTCCGGCGTCTCGCACTCGCTGTCGCTGAACGATCCTCTGCGCCTGCGCGAGGTCGGCCCGCGGCACTTTGCCGTGCGCGGCACCCCGACCGACTGCGTCATCATGGGTGCGCGTCACATCCTCGGCACCAAGCCGCCGGACGTCGTGCTGTCCGGCGTCAACAAGGGGCGCAACGTCGCCGAGGACGTGGTCTATTCCGGCACCATCGCCGGTGCGCTGGAAGGCACCATCCTGGGGCTGCCGTCGTTCGCGCTGTCGCAGGAATTCAGTGTTGAGACTCGCGATCGCCCGCCGTGGGACACCGCGCGCAAATTCGGCCCCGACATCGTGCGGAAGGTGATTGCCGCGGGTGTCCCCAAGGACACGGTGATCAACGTCAATTTCCCGTCCTGCGCCCCCGAGGACGTGCTGGGTATCCGCGTCACGCGCCAGGGCAAGCGCAATCTCGGCTTCCTCAGGGTCGACGAGCGCAAGGACGGCCGCGGCAATCCCTATTTCTGGATCGGCTTCGAGCGCGCCGCGATGATGGACACGCCCGCCGACGGAACGGATCTCGCGGCGCTGCGCGAGCGCTACGTCTCGGTCACGCCGCTCAGGCTCGACCGCACCAATGAGGCGTTTTCGGCAGAATTGAGCGCGACGCTGAAGTAGCAGCTATCCGCCGCGAAGCGCGGCTTCGATGGTCTTGCCGAGGGCATCGAGCTGGAACGGCTTCTGGAGCGCCGGCCGGTCGCGGTACTGTTCGGGCAGGCCGGAGGAGCCGTAGCCGGTGGCGAAGATGAACGGGCAGCCCTTCGCCTTGATGACGTCGGCCACCGGAGAGATGACCTTGCCGTTGACGTTGACGTCGAGAATGGCGATGTCGAACTCGGTCGCCTGGGCGAGCCGCATGGCCTCGGTGATGTCGCCCGCCTCGGCTGCGACCTTGTAGCCGAGCTCTTCGAGCATGTCCGCGACCATCATCCTGATCATCACCTCGTCCTCGACGAGGAATACAGAGCGGCCGGAAAGCCCCGTCGCGGTCATCTTTGAGTCCTTGCCCATTCCCAAAAACGTTCGCAGATAACATGAATCGGCGCAATGCGCGTTTCGACGAACGGATGCCTGAAAATGGCCGTCGCGGCCCGCCCATGGCAAGCCAATTTATGGTCAATGCGTGGCCCGAAGGATATCATGGGTTCCTGACCAGGAACAAGATTCTCAGCGGCCGGGCCTTGGACATCGCCCGGCCCTGACGAGACAACATTGGCGGCAATGACCTCCCATCAGCACCCACCGGAAAAGATGATGTTTCAGCTCACGCTGAGGCGTCGAGGCATCAGCGATCAGGCGGTGCTGCGGACCATGGAGGAGGTGCCGCGCGAGCAGTTCGTCGACGAGGCCGATCGTGACGGCGCCTATCGCGACAGTGCGCTGCCGATCGCCTGCGGGCAGACAATCAGCCAGCCCTTCGTCGTCGCCTACATGACCGAGCAGCTGCAGCTCCAGAAGCATCACCGGGTGCTCGAGATCGGCGCCGGCTCCGGCTATCAGGCCGCGGTGCTGTCCCGGCTCGCCGGACAGGTACTCACCGTCGAACGCTACCGCAAGCTGGCGGACGCCGCACGCGCGAGGCTTGAAAAGCTCGACTGTCACAATGTCGAGGTGATGCTGGGCGACGGTCTCAACCTGCCTGCCAATATCGGCCCGTTCGACCGCATCATCGTCACCGCGGCGATGGAGCAGCTTCCCGAGAACCTGATCGAACGGCTCGAGATGGGGGGCATCCTGATCGCGCCGGTCGGCCCGCATCAGGGCGTGCAGACGCTGATCCGCCTCAGCCGCACCGAACGGGGGATCGAGCGCAAGGAACTCGTCGAGGTCCGCTTCGTGCCGGCGCTGCCCGGCGTGGCGCGGGAGCTGTAGAATTCCGGATCAGCTGTGCTGCCAACGTCTTATTGGAAGGGTTAAGCCGTTATTTACTCGGCGCGTGTTTACTTAAAAGACCAGTTCTGTTGCGTACGAGTGAGTAACCATGTCCATCGTCGCCGAGTTGCTTTACTCGCGCCGCGTGCCGCAGGTCGCGGTGCTGGCGCTGATCTCCTTCAGTTTTGCAGGGTGCAGCGCCGACATGTCGTCGCGGCTGTCTCAGTCGAACTTCTCCAATCCCTTTGCCTCTGATCAGACCGGATCGGTGCAGCAGGCCCCGCCGCCGCAGCAGCGCGAGCTGCCGCAATATGCCCGGCCGCAGACGCAACCCGGCCATTATCAGTCACAGCCCCTACCGCCGCCGGCGGTATCGGCGCCGCAGTCCTACCCCGTCGCGGGTGGTGGCGGCGTGTCCGGAGGCGGCCGCGGCGTCAGCTCCTATGCGCCCCCGG
>NZ_JXJM01000001.1:2943233-2986430 GCF_001593325.1 Bradyrhizobium sp. DOA1
GACACGCTCGCGAGCATCGCGCGTAACAACCGCATCTCGGCGGCCGAGCTCGCACGTGCCAATGGCCTCGACCCGTCGGCCAAGCTCAAGCTCGGCACCAAGCTGACGGTGCCGGGAGCCAAGACTGCTGCTGTTGCGGCGCCCGTTGCTGCGGCTCCGGTCGCGGCTGCGCCGGTGGCCGGAACGCTCCAGCCCGTCGCGGCCGCTCCGGCGCCCGCCACCAAGGTGGCAACTGCCGCCGCGCCCGTGCAGAGCGCGCGTCTGGCCCAGGCCACGGCCAATGTCGAGGAGAAGCCCGCCGATGCGCCTGCGAAGGCAGCGGAGGCCACGGGCGCGCTGCCGACCTTCCGCTGGCCGGTGCGCGGCAAGGTGGTCACGAGCTACGGCGCCAAGACCAATGGCAAGTCCAACGACGGCATCAATCTCGCGGTGCCCGAGGGCACCCCGGTCAAGGCCGCCGAAGACGGCGTCGTCGCTTATTCCGGCAACGAGCTGAAGGGTTACGGCAATCTGGTCCTGGTTCGGCACTCCAACGGCTACGTCACCGCATATGCCCATGCGAGTGAGCTGTTGGTGAAGCGCGGCGATACCATTAAGCGCGGTCAGGTCATTGCCAAGTCGGGTCAATCCGGGGAAGTGGCGTCGCCGCAGCTTCACTTCGAGATCCGCAAGGGATCGAGCCCGGTTGACCCGCTTCAATTCCTGAACGGAGCGTGAGACGCCTTCGGGCTGCCGCTCTCATAAGAAACACAGGTTATCGCCCGCGAAAGCGGGCGATCTCGTTTTGGGCTAACAGCCGCTATTTCCCCGCGAGCTTCACGCCGAGCCGGCCCGCCAGCTCCTGCACGAACTGCCATGCGACGCGGCCCGAGCGCGAGCCGCGCGTGGTCGACCATTCCAGCGCCTCGCGCTCCAGCGCCTCGTCGTCGACCTCAATGCCGAAATGGCCGCAATAGCCGCGCACCATGGCGAGATATTCGTCCTGGCTGCAACGGTGGAAGCCGAGCCAGAGGCCGAAGCGATCCGACAGCGAGACCTTCTCCTCGACCGCCTCGCCGGGATTGATCGCGGTCGAGCGCTCGTTCTCGATCATGTCGCGCGCCAGCAGATGGCGGCGGTTGGAGGTGGCATAGAGGATGACGTTCTCGGGCCGGCCCTCGATGCCGCCTTCGAGCACGGCCTTGAGCGACTTGTACGACGCATCGTTGCCGTCGAAGGAGAGGTCGTCGATGAACACGATGAAGTGGAAGCTGGCGTCGCGAAGCTTCTCCATCAGCATCGGCAACGTTTCGATGTCCTCGCGGTGGATCTCGATCAACTTCAGCCTGTCGGCCGGCTTGCGCTCGGCGTTGATGCTGGCATGCGCGGCCTTCACCAGCGACGACTTGCCCATGCCGCGCGCACCCCAGAGCAGGGCGTTGTTGGCGGGCAAGCCATTGGCGAAGCGCTCGGTGTTCTCCATCAGGATGTCGCGCATCCGGTCGACGCCTTTCAGCAGGAACAACTCGACGCGGCTCACCCGCGGCACGGCGGCAAGGCGGCCATCAGGGTGCCAGACATAGGCATCCGCCCGCTCGAACGACTCGGTCTCGACCGCCGGCTTGCCCCGAGCCGAGAGGTGCGCCGCGATGGTCTCCAGCGCGCGCACGATGCGCTCCTGCGAGAGGTCCGGGGCTGCTGCGAGACTTGGCTTGGCGGCCGTCGTGGGGCGTTTTGCCGCGACGCGGGCGGGCTTGCGGGCAGGGGTGCTGGGGCCTTTGCCGGCCGGGCTTTTGCTAAGGTTTTTGGGCATGTCCGAAGTTCCTGAGAACGCAGCCTTATCGGGCCTGACGGCGCGCCGCAAGGTGGCCAAAAGGGCGGTCTGGCAGCGTTGCAATTGGGGCAATGGCCGCTATAGTCCGCGCGAATTTGACCGAACCGGTCGCCTTTGAAGGCCTGACCGGCTTCCCCCCGTTCTCACGAGGATCGTCCGAATGCTGATTACCCCTGCGTATGCCCAGGCTGCGGCCGCCGGCGACACCAACAGCATGTTGATGTCGCTGCTGCCGTTCGCCCTGATCTTCGTGATCATGTACTTCCTGATTCTGCGTCCGCAGCAGAAGAAGGTCCGCGATCACGCCGACCTCGTGAAGAACATCCGCCGCGGCGACACCGTCGTGACCTCGGGCGGCCTCGTCGGCAAGGTCACCAAGGTCGTCGACGACGATCAGATCGAGTTCGAGATTTCCGACGGCGTGCGCGTGCGGCAGATGCGCCAGATGATCTCCGGCGTGCGCGCCAAGGGCGAGCCGGCCAAGGAATCCAAGGATAGCAAGGAAAACACCAAGGACGACGCCGCGTCGAAGTGAGCGCTTCCGCGAGCATCCCAAGTCTCCTGATCTGACAGGTCCAGTCGATGTTGTATTTCACGCGGTGGAAGGCGCTGGGGATCATCCTGACGGCGCTGATCGTGTGCCTCTGCGCGGTCCCCAATTTCTTCCCCGAGGCGCAGGTCAAGTCCTGGCCCGCCTGGGCGCAGCGCAGGCTGGTGCTCGGCCTCGATCTCCAGGGCGGCTCCTATCTGCTGCTCGAGGTCGATTCCAACTACGTGAAGAAGGAGAGGCTCGACCAGGTCCGCGACGACGTCCGCCGGACGCTGCGCGACGCCAAGATCGGCTTCACCGGCGGCGTCACCGTGCGCAACGACGCCGTCGAAGTCCGCATCACCAAGGAATCCGATGCGCAGGCCGCGCTCGCCAAGCTGCGGGAGCTGTCCCAGCCGCTGGGCGGCCTCATGGGATCCAGCGGTCAGCGCGACCTCGAGGTGACCGATGCCGGCGGCGGGGTGATCCGTCTGAGCGTCCCGCAGGCCGCGATACTCGATCGCCTGCGCAAGACCATCGAGCAATCGATCCAGATCGTCGAGCGCCGCGTCAACGAGCTCGGCACCGTCGAGCCGGTGATCCAGCGCCAGGGCAACGACCGCATCCTGGTGCAGGTGCCCGGTCTCCAGGACCCGACCCGGCTGAAGGAGCTGCTGGGCAAGACCGCGAAGATGGAATTCCGCATGGTCGACGCCTCCGTGCCGCCGGATCAGGCGCAGCAGGGCAGGGTGCCGCCGGAATCCGAGCTCTTGATGAGTGCCTCGCCACCGCCGACACCCTACGTGGTCAAGAAGCAGGTGCTCGTGGCCGGCGGTGATCTGACCGACGCCCAGGCAAGCTTCGACCAGCGCACGGGCGAGCCGGTCGTCAGCTTCAAGTTCAATACCTCGGGCGCCCGCAAATTCGCGCAGGCCACACAGGAGAACGTGGGACTGCCGTTCGCCATCGTGCTCGACAACAAGGTGATCTCGGCGCCCGTCATCCGGGAGCCCATCACAGGCGGCCAGGGTCAGATCTCCGGCAATTTCACTGTACAATCGGCCAACGATCTCGCGATTCTTTTGCGCGCCGGCGCGCTGCCCGCGCCGCTGACCGTGGTCGAGGAGCGCACCGTCGGCCCGGGTCTCGGCCAGGACTCGATCGAGAAGGGCGAGCTTGCGGCTTACGTCGGCTCGATCCTGGTCATCATCTTCATGCTGGTGACCTATCGGCTCTTCGGCGCGTTCGCCAACATTGCCGTGGCCATCAACGTCGCCATGATCTTCGGCCTGTTGTCGCTGCTCAACGCCACGCTGACGCTGCCGGGCATCGCCGGCATCGTGCTCACCGTCGGCATCGCGGTCGATTCCAACGTGCTGATCTACGAGCGCATCCGCGAGGAATTGCGGGGCGGCCGCAACGCCATCTCGGCGATCGACGCCGGCTTCAAGCGGGCGCTCGCGACCATCCTCGATTCCAACATCACCACCTTCATCGCTGCCGCGGTGCTGTTCTACATCGGCACCGGCCCGGTGCGCGGTTTTGCCGTGACGCTCGGCATCGGCATCATCACCACGGTGTTCACCGCCTTCACCCTGACCCGGCTGATCGTCGCCTGGTGGGTGCGGTGGAAGCGGCCGCAGAGCGTGCCGATCTAGGAGCCTGATCGTGACTCAGACCGTTCTCATCGGGCTCGGCGTCCTCATTGCCATTCTCACCGTGGTCGCGGCGTTTGGCTGGCTGCCGTCGCTGCGCATCGTCCCCGACGATACGCATTTCGACTTCACGCGTTTCCGCCGCATCAGCTTTCCGATCTCGGCCGCGTTGTCGATCGTCGCAATCGTGCTGTTCTTCACCCATGGGCTGAATTTCGGCATCGATTTCCGCGGCGGCACGCTGCTGGAGGTCAGGTCGAAGTCGGGCCCCGCCGATATTGCGGTGATGCGCACGACGCTGGATGGCCTGCGCCTGGGCGAAGTCCAGATTCAGCAAATCGGCGATGCCGAGAACGTCCTGATCCGCGTCGCGGAGCAGCCGGGTGGCGACGCCGCCCAGCAGGAAGCCGTGCAGAAGGTTCGCACCGCTCTTGGCGATTCCGTCGAATATCGCCGCGTCGAGGTGGTCGGCCCGCGCGTCTCCGGCGAATTGCTGGCCTTCGGCATGCTCGGCCTGATGTTCGCGATCATCGGAATCCTAATCTATCTCTGGTTCCGGTTCGAATGGCAGTTCGCCCTGGGCGCAATGATCGCCAACGTGCACGACATCGTGTTGACCATCGGCTTCATGTCGATCAGCCAGGTCGATTTCGACCTGACCAGCATCGCCGCGCTTCTGACCATTCTCGGCTATTCGCTCAACGACACCGTCGTCATCTACGACCGCATCCGCGAGATGCTGCGGCGCTACAAGAAGATGCCGATGCCGCAGCTGCTCAACGAGTCCATCAACTCGACGCTGTCGCGCTCGATCATCACCCACGTCACGGTCACGCTGGCCCTGCTCGCGCTGCTGCTGTTCGGCGGTCACGCCATCCACAGCTTCACCGCGGTGATGATGTTCGGCGTGGTGCTGGTCGGCACCTATACCTCGATCTTCATCGCGGCCCCGATCCTGATCTATCTCGGCGTCGGCGAGCATCGCGAAGACGCGCCCGACACGGATACGCCGGCGAAGAAAAGCAAGGCATGATCCGAACCGCATGCCCTCGCAAACGTTTGCGAGGGCAGTAAGCCCATTCGGACGAAGCTCATGGCCGGCGATCCCAACGCACCGCATTTCCCGCGCTCGGCGCCGATCGAGGCCTATGGCAAAGGCGGCTTCGCCTTTGCCGGCATCTCGCATCGGGGATCGCTGTTGTGCTTGCCGGATGCGATCTGGGCCTGGGACGTGAACGATCCCGCGAAGATCGACCGGTACTCGCTGGACCGGGTGTTCGCGGCTGCCAACGGCATCGACACCCTTCTGGTCGGCACTGGAACCGGGCTCTGGCTGCCGCCGCCGGAGCTGCGCCAGGCTCTCAAGGCGGTGAGGGTGGTGCTGGACACGATGCAGACCGGCCCTGCCGTGCGCACCTATAACATCATGATCGGCGAGCGGCGGCGCGTCGCGGCTGCGCTGATCGCGGTACCATGAGCAGCACCGCGCAGGCGCTCGACTCGGCTGCTTTCTGCGCCGATCTGGTGCGCAGCCACGACTTCCCGCGCTATGTCGCGACACTGTTCGTGCCTGCCGCCGAGCGCCGCGCGCTGCTGGCGCTCTATGCCTTCAATGTCGAGATCGTGCGCGTCCGCGACCAGGTGAGCCAGCCCTTGCCCGGCGAGATTCGCCTGCAATGGTGGACCGACATGCTGTCAGGGCAGATTCACGGCAGCGCCGAGGGTAATCCGGTCGCGGCCGAGCTGCTTCGCGCCATCCGCGATTATGACCTGCCGGTCGAACCGCTGTCGCTGCTCGCCGACGAGCACCAGTTCGATCTCTACAACGATCCGATGCCGACCATGGCGGCCTTGGAGGGATATCTTGCGGCGACTTCGTCGGCCTTGTTCGGCCTCGCGGCGCAGGTCCTGGCGTCGCCAACGGATGCGGTTGAGCATCTCGCCCGGCATGCCGGGCTGGCGCAAGGCATCGTTCACGTCATCGCGAATCTGCCGCGCGATGCGGCGCACGGGCAATTGTTCGTGCCGCAGCAGGTGCTGGCGAACCACAATTGCAACATGGAAGACGTGTTCGCCGGCAAAGAGACGCCAGCCTTGCGTTCCGCGCTGGAGCAGCTTGCGGGCGAGGCACAGCAGCATCTGACCACGGCCCTGTCACTGCTGCCGCAGGTGCCCGCATCCGTACGTCCTGCGTTTCTGCTGGTGAGCCAGACGCGAGCCGACCTCAAGCGCCTGTCGCAGGCCGGGCGCAATCCATTTGCGCCGCAGCCGGCCTCGCGGCTGGGCACGCTGTGGACATTATGGCGGGCTTCACGTTCCCGGGAATTTACCAAATAGCGGTCGGCTGGTCGCCCGGGCCGGGCAAATGCTCTATGCTGTCCCATGGCCGACTTGTCCCAAATCACGTCCTGCGATCTCAGCGGCCTTGCGGTCGCTCCCGGCGACATTCACGCCGCCGCCAAGGTCATCCACGGAGCCGTTGTCGAGACGCCCTGCAGCTACAGCCGCACGCTGAGCAGCATCTGCGGCTGCGACATCTGGCTCAAATTCGAGAACCTGCAGTTCACCTCCTCGTTCAAGGAACGCGGCGCCCTCAATCGGCTCACGGCGCTGACGTCCGAGGAGCGTGCGCGGGGCGTCATCGCGATGTCGGCGGGCAACCATGCGCAGGGTGTGGCCTATCACGCCAAGCGTCTCGGCATCCCCGCAACCATCGTCATGCCCGTGGGCACGCCCATGGTGAAGGTCGAGAACACCCGGCATCACGGCGCGGAGGTGGTGGTCACCGGTGCGACGCTGGAGGAGGCGGCCGCGTTCGCGCGCAGTCACGGCGAAGCCCGCGGCATGATCTTCGTCCACCCCTACGACGATCCGCTCGTCATAGCGGGGCAGGGCACCGTCGGGCTGGAGATGCTGAAAGCCGTGCCGGAGCTCGACACGCTGGTCGTGCCGATCGGCGGCGGCGGACTGATCAGTGGTACCGCCATCGCGGCGAAATCCATCAAGCCTTCGGTGCGGATATTGGGCGTCGAGGCCTGGCTCTATCCCTCGATGTACAACGCCATCCACGACGGCAACCTGCCGGCGCGCGGCGATACGCTTGCCGAAGGCATCGCGGTCAAGTCTCCGGGCAAGATCACCACCGAAATCATCCGCCGTCTCGTCGACGACATCGCGCTCGTCAATGAAGCCGAGCTCGAGCGCGCGGTCGCGACCCTGATCTCGATCGAGAAGACGGTGGTCGAGGGCGCCGGCGCCGCGGGCCTTGCCGCGCTGATGTCGGATTCATCTCGCTTTGCCGGCCTGAAAGTGGGCCTGGTGCTGAGCGGCGGCAACATCGATACCAGGCTGATCGCCTCCGTCCTCACGCGCGAACTCGCGCGGGAGGGACGGCTGACCCAATTGTCGCTCGATATCCCCGACCGGCCCGGGCAGCTCGCCGCAGTGGCAGCGCTATTGGCCGAAGCCGGCGCCAACATCATCGAGGTCTCGCATCAGCGGACGTTCTCGGACCTGCCGGCGAAGGCGACGCTGCTGCAACTCGTCATCGAGACCCGCGATGCCGCGCATCTCGATGAGGTCATGGCAAAGCTCAGTGCCTCCGGATTGAGCGCGCGCTGCACCTGACGTGCCATCATCGCCGTGCGACGCTTGCGAGGTGGTCGATGAGGCGATCAATCTCGGCTTCGGTGTTGTAGTAATGCGGGGAGGCGCGGACGAGTGGCGGTAGCGAGCGCTCTTCGGCATCAATGCGGGTGCTCGCCGGATCTGACGCCCCGATCGTGATGCCGGCTGCTGCGGCACTGCTGACGATGGTGTCGGCCTCATGTCCGTCCATCGTGAAGCTCACGATGGCGCCCGGCGCGCGTCCGAGATCACGAATGGTGATGCCGGGGATGGCGGCAAGGCCAGTGCGAAGACGCTCCGCGAGCTTGCGGCAGCGCTGCTCGATCGGGGCCATTCCGATGTCGAGGGCATAGTCGACCGCCGCGCCCAGCCCCAGCCGGGCCGCGTAGTTGTTCTCCCAGGTCTCGAAGCGGCGTGCGTCGTCGCGCAGTTGATAGGAATCCCGCGAAACCCAGGGCGCCGCGAAATGATCGATCATGGGCGGCTCGAGCTGCTGCAAAAGCGCGCGACGGACATAGAGAAAGCCCGTGCCGCGCGGCCCACGCAGGAATTTGCGTCCCGTGGCCGACAGCATGTCGCAACCGATCGCTTCGACATCGACCGCCATCTGGCCCACCGCCTGGCAGGCGTCGAGCAGGTAGGGAATGCCATGCGCCCGCGCGATCCTGCCGACTGCCGCCGCGGGATTGACCAGCCCGCCATTGGTCGGAACCCAGGTGATGGCGATCAGCTTCACGCGCTCGTCGACCATGCGTTCGAGCGCGCCGACATCGAGTTCGCCCGTCGCGTCGCTCGGCACTACATCGATGACTGCGCCTGTGCGCTGGGCAACCTGAAGGAACGCAACATAGTTGGCGGCGTACTCCGCTTCGGCGGTCAGGATCCGGTCGCCCTCTCGAAATGGAAGCGAGTAGAACGCCATCTGCCAGGCAACCGTCGCGTTCTCCACCAGGGCAATCTCTTCGGGCGCGGCGTTCAGGAGCCGGGCCACTGAACCGTAAATTGCTTCGAGCCGATCGGACTCGCGATCGGCAGCGGCATAGCCGCCGATCTCGCTCTCGAGATCGATATGTCCCTTCATCGCCGCGACGACGGGTGCGGGCATCAGAGCCGCCCCGGCATTGTGGAGATACGCGAGCCGGGAGGCAGCAGGCGTGTCGGCACGCATTCGGTCGATGTCGATCACGTCAGAGCCTCCATCGTCAGGTTCCTCGTAGACACAATGACGCACGCGAGCAAGCTCGGCCAAACGACTGTTCCGGCTGGAGCATGCGGGTCGGGATGCCTATGCTGATCGGAAGCGCAATTTGGCACGGAACGACAGGGAATACCCAATGGCGAAGAACACGATCTGCCTCTGGTACGACAAGGATGCTGAAGCCGCGGCCCGCTTTTATGCCGAGACGTTTCCGGACAGCGTGGTGAGTGCGGTTCATCGCGCGCCCAGCGATTACCCGTCGGGCAAGGCTGGCGATGTCCTGACCGTCGAATTCACCGTAGCCGGCGTTGCCTGTCTCGGCCTCAACGGCGGGCCCGTCTTCAAGCACAACGAAGCCTTCTCGTTCCAGATCGCGACCGACGACCAGGCGGAAACCGACCGCTACTGGAACGCCATCGTCGGAAATGGCGGGCAGGAGAGCGCCTGCGGCTGGTGCAAGGACAGGTGGGGCGTTTCCTGGCAGATCACGCCGCGGGTGCTGACCGAAGCGTTGGCCGCCGGTGGCACGGAGGCCAAGCGCGCCTTCGATGCGATGATGGGGATGACGAAGATCGACGTCGCCGCGATCGAAGCCGCGCGCCGCGGCTGAGACGGTCTCGCCTCAGATGCAGAGGCCGAGCAGCTTGACGTGACAATTGCTCGGTTTCGGCTTGCTTGTGGGCGCGACCTCCCGCTTCACGGCAACCAGCGGCTCCTTGTCTTTCTTCTTCTTGCCCTTCGGCTCGTAGTCGCCGGCGATCACCATCGCCCAATAGGTGCGCTTGCCGCTGGTCGTCTTGGCGCTCGCGATGCCGACGCGGGAGGCATTGTGCAGCAACAGGTTCTTGCGGTGGCCGGACGAGTCGATCCACTGTCCCAGCGTCTTCTCGAAATTGTCGTAGCCGTAGGCGATGTTCTCGGCGGCGCGGCCCGCGCCGGCGGGCGCGACCCGGCGATTGAACGGGCCGAGCGCATCGTGGCTGAGATCGTCCTTGGCCGCCATCGCACGGGCTTGGTCCATGGCGATGCGGTCCAGCGTGGCGTCGCGCACGACGCGGACCTCACCATGCTTGAGACGGAAATTCGAGATCAGTTCGGCCGGAGTGTCAGCCATCGCGGGGGCGGCGGTCAGCAGCAGAAGGCCGGCGGTCAGAGCGCCAGCCAAGCAACGCATCACAGTCCCCCGAGTGCCCATGACCCCGCCAAGCCCGAATTATTTGACCGCTTCTCTATTGGCAATGTGGACGCTTCAAGGCACGGATCACGCTCTAGCCGGCCGGCAGGTCCGCCTCGAAATTGAAGCGGTCGCGCAGGTTCTTGCGCTGCTCGAGG
Organism: Bradyrhizobium sp. DOA1; assembly: GCF_001593325.1. NCBI lineage: Bacteria > Pseudomonadati > Pseudomonadota > Alphaproteobacteria > Hyphomicrobiales > Nitrobacteraceae > Bradyrhizobium > Bradyrhizobium sp. DOA1. Next base: position 2,953,388 of record NZ_JXJM01000001.1, read on the forward strand.
ATGTCCTTGAGGAAGGCGCGGTCCTGGTCGTTCTTCATCATCGGCTCGATCAGGTCGAGCTGGTTCATGGCGACCAGTTGCAGGATTTCGGTGCGCGGCTTGCCGCCTGAGTCGCGGGGCAGCGCGTGGACGACCTGGATGTGTTCCGGCGGCTTGGGGCCCTTGGCGGCCGCAAGCTCGTTGCGGAGCTCGCCTTCGAGCGTGACCTGATCGGCTTCGACGAAGGCATAGAGCCCGACACCCGAGCGGCGGTCGGCGAAGGCGACGATGGCGGTGTCGCGTACGGCCGGGTTCTTGCGGATCAGGTCCGCCAGCACCGGCGCGTCGTTGACGAGGCGGCGGCCACCGCCTTCGCGGTCGGTGAAGTTGAACAGGCCGCGGGTGATGGCGCGGTAGACCTTCTTGCCCGTGGCGAGCCACAGGCTCGCGGCGAATGATTTCTTCGCCAGGATCTTTCGCTCGCGCGGCGTCAGCGCCTCGGGTGCATAGGAGCGCTTGTGCTTGAGCAGATGCCTGAGGTCTTCATAGGCCAGGATGCGGTAGAGCCGGCCGCGCCGCGCGAAGCAGGCAGCGAGCTGGAAGTCGGTGACGTAAGCGCGGCCGTCGCGGCCGACCAGCCAGTTCTGCTCCTTGGCGAGATCATTGTGGCAGATGCCGGCACGGCGCAGCCGCCGCAGCGCGGCCTTGGCCGAGCGGAAATAGGCGAGGTCGCCATGCGGCTTGGCCAGATGCAGCGCGACGCCGTCGACGAAGCCGCGCACCAGCGCGCGGCGGCCGGCCCATAGCAGCTCCGGACCGACATTGAGGCCTTTGGCGAGCGCGAGCGCATGCTTCTCGCGGGCGAACAGATGGCGCGCCAGCGCGAATGACCACCACGGCACTTCATCGAGCCGGCGCAGCACCGCATCGACTTCGCCTTTGCCGTTGCGGAAGCGGCCGCGCTCGACCGTCGAGAACACGTCGCGCTTGAGCAGCACGCCCTCGGTCCAGCGCGCCGAGAGTGCCGCGGCGTCGTCGTTGGGGAGGCTCATCGACAAACTCACGCAGCGGCGGCAATGCGCAGGTGATCGGCGATCCAGCGATCGAGATCGGCGAGCGCGCGTGCGCTCATCGCCTGCTTCTTAGCCACCGTCTTCTCGTTGCCGCGCAGCCGCGTGCCGTCGGGCTTCTTGGTCGGCACGGATGCGAGCGGCGGGAACAGGCCGAAATTGATGTTCATCGGTTGGAACGAGCGCGTGCCCGGCTCGATGGTCTCGATATGGCCGCCAGTGATGTGGCCGAGCAGGGATCCCAGCGCCGTTGTGCCCGGCGGACTCGCCAGCGTTTCGCCGCGCGCGTCGGCGGCTGCATAGAGCCCGGCAATCAGGCCGACGCTGGCGGATTCGACATAGCCTTCACAGCCCGTCATCTGGCCGGCAAAACGCAGCCGAGGCTGCGCGCGCAGGCGCAATTGGCCGTCGAGCAGCTTGGGCGAGTTGAGGAAGGTGTTGCGATGCAGACCGCCGAGGCGGGCGAACTCGGCCTTCTCGAGCCCGGGGATGGTGCGGAAGATGCGCTGCTGCTCGCCATATTTCAGCTTCGTCTGGAAGCCGACGATGTTGTAGAGCGTGCCGAGCTTGTTGTCCTGGCGCAGCTGCACGATCGCATAGGCTTTCGTGGTGGGATCGTGCGGATTGCTCAGGCCGACCGGCTTCATCGGGCCATGGCGCAGCGTCTCGGGGCCGCGCTCCGCCATCACCTCGATCGGCAGGCAGCCGTCGAAATAGGGCGTGTTGGTCTCCCACTCCTTGAACTCGGTCTTCTCGCCCGCGATCAGCGCGGCGACGAAGCCGTCATACTGCTCCTTGGTCATTGGGCAGTTGATGTAGTCGGCGCCGTTGCCGCCGGGGCCGACCTTGTCGTAGCGCGACTGGAACCAGGCGACCGACATGTCGATGGATTCGCGATGCACGATGGGTGCGATCGCGTCGAAGAAGGCGAGCGCGTTCTCGTCGGTCAGCTCGCGGATGGCATCGGCCAGCGGGGCTGAGGTGAGGGGGCCGGTCGCGACGATGACGTTGCGCCAGTCGGCCGGAGGCAGGCCGGCGACCTCGCCGCGGGCGATCTCGATCAAGGGATGGTCGTTGAGCGCCCTGGTGACGGCCGCCGAGAAGCCCTCGCGGTCGACGGCGAGGGCACCGCCGGCAGGCACCTGGTTGGCATCGGCGGCGCGCATGATGAGCGAGTCGAGCCGGCGCATCTCGGCATGGAGCAGGCCGACGGCATTGTTGGCGGCATCGTCCGAACGGAACGAATTGGAGCAAACGAGCTCTGCAAGGCCGTCGGTGCGATGCGCCTCGGTCATGCGGGTCGGCCGCATCTCGTGCAGCACCACGGGCACGCCGGCCTTGGCCACCTGCCAAGCGGCTTCGGAACCGGCAAGGCCGGCGCCGATCACGTGCACGATGTTGGATTGGGGTCCTGTCATGGGGCGGACAGGTAGCGCTTTTCGGCGACAAGTGGAATCGCCGAGATCGAGTTTTCTGCCGCTAGATGCGACAACGCCCGCACGAGGCGGGCGCTATCGGTTCGTCCGGTGAAGGGCTGAACGATATCAGCCCTGATACTGGCCGGCGGCAACGCGCGGGATGTCGGACCGATCGAGGCCGATGTCGGCCAGTTCGCGATCGCTGAGCTGGGACAGCTCGGCAACATTGCGCTGATAGTCCCGGAAAGCCTGGATCATGCGGATGAGCGAGAGCAGCATTGGTAGTCTCCTGTAGTTCGATTCAGCCCTTGCTCGGGCCTCATCGTTGAAATGAATATAGGTGGGAGTGGTGCAGTGCGAAAGTTCCGATGTTGCGATGCAGCTAAGCGTTGCTTGCATAGCGTCCGTAACGGACGCTTAACCCGAGGGCGCTCCTGCCCATGTAGCGGGCAATAAGCCCCGGGTAGAGCATTAAATACCCGTGATTACACGGACTTAGGCCAGGAAATGCGATTCTGGACTTTCAGGAAATATGGTGCGTTCACCTGTCCGCTAGGGATCCGGGCCAGCGTCTTGGCCCAAGTCACGCATGCGCGATTCGCATGTGACTCCGATTATAAGAGTGAATATATGTTCATTTTCTGCGTAAGCATTACGGTGACGTAATGAAAACTGGAACCTGCGCATACGCCTCTGCGCCCGGCGCAAGATCACGCAATTCTCGCGAGGAGTTTACTGCGACAAGTTGCCACGCCCAAGCAAAAGTCATGTCGCAGAATCCGGCAATGTCGCTGGTCTGCGAAGGACAAGAAGGAAGGTAACGTCATGACGAAGTTACTCGGGGCTGTCGCGATTGCCGCCGTCGTGTTTGCTCTCCCGCCGGCCGAAGCTGCCAAGCGGAGCGCGGGCGGCTGCAGCTCGGCCAATCTGGAGAAGACGGAAACCGCGATCGAGAACATGGCCGACGGTGACAGCAAGCTCGTCGCGCAGAAGGAGATCGCGGCCGCGCAGGACTCCCTGCTCAACGGCAAGATGAGTGCGTGCGGTGCGCATCTGAACAAGGCGATGCAGGCCTCCGCGGCCAAATAGAAGCGTTGAGACGTCAATTCAGAGAGGGCCGGTCGCTGGGCGATCGGCCCTCATTCAGTTGCCCGATCGGTTCAGGGAGCTCGCGCCAGCTGGGCAGCGAAATAGGCGACGGTCTTGGAATAGACCTCGCTCTTGTTCCACTGCTTGAGCACCTCGAAGTTGGGACTGCCCGGCTGCCAATCCTTGCCGCGCTGCCAGCCATAACCGGCGAGATAATTAGCGGTGGAGGCGAGCACGTCGGGCGCGTTGTGCAAGAGATCGCGCTTGCCGTTGCCATCGAAATCGACGGCGTATTTCATCCAGGATGACGGCATGAATTGGGTCTGGCCGAGCTCGCCGGCCCAGGCGCCCTTCATGTCGCCAGGCGCAAGGTCACTGCGCTGAACGATGCGCAGGGCATCCAACAGCTCGGCCCGAAAGTACTCGGAGCGTCGGCAGTCGTAAGCCAGCGTTGCCAGTGAACGGATCGTTGCGAACGTGCCGGTGTTGACGCCGAAATCGGTCTCCAGACCCCAGATCGCGACCAAGATCTCGCCCGGGACGCCGTAGGTCTGCTCGATGCGCGACAAAACGGAGCCGTACTGCTTCATCCTGTTGGAGCCGCGCTGCAGGCGCGGCGGCACCATGCGGCCCGAAAACTCTTCGAAGCTCTGGCTGAAAACCTTCTGCGAGCGGTCGCGGTTGAGCACGTTCTGATCGAGCGTCACGCCGGCAAGCCCGGCGGTGATCGCCTGCTGCGAGATGCCTTTGGCAGCGGCGTCGGTTTTGAAGTCCGCAAGCCAGGCATCGAAATTGCCCGAGCCGCAGGCAACAGCGGCGAGCGCTGGCTGGGCTGACAGGATTGAAGCGGAAAGGGCGAAAGCTGCGAGAGCGAGACGAGAAATCGTCGGGGTCATCAGATGAAATGGATTCCGTGAAGTGATCTGACCGGCCTACGCAATCTCGGTTGTAACCGCGGCCAAAGCAAGGCGTGCGGCCCTGTCCGAATCGGGCAGGGCCGCACGTCACGACATTGTCAGGCGTCCGTGTTGTTTCGCCACGGGAAGAGGTTGGCGGGGAAGTCGGCCGCCGGCTTGCGCTGCCGATGCGGCGGAGGCGGCACCGGACGGGCACCCGGTTCGGAGACGATCACCTTGCGGTAGAGATGCCAGGTGGCGTGGCCGAGCAGGGGGATCACCACGGCAAGGCCGAGGAAGGCCGGGATCGTGCCGAGCGCCAGCAGCACCGCCACGATCAGGCCCCAGGCCGCCATCGGCACCGGGTTCTTCGCGACGACGCGCAGCGACGTCGTCATCGCTTCGAACGCGCCGGCATGACGGTCCAGCATCAGCGGGAACGACACGACGCTGATGCAGAGCGCGGCGAGCGCGAACAAGAAGCCGACGCCGCAGCCGACCACGATCAGCCACCAGCCCTGCTCGGTGGTCAGAACGCGCGTCATGAAATCCGAGATCCCGGTCGCGCCCTCATAACCGAACGCCGCGATGTAGATCGCCTGCGCGGTCGCAACCCAGGTCACGAACAGGGCGAGCAGCAGCGTGCCGAGGCCGAGCATCGCAGCAAACGACGGCGAGCGCAGCACCTCCATGGCATCCCAGGCGGTCGCCTCTTCGTGGCGTTCGCGCCGGCTGGAGAGTTCATACAGCCCAAGTGCCGCGAAGGGGCCGATCAGCGCGAAGCCCGCGGCCAGCGGAAACAGCAGCGGCAGCACCGAATAGCCCATCACCACGCGGGCGAGCACGAGGCCGAGCACCGGATAGATCACGCAGAGGATGATGGCGTGGCTCGGAACGGCCTTGAAATCCTCCCAGCCGCGCTTCAGCGCATCGTGCAGGTCGGACAATTGGATGGTCCGGATCACCGGTCCAGCCGCTTCCGCGGGCTGGGCCACCGTGGGGACATCGCCCTGGTAGAGTGTGGCCATGGTCGCTAGCTCCCTTGCCGCGCGGTCGATCTCGCGCCGGCAACGGCGCAAGCGGCCGCTCTCTTCGAACTCTCGCGATTCCCGACCAGACGCGAATTCCGGAAAGGCAATCGCGAGCTGAAGGTTGAGCGTACTCCCAATTCCGAGTCCTGTCCCTCACGCTTGGGGGAAATTCGATGGCGCAGTGCAACCTCGGTGATGTCATTCGGCCGTCATTTCGCCGCAGATAAGCTGATGCTGCGTGCTGGTCCGCGGAACTTCGCGGGCGCCACGACGTAACTTCGTCTATAAGTGCCACTCAAGGCCCTTCCAACGGATCCTTTTTGGGGAGCAGACATGAGCATTTTCGGGAAAATCATGGGCGCGATCTTCGGTAGCCAGCCGGCCAGCGCCGCGGCTGCCGGCAGCGCGCCCGCAAGCAGCGCGCCCGGCACATCGGCGCCGGCCACCGCCCCGATGGCAGCGGTTGATGTTGCCGCGATCGTCGACAAGGCGGCGGCTGCGCACAAGGGCGAGAAGCTGGAGTGGCGCACCTCCATCGTCGACCTCATGAAGTCGCTCGATATCGATTCCAGCCTCGCCGCGCGCAAGGATCTCGCCAAGGAGCTGGGCTACACCGGCGACATGAATGACTCGGCGAGCATGAATGTCTGGCTGCACAAGCAGGTGATGTCCAAGCTCGCTGCCAATGGCGGCAAGCTGCCGCCGGAGATCAAGCACTGACCGGTCGCCCGGTCTTAACCGTAAGGGCCCGCCATCGCGCGGGCCCTTTCGCGATCAGGCCACAAGATCCGCATCCTCCGGATGCCTATCGAGATAATCGACGACGAAACCGCAGCCGGCAATCACCTTCCGGCCGTCGCGGCGGATCAGGTCCAGCGCGCCCTTGACCAACTCGGAGCCGATGCCGCGGCCGCGCAGCGCGCGCGGCGTCTCGGTGTGGGTGATGATCACGGCCGACGGCGTCAGCCGGTAATTGGCGAAGGCGACCTCGCTGCCAACATCGAGCTCGAAGCGGCTCCTGTCCTTGTTGTCGCGTACTGTAGCCGCCATGCGGGACCCTTCCGAACTGCAGATTGCTTCCTGATCTAAGAGGCGGAGCCGGCCCTTGCCAAGGTGGGACCAAGGGCGATTGCCGCAAGGGAGGCATCTGCAAACGCGCTGCTGCCGCCGCAGCGCAATATGGAGGTCTCGCCATGCAGGCATGATGCGACGGCTGCAAATAATCCTCGCGGTCGCTCTTGCAAGGCGAACTTCGGTTCCCACGTCCTCGAGAGGACATACGCCCGAATGCGGCCGGCAGGGTCGCTAGACGTTCGGAGTGTAATATTGCCAGCCGCAGACGTATGCCTCTTCGAAGGAGGGTACGATGTCGGACTTTGGTTTCTTGAATACTCATCGAACATGGGAAGACTGGTGCGGGATGCTGCTCGGCGCGGTGATCGTGGCATCGCCGTGGTTTCCGATCCAGGATCCGGTGATCACCGGACATCAGACGGTGATCCTCAACACGGTCGCAATCGGTCTGATCGTGTTTGGCATCAGCCAGCTCGAATATGTCGCCTTGCAGCGCTGGCAGGAGGTGACGACGATCCTGGCCGGACTGTGGCTCATCGCCTCGCCCTACGTGATCGGCTATTCCGGTGACGGCTTCCTCCGCGTCTATCACACCAGCCTCGGCGCGGCGGTGGTGCTGCTCGGTATACTCCAGCTGTGGCAGGACTGGGATATGAACGACCAGGACATGCTCAAGCATGGGCAATAGGTCAAGACATCGGCAGGTTCGCCGTCGCGGCGGTGGGCCTGTCTTATCGCGTCACGAGATCGGCATAGTCCGGGTGCTTCTCGATCCACGTCTTTACGAACGGGCACTGCGGGATCAGCTTCAATCCGTCGGCGCGGATCTGGTCGAGCGCGCCTTGCACCAGCTTCGAGCCGATGCCCTTGCCGCCAAGCTCCTTCGGCACGTCCGTATGCTCGAAGGTGATCACCTTGCCATCGAGCTTGTAGTGCTCTGTCGCAAGATGGCCGTCCACCGCGAGCTCGTAGCGGTGATGGTCTCTGTTGTTGACGACGTCGCTCATGTCTCGACCTCCAGCTGCCAGCGCCGCACACCAAGCCGTAACGCGCGGTCGGGTCGGCAGGTTTCCGATGTTGAGGTTGTTCGGTTCAATCGCCCGCTTTGGCCAGCCTGGAATCTTCGGGCTGCGGCTGCGGGCGCAGACAGCCCTGGCAGATGACCAGTGAGCGGTTGACCCTGGCGTCCTGGTCGGCCTCGATGCCGTCCTGTGCCTGCCACCATTCCTTCGAATAAGGGGCAAGCCCGGCCTGCGATCGGTTGCGCTCGGCTGCCGCAGCAGTGCGCGTCGCACGCGAGGTCGAACGGGGCTGATTGGGATTCTCGCCGGCGCCATCCCAGGCATAGCGCGCAGGCTTGAAGGCTGGATCGGACGTAAGCTGCGCTTGCGGGCCCACGGCACATCCGGCGAGCGCCAGCGACAATAGGAGAAGGGCCGGCGCTTTGACCATGATGGGGTACTCTGTACGCGACAACTGATGAACGTTGCGCCGATCATGCTTAAAATTCCCTGAACGATTGTGACCGCGCTGACGACAAACGCGCATGCGTTGTCTCATCATCATGCTGGCTCTGTTCGCCTCGGCTGTGCGCGCCGAAGACGCAAAGCCGTTCAATCCGGCCGACTATCCGCCTGGGGTGCAGAAAGCCGTGCGCTTTGCCAATGAGGAATGCGCGAGCCAGGACGGTGGCCCGGTGACATTTGCGCCTGATACGGTGCGAAAGGTCGACCTGACCGGTGACGGTCGCGAGGACTACATCGTCGATTTCCAGGACACCAAATGCGGTGATCGCGAGACGACGTATTGCGGAACCGGCGGCTGCGTCATGAAGATCCTGGTGACTCTGCCGGACGGCAGCATGCGCGAGGTGTTCGACGGCTACGTCCTCCGCTACAAGATCATGGCCCCATCGGTGAAGCGCGGCGCCGCGCGCACCGTCCGCTTCGATCTGCATGGCAGCTTCTGCGGCGGCTTTGGTCCGCAAGCCTGCTCGAAGACCAAGGCCATCACGGCGACGCCGTTTGCGTTCAAGCAGCCGTAGGGGAGCCGTGCACCCGGCGGCCTTGCAGGGGCGCTGGCGATGGCGATAAATGGGCGGCAATGAGCGGACGGCCGGCGTGCCGTCCGTCGTCGAAGAGGAAGCCCGATGCAGCCCCTGCGCATGTCCCGCCGCGTGATGAATCTCGCCTATATGCTGACCCAGAATGCGCGGCGGCATGGATCGCGCCCCGGCTTCGTCTGGGGGGACAAATCCTGGACCTGGCACCAGATCGATGCGCAGGTCTCGGCGCTGGCCGCAGCGCTCGCCGCGCGCGGCATTGCCAAGGGCGACCGCATCCTGGTCCATTCCAAGAATGGCGACGAGATGTTCTTCTCGATGTTCGCCGCGTTCCGGCTGGGCGCGGTCTGGGTGCCCACCAATTTCCGCCTGATGCCGGATGAGGTCAGCTATCTCGCGCAGGCCTCCGGCGCGAAGGCGTTCCTGTGCCACGTCGATTTCCCCGAACATGCCGCGGCGGTGAAGGGCGGCGCACTCGAGTTCACCTGGAGCGTCGACGGCAAGGCTGCGTTCGGTGAGCGCTCGGTGGCCGATGCCATCGCCTCGCAGGCCGGTGATGCCGTGGAGAACGTCGCGGTCGAGCACGACGATCCCTGCTGGTTCTTCTTCACCTCCGGCACCACCGGCCGCTCCAAGGCGGCGGTGCTGACCCACGGCCAGATGGGCTTTGTGGTGACCAATCATCTTGCCGACCTGACGCCCGGCACGACCGAGCAGGATGCCTCGCTGGTGGTGGCACCATTGTCGCATGGCGCCGGCGTGCATCAGCTGATGCAGACCGCGCGCGGCGCGCGCACTGTGCTGCTGCCGACCGAGAAATTCGACATCAACGAGGCGTTCCGCTTGATCGAGACGCACCGCGTCAGCAATCTCTTCACGGTGCCGACGATCCTGAAGATGATGGTCGAGAATCCCGCTGCCGACAAATACGATCATTCCTCGCTGCGTCAGGTCATCTATGCGGGGGCGCCGATGTATCGCGAGGACCAGAAGGCGGCGCTGAACAAGCTCGGCAAGGTGATCGTGCAGTATTTCGGCCTTGGCGAGGTCACCGGCAACATCACCGTGCTGCCGGCGGCGCTGCACGATCCCGAAGACGGCCCGCACGCGAAGATCGGCACCTGCGGCTTCGAGCGCACCGGCATGCAGGTCTCGATCCAGGACGACGAGGGCCGCGAGCTCAAGGCCAACCAGAGCGGCGAGATCTGCGTGATCGGGCCTGCGGTGTTCGCCGGCTATTACGACAACCCCGAAGCCAATGCGAAGGCGTTCCGCAACGGCTGGTTCCGCACCGGCGACCTCGGCCACATGGACGAGGAGGGTTTTGTCTACATCACCGGCCGGGCCTCCGACATGTACATCTCGGGCGGCTCCAACATCTATCCGCGCGAGATCGAGGAGAAGATCCTGACCCATCCCGCCGTCGGCGAGGTCGCGGTGCTGGGCGTGCCCGATGCGACCTGGGGCGAGGTCGGCGTCGCCGTCTGCGTCGCGCGCGAGGGCGCGCAGGCCGTGAGCGAAGCCGAGATGGCGGCGTTCCTCCTCCCGAAGGTGCCGCGCTACAAGATGCCGAAGCGGTTCTTCTTCTGGGAAGCGCTGCCGAAATCCGGCTACGGCAAGGTGCCGAAGCGCATGGTGCGCGACGAGCTCGAGGCGCGAGGCCTGCTCGACCTCGATAGCACGAAGGCAGGCTGAGCCGGGCCGATGCGGAGCATCAAGCAGCCGGGCTCGCCCGTTGCCGAACGCATTCAATGGGTGGAGGCGAGGGGACGTGCCTTCGCCTTCACGCTTCAAGCCGGTCTGCCGTTGCTGGACGCCGCGCGCCGCGGTTTTGCCGCGGAGGGGTTTGCCGGCGGCGTGCTCAACTTTGGCGCTGGCGCGCTGGGACCGTTCGCCTATGTGATGCCGGCCTTGTCGAAGACCGGCGAGAACGCCGCGTTCTACAGCGATACGTTCCGGCCCGAGGGCGTGACGCGCGTGAGGCTCGGCAGCATGACGCTCGGCACGCGCGACGGCGCGCCGTTCTTTCACTGCCACGGGCTGTGGACCGAGGCTGACGGCAAGGCGAGCGGCGGCCACATGCTGCCGGACGAGACTATGGTGGCCGAGCCGTTCGAGGTCGAAGCCTTCGGTCTCGATGGAGCGATGTTCACGGCCCAGCCTGATCCCGAGACCAATTTCAAGCTGTTCGGGCCGGTTGCCGCTGCGAGCACCGGCGCACGCACGACGCGCCGCGCTTTCGCGCTGCGGCTGCGGCCGAACCAGGACTTTGCGGGTTGCCTCGAAGCGTTTTGTCGCGCGCGTGGCATTGCGCGTGCGAAGCTCCACGGTGGCGTCGGCTCGACCATCGGGGCGCGCTTCACTCATGGCGGCATCACCGAGCCGTTCGCCACCGAGCTGGCGATAACGTCCGGCGCAATCGAGCCCGGTCCGTCAGAGGCGCTCGAAGCCGTGCTCGACGTTGCCCTGATCGACTACACCGGAGGTGTTGCCGAGGGCCGCCTGGTCCGCGGCGACAATCCCGTGCTGATGACCATGGAGCTGGTGCTGGAGGTGCTGGAGTAAACAAGTGAACCTTCTCCGGCGAACCACTTCCTCGCAATGATTGTTCCTGATATGTTCGCGTGACGGCAGTGTTCGGTTAGGGCAGGGAGGAGTTGTTATGCGAGGGCGACAGCGCGACATCAGGCTGCCTGCTCCCTATCTGCGGCGCGTCTGGCTCGACCGCACACTGGTCTCCGACTGGACAGCATATCCATATTGTCTTCCGATCTTCAGCGAAGAATTCGACCTGAGCTTCGACACCGCGATCACCATCATTGTCGGCGAAAACGGCACCGGCAAATCGACCATCCTGGAGGGTATTGCAGCACTTGCCGGATATGACGACGCCGGCGGCGGCAAGGGATATCGCGCGGTCGATCATTCCAATGCGCGCGAGATCATGGGTGGAGAGTTGTCGACCGCACTTCGCGCTGGCTGGGTGCCAAAGATTACCAACGGCTGGTTCTTCCGAGCCGAGACCTTCTTCTCCGTTGCGAGATATCTCGACGAAGTCTCGGACATGCCGCCCGATTTTCTGTCGTACTCCCACGGCGAGGGCTTTCTGCGCTTCTTCGAGGAGCGATGCCAGAGACAGGGCATCTTCATCTTCGACGAACCGGAATCGGCGCTGTCTCCGGCCCGCCAGATGGAGTTCCTGAAGCTGATGCATCGCATGGATTCTTCACGCAACTGCCAGGTCATCATGGCGACGCATTCGCCGATGTTGATGGCATATCCCAACGCGCGCCTGCTGCGGCTGACGAAGTATGGCCTCGAGCCCGTGACAGTGGAGGAGACGGATCACTACCGCGTCATGCGTGAGTTTTGCGCTGATCCGCGCGGATTCGTGGAGGCGACGTTGGCAGAGTAATAGGCGCGGTCGGCGGTCGTTCTCTCCGCCGTCATTGCGAGGAGCTCTTGCGACGAAGCAATCCAGCGCTCAACCCTCGTGTCCCGGACAAGCGGCAACGCGTAAGCGTTGCGACGCAGAGCCGGGACCCAGTAGGTCAACCGTAAGGTGCCGTGAGATGGGCCCCGGCTCTGCAGCGGATCACCTCGTGCTGCGCAGCGTCCGGGGCACGAGGCTGTCGTCGAATGGCTGGGACAGTTTCCGTTCTCGCGGCACGTCGTGCCAGAGCTTTGCGTTCGCACCGGATGGTGTGGATGCCCGGCAACCACACCGTCACAGCCGTGCCACGAACAGGTCTCCCCATGGTCCAAAAATGCGCTACGATGACCGCAACGCGCCCGAAGTCGCGCGAATCGAGGAACGAGGAAACGACATGAGGATGATAAGCGGAACGGCGCTTGCCGGGGTGGCGGCGCTGGCGGTGGCGGGGATGGCTCTGGTGGCTGCTTTTGAGCCGGTGTGGGCTCATGGGCCGACCCGGCAGAAAGTGCGGGAATCCATCGAGATCAGTGCGCCGCCGGCCAAGGTCTGGGCCGCGATCTCCAATTTCCAGGACATGAGCTGGCTTCCGATCGTCACCAAGACCGAGGGTCAGAAGGGCAACGAGATCGGCGCGACGCGGACGCTGACCCTGACAGGCGGCCCCACGGTCGAGGAGGAGCTCTACAAATACGAACCCGACATGCAGAGCTATTCGTACCGGATCACCAAGGTCGACGTGAAGGTGCTGCCGGTGACGAACTATTCCTCGACACTGACGGTGTCACCGGCGCCTGATGGCAAGGCGAAGCTGGAATGGGCCGGCGCGTTCTATCGCGGCTATCCCAACAACGATCCGCCGCCGGAGCTGAGCGACGAAGCTGCAACAAAGGCCGTGAGCGGGCTGTACAAGGCCGGGCTCGAGGCGCTCAAGAAGAAGATCGAGAGCGGCAGCTGAGCGTGCGTATCCTGGTTCTGGCGGCGCTCGCCGCCAGCATCGCGCAAGCGTCCGCGGAAGAGGCGTTCGTCACCAACCAGCTCAGCGACGACCTGATGGTCGTGGACCTCGCCACCGCGCGCGGGGTTGCGAACATCCCGATCGGCGGCAAGCCGGCGGGCGTCGCCGTCAGTGCGGACGGGCGCTTGGCCTATGTGACCAGCCCCGACTCCAAGGCGGTGACGGTGATCGACGCGGCAACGCGGCAGATCGCCGGACGCATCGAGGTCGGCGGCGGGCCGCTCGGCATTGCCGTGACGCCCGATGGCAGGACGATCTATGTCGCCGACTGGTATGCGGCCGCAGTGCGGGTGATCGACGCGGCGAGCCGCAGCGTCACCGCCAGTATCGCGGTCGGGACTTCGCCGTCGGGCCTTGCGGTGACGCCGGATGGCAGGCTGCTGCTCTCGGCCGATCGCGACGACGACAGCGTCTCGGTGGTGGACACCGCCACGCGGCAGCGCAAGGCGGTCATCAAGGTCGGCACGCGTCCGTTCGGCGTCACCATCGATGCCGAGGGCAGGCGCGCCTACACCGCCAATGTCGGCTCCGACGATGTCTCCATCATCGACATCGCCGAAGGCCGCGAGATCGGCCGCGTGCCGGCGGGGATGCGGCCCTATGCGGTGGCGCTCACGCTGGGCCGCGGCTTCGTCACCGACCAATACGGGGGCACTGTCAGCGTGTTCGACCTGGCGAGCCTGAAGCCGATCAAGCGCATCAATGTCGGCGACTATCCCGAAGGGATCGCGGCGACCGCCGATGGCAAGCGCGTCATCGTCGCCTGCTGGGAGAGCAACACGTTGAGCGTCATCGACGCGACGGATCTGAAGGTGATCGGCGAGATCAAGACCGGCGACGGCCCGCGCGCGTTCGGGGCGTTCTTGCGGAAGACCGAGTAGCTCGCCAAGAGGCAGCTAAGGCAACCCAGCTCATGGCGCGGGAACGAGGCCGGTCGCCGCCCTCTTGGCCATGCGCGGGGACGGAGGAGCCGAAATCTGCGGAGGCGCAGCATCGGGGGCCAATGCCAGGATCGGCTGCCAGGCCGCATTCCAGCGCGTCAGCGCCTCCCGATCGCCATCGTAGGCTAGGTCGAGGAAAGCCAGCGTGAGCTCAGCCGTCGCAGCCTTCACCTTCGGGTTCAGGGCGGGACCGCCCGTGAACGAGCGATCCGTGAAGATGCTGTGGGAGCCGCCTTCGAACACGGTAAGCAGCTTGCGCGGCGTGGCGATGGCGTTGAAGACGGCCAATCGGTCGGTAGTAGGCGAGTGATAGCCGGGGATTTGAATGACGTCGTTCGTCGCCGTCACGTGCAGGTTCGGAACGGTGATCTTGCCGAGGACCGAGGCAAGATCGGTTTCGCCATAGAACGGCGGCGCAGAGATGACGATCGCGGCCGTAAAGCGCGGGTCGCGGGCCTCGATCCATCTTCCGTCGCGCATGACGCGGGCGCCCACGGCAACGAGAGCCGTGTTCGCGCCATAGGAATGCCCGGCCGCGACGATGCGCCGACGATCGATCCGGGTGCCATAGGGGCCAGACAGCATGCGATCCAGGGCGAAGTGCATGTCGAGCGCTCGCGCCAGCGCCTCGCTCTCATGAGCCGCTCGTTGCAAACGATCGACGACCCCGAGGGGATTGCCTGCCCAGAGCGAGGAATCGCTGCCAGTATGTTGAACATGCAGGCTCGCAACGCCATGGGCCGACCAATACCGGCCGAGATAGCTGTAGCCCCTGCGCGAGCCACCGAGGCCGTGGGAGAACACGATCAGCGGTACGCGCGATCCTGGCGCAACATCCGCTGGCCAGTGCAAGCGCGCCGGAACGGGCCGCGCACGCGCGGGATCGACCCAGTCGAAGTCGGTGTAAGCGGGCGGGGCGGACTGCGCTTGCACCGGGTGCGCGGTGACTGCGGCTGTGACCGCGACGGCGAGCAGCATCGCGCCGAGGCGGCGTCGCGTCATTTTCTCGGAGGCGGACGCGTCGCTGCCCAACTTGCATGCACGCTGCATAAATCGCACCAGATGTAATATTGAATTGCACTTAGTGTAATTTTGTAAGTTGGTCGATTTCGTGGCGGATCGTCATCACGAGTTCGTTGGAAGGAAAGGGGGGGCGGCGTGAACGAAGCGGCGAACTGCCGCATCATAGGATCGCAGCCCGATCAATGAGCTGTGCTGCGCCGGACGCCATGATGTCGATTGGAGCACCGCGTCGAACCGGATCTCCGGCTGGGCCGACAGATGGTCTCCAACATGGATTTGCACCGGATCGTGCGCAGCGCAGGAAGCGGAGACGTTTTGCCATGGATAAATGGGCCGAGCTGGGCGTGGCGTGGCTGCCGTTCCTGCTCTTGATCGGAGTCTGGTTCTGGTTCTCGCGGCGGAACGGCATGCAGGCGCGCGGATCGTCGGGCGTGACGTTGATCGAGCTCTACGAGCAGCAGGTGGCCGAGACCCGGCGGATGAACGGTTTTCTGGAGCGGATCGCGACCTCGATGGAGAAGCGCGAGCCGCCAAGCGGCAGCACGTAGCGAGCGCAGGTCGTAGCTCGCATGAGCGGAGCGACACGCAGGGCGGTTTTGTCCTCAGCCACCGGCGTTCCCGGATGTCGCTCCGCTCATACGTACTACGCACAGGGGCACAGCGTTGGAATGATCTCGTCCATCCGCTCAAACACGTGATCAGGCCCCAGCGCCCGCAAAGCCGCGGGCGCCGCGTAGCCCCAACACACGGCAGCGCAGGCAATGCCAACGGCCCGCGCCGCGTCGATGTCACGGACCTCGTCGCCGATCGAAATCACTCGGTCACGCGT
This sequence comes from Bradyrhizobium sp. DOA1, assembly GCF_001593325.1. Classification (NCBI taxonomy): domain Bacteria; kingdom Pseudomonadati; phylum Pseudomonadota; class Alphaproteobacteria; order Hyphomicrobiales; family Nitrobacteraceae; genus Bradyrhizobium; species Bradyrhizobium sp. DOA1. Next base: position 2,969,251 of record NZ_JXJM01000001.1, read on the forward strand.
GATGCCGGCCCGGCGGATGACCCGGCGGAATTTGGCGGGCTTGCCGAACAGCGACGCAGCGCAGTCGAAATGTGAAAACAGTGACGCCGCCTCTCCGAGCTTCTCGCGCGCATTGGCCTCGCTGTCGGAGGTCACCAGCGCGAGCTGCACGCCATTCTCGGCCAGCGTCCGCAGCATCTCCTCGACGCCCGCAAACAGCGGAATCTCGCTTGCAGCCTCCGCCTTCAGCCGCCGCGCATGCCGCGCAATCGCCGGCAACTTCCACAAGGGCACCTCGAGCCGGGAAAGGATCTCGCGGCTCGATGCATGCCGGAGCTCTTCGATCTCATCATGCGCGACCCGGCGAAAATCGAAGCGATCGGCGACGTCGTTGATGGTGCGCAGGAACCAGGGAAAGCTGTCGGCGAGGGTGCCGTCGAGATCGAAGATGGCGAGGGAGTAGGACATGTGCAGGTTTTGAGCTCGCTGACAAGCAGATGCGGCGTGCTAAGGTTCGTAGAGTTCGAGGACAGCCATGCGACACGAGCGGATCGAAATCAACCCGGCGATCATGGACGGCAAGCCCGTGATACGCGGGACATGTGTACCGGTCGAACTGGTGTTGCGCGAACTGGGCGCTGGGATGACGACCGAAGCCATCCTTTCGGAGCACCCGTGGCTTACGCCCGACGATATTCGAGCGGTCCAAGCCTTGGCTGACTATCTGGCTGACGAAGACATCATTTATCGCTGATGTATGCTGTGGCTCGCCGAAGAGTGTATCGCCGCTCCGCTGACATTGGCCAGCTTTAGGCATCGCCATTGCGGCAGTTGCCCACTGCTCTCGCTGGCAAATTGCCAAGCCAACACGGCCTCCTCGCCGCGCTTGTTGGTGCCGATGATGTGCGGGCAAAGCTCGCGGTACCTGCCCTCGTAAACGCAGGTCACCTGCTGCTCGCCGAGGATGGCCCTGCGAAAGAGCGCATAGGTTAGGCTCGGCATGGAGGCCACTCCAAGTCAACTTGATGCCGGATGTCGCCGACAGCATCGTCGCCGGCTATTGAGCTAGGATTTCCAAACGGTGTCCTCGGTCCAGCCCAGATCGGCGAATTCGGCGGCTCGGAGCGGTGCCTCTCCCTCCGCGAAGAACTCGTCGAGCTGAGGCGGTGCGACGCTCGTTTCGGACAGCATGGCGTGCGCCTGCCCGCGATGATGAATCTGATGTTGGAACAGATGCATGAGCAGCCGGTCGCGCCGCTCGGTCTGCACGGCCGTGTCGCGATTGATCCGCACCACGCCGTCGAGACTCTGGGGCGTCAGTGCATCGCAGGCCGCAATCAAGCGCTTGTCGACCGAGGCTTGCGCGGACTTGAGTTCGGCAAGGGAAGGGTACGGCACCTGGTTCTTCCAGGCGGTCGGGCCCAACCAGCCGCCCTCCAACGCATCGACGTAGAAAAGGTCAACGACATGGATGTGGTTCAGCGTGCGCTGCAGGCTTGGAAAGAAGCCAGTCCGCTTGGCCTCGAAGTCGGGCTGAGACAGAGCGGCGCAAGCCGTGAGCAGCCGATGGTTCGCCCAGGCATTGTTATGGGCGAACGCGCGATAGGTCTGCATAAGTCCGGCAGGCAAAGCTCATTCTCCCTCAAACAAGTGCGTCGGCGCATTCCAGCCGTGTGAATTACTCCGCCGCCTCGCTCGCCGTTCGTCTCCGCTTGGGCTTCCGCGCCTTCTCCAACACGGGTGCCAAGAACTTCCCCGTATAGCTCCGCGGCGCTTTCGCGATGTCCTCCGGCGGGCCCCAGGCGACGATCTCGCCGCCGCCGTCGCCGCCTTCGGGGCCGAGGTCGATGACCCAGTCCGCGGTCTTGATGACTTCGAGATTGTGCTCGATCACGACCACCGTGTTGCCCTGGGCGACCAGCTCGTGCAGCACCTCCAAGAGCTTCTTGACGTCGTGGAAGTGCAGGCCGGTGGTCGGCTCGTCCAGGATGTAGAGCGTGCGGCCGGTGGCGCGCTTGGACAGCTCCTTGGCGAGCTTGACGCGCTGGGCTTCGCCGCCGGAGAGCGTGGTCGCCTGTTGGCCGACATGGATGTAGTCGAGGCCGACGCGGTGTAGCGTGTTGAAGGTCTCGCGCACGCGCGGCACCGCCTTGAAGAACTCGGCGGCTTCCTCGACGGTCATGTCGAGCACATCGGCGATGCTCTTGCCCTTGAACAGCACCTCCAGCGTCTCGCGGTTGTAGCGCTTGCCCTTGCAGACGTCGCAGGTGACGTAGACGTCGGGCAGGAAGTGCATCTCGATCTTGATGACGCCGTCGCCCTGGCAGGCCTCGCAGCGGCCGCCCTTGACGTTGAAGGAGAACCGGCCGGGCTCGTAGCCGCGGGCTTTCGCCTCCGGCAGCCCGGCGAACCATTCGCGGATCGGCGTGAAGGCGCCGGTGTAGGTCGCGGGGTTGGAGCGCGGGGTGCGGCCGATCGGCGACTGGTCGATGTCGATGATCTTGTCGATGTGCTCGAGGCCTTCGATGCGGTCGTGCGGGGCTGCGCCCTCGCTGGCATTGTTCAGCTTGCGGGCGATGGCGCGGTAGAGCGTGTCGATCAGGAGCGTCGACTTGCCGCCGCCGGAGACGCCGGTGACGCAGGTGAACAGGCCGAGCGGAATCTCCGCCGTGACGTTCTTGAGGTTATTGCCACGCGCGTTGACCACCTTGATGGTGCGGCGATGGTTCGGCGGACGCCGCTCGGGCACCTCGACCTCGAGCTCGCCGGTCAGGTACTTGCCCGTCAGCGATTTCGGGTTGCGCATGATCTCGGCGGGCGTGCCTTCGGCAACGATGTTGCCGCCGTGCATGCCGGCGCCGGGGCCGATGTCGAGCACGTAGTCGGCGAGGCGGATCGCGTCCTCGTCATGCTCGACCACGACCACGGTGTTGCCGAGGTCGCGAAGGCGCTTCAGCGTATCGAGCAGGCGGGCGTTGTCGCGCTGGTGCAGGCCGATCGAGGGCTCGTCGAGCACGTAGAGCACGCCCGTCAGGCCCGAGCCGATCTGCGAGGCCAGACGAATGCGCTGGCTCTCGCCGCCGGACAGCGTGCCGGAGGAGCGGGACAGGGTGAGATAATTGAGACCGACGTCGAGCAGGAAGGTGAGGCGCTCGCGGATCTCCTTCAGGATGCGGCCGGCGATCTCGTTCTGCTGTGTGTTGAGCGCATCGGGCACGGTCTCGAACCATTCGCCGGCCTTCTTGACCGACAGCTCCGAGATTTCGCCGATGTGCTTGCCGCCGATCTTGACGCAGAGCGCCTCGGGCTTGAGACGGAAGCCCTTGCAGCCCTCGCAGGGCACGTCGTGGAAATACTTCGCTAGCTCCTCGCGCGCCCATTCGCTCTCGGTCTCGCGATAGCGGCGGTTGATGTTGGTGATGACGCCCTCGAACGGCTTCTTGGTGTCGTAGGAGCGCACGCCGTCCTGGTAGGAGAATTTGATCTCGTCCTCGCCGGAGCCGTAGAGGAGCGCATCCTTGGTCTTCTTGGCGAGATCCTTCCACTTGGTGTCGAGCGTGAACTTGTAGTGCTTGCCGAGCGCGGTCAGCGTCTGCTCGTAATAGGGCGACGAGGACTTGGCCCAGGGCGCGATCGCGCCCTTGCGCAGCGACAGCTCCTTATCGGGAATGACGAGGTCCTCGTCGACATGCTGCTCGACGCCGAGACCGCCGCAGGCCGGGCATGCGCCGTAGGGATTGTTGAACGAGAACAGGCGCGGCTCGATCTCGGGGATGGTGAAGCCGGAGACCGGGCAGGCGAACTTTTCCGAGAACAGGATGCGCTCGGGGCCGCTCTTGTCGTGGATCTTCGCGGTCTTCTTTTTCTCTTCCGCGGGCGCGGCCGCCGGCGCATCGGCGAACTCGACGACAGCGAGGCCCTCGGCGAGCTTCAGCGCGGTCTCGAAGCTCTCGGCGAGGCGCTGGCCGATGTCGGCCCGCACCACGATGCGGTCGACCACGACGTCGATGTCGTGCGGAAATTTCTTGTCGAGGGTCGGCGCTTCCGCCAGCTCATGGAAGGTGCCGTCGATCTTGACGCGCTGAAAGCCCTTCTTGAGCCATTCGGCGAGCTCCTTACGGTACTCGCCCTTGCGGCCGCGCACGACCGGGGCGAGCAGATAGAGGCGGGTGCCCTCGGGCAGCGCCAGCACACGGTCGACCATCTGCGATACGGTCTGGCTCTCGATCGGCAGGCCCGTGGCCGGCGAATAGGGCACGCCGACGCGTGCCCAGAGCAGGCGCATGTAGTCGTAGATCTCGGTGACGGTGCCGACGGTGGAGCGCGGATTCTTCGACGTCGTCTTCTGCTCGATCGAGATCGCCGGCGACAGGCCGTCGATCTGGTCGACGTCGGGCTTCTGCATCATCTCCAGGAACTGGCGGGCATAGGCCGACAGCGATTCTACGTAGCGGCGCTGGCCTTCGGCGTAGATGGTGTCGAAGGCGAGCGAGGATTTGCCGGAGCCGGAGAGGCCGGTGAACACCACCAGCTTGTCGCGGGGAATCTCGACGTCGATGTTCTTGAGGTTGTGCTCGCGCGCACCGCGGATCGTAATTGCGCGCAGGCTCGAGCCCGCGTTCTGTTGTTGGCGCTTCGCCTTGATCACTTCGTCCATCCCGGTGGTCCCTTGGGAATCCCAAAGACGCGCGATCGCGCCAATGGTGAAGGCGCGCTTCGCCCGGAACCGGGATCGGCGCCGATGGGTATGTCAGCGAACGTAGGAAGAACGGGAGCAGATTTCCAGTGGCGTTTGCGAATCGTCAACGGAATGTTGGCGCGCTGGCGGCATCTGGCAGCAGGAGCTGCGGAACTGGGCTGCGAAAACAAAAAGGCCGGCGCGAGGCCGGCCTTTCGCGACGATGTGACGTCGGCGGCGAGGATCAGTACCTCGCAACCACCGGACCGCCGAAGGTGTAGTTGAGGCGAACCGTGGCCATGTCCACGTCATGCTTGATGCTGTCGGTACGGGTGGTCACGCCGAGGAAGGTAAAGGTCTCGTTGTGCCTGCCCATGAACAGGTGGTTGTATTCGACGCCGACCGACCAGTTCGGGGCGAAGCCGAATTCGATGCCGGTTCCGACGGAGCCGCCCCAACGCGTTTCGTTCGCGTTGTCGAGGGTGACGCCTGCAAAAGTGCCGCTGTACTTGCTGTGAGTGACGGCAGCGCCGCCCTTCACGTACCAGAGCACGTTGTTCCAGGCATAGCCGACCTGGCCGGTAAAGAGGCCAATGGCATCGATCTTGGTGTTGTTCACCAGCGGGGAGAGCGCGGCCGGGGAGCTCGTGTTCGAACCCTTCAGATCAGCCCAGTCGCCCTGAGCTTCGAGGCCGAACACCCAGTTGGCGGACTGCCAGCGATAACCGATCTGACCACCGACGATTGCGCCGGTCGCATTGTGACAACCCTCGGCCACGGCCGGGACGACGGCGATGAGGCCGAGACCGGTAAGATCCCAGCAATTGCGGCTCGAGGCACCGCCGGCGTTGGCGCCAATGTAAAAACCGCTCCAGTTGTAAATGGCCACCGGAGCAACCGGAGCCTTGGTGTAGGGGCGCGCCGCGAGATCGGCGGCCATGGCCGGAGCAAATGAGCTCAGTACAAGTAGGCTGGTCGAAGCGAAAAGAAGCTGTCTCATATCAACTCAATCCCCATTTTCTGCGTTGCCTTCCGTGCGGAGGGAAGGATTCGGACGCTAAGATCCGACAGATCGTACCTCAATTAAGCCGGAGGTTGTGTGCCCGAGAAGTCACAACATAAAGGGAAAGCGCGTCCTGATTTGGCAGTCTTATGCGTTAGGCCGGCACGCCAACAAACAAAAAGGCCGGCGCGAGGCCGGCCTTTCGTGACGATGTGACGTCGGTCGTCTGATCAGTACTTCAGCTCAGTACTTCAGCTCAGTACTTGGCGACGACCGGGCCGCCGAAGTGATAGTTCACGCCGACCTGGACGGTGTGGAGGTTGAGGGTGCCGGTGTTCACCGGAGCGCCCAGACCCGAGAAGTAGGTCTCGCCGCCGAGGCTGCGATAGAGATACTCGCCCTTGATCGACCACTGCGGAGCGAAGAAGGCCTCGACGCCGGCGCCAACGGTCCAGCCCGAATGCCACTTGCTGTCCGAGACGGTCACGCCAAGTGTGCTGACGCTGATCTTGTTGTCGATCCAGGCGTAACCGCCGGTGCCGTAGAACAGCACGTTGTTGACGGCCCAGCCGAGACGGCCGCGCACCGTGCCGAGCGCATCGATGCGAGAGCTCGTGGTCACGGGAACGAGCGCGCCGCCGATGAGGAAGGGAGTGGTGACCGAGGCGCTGACGTCAGCCCAGGAACCGTCAGCCTCGACGCCGAACACGACGTTGCCGGTCTGCCAATTGTAGCCGGCGGTGCCGCCGACGAAGCCACCCTTCATGCGCGGGTCGCCAGAGCCGCTTTCCCAAGCGCCGCCACCGACGATACCGAGGTAGAAGCCGGTCCAGTTGTAGACAGCGGCCGGAGCGATCGGAGCCTTGGTGTAGGGGCGGGCTGCCAGGTCAGCGGCTGACGCGGGAGCGGCGAGAGCGAACAAACAGGCCGAAGCCAACAAAACCTTTTTCATTTTCAACTTAATCCCAGTCCCAGTTTCTGTTGTTGCCTTCCGCGATCGGAAGGGCAGCGGACTCGATGGCCCAACTAACGCCGTGCTTACACCATTGAAGCCGCAAGTTGTGTCACTCAAAAGCCACAAGAGTCACAAAACGTCACAATGCTGGCTCATTGTGCCCGGACGGGCCGGCCCAGCAAAAAGGCCGGCGCGAGGCCGGCCTTTGATTTCCGAATAGTATCAAGGGTACTAGTACCTCGCGACGAGCGGGCCGCCCCAGCGATAGTTCACGCGGATGAGGGCGATGTCGACGTCCTGGCTGATGCGCTCGGAGCGAGTGACGACACCAAGCGGAGCGATCAGGAAATTGCCGGACCCAGTGAAGTTGAGGGTGCGGTCGCCGAGGAAGATGTGATTGTACTCAACGCCGAGCGACCAGTTCGGCGCAAATCCGAACTCGACGCCTGCGCCCACGGTGGCGCCCCAACGAGTCTCGCTGGCCCGGTCGAATTCGAGGCCGGTGACGACATCGTAGCTCCGGTAGCGATCACCGACGACGGCGCCGCCGCCCTTCACATACAGCAGGACGTTGTTCCAGGCGTAGCCGACCTGGCCGGTGATCAGTCCGAAGGCGTTGATCTTGGAGCGATCACGCAGGCCCGTTAGACCGCTGATATTGTCGCCGGAGAAGTCGGCCCAGTTGCCCTGGCCTTCGAGGCCGAATACCCAGTTCGTCGATTGCCAGCGATAGCCGACCTGGCCACCGACCGTGCCACCGACAGCGTTATGGCAGCCTTCGCCAACCAGAACGCCCGTCACCGGTGTCACGAAGTCCCAGCACTTGTGGCTGGTGCCGCCGCCGCCGTTGATGCCGATGTAGAAACCGCTCCAATCGTAGATGGCGGCGACCATCGGCGCCGGAGCCTTCGTGTAAGGACGCGCAGCCATGTCCGCCGCGCTTACGGGGGCCGACAGGCCCAACGCCACTGCACCGATTGCACTAAACAGGATCTTATTCATTGCAGTCTCCCCAGTTTCGTCCGCTTCTTGAAACGTCCCCGAAGCGGTTGATCAGGCGCGACGCCCATATGAATCCAAGTCCAAGGCAACCGTAGCCCAAGAACTAGGCAGAGTCCGTCTCCGAAATGCCACAGTCACGCGCCGTTTGATCGGATGTAACTCAATGAATGTTAGATGGTTTTTGCTGTTCACGGGAACCGGAAAAAGTTCCATCCGGCGCGACGCTCTTGCTCGGCACACCGGTCCGTATCGGCCCTCTCTTTGAGAGAACAAATCTGGAACGAACGGAAGGTCGATGCTATATGTGGGGATAACCTGAGGCGTGACGGGCTGATCGGCGCCCGCAAGCGGGCGGCGAGCGTATAGGCTCGCCTCAACACAGGTTGCAGGCCGCCACGGGGCGGGCTGGCCTTTGAGAATTCAGTGGCTTCGGAGTGGAGAACGGCGATGGCGGGAAGCGTCAACAAGGTCATTCTGGTTGGAAATCTCGGCAAGGATCCGGAAATCCGCCGCACCCAGGACGGGCGGCCGATCGCGAATTTGAGCATCGCGACCTCGGAGACCTGGCGCGACAAGAATAGCGGCGAGCGCAAGGAGAAGACCGAGTGGCATCGCGTCGTGATCTTCTCTGAGCCGCTTTGCAAGATCGTCGAACAGTATCTGAAGAAGGGCGCGAAGGTTTACATCGAGGGCGCGCTCCAGACCCGCAAGTACACCGACCAGAGCGGCGTCGAGAAGTATTCGACCGAGGTCGTGCTCCAGGGCTTCAACTCGACGCTGACGATGCTGGACGGCCGCGGCGGCGGCGGCGGCGGAGGCGGCAGCTTCGGCGACGAGCAGGGCGGCGATTTCGGCTCCTCCGGTCCGGTCAGTAGCGCGCCGCGCCGTCCCGTTGCCGCCGGCGGTGGCGGCCGCAACAGCGACATGGACGACGATATCCCGTTCTGAGGCTGGGGAGAGCCGGCTAGTCCCGGCGCAGATAGCGGCCAACTCTGTTTTCAAGGATCTGCACCAAGACTGGATCCATGAATTCAAAGTCGTCTGGAATGTCGAGGCAGATGACCCGCTTTTTGTTCAAGCTGGCGCGGAATTTCCGGTTCAACTTGTTTCGGTGGGTCTTCTCCATGACGAAGATGAGATCGGCCCACTCGATCTGTTCGGCGGACAGCAAGACGTCCGCGCCGTTCGAAATGCCGGCCGAGTCGGTCTCGATGCCCGGCCACGTCGAGAACACCTGTTCGGCTGTAGGGCTGCGGAGGCGATTGGCGCTGCAGACGAAAAGAATGTTGGTCACTTTACCGCTCTCGTCGATGATCGATCAGGCGTTCGTGGGAACGATCGGTTGATGCTTCTCAAGAAGGCTTCCCAAGGTTCTTGCTACATAAATACCGTTCGTTGATCGATGGAATCGACCACGTTCCCGTCTGACGCTGGATGGCGGGAAGCTGCTGCATGAGTCTTGCGCCGTTGCTTGATGCTGCTCCGGCGATCCCGCTGCATGCCTTTGCCGCGATGGGCGCGTTCGTCCTCGGGATCATCCAGCTCACCGCCCCCAAGGGCACGCTGCCGCATCGGGTTCTGGGCTGGGTCTGGGTGGTGCTGATGCTTGTCGTGGCGCTCAGCTCGTTCTGGATCCACGAGATCCGTCTGGTTGGTCCGTGGAGCCCGATCCATCTGCTCTCGACCTTCGCCTTGGTGATGCTGGTATCGGGTGTGACGGCTGCGAGAGCTCACAATGTTCGTCGTCACAAGATCACGATGACCTCGATCTTCTTCGGCGCACTTGTCATTGCCGGCTTGTTCACCTTCATGCCCGGCCGGATCATGCACGCGGTGGTTTTCGGGCCGTAGCGACGGCCGGGATTCGCTCTCCCGCGCAGGGGGTGGCGACGTCCGAGGGCCATCCTGAAGTGACCTCCCGCCACCCAGTTAAGTGCATGAAAAAACGAACGGAAAAAGCGCTTCCAGAGACCCGCCAAGGGTGGTTATCGGGGGTGTGATGCGCTATATGATTCCCAGATAAAACCTCACCGGATTTCCCCTTGGCTGACGACGACAACAAGCCCGGCGACCAGCCGGCGCAACCCTCGGACATTCGCCCCGTCTCCATCCTCGACGAGATGAAGAAGTCCTATCTCGATTACGCCATGAGCGTGATCGTGTCGCGCGCGCTGCCCGATGCGCGCGACGGCCTCAAGCCGGTACATCGGCGCATCCTGTTCTCGATGAACGAACAGGGCTTCACGCCCGACAAGAAGCACAAGAAGTCCGCCGGTATCGTCGGTGACGTCATGGGTAAATACCACCCGCATGGCGACCAGGCGATCTACGACGCGCTGGTGCGCATGGCGCAGGACTTCTCGATGCGCGCGCTGCTGGTGGATGGGCAGGGCAATTTCGGCTCGGTCGACGGCGATCCGGCGGCGGCCATGCGCTACACCGAATCCCGCCTGACCAAGATCGCGCTGAAGCTGCTCGAGGACATCGACAGCGACACTGTCGACTTCCAGGACAATTACGACGGTTCGGAGAAGGAGCCGGTGGTCCTGCCGGCGCGTTTTCCGAACCTGCTGGTCAACGGCGCCGGCGGCATCGCCGTCGGCATGGCGACCAACATCCCGCCGCACAATCTCGGCGAGGTGATCGACGCCTGCGTTGCGCTGATCGACAACCCGTCCCTGACCATCGACGAGCTCATCAACATCATCCCGGGTCCGGATTTCCCGACCGGTGGCATCATCCTCGGACGCCAGGGCATCCGCAGCGCCTATCACCTCGGCCGCGGCTCCATCGTGATGCGCGGCAAGGTCACGTTCGAGACGATCCGCAAGGAGCGCGAGGCGATCGTCATCACCGAGATCCCGTATCAGGTGAACAAGGCCACGATGGTCGAGCGCATCGCCGAGCTCTACAAGGAAAAGAAGATCGAGGGCATCTCCGATCTGCGCGATGAATCCGACCGCGACGGCTACCGCGTCGTCGTCGAGCTCAAGCGTGACGCCGTGCCCGACGTTGTGCTGAACCAGCTCTACAAGTTCACACCGCTACAGACGAGCTTCGGCGTCAACGCGGTCGCGCTCGACAGCGGGCGGCCGCAGACGATGAACCTGAAGGACATGCTGACGATCTTCGTCGGCTTCCGCGAGCAGGTCGTCACCCGCCGGACCAAGTACAAGCTGCGCAAGGCGCGCGAGCGCGCGCACGAGCAGGTCGGCCTTGCGATTGCAGTCGCCAATATCGACGAGATCATCAAGGTGATCCGCACCTCGCCGACACCGGCCGCGGCGCGCGACACCCTGATGACGCGCGACTGGCCCGCGCGTGACGTCGAGGATATCATCACGCTGATCGACGACCCGCGCCACCGCATCAACGAGGACGGCACGATCCGCCTGTCGCTGGACCAGGCCAGGGCGATCCTCGAGCTGCGTCTTGCACGCCTCACCGCGCTCGGCCGTGACGAGATTGGCGGCGATCTGTCGAAGCTCGCCGGCGAGATCGGCGAGTATCTCGAGATCCTGCGCTCGCGTGCCCGCATCCTCGACATCATCAAGACCGAGCTTGCCGAGGTGAAGGCCGAGTTCGCCACCCCGCGCCGCACCGTGATCATGGAGCAGGAAGGCGAGGTCGAGGACGAGGACCTGATCCAGCGCGAGGACATGGTCGTCACCGTCTCCCATGCCGGCTACGTCAAGCGCGTGCCGCTGTCGGCCTACCGCGCGCAGCGCCGCGGCGGCAAGGGCCGCGCCGGCATGCAGACCCGGGACGAAGATTTCGTCAGCCGGCTGTTCGTGGCCTCCACGCACACGCCGGTGCTGTTCTTCTCCTCGCGCGGCCAGGTCTACAAGGAAAAGGTCTGGCGCCTGCCGATGGCTGCACCGAATGCGCGCGGCAAGGCGCTGATCAACATCCTGCCGCTGGAGCAGGGCGAGCGCATCACCACCATCATGCCGCTGCCGGAGGATGAATCGACCTGGGGCGAACTCGACGTGATGTTCGCCACCACGGGCGGCAACGTCCGGCGCAACAAGCTGTCCGACTTCGTCGACGTTCGCCGCTCCGGCATCATCGCGATGAAGCTCGACGACGGCGAGTCGATCGTCGACGTGCAGATCTGCACCGAGCGCGACGACGTGCTGCTGACCGCTGCCGGCGGCCAGTGCATCCGTTTCCCGGTCCCCGACGTGCGCGTGTTCACCGGGCGCACTTCGATGGGCGTGCGCGGCATCGCGCTCGGCGAGGGTGACAAGGTGATTTCGCTGGCGATCCTGCGCCATGTCGAGACCACCTCGGACGAACGCTCGGCCTATCTGAAGATGCGCCGCGCGGTGGCGGGCGAAGCTGCGACCGAGGAGAGCGCCGCGGACGGCGAGACCGAGGAGACCTCCGGCACCTTCCAGCTCCCGCAGGAGCGCTACGTCGAGATGTCGGCGCAGGAGCAGGTCGTTCTGACCGTCTCCGTCAATGGCTACGGCAAGCGGACCTCGTCCTACGAGTACCGCACCACCGGCCGCGGCGGCAAAGGCATCGTCGCCATGAGCGTCAACAACCGCAACGGCAATCTGGTGGCATCCTTCCCCGTGGAGGATGCCGATCAGATCATGCTGGTTACCGACAAGGGCCAGCTGATCCGCTGCCCGGTCGAAGGCATCCGCATCGCCGGTCGCTCGACGCAAGGCGTGATCGTGTTCGACACCGCTGAGGATGAGCACGTGGTGTCGGTCGAGCACATCACGGACGAGGCGGAGAGCGGGAATGGTGCGAATGGTGAGTAGCGAATAGAACAGTTTCTATTCGCTACACCTATTCGCCATTCGCTAGCAAATTTCCATCGGATTGTATGAGGTCCGGATCAGGCTCGCTGACGTGAAGCCGACAGGTTCGACTACGGGGTGCGGTCGGCGGTCACGAGGCGCGCCTCACGGACATTGGCCTTGGTGCCGGCGCGGCGCAGGCAGGAGGCTTCGAAGTTCGGCCAAGCCTGCTGCGAGCAATCCTTGCCTATGCTGCGGATGTCGAGGCGGTCGCTCTTGGCCAGCGGCTGCGGCACGCTGGCTTCGACCTTCGGGGCAAAGCCGGGCAGGAGGGTGAGGGCCGCGGCAACACACGCAGACAGAGCGATCGCTGAAAGAGCCTTGATCATTGACAGTCCCCTGTGATGCGGCCGCCTACGCCCAGTGTGCGGCCCGTCCTTCGTTGGCTGGATTAGTAACCGTGGCCAGTTTCCGGATGTCTTCGCCGGAGCGGGAAATGGTTTCGTTCGCAGTCCGTTTTGTTTCGTGGCTGCCCCGAGGACGAAACAATTCGGGCGATTCCGACATGCTTTTGCGGAAAAGCAGGCAGGAACCCGCCCGGCTTGCCGGGCCGGGCCGGGCGCGGTAGGAGGGGGCCATGCCGCGCATTGCCTTCTACCCCGGTTCCTTCGACCCCATCACCAACGGCCATCTGGACGTGGTCCGGCACAGCGTATCGCTGTGCGACAGGCTGGTCGTCGCGATCGGGGTCCACCCCGGCAAGAAGCCGCTGTTCTCGACCGAGGAGCGGCTGAAGATGCTCCATGACGTCTGCGGGCCGGTAGCGGCGCAGGCCGGCTGCACGCTCGAAGCCGTGACGTTCGACGATCTGTCGGTCACCGCGGCGCGCAAGCACGGCGCGACCATCATGATCCGGGGCCTGCGCGACGGCACCGACCTTGATTACGAGATGCAGCTCGCCGGCATGAACGAGGCCATGGCGCCAGAGGTCCACACGGTCTTCCTGCCAGCCTCTCCCATGGTCCGCCCGATCACCGCCACTTTGGTGCGCCAGATCGCCGGCATGGGCGGAGACGTCTCGGCCTTCGTTCCGCCGCAAGTCGCGGCACAGCTCAAGGCCAAATTCGCCTGATAAGGGCGCGCTTCTTCCTCATCTGATCCGGAGTTGTCATGATCCGAATTCTCGCAGTTCTTGCCGCGCTCGTGTTCGCGGCGCCCGCGGTGGCGCAGCAATTGCCGGCGAATCTCGACAAGGCCAACGCCATCGTCATCGACAGCACCAAGGGCCGCATCGTCATCAAGCTCAGGACCGACATCGCGCCCCAGCACGCCGAACGCATCAAGCAGCTCGCGCGCGAGGGCTTCTACAACAACGTGCCGTTTCACCGCGTGATGGACGGCTTCATGGCCCAGACCGGCGACGGCCAGAACGGCAACGGCACCGGCGGCTCGAAATATCCGAACCTGAAGCAGGAATTCTCCAAGGTGCATTTTGCCCGCGGCATCGTCGGCATGGCCCGGCGCGGCGACAGCGTCGACAGCGCCAATTCGCAGTTCTTCATCATGTTCGCCGACGGCGGCAGCCTCGATGGCCAGTACACGGTGATCGGTGAGGTCGTTCAGGGCATGGACGTCGTCGACAAGCTGAAGAAGGCGCCGCCCGGCTCGGCCGGCGGGTCGGTCACCGACCCCGACAAGATGGTGAAAGTGCAGGTCGCATCCGACGTCAAATAGGAGCGGGCCAATGGTGCGTCGCGGCGGCAGGCTTCTCCTGGTTGCCGCGATGTTGCTGCTCGGCGTCCCCGGCGCGGCCGCCCAGGGCGCGCAGGTCAACACCATCCAGGACATCTTCCGCCATCTGCGCACCTGCTGGAGACCGCCGCCCCCGGCCATGGCCCGCCCACTCGACATCACCGTCGTCGTGAGCTTTAACCGGGCCGGAAACATTCTGGGCCATCCGAGGATTACCTATGAATCCGCGGAGGCCTCCGACAATGACCGGCTGCAATACCGGATCGCGGTGATGGAGGCGTTGCAACGCTGCACGCCGGTGCCATTTACCGATGCAATGGCCGGCGCCGCCGCGGGACGTCCATTCGCGATCCAGTTCCGCAACCGCAAAACGTCACCTGACAAGACTTCACCCCCAACGCAAGAGAGACGAGCATGAGCGTCACCGAAAACACCCTGATCCTCGAGACCACCCAAGGCCCCGTCACGATCGAGATGCGGCCTGACCTCGCGCCCGGCCATGTCGCGCGCATCAAGGAGCTGGTCCGCGAGGGCTTTTACGACGGCATCGTCTTCCATCGCGTGATCGACGGCTTCATGGCGCAGACCGGCTGCCCGCAAGGCACCGGCACCGGCGGCTCCGGCAAGAAGCTGAAGGCCGAGTTCAACAAGGAGCCGCATGTGCGCGGCACTGCCTCGATGGCCCGCGCCGCGAATCCGGATTCCGGCGACAGCCAGTTCTTCATCTGCTTCGACGACGCCCGCTTCCTCGACAACCAGTACACGGTGTGGGGCAAGGTCACTGAGGGCATGGAGAACGTCGACAAGATCAAGCGCGGCGAGCCGGTGCAGAACCCCGACAAGATCGTCAAGGCGCGAATGGCGGCGGACAAGGAATAAGCAATATTGCCGGTGTCCCGCGCAGGCGGGGCATCCAGTAATCACCGGCGGCGGCGACGACTACGATCGTGAGTACTGGATCGCCCGCCTGCGCGGGCGATGACAAGTTCTGGGCATGCGCACCGACCTCTTCGACTTCGATCTGCCGCCCGAGCGCATCGCGTTGCGCCCGGCGAGCCCGCGCGACTCGGCGAAAATGCTTGTGGTCGAGAACGGCGCGTTGCGCGACCAGGTCATTTCCGACCTGCCGCAATGGCTGAGGCCGGGCGACCAGCTCGTCGTCAACGACACCAAGGTGATCGCGGCGCAATTGAAGGGCCGCCGCATCGGCCGCGAGACCGAGCCGAAGATCGAGGCGACGCTGATCAAGCGCCTCGACGGTTCGCGCTGGCAGGCGCTGGTGAAGCCGGCGAAGAAGCTCACCGCCGGCGACCGCATCCGCTTCGGCAACGAGGGCAAGGTCTGCCTGCTCGGCCATCTCGACGCCGAGGTCGAAGCCAAGGGCAGCGAAGGCGAGGTGACGCTGTCGTTCTCGTTCCATGGCCCCACGCTCGATCAGGCCATCGCCGATCTCGGCAGCCCGCCGCTGCCGCCCTACATCGCCTCCAAGCGCACGCCAGACGACCAGGATCTCGCCGATTACCAGACCATGTTCGCGGCCAACGAAGGCGCTGTCGCCGCGCCCACGGCCGGCCTGCATTTCACGCCCGCACTGGAGCGTGCGCTCCAGGAGCGCGACGTCGGCGTCAACCGCGTCACGCTGCATGTCGGGGCAGGGACCTTCCTGCCGGTGAAGGTGGACGACACCGACGGCCACAAGATGCATGCGGAGTGGGGCACCATCTCGGCGAAGACAGCGGAGCGGCTCAACACGGCGCGAAAGAGCGGCGGCCGTATCATCGCGGTCGGCACCACGTCACTGCGGTTGCTGGAAAGCGCTGCGAGCGAGGATGGCACGATCCAGCCGTTCGCGGCGGAGACCTCGATCTTCATTACTCCCGGCTATCGCTTTCGCGCCGTCGATATCCTGATGACGAATTTCCATCTGCCGAAGTCGACGCTGTTCATGCTGGTCTCGGCGTTCTCGGGGCTCGAGACGATGAAGCAGGCTTACGCGCATGCGATCGCGAATGGCTACCGGTTCTATTCGTATGGCGATGCGTGTTTGCTGTTTCGGGGCGTGCCGTAGGGTGGGTTAGCCGTAAGGCGTAACCCACCATCGTTCATCTCCGCGGAAGCTAGAAGAGGTGGATTACGCCTACGGCTAATCCACCCTACTACACGGGCTTCTACGGCACCGGTTACGCCATCACCCGCTGCGGCAGGAGCTCGGCGATCTGCACCGCGTTGAGCGCTGCGCCCTTCAAGAGCTGATCAGCCGCCACGAACATCGAGATCGAGTGTCCGGAGGGATCGCTGAGATCCGTGCGGATGCGGCCGACCAGGACGTCGTCCTGGCCTGAGGCGTCGATCGGCATCGGGAAGTAGTTCCTGGCGCGGTCGTCGACCACCTTCACGCCCGGCGCCTGCGCCATGATGGCGCGGACCTGGTCCTCGTTGATCGGCTTCTCGCATTCGAAGGTGATGGCCTCGCAATGGGCGCGCAGCACAGGCACGCGCACGCAGGTGACGCCGATGGCGATCTTCTCGTCCTCGAAGATCTTGCGGGTCTCCTTGATGACCTTGGTCTCTTCGTCGTTGTAGCCGGTCTCGGGGTCGATCGCCGTGTTGTGGTTGAAGAGATTGAAAGTGTAGGGGTGCGGCATCACCTTGGGCGTATAGACCTGCCCGTTGAGATTGGCGCGGGTGGACTCGACGAGTTCCTCCATCGCCGCGGCCCCGGCGCCGCTCGCCGCCTGATAGGTCGAGATGATCACGCGCTTGATGCGGTTCTTTTGGTGGATCGGCCACAGCGGCACCAAGGCGGTGATAGCGGCGCAGTTCGGGTTGGCGATGATGCCCTTGTGATCCCGGATGCGGTTCGCGTTGATCTCGGGGATCACCAGCGGCACGTTCGGATCCATGCGGAAGGCGGAGGAGTTATCGACCACGACAGCGCCGGCCTTGACCGCGATGGGTGCGAACTTCTTCGAGATGCTGCCGCCGGCCGAGAACAGGGCGATGTCGACGCCCTCGAAGGCGCGCTCGGTCAGCTCTTCGATGACGACGTCCTGGCCG
>NZ_JXJM01000001.1:2986837-3019550 GCF_001593325.1 Bradyrhizobium sp. DOA1
CTGGCCAGCGCCTTAAGCTTGCCGACGCGGAAGCCGCGCTTGTCCATGGTGGCGATGAATTCGGCGCCCACTGCACCGGTGACGCCGACAATCGCGACGACGGGATCGTTACTCACTTTGTCCTCCATTGAATTGAGAATTCAAACACAAAAAAGCCCCGGACCATCGAGGGCGGGGCTTGCCGTAGAGCTGATGCGTTTAAGTCGACGACCTACGCGCGCACGCCTCCCCGGGCCCCTGGGGCCGTGGTGGTTTTGGTCGTGCGTTTGGTGGTCGTGAACATGGCGGCGACTTATGCGGGAGAGTCTTGCCCCCGTCAATGGCTTTTCGCCCGGGCCGAGCCCGCCGCTATTTGGCAGTCGCTATTTCGTCCTGGCGCCCGGCGGCTCCAAGATGACCTCCTTGAGGTCGTCGCCGCTGATCACGACGATCGCGAAATTGAGCCGGCCGCGTTCGCGCACCAGTCCGCCGCTGATCGCCTTGCCCGAGGCCGCGCGTTCGGCGACGCGCACGGCATCGGCAAGGCGGTGCCTGATCGCGCCGAGCGCTGCGAGATTGCTGCGATCGTCGTGGTCGAGTTCGGCGAGGGGGAGGGCGGCTTCACCGCCGACGAGCTCTCCGGTCGAAGCATTGATGGTGTGGCGCCAGATCCGGTCGTTGTGCAGGGTCTTCACGCGGTAGACCGGGACACCCGAGCCTCCGTCGAAACTCACATCCGCCGTCGTGGCGCCGGCGTGTCGGCCTTCGGCAATCGCCATGGCCTGGCTGATCGAGATCGACGAGCTCCGGAAGCGCTCGATCTCGCGGCTCACCGCTTGGCGATCGGCCTCGGCGTTGCCATCTGTCTCGCTGTGAAGGGCGGTGGGTGTGCTTCCGGCCGAGACGATCGCCTGCGCCGGCGCTGCGATGAGCACGGCCGACAGGGTGGCGGCAAGAAACGTCCAGGGATGTCGTCGTGCCTTCATGCTCGAACCTTCCGCCAGCAAATGTGCCGGATGATCGTAAAGAATTCGCGGCCGACCTTGGGCAAAGGCCGGCCGCGGAGCGTCGTAGCAGGTTGTGCCCGCCGCGGCGTTCGAAACAGCACGAACCTCTTTGGGGCTGGTGAAAAAGCGGTCAGTGCTGCTATAACAAAACCATACCGTATCGTTTTATTTCGGTCAATGGCGCAGCCATGGCCCCCGGAGGATAAGGTCGCGCGCTCACGGAATTGTCAGCGGGACGGGCGCCGCTGCGTGCCCTTGGCGGAGTTCTGGACGCGGTCGGCAGGCCCCAGCGCGCCAGCCAGGAATAGCTTGATCGCCGCCCGCATGCGCTTCTCCGCGGCCTTCATCTCCAGCGCCGTTCCAAACGTGGCCATGCGGTGGGTGTGACCGACGACGACGTCGAGAAACACCTCGGCGGCAATGGTGGTGTCTTCGACATCGAGCGCGCCTTGCGCCACGAGGTGGTCGAAGAAGCGCGCCGTGGTGGCGACGGCCTTGAGCCAGCCCTCCTCCTTGCCGAGCTTGGCGACGTCAGGAAAGTTGATGGCCTGTGACGTCATCATGCGGCTGAAGGCGACGGCGTCGGGGCCGCAGGTGAATGTGAGCATCTCGCGCCCGATCTCGATCAGCCGCTGCTCGACCGGGATGTTCGAGCCGCTCGAGAGCTGTGTCTCCGCCGCCGCGGAGAGCGGCGCGAGCCAGCGATCGATCTCGCGCCTCAGCACGGCTGCAAACAGCCCGCGCTTGTCGCCGTAGCGGGAATAGACGGTGGGCTTGCTGACCCGGGCCGCTTCCGCGACCGCATCAAGCGAGGTCGCGTCGAAGCCGCGATCCAGGAACAGGCGGGTGGCGACCTCGATCAGCCGCTGGTCGCGCTCGATGGCGGCTGACTTCGTAGGCCGGCCACCGCGCGATTTCGTCACCTCGCGCCGCGGCGCTGCCGGTCTGGTCTTGGTCGCAGTCAATCCCATGCCCAATGATTCCTGCGCGGTCGTGATATCGGTCATTCGCTCTATATCGCGCAGGAGCGGAGGCGTCATCGCGAATCTGGCCGGATTGGCCGTATCGTCAACGGTTTCGGTATGGCCTCGTTCCCTCACGAGGGGATCACGGAAGCGACGAGGTCCAGGCTTGGCCGGCGGCGGCCTTGTCGTATCCGTACTGATACAGCGCCCGCATATAGGCGGTGTCGAACCCTTCCGAGGGCGACGCCGGATAGTCGCGTGCGATGTAGGAGAGATGGAAGCCGAGGCGGTTACGTCTGGCAAAATCATAGGTCGAGAAGATGATCGAGCGCGTCTGCGACTGGGTGATCGCAGACAGGCTGCGCGAGGCGACGTCGATGGTGCTGTTGGAGACCAGCTCGAAATTGCGTTCGATCTTCTTGTTGACAAGGATGTAGATGTCCAGCTTCGCGCTGCCGGGCAGGCGGCTGCCCTGGAACAGCAGGGCATCCGGCAGCGTCAGCACCGGTGCCGTCACGCCACCGTCGACATGCATTTCCTGGAAGCGCCGGCCCTGGCCTTCGGCGTCGATCATGATCGGCGGAAACACCAACGGAATGCTGGCGGAGGCCGCCATCACGTCGCGAAACAGTTTCAGCGCTTCGGGCGTTCCGACCGCGGCGATCTTGCCCATGTCCCAGATCGCTGTGCGCTGGGTGTCGAGATCGGTGGTCACGATCAGCAGCCGGCGTCCCCTGGCATTCTAGCGCGCGACCTGCGCCATGATCTCGGGCCCGACATAGCGGGCGACGAGCTCGCGCAGCCTCGTATTGCCGAACAGGCCAGATCCGAACAGCACGCGCATGATGCTGGGATCGTTCAAAAGGCTCTCTGCGATGCCGCTGGTGTAGACCTCCCTCAGCGTGTCGTCATATTGCGAGCCGAGGAAGGCAAAAGGCGCGATCAGGCCGCCGGTGCTCACGCCCGAGACGACAGAGAAGGTCGGACGGGTTCTGGCCGCCGTCCAGCCGTTGAGCACGCCGACGCCGTAAGCGCCATCGGCACCGCCGCCCGACAGCGCCAGATACGACTTCGTCGCCGTGCTGTTGTCCTTCTCGAAGCTGAACTTCGTGACGGGCTCGTCGGCGTAGCGCCTGAGGCCATCGATATCGAGCACGCGCGATGTGCTGGCTTCCGCGGCCGTATAGGGCGTGCGGGGCAGGGACGTGCAGGCGCCGAGCGCCAGGCTGCATACCAGGGCCAGGACGCCGCTCAGGCGGGCGCCTGTCCGCCTGATCCAGCCGTGCGGGTGGCTGGACATTTCGGTCGATCGTGGAGGGAGGGGCATCGTCGATGGCTGGCGATCACGCTTTTACCGCCGCCGGCATTCTGCCGCGGCATTCTCGTCCAGCCCCAGGATAAAACTACACTGTATCGTTTTGTTTAACAAGGGCGGCAGGCGCCGGCATAGGCCCGATTGTGTCCTAGTCTGAGCCATTGGCGGGCCGTGGCATGGTCCCGGGCGGGTTGATCGGCCTCGTCCGACACGCAATAAGCACCGCCATGAATCCCGACAATGACCTTCCCAATCACTTTGAGTTGCTCGCCACCGATGGCGCCGCGCGCACCGGACGCCTGACCACGCCGCACGGCGTGGTGCGGACGCCGGCCTTCATGCCGGTCGGCACCGCGGGTGCCATGAAGGGCATGCACTGGCGCGAGGTGCGTGACGCCGGCGCCGACATCGTGCTCGGCAACACCTATCATCTGATGCTGCGCCCCGGCGCCGAGCGGATCGCGGCGCTTGGCGCCTTGCAGACATTCACGGGGTGGAACGGGCCGATGCTGACGGATTCCGGCGGTTTCCAGGTGATGTCGCTGGCGGACTTGCGCAAGGTCAGCGAGCACGCCGTCACCTTCCGTTCGCATATCGACGGCGCCAAGGTCGAGCTGTCGCCGGAGCGCTCGATCGAGGTGCAGCGCCTCCTCGGCTCCGACATCGCCATGCAGATGGACGAATGCGTGCGGCTGCCCGCCGAGCGGGCCGACATCGAGCGCGCGATGCAATTGTCGCTGCGCTGGGCCGAGCGCAGCAAGCGCGCCTTCGCGAGCGCGCCCGAGGGCTACATGCTGTTCGGCATCGTCCAGGGCGGCGACGTGCCGCAGCTTCGCCATGCAAGCGCGCAAGGCCTGGTCGAGATCGGCTTCCACGGCTATGCGATCGGCGGCCTCGCCGTCGGCGAGCCGCAGGCGGTGATGCTGGCGATGATCGACGAGACCGCACCGTTGCTTCCGAAACAGCGGCCGCGTTACCTCATGGGTGTCGGCACGCCCGATGACATCCTCGAGGCGGTGAAGCGCGGCGTCGACATGTTCGATTGCGTGATGCCGACCCGCAATGGCCGGCATGGCGTTGCCTTCACGCGCTTCGGCCAGGTCAATCTGCGCAATGCGCGCCACGCCGACGATCCGCGGCCGCTCTACGAGGAGAGCTCATGGCCGTCGACGCGCAGCTGCGCGCGCGCCTATTTGCATCATCTCGTCAAGGCGGGCGAGACACTGGGGGCGATGCTGCTGTCCGAGATCAACGTCGCTTACTATCAGTCCCTGATGCAGGGCATCCGGGACGCGATCGCACAGGGAAAGTTCGAGGAGTTCTACCAGCGTACGCGCGAGGACTGGGCGAGGGGCGATATCGCCCCGCGCTAGCTTGCAGAGATCAGTTGCATACGAAACGCGTCTTGACGGCGTGCTTGGTCACGAAGCCGTACCCGCAATTGTCGCAGGTCCAGAGATAGCTGATCATGTGGTCCGAGACGTAGGCGGATGCTTCGGCGGCGACCATCGAGTCGGCGCAGACCGGACAGGTGGGCAACTCGCTGCAACGCGGATCGCGGTTCAGCGCGACGGTCGACATCACTTCAGCAACTGCTGACATCGTGGTGACCTCCCTGCTTTAAGACGTAAGTCTAACATAAGCAGAAGAGGTTGACGAGGTCGCAACACAAATGCGTTGGTTTTCTGATATTTGCAGCTCACGTGATTTTGCAATGCAGCGTATTTAACATGTGCCGCATTGCCGCTTGCGTGTCGCCGCGAGCTGTCTGTAACTGCGTAGGGCCACGACAGAAGCGCATTGTTGCCACAGGGAGCTCATCATGGACGCATCGTTGGAGAAGGCTGCGAAAACGGGTGCAGCGCACCAACCCGGTCGCGGCCGAATCTATGACTCGATCGTCGACACTTTCGGCAACACGCCGATCGTGCGTTTGCGCCGGCTGCCCGCCATGCACGGCGTGAACGCGACGATTTTGGCAAAACTTGAATATTTCAATCCAGCCGCGAGCGTGAAGGACCGCATCGGTGCGGCTATGATCATCGCCATGGAGAAGGCCGGCATCATCAAGCCGGACACCGTGCTGATCGAGCCGACCTCCGGCAATACCGGTATCGCGCTTGCCTTCGTCGCGGCCTCGCGCGGCTATCGCCTCAAGCTGGTGATGCCGGAATCGATGTCGATCGAGCGTCGCAAGATGCTGGCCTTTCTCGGCGCGGAGCTCGTGTTGACGCCGGCAGCCCAGGGCATGAAGGGCGCCATCGCAGCCGCAGAAGAATTGTTGAAGACGACGCCGAACTCGGTGATGCCGCAGCAGTTCAAGAACCTCGCCAATCCCGAGGTGCATCGCCGCACCACGGCGGAGGAGATCTGGAACGATACGGCCGGCAACATCGATGTCTTCGTGGCCGGTGTCGGCACCGGAGGCACCATCACCGGCGTCGGCCAGGTGTTGAAGCCGCGCAAACCGTCCTTGCGGGTGGTGGCAGTCGAACCGGAGGAGAGCCCGGTGCTCTCGGGCGGCCAGCACACCCCGCACAAGATCCAGGGCATCGGCGCCGGCTTCGTGCCTGACATTCTCGACCGCTCTGCGATTGACGAGATCGTGAAGGTCAACTCGATGACGGCGATCGAGACCTCGCGCGCGCTGGCGCGGCATGAAGGCATTCCGGGCGGCATCTCATCGGGCGCTGCGATCGCGGCCGCGCTCGAGATCGGCAAGCGTCCGGAAGCTTCCGGGAAAACCATCCTCGCGATCGTGCCGTCCTTCTCCGAGCGGTATCTTTCGACGGCTCTGTTTGAGGGAATCTAGCACATGGCGGATCAACCGAGACGGCCGCGGACGCTTGGCGATGCCAGGACGGAAGCCGAGGCGGCGTTCAAGAAGGTGACGGCCAAGGTCGCTGCGGCGCCGCCCAAGCAAAACGCCGTTCCTGGTATCAAGGAGCAGGTCACGCTGCGCATCGACCAGGACGTGTTGGCGTTCTTCCAGGAGGGCGGGCCGGGCTGGCAGGACCGCATCAACGAGGCGCTGCGGAAGGGCCGCGGGGAAGTAGGCGCCGCGCGATCAGCGTCCGCAAAGAAAAAGCCCGGCGCGAGCCGGGCTTTGTCTTGAGAGTGCTTGGCGCCTCAGCGGCGGAACATGCCGCCCATCATGCCGCCGACGACGCCGCCGACGAAGGCCGCACCGGCAGCATCGCCGGGATTGCTGCGATGCTGCGCTGGTGCCGGCGCGCTGCTCTGGGCCGGGGCGCTGGCCGCGCGCTTGGCTGGCTTCTGGCTGGTGTCGCTCGCCGTCGCCGGGGCAGCCACGATCTCCGAGAGCAGGGCTTTGTGCTGGAGCTTGTTCAGGTAGCCCGATGTAGGATAGCCGCGCGCTGTCTGCCAGCGCTTGAGCACGGATCGCGTCTCGTCGTCGAACACGCCGGTCAGCTTGGTGTCGAAGCCGAGCGCTGTCAGCCGACGCTGCACATCGCGGCGCTTGTTCTTGTCGAGGCCGATCTGATCCTCGGTGACCTGGGTGGACTCGTCGGTAAAGGTCGCGGGATCGACGCCGGCGGTCAGCGTGCGGGTCGCGGTCGAGGGGCCGCTCTTGATCGCCGCGAGGCGTGCGAGCGCCAGCGCCTTGAACTGTCCGTTCGGATAGGCCGTGAGATAGGCGTTGAGCTCCTCCGGCTTGTTGGATTCCTTCACCGAGCGCCAGTACTCGAGCTCGACACCGTCCGAGCTGCCGGCTGCGGCCGGCAGGATGCCGGTCGCGGTCGGCGCCGCGGTGGCGACCTGGGTGGTCGGCGCCTGATTGAGGTAGACGCTGCCAGTCAGGTTGGTATGGCCCCAGGGCAGCTGGCCCTTGCGGGTCTCTTCGTTGACCTGGGCGCGCACCGACGTCATCGCCTGCTGGATCTCGACGCCCGGCCTGGTGATGTTGTCGATCAGCGCGCGGGTGAACGGGCTGTTGTTGCCCTCCTGGCCGTCGAGCGCGGTCTGGCCGGGGCCGGTGGCGAACGCGATCAGCGTGCCTTCACCGGACTTCATCTCGGCAAGGCCGCTCTGCACGTTGACGCTGCGGGTGGCGGCATTCGACTTGATCTTGGCGGCAAACGGATTGTCGCGGCAGGCGTCGAGGAAGACCAGCTTGACCTTGGCATCGCCCATGGTCTGCTCGAGCGTCAGGTCGATGTTGATGGCGGCGCCCAGCTTGACGTCCATCTCCGATTTGATGTCGGCGTCGACCGGCAGCAAATAGTTTGTGCCGCTGACGGCGATGCCGTGCCCGGCATAGTAGAACAGCGCGATGTCGGAACCCTGCGCCTTGCGGCCGAAGTCGAGCAGCTTCTCCGTCATCTGGTCGCGGCTGAGATTGGATCCCTCGATTACCTCGAAGCCGACATTGCGCAGCGTCGCCGCCATCGCCTTGGCGTCGATCGGCGGGTTCGGCAATTGCGCGACGTTCTTGTAGTTGCCGTTGCCAACGACGAAAGCGACGCGGCGGTCGGCCTTCGCGGCACTGACCGACAGAGCCATGCACATCAGCGAAGCGAGGAGGGTGAGATAGCGCATCTGAGATCCCCAACAGAATCGAATTGCAGGCAGCAACGAATTGGCAACGAACCTACACGAAGTGCCCGACTTCGTGCCACCAAAACGGCAGTATGTCGCATCCAAACCGCTGCTGTGTGGCCGAATGTGCACGATAGGCAGCTTCCCCAACGTGATCCAAATCACACGGCCACTTTGATTTGTCGCGTGAGGCGACGGCAGGTTCACTGTGCGCGAGCGGGAACCACGGACGCCGGTTTCAAATTCAGAAGATTGCCGCAGAGGATCAGCGCCGCGCCGAGCACGGTCCAGGCGTCGAGGCGCTCGGAATACAGCAGCCAGCCGGCCGTCGCCGTGAGTGGAACCCGCAGGAAGTCCATGGGAACCACGATGGTCGCATCGGCGTACCGGAGCGCGCTGGCAAGGCAATAGTGCGAGAACGTGCCGCAGACCCCGATGACGAAGAGCCAACCCCACATGTGGGCCGATGGCCAAGTCCAGGCATAAAGTGTCGGCAGCAGGCCGACGACCATCTGGACGATGATCATCCAGAACAGGATCGACAACGCGCTTTCGGTCCGGGTCAGCGACTTCGCCAGTATCATGGAGATGCTGAAGCCAATCGCAGCTCCCAGCGCGATCAACTGACCCGGATTGATCTCGCCGGTGGCGGGCCGCACGATCATGACAACGCCGATGACGCCGAGCACGACCGCGGCGATCTTCCAGACCGTCATGCGCTCGGACAGGAAAGTTGCCGCCAGCAGCGCCGTCCAGATCGGCATCGTGAATTCGATCGCGACGACCTGGCCGATCCCGATCAGCGTCAGCGCGTAGAACCAGCCGAGCTGTGCGAAATAATGGACACCATTGCGCGCGAGGTGCTGGGGGAGGCGTTGGGTCGCGACCGCCTTGAAGCCGCCGGCGCGGAAAATGAATGGCAGAAGCAGGAAGAACCCGATCACCGATCGCACTTCCATGATCTGGAAAACGCTCAGCTCGCGCGTGGTCTCGCGCCCGGCGACCGCCATGACCAGCATCAGCGCCAGCCAGCCCGCCATCCACAGTGCAGCCATCGTTTTGGACGGTGTCGCAGTCATGAGCGTGGGTGCGGAAAATCGTGCCTGAGGGGAGGCCGGTATCGGCGACATCGCTGCCGTTTGCAACGGCCAAATCTGCGGATGCAGCGATGCAGGAGGACGTGCTAAGGCAGCATTGAACAACAAGACAAGGGAGAGCTTCGCTCATGCAAATCTTGCAACCGGCCGAATGGAAGAAACCGCGCGGCTTTTCCCACGGTGTCGTGGTCCAGGGGCCCGGCCGCTGGGTGGTTCTCGCCGGGCAGACCGGCGGCGATGAGACCGGCAACTACGCGCCCGACATGGCGGCACAGGTTGCGACCGCGCTGAAGCGGATCATCAAGCTCTTGGCGGAGGCCGGAGCGGGCCCCGAGCACATCGTTCGTTTAACCTGGTACCTGACCAGCCGCAGCGAATATGAGGCCGCGGGCCCGGGCATCGGCGCCGCCTGGAAGGAGACGCTGGGGCGCAATTTCCCGCCCTCGACGCTGCTTTACATCGGTGGCCTGGTAGACGAGCGGGCCAAGGTCGAGATCGAGGTCACAGCGTTTGTGCCGAACGCATAAAAAATCGACCCGGCGTGGACGCCGGGTCGATCGTTGGGTCACGGCGCTGTCGTCTTACTTCGACAGCGAGATGTTGGCGCCGCGGAACTGGCTGTCTGCGCGCATCGAGACGTTCTGCTTGTTGCCGCTCGTCTTCAGCGAGATGTTGGCGTTAAAGCCGGCGGTGGAGGCAACCAGCTCGTAATTGCCGCCGGCGCCGCGGCCCTGGAGCGAGCCGGAGATGTTGCGGCTGGCTTCGGACCAGCTGCCGGCGATTGCGCCGCCCTCAGCCCTGACATTGGCGCCGAGGTTGAACTTGTAGGCGTCGCTGGCGCAGGTCAGCGACATCTCCATGGTCGGTCCGATCGGGGCGTACTTGGCCCGGCAGCGGATGCGCTCAGTCGAGCCGTCGTCGAGGGTGACGGTGCCGCTGCCGCTCCAGCTGCCCGCGAGCGAGGCAAACGGGCCGGACTGGGCGTTGCTTTCCGTGTTGGCGAGACCCGCCGCAAACAAAACGGCGGCCGCGATCAGCAGCCGCCGGCCTTTGGCGCGAGCCTCAATTGGTTTATTGGCGCGATGCTTCCCACCGCCCGCTGCACGGTATGCCTGCAGATGCTCCATTCCACTTCCCCGATCCGGCGTTGCCGTTGAGTTGACCGTTGGCATATGCACCATTGATCGAAACTTTCACAAGTCCCCCGCTGCCGATGGTGCCGGAAACGTTAGCGCCCGGCGCGGAGATCTTGCCGTCGGCAACCGTCAGCATGGAGCTTGCGGTCGGCTCGCAGGAGCCGCTCTTAGTCACGATCGTGACCTGCCAATTGCCGTCATAGGGGCTCTGGGCAAAGGCGGGAGAGGCGAAGGTGGCGGAGAAAACTGAGGCGGCACAGAGCACCGCAATGCGACCAAAACGCATGAATTCCGTCCTTGAATCTGTCTGATATGCTGTCGCTTATTCGGACGAAATGTGACGGAAATTTGTTGCGACGCCAAACCGAAAATTGTTCCTGTGGGAACAATGGTTTATTTCAGTTTTTGCCTCCGATTTTCGAAGCAGAATCAATGCGGTTTCACGTTAAGGGTAAACATCACGAGAGACTCGGGGCCGAGGTTGCGAACTGCTCGTCCTGAACCTTGGCCGGAAGCGCCTTGTGGACTTTGGCGTAGTCGATCACGTCGGCCAGCAGCTTGAGGCCGAGGGGCGCCAGCGCGCGCTCCCAGAGCTCCCGCGCCGTCTCGCCCTTCCTGACGAAGCACCAGTCCTGGGCGGCGATGGCGCCTGCGTCCATGCGGTCGGCGAGGTGGTAGATCGTGCCGCCGGCGATCGGGTCGCCTTCCTTGATGGTCCATTCCACGGCTGCCTTGCCGCGATGGCGCGGCAATAGCGAGGGGTGATAGCCGATTCCACCCAGCTTGGCCGCGGCGAGCGCGTCCTTGCCGATCCGGGCGTGGCTGTGCGCCGTGATGATCAGGTCAGTATCGGGCGCGATCTCGGAGGCCACCACCAGCTTCGGATTGGCCTGGACCACCACCTCGATGCCGGCCGCCTTGGCGGCCGCGGCGAGACGATCGTCGGCATCCGCCACCACGACCCGAACGATCGTGACGCTGTGCTCCCGGAGCATGTTCAGGGTGGTCACGCCGAAATGTCGGGAGCCGACCAGGGTAATGCGCATGGGTGTCCGATCTGTCTCGCAGTTGCGTCATCTCCCGATAACACGTCCGGACGGCCTGTCACCATCCGCGCCGGGTTTGGGTGGGTTATCAACAATGCACCAGCCGCCGGAGGCGACGAATTCCGCCGCTGGACATCCGCTCGCCCCCGGCGCCGCCCGTGCGCATGACAGCGTTGCGGATGGCCACGGTCGAGCCGGCAGGTGATGCGTGCCTCGGTTCCTGTGTTTCGTTCTAGACAGAAGAGATGCTCACTCTGCCGTAAGAATGACGGACCGGGGCTGGCGACATTTCAACCCGCATCCGTTTTCGAACCCGGCTTGGCCGCTGGCATGGTTGCCAGCGGCTTTTTCATGCCGCCCTGACGAAATCACCCCACGGTAACATGTTCTCAACCAGCTTGGCGTATCGACGAATCCGTCGCGGATTTGTATTGCGTACCGCGACACCGAAAATGTCCCGCCGGCGTGGGTGCGTCGCGCGGGCCTTTTCGCCGGGACCGATTTCATGCCGAGCGCGATTGAGCAGATCGTCGACATTTATGTCCGGCTGAAGAACCGGCGCGGCCTCGACGAGCTGATGATGCACAGACAGCGGCTCGCGGTCGATCTGAAGAGCAGGTCGGGCTATGATTTCAGTCTGCCCATCGGCAAGATCGACGAGGAGATCGCGATCATCGAGGCAGGCCTCGGCAGACTGAAGGCGGAGCAATCCACGACCGTGTAGCGGGATCCGGCACTTGCGACCTCCTGCGGTACGACGCATCGCCGCATTTCGATCCTGGTTCATGTAAGGTTCAGCGCGGCCGTGGCTCAATCGGCAGGTCGTTTCGTGGGACACGAATCCTGCTAGGCTTGTCCCGGTCATTTGGAGGAGAGGTCATGATCGTGCTTGCGCTGGCTGGCTTGATTGCATTTGCAAACGTGCCCGCGGCACCGCCGGAGCCGATGATGGAGCAGGTTCAGTTCAGGGGTGGTCCAACCGGGCAATGTCCTCATGGGTATGATTACAACCACTCGAACGGCCGCTGCTATCCCAACAACGCTCATGCGCCAGGCGTCTACAACAGGGGCTACGGACCGGGCTATGGAGGTGGCGGCTATGCAGGCGGCGGCCTCTGTCCGCACGGGTATGACTACAATTATTCGGATGGCAGCTGCTATCCGCACGGCGCGCGTGCCCCCGGCACCTATGGGCGTTCCCAAGCCTATGGACGTCGTGGCGGGCTCTGCCCCGACGGTTTCGCGTACAATTATTCGGACGGCCAATGCTACCGCAACGGCATGCAGCCGCGTGGGTACTACGGGCGCTAGTTGATCGGATCGCTCAGTCGCGCCGGCCGCCGTCGATGACCGTGAACAACGGCCGCGCCTGAGTCGGCTCGACCAGCAGCTCTTCCACCAGCGCGGTTGCCGCATCCACATATTTGCGCGTCGGCTTGTCGAGCGGCCGCTTGGCCTCGTCGTCGAGCGCGACTTTCGCGGCCTCGACCAGCTTGCGCATGCGCGCCGCATGGTCATCACCCGCCGTCAGCGTGGCGCGTGCCAGCGAGCGCAGCACGAACAGCTCGCCTTCGAGGCGCAGCAGACGGTCGTTGAGCCTGGTGAGGACGGCGTTGAGGTCGGCCATGGCCTGATGTTCGGCGCGGGAGGATTCGTCCTGATCTAGCGGCGATCGGTGAACGGAGTCCAAACGCCATAGGCGCAATTAAGTCGATCGTCCGGTCCAAGTCGTGGACCCCCGCGATCCCATCGATGTGAGCGATTGTGACGCGAAGATGAATGGTGCGGGCGGGTTCCGTGAACCACATGATGGGCGGGGACGTCTGGAGACCGTGCAATGCGTCCTGTCCTGGTTTTACTTCTCCTGATGTTAACGTGCGCGTCGGCCGCGGCAGCGCCGAGGCATCACGTGCGTCCGCGGGACCACGTCATGGTCCATCCCGACGCGCGTGTGGCGGTGCCGCCCGGCTGGTACAAGTTTCCCGGATATCCGCCGATCCCGCCGTCCGAAAACAGGAATCTTGACCCCTCCAATTTCGGCGGCGGGTGATCGCGGCTTCACGCTGCCGTTCTGGCCAGGTAGTCGCGCGCGAAGGCGAGATACCAGCCGAGACAGCCGGGATTGGCCATCGCCTCCTTGTTGATGACCTTTTCGACCGCCTGGCCAAGCAGGAGCTTCTTGATAGGCAGCTCCTGCTTCTTGCCGGAGAGCGTGCGCGGGATCTCGGCGACGGCGAAAATTTCGTTCGGCAGGAAACGCCGGGATAGACCGATCTCGATCGCCTTGTGGATCTTGGCCTGCATCGTATCGTCGAGCGCGACGCCGTCGCGCAACACCACGAACAGCGGCATGTAGCTGTCGCGGCCGAGATACTCGAGATCCACAACGAGCGAGTCCAGCACCTCCGGCAGAGCCTCGATCGCGGAATAGAGCTCGCTCGTGCCCATGCGCAGGCCGTGCCGGTTGATCGTCGCATCGCTACGGCCATAGATGACGCAGGAGCCGTCCGCATTGACCTTGAGCCAGTCGCCGTGCCGCCACACGGGCCCGCGACCGCTGTCGTCGAAATTGTCCGGATAGGTCTCGAAATAGCTGGCCCGATAGCGCGCGCCGTCCTTGTCGTTCCAGAAATACAGCGGCATCGACGGCATCGGCTCGGTGCAGACGAGCTCGCCGACCTCGCCCGTGACGGCGCGACCCTGGTCATTGAACGCCTCGACTGCGGCGCCGAGCAGGCGGCACTGCATCGCACCGGGTGTCTGCGGCAGTTCGCGATTACCGCCAATGAAGGCGCCGGCGAAGTCGGTGCCGCCGGAGATGTTGGCCCACCAGATGTCCGCATGCGCCTTGCTGCCGTTGGTCGCCGACAACGTCGCAAAGCGCGCATTGAACCAGCCCTGCGTGTCGGCGCTGAGCGGCGAGCCGGTCGAGCCGAGACACCGCAGTCGCGACAGGTCGCCGGCCGCGGTCAGATCGACCTCTGCCTTGGCGCAGTTCGCGAAGAATGCTGCGCCCGCGCCGAAGAAGGTCGCCTTCGAGTGCGCGACGAAACGCCACAATGTGGTCCAGTCCGGATTGTCCTTTGTGCCGCCGGGGCTGCCGTCGAAAATGCAGCAGGTGGTGCCGCCGAGCAGGCCACCGACCTGCGAATTCCACATGATCCAGCCGGTCGAAGAGTACCAGTGATAGCGCTCGCCGAATGAATTCGCGTGATAGGAGCAGCCGATATCATTGTGCAGGCCGAGCAGCGCCAGCACCACGATGACGATGCCGCCATGACCGTGGACGATCGGCTTCGGCAAGCCGGTGGTGCCGCTGGAATAAACGATCCAGAGCGGGTGATCGAATGGCAGCCAGGTTGGCTCGAAGGCGTCGATGGCAGCGCCCGTCATGGCGACGACGTCGGAGAGCAGGGCGTCCGGAGCAGCGGGCGGGGCGACCTCGCTGTGCAGGATAGCGTGCTCGACCGTAGGCAGCGAACGCCGCAGCTCGGCAACGACATCCTTGCGGTCGTGGTGTCGGCCGGCATAGCGAACGGCGTCGCAGGCGATCAGCACTTTCGGCTCAATCTGCTTGAAGCGGTCGATCACAGCAGGTGCAGCCATATCGGGCGCGCAGACGCTCCAGACGGCGCCGATGCTGGCGGCTGCAAGGAATGCGATGATGGTCTCGGGGATGTTGGGCAGATAGGCCGCAACACGGTCGCCGGGCTTGATGCCTTTGTCCTTCAGATGCAGCGCGAGTGCAGCGGCCTTGCGCCGCAGCTCGGGCCAGCTCGTCTCCGTCAGCCTGCCGTCCTCACCGGCGCTGACGATCGCAGGCAGGCCTGCGGCATCGGCGGCCTCGACATGGCGGAACACCTGCCGCGCATAATTGACCTGTGCACCGGGAAACCACACCGCACCGGGCATCTTGCGCTCGGCGATTACGTTCGCGAACGGCGTCGGTGATTGCAGGTCGTAATAGTCCCAGATGCTGCGCCAGAAGCCGTCGAGATCGCGAACCGACCACTGCCGCATGTCCTCGTAGCTCGAGAATGTGAGGCCACGCTTCTCGGCGAGCCAGGTGCGGTAAAGAGCGATCTGCGGAACGAAGGGGGCGGTCATCACGTGTCGACTTCACTGAGGCAGGAAAGGTAGAGCAGTGTGAACTTAGCGTGTCCCTGACCCGCTGCAACGCCCCAGGCGCGTCGGGGACGCGCGAAAATCGCCAGCGACGCTGCGGAGCCGGGGCGGGTCTCAGCATGTGCTACCATGTGGGGCGGCTCGTCAGCGCGACCGCTCTCGCACAAGGACGATCTCGCTGGCGCGGTCAGGCTGCCACGATGGGCGGCGAGATCTAATAGCCCACGTCCGCCCAGCGCCGTCCGAACACGGGCGGCCTCGTCTTCACCGCTTCCCAGCGGAAGAAGTGATGCCTGCCGGACCAGCTATGCACCACGCTGCTGCAGATGCTGCATTTGAAACAGCCGGAATGCGTATCGGCATGTTCCTCCCTGGTCGCGGTGTAGCTCATGCTGCAACCCGCACAGGTGAATTGTTCGATCGTCCAGATGCTGTTGGCCATTGCACTGAATGTTTCTTAAGACCTCGCCGACGGTAGCCGGGCGGCTTTTGCAGCGGCGTAAACCGGCCCAGGAAAATCCGGTTAATCGACGTTAGCCAAGCCGGGCTGCTTGTTGCGGCCACGGTCAGCCTCTTGCCAGCTGCGCATCAATCGTTCGCCGGGCCAGTCCGCATGTCACGATCAATGCGCATCTTCACGCGCCTGATGGCGAGCTGCGGCAATCTGCCTTGCACTCGGCCGGAGCGCACCTTCTCGCCGATTGAATAGGCGTAGCGCCAATAGCCGGGCGCACTGTTGCGCGTCAGCGAGAAATGGATGCTGCGGTGAATTCCCGCGTGGGAATTTGGCTCCATGGGGCGACCCGCCATCGTCCTGGAATGCGCTTTGGGCCGAAGCGTTCCTAATTCCGGAAGGGGCCTTCCGGCGGCTGGGCAGGCGCTCGTCTTGACGGCGGTTCCGCAGCTGGCATAACGGATTGGCCGCGCAAGTTACCGGAAGTTGCGTTCATGTCGCAGGGAAAGCAGTCGCCGTGAAAAGTCTCCGTCAGCTCCTGACGGGAGAGGATATCATCCAGCTCGTGATCCGGCTCGGCCTGCTCGCCCTGCTGATCATCTGGACTTTCCTGATCATCCGCCCATTCGTGCCGATCTTGGCCTGGAGCGGCGTCCTCGCGGTTGCGTTCTATCCGGCCTTCAGCTGGCTGGCCAAGATCCTCGGCGGCCGGCCGAAGACCGCGGCTGCGCTCCTGACCCTGATCACGCTGGGCATCGTCATCGGCCCTGCGACCTGGCTCGGTCTCAGTGCGGTCGATGGCGTGCGGGAGCTGGCGCACCAGCTCGGCACCGGCGATCTCGCGCTCCAGTCGGCGCCGGAGCAGCTCAAATCGTGGCCGCTGGTCGGCCCGTGGCTCTATGAGCTCTGGGACCAGACCTACACCAACATCCGAGCGGTGTTGCGCGAGGTGGCGCCATATCTCCAGCCGCTGGCGGGACCGCTGTTGTCGCTCGCTGGCGATGCCGGCCTCGGCACTGTCCAGTTCCTGCTTTCGGTGTTCGTTGCCGGCTTCCTGTTTCCGCACGGACCGCGGCTGGTTGCGGCCGGCCGCAACTTCCTGTTTCGCATCGTGCCCGAGCAGAGCGAGCATTTCCTGGGGCTCGCGGGTGCGACCATCCGCGCCGTGGCGCAAGGGGTGATCGGCGTCGCGGTGGTGCAGGCGTTGCTCGCCGGTTTCGGCTTCAAGCTTGCTGCCGTGCCGAGCGCTGGCCTTCTCGCCTTCATCGTGCTGCTGCTCTCGATCGTGCAGATCGGCGCCTTTCTCGTGCTCCTGCCGGTGATCATCTGGATCTGGACCGCCAAGGACGTCACCACCGCGCTGCTGCTCACCGTGTTTCTCGTCCTGGTAGGCTTCATCGACACCATGCTGAAGCCGCTCGTCATGGGGCGCGGCCTGACCACGCCGACCATCGTGATCTTCGTCGGCGTGATCGGTGGCACGCTCGCCCACGGCATCGTCGGCCTGTTCATCGGGCCGATCATCCTGTCGGTGGCTTGGGAGCTGATGATGGCCTGGATCCGGACGGAGGACCGGGTGGAGGGGGCAAAGGCCGAGCCGACGCCCTGACGGCCTGTGGTCAAGCCGCGCCCTCAACTTGTCTATACGACTAGACAAGTTACGATCGGGACGATTCTGGTTTCGATTTGCGGCAGTGATGGCGAAGTCTTCCAAGCTGGTTGCCGCCAGGCGCGGCAAGGTGTTGTTGGTCAGACGCCGATCCGACGGTCTCTGGATGTTTCCGGGCGGCCGCAAGCGGGCGCGCGAGTCCGAGAAGGACTGCCTGCGACGCGAGATCAAGGAGGAGCTGCCCAAGCTGAAGCTCGGCCGGATCAGTCTCTGGAAGGAAGTGACGGCCAGGAACAAACGCTCCGGCCGCAAGATGAGCGATGCCATCTTCATCGCCAAGGGCGCGAAGGGCAGGCTGACGATCGGCGACAAGAAAGAGATCGACCGCGCGGCCTGGCAGCGGCCCCGCGGCATCCGCCTGACGCCGACCTCGCGCTACATCCGCGACCGTCTGTTTCCTAGGAAGCCGCGGCGAGGGTGATCTAATCCTCGCGTCCTGCCGATCGCGTCCGCCCGGCGAACGATCGCAAGCGAGCCGCTGTTCGCAGAACACGCGCAAAATCATCGCTCCGCCGCGACGGGTGGCGGTCTCGATCCATCAAGCGGCCTGCTCAGCCACTATTGCGTGGCCGCCATCGTCTCCAGGCAATGATTGAGATAGGTGGTGCGATCCCTGGGCAGCACTTTCGCGAGATCCGCCTTCATCGCGCATTCGCGCTGGCGCAGCTGTTCGGCCCGGCGCTCCTCCGCTGCCTCGCGATATTCGGGGCAACCTTGCTGGGATCGACCAGCGCCTGCGAACGGGCGGGCGCGGCTGCGAGCAGTGCGACGGCCGCGATGAAAATCAATGGTTTCAAATGAGCCTCCGTAAAAGGAACATGCTAGCGCACGGCGTATGCACGCTCAAACCGGAAGGGGTGCGGTAACCTGCTCCGGCGGGATCGGATCGTTGGTGCGGCAGATATGCTTTGGAACGAGTCCGCTCCGCGCGCGTAGACTCCTGGCTCCCGGCCCATCCCCAAGCCCCAAAACCCCCGGGCCGCGAGAAAACCTTCCCCACAAGGTTGGCGACCTCAGGGCCTTCGCGCTGAGGTCGTTTGGCGCAAGGCGTGTGAACCAGTTCACAAACGCCCGGCGGAATCGCTGCTATGAAGATGTCATTGCTTAACTGATTTATTTCGAACGAAACGCCCCAGCGTGGCTCCAAGCGCTGGGGTTTTTCGTGCTTGCATGTGCACCAAGCGTCAGTTCCGATCTGTGGGGCGATGGCCGGTCAAACTATCGGGATCGCGATGGCACCCCTGGACGTTGCCCACCGCGTGCGTTCGCAAGCCAAATCCCATATGCATGGCGCCGAGCAGCCGAATCGGGACGAGAGCGGCTCGCGTTCGGCTGCCGACGGTTTACGACCAGAGACGGGTTCAAGTGAGGCTTTCCAAAAAAACACGGGCGACCAAAAAATCGCCCAAGAAGAGCAAGGGGTCGCAGCGCGCATCGATCGCGTCTTCGTCGCCACTCGGAATGATGGCTCTGCATCTGCTTGCACAATGGAAGCAGTCCGGGAGTAGCGGTCTCGTCTTTCTTGCCGAGAGCGAGAACAGGGCAGAGCGGCTGGGCAGCGTCATTCACGCGCTCGATCCGTCCTGCGAGGTCCTGGTGTTTCCGCGATTGAACACCTTGCCGTTCGATCAGCTGGAGCCGTCCCACGAGCTCGCGGGGCGCAGAGCGTCGGTGCTGCGACGCCTCGCCAAATCCAAAAAACCGTTGTTTCTGGTTTCGACGGCGGAGGCCGTGATGGAGCGCCTGCCGCCGCCGGCGAGCCTGTCGCGCCTCAGCGTGAGCCTGAAGGTGGGCGGCGCGTTCTCCGAGCAGGACCTCGAGACGCGCCTGCAATCCCTGGGTTACGATCTCGAGGACGAGCCGGACTATCCGGGCGGGGCGCTGTTTCACGGCCAGACCTTCGAGATATTTCCCGCGGGCGCGCTGGGCCCATTCCGGATCGAGCATTCGGAGCGCGCGATCAGGCGGATCGTGGCGTTCGATCCGCAAGAGCACGACATCATTTTCGAGACGAACGAGCTTGTGGTCGATCCCATGTCGGAGCGGCTCGGCTTCGCCGGCAAGCGCGGTCAGCGCTCCAGCCTGTTCGACTATTGCGGACGCGCAAAATGGGTCGCCGACGCCGGCGTTCCCTCGCACGTCGATGCCTGGCTCGGCACGATCGAGGAGGCCGCGCCGCGTGCGGAGCGGGAGCGTGAATATCTCGGACGCGCTGACTGGAAGCGGCTGTCCAAGGGCATGAAGGTGCTGCCGCGAACGGCATCGTTGCAGACCACGCCGGAGTTCTCGAAGCTGACCTCCGCACGGAAGGCGCTGCGGGCGTTCGTCGATGAGAAGCGCCGGGCCGGTGCACGTTTGGTCCTCGTCGCAGCGATCGAGGACGATCTGCGCGTGATGGAGCGGATGGGCGGCGTCAAGGCGCAGCGCTGCGACGACTGGTCGGAGGCGACGAGCGGGCGGAACGGCGAGATGGCGCTGCTGGCCGATCTCGATGCGGGTTTCATCCTGCCCGGCAAGAAGCCTCTGGTCGTCGTCACGGCGTCCGACGTGCTCGGCAGCCGCGCGCATCACCCGCAGCCGATGGCGCGGGCCTGGAGTGCGGCCTTCGATCATGCCGACGTGCCCGAGCAGGGCACCGTGGTCATCCATCTCCAGCGCGGGCTTGCCGTGCTCGACGGCTTGCAGACCGTGAACACGGGCGGTGGCGCGATGCGCGAGATGATCCGCCTGAAGTTCGCCGGCGATAATGCGGTGCTGGTGCCGCCCCCCGATCTCGCCTTGATGTGGCCGTACGCAACCGAGCTCGGCAAGCTCGCGCTCGACAAGGCGGATGGCAGCACATGGTGGGCGCGCCGTAGCGAAGCCGAGCGCGAAATCCAGGCTGCGGGCAAGGTGCTGGCCAAGCACATCAGCCAGCGCCGGCGGCGGCGCGGGGAAAAGCTGGTGCCGCCCGGATCTGCCTATGAGAAGTTCGTGGCGCGCTTTCCCTATTTCACCACGAGCGATCAGGCCAAGGCCATTGCCGACGTGCTTGATGACCTCGCCTCCGGTCACCCGATGGACCGCGTGATCTGCGGGGACGTCGGTTTCGGCAAGACCGAGGTGGCGCTGCGCGCGGCGGCCGCCGTCGTGCTGTCGGGCAAGCAGGTCGCGGTCGCGGTGCCGACGACGGTGCTGGCGCGCCAGCACGTCGCAACGTTCCAGAAGCGCTTTGCGCCGTTCGGCATCGAGGTGGGTAACCTGTCGCGGGCCACCTCGGGCGCGGAGCTGCGCGAGACCCGGGAGGGACTGCGCAGCGGCCGGATCAAGGTCGTGATCGGCACCCAGGCGCTCACGGGCAAGGACGTCAAGTTTAGCGATCTCGGCCTCGTCATCATCGACGAGGAACAGCATTTCGGCGCGGCCGAGAAGGCGAAGCTCTCGGGCCTCGCCAAGAACGTCCACGTGCTCATGATGAGCGCGACGCCGATCCCGCGGACGCTGGCTGCGGGCTTGGCCGGCTTCCGCGATCTCAGCGTGATCGCGTCGCCTCCGGTGCACCGGCTGCCGGTCGCAACGCGGATCGCGCCGCTGTCGGATGCGGCCATCGCTTCTGCGCTGCTGCGCGAGCAGCGCCGCCACGGGCAGAGCTTCCTGATCTGTCCGCGCATCCAGGACCTCGATCCCATGCTGGCGCGGGTGCAGGCGGTGGCGCCCGAGCTTCGCATCGTCTGCCTGCACGGACGATTGGCCGCCGACGAGATCGACGACCGCATGATGAGCTTCGTCGAGGGCAGGGCCGACGTCCTGCTCGCCACCAATATCGTCGAGAGCGGCCTCGACATTCCCCGCGCCAACACCATCGTGGTGTGCTGGCCCGAGAAGTTCGGCCTCGCCCAGCTGCACCAGCTCCGCGGCCGGGTCGGCCGCAGCGGCATCCGCGCCTTCGCTCATCTGTTGACCGAGGGCGCGTCCGGACAATCGGAGAAGCGGCTCGCCGTGCTCGAAGAATTCAGCCGACCGGGCGCCGGCTTTGCCATCAGCGAACGCGACCTCGATCTGCGCGGCGCCGGCGACCTGTTCTCCGAGCAGCAATCCGGCCATGTCCAGGTGTTCGGGCCGGTGCTCTACAGCCATCTCTTGAAGATGGCCTCGGAGAAGGCCGGCGAGGAGCGCGCCGCGGTGTGGGTGCCCGATTTGAACCTGCCGGTCCCGGACATGCTGCCCGAGACCTATGTGCAGTCCGAGCCCGTGCGGCTCGAGCTCTACGCGCGCGCCGCAAGATGCAGCGACGAGGAAGACCTCGAGGACCTCGAGGAGGAGACCTCGCGCCGCTTCGGGCCCTTGCCGCAGGGCGCGCGTGACTTCTTCGCCGCAGCAAAGCTGCGGATCGAGTGCAAGCGGCGCGGCATCATCCGCCTCGACGTCGGCCCTGAGGCTGCCGCCGCAACGTTCCTGCCGGGCCGCTTGCGAAAGTCGCGAGGCAAGTCGCTTCAACGCGATGGCGACCGCGTCGTCTATCACAGCCCGATGCGGGACGCGCCGTTCGAGCGGGTGGAGGAGCTGTTCGAGCTGCTGGACGAGGGGTGAGCTGCAAGCTGCGAAAACAACCCCATGCACAGTAGCGAAGTGCTTGTGCCACAACGTCTTTCCTATCGAGCGCAAAAGAGAACTTGCGCCGTCGGGCAAACAGTGGCATTCTGCCAACTTCGGAAAATCCGTCATGCCTCCGGCGGGTTGGCATCGACCCGTACTCGACCGGGGTCGCTCGGCCGTCAGCCGGCCGCGCTGCTAACGTGGAATTAATCCAAAAAGCTCACAATTTTAGACAGTTGTATATGGGTGCTGCGTAAAGGCGTCGTTGCGACGACGTTCCGTGGGCGGCTGCCTTTTGCTCGCTCATGGGGTCAATAGACGTGACCACGACTTACGAAACGCAAGGCTTCGCCGAAGAGTTCGACCCGGCCGCGCTCGCGGCCGCCGCAGCAACCCACGAACTCGCTGCCCCGGAAGTTCCAGCACAGATCACGCAGTCCAGCCGGAAATCGCTGCTGGCGCTGTCGCTGTGTGCCATCGCCATCAATGGCGCGGCAGCCATCTACACGTTGCCGTCCGATTTCCCTGCGCTCAATGTCGCGAGTTTCGCTCAACTGCTTCCGCGCCAGGAAGCGGCTGCGCCGAAACCGGATCCGGTCGTCACTGCCTTGAAAGAGATTCAGGCGGCCCAGCAGCAACACACCGCTTTGCTGCAGCAGAACAACCACGCGTCGCAGCAAAATACCGATTTGCTGCAGCAGGATTCGATGGTGCTGCTGTCATTGCGGCAGAGCATCACGGACGAACGGGCCGATGTGAAGAAGATCTCATCGCAGCTGTCGACACTGATCGCCAAGGTCGACTCGCTGCAAAACAGGATGATGTCGGACGTCACGTCGTCCGTCCGCAAAGCGAATGCCCGCTACGGACTGGCGATGCGCAAACGGATCGTGCCGGAAAATCAGCCCTTGGGACCGGTTTCGGTTGGTGGAGCACCGCTGGGCGTACCGGCACCCGTTTCAGCGCCGGAGAGCTGAGATCATACCGACGCCTGCAGATCGCGATCAGCGAATGGAGCTGCGCGTCGTTCCGTCATGACCGTCCGGTCGTGCGTTTCAGGAATTTGTGACTTGCTGCGGCGATGTCCGCATCCCAATTCCGGAATGTGCGATCAGATAGGCGGAGCAGGAACAATGCGTATATTGTTGGTGACGTTGCTCACGGCGGCTTCGATTGCCCAGGCCCATGCAGAGGAGAGGACGAACGTCCCGGATGCCTCGTGCAGCTATACGTTGTCGAGCGGGGAGACGTACAAGATTCCAGCGGGACAGAATCTCTGCTGGCGCGTCCCACCGCCGTCTTACAAGCTGTACACGCTGCTGCGTTGTGATCCTCCATTCCAGGAGCTCACCCGGGTGCGCCTGGGCGATGGCCAATGCAACAGGTACGAGGACCGCCAGTAGCCGCGGCCGGGGAAGAGCCGCGAAGGTGGTTCTCTCTCGGAGAGCCTCTTCCGTGATGGAATAGAAGCTGGCCGCTGGACTGAGCAGAAGGACCGTGACCCAGAGCTTCGCGGCGCAAGAACGGCCCCTGTCGCCCTTGCAGGCCGAGCACTCCCGGCGCTCTTATCCCCAATTGGATCGGCAGCCGGGAGCATTGGGGGCTGGAAAGCAAGCCGTCGGATGTTCGTCCGTCAACGACAATAGGGAGGACGCAGGAATCCCGTAGTTTGACGGAGTCCATTTTCGGAACGGGGTGTTCTACTGTGAGAACACCGGCGAGATTTGAGTATCAAGCGAATTTCAAGTTGCCCGGGAAATGGCCGCAGTGGGGGCTGGAACCACGCTGCGGCTTTTCCCTGTCTGGCTCGAGCATGTCGCTGTCGAGCTGCAAAGCCGACGCCCGCTTCGAGCGATTCCTCCACCACATGGCAGCAAATAGCATGGCGGTTGACCATCGCACGCGACAGCGGGACAGCTCGCGATTCTTTGTCCTGCTTGTGAAATCCCTGTCGTTGTGGCGAACCGATCTGCGCATCAGGTAACGGCCAACGATTGCTCAATTGGAGCTGGTGCGATGCGTTCCCTACTTGCGACGGGTCTGTTGATCGTCTTCTGCACCGCGGCAAACGCCGCACCCGTGCATCACACCCGCGCACGCCACCCGGCGGTGGACCGGACCCGCGCGAACTCCAGTCCGCCCGTGCGCTTCGCGGTCCCGGGCTGGAGCGACGAGGCCACGGAGCGCTGGCTCGACAACGCCTCTTCAAACGTCGGCCGAGGCGGATAGCGGCGGAAAACCGGCGCCGGGAAACCATTGGGGAACACCGAAGGATCGGGCGGCTATGCAGCCTGCTCTTCGAACAAGGTGTAGACCCGACCGTCGGGATCAACGACCTGAACGTCCCAGCACGCGTCCTCGACAAGCTCCCGAGCCTTCTTGACGGCGGCAGCGAGCGAAGGCCGCTTGAGACTGACGACGCCCGCCGTGTCCAAACCGTTGATTTCGAACATGCTGTCCCCTCCGGTTTTGGTGAAGAGTACACGTTCCGAGGGTGATTTCCATGCTAG
This sequence comes from Bradyrhizobium sp. DOA1, assembly GCF_001593325.1. Classification (NCBI taxonomy): domain Bacteria; kingdom Pseudomonadati; phylum Pseudomonadota; class Alphaproteobacteria; order Hyphomicrobiales; family Nitrobacteraceae; genus Bradyrhizobium; species Bradyrhizobium sp. DOA1. The sequence continues at coordinate 3,011,276 of NZ_JXJM01000001.1, forward strand.
TACGGAAAGCCTTGGGAAGGCGGCTGGGTGCCAAGCAATAACGGAAAGCGCGATGGTTAGGTGCACGGTCGCGCAATTTCGATCGTCGCAACTGTTGCGGCGAGGATGCTCCATCAGCCTTGCTTTCCGTGGAACTGCCGGCGCAGCTGCATCGGTCTTCGCAATTCATTTTACGATCTGCACTCCCAACCGGGGGTACGGGCAAAGGCAACGAAACCTGCCGCCGCAACCTCGCTTATCCGCGGCATCCCTTGCGCCTGCCTCTTGAGGTTCGCGAGCACGTAGATCACGATGTAGCGACAGCATCGCTCGGGGGGAGCGTGAAGGAAAACAGTATTGCCGCAATGTTTGACCGACTAAGAGGCCGGTCGACGAAAATTCATGGCCTGCTCAGCGAATTCGCGCCGCCGCGCTTGCTCGACAGCGAGGACGGGTACAATTTTGTACTCGCGCAGGGGAGGGTGTTCGGCGTGCCTCAATCGCTCGGACCTTTAGACCTGTCCTCCGAAGACATTTCGACGAAGCCCGGCGTGATCGTAGGGAATAGTCTTCCGGAGGTCCGAATGCGCGCCGTGCGGCGGGCGGTCGCTACCGCGCCGCGCATCCCCGTGACATCGATGCTGGGTATTCCGGCCAATGTGGCATTCTACGGCGCCAATCATCCCGCATTGGCCCCGCTTTTTTCCCCGGGGCATGACGACGATATCCGAGTGCTTGATCCACCGCGCGAAGTCGAGATTTCAAACCCCTTGATCGGACGCCTGGACTACGCTCTTCGCACGTTCAGAGCCCGCATGGCTCGGGCGAACGTCTCGGAGAACGACGTCGAAGCCTTTATCGATACGCGGGATCCCGTGAGCCAGTTGTTGGCTTGCTCGCGGGGTGGAATTCACTTTTTCCAGGGAGCGCCCCTTACGCTTGGCGCCAATCCCTGGATGATCCAGATTGAGAAGGCGTCCACTCTTTTCCTGCCGTTCATAACACCGGGAAACAGCTATGGATTCGATCGTCGTGTTTCGGCGATTTACCGCATAGTCCGAGCCCTCCTTTTGTCGGACGATTGTGTGGGCATCGTCACAAACATTCGCTCGACCAAGCGTGATCTACCAGTTCTTTTCGAGGCTCCGTCCCTTGCCGAAAAAACTTACTACTTGCCATTCTTTCTCGAACCCCCAAGGCCGGTCCAGAAGCGGCCTCGATCGTTTCTCTTCACGTCGTCGTGGCACCAGCATGAGGCAAATTTCTACTCACGCGGCGGGGTTGACGCTGCAATGATCTTTGCCGAAATCTCCAAGCGCCATCGCGATGCCGAGCTCGTCATGCGTTGTAGCTTGCCGGCAAGCTTGCCTGACAGCGTCCAAACCGTGCTCGATGCTCCGAATGTGCGGATCATAGATCAGCCCATTTCGGATGAGGAGATGCATCGGTTGTTTGCAGAAGCGCAGTTCTATCTCTTGCCAGCGCCTTCGCTCCATTCAATGTCAACTTTGCAGGCGATGGCGAATGGGTGCATATGCATCCTCGCCGACAGTTGGGGTAGCGACGAATACCTTCACGACGGCATTGATGGTCTGCGTATCTCGGGACGAGAGGGGAAGAATTGGGAGTATCGGGTACACGAGGCATTTCTCGCAGAACGATATGCCGGCCTAGAGACTCCTGATCTCGCGTTCGTCCAGCGCGCGGTCGAGGCAATCGATCGCCTGTTGCTCGATGATTCGCAGATGCAGGCAATTTCGGAAACGGCAAGAATTGCGGCTGCTCGATCGAACTCGGCTGAAGCTGGCCGGAAGGCATTTGCCGAAAGCTTACGAGACATTCGGGGACGAGTGGTGCGTTCCTCGCGAGCGTAGGAGGAACGCTGCTCCTCTTCGGCAGCGGTACGCTGACGATGGGCGCCAGCAACGCCTGGTCCCGACAGGGACCTGGCCATCCTGGCGGGCCATCATGACGAACGCCGTGCTCGACGTGAGCTATTCCGGCCGCGTTTGTGGCGAACGATCGGCGCATCGAGAGCGAGCGATTGCTCGATTGGAACAGATGCGATGCGTTCCCTGCTTGCGATGGGTCTATTGCTTGTCTTCTGCACCTCGGCAATTGCCGGACCGGTGCATCACGCCCGCGCACGCCATCCGGCGATGGACCGGACCCGCGCGAACACCAGTCCGCCTGTGCGCTTCGCGGTCCCAGGCTGGAGCGACGAGGCAACGGAACGCTGGCTCGACAACGCCTCGTCAAACGTCGGGCGGGGCGGATAGAGGCGGAAATCGGCGCCGGGAATGATCGGAAAGGCCAGAAGAGCTGGCGGCTAGGCCGCTTGCTCCTCGAACGAGGTGTAGACCCGGCCGTTGGGGTCGACGACCTGAACATCCCAGCACGCGTCCTCGACAAGCTCCCTGGCTTTCTTGAGGGCGGCAGCGAGCGACGGCCGCTTGAGGCTGACGACGCCCGCCGTGTCGAAACCGTTGATTTCAAACATGCCGTTCCTCCGGTTTTGGTGAAGCGTACACGTTTCTGAACGGATGTCAGCGGGTTTTGTGGGCGGGCGAGGAAGGGCACGCTCAGAGCGCCGTCTCATTGCGAGGAGGAGGGTATTTAATGCGAGGACGAAGGCTGAGCGCGATGGCCGCGAGCCGACGAGCCAATCCTACGCGGGGCGCCGTCACGCCCGGCGATGGGCGCGACCTCGAAGCGGCTTGGCTCGCTCGATCGCCAAGTCGATCCGCGGCGCTCGCTCGCACGGCTCGCGATTGGTGAGCAGTGACGCACCGGGCCTGCCAGTGCACGCTGGCGGGCCTTCTTCACGAAGCTCTGATGACCGAACAAATCATTAACGAAGACCCCATAGTATATTTAGCCGTTGACCTGCATCCCGTCACCGCAGACGAGGTGGGTCTAGACGTAGGCCGACAACATGGCGGACATCAGGGAGAAGTTGGACAAACTCCGTGCCGACGCCGCGGATTTGGTCCAAATGAGCAGGCGAACGAGCGACCCGAAAAAGCGCGAACTCTTCGAACGGTTGGCAAATGAGCTCGCGATAGAGGCTCTGGAACTCGAGCAGGTGGTGAAGGCTCAAAGCCGGAGTTCGGGTCCCAGCGATCTGGATAAAGTCGTGCCCCTCCAGGCGCGTCCGGCTCGTCGCTGACGCAGTTTCCATTTCCTTTGTGGGCCGCCACTTAGATTGGCGGTCTCTCGCTCAGACTTGCGGTCCGTTCTGATCTGCTCCACCGTGCCGTTCACCCGCTCTCTTCAACAGATGACGACGAAGGGGTTGGCGACGTGGCCCACACGCGCGACCGGCAGCGTACGCGGCTGCATCACCGCCCTCCCGTATTCATGGTGTGGGAAGAATCGTGACCAAGCGCTTGATTTGTTGTGGTGAGCGCGCTGGGGCTCGAACCCAGGACCCCGCCTCAGAGCGAAGCTCCGATGCCTGGAGATCGCTGGCGAGGGCTTCGACGGCGTTGATGGAAGCGATCCCGAGCCAGTGGTTGCTCACTTCTACGGGATGTTCAGCTGGACGGACCCTCCGCCTAGTCAATCGGGCCGCCGGTTCACGTTGGCGGCTGTCCCACCTATCTCAAAATAGAACGCTGCGGGGCTCGAAATACGTGTCCCGGCAGCGTCTCATTCTCAAACTGAGCGCTGAAATCCCAGTTGGCTTTGACTGTGCAACGGCCATGCCACGGGCTTGTGACAATAGCAAAACGGCCTCAAGCAGGTCCGGGGCTGGCACGGACGCTGAGGCCGTTCGGCGCAACCCACGAACAGGCGCGCGTTGCATGATTTTCCCGATCGCGGCAGGATTTGCAAGGAATACTTGGACCAGCTGTACATTAATCAGCTCGAATGGAAACGTCGCGATCCAAAGCCTTCTGACAACAGAACCCGCCGGTTCACACCGGCGGGGCCTTTCAAGTGGCCAGTAGCAAACTGATGCATCGCGGCAGGATCTTCGCGGTTAGCGAAGTAAGAATTCGTGGAACCAATTAACAAATTTAAATTTATTTAAAGCGGTTTAATTTTAATCTGCTCTTGCCCTTGAAGGGGAAGCAACATGTCTAAGTTAGAAGAGAAAGACGATCGCCGGGAGTTCTTGAAGACGTGCGGCAGGTTTGCTGCGGTAACCCCGCCAGCGATGACCCTGCTTTTATCGACATCATTGACATCAACAGCCATCGCACATTCCGGCGGACGCGCCGTCGGAGGGAGCGGCGGCGGTGGCGGGCGCAACGGTTCGTTCTTCGACAATGATCGGGATGGCTCGGAGCACTCGAACAAAGAGCATTCCTCAGGCGGAGGAAAAGAGCATTCGTCAGGAGGAGGAGGGGGCGGCTCCGGTGGAGGTGGCCCGGGCGCGGCCGGCGGAAAGGGGTCGAAGGTCGCACATTCCGGCAATGGCAGCTCGCGATCTGGACAGGGCGGCGGCAACAAGATCTCGTCGGGCGTTGGCGGCGGCGGAGATGAGAAGGAAAAGAATGAAACGAGGGGGCGCGACTAAAAATCCCGCGCTCTCTCCACACAGACCTGGCGAAGTGGCTGACTCAGTTTCGGCCTTCCTTCACTTCCAAACCGGCGCACCTGTGCGAGCTCGTTCGCTGCGCGCGATCTCCTTGGCGATCTCCTCCGCTTCCATCTTGCTCGGGAGGCCGGTGATCGAGCGCCGGCCCGGGTTCTCGTCGAACTGCACGAAGGTGGAGACGCGGATCTCGTAGCGGTGGTTCAGGTCGCCATCGTCACAGCAGATCAGACGGACGTGCGTGTAGGGCTTGGACATACCGCTATCGAGACGCGCCGCGCTCCAGAGTCAAATTATCGATCCTTAGCGGCGCGGAATGCGCGCGAGCTACTGCCCGTCGTGGGTGTGGATAGACGCTTCGTCCGGATCGGGAATCTTGCGCCGCTTCACGCGCTCTCGCCAGCAGATGATAACGAACAGCACAGCGCCGATCATGGCTTGGCCGGCGAACGCGACCAGCAGCGAGCGCAGCATCATCGCTCTCCCGTGTGCATGACGTGTGCACGAGAGATTTTGCGGACTGGAAGACTTAAATCTGCGTCTAAGCGCTTGATTTGTTGTGGTGAGCGCGCTGGGGCTCGAACCCAGGACCCCGTGATTAAAAGTCACGTGCTCTACCGGCTGAGCTACGCGCTCCCATGGCCGCTGATGGCTTGACGTGGTCGCCATCCTGTCCGGACATTCGAGAAGCATGTCTTGCCGCGACGTTCGATTTGCGTCGCGAGGAAAACCGGCTGTTTCCGGATCATGCTCTCGGCCCGCGCTGTGTAGGGGGAGTGGCCGCGGAGGTCAATAGTGCGAGATGCTGCCGAAAGCGGAGGCAGGAGCGGGGATTCGCTCGCTGCGTCCACTGGTTAGGCCGACAATTTCAACCTGATTGGCCAGTCGTCATCCACGCGAACTCGATCGGGGCGCCGATCGAGCTGGGCCTGCATGGTTCGAGACGCCCGCTTTGGCGGCTCCTCACCATGAGGGCATTCCATCTCGCCGCAAACGCGACCGCAATCTGGGCCCGCCGGAGGCGGGCGTCTCGAAGGATGCGTCGCGGCCAGCTCCCGTCAGTTCGTCTCCCGCCGCACCTCGGTCGGCACGGCTTGCGGCGCCCCCACGGGGGGCAGCGCCACCGGGCGCAGGCCGATCAGCTCGGCGGAGCGGATCGCGCTGTCGCGCCAGAACTGGAACGAGTTGATGCGGCTGAGCTCGAGGATCGCGATCGCGACTGCGGCGAGGAATGGCAGGCTCTGCAGCACCAGCACGCCGGCGAAGATGTAGATCTCGGTGATCTGGCGGTAGCTGTTGGAGGCGATCAGGACGCCGGCGCCGATGATGAGGAGGGCGCCGATCACAGCCTCCCAAAACGCCTGGAACTCGATCGACATCCGCGACAGGCCGCCCTTGGAGGTGCGGGCGAAGGCGATGTGCTCGGTGATGAGACCCTGCGCCACGGCGCGCGACACCGTCCATTGCACGCTCATCGCCGCGATCATCGCGCCCAGCATCTGGCCGGGCTTGATCGCGACGCGGGCGCGGTACATCGACAGGAAGTGCACCAGCGAGACGACGAAGGCGCCGATGATCGGCAGCGTCAGGATCTTGTCGGGAATGGCGATGTCGGCGAAGGCGACGATCGGCACCCAGACGAGGTTGAGCAGGGCCACGACCACGCCGAGGCTTTCGGCGCCCAGCCAGTTCAGCCAGCCGAGGCCGTATTCGCGTTTCTGGTCGGGCGTCAGCCGGCTCTTGCCGGGCAGGAACTGGCGCCAGTGCTTCTTGACGATCTGGAGGCCGCCATAGGCCCAGCGGTGACGCTGCTTCTTGAAGGCCTCGTAGGTATCGGGGAGCAGGCCCTGGCCGTAACGCGTGTTAGTGTAATGGGTGACCCAGCCGAGCTCCTGGATGGCTAGGCCGAGATCGGAATCCTCGCAGATCGTGTCCGACGACCAGCCGCCGGCCATGTCCATCGCGGCGCGGCGGATCAGGCACATCGTGCCGTGCACGATGACGGCGTTGAGCTCGTTGCGCTGGACCATGCCGATATCGAAGAAGCCGGCATATTCGCCGTTCATGATGTAGTGCATGATCGACAGATCGCCGTCGCGATGCTCCTGCGGCGCCTGCACGAGGCCGACGCGCGGATCGGCGAACGCCGGCACGAGGTCCTTCAGCCAGTCGGGCTCGACGACATAGTCGGCGTCGAGGATGCCGATGATCTCGGCGTCCACCGCGGTGCGATCCATCGCGATCCGCAAGGCGCCGGCTTTGAAGCCCTGAACCTTCTCGGCGTTGATGAACTTGAAGCGTTCACCGAGCGCGCGGCAATGGTCCTGGATCGGCTGCCAGAAGGCCGGATCAGGCGTGTTGTTGATGATGACCACGCATTCGTAGTTCGGATAGTTCAGCCGCGACAGCGCATCGAGCGTCTGCTTGAGCATGTCGACCGGCTCGAAATAAGCGGGGATGTGGATCGAGACCTTCGGGTAGTAATTCTCGGGCACGTTCTCGACCGGCTTGTCCTTCGTGATCAGCCGCTGCGGCGGCCGGCCGAAGGCGACCGCGGCGATCTCGTCGATGCGCGCCATCGCAATGAGAACGAGAGGAACAAGGAGGATCATGCCCAGTGTCAGCGCGAAGGCCGAGCCGAAGATGAAGTAGTGCGTGTTCCAGAACGCGAACACGGTGGCCGCCCAGGCGCCGACGCCATTGGCCGTCGCCGACAGCAGGAAGGCTTGCCTCGCAGTTGGCTTTTCGATGCGCAGGATCGGCAGCGACAAGAGGATGCCGACCAGCAGGGCGATGCCCATCAGCTTCCAGTAATCGGGGTTCTCGACCGGGCCGGTCCAGGCGAATTTCGGCTCGCGGCTGGCGTTGAGGATGCCCCAATACGGACCGACGCCGCCTTCGAAGAATTTCCAGGGCTGATCGATCGCTTCGACGATGTTGTATTCCATGCCGATGGCTTCGGCGCGGGTGACGAAATTGCGCAGGATCACCGCCTGCTGGAACGCGCCGGGATCGGCGTTGCGTAAGTTGTAGCCCTGGCTCGGCCAGCCGAACTCGGCGATCACGATGCGCTTGCCGGGGAACAGGTTGCGCAGGAGATTATAGCGGTCGACGGCCTGATCGACCGCCTGGTCCGAGCGGAAGTTTTCCCAATAGGGCAGCACGTGGGCGGCGATGAAATCGACGTTGGAGCCGAGATCGGGATTGTCGCGCCAGATATTCCAGATCTCGCCGGTCGTGACGGGCACGCGGACCGCGCCCTTGACCTTCTTGATCATGCCGATGAGGTCTTCGACCTTCTGCTCGCCGCGGTAGATCACCTCGTTGCCGACCACGACGCCGACGACGTTGCTGTTCTTGCGGGCGAGCTCGATCGCAGCCTTGATCTCGCGCTCGTTGCGGTCCTTGTCCTTGTCGATCCAGGCGCCGACGGTGACCTTGAGGCCGAACTCGGCGGCGATCGGCGGCACCAGTTCCACGCCGCCCGTGGATGAATAGAGGCGGATCGCGCGCGTCATGGTCGACAGCGTCTTCAGGTCGGCGCGGATTTTCTCGACGGTCGGGATGTTGTCGATGTCGGGGTGGGCCGAGCCCTCGAACGGCGCGTAGGAGACGCTGGGCAACAGGCCCTTGAAGTCGGGCGCGGGTTCCTTCTCGCGCATGACTCCCCAGATGCCGGCGTGGAGCGCAGACACGAGCAACAGAACGGCGGCGACAACGCGCATCGCGGCTAAACCAATAGGGGCTGAGGTG
>NZ_JXJM01000001.1:3020285-3040099 GCF_001593325.1 Bradyrhizobium sp. DOA1
TGCGCATTGTTGGCCGCGGGCGCGGCCGGCGGGGAGGTGCTCGCCGCCGCCTGCTGCGGCTGGGCGGCCGGATTGATCCAGCAGGCGTGCACGCGGCTGTCCAGGGTCTCGGCGACCTTGGGGTCGATCTGCCCGCCGAAGCGAGTCAGGCAACGGAACGCAGCCTGGATGTGGCCGCCCGGGCAGCCGAAACGGTCGTAGAGGTCGAGATGACGGAACGCGGTATCGAGGTCGTCCCGCCACATCAGCCGCACCACGCGGCGGCCGAGCCAGACGCATTCGGGATTGCCGGCGGGGCCATTGATGACCTGGGCCGCTTCCGCGAATTCATCGGTGCGGCGCTGGTTCTGGGCGGCGTCCTTGGCGGCGGCGTCGGCGGGCTGGGCGGCAGCCTTGCCCTGATCGGGGGTGGGAGTGCCGCTCTGGGCGGAGGCGCCACCGAGACCGGCGAGAACGAGGAGAGAGGAGACGGCCAAGGTGGCGGCGAACTGCCGCAGGACCGCATTTCGTGACTCAAACACCCGTTGCCGCATGAATTCCCCAATGTATCCGCTGGCCGCCCGCGTCAGGATCCCGCGGACATGCCGGTGATGGCGTCCAAATGGGTCTCCAATGCGGCGGAAAAGTCTTTCGGAGTCCATGACCTGTATTTGGAATTTTGTCCAGCAAAGTCACGATGCTAGGCCCCGGTCGAACGGCCGCAGCCGGTTTGGCCGGGAGAGGCGCGGATCCGCAGGCGGATCGGCATTTGGACACCCCCTTGGCAGACGGCGTGCAAGCAGGTAATCGACGGACCCTTCGCGGAGGACGGAACCGATTTCTCTTCGTACGCCACTGGCGCTTCTGCTCGTTTCATTGGGTGCGATTGCTGCCGTGTGGTGGTGGTTGGCGACGCCGATCACGCTCGCGCGCGCCCCGATCGATCCCGCCGATAAAGTCCAGTGCGTCTCCTATGCACCGTTCCGCGGCGAGCAGACGCCGCTGGAGCCGTGGACCCATATCGACGCCGAGCAGATCGAGCAGGATCTGCGCCAGCTCAAGGAGATCACCGACTGCGTCCGCACCTATTCGATGGAGAACGGGCTCGACCAGGTGCCGGCGATCGCCGCCAAGGTCGGCGGCCTGAAGGTGCTGCAGGGCATCTGGCTCTCCAGCAACCGCACCAAGAACTACGAGCAGGCCGGACTTGCGATCCGCCTCACCAAGCAATTTCCGGAGATCATCACCGCGGTCATTGTCGGCAACGAGGTGCTGCTGCGCGGCGAAATGACGACGGCGGACCTCGTCTCCCTCATCCGCCTGGTGAAGTCCCAGGTCAGCGTTCCCGTCACTTACGCCGATGTCTGGGAGTTCTGGCTGAAGAACCGCGAGGTTTATGATTCCGTCGACTTCGTCACGATCCACATCCTGCCCTATTGGGAGGACATCCCGGTGAGGGCGAAATTCGCCAGCGCCCATGTGGAGACGATCCGCGAGCGCATGGCGGTGGCGTTTCCGGGCAAGGAGATCCTGATCGGCGAGACTGGCTGGCCGAGCGCGGGACGCATGCGCGAGGGCGCGCTGCCGTCGCGCACCAACCAGGCGCGGGTGGTGTCCGAGATCCTGGCGCTCGCAAAGGCCCAGAAATTCCGCGTCAACCTGATCGAGTCCTACGACCAGCCGTGGAAGCGCAAGCTGGAGGGCACGGTCGGCGGCTATTGGGGCCTTTACGATTCGGTGCGGCGGAATCTGAAATATCCGCCGGGCGAGCCGATCAGCAATTTCCCGTACTGGAAATGGTACATGGGCGCCGGCATGGGGCTCAGCGTGCTGGTGTTTGCGGTTGCGCTGATCACGCTGCGCCGGCGGCCCTGGACGCCGCGTTTCTCGGCCTGGCTCGGCGTCGGCATCTCGGCCACGACGGCAGGCATCCTGCTCGGGGTGGGCGCCGACAAGATGTATTACGAGAGCTACGGCATCGGCGGCTGGCTGCTCTGGGGCGCGCTGCTGCTCGCCGGTATCCTGTCGCCGATCTTCTGCGCGCAGGCCATGGTGATCGGCCGCAGTCTTCCGACCTTCCTCGACCTGCTCGGCCCGCGCGAGGGCCGCAAATGGTCGAAGCTCACGGCGGTTCTCGGCCTGACGCTGGCGGTGACGGCGGTGATCGCGGCCGCGACGGCGCTCGGCTTCGTGTTCGACCCGCGCTACAAGGATTTCCCCTACGCGTCGCTGACGATGGCGGTGGTGCCGTTCGCGCTTTTGATGCTGAACCGGCCGCAGATCGGCCAACGGCCGATTGCGGAGGCGGTGTTCGCAGGGCTGCTGGCGCTGTCGGCCGTCTTCGTGCTCTTCAACGAAGGCCGCGACAATTGGCAGTCGCTGTGGACCTGCGCGATCTACCTGTTGTTCGCGCTCACGCTGTGGCGGGCGCGGGCCGAGCAAATCCAAGAATGAACAGGCCGATCGCAAGGCCCGACAGCACGACGTTGTAGAGCACGATGCCGAGGCCCGCGGCGATGACGCCGACGGTGAGCAGCACGATCGACGGCCGCATCAGGTTCAATGTCGCCACCACCAGCGCCACGATCCCGAACACCGAGTTCTTGAACAGCACGGTCGCGACCGAGCGCGCCTTGCAGGTCATGGTCTGAAGCCCGGCGTCGCAGGCGAGCGCAACTTGGGACAATTCGATCGCGAGGTAGCGCAGATAGAACGCAATGCCGACGCTGGCAAAGCCGACGACGATCAGGAACTGCACCTGGTAGGGCGTGAGGCGGAAAGGCTTTTTAGTCATGCGGGCAATATGGTCGGGATGGCGCGGGCAGGCAACAGGGCAGCATGATGTTTCTGTTCCATACGGCCGGCCATGCATCCTCCAGGAACACGCGCCGGGCTGGCCGGTTCTGGATGTCGTGACGTCTAACGCAGGTGTCTTCGAGGAGCGAGCATGGACAAGCCAACCCAGGAGCAGCTGGACGAGCTCAAGAAGCTGAGCAAGGAAGCGCGGGTCGAGGACTGGTCGGAAATCGTGCAGTCCAAGGACGAAGCGGAGATGCGCATTCGTGATCTGAAGGAGAAGGCGCGCATGGAATAGTGATGGCCTGCGCAGTTGTTCGAGAAATCCGATCTCCGTCGTCCGGAGAGCTGCGCTCGTCTCGTTCTACCGATGCGAATAGTCGCTTTCGGAACTATTTCAATCCGAGGCGGCGTTCGAGCCAGCTGAGCGCGAACAGCACGAATAATGTGACTGCGATGGCGGCGCCGACCAGCATCCAGGCACCCAACGCGCAGGCTATGCCAAGTCCGGCAGCGATCCAGACCGTCGCCGCCGTGGTGAGGCCATGAACCGTTTTGGCCTTGACGTCGTGCAGGATGACGCCCGCACCAATGAATCCGACGCCGCTCAGCACGCCGGTAACGACGCCCTGGATCACCCTCGAGATCGCATCCGGATGGTCGCGCAGATTCTGAAACTCGATCACGGAAATCGAGATCAGCGCAGAGCCCAAGGCCACCAGCGCCAGGGTGCGCATGCCCACGGGCTTGTCGTTCATGTCGCGATCGATGCCGATCACCAGCCCTGTCGCCGCGGCAACGAGAAGTCTCAGCACATCATCCAGTTCGTTCATCGGGCACGCATGTCTTGGGGGAGGGCGACCATCGGGCGCGTCGGGGGATGCGCGAACTTGCGCGGAAAGCGCGGCTCACGTCCAAGCGTCCGATGGTCGCATGCTCGCAGCGCTGCCTGTGGCGGTCGCAACACTACCGCCTGAAGAAAGAGGACAAGGTCGATGTCGCAGATGCAGAGGCCTCCGGCTTCGCTGGCGCGGGCTGAGGCGCCGCAGGGGCGGCGGGCGCGGGCTCCTCACGCTTCGACGAGCGCTTCGAGGAGTAGCTGCGGCGGCGTTTGTCCGGCTTGGCGCTGGGCGCTGGCGCGGTTTCGGCTTGCGGGACGGCGTCCTGATTCTTCTCGGCGTTCTTGTCCTGGACGCGGTCCTGACTCTTCTCCGACTTCTCTGGCCCGCCGCGCATCGACAGGCGCTGGCCGTCGAACACGGTGGTCTCGCAATGGCGCTCGTTCGCGGTCAGGCCCGCGCAGAGCTTTGCCGCGGCGGCAGCGTTGATCAGGGGGCCGGCCCCGAGCCGGAGCTGCATGCCGAGGCCGGTGGCGCCTTCCTTGATCATGATGATCGGCCGCAATGCGCCAACTTCCGGATTGGATTTGGTCACGCCGCGCCACAGCGCGCGCAGTCCGTCGATCGAATTGGCACCGCCGAGGTCGAGCGCAAAGCGCGTCTGCTGGACCGCGATCGCTGGAGATTCGGTTTCGGCTGCTTCAGGCGGCTTGGTTGCGGCCGCAGCAACCTCGGTCGGGGCAGCAGCGGGCTCGGCCTTCTTCTCCGCGGCCTTGTCAGCTGGCTTCTCCGCGGTCTTCTCAGTCGATTCGGGCTGAATCAGTTTCGACGCGGCGGCATCCGGCGGCGCCATGATCGACTTGGAGGGCACCAGCGGAATAGTCGGCAGCGCCGAATTCAGGGCCGACTGCTGCTGCATGAGCGAGGCGGCGGCCGCAGTCTGCAGCGGCGGGGTCGGCGCCTCCTTCAAAACTTCTTTCGGCGCATCCTTCGAGGCGTTGGCCTCGATGCGCGGTTTCTCGCTGGCCGGCGCCGGCGTCGAGGTCACCGGCGCGACGCTGGGAGCTGCGGGCGCCGGCGCTGCATCCTGCGGCTTCACTGTCGTAGCGGCCTGCGGCGGGGTGGCCGCCTGCTTGGCGATGGCACCGGTGACGGAATCGATGCCCTGCTCCAGCACCGTGACGCGCGAATAGAGCCGGTCGCGGTCGCTGTTCAGCGTCTCGATGGCAGCGGCGAGCCGGCGTGCTTCGTTCTGGCTCTCCTTGGTCAGCAACTGGAGCCGGTCGGCCTGGCGCGCGAGATCGGCGGAGGCAACCTGGTCGCGCCGCCAGCCGAGATGAGCCTGATTGGCCATCACGGCGACGACGACGGCTGCCACGGCTGCCACGCCCCACGAGCCCAGTCGCCACATCATGCGGCGGTCGAACGCGCTTTCCTCGGCCAAAAGTCCGGAGAACAGCCCGCCGGTCTCCTTGGTGTCGAAGGCATCCGCCAGTGGGTCGGAATCCTTTGCCATGAACGTTAAGTGCCCAGCCCCGAATCAATCAGGGAACATTAACAGGAAAACCCCGATGCACTTGAATTCCGGGCGTTTGCGGGGGTAGCTAAGACGTTAGCATCAGGGCGGCTTGCCGTCCGCCGCACCATTGATTCGGCTTATCTGACAGGATTTCGATGACCGCCCGCTCCAGCCTCACGATCGTGCTCGCCGCCGGCGAAGGCACGCGCATGCGATCGAGCCTGCCGAAAGTGCTGCATCCCGTCGCACATCAGAGCCTGCTCGCCCATGTGCTCGCCGCCGCACCGACGGGAACCGGCACCGCGCTCGCCGTCGTGATCGGCCCCGACCATCAGGCCGTGGCCGATCAGGCGAAGCGCATCCGCCCCGACGCGCTCACCTTCGTGCAGGCCGAGAGGCTCGGCACCGCGCATGCGGTGCTGGCCGCGCGCGAGGCGATCGCGCGGGGCGTGGACGATCTCCTGATCGCGTTCGGTGACACGCCGCTGATCTCGGCCGAAACCTTCGCGCGGCTGCGCGCACCGCTGGCCAGGGGCGCCGCCATCGCGGCGCTCGGTTTTCGGGCCGCCGATCCCACCGGCTATGGCCGCTTCATCGTCGAGGGCGACCGCCTGGTCGCGATCCGCGAGCAGGCCGATGCCAGTGAAGCCGAGCGCAAGATCGATCTGTGCAATGCCGGCGTGATGGCGATCGATGGCCGCCGCGCGCTCGAGATACTTGGACAAATCGGCAATGCCAATTCCAAGGGCGAATATTATCTGACGGACGCAGTCGGTATCGTCCGCGACAAGGGATGGGAGGCCGTGGTGATCGAAACCAGCGAAGACGAGGTGCGCGGCATCAACACCAAGGCGCAGCTCGCGGAAGCAGAAGGCGTGATGCAGGCGCGCCTGCGCAAAGCGGCGATGGAGGCCGGCGTCACGCTGATCGCGCCGGAGACGGTGTATCTGTCCGCCGACACCGTGTTCGGCAAGGACGTCACCATCGAGCCGTTCGTGGTGATCGGACCCGGCGTGTCGATTGCCGACGGCACGGTCATCCACTCGTTCTCGCATATCGTCGAGACCACGCTCGGCAAGAAGGTTTCGATCGGCCCCTATGCGCGACTGCGTCCGGGCACGTCGCTGGGCGATGGCGCACGGATCGGCAATTTCGTGGAGACCAAGGCGGCAACGCTGGAGGCTGGCGTCAAGGTCAACCATCTCTCCTATATCGGTGACGCCACCGTCGGCGCCAATTCCAACATCGGCGCCGGAACCATCACCTGCAACTACGACGGCTTCAAGAAGCACAAGACGATCATCGGGCAGGGCGCCTTCGTCGGCACCAATTCCTCGCTGGTCGCGCCGGTGAAGATCGGCAACGGCGCCTATATCGGCTCGGGCTCGGTGATCACGAAGGACGTGCCCGACGACGCCATGGCGCTCGAGCGCAACCAGCAGACCATCCGGGAAGGCGGCGCGGTGCGCTATCGCGAGCTGAAGACGGGGGGCAAGAAGCCGGAGAAGTGAGCGGCGCTAGTCGTCTTCGTCGACCTTCGAGAACATCGCGCGCTGCAAGCGCCATCCGCGCGGCCCGGCGCGCTTTGCCGGCTCGCTGGCGGTCTGACTGACGAGGACGGGCTTGGATTCCTTCCCCCGCTCCTTGGCACGCAAGGGCGGCGGCCAGTGCGACAGATGCGTACCTGTGGTCTCGCTGGCGTGCAGGTAGATCGGCGACAGCCCTTTGCGGTCGGACGAGTCCTTCATGATCTTCCACTCCCGGGTGGAAGCGTTGGTCAAATTCATTGACAATGAGTTAACGCGTGCGGTTTAAGGCCGGCCAACCGAGGCAGGCGAAGCAGAAATCGCGGGCCCCATGCTGTCTCAATCAGCAATAATTATTGAGTATCTGGTTCCCTCGGAATCTCGCTAAAAGCCGAGCGTGTCGTTTAGGCGATTTTTCGACGATTTGGGGGATATTGATCCGCATGTGCGGAATTGTCGGCATTCTCGGGCGCGGGCCGGTTGCAGAGCAATTGGTGGATTCGCTCAAACGTCTCGAATATCGCGGCTATGATTCCGCGGGCGTCGCCACGCTCGAAGGCAAGCAGCTGGAGCGCCGCCGCGCCGAGGGCAAGCTGAGGAATCTGGAGAGGCGGCTCGAAGCCGAGCCCCTGAAGGGCACCACCGGCATCGGCCATACCCGCTGGGCCACCCACGGCAAGCCGACCGTCAACAACGCCCATCCGCATGCGACCGAGCGCGTGGCCGTGGTCCACAACGGCATCATCGAGAATTTCCGCGAGCTGCGTGAGGAGCTCGAGAAGAAGGGCACGGTGTTCCACACCGAGACCGACACGGAGATCGTGCTGCACCTCGTCGACGATCTGCTCGCGCGCGGCAACAAGCCGGTCGAGGCCGTCAAGCTGACGCTGTCGCGCTTGCGCGGCGCCTTCGCGCTGGGCTTCATCTTCGCCGGCGACGACGACCTCATGATCGGCGCCCGCAACGGCCCGCCGCTCGCGATCGGCTATGGCGACGGCGAGATGTATCTCGGCTCGGATGCCATCGCGCTAGGACCGTTCACCGACACGATCAGCTACCTCGAGGACGGTGACTGGGTCGTGCTGACGCGCAAGAGCGCCACGATCTTCGACAAGGATGGCCACCCCGTCCAGCGCGACAAGATCAGGCACGCCGCCTCGACCTCGCTGGTCGACAAGGCCAATTACCGCCACTTCATGGCCAAGGAGATCCACGAGCAGCCGGAGGTGGTGGGCCACACCCTGGCGCGCTATGTCGACATGGCGACCGAGCGCGTCGCGCTGCCGGTGAAGCTGCCGTTCGACTTCAACACCATCCAGCGCATCAATATCACCGCCTGCGGCACCGCGAGCTATGCCGGCTTCGTCGCCAAGTACTGGTTCGAGCGCTTTGCGCGCCTGCCGGTCGAGGTCGATGTCGCCTCCGAATTCCGCTATCGCGAGGCGCCCTTGCGCAAGGGCGATCTCGCCATCTTCATCTCGCAGTCCGGCGAGACCGCCGACACGCTGGCGGCGTTGCGTTACGCCAAGGCCGAGGGCGCGCACACGGTAGCCGTCGTCAACGTGCCGACCTCGACGATCGCGCGCGAGAGCGAGACCGTGCTGCAGACGCTCGCGGGCCCCGAGATCGGCGTCGCCTCGACCAAGGCCTTCACCTGCCAGCTCATGGTGCTGGCAAACCTTGCGATCGCGGCCGGCAAGGCGCGCGGTGAGCTGTCCGACGAGGACGAGACCAAGCTCGTCCACGGCCTCGTCGAGGTTCCCCGTCTGATGTCGGATGCGCTCACCACCGAGCTCCAGATCGAGAAGCTCGCGCGTGAGATCGCCAAATCGCGCGACGTGCTCTATCTCGGCCGCGGCACCAGCTTCCCGCTCGCGCTCGAAGGCGCGCTGAAGCTGAAGGAGATCTCCTACATCCACGCCGAGGGCTATGCCGCCGGTGAACTCAAGCACGGGCCGATCGCTCTGATCGACGAGACCATGCCGGTGGTGGTCATTGCGCCCCACGACCGCGTGTTCGAGAAGACGGTATCCAACATGCAGGAGGTCGCCGCCCGCGGCGGCAACATCATCCTGATGACCGATGCCAAAGGCGCCGAAGAGGCGACGGTCGAGTCCCTCGTCACCATCGTCATGCCCGACATGGCGGCGGCGTTCACGCCGATGGTCTATGCCGTTCCCGTGCAATTGCTCGCCTATCACACTGCTGTCGTCATGGGCACCGACGTCGACCAGCCGCGCAACCTCGCGAAATCGGTGACCGTGGAATAGGCAGAAGGGATAACGGTCGGCCGCAGTCTTCCAAAACCTGCTAGAAGCCCCTAGCTTGTGTGCTGCGACCGACTTGGAACCCGAATGACCACCCGCGACGACGCGCCTGCGCCCCTCGATCCCCTCCCGGAACCGCATACCGGCCTGATGGGCCGTTTCCGCAATTATTTCCTGACCGGCCTCGTGGTGACGGGGCCGATCGCGATTACCCTTTATCTCGTGTGGTGGTTCGTCACCTGGGTCGACGGCGTGGTGCGACCGTTCGTGCCGCTCGCCTACCGGCCCGAGACCTATATGCCCTACGTCATTCCCGGCTGGGGACTGGTCGTCGCATTCTTCACGTTGACCCTGGTCGGCTTCCTCGCCGCCAATCTGATCGGACGGACGCTGGTCGACGTCGGTGAAACGTTCCTCGGCCGCATCCCCGCGGTGCGCGCGATCTATCGTGGCTTGAAGCAGGTGTTCGAGACGTTGTTCTCGGGCAAGGGGTCGAGCTTCCGGAAAGTGGGCCTGGTCGAGTTTCCTTCCCCCGGCATGTGGTCGATCGTGCTGATCTCGCAATCGCCGAACGAGGACATCGCGCGCAGCCTGCCTGGACAGGAAGAGCACGTCTCGGTGTTCCTGCCGTGCTCGCCCAACCCGACCACCGGCTTCTTCTTCTATGTCCCGAAGAGCAGGATCATCGAGGTCGACCTCACCGCCGAGGATGCCGCGACGCTGATCATGTCGGCCGGCGTGGTGCAGCCGGGCTCGGCGCCGGATCCGAAGAAGGCTGCCGCGCTCGCGGGCGTGGCCAACGCGGCGCGCATCGCCAACGCGTCGGCGCTCAAGGCTCAGCCTGCGAAAGTGGAGTAGGGCCATTCCCGCGCGGGATGGCCGCATTCACGCAGGCGTTGGTAGCCTCTGCTAATCTCCGATCGAACTGAGCGCCTCGCTCGGAATTCGATTTGGAGTGCAAGATGTCCAAGACGACGTCGAAGACCATCGCGATCCTCGCGCCCGGCGCCATGGGCAGTGCCGTGGCCCGCCGCCTCAGCGAAAACGGCGCGCGCGTGCTGACGTCCCTGAAAGGACGTAGCGAGGCGACGTTGAAACGCGCAGCGGATGCCGGGATGATCGGCGCCGCTGACGAAGCGATCGCGGACGCCGACATCATTCTTTCGATCGTGCCGCCGGGCGAAGCCGTGGCACTCGCCGAACGGCTCGCGGCGCTGATCGTCCGCCGCGAAAAGAAGCCGGTCGTGGTGGACTGCAACGCCGTCAACGTCGACACGGTGCGAGGGATCGAGGAGATCATCGGCTCGGCGCAGGCGCCGTTCGTCGATGGCGGCATCATCGGTTTTCCGCCGCAGCCCGGCGGCAAGAGCCCGGCCTTCTACATGTCGGGCGAGCACGCCAAGGACGTCGCCGTGCTCGGGAATCTCGGCCTCGACGTGCGGATCGTCGAAGGCCCGGTCGGCGCGGCCTCCGCGCTCAAAATGTCCTACGCCGGCATCGTCAAGGGTCTCGCCGGCATCGGCTCGGCCATGGTGGTCGCGGCAACGAAAGCGGGCGCGGCCGATGCGCTGCGTGATGAGCTCGCGCTGAGCCAGCCCGCGATCCTGGCCCGGCTCGAAGTCGCGCTGCCCGACATGATCCCGAAAGCCTACCGCTGGGTCGCGGAGATGCGGGAGATTTCCGGATTCCTCGGACCGGAGCATCCGGCCAGCCAGATCTACGAGGGCTTTGCGCGATGGTTCGAGCATCTGGCGGAGGATGCGAAGGGCGAGGCGGTGGATGCGGAGCTGATGAAGGCGTTTGCGGCGCGCATCGCGCAGAAGAAGGCCTAGTCTTCCGAATTGGCTGAAACCGACTTCAGAGAACCCTGGACGTTCCGGTCGCGTCTCAAGCGCACGACGGGAAAATCGGTGCCATATTGCAGGCGTTCAGCCTCGATGACAGGCTCGGTAGCGCCACGCCTTCGCTTCGCTCGCAATGACGGGGAGGAGACGGTGCGAGGCCCATCTGGTATCGTCTCTGCGGGCGCAGTACCTCCGCAAAAGGAGTTCGAATGAGAGTCTTGATCATCGGCGCGGGCGCTCTCGGCGGTTATTACGGAGCCTGTCTGGTTCGCGCGGGCGGTGACGTGACCTTTCTGGTGCGTCCCGTGCGGGCGGAGCAATTGCGACGGGACGGATTGCAGGTCGTGAGCCCGCACGGCGACTTTGCCGTGCAGCCGAAGCTTCTTCTGGCGCGCGATCTCAAGGAGCCGTTCGACGTCGTGCTCGTCGGCGTGAAGGCCTACTCGCTCGACGACGCGATGGACCAGTTTGCGCCGGCCGTCGGTGCCCACACGATGGTCCTGCCCATTCTTAACGGGTTGAAGCATATCGACGCTCTGACCGCCCGGTTCGGCGCCGCGCGCGTCCTCGGCGGGCTCGCGAACGTCAGTGCCGGGCTCGATGCGGACGGTCGTGTCGTTCAGTTCATGGCCAATCAGACGGTTGTTCTTGGCGAGATCGAGGGGATGTTGAGCGAGCGTGCGCTCGCGCTGGAGACGCTGCTTCAGGTTCCCGGCATCGACGTGCGCGCCAGCGAAACGATCATGCACGATATGTGGGAGAAATTCGTCCAGCTCAGCACGGTCGCCGGCAGCACCTGCCTGATGCGCGCGAGCATCGGCGACATCCTGGCCGTGCCGAACGGCGAGCAGTTTATTTTCCGTCTGTTTGCGGAATGCTGTGCTGTCGCGACGGCTTCAGGTTTTGAGCCACGCGCTCCGTTCATCGAGTTCGACCGGAAGCTGTTCACCACCCAGGGTTCGCCGCTGAAGGCCTCGATGCTGCGCGATATCGAGCGCGG
Source organism: Bradyrhizobium sp. DOA1 (assembly GCF_001593325.1). Classification (NCBI taxonomy): domain Bacteria; kingdom Pseudomonadati; phylum Pseudomonadota; class Alphaproteobacteria; order Hyphomicrobiales; family Nitrobacteraceae; genus Bradyrhizobium; species Bradyrhizobium sp. DOA1. Next base: position 3,032,056 of record NZ_JXJM01000001.1, read on the forward strand.
TTCGATCACCGAGGCGGAGCATATCCTGGGCGATATGGCCAATCGGGCCCTTACGCTCGGCATCGATACGCCGCTCTTGGATCTGGCCCGCGCGCATGTGGCGGCGTACGAAATCGGGCGGCGCAGGGCGGTGGGCTAACCCGCACCGATCAGCGGAATTGCCTCGTCCCGTTCGTACAGATACAACAGGCACCGCAACGCCTCGCCGCGCTCGCCCCTCAGCTTCGGATCGTCCTTGAGGATGCGCAGCGCCTCGTCTCTCGCCTGCGCGATGAGCTGGCCGTGCACCTCCGGACGCGCGATGCGATAGCCGGGCAGACCGCTCTGGCGGACGCCCAGCACGTCGCCTTCGCCGCGCAGCTTCAAGTCTTCCTCGGCGATGCGGAAGCCGTCGGTAGTCTCGCGGATCACCTTCAGACGCGCCTTCGACATCTCGCCGAGCGGCTCAGAGTAGAGCAGGATGCAGGTCGAGGCCTCCGAACCGCGGCCGATGCGGCCACGCAGCTGGTGCAGCTGGGCAAGCCCGAAGCGCTCGGCATTCTCGATCACCATGATGGTCGCGGCGGGCACGTCGACGCCGACCTCGACCACGGTGGTCGCGACCAGGAGCCCGATCTCGTGGGCAGCGAACTGGCCCATCACGCGGTCCTTCTCGGTGCCCTTCATCTGGCCATGGACGAGGCCGACGCGGTCGCCGAAACGCTTTTGCAGGCTCTCGAAACGTTTGGTGGCGTTGGTCAGGTGCTCGGTGCCCTCCGCCTCGGATTCCTCGACCAGCGGGCAGATCCAGTAGACCAGCTTGCCGGCTTCGAGTGCGCGGCCGACGCCGTCCATGACTTCGCTGAGCCGGCTCATGGCGACCGCGCGGGTGTCGATCGGCTGGCGCCCGGCCGGTTTTTCGCGCAGCTCGGAAATGTCCATGTCGCCGAAATAGGTCAGCACTAGCGTGCGCGGGATCGGGGTTGCGCTCAGCACCAGCACGTCGACGGCTTCGCCCTTTGAGGTCAGCGCGAGGCGCTCGCGGACGCCGAAACGGTGCTGCTCGTCGACGATCGCGAGCGCAAGGTCGCGGAAGATGACATCGTCCTGGATCAACGCATGGGTGCCGACGAGCAGGTCGATCTCGCCGGCTTCGAGCTGCGCGATGAGCTCGCGCCGCTCCTTGCCCTTTTCCCGCCCGGTGAGGATCGCAACGCGCAATCCCGCACGCTCGGCGAGCGGGGCGATGGTCTTGATGTGCTGGCGCGCCAAAATCTCAGTCGGCGCCATTAGCGCAGCCTGCTTGCCGACCTCGGCGACCGCCGCGGCCGCCAGCAGCGCCACGACGGTCTTGCCGGAGCCGACGTCGCCCTGGAGCAGGCGGAGCATGCGCACCGGCTGTTTCAGATCGTCGGCGATGGCTGCGGCAGCGCTGCGTTGGGACGGCGTGAGCGCATAGGGCAGGGCGTCGATGATCTTGTTGCGCAGATGTCCGTCGCCGGCGTTGCGAACGCCGGCGGGGCGGCGCAACTGCGCGCGGATCAGCCCCAGCGCGAGCTGGCCGGCCAGAAGCTCGTCGAAGGCGAGGCGAGACCAGAACGGCTGGTCCGGCAGGATGTCCGTGAGCTCGACCGGCAGGTGCACGCGATTGAGCGCCTCCGCGACCGGCGGAAAACTACAGCGGCGCATCACCTCTGGACTGATCCATTCCGGCAGGGCCGGCAGCTTCTGCAGCGCCTGCGCGATCGCTCGCCGCAGCGATCCCAGCGCGAGGCCTTCGGTGAGCGGATAGATGGGGTCGATGCCGGAGACCTTTGCTATCGCCTCCTCGTCGAGCACGCGATCGGGATGCACGATCTGGGGGATGCCGTCATACATCTGCAGCGTGCCCGAGACGTAACGCTTCTCGCCGACCGGCAGCAGCTTCTCGACATAGCCCGGCTTGGCGCGGAAGAATGTCAGGACGACGTCGCCGGTATCGTCGCTGGCGTAGACGAGATATGGCGCGCGCGCGTTGCGCGGCGGGGGCGGGCGGTGGCGATCGACGGTGACCTCGAGCGTCACCATGGTTCCCTGCACCGCGTCGCGGATCTTCGGCCGGGCCCGGCGGTCGATGACCTGGCTCGGCAGATGCAGCAGCAAATCGACCAGCCGCGGCGTCTCGCTCCGGCTGAGCAGGTATTGCAGCAGCTTCTCCTGCTTCGGACCGACGCCGGACAGGCTGGTCACGGGAGCAAACAGCGGATTGAGCAGGCTGGGGCGCATCGGTGCAACAATCGTCATGCGCGGGCTCGACCCGCGCACCCATCTATTCAAGAGGATGGATTGCCGGGTCAAGCCCGGCAACAACGACCATAAATAATTGCCACAACAAAGGGCTGACATGACCTCTTCGAGTGGCTATATCAGCCCCGCCCGGCACGTCCGGGCTTTCTGCGTTTGACTGGATTTGAGACATGACGGGAACGACACGATCGAGCAGCGGGCTGGACGACCGCCGCAAGCGGCTTCTGTTCCGCTGCTGGCACCGCGGCACGCGCGAGATGGACCTGATCCTCGGCCGCTTCGCCGATGCCGAGATCGGCAATCTGTCGGATGTCGAGCTCGGCGAGCTCGAACGCCTGCTCGAGGTCAACGATCCCGATCTCTATGCCGCCATCACGGGCGACAAGGTGCTGCCGGCCGACTTCACCGGCGCGCTGTTCGCGCGCATCAAGGCGTTCCCGATCGCGGAACGCGACGCATGAAGCAGGGCATGAAATCTCCGGCCGAGCTGCTGACGCCCGGCCGTGCGCTGACGCTTGCCAATGTCGCCGAGGGCGCCGAGGGCCTCGTCGTCTCCGATCTCGCCCGCGCCATCGCGGCGCGGCCGAAGAAGCCCGCGGTCAGTCTTGCCGTGGTCTGCCGCGATGGTTCGCGGATGCAATCGCTCGAACGCGCCTTGCGCTTCTTCGCGCCCGATCTGCCGGTGCTGACCTTCCCGGCTTGGGATTGCCAGCCCTATGACCGCGTCTCACCGCATGGCGGCATCCTGGCCCAGCGCCTGACCACGCTGGCGCGGCTGGCCTCGCTCACCGGCAGCGACAAGCCGCTGATCGTGCTGACCACGGTGAATGCCGTGGTGCAACGCGTGCCCGCGCGCGAGCTCGTCGCGGCGCAGGCGCTGTCGGTCGCGCCGGGCAATGTGGTGCCGATGGACACCGTTGTCGCCTGGCTCGAGCACAACGGCTACAACCGCTCCTCGACTGTGCGCGAGCCCGGCGAATACGCGGTGCGCGGCGGCATTTTGGATCTGTTTCCGGCCGGCCTCGACCAGCCCGTGCGGTTCGACTTCTTCGGCGACAGCCTGGAATCGATCCGCTCGTTCGACGCGGAGACGCAGCGCACGCTGCTCGACATGCGCTCGCTCGATCTCGTGCCGGTCTCCGAATTCCAATTGGTGACCGACACCATCCGCCGTTTCCGCATGGGCTATGTCGCCGAGTTCGGCGCGCCCGAGCGCGACGATGCGCTGTACGAGGCTGTCAGCGAAGGCCGCCGCCATCCCGGCATGGAGCACTGGTTGCCGCTGTTCCAGGACCGGATGGACACGTTGTTCGACTATCTGCAAGGCGCAGCCGTCGCGATCGAGCCGCAGGCCGAGGACGCCGTGCGCGAGCGCTTCAAGCAGATCCTCGACTATTACCAGGCGCGCCGCGAGGCGATGGAGCATCCCGGTGGCGGCGCGATCTACAAGCCGCTGCCGCCCGATCGGCTTTATCTGACCGAGGAGGAGTGGGGCAGGCGCCTCGGCGATATCCCGCTGGCGCGGCTGACGCCGTTCTCGGTGCCGACCGACGGCACCAGCGTCGTCGATGCCGGTGCGCGCAAGGGCCGCGACTTTGCGCCGGAGCGCAACGACACCACGGTCAACGTGTTCGAATCCGTCGTCGCACATGTGATGGCCCTGCAGGCCCAGCGCAAGAAAGTCGTGATCGCGCTGTGGACCGAAGGCTCGCGCGACCGCATGACTTCGATGCTGCGCGACCACAAGCTGGCCCACACCACCAGCGTCAACAGCTGGCGGACGGTGCAGGCGACGCCCCGCAACGAGACCATGCTCGCCGTGCTCGGCCTCGAAAGCGGCTTCGAGACCGACGAGATCGCGCTCATCAGCGAGCAAGACATTCTCGGCGACCGCCTCGTGCGGCCGCGCAAGGCCAGCCGCAAGCTCGACAATTTCATCTCGGAGGTGACGAGCCTCACGGCCGGCGACATCGTCGTTCACGTCGACCACGGCATCGGCCGCTTCATCGGCCTGCAAACGCTCGACGTCGCCGGCGCACCGCATGACTGTCTCGAGCTGCATTACGCCGCCGAGACGAAGCTGTTCCTGCCCGTCGAGAACATCGAGCTGCTGTCCCGCTACGGTTCCGACCAGACCACGGTGGAGCTCGATCGTCTCGGCGGCAGCGGCTGGCAGACCCGCAAGGCCAAGCTGAAGAACCGCATCCGCGAGATCGCGGGCGAGCTGATCAAGATCGCTGCCGCGCGCCATTTGCACGAGGCACCCAAGCTGCCGGTGCAGCAAGGTCTCTATGACGAGTTCTGCGCACGTTTCCCCTATGACGAGACCGAGGATCAGTTAGGGGCCATCGAATCCACCCTGAAAGACCTCGAGCTCGGCCGTCCGATGGACCGCCTGATCTGCGGCGACGTCGGCTTCGGCAAGACCGAGGTTGCTCTCCGCGCGGCTTTTGCCGTTGCGCTCGAAGGCAAGCAGGTTGCGGTCGTGGTGCCGACCACGCTGCTCGCGCGCCAGCACGCGAAAACCTTCACCGAGCGCTTCAAGGGATTTCCGGTGAATGTGGCCCAGGCCTCGCGGCTGATCGCGACCAAGGAGCTGAACCAGGTCAAGAAGGGCATCGCCGACGGCTCGGTCGATATCGTCGTCGGCACCCACGCGCTGCTCGGCAAGGCCATCAAATTCCGTGATCTCGGCCTCGTCATCGTCGACGAGGAGCAACATTTCGGCGTCACCCACAAGGAGCGGTTGAAGGCGCTGCGCTCCGAGGTGCACGTGCTGACGCTGTCGGCGACGCCGATCCCGCGCACGCTGCAATTGGCGCTGACCGGCGTGCGCGAGCTCTCGATCATCGCCTCGCCGCCGGTCGACCGCCTCGCGGTGCGCACCTTCGTCGCCCCGCATGATCCCTTGATGATCCGCGAGGCGCTCTTGCGCGAGCGCTATCGCGGCGGCCAGGCGTTCTACGTGGTGCCGCGCATCGACGACCTCGCCGAGGTCAAGGACTTCCTCGACAAGAACGTGCCGGAGATGAAGGTCGCGGTCGCGCACGGGCAGATGCCGCCTGCGGTGATCGAGGACATCATGACGGCGTTCTACGACGGCAAGTTCGACATCCTGCTGTCGACCACGATCGTCGAGTCCGGCCTCGACATCCCCAACGCCAACACGCTGATCGTGCATCGTGCCGACATGTTCGGTCTCGCGCAGCTCTATCAGCTCCGCGGCCGCGTCGGCCGCTCCAAGCTGCGCGCCTATGCGCTGTTCACGCTGCCGGCGCAGCAGAAGATCACGGCGCAGGCCGAGCGCCGGCTCACGGTGCTGCAATCGCTGGAGACGCTGGGCGCCGGCTTCCAGCTCGCCTCGCACGACCTCGACATCCGCGGCGCCGGCAATCTGCTCGGCGAGGAGCAATCCGGCCACATCAAGGAGGTCGGCTTCGAGCTCTATCAATCGATGCTGGAGGAGGCGATCGTCAACCTCAAGGCCGGCGTCTCCGAGCCCGCCGCCGACCGCTGGTCGCCGTCGATCACCATCGGCATGCCGGTGCTCATCCCAGAGGATTACGTCAGCGATCTCTCGGTGCGGCTGTCGCTGTACCGGCGCCTCGCCGACCTCGACACCGAGGAGGAGATCGAGAACTTTGGTGCCGAGATGCGCGACCGGTTCGGCGTGCTGCCCGACGAGGTGCGCTACCTGTTCAAGGTCGCCGCGATCAAGGCGTTCTGCCGCCGGGCCAATGTCGAGAAGATCGACGCGGGCCCGAAGGGCGCGGTCATCGTCTTCCGCGACAATTCCTTCGCCTATCCAGATCGCCTCGTGACTTTCATCCGCAGCCACGGCCAGGCCGCCAAGGTGCGACCCGACATGAAGGTGGTGTTCCTGCAGGACTGGGAGACGCCGGAAGAGCGGCTTGCCGGCACCACCGAGATCATGCGGCAACTGGCGCAACTCGCCGAGAGCAAGAAGGCGGCGTAGGCCCCCGTTCTCACCGCGTCATTGCGAGGAGCGCTCGCGACGAAGCAATCCAGAATCTATCCGTTGAGGCAGTCAGGATTCCTTCGCTTCGCTCGCAATTACGGTGTTTGTTGCGGCCGCGTGCAAGAAAACTACGACGCTGCCCTCGAGGCATCCGCCGACAGCCGGGCCAGCAGCGACCTCGCCGTATCCGACGGCGACAGCGAGTCCACGCTGACGACGGGATCGCTGCGCATCTCGTGCTTGCCGTTGGACGTGTGCCGCATCACCGCGGACAGGCGGCGGGCGATCATATGCGCGGTGCGGAAGTCGGTCTCCGCGAACACCACGATCACCGAGCCATCCTTCTGCGCCGTGCCAAAATCCATCTGCCGCATCAGGCGGCTGAGGATGCGGGCGGCGTCGAGCTGGGCGCGGGGATTGTTGGGATCGAAGGCGAAGCGGGCGACGGAGAGGCCGCCGCCGCGGGCGAGCGTCTGCTCGACCGCCTTGGCGAAATCGCGGGCGAAGGCTTCCACCGTGAGCAGGCCGCTGCGCGGGTCGAGCCAGCCGCCGGCATCGATTGAGCGCAGCGTGCGGCTCAGCTGCGCTTCCATCGCATGCTGGCGGATCAGCGGCAGGGCATTGGCGGCGATCTTCGCCGGCTCGCCCGCGATCAGCTCGAGATTCGGCAGATCGTAGCTCTGCGCGAGCTGGTGCGCGGTGACGATGACGGGCAGGTTGCGGAAGCGGGTGTCCTCGGCGAGCACGGTCAGGAAGGCATCGGTGACGCGCGCCGTGAAACCTTCGGCGAGCACGACGCCGTCGAGGTCGCGGGTGTTGAGATGCTTTGCGGCGGCCTCGATCGAGAGTGCGCCGATGACGCCGACGCGTTCGCCGAGTGCCACCGAGAGCGCAGGATAGGCCGCGCCGCGGCCGATCAGCAGCACGGTGGCATCGCGCGCGGGATCGGCCTGCGGCAGCGTGACAGTCACTTCAGGCAGCCGGCGCAGCACAGTGGCATGAAGGGTGCGCACGCGCAGCGCGGCGCGCAGCCGCGCGACCAGGCGATCGGGCGTGCCGCCGCGTGTGGCGAAGGGCAGGGCGTTGGGAGGCAGCGGCACCGCAGCATCCATCGCGACGAAGGGAAGATAGGGCGACTGGCCGGCGATCTTCTTGGCGAAGACGGCGATGTGCGGCTCGTGCCCGCCGGACATCGCGGCGAGAACGGCGGCCGGCTGCACTTGCTCGACGGCGCGCGCGGCGCTGGCCCAGTCGGTGTCGACCACGGGAAAGAGCCGGGCCTCGTCCAGCGCCGCGATGAAGGCGGGGCGCTCGGTATTGGACACAAACAGGATCGGACCCGCCTGGGACATTAAGAAGCTCTGATCACGCAACAGGTTCCGCGCAATCTAGATCGACCGCCTTAATGCGGCGTCAACGTATCCCTCGAAACTGCGGTCAAGCCGGGCCGGAGCGGTCGCGAAAGGCCTCGACCATCAGGGGGTTAAGCCCGAGTTCGCTCAGCGCTTCGCGGGCGCGGGCATTGTCCTGGGCCCGTCCCGCCAGCCGGTGGCCGGAGAGGCGGTCGGGCAGGGCGGTGAGCAGCGCACCCTGGCCGAGCCGGCGAGCCCATTCCTGGAGATCGTTGGACAGGAAGCGATAGCCGCCGACGGCCATGATGCCGGAAGGCGGCGCAGTGATGCAGATCGCCCCGCTCGGACGGTCGATCCGCGCGGCATAGCCGGTGTCGACATAGTCGCGCGGCGGCTGCGCAATGAGGGCCTCGCCGACCGGCTGCGGCGGCGCGTAGGCCGCGATCGG
>NZ_JXJM01000001.1:3040570-3065229 GCF_001593325.1 Bradyrhizobium sp. DOA1
GCCAAGCGTGCCCTTCGGCGTCAGCAGGATCTCGCCGGCGATCGAGGAGCCGGACTGCTCGCGCGGCGCGCCGTGCGGTCCCGGCATCACCGCAACCGGCATGCCGTCCTCGCCGCGGCGGGCGCCGAACAGGCCGGCCTCACCGAACAGATAGACGTCGGTCAGCGGCGCGTGCGGGGCGATCCAGGCATCGCTTGCGGCGACCTGCTCGGGCGCACGCCACAGCCCGATGACGTTGCGCAAGGTCGGCATCCGCGCGGCGAGGTCGGCATCGCCGAGCCGCAGTGCGAGCTGCGCGGGTGCGATCAGCACGTCGCATTCGTGCTCGGTGATCTGCTGCTCCAGCACCTCGCTCTCGAACGGATGATGCAGCGCCAGCGTGCCGCCCGAGAGCAGCCACACCGCGAGCGAGGAGGCCAGCCCCGCGAACGACATCGGCGCGAACGCGGCCATCACGGTCGCGCCCTGCTTGACGTCGGCTTCCAGCGACATCGCCAGGCCACCCGCCATCAGGCTGAAATGCGGCCGCGGCACCGGACGAAAACCTTCGGCCGTGACGTCGAAGGAGATCATCGCCGCCTTGCGGCCGTCCTGGATCACGGATCGCGTGGTCCCGGGCGGGCGCGCCAGCACGTCATCGAGCGACGCCATGCCCTCCGGCAGATCTCTGCCGAAGCCGCAGACGTGACGGATCGAGAAGGCCTCGGCGGCCGCATGCATGGCAAGGTCGGCATAGCTCACGCCGTCGACCGTGCTCATGGTGACGATGGCGCGCGCGGCGGTACGGTTGAGCGCGGCGGTCAGTTCCGCATGCCGCCACAGCAGCGGCAGCACGGCGACGACGAGGCCGGCGCGGTGGGCGGCGAGCACGGTCAGCACGAACTCGACCGTATTGGGCAGCTGGATCGCGATGACAGAATTGGCCGGCAGGCCCGATTCGACGAAATGCGCCGACAGCGCCTCGATGGCCGTATCCGCCTCGGCATAGGTCATCCGCCGCGGCTGGTGCCCGGTCACGCGCGCCTTGTTGAGCGGATCGAGCAGAGCCGGTGCGTGCGGCTGCCGGGTCAGCGTGCGCTGAAACAGCGTGTCGAGCGTCGGCGATACGGCTGGCTGGTTCACGGCGTCACTTTGCTTGATGAGCTTGCGGCGGCTCCTTCGACCACCAAGTCTCCGGCAAATAGCCGGACAGCGAAGTGGCCTTGGGTCGTTCTATCCGATTCCAGCGCGCGATCCATTGCTCCGATACGTTAAACAGCGGGATTGTGTAGAAGCCGGCGATCAGGGCGCGGTCGAGCGCTCGCACCGCCGGAACGAAATCCGTATGTTCACGGGCCTCCAGCAGCGCGGCGATCATGGCATCGACCGCGCCATCCCTGGCGCCCATGTAATTGCGCGTGCCCGGATTGTCGGCGGCGGCGCTGCCCCAATAAAAGTACTGCTCGTTGCCGGGCGAGAGCGACTGATCCCAGCGGTTCTGGATCATGTCGAACTCGTAGGCGAGCCGGCGTTGGTCGAACTGCACGGGATCGACCGAGCGCACGGCCAGCTCGATGCCGGCGCGCTTGAGGTCGCGCTGGAAGGCGAGCGCGATGCGCTCCTGGTCGCGCGTCGTGACCATGATCTCGAAGGCGAAGGGCGCCTTGGTCGCGCGATTGCGCAGCACGGTTCCATCGAGATCGTAGCCAGCCTCCGACAACAGTTTCAGCGCGGCGCGCAGCGTGGTGCGGTCACGCCCCGAGCCGTCGGTGACCGGCAGGCGGTAGCTGCCGTCCATGATGTCGGGCGGCATTTGCGCGGCGAAGGGCTTCAGCAGCTCGCGCTCGCGCGCATCCGCAGGGCAGCCATAGGCCGACAGCTCCGAGCCGGCGAAATAGCCGGCGACGCGCGAATAGAGACCGAAGAAATAGTTGCGGTTGACCAGCTCGAAATCGAACAACAGCGTCAGCGCCTTGCGCACGCGGATGTCGGCGAAGATCGGACGGCGGGTGTTGAACACCAGGAATTCGGACGGCTGCGGCACGCCGGGCTTGACGGTGTCGCGGATCACCTCGCCGCTTCGCGCGGCCGGAAAATCATAGCCATCGTGCCAGCGCAGTGGTTCGTACTCGACGCGGAAGTCATAGAGGCCGCGCTTGAAGGCTTCGAACTGGCCGTTGGCCTCGCGAAAATAATCGAGCCTGATCTCGTCGAAATTGTACAGCCCGCGATTGATCGGCAGATCGAGGCCCCAATAGTCCGGATTGCGCATGAGCGTCACGCTGGCGCCAGCCTTCACGGCCGTGACACGATAGGGGCCCGAGCCGACCGGGGCCGCCAACGTCGTCTCCTCGAATGTCGCGATGTCGATTGCGTGCTTCGGCAGGATCGGCATCAGGCCGAGGATCAGCGGTAGCTCGCGGTCATTGGCGCCGGTGAGGTCGAAGCGGACGGTGAGGGGATCGGTTGCCTCGGCCTTAGCGACCTTGGCGTAGTATTGCCGGTGATTGGGGCGGCCGTGGTCGCGCAGGAGTTGCCAGGAGAACAGCACGTCCTGGGCGAGCACAGGCTTGCCATCGGAGAAGCGGGCGCGGGGATCGAGGCGGAAGGTGACAAAGGTGCGGTCGTCGTCGGTTTCGACTGTCCTGGCGAGCAGGCCGTAGAGCGTGAACGGCTCGTCCTGGCCGCGCGCGAGCAGGCTTTCGATCACGTAGCTCCGCATCTGCTGCACGGCCAATCCCCTGACGATGAAGGGGTTGAGGCTGTCGAAGGTGCCGAGAATGCCCCAGGTCATGCGGCCGCCCTTCGGGGCTTGCGGATTGGCGTAGGGCATGTGGGTGAAATCGGCCGGCATCGCCGGCTTGCCGTGCATGGCGATGGCATGGGCTTCCGCGGCCCGCGCGCCGTCTGACGAAAGCCCGACGACGAGCGCCAGAAGGAGGGCCGGGACGAGACGGCAAAGGCGGAGTCCGGGGCCCTCGACGAGGCGCTGGAACATGAACATCGGCACACGTTGATTCGAGGACCGGCGGGGCCTGAATCCTATCACAGGGAATTTCCCGGGGCGCAGCGCAGGATGTGGCCAAAGACGCCTGTCGGCATTGATCTTTTCGTCGGCCACGCTAAGAAGGCACCCAATCGCGCAAGAGCGCCGAGCCCGTCACTTATCCGCCTCAATTGACGGGGAGAGAGCCGCGCCCAGGCGGCTAGGTTCGGCGCTTCGGAGCGGTTCGGGCACTTCCCGTTCAGAAAGGGTTTTCCGCAATGAATTTCCGTTATTTGGCCGCGTCCGTCCGGCCGCGCGGGCGACTTCTCGCCCTGTTGACGGCGACGGCGTTGGTCGTCCCGTTTGCCGCTGAAGCCCAAGCTCCCGCACCGGCTCCCGGCGCGCCTGCGCCCAAGGCGAGTCCGGCCCCGAAGGCTGCGCCGCCGAAGGCCGCTCCCAAGGCTCCGGCGCCCGCGGCGTCTCCGCAGGCCCAGCCGGCTCCGGCCCAGGGCGGCCAGCAGCAGGGCGCAGCCCAGCCGGCCGATCAGCAGATCCAGCTGATCTACGCCCCCTGGACCAAGTTCTGCCTGAAGGGTCAGGACGCCAACGCCAAGCAGGTCTGCTTCACCGGCAAGGACGGCCGCATCGAATCGGGCCAGCCGGTCATCGCCGCCGTGATCATCGAGCCCGAAGGCGAGCCCAAGAAGATTCTGCGCGTGACGCTGCCGCTCGGCATGCAGCTCGTGCACGGCACCCGCATCATCGTGGACAGCAATGCGCCGCTGCAGCAGCCCTATGTGATCTGCTTCCAGAACGGCTGTATGTCGGACTACGAGGCCACGCCCGAGCTCATCAACAACATGAAGAAGGGTCAGAATCTCGTTGTCCAGGCGATCAATGCCAACGGCGCGCCGCTGACCCTGCCGCTGCCGCTCGCCGGTGAATTCCAGAAGGCCTATGACGGTCCGCCGACCGATCCGAAGGTGTTCGAGGAAACCCAGAAGAAGCTCCAGGAAGAGCTTCAGAAGAAGGCCGACGAGCAGCGCAAGAAGCTCGAGCAGCAGGGTGGCGCGCCTGGCGCACCTCCGACCGCTCAGAAGTGATCGGGGCCAAAGTCCCGAACAAGAAAAAGGCGCTCTGTTCGAGCGCCTTTTTTGCTGGCCGATGATCGGCGACGATCAGTTCAGCGACGGATTGCGCGGGCGATAGCCGCCGGCCTTGTCCTTGATGAAGATCTCGGCAACCTGGGAATGCCGGACCGGCTCGCCGGAATCGTCGGGCAACAGGTTCTGCTCGGAGACATAGGCGACGTATTCGGACTCAGCGTTCTCCGCGAGCAGGTGGTAGAACGGCTGGTCCTTGTGGGGCCGCACCTCCTCGGGAATCGACAGCCACCACTCCTCGGTGTTGTTGAATTCCGGATCGATGTCGAAAATCACGCCCCGGAACGAAAAGATCCGGTGGCGCACGACCTGTCCGATCTGGAATTTGGCGGTCCGCGCTTTAATCATTCCCCGTCGATAGACCAGGATTGTGGCCGATGCTAGTGCCCTAAGCGGGAATTAACCTTCGCGTGCGGGGCGGATAGCCACCAAGTCCTCAGAAAACACTTCAATAATGGTCGACATCCTCAATCTGGCTCTACCTTATTTCGGCTTGATCTTCGTCGGTTTCGCCTGCGGCAAGGCCAAGGCTCTGCCAGAATCGGGCCTCGCCTGGATGAACTTCTTCCTGCTCTACGTGTCGCTGCCGGCGCTGCTGTTCGCGATCATGTCGAAGACGCCGTTTTCGGAATTGAACAACCCTCCGTTCCTGATTGCGACGACGCTGTCCACGATCGTCGCGTTCACGCTGGCGCTGGTAGTCGGCAAGCTGCTTGGACGGTTAACCCTGCGCGAGGCGACGCTCGCGGGCCTTTCCGGCGGCTACGGCAATATCGGCTATATGGGGCCGGGTCTCGCGCTCGCGGTGCTCGGGCCGAAAGCGGCGGCTCCGACCGCGCTGATCTTCTGCTGCGACAGCATCTTCCTGTTCACGATCGTGCCGCTCCTGATCGAGCTCTCCGATCGCGACCATCCCTCGCTCGTGCACGCCTTCGGTGTCGTACTGAAACAGATCGTGCTCAATCCGCTGATCATGTCGGCCTGCTTCGGCGCGGCGGTCGCGGCGCTGCATATCGAGATGCCGGTCGCGCTCGACCGCACCATCACGTTCCTGCAGAACGCCGCCGCGCCGACCGCGCTGTTCGTGCTCGGCGTGACCGTGGCGCTGCGCCCGTTCGAGCGCGTGCCGTGGGAAGTGCCGGGCGTGATCGCGGTCAAGCTGTTGATCCATCCGCTCGCGGCGTTCGGTCTGATGCTGGCATTCGGCCCGTTCGCGCAGCCATGGGCCGCGACGGCAGTTCTGATGGCCTCATTGCCGCCGGCACTAAACGTGTTCGTGATCGCCCGGCAGAACGAGGCCTGGATCGAATCCGCCTCCGTCGCGGTGCTGCTCGGTACCTTCGCCTCGGTGGTCACGCTGACCAGCGTGATGTGGGCGATCCAGAGCGGGCGGCTGGTGTTTCCGTGAGGTCGCGACTCACCTGCGCCAAGTCGGCGTCAGGCCCTCGCGCATGGCGAAACGCCGGAGCGGGCCGATGGTGCCAAGCAGGTGCATGCCGACGGCGCGGACCGGTTGAAGCGGCAGGAAGTCATTGAGCAGCGAGCGGTTGGCCATGTCGATCGCAAAGGTCCGGCTCAGAATGTCCGGGCGCCGCGTCCGGTCGTAGCGCTTGAGCACGTCGGATGCCCCGGGATCCTGGCCTGCAGCGATCGCTTCACCTGCGAGCCGAGCGATGTCGGCGGCATCGCGCAGGCCAAGATTGAGGCCTTGCGCGCCGATCGGCGGCACCACATGGGCGGCTTCGCCGACCAGTGCGACGCGGTCGCGGCCGAAGGAGTTTGGACGCTCGATTGCCAGCGGGAACAGGTTGCGCCCGGGCTCGACCGTCATGCGGCCAAGGATCGAATGCGATTGCTTCTCGATCGCGGCCGACAGCTCCTCGTCGCTGAGGCCGCGCAGCCGTTCGGCCTCTGCGGGCGCTGCGACCCAGACGATGCTGGAACGGTCACCGGGGAGGGGCACGAACACGCAGGGACCCTGCGGCGTGTGGAACTCGGTCGAGACGTTGCGATGCGGCCGCGCGTGGGCGACGTTGAAGGTGAGCGCGGTCTGCGTCAGCTCGCGCCGCGTCACGGCGATGCCGGCGGCGTCGCGGCACAATGAATGCCGGCCGTCGGCGCCGACCACGAGCCGGGCGGACAGAAATTGCGCCGAGGCCGTGCGGATGGCGACGTCGCCGGCTTCGATCACGACGCTTTCGGCTTCGTCGTCGAAGCGGACCAGGTTGGCAAACTCAGCCGCGCGCGCTTCGAGCGCCAGCATCAGCGAACGGTTGTCGATGTTATAACCGAACGCGTCGAGACCGATTTCGTGGCAGGAGAACCGGACCTCGGGCGCGCGGAACAGCCGGCCGGTGTCGTCGACGAGCCGCATGACCTCCAGCGCCGCCGCCTTGTCCTTGCAGCGCGGCCAGACATCGAGGCTCTGCAGCAGATCGATCGAGGCCCCCAGCAGCGCGGTGGTGCGGTTGTCGGCATAGGGCACGCGTCGCGCCACCAGCACGGTCCGTGCACCCGCTTGTGCCAATGCGATCGCCGCTGCGAGGCCCGCCGGTCCGCCGCCGATCACGGCGGCGTCATGGAGTGTCGATGCGTCTGTCATGGAACGACATTTGACACGGCCGGCGACAAATTCAAGCCCACCTATTTTGCCTGATTTTATCACGAATTGTAGGACGGCGCGCCGCAATGGCTTATGTGCAAAGCGGCCTCATTCTGATAGCAGAGGCCATGGATATCCAAGAGGATTCCCTCAAGCCGACCCCCACGATGCGTGCAGCCGCGCTCTCGGTGCACGTCTTCACCGCGTTCGGCGCGGCGCTCGCGCTGCTTGCGATGCTGGAGGCCGTGCGCGAGCACTGGGCGGCGATGTTTCAGTGGCTGGGCATCGCCCTCGTCATCGACGCGATCGACGGGCCGATCGCGCGGCGGCTCGACGTCAAGAACGTGCAGCCGAACTGGTCGGGCGACGTGCTCGATCTCGTGGTTGACTTCGTCACCTACGTCTTTGTGCCGGCCTATGCGATCGTGGCCAGCGGGTTGCTGCTGCCGGTCGCGGCGCCCTTGCTCGGCATCGCCATCATCGTCACCAGCGCATTATATTTCGCCGATCTTCGCATGAAGGCCGACGACAATCATTTCCGCGGTTTCCCGGCGCTGTGGAATGCGGCGGCGTTCTATTTGTTCCTGCTGCACTGGCCGCCGCTGTGGTCGACGCTGCTGGTCGCCGCGCTCGTCGTGCTGACCTTCGTACCGTTCCACGTGCTGCATCCGGTCCGGGTCGTGCGGCTGCGCTGGCTGACGTTGTCGCTGATGGCGATCTGGGCGGTGCTCGGCCTCTACGTGCTGGCGATGGATTTTCGCGTCGGCACCGGCGTGACCGTGGTGCTCTGCGCCATCGCGCTCTGGATCACCTTCAGCGACGCTCTGATACGATTGGTGCGATCCTTCGCATGATGCAGCTCATCACCAGCCCCGAAGCTTGGGCCGCGCTCTTGACATTGACGGCGCTCGAGATCGTGCTCGGCATCGACAACGTCATCTTCATCTCGGTGCTGGTCTCCCGTCTTCCCGAGAAGCAGGCGCACCGCGCCCGTCAGATCGGGCTTGGCCTGGCGCTCATCTTTCGCCTCATCCTGCTCAGTCTCCTGGTCTGGCTGATCGGCCTCACCGCGCCGGTGTTCTCGATGAACGGCTACGCCTTTTCCTGGCGCGATCTCATCCTGATCGGCGGCGGCCTGTTCTTGATTGCGAAGGCCACGCATGAAATTCACGGCGAGGTCGAATCCGATCACGGTCTGAGCGAGGAGAAATCGACAGGCAGCGCCTTCGCGTGGGTGATCGCCCAGATCATCGTCGTGGATCTCGTGTTCTCTCTGGATTCGATCATTACCGCGATCGGCATGGCGGAGGACATCCGGATCATGGTCGCAGCGGTCGTGATTGCCTGCGCGGTCATGTACGTTTCGGCAGGGCCGGTATCGCGCTTCGTTGCGGAGCATCCGACCACCAAGATGCTGGCATTGGCCTTCCTCGTGCTGATCGGCGTCGCGCTGGTTGCGGACGGATTCCAGTTCCACATCCCGCGCGGCTATATCTACTTCGCGATTGCGTTCTCGGCGGCAGTCGAGTTCTTCAACGTGCTCGCCAGACGCAATCGTAGCAAAGTCGGCAAGCCGCCGGACTGAACGATCCAGCCTGGTCGAGTTGACAAGGCGGGCGCGATGTCATTCGTTGGCCGTCAGGAAGATCAGAGGAGGTCAGGTGATGACCAAAGCCGTCCGTGTGCACAAGGTCGGAGGCCCAGAAGCCCTGGTCTATGAGAGCGTCGACGTGCCGGCGCCCGGGCCCGGCGAGGTGCGCATCCGCCAGCACGCGGTCGGCCTGAACTTCATCGACGTCTACTACCGCACCGGACTCTACAAGGCGCCGGGTCTGCCCTTCATTGCCGGCAACGAAGCCTCGGGCGAGGTCACGGCCGTCGGGCCCGGCGTGACGCATTTCCATCCCGGCGACCGCGTCGCCTACTATCACAATCTCGGCGCCTATACCGGCGAGCGCAACATCCCCTGGGAGAAGCTGGTCAAGCTGCCCGACCACATCACCCACGAGCAGGGCGCCGTGCTGATGTTGAAGGGGCTGACCGTCTGGTACCTCCTGCACAAGACCTTCAAGGTCGAGCCGCATCATCGCGTGCTGATCCACGCCGCCGCCGGCGGCATCGGCTTGCTCGCCTGTCAATGGGCGAGGGCGCTCGGGGCCCATGTCATCGGCACGGTCGGCTCGCGCGAGAAGGCCGAGCTTGCCGAGGCCAATGGCTGCGACCACGTCATCCTCTACAACGAGGAAGACTTCGTCGCGCGCGTCAAGCAGATCAGCCGCAACGAGGGCTGCGACGTCGTCTATGACGGCGTCGGCAAGGCGACGTTCCCGGGCTCGCTGTCCTGCCTGAAGCCACGCGGCATGTTCGTCTCGTTCGGCAATGCGTCGGGCCCGGTGCCGCCGTTCGCGATCGCCGAGCTCAACAATCACGGCTCGCTGTTTGCGACGCGGCCGAAGCTCAACGACTACGTTGGCACGCGCAAGGACCTGCTGGAGGGCGCCGACACGCTGTTCGCCGCCGTCATCAACGGCAAGCTGCACGTGCCGATCAACCACGCCTATGCGCTCAAGGATGCCGCCAAGGCGCATATCGATCTCGAAAGCCGCAAGACCACGGGCGCGTCGATCTTGAAGCCGTAGGTCTGCAGTCATCATCCGCACTCGTGTCCCGGACAAGCTGCAACGCGTAAGCGTTGCGGCGCAGAGCCGGGACCTAGAAAGCGACAGGGACCCTGCGGAGAGATGGGCCCCGGCTCTGCAGCGCACCGCCGAAGAGGCGCTGCGCTGCGTCCGGGGCACAGGCCTTACGCCACCCTTCGTGCCGCGCCGGCCTTGCTCAAAACTCCGTCGAGACAATCGATCATCTCGGCAATCTCGCCTCGCGTGACGTTCAGCGCGGGCATGAAGCGCAGCGTATCGACCTGCGGCGCGTTCAGCAGCACGCCTTCTTCGAACGCCTGCGCAACGATGCCGGCCGCGATTGGCAGCTTGAGATCGAGCGCGAGCAGCAGGCCGCGGCCTCGCACCCCGCCGAGCCCGTGCCGGGCCGAGACCTTCTGCAGCTCGCTTTCGAGCAGCAGGCCGGCCTCGGTGACTGACTTCAAGAACTCCGGCTTCTTGAGCTCGTCGAGCACCGCAAGCCCCGCCGCGCACATGATCGGATTGCCGTTGAACGTGCCGCCCTGATCGCCGTGGGCGAAGCAGGAGGCGCGTTCGGTCGCAAGCAGCGCTGCGAGCGGCACGCCACCGCCGATGCCCTTGCCGAGCGTCATGATGTCGGGCGCAATCCCGGTGTGCTCGTAGTGGAAGAGCTTTCCGGTCCGGCCCATGCCGGTCTGGATCTCGTCGAAGATCAGCAGCAGGCCGCGCGCCTGCGTGAGTGCCCGCAGCTCCTGGAGGAACTGGTCGCTCGCCGGCCACACGCCCGATTCACCCTGGATCGGCTCGAGCATCACCGCAACGGTGTTGTCGTTGATCAGCTTCTCGACCGAGGCGATGTCGTTGAACTTCGCTTTCTTGAATCCGGCGACCTTCGGTTCGAACAAGGGCTCGAATGCCTTCTTGCCCGAGGCCGACATCGTCGCCAGCGTCCGTCCGTGGAAGCCGCCTTCGAAGCTGATGATTTCGAATGCACCGCCCTTGTGCAGGCTGCCATATTTGCGCGCGAGCTTGATCGCGCCTTCGTTGGCTTCTGCACCGGAATTGGCGAAGAACACCTGATCGAAGACGCTGCTGTCGACCAGCGACTGCGCGAGCTTCAGGCTCGGCTCGTTGTAGAAGGCCGGGCTCGGCGTCAGCAGCCGCTTGGCCTGCGCGGTGAGCGCCTCAGCAATCGCCGGCGGCGAGTGCCCGAGACAATTCACGGCCCAGCCCTGCACGAAATCGAGATAACGCTTGCGGCCGTCATCCCAGAGGTAGGAGCCGGCGCCGCGGACGAATACGGCCTTGGGCCGTGCGGTGATGTCCATCAGCGCGTCATACGGATGGGTGGCGGTCGTCATGTCGAGCTCCTCTGGAGGCGGGTGGAAAAGCGGCGCAAAAGCAGAAAGGCCGCACCTTGCGGGTGCGGCCTTCTCGAAGACTGAGGCTGAAATCAGTGGTTCAGCGGCGTCGTCGGACATGGCGCACCCTCTCGTCGTCGCGGGAGCGACGGCGGAGCATTTCGGTGCGCTGATGGGTCCGAGCGTTGATCATGGGGCGCGTCCGTACAGCCGAATGTCGGGACTTGTCAAGCGGGCAGTTTGCAAAACGCGCGTCCGCGTGTGCCACGAGAGGCCGATGTCATTCGTCGATTCATCGATCGTCCGGTCCGAAACCATCGCGCCTCTGGCGCGTTTGTGATCGCAGGACGCGAATTGGTTCGAACCTGGCGCACCGTAATGCAGACCAAGAGGGACGGGACCAACAGACAGTTTTCAGCCTTGTCCGATACGACGTACCCGATCGACCTCGACAGCATTTGTGGCGCATTTCCGCCGGGCATCGAGGCGCCGCGACTACTGGTCGACTTTGCCGGCTGGCTCGAGGGACGTCCCTGGGGCAGCGTCGGCTGCTTCTCGCTGCAAGGCCAGTTTTCCGACTCCGCGCCGATCGTCGACGGCAGTCCGTTGCGCGACCGCTTTTCGTTGTTCATGCGGCTGCCTGATGGATCAGCCGTGGGCGGCTGGTATGGCGCGGGTCTCGACCGGGATAATCCGCCGATCGTGGGGCTGGGCTCCGAGGGCGACTACGAGCTGTTGGCGCCGAGCCTCGATGCGATGTTGGCAAAGCTGACGTCGCAGCAATTCGACAACGCCTGGAGCGACCTGAAACCGCACGAGGAGGTCGAGTGCCAGACGGTCGAGCTCGCGCAATGGCTCGCCGGCCAGCCCGCCGGCGACGCGCCCGACGATACGTCCTCTGAGCTGCCCGATTTTCGCGGCTTTGTGGAGAAGTGGAGCCGCGATCGCGAGGACTATTGGGCCAATCATCGGCTGATGGCCGAACTCGGCTGGCGGCTGGCGGCGCATCTGCCCAAGGGCAAGAAGCCCTGGGACCAGACGCGCTTCGAGATCGCGATCGTCGGTGCGCAATACCAGGCGTGCGTGCTCTCGCAGGGGCCGCAGCCGTTCGAAGAGGCCGCTTCGATCGAGTCCCTCCTGCGTGATCTGCGCGAGGAGATGCGCCGTGCGCAGCCCGAGCTTGGCCTGTGGTACGCGATGAATTTCGGGCTGCATGCCGACGGCCGGATCATGCCGAGCTTCGCCTACGATCTGCGCCCAACGATTGACGGCGCGCCGGCGCTGCTATCCGAAGCAAAGGCCGATCTTGCACGGGCGCCCAGGCCAGAGCGCTGGGTGCCGAAATGGCTGGCGTGATTGCTTTCACTCCGTCATTGCGAGCGGAGCGACTTGTCCGCCGAAGCCTTGGCGAAGGCGGAAGCAATCCAGACTGCTTTCGCGGAGGGATTCTGGATTGCTTCGTCGCAAGGGCTCCTCGCAACGACGGAAGGACGTCAAAACCCCGCGACGGTGCCGTGCAGATCGTATGCGTCGGCACGCTCGATCTTGGCGGTGACGATCTCACCGACGCGCAGAGGCCGGCGGCTCGTCAGGTACACCGCGCCGTCGATCTCCGGAGCATCGGCCTTCGAGCGACCCTTCGCCACCGTCGGGCCGACCTCGTCGATGATGATCTGCTGGCGCGTGCCGACCTTGCGCTTCAGCCGTCGCGCCGAGATCTTCTGCTGGCGGGCCATCAGCGCGTTGTAGCGCTCCTGCTTGACCTCTTCCGGCACGGGGTTCTCGATCGTGTTCGAGGTGGCGCCGGCGACCGGCTCGTATTTGAAGCAGCCGAGACGATCGATCTCGGCCTCGTCGAGCCAATCGAGCAGATAGGCGAAGTCGGCATCGGTCTCGCCGGGGAAGCCGACGATGAAGGTCGAGCGCAAAGCGAGATCGGGACATTCCTCGCGCCAGCGCTTGATCCGCGCCAGCGTCTTGTCCTGCGCCGCCGGGCGCTTCATCGCCTTCAAGACGTCGGGACTCGCATGCTGGAACGGGATGTCGAGATAGGGCAGCACTTTGCCCTCGTTCATCAGCGCGATGACTTCGTCGACATGCGGGTAGGGGTAGACATATTGCAGCCGGACCCAGGCCCCGAGCTCACCGAGCTCGCGCGCGAGATCGAGGAATTTGGCGCGGACCTGGCGGTCCTTCCAGGGGCTCTCGGCATATTTGAGATCGACGCCGTAAGCCGAGGTGTCTTGCGAGATCACCAGCAGCTCTTTCACGCCGGCGCCGACGAGGCGCTCGGCCTCGCGCAGCACGTCGTTGGCCGGACGCGAGACGAGATCACCGCGCAGCTTCGGGATGATGCAGAAGGTGCAGCGGTTGTTGCAGCCCTCGGAGATCTTCAAATAGGCGTAGTGCCGCGGCGTCAGCTTGATGCCCTGCGGCGGCACCAAATCGAGATGCGGATTGTGCGCCGGCGGCAGCGCGCGGTGCACGGCGTCCAGCACGCTCTCATATTGCTGCGGGCCGGTGATGGAGAGCACGCCCGGATAGGCCTGCTCGATCGCTTCCGGTTCCGCGCCCATGCAGCCCGTCACGATCACCTTGCCGTTCTCGGCCATGGCCTCGCCGATGGCCGAGAGCGATTCCTGCTTGGCGCTGTCGAGAAAGCCGCAGGTGTTGACGATGACGATATCGGCCCCGTCATGCTTACGGGCGAGCTCGTAGCCCTCCGCGCGCAGGCGCGTGATGATGCGTTCGGAATCCACCAATGCCTTGGGACACCCGAGCGACACGAAGCTGACCTTGGGCGCAGCCGTCTGATCCATATCTGAACTGCCTGATTGACGGGCCTGAGCTAGTCCCAATTGCCCACAATTACAACCCTTTGCAGGGCGGTCGGGCGTGCTATGGATGAATCACCTGCCGTTGAGTGAGCCATGAGCGCCGAACAGTCGCCCAAAATCGTGATCGTCGACGAAAGCCCGATCCGGGCTGCGATCCTGGAGGAGGGGTTGCGGGAGGCTGGATTCACGCAGGTCGTCCATATCCGTGAGATGCAGAGCCTGCTTGCCCGTATTTATGCGGTGGACCCCGACATCATCCTGATCGATCTGGAGAACCCCAGCCGCGACGTGCTGGAGGCGATGTTCCAGGTCAGCCGCGCCGTGAAGCGGCCGATCGCGATGTTCGTCGACCAGAGCGATTCCGCCTCGATCCAGGCCTCGGTCGAGGCGGGGGTATCGGCCTACATCGTCGACGGGCTGAAGAAGGAGCGCATCAAGCCGATCCTCGACCTCTGCGTGTCTCGCTTCAACGCCTTCGCCAAGCTCCAGGAGGAGCTGGAGCGCACCAAGTCGCAGCTGGAGGACCGCAAGATCATCGAGCGTGCCAAGGGCATCCTGATGAAGGTGAAAGGCCTGACCGAGGACGAGGCATATGTGCTGCTGCGCTCCACGGCGATGCGCGAGAAGAAGAAAATCGGTGAGATCGCGCAGTCGATCATCACCGCCTCGGAGATGCTGAAATGACCGCTCCCCTCCGCATCGGGTTCATTCCGCTGGTCGATGCCGCAGCCCTGATCGTCGCCGTCGACAAGGGGTTCACCGCCGCCGAAGGACTCGAAGTCGAGCTGGTGCGCGAAGTCTCATGGTCCAACGTTCGCGACAAGCTCAATATCGGCCTGTTCGACGCCGCGCATCTGCTTGCGCCGGTCGCGATCGCGTCCTCGCTCGGGCTCGGCCACGTCAAGGTCCCGATCGCCGCGCCGTTCAATCTCGGCATCAACGGCAACGCGATCACGGTCTCGCCCGCGCTCCATGCCGCGCTGATGGAAGAGATCGACGGCGACCGTTTCGATCCGCTCGTCACGGCGAAAGCGCTGGCGCGCGTGGTGACCAAGCGCCGCAAGGCGGGCGCCGATCCGCTCACCTTCGGCATGACCTTTCCGTTCTCGACCCACAATTACCAGCTGCGGTTCTGGATGGCCGCGGCCGGCGTCGATCCCGACGAGGACGTGCGGCTGGTGGTGCTGCCGCCGCCCTACATGGTCGACAGTCTCGCCAACGGCCATGTCGATGCATTCTGCGTCGGCGCGCCCTGGAATTCGGTCGCGGTCGATCTCGGCATCGGCCACATCCTGCATTTCGTGTCCGACATTCTGGTTCGCGCGGCGGAGAAGGTGCTGGCGGTCCGTCAGGTCTGGGCCGACAAGCATCCGGACGTGGTCGCCGCCCTCGTGCGCGCGGCGGTGAAGGGGGCCGAGTTCATCGAAGAGCCGGCAAACCTCGCCGAGGCGGCGCAGATCCTGGCGCAGCCCGAGCGGATCGGCGTCGATGCCGAAGTCATCCAGCGCACCCTGACGGGACGGCTGAAGATCTCGCCCGACGGCACCTTCCGCGAAAGTGGCCGCTATTTGCTGGTCGGACGCGAGGAGGCCGGACGTCCCGATCCGGTCCAGGCCGCGTGGCTCTATGCGCAGATGGTGCGTTGGGGGCAGACGGGCTTGAGCCCGGACGGCGCCAAGACCGCCGTGGCGGTGTTCAGGCCTGATCTCTATGACGCGGCCATCGGCCGCCGGCGGTCCGACGAGGCTCCCGCGGCCATCGGGGCCTTTGCCGGTCCTGCCTTCGATGCCGACAATATCCGCGGGCACCTCGAGGCGTTCGAGGTCGGGCGCTGGAAGGCCTGATTCGCATCTGCATAGATTGTGAGCAGTCTGGTTCATCGACCAAATTTTGAGCGGCGTGCTCGAATTTCATGAGCGCATCCGGCACCGGAGTTTCCGGTAGCCTCGCTAGTCCATTGAAATCGCAAAATCTTTCTTTTCATCAAAGCTGGCACGCAACTTGAATGTTGCAGTGCGGCCAGCTTGTCACAGGTGCCTGCTGAGCCGAGTCCCGCAGCAACGAAGCTGATCGGACCGTTGGGTGGCCAAGCCGGCTCTCGTGCCAGCAGAGGTTCCCTTTCGGGTCGCGCCAATTTCCGTCGATGCCACTCTGGTGGCCGCAGGAGCTTCGTTACCGACCATGAAAATCGATACGCTCGCAGTCGACTTCACCGACGAGCAGAAACGCTATCTCGAAGGCTTCACGACCGGCTTGCAGATCAGTCGGGTCGGGCGCGGTCTGGGCGGTAACGGCGCCGGCAAGGCCAGCGCCGAGCCCACCGGTCCTGATGCCGTGCACATCAAGGCGCAGGACAAGATCATCGCCGCGGGCAAGAAGCTCGCCGACCAGGAGAAGTTCAAGCGCGACGAACATCCCTTCGACGCCTATCCGCGGCTGCGCCAGCAGGCGCTCGACAACGCGCCGCCGAGCCCGGCGGACAATTTCCGCTGGCGCTATTACGGCATCTTCTACGTCGCGCCGACGCAGGACTCCTACATGAGCCGCCTGCGAATTCCCAACGGCATCATGAAGCACTGGCAGCTGTCCGGCCTTGCCGATCTCGCCGACGAGCTTTGCGGATCCTATAGCCACGTTACCACGCGCGCCAATCTTCAGCTGCGCGAGATCCCGCCGAAGCACGCGATCAAGCTGCTCGAGGGCATCCAGGAGCTCGGCCTGTGCTCGCGTGGCTCCGGCGCCGACAATATCCGCAACGTGACGGGAACGCCGACCGCCGGTATCGATCCGCAGGAGATCATCGACACGCGGCCCTATGCGCGCGAATGGCACTATCACATCCTCAACGACCGCTCGCTCTACGGCCTGCCGCGCAAGTTCAATGTCGCCTTCGACGGCGCCGGCAGGATCGCCGTGCTCGAAGAGACCAACGACATTGCGTTCACGGCGTATGAGGTGAAGGACGGCTTCGGCGTCGAGCCCGGAGTGTGGTTCCGTCTCGGCCTCGGCGGCATCACCGGCCACAAAGACTTTGCGAAATATTCCGGCATCATCGTCAAGCCGGAGCAGGCCACCGCCGTCGCCGACGCCATCGTGCGCGTGTTCATCGACCATGGCGATCGCACCAACCGCAACAAGGCGCGGCTGAAATACGTGCTCGACGCCATGGGCCATGACGGCTTTCTCAAATTCGTCGAGGAGCGGTTAAAGACGCCGTTCACGCGCGTGCCGGAAGAGGCGTTCGCGCCGCGGCTCGCCGCCGACCGCATGGCGCATGTCGGCGTGCACAAGCAGAAGCAGGATGGTCTGAACTGGATCGGCGTGTCGCTGACGCTCGGCAAGCTCACCTCTGAGCAGATGCGGGGTCTTGCCAAGGTCTCGCGCGATCTCGGCGACGGCGAGATCCGCCTGACGGTCTGGCAGAACCTGTTGATCTCGGGCGTGCGCGACGAGAATGTCGAGCTCGCCATTGCCGCGATCAAGCAGATCGGGCTCGCGGTCGAAGCTTCGCACATCAAGGCCGGCCTGATCGCCTGCACCGGCAATGCCGGCTGCCGCTTCGCCGCCGCCAACACCAAGCGCCATGCCGCGGAGATCGGCGACTGGTGCGAGCCGCGCGTCGCGATGGACAAGCCGGTCAACATCCACGTCACCGGCTGTCACCATTCCTGCGCGCAGCACTACATCAGCGACATCGGCCTGATCGGGGCGCGCGTGCCGATCAACGAGGAGGACACGGTAGAGGGCTATCATCTCTTCACCGGCGGCGGGTTCGGCCCTGACGCGGATGTCGGGCAGGAGGTCTATCACGACCTCAAGGCCGAAGATGCGCCGAAGACGGTCGAGGCGCTGCTCAAGGCCTATATCGCCCATCGCTCGTCTGCCGACGAAAGCTTCCTCTCCTTTGCGCGCCGCCACGACGGCGAAACGCTGCGCAAGCTTGCCGATGCACAGGTGTCCGCATGAACCAGATCACGCCTCCGCCGAAGCTCGACATCATTCCCGCCAGCGCGCCGTTCTCCGACGCGCAGCGCTCCTGGCTGAACGGCTTCTTTGCCGGACTGCTCTCGCCTGATCTCGCCGCGCCGCTGTCGGCGGAGCAGGGCGCCGCCGTCATGCAGGGCGCGGCTGGCGACGGGGACGATGGCGAAGCGCCATGGCACGACCAGACCATGCCGATCGCCGACCGGATGAAGCTCGCCGAGGGGCGTCCCGTGCGCCGCAAGATGATGGCGGCGATGGCGCAGCAGGATTGCGGCCAGTGCGGCTACAATTGCCACGACTATTCGGAAGCGATCGCGAGCCGCAGCGAAGCGCGGCTCAATCTGTGTGTTCCCGGCGGCAAGGACACCGCGCGGATGCTGAAGTCGCTGTACGAGGAGCTCGACAAGGCACTTGCGACCAAGACGGCGGACAAGGCCGATGCTCCGGCGCCGGCCGTGACCGTCACGATCGCAGAGCCGGGCCGCTCGCGCGACAACCCCATTGCCGCGACCTTCTTGTCGCGCCGGCTGCTCAACAAGGGCAAATCGGAGAAGGAGACCTATCACGTCGAGTTCGATCTCTCCGAGAGCAAGCTCGACTACGTGGTCGGTGATTCCTTCGGCGTGTTCGCGCGCAACGATGTCGGGCTCGTCGACCAGATCATCGCGCTGCTCGGCGCCTCCCACACCACCAAGGTCAACGGCAAGACGCTGCGCGAGGTGCTGATCGACGACGTCTCGCTGTCGCCCGCGCCCGACTCGCTGTTCGAGCTGATCTCCTTCATCACCGGCGGCGCGGCGCGCGAGAAGGCGCGGGCGCTGGCGCAGGGCGAGGATCCCGATGGCGATGCCGCGACCCTCGACGTCATGGCGGCGTTGCAGAAGTTTTCCGGCACGCGGCCGCATCCGGAAGCCTTCGTCGAGGCGCTGGAGCCGCTGCAGCCGCGGCTCTACTCGATCTCGTCCTCGCACAATGCGACGCCCGGAAAGCTGTCACTGACAGTCGATTCCGTGCGCTACCTCGTCGGCAAGCGCAAGCGACTCGGCGTTGCCTCGACATTCCTCGGCGAACGTATTGGCGAAGGTGAGAAGCTCAAGGTCTACGTGCAGAAGGCACACAATTTCGGCCTGCCACAGGACGCGAAGACGCCTGTCATCATGATCGGCCCCGGCACCGGCATCGCGCCGTTCCGTGCCTTCCTGCTCGATCGCAAGGCCACCGGTGCGCCCGGCAAGAACTGGCTGTTCTTCGGCCATCAGCGCAGCGATTGCGACTTCTTCTACCAGGAAGAGCTCAATGCGATGAAGACATCAGGACTTCTCACACGCATGTCGCTGGCCTGGTCGCGCGACGGCGAGAAGAAGTTCTATGTGCAGGACCGCATGCGCGAGGTCGGACGGGAGTTGTGGACATGGCTTGCCGAAGGTGCGCATCTCTACATCTGCGGCGATGCCAAGCGCATGGCCAAGGACGTCGAGCGTGCGCTCGTCGACATCGTCGCCCAGTTCGGCGCACGTTCGACGGATGAAGCCGTCAGCTTCGTCGCCGAGCTCAAGAAGTCCGGTCGCTTCCAGGCTGACGTCTACTAGGTGCCAGCTAAATCGGGTGACTCGCCCTTGGGCGACCGTCATCCGACTGTCATCCGCGCGGGTTCCCGCCAGCTTGGATTTTAACGAATAAGATTCTCGGAACCGGGGACCGTAGAGAATTTGTACCCGCGATGGGGCGGCTTCAGAGAATCCCCATCGCTATTTTCGCTACCGTCTTGCCTCCCGCCCTGGTTGATCCTTCATAATCCCGCAAATGGGGCGTTGGAGATCGACCATGCGCGAACTATCGGCGGAAGCCAGGCTGCACTTTTACGCGCGCTCGCTCTCGCGGCGGACCGGGGCGAGCATGCACCATATCGCGATGTATAGCGCCTTCGCCGTCATCGCGGCGATCGTGTTCGGCACGCTGTCGGTGCATCCGTTTTGATGGTCTCGTAGGGTGGGCAAAGGCGCGCTCTTCGCGCGCTGTGCCCACCATCTCTCAACATGCGAGATCGACATGGTGGGCACGCTTCGCTTTGCCCACCCTACTGCACCTGTCGTGCCTCACGCCCCGCGCTTGAACGGCGCCACCTCGATCCCTGCATCCTTCAACGCCTGACGCACGCCGCGCGCGATATCCACCGCGCCGGGCGTGTCGCCATGGATGCAGACCGTATCCGTGCGCATCTTGATGACCTTGCCGGTGACCGACACCACCGCGCCGTCCTGCACCATGCGCACCACGCGATCGGCGATCGCCTTAGCATCGTGCAGCACCGCGCCCGGCTTCTTGCGCGAGACCAGATTGCCGTCGTCCTCATAGGCGCGGTCGGCAAACACCTCGTGCACCATCGGCAGATTGGCCGCTTCACCCGCTTTCACCAGCTTCGAATTGGCGAGCACGACGAAGATCAGGTTCGGGTCGACCGCCCTGATGCCGGCGGCAATCGCCTTCGCCGTCATGTCGTCCTCGCAGGCGACATTGGAGAGCGCGCCATGCGCCTTCACATGCGTGACCTTGTAGCCGGCCGCCGTCGCGATCGCCTGCAGCGCGCCAATCTGGTAGGCGACGAGGTTCTCGATCTCGGAGGCCTTCAGCCCCGCGATGGGATGCCGGCCGAAGCCGTGCAGGTCGCGATAGCCGGGATGCGCACCGACCGAGACGCCGCGCGCCTTCGCCAGCTCCACCGTCCGGCGCATGATGTCGGGGTCGCCGGCATGGAAGCCGCAGGCGACGTTGACCGAGCTCGCCAGCTCGATCATCGCGGCGTCGTTGCCCATCTCCCACGCGCCAAATCCTTCGCCGAGATCGCAATTGAGATCGACTGTCTTCATGGTTGCTCTCCGCCTCTGGTCTCGTTGCCGTTTACGGTTCTGCCGCGACCTGCCACGTCCCGGCATCGACGGCGCTCACGGCATAGCCCGCAACGTTGGCATCGCTGAGCGCCTCGATGTTGAGCGCAACCGTATCGGACGAGCGCAGGCGATCAGGCAGGCTCCGGATTGCTTGCGCGAACTTGCGCGCCTCGTCCTGCGCCTCGGCCATGCTGATGGCCTTGAAGCGGAACGCCGTTCCCGCCGAGGTCTGCGCGAGACGGCCGACATCGGCCGTGATCACGGTTGCGATCTTGGGATAGCCGCCGGAGGTGCCGCGATCCATCATCAGCGCGATCGGGGCGCCGTTGCCGGGCACCTGGATGCTGCCGTTGACAGTGCCGTCGGAGACGATGTTGTGGCCGTGCAGATGCTTGATCGCAGGGCCTTCGAGCCGGTAGCCCATGCGGTCGGAGGTTGCCGAGATCTTCCACTCGCTATCGAGGAACAGCGCCTTGTTGACGTCGTCGAACTCGTCGTCCTGCGGCCCCAGCAGCACGCGGATCGACCCGCTCACGGGCTTGGGCAACTCGATCCGCAGCTCGCTCGCGCCGCTCGCCGCATCGACGCTGAACTCGTCACCGGCCTTGAGCGGGCGCGGGTAGGGGCTGCCGAGACCGGCACGGGCATTGACCGCAAGGCTGCCGAACACCGGCTCGCCCTTGATGGCGCCTTCGATCGCGAGATAGGTGAAGGCGCCGCCGCGGGCAAAGCCCAGCGTCAGCGTCTCGCCGTCCTTCAGCGTCACCGAGGAGTCCATGGCGACCGGGCTGCCGGCGACGTCCGCATTGCGCGGCGCGCCTGACATCGCGACGCGCACGGCGCCGTCACGGGCGGTGAAGGACGCTCCGAACGGGCCAATCTCGACAGCGGCCGCGAACGGCGCGTTGCCCACCAGCGTGTTCGCCGCGGCCAGCGACAACCGGTCCATCGCCCCGCTCACCGTCAGGCCATAGCGTTGCGCGCCGAAGCGGCCGCCATCCTGGACGGAGCTTGCCGGACCGATGCTGGCGACGACGAGCCGGCTCATGCGTCCACCTGCTCGGCGACGATCTCGCCGGCCTCCGCTGCGCGGTCCAGTTCGTCGAACGTCTTGTGGTCGATGGCGAAGAACGTCACGCGGTCACCGGGCTCGGTGAGAAAGGTCGGATTACGATGGAGCTGATAGGTTCTGACCGGCGTGCGGCCCAGTAGGTGCCAGCCGCTCGGCGCGGCCAGGCATTGGATGCCGGCCTGGACGCCGCCGACCGAGATCGTGCCGGCGGGCGTCAGCAGCCGCGGGTTTTGCCGCCGCGACATGTGCAGGAATTTGTCGAGGCCGCTGAGATAGGACCAGCCAGGCGTGAAGCCGATCATGGCGACCTTGTAGTCGCCGCCGGCATGCCGGGCGACGATGTCGTCGGGCGTTGTGTTCAGTGCCTTGGCGACATCCTCGAGGTCGATGCCGTGCTCACCGCCATAGGCAACGGGAATGCGCCAGCGGCGCGCCTTGATGGCCGGCGGCAGCGGCTGGCTCGCCAGCGCGAGCAGCTTATCGCCGAGCGCATCGAATCCGATCTCGCCGGGATCGTAATGCACCAGCAGCGAGCGATAGGTCGGCACGGTCTCGGTGATGCCGTCGATGGGCGCCGCGGCAAGCGCCTTGTCGAGCGCCAGCACGCGCTGGTTGGCCTCGTCGTCGATGGTGCGGCTGAACTCGACCGCGACGGCGCTGTCGCCACTGGGCAGAAGGCGGGGCGGGGGAAGCGTCGCGGCCATGAGCTGTCGAAGAGCTGTCGAAATCGGGCTTCGGAGGAGGCGGCCCTCAGCGTGAGAGTTCCGCTTGGTCCTGCTTCGCGTAAATGCGCCCGCAAGTCCAATAAATTAATGCAAGGGGAAGCGATAAAGCCTTGTTATCGCGTCGCATAATAGCCCGGCGGCCCTGCGTTATTGGCAGTCTCTTGGCCCTTGACGCAAGGGCTGCGGCTCGCAAGATGCGCGCGTTCTTTCCCACACCTCGGAGCTCGTCCGTTTCCATGTCGCTGTCCCCCGAAGCCCGCAAGACCCTCGCCGGCATCACCACCGCCACCATCACCACGGTCCTGTTGAAGAAGGGCCTGCGCAACGTGTGGATGCGCGGTGCGCGGCCGTTGCGTCCGGGGCTGCCGCGTCTGGTGGGACCTGCCTTCACGCTGCGCTTCGTGCCGGCCCGCGAGGATCTGGCGACGCCGGAATCCTGGTCGTCACCGATTTCGACCCGCACCGCGATCGAGGCAATGCCCGATGGCTGCATCGCCGTGGTTGACGCCATGGGCATCACCGATGCCGGAATCTTCGGCGACATTCTCTGCGCGCGCATGGTCAAGCGCGGCGTGACCGCGCTCGTCACCGACGGCGTCGTGCGTGACGTCGAGGGCGTGCTCGGCACCAATCTGCCGGTCTGGTGCGACGGTTATGCCGCGCCGCCGTCGGTCGCGGGCCTCACCTTCGTCGGCTGGGGCGAGCCGATCGGCTGCGGCGGCGTCGCGGTGTTCCCGAACGATATCGTCGTCGCCGATCAGGATGGTTGCGTGCTGATCCCGCAGGCGATGCTCGATCACGTGCTCAATGAAGGCGTCGAGCAGGAGCGCATGGAGGCCTGGATCGTCAACGAGGTCAACAACGGCGCGGTGCTGCCGGGCCTCTATCCCATGAACGCCGAAACCAAGGCGCGCTACGCGGCCAGCAAGAAGTAACGAAAAGCGAGGACCCCATGGAGATCACTGTTGCAGGCACGCGCCCGACCCGCCGCGCGCCCAAGGAAAACTTCACCGGCACGGTGTGGCAGGACCCCGTCATCATGGCGCCCGCGCCGGCACGGTTGAACTGCTCGCGCGTCGCGTTCGAGCCGGGCGCGCGCACCAATTGGCATCACCATCCGCTCGGGCAGACGCTCTACGTCATCTCCGGTGTCGGTCGCGTCCAGACCAAGGGTGGTCCTGTCAGGGAGATCCGCCCCGGCGACACCGTCTGGATTCCGCCGGGCGAATTGCACTGGCACGGCGCATCGCCCACCAACGGCATGTGCCACATCGCCATGCAGGAAGCGCTCGACGGCGTCTACTCGACCTGGCTCGAGCCGGTGACTGACGCGGAGTATGGGGCCGCGCTCGGCTGAAGCTCCCGTGTCCCGGACAAGACGCATCGCCGCACGGCGATGCGGCGCAGAGCCGGGACCCAGAGATTTGGGACACACGAAGAATGCTGGGTCCCGGCCCAGCGGCGCAGCGTTAAACGCTGCACCGCGTACGGGACACGGACGCTCACATCCTTTCCGCCGTCCAGGTCCCCGTGCACATGGCGCCGCGCCAGGTGCCGGAGCCGGACGCACCGCTGAGCCGGCCGAAGCCGACCGCGCGCTTGATGCCGGTGCTCAAGGTGACGTTGATGCGGCCGGCATCGGCGACGCGGCCCGACGCCGTCACGGCGGCGCTGCTCGATGCGATCTGACCGTTGTTGATGCCGATCGAGACGGTCGCGCCGTTGCCGCAGGCCTGGCTCGATGAGGCGATGCGGACGTTCCACGCGCCGTCGAAACTGCTTGTCGCAGCATTCGCGACGACGACGGCGGTGGCGAAGAGAGCCTTGCGAAACGCGTTCATGACACGCCCCTGTGGTTGACCATGCGGGGACGGTGACATGCGTGCGGAACCGGCGGTGTGAGGGCTGTCACGTGCACAGGAGGCTGTGTGACGTTACGCACCCCGCAACGGCACGGCGCGCAAAAAAGGGGCCCGCATCATGGGCCCCTTGTCTTCGCAAGAGCGATCAGCCCGTGCTCAGTTCACCCGCGTCCAGGTCTGGCCGCCGCAGAACATGCCGCCGAAGGCGCAGCCCTGCACGCGTAGGCGGTCGGTGCCCTTCATCGCGATGGTCGAATCGTAGGTCGAACCGGAATTGGGATCGAGGATGCGGCCCGACCATTTCTGGTCCTTGCCGGGCTTCATGTTGATCAGGACCTGCTCGCCGTTCTGGTTCGATTTGGAATCGACCGAATAGCCGCAGAGATTGCTGCCGCATTGCTCGATGCGGACCTTGCCTTCCTTCTCCTCGGTGAGCCAGACGCCGAGCGGCGAGCTGAGGTCGCGCGTGGGCGCTGTTGCCGGAGCAGCCGGTGCTGCGGCTGCCTGAACGGGAGCAGGCGCCGGGGCGGGTGGCGGAGGCGGTGCCGGTGGCGCAGTCGC
>NZ_JXJM01000001.1:3065869-3114131 GCF_001593325.1 Bradyrhizobium sp. DOA1
CGCTTGCGGATCGGCCGTGGCCTGCTGCGGCGCCTGCTCGTTCTTCTTGGCCTTCTTGGCCTTGCCTTGGCCGGTGTTGTCGTACACGCCGGGAATCTGCACCGTGCCGCGGTCCGGATCGATGCGGATGGTGCGCCCGCCATATTCGAAAGTGTACTGGGCTTGAGCAGCTGTGCTCGCCAAAAGGAATGCGGCCGCGGCCACCAGCTTCCTCATTTCCATCTCCTGATCAGATAGTCCCCGAACCGACGCTTACGCCCCGGTTCAATCTTCGAAAGTGATCTAGATCACTGTCCTCGGTATGAGTCGTGCGCGCGCCGACCTTGGTTCAATAACGCCGAACTCGGCCCGGAGTTGGGTGGGGCGGCCGCGCTTCAATATGGCGCGCCTGACCGGCGAAGATTCAGCGCGCCGCGTCTACTTCCGCGGACAACCCGCATCGGCCGCCTGTTGGGCGCGGGCAAGCGCTGCGTCGTTGGCCTTATCGGCATGAACATCGACCGAACCGACGAGGCAGGCTTTTGCGCCGCTGATCGCGAACACGGAGAGCTCCTGGAGCTCCTTCGCATCGTCGACCGTTCGCCAGGTACGGATCACCGCGGCCCTTGGGACACCGCCTCGCATGATCCATTGGACCTTTTCGCCAAACGACTTGCCGGCACCGCGCCATTGCGCAGTCGGTCCGGACACCTTCTCGATCGCGCTCCGAGGCGCAATCGTGATCGATACGATGTTGCCTTCGTCGGCAAAGCTCACCACGTAGCCGGCCGGACCCGGACAGGTCCACAGACCGAGCTCGTCCGTCGACTCGTCCTTGCAGGACGGCCCGGTGGCGGGCGTGAACGTCGTCTGCGCCAGCGCACCGTGGACGCCGCTGATCCCGAGCACGATCGCGACCGCCAATTCCCTTCGCATTGCTAGTCGAACCACGCTGCATAGATCTTCTTGTAACTGCCGTCTTCCATGGAGATGTGCAGCCACTGGTCGACGAAGGCTTTCAGCGCCATGTCGCGCTGGAGCCAATAGGCCTTCTCGGAGAAGTCGAACGGTTTTTCGGGATGCACCGCGCAGAGCACGCCGGCGTGCTGCTTCTGCTGGTAGCGCGTCTCGGAAGAGTCCGTCATCATCAGATCGGCGTTGCCCTTGGCGATCTCGTCGAAGATCACGGTGTTGTCGGGAAATACGGTGATCTCGGCCTCCTTGATGTTGGCACGCGCGAAGCGCTCGTTGGTGCCGCCGGGATTGACGATGATCCGGGTGCCCTTCTTGTCGATGTCGGGGATGCTCTGGTACTTGCCGACGTCGGCGCAGCGCGCGATCGGCGTCTTGCCCTCGCGCATGATCGGCGTGGAGAAAAAGCCCTTCTTCTGCCTATCGAGCGTGACCGAGACGCCGCCCATGGCGATGTCGAACTGGTCGGCCTCGAAATCCTTCATCAGCTTCGGCCAGGCCGTCGGCACGAATTCGACCTTGACGCCGAGCGCCTTGCCGAGCGACTGCGCCATGTCGACGTCGAAGCCGCTGAACTGCTGCGTGGTCTTGTCCAGATAGGAGAAGGGCTTGTAGTCGCCGGTCATGCCGACGCGCAAGGTGCCGCGCTTGACGATCTCGTCGAGGCGCGAGGGCGATGCCTGCTGTGCCAGCGCCGAGACATTCACCAGCAACGTCACGGCCAAAGCGGTGCAGATTCGAACGATCATCTCTTTTCCACCCATGCCCGAGCTGTCATTGTGCAGCTCTTGAGTGTGGATTTAGACCAGATGCTCGTCGCTGGCGAGGTGGAAGTGAAGGAAATTCAGAGATGACGATTTCGATGTACGAGGCTTCGGTGGGCCTCTTCGTGCCGTATTTGCAAAATCTGTCGGCGCTACTCGACAAGAGCGTCGCCTATGCCGAGACCCGTAAGTTCAACCCGGCGGTCCTGCTCGGCATGCGCATGGCGCCGAACATGTACGATCTGGCGCAGCAGGTCGGCGAGGCCTGCCGCCATGCCACGGTCGCTCCGGCCTTGCTGGCCGAGCGCGAGCCGGTGGTGCTGCCGGTGCTCGAGCACGACATGGCCGGACTTCAGGCGCGCATCGCGACGTCGATCGAGTTCATCGAGAGCCTGCCGCGCGCCGAGATCGACGCGTCGGCCGAACGCAATGTTTTCTTCAGGCTGAAGAACGGCACCGAGCTGCCCTTCACCGGGCGGACGCTGCTGCTGACCTTCAGCGTCCCCCAGTTCTTCTTTCACGTGACGACGGCCTACGACCTCTTGCGGCACGCCGGCGTCGAGCTGGTGAAGAAGGACTTTTTGGGAAGGAAGTAGCGGCGGGTTCGATGTTCACTCGCCCCAGTGGGCAGGGCGATCGCATGTCGAGGAGATCTGCCTGCGGCCATCCTTCGAGACGCCCGCCGTTGGCGGGCCCTCAGGATGAGGACCCAGTGTGCGCTAGTTCGAACGAGCACCGAGGCTGCTTAGCCTCATCCTGAGGAGACCGCGAAGCGGTCGTCTCGAAGGACGAGGCGTGCGCTCAGGCCTACGCTTCGCCCTTGCGCTCGTAATCGGCGAGCGAGCTGCGGCCGGCGATCTCGCTGCGCAGCTCTTCGAAGCGACGGTGTGCCTCGTCCTCGCGCTCGTCGACGAAGCGCACGGCGGCCTCGCTCGTCATCGGGCCGCTGATCACGGGGGCGGATTGCTCGCCGATGGTCTCGTGGACGTAGAACTGGTCGTCGTCGCCGCGATGGACCGTCCATTTCAGCCGGATCGCCACCATCGGGCCGGGGCCGACCTTGCTGTAGCCGTCGGCGTCGGTGTGCTCCGGCACCAGCGGCTGCTCCTCGACCAATGGATGCTCGTCAACCGATGCATGCTCTTCGACCGACGGATGCTCTTCAGCCACCGCGTCGACGACCTGCCGATCGTCTGCGTCCGTGTGCTCGCGCTCTCCGGCGACCACGATCTCGGTCTCGGTCTTGCGAATGACGAGGACGGGCTCGGGGTTCTCCAGGATGCTGGCGATGGTCGCCAGCGTTTGGTCGGTCGGATCGATCTCTGACAAGGTTCATCCTCCAGCTCGACGCGCCGGCCAGTCTGTCCCCCTGCCGCCGCGTTTCCGACACCATTACGCGCGCTTGATTAAGGCTGAGTTGGGGCCCGATCTGCACCAAAATGGGACGCTTTCTGGCCTTCCGAAGGCGTGGATACTCATCGAGCCCCGGCCGCCGGCCCTGGCTCGTCAGCCCAGCACGTCCTGATTGATGATGTTCTGCCGGATCGGATCGCCGTCCAGCACACTGAGGATGTTGCGCGCAGTCTGCTCGCTCATGCGGCTCACTGCCTCGACGGTAACGCCGGCGACATGCGGAGCCATGATGACGTTGGGCAGCGCGAACAGTGCGTTGCTGATTGGCGGCGGCTCGACCTCGAACACGTCGATACCGGCGCCGGCGAGCTTTCCGGAGGTGAGGGCGTCGTACAGCGCACCTTCCTTCACGATGCCGCCGCGCGCGGTGTTGATGAGATAGGACCCCGGCTTCATCCGGCCGATACGCGCCGCATCGAACAGGCCGACGGTTTCCGGCGTCTTCGGGCAGTGGATGGTGACGAAATCGGCATTCGGCAACGCGGCGTCGAGATCGGCGACGGGCTCGCAGCCGGCCGCCTTGATGTCGGCGGCGGGTTTGTAGGGATCGTAGACCTGGACGTTCATTTCCATCGCCAGGCAGCGCTTGGCGGTACGGCTGCCGATGCGGCCGAAGCCGATGATCAGCACGGTCTTGCCGTAGAGATCGAACGGCAGCATGCCGAGGCGATTGGCCCACTGGCCGTCCTTGACGCAGGCGTGCATCTCGTTGGCGCGCTTGGCCAGCGTCAGCATCATGAACAGCGCCTGCTCGGCGACCGAGGGCGAGTTGGCGCTGCCCGCGACCATCAGCGGCACCTTGCGGCGGGACAGGGCAGGCACGTCGACGGCGTCGTAGCCGACGCCGATGCGGGTCACCACCTTCATGTCTCTTGAGGCTTCGAGCTCGGTCTCGCCGAAGGCCGTGGCACCCAGCGCCACGCCATGGACGGGAGCGTGGCTCTTCAGCAGGGCCTCGAAATCCTTGGCCGAGATCAGGTTCGCGAATTCGACGAGCTCGATATCGTCGCGCTGGGTAAGGAGGGCGCGCGCCCCTTGCGACAAAGTTTGCGTAACGAAAATCTTATTCTTGTTGGTCGCCATCGTCCCCTGCCTGCGCGAGTTTCTTGTCCGACCCTCATAACACGAGGCCGGACGCCTCGTTTAGCAGGTGCATGTTGTTGAGGTCCATCGCCAAACGCATGGGTGCTCCGTCCTTGGCGCCGGCATTGGGATTGACGCGACCGCAGATCGGCGTGCCCTCGAGCCCGAAATAGACCAGCGTCTCCATCCCCATTGGCTCGGTGACGTCGAGCACGGTCTCGAAGGTCTCGACGCCGGGTTCGAGATGCGCATGCGCCTCGGTGAGATGCTCGGGGCGAAGGCCCAGCAGCAGCTTCTCGGTGCGCGGCAGCGCGTTGTAGCGCGCGGCGCGGGCCGGCGGCAGCGGAAAGGCGATGCGGTCGGTCAGGCGGATCTGGAGCGTGCCGCCGACATCTTCGAGCCGGCACGGGATGAAGTTCATCGCGGGCGAGCCGATGAAGCCCGCGACGAAACGCGTCGCAGGCTTGTGGTAGAGCTCGTTCGGCGTGCCGATCTGCTCGATCTTGCCCTTGTTCATGACCACGACGCGGTCGGCCAAGGTCATGGCCTCGACCTGGTCGTGGGTGACGTAGACCGTGGTGGTGCGCACCTTCTGGTGCACCTTCTTGATCTCGATCCGCATCTGCACGCGGAGTTTCGCGTCGAGATTGGACAGCGGCTCGTCGAACAGGAAGACCTTTGGATTGCGCACGATGGCCCGGCCCATGGCGACGCGCTGGCGCTGGCCGCCGGAGAGCTGCTTCGGCTTGCGGTCGATCAGGTCGGTGATGTCGAGAAGGCGGGCGGCCTCGGTCACCCGCGCCTTGATCTCGGCCTTGGGATAGTGCTTCAGGCGCAGGCCGAACGACATGTTCTCCGCGACCGTCATGTGCGGATAGAGCGCGTAGTTCTGGAACACCATGGCGATGTCGCGGTCCTTCGGCGGCACGTCGTTGACGATGTCGCCGCCGATCATGATGTCGCCGTCGCTGATGTCCTCGAGGCCGGCGATCATGCGCAGCGTCGTCGACTTGCCGCACCCGGAGGGGCCGACCAGTACGATGAACTCATGATCGGCGATGTCGAGGTCGATGCCGCGCACGGCTTCGACATCGTCGTAACGCTTAACTACCTTCCGCAAAGCAACGTCAGCCATGAGACATCAACCCTTTGTCGCACCGGCGGTCAGGCCGGCAATGTAGTAGTCCATCAGGAACGCGTAGATGATCAGCGGCGGCGCGGCGCCGAGCAATGCGCCGGTCATGATCTGCCCCCAGTTGAAGACGTCGCCCTTGATCAGCGTGGTGGTGATGCCGACCGGCAGCACCAGCTGATCCACCGACGTCGTGAACACCAGGGGATAGAGGAACTGCGCCCAGGAGACGGTGAAGGCGAAGATGGTCGCGGCGATCAGCCCGGGCAGGGCGACGGGGATGAAGATCCGCGTCAGCGTCTGCAGCCAGGAGGCGCCGTCGATGAGGGCGGCCTCGTCGAGCTCTTTCGGGATCGAGGCGAAATAGCCGATCATGATCCAGGTGCAGAACGGCACCGTCAGCGTCGGATAGATGAACAGCAGCACGTACCATTTGTTGAGCAGCGTAATGCCGGTCACGTCCTGGACAACCGCCAGCATCTTGAACAGCGGAATGAACAACAGGCTGTCGGGGACCAGGTAGGTCAGGAAGACGCCGGTCGCGAGCGTCGTCGACCCCCAGAACTTCATCCGCGCCAGCGCGAACGCCGCGGGAATGCTGATTAGCATCGTCACGATCACGACGACGATGGAGACGATGGCGGAATTCCAGAAGAAGCGCAGAAACTGGTTGGAGGTCAAAAGCTCCACGTAGTTCGACAGGGTGGGATTGAACACCCACCAGGGATTGGTCGCCGCCGAAATCTCCGCGCTGCTCTTGAGCGAGGTGATCAGCATGTAGATCGGCGGGGTCAGCGAGAAGATCGCGAACAGCACCAGGAAGAAGTACGACCAGCGCAGTGCCCAGGCGCGATCCCGGCTCATGCTGCGGTATTTGACCTTCCGCGTGGGGCCGCTTTTGTCGATTGCGAGCGTGCTCATCAGGCTTCGTTCCCACGTTTGCTGACATCGCGCAGAATGAAGATTGCCGCGACTGCGAGGATTGGCACCATGAACAGCGAGACGCAGGCTCCGAGCGGAATGTCGCTGCTTTGAATGCCGACCTGGAACGCCCAGGTGGCGAATATGTGCGTGGAGTCCAGCGGGCCGCCCGAGGTCAGGATTCGCACGATGTCGAAATTGGCGAAGGTGACGATCAGCGAGAACAGCGTGGTGATGGCAATGATGTTGCGCATCATCGGCAGCGTCACGTACCAGATCCGCTGCCACCAATTGGCGCCGTCGATGGCGGCCGCCTCATAGAGCTGGTCCGGCACCGATTTCAGCGCCGCCAGATACATGATCATGAAGAAGGGTGCGCCGTACCAGACGTTGACGAGGATGACCGAGAAGCGCGCCCAGAAGGTGTCGCCGAGCCAGGGAATCGGGCCGATGCCGAAGAACGACAGCGTGTAGTTGAAGGCGCTGTAGGAGGGGTCGAACAGCCATAGCCAAGCCAAAGTGCTCATCGCGGGCGGGATCACCCACGGCACCAGCAGCATGCCGCGCCATTTGCGTTGGCCTTTGGCCGGCAAATTGTGCACGAAATGAGCGACGATGAAGCCCAGCAGCGCTTTGAAGAACACCGCGGTGATGGCGAAGATGCAGGACTGCCTCACGACCATCCAGAACGTGTCGCGCTTGAACAGGAAGGTGAAATTGCTCAAGCCGACGAACTTCTGCATCGACTTGTTCAGCGTCGCCAGATGCACGGAGTAGAACGCCGGATAGAGCACGAGCGAGGCAATCAGCAAAATCAGCGGCAGCGTCAGCAGGAACGCCACCGTCGATTTCCGCCCGAGAACATTGCGAAGGCTGGTTCGTTTGCGCGAGCTTGCGGCGCGGACGGAGCGAGCTTGCTCAACGACGACATCGGCCATGGTCAGACTTTCCTGCGGAAGGTTCAATGCAAGCCGGCCATATCGGTCGGCTTCTCTCGAAAGAGGATGGAACGGTCGGATGGTCGGCGGCTCACGCGCAAGCGCGCGAGCCGCCGTGGTCCACCGGCATCAGCTCCGCATGAAGCCTTCGCACTCACCCTCGGCCCAGGCGAGCGCCTGCTCCATCGTCTCGCCGCGCGCATACCGCAGCGCCAGCTTGGTCAGCGTCGCCTGGCTGTAGATCTGCTGTGCGATCTTCGGAGGAGCCGGCGAGGCCGCGATCGACATCGTCTGGCGGCCATGCGGGTCGGGATAGCTGTAGAGCGTGCCCTTCGGCGGCCCTTCCTCGGCCCACGTCTTCAGCTTCGTCATGTTTGCGAAAGCCGGGAGGTCGTAGCCGCCGCTCGCCGCGACGAACTTTTCGATCGACGAGGGCTGCGACAGATGGGTCAGCAGGCTCTTGGCGGCTTCCTTGTTCTTGCCGAAGGCCCAGACGCCCCAGAAATACGGCAGGAACGGTGCGAAGCGGCCCTTCGGACCGGCCGGCATGCCGTGGGTCCAGCATTGCTCAGCGACTTGTGGTGCGTCGCGTTTGGCAACCGCCCAAGAGCTCGGCGGATTCAGGATCAGTGCGCCGCGGCCGGAGATCAGCCATTTGTTGTTGGACGCGTCATCCCAGGAGGCAGCGTCCGCCGGCAGCACCGCGATCAGCTTCTTGTAGAACTCGAGCGCCTGACGCACGGCGTCGGTCTTCACGGTGATGTCGCCCTTGGCGTTCACGAGCTCGGCGCCGAATGACTGGAAGATCGCGCCGGCGGTGTCGACGCTATCGGTGGTCTCGCCGAGGCCGATCCCGAACGGGACGCCGGCCTTGTTGCAGGCTTCGGCGGCCTTGAGGAAGGTGTCCATCGTCCAGTTCTCGTCCTTGGGCGTGCTGCCCGCCGGATACATCTCCTGGACGTCGATGCCGGCATGCTTCTTCATCAGGTCGATGCGCGAGCAGGGGCCCTTGATCTGGCTGCCGACGGTGGCAGGAACCGCAAGCCATTTGCCGCCGGCCTGGCCGAGATATTTGGTGGTGCCGTTCACCTCGCCGTTCTGCTTGATGATCGGCCCCATGATGTCGGTGACCGGCTCGAGCTGGTCTGCATAGGCGTGCGGCCACCAGGTCGGCATCTGCAGAATGTCGTGACCGGATTTCGCCTGCGCTTCGGCGGCGACGGTCAGCTCGAGCTTTTTGTTGTTGCTGGTGATGTAGTCGATGGAGACTTCGACCTTCTCCTTGGCGGCCCATTCGTTGACGAGGTCGGTGGAGGCCTTGTTCGCGCCGGGGACCCAATGGTCCCAGAAGCCTATCGAGAGCTTGCCGGCGGCGTAGGCGCCCCGGACATAGGGCGCTGAGATCAGCGCCGCGGAGGACATTGCAGTGGCAGCCACAAATTGACGTCGAGTCAGTGTCTTGCGTGACATCTCATTTCCTCGCCTGGGTGCTTGTTGTTGGAGTTTCCTCTGAGACTTTCTTTTCGAGTTTTTATTGTTCGATTTTCTTATTGGTGCCGCCGGCCTGCGAGGGCAATTCACGCAAGCGGCAGCAAATTGGTAGCGCGATCAGATCATGATTGATCGCATCTGTCGAGAAAGCCGAACGGCTTCTTTCTCAAACTAATGTCGTGCTCGGCCCCGTCACGATCGCATGTCCGGATCATCCGTTGCACGTCGATGCGAGGTTCATTTTGCGATGCACACCTTGCGCAAACGAGTCCGCGAGCGATCCGTGCGCAATTACGCCGCAGTTTCAAATAAGCCTGCATAACCGCTTCGCGTGAAAGAGTTTTCGGGCGTGGACGGCAATCGGCTGCGTCTGGACCTCGGCGCGGCCGAAACGGTAGAATTGAACTCGAGAGTTGTACTCGAGAGTTGTACTTGGGCGGGCTCGCCCGTCAGACACGCTGATCGACGATGGAGACGAGAATGATCAAACCGGCGCTGCGAGCGCGGCTTCACCTGCGACGATGGTTTGCGCTGGGATCGGTGCTCGCGCTGCTGCTCGGCACGGCCGCGGTGGCGAATGCCCAAGGTCTGGTCAAAGGCGTTCAGGAGGGGGCGGCGGCAGGAAACAAGGCGGCAGGTCCGGTCGGCGGCGTGCTCGGTGGCGCCATCGGCGGCGTGGTCGGCGTTTTCACCGGCGTGCTGGGCGTTGGCAACAATCCCAACCAGGCACCGCCGCCCAAGGAGCCCAACAGGGAGGCCGGTAAGGATGCGAAGGACTCCAAGCAGCCTGGCAAGGACAAGGATGCCAAGAGCGCCAAGGCAAGCAAGGGCACCAAAGCGACCAAGGAAGCCAAGAACGCCCCGCCGGGCGGCAAAGATAATAAGGACAGCAAGGACAATAAGGATAATCAGGGCGTCACGGTCCTGACCCAGCCCGGCGCACCGCAGCAGACCGCGGAGCAGATCGTCGCCAACAGCGATGCCTATATCGAGAGGATCAAGACCGAGCTGAACCTCACGCCCGATCAGGAGAAGCACTGGTACGGCTTCTCAAGCGCGATGCACTACCTGGGACACAATGGTGCGGAGCGGCTCAACCTGCGGGTTGCCCGCGCCAAGCGCGATCCGCCCGACGACATCATCGAACAGATGCGCAATGAGTCGCAGTTCCTGATTGACCGGGCTGCAGACCAGCGCAACGTCGCCGACGCGGCCGAGCCGCTCTTTTCGAGCCTCGACGACAAGCAGAAGCAGGTCTTCATCCAGGAGATGGTGCGCCTGAGCCACGAGCGCGGGTTGGATTGATCAAGTTGAATCGGATCGGCCGCGTCTGAATTAA
Source organism: Bradyrhizobium sp. DOA1 (assembly GCF_001593325.1). NCBI lineage: Bacteria > Pseudomonadati > Pseudomonadota > Alphaproteobacteria > Hyphomicrobiales > Nitrobacteraceae > Bradyrhizobium > Bradyrhizobium sp. DOA1. The sequence continues at coordinate 3,075,902 of NZ_JXJM01000001.1, forward strand.
CGGAGCTCGCCACGAAATCGTGTATCCTCTCCGCAATTCGGGTATGGTTAGCTTGGTAAGGCTGACTGTGGGGTTGATATGGCGGACGGACTCTCCGTTTTCCTGGTCGAAGACGAGGCGTTGATCCGGATGATGATGGCCGACATGGTGGAGGAACTCGGCCACCACGTCGTCGCGGAAGCGGACAATGTGCGCGACGCCAGCGCCTTCGCCATGACCGCGCAATACGATCTGGCCATCCTCGACATCAATCTGATGGGCGTCTATGTCGACCCCGTCGCCGACCTGATCGAGCGCCGCGGCAAGCCGTTCCTGTTCGCCACGGGCTACGGCCCGGAGTTGCTGCCGTCCTTGCTGCGGCGCAGGCCCATCCTGCGCAAGCCGATCGCCATGGATCAGCTCAAGGCAATGATCGATTCGATGTTTCCGGAAGCACCGGTGAAGACCCCGCACTGAGCGACGGCGAAGATGCTGTACTGGGGGACGGTAAAGATGCCGTACTGAGTGCATCGATCGGACCGCGCGTGATGAGCGCGAGGTCGCGGTATCGGCCGTTCTTCAACACTGTAGCAATGGTCTGTGCCGTCATGGCGGCGCGATCCGAGGCGCGCTGGGCCGCCAGCCGGTCCTTCGCCTTCTCCTCGATCAAGAGCTCGATCAAGGCCAGTCGCTTGTCGTCGTTATCCGCCTCGGTCAGCAGGCGGTGATAGCGGTGATATTCGAAACCCAAATCCTGCTTACGCATGTCACGCCCCTCGCAACTACGCCACACACAGGGCAGGATTGTTTCGCATCGGGAACAACCAGGCAAGCAGATCCTGCGTGGAATCGCGCGGACACCTTAATCAGTTGTGAATCATGGAACCGGTAGGAACTGACGCCGTCGCTCAAGTCGCATTGTGCTCGGCGAACATGTTGAGCCCGACGAAGCTCGCATCCGGCTTGATGACCAGCCGGGTTGGAATGTTGCGCAAGTAATCCTGGAAGCGTCCCTTGGCCTCGAAGCGTACGCGGAAGGCGGAGGCCGCGAGGAATTCCGGAAAGCGCGGCGCGATTCCACCGGCAATATAGACACCGCCGCGGGCGCCAAAGGTCACCGCGAGATTGCCGGCGACCGAGCCGAGGATGGCGCAGAACATGTCGAGCGTCGCGCGGCTGATCGGGCAGCTGCCCTCCAGCGCGGCTTTGGTGATGGCGGCGGGATCACGATGCGGCACCTGGGCGCCATCGACCTCGGCCAGAGCCTCGTAGAGACTTTGCAGGCCGGAACCCGAGAGCGCGCCGCGCTCGATCGAGACATGGCCGAGCCGCTTGCGCAGACAGGCGATCACGCGTTCTTCGCGCTCGTTCTCCGCCGGCAGGGTCGCGTGACCGGCCTCCGTCACCACCGCCAGCCGCGCGCCATGGCGCTCGACCAGACAGGACACGCCAAAGCCGGTTCCCGGACCGACCACCAGCAAGGGTTCGCCGGGCAGGCCATCCTGTCCACCGAGCGGGATCAGGTCGGCAGGCTGCAAGGCGGGAAGGGACCAGGCCACCACCTCGAAATCGTTGAGCACGTGGACGCTGTCGAAGCCGAGGGCGGGTTGCAGCTCGTTGCTGTCGATGACCCAGGGACTGTTGGTCATGACGCAGCGGTTGTTGGTCACGGGCCCCGCCACTGCCAGCACGGCTCGTCGAGGCGTCTGGCCACCGGAGCGGCGTGCGAGGACATCGACGATGGCTTCCCGGACGGTTGGGAAGTCGGCGACCTTCACATAGTCGATTGGTCCGGCTGGATCGCGGCCGCTGGAATCGACCTGGCTCAGCGCGAAGCGCGCATTGGTGCCGCCGATATCGGCGAGAAGAATCTGTCCTGTCTTGCCGATGGTCATGGCGATATGGCTGCCACAGCTTTGCCGGCTGCGGGAACCGCTTCCTCCGCTTTCTCCGATCGCAAATTGCGAACGGCTTCCAGAATCCGTCCTTGGGTGCGGCTAGTCAACACGGACGACATCAAACCGTTGCATCCCGACAGCCCGTCCGTTGACTAATTCGCGCAGCCTTTCGCACCGGCCAGCGGTTGCGCGACAGCGCGGGAAGGCCGACAGTGAGGGAGCGCGCGCGGGACTAGCGCATCGCTCCGCAGATGGAATGAGAAACGATGAAGATTTCCGACCGCGACGTGCTGCTGGTGATCGACGTGCAGAACGATTTCTGCACCCGTGGAGCGCTCGCCGTTCCCGGCGGCGAGAAAGTCGTCCCCGCCATCAACCGAATCGCCCAAAAATTCGCCGATGTGGTGCTGACCCAGGACTGGCATCCGAGTGACCACGTCTCGTTCGCGCCGAACCATGCGGGCAAGCAGCCGTTCCAGACCATCGAGCTCGACTACGGCACCCAGGTGCTGTGGCCGACGCATTGCGTGCAGGGCACGGCGGGCGCCGAATTCCACCCGGAGATCAACGTCGACAGGGCGAACCTCGTGGTCCGCAAGGGCTTTCGCCGCGGCATCGATTCCTATTCGGCATTGTTCGAGAACGACAAGAGGACGCCGACGGGCCTGCTCGGATATTTGCGCGAGCGCGAGCTGAAGACCGTCTTCGTCGCCGGCCTGGCGCTGGATTTCTGCGTTCGCTTCTCGGCGGAGGACGCCCGCAAGGCAGGCTTCGAGGTTGCCGTCATCGAGGATGCCTGCCGCGGCATCGACCTCGATGGCTCCGTGGCCGCGGCTCATGGCAGTTTCAGGGAGCTCGGCATTTCGGTGATCAGCCTCGAAGCGTTCCTGTGAGGAGATCGAGATAGCTATGGCGGACAAGACCAGCAAACAGCCGCGCGGACCCGGGCAGGCCCCGGATGACCCACTGCTGTGGCCGTTTGCAGCAGCGCAGCTTGCCATGGACGCCTGCTTCTGGTGGCTCGATCGCGGTGCACCAGTGGAGCAGGATGAGAGCAATCTGCCCTGGACCACGCCGAACACGGTGGCGTTGGAGCTTGCGACCATGCGCCTGCGCGATTGCACGCGGACGCGCTCCGGCCAGCCGGCTCTGGTCTGTGCACCCTATGCGCTGCACCGGGCCCTGATCGCGGACTTCGCGCCCGGCCACAGCGTGGTGCAGTCGCTCCAAGCGAGCGGCATCGACCGGGTCTATCTCACGGAGTGGCGGTCAGCTTCGCCTGACATGCGCTATCTCTCGATCGACAATTACCTCTCCGATCTCAACGTCGCCATCGACGAGATCGGTGCGCCAGTCGATCTCGTCGGCCTGTGCCAGGGCGGCTGGCTGTCGCTGCTCTACGCGGCACGCTTTCCGGCCAAGGTGCGGCGTCTGGTCTTGGTCGGGGCCCCGGTCGACCTCTCGATCGAGTCGTCATTGGCGCGGCTCACCCGCAACGCCCCCGAGCTGGTTTATGACCAGCTCGTCGCGCGCGGCGGAGGCAATGTCAGCGGCGAGGAGATGCTGCGCCTGTGGTCGAAGGCGCCAAGCCGCGACGACATCGAGGCGGCGTTGCAGAGGGATATTTCGGACGAGGAGGGCGCAGCCCTGCTCGCCCGTTTCGATCGCTGGAATACGGAGACGCTCGATCTGCCGGGCACTTATTATCTTCAGATCGTCAACTGGATCTTCCGGGAGAACCGGATTGCCGGCGGCAAATTCGTCGCGCTCGGCCGCACCATCGATCTCAAGGACGTCAACGTGCCGATCTTCGTGCTGGCCGGACTCGACGACGACGTCGTGCCGGCCGCGCAGGCGCTCGCCACCGCCGGTCTCGTCGGCACGCCGCCGCCCTTCATTGCGGCGGCGTCCGAGCCGACCAATCACCTCGGCCTGTTCATGGGAGCGCGGACCAACGCCCATGCCTGGCCCCGGATCGCCGAATGGCTGCGCGACGACCTGACCGGGGTGTTGGCCCGCAGCGCCTGACGTCGTGGGCGCCGGGCGGGAGCCATGCAATCCCGTTATGCCTGCCGGCGGATGGCCTGCACGGGACGCGGTCGATGGGTTACATATGACGTCGAATTGGCGGCTGCGGCCGCGACAAGATCAAGGGTACTGCGCTCGATGAGTTTCCATTCGATCTACGCCCACGGATTTGCACGCGTGGCCGCCTGCGTCACCACCTCCCATGTGGCAGATCCTTCGGCCAATGCGGAGGCTATCCTGGCCGCGGCGAATGCCTGCCACAAACAATCGGTGGCGGTCGCCGTGTTTCCCGAGCTGTGCCTGTCCGGCTATGCGATCGAGGACCTCGTCAAGCAGGATCCGCTGCTCGATGCGGTCGAGCGCGGGCTCGTGGCGATCGTCGAGGCCTCCTCGCCGCTGATGACGGTCCTGATCGTCGGCGCGCCGCTGCGCTCTGGCAATCGCATCTACAATTGCGCCGTCGTCATCCATCGCGGCAACATCCTCGGTGTGGTGCCCAAGAGCTATCTGCCGACCTATCGCGAATTCTACGAGGGACGGCACTTCGCCTCGGGCGCCGGCATCGCCGGAGAGACGATCTCCTTTGGTGGCTTGCACGCGCCGTTCGGTATCGATCTGTTGTTTTCGGCCGAGGACGTTCCGGGCCTCACCATCGGCGTCGAGATCTGCGAGGACATGTGGATCCCGGTGACACCCGCCTCGGAGCTCGCGCTTGCGGGCGCCAGCGTGCTCATCAACCTCTCGGGCAGCCCGATCACGATCGGCCGGGCGCGTTCGCGCGCGCTGCTGTGCCAATCGACATCGGCGCGCTGCCTTGCGGCCTACGTCTATTCCGCTGCGGGGGCAGGGGAATCCACCACCGATCTCGCCTGGGACGGTCAGACCTCGATCTACGAGAACGGCGTGCTCTTGGCCGAGGGCGAGCGGTTCCGCCAGGGCGGCCAGATCACCTATGCCGACATCGATCTCGACCTGCTCAGGCAGGAGCGCGCGTTGATGGGCACCTTCGACGACAACCGTTGCCAGCGCGAGGCGTTTTTCCGCAAGGTGACATTCGCCCTGAAGCCGCCGGCTGATGACATCGGCTTCCTGCGCAAGATCGAGCGCTTCCCGTTCGTGCCGAGCGATGAGAGCCTGCTCGAGCAGGACTGCTATGAGGCCTACAACATCCAGGTCGCCGGCCTCGTGCAGCGCATGCGCGCCACCGGCACCAAGCGCGTCGTGATCGGCGTTTCGGGCGGTCTCGATTCCACCCATGCTCTGATCGTCGCCGCCAAGGCGGTCGACCTGCTCGGCCTGCCGCGCGAGAACATTCTGGCCTATACCATGCCGGGCTTTGCCACCGGCAGCGAGAGCAAGACCCATGCGCTGGCGTTGATGAAGGCCTTGCAGACGAGCTGGCAGGAGCTCGACATCCGCACCACCGCGACGCAGATGCTGAAGGATATCGGCCATCCCTTCGGCAAGGGCGAGAAGGTCTACGACGTCACCTTCGAGAACGTTCAAGCGGGCCTGCGCACGGATTATCTGTTCCGGCTCGCCAACCATCATGGTGGCATCGTCATCGGAACCGGTGATCTCTCCGAGCTCGCGCTCGGCTGGTGCACCTATGGCGTTGGCGACCAGATGGCGCATTACAACGTCAATGCCGGCGTGCCGAAGACGCTGATCCAGCACCTGATCCGCTGGGTGATCTCTTCGAAACAGTTCAGTGACGACGTCAACCGCACGCTCGGCGCGATCCTGGCGGCCGAGATCTCGCCGGAGCTCGTGCCGGTGGAGGCCGGCGAGAAACCGCAGAGCACGGAAGCGGCCGTTGGGCCCTACGAGCTGCAGGATTTCAACCTGTTCTACACGTTGCGCTTCGGCATGCGTCCGTCCAAGATCGCCTTTATGGCGCAGCATGCCTGGAAGGACGCCGCCAAAGGGGAGTGGCCGCCGGCCTTCCCGACCGATCGGCGCAAAGCCTACGAGCTAGCCGAGATCCGGCGCTGGCTCGAAGTGTTCCTGCGCCGCTTCTTCGCCTTCAGCCAGTTCAAACGCTCGGCGATGCCGAACGGGCCGAAAGTCTCGGCCGGCGGCTCGCTGTCGCCGCGCGGCGACTGGCGCGCGCCGTCGGATGCGAGCGCCGCGGCGTGGCTCGAGGATCTCGAACAAAACGTGCCGACCTGATCGGGACGGCGGATCGACATGGGAGATGAGCGATGTCGGCCGGGGATGGAGCAGAGGCGGGTGCGGACGCCGGGGTCGTCAACGGCCTCTACATCTTCGACATCGAGATGCGTGACGGCAAGCGCGGACAAGCCAGGGCGTGGTCATGCTCTGCGACGGGCGCATCATGGGTGGGGACAGCTATTTCTACTACACCGGCAGCTACACGTTCCGGAACGGCAAGTGGCGCGGCGACATGATCGTCAATCAGCATACTGAAGCCGTCGGCAGGACGCTCGCATTCGCCGGCCGCGAGGTCACCTGCGGCTTTTCGGGGCACTATTCCGCCGGTGGCGCCGAGGTCGAAGGCATGGCGCTGGTCGGCAAGACCAGCGTGACCTTCACCGCCCGTCTCACGCTGAAGGATGCGATGTGAACCCGGCCTGATACCTCCTCGTTCCTGCTCAGGAACCTTCGCACCCACAGAACGTTCGCGTCTGTTGTTGTGATTTTGAGGAGAGGGACATGCGCAGGCACTTGATGTTATCGACCGCAGCTATCGGACTGATGCTTGCTTCCGGCGTTGCTTACGCCCAGGCACCCGGTGAGCGCAGGGACGAACCGAGACGAACCGAGGAACCGGCAAAGGGCGCCGGGCCGCAGCGCGGCGGAGCCCAGGAACGTGTTCAAGAGCGCGCGCAGGGCGCTCAAGAGCGACTCCAGGGCGCAGGCCGCGAAGACAAGGGCGGCGCTGCCAAGCAGGAGGCAAGTGACGACAAGCGCCAGTCACCGAGTTCTGCCGAGCGCAACCAACCAAAAACGAGGGATCAGGCACAAGAAACTCGCGAGCCTTCGCGCGATCGCAACCGTGAGGCCGAGAGCACGAAGCAGGGACGCGACAGCAAGAGCAGTGCTGAGACGAAGCAGGACAAATCGGCGCCACAGAAATCAACGGCCGAGTCCGAGAAGTCCAAGACTGGCCAGCAGAACGAGCGGACTGGCGCCACAGCCAACCAGAACGAGCGCAACCAGGCCCAGCCGCCACGCAATGCGGCCGAGCAACAGCCACCGGCGCAACAGAATAACAGGCCGGCCACCGCCACGGATACGAACCGGACAGCTCCCACCAACAATGCGCAGACCGCGCCCGGCACATCCAGCACACAGACCAACCAGGCCAATCAGACCACGCAGACCAACACGCAGGTCAATCAGCAGGCCCAGGTGACGACCGAGCGGCAGGTGCGGATCTCCGAAACGGTCAGTCGCGCACGGTTGGCGCAGCCGGAGCGCAATCTGAACATCTCGATCCGGGTCGGCGAGACGATTCCCTCGCGCGTGCGGCTGCATCGGCTTCCGCCCGAGATCGTCTCGATCGAGCCTGCCTATCGGGACTACGAATATTTCGCGACGGAGGACGAGGTCGTCATCGTGGAGCCGCGCTCGCATCGCATCGTCAGCCAGGTGCCTCGCGATCCCTCGCGGGCCCGCGCCCAAATGGGCGGCAGCACCTCGTCATCAAGCATGGCGGCGGCTGGCGGAAACATGGTGAACTGCCAGATCATGCGGCGCGACGCCTCCGGCAATGTAGCCCAGGCCGAGCCGACCACCGTGGGTTCGACAGCGCGCACAGATTCCCTGAGCGTGGTCGTCCAGATGCCCGGCGGCGGCTCGTCTGCGCCGATCGCCCTCGGCGCTCCCGCGGGCAATATCCTGGTCGCGACGCAAGGGCAGGGCGATTGCACGGTGACGCTGGAGCCGCAGACGCGCTAACCCAAAGATCACGCTGAAACGACAACGCGCCGCCCGGATGCCCCACCCGGACGGCGCGTTGCTGCGTTCAATCTAAAAAGTTTCGAGGTCCGGAGTGCCTAGGAGTCCGGACCTCGTCACCTTGCCCCAGCCTTCAATCCCCCGCCCCATGTGGTCCCCCAACCCCATGTCGCGCGATCAGAGGGTGATGCCCGTGGAAGTGGCCGCCGATCGATGTCCCGCGATGTACGCGAAGGTTAATTAGGATTCCATTCCGGATCACTACGGACATCGATACTGCTTGCCCTGTGTTCGTTCGGCATCGGTTGCGCGCATCGTTGCCCAATCGGAAAGCGACGGCCGACAAGATGTCCACATCTCACCGGCACCTCGCAACCTGCATTTCACCAGCCTGTCATTGAACTGGTCTAGCGCTGCTCACGTCATCGCTGACGGCCAAGGAGCAAGCCATGTCGAAGCCGGTGCTGGGCGCCGCATTGTCCATCAAATCGATCCCCGCGCATCGCGACTGGCTTCTGGAACGGCAGCGCGATCTCGAGGTCCAGGATTTCTTCCGCGCCGATCTGCTCGATAGCGACTGGCGCAGCGCGGCTAGCGACATCAAGCAGATGCTCGCGGGCCACACCGGCCGGCTCGGCATTCACGGCCCGTTCTGGGGCTTCAAGATCGATAGCCACGATCCCATGATCCGTCAGGCCGTGACCAAGCGCCTGCTCCAGGGGCTGGAAGCCGCCGAGTTCCTCGGCGCGACGCAGATGGTGATCCATTCGCCGTTCACGACCTGGGACCACAACAATCTCGATCTCTATCCCGATAACCGCGGCAATCTCGTCGAACGCGTCAAGGCGACGCTCGCCGAAGTCATTGCGCGCGCCGAGACGATCGGCTGCGAGATCGTCATCGAGAATATCGAGGACAAGGATCCGCGCGACCGCGTGCGCCTCGCCAGGGCGCTCGAAAGCAGCAAGGTCCGCGTTTCGCTCGATACCGGGCACGCCAATTACGCCCATATCTCCACCGGGGCACCGCCGGTCGATTACTACGTGGAAACCGCTGGTGACATGCTGACCCATGTGCACCTCCAGGACACCGACGGCTTTGCCGACCGGCACTGGGCGCCGGGCGAGGGCAACATCCCGTGGGTCGCGGTGTTCCGCGCGCTGGCACGGGTCAATTCCAACCCGCGGCTGATCCTCGAACTCCGCAACCATGACGACGTCCGTGCCGGCGCAGCCCATCTCGCCGCGCTCGGGCTTGCCGAATAACCGACATCACAAAGGGCAGGGTCACCATCATGAGCAAGCTCACCCGTCGCACCATCCTGAAATCCGGCGGCGCTGCCGCAGGCACGCTTCTCCTGCCGCGCTTTGCGATCGGGCAGGCCGACAATCGTCCGTCGGTGACGATCGCCGTGCAGAAGGTGACGAATGCCAACGTGCTCGACGTGCTGCGCGAACAGTCCAACGTCGGCGAGCGCGTGTTCTTTTCCTCGATCTGGGAAGGCCTGATCTCCAAGAACTGGCGCGGCAATCTCGAGGCCGTACCGGGTCTCGCCACCGAGTGGCGCCGCATCGACGACCAGACCGTCGAGCTGAAGCTGCGGCAGGGCGTCAAATTCCACAATGGTGACGAGCTCACGGCGGAGGACGTCGTCTTCACCTTCAGCCGCCAGCGCATGTTCGGCGAGACCGAGGCCAAGAGCCGCTCCACCATCCAGGCCTTCGAGAAGATCCCGACGCCGCGTCCCGGCAAGGAGCTGCCGCCGGATGTGCCCGCGGTCGCGCGCCGCATCTGGCCCGACCTCGTCCGCGTCGACGCCGTCGACAAGTACACGGTGCGCTTCTACAACGCGACGCCCGATGTCACGATCGAGGGCCGTCTGATGCGCTACGGCTCCGACATCATGAACCGTCGCGCCTGGGAAGAGTCCGCGAGCTATCTCGAGTGGGCTCGCAAGCCTGTCACCACGGGTCCCTACAAGGTCGTCGAGCTCAAGCCGGACGTCTCGCTGACGCTCGAAGCGCACGACGAATATTGGGGCGGCCGTCCGCCGCTCAAGCGCATCCGCTTCCTCGAAGTGCCGGAGGTCGCAAGCCGCATCAACGGGCTCTTGTCGGGTGAATACCAGTTCGCCTGCGACATTCCGCCGGACCAGATCGCCGGCATCGAGAAGAACGCGGCGTTCGAAGTGCAGGGCGGCACCATTCTCAATCACCGCCTGACCGTGTTCGACAAGAACCACGCCGTGCTCGCCAATCCGCTGGTGCGGCGCGCCTTCACCCATGCGATCGACCGCCAGGCGATCGTCGACAGCCTGTGGGCCGGCCGCACCCGCGTGCCGAAGGGCCTGCAATGGGAATTCTACGGCGACATGTTCAACGCCGATTGGAGCGTGCCGGCTTACGATCCCAAGCTCGCGCAGGATCTGTTGAAGAAGGCCAATTACAAGGGCGATCCGATCCCGTACCGGCTGCTCAACAATTACTACACTAATCAGGTCGCGACCGCGCAGGTGCTGGTCGAGATGTGGAAGTCGGTCGGCCTCAACGTCCAGATCGAGACCAAGGAGAACTGGTCGCAGATCATGGAGCGTGCGCCCACGCGCGCCGTGCGCGACTGGTCGAACTCGGCTGCCTTCAACGATCCGGTGTCTTCGCTCGTCGCCCAGCATGGCCCGAACGGCCAGCAGCAGCAAATCGGCGAATGGACCAATGTCGAGCTGAACAAGCTGTCGGAGTTCCTGGAGACGTCGACCGATCGCGCCGCGCGCAAGAAAGCGTTCCGCCGCATGCTGGAAATCGCCGAGCGCGAGGACCCCGCCTATACGGTGCTGCACCAGAACGCGACCTTCACGGCCAAGCCGAAATCGATCAAATGGAAGGCCGCGCCCGCCTTTGCGATGGACTTCCGCGCCGGCAATTTCGAGGCCTGAGCGGTGCCGCCGCTGGTCAGCATCAAGGACTTGCGCGTCGCCTTTGGCGGCGTGCCGGTCCTGCGTGGCGTCGACATCAGCTTGCAGAAGGGCGAGGCCCTCGGCCTCGTCGGCGAGTCCGGCTCGGGCAAGTCGGTGACGTGGCTTGCCGCCCTCGGCCTGCTGCCGCGTCACGCCTCGGTCTCCGGCTCGGTGCTGCTCGACAGCCGCGAGATCCTCGGCGCGCCCGCCGCCGCGCTCGACCAGGTCAGGGGCGGGCGCGTCGCCATGATCTTCCAGGATCCGGCCAGCGCCCTCAACCCGGTGCTGACCATCCGCAGGCAGCTCTGCGAAGCGCTGGCGCTGCATCGCGATCTCTCGGGTGAGGCGCTGAAGGCGGAAGCCCGGCGGCTGCTCGATCTCGTCGGAATTCCCGATGCAGCGAGGCGGCTGTCCGCCTATCCGCACGAATTCTCCGGCGGCCAGGTCCAGCGCATCATGATCGCGATGGCGCTCGCCGGAAATCCCGACCTGCTGGTTGCGGACGAGCCGACCACCGCGCTCGACGCCACCATTCAAGCCCAGATCCTGGAGCTGCTCTCCACGATCCGGGGCGAGATGCACATGGCGATGGTGCTCATCAGCCACGATCTCGGCGTCGTCGCCGAGAACTGCGACCGCGTCGCGGTGATGTATGCCGGCCGCATCGTCGAGCAGGCGCCCAGCAACCAACTGTTCGCCGATCCCGTGCACCCTTATGCGCAAGGCTTGATCGGCGCGCTGCCGCCGCTGGATGGACCGCGGCGGCGCCTCACCCCCATTCCCGGCACGGTGCCCGATCCCGCGCACATGCCCAGCGGTTGCGCCTTCGCGCCGCGCTGCATGCTGGCGGCCGAGCCGTGCGGCCATGCCGCGCCGAGCCTGGCGCCGATCGCAGATGACCGCAGCGTTGCCTGCATCCGCGCCGAGGCCTCGCGCCGCGCGCTGCTCGGGATCGCCGCCGAATGAGCCTGCCGCTTGTCGAGGTGTCCGCGATCTCGCGCAGCTATGCGATGCGTTCCGGAATGTTCGGCCGCGCGACGGCGGTTCATGCCGTCGACGGCGTGTCGCTGACGATTCCCAAGGGTGAGACGCTCGGCCTCGTCGGCGAGTCCGGCTCGGGCAAATCGACGACGGGCCGCATCGTGCTCGGCCTCGAGCCGCCCGATAGCGGCGAGGTGCGGTTCGACGGCAGGCCAATGGCTGCGCCGGGAACGGTTGCGTGGCGAGCCCAGCGCGCGCGCATGCAGATGATCTTCCAGGATCCCCTGGGCGCGCTCGACCGGCGGCTGCCGGTCGCGACGCAAATCCGCGAGCCGCTCGACATCCACGATCTCGGCACGCCGGCCGAGCGTGAGCACCGCGTCCGCGAGCTGCTGCGTGCCGTCGAGCTCACACCGGCCCATGGTGCGCGCTATCCCGGCGCGCTCTCCGGCGGCCAGCGTCAGCGCATCGTGCTGGCGCGGGCGCTGGCCACGAAGCCCGATTTCCTGGTCTGCGACGAGCCGGTCAGCGCACTCGACGTCTCGATCCAGGCGCAGGTGGTGAACCTGCTTTGCGATCTCCAGGCGCCACTGTCGCTGACGCTGCTGTTCATCAGCCATGATCTGCGTGTCGTCCGGCAGATCAGCAATGTCGTCGCCGTGATGTATCTCGGCCGCATCGTCGAGATCGGCAGCGCCGATGATCTGTTTGCGCGACCCGAGCATCCCTATACCCAGGCGCTGGTCTCGGCCTCGCCCGCGCCGGGCCGCCGCAGCGCGGGCCGCATCGTGCTTGCGGGCGATCCGCCGAACCCGGCTGCGCGGCCGCAAGGCTGCGCCTTCCATCCGCGTTGCCCGCGCGCCATCGCGCGCTGCAAGAGCGAGGTGCCCACGCTCGCGGCCGTGGGCGGCGACAGGCAAGTCGCCTGCCATCTCGTCACGGGCGCCGAGACGCGGGATGCAGCCTGATGGGACGCTATTTCGCCATCCGCATCGGACGCGCGGCGCTCACGATCGTGCTCGTGGTCACCTTCGCCTTCATCGTGCTGCGTCTCTCCGGTGATCCCGCGCTGATGATCCTGGGACCTGAGGCGCCGCCCGAGGTGCTCGCAGCATTCCGCAAGGCCTGGGGCCTCGATGATCCGATCTGGGCGCAATATTTCGACTATTTCGGCGCCATTGCCAAAGGCGAGCTCGGCCGCTCCATGCGCGACGGTCGTCCCGCGATCGAACTCGTGCTGGAGCGCATCCCCGCGACATTGGCGCTGACCTTGCCGGCCTTCTTCTTCAAGGTCGCGCTTGGCATTCCCGCCGGTATTTACGCCGCGCTGCATCGGGGCTCGGCCATCGACCGCGCCGTGATGATGACCGCGGTCGCCGGCTTCACGGTGCCGAGCTTCGTGCTCGCGCTGCTGCTCGTCCTCGTCTTCGCCGTGCAGCTTGGCTGGCTGCCGTCAGGCGGGCAGGACAGCTGGCGCCACGCCATCCTGCCCATTGCGACGCTGAGCCTCGGCGGTGCGGCCGTGCTGGCGCGCTTCACCCGCAGCGCCATGCTGGAGGTGCTGGGCCAGCCCTATATCCGCACCGCCTCGGCCAAGGGCGTGCCCTGGCGCAAGGTCGTGACCTCGCATGCGCTGCCGAACGCCGCGATCCCGACCGTCACCATTCTCGGCTTCATGGTGGGGACGCTGATCGCCGGTGCGGTCGTGGTGGAGAGCGTGTTTGCCTGGCCGGGCGTAGGGCGCCTGCTGGTCGTCGCCGTCGCCAACCGCGACCTCGCCGTCGTGCAATGCATCCTGCTGCTGGTCGCGATGACCATGGTGACCTCGAACCTGATCGTCGATTTCCTCTATGGCTTCCTCGACCCGCGCCTGCGCACCAAGGGAGCGCATGCATGACCGACGCGACGCTGAAGGACACCGCCACACGCCGGCGCATCAGCCTTCCGGCAATCCCGGTGTCGGTCGCGCTCGCGATCACCTGGATCGTCGCGGTGCTTGTCATCGCGGCGTTCGCCGAAAAAATTGCGCCCTACGGCTTCACCCAGCTCGACCTCCGCAACCGGCTTGCCGCGCCCGGCAATGCCGCGCACTGGCTGGGCACCGACGAGCTCGGCCGCGACGTGCTGTCGCGTCTTCTGGTCTCGATCCGCATCTCGCTCCTGATCGCGTTCGGCGCAACCGCGATCTCGGCCTTGGTCGGCACCACGCTCGGCTTTCTCGCCGCGCATTTTCGCGGGTTCGTTGAGCAGCTCGTGCTGATGCTGACCGACTTCCAGGCCAGCATGCCCTTCCTGATCATGGCGCTGGCTGTGCTCGCCTTCTTCGGCAATTCGCTGCCGCTCCTGATCGGCCTGATGGGCCTGTTCGGCTGGGAGCGCTACGCCCGCATCGCGCGCGGCCTTGCCATCTCCGCCAACGCGCAAGGCTATGCCGCCGCCGTGCGCCAGTTGGGCGCGACGCCGTCGCGCATCTACCTCCGCCACATCCTGCCCAACATCGCCTCCACTCTGATCGTCTCGACCACTTTGGTATTCCCCGAGGTGATCCTGATGGAATCAGGCCTGTCCTTCCTCGGCCTCGGCGTGCAGCCGCCGATGACCAGCCTCGGCAATATGGTCGGCTACGGCCGGGAATATCTGACCCGGGCGCCTTGGATCATGCTGGCCCCGGCGACCACCATCGTCGTGACCACGCTGGCCGTCTCGGTGATCGGCGACTGGCTGCGCGACCGGCTCGATCCGACGTTGCAATAGCGGCGGCGGTCTCGTGTCCCGGACGCGCAAAGCGCGAGCCGGGACCCAGGCGGCCGCAGCACTCACCGCCACATGGGCACCGGCTCTGCAGCGCATCGTCGAAGTGGCGCCGCGCTGCGCCCGGGGCACGGCAGGCCCCCCGCGCCGGGAGCAGGGGAGCTCTGTCAGCCCCAAGTTCCCGTTGCGCGCGTTCCCCGCCTGCGCTATCCGGCCGGAAAGGCCTGAGGCGGCTCCATATTTTCCCGCCCGGCCATCAAACCCGAGGACGGAACCGCCATGCCAGCCTATCGCTCCCGCACCACCACCCACGGCCGCAACATGGCGGGTGCCCGCGGCCTCTGGCGCGCGACGGGCATGAAGGACGGCGATTTCGGCAAGCCGATCATCGCGGTCGTCAACTCCTTCACCCAGTTCGTGCCCGGCCACGTCCATCTGAAGGACCTCGGCCAGCTCGTGGCGCGCGAGATCGAGCAGGCCGGCGGCGTCGCCAAGGAGTTCAACACCATCGCGGTCGACGACGGCATCGCCATGGGCCATGACGGCATGCTCTACAGCCTGCCGTCGCGCGAGCTGATCGCCGACAGCGTCGAGTACATGGCCAACGCCCATTGCGCCGACGGCCTCGTCTGCATCTCCAACTGCGACAAGATCACCCCCGGCATGCTGATGGCCGCGCTGCGGCTCAACATCCCCGCAGTCTTCGTTTCGGGCGGCCCGATGGAGGCCGGCAAGGTCAAGCTGCAGGGCAAGACCAAGGCCGTCGACCTCATCGACGCCATGGTGGCCGCGGCCGACAGCAAGGTCAGCGACGAAGACGTCAAGGTGATCGAGCGCTCGGCGTGCCCGACCTGCGGCTCCTGCTCAGGCATGTTCACCGCCAACTCCATGAACTGCCTGACCGAGGCGCTTGGCCTCGCGCTGCCCGGCAACGGCTCGGTGGTGGCAACCCATGCCGATCGCAAGCGCCTGTTCGTCGAGGCCGGCCACACCATCGTCGATCTCGTCCGCCGCTATTACGAGCAGGACGATGCATCCGTGCTGCCGCGCAACGTCGCCAACTTCAAGGCGTTCGAGAACGCGATGACGCTCGACATCGCCATGGGCGGCTCGACCAACACCGTGCTGCATCTGCTCGCCGCCGCCCATGAAGGGCAGGTGGCGTTCACCATGAAGGATATCGACCGCCTCTCGCGCCGCGTGCCCGTGCTGTGCAAGGTGGCGCCGTCCGTCGCTGACGTGCATGTCGAGGACGTGCATCGCGCTGGCGGCATCATGGGCATCCTCGGCGAACTCGATCGCGCCGGCCTGATCGACACCTCGGTCTCGACCGTGCACGCACCGACCATGAACGACGCGCTGGAGCGCTGGGACATCAAGCGCACCAAGAGCGAGGCGGTCCGCACCTTCTATCGCGCCTCGCCCGGCGGCATCCCCACGCAAGTCGCCTTCAGCCAGGAGCGCCGCTACGACGAGCTCGATGCCGACCGCGAGAAGGGCGTCGTGCGCAACCTCGAGCACGCCTTCAGCAAGGATGGCGGTCTTGCCGTGCTCTACGGCAACCTCGCGCAGGACGGCTGCATCGTGAAGACCGCCGGCGTCGACGCCTCGATCCTGAAATTCTCCGGCCCCGCGCGCGTGTTCGAAAGCCAGGACGCCGCCGTCGAAGGCATCCTGGGCGGCAAGGTCGTCGCCGGCGAGGTCGTGGTCATCATCTATGAAGGCCCCCGCGGCGGCCCCGGCATGCAGGAGATGCTGTATCCGACCAGCTATTTGAAATCGATGGGCCTCGGCAAAGCCTGCGCGCTCGTCACTGACGGTCGCTTCTCCGGCGGCTCCTCCGGCCTGTCGATCGGCCATTTGTCGCCGGAAGCGGCCGAAGGCGGCAACATCGGTCTGGTGCGAACCGGCGACATCATCGCCATCGACATCCCCAACCGCAGCATCAGCCTCGAGGTCTCCGACGAGGAGCTCGCCCGCCGCCGCGCGGCGGAAGAGGCAAAGGGCGATGCCGCTTGGCAGGCGCAAGGCCGCAAGCGCAACGTCTCGACCGCGTTGCAGGCTTACGCCGCGCT
This sequence comes from Bradyrhizobium sp. DOA1, assembly GCF_001593325.1. NCBI lineage: Bacteria > Pseudomonadati > Pseudomonadota > Alphaproteobacteria > Hyphomicrobiales > Nitrobacteraceae > Bradyrhizobium > Bradyrhizobium sp. DOA1. The sequence continues at coordinate 3,092,491 of NZ_JXJM01000001.1, forward strand.
CACCACCAGCGCCGCGCGCGGCGCGGTGCGCGAGGTGAAGCGGCGCCCGAGATAGTTGCCTGATCGGTAGCGCCAATCCCGATTCATTGCTCCGGAACGACGCGCGATCGCCTATGTGGAGCGCGCGCCGATGCGCGGTTGCAGGCCGTGTGGCCGGAATGGAGTTTGGAAAGAAACGGCCCTCGCCTCTGGGGGGCTAGTTGGGGGTGAGGCGAGGGCCGTTTGCGAAGTGGGCACCCGACGTGCGGGCTTGCCCGCCAGGCAGCTATGACCATAATGCTTTTATCCCCAATCTGCTATTTAATTCTTATTTATTTCGTTTTTGTTTATAATCTAATTGTGCCATCCTATGAGAACTGCGGAAATTCATTTTCCGGATCTCGCCGGAGGCGGCCGCCTTATTCAGCTCCGTCCGCAACGGTCCCGGATTGCCAGTAGCGGAGTAAGCCATGAGTCACGCTCCATCACTCGTGCCGCAGATGACCACAGACCAGGACGTCTATCTCGTGCTCGATGATTTCGGCCGGCGATTGGGCCGCGCCTGGTGCGAAACAGCGGAAGAGGACGCCAATCGCGCGACCCTGCTCAGGCATCTCGTCGACGGACAATATCTGCATCCCGCCCGTGTCGTGGCCTTCAATACCGCGGAAGGATGGTCGCGAGATTGCACCGCGGAGATTGCCGACGAGTTGCGTCGCCGCTTTGTCGAATTCGAGGAGACGGATCCCTCGCTGCTGGAGTTCTTGGAACGAGCGGCGAGGCGCTGAAGCTCGCCCTCGCAGAGGTGGGTAACGCTTAGGAGGCGGCGCTCGAACGGAGCACTGGCGATATCCAATCGCCGGCTCGCGCTCCCAGACGTCACGCGGACTTCGATGCGAACCCACGTCGCGCGCGTTAATGCGCGTGGTCAATGAGTTCTTACCGCTCTACCGCGAGGGGCCGTTCGCATTAAGGATGCCCGGACGAAGTTCGGCAGCTCTGGATTTTACCGCGTATACTGCGCCGACCTTCGCACATCCATTTCGGGCAACTGGGGCACCACACGCAATGTCTCGTACTCTCGCCGTTGTTTTCTCCACCGCCGTCGCCGCGATTTCCATGACGGGCGCAGCCTCTGCCGGCTGTTATAATTGCTACACGCCGCCGCCCTGCACGACCTGCTATCAGCAGCAATATGTCGCGCCGCAATACCGCACCGTCGACGAGACCGTGATGGTCTCGCCGGGCTCCGTCGTCGCGCACCGCACGCCGGCGCAGTACCGCACCGTGATGGTGCCGCAGACCGTGATGGTGGCGCCGCCCAGCGTCCAGTACGAGCGCATCCCGCCGCAATACGCCACACGCCAGCGCGTCGAGATGGTCTCGCCCGGGTATTCCTATTACGCCCCGGTGCAGATGAACTGCGCGTCCTGCGGCTACTGAGCTGAACCCGGTCACGACGAATAGTCGCGCGGCGCTCCTTGGGGGGCGCCGCGCTTTCTTTCGCGCGAAGGTGAGGGAGCTTTGAACCGCCGAGCGCGGAACGACACGAAACGAGATGAGCTTGTTTCTCGCCTCCCTCGAGCGACCGCAACTCGGGCTGGTCGCCGCTCTCGCTGTTCCGTTGATCTGCGTCATTGCGATCGTCTGGTCGGTCGGCTCCACCGACCGCGTCACCTATCTCGGCCCGGACCACGGCCAGGAACAGACGATCGCGCAGGTCCGCCTCAAGACGCTCCCGCAAGGGAGTTACGTGATCGAGCGGGGCGCGATCTACAAGGCCATGCGGGCAGGATGCCGCTACGACCTCAATTACAGCCCGCAATTTGGCCGCTACGTCAACGCTCATCAGAGGACCAAATATATCCGGAGCGCCGTGCTGGTTGATTGCCCGTCGAGCTAGGGGTGGCTGATGGCGGCCAGTTCGACGAAGGAGCGAGCCGAGTGGCTGCTACATCTTCCTACGACCTCGCGCGTCGGACCGCCGCATTCTCTAAACGACAAAGGCCCGCCAGCGGCGTCAATGACGAGGCTTGCCCTCTCGCTTGAGTAGCTCCAGTCGTCGTTCTAGCTGGTCCTTCTTCGCCAGAAGCCTGGCGGCGAGAATATCGTTGACGAGGCTGTGGAGTTGCCACAGCTCTTCAAGAGGCATGCTCTCAAGCGGCTTCCGCTCCATGGATCCCCCCGACTCACACGGGGCGAAAGCTTGAAGTTAACAGACTGAACCGGCAATCAGTCGCCGGTCGAGCGCGAAGGTTATCTACACCTTGCTTCTGGACCTCGGCTTTCGGGATGTTGGCGATCCGGAATTGAGAGCAACCCAAAATGCCGTCGACCTGGAGCCGGCAGGTTCTCAATCGCGATGTCTTAAGTGAAAATATCAGCCGTTGACCTTGAGTGGCTCGCCTAGCGTGAGCCGGCGGGCCTTCATTTACGTTAAAAATAGACCCCTTCACGGGGGCGGCACGCTCCTTGCCATGTGGATCTCCACAGCATGGAGGCGTGCACCGATGGGACAGCGTATTCGTATCTCGCGACGTCCAAAGCCCAGATTGGCACATATGACCCGCGAACTGGTGAGGTTGCTGAATGCGATCGAAGAGCTCGAAGAGTTGAGAGAAAGAGTCCGGCTCGCCGAAGCGAGCCGGGTGCTGCACTAGCCGCTCTCCTCGATGGCGAGCACCAGGGATATCTGGCGTCCCTTGATGCCAAACATGCACGGGGAGGCCGCCGCGGCGGTTGACGTCGCCACGCGCGCCGCCATAAACAAAGCGAGCCGATGTTGGGTAGCAAAGCGGTCGCAGAGTCCTCGAAACGTTTCTGCGAAGCGATGAAAAGCTAAACAATTTCAAGGCTTGGAAGGGTGGCCGAGTGGTTTAAGGCACCGGTCTTGAAAACCGGCGTGCCCGCAAGGGTACCGTGGGTTCGAATCCCACCCCTTCCGCCAGTATATTGTTCTCCACTGTTCGCAGTCGTTCGAACTCCACAGCAAAATCAGTGACTTGCGCCGAAGTGCTGTACTTTGCAGTTCGCCGGTGTTCCTCCTAATCGGGGCACTGACCGTAGCCCGTGGGTTCGGAGGACGGTTTTCCCGGAGGAACAATGGCTGGAAGGCTCAAACCCCTCGACGTAGAGCGCCAAACCAAGCCCGGCAAATACGCCGATGGTGATGGGCTCTACTTGATCATCACCGGACCAACGTCGAAGAGCTGGTCATACAGATATTGGAAAGATGGCAAGGAGCGCTGGCACGGCCTCGGTTCCTTGAAAGAAGTGTCGCTAAAAGATGCGCGGCTGGCACGGGATGCGGCGCGGCTGCGCGTGAAAGGCGATCGCAGCACCGCCGGCGTGGACATAGTGCAGGAGAGGCGAAAGGCGCGCGAAGAATCGAAAGCCATCGAGGCCAAGGTTGGGTTGCCAACGTTCGAGGAATGCGCGGAAGTCTACATCCGGACGAATTGGTCGACCTGGAGCGTGAAGCATCGCGATCAGTGGCCCTCGTCCCTCAAGCGGTACGCCTATCCCACAATCGGCAAGCTGACCATCCCGGAGATCAAGCCGAGCCACATGTACGATCTGCTCAAGCCGATCTGGGTGGAGAAGCGCGAGACTGCAAACCGGGTTCGCGGCCGGATTGAAACGATCATTGCGAAGAACGTTGATATTGACGATCCAGACTTCCGCAATCCGGCCGAGCTTACGAGGCAGTTGCGCGAAAAGCTCCCAAAGCGCCCCAAGCGGATGATGATGCTGAAACTGCAATGACGTACAAAGGTTCCTTGGACGGTGGGCGCCTTTTTGAAGTGAGGACGTCTCAGTTCGCGGCCTCTTTCATTTCGGCCTACGTTGACTTCTGCTATTGGCCGTAGCTGACCTTCACGCCGAAGCCCGTTCGGGGCCGATTCTGACCCATATCGGACATTGGGAGTCGGACAACGCCCCGTTAAATTGCTATACTGTCCGTCCAATCTCCCGAGCTGGGAGGCACTTGTGAGCAGCGAGCGCGTGGAGCGGCGGCTGGCGGCTGTGTTAGCGGCGGATGTCGCCGGCTATAGCCGCTTGATGGGCCGCGAAGAGGAAGGCACGCTGGCGCAGCTCAAGTCGTTGCGGAAGACGCTCATCGATCCCGCTATGGCCGAGTATCGTGGCCGCATTGTAAAGACGACCGGCGATGGCATGCTGGTCGAGTTCGCTAGTGCCGTGGACGCAGGTCACTGGGCCGTTGAAGTTCAGCGTAGCATGGCCGACCGGAATACGGGCCTGCCACAGGATCAAAGGATAGAGTTTCGGATCGGAGTTCATGTCGGCGATATAATCATTGATGAAGACGATATTTTTGGCGATGCCGTCAACATAGCCGCCCGTCTGGAGGGGATTGCAGAGCCAGGAGGGATATGCATCTCCGATGACGCTCAGCGCCAACTCCGCGGCAAGCTTGACATTTGCTTTGACGATCTGGGTTTTCAGTCGCTGAAGAATATCGCTGAGCCAATGCGTGCCTGGCGAATGCGTGTGGATAAGATCTCGGCTGCGGCGGGTTCAAAGAGTGTTTCTGCCGCGCCGAGCCAACTCTTCGCGCTTCCTGATAAGCCCTCGATTGCCGCGCTTCCGTTCCGAAACTTGAGTGGTGAGTTAGAGCAGGACTACTTCACCGACGGCATCACCGAAGATATCATCACGGCATTGTCAAAGTGGCGCTGGTTCTTCGTGATTGCTCGCAATTCAAGCTTTTCCTACAAGGGCCGCCAAGTCGACATAAGAGATGTTGGTCGGCAATTGGGTGTACATTACGTCCTCGACGGAAGCGTTCGAAGGGCTGGCAGTCGGGTGCGCGTGACGGCGCAGCTGGTAGACACCACCACTGGCACGAGCATCTGGGCAGACAGGTATGATCGTGATCTCACCGATGGGTTTGTGATTCAGGATGAGGTGGCGCAAGATGTCGCTACTGCGATAGAGCCGGCGGTCTCGAAAGCCGAAATCGAACGCGCCCGCCGCAAGACGCCGGAGCAAATGGTGGCGAGAGACCACTATTTTCGTGGAATGTGGCACTTCCATCAGTTTAGCAAGGAGGATGCACAGAAGGCCATTGTCTGTTTCAATCTCGCGATTGAGCTAGATCACACGCTTGCCGACGCCTACGTCGGGATTGCTCGGACTTTATTCAGCACTCGTGCCTATCGGCTCAGCCCAGGGCGCGATGTCAATGCTCATAAAGTCAACGCTCAAATTGCTTCTGCTGCTAAGAGTGCTCTTGCACTTGAGCATAGCAGCGCTTCTGCCTGCTATATTTTAGCACTCAATCTGGCGCATAACGACGATTGCGAAACCGCAGTCAAATTCGCCAGGCGAGCAATTGAGCTGAATGAAAATTTTGCTCTCGGCTATTTTGCGTTAGCGGTGGCAAGCAATTTTCTCGGCCTGCCGCGCGAGGCCCTGACGGCGATCGATCGGGCGCTACGGCTTAGTCCCAATGATCCGCAAATCTTCGCTTGGCTCGCCCAACGGGCGTCGGCCTTGTATCTGCTCAGACGTTACGCCGAAGCCGCTGAGACGGCGAGGCAAAGCCTTGGACAGCGCTGGTTCCACACCGCGTGCCGCGTACTGGCGGCGAGCTACGCCCACCTCGACATGATCGACTCCGCAAGAAGGACACTGAGTGATCTGTTAGCAAGCGAGCACTCGGAGAAAACGATTGCGGAAGTGATCCGTCCCTTCAAACGTGAAGATGATCGCAACAATTACAGGGAAGGGTTGCTCAAGGCAGGAATGCCGCAACAATGATCAATCAGCCATGTCGGACGCGGCCGGAACGACACCAGCTAATTGCGTCGTTCAGTCGGTCGTCGCCCCAAAATAGTTCGCCGTCCACGACGAACGTCGGTGATCCGAATATACCTAGATCTCGCGCTGCGCTCGTCTCCGCCCCAAGTTCGGCCTTCGCCGTCTCTGCATAAGCCAACGTGAGCACACGGTCCGGGTTTTGCCCAATGTCCCGTAAACTCTCCGATACATTGGGCTCGTCGCCAGTTTCCTGTCTTAGCGTGAACCAGCGGCGGTACGCGGCGCAAACAAATTCCGGCCCCCAACCTTCGCGCATGCCAACAGTTGCGATGAGATTTGCGACTATTGACTGCTTGGCGGGGTAGGGCACAGGGAGATTGGCTGGATAGCCGTACATCGCGGCGCGGCGTCCGATATCCCGCCACATATAAGTCAGTTTAGCTGGCTTATCGGCGAACGGGACGTGCCTCATTTCTTGCAAGATGATGAGCAGATGAAACGGGCGCCAACGGAAGGAAATTCCCGTAGATCGCTCAACATCGGAGAGCCTCAACACGCTCAAGTAGGAATACGTGCTGCCCATAGTGAACCAGAAATCAATCTGCGATGGGGCCACTCTAGATCTCCCCTCGTCAGGCCTGACACGCTTACTGTCGACCATCTCAACGCGCCGTTCAAGAGGGGGAACAACGTGTCCTGCGATCGCAAGCAGCAGCGATTTCCGTCTCTGGCCCGAACGCGAAGTCTAGGCAGCGTCCCGGGTGGTCGGCTCATAGGGGTAGATCGGAAGCAGGCAGCCTGCACTCCGAAGTGCGGTCATGACCCAAACCGGTCCTCCAAGAGGGCGCTCTAGACAGGCTGTCTCAACTGCGGGATCATGCAGCGCAAGGCGAACCGGGGCGCCATGATGGACGTCGGAGTTTGGCTGCGGAGGCTTGGCCTCGAACAATATGAGGCGGCATTCCGCGAAAATGAGATCAGTGAGAAGGTCCTGCCCAATCTGACGGCGGAGGACTTGAAAGACTTGGGCGTCGCCATGGTTGGGCACCGCCGCACGCTTCTAGATGCAATTGCGGTTCTGCGCGCGGAAAAGAGCGCAACCACGCCAGCATGCGACGTTTCTCTGGCAATCCACGAAGAGGAGGACACCGCCGAGCGTCGCCAAGTGACCGTAATGTTCTCGGATCTCGTCGGCTCGACGGCGCTCTCGGTCCGGATGGACCCAGAGGATTTGCGCGAGGTCATCACGGCCTATCAGAAGTGTGTTGCCGAGACCGTCCGCAGCTTCGGCGGGTTCGTGGCAAAATACATGGGCGACGGCGTTCTCGTCTACTTCGGTTATCCTCAGGCGCATGAGGATGACGCCGAGCGAGCTGTTCGTGCCGGCCTCGCCCTGATCGACGCGGTTGCTGCGCTCCCAGCTCGCGAGCCCCTGCAGATGCGGGTTGGGGTTGCCACCGGGCTGGTGGTCGTCGGAGATCTCGTCGGCTCCGGCGAAGCGCAGGAGCGCGGGATTGTCGGCGAGACGCCGAACCTTGCGGCCCGTCTGCAAGGCATCGCGGAACCGAACACAGTCGTCATTGCCGAGGCCACGCGCAAACTGCTGGGCAATCTCTTCGAGCTGCGGGACCTCGGGCCAACGGAGCTTAAGGGGATCACAGGTCTAGCGCGAGCTTTCGCGGTGCTGCGGGCCAGTTCTGTCGAGAGCCGTTTCGACGCAATGCATCCCGGCGGCCTGACCGCACTCGTCGGCCGCGAAGAAGAGCTTGAGCTCCTGTTACGGCGCTGGGCAAAAGCCAAGGCCGGCGAAGGCCAGGTGGTGCTGCTGTCCGGTGAGGCCGGGATCGGCAAATCCAGGCTCTCCACTGCACTCATGGAGCGCCTGACGGCCGAACCCCACACACGGCTTCGTTATTTCTGCTCGCCCCAACACATCGACAGCGTTCTTTATCCGATCATCGGGCAGTTCGAACGGGCTGCCGGACTTGTGCACGGCGACATATCGCAAGCCAAGCTCGACAAGCTCGATGCGCTCCTGGCGCAGACTTCGACGTCCCGCCAGGACGCGGCGCTGTTGGCCGAGATGTTGTCGCTTCCTAACGACGGACGCTATCCCGCTCTGGAGTTTGTTCCCGAACAGCGCCGGCAGAAAACGCTGGCGGCACTCGGCGTCCAATTGGAAGCCCTCGCGCGGTCCAGCCCGGTGCTCATGATCGTCGAGGATGCGCACTGGGGAGATCCCACGAGCCTGGAAGTGTTCGGTCGCTCGGTGAACCGGATCGCGAGCCTTCGCGTGCTCTTGATCGTGACGTTTCGGCCTGAGTTCGACGCGCCCTGGGTCGGACAATCGCATGTGACAACGCTTGCCCTCAATCGGCTGGGACATCGCGAGGTCGGGACCGTCATCGAGTGCGTCGTCGGCAATAAGCTGCTGCCGGCGAAGGTCAGAAAGGACATTGTCGAGCGCACCGACGGCATCCCGTTGTTCGTCGAGGAGATGACGAAGGCGGTGCTGGAGGCTGGGGGCGAGCGCGGAGCGATGCAGACTGCGGCCGCGATTCCCTCTCCAGCGCTGGCGGTCCCCGCGAGCCTGTATGCTTCTCTGATGGCGCGGCTCGACCGGCTTGGCCCGGCCAAGGAGGTAGCACAAATCGGAGCGGTCATAGGTCGTGAGTACTCTCATGTGCTATTAGCCGCCGTGCTGCGGCAGTCAGAGCCGGAACTGGTCTCGGCGCTCGACCGCCTGATGCAAGCCGGGTTGCTGTTCCGAAACGGCATCCCGCCGCACGCGACCTATTTGTTCAAGCACGCCCTCGTTCAGGACACCGCCTATGGCACATTGCTGCGCAATAGGCGGCACGCGCTGCACGCGCGCATTGCCCGGGCGCTCGAAGAGACGTTTCCGGACATCGCGGCAACCCAGCCGGAAGTGCTCGCGCACCACTTCACCGAAGCTGACCTTGCGGAAAACGCCATTGCCTACTGGCAGGCGGCCGGCCAGCGCGCGGCTGAGCGCTCGGCGCATGCCGAGTGCCTTGCCCATCTCTACAAGGGGCTGGCGCTCGTCAGGCGGGTCGCCGATCCGGCGGAGCGTGCCCGCCGCGAACTCGCCCTGCAGCTCGTGCTTGCGCCGGTGCTGATCGCCACCAAGAGCTATTCGGCGGCGGAGGTGGAACAAGCTTATCTGCACGCACGCGATCTGTGTCAGCAAGCCGGCGATGTAGCGCAGCTCTATGCCGTGAACTGGGGGCTGTGGCTTGTTTACCAGCAGCGCTGCGAGTTCAAGGCGGCTCGCGGCCTATTGGACGGGCTGTTCGCGGTCGCTCGGCAGAGCGCCGACCCGGCGTTGCTCCTGCAGGCGCATCATGCCGCATGGACGACACTCCTTCATCTCCCGGAACTGACCGCGTGTCGGACGCATCTCGAAGCCGGATGGGCGCTATATCGGCCGGACGCGCACCGTGGCCATACGTTCCTGTATGGCGGCCACGACGCAGCCGTCTGCAATCGATACACCGCGGCCCTCACGCTGTGGCCGCTTGGCTTCCCCGAGCAGGCGCTTGCCACGGCGCGCGAGGCGGTGAGGATGGCGCGGGGGCTGTCGCACCCCTTCAGCGTTGTTCTCGCCCTGGTGTTCGCGGCAATGATCTACCACCATCGGCGGGAAGCGGAGCCGGCCCAGGAGCATGCGGAGACCGCAATCGCGGTGTGCGCTGAGCATGGGATCGCACCGCACCTGGCGGCGGCTGGGAGCATCTTGCGGGGGTGGGCGATCGCGGCACGCGGGCAGGCGGTGGAAGGGATCGCGGAGATTCGCGGCGGTCTCGCGGCCGTCGAGCCGACGGGCGTGCGCATCCGTCGGCTATTATCTCGCGTCGCTGGCTGAAGCATCGGCGTGGGCCGGAGAAATCGAGCAAGGATTAACTGCGCTGGTCGAGGCTGCGCGCATTGTCGAGGAAACCGGCGAGCGGCGATGGGAGGCGGAAATCTGCCGGTTAACTGGGGAGCTGACGCTTGCCAGGCGGAGCGGCGACGGGACCGAAGCAGAAGGGTGGTTTCGGCGTGCGCTAGACGTGGCGGGTTGCCAGAGCGCCAAATGCCTGGAGCTGCGCGCTGCCACCAGCTTGGCCCGGATCTGGCGCGACCGTGGCAAGCGCAGAGAATCCCGCGATCTCCTCGCGCCTATCTACGGCTGGTTCACCGAGGGCTTCGACACGTCGGATTTGAAGCAGGCCAAGTCCTTACTCGACGAACTGACGCAATGAAGGTGCTTTTGGTCGCAGGAGGCCACATGGAAGGTCAGGTTATGGCCCTTAGCTGAACAACGGTGAGCCAATTCGGATGTCGGCTATCGGCCGCGAACCTGACGCGGGGCCGCCTTTGCCTCGACTGCCGCTTATGACCCCCAAACGGACTTCCCTAAAGCGCCGGCCAAACTCGCGAGAGGACAAGGAAAGTTGCGGCTGGAAATTCCTGATCGGAAGCACATATCACCAGCATGGTGACAGTTGTGCAATGCACTTGCGGTGCTGAGTACAGACGCACCGAAGAGAAGTTCTTGGTACCGCATCCAGGTGACGTGGTCTGCGCAATCTGCGGAGCTGCTCTGGACTCACGGCAGGAAAGCACCCGCGTTCCCAGTTACGAACTTATTGAACGCCCGAAGACGAGGCTTTCAAGGTCCGTCTGATTCCGAAAGCAGCGGATCACCGCTCCTCTGCACTCAGCGTTGGAAGTTGTTAGAATGGCACAGATTTTTAGCTGAGTGTCTCAGAGCCCACATGAAATGCTACGGGGACTTTCTACGGCTAAGTTCTACGGAAGCTTAGCTTCTTGAATTGGTCATGGCCAGGCCGGCAGCGGCGGTCGTGAGTTGTTGAATGCTGCCGTTGCTGACCTGCTACATTGCTGGAGAGGGCCGACAGCGGCTTTCGCAATGAGGAAACGCGGGATACAGCCACAGTCGCGGCTCCGGCACTCCTCTGCGCTCTCGGCGAGATACGATCCCATCCGACTCGGCTTGTGCAGCGGGTCCATCTTGGCCAGTACGGCCGAGGCATCGCGAAAGGCGAGGTGTTGCTTCGATCAGCCGGTGCTGTCCTGACGGGCAGACTGGGCCGCAAGCTGCTTTCGGTAGTCAGGGACGGGAAGTCCACCCCATCCCCAATTTTCCAGCTGAACTTCGTCGATCACGACGAATGTCGAGTCTTGCGGTTTGCCCAGAATCTGGAACAGCAGGTCGCTGACGCCCTTGATAAGCGCCGCCTTCTGTTCGGGCGTGGTGGCCGTCGCGCCGGGTGATGTACCTTCGCGTGTGACCTTGATGTTGACGTAAGGCATGGTCCTTGTCTCCTCGGTTGTTTACCGGCCGGCGTGCTGGCCGCCGTCGACGTGCAGCGTTTCACCGGTGACGAAGCCCGCGCTTTCCAGGTAGAGGACCGCATCGACAACGTCCGCGATCTCGCCCATATGTCCCATGGGGTGCAGATTGCCGAGAAACTGGTGCGTTTCGGGCTGATGCATGGGCGTCTTAATGATGCCAGGGGCAACGGCATTCACGCGAACACCCTGTCTGGCGTACTCCATTGCGAGACCACGGGTGACCGCGTCCAGCCCGCCTTTGGTGAGCGATGCGAGCCCGGCGGGCACTGCCGAGCTTGGTTGGCCGACAAGCGCGGTCGTTATTTGCACGATATGCCCATGTCGCTGCTTCAACATGTGCGGAAGAGCAAGTTGTGTCACATGGAAGAAGCCGGCGAGATTGACGTCGAGAACGTCGCGAAAGTCGTTTGCCGTATAATCGGTGAACGGCTTGCTTATGAAGATTCCGGCGTTGTTGATGAGGGTGTCAATCCGTCCAAACCGTTCGATGGCCATATCGACGACCCGGCTCGCGACCCCGCGGTCGCCGATATGGCCGGCGACGGCGACCACATCGCCGTCGTTCCCTTGCTTCATGTCCCGTGAATTCGCGACCACCGCGTATCCGAGCTTCCGGTAAGCGTCCACGATACCGGCCCCGATGCCCCGCGAGGCACCTGTGACGACCGCGACTTTTTCGATTTTACTCATTCTCGTTCTCCATTGATCAGGGATGAAGCTTTGCTGTCCTCACGGGCCAAGTCGGCTGCGAGGCTTTGTTCGAAGTTGCTATAAGTTTCAGGCGCTCATAGCCGCTTAGTCGGCTGCGGATGGATCCAGCGCCGGCGCATGCGCGGTGGAGAGTGCTTCCACGATCTCCTTCGTGGTCACAATCGCGCTCGCATAATTCGGCAGGTTGATTTCCAGTGCGGCGTGCATCATCTCGTCCGAGTAGTCGGCAACCGCATCCTTGACGACGGTGACGTCATACCCTAGCTCCGCGGCGAAGCGCACGGTCGCTTCCACGCACGTGTGCGCCACCAATCCGATGACGATCAGTTGTTGGATGCCGTGCCTCTTGAGCTGCAGATCCAAATCGGTGTTGGCAAAGCCGCTGGAGCACCAGTGTTCGTCGGCAACGATCTCGCCTGGAGCCGGAACGAATTCAGCGCGGAACTCACCGCCCCAGGTGCCGAATTCAAAACTACGGCGTTTCCACGCAGCTCGCTGGATGGGGGCGATGTACTTCCAAGAGGCATAATCCCCGGCGCGGTACCGGTGATGCATGGCATAGAAAACCCGGACCTTTGCATCGCGTGCCGCATGCAAGACTTTCTGCATGTGCGGAACACAGTTGTTCGCTTCGGCGACGGCCTTGATCCGTGGCCAGATCTTGCCGCCCTCGGAAATGAAGTCGTTGTAAGGGTCGATAACTAGCAGTCCGGTGACGTTCTTGTCGAAGGAAGCGTGAGGCATGGGAGCTCTCCATAGCAGGCGCGCCGTTGCCACGGCGCGGTCCCGGTTGGTGTTCAGTTCTTCTTGAGGGCTGCCCGTTCGATGCTGGCCGCAAAAAGAGGCGTTTCGCTCTGATTGTGAGCAATCGAAGCAGGCTGGCGCTGGGCGCGGAACAGGTCGAACGGAATTCCCTGCTTGCCAATGAACGTCATGAACTCGTCCGTCGCGTTTGACCGTACCCTGTTGGTGAATTCGCACTTCCCGGGCTCGATTTCCCTGGCGCTCAATTCCCAGGTGACATGGATGGTGGTCCGCCCGGTCGGCGTGAAGACGTCCGAGGTCGAATCGAGGATCAGGTGGTTCTTCTCGCCCAACGTCTCGACATAGTGCTGAACCATCAAGCTTCCGCCGATGATTTCTACGTTGATGGACATCCTCCGCCCGTCGGGTGCGGTGGTGAAGCCAGCAGCGATGTGTGCCGGCGAACAGCCCTGATAATCGGCCTCGGAGAGGTTGAAGCACCAGGAGGGAATATCGATCTTCTCGATCGGTGCGTTGATGATGGCCGTGAAGCTTGAATCGACGATTTGGTTGGTGATCATGTTTCGGTCTCCTTTTGCTCTGCGCGTCATAGGCTTGACGGCCCGTTGGGCTACCCGCGGAGACGTTTTCGCGGGTCGGTCGTCACGGGCGACGTCGACTGGTCTCAAACCGACAAGTGTTCGTCGTCCATAGGGTGCAGCGGGCGGACGGATTTTGCTCGTTATGGGTTGTTATGGATCGTTAGCCCTTGCGCGGCTGGGGGGTGCCATGCCTCGCAGTCGGCCAGAAAGCCGCCGAATAGCTCCTCGCAACGGCTAACAGCGTCTAACAACCCATAACGAGCTAACTCCCCGCGGCTGCGCGAGGGTCATGACGCAGCAATCAGCCGACTTCGAACTCGGGTCGGGAGAACGCGAACATGGAGAAGATCGTCATGACCATGCCGGAAGTATCCCCGAATACGACGATGATTGTGCCTGCCCGGACGATAGACCTTGTAAAGACGCTAAGATCTTTGACGACGGCCGCACTGATCGTCGGAAGCACTTATGTGCACTACGTGGCGAACGCCCAACCGCACAGAAGCTGGGAAGCCGTGCCGCATCGTATCAGCAGTCTTGGCAGCGAGTTTGGTCGGCCAGCGGCTGAGTAGCCGCAATCGGCAACAGCATTCGAAAACACATCGCAGATTTGAGAGGACACGATGGCCTTTACCATCAGCATCAATGGAAGCAGGCATAGCGTCGATGTAGACGGCGACACGCCGCTACTGTGGGTCTTGCGTGACGTGCTCGGTATGACCGGCACGAAATTCGGCTGTGGCGAAGCGCTATGTGGCGCCTGTACGGTGCATATCGATGGCCTCGCGACAAGGTCATGCGTCACTCCGATCGATAGCATCGGAAAGTCCACTGTCACGACGATTGAGGCCGTCGGGGCGACGGCGCCTGGCGCAAGCATTCAGAAGGCCTGGCTCGACCACGAGGTCGTCCAGTGCGGCTACTGCCAATCAGGGCAGATCATGTCGGCTTCGGCGTTACTAGCCAGTAATCCGCATCCCACCGATGCTGACATCGACGAAGCCATGAGTGGAAACATCTGCCGATGCGGGACCTATGTGCGCATCCGTGAGGCGATCAAGCTTGCCGCGCAAGCGAACGCAAAGGGAGATTGACATGATCTTTGATGGCATTGCATCGCGTTCCAACGACACCAAGCTGTCGCGTCGCAGCTTCCTCTACAGTGGCGCCGCGGCTGGCGGTGGTCTGTTACTAAGTCTGAGCTTGCCATTCGGCCAAACCAAGGCTGCGGCGCTGGAAGACTTCACGCCGAACGCATTCATCCGTATCGCCGGCGATGGTCGGGTCGTCCTGACGATGCCTTATGTCGAAATGGGGCAGGGCACCTACACCTCAATCCCGATGCTGCTCGCCGAAGAACTCGAGGTGAGCCTGTCCCAAGTGCATCTGGAGCACGCGCCGCCGAATGAAAAACTCTATGCCAATCCGATGTTGGGCGTGCAGGCCACGGGAAACTCAAATGCCATCCGCGGGGGGTGGCAACCGCTGCGAGAGGCCGGCGCAACTGCGCGGGTCATGCTGGTCGCCGCGGCCGCGCGGCGTTGGGCCGTTGACCCGACTGTCTGCCGCGCGCGCGACGGCGAGGTGATCCATGAGCCGACAGGTCGTCGACTGAAATACGGGGAGCTTGTCGCTGATGCGGCGCTACTGCCTTTCCCGGAAAAGGTGACGCTGAAGCGGCCAGAAGACTTCCAGCTGATCGGCACGTCGGCCAAGCGGCTCGACGCGCCTGGTAAGGTCAACGGGACGGCCCGCTACGGCATCGACGCGCGCCCGCCGAACGTGAAGATAGCGACGCTGGCGCAATCACCGGTGTTTGGCGGCCGATTGAGGAGTCTGGACGATAGCGCCGCAAGAGCCGTCCGCGGCGTCCGCCAGATCGTCCGGCTCGACGATGCCGTCGCTGTCGTGGCCGATCATATGTGGGCGGCGAAGAAGGGTCTGAAGGCCCTCGTTATAGAATGGGACGATGGTCCTCACTCTGGGTTGGACACGACGCAGATCGCTCGCGAGCTGGAGCAGGCTACCCTTGGTTCTGGCGCGGTCGCCCAGAACGTTGGTGACGTGGACAAGGCGCTGGCGGGTGCAGTCACCAAGGTGGACGCGATGTACCAGGTTCCGTTCCTGGCGCACGCGACGATGGAACCCATGAATTGCACGGTGCACCTTCGCAAAGACGGGTGCGAGATCTGGATCGGCAGCCAAGCTGTGGCGCGCGTGCAGGGGATGGCGGCGAAGGCCGCAGGTCTTCCGCCCGAGAAGGTCATTGTCCATAATCATCTAATCGGCGGCGGGTTTGGCCGGCGGCTGGAGGCCGATGGTGCGGTCCGCGCTGTCGAGATCGCAAAGCATGTCGATGGTCCCGTGAAGGTCGTGTGGACGCGCGAGGAAGACATTCAGCATGACATGTATCGGCCGTATTGGTTCGACCGAATTTCCGCCGGGCTCGACAAGCAGGGTAAGCCCGTGGCTTGGAAGAACCGCTTCGCCGGCCCTTCGGTGATTGCGCGTTGGCTACCTCCCGCCTTCAAGAACGGCCTTGATCCCGACTCGACCGAAGGCGCGATCGATCTCGTGTACGAGCTGCCGAACATCCATGTAGAGTTCGTGCGCGTGGAACCTCCTGGTATTCCGACGGCGTTCTGGCGCAGCGTCGGCCCGTCGCACAATGTTTTTGTGACTGAAAGCTTCGTCGACGAGCTTGCATCGGCAGCACGGCAGGACCCTGTTGCGTACCGGCGGATGCTCCTGGATCGCCATCCGCGCGCCAAGGCCGTGCTCGATCTGGCCGCGGAAAAGTCCAGCTGGGGAGATCCTTTGCCCACAGGCCGGGGCCGAGGCGTTGCATTGCAATTTGTATTCGGCAGCTACATGGCACAGGTTGTCGAGGTCGAGGTGTCCAAAGACGGAAATGTGCGGGTTGTGCGGGTGGTGTGCGCGATCGATTGCGGCACGGTCGTTAACTCCGACACGGTGCAGGCGCAAGTCCAGAGTGGCATCGTTTTCGGAGCGACTGCAGCGCTTTATGGTGAGATCACGTTGAAGAACGGGCGCGTCGAACAGACCAACTTTGACACGTACCAAATGATGCGCATGAACGAAGTGCCGGCCATCGATGTCCATATCCTCAAGAGCACCGCGGCTCCGGGTGGGATGGGAGAAACCGGGACGTCGTTAATCGTACCGGCCATTGCCAACGCGATCTTCGCTGCCACTGGCAAGCGCCTGCGCAAGATGCCGGCGGACAGCAACATCCTAAAGCGGTCGGTGTAACCGGACTTCCAAGATTCAAGATCGGAAATTTTCTACTCATCCGGAGGCAAGGTTCCCGCCTGGCGACCGCGGGCCGTGCCTGTCTCGCCGGCGGGGCTGAGAACAATTATCCGGTGGTTCACCGGTTTGACGCAGCAATTACCCCCGCGCGCCTGCAGTTCCAGAGCTTGCTGGCAGAAGGGCTACGGGGCGAGCATATCGGCGCACGCCCTTTCGCTCTTTGGGCAGCATGCTGGGAGATTGGCCTCTGACGCGCTTTAAGACGGTGGAGATTTCACGCGTCCACCAAAATCAAGGCAAATCCTTCCGTGCTCTGGAAACAGCCGACAGCCGGACAAAAAGCCCCTGTGTGATGTTTTGGACGGGGCAGACGGTGTGCAAGCTCAAAATGAGCGCCGCGCGTCGCAGAGATTTGATTTTCTCCAGCTTTTCAATTATTTGCGTAGAACGGTAGCATATGAGGAGAGGGGTTCGATCGCTTTTCGATCGATAAGCTTTGTATGCTGCGGGCGTAGAGAATGGGCGCCTCGCATTGGGATGCAGTGGTCGCCAAGATGGGGCAGATGTGAACGAGCTCTCGGCTGCAAATAGCTCCTCCGGCAAGGGCGCCCCACTGAATCTAGATCTTCACGCCGTTTCGTTCGGACCGTTTTCGCTGAGGTCTCGGTTGCTCGAGAGAGATGGCGCCCCGGTCAAGCTCGGCAGCCGCGCGATGGATATTTTGCGCCTGCTCGTCAGCCGTGCCGGCGAAGTGGTGCCCAAGAACGAGATTTTGGCCTACGCTTGGGCGGGCCTGGCGGTCGAGGAGATCAGCCTGCGGGTGCATGTCGCTGAACTGCGCAAGGTTCTCGGCGACGGCAAGGACGGTGCCCGCTTCATCACCAACATTCCGAGTCGGGGTTATTGCTTCGTCGCTCCCGTGCAGCGCCGCGAACCCAACGTTGATCCGGTGCCCGCATCGCGTGCCCCCGAGGGAGCGCCCCCGCCCCCCTTGCCGCGTCGGCTGGACCGGATGATCGGGCGCGACGACGTCGTGGCCGAACTGTCCGCCCGTCTGCTCCGCGATCGCTTCGTCACGCTTCGAGGGCCGGGCGGCATCGGCAAGACCACGGTCGCGACCGCGCTCGCCCATGACATGTGGCGAACGTTCGAAGGCCGCGTCCATTTTCTCGAGTTCGGTCCGTTGAAGGACGCCGCGCTGGTCTCGAGCACCGTCGCGGCCGCATTGGGACTTGTGGTGCATCACGATGATCCCTCGGACAGCATCATCAATTCCCTGCGGGGACGGCGGCTGCTTCTGATCCTTGACAGTTGTGAGCACGTGATCGACGAGGTCGCGCGCCTGGCGGAAAACATCTACCGCGAGGCGCCCGACATCGCAATTCTCGCCACCAGTCGCGAGTCGCTGCTGGTCGAAGGCGAGCAGATCTTCGAACTCGTTCCGCTGCCGGGGCCCCCGCAAGGCGTTAGCCTCAGCGCCGGTGAAGTGCTGGACTATCCTGCCGCGCGGTTGTTCGTCGACCGTGCTGCCGCGGCCGGGCATCGGGCAAATATCACGGATGAGGACGCGGAGGTGCTTGCTGAAGTCTGCGGCAAGCTCGACGGCATCGCGCTGGCGATCGAGCTGGCTGCCGCGCGCCTCGGCGTCCACGGATTGCGCGAGCTGGCCGCGCTGCTGGACAGCCGGCTCAAGCTCGAATGGCGCGGACGGCGAACGGCGCCGCCCCGGCAACAGACGCTCGGTGCAACGCTTGACTGGAGCTTCGGCTTGATCGGCGAAAGCGAGCGCATCGTGTTTCAGCGGCTTGCCATTTTCGCAGGCCCCTTCACGCTCAAGGCTGCGATGGCGGTCGCGACCGAGGAGGGCGGGCCGGGCGATCGTGTGGTCGACGCACTGGAGCAACTCGTCGCCAAGTCGCTGGTGTCGGCGCAGCCGGACGGTGCCTCGCGGCGCTATCGCCTGCTCGATGCCACGCGCGCCTACGCGATGCAGAAGCTGGCCGACGGCGGCGAGGCGGACGTGATTGCGCGCCGTCACGCCTTCTATGTCCAGCGGACGCTCGAAGCCGGCATGGCGGAGCAGGGCCGGGACCAGGGCTCCCGCCTCCAGGAGCGCGCCAGCCTGCTCGCCGATGCCCGCGCGGCGCTGCAATGGAGCTATGCCAACGATGAAGGCGCCGCCTTGCGCGTGCCGCTTGCCGGCAGCTGCGCCAGGCTGTTCATCGAGCTCAATCTGCTGAACGAGGCGCGCATCTGGTCGGGCCGCGCGCTCGCAACGCTTGATGACGCCGATAAGGGCGGGAAATGGGAGCTCGAGCTTCAGTCGACGCTCGGTCATGCCTTCATGTTCACCGAGCGCAACAGCGAGCAGGCCGAGGGGGCGCTCCGGCGCGGGTTGGAGATCGCTGAAGCGATGGACGACCACGCAAACGGGTTCAGACTGCTGTCGCGACTGAACATGTTCTATCGCCGTACGGGAGACTACCGGCATCTGGTGCCGACCGCACTCCACGCCGAGCGGATTGCCCGGCTGATCGGCGACAGCGCGGGCCTCGCCGGCAGCAAGGCGCTTCTTGGAGTGTCCCATCATCTTGCCGGGAATCAGGCCGAGGCACAGGCCCATCTCGAGGAAGGCGTGCGGGATGATGCCGCGCTGCGCGGAACGCAGCCCGGGCATTTCGCCTATTCACGCACCCCGCAGATTCCGCTCGCGCGGGTGTTGTGGCTCCGCGGCTTTCCCGATCGGGCGCTCGACTGCGTCCGCCCGCTCGTCGGCGCCGCGGTGCCGCGCGACGTAGTGATGCATTGCATCGCGCTGTGCTGGTCGGCTTCCGTGTTCGGTTGGGTCGGGGACTGGGCCTCCGTCGAGACGATGACGGGGCGCCTGGCAACGCATGCGAATGTGCACGGGCTCGCGCCCTATGAAGCCGTAGCCTCGGGATTTCGCGCCCAGACCATGATCGCCCGCGGCGACGTGACTGGCGGCGTCGATTTGATGCGGGCTGCGCTTCTGCGCCTGCATGCAGATCGTTACGAGCTCTACGCCTCGGCGTTCGCTGCCGACCTGTCGCAAGGATTGGCGGCCCTCGGCCGGGCGACGGAAGGGCTGCAAGTTCTGCGCGAGACGATCGCCCGGGTTGAACAGGGCGGCGGAGGTTTTGACATGCCGGAACTGCTGCGGCGGCGCGGCGACCTTGAAGCGCGTACCGGTGCTGTCGATGCTGCAGAAGCCAGCCTGGTCGCGTCGCTCGCACTGGCGGAGCAACAGGGCGCGTTGTCTTGGCGATTGCGAACGGAAATGTCGCTGGTACGGTTTGCGCAGCAACGCGGCGGCAAGAAGTCGCTTCGCGATCTCGCGGCAACCCACGCCCGGTTCTCGGAAGGGTTTGAGACCGCCGATCTCAAGGCGGCGCGGCTCATGCTGGACGAGGCTTCCTGAGAACGCTCAGTCAAATCGCAATTCCGAGAGGTCGATGGACACCATCAGCTCGTCGCGCATCGGCGCCAAATCCTCGCCGCGCAGATAGGCGCGCCGCCGGGTCGGGATCATGATGCCGTCGATGCTGACGGGATCCGATACGTAATGGGCCGCCGGGAAATTGCCGGCGATCTCGACTCGGTAGTCATGCCGACGGATCAGCATATCAGGACCGAAATAGAAGTCCTGCTCGTCGCTATGGCTGGCGATAGCCGCCGGAAAAGTGGCTCGCAATCCGCGCCAGACTTCAGGGCCCTCGCGCCACGGTTCGATCTCGCGCACCTCGAATCCGTCCATCGCGAGCAGAAAAGGCGCGGTCATGTAGGTCCAGAGCGCGTAGCCGTTGAAATAGGCGCGATGCAGCGGATCCCAGTGCGTCCGCATGTCGTGTCCCGCGAACGCAGCGCGCGGATTGTTGCGCTCTGCCACGATTCGTCCTCCCGCAGCGACAATGGCGATCCGTTCCGGGCTGAAGTCGGTGCGCTGACCGGGCTTGCCGAATGGCTCGACCGACGCGCGCTCGCGATGCAGCTCGATGCGCATCGTTCGCGGCGCCTGGTCCTGGTCGAGACCCTTCAAGGCCCAGAAATCGCCGCCCGTCACGATCGTGGCGGTGAGAAGACTGTGGGCATTCCATCGATCGAGGCCGCCATGGGCCTCGATCGCATTCGCCAGCAGCGGAATCATCCGACTCTCCCTCTCACATCCGCGGTGTTGCCGAATGGAGATAGCCCGGCGCGCACCAGCCCGCCCGTTAAGCGTTGTTAAGTGCCGTTGTCGAAGCGCGGCGCCTAGGCTTCCGCCATGATGTCCAGCACCGCATCGGCAAAGGCCTTCGGCGCCTCCTGCGGCAGATTGTGCCCGATACCACCCTTGATGGTCCGGTGCGAATAGCGTCCGGAGAACTTTTTGGCGTAGGCCGACGGCTCCGGATGCGGCGCGCCGTTGGCGTCGCCCTCCATGGTGATGGTGGGTACGGCGATCACGGGCGCCTGCGC
Organism: Bradyrhizobium sp. DOA1; assembly: GCF_001593325.1. NCBI lineage: Bacteria > Pseudomonadati > Pseudomonadota > Alphaproteobacteria > Hyphomicrobiales > Nitrobacteraceae > Bradyrhizobium > Bradyrhizobium sp. DOA1. The sequence continues at coordinate 3,113,442 of NZ_JXJM01000001.1, forward strand.
CAGTCGCGCCTCGTACGCGTTGTATTTCGCCTCGCCATCGGCAAGACCGAGCCGCCAGCGGTAATTGTGAATCACGATCGCCACATGATCCGGATTGTCGAAGGCCTGGGCGCTGCGCTCGAAGGTGGCATCGCCGAAGTGCCACTGGGGCGATGCGAGTTGCCAGATCAGCTTGGAGAAATCGTGGCGATACTTGTCGTACCCTTCGCGGCCGCGCTCCGTTGCGAAATAGAACTGATACCACCATTGCAGCTCGGCCTTGGGAGGCAGCGGCATCTTGCCGGCCTGCTGGCTGCCGATCAGATACCCGCTCACGGAGACCATCGCCTTGACCCGCTCCGGCCACAAGGCGGCGATGATGTTGGCTGTGCGCGCACCCCAGTCGAAGCCGGCAATGGTCGCCTTGTCGATTTTGAGCGCGTCCATCAGCGCAACGATGTCGGCCGCGATGGCTGACGGCTGCCCGTTCCGCACCGTCGCCTCCGCCAAGAAGCGCGTGGTGCCGTAGCCACGCAGGTAGGGAACGATCACGCGGTGCCCGGCAGCAGCGAGCAGCGGGGCAACATCGACGAAAGCGTAGATATCGTAGGGCCAGCCGTGCAGCAGGATCACGGGCTGACCATCGGCCGGGCCAGCCTCGGCATACCCGATGCTGAGCAGGCCGGCCTCGATCTGCTTTAGGGGCGCAAA
>NZ_JXJM01000001.1:3114603-3184846 GCF_001593325.1 Bradyrhizobium sp. DOA1
GACCCGGTCTTGACAGACGGCCCGGCAGACTTCGCCGGCTTGGCCGCGGCCCTCGCACTCAACGGAAGCTGGGCTGCCGCAAGGGTCATGGCGGCGCCTCCGAAGAAACGGCGGCGTTCACTGATGTTGTCGGACATGTGTTTTGCTCCTTTTGCCGTCGTGCGGTGGGGGGTGTGCGGACGGGCGCCGCTCTGTCGCCGTTCAGCGTGTGTGCCCGTCGATCCGAGCAAGGAAGCCACGGACGAGCGAGGCGATCTCGTCTGTCGCCTCGTCCAGTGCGAAATGGCCGGCCTCCAGGAGGTGAACCTCGGCGTCGGGCACATCGTCGCGGTAGGCTGCAGCGCCGGCGACGGCGAAGGATGGATCGTATTTGCCCCAGACCACCAGCGTTGGCGGACGCATCCTGCGCAGCCACGCCTGCCACTTCGGATACGACGCGACATTGGTGCGGTAATCCAGGAACAGGGTGGTTTGAATCTCGGGCTGCCCAGGACGCGTCAAAAACGCGTATTCATCCGTCCATGTATCAGGGGCGTATCGCTCCGGATGCGGGCTGGTGCCGAGGTGCCGTTGGCGTGTCGCCTCCAAGGAGGTGAAGTTGGCCTTGAGTGCCTCGAGCTCGTGCGTTGGGTCGGCCCAATACTTCCGCCGTGCCGCCCAGAGTGGACCCAGTCCCTGCTCATGCGAAACAGCGTTCTGAACGATGATGCCGCGAACGCGCTCGGGATGCGCGAGCGCCATGCGGAAGCCAACAGGGCCGCCGTAGTCTTGCATCAGTAGGACGTAGCTGGTGAGGCCAAGCTTATTCGTAAGATCGCCCATCACGCTGGCGATATTGTCAAATGTATAATTGAAATCGGACGGCGTCGGTGCGCTGCTGTTGCCGAAACCGGGATAGTCCGGCGCGATCAGGTGATACTTGTCCGCGAGCAGGGGCAGCAGCGGCTCCCACATCCTCGACGAGGACGGGAAGCCGTGAAGCAGGATCACGGTGGGGGCGTCGGCGGGTCCGGCCTCACGATAGAAGATCTTGAGACCTTGGATATCGACGCTGTGATAGCTGATCGAGCGTCGGCTCGACGGTAAAGTTTCCGCCGACGCCTGCATTGTCGTGCAGGCCAGGGCGGCCGAGAGGGCTACGGTGGCTGGGAAGTTCATGTGATCGCTCCTGTTTTAGGCCGCTGTCAGATCATCCGATCCGGCGCTTTCACGGGCGGCAGCTGCCGCACGGCAGACAACGTTCGTAAGCTGCACTGAAAGGCGCAATCACGAGCGCCTCTCAGGTGAAAGCGTGTCCGAATCTACGAAGCGCGCGCCAGCGGCTTGCCCTTCAGGCTGGCGAGCAGCGTCTCCGCGGCCGCGCCCGACGAATGCGGGTTCTGCCCGGAGATGAGCGGGCCATCGCTGACGACGTGCACGCCCCAATTTGCGGTCTTCGAAAAGACGGCCCCGAGCTTGAGCATCTCGTCCTCGACCAGGAATGGCACCACCTTGGTGAGGCCGACGGCCTCTTCCTCGCCGTTGGTGAAGCCGGTGACTTCCTTGCCCTGAACAAGAGGCTTGCCATCGGGCGTCTTGACGTGACGCAGCGCCCCGGTCGAACGGCACACCACGGCAATGGTCTTGCCGGCGGCGAGGAAGGATTCGATCAGGTTGACCGAAACCTTATCCTCGGCCAGGTCCCACATGGGGCCATGACCACCGGGATAGAAGACCGTGTCGAAATCCTCCTGCTTGAGGCTGTCGAGGCGAACCGTCTCGTTCAGCTGGGTTTGCGCGGCGGCATCCGCTTCAAAGCGCAGCGTGAGGTCAGTGCGGAATTCGGGTTCGTTGCTCTTGGGGTCCAAGGGCGGACGGCCGCCCTTCGGCGAGGCGAGCGTGATTTCCGCGCCCGCATCCTTGAAGACGAAATAGGGGGCCGCAAGCTCTTCGAGCCAAAAGCCCGTTTTGCGTCCGGTGTTGCCGAGTCGGTCGTGCGAGGTGATGACCATCAAAATTTTCATGACACGGGTTCCCTTGATTGCATGTGCTGGATGACGCGCGAGGGGCGTCGATCTAACTCTCCTTCGAGCACGTGACGTCGTCCGCCGCTCGTGAGTGCAATCTGGACTGAAGCGGGCCTATTAGCTCGTTATGTAGTGTTAGGCGTTGGGAGAGAATGTTATCCAACTCTCGGAAGTCTCCAGGCACTCCACGAAGAAGGCGTCGAAGACTTAGACTCCACCAACAAGTGCTTTGCGATCACCCCTCCCGTCAGATGCCACCGAGGTTGTCATGGCCGATGCGAAGTTAGCGACCTTCATTCGGAAGAGATCGTGATCGGTCCGCCTCTGCAAAGTGTTGAGATCTGCTCGGATGCCAACTTGATCAGCTGAGGGGAACTGCGTCCGCAGCCGTGATCGCATTAGGCGCAAAAGGCTTTTTCACGGCTGATACCCGTAAAGCGGATCAACTGTGTCAGGGTTGAACCTGCCGCGGTTACATCCTGAAACACCCGGGCTCCCCCTGCTGGAGAACGAAGTTCCGCCGAGGAAAAGGTGGGCATGAACGGCCTCAAGTTATTTCAGTGGGCCAACCGCCGCCGGCCTCGTTCACATCGTCAAGAAGGGCCAAGTTCCGCCTGATCCGCCTTGAAGCGCCAACATCAATGGCGGGGAAGTGCGGCCTGGCCTGTTAATAGCTGTTATGCGTCGGGAGTGTGCAGGATCGTGATATCCCGTTCAAGATGCTCTCAAATCAAGGCATCCAGCAGTCCCCTTGCAGCGACCGGGTCGCGGGGTCTGCGATCCTCTTGGTAGCGCTCTACGAGGGGCAAGCAATGCGCGCGCGTCGGCTGGTTGCCTGCGGTCGCTGAAGATCGCCTCAACGCGATCGGCGGCGAGCCATAACATCTCATAACTTCCAACGGTCCCCGGTCCGCGCAAGGTTGATCCTGCAAACGGCGGGATCGGTCCGAACCCGCGTCTCACATCAGGGAGTTTAAGATGGCCAGTACAGAAATTGACCGCAAGGCCGCCAAATCTTCGAATAGTCCTCCACCATCGCGCAGCAATGATATGAAGTTCGAAGTCGTCGTCATCCCTGTGGCGGATGTCGATCGCGCCAAGGAATTCTACTCGCGCCTCGGCTGGCGATTGGACGCGGATTTTGCCTCCGGCGACGACTGGCGCGTCGTCCAATACACGCCCCCGGGCTCCGCCTGCTCGGTGATCTTCGGCAGGAATGTGACGGCCGCAGCGCCCGGTTCGGCTCGAGGTCTGTACCTGATCGTCTCCGATTTGGAGGCTGCACGAAAAGAACTGGTCGATCGTGGCATAACGGTGAGCGAACCATTCCATGGTGGCGGCGACGTTCATGCCGGGCCCGACGAGCCGTATCTTTCGGGCACCGTTCGGGTCAGCGGCGTTGACCCCAAGCGCGGCAGCTATGGTTCGTTTGCCGCGTTCAGCGATCCCGACGGCAATGGCTGGTTTTTCCAAGAGGTCACTGCGCGGCTGCCCGGACGCATCACGGGCGGGGGCACGAACTTCGCTTCGCAGACAGAACTCGCAGCCGCAGTGCGGCGCGCGGCGGCGGCACATGGTGAGCACGAGAAGCGGATCGGCGGACATGACGAGAACTGGGCCGATTGGTACGCCGACTACATTGTCCGCGAGCAGGCCGGCCAGCCTCTGCCGTCCTGAGTACATCTCCAGACTTGGGTCGAGACGGCGCGCGAAGACCCGGTCATCGCGCGCCGTGTCGCATCGTATCTCGTGAAATGTCATCGTTTGCCGCACTCTTCCTCATCGCTCAGACCCGCAACTGCTAACGCAGCCTAACAACCCATAACGAGCAAATGGTCGGCACCTGCGCCAATCTCTGCGCATGACGAACCCCAGCACGTTGATTTCGAAGCCGGCGGTGTCACCGACAAAACGCAGAGGAGATCCACAATGACCACGCAAGCACAAACCGGCATCCTCAACCCGGACCGGCGTCAACTGCTGAGCCAGGCCGCGATGACCGCCGTTGCGGCGAGCGTCGCGAACTTGCTGCCGCTGCGCGGCGCAAAAGCCACTGCCACCGGCGCGATCCGCCCGTTCAACGTGAACGTGCCCGAGCAGGATCTGCTCGACCTCCGTCGCCGCCTCGCCGCGACGCGATGGCCGGATCGCGAGATTGTCGCGGATCAGTCGCAGGGTGTGCAGCTGGCGACGGTGCAGCAGCTCGTCCACTACTGGCAGCACGACTACGACTGGCGCAAGATGGAAGCGCGGCTGAATGCGCTTCCGCAATTCGTCACCGAGATCGATGGCGTCGACATCCACTTCATTCATGTCCGTTCACGGCATGAGAACGCGCTGCCGATGATCGTCACGCATGGTTGGCCCGGCTCGATCATCGAGCAGCTGAAGATCATCGGCCCGCTGACCGATCCCACCGCCCACGGAGCTAAGGCGACGGATGCGTTCGATCTCGTGATCCCCTCGCTCCCCGGCCATGGCTTCTCCGGCAAGCCGAGGGCATTGGGCTGGGATCCGCAGCGTATCGCGCGTGCCTGGATCGTGCTGATGAAGCGGCTCGGATACAGCCGCTATGTCGCGCAAGGCGGTGATTGGGGCAATGCCGTTACCGAGCAGATGGCGGTGATCGCGCCGCCGGAGCTGCTCGGCATTCACACCAACATGCCGGCTACCGTCCCCGACGATATCGCCAAGGCGCTCCAGCCCAGCGGGTCGCGTCCGTCAGGCCTCTCGGCGGACGAGCGCACCGCCTTCGACCAGCTTGACGATTTCTACAAGCACGGCCTCGGCTACGCGATTGAGATGTCCAACCGGCCCCAGACGCTCTATGGCCTCGTGGATTCGCCGGCGGGGCTCGCGTCCTGGATGCTCGACCATGATGCACGCAGCGCTGCGATGATCGCTCGGGTGTTCGACGGCAAGACGGAAGGGCTGTCGCGAGACGACGTGATCGATAACATCACGCTCTACTGGCTCACCAATACCGCGGTGTCGTCCGCGCGGCTGTACTGGGAGAACAAGCTCGTGTTCTTCGAGCCCAAGCACATCAAGATCCCGGTCGCTGTCAGCGTGTTTCCCGACGAAATCTACGCCGCGCCGCGAAGCTGGGCCGAAAAAGCATATCCGAAGTTGTTGCACTACAACCGGCTGGACAAGGGTGGCCACTTTGCGGCGTGGGAGCAGCCAGCACTGTTCTCTGCGGAAGTGCGTACCGCGTTCCGGCCGCTGCGCCAATCGATCTGAACCTAGAGGAGACGATCGCTTCAGCACGTCCCTGTTCCTTCAAGCATCAGGAGTCCGATCATGAGCCGCCCCGAACGTACGTTCACGACCGACCAAATTCGCCTTGAACGCCGCCTGCCGACTTACTGGCGTGTCACATTCGACATGCCGCCGGTCAACATCTTTGGCCCAAAACAGCTTCCGCTGCTGGGTGACATCGTCACGGCGATCGAGACCGATCCCGACGTGAAGGTCGTGGTGTTCGACAGCGCGGTCGAAGGCTTCTTCATCACGCATTACGACTTCCTCGCGCCGTTGGAGGAGTCCCTGAGCATTCCGCCCGGGGCGACCGGGCTCCAAGCGCTGCCGGATATGCTGGTGCGTCTCAGCCGCGCGCCGGTCGTGTCGATTGCCTCGATCCGCGGCCGTGCGACGGGTGTCGGCAGCGAGCTGGCGCTGGCGAGCGATATGCGCTTTGCCAGCCGCGAGAAGGCGATTCTATCGCAATGGGAGGTCGGGGCGGGCCTCGTGCCCGGCGGCGGGCCGATGGCGCGATTGCCGCGACTGATGGGCCGCGGACGCGCGCTCGAAGTGTTGATCGGTGCCGATGACATCCAAGGCGATCTCGCCGAACGCTACGGCTACGTGAGCCGGACGTTTCCGGATGCCGAGCTCGACGGCTTTGTGGAGGCGCTCGCCATGCGCATTGCATCGTTCGACAAGGAGGCCATCGCGGAGACGAAGCGTCTTGTCGACGTCGCGAGCCTGCCGCCCGATGACGAGATCAAGCCGGAGTGGGACGCGTTCCTGGCCGCGCTCGGCCGTCCCGCCAGCCAGACTCGCATCAAGGCGCTGATGGCACGCGGCTTCCACCGCGCCGGCGATGTCGAGAACCGGCTGGGCTTCCACGTCGGGCAGATCGGTGGCTAGCGGAACAGCTGCGGCGCTCGGCCGGCTGGAACGGCGACAGGCGGTCGTGCCAATGCGCTTTCGTCCGGCAGCTAAAAAAATCAACCAGGAGAATTGAGATGATCCGCAAGGCAACAGCAGTCTGGAAGGGTACTGGCCGCGACGGCGCCGGTCAGCTATCGAGCGAATCCGGCGTGCTCGTCGCGACACCTTATTCGTTCAAGACTCGCTTCGAGAACGAGAAGGGCACCAATTCCCGAGGAGTTGATCGGGGCGGCGCCGCCGGTTGTTTCACTATGGCGCTGGCCTTTGGCCTGCAGCTCGCCGGTTTCACGCCGGACGAGCTCACGACGGAAGCCGCAGTCAGCCTCGAGCCCGAAGGCAAAGGCTTCAAGTTCAGCAAATCGGGTCTGACGTTGCGTGCGAAGGTGCCGAATCTCGACGACGCCGGTTTCGCCAGGATCGCGGGCGAGGCCGAGAAGAACTGTCCGGTGTCGAGGGCGCTCAATGCCGCTATCACGCTCGACGCCAAGCTGACCTAGCCGAGCACAGGGAGGGTTGTCATGTCCCGTCAAGATCTGCCCCGCCAACATCAGCTCGATGAAGACAGATTTCGGGCGATTCTGCCCGTGGAGATCGTATGGCAGCCGTTTCCCGCGTTCCCGCCAGGCGCGAAGCTGGCCGTAATGGTCGGTCATCCCAGCGAATCCGGCCCCTACGTGGTTCGGGTCAAGGTGCTTGGTGGCACCAAGCTGATGCCGCACAAGCATCCGGAAGATCGCATCTACACCGTCATGTCAGGTGTATTCTACATCGGGCTGGGCGATCGTTTCCATGGCGACAAAGTGACGGCCTATCCGCCGGGTAGCGTCATCGTCCTGCCTGGCGAGACCTGGCATTTCCATTGGGCTAAGTCCGGCGAATACGTCACGCAGGTTTCCGCCATCGGCCCCTTGGGCCTGGAGTATCACGACGATCATGATGACCCGCGCCTGAATGCCACGACGCCGTAGGATTTCGCGCATGTTAAATGGAGGCTTGTGTTTCTCGCGAGAAGTACTGGACGGGGGCCGCGGAAGATGGGTGGTGCTGGAAAGCCTTGTTGGCGGCCTTCTGAAGCGTGCGACAGCATCGGCCTACCTGCCGTCCCCAATCTGGTCCGCAGGCTTTTCGGCCCGAAGCGAGACACCTCTTGAACGCGAGCTTGCACGCTTGTTCCCGCGGAGTCGAGTTCTGTTACGTGAAGTTTCGCGCTGACAAGCCTCAGGTCAGCAATCCGGTTCATCAAGCGATTATTCTTCCCAATTTTTGGTGTGGTGGTGGCTAGGCGATCCCGGCGGGCTCCAGACTTGCAACCCAAGGGGAAGCCCGAAAAGGGGCGGATATCCACTCCCCCGAACGGGAACGGTTATGGCATTGGTTGGTCGGCAATTTTCGGCAGGCGGCCTAAGAGGCGTTTGAGTAGCCACGGTGGGAAGCTACAGATTTGTTCTTCGGCCACGACCACCGCGCCCAAAGGGCAGGGCACCCAATGGCAACGATAGCTGAACGCTTCGATTGGGCCGGAAATTGTGAGCTTTTCCGCTAGGAGCGGTTGGCCCTCCGCGTCGGCAACGTCGAACGGGTAGATCGCGCCAGTCTGACTAGCACCAAGGCCGCCAACCGCTATAAACTCAAGGGCCACGCTCACAAGGACGATCGACGGTGTTCGCCGGTCTGACAGGTGCTCAAGCAAAAGCCGCGGTGCTTGTCCATTTGCAACCCAGCGGGACATGCCGAAGCTCCGACCGTTGTAAGTGGCAGCACCGGTGCTATCGGAGAGCGTCCCTCCGTGATCTTGGATGTTGGACGTGCCGCCGTGCCACGCCGTTCCCGTGGAGATCATCATGACCTCTTGCTGTCGTCGACACTTCCTGCATCTGGTCGCAGGCGCTTCCGCGGTGCCGGTGTTTTCAGGGGTCGCGCAGACGCAGGCGTATCCGGCCAAACCCATTACAATCATTGTTCCGTATCCCGCGGGGGGACCCACGGATTCGATCACGCGGCTGGTAGCTGAGCCTATGCGCGAAGCTCTTGCTCAACCCATCATCATCGAAAACGTAGGAGGAGCAGGAGGTACGATTGGGGTGGCTCGCGCTGTGCGCGCGGCCCCCGACGGATATACGATCAGTGCAGGTCAATGGCAGACGCACGTTGTCAATGGCGCGGTGTATCCGCTGAACTATGATCTGCTGGACAGCTTTGCGCCCCTCGCATTGCTCTCAACCAACAGTTCAGTCATCGTTGCAAAGAAGGGTTTGCCAGCAGACGATCTTAAGGGATTCATCGAGTGGCTTAAGGCCAATCCCGCCAAGGCTTCACTCGGAACCGCGGGGTTAGGGAGCCCAGGTCACGTGTACGGCGCCTTTCTTCAAAAAATGACCGGCACGCGTTTTCAGTTCGTCCCGTATCGGACGATCGCTCTTGCAATGACGGACTTGATGGGCGGTCAGATCGATTTCTTGATTGATAGTCCGATCAATTCTTTGCCGCAGCTGCGTGTGGGAACCATCAAAGCTTACGCGGTTATGGCGAAGAGCCGACTGTCGTCGGCTCCCGACATCCCGACCGTCGACGAAGCGGGCTTGGCCGAGTTCTACGGTGGGAACTGGACAGCGTTTTGGGTCCCGAGGGGAACGCCAAATGATGTGATTGCAAAGCTCAATGAAGCAGTGGTCACGGCAATGGCCAATGCAAACGTTCGAACCCGTCTAGCGGACTTGGGGATGGAGATTCCACCACGCGAGCAGCAAACTCCGGAAGCCCTCAGTGCCCTCCAAAAAGTTGAAATCGAAAAGTGGTGGCCCATCATCAAGGCTAGCGGAATTAAGGTGGAGTAGAGCTCCGCCGAGGCATAATTACACAATTTGGCGCGGCTGCCGTTCGACAAAGCAGGTGCATTGCAAAGCGCAGGACAGCGATGTCGCTGATGGTCATTGATCCCGAAGATGATGGAGGTGGCCCCCCAAAGTAGGCGAGCTTCAATCAAGCCGAGGATAATCTCGGGTCACCCTTTCTATGCTCGTGGAGTCTGCTCTTCAACGCGCCGCCTCCTGCCAGACCTTAGTAAGGCGGTTTCTAATCTCTTGATTTGAATATGGGGTTAGCGTGCGGGTATGCTCCTCAATGAGCTGTTGGTCGCCACCCTTCAAGATCTTGACCAGCGGCTCACCTTTCGCCAAAGAGATATTCATCTCTTCCTTCGCTTCATCCAGCCGACCAAGCTCACTAAGGACAGCCACGAGATACGAGCGGGCCGGCCTAAAATTGTTATTTTTCCGGAGGGCCTCGCGAAGGTATTTCTCGGCCTCCTCAAAACGTTGCCTGCTAGCATTAGGGTCCTGTGTCGAGGTCAGGAAGCCCCACACGTAATAAGCCTGGCCGCGGTGGTAGTCGTAGAAGAATGGATATATGGGATTAAGGTCGATAGCTTCTTGCGATTTGTGAAGCGCTTCTTCCGGTTCACCCGAATAGATCAGCACGTGCGCCCATAAGGCATAGCCGTCCGCGTAATTAGGGTTACGTTGAACTGCCTCCTCTGCGGCCTGCCGAGCCTCTTCAAATCTCTCTCTGTACAACAGAACCCAGCCCATTTGCTCGAGAGCAAATGGCAACGAAGGCTTGGGTTCGAGCTCCCTTCTCGCCAACTCAAGGGCCTTTTGCGCCATGCGATAGGCCAGATCCTCTGAAGATTTGGGGTCCTTACTCCACCTCCCATTTGAATCTTGCCGATGGGTGGCGGCCAAATTCGCATAAGCGCGCGCAAACTCCGGGTCGAGGTCAATAGCTTTCTCGAAAAGGTTCCGCGCATTCGCATTATCCTTGGGCGTGAAGCGCCGATAAAGCTCTGTACCGCGCATGAAATACTCCCAGGCGACGTTACTGCTCGTGTATGGACGCCCCATGTTCCTTTCCTCCTCTTTTGTTAACTTCACTTCCAGCGCACTCGTTATCGTCCGGGCGATCTCCCCTTGGACGGCAAAGACGTCCTGTAAGTCTCGGTCGTAATACTGAGCCCACATGTGATAACCCGTGTTTGCGTCGATTAGCTGTGCCGTGACGCGAATTCGGTTGTCGGCTTTGCGCACGCTTCCCTCAATCACGTATCGCACCCCTAACTCTCGGCCCACTTGAGCAGTTTTGACCGTCCTGCCCTTAAACGTGAAAACCGAGTTGCGGGCGATGACGAACAAACCTGTGAGCCTGGAGAGCTCCGTGATGAGATCCTCGGTCATTCCATCGCTGAAATACTCCTGCTCTGGGTCGCTGCTCAGATTGAGAAAGGGGAGCACGGCAATAGAGCGCTTGTCGGGCGGCAGAGCGGGGACCTGCGCCTCGCGGAATACCTCCGATAGGGAGAACGGGTGCAAGACTAGTTGCCAGAGGCCGCCAAGCAGGAGAAGCATTGCGACGGCGACTAGGCCGATTCGCAGCCTGGATCTGGCGGCGCCCGGTTTTCGCGGGGCGACCGAAAGGGTAGACACGCCCGAACCTATCCGTATGCGGTATATGCGCACTGGCCGCGCAATATTCTTCAGCTGCTGCTCACCCGCGTTCTCAAAAACGATGTCGAGCTTGCCCCGGACGTCCTCCTGTACCCTGCCGGAAACGCAAATCCCCCCAGGCTCCGACAGCGCCTCCAAACGTGCCGCTATGTTTATAGCATCACCACAAATGTCGTCGCCATCAAGGATGAGTTCTCCGAAGTTGATGCCCATACGAAGCTCTATTCGCTTGTCGTTGGGCACGTTAGCGTTGCGCGAGGCCATGCCGCGTTGTATCTCAACGGCACAGCGGACCGCGTCCACGACGCTTGCGAATTCTATAATTGCTCCGTCCCCGATCACCCTCACTATCCGCCCGTGAAATTGCTTCACGTTGGGTTCGACGAGCGCGTGCCAATGTGCCTTCCATCGGGCTAGCGTGCCTTCGTCGTCATTTTCGACGAGGCGGCTGTACCCGGCAATGTCGGTTGCAAGAATGGCCGTGAGCCTGCGCGGATGGCTTTCAGGCATAGCAGTCCCTGGTTCCGAAACGTCGCTGCCGAGGAGTAAGCTACCACAACCGGCGCGGGTCAGTTTGCCGAATTGGCAGCCTGCGCCGGTAATGTCCGAAGCGCGTCGAAAGCTGACAATTTGGCGGACGCCAAGTCACAAGAGAGCTATTCGCACTCACCAGCGGCAGCCTCGGCATCACCCGTCAGGACGGCTAATCCATTGAAAAACAGCCGGCCTGGGAGCCGGCGGAGTTTGGACTGCAGACCAGACCGGCCAGATCCTGAGCACGTGCAGCATGAAGGCTCGCCAGCTGTGAACAAGAGACAGCTAGTTGAGGCGGTGGTCCACAAAGGAAGTGGGATTGTGTCAGCGACGATTTGGACCGCCTGGAGGGGCACGACTTTGTCCATATCGCTGTGACCGGACCGTCGGCTTTGCAGCTTCACCAACCTGCGCGCGTTCGAGAGCCTCGATGGCGAGCTCATCTGCCCAGCGCTTGAAAAGCGCCCGCTTTTGCGAGTCGCTCGTTCGCCTTCTCATGAGGGCCATCCGCGTCATCGGCACAGAGTTTGTCCAATTTTTCCCTGAGGTCCGCCATGATATCGGCCTCCTCCTAGACCTACCTGGTCACGCGGCGACGGAATGCAGGTCAACTAAGGAACATGCCGACCTGCATTAGGGTCGAGATGTGTGACCGAGCGCGCGTCTGCACGTGTGAAGCTATTCCGCTCAGTACTTTAGTACGCACGTGGTCACGAGCAGCATGGCCCGGCTGCATTGCCAATCGGGTCCCAACATTGGTTCATAGACTCCACGAGGAGTACCGATGGCCATAGTAGTACCAGCCACCACTAGAACAGCGATGGTCAGCGGGAGCGTTCGATACGTTGCCAAGTACCACTTTCATTGCGCTTCCCGCCGGTGGAAGCGCCTATGCTGCGCGCAGAGATACCTCCCGCCTGTGAACTACTTCACACAAATTTCTCAACAGTCATCACAGTCGCGTGCAGCAAGCCCGCCCCGTGAACTGGCGGCGCGGAAGAAGGCTCGCAGGGCTCAGCAACCCGCTCTCTTGCACACTTTGCGGTAGAGACAGCAAAATTGCACTTCGCCGTTTGGCGAGGGGAGGGGCCCACCTGTGTTACAAAAACTACTGTTTCGGTAGTGCTGCCTCGACCGTTGCAAACACCGTAGTAATTACTCGCACCTGCGCAAAAAAGCGTGCACGATCAGTAGAGTTGACAAGACACCCCTTCCGCCAAGACGTCAGTTAAATCAATTACTTAGAATTGATGATGCTGGCCAAAACACAAGCGAACGTTCAACGATCGCGGGTCCCCTCGTGTTCGTTCAGTCCATTGGTCAACTCGATCGCACGAGCAGCGCTCAATTTGTCTGCCGCCGTTCAACGGAAGCGTGGTTGATTAGGAAGTCGTCCAGCTTCCGGCCGCCTCGAAGCTGCGGCCGCAGCCATCGCGGCAGCCTACCGCGACCTGACCAGGTCTCTGCCGGGTTCTTCGGATTGCAATATTTGGGACGAACCGGCGGATATGGACGACGTTTACGATCGAACCGTTTGGCCTCGTCGGCCAGTCCAATTTTGACGAGCCGTTCCTCCAACCGGGCTTTCTGCAACAGGAGCTTCTGAGCGAGGCTGGCGGCCACCTGTTGGTGAAGCGTCCAGAGCTCGTCGAGGGAGAGCGAATTTAAATGCTCGGTGTTCATGGTTCGATCCAAACTCTTGGGTGAGGCCCAGGCAGACAAGTCGGGAATGAAGAAGCACACAAGCGGTCAGTCGGAGATTGCCGTACAATCCACATTTAATTGAGGGAGGTTGCAGGGAGAAAGGCACGACAGCGGTAATATCGTGGCGAAGCATTTAATTTGATGCGAGTGCGAAACGCGGATGGCTCGATTGCGCGTGCCGCGTGTTGCGACCCAAAAGTGCTGGATGGATTGATTAATTCGGCGAGGAGCACAATTAATCCATCTCGCTGTCAGATTTGGGCCGCACGTTGCCGCGAAGGCTTATGCCCGGTTGGGGGGCGCAACATCGGGAGAATTTTCGATGTCCGGTAATTTGCGATCCTATTTCCCGTGTTTGGTGCTGGTTGGAACTCTTTCGGCGGCGCCTGCATGCGCGAACCCTTTCGCCGACTTGTTCAACAACGCTCCTCGCGAGCCCGCAGCAACCTCGTCAGCGCAGCCGGAATGCATGCCGAGGCCCGGCAATTCGCCTGGTGTAGGACAGCGCTGGGTGTATCGGCGCGACGGTCACCGCAAATGCTGGTTCCTAGCTGAGGGCATCGCAACGGTACGAAAGCCGGTTCATGGTCGTGCGACCAACCGCGCCGCCAGTTTAGACGACGAGGCCGCGCGGCGAGGGCGGAGCCCCATGATCGATGCGCGCGCGGAGTTGCCGAGCTCTTCGCCAGCTGAGAGGGCTCCGACGCCGCCGGCAGGCGAAGTCAAGGTGGCTGACGCCGCTTCTGTCTTCGATGCTGGCACGCCGGCCTTGATGTCGGCGGCACCCGTCACGGATATTCCCAGCGGCGAGCTCACGCCCGAGCGCCCGGTGCCGCCCCGTGTGGAGGTGGAGAAGCTCCCTGAGTCCGCGACAGCAAACTCACCAGCTATGCCAATGGATGCGCGCGATGAAGAGGTGCGTGACGACGCGCGCAGCACGGTGACAACCTGGCTAGGTGTGCTGCTGATGACCCTCGGGGGCTTCTCGATGTTGAGCTCGAGCCGCGCGCTTCGGCACGCAGTGAGATTGCGGCACTGACGCGCGCTTGCGTGGGCAGGTTGCGTGACGCGCTCAGCGCGCGACCGATGAGCTCACGTTGGTATAGCCGAATTGCCACACGTACAATGGTTCCGCCAGCCTGCACTCACTTAGGCAATGCCTGAGACTGACATTCGACTATGATGATGGTCCCCTTTGGGTGGGACGGCCATCATGCGGTACAAAGTGTTCGTGGTGGACAGCAACCGGCGAGTGATCTGCGCCGCGAAGCTTGACTGCGTTGACGAAGAGGCGGCGAGACGTCGAGCCGAGCAAATGCAGGGCGAGCACGACGTGGAGCTTTGGGCAGGTGATCGGCTCATTGCGGTTTTTCAAGGTGCAACGTCGAACGGAAATCGGTGCAACCGCCTGTCCTGAGCAGGCGGCCGGTCTCGCTGCCGCGTTAGTTCACCGCTCTAGCTCTGCTGCCCGGATTGGTAAGCCGTCTTCTGCCGATTGTTCTCTCTTCTGCACGTCGGAGCTTACTTCGAAGCTTCTTCACCTCTATCAGCTCCGCCACAAGCGCTTGGCGTCGTTCACTCAGAACAGCATGAGCATAGATCTGACGCTTATCGGTCATGACCGATCTCGATTGACTTAGAAGTCGATAACAAGAAGGGGGAAGATAAATCGCTCGGCCGAACCTCAGTGATCTGAGGCTGCAGCCGCCAGATGCTCCCAATACTCTGCCTCAGCGAGCAGTTTCCAGCTTCTCTCCGGTTGGAGCGCGGCAGTCTGTCGGCAAAGCAACGCCATCGCGCGAAAGCGGCGGGCAATTTCCATTCTAGCCTCCCATGTTTTGCCCAGCATATTTTTTAATTCTGTGGTTGAGTCATCATGATTATCCCCCATAATCAAAATTATAATCGAAGGGGCAATTAATCAGCCTTTCGTTCGACGAGGCTGCAAATAACTCTTTCAGTTTGACCCTTGTCTCGAATGCTGCCTTACAAGGAGCTGTTGCGTTTCCAAACGCGTTTTCACGCAATCGCCTCGTGTCGAGTGCGCGCGAAGCAGAAACACGATTGTGCGAAGCTATGGAGGTGAGAGCCTTGTCCGCGGGCGTCGGTCCGTCGCGGCTTAGCGCGACCATGGCCATGCGAACGACGGCTGCGGTTTTGTAGCTTGTGGCTTGGCAATTGGCGCAGGCTTTGGCGCCTGGGCGACATTGGCCGACTGCCGCGGACGCGGCAATGGTATTTCAGGCATGACCCTTGGCTTTTCTGGGATCGCGTTCGTAACCTCAGGCATCATCTCCTTTGGCGCTGAGGCATTGGCCGTGACGCGGTCGAGTTGCTCTTGGTTTGCGTCGAGGCGATCGGTGAGCGTTTGGCTTTCGCGTGCCATTTGGGTCTGGATCGCTCTGACCTCGTCGATGACACGGCTGCTGCCTGCGATTTCTTCCTGGCTCGCCTTGAGTTGGCGCGCGACATTTTCATTGTCGTGGGCCAATTTCTCTTGCGCCACCTTCAGCTGTTCGACCGCTGTCCTCAAGGCAGCGAGATCGCGCGTCATCGACTGAAGCTGCTGTGCCAAGTCGGAAACCAAGGCGATTGCAGACGGCGCCGCGTCATTCAGCGCCGCGGCTTCTCCGGGGCCCCGCGTCAGAGGTGCAGGGTCCGAGGATGCCGTCATCGCCGGATGAACGGAGGACGACCACCACCACCAAGCAGCAATGGATGCCGCCAGCAGAGAGCACACGAAAGCCACGTGGGGCTTTTTCGTCGATTGATGGTTCGTTGTCGGCTGGGCGCGAGACGTCTCCATGGGCGGCCGGACCAAGGGACCGTCTTCCGCTTTGCGCGCCAAGTGCGAAAGCTCCTCCGCGATCTGCCGTTCCGCGACGCTGTCGTCCCGCGTGGAAGCCATTTGGTGCTCCATATCAATCCTTGACGACGGTGCTGAGCTTTATTTTTTAACACAATTTTAATCGCCGCGCTCGGGCTAGGCGTCGTCGGCAAATGGGGCCGATCGCCGAAAATTCGAGGTTGATCGAGGGAAAAGCGCCTAAACTGGCCGAGAATTCATTTGCGTTTGATTGCCCCACGGACGAAGACGCCGAGGTTCGAGCCGAGAAGCTTTTAGGTGCAGTTCCTGCTGTTGAGGTCTAGGCGGGATCTCGAAGGGTCATCTGCGTAGGCTTACGACTTGTGGCGGAGGAACTGGCTTGAGAGCAGGCCACTACGTTTGGGGTGCAGCGGAGAGTCCCACACCTCACGTCGGTCAAGCGACTGAGACACCCCTTCCGCCGCGACTTGGAATGTCCAGCCCGGACACCGGTTCCTCGATCGTCACGACGCTCCGGTGAAGCAGCCCAATTGCGAACCAGCGAGACCGCGCGTCCGCAGCCATTGACTCTAGGCAGCCGGCTCCCGGGGCGGGGGCACCATGGCGAGCTGGTTTCTCACGCTCGGCCGCTGCTGCATTCTCGCGTACCAGGCTGCGAGCGCCTCGCACTCGACAGGGACCGGCAGCTTCACAAGGCTCGCAAAAATCAACCCGCCGACGACGGTGATGTCGGCCATCGAGAAAGCCTCGCCGGCGACGAAGGGCTGTTGCCGCAGGACGGAATCGAAGTAGCGCATCCCCCTCACGGCCTTGTCGCGCTGACGCAGTCCCCACTCCTCGTTTTGATAGATTTCGACCTTGGGGCCGAGCCCCGGCGTGGCGTGGTGGAAGTAAACGCTGATGGCATCCAGCAGCTCCAGCTCGGCCCGCTTGTTCATCATGTGGATCACGCCCCTGTCGCGCGGCGTAGTGCCCGTGAGGGTCTGGCCCGCATCGAGCGCGTCCAGATATTCGGTGATCGCCGTGCACTCGGCAATCAGCGTGCCGTCGTCAAGCTCGAGCACCGGAAGCGTGCCGGAGTAGTTTTTGGTGGCGAGGAAGTCGGCGGTCTTGTGCTCGCCTTTCCGCAGATCGACCGTCACGAACTTGACGGCCGATTGCAGGTTCTTCTCGGCCAGAGCAATGCGCACGCGAGCCGGATAGGGACCGGTGGGCCAATCGTAGATCTTCATCAGGTTTCCTTTGTCTACCTGTCACTTGGTAGGCTACAGATACCTCTTGGATTTCAGAGGTCAACCTCTATCTGTCGGTAGGTAGGGTGTTTCAAGCGGATGTGAGGGGACATGAGTTCAGGTGCGAAGGAGGCCATCCTCGCAGCGGCCAAGCGGACCGCGCAGGCGCACGGCTATGGCGGCCTGAGTTTCCGCGATCTCGCTGAGGAAGTCGGCATCAAGGCCGCGAGCATCTACCATCACTTTCCGAGCAAGGCCGAGCTTGGTGCAGCGGTGGCAAAACGCTATTGGGAGGACACCGCAGCCCAGCTCGAAGCGATGCTGAGTGACAATCCGGATCCGCTACGCTGCCTCAGCCAATATCCGGAACTGTTTCGCACGGCGCTGACACGGAGCAATCGCATTTGCCTGTGCAGCTTCATGGCGGCCGAATACGACGACCTGCCGGCCACAGTGAGAAAAGAGGTGCAGGCATTCGCCGACGTCAACGTGGCGTGGCTCGTCAAGGTTCTGTCCGCTGCGGCCGTGGTTGGTCCGGAGCATATCCAGACGCGCGCTCGCGCCATCTTCGCAGCCGTGGCCGGCGCGCAGCTCATGGCCCGAAGTCGCTCGGATATCGCGCTGTTCGATACCGTGATCGAAAGCTATCGCGCCGCCGGCTTGTTGCCAGCATAGTCCCAGGCAGCAGGGTGAGTCATGCGATGCGTCCGCCACCGCGACAATCGGCCATATCGCGATTGTTTCCGAATGTTTCGCGATCGTGCTAGCCAACGTGCACAATCAAAAATGTGCCGGGCCCACCCGAATGAAACTCGTCAAGAGAGTAGGGCGCAAGCTGTTCAAGCCTCGCGACGTCATCGTGGGGTATGATAACCCGGAACTGGTCGAAACGATCTTTCTCAAGACGGTCAACTACAAGCCGAGCAGCCACGCCTGGCCGCTCGTCGTCGGCGCAAAGACGGTTCTCGATTTCAGAGGGGGTGCCGGTCTGCATTACAAGCTCGCGTGCCGGCAGTCACAGGACATCCGATGGGCCGTGGTCGAGACCCCAGCCATGGTGCGGCGTGCGAGGGAGCTTGCCACCGACAGGCTGATGTTTTTCGACCGCATCGAGGAAGCGGCGGACTGGTTGGGCGGTGTCGACCTCGTGCATTCGAACGGGGCCATACAATATGTCCCGGACCCGCTGGAAACCGTCAAAGCGCTCTGCTCCGTCCGGCCGGCGATGTTGGCTTGGCATCGCGTCCCGATCAGCGACCAGATCAGGCACGAGGTCCAGACATCGTATCTGAGCGACAACGGTCCGGGAGAGTCAGTCGCGTCAAAAGAGAAGCTTGTCAGATACGAGCGGACTTGGATCTCGGAGCAGGCGTTCATCGGAGCTCATGACGGCTTTCGTCTCACCGAGCAGAGTTCGGATCCCATGGAGCGGGGCACTCAGCAATTCAAGTTTGCGCGTCACGTACGTGCGGAATGACTTCCTCGTAGTGCCTTGCGCAGCGATCTGGCCCGAAAGATCGCTTCCTGGCCACGCGTCCGGACACGCCGATAACATTCCAGGCGCATCGGGAACGCAAGCGGACCAGAAAACTTAGCCCGCCACGAAGCTTCAGAGCGGGCGGCATGTTCTTCCTGTTCTCGAATCGTCTGGGATGTCTTGGCTCGCTGCTGATCTCCGGATTGATCACCGTCGCGCTTCTTTTCCTGTTCGGGATCGTTCGGTTCTAAGCGTCAGCGCGTGGGGTCCATCGACCCTGCGCGCCTTTGGGAACACTTCCGAAGCTTCAGGAACTTGACCCTTTCTCGCCTGTTGTTCGCATTCTCGTCCATCCAGGGAGGGCGCTTTGGAAAGTACGATCATCGGAGAATTCGACACGCGCCGCGGTGCCGAGCTTGCGGTTGAGCATGTCGTGCAGGAATGCGGCGTGCCGCGAGGCGACGTCTTCGTCCAGCCCGTCGGCAACGCGAATACAGTGGGAACGCAGCCGTCAGGCAGCGACGTCAAGGCTGCGCCGGCGCCGGAGGGGCGGCAGAAGCTGGAAGGTCCGATTGAGGTCTCCGTAGATTTTCACGGTGATGCTCCGGAGAAAATCGCGGATGCGTTGAGGAGTGCCGGCGCGAAGACCATCCGCACTAAATGATGCCGATGCATCATGTGCCGGGATTGGGTAAACCTCTCGCGCTCGTACGCATTGAACCGCAGCCGGAAGGCAGGGAACCCCTTGAGCCTCCAGCGCGTTTAGACGCAAACGCGAATTGCGAGGTCATCCTGCTTCAGAGTTCATCGACCTTGATCCCCGGCGACACCGTCTGGCGGCGGTGCAGGGCGCAGCGCGTGGCGGTTCTGAACGATGCAGCTGCCTATTTTGCAGCCCTGCGGGAGGCGCTGCTGGAGGCGCAGGATATCGTCTACATCGTCGGATGGGACATCCACAGCAAGACCCGGCTGGTCGGAGCTTCCGGACATGCGGATGACGGCTTGCCTGTGGAGCTCGGTCCATTCCTGCACGCGCTGGTTCAGCGCCGTCCCGCCTTGCGCGTCAACATTCTCGTCTGGGACTTCGTCTCCTTTTACGCCTCCGAGAGGGAGTGGAATTCGGCGGCGAAATTCGCTGCCGGCACGGATGGCCGCGTGCGCTTTCATCTGGACGCCTCGCTTCCGTTTGGTTCGGCTCAACACCAGAAGATCGTCTGTGTCGACGGTTCAGTGGCGTTCGTCGGCGGCCTTGATCTGACGATCAGGCGCTGGGACACGAGTGACCATCGCGCTGACAACCCAATGCGCTGCGATCCCCAGCGCAAGCCATATCCGCCGTTTCATGACGTTCAATGCCTGGTCGATGGGGATGCCGCGGAGCAGCTGTTCGAGCTCGTGGAGCAACGCTGGCGTGCGGCGGGCCAACAGGTTGATGATCGGCGCACCGTAACGGGCGATCGCTGGCCGGCGAATGTGCCTGTTGAGGCCGAACATATGCCGGTGGGGATCGCCAGAACCGAAGTGGTCTGTCCTGCAGGCTCGACCATCAGGGAGGTCGAGCGCTCGTTGATCGCCGCGATCCGGTCGGCAACGAGCTTCGTGTACATCGAAAACCAGTTCACCAGTGCGACCCGGATGGCGCGCGAATTGGCGGAACAGATGTGTCGCGTGCCGTCGCTTCGGGCCCTGATCGTCGCGCCGAAACTGCATTCCTCGTGGCTGGAATCCCAAGCCATGCAGAACGGCCGGGGTGCCTTCATCGACTGCTTCAGCACGGCCGGCGTCGCCGATCGCATCCGCTTCGTCTACCCTGTCGCGCGCAGCGGGCATAAGGAAGCCGCGGTGATGGTGCACAGCAAGCTGATGGTCGTCGACGACCGGATCTTGCGGATCGGCTCGGCCAATTTGAACAATCGCTCGATGGGCGCCGACAGCGAATGCGATCTGATTTTCGAAGCTGAATCCGAGGAGCATCGGGATTTCATCAAATCGGTCCGCCGTCGCCTGATCGCGCATTTCTGCGGTCTCGACGAACAAGCCGTCACGCAGAACGAGCATCGGCTGTTCGCTTTGCTGGACGAGGCGTCGAAAACCGGTGGGACGAAGACGCTGCGGAAAGTGGAAGCTTCGGTCCTGACCAGCACGCTGGCCAGCATGGTTCAGCCGGTGGCGGATCCCGAGCTGCCGCTTCATCTGGAGCGCGCGGCATCCCGCATGTGGAATACGAAGACGTTGATCGGGGTGGCCTCGATCGCCTTGGCGCTCTTTGGCCTGGCGCTGGCCTGGTCGTACACCTCCTTGAGCGATTACGCCGACGCGGGCCACATTTCGGCGCTGCTGTCGGCCTATTCGCAGTCCGTCTGGGGACCGCCATTTGCGATCGCTGCCTTTGTCCTTGGCGGGCTGGTCATCTTTCCGGTTCTCGTGCTCATCGCCGCAACGGCTGCCGCACTGGGACCGTGGCTGGGCTTCATCACCGCCATGGTGGGCGTCCTGCTCAGCGCCCTGACCCTGTTTGCGATCGGGCGTTTCCTCGGCCGCGAACGCCTTCAGCGTTTGCTGGGGCGACGTGCCGCACGCATCCAGGAACGCGTCGTCGGCAAGGGAATTTTGGCCGTCGTCGTCATCCGTATGATTCCCATCGCACCCTTCTCGCTGGTGAACGTCGTGGCGGGTGCGAGCACGCTGCCGCTGCGTGACTTCATGGTTGGGACGCTGCTGGGCATGATGCCCGGCATTCTCGCCATGGCCGTCCTGGGCGCCCAGATCGCGGACCTCGCCAGGAATGCGTCCTGGACCAACATAGCGCTGCTCGTGCTGGCGTTCCTGGGCTGGCTCGGGATCTGCGCCGCCGCACAATTCGTCGCGACCTGGCTCGCCGGGAGACGCTGATGGCGCCGGTGCGCTTCATGACGTGGAATGTGCATGGCACCTTCAATCTCAATCCGACGTTCGATCTGGAGGGGGTCTGCTCCATCCTGCGCAAATGGACGCCTGATGTCGTTGCGCTTCAGGAGGTGGATTCGCGGTCGCGGTCGGACGATCCCTTTGCGAGGCTGGCGAGCGTCATCGGCGATCACCGCGTGCACGCCAAGTCGATCGTCACCGAGGATGGTGATTACGGTCAAATGCTGCTGAGCCGCTTTCCTTTCTCCAGCGTGCCCGAGATCGTCGATGTGTCGTATCAGGAGCGGGAGCCACGCCGGGCGATTGCCACGGATTTGCTGACGCCTGCCGGCGATGTTCGCGTGGTCGCCACGCATCTCGGCTTGAGTATTCACGAGCGCTATGCCCAGGCGCGGGCCCTGGTGAGCCTGGTGAAACCGGCAAGGACCGTCGTTCTCGGCGATTTCAACGATTGGTTCTGGGTCAAGTCAGTGCGGCGGGTGCTCGCGCAGGTCTGTCCGAGCCGGACGCGGCTGCGGACGTTCCCGTCGCGCCTACCGCTCATGCGGCTCGACCGGATCTATGCAACGTCCGACAGCCCGATCGCGAAGGTTTGGACCGACACCGAGGCGAGGGCCTATTCAGACCATTTGCCCGTGATTGCGGATATCGAGATCTCCGCCGAGGGGACATGATCGTCGTGCGTGCTGCCCCTTGCGTCGATGGTCGAGAACCGCACTTAGGATTGTCCGAAGATCGCAGAATGCCTCTGTTTTGCCCGACGGGTCAAGCGCGCTCGTCGGCTCAATAAAAAAGCTCTTGTGTTAGAATGGCTTGGCTACTGTGCATGGGGTTGTTTTCGCACAACGATCAAGGTGAGCCTTTGACGCTCGGCGAGACCGTGCGGAACCTTTTCCTCGCCGCCAAGTTGTCTCGACATGACTGAAGACCTTTCATTCCGACGCAAACCCCTGACCCCCGAGCAGCGCCAGGCGCGCGATGCGGCACGCCGGATCGAGGCCGAGAAGGCCATGCGCGATCATGAAGAGGCGCAGAAGGCGTTCTACGCTAACAAGGAGCGGCTGAGAGCCGAGCGCCTCGCGCGCGAAGCGGCCGCACCCAAAGGCTGACGCGGCCGCTAATCTAATATCTCCAAGAAGCCAGTTCTTGCGCCTCACTCGACGTGCTTGCGCGTCCCGGAATCGCCGAGCTTGTCGACATAGGCGATGCCGATCGCCGAGACGACGAAGGTGAGATGGATCAGCACCTGCCACATCACGCCGTTCTCGGTGTAGCCGGCACGGTCGGAGCCGAGATTGCCGGCCTCGATGAAGGTGCGTAGCAGCGCGATCGAGGAGATGCCGATGATGGCCATGGCGAGCTTGATCTTGAGCACGCTCGCATTGACGTGGCCGAGCCATTCCGGCTCGTCTGGATGGCCTTGTAGCTCGAGCCGCGAGACGAAGGTCTCGTAGCCGCCGACGATCACCATCACCAGCAGGTTGGAGATCATCACGACGTCGATCAGCGCCAGCACGCTCATCATGATCTGCTGCTCGGTGAAGTCGAGCGCGTGCCAGGACAGGTGCCAGAGCTCCTTGAGAAATAGCGCGATGTAGACGCACTGCGCCACGATCAGCCCGAGATACAGCGGCAGCTGCAGCCAGCGCGAGCCGAAGATGATCATCGGCAGCAGGCGCAGGCGCGGCGAGGGCGGACGGGGTTCGGTGCGGGCCTCTGGCTCAACCGACATTCGGGCAGCATCCTCGAAGCGAGATGATCTCGCCGTCCTGTAACCCGGCAAGATGGCCGGCGGAAGACGCAGCGCGCTCCTCTCCTGATAGGCATGGTGTCGTTTCATGCTACCGTGCCGCGCGGCCGGAAGCGGGAGGTGGGGAGTGTCTTGGAGCGGCTTTGGCAAACGAGGCGGCGCAATCGCGCTCGCCGTCACGGTCGTGACCAGCTTCGCCAGCGCAGGGGCATCGGCAACCCCGCTGACGCCGTTTCGCTACGAGGCGCAGGCGCAGCGTCATTGCCCGCACGATCAGGTGGTCTGGCTCGATTTCAGGAAGGGCATCTACTACACGAGGAGCCAGAGGCGATATCGCCAGGGCCTCGACGGCAGCTTCGTCTGTCTGAGCGAAGCGCGCGACGCCGGCTATCGCCGCTCACTGCTTGGCCTGCGCTGAGCGGCGCGTGACCGGGGCGCGAAGGCGAGCGGGGCTATTTGCGATTCGGCAGCTTCACCGGCACGTGCGGCGAGGTGCTGATGACCCGGGGGCTTCCATCCGGGTAGGTGCGATCGCCGCGGATCAGGGATTCCAGAACCAGGAAAAACTTCTCGGCAAGCATGGTAAGTCACCTTCGTTGGTGATGGCCTCTTGAAATGTAGGTCGAGGCGCCGAACGCGGAAATTCAATCAACTAAATGGGAGCCGGACAACTCCGGGCAAACACCTGCTCGCGGTGCAATGGTCGTCGTCGGGGAAGACGAGGAGATCTGTCTGAGGTTAGCCGAACGCCAGCGCCACGAGGCTCGAGCAGAGCAGGACGAAGCCGCCTGCGGTCAACACGAGGAAGCCGTCGGATACGAGGTCATGATTGCGCATGGGACACCTGCCGCTCTCGTCTTCGATGCTCGATCGGATCGATTAAATTGTCCGAACGTGTCGCCTTGAAAGAGGTGATGCTTGCCGTCCGCGCGAGTGCCGTCAGGCCCTCGTGCGGTAACCTTCGAACGCATGGGCCAGGAAGATCCCCGCGCTTACCAGACCCATCAGTGCCGAAACCGTCTCGATCATCGTTAACTTCCAAATCCCGCCCTTGCATCAAAGAGAACGCGTGCGGCCTTGCACAGTCAAAAGAATTTCGGTGAGCGGCGCGACAATGGGGGTGGGGTGAGGCTTCGGCGCAACAGAATGTCCAGCCTTGGTACAGAGCAGGGCGCTGCGCTCCGTAGACCGACGGGGAGACGCGAACGTCCCGTTTACCATCCCGGCGGGATCGCTGCGGGCTCCCCATTTCCGCCGTGTTCGGGTTGCGTTATCGTTACCGCTTCCGATGCGGTGGTGGGCCGCCTCGGATCACAGACTGGACGGCGCTCCCGTAGCCAACGCGGGTTGGGCAGGCCGCCGGCGGAATGGTATTTGGGGCGAATGGGGATCCGACGATCAGATTCGGTGTTGCGGGCCGCGCGTGGTGTTGCTGCGGTCGCGACCTGCCTTGCGCTCGCCAATTGCGCCTCCTCGAACAAGTTCGCCAGCCGGGTTGATCCCAAGTACGGCGTGTCCTCGAGCCCCCGGGTGGTGGCCTTCGGCGATCCGGTCCCGAAGGGCGGCGGCACCTACCGTGTCGGCAAGCCCTATGTCGTGGCGGGCAAGACCTACGTGCCCGAGGAGGACGTCAATTACCGCGCCGAGGGCATGGCGTCCTGGTACGGCGATGACTTCCACGGCCGCCTGACCGCCAATGGCGAGGTGTTCGACATGACCTCGCTGACGGCGGCGCATCCGACCCTGCCGATGCCGTCCTACGCGCGGGTGACCAATGTCTCGAACGGCAAGTCGCTGATCGTCCGCGTTAATGACCGCGGGCCCTATCACGGCAACCGGCTCATCGACGTCTCGAACAAGGCCGCCGAACTGCTTGAATTCAAAGGCAATGGTGTCGCCAAAGTGCGGGTCGAATACGTCGGCCGGGCGCCGCTCGAAGGCTCCGACGACCGCCAGCTGATGGCGACCCTGCGCACCGGCGTTCCGGCGCCGACCCCCTCGATGGTCCGGGTCGCTTCGGCCAAGCCCTTCGTGCCGGAATTGGCCTCGTCGAGCCGCGGTGCCATTCGCGGCGAGGTGCCGATGCCGGAGGGACGGCCCTACAATCTCGGCAACAGCTCGGCCGATATGGCCTCGCTCAACGCGACCTCGGAAATGTCGGCCTCGAGCCGCGGCCGGGGCCGGGGCCGGGCGCTCCAGAACGCCCGCGCGGTGTCCTATAACGAGGACGGCCGCTACGCGACCGAAGGCGCGCCGTCCGCCGCCTATTCCTCAGATGGCGCAGCTGAGGCCCGCAGCATCCTGAGCGGCCGCGGGCTCTACTGAGCCGCGCTCTCCTTTACAAACGTCACCAGGGCCGCGTTCACCTCCTCGGGACGCTCCTGCTGGACCCAATGGCCGGCACCGTCGAGGATCAGCTTGCACTTGAGGTTGGGTAGCACGCGCTCGAGCTCGTTGACGCGCTTGGCCCCGATCAGGCCCGTGATGACGGCGTCCTTCGAGCCGGCGATGAACAGCGAGGGCTGGTGAATCTGGGCATCCTGCCAAGGCGCCGTCAGCTCCCAATTGCGGTCGATGTTGCGGTACCAGTTCAGCCCGCCGCGGAAGCCGGACTTGCGGAAGCTTTCGGTGAAATAGGCGAGGTCAGCCTCGCTCAGCCAGCCGGGCAGCGGCTCCTCGGCGCCGGCATGGCCGAGAAAGCCCCTGCCTTCCTGCACGAACATCGCCGCGGAGGGATCGGCCAAGCCGCGCCCGCCGAGCACGATGCGCATGGTGCGGGCGACGTCACGCTCAAGCTCGGCCTCGGCGACGCCCGGCGTCTGGAAATACTGCCAATAGAAGTTCGTGATGCCACCCTGGCGCAGCAGGTCGAGCGGCCTGCCGCGGCCGCGGAAGGGTGGCGGCACGCTCAGGCCAGCGACCGCCGTGAAGATGTCAGGGCGGAACAGCGCCGCGTGCCAGGCCACCGGTGCGCCCCAGTCGTGCCCGACCACCATCGCCTTGCTCTCACCCAGGGCCTGGACCAGGCCGACGATGTCGCCGACGGTATCGAAAATGGAATAGGCGGCCACGTCGGGCGGCGCTGCGCTCTGACCGTAGCCGCGCATGTCGGGGGCGACAACACGAAAGCCGGCCGCCGCCAGAGCCGGGATCTGATGGCGCCAGGAATAGGACAGTTCGGGCCAGCCATGACACAGCACTACGAGCGGCCCCTGGCCCTGCTCGCGGATGAAGAGGTCGATCCCGTTGGCCTTGATCATCCGGGTTGAGAACATTCGCTTTTCGGCCTTGTTTCAGGGGTTTGGTCGGGAAATGTGATGTGCCACGATAGGGGCGCGACGAGAATCGTGCAATCTCTGGATCGCGTGTCCAACCCTGTGTTGTTCGCGCCCATTCCAACTGTTAGAACGCCGCTCTCAGGGCTTGAGCCATGGCATTTCTTCTTTCCCAGCTTCGTCGCCCCCGGCTCACCGCCGGTGCGCTGGCGCGCGGGCTGATCGCGGCGGTTCTGGTCATGGGCATCGGCTGGGGCGGGGCGATCTACGCCGCCAACCAGAGCGTCCAGGGCGCGAAGAAAGCGGAAGACACGGGTTTCGACGGCGATGCCCCGACTGCGATCCTGATCGAGGCCTCCTCGGGCAGCGTGCTCTTCGAGAAGAACGCTGACGAGCTGCGCGCGCCCTCCAGCATGATGAAGCTGATGACCGCAGAGGTCGTCTTCAACGCCGTCAAGAAGGGCGACATCAAGCTGACCGACGAGTACCGGATCAGCGAGAATGCCTGGCGCAGGGGCGGGGCGCCCTCGGGCGGCTCGACCATGTTCGCCGCGATCAACAGCAAGGTCTCGGTCGACGATCTCCTGCATGGGGCGATCATCCAGAGCGGCAACGATGCCTGCATCGCGCTCGCCGAGGCCATGGCGGGCAACGAGCGGATCTTCGCGGCCGATTTCATGACCAAGCGCGCGCGCGAGCTCGGCCTTACCCGATCGACCTTCGCCAACGCGAGCGGCTTGCCCGATCCCGGCAACAAGATGACGGTGCGCGAGCTCGGCATGCTCGCCCGGCATATCATCCTGGATTTCCCCGAGTTCTACAAACTGTTCGGCGAGAAGGAGTTCACCTGGAACAAGATCCGCCAGCCCAACCGGAATCCGCTGCTCAATTCGATGGAAGGCGCCGACGGCCTCAAGACCGGCTTCACCAAGGAGGGCGGCTACGGCATGGTCGGCTCGGCCGTGCAGAACGGCACGCGGCTGATCGTGGTCGTCAACGGGCTGGACGATCCTGATGACCGTGCCACGGAAGCCAAGAAGATGCTGGAATGGGGCTTTCGCAATTTCGAGACCCGCACGCTGATCGCGGCCGAGCAGCCCGTCGGCTACGCCAAGGTGTTCGGCGGCGAGAGCCGTTCGGTCAAGCTCGTCGCCAAGACGCCCGTGAAGGTGATGGTGCACAGGAACGGGAGCGACAAGCTGATCGCCCGCGTCGTCTATAGCGGCCCGGTGCAGGCGCCGGTCGAGGCTGGCCAGAAGATCGGCGTGGTCAAAGTCTGGCGCAGCGGTAACATTGCGGTGGAGACGCCGGTCTATGCCGCCGAGGCTGTTGGCACCGGCTCGACCATGCGCCGCGCGATCGACGGTGCCAGCGAGCTCGTGATCGGCATGTTCCGCGCAGGCGCCGAGAAGCTCTGACCATGAGTGAAAGTGCGGTACGCTGGCCGTCTGGACGCGGACGCTTCATCACCTTTGAAGGTGGTGAGGGGACGGGCAAGTCGACCCAGATCAAGAAGCTTGCCGATCGCCTCAAGGCGGCAAGGATGCGCATCCTGGTCACGCGCGAGCCGGGCGGCTCGCCGGGCGCAGAGATCATGCGCCATCTGGTACTGTCGGGAATGGGCAAGCTGCTCGGGCCCGAGGCCGAGACGCTGCTGTTCGCCGCAGCCCGCGACGACCATGTCCGCAGCGTGATTCAGCCCGCGCTCAACCAGGGCGCCTGGGTGCTTTGCGACCGTTTCGCCGACTCGACGCGGGCCTACCAGGGCAGCCTCGGCCGCGTGCCGGCTGGCCTGATCAATGCCATGCAGCGTGTCACGATCGGCGATCTCAAGCCGGACCTCACCATCATCCTCGACCTGCCGGTCGAGATCGGCCTGCAGCGCGCCGCCGCGCGCCGCGGCAGCGCTACGCCCGACCGCTTCGAGGGCGAGAACCTCAAGTTCCACCAAGATCTCCGCGATGCCTATCGGAAGATCGCTGCGGAAGAGCCCGCGCGTTGTGTGATGATCGACGCCAATTCCGATCCCGATACGGTTGCCGGGCGCATCTGGACGGCGCTGCGCGAACGTCTCCTTCCCACCCCAGCATCGGTGCTATCGCGATGAGCCCGCGCCAGACCGAGCGCGAAACCGCGATTGCGCATCCGCGCGAAACGTCGAGGCTGTTCGGCCATCGCGAGGCCGAGGCGGCGCTGCTCGCAGCCTATCGCAGCGGGCGCATCCCGCATGCCTGGCTGATCGGCGGACCGCAGGGGATCGGCAAGGCAACGCTGGCCTACCGCATGGCGCGCTTCGTGCTCGCCCATGGTCAGCCGATGGCGCCCTCGGTGCAGCACGCCGAGGACCTTGCGATCGGTCCCGATGATTCCGTGGCTCGACAGGTCGCGGCGAGTTCGCATGGTGGCCTGCTGACGCTGGAGCGCACCGCCAACGACCGCGGCGTGATGCGCACTGTCATCACCGTCGATGAGACGCGCGAGACGATCGGCTTCTTCGGCTCCACGGCCGCAGCCGAAGGCTGGCGCGTCTGTATCGTCGATACCGTTGACGAGTTGAATCCCAATGCAGCCAACGCGCTGCTGAAGATCCTCGAAGAGCCCCCGCAGCGATCACTCTTCTTGCTGGTCAGCCACGCCCCCGCACGCGTGCTCGCCACGATCCAGTCGCGCTGCCGCAAGCTGCGGCTTCGCCCGCTCGCCGCGGACGATGTGATCGGCGCTGCAGCCTCGGCGGCCGATCTCGATCCGAGCGATCCGGCGCTGCGCGAGGCGGCCGAAGCCTCGGAGGGCAGTGTTGCACGGGCGCTGACGCTGCTCGGCGGCGATGCGCTCAAGCTCCAGCAGCGCACGGCGGCGCTGCTCGCGCGTCTGCCGCAGGTCGATCCGCGCGAATTGCACACGCTCGGAGATTCGCTCGGCAGCAGCGACCGCGTCGCGCTCGCGGCCTTCATCGACGGCATCGACCGCTGGATCGCGGAGCGCCTGCATGCGGACGAAGCCAATGCCAACCAGAACCTGCCGCGCCTTGCGCGTCTAGCTGAGGTATGGGAAAAGATCGTCCGCGCTGCGCGCGACACCGAAACCTACAATCTGGAGCGCAAGCCCTTGGTTTTCTCGGTGTTCGGCTGGCTGGCGGACGCAACGCGCTAGGCGCAGAGCCGTTTCCAAATTTCGAGAAGCCGGTAAAGGAATTCGTGGTGGCAACGCGAGCTAAAAAAACCGTCAAGGTCAAGCGCGGCAAGAAGGCTGCGAAGAAGGCCGTCAAGAAAACCGCGAAGAAGGCTGTGAAGTCGCACGCGCGCAAAGCTGCGAAAAAGGCCAAGAAGACTGCTGCCAAGAGGGGCCTGAAGAAGGGCACTGGGAAGACGTCCAAGAAGGCGGCTAAGAAGCAGCCTGCCGCCAAGAAGGCGGTAAAGAAGGCTGCCAAGACACTGGCCAAGACACCGTCCAAGGCTCCGGCGAAGCGGGTGGCCAAAAAGGCAAGGGCGGCTGCGTCCGCCCTGACGTCCGCTCCGGCTGCCGTCGCTACGCCGCCGGAGACGTTGAAGTCCCAGGTGTCCAAGCCAAAAGTGTCCAAGCCTAAGGCACCGCGTGCGCCAAAGCCCGCTGCGGCTTCGCGGGCCGCAGCGTCCGTCGCCGCTCCCGCGCGCGATAACGTCTTCTACATCACCACGGCGATCGCCTATCCCAATGGCAGCCCGCATATCGGTCACGCCTATGAGGCGATCTCGACCGACGTGCTGGCGCGCTTTGCCCGGCTCGACGGCAAGGACGTGTTCTTCCTGACCGGCACCGACGAACATGGTCAGAAAATGGTTCAGACGGCGGTCGGCGAGAACATGTCCGTCTCCGCGCTCGCGGCCCGCAATGCCGGCCGCTTCAAGGAAATGGACCAGCGTCTGAACGTGTCGTTCGACCGCTTTATCCGCACCACCGAGGAGCAGCATCATCGCTCCAGCCAGGAGATCTGGCGGCGCATGGAAGCAAACGGCGACATCTATGCCGACACTTATGCCGGTTGGTACTCCGTGCGGGACGAGGCGTATTACGCCGAGGACGAAACGCGCGTAAACGGCGACGGCGTCCGGCTCGGCCCGCAGGGCACGCCGGTCGAATGGGTTGAGGAGAAGAGCTATTTCTTCCGCCTGTCGGCGTACCAGGACAAGCTACTCAAGCTTTATGCAGACCACCCCGAATTCGTCGGGCCTGACTCGCGCAAGAACGAGGTGGTGAGCTTCGTCAAAGGTGGCCTGCGCGATCTCTCGATCTCGCGGACGACGTTCGATTGGGGCGTGAAGGTGCCAGGCGACGAAGAGCACGTGATGTATGTCTGGGTCGACGCGCTGACCAACTACATCACCGGCGTCGGCTTCCCCGACGAGCAGGACGCGAATTGGCGCTATTGGCCGGCCGACGTGCACATCATCGGCAAGGACATCATCCGTTTCCACGCCGTGTATTGGCCGGCGTTCCTGATGTCTGCGGGGATTCCGCTGCCGAAGCGGGTCTATGCCCACGGCTTCCTGTTCAACAGGGGCGAGAAGATGTCGAAGTCGGTCGGCAACACTGTCGATCCATTCAACCTCGCCGACCAGTACGGCGTCGACCAGTTGCGATACTTCTTTCTGCGCGAGGTGCCGTTCGGCCAGGACGGCAATTACAACCACGAGGCCATCGTTGCGCGGATCAATGCGGATCTCGCCAACGACCTCGGCAACCTTGCGCAACGCTCATTGTCGATGATCGCCAAGCAACTCGGCGGCGTGCTGCCGGAGCCGGGCGAGTTCAGCGACAATGACAAGGCCATCCTGGCGATGGCCGACGGCATGATCGCCGCATCGCGCGAAGCCATGGCGACGCAGCAGATCCATCACTGGCTCAATGCCGTGTGGGCGGTGGTGGCGGAAGCCAATCGCTATTTCGCGGGCGAGGCGCCATGGGCGCTCGCCAAGACCGACCCTATCAGGCAGAAGACGGTGCTCTATGTCACCGCCGAGGTCGTGCGCCAGATCGCGATCCTGGCCCAGCCGGCGATGCCGACAGCCTCGGGATTGCTGCTCGACAGTCTCGGCATCCCCGCGGAGGAGCGCAATTTCGTGATGCTCGGCGGCGCCACGCGGATCGCGCCCGGCTCGACCTTGCCGGCGCCGACGCCGGCGTTCCCGCGCTACATCGAGCCGGCGGCCTGAAGGCGTTCGCGTGATGCTGGTCGACAGCCATTGTCATCTGGATTTTCCCGACTTTGCGGATGATCTCGACGGGATCGTGTCGCGGGCGCGCGCAGCCGGCATCGCACGTATGGTCACGATCTCGACGCGGGTGAGGAAGCTGAACCAGCTTCTGGCCATCGCCGCGCGCTATGACGACGTCTATTGCACGGTCGGCACCCATCCGCACAATGCGGACGAGGAGGACGGCATTGCGGCGGACGAGCTGGTCGCGCTGACGGAGCATCCCAAGGTCGTCGCGCTCGGCGAAGCCGGGCTCGATTATTTCTACGACAACGGCTCACCCGAGGCGCAGGCGAGGGGTTTTCTCGCTCACATTGCCGCTGCCCGAGCGACCGGCCTGCCGCTCGTGATCCACACCCGCGAGGCGGACGAGGACTGCGCGCGTATCCTCGAGGAGGAGGCCGGGCGTGGATCGTTTCGCGGCGTGCTGCATTGTTACACGGGCGGGCGCGAGCTTGCGCTGAAGGCAGTGGCGCTGGGGCTCTATATCGGTTTCACGGGCATCCTGACCTTCAAGAAGTCGGAGGCCCTGCGTGCGCTGGCGGCCGAACTGCCGTCCGACCGTATTCTGGTTGAAACAGACTCGCCCTATCTTGCGCCCGGGAAGTTCCGGGGCAAACGCAACGAGCCGGCTTATGTCGTCGAGGTCGCCAAAGTGCTTGCTGAGACGCGCGGCGTGTCGCTGGAAGAGATCTCGCGTCAGACCACCGAGAACTTCTTCCGTCTGTTCTCCAAGGTAAAGGTTTCGGAAGGCGCATGACGCTGACGCTGACGATCCTGGGATGCGGCTCCTCCGCCGGCGTGCCGCGCCCGGCGCTCGGCTGGGGCGCCTGCGATCCCAACAATCCCAAGAACCGCCGTCGTCGCTGTTCGCTGCTGGTCGAACGCACCTCCGAGCACGGCACCACGCGCATCGTGATCGACACGTCCCCCGACCTGCGCGAGCAATTGCTGTCGGCCGATGTCGACCACATCGACGCCGTGTTCCTGACCCACGAGCACGCCGACCAGACCCATGGCATGGACGATCTGCGCTCGGTCGTCATGAAGATGCGTCACCGCATCCCAACCTACCTCAATCAGTCGACCGCCAAGGATATCATGTCGCGGTTCTCTTATTGCTTCATCTCGCCGGAAGGGAGCGATTATCCGCCGATCCTGACGCAGCATTCGATCGAGGCGGGCGAGAGCCAGACGATCGTGGGGAAGGGTGGTGCGGTGACGATGACCGCCTTTCTGGTGCAGCACGGCAACATTCCCGCGCTCGGCTACCGCATCGGGGATGCCGCCTATACGCCCGATCTCCATGACATCCCGCGTGAGAGCTGGGGCGCACTCGAAAACCTCGATCTCTGGATCGTCGATGGTTTGCGTTACACCACCCATTCCAGTCATTTCAGCGTCAACGACGCGCTGTCATGGATCGAGCGATTCAAGCCGAAACGCGCGGTCATCACCAACATGGCCTACGAGGTCGATTACGAGGTCCTCCGGCTGTCGCTGCCTGCCGGCGTGGTGCCGGCCTATGACGGACTGCGCTTGGAGACGCGCTAAACCCGCGGTGGAAATTCCTCTGCCTGCCGGCATAGACCTTGCTTCCGTCTACACCATCATGTTGATCTAACGTCTGAAAGACAGGCGCTGGACAGAGAGCGATATTGAGGCAGCACCGGCACTGACGTGCACGCGCCGGTGTCCGTTTGAATCGCCTCGTATGACGATGGGGATCGTGTTGGCAGGAGACGATGTAGCGGCTCGGGGACTGGTGCGACGCGCTCTGGATCTCCTTTATCTCAGTGCAGGCTACGCCGCGGGCGTCTTCCTGGTTGCGATCTTCGCAATCATGATGGCCATGTCGGTCGGGCGTCAGTTTGCGATCAACATTCCCGCCGGCGATGATTTCGCGTCCTGGTGCATGGCCGCGATGGCCTTCCTCGGCCTCGCTCACACCTTCAAGCGCGGAGAGATGATCCGCGTCGGCCTGCTGCTCGAACGTCTGCACGGGCGGACCAAGCAGATCGCGGAGATCGTGGCGCTCGGCATTGCCACTGCCTTCATCCTCTATTTCACGCGCCACGCGGTGCAGATGACCTATGATTCCTGGCGCTTCAACGACGTTGCGCAGGGCGTCGTCGCCCTTCCGCTCTGGATTCCGCAGCTTGGCTTTGCCGGCGGCCTTGCGATCCTGTCGATCGCGCTGATCGATGAGATGGTCAACGTCATTGGCGGCAATCGTCCCAGTTACGAGAAGGGGTCGCCGGACGAGACGCCGGAGGAGTTCGTCGAGCGTATCTCGCAGGGCGGCGGAGGTTGAGGATGACCAATCTCGGCATGATCGAGCTGTCGTTCATTCTGCTCGGCGTCATGATCCTGCTGCTCGGGAGCGGCGTCTGGATCGCGGTCTCGCTCGGGCTGGTCGGCTTCGTGGCGATGGCGCTGACCACGAGCCTGCCGCTCGGCTCCGTGCTAGCGACCACCACCTGGAGCGCGAGCGCGTCCTGGACGCTGGCGGCGCTGCCGTTGTTCATTTGGATGGGCGAGATTCTGTTCCGCACCAAATTGTCGGAGGAAATGTTCCGCGGCCTGTCGCCCTGGGTGCAGTGGCTGCCGGGACGGCTGACGCATGTGAACGTGATCGGCTGCGGCATCTTTGCGGCGGTGTCCGGCTCGTCGGCCGCGACCTGCGCGACGATCGGCAAAATCGCGCTGCCCGAGCTCGACAAGCGTGGCTACGACAAGAGCCTGAGCCTCGGATCGCTCGCGGGCTCCGGCACGCTCGGCCTCCTGATCCCGCCTTCGATCCCGATGGTGGTCTATGCGGTCACGGCGAATGTCTCGGTGCTTCAGGTGTTCCTCGGGGGCTTCCTGCCGGGATTGCTCGTGATCGCGCTCTATTCCGGCTACATCATCATCTGGTCGCTGCTCAACCCGACGAAAATTCCGCCGCGCGATCCACCGATGCCATTCCGGCAGAAGCTACGCGAGTCGGCCAAGCTCGCACCCTGCCTGCTGCTGATCCTGGCGGTGTTCCTGTCGCTCGTTCTCGGCTTTGCGACAGCGACGGAATGCGCGGCGTGGGGCGTGTCGGGCGCGCTGCTGCTGGCGTGGTGGAGCGGCACGCTCACGCGCAAGAATTTCCTCGAGAGCATCATGAGTGCGACGCGCCTGACCTGCATGATCATGCTGATCCTCGCAGGCGCGGCCTACACCACGGCGGCGATGGCCTATACGGGCATTCCGGCCGCGCTCGCCACCTGGGTCCAGGGGCAGGAGCTGACACCCAGCATGCTGGCGCTGTATCTGAGCATCATGTACATCATCCTGGGCTGCCTGATCGACGGTATCTCGATGATCGTCCTGACCGCCGTCATCGTGCTGCCGATGGTGAGGCAGGCCGGTCTAGACCTGGTCTGGTTCGGCGTCTACCTCATCATCCACGTCGAGATGGCGCAGATCACGCCACCGGTCGGCTTCAATCTGTTCGTGCTGCAGAACATGAGCGGCCGCGACACGTTCACCGTGGCGCGAGCGGCCTTTCCGTTCTTCGTGCTTTTGCTGGTCGCCGTGTTCATCATCACCGAGTATCCGCAGATCGTGATGTTCTTGCCCAAGCTTGCTTTCCCAGATTGAGCGTATCCGTTCCAGAAATGACCGTGAGGAGAAGCCCGATGATGTCTCGTTTAGTCCGCGCATCCCTGATCGCCGGCCTCGTGATGGCCGCGACGCCAGCCTTGGCCCAGACCAAATGGAATTTGCCGGCGGCATATCCTGCCGACAATCCGCACTCCGAAAATCTGGTGGCCTTCGCCAAGGACGTCGAGGCCGCGACATCAGGCAAGCTACTGATCACGGTTCATCCCGGCGCCTCGCTGTTCAAGGCGCCCGACATCAAGCGCGCGGTGGTGACAGGGCAGGCGCAGATGGGCGAAGTACTGCTCTCGATCCACGAGAACGAGGATCCGCTTTTCGGGGTCGACGTCGTGCCGTTCCTCGCGACCAGCTTTCCCGACGCCATGAAACTGTACCAGGCCTCCAAGCCGGCGATTACCAAGAAGCTCGATGCGCAAGGTCTCAAGCTGCTGTTCGTCGTGCCGTGGGCGCCGCAGGGCGTCTACGTCAACAAGCCTCTGGCGACGATCGAAGACATGAAGGGCTTGAAGTGGCGCGCCTACAATGTCGGGACGGCG
Source organism: Bradyrhizobium sp. DOA1 (assembly GCF_001593325.1). NCBI lineage: Bacteria > Pseudomonadati > Pseudomonadota > Alphaproteobacteria > Hyphomicrobiales > Nitrobacteraceae > Bradyrhizobium > Bradyrhizobium sp. DOA1. Next base: position 3,150,409 of record NZ_JXJM01000001.1, read on the forward strand.
CGTATCGGCGAATTGGTTGGCGCGCAATCGGTCACGATCCAGGCGGCCGAGCTGCCGCAAGCGCTTGCGACCGGCGTCGTGAACTCCTTCATGTCGTCGGGCGGCACCGGCTACGATGCGAAGGCGTGGGAGTCGCTGAAATATTTCTATGACGTGCAGGCCTGGATTCCGAAGAACTACACCTTCGTCAACAAAGCCGCGTTCGAGGCGCTGGACAAGCCGACCCAGGAGGCAATCCTGAAGGCGGCGGCGACAGCGGAAACGCGTGGCTGGAAGGCCTGGCAGGACAAGAGCACCTGGTATCTCGATCAGCTCAAGGCGAAAGGGATGAACGTCGAGCCGCCGAGCCCGGCCCTCAAGGCCGGATTCCAGAAGATCGGCGAGCAGCTCACCGCCGACTGGCTCAAGAAGGCAGGAGCCGACGGCCAGGCAGTGGTCGACGCCTATAAGAAGATGTGAGACCGGCGAGGCCCTTCCGCTCACCGCTCTCGGGCGTGTGGGCGGAGGGCTCGTTCGGTATCGAGACAGCCTCCGTAAGCGCTGCTGATCTAAATGGCGCTTTAGGCCGAGATCGCCTTCGCCGATCCGACTTCATTGCGCAGCAGGAATTTCTGGATCTTGCCCGTCGACGTCTTCGGGATCGGCCCGAACATGATCGCCTTCGGGGTCTTGAATCCGCTCAAATGCGATCGGCAGAACGCGATGATGTCAGCTTCGCTGGCGCTGGCGCCGTCCTTGAGCTCGACGAAGGCGCAGGGCACCTCGCCCCATTTCGCATCGGGCTTGGCAACCACGGCCGCGAACAGCACGGCCGGGTGCTTGTAGAGGATGTCCTCGACCTCGACCGAGGAGATGTTCTCGCCGCCGGAAATGATGATGTCCTTGGAACGGTCCTTGATGATGACGTAGCCATGCTCGTCGAGCACGCCGAGATCGCCGGTGTGAAACCAGCCGCCTTCGAAGGCTTCCCGGGTCGCCTTCTCGTTCTTGAGATAGCCCTTCATCACGATGTTGCCGCGGAACATGACCTCGCCGATGGTCTCGCCGTCACGTGGCACCTCCCGCATCGTTTGCGGGTTGATGACGGTGACGGCTTCCTCGAGCGGGTAGGGCACGCCCTGCCGGCGCTTCATGCGCGCGCGCTCGGCGGCGGGCAGATCATCCCAGCCGGGCTGCTCTGCGCAGACGGAGGCGGGGCCGTACACCTCGGTCAGGCCATACACATGTGTCAGCTTGATGCCGATGCTTTCGGCGCCTTCGAGCACGGCGACCGGCGGCGCGGCGCCAGCGATCAGGCCGACCACCCGGCGCGCGGCGTTGCCTTTGGGCGCATCGGGCGCGTTGATCAGAGTGTTGTAGACGATCGGCGCGCCGCACATATGGGTGACGCCATGCTGCTTGATCAGCTCGAAAATCTTGCTCGGCTCGACCTTGCGCAGGCAGACATTGATGCCCGCGGACGCCGCAATGGTCCATGGGAAGCACCAGCCGTTGCAGTGGAACATCGGCAGCGTCCACAGATAGACCGGATGCTGGCCGAGATTGCCGGCGAGGATGTTGCTGACGGCGTTGAGATACGCGCCGCGATGATGGGTGACGACGCCCTTGGGATTGCCCGTGGTGCCCGAGGTATAGCTCAGTGCGATCGCGTCCCATTCGTCGGTCGGCAGGATCGCGGCGAAGTTCGGGTCTCCGAGCCCGAGCGCCGCCTCATATTCGATCTCGCCGATGCGTTTGCCGCCCTTGAAGGCGGTATCGTCGACGTCAATCACGAGCGGCTTCGGCCCACTCATCTGCGCCAGCGCGTCGCTGATGACGCCGGAGAATTCCGGGTCGACCAGGATGACCTTGGCGCCGCCATGATCGAGCTGAAACGCGATGGAAGGCGCATCGAGGCGGATGTTGAGGGCGTTAAGCACGGCACCCGTCATCGGGACGGCGAAGTGCGCCTCGTTCATCGCCGGGATGTTCGGCAGCATCGCGGCCACGGTGTCGCCGACGCCGATGCCCTTGCCGGCGAGATAGGACGCGAAGCGCTTGCAACGCTCGTGGGTCTGCGCCCAGGTGAAGCTGCGGCCCTCATAGACGGTGCTGACGTGATCGGGAAAGACCGCGGCGCTGCGCGCGAGGAAGCTCAACGGGCTCAGGGGCACATAGTTGGCGGGGGTCTTGTCGAGGCCGATATTGTACTGGTTCTGCCGCTCACTCATCGACGCCTCCTGAAAACGCCTCAAAGGAATCCGATCGAGATCCAGGGGAAGATCGCGACGATGATCAATCCCACCAGCAGCGCCAGCAGATAGCCCCAGATCGGCCTGATGCCTTCGGCCGGATCGACGCGTCCGATGGCGCAGGCGGCATAATAGCCGACGCCGAAGGGCGGGGCGAATAGCCCGATACCCATGGCCAGAATGATCACCATGGCATAGTGCACCTCGTGCACGCCGACGGCACGGGCAATCGGGAACAGCAGCGGCCCGAACAGCACGATCGCCGGGATGCCCTCCAGCACGCTGCCGAGAATGACGAAGGCCAGGATCGAGACGGCAATGAAGGTCGCCGGTCCCCCGGGCAATCCCGTCATGGCTGCTGCGAGCGAGCGCGAGAAGCCCGATTGGGTCAGGCCCCAGGCCATGCCGGTGGCGGTGCCGATGATCAGCAGGATCGCGCCCGACAGCGCCGCGGTCTCGACCAGCATCGGGAACAGCCGCCGCCGGTCGAAGCGGCGGTAGACGAGGAGGCCGACCACGGCGCCATAGACGATGCCGATGGTGGAGACTTCGGTGGCGGTCGCGATGCCCTCGACGACGGCGTAGCGGATCACGAAGGGCAGCGCGAGCGCGGGAAGGGCGATGACGAAGGTCCGGCCGATCTCGGAAGCCGAGGCGCGGCGGACGTGGCTCATGTCCTCATGGCGGTAGCGCCACCACACCAGCATGCACAGCGTGATCGCGAGCACGACGCCGGGCAACAGGCCGCCAGTGAAGAGCGCCGCGATCGACACGCCGGTGACCGAGCCGATCGTGATCAGCACGAGGCTCGGCGGGATGGTCTCGGTCTGGGCGCCGGTCGCCGAAAGCAGCGCGACGAGGTCGCCGGGCTTGGCGCCGCGCTGTTTCATCTCCGGGAACAAAACGGGCGCGACCGCGGCCATGTCGGCGGCCTTGGCGCCGGAGATGCCGGAGACCAGGTACATGGCACCGACCAGCACATAGTGCAGGCCGCCCCTGATATGGCCGAGCAGGCTCGCCAGGAATGCCACCATGGCGCGCGCCATGCCGGTCATCTCGATCAGCAGCCCCAGGAACACGAACAGCGGCACCGAGAGCAGGATGAGGTGGCTCATGCCCTCGTCCATCCGCCCGACCAGCACCATTACCGGCGTCCGCGTGGTCAGCGCCAGATAGCCGAAGATCGCAAGACCAAAGCCGAACGCAATGGGAACGCCGGCAAAGACGCAGAAGCCGGCCACGCCGACGAAGAAGATCACGAGGTTGAGGTTGCCGAGCGGCCGCAGCAACGGCTCCGCCAGCCAGAACAGTCCGACCAGGACGGCGACCGACAGCACGGCGGCGGCGACCATGCGATAGTCGGCCGCACGCAGCAGGCGCAGCAAGGCAAAGGCCACCATCAGGCCGATGCCGGCCGGCAGCGCGGCGGCGCGCCACATGTTGGAGATCTGCAGCGCCGGCGTGGTGATGTAGCTTTCCTCATAGGCATAGTCGCAGGACGGCCAGACGATCAGCGCCAGGAACGCCAGCGCCGCCGACGTCGCGACCAGGTCGAGATAGGCCCGCATTGCAGGCCTCGCACTGGCGACGACCGCGGTCATGCGCATGTGCTCGGAGCGGCGGAACGCTACCGCCGCTCCCAGCATCGCCAGCCAGAGGAACAGGATCGAGGCCAGCTCGTCCGACCAGATCAGCGGCCGGTGAAAGCCGTAGCGCGCGACCACGCCGGCAAACAGAATCACGATCTCGGCGACGACCAGGGCCGCCGCCGGGATTTCGACGACGAGACCCAGAACGCGCTCGAGCGATGCCAGCAACTGAGGTCGGCGAGGGGACTGAGCAGTCGCCTCGCCCGCCACGTTGATCACCTCGGCCTCGATATGAGCCATGACGGCCCCGACGCGCTACGACAGCTTTCCCACGGCCTTTTCCAGGTGGTCCCAGGCCTGGTCGCCATATTTGCCCTTCCACTCGGCATAGAAGCCGGCGGTGCGCAGCTTGTCGCGGAACGGCGCCACGGCCGGCTGGTTGAAGGCTAGGCCCTTGCCGGCGAGCTCCTGCTGGAGGGTGGCGTTGAGCTTGGCGGTATCCTCACGCTCCTTGACCGCGGCGGCGTTGATGTTCTTGGCGACGACGGTGCGCACGTCCTGCGGCAGCTTCTCCCAGGCTCTGCGGTTGGCCAGGAACCAGAAGCCGTCCCACATGTGGTTGGTCAGCGAGCAATATTTCTGCACCTCGTAGAGCTTGGCGGTCGAGATGATCGCCAGCGGGTTCTCCTGGCCCTCGACGATCCTGGTCTGGAGTGCCGAATAGACCTCGCTGAAATTGATCGAGGCGGGCGCCGCATCGAACGCCTTGAACATCGAGGTCCACAGCGGCGAGACCGGCACGCGGATCTTGAAGCCCTTGAGGTCGTCGGGCCCGGTGATCGGCTTGCTCGACGACGTGGTCTGGCGGAAGCCGTTGTCCCAGATCTTGTCCATGACCTCGAGGCCGGCCTTCTTGATCTCGCCGCGGACATGGGCGCCGAGATCGCCGTCCATGGCCTTCCAGACCGTGTCGTAGTCCGGGAACGCGAAGCCGATGCCGTTGATCGACGCCGCCGGCACCAGGGTCGACAGAATCAGGCCCGACAGCGTGAAGAACTCGACGCCGCCGGAGCGGATCTGGCTCAGCATGTCGGTATCGGAACCGAGCTGGTTGTTCGGGAAGATCTGGAGGTCGAACTTGCCGTTCGTCTCGGTCTTGATCGCCGCCGCCATCTCCTTGGCGCGCACGTTCAGCGGATGGGTGTCCGGCAGGTTGTTGGCGTATTTGTAGGTGAACTCGGCGCTCTGGGCGCGGGCCACATGGGGCGCACCGATGCCGCCCAGGACCGCAGTCGCGGCGGAGGCCTTGAGAAGCGTGCGTCGGGAAAAGCGCGTTGAAAACACCATGGGTCTGCTTCCTCGGAAGTTTGTTGTTGTTCTGAGATGCAAACCTATACGGACGTCAGGTCAGAAGGTCATCTGCGATCTCGCGAGGCCTCGCTTATTGCAGCCGGGCAAGGTCACGGCAACATCGGCTTTCGCAGACTCGGGGTGGATTCGAAACCTGAAAAACAACCCCATGCACAGTAGGCGTCAAGACCGCAGGCGACGATCGTCGCGCGAACCCAGCCTTGTGGCAGAGCGAACGTTCGATGCCAAGAGTTTCGCCTAAACAATTGATCTGATTGTAAATAAATATATTCCATAATATACCTTATGCGAATTCCTAATGTGGCTGTCCGGATCTGGGTCCACTTGTGGTCCGGTCGCCCGAATCCCTCTCCACCCGTACCGACAGTTCGAATCCCAGCCGCGGCTATCGGGCCTCATCGAAGCTGAGCGGCTCTTGGGTTGGGCCGTGGTCGTCTCGGGTGACGCTCGTGAGCCGGAGCTACCCGAGACGGCGGGTGGCCGATCAGGCCGGCGCGGCGAAGTCGTAGGAGATGCGTCCGGCGGGCAGATAGAACAGCGCGATGACGGCGCCGCCGCGGACTTCGGGGTAATGACGGCTGCCGGGATCGGGCGCGGTCCAGCCGGGCCCCTGCCAGCCCTGAAGCCCCCTCAGCTCGGCGCCCTTGTCCAGCGGCACGACCAGGTTCAGCTCCCCGTATGGGTGACCGTGATATTGCCCACGCAGCACGTCGTGGTCGTCCTCATCCTTGAAGCGGCGCGGATCGGCGCTGTTCATGTAGACGGCGGTGATGCTGAACTGGAACGTTTCAGGCAGGGGCTCCAGGATGCGGCTGCGCCGGTAGTTGGGGCCTTCGACCTCCTGGTTGGCGGCCCAGCCTTCCGCAACCCCGCGCTTAATCAGCCGCGCCAGGTCCTGGTAGAGTGGGCTGCCCTCGCCGTATTTTTGATTGAGCCACCGCTCCATCTCCGCGCCCGGTGTCATGTCCTTGACCTCGCGCAGAAATGGAATGCTGCACTGAATCAGCTCGTCTCGGCTTCCCATAACCTCGTCCTTTCCATTTGCGTTTCACTTTGTTCTTCGAAGCCCGCGAAAGATGCGAACTCCGCTAGGTCGGCGCGTGGCATCAGCCTGCCCCGGGTTGCTTCCCTGGCGCGGCCAATCGAGATGCCGCACACCACCATTTGTTCTGGCGGGATGGACAGCAACGAGCGCAGGATCCGGTGATATTTCGAGAACGTCTCCTGCGGACAGGACTGGAGCCCATGGCCTGCCGCGGCCAGCAGCACGTTCTGAACGAACATGCCGAGATCGAGCCAGCTTCCGACCTGCAGACGCCGATCGATCGTGATGATGAGCCCGACGGGCGCGCCGAAGAACACGTAGTTCTTGGCGGTCTGGCCGCTTCTGGCTTGGAGATCGGTCTGGGCGATGCCGAGCGAGCCGTAGAACAGGCGGCCAAACTCCTGGCGTCGTTGCAGGTAGGGTTCGGGCAGGTCGCTGGCGTAGTAGCTGTATTCCGACACGTGCGCGTCGCGGGCGGTGTCGTGCGCCTCACGGAGGGCCGCCGACACCCTGTCCTTGGCGGCGCCCGCCAGCACGTAACCGTGCCAGGGCTGGATATTGGCGCCGCTCGGCGCAAACCGCGCCACACGCAGGATCTGCTCGATGGTCCCTCGCCCGACCGGCGCGTCCGAGAAATCGCGGCACGCAAAGCGGCCCGCAATGATCTCGTCCATCGGGCTTCGCGCAGCTGCGCCCGCGGCCGTCATGGCTTCTTCAGGAGCGGACATCCACCCTGCTCCATCGGCCGGAACGCCTCGTCACCCGGTATCGTTGCGAGCAACTCGTAGTAGTCGAACTTGTATTTCGACTGCTCGGGCGACTTGACACGAAACAGATACATGTCGCGGACCAGCCGGCCGTCCTCGCGGATCCGGCCATTCTTTGTCATGAAATCATTCACGGGCATGTCGCGCATCCTGGCGGCGACGGTCGGCCCGTCCAGCGTACCAGCTGCCTGGACGGCCTTGAGATAGTGCATCACCGCGCCGTAGGTGCCGGCGTGGATCATGGTCGGGACCTTCTGGGTCTTGGCAATGAAACGCTTCGACCACGCCCGCGTGTCCTCGTTGAGGTCCCAGTAGAACGCCGAGCTCAGCATCAGGCCCTGCGCACTCTGCAGGCCGAGGCTGTGAATGTCGGCAATGAAGACGAGCAGCCCGACCAGCTTCTGCCTCTGTGTGACGCCGAATTCACCGGCCTGCTTGACGGCGTTGATGAAGTCACCGCCGGAGTCAGCCAGTGCGATCACGTCCGCCTTCGATGACTGTGCCTGAAGCAGAAAGGACGAGAAATCCGGCGTGTTGATCGGATGTTTCACCGCGCCGCGGATCTTGCCGCCCATGGCGTCGATGACCTGACGGCTGTCGGCCTCGAGTTGGGCCCCAAGAGAATAGTCGACGGAAATGAAGTACCAGGAGTTTGCGCCGAGACGCGACATCGCGCGCGTCGTTCCCTGCGAGAGCGCATAGGTGTCGTAGGTCCAGTGTATCCCGGTCGGCGAGCATTCATCGCCTGTCAGGCGCGACGTCGCGGCGCCCGTGGCGAGGAACAGCTTCTTCTTGTCGCGCGTGATGCCCTGTACCGCCAGCGCAACCGCAGAATTCGGCACGTCGAGAATGACCTCGACGTTTTCATTTTCGAGCCAGCGCCGCGCGATGGTCGATCCCACATCGGCCTTGTTCTGATGATCTCCCGCGACGATCTGGATGCTGCGCCCCAGCACCCGGCTCCCGAAATCATCGACGGCCATTTGCGCCGCAACCACCGAACCCTGGCCGCCATTGTCGGCATAGAGTGAGGACATATCGGTGAGGACGCCGAGCTTCACGGGGCCATCCTCCGCAATGGCCGGCGCCGCGAACAGCGCCAGTGCTAGTCCGAAAGCTCCGATCGAGACCACGCAGAATTTCATCACCCATCTCCTCCAAACCCGGCGCCGGGATCATGGCCGGATCGCGAGATTGCGGAAGTGAAACTCTCGCAGAGTGATCCTGAACCGCCTTCAGTTTGGTGCGGCGAACGGCCGGGCGTCGCGCTCCGGGCGCCCTGCTCGGTTGCGTCGGCTGCGTGGTTGGCCTTAACTGCATGCGATCGCAGGCATACAACGGGCGCGCGATCCGCCTTGAGACGGTGTGCTGCGCGTGGCTGTTTCCTTCAAGACGCTTGACCTGAACCTGCTCAAGGTCTTCGACGCCGTGATGGAGGAGCGCAGCGTATTGCGGGCAAGCCAGCGGGTCGCTCTCAGTCAATCCGCCGTGAGCCATTCCCTCGCCCGTCTCCGCGAGATGCTCGAAGACGATTTGTTCGTGCGCACGGCGACCGGCATGCAGCCGACGGCGCGCGCACTGACGATGGCTCCGCAGGTTCGCGAGGCCCTGCGAACGCTCGAGGCGGCGGTCGAAGTGCCGGGCTTCATTCCGACGGCCGCCACCAGGCAGTTCACCCTCGCCGCCAACGACTTCACTACGATGGTGCTGGCCTCACCGCTCCTGAAGATTCTCAAGGCCGAAGCGCCGGCGATCGACCTGGCGATCAAGCCCGTGACCCGGATTGACCTTGCCGAGCAGATCGATCTCGGCCGCATCGACGTTGCCATCGGCGTCTTCTCGGATCCGCCGAGCCGCTTCCGTACTGCCCTGCTGTTCGAATATGACGACGTGCTGATCGTAGGCGGCAAGCGCAAGCTCGGCCGGATCACCAACACGACGCTGGCGCGCATGCCGCTGGTCGTCGTCTCCTTCGGCGGCGAGCAGGAGGGAGCGATCGGAGGCTTCATCTCCGAGCGCGGGCTCGCAAGGCGATCGGAAATGTATGACCGCGCCGCGCTCGAACGTGCCCTGTCCGAAAGCGATCGGCCGCCGCGAATAGCCGTGTCGTTGCCGCATTTTCTTGCCCTGCCCGCCCTGCTCGCCGACTCCGAATTTGCAGCCATCGTCCCGCGTCCATTGGCCCGCGCATTCGGACGCGCGCATGCGGTCACCACGTACGAGCTGCCTTACGCCACGTCTCCGGTCGAAGTCCGGCTGTTGTGGCACGAACGTGTCGAGGGCGAGCCGGCACACGATTGGCTTCACGATATCCTCAGGCGCGCGACCGAGGATCTCCGGCGCGGACGCTAGCTATGTGGACCGGCGCTCACGGCCAGTCGGCAAAATTCAGCGTCGGTCGCGACCGTCCGGCGCGCGCGCGGGCGGCGACGCGCTGGCGCCAGACGCCCGGCGCCTCACCGGTGTGCTTGCGGAAGAAGCGGCTGAAGTAGGCAGTGTCCTTGAAGCCGAGCGCGAACGCGATCTGCTTGACGGCGACGCTGCCGGCCTCCAGCCGCGCCGCGGCTTCCTTGACCACGCGCTGCTGGATCAGCTCGCTCGGGGAGCGCTTCAGCTCGCGGCTGCAGAGGGCGTGGAGGCGGTCCGGCGTCATGCCGAGGAGGCTGGCGTAATCGCTGACGCGCAGATGCTGCTGATAGCGTTCCTCGAGCAGCCTGCGGAAGCGGCTCAGGATCTCGGCGCTGGTGCCCTCCTCGTCCCGCTCACTGTCGCCGGCGAACAGCCGCCAGAAGCGCAGCACGCACAGCGTCAACTCGGCCGACATGATCGATGCCGCAGCGCTGCGTGCGGGTGATGCGATCTCGGCGGCGATCGCCGCGATCGACCGCGACATCGTCGTCACGAGGTCGGGTTCGACCGGCAGGGCCATGATGCCGCCGGCGGCTTCGAGCGCGAGGTAAGCAGGTTCGGCCGCGGGCGGCAGATAGCGATGCCACACCCCGGCGCGGAGTTGCAGCAGCTCGGCGATCGTCCCGGCCGAGACCTCCAGCCATTCCGCCGATCCGGCCGGGAGCCAGACGATGGCAGGCCCGGTCAGGGTCATCGTCCTGCCGGGCTTGCCGACCTCGATGGTGGCCGCGCCGTGCAGGCACAGCAGATGAATGAATGGCCTCGCCGCCCTCGACGTCAGCATCCAGCGTCGGGCCACGTAATGTGAACGGATCAGCTCCGCGCCGACGGGCGCAGCGCTCGCGGCCGCCGAGCCGGTCTCCGCGACGCCTCGACGCACTTGCCCGTCGTAACCAGAAATGTCCAATCTTTCACCGGATTTGTCCATTGTGCGAACAAACCGCGCGGTGCTTGCTAGGTCAAGTCCTGGTCGCGGCCGGTTCAACGAAGCCGCGCCGAAGAAATCAGGCCAAGAGGAACGATCACTCACGCGAACAATCGCTTGCGTGAAACACGAGGGAGGATCGACATGTTTTTGGCGAACCGTCGAACGTTGCTGCGCGTCACTGGGCTGATGGCCGTTGCGACAGTGCTGGGAGCCTTTGCGTCCACGGCAGAGGCGCAGGAGAAGATCCGGATCGGCTATGCCATTTCCAAGACCGGTCCCTATGCCGGCGGCGCCGGCATCACCACCCTGCCCAATTACGAGCTGTGGGTGAAGGACGTGAATGCCGCCGGCGGCATCAAAGTCGGCGACAAGAAGCTGCCGATCGAGGTGGTCGAATATGACGACCGCAGCAGCTCGGAGGAAGCCGTCAAGGGGATCGAGCGCCTCGCCAACCAGGACAAGGTCGACTTCATTCTGTCGCCCTGGGGCACCGGCCTCAACCTTGCAGTCGGTCCGACGCTGAACCGCCTCGGCTACCCGCACCTCGCAGTCACCTCGGTGACCGACAAGGCGCCGGAGCTCGCCAAGCGCTGGTCGAATGCGACCTTCTGGCTAGGAACGTCGGCGCAGATCTCCGAGGCGCTCGCCGACCTGCTCGGCAAGCTCAAGAGCGAAGGCAAGATCGGGCCGAACATCGCGATGGTGAGCATCGCCGATCAGTTCGGCATCGAGCTCTCCGCTGCAGGCCGCGCAGCCTTCAAGAAGCACGGCTTCACGCTCGCCTATGACAAGACCTACCCGATGGGGACCCAGGATCTCCAGCCGCTGCTGAAGGATGCCATCGCGGCCAACCCGGATGCGTTCATCGCCTTCAGCTATCCTCCGGATACGATCGCGCTGACCGAGCAGGCGCAGCTGCTCAAATTCAACCCGAAGATCTTCTATGTCGGCGTCGGTACCGCCTTCCCGCTCTACAAGGGCAAGTTCGCCGCCAACAGCGACGGCGTGATGGGGATCGGCGGCTGGAATGCGGACTCGCCGCAGCTGAAGGACTATCTCGCACGCCACAAGGCCGCGACCGGCAAGGAGCCGGATCGCTGGGCGAGCTCGATCACCTATGCGAGCCTCCAGGTGCTCCAGCAGGCGATCGAGAAGGTCGGCAAGCTCGATCGCGCCGCAGTCGCAGCGGAGATCCGTTCGGGCACGTTCGACACCATCATCGGCAAGGTCAAGCTGAAGGACGGCCTGCTCCAGGAGATCTGGAGCGTCGGCCAGTGGCAGAACGGCGAATTCTACGCCCTCGCGCCCGCCTCGCTTCCGGGCGCACGTGCGCCGGTCGTGCCGAAGGCGCAGTGGCAGTAAGGCTGGCGGGCAGGCCTCGCGCTGCGAGGCCTGCCTCCGTCCACCAGGGACCCGTTTCATGTTGCTTGTCGACATCGTCCTGCCGGGCCTCGTGCTCGGCGGCATGTATGCGCTGATCGCGCTCGGGCTCACGCTGCAATATGGCGTGGCGCGGATCATGAACCTCTCTTATGGGGAGTCTCTGGTCGCGGCTGCCTTCGGCGCGTTCTCGCTCTACAGCGGTCTTGGCCTCAGCCCGCTGGCCGCGCTGCTCTTGGCCGTCCCTGTCGCGATGCTGCTGAACTGGCTGCTCTATCGCTTCCTGCTGGAGCGCCTGATGCGGCGGAGCAAGGACAGAGGCGCGCAGGAGATCGACAGCATCCTCGTCACCTTCGGCGTCTTGTTCGTGATCCAAGGCGCCATGCTGGTCGCCTTCGGCGGTCAGTATTACAGCTACAGCTATCTCTCCATTCCGCTGACGATCATGGGCTCGACGCTCGCGATCAACCGCCTGGTCGCGCTGCTGTTTGCGGCGCTGGTCGGCGGCGCGGTGTATCTTGCCCTGACCCGCACGCGGATCGGCACCGCCGTGCGTGCCATCGCGGTCGATGCCAACGCCGCGCGCCTTGTCGGGATCGACGTGGCCGCCATGTCGGGGCTGGCCTTTGCCTTCGGCGGCGGCCTGGTCGCCGTCGGCGGCGTGCTCGTCAGCATGTTCCTCACCTTCAATGCCGCCATGGGCGTGGTCTTCACCATGAAGGCGCTGGTCGTCGTCATCATGGGCGGCGTCGGCAATGTGATGGGCGCCTTAGTCGCAGGGTTGTTGCTCGGTGTCGTCGAGACCGCGGTGGCGCGGCTGGTCGATCCGGGCCTGACGCTGGCCGCGACCTACGCGCTGTTCCTGGGCGTGCTGCTGATCAGGCCGACCGGCCTGTTCGGAAGGGCCGTGTCATGACCGGGCCCATGCGTGCATTGCTGTGGTGCGCCGTCCCTGCCTTGGCTGTGGCCATCGTCACCTATCCGCTCTACGCCAACGGTTATTATCTCGCGCTCGGCATCAGCGTTCTCTATTTCACCATTCTGGCGACGGCCTGGGCGATGTTCTCAGGTCCCACCCGCTACATCTCGCTTGCGACGGTCGCCTTCTTCGGCCTCGGCGCCTACACCGCCGCAGTGCTCGGCGAGACTATGCCTTGGCCGGTCGTGCTGCTGGCCGCGGCCGGCGTGGGCGCACTCACCGCCGCGATCACCGGCCTCTCGACGCTGCGGCTATCAGGCATCTATTTCGTAATCTTCTCCTTCGGGCTTGCCGAGCTGATCCGGCAGCTGGTGATCTGGTACGAGGTCAACATCCACAAATCGGTCGGCCGCTATCTGTTCAGCGCGGTGACGCAGGACGTTCTCTACTGGCAGCTTCTTGGCCTGACGGCGCTCGTCTTCCTCGTGGGCTGGCTGCTCGGGCGCTCGCGCTACGGGCTGGCACTGCGCGCCATCGGCGCCGACGAGACCGCGGCCAGCCACTCTGGCATTGACGCGACGCGGGTCAAGCTCGGCGTCTTCATTCTGAGCGCGACATTCATGGCGATAACAGGCGCGGTGATGGCGCCGCGCTGGACCTATATCGATCCCGCCATCGCGTTCAATCCGACCATCTCGTTCCAGGTCGTGATCATGGCCTTGCTGGGCGGCGCCGGCTCGCTGTTCGGACCTGTACTCGGCGTCATTCCGCTGGTCCTGCTGTTCGAGGTGCTGACCGCGACGCTGCCCAACCATTTCAGCATCGTGCTCGGCCTCATCTTCGTGCTCATCGTCATGGTGCTGCCGAACGGCGTGATCGGCCTGTTCGGGGCGGGCCGCTGGCGCGTCCCGGCTGGTGGCCCTGCCGCTGCGTCCGCCCGCGCCATGGTGGCACCACTGCTCGCGGTCGAGGGCGTCAGCAAATCGTTCAGCGGGTTGCTTGCCGTCAATGACGTCAGCTTCAAGGTCGCGCCGGGCGAGATCATCGGCATCATTGGCCCGAACGGTTCGGGCAAGACGACGCTGCTCAATACGCTGTCCGGCGCCCTGAAGCCCTCGTCCGGCACGATCCGGTTCGGTGGCACCCTCCTCAATGGCCTGCGCGCGCACCAGATCGCGCGTCTGGGTCTTGCCCGCACGTTCCAGCTGGTGCGTGTGATGCCGGATCTGACCGTCGCAGAGAACGTCGCGGCGGCGCGGCTGTTCTCCACCTCGGATGGCTCGGACGCAACGGCAAGCGAGCTGCTGCATCTGGTGGGACTCGGCACCATGCACGAAACGCCCGCCGGCGATTTGACCTATATCGACCAGAAGCGGCTGGAGCTTGCCCGCGCGCTGGCGCTGCAGCCGCGCCTCGTGCTGCTCGACGAATGGCTGGCGGGCCTCAATCCGAGCGAGCTCGAAACAGGCATCGCCCTGATCGCAAAACTGCGGGACCGCGGCCTCACCATCATCATGGTCGAGCATGTCATGGATGCGATCCGCGCGCTGTGCAGCCATTGCATCGTCATGAATGCCGGCAGCGTGATCGCGCGCGGCGGACCGGACGAGGTGTTGTCCGATCCTAAGGTCGTCGCCGCCTATCTCGGAGGTGACGATGCTTGAGATCGCCGCCCTCTCCCACTTCTACGGCAAGCACCAGGCGCTGGCCGACATTGCGCTTGGCATCAATCAGGGCGAGATCGTCGCGATCCTTGGCGCCAACGGCGCCGGCAAGTCGACCTTGCTCAAGAGCATCGCCGGGCTGGTCAAGCCTGCGCCGGGCGCAACGATCCGGTTCGAGGGACAGAGCATCGTCGAACTGCCAGCCCATCTGATCGTGGAGCACGGCATTGCCCTGGTGCCCGAAGGCCGCGGCGTCTTCGGCGATCTGACGGTCGCCGAGAATCTGCAGCTCGGTGCTTATCCCGCGCGCGCCCGCGCCGGCGAAGCGGACCGGCTCGCAAGAATCATGCAGCTGTTCCCGCGGCTTGCCGAGCGCATGCCCCAGGCCGTTCGCACCATGAGCGGCGGCGAGCAGCAGATGGTTGCGATCGGCCGGGCGCTGATGTCAAACCCGCTGCTGCTCCTGCTCGATGAGCCTTCGCTCGGCCTGTCGCCGCTGCTCAGCCGCGAGGTCTTCCGCGCGCTGACGCAGATCCGCAGCACCGGCCTCGGCGTGCTGCTGGTCGAGCAGAACGCGCGGGCGAGCCTCGACATCGCCGATCGCGTCTACCTGATCGAGTCCGGCCGCAACGCCGGCAGCGGACCGGCGATTGCGATGAAGAACGATCCCGAGATCCAGCGCGCCTATCTCGGCAAGGCGCGGGTCTCTTCAAAACCAACGTAATCACCCCAGCACCCCATGGAGAGCGGCATGAACGCAATCGACCTTCTCATCGGCGGCAAGGACCAGTCGGCCAGCAATCAGCGCACCTTCCAGCGCCGCAATCCGATCTCCGGCGAGACCGCGACCGTCGTAGCCGCGGCCTCGATCGACGATGCGATGCGCGCCGCCGACGCGGCTGCCGCCGCCTTTCCGGCCTGGTCGCAGCTCGGTCCCTCCGAGCGCCGCAAGCGGCTGAGCGCAGCCGCCGACATCCTCGCGCGCCGAGCGGCGGAGTTCACCGCACTGATGGTCGCCGAGACCGGCGCCACCGTCGGCTGGGCCGGCTTCAACGTGCATCTCGCCGAGGGCATGCTGCGCGAGGCCGCCGCCATGACGACGCAGATCTCGGGCGAGGTCATCCCGACCGACAAGCCCGACAATCTCGCGATGGCGTTCCGTCAGCCGGTCGGCGTCGTGCTCGGCATCGCGCCGTGGAATGCGCCGGTGATCCTGGGTGTGCGCTCCGTCGCGATGCCGCTTGCCTGCGGCAACACGGTGGTGCTGAAGGCCTCCGAGATGAGCCCCGGCGTGCACCGCCTGATCGGAAGCTGCCTGGCGGAGGCCGGGCTCGGCGACGGCGTCGTCAACGTCGTGACCAATGCGCCGGAGGATGCGCAGGCGGTCGTCGAAGCGCTGATCGCCCATCCGGCGATCCGCCGCGTCAACTTCACCGGCTCGACCCGGGTCGGCCGCCTCATTGCGCTTGCTTGCGCCAAGCATCTCAAGCGCGCGCTGCTGGAGCTTGGCGGCAAGGCTCCGCTCGTCATTCTCGATGATGCCGACCTCGATGCTGCCGTCAACGCCGCGGCCTTCGGCGCCTTCATGAACCAGGGCCAGATTTGCATGTCGACGGAGCGGATCGTCGTCGACGACAAGGTGGCGGACGCCTTCATCGCCAAGTTCAGCGCCAAGGCGAAGAGCCTGCCCCATGGCGATCCCGGCAAGGGCAATGTGGTGCTCGGCTCGCTGATCAGCAATGCTGCCTGCGACCGCGTCCGCGGCCTGATCGACGACGCCGTCGCCAAGGGCGCGGTGGTGACGGCAGGCGGGCACGGCAACGGCACGATCATGCCGGCCACCATCGTCGATCATGTCACGCCGGCGATGCGCATCTATGGTGAGGAAAGCTTCGGTCCGGTCGTGACCGTAGTGCGCGTCAGCGGCGTGGACGAGGCGGTCCGCGTCGCCAACGACACCGAATACGGCCTCTCCTCCGCCGTGTTCGGCCGCGACATCGCGCGCGCCCTTGGCGTTGCCAAGCGGATCGAGGCCGGCATCTGCCACGTCAACGCGCCAACCGTGCACGACGAGCCCCAGATGCCGTTCGGTGGCACCAAGGCGTCAGGCTACGGCCGCTTCGGCGGCAAGGCGGCCATCGACGAGTTCACCGAGCTGCGCTGGATCACCGTGCAGACGGGGCCGCGGCACTATCCGTTCTGAGCGGTCGCCCGCGTTTAGCGCAGCGGCAACAGCTCCAGCTGTCCCTGCGCCTTCTTGACGATGGTGGCGTACCAGCTCTGGCTCGGCGCTTCCTTGGCGAAACATTTGGTATAGGCGTCCATGGCCTTGTCTTCGCGGGCCATGTCGTCCTGCGGGACCTTCCTGGCCATCATCTGCTTCCAGACCTTTTCGCAGGCCGGAATCTCCGCCGTTTTCACGCCGTCGGACGTGGCGATGAAGTAGACCTTGTCGCCCTGGATCGCGACCACGTCGATCTCATCCGGCGGCCCCTTCAGGCCGCCATTGCCGCGCACGCCCAGCACGGCCGCCGCAACGGTTACACCCGCGAGCTTGGTGATCGGCAGCTCGGCATAGATGGCGAAAGCGGCGTCCTGGATCGCATTGTAGTAGAACCGGTCCGACTTGAAGGCGGCGCCGATCTCCTGCGGCATGCCGTCCTCGCGACGCTCGCGCAGCCAGTGCTTGAGCAGCGTCGTCGTGGTCACGACGGCCTGCGTCTTGTAGCCTTCCGACGCGAAGCTGAGCCCGTCGAGATGGCCGAAGCCGATGTCGCCCTTGAACAGCGTGTCGACGTTCGATTTGCCCTCGGCCGGCAGCCCCTTGATCGTGACCGGACCCACCACGCCGCGCAGCATCCCTGCCAGCTCCTTCAGCGCGGCGTCATGCTGCTTGTAGATGGCGTCGCTCTCCTTGGCTTTGGAGAACTTTGCGATGTTGCGGTCGCGCAGCTCGAGATAGGGCTGCTCGGGCGTGGCCGCATGTGCGGGCGCGGCCAAGACGAGCAGGCAGAGCAAGGCAAGCGATCTCATTGCGATTTCCGGAAAGACTGGAAGCGATCTCCAGTCTTTGTGGCGGCGCCGGGCCGGAAGGTTCACCTGCAACGGCCGGCCGAGCCCTACTCCGCCGGCGTGAGCTGCTGCTGGCTGAGCCGCACCGCCGCGGTCTCGCGCACGCGGACACGGGCGCGGCGCTTGCGCCACCAGATCACGACGCCGGTCACCGAGAGCGCCGCCACCACCAGCCCCATGATCGAGATCAGGATGCGGCCGAACAGCCCGACGATGCGGCCCGAATGCAGCGGGAACTGCGCCTGCACGAAGATGTCGGCAGCGGTGCCGACCCAGGGCAGCCGCTCGCCGATCGGGCGGCCGTCCTCGCTGTCGTAGTAAAGCTGCGCCGGGCCGACACCGCCGGCGCCGTGATCGTCGCCGGGATGGAAGAAGGCAGCGGCATAGACACCATGGGCAGGCCCGTAGCTGATCGCGCCGACCGGAATGGTCCAGCCACGAGCTTTGCCGTCGGCGGCTGCGCGGGCGGCGATCTCGGCGAACGTCATTTTCGGCTCGATGGGGTCGTCGAGGCCGCGATAGGGCCGCTGCTCATAGGGCGTCGGGGTGTAGTTCGACACCATCTTCATCAGCGGCGAGAACACCTCGAAATAGAGGTTCAGCGAAAACGCCGTGAAGGCGATGACGAACAGAAGGCTCCATGTCCACAGGCTGAAGGCGCGGTGGATGTCGAAATTGATCCGGTACGCGCTGCCCGAGGTCTTGATGGTCCAGGCCGGCGCCCAGCGCGCCCAGAATCCGCGCTCGAGCTGCCGCGCGACTTCAGGCGCCCGCGCCGCCTTGGCGCGCCGCCGCGAGGGCAGCGTCAGATAGAAGCCGACGAAGCAATCGATGGTCCAGATGATGGCGATGATGCCGAGCACGCGCATGCCCCAGCGATCGCTGCCCCAGAACTCCGGGATGTGCATCGTGTAGTGCAGCTTGTAGAGGAACGAGACGAAGTTCTCTCGCGTGACCGGCCAGACCGCGCCCCAACAGCGCCGGCCGAGCTCCGCGCCGGTGTTGGGATCGAGGAAGACCTGGTTATAGTCGAGCGGATAACGCTTGCCGGTCGCGGGATCGATCCGCGGCATGACGAAGAACCACAGCGAGTGGCCCTCCTCCGGAGTCATGAAGAGATAGACGACGCGCGCGCGAGGATCGCGCTGCTCGATCATCTTGGCGAGCTCGATCGAGGGAATCGCCGGGCCCTTGCTGCTGACGTCGAACAAGTGGCTGTTCAGGACATCGTCGAGCTCGTGATCCCACGAGATGATCGCGCCGGTGATGCCCGAGAAGAACAGGAAGCCGGCCGTCAGGAGTCCCGCCCAGCGATGCAGCCGACCGAATATCGCTCTCATCGTCTTCCACTCTCATCCGTCAGGTCCGGCTCCCCATTGCCGGACCATCCTCAGTTCGAACTCACCAGCGGTAGGTCAGCTTGCCGATGGCCTTGCGCCCTTCCGCATAGAAGCAGCCTGACAGGCTGTAACAGGCAGCGACATAGCGCGTATCGGCAAGGTTGGTCACGTTCAAAGAAGGCGCCAATTGTCACGGGTGTAGGCGAGCAGCGCGTCCAGCACGGTCGCCGATCCCACCTTGAAGGTGTTGGCATCATCGCCCCAGGTCGCGCCGACATAGCGGATGCCGCCGCCGAATTGCAAGCCGGCGAGCACCCCGTTCTGGAGCGTGTAGTCGCTCCACAGCGAGGCACGGTTGAGCGGCACGACGACCGGCGCCTTACCGACATTGACCGGATCCTGCGTTACCACGGCATCGACATAGGCATAGGCCGCGCGCAGGTTCCAGCCGTCGGCGAGCGACATCGTGCCTTCGAGCTCGATGCCGCGCGATTTCACCTGCCCGGTCTGTTCCGCGATATATGTCGGCGGGGCGTAGGTGACGACGTTGTCGCGCGTCAGGTCGAAGGCGGCGAAGGTGAACAGCGCGTTCCAGCCGATCGGCTGGTACTTGACGCCGACCTCGTACTGGACTCCGGTCTCGGGATTGAGCAGCTGGCCGGCCGGTCCCCTGGCGAGCACCGGCAGGAACGATTCCGAGTAGCTGAAATACGGCGCGATGCCATTGTCGAAATTGTACATGACGGCGGCGCGGCCGGTGAAGGCCGACGCATCCTTCGAGACCGACGTACTGGCGGCGGGCAGATCGCTGTCGAGTTGCGTCGTCACGAAGTCCTGGCGGCCGCCGAGCTGGAACGATAGCCGCCCGAGCTTGATCTGGTCCTGCGCGTAGAGGCCGACCTGCGACTGCTTGACGCCGGTGTTGTCGCTCATCGCGCCCATGGTCCAGTCGTAGCTGTAGACCGGGTTGAACACGTTGATCTCGGGAGCCGAGGTGGTGACGCCAAAGGCGGTATCGCGGAACGCAGTGTTGCGATAATCGACCCCGACCAGCGTGGTGTGGCTGAGGATGCCGGTGACGAACTTGCCTTGCAGCTGATTATCCACCGCGAAGGAATTGATGTACGAGTTGCTGTAGCTGCCCGCGCGTGCGAGTTGCCCGGCTGCCTCGTCAGTATAGCCTGCCCCGTAAAACACCTTCTCCTCGTTGTGCTGATAGGCGTAGCGCAGGTTCTGCCGGAACGTGATGTTGTCGGTGAAATTGTGCGAGAGCTGGTAGCCGGCGGTCGCGATCTCGGTATTGAACGCGTTGAAGCCCGGCACGCCCGCGAAGAACGAGACCGGAATGGTGCGGCCATTGTTCGGCCAGACCGTGCCTGAGGCCGGCAGGAACTGGAGGCCCCACCCTGCCCGGTCCCTCTGGTAGTTGGCGAGCAGGGTGATGGTGGTGTCCTCGTTCGGCTTGAAGGTGACGGCCGGCGCGATGAAGACACGGTTGTCCTTGGTGAAGTCGACCTGGGTCTGGCCGTCGCGGACGACGCCCGTGAGGCGCCACAGCACGGTGCCTTCCTTGTTGGCGGGGCCACCCATGTCGAACTGGCCCTGATAACGGTCGAAGCTTCCGCCGGAGACCGAGACCTCGCCGAATTGCTGCGCGGTCGGCAGCTTGGTCACGTAGTTGAGGATGCCGCCGGTGCCGCTGCCGCCATACATCGCCGAGGACGGCCCTTTCAGCACTTCGAGGCGCTCGGCGCCGTAGGGATCGAGGCCGTTGAAATGCACGTAGTTGCTTGACGGAATCCGCAGGCCGTCAATGTAGAGGCCCGTCATGGTCGTATCGAAGCCGCGGATCTGCAGAGCGCCGAAGCGGGTATCAGAACCGCCATTGACGTCGCCGCTGACGCCGGCGGTGTAGCGCAGCGCCTCGCCGATCGAGACCGCGCCCTGATTCCTGACCTGGTCGGTGGTGACGACGGACACGGACTGCGGAGTTTCGATCAGCGGGGTATCGGTCTTGGTTGCGGTGCCGCTCCGCGTGGCGACGAACCCGCGCACCGGCCCGTTGGCGCGTTCACCAGTTGCGCCGTTCGATGATGCCGATTGGATCGGTGCCGCCTGCTGCGCCGGCGCGCGACGATTGGCGCGAGCAGCGCGTGCCGCAGCCGACCCTCGCGACGAGGCGATTGCCGCCGGACGGGCACGTTGCGCCGGCGCTTCCACGGTGACGGCGGGAATCTGGGTCTGGGCTTGCGCGGAGCCGACGGGCACGGCGAGAGCGAACGTGCTGACCGCACCGAAGAAGATCACCTGAATTCGTTGACGACGCGCAACTGCACGCGAAGGAAGTTGGAAGTCTGTCACGTCTCGTAAAGCCCCACGCCTCGCCGGCTTCGCCGGTACCATTCTTGATGCCCCGCCCTAACTCAGGCGGCTTCGCAGGGCGATAGGAACAAGGTTAGAATTTCTCCAGAGATGTGCGCAGCATGCGCGACCAATGCACTCATGGCGAACGGGTGCGTACGGCTGCTGCGCAGCCGACATGTCAGCGAGCAGCGATCTCGAACATTGCGATGACGAACATCTAGAACGCTTCTAGATAGACACGATCGCTCATTGTCCGGCAATGATCGGAAATGATCGGCTTGTTACAGCGCGGACTCTATGGCCTGACGGCGCCACAGCACGACTCGCCGGCGCTGTTACTCGCGCCCGCCAGCACGCTGTGGCTGTTGCGGTCGGGCGGGATGTCGCCGGCCGCGTTGGCGGCAAAGAAGCCGGTCGGCTTCAGCACGAAGCCGGCATATTCGACCGGCATGATCGGAAAGTCCTCGGGCTTGCAGAGGTGAGTATGGCCGAAAGAGTGCCACACCACGATATCAGCATTCTCGATGTTGCGGTCCTGCGCGGCATAACGTGGCAGGCCGTCGCCACCGGCATGGACGTTGGGGTAATCTCCGCTCGCGTATTTCTCGGCGGGATCGAATGCCGTCACCCAGACATGCCTGGTCGCGAAGCCGCCGCGCTTGCGCACATAGCTGCCCTCCTGCGCCAGCATCAGGGGAGACGGATTGATGACGAGCTTGTAGGCCGGCGCGTTGCCGACCGAGTTGGTCTCGTTGGGATTGCTGATCTTCCAGAACCGGCCGGTTTCGCCATTCGCGAGTCCCGCCGCGTCACGCTCGCGCGACAACACCCGCGTCGTGGTGTCGAACACGTTGCCGTGCGGATTGCCCTCGCCCCAGGGCCGCGGCACGAAATCGTGCTCGGTGACGGTGTTGCCGCCGCCATCGAGATCCATGTGCAGGCGGACGTTGAAGAAGTGCTGGTGCGTCGGGCCACCCAGATTGTCGTCGACCATGCCGCCCCATTTGTACTTTTCGCCTGATGGCACGGCGGCGGTCTGGATGATGCCGGTGAGCTTGGTCTCCAGCTGGATCGTGCCGTCCTGGTAGAGGTACCAGTAGAAGCCGTAGTCGTAATTGCCGACGGTCGCAAAGAACGAGATCACCAGCCGCCGCGAACGGCGGACCTCGAACAGGCCGTTGCGAAACTCGTAGTGCTTCCAGGCGATGCCGTAGTCTTCCTCGTGCATGCAGATGGCGTTCTGCATGACGAAGGGCTCGCCCTTGCTGTCCGCGGCAGGCACGTCGAAATAGTGGATGTTGCCGAGACAGTCGCAGCCGAGCTCGAGCGCGTTGGCGAGCATGCCAAGGCCGTATTCGCCGGCATCGAACGCCGACTTCCAGAAATGGTTCGCGGTCGGATCGGCGTAAGGCACCACCATCTCCGTGACGCTGGCGCGATGGATCAGCGAGCGTTTGCGCGGGCCATCCTGATAGGCGAGCTGATGCAGCACGAGGCCTTCGCGCGGCGTAAAGCCGATGCGGAAGCTCCATTTCTGCCAGTCAACCTGCCAGCCCTCGACACGAAAGCTCGCGCCGTCGGGCTGCTCGATGTGTAGCGGCTTGATGTCGGTGCGCGGATTCGCAACCTCATGCGCGCCGTAGTTTCGCTTCTTGCGCGGGATCGGCACGATCGGGTCTTCGTCGGTGAGGTCGATGACCTTGCCGCCGATCAGATCGACGACGGCGACGACGCCCTCGATCGGGTGGGCGTAGCCGTTGTCCTGGGGATGCTCGCGGAAATAGCTGACCGCGCGCACGATACGTGCGCCGCGCTCGAACTCCTTGTCGAAGAAGCCCGAGGAGAACGGGTCGACCTGAACGAGCTCGATGTCCCTATCGCTGAGCCCGCGGCGGCGCATTGCCGCGCGCCAGCCGGCATCGGCCTTCACCACGGCCTCGCACTTGAAGAACTCCTCCAGCATCACCGGCGGCTGGCCATAGGGCGCTTCGCGGTTCGGGAGGAGTTTCCGCGTCACGATCTCGCTACGGCCGAGATCGACGACGTGCTCGATAGCTTCGCCCGTCGTTACATCCAGCGTCAGCACGAAGGCACGGCGCCCCGCCCCACCTGCGGCCAGCTCCTGCTTGGTCGGCTCCTCCAGCCTCACCACCGGGAAGCGGCAATCCTCCGGCGCGGCCGCCGCGGCGCGCACCAATGCGCAGGCCGCACTGATCTCCTCGGTCGTCAAGGGATCGAGCGGATGGGTCGTGGCGGCTTTGTCCGGAGATTGGGGCTTGGCGGTATCGAGCATGGGATGTCCGTTCAGCGCGGGGCGAGATGCGCGGTGATGGCGCGGAAGGCGGCGAGCCAGCGGTGGTCGAGCGGCACGTCCATCGCCTTCGGCTGCGTGGCAAGCTTGACGATGACGGTGTCGGACGCGGCGTCGATATAGAGCCACTGACCATGAATGCCGATCCCGGCGAGATCGTTGCGCGAAGGATCCATTGTGTACCATTTGCTGCGGTAGCGGGCGCCCGGAAAGATCTCGGCGAGGTCGCCATCGGCCCAGGCCTTGGGATCGCCGTTCTCGTGGATGTCGTCGATCCACCAGCCCGGCACCACCTGCCGCCCCTCCACAACGCCGCGGTTGCGGATCATCTCACCGAAGCGCACGAGATCGCGCGCGGTGACCGAAAGACCGCCGGCGATGCGGCCCATGCCGTGGCTGTCGAGCGTGAGCGAACCGTCTTCCTCCGCGCCCATCGGCTGCCAGAGATATTCGGAGAGGATACGATGATAGGGCATGCCGCAGGCGCGCTCATAGGCCCAGCCGAGCACCTCGGTATTGGTCGAGACGTAGTGGAACACCTTGCCGTGCGGCTTGCCTGTCCCGCGCAGCGTCGTCAGATAGGCCCGCTGGTGACTGGCCTCGACACCCGGAGGCGGCACGTCCCAGCCCGAGGAGAAGCGGTAGCGCGCGACGTCGCCGGCGGGATCCTCGTAGTCCTCCTCGAACTTGATGGCGACCGCCATGTCCAGAACGTTGCGGACCATGCAGCCGCCATAGACCGAACTCTCCAGCTCCGGCACGTAGCGCACCACCCTCGCCTCGGGATCGAGCAAGCCGCGCGCGGCCAGAATGCCGCCGAGCGTTCCGGCGATCGACTTGCTGATGGAGCAGATGAGGTGCGGCGTGGTCGCGCTCATGCCGTCGCCGTACCATTCGTGGATCAGCGCGCCCCGGTGCATGACGAGCAGCGCATCGCCGAAGGTCTCGCGCAGCGTGGCCTCGACTGTCGTCGGCTGGCCGTCCGGCGCCGTGAAGCCGAGCCTGGACAATTCGCGCGGCGCGCTGCGCACCGGCGTCGGGCTAGCCGAGCGGCGGACCTCCGCAGTCGGCAGCACCTCCCGGGTGTGGGTAAAGCCCCAGCGGATCGCGGGGAAGCTGCGCCAGTTCGCGCGCGTCACCTGCGCCTCGGGCGCGGGCGGGCTGCCCCTCATGATCTCGGTCGGTCGCATCTCGATCCCTCCGCCAAGCGGCCTCGACACCAATGTCGGGACCGCCGGGGCGGAAGACTGCATTGAAGGCTCCGGCCGGCGTTATCGAGATCCGGCAATATTTTGCTGGACAGCGCCGGTGGCCGTGCCAGTCTGGCGTGGTTCTTGCTGGCTGCTCGAACGGGGAATTTGACGTATCGTCATGACCTTAAGTGAAGTTCTTCCGACTCTGGACTCAGCTCACAATCTGCTTCAGGCGACCAGTAGCGACGTCGACGAGCACTGCGCTTCGCTCGGGCGCTGGCGGCTGAGCTACGACCAGATCAGCGCCGGAGCCTTCAGCGGCAGTTTCACGCAACTCTCCCTGCCCCGGCTCGAAATCTTCCGCGAGATCACCAGCCAGCAGGTCCGCCAATACGGTCAGTTGGGAGCCGACAGCTTCGGCATTGCTCTGCCCTGGCACGGTGAGGGCGAGATCAATTGCAACGGCGCCAGCGTTGCAGGCGCCCAGGTAATTGCCTGCATCGACGCCGAGGTTGACATGTGCACACCGCGATCGTTCGAGCTGCGCGGCGTCATCGCCAGTTCGGCGCTGATCGAGGAGCTCGCTGCTCGGCTCGATATCGAGCTGCCGCGCGCGGTCTGGCATCAGTTGCGCGTGATCGAGATGGCGCAGGCGCCGGTCTTGCGATTGCGAGCTCATCTTGCCGCGATCCACGAGACCATCGCGACCGCGCCCGAACGATTCGACGACCCCGCCGTCCGGCAGGCGCTCGAAGACGCCCTGCTCGTCGAGATCATGGACATGTTGCCGACGGCACGCCCAAGCGATACCGGCCGGAGCGCTGCGGGGCGCAAGCGCACCGTCGATCGCGCGCGGGAGCTGATGCATGGCAGCGGCGAGCGGACGCTCTCGCTGCTGGAGGTCTGCAAGGCGGTCGGCGCCAGCCCGCGCAAGCTCGGCTACTGCTTCCAGGAGGTGCTGGGCACGAGCCCGATGCATTACTGGCGCGCGATGCGGCTCAACCGTGTGCGCCGCGATCTGAAGCGCGCCGGCGGCACGAATGCCTCCGTCTACGACGTCGCCGTGCAGCACGGCTTCTGGCACTTCAGCCAGTTCTCGTTCGACTACAAGCGCCACTTCTCCGAGCTGCCCTCGCAGACGCTGCGGCGCGCCAGGTGTGCGGCCTGACGCGCGCCGCTCGCCTTTACCAGGTTGGCAGGTAGGTCCCCTTGAAGCGCGTCTGCAGAAACGCCTTCACCGGATCGGAGTGGTAGACCTCGATCAGCTGCTTCACCCACGGCTTGTCCTTGTCCTCTTCGCGGACAGCGAGGATGTTGACCCAGGGGCCGTCGGGGTTTTCGCGCGCGATCGCGTCGGTCGCCGGATTGAGACCGGCCTGCACGGCGTAGTTGTTGTTGATCGACACGAGGTCGACATCCTGCAGCGCGCGCGGAAGCTGGGCGGCATCGAGCTCGACGAAGCGCAGCTTCTTCGGGTTCTCGGTGATGTCGGCGATGGTCGAGGAGACGTTGTTCGGGTCCTCCAGCTTGATGACCCCGTGCAGCGCCAGGATCATCAAGCCGCGTGCCCCGTTGGACGGGTCGTTGGCGATGGCGACGCGGGCGCCTTCGGGCAGGTCCGCGAGCTTCTTGTATTTCTGCGAATAAACGCCCTGCGGCGAGCCGATCGTATTGGCGACCTTGACGATCTTCCAGCCGGTCTTGGAGATCTGGTTCTTCAGGTACGGCTCGTGCTGGAACGAGTTGGCCTCGAGATCCCTCAGCGCCAACGCCTGGTTCGGGATCACGTAGTCGGTGAACTCGACCACCTTGATGTCGATGCCGCGCTCGGCACCGACCTTCTTCACGACGTCCAGGATCTCGGCATGCGGGCCGGCGGTCACGCCGACGCGGATCGTTTCCGCGTGGGCATTGGCCGCAAGCAAGGCTGCAGCCGCAAGGGTTGCGAGAAAACGCATTGATGTCTCCAGTTTCAGAAAGGTTCGGTTCAGCGATGCCGCAGCCGGCGGTTGACCCGGCGCGCCAGATAATCGCCCGCGCTCTGGACGATCTGCACCAGCGCGATCAGCACGACCACGACGGCCAGCATCATCTCCGGCATGAAGCGCTGATAGCCATAGCGGATGCCGAGGTCGCCGAGCCCGCCGCCTCCGACGGCGCCGACCATCGCGGAATAGCCGAGTAGGCTGACCACGGCGAGCGTCAATGCGAGCAGCAGGCCGGGCAGCGCCTCCGGGATCAACACCTTGAGCACGATCTGGATCGGCGAGGCGCCGAATGAGGACGCGGTCTCGATCAGCCCGCCATCGACCTCGCGGATCGCCGCCTCGACCAGGCGCGCGATGAACGGCGTCGATGCAATGACCAGGGGTACGATCGCCGCCGTTGATCCGATCGAGGTGCCGGCAATCAGCCGCGTGAACGGGATGATGGCGACGACCAGGATGATGAAGGGCGTGGACCGCGTCGCATTGACGATGATGCCCAGCACGCGATTGACGAAGGGAGCCGCAAACAGCTCGCCCTTCCGGCTGGTGGCGAGAAAGACGCCGAGCGGCAGGCCGAAGGTGGTGCCGAGCAGCGCCGCGATACCGACCATGTACAGGCTTTCGCCGGTGGCCTGGACGATCAAATTGATGAGTTCAGGCGACATGGCCGAGACGCTCCGCCGAGAATTGATATTGAGAGAGCCAGGCGAGCGTGCGCGTCACCGCGTCTTCGCCGCCGGGAATGCCGAGAACGAGCGAGCCGACGTGCTGGCCGCCGATCTCGTCGATGCGCGCCGCGAGCAGCGCAACGTCGAGGCCAAGCTCACGGGCGAGCCGCGCCACCACCGTGTCGCCGGCCCCTGCCCCGCGCACCTGAATGCGGATCACGGTCTGCCCGCCCACGACGGGCTCCGGCACGATTCGGCTTGCCAGCGAGACCGGCAGGCTGTCGCCAATCACTTCGGCGAGGAAAGACTGGGTGATCGGGTGGTTCGGATGGGTGAAGATGTCGGCGACATGGCCGCTCTCGACCACACGGCCGGCATCGAGCACCACGACCTCCTTCGCGAGCTGGCGCACCACGGACATTTCGTGGGTGATCAGCACGATGGTCACCCCGAGCTCACGGTTGATGTTCGCGAGCAGATCGAGGATCGCGCGCGTGGTCTGCGGATCGAGCGCCGAGGTCGCCTCGTCCGACAGCAGCACGCTCGGCCGCGTCGCCAACGCCCGCGCGATGCCGACGCGCTGCTTCTGGCCGCCCGAGAGTTCCGAGGGATAACGATCATGCTTGTCGGCGATGCCGACCAGCGCGAGCAGCTCGGCGACCCGCGCCTTGATGTCGGCTCTGGACCAGCCGGCGATCTCCAGCGGCAGCGCGATGTTGTCGGCAGCGGTGCGCGACGACAAGAGGTTGAAATGCTGGAAGATCATGCCGATCGAGCGCTGGGCCAGGCGCAGCTCGCGGCCCGCCAGCGCCGAGATATCGCGGCCGTCGACGATGACGCGGCCCGTGGTCGGCTTCTCCAGCCCGTTGATCAACCGGACCAGGCTCGATTTGCCTGCGCCCGAGCGGCCGATCACGCCGGTGATGGAACCGCGCGGTATGGCGAAGTCGATATTCTGCAGCGCGTTGACGCCGGGCTTGCCGCGGTAGGCGGGATAGGTCTTTGAGATCCCGTCGAAACGGACCATCGCGTCCGGTTCCGGCGCGACAGGTGAAATCGGTTCAGGGGGCGCAATCGGCTGTCCGACGGCAAGCGATTGGTGAGCGTTCATGGAGACGGCCTTCATGCACAATAGTTCTCTCGGCTGCCCGGAAGGCAAACCAGAGCCGGTCACATCGGCGACTGGGAAGTGGAACAGCAGCAAACCGCCTCAAGCGAACGACGCGCTGCACCGCAGCACGCACCATCGCCTTTTCCAGTCTTCCTTGCAATTTCAGATATTTGCAGGGAGATGGACGAAGTTTTCCCAATCGCCCCCAGCTCAAGAAAATTCATCTGCCCGACATCGACAGCGCCGTGGGCTACCGCCCCTTGAACCGCGGCTTGCGGCGCGTCAGGAAAGCCTCGACGCCCTCCTTGTGGTCCTCGCTGAAGCCGGCGAGCGCGAACTGGTCGACGTCCATGTGGCTAGCGAGATCGTCAAGCGCATGCGCCAGACGGTTCACGGTGAGCTTGGTCATGGCCACCGAGAGCGGCGGCTGCGCGGCGACCTTGCGCGCGAGATCCATCGCGGCCTCGAAGGCATGGCCGGGATCGACCACCTGCTCCACCAGCCGCCATTCATAGGCTTCATCCGCGCTGATGCGCTGATCGGCCAGGATCACCGCCTGCTTGGTGCGCGAGGGACCCATCAGATGCAGCATGCGTGGGATGCTCTGCCAGCTCATGTTCATGCCGAGCCCGATCTCGGGCACGCGCAGATGCGCATCGCGCCCCATGACGCGGAAGTCGAGCGCCACGGCCAGCGCGACGCCGCCGCCGACGCAAAAGCCCTCGATCGCCGCGATCGTGATCTGCTCCATCTCTTGCCAGGCGTGCGTCAGGCGCGGCCCAAGCTTGAGATGCCGCCGCAGCGCGCCGAGATCCATCTCCTTGCGCGAGCGCCCTTCGGCGTCCTTGAGGTCGAAGCCGGCGCTGAATGCGCCCGAGCTGCCGGTCAGGACCACGACCGACGTCGCGGCGTCGTCCTCGAAGCTGCGCGCCGCTGCGGTCAGCTGCCGCATTGCCTCGGGTGACAGCGCGTTGATGCCGTCGCCGCGATCGAACCGCACCACCGCAATCCGTCCCTCGGGCCCGAGGCCTTTCTCGATCTTCACATAGTCCGTCACCAGCGTCTCCTCATCGCTTTTGCGGCGATGCTATCCTACAACCGCCCTCACGAATATGGGACCCGGACGCACCGCAACGCATACTCGACAGGCCCAGGTCATTGCGCCTATCTTCGCCGTCATGAGCCACGATCACGACCATCATCATCACCACGATCACGATCATTCCGAGCTCTCGGAGACCGAGCTGCGCGTGCGCGCGCTTGAGACGATCCTGACCGAAAAAGGCTATCTCGAGCCGGCCGCGCTGGACGCCATCATCCAGGCCTACGAGACCAAGATCGGCCCGCACAATGGCGCGCGCGTCGTCGCGAAAGCTTGGACCGATCCGGCGTTCAAGCAGGCGCTGCTGGAGGACGGCAGCAAGGCGATCGGCACGCTCGGCCATGTCAGCCGCGTCGGCGACCACCTCGTCGTGGTCGAGAATACGCCCGAGCGCCACAACATGGTCGTGTGCACGCTGTGCTCCTGTTACCCCTGGGAAATGCTCGGGCTGCCGCCGGTCTGGTACAAGGCCGCACCCTACCGCTCGCGTGCGGTGAAGGACCCGCGCGGCGTGCTCGCCGATTTCGGCGTCGCCGTGCCGAAGGACATCGAAATCCGGGTGTGGGATTCCACGGCCGAGACGCGCTTCCTGGTGCTGCCGATGCGCCCCGCGGGCACCGAGGGCTGGAGCGAGGAGCAGCTCGCCGAGCTGGTCACACGGGATTCCATGATCGGCACCGGCTTCCCCAAGACGCCGGGAGCGCCATCGTGAACGGCGTGCACGACATGGGCGGCATGGACGGGTTCGGCAAGGTCGAGCCCGAGCCGAACGAGCCGATGTTCCACGAGGAGTGGGAGTCCCGCGTTCTGGCCATGGTGCGTGCGATGGGCGCGGCCGGCGCCTTCAACATCGACACCTCGCGCTTCTACCGCGAGACGCTGCCGCCGCACGTCTACCTCTCGAGCTCCTATTACAAGAAATGGTTCCTCGGGCTTGAGGAGATGCTGATCGAGAAGGGTTATCTCACCCGGGAAGAAGTTGCGGCCGGCCACGCGATGAAGCCTGCAAAGGCGCTCAAGCACGGCAAGTTCGATCTTGCCAATGTCGAGCGCATCATGGTGCGCGGCCAGTTCGCCCGCCCTGCCCCGGCCGCGGCGAAATTCAACATCGGCGATCGCGTTCGCGCTAAGAACATCCATCCGGCCACGCATACGCGCCTGCCGCGCTATGTCCGCGGCCATGTCGGCGTGGTCGAGCTCAACCATGGCTGCCACGTGTTTCCGGATTCGGCGGCTATGGAGCTCGGCGAAAACCCGCAATGGCTCTACACGGTCGTGTTTGAGGGCCGCGATCTCTGGGGCGAGGATGGTGACCCGACCTTGAAGGTCTCGATCGACGCCTTCGAGCCTTATCTGGATCCCGCCTGATGAGTGGGAGCGCTGCCGCGGCTGCGACCGCCGCCATTCCCAGCATTCCGCGCGATGACGACGGCCCCGTGTTCCGCGCGCCCTGGGAGGCGCATGCGTTCGCGATGGCCTTGAGCCTGCACGAACGCGGCGTCTTCACCTGGCCCGAATGGGCCGCCGCCCTCGCCTCCGAGATCAAGCGCGCGCAGGCCGCCGGCGACCCCGACACGGGCGAGACCTACTATCTGCACTGGCTCGCCACGCTGGAAGGCCTCGTCGCACGCAAGGGTGTCGCCTCCAAGGAGACGCTGCATCGCTACCGCGACGCCTGGGACCACGCAGCGGATCGTACGCCGCACGGCAAGCCGATCGAGCTGCGGGACGAGGATTTTGCTTGATAACCACCTGCGCGTTGCGGGCACCGTTTCCCCAAATACAGCTGTCATCACCCGCGAAGGCGTGTGATCCAGTATTCCAGAGACGTTTGTGAGATACGGAGAAGCCGCGGCGTACTGGATTCCTCGCCTTCGCGGGCAATGACAGCGGAGATCGGAGCGCTATCTGCGTTCCGCCACGAACTCCCGCCATCCCTTCGCCCGCAGGCTGCAGGCCGGGCACTCGCCGCAGCCATAGCCCCAGTCATGCTGCGCGCCGCGTTCGCCGAGATAGCAGGTGTGCGACTGCTCGCGGATGAGGTCGACCAGACCGTCGCCGCCGAGGTCATGCGCCAGCTTCCAGGTCGCGGCCTTGTCGATCCACATCAAGGGCGTATGCAGCTCGAACTTCCGCGCCATCCCCAGCGAGAGCGCCGCCTGCATCGCGCGGATGGTGTCGTCGCGGCAATCGGGATAGCCGGAATAGTCGGTCTCGCACATGCCGCCAACGATGTGGGTGATGCCGCGCCGGTAGGCCAGCGCTGCGGCGAAGGTGAGGAATACGAGGTTGCGGCCCGGCACGAAGGTGTTGGGCAGACCGTCGGCGCCCATGGCGATCGCGACGTCGCGCGTCAGCGCGGTCTCGGAGACGGCGGCGAGCGTTGGGATCGACAGCGTATGGCTCTCGCCGAGCTTTGCAGCCCAATCCTCGCGTAGGCTCTTCATGCCGTCGACAAGGCGGTCGCGGCAGGCGAGCTCGATGGCATGGCGCTGGCCGTACTCGAATCCCAGCGTCTCCACCCGCGCGAAGCGGCTGAGCGCCCAGGCGAGGCAGGTGGTGGAATCCTGGCCGCCGGAGAACAGCACCAGCGCGGTGTCGGAGGAAATTGAGTCACTCATGGGCCTCAGGTAGTCCAGTTCGTCGACGCCATCAATGCTAGATCACACAACGACGTGCGCTCCGAAGAGCTTCCACTCAATTGCAGCCGCATGCTCGCGCTGGTAGTCTAGCGCAACTGCCACACGATGTAATGGATGGGCGGCGACATGGGCTATTTTGAAGGGCTGACCAGCAGCAGTTTCAAGACCATTGAGGACGGACGCCGGCTGTTCTTTCCATGGGGCGTCCTCGGCCGCGGCTACATGGTTGGCTCAGAGGAGAATTATCGGCGGCTCCGAAAGCAGATGAAGGCCTATATCGTGGTTTCAGCCCTGCTGATCATCGTCGCACCAACCTTCTTTCGAGGATACAACCTCGGCGTCTCCGTGGTGCTGGCCGGCGTCTTCTTGGCGTTTTATCTCGCTTGGATGTGCATTCTGCTCCCTAGACTGAACGCCGCGGACGAGGGGCTGTCTTTGAAGGAGAGCATGACGTCCCAGGCACGCGCACACGGCCCGATCGTGCTCTGGCTCCTGACAATCGTGTCTTTGGTGCTCGTCGCCGGCGGACTCGTGATGTTTGTTGCCCAGCCAGGCAGCAGATTGATTGCGCTCGCGCCAATCCTGTTCTTTGGATTTTGCGCTGCGATGTTCGTTCGCATGCTCCTGCTTCGGCGAACGGCGGTCTGATCCCGATCAGTCGGTCGGCGGTGGAAACCAGTCTGATTTCGGCCTGTTCCGCTGGGATTGATGCAGAGCTTTTGGCATAAAGCCGGAAGCATGTAGCTCCGGTGCCCAATGAGACATCGGCTTCCGGATGCGGAGCAAACCTCATACAGCGTGGAGGCGGCTTGTTCCCTGATCCCACTCTTAGATGGCGGCCATACGAGTCGATTATCGACGGCATCGAACGCCCGCCCTATGTTTTCGACCAAGGACTTTGGCGTCGCGTGCTCTACCTAATTGTCATTGCGCCAAATCCCAGTCGTCGCGCTTATGGCATCGAAATGCCCTGCGAGATTTATGCGGGTTTTGATGAGATGATTTACTCGGTGGCCGATCATGGAGACAGCGCGGGAGTGTACGATGGAGGTATTTACATTAAGGAGGCCGAAAGCTCCGCGCTGCTCAGCGCATATACCGCTACCGATCCAATCGGCCGGAAGCCACGACATTTCTCCTTCGTCGGCAGCGATTACTGCTATGAGGTGCTCGGCTTCGAGGAGCCGATGATCCGACCGTTCGACAGCCCGGAAGAAGCGTATGCGTGGGGACCTTCGAGACAGAGTTCGCCGTCGGATTTCCATTAGTTGTCTCTTCCGAAGCGTATAACGCCGGTGTTTGATTCTATGGAATTTCATGACATGAAGCCCTCCCGCGACATCTCCCGCCTGATCGAGATCATGGCGGCGCTGCGCACGCCGGTGACCGGCTGCCCCTGGGACCTCGAACAGAACTTCGCGACCATCGCGCCCTACACGATCGAGGAAGCCTATGAGGTGGTGGACGCGATCGCTCGCGGCGATCTCGACGATCTCAGAGAGGAGCTCGGCGACCTCCTGCTTCAGGTCGTGTACCACGCTCAGATGGCCTCCGAGCAGAACGCGTTTTCGTTTGGAGATGTCGTCGAGGCTATCACGCGCAAGATGATCCGGCGTCATCCCCACGTCTTCGCCGACAAGGACGGCAACCTCGCCCCGCACCACGTCAAGGAGGTCTGGGACCGCATCAAGGCTGAGGAAAAGGCCGAGCGCGCCGCGCGCCGTCCGACGGAGCAAACGCCGGCGCACAAGTCATTGCTGTCAGGCGTGAAGGCCGGCCAGCCCGCGCTGACGCGGGCCATGGAGCTGCAGCGCAAGGCCTCCACCGTCGGCTTCGACTGGAACGACCCGCGCGCCGTGCTGGCAAAGATCCGCGAGGAAGCCGACGAGATCGAGGCGGCATTGGACCGCAACGACAGCGTGGGCCTGGCGGAAGAGACCGGCGACCTCATGTTCGCGCTCGTCAACCTCGCCCGCCATGTCGACGCCGATCCGGAAGCCGCATTGCGCGCTACGAATGCGAAATTCGAGCGTCGTTTTGCCTATATCGAGCGGGCTTTGGAGGCGCAGGGCCGGACGCTTGAGCAGGCGTCGCTCGCGGAGATGGACGCATTGTGGAATGCGGCAAAGGATGAAGACAAGCCGGCGGCAGAGGGGCGCAAGGAAGCTCGCCGATAGCTAAGTGCCGTGCTGGCCTAGCGCGCAATTGCGCGCGGGGCCAGGACGACAGCCATTATGTGGCCGACAGGTGCGGCACCGCGTCGAACCGCGACACCACGATATCCCGCTTGGTCTCGTCCACGCGCACGGTCATATCAAAGCGGCCGTCGTGCAGCTCCTTCGCG
>NZ_JXJM01000001.1:3185350-3196844 GCF_001593325.1 Bradyrhizobium sp. DOA1
GCGATGCAGCCAGCTGATGCCGGCGCCGTCGGCGGCGTCGATGGAGAGATCGAGCGTCGTGCGCTTGGCCGCTAACCGCTCCTCGATCGCGGCAAGCAGTGCGTCGATCCCCTCGCCCGTCGCTGCCGAGACCAGCATCGCCGGGTGATCTTCCGGCCGGCGCGCGGCGATGTTCAAGAGCTCTTCGCGCTGTTCGGCGTCATAACGGTCGATCTTGTTCCAGACCTCGATGATGCGGCCGGAATCATCAGGGTTGATGCCGAGCTGGCGCAGCACGGCGTCGACGTCGCTTTGCTGCGCCTCGGCATCCTCATGGGAGATGTCGCGCACATGCAGGATGACGTCGGCCTCCAGCACCTCCTCCAGCGTGGCGCGGAAGGCGGCGACGAGCTGCGTCGGCAGGTTGGAGATGAAGCCGACGGTGTCCGACAGCATCGCCTTGCCGCCATGAGGTAGAGTGAGCGCGCGCAGCGTCGGGTCGAGGGTGGCGAACAGCATGTCGGCGGCCTGCACGTCGGCGCGGGTCAGGCGGTTGAACAGGGTCGACTTGCCGGCATTGGTGTAGCCGACGAGTGCGACGACGCGATACGGCACGCGCTGGCGCCCGGCGCGATGCAACCGCCGCGTCGCCTGCACTTTCTTCAGCTCGCTCTCGAGCTTGGAGATGCGCTCCTGGATCAGGCGGCGGTCGGCCTCGATCTGCGTCTCTCCGGGACCACCCATGAAGCCGAAGCCGCCGCGCTGGCGTTCGAGGTGGGTCCATGAACGCACCAGGCGCGAGCGCTGGTAGTTGAGATGCGCGAGCTCGACCTGGAGCGAGCCTTCCCTGGTCTTGGCGCGGCGGCCGAAGATTTCCAGAATGAGCCCGGTGCGATCGAGCACCTTGGCATGCAATTCCTTCTCGAGATTGCGCTGCTGGATCGGCGCCAGCGCGCAATCCATCACGACGAGCTCGACCTCGAGACTCTTGATGAGCCCGGCGATCTCCTCGACCTTGCCCTTGCCGATGTAGGTGGCGGGTCGGATCTGGCTGATTGGTGCGATGATCGCGTCCGCAATGACGAGATCGATCGCGCGCGCGAGACCTGCGGCTTCATCGAGCCGGGCCTCGGCGTCGCGCAAGACGTAACTTTCCGATTGCGCATCGGAACTTCCCGCGCGCACTCGCAAGTAGGGGCCGATGACCAGCACCCGCCCCGTCTGCTTAGCCCCTGCCGACCGCGGACGGTCGGCATCCCCGTCGAAATTCCGGGGTTCCAATCAGATCACTCTCAAGCCGGCTGATCCTCGCCGCCTTCGAACAACTGGATCGGTGCGCCCGGCATGATGGTCGAGATCGCATGCTTGTAGACGAGCTGCGAATGACCGTCGCGCCGAAGCAGCAAACAGAAATTGTCGAACCAGGTCACGATGCCCTGGAGCTTCACTCCGTTGACCAGAAAGATCGTCAGTGGCGTCTTGGTTTTGCGAACGTGATTAAGGAAGGTGTCCTGTAGGTTTTGTGCGCGGTCTGCCGCCATTTTTTTTCTCGCTTTGAGTTTCTTGTTATTGCACCGGTTGCGCCCCCTGTTTTGGTTGTGTGGGGCCCTTCCCGGTTGCTGTTCCTCATGAGATCCCCCTCGGAAGGAACAGCAGAATGATTAGAGGACAGGTGAGCTTATTAGGCAAGCCGCTTCACGCGGCAGCCCACGCCGTATTGCCCCGAAAGACTACGGAAATCGATGATTTCCCTCACTTATCTCGGTGGTCTGGCCCGGAATGTCGCGGCGCCGGCGTCTCGTCGCCATGCGTTCGCTGTATGCGGGCCGGTATCCAACCCGCTCGGAATTGCGTCAGCCGACACCGAGCGCTTTCAGCTTCCGGTGCAGCGCCGAACGTTCCATGCCAACAAACTCGGCCGTGCGAGAAATATTTCCTGAGAACCGGCTGATTTGTGCAATCAAATAGTCGCGCTCGAACACTTCGCGCGCTTCGCGCAGCGGCAGGCCCATGATGTGCTCGCCATTGTTGCTGGTCGGCATTGCCGGCACCATGGATCCGACGTCCTGCGGCAACATGTCGGCGGTGATGATGACCTCAGGCCCGCCTGCAGCCAGAATCATGACTCTTTCAACGTTGTTTCGGAGCTGGCGCACATTGCCCGGCCAGACATGCGATTGCAGCACCGCCATCGCGTCCTGTCCGATCTGGCGCTTCGGCAGGCCGCTGCCGGCCGAGATCTGCTCCATAAAGTAGTCGATCAGTTCCGGAATGTCCTCGCGCCGCTCGGAGAGCGCGGGCACGCGGATCGGCACCACCGAAAGGCGATGATAGAGATCCTCGCGGAAATGGCCGGCGGCGATCTCCTCTTCGAGGTTGCGCGCGGTGGAGGAGATGATGCGGACGTCGACCTGCACCTTGGAGGTGCCGCCGACGCGCTGGAACGACTGCTCGACCAGCACCCGCAGGATCTTGTTCTGGGTTTCGCGCGGCATGTCAGCGATCTCGTCGATGAACAGCGTGCCGCCATGGGCTTCCTCAAGTGCGCCCGGCTTGCGCGGCTGCTCGCCGTTCGATTGCTCGACGCCGAACAGCTCGTGCTCCATCCGCTCCGGCGTGATCGCAGCGGCGTTGATGACGACGAAGGGGCCGTCGGCGCGGCCCGAGGCCGTATGCAGCGTGCGCGCGGTCAGCTCCTTGCCGGCGCCGGCGGGGCCGACGATCAGGATGCGGCTGTTGGCCTTGGCTGCGCGCTCGATGGTCTGGCGCAGCTGGTTCATGCTGGGCGAACGGCCGACGAGCTGGCTGGCGCTCGGCGCGAGCTGCTTCAGCTCCTTGACCTCGCGCTTGAGGCGCGAGTTCTCCAGCGCTCTCGTCGCGACCAGGATCAGCCGGTCGGCCTTGAACGGCTTCTCGATGAAGTCGTAGGCGCCGCGCTTGATCGCGGCGACCGCGGTCTCGATGTTGCCGTGGCCGGAGATCATCACGACCGGCAGATCCGCATTGTCCTTCTTGACCTGTTC
Source organism: Bradyrhizobium sp. DOA1 (assembly GCF_001593325.1). Lineage (NCBI taxonomy): Bacteria > Pseudomonadati > Pseudomonadota > Alphaproteobacteria > Hyphomicrobiales > Nitrobacteraceae > Bradyrhizobium > Bradyrhizobium sp. DOA1. The sequence continues at coordinate 3,188,353 of NZ_JXJM01000001.1, forward strand.
CAGCAGCTGCAAGCCATCGAGCTTGGAGCCCTGGAGCCAGATGTCGAGGAACACCAGATGCGGCCTGCGGTTGGCGATCTCGGCGAGTGCCGAATCGCTGTCGCGTGCGGTCCTGGTGACGAACCCCTCGTCTTCGAGAATGCCCGCAACGAGATCCCGAATATCGGCCTCATCATCGACAATCAGAATTTCACTTGCCATGGACCGCCCCTGTCTTGTCAGCTGCCTGTTGAGGCTTCGATTTTCGTTGAGTCATTGGTCTTTTCAGCCGGCTCTTTGGTTCCGACGGCCGGCTCTTTTGTTGCCAGATCCTGACTGGATTCCTTGACGCCCGGCCTGGCCGCGTCATGGGCCACCGGCACCGTTCCGTCGGATTTCGCGGGTTGCCCGGAGATCGCAAAGCGCATCCGCATCCAGGCGCCGCGCTGGCCTTCGCGGAAGTCGGCGGCATCCTTCAGCTCGATGCGTCCGCCATGGTCCTCCAGCACGCGGCCGACGATGGCGAGCCCGAGGCCGGTCCCCTTGGCGCGCGTCGTGACATAGGGCTCGAGGAGGCGCGAGCGTGCGACCTTGGGCAGGCCGATGCCGTTGTCGATGACGTCGATCAGCACGTCATCGTCCTCGCGCGACACCACGACGTCGATCCGGCCCTTGCCAAGTTCTTCGGGCGGGACCTGCTCGATCGCCTCGGTGGCGTTCTTGACGATGTTGGTGACGGCCTGAGAGATCAGCCGCCGGTCGAACTGCGCCCGCAGCGGGTCCTGCTTGAACTCCGCCTCGATGTCGATCTCGGGGTGGGCGACCTTCATCAGGAATACCGCCTGCCGCACCGTGTCGGCGACATCCTCGCCCTCCATCACCGGTTTCGGCATCCGCGCGAAACGCGAGAATTCGTCGACCATGCGCCTGATGTCGTCGACCTGGCGCACGATGGTGTCGGTGCACTGGTCGAATATCTGCTTGTCCTTGTCCTCGGTGATGGTCTTGCCGAACTTGCGGCGGATGCGCTCGGCCGAGAGCTGGATCGGCGTCAGCGGATTCTTGATCTCGTGGGCGATGCGCCGTGCCACGTCGCCCCAGGCCGAGGTGCGCTGCGCCGAGACGAGCTCGGTGATGTCGTCGAGCGTGATGATGTAGCTGTCGTGCGGCTGGTTCTTCTCGGCGCTGACGCGGACGGACAGATTGCGCTCCTGCCCGTCGCGGGTGATCGTGATCTGGCCCTGCACCAGCCGCTGCGTCCCTTCCCGCGCGGTCTTCATCATCTCGTCGAGCTCGGGCAGGACGTCGGAGAGCGGGTGGCCGAGCGTCTCCGCTTCGGAGTGTCCGATCAGCTTCTCGGCCGAGCGGTTGAGGATGCCGACGCTGCCGGACGCGTCGACGCCGATGATGCCGGCACTCGCCGAGGACAGCACGGCCTCGATGAAGCGGCGGCGGCTGTCGATGAGATCGCTGGCGTTGACGAGCTCGTCGCGCTGGCTGCGCAATTCCTGCGTCATCTTGTTGAAGGTCTCGCCGAGTTGGGCGAGGTCGCCTTCCGACTGGTGCACGGGCACCTGGACGTGCAGGTCGCCGGTTGAGACCGTGTGGGCCGCGTTCATCAGCCGCCGGATCGGCGAGACCAGCGAGTTGGCGAAGTTGAGGCCGATCAACACCGAGGCCATCAGGATGGTCAGCGCGATGACTGCGAACATCAGCGCGAACGCGACCTGGATGCCGAGCCGGCGCGACTCGATCTGGGCGTATTCGGCGACGCTGACCTCGGTCTGCTTGAGCTGGTTGACGACGTTCGGATCAAGCGGCCGCGCGACATAGAGGAACGTGTCGTTGAAGGCGCGCAGGCGGATCACAGCGGCGACGAAGCTTGCGTCCGGCAGCACCGCGATCTCGGGCTCGTTCTCGTTGACGTTGCTGAGGAAGTCGGGCGCCGGCGGCGAATAAGCGAGCCGCATGCCGGTGTCGGCGGACTCCAGGATGTTGGTGTTCTTGTCGATGAGCATCGCGCCCGGGAGATTGCGCGAACCGGCACTGGCGGTCAGCATCTCCCGGAACGAGCGGCGGTCCTGGTCGTAGAGCGGCCGGGCGTGCGCGATGTCGTTGGCCATGCCGAGAATGTCGCCGCGGATCAGCTGCGCATGGTCCTGCATATACGCCCGCGCGATCGTCAGCGAATTCTGGATCACCTCCCTGGTCGGCCCGGAGAACAGCCGGTCGAGGCCGCGCTCGATGGTGACGTTGGCGACGACCGACACCAGCACGGCCGGCAGCACCGCCACGATCGAGAACAGACTGACGATCTGGACATGGAGCCGGGCTGCCGCCCTGCCCCGGCGCCGCGCCAGGATCAGCTGCCAGAGCTCCCGGACAATGATCCCGACCAGGAGCAGGATGGTCGCGGCGTTGATTAGATAGAACGAGCGCACCACCTCCGGCGTCGGCTCGATCTTGGTGAGGCCGGTCAGGACCAGGAAGGTCACGAAAGCCGACCCCAGTGCCAAGGCCACGGCAACGGGCGCCAGCCAGCGCCGCAGCGACCAGCGCCTGGGTTCGTCGGCTGGGGCCGTGTCAAAGGATCCGGCCGAGGTATCTGCGCTGGTCATTCCGGCAATGGGGTGCTGAAAACGGGTCCGCGAACGCGCGGATACTGATGTATTCGTACCACATTGTTGCCGAATTGCGACAATTCCGCGGCGTCTGTCCCGCGGCGGGGCGCACAATCCACAGGCACGGCCGGTCGGACGGGAACGGATTCCCGTCATCCCGGCTTGACCCGGCATGGATAGGATTTGTCTCGCAACGATGATTTCAGCCGTTCTGCTGCTGATCGTGGCCGCCGACCTCCTGGTCAACGGCCTCGGCGTTCAGCCGCCGCTGGTGAATGTCGCCAGCGTGACGCCGGCATCGGGCGGACTGGTCAGATAGACGTGATGCAGCACGTTGCGGCCGAATGAACGATTTGAAGGTGCGCGCGGAACATTTCGGTCCTGTCCGGACTTCTGCTCACCGCGTCAGCCACAACGGCCAGCGCGATCCGGACAGGCTCAGCTCTGCCTTGGTAGGGGGAGCTGAGCCACCTCCGCGCAAACGCGCTTTAGCGTTTGTCGCGTCCGCGCAAACGCGTCTGGCGTTTGTCGAAAGAGCCTACCCCCCGCTCCGATAGACCTGGATGTCGAGATCTCGGATCTTCTTCCGCAGCGTGTTGCGGTTGAGGCCGAGCAGGTCCGCGGCGCGGATCTGGTTGCCGCGGGTGGCCGCGAGCGCCGCTGTGAGCAGCGGCACCTCGATCTCCTTGAGGATGCGGTGATAGAGGCCGGGCGGCGGCATGCCGTTCGGGAAGCCCTGGAAGTGCGTGGACAGATAGGCCTCCACCGCGCCGCCGAGATTGTCGACGCCTTGCTGGACCGCCGCACCCGGGCTGACCGAGGGCGGCGCCAACTCGCCGTCAATCACCGAGGACGTGATCACGTCCTGCGGGTAGAGCGCGGCGAGACGCCGGGCGAGGTTTTCGAGTTCGCGCACGTTGCCCGGCCAGCGATGCTGCTTCATCCGCTCCAGCGCCAACGTGTCCAGCTTCTTCGGCGGCAAGCCGTCCTTCTCGGCCAGCGTGAAGAAGTGCCGCACAAGGTCCGGCAGGTCCTCGATGCGCTCGCGAAGCGGCGGCAGCCGCAACGGCACGACGTTGAGGCGGAAGAATAGATCTTCGCGGAACAGACCCTGCTGGATCAGGACGCGCAGATCCTTGTTGGAGGCCGCGACGATGCGCACGTCGGTCTTGATCGGGGTGCGGCCGCCGACGGTGGTGTATTCGCCCTGCTGCAAGACGCGCAGCAGGCGGGTCTGCGCCTCCATCGGCATATCGCCGATCTCGTCGAGGAACAGCGTGCCGCCCTCGGCCTGCTCGAACCGGCCGGAAGCGCGGGTGTTGGCGCCGGTGAAGGCGCCGCGCTCATGGCCGAACAATTCGGATTCGATCAGGTCGCGCGGGATCGCCGCCATGTTGACGGCGACGAACGGACCGTTGCGGCGCTTGCCGTAATCGTGCAGCGCGCGCGCCACCAGCTCCTTGCCGGTGCCGGACTCGCCCGTGATCATCACGGTGAGATCGGTCTGCATGAGACGCGCCAGCACGCGGTAGATTTCCTGCATCGCCGGCGAGCGGCCGACCAGCGGGATCGCCTCCATTTCGGCGTCCTCGTCCGGCGTCGACGTCCGCTCCTTCGGCTCGGCGAGCGCGCGGCCGACGATGGCGATCAGCTCCTTCAGGTCGAAGGGCTTCGGCAGATATTCATAGGCACCGCGCTCGGAGGCGCGGATCGCGGTCATGAACGTGTTCTGCGCGCTCATGACGATGACGGGCAGATTCGGCCGCATCTTCTTGATCCGCGGCAAGAGGTCGAACGCGTTCTCGTCGGGCATCACCACGTCGGTGATGACGAGATCGCCCTCCCCCTGGCTGACCCAACGCCACAGCGTTGCGGCATTGCCGGTGAGCCTGACTTCGTAGCCGGCGCGGGAAAGTGCCTGATTGAGAACGGTGCGGATGGCGGTGTCGTCGTCCGCTACGAGAATGCTACCTGCGGGCATCGCTAATCCTCATTTTGCCCCCTGTGACGCAGGCGACGGCTTCCCGGCAGAGTCGGCGCGGCTGCTTTGATCGGCATGTTTCACCGATGTGGAATACATCGGCATCAGCACGCGGAAGGTGGTCTTCCGCGGCTGAGATTCGCATTCGATGATGCCCCCGTGATCGCCGACGATCTTGGCGACCAGCGCAAGGCCCAGGCCGGAGCCGGTCTGCTTGGTGGTCACGAAGGGATCGAACAGGTTGGGCAGAAGGTCGTCCGGCACGCCTGGTCCGTTGTCTTTCACGCAGAACTCGAGCGGCAGGGATACCCGGGATTTTTGACCGGGGACTGACAGGCGCACGCCGGGGCGGAACGCGGTGGTGAGCTGGATCTCGGCGTCGGGAACGTCGATCAGGGCTTCGGCGGCGTTCTTCACGAGATTGAGGAACACCTGAATGAGCTGATCCTGGTTCGCCAGCACCGGCGGCAGCGACGGATCGTAATCCTCGATGAAGCGGATGTTGCGGGCAAAGCCCGACTGCGCCAGCCGCTTCACGTGATCGAGCACCGAGTGGATGTTGACGGGCCCGCGCACGACGGGGCGTTCGTCGCCGAACACCTCCATGCGGTCGACCAGCGTCACGATGCGATCGGCCTCGTCGCAGATCAGCCGCGTCAGCATGCGGTCTTCGGACGACGCCTGCTGCTCCAGCAGTTGCGCCGCGCCGCGGATGCCGGAGAGCGGGTTCTTGATCTCATGCGCGAGCATCGCGGCGAGCGCGATCACCGAGCGCGCGGCGCTGCGATGGGTGAGCTGGCGGTCCATCTTGTCGGCGATGGACCGCTCCTGCAGCATCACCACGATATGGCCGGGCCGCTCCGTCAGCGGGGCGACATGCAGGTCGACCTGACGGTCCCCGCCCATGCGCGGGGTGCCGAGATCGACCTTGTACTCGTTGACCGGCGAGTTGGACGAGCGCACCTGGTCGATCAGCGCCAGCAGCGGGCTGCCGAACGGCACCAGCTCCTTCAGCGAGTGCCTCTTCAGGAATTGCGTCGAGATCTCGAAGAAGGCTTCGGTCGCGATATTGGCGGCGACGATCTTGCCGTCCGGCCCGATCATCAGCACGGGATTGGGCAGTGCGTCCAGAATCGCGTCGCTGTCGGCGGGCTGGCGATGGTCGGCGGCTGAAGTCATGCAGCAGCCCTCCATGCGAAATCGTCGAAGGCGTCTTGCAGCGATTGATCGACGAGGCGCGGATCCTCGGAGGTCAGGATCTTCTGGCGCCAGGCTTTCAGCGTCTCGACCGGCGCACCGCTCGCTTCCGCTGCGATGTCGAGCCCCCAGCCGAGATGCTTGCGCGCATGCCGAAGACCGACGCGCAGGCCGTAGAGCGCGCAGACGCCCTCATAGAGCGTGCGGACATAGTGCAGCTGCGTCTGAAGCGGGGGTGTTGCTTCCTGCGCCCCACCCTTCAGGCGGCGGCCGATCTGGCCGGGCAGCCAGGGCTGGCCCTGCGCGCCGCGGCCGATCATGACGGCATCGGCGCCGGAGGCCTTGAGCGCCGCGAGCGCCTTGTCATAGGTGGTGATGTCGCCATTGACGACGAGCGGAATGGAGATGGCCTCGCGCACGGCGCGGATTGCGTTCCAATCGGCCTCGCCCTTGTAGAACTGGCAGCGGGTGCGGCCATGCACGGTGACGAGCTTGACGCCTGACGCCTCGGCGCGCCGCGCCAGCTCCGGCGCGTTGCGGCTGCGGTCGTCCCAGCCGAGCCGCATCTTCAGCGTCACCGGCACCTTCACCGCCGCGATGGTCGCATCGATCAGGCTGACGGCGTGGTCGAGGTCGCGCATCAATGCCGAGCCGGACTGGCCGCCGGTGACGTGACGGGCCGGGCAGCCCATGTTGATATCGATGACGTCGGCGCCCTCGGCTTCGGCGATCCGGGCCCCTTCGGCCATCCAATGCGCCTCGCAGCCGGCGAGCTGGACGACGTGCGGACCGATTCCCGTGGCTTCGCAGCGCAACCGCGACATCCGATGGCCGTTGGCGAGCTCATCGCTGGCGGTCATTTCGGACACGACCAAGCCGGCGCCCAGCTCGGCGGTCAGCCGGCGCACGGGCGAGTCAGTCACCCCCGACATCGGTGCCAGGAAGACCGGGGTGGCGATGTCAATATCGCCTATTTTCAACGGCTTAGTGCCTGATACTGCCGAGCCGGTCACAGGGGTCTCGTTGACTGGACAGGGCCTCATCGCGCCTGCCACGACCTATCTTGCGCACAATTCTTGTGCAGTCAAGCGTCATGCCTACAGTTTAGACAGTTCTGCAGATCTTTCAAGTGCAGTGCAGCAAAATGCTGTTTCCCACAATCCGGGGAAACCCCCTTTTTTTGCGGGCCTGCCGTGCTAGAGGCATGCCGTCAAATCACCCCACTCCCCGACTCTTCATCACCAATCGAGTATTCGAGTCCTATGGCGAAATCACAACGCACCGCGGTCGTCCTCGTCGCAGCCGGTCGCGGCTTGCGCGCCGGTGCCGGCGGGCCGAAGCAATATCGCGAGATCGGCGGTGTGCCCGTGATCTATCGCGCCATGGAGGCGTTCAGCCGTCACCCTGAAGTATCCGTGGTGCAGCCGGTGGTGAACCCCGACGACAGCGCCGTGTTCACGGCCGCGGTCGCAGGGCTCAAGCACGAGCCGCCTACCAATGGCGGCGCTACCCGCCAGGCCTCGGTGCTGGCAGGCCTCGAAGCCCTCGCAAAGCACAAGCCCGACATCGTCCTGATCCACGACGCCGCCCGCCCCTTCGTCTCGGAAGGCGTGATCTCCCGCGCGATCGAGGCGGCAAGCCACACCGGTGCCGCGATCCCCGCGATTGCCGTCACCGACACGATCAAGCTCACCGGCGAGAACGGCCATGTCGAGGGCACGCCGGACCGCGCGCGGCTGCGAATCGCGCAGACGCCGCAATCCTTTCGTTTCGACGTCATTCTCGAGGCGCATCGTCGCGCGGCGAAGGATGGGCGCTCGGATTTCACCGACGATGCCGCCATTGCCGAATGGGCAGGATTGACGGTTGCAACCTTTGAAGGCGATGTTGCCAATATGAAGCTCACCACTCCCGAGGATTTCGTGCGCGAGGAGGCACGCCTGGCCGCCCAGCTCGGCGACATCAGGACCGGCACCGGCTATGACGTCCACGCCTTCGGCGAAGGCGATCACCTCATGATCTGCGGCGTGCGCGTCCCGCATACCAAGGGCTTCCTCGCCCATTCCGACGGCGACGTCGGCCTCCATGCGCTGGTCGACGCCATTCTCGGCGCGCTCGCCGACGGCGACATCGGCTCGCACTTCCCGCCGAGCGATGCGAAGTGGAAGGGCGCGTCCTCCGACCAGTTCCTGAAATACGCCATCGAGCGTGTCGCGGCGCGCGGCGGCCGTGTCGCCAATCTCGAGGTAACGCTGATCTGCGAGCGGCCGAAGATCGGTCCCTTGCGCGACACCATGCGCGCGCGCATCGCCGAGATATCCGGCGTCGACATCTCGCGCGTCGCGGTGAAGGCGACGACCAGCGAGCGGCTCGGCTTCACCGGCCGAGAGGAAGGCATCGCGGCCACCGCGAGCGCCACCATCCGCCTGCCGTTCAACGAAAAGACTTGGAGCGTGTAAGATCATGGGCGGCAGCGACGCACGCGCCCTCTCCCGCTCGCTGCTCGATCTGTGCCGGATGCGCAAGCTGACGGTCGCGACCGCCGAGTCATGCACCGGCGGCCTGGTCGCCGGCGCGCTGACGGACATCCCCGGCTCCTCCGATGTGATCGACCGCGGCTTCGTCACCTATTCCAACGACGCCAAGCGCGCGATGCTCGGAGTCGAGGCGAGCACGCTCACCAATTTCGGTGCGGTCAGCAAGGAGACCGCGAC
>NZ_JXJM01000001.1:3197419-3230039 GCF_001593325.1 Bradyrhizobium sp. DOA1
CGAGTAGTGCGCTCGCATGATCGAGCACACGCTGCTTGACGGCATCGGCGTCGGACGGCTTCACCTTCGCGCTCACCGTCAACTCAACGACAGGGGTTGCGGGATCAGTAGCAATCACCTTCGACACGTTGACCGAAGGCGTGCCCCCCTCGGCGATGCGAGGATCATCGCGCAGCTCTTTCAGGATTTGGCCAGCCAACGCATTGGCCGCGCCGGCCCTGACCGGAAACGTCACCTTGACCTCGCCCGTGCCGGGATAGGCGCTGCGGTTGATGATCGCGGCACCCCACACCTGTCCGTTCGGCAACAGGATCTGCGTGTTGTCGGGCGCGACCAGCTCGGTCATGAACAGCGAGAGCGACCTGACCTTGCCCGCCTTGCCGGCGACCTCGACCTCGTCGCCGATGTGGAAGGGACGGAACAGCAGCAGCATCACGCCGGCGGCGAGATTGGAGAGCGTGCCCTGGAGCGCGAGGCCAATGGCGAGTGACGTCGCGCCGAGCACGGCGACAAGGCTTGCCGTTTGAATGCCGAACAGCTGAAGCACGGCGATGCCGACCACGGCCAGGACGCCGTAGCGCGCGAGGCTGCCCACGAACAGCGTCACGAGCGGGTCGACGCGGTGCGTGACGCTCAACAGGCGCGTGACGAAACGCTGCATCGCGCCGGACAGATACCAGCCGATTGCAAGCAGCAGGATCGCGTAGATCGCGTTGAGGCCGTACAGGACGAGCGACGCTTTCAGCGTGTCGAAATTGATGGTCATGGAAGCTCCCGCGCGGACAATCCGGAGAGAACACGCAACGACGCAAAATGATCCCGTTGCTGACAGCTGCGGAACCGGTCGCGTAGCCCGGGTGAGCGCAGCGAGACCCGGGACCATCGCGGTGTGAATCCCGGATGTCGCTGCGCTGATCCGGGCTACAGGCACAAGTTGTAGCGTTGCCCGGCGAGCAAAACACCCAATCGCGGGTCAACCGGATCGGTTTAAAATATTCGCCTTTACAGAATTTCTGGTTTGTCGCATTCTTGCGCCACCTCATCCCAGTCAGAGGGGCGTATCGCGATCGTCACGAACGCGGGATGGGCCGTGGTGGGCGCTGGCAGCACCGGCGCGATCGCAATTGCAGGGCGGGGCAACCGTGAGCGATCGCGTCGCGCCAACGACAGGTGCTATCGGCGTACGGCAAAACCGTGTCGTCCTGACGCCCGGGGCCTGTGCGTCAAGTCTTGCGGTGATGTATCGTGCCCAACCGGGCGCGCACATCGATCATCCGCAAGACGACGGGGGCAATAGTGCATCGCTCCCCGGGGAGAGCTCGGCATAAGCCGTCAAACCACTGCGCAGGGAAGGCCGGTCGCTTGGCTTCACCTGTATGCCGCTGTGCAATCTTGTAAAGCACACGCTTTCGCACAGTGGACCGTGGGTGCCCAGCCGGCACCCGGTCTTCCCTGCGCCCTCTGACAAGGAGGGTGAGATGACGAAGCAAAGCTCGGGCAGGTCCTGTCGCGAGGCTGCAGCGTTTTGCTCGGTTTTCAGAAAGCACCCAAGTTTTGTCGAATTCGATCGGAAGCGCGGATGCGGATACCGCGACCAAACGTCCTCGCGCGTGACCGATCTTGCGCGGGACCATATTGGCGCAATAATGCCGCCTTACGTTGCGCTCTGGAATCAACTGGACCAACATTGTGGAGGGCGACGAAATTGTTCGCTCGCGCCGCGGCGTCAGTCGCCGTGATCATCACCTTGGCTGCCATTGAGGGTGCGGCCGCACAAACGGCCACCAACCAGCCGCCGGATACGATGGCGGCGCGGGTCGAGGCCTGTACGCCCTGTCACGGCAACAAGGGCGAAGGCACCAGCGACGTCTATTTTCCGCGCCTTGCCGGCAAGCCGGCCGGCTATCTCTACAACCAGCTGCTCGCCTTCCGCAGCGGCCGGCGCAAATATCCGCCGATGAACTATCTCCTGGAGTTTCTCCCCGACCCGTATCTGGAGGCGATGGCGGAATATTTCGCCAGCGAGCATCCGCCGCTGCCGCCACCAGCGCCGAGCGAGGTCAGCAAGGACGTGCTCGCGCTGGGAGAGTCGCTCGCCACCAGCGGCGATGCCAACCGCAACATTCCGGCGTGCGTGAGTTGCCATGGGCCTGCGCTTACCGGGATGCAGCCGGGCATCCCAGGCCTGCTCGGCCTCCGCGCCGCCTATGTCAGCGCGCAGCTCGGCGCCTGGCGCTACGGTACCCGCACCGCGAAGTCGCCCGACTGCATGCAACTCGTCGCCGGTCATCTGACCGAGGCCGATGTCACTGCTGTTTCGGCTTGGCTCGCGACACTGCCGGCTCCGGCTAATCCGGCCCCCGTCCCGAAAGGCACCTACGCGCTGCCGTTCGGCTGCGGTAGCCAGCCCAACTGACGAGGCGGATGATGGGCTCGAAACTGCCGTTTGCACTCCTTGCTCTCGCCGTACTCACGACGACGGCTCATGCGCAGGACAGAAGCAGCGATGTCATCGCACGCGGCGAATATCTCGCTCGCGCCGGCGACTGCACCGCCTGCCATACCGCGCCGGAAGGCCGCCTGTTCGCTGGCGGCCGCGCCATGCCGACGCCATTTGGCACGCTCTACACGTCCAACATCACGCCTGACACCGAGACGGGCATCGGCAAATGGAGCGCGGACGATTTCTACAAGACCATGCACAGCGGCCGCTTCCCCGACGGCGGGCTGATCTATCCGGCGATGCCGTTCGCGTCCTACACCAAGGTCACGCGCGCCGACAGCGATGCGATCTACGCCTATCTGCGCTCGATTGCGGCGGTGAACCAGAAGAACAAGCCGCACGAGCTGCGCTTTCCCTATGACAACCGCCAACTCATCCTCGGCTGGCGCACGCTGTTTTTCACCGAGGGCGAGTTCAAGCCGGATCCGAAAAAATCGGAGGAATGGAATCGCGGCGCCTATCTAGTCGAGGGTCTCGGCCATTGCGGCATGTGCCATTCGCCGATCAACGCGCTCGGCGGCACTTCGCAATCGGAGGCCTTCAAGGGCGGCCTGATCCCGATGCAGAACTGGTACGCGCCCTCGCTGACGTCTAATCGTGAAGCCGGGCTCGGCGACTGGAGCATCAAGGACATCACCGACCTGCTCCAGACCGGCGTTTCCATGCGGGGCGTGGTCTATGGTCCGATGGCGGAGGTCGTGCACAACAGCCTGCAATATCTCACTGACGAGGACACCCGGGCGATGGCCGTGTACCTCAAGAGCATCTCGGAGCCCTCGCCTCCGCCGCCGGCGCGGACGACGCTGCCGACCACCGAGAGCAGTCTGCTGATCAGCCTCGGCAAGGCCGTTTATGACAAGCAGTGCGCCAGCTGCCATGGCGCGCAAGGCGAAGGCAAGCCGCCGCACTGGCCGCCCCTTGCCAACAACCAGTCGATCGAGATGCAGTCCGCGGTCAATCCGATCCGCATGGTGCTCAATGGCGGCTATCCGCCGGGCACCAAGGGCAATCCGATGCCGTACGGCATGCCGCCCTTCGCAGGCCTCCTCTCCGACAACGAGGTCGCTGCCGTAGTCTCCTATATCCGCACCGCCTGGGGCAATCGCGGCACGCCGGTTTCGGCGCGCGAAGCCAACGAGCTGCGCGCCGCTCCGCTGAAATGAGGTTGCCATGATCAATTCCGATCCGCCGACCAGCCCGGCTGCTGCCGACCAGGCCGTCGAGGACGTCGTCGCGCAAGGCCCGTCCGGGGCGGTCGTGCTCGCCGGCATTGCCACGGCCTGCGTGGTCGCAATGTGGTTTGCGTTCTACCTGTTCGTCTTCCTGCCGCGTGGACCGCTGCAATGAGTGCCGAGGAGACCCATGGCAGCGCCGAGGTCGCGGCTCGCGTCGAACGCCGCTGGGCCACCATTGCCGTGATCATCATCGTGATGATGGCGCTGCTCGCCGCATTTGCGGGCATCCATCGCGCGACCATGCCGCAGCCCCGCGTCGAGACCATCGATCCATCGCGCCTGCATCTGTCCGGCGAATTCGTCGAGAGCAACCTCGGCAGCGTGCTGGAAACCAATGGCAATGTGACGGTGCGAGCGATCGGCCAGCAATATTCCTTCACGCCGGCCTGCATCCTGGTGCCGAACGACACGCCTATCACGCTACGTGCCACCAGTGCCGACGTCGTGCACGGCATCCTCATTCAAGGCACCAACGTCAACACCATGCTGGTGCCCGGCTACATTTCCGAGCAGCCCATGCGCTTTGCGAAGGCTGGCGACTATCTGATGCCCTGTCAGGAGTTTTGCTCCTTCGGCCACGAGGGCATGTGGGGCAAGGTCAAGGTGATCGACAAAACCGAATTCGCGGGTCGTGCGAAGGGTGGCGGGAGGCTGAGCTGTGTTGGTCAATAGGAAGCTCATCCTCGCCCATTTCTGGCTGGCCTTCGCGGTGTTCGGCATCGCCCTAGCGCTCGGCGCCTGGCAGATGTTCATCCGCAGCCCGATCGGCATCTGGCTCTCAAACCCCGAGCTCTATTACCGCTCGCTCACCGCGCACGGCACGGTGATGGGCTATGTCTTCCCGACGCTCGTCGCGATGGGCTTTGGCTACGCCATCAGCGAATCCGCGCTGCAGCAGCGCCTGGTCGGCGTGCGCTGGGCCTGGGCCGGATTCTGGCTGATCGTCGCTGGCAGCATCATGGCGGTGATCCCCATCGCGCTCGGGCGCGCCTCGGTGCTTTATACCTTTTATCCGCCGCTGATCGGCAATGTGTTCTACTATCTCGGCGTCGTGCTGGTCGTCGTCGGCTCGTGGATCTGGGTCGCGCTGATGTCGGTCAATCTGCGCGTCTGGCGCAAGGCAAATCCCGGCGCGCCGGTCCCGCTCGCCATGTTCGCCAATGTCGCGGGCTCGTATTTGTGGGCCTGGACTGCGGTCGGCGCCGCGCTCGAGCTGCTGCTCCAGATCATTCCGGTCGCTGCGGGGCTAAAGAGCACGATCGACGCCGGTCTTGCCCGCGTGTTCTTCTCCTGGACGCTGCACGCCATCGTCTATTTCTGGCTGATGCCGACCTACATCGCCTATTACACCATCGTGCCGCGCGCGATCGGCGGCCGGGTTTATTCCGACAGCATGGCGCGAATCTCCTTCATCCTGTTCCTGGTGGTGGCGATGCCGATCGGCATGCACCACACCTTCGCCGATCCGCAGGTCGGCGCCGGCTTCAAGTTCATCCATTCGGCCTTCACGGCGCTGGTGGCCTTGCCGACGCTGCTGACCGTGTTCACGATCTGCGCCTCGGTCGAGATCGCCGCGCGCCTGCGCGGCGGGCGCGGCATGTTCGGCTGGATCAGGGCCCTGCCCTGGGACAATCCGATGATGCTGGCACTGGCGTTCTCGTTCGTCATGCTCGGCTTCGGCGGCGCCGGCGGGCTCATCAACATGAGCTACCAGCTCGATGCGTCGATCCACAACACGCAGTGGATCACCGGCCATTTCCACCTCATCTTCGGCGGCGCCATCGTCATCATGTATTTCGCGATCGCCTATGATCTATGGCCGCATCTGACAGGCCGCGAGCTGATCGATCTCCGCTTGATCCGCACACAGCTCTGGCTCTGGTTCGTCGGCATGATCGTCACCACTTTCCCGTGGCACTGGGTCGGCATCCTCGGCATGCCGCGCCGCATGGCCTATTTCGATTTCGACGATCCCGCCATCGCGCCGCAGGCGCTCTCGGTCACGCTCTCGGCGATCGGCGGCTTCATCCTGCTCGCCTCCGGAATCATGTTCATCGTCATCCTGGCGCGCGGCATGCGTGCGCCTCAGGCCGATGCAGGTCCCTACCAGTTTGCGCTCGCCGTGCACCAGCCCGCAATCGTGCCGGTCGCGCTCAACACCCACGGGCTCTGGGTAGCCCTGATGATCGCGCTCACGCTCACCAATTACGGCTATCCAATCCTGACTCTGGCCCTGAGCGAAGGCACGTCTGTGCCGGCCGTCTATGTGGGGGCGCAGTGATGAGCACGCCCGACCTTTTCACCTTCCGTAACAGGCATTTCACGCTCAGTGTCGGTATCACCGCCGCGATCCTGGTCGTGACGGCGATTGCCGGCTTCATCGTATTGCCTCTTGCGCAGCCCTGGGTTCAGTTCGCCAATCTGTGGGATGCCATCTGCAGCGCCGCCGGCGTGCCGCAGCGCGCGCCGAACGTGACGGCACCCGAGCAGAGCAAGCGCCTGTCGGAGGTCGTGCTGACCTCGTCCACATTGTCACGCCCAAGCCAGGAGGCGATCGGCCGTGGCGCCACGCTGGCGCAGCGCTGTGCGATCTGCCACGGCCCGACCGGCGTCAGCCGGGCGGATTCGCCGAACCTCGCCGGCCAGTATGCCGCGGTGATCTACAAGCAACTGCTCGACTTCCGCTCGGGTGCGCGCACCAATGCCGTGATGTCGCCGTTTGCGGTCAATCTGACCGACCAGGAGATCGCCGATCTCTCCCAATATTACGCCTATCTGCCGCGGCTGCCGGCCTACCATCCGACGCCGCAGCTGCCGAAGCCCAACATCGTCATCTTCGGCGCACCGATCCGCGGCATCGCGCCCTGCGGCTCCTGCCATGGCAGCCTCGACAACAAGACCGGCAGTCCGTGGCTCGAAGGTCAATCGGAGGCCTATATGAAGGCCCAGCTCCAGGCCTTCGCCTCCGGCGAGCGCCGGAACGACATCAGCCAGCAGATGCGCAACATCGCCCGTGCGATGACGCCGCAGGAGATCGATCAGGCCGCGGCATACTACGCCTCGCAGCCGCCGGATGTGGTGAAGGCGGTGGATTGAGGGGCGCGTTGGTCCCTCCAGCGTGATTGCGAGGAGCCCTTGCGACGAAGCAATCCAGAATCCCTCTACGGAAAGACTCTGGATTGCTTCGCTGCGCTCGCAATGACGGCGGAAAGAGTGGTGCCTGCGGCAGCTACGTCTGCGCCAGCTTCGGCCGGCCGTAGATCGCATCCGCGCGCTTTTCGAACGCAGTGGAAAACCGCGCGAAGGCGGCGTCGAACATCGAGCCCATCAGCATCGCCAGCATGCGGCTCCTGAACTCGTAGGAGAGGAAGAACCCGACGTCGCAGACGCCCTCCCCCTTGGGCTCGAACGTCCAGCGGTTTTCGAGATTACTGAAAGGACCTTGCAGATATTCGACCAGGATCTTCAGATTGGCGCGATCCAGCGTCACCCGGCTGGTGAAGGATTCCTTGACCAGCTTGAACGACACCGTCATGTCGGCGACCAGCACCTCGGTGCTGTCGGGTTTCGTCATCCGCTGGCGCACCTTCAGCGCGCTGCACAGCGGAACGAATTCCGGGTAGCGCTCGACATCGGCGACCAGATCAAACATCTCGGATGCGCTGTGATTGACACGGCGCTTGCTCGAAAATTTGGGCATGGCGATTCAGCGGACGCTAGCGGCCCGCGCGGCCTTCAGTCTCGCGAAATCCTCGCCGGCATGATGCGAGGAACGGGTCAGCGGGCTCGCCGACACCATCAGGAATCCCTTGGTGTAGGCGACCTTCTCGTAGGAGGCGAACTCGTCGGGCGGAACGAAGCGCATCACGGCGTGGTGCTTGCGGGTCGGCTGGAGATACTGGCCGATGGTCAGGAAATCGACCTCGGCCGAGCGCAGATCGTCCATCACCTGGAGCACCTCATGGCGATCCTCACCGAGGCCGACCATGATGCCGGACTTGGTGAAAATGGTGGGATCGAGCTCTCTCACCCGCTGCAGCAGCCGGATCGAGTGGAAATAGCGCGCGCCGGGACGCACCGTCAGATAGCGCGACGGCACGGTCTCGAGATTGTGGTTGAACACATCGGGCTTCGCCGCGACGACGATTTCGAGCGCGCCCTCCTTGCGCAGGAAGTCCGGCGTCAGGATCTCGATCGTGGTCGAGGGGCACGCGGCCCGGATGGCGCGGATCGTCTCCGCGAAATGCTGGGCGCCACCATCGGGAAGGTCGTCGCGGTCGACCGAGGTGATCACGACATGGGCGAGGCCCAGCTTCGCGACCGCCTCCGCTACGTTCTGCGGCTCGGCTGCATCGAGTGCATTGGGCAGCCCGGTCTTGACGTTGCAGAAGGCGCAGGCGCGGGTGCAGGTGTCCCCCATGATCATGAAGGTCGCGTGCTTTTTGTCCCAGCACTCGCCGATGTTCGGGCAGCCCGCCTCCTCGCACACCGTGTGCAGGCCGTTCGCCCGCACGATGTTGCGGGTATCGGCATAGCCGCGGGTGTTGGGCGCGCGCACGCGGATCCAGTCCGGCTTCGGTGGCGAAGCGGAATCGGGCCGGTTCACCTTCTCGGGGTGGCGCGGGCGCAGCGGGTTCGAGATGGTATCGACAATAACGACCATGGGGTGTCCGGTCTGTTCAGGTCCTACCTAGTCGGTCTGGCCAGCCATCGCAACCCGGCTCGCCGCGCTTCAGGGAACATGGCAGATATGGGCAATATCCTGCTCTGTTCTCTGGCGATTCTCACCTCGAATGGCTCCAATCAAGAAGACTTCACCACCCCGGCTCGGCAAAGCCTTGAAGCGCGCCTTTTTCGACCGCAGCGTGCATGAGGTCGCGCCCGATTTGATCGGTGCCACCATGCTGGTCGACGGAGTCGGCGGGATCATCGTCGAGGTCGAGGCCTATCATCATACCGACCCGGCCGCGCACTCCTACAACGGACCGACGCCGCGAAATCAGGTGATGTTCGGCCCACCCGGCTTTGCCTATGTCTACCGCTCCTACGGCATCCATTGGTGCGTGAACTTCGTCTGCGAGGAGAAAGGTTCGGCCAGCGCCGTGCTGATCCGCGCGCTGGAGCCGACGCACGGCCTAGCTGCGATGCGCCGCCGCCGTCATCTCCAGGACATGCACGCGCTGTGCTCGGGCCCGGGCAAGCTGACCGAGGCGCTCGGCATCACCATCGCGCACAACGCCCTGCCGCTGGACCGTCCGCCGATCGCACTGCATGCGCGGACGGAGGACGTCGAGGTCGCAACCGGCATCCGGATCGGCATCACCAAGGCCGTCGAACTGCCCTGGCGCTACGGCGTCAGGGGCTCGAAATTCCTCAGCAAGCCGTTTCCGAAGTAGGCCTACGACGCCTGCTTCAACCGCTCCAGCGCCTCGAGCAGCTTGGCCTTGCGGGCCAGCGCCGCCTCGCGCTTTTCGCGCTCCTCCTCGACGACCTCTTCGGCCGCGTTGGCGACGAATTTCTCGTTGGCGAGCTTCGACTCGGCGCGCTTGATGTCGGCATCGGCCTTGCCGATCTCCTTGTCGAGGCGCGTGCGCTCGGCAGCGACATCGATCACGCCCTTCAGCGGCAGCGCGGCCACCTCGCCGCGCACCAGCAGCTGAACCGCGCCGTCTGGCGCGCGCTCGGCGAAGGAGATGTCCGACAAGCGCGCCAAGCGCTTGATGACGTCGGTCCATCTCGGGGCGCGCTCCCTCGTCTCGGCCGAGGCGCCGGCGAGCACCAAGGCCGTCAGCGTCGCCGGTGGGATGTTCATCTCGGCGCGCACCGAGCGGATCTGGGTGACGAGGTCGATCACCCAGCCGATCTCGGCTTCCGCCTTGGGATCGCTGAAGTCGGCATGGTCGAAGATCGGCAGCACCCAGGCCGGCGCGGCGAGCGGATCGGTCGGCCCCGTCGTTGCCGCCAGCATCGCAAGCTGCTCCGGCGTCGGCCCGGCGGGCTTCAGCGGCCACGGCGCCAAGGCGAGCAGGCCGTCGCGCTTGGCCGTCACCTCCCACAGCTCTTCGGTGATGAAGGGCATGAAGGGGTGCAGCAGCTTGAGGATCTCGTCGCGCGCCCAGGCGACCATGGCGCGGGTCTCGTCCTTGGCGGGACTGTCTGGACCAAGCAGCACGGGCTTTGCGAGCTCGAGATACCAGTCGCAATAGACGTTCCAGACGAACCGATAAATCGCGCCGGCGGCATCGTTGAAGCGATAGGCCTCGATCGCCTCGGTCACCTCGCGCGTGGTGTGCGCGCTCTCATGCGCGATCCAGCGATTCAGCGTCTCCGTCGCCTTCGCCGGCTCGAATCCTTTGGGCACGGCGCAGTGGTTCATCTCGGCGAAGCGGCACGCATTCCAGAGCTTGGTCGCGAAATTGCGGTAGCCCTCGACGCGGCTGGTGGCGAGCTTGATGTCGCGGCCCTGTGCCGCCATTGCAGCCAGCGTGAAGCGCAGTGCGTCCGCGCCGTATTCGTCGATCAGGTTCAGGGGATCGATGACGTTGCCCTTCGACTTCGACATCTTGGCGCCCTTCTCGTCGCGAACGAGGGCGTGGATGTAGATGGTCGAGAACGGCACTTCCTTCATGAAGTGCAGGCCCATCATCATCATGCGGGCGACCCAGAAGAAGATGATGTCGAATCCGGTCACCAGCGCATTGGTTGGATAATAGCGCTGCACCTCGGGCGCATCTTCGGGCCAGCCGAGCGTCGAGAATGGCCACAGCGCCGAGGAGAACCAGGTGTCGAGCACGTCCTCGTCGCGGGTAATGAAGCCTTCGCGCTTGTTGCGGTCGAGCGCCATCTCGCGCCCCTGCTCGGGCGTGATGACCTCCTGCTCGACGTAATAGCCGAGCGCGTGGCTGACGGCCTCCTCCTCGGTCTCGGCGACGAACACCTTGCCATCGGGTCCGTACCAGGCCGGGATCTGGTGACCCCACCAGAGCTGGCGCGAGATGCACCAGGGCTGGATGTTCTCCATCCAGTCGAAATAGGTCTTTTCCCAGTTTTTCGGCACGAACGAGGTTTCGCCCGAACGCACCGCCGCGATCGCGGGCCTCGCCATCGTCTTGGCGTCGACGTACCACTGATCGGTCAGATACGGCTCGATCACGCTGTTGGAGCGATCGCCGTGCGGCACCATGTGGGTGTGCGGCTCGATCCGCTCGACGAAGCCGAAGCTCTCCAGTCGTTCGACGATGCGCTTGCGCGCAGCGAAGCGATCGACCTTGTGGAACTCCTCCGCAAACTGCCCGGCGCCCTCCGGCAGGTCGCGCAGATAATCCTCGTTGTCGACGAGGTCGAGGCAGCCTTCCCGGTCGATCACGCTGATGCGGCGCAGGCCGTGGCGATTGCCGACCTCGAAGTCGTTGAAGTCGTGCGCCGGCGTGATCTTCACAGCGCCCGAGCCCTTCTCGGGATCGGAATAATCGTCGGCGACGATTTTGATCTTGCGGCCGACCAGCGGCAGCATCACGTTCCTGCCGACCAGCTTTTGATAGCGCTCATCATCGGGATGCACGGCCACGCCGGTGTCGCCGAGCATGGTCTCGGGACGGGTCGTGGCGACGACGATGAAGGTCGAGGGATCCTCGGGATTGAAATTCTTGCCCTCGATCGGATAGCGCAGATACCAGAGGCTGCCCTTGACCTCGGTCTGCTGCACCTCAAGATCGGAGATCGCGGTCAAGAGCTTGGTATCCCAGTTCACCAGGCGCTTGTCCTTGTAGATCAGCCCCTCGCGGTGCAGCTCGACGAACACCTTGACGACGGCCTTCGACAAGCCCTCGTCCATGGTGAAGCGTTCGCGCGACCAGTCGCAGGACGCGCCCAGGCGCTTGAGCTGGTTTATGATGGTGTCGCCGCTCTCGGCCTTCCACTGCCAGACGCGCTCCAGGAACTTCTCGCGGCCCATCTCGCGACGGCCGGGCTGCTGACGCTCCATCAGCTGGCGCTCGACCACCATCTGGGTGGCGATGCCGGCATGGTCGGTGCCGGGCTGCCACAGCACGTCGCGGCCGCGCATGCGCTCGAACCGGCATAGGATGTCCTGGAGCGTGTTGTTGAGGGCGTGGCCCATGTGCAGCGAGCCCGTCACGTTCGGTGGCGGGATCACGATGGTGAAAGGCACCGCGTCGCGGCGGTCGGGGCGACCGGCCTTGAAGGCGAGGCTGTCCTCCCACACCACGGACATGCGGGCTTCGATATCGGCGGGCTGGTAATTTTTCTCGATCATGGGGCTGCTAGAAAGCCGCGCGCGCGGTTCAAGTCAACGGGAAGCTCGACGGCAGGCGGCTCCGGCCGGGCCACAGGCCGAATATGACGCAGGAGCAGGGCTTTATCGGGGCCGCACGGCCCCTCTCAACGGCCGCCGCGCGAGACCCGCTCGATTTCCGCCTTCACGATGCGTTCAACCAGGCCCGGCAGATTGTCATCGAGCCAGGATTTCAGCATCGGACGCAGCATCTCCTTGACCAGATCCTCCAGCGTCCGCGCATTGCTGCTCAGCACCGTATGGGCCAGCGAGTTGAAGGCGGATTCGACCGCCGAGACCGTCGATTGCGCGAGCATCGGCTGCTGCGGCGGCAGCGGGGGCGCGTCGAAGTCCACCGGCGCGTAAGACGCCTGCGGCGCGGGGCGTGGCGGCGGCTGTTCGGCGAATTCCAGATCGTCGCGCGGCTCGACCTTGCGAAAGCTCGGTGGCGGCGGAGGCGGAGTTGGGTCGACCGCCATCTCGTCGGTCAATTCGAGCACGTCGGGCTCCGGCTCCGGCTCTGGCTCTGGGTCGGGCGCACGGACCTCCGGCGCAGGCGTGGCCGCATCGAGACCGGCCAGCAGCGCGTCGATATCGTCCTGGCTGTTGGATGCGTCCGCCGCGGGCGCGGGTGGTGGTGGTGCCGCCGGCTTTGCGGCCGGCGGAGCTGCAGGCTTCTCGGCGGCGGGTTTGGGCGGGGCGACCTTCGACGGCGGAATGTCGTTCATCGCCTGTGGCTTCGGCGGCGCCGCAGCTTTCTCAGGTTTGGCGGTCTCTGTCGGCGGTGGCTTGGCCTCGTCGTCGGCAATGATGCGCCGGATCGAGGCCAGAATCTCCTCCATCGAGGGTTCTGTGACCTTTGCAGGCTGCGTCATCTCCGACTCCACATCATCAACGCCCTCGCATGCGTTGTTTTACACCAAGCACGACAGGATTGGCCGGTTCCGGATCGACGGCCCGCCATTTTCGTTGCGACAGCCCGACTTGTCCCCAGATCACGGCTCAATGTGCGGCGGTGCGCCCCTGCCCGCGGCACTCAAGCTTTACGCACACGGCATCAATACGGGCCGAATCGACCCGCATCTTCTTGGCAAGGCTATGTCAGGGATTTTGGCGATTGCAAGCAAAGCACCGATCGGCCGCAGCTGTTTGCGAGGCCGATCGGATACTTGCGGGAATCAACGCCCGTCGGGCGTGCGCACGCCGGCCCAGCTGTCGCGGACCTGATGGTAGTGCACGCTGGGATCATAGACCGTGGTCCCTAGGCCGAGCACCTGCGGCGACAGACGGCCGACGGCCGCGAGGACGTTATAGGATGCGACCACGCGATCGTGCTGCGCGGTGACCAGCGCGACACGCGCATTGACCAGGGCCTGCTGGGCGTTGAGGACGTCGAGCGTGGTGCGCTGGCCCGCCTTGGCTTCCTCGCGCACGCCGTTCAGCGCGATCTCGGACGCCGCCACCTGCGCCTGTGCGGACTGGACCTGCGCCTTGCCGGCCTGCAACGACCCCCACCACTGCACGACGGTCGCACGCGCCTGGTCGCGCGTGGTTTCGAGATTGAGACGCTGCTGCGCCAGGTTCTCCTTGGATTGGCGGATCAGGGAATATTCGCCACCTCCCTGATAGATCGGCACCGAGATCTGCGCGATCGCCGATGCGGTGAACGAGCGCATCTGAATCAACGACTGTTCATTGGCCTGCTGGGCCGATGCCTGGATCGTAACCGTCGGCAGCAACGCACCTTCAGCGACCTTGACCTGCAAGAAATTGACGTCAATGCCGTACATGGCCGCCGTCACGTTGGGATGCTCGACGAGGCCGAGCTCGACCGCTGCGGCAAGCGTTGCTGGCAGGAAACGATCGACAGGCGAGCCGGGTGCAAGGTTTACCGGATCGTTGCCGATGATACGGCGGAAGTTGGCGCGCGTTGTGGTGAGATTTGCTTCTGCAGTCAGGGCCTGCGTCCTGCCCGCCGCCAGCTGAGCTTCCGATTGCGCAACGTCGGTGCGCGTCACTTCACCGACGTTGAAACGATCACGCGTCTGCTTCAGCGTCTGCTCGAGCACGCGCACGTTGCTGCGCTGGACTTCCAGCGTGGCAGCGTCGCGCAGGTAGTCCATGTAGGTCGTGGCGGCCTGAAGCAACACGCTCTGATCGAGACTGCGCAACGCTTCGCGGGCACCGGACACCTGACTCTCCGCCGCCCGCGTTCTGTTGGCGGTCTGATTGCCATTGTAGAGCGTCTGGGAAGCCGTAATCCCGGCGCTGCGAGGTAACCTCGTTCCGTTGATGGAATCAGTCCCCGGGCCACTCTGCAAATCCTGGTACTGATAACCGCCGCTCGCCGTCAGCGAGACCCTCGGGCGATAGCCAGACAAAGCTTGAGGCACGTTCTCGTCAGTCGAGCGCACTTGGGCACGTTGCGCGTTGAGCTGCGGATTGTTCTGATAGGCGCGCACCAGCGCGGACTCGATTGTGTCCGCCAAGGCTGGCACTGGCCCGGCTAGCGACAGCAGCAGGACCGAAACTGCAGCTCCGGTGAAGAGCTTCACCCCATGCATCCCTGAAATTCCGTTCATTGTAACGCCCACCTCGTGCCCGCGAGCTGGGTTACCGTCTACCGAGTGGAGTCGTTGCCCCGCCGCAACATAGGATGAGGATTAACGCGACGGAACTACCTCAGGGTAGTTCTCGGTGGAAACTCTTCACGTGCAGCATCCCGGCCACACTTCTGATTTGGAACGGGATTTTATGGCGGTTGTGCGTCAGAACACGAAGGCGGCGGCCCGTTCCAGCCCGGGAAGGACCGGGGCGGCGGCGTCAAACAGCGCCCGATGGCCGAATTCGCCGTGGGTACGGGTCACGATCATGGCCCGCGGAGGCCTAGATTCGGCCGAAACCCCCACCAGGCGCCCGCCCTCCTTGAGCTGCCCAAACAGCCCCTCCGGCGTCACCTCGGTGGCACCATTGAGGATGATCACATCGTAGGGCGCTACGGACGCATCGCCCTCGGCGCAGGAGGCGGCCTTGCAGGTGACATTGGCGAGACCAAGGGCGGCGAAGACGTCCTTGGCCTTCGCGGCCAGCGCCGAATCGCATTCGGTCGCGGTGACTTGGCGCGCCAGCTTGGCCGCCAGCGCGGCGAGATAGCCGGTGGCGCAACCGACGACCAGAACGTCGTCCGCCTCGCCGATTTCGGCGGCTTGGAGCAGCTTGCCGGTCAACTGCGGCTTGATCAGGAACCGCTTGGCGCCCGCCTCGCTGACATCAAGGTCGAGGTCGAGATAGGCCAAAGCCTGCCTGCTGGCGGGCACGAAGGCCTCGCGCGGAACGGTGAGCATGGCATCGAGAATGCGACGGTCGGTGACGTCACTGGTGCGCACCTGGCCATCGACCATTTTTTGGCGCGCGGTCGAGAAACCGGACATTTGCGGACCCTGAAATGCGGACTATGCCGCTGAGATGAGCTAGCGGCATCTTTGGTACATGCCTGCCCAAAACGCAACATGGCGCTGGCCCGAACTGCGCCCGGGCTGGCCGCAACCCACCGCATCAGGAGACAAAAAGCCCTACTCGATCGCGATCGCGAGACGGCCGATCAGCGCTGCAACCTCGTCCAGCCGCGCCGAATCGGGCGCCTCCACGGCGCGCGCGAGGCAGGCCAGGCATTCGTCATCGCTCAGTTCGGGAACATCTGCCGGCAGAACCGAGGGGGCCATTTCGGAACGGTCAACCTGGACGTCTCGCATTGGATCAAGCTCCGTAAAATTCCGGCAGCTACGAAGCTCGACATGAATTGGGTCGATTTGGTGCCGCCCGCGCGGCGCGATAGCGCCAACACACACATTTGTTTGGGCGCGATTCTGTGCAGGCGGACGGATAAACTTGGCTGTCGACCAACGGTCAACGTTCGCCGAGTAACGTGCTAGCCTACCATGAGTTGATCGATTCCAGCTTGTAGGTTAGCTTTCCTGCCCTTTGATGGGAGCGGGCTTTGAGCGTTTTTGAGATGGTCGGTCGTCTAATTCGATCACAGCCGAGACTTTCGAAAGATCGGCAAATCGCTCCGCACCTTGAAAATCAAAAGCTGTCAGGAGCAAGCATTCTCCGGACCCAGCGTCTTGGCGCCGCGATCACAGATTCCGTTCGAATTCGGCGTGAACTCATCGCAAGCAAACCGGAGATCGACGAGAGTTTTGCGATGCCTGCGGCCAATTGGGATGCCGACATCTCGAACGATTACCTCCGATGCTACAAGTTGCTCGCAACACTGACACCACAGGAAATCGAGCTGCTGCGCTTCCGCTCGCAGAATTTCAGCGGGAATAATCTTACAAAAATGGCACCCGGCGTAGGCACCAGCGGGACAGATCCGGTCGCCGATGATCTGGAGACGAGATGGACCAATCAAACACGGGATCAGCTCATAACGCACTGGGAAGCATTGACGAACAACATCCCGTCTCAATTCGTTCTGAACGCGCCCAACATTCTGGGCGAATGCGGCTGGTGGTGGAAGGGCCGCATCGTGAACTCCGACGTTGTCAACTATCAAGAACGCATGAGCCTGATGGCGCTCTCCGGCATACTGAACCAGTTCAGTGGCCGCTCACCTCGCATCCTCGAAATCGGCGGCGGCTACGGCGCGCTCTGCTTAGGCCTGCTGAACGCACTCAAGCCAAGCCAATACGTGATTTGCGACCTTCCCGAGTCTCTCCTGTTCTCCGGCCTGTATTTGTCGACGGCCCTTGATCGCGAAACTCGTCTTGTGGATGCAGATAAGAGCATCGCTCAAGGATCGAGCGGAGAAGTGTGTCTTCTCCCGAACTATTTGGCTCAAACGCACATTCCCCGGCAGCAATTCGACCTTGTCATCAATACGCTCTCGATGAGCGAGATGAGCCCTCATCAGGTAAAAACATATGCTGAGCTCATATCGACGTCGATTGGCTCCACTGGTGTGTTCTTTGAGCAGAACCACGACAATAAGCCGGTCGGCCTGATTGACTGCAAAGATTACCTCGGCGCTTTCTTCAGCAAGGTCGCTTCAATTGACGCGCCAATTCCGGTTGTGCGCGGCAAAGCTGCAGTTTGGTCGAATTAGCAAGCCAGCCAACCTGTCGGGTCTATCGCCCTGCGATAGTGAACGAACGGACGGCCCGCCGGATCGCCTTCGCCGACATCGGGAGGTAGCACCCGACCGCCCCTGATCAGGAACCGATGATTCCTGGACGAAAAAGGGGATCTGCTTCCGAGAGCATCTCCGT
Source organism: Bradyrhizobium sp. DOA1 (assembly GCF_001593325.1). Lineage (NCBI taxonomy): Bacteria > Pseudomonadati > Pseudomonadota > Alphaproteobacteria > Hyphomicrobiales > Nitrobacteraceae > Bradyrhizobium > Bradyrhizobium sp. DOA1. The sequence goes on from NZ_JXJM01000001.1 coordinate 3,214,721, forward strand.
GGAGCGCAACACGTCAGCATGGCGGCTTAAATCTATTTGATTCTATTGAAGAATTTGGCTCCCCGGGCTGGATTCGAACCAGCGACCATCCGATTAACAGTCGGATGCTCTACCGCTGAGCTACCGAGGAAAGGGCGAACCAGTCGTTCGCGCGCGGCTGCGTATAACAAAGCCGGTTGCGCTTGCAAAGACGAATTCGTCATCTTCTGCAAGGTGCCTGAGGAGGGCCGCGATGCGGCCCTGCCCCCCTGCCATATCAGCCGAGGCTACTCGGCGAGGAACGAGGTGGTCTTGGTGCCGGGGTCGTAGCGCAGCCGCAGCGCCGTCATCTTGCAGAGGTTGACGTTCTTCCAGAGCACCGCCTCGTCATAGTTCTGCCAGTCGACGCGGATGTTCCAGACGCAGCCCTCGTCGTCCTCGTCGAATTCGACATAGGTGCTGGCCTGATTCTGCAAAACCTTCTCGAGCTCGTTCTCCCATTCATCCAGGCCATCGTCCGGGGCGTTGAAGCCGAGGAATTTAATGCCATAGCCGGTCTCGTTGACGATGGTGACGTTGCGGGCGTCAGCCGCAAAAGACGGCGCGGCAGCGATCGCAAATCCGATCGCGATCAGCCCAGACAGAAAATGCTTCATTGAAAATCTCCCGATCGAAACAGGCTTCGGCGCCCGGCGTCGATCGGCGCAGGCGCCGTTGCAACAAATGGCGTTGCTTCGAAAGCTTCCTCCGAAGCGCGATCGACAGTTTCAACGCGCCGTCGACCCGCACTCGGAAGTCATGCGCGACGCGAGACGCGCATGGCCTGTTCTATCGTTCCGAATTCTCCGCAGCAATGAATGGGCATTCATAGATCGGCGGCGTTTGTTTTCTCCGGCAAGGGCGCAGGCACGGCGGCGCCGTTGCTCTTTCCCGTCACCGCGCCGACCAGCGCCTTTACGGGATCATCGTCCGGCGTGAAGCCGCTCTGGCGCAGGATCTCGTCGATCATCGGACGCAGCGCGTGCACCTTCAGAAGCTCGCCGGCAAGGCCTTCGCCGAAGCCCACATTGCCGCCGGCACCATTGCCGTTGCCGCCGAACGCACCTCCGGTGTGCAGGATGCGGACGTCCTTGAGGTTGGCGATCGGCTTCACCATCTCGGCCAGCGCCGAGGGCATGGTCTCGATCCGTTTCTTGGCGATCTCGAAGTCGATGACGTTGCTGCCGAGCTTGTTCTGGGCCTCGTTCTTCATGGTGATCACGGCAGCTTCCGCCTCACCGATGTTGCGGACACCGACGGCCTTAATCTTGTTGGACTCGGCTTCCGCGGTGGCCAGCGTCTTCACGGCCTCGGCGCGATCGAGCGAGGCCTTCTTCTCGGCCTCGGCGGCGACGATCAGCTCGGTCGATTTGCGTTCGGCCTCGGTCCGTGCGGCCAGCACCTGGGTCAGACGGGCGCGATCGGCGACCTCGACGGCACGCGCGGTGACGACCTTTTCCTCCGCGGAGACGGCGAGCGCCTCCGCCGTCTTGGCTTCGGTGACCGCTTCCGACGTCTCCTTGCTCTTGGCGGCGATCTGGATCTCGTTCTCCTGGGTCGCGATCTGGATCTCGCGCTGAGCGTCGGTCTTGCGCTTGTTGATGGCGAGATCGGATTCGATCACCGCGGTTTCCTTGACCTGCTTGGCGCCCGCCTCCTTCTCGGCAACGGCACGGTCGGTGTCGATGCGGGCATTTTCCTCGGTCAGGCGCGCAGTCTGTGTGGCAGTCGCGACCTCGGCGCGGGTGCTCGCGGTCTTGTTGGCGATGTCGCGCTCCTGGGAGAGCTCGGCCTCCTTCTTGGTCCGCTCGATCCCGAGGGTCTGCTGCCGCGCTTCGAGGTCCTTTTGCGCGATCGCCACCTCGTTGTCGCGGACGATGGCGTTTCGATCGCGCCGCCGGGTCTCGGTGACGGTCTTCAATTGGGTGAGACCTTCCGCGTCGAAGAAATTCTCCGGGTTGAAGAACTTGACGTCGGTCTGGTCGAGCTTGGTCAGCGACACCGATTCAAGCTCGAGACCGTTCGATTTCACGTCGGACTCGACGGTGGACTGCACGTGCTTGACGAAGTCGGAGCGCTTCTCCTGAAGCTCGAGGATGCTCATGGTCGCGGCCACCGAGCGCAGGCCGTCGACGAATTTCGCCTCGACCTGGTTGCGCAGCGCCTCGGCATCATTGGTCAGCGCGCCCAGCGTCTGGCTCGCGAGCGCGATGCTCTCCTCGTCGGGGCGGACGCGGACGTAGAATTCGGCGACGATGTCGACCCGCAGACGGTCCTTGGTGATCAGGGATTCCCGCTCCTTGCGCTCGACGGTGAGCCGCAGCGTCTTCAGATTGACGCTGGCATAGGAATGGAAGATCGGCAGGATCATGGCGCCGCCGTCGAGCACGACCTTCTTGCCACCGAGCCCGGTGCGCACGAACGCTTCGTCACGCGTGGCGCGCTTGTATAGAATGGTGAAGACGATCCCCAGGACGACGATCAGCGCGACGCCGATCACGGCCGGGACTGCGATGTCGAACATGATTTTCTCCGATAATGGACGTGCTAGCTGCTTAGACTGTGCTTGGAAGGTTTGAGTTCATCGTCGGCCTTCACCGCCACGAAGCGGGTGCCGTCGCGATCGACCAGGAGAACCAGCGTTCCCTGCGGCAAAGGCGATGATGAAGGTGCTGCGACTGCCGAGACGAAGTGACGGTTGCCGTGGATGTCGGCGACGCTGACGCGTCCCGGCGGCCCCTGGTCGAGCGGACCAATGACGACCTCACCGATCCGGCCGACGAGATCGCCGAGGCCGACCGCGTAGCTCTCGTCCTTGGGAATGACCCGCGCGATGGCACGGCTGGCAAAGCGAACCAGCGGAACCGATGCGGCGACCGCCCCGACCGAGGCGACCGTCGCCGGCAAGGGACCTGCCACCAACCGCGCGACGTCCTGGATCAGGAAGCCGGTGATGGAAAAGGCACCGAGCAGCAACAGCAGGAAGATCAAGAGCGGTACACCGCCGACATTGATCCACGAGATCGCATTGATCACCCCATTGTCGCTGGGGTGAGCGAAATCGATGTTGGTGCCCAGCATCTCGCTGAGCGAAGCCCCCACCAGCATCGAGACCACCTCGATCGTGCCAACGATGACGATCATGGCCGCTGCGATCGCGAACGGCCTGACCTCCGGCGACATGACGTGTTCGAGCAGAGCGCTCATGACACGGCACTCAGGAGCCCGACTTCAACCGGGCCAGCCGCGCTGCAATTTCCTTGTCGCGATGCAACGTGCTGAGCTCGTCGATGTCGCTCGAATAAGGGATGCCCGGCGGCACGCCGGTCGCCCGCGCCACCGCCCTGCCCGCACGCAGCGCCTTCGCCGCCGCAGAGCTGCCGCCCTGCTTCTTGGGCGATGTCGAGGCCTGCTGGCTTGCGACAGCCTCGCTCTTTTCGAGATCGGCGCGGCGCTGCTCGGCGTCCTGAAGCGCCGACAGCACGGCACGCAGCGAAGTCACGCATTGCTCGATCTTCTCGTTGTTCTCGTCGATGGCCCGCGAGAGCACCTCGAATTGCGCTTCCAGATCCATCTGTCGCGCGATGCCGGCGCGGGCGAGATCGTCGCGGCAATCGGCGATCGCGCCCTCGATCTTGGCGGTCAGATCGGTCATCGCACGCTCGATTTCGCTGCGGCGCGCGTTGAGACGGTATTCCTCGGCCCGGGCTGCGGCGAGCGCATCGCGCGCCTCGCTCTCGGCGCGCTCGATCTCGCGGATGGCCTGTCCAACCACCTTGAGCTTGTTCTTGCCTTCCGCCTGCTCGATCGCGTCATAGGCGATTCCGGCGATCAGGCGCCCGACACGGGACAGGAAATTGTCGGGAGCGGCAGCGATGTTATCCATAGCGTTCTCCTCCTCTGGTAGAATGTTCGGCGTGACGCCGTAGTGAACTTCGAAACCGTCGTCGGTCCGGATGAGGTGTGCGGGCACGCTCTGCCCCCAGCCCTCGGCATAGCCCGCATAGTCGAAGGGCACGCTGAAGCGGCCCTCTACGGTCGCAATCGAGATGGTGGCAGGCCCCTTGATCTTGGCGAGCTTGTCGTCGAGCGGCAGGCGGCGGCCTTGGGCCGCGCGATAATCGGCACGGTCACGCAAGCCCAGGGTCACCAGACGCGACGGCAGCGCGGTCTCCTTACGGATCGGCTCGTAGGCATGGGCGTGGAGCAGGACCACGTTGGAGCCCAAATTGTGGGTCCGCGCGACCTCGTCGAGAATCTCCATCATGCGGTCATAGGCCCGGAACGTCGCCTCCAGCGCGGCCTTGGCAGCGGGGTCAGGGGCAAGCCGGTAACGCAGCGCGGATGGAGCATTTCGGGGCGACGGGCTCATGAAAAGTACTAAAGCACCATTTTAGTGCTTTTGGTAGAGGATCTGCGATCACGTTCCCCTGATCCTCTATGCACTGTGTCGGTTAGTCGCCGTGGTCCCGGCGTGCGTTCAAGCCGGCCGATCACCTCTATAGATCACAGCCGATCAAGACTTCCTGCACGCGAAGGTTGCAATTTTACGCACTGGGTCGAGGGCGCGCGTGGAGCCCGATCCAGATTGCGCCGCTCCGCTAGCAATGGCGGAGCAGGCTACTTGCGCACTGTGCCCTCTCAATCACGAGCGCCACGCAAACCAATCGTTCAACAGCTTGTCCGCAGCATATTCACAGACGCAGATCGACAGATTTTGCATGGTGCGCCCTCCACTTGCTGCGCACAAATCCACAGGCTCTATCCTCCGGCCTAGTCGAACACGCTGCGGCAAGCGTTGCTCAGGCTTGAGCGATTGCGCCGCGAGCAGGCGGTGATGGCCGGACATTGGGAATTGCGCCGGCGCAGTGGCGATAAACGTCGGGCGTGCAGGCCCGGCGCTGCTCCGGCGTCCCCTGCGCATGGGCTGCGGACGTAAACAACGTGAGAAACAGCCCGACCGTCGAGGCCCGACGCGCCCGGCTCTTCACTGCTGCGAACCGCAAGAACCTCGCCTTCATGACCGTTCTCCCGTTCTGCGCTGCCCGGGTGCGCTGGGCCGTCGTCGAACGCAAGGTTGCGAGAAATAAACCTGCGGGGATGTGATTTCTTTCACACTGTCGGCCGAACTGAGGAACCTAGAATTCGCGAGGGGATTTTCATCACTCGCTAACCAATCGGGCCCTGATCGCCGGATCGTTAAAATGCGAACGATCGGGTCAATCGGACAACAAACCGGCTTTGCGACATTGCGCCATCCGCGTTCCGGAGGGTGCGATGAGCGAAGCCGAATTCAACTTGCTGCTGGATGCCGTCCGGGACGTCATGACTCACGAAGATTTCGCGCCGATGCCGGAGCATGATTTCGCGCCCCGCTCCTCGCCATACGCGGCCTTGCCCCAGACCACCCCAATGGCCGCCAACGACAACGAGGGCGCCTGGCCCCTGCTGCCCTTTCCGGAAGGCTGGTACGCGGCCTGCTGAGGCCATCGTCGTTGCGAATGGACACGCCCGCTTCGCGGGCGTTTTGTCGTGGGCGAGCGCCCAAGCGGCGGTCAGGTTTTGACGCGATCCTCGCTATCCTCAGGCACCCGGTCGGGGGCCGCCGGCGGAAAGATGCTGTCATAGATCGCGCGCGCCTCGCGAATGAGACGGGCACGCTCCAACTCGGTTTTCCGAACAAATCGGACGATTTCGCCCACGGGTGCTCCAGCGCTCGGTGAGGGCATTTCCCCCAGCCGATGCGAACTCTGTGCCACCGAGGTGAATCGCGGGCTTCACTAGGCCCCGGGCGAACCCGGACTCACCCGGTCGCCTGCCAAGCGGATCGGCGCGAGGCCTGCGCTACAGCCAATTACTTTTGGAAAATCAGGTGCTTGTAATGGAGGCCACGACCAGAATTGAACTGGTGTACACGGTTTTGCAGACCGTTGCGTAACCACTCCGCCACGTGGCCCCACGGCGGAATGCCTTAGACATTTCCGGCGCTTGTCGCAAGTCCAACGGCGGATGATATGGGCCGAAGTCAGTCCCGCTTGCTGCGCCTGAAATCGCGTCGGCGGCCTTTCGGGGCCGGCTTTGGCGCCAATTCCGGCATTTCGACCTGAACTTCGCGGTAGCGAGTCAGCAGTCGCTCAAAACTGGCGTGCAGGGTCTCGGCGATATCAGGGCGCCGTTCAAGGCCGGCGAGAATCGTCGCCGCGGCCTCAATGGTCGAGAGGCCGTCGCGGCGCGGCTCCTTGCGAAGGCGCCCGTAGCGCGAGGGGTGCGCGGGGTTGAGGATCACGCGCTGGCATTTCAGCATCCAGGGATTGCGCCACCATAGCGCCTTGGCCTGGCTCCAGGTGCCGTCGAGCAGCACCACGCCTTCGAGCTTGCCGAGGATCGCGCGCTGGTTGTCGGCGACCTCGCCTTTGCGGTTGAGCGCGACGATCTCGCCCTCGACGTCGAGGTCTGCAGCGCGGGCCGAGCCGAGATAGAGCACGGCCCAGCGCGCGGCGTTCTCGACCGGCCGTCCGAGCGCCTTGGACAGGCTCGGCCACGACAAGCCGACGCGTACAGTGGCATCTTCGAAATGCTTCGCAAGAAGCCGCGCCGTGCCGAGTGCCCTGTCCTGCTCCTGCGGATGCTGCAGAATCAGGAGCGACAGACGATTTTCAATGGGCGTGACGCTGTCGCAGATGCACAGCGGCATCGGCTTCTGACAGTGCGGGCATTCGGGGATCGGCTCGGGCGCGGCGGCGATGTCGGGCGGATTGGACATCGCGCCGCTATACGCTTTGCACCGCGCTTCAACAACCTATTCCGCAGGCGCAGCCAGCGGACGCGGCGCAGATCGCCGCCGCAGGCGGTCGATCAGGAGGTAGATCACCGGCGTCGTATACAGCGTCAGGATCTGTGAGACGAACAGGCCGCCGATGATGGTGATGCCGAGCGGCCGGCGCAGTTCCGTGCCGGGGCCGGTCGCGATGACGAGCGGAATCCCGGCGAACAGCGCCGCCATCGTCGTCATCAGAATCGGGCGGAAGCGCGCCTGACAGGCCTCGAAAATCGCTTCCGCCGAGGACAGGCCGCGCTGACGCTCGGCATCGAGCGCGAAGTCGACCATCATGATGCCGTTCTTCTTGACGATGCCGATCAGGAGGATGATGCCGACGAACGCGATCACCGTCAGCGGCGTGTTGGTGAGCTGGAGCGCAAGCAGCGCGCCGAGGCCGGCCGATGGCAGCGTCGAGATGATCGTGAGCGGATGGGCGAGGCTCTCGTAGAGCACCCCCAGCACGATATACATCGCGACCAGCGCGCCGAGGATCAGAAGCGGCTGACGGCTGCTGGTCTTGGCGAAATCGCCGGCATTGCCGTCGAAGCTGCCGCGGATACCCTCGGGCATGTGCAACTCCTCGACCGCGCGCTGGATATTCTGCGTCGCATCCTGCAGCTGCACGTCGGGCAAGAGGTTGAAAGACACCGTGGTCGAGGGGAAGGACTGCGAGTGATAGACCGCGAGTGCAGCGAGCCCGCGCGTCGCGTGCACCACGGCCGATAGCGGCACCTGCACGTCATTGGCGCCCGCGACATAGATGCGATCGAGATTGGAGGGATCCACCTGGAATTTCGGGTCGATTTCCAGCACCGTCATGTACTGGTTGCGCTGGGTATAGATGATCCCGATCTGCCGCTGCGAGAACGCATTGTTCAGCGCATTGTCGATGTCCTGAACGTTGACGCCCAGCGCCGAGGCTTTCTGGCGGTCGATCGACAGGGTCAGCTGAAGCCCGCCGGGATCGCGGTCGCTGGAGATGTCGGTAATGCCTTCGATGCTTTCCATCCGCTTGGCGACAATCGGCGCCCATTTCTGCAGCAGGCTGAGATCGGTGCTGGTCAGCGTGTACTGGTAGTCGGAATCGCTCTGCCGTCCGCCGGCGCGCACGTCCTGGGCGGCGAACATGAAGAGACGGATGCCGGGCACCGGATAGAGCGCGCGCCTGAGACGATCGATGACGACCTGTGTGGAGACGTGGTCGCGCTCCTCTGGTGGCTTCAGGCTGATGAACATGGAGCCGCGATTGGAGGTCGCCGCCCCGGGCCCGCCTCCGCCGCCGACGGTCGACCCGATGCCGGCCACAGCAGGATCCTGCATCACGATGTCGGCAAGCCGCTGCTGGAGGCCCAGCATCGATTGGAACGAGATGTCGGCAGAGGCACGCGTCGCCCCGATGATGAAACCGGAATCGTCGGTCGGGAAATAGCCCTTGGGCACCTTGATGTAGAGCGTCACCGTGAGGCCGATGGTCGCGAAGAACACCAGCAGCGTCAGCAGTGGGAACTCCAGCACGGTGCGCAAGGTGCGGGTGTAGAAGGCGACGACGCGCGAGAGCGAGCCTTCGATCAGTCGATCGAACAAGGTCGCGGTGCCCGAGGTGGTCTGCCGGATGTAATGGGCGCAGATCATCGGCGTGACCGTCAGCGACACCAGCGTCGAGACCAGGATCGCGAAGGTCAGCGTCAGCGAGAATTCGCGCAGCAGGCGGCCGACGACGCCGTCCATGAAGATCAGCGGCGTGAAGGCCGCGATCAGCGACAGGCTGATCGAGACCACGGTGAACCCGATCTGCCTGGCGCCCTCCTGCGCCGCCCGGAACGGCCGCATGCCGTGCTCGAGATTGCGGTACATGTTCTCGATCATGACGATGGCGTCGTCGACCACGAAGCCGACCGAGATCGCCAGCGCCATCAGCGACAGATTGTCGATCGAGAAGCCCGCGACCCACATGCCGGCGCAGGTTCCTGCCAGCGCCAGCGGCACCGAGATGCCCGCCGCGATCGTCGGCGTCAGTCGCCGCAGGAACACGAACACCACGACCATGACCAGGACCGCGGTCGCCAGCAAGGTCCATTGCATGTCCAGCACGCTGGCGCGGATCGTGCCGGTACGATCGACCAGGGTGGAGATCTCGACGCCGGCCGGAATCCACTGCTTCAGCGCGGGGATCAGCGCCTTGACCCGGTCGACGGTGTCGATGACGTTGGCGTCGCCCTGCTTGGTGATCTGGATCAGCACCGCCGGCTGCTTGTTGAACCAGGCGAAGGAGCGTGCATTGCGGACGGAATCCTCGATGTCTGCGACGTCGGAGAGCCGGACGAAATTGCCGTTCGAGCTCTTGATGATGATGTCGCGGAACTCCTTCGCCGTGCGCATCTGCTTGTTGAGCGCCAGCGTCTCGCTCTGACGCTCGCCGTTGAAGATGCCGACGGGGCCGAGCGGATTGGCGTTGACGATAGCGGTCCGGACGTCGTCCGTGGCGATGCCCGCATTCGACAGCGCGACGGGGTTGAGCTGCACCCGCACGGCCGGCTGGTCGGCGCCGGAGACCGTGACGTCGCCCACTCCAGGCACCTGCGAGATGCGCTGCGCGATGACCGTATCGGCGACGTCGTAGATCGCGCTGGCCGACAGCGTCTTCGAGGTCAACGCCAGCACGAAGACCGGCGCGCCGGCCGTATTCGCCTTGCGGAATCGCGGCAGCGTCGGCAGGTCGGTCGGAAGATCGACCATCGAAGCGTTGATCGCCGCCTGCACGTCGCGGGCGGCCTTGTCGATGTTGCGGCCGATGTCGAACTGGAGCTGGATGCTGGTGGTACCGAGCGAGCTCGTGGAGGTGATCTGGTTGATGCCGGCGATCTCGCCAAGCCGCCGCTCCAGGGGCGAGGCTACCGTCGCGGCCATTACGGACGGATCGGCGCCGGGCCGGCTGGCCGAGACGAAGATGGCGGGGAAGTCGACGTTCGGGACCGAGGCGACGGGAAGGAACTCGTAGGCCACGACACCCAGCAGGAACAACCCGATCGACAGCAGCGTGGTCGCGACCGGGCGGCGGATGAAGGGCTCCGAGATCGAGACCATCACTGCATCCCCTCGGTCGCGCCCGCGACCGGCGGGCCGCCGGATTCGGCCGGCGGCAGCGCCTGCTCGAGGCGGCGGTTGATCCGGTCGAGCGCGAGGTAGATCACCGGCGTGGTGTAGAGCGTCAGCAGCTGGCTCAGCAGCAGGCCGCCGATGATGGAGACGCCGAGCGGGAAGCGCAGCTCGGCGCCGGTGCCGCTCTCGATCGCCAGCGGAAGCGCGCCAAACAGCGCCGCCAGCGTCGTCATCATGATCGGGCGGAAGCGCAGCAGACAGGCCTGGACGATGGCCTCCTGCGGCGACATGCCCTGCCCGCGCTCGGCATCCAGCGCGAAGTCGATCATCATGATCGCGTTCTTCTTGACGATGCCCATCAGGAGGATGATGCCGATCAGGCCGATGACCGAGAGATCCTGCCCGCACAGGATCAGCGCCAGGATCGCGCCGACGCCGGCCGAGGGCAGCGTCGACAGGATCGTGATCGGGTGGATGTAGCTTTCATAGAGCACCCCGAGCACGATGTAGATCGTGATCACGGCCGCGAGCAGCAGCCAGGGCTGGCCGGCGAGCGCCTTGGCGAATTCGGCGGCATCGCCGGCATAGACGCCGACGATGCTGTTGGGCATGCCGATCCGGGTCTCGATCGTCTTGACGGCCTCGACGGCATCGCCGAGGGCGGCGCCCGGTGCCAGGTTGAAGCTGAGCGACACGGACGGGAATTGCGCCTGGTGCGAGATCGCCAGCGGCGCAGTGGTGCGCTTCAGGGTCGCCACGGCCGACAGCGGCACCTGGGCACTCGGCGCGCCGACGGTCGTGCTGCTGGCGGCACCCGGCAGATAGAGCTTCGACAGGACCGAAGGATCGCGCTGATACATCGGCAGCGCCTCCAGCACGACGCGGTACTGGTTGGCCTGGCCGTAGATGGTCGAGATCTGCCGCTGCGCGAAGGCATCGTTGAGCGTATCGGTGATGGCTTGGAGGCTGACGCCGAGCTGACCGGCCCGGGTGCGATCGACGTCGAGCTGCGCCCGCAGGCCGCCTTCCTGCGCCTCCGAGGAAACGTCGCGGAACAGCGGATCACGCCGCATCTCCGCCACCAGCTTGCCGGCCCATTCCGACACCAGCGCCGCGTCGGTACCCGTCAGCGTGTACTGGTACTGCGAGCGGCTCGACTGGGTCGAGATCTGCACGTCCTGCACCGGCTGGAAATAGACGGTCATGCCGGGAATGCCCGCCACCCTCTCCTTCAGCCGGATCACGACCGCTGCGACATCGTCACGCCGTTCGCCGCGCGGCTTCAGATTCATGACGAGGCGCCCGACATTGGTGGTCGGGTTGACCGAGCCGGCGCCGATCACGGAGACGACGCCAACGACGTCGGGATCGGCCTTGATGGCGTCGGCCACCTCGGCCTGCCGCTTCTGCATCTCCGCGAACGACACGTCGGGGCCAGCCTCCGTCACCGCCGTAATCGAGGCGGTGTCCTGAAGCGGCAGGAAGCCCTTTGGCGCGACGACATAGAGGACGAGTGTCGCGATCAGCGTGACGAAGGTTACGACCAGCGTGGCGCGCTGACGCTCCAGCACCCACAGCAGCGTCCTGTGATAGGCCTCGACGGTACGGTCGATGAAGCGGCTGATCGCGGCAAGGCCCGGCACCGCCAGCTCCTCATGGGCATGCTTGAGCAGGCGCGAGCACATCATCGGCGTCAGCGTCAGCGAGACCACCGCGGAGGTCACGACCGCGATGGTCAGCGTCAACGCGAATTCGCGGAACATGCGCCCGACGAGGCCCGACATGAACAGCAGCGGGATGAACACCGCGATCAACGAGACCGTCAGCGAGATCACGGTGAAGCCGATCTCGCTTGCGCCCTTGAGCGAGGCCTCCATGGCGCTGTCGCCGTTCTCCATGTGGCGGACGATGTTCTCGATCATGACAATCGCGTCGTCGACCACGAAGCCGGTGCCGATCGTGAGCGCCATCAGCGACAGATTGTCGAGGCTGAAGCCGGCAAAATACATGATGCCGAAGCTCGTGATCAGCGACAGCGGCAGTGCTACGCCCGCGATCACGGTGGCACGCAGCGACCGCAGGAACAGCAGCACGACCAGCGTCACCAGCACGACGGCAAGGACCAGCGTGAACTGCACGTCACGCACCGAGGCGCGGATGGTCACGGTGCGGTCGGAGACGATGGTCAGGTTCACGCCGGCCGGGATCGCGCGCTGCACCTTGGGGATTTCGGCGCGGATCTGGCTGACGACGTCGATGACGTTGGCGCCGGGCTGGCGCTGGATGTCGATGATGACGGCCGGCGTGCCCTGGTACCAGCCGCCGGTGCGGTCATTCTCGAGGCCGTCGACGATCTGCGCGACGTCGCCGATGGTGACGGGCGAGCCGTTGCGGTAGGCGATGATGATCGGCCTGTAGGCGTCGGCTGCGGCGATCTGGTCGTTGGCGGCGATGATGTAGGCTTGCTGCGCGCCGTCGAGAGAGCCCTTGGGCCCCGAGACGTTGGCATTGGCGATCGCGGTGCGCAGATCCTCCATGGCGATGCCATAGGCGGCGAGCCGCGCAAGGTCCGCCTGGATACGCACGGCCGGCTTCAGTCCGCCGAGCACGGATACGCGGCCGACGCCGGAGATCTGGCTCAGCCGTTGCGCCAGAATGGTGTCGGCGATGTCGCTCATCGCCCGCAGCGAGATCGTGTCCGAACGCAGCGCCAGCGTCATCACCGGTGCATCCGCCGGGTTCACCTTGGCGTAGGTCGGCGGGTAAGGCAGCGTCTTGGGCAGCACGCCCGCTGCGGCATTGATCGCAGCCTGGACGTCCTGGGTGGCGCCGTCGATGTCGCGGTTGAGGTCGAACTGGAGCGAGATCTGGCTGACCCCGAACGAGCTCGTCGAGTTCATCGCCGATAGCGACGGGATCTGGCCGAGCTGCCGCTCCAGCGGTGCGGTGATCAGCGAGGCGACCACGTCGGGGCTGGCGCCGGGCAGCTGCGTCGTCACCTGCACGGTCGGGAAATCGACCTGCGGCAGCGCCGAGACCGGCAGCGCGAAATAGCCCAGCAGCCCGCCGATCAAGAGCGCAATGCCGAGCAGCGAGGTCGCGATCGGACGGCGGATGAAGGGTTCGGAGACACCCATGGGTTACGCCTGCCGCATCACGCGGCTGTTGTCGGGATCATGGCTGCTTGGCTCCACTTCCCGCTGCCCCCGGCCCGGGAGCCGGCCCGGTCTGCCCCTTCTGGTCGCCCTCGCTGCTCTTGCGCTTGGCGCGGAGCTCGCCGTCCTTGCCCTGTCCGTCCTTCTGGTGCTCCTTCTGCCCTTCCTTGGCGCCATCCTTCTTCTGAGCGTCCGGCCCGCGCGAACGCTTACGCGGCGCCAGATCGGCCGAGGGGGTCTGGTCGTCGCGGCCGATGATCACCTTGGAGCCGTCGGACAGATTGGCAAAGCCCGTGGTGACGACCTTGTCGTTCGGCGACAGGCCGCTCGCGATGACGGCGTCATGCTCGTTCTGCTGGGTCACCGTCACGGGCTTGGCCGAGACGACGTTGTCCTCGCCGATGACGTAGCTGAAGGTCCCGATCGGACCACGCTGCACCGCGGAGGTCGGCACCACCAGCGCCTGCGTCAAGGTCTCGACCTTAAGGCGGACGTTGACGAACTGGCCCGGCCAGAGCTGGTAATTGACGTTGGGGAATTCCGCCTTGAGCTTGAGCGTGCCGGTGGTCTGGTCGACCTGGTTGTCGATGCCGGTGAGCTTGCCGGTGTCGATCACGGTGACGCCGTCATTGCCGAACACGTCGACGGGGAGCGTTCCCTTCGCCGCCGCGGCGTTGACGCGCATGATCTGCTGTTGCGGCAGGCTGAACCACAGCGCGATCGGCTGCAATTGCGTGATGACGACGAGGCCGGTGGTATCGGAAGCGTGGATGATGTTGCCCTGGTCGACCTGGCGCAGGCCGGCGCGGCCCGAGAGCGGTGCCACGATCTTGGTGTAGCTGAGCGTTGCTGCGGCGTTGTCGATCGCCGCCTGATCGGCCTTCACCAGTGCCTCGGTCTGCGCGACCAGCGCGCGCTGGGTGTCGGCCTGCTGCTTGGAGCCGGCATTGGAGGCAGCGAGCTGCTCGTACCGTGCAAGGTCGATGCGCTGGTTGGCGAGCTGCGCCTGGTCCTGCGCCTTCTTGGCCACAGCCTGGTCGTACTGCGCCTGGTAGATCGCGGGATCGATCTCGCCGAGCACGTCGCCCTTCTTGACGTCCTGGCCTTCCGTGAAGTTGACCGCGATCAGCTTGCCGTCGACCTGCGAGCGCACCGTCACGGTGTTGAGCGCGCGGATTGCTCCGACGCCGTCGAGATAGACCGGAACGTCCTGGATGCGCGGCGTTGCGGCCAGCACGGGCACCGGCAGATCGGGGCGCTGGTTGCGGTTGTTGGCCTGCTGCTGTTGCGTGACGGTCCAGCCGAGATAACCGAGCCCGCCGAGAATCGCGAGCGTGATCAGGGTCATGACGAATCCGCGGCCGCGCGACTTCTTCGCCGTCGCCTCCTGTGCGCCCTGCTTTGTATCGGGCTTAAAGAGCATTGACCGGTTTCTCCATCCTCGGCTCCCAACCGCCGCCGAGTGCCTGGTACAGGCTGACGATGGCGAGAAGCCGTGCGAGTTGGGCCTGCCACAGCGCGTCTTCCGCCTGGAACAGGGTCAGTTGGGTGTTGAGCACGGTCACGATGTCGGCAGTGCCGGCGCGCAATTGCTGCTCGGAGAGATCGAAGGCGCGGCGCGAGGCGGCAACGACGTCGCGCTGCAATTGCAGCCTGATCGTGGTCTGCTTGATCGAGAACAGCGCGTTGTCGACGTCGGCAAAGGCCTGGATGATCGTCTTGCGGTAGGTCTGGAGCAACTCGTCCTGCCGCGCCTTGGCGAACTCGAAATTGCCGAGAATCCTGCCGCCGTCGAAGATCGGCTGCGTGGCGCTGCCGACGAGCTGGAAGAAGGCGGCGTGCGGCTGGAACAGCGAGACCAGCGCCGAGCTCTGATAGCCGCCATTGCCGGTGAGCTGGATCGTCGGAAAGAACTGCGCGCGGGCATTGCCGATGTTCGCCGTGGCGGAGGCAAGCTGCGCCTCCTGCCGGCGGATGTCGGGCCGCTGCGTCAGGATCTCCGACGGCAGGCCGGGCGTCACGCGCGGGATCGCGATCCGGTCCAGCGAACCGCCGAGCACTCGCACGCTCTCCGGCGGCCGCGACACCAACAGGGCGAGCGCGTTGACGTTCTGGTCGAGCGTCTGGCGCAGCGGCGGCACCAGGGCCTTCTGGTTCGCCAGCACGCTTTCCTGCTGGGCGACGTCGAGATCGGTACCGGTGCCGGCCTTGCGGCGATCTCTGACGG
>NZ_JXJM01000001.1:3230772-3243831 GCF_001593325.1 Bradyrhizobium sp. DOA1
GCGCTGTGAGGTCCTGATGCGGTCCTGCGAAGCCAGCACCTGGAAATAGGCGTTAGCGACTGACGCCAGCGTCGTCAGCGCGACCGTGTCGCGATCGAAGCGGTTGGCGTGGGCCGTCTCCTCCGCCGTCTGCAGCGCGGCGCGATTCTGGCCCCAGAAATCGAGCTGATAGCTCGCGCTCAGCGAGGCCGAATAGTTGACGACCTCGCGTCCGCCGATGGACAGACCCGAGGCGCTCGAGCCCGAGGTACGCGAATAGGTTTCCGATCCGGCCGTCGACACGCTGGGCAGCAGCGCCGCGCCTGCCTGCCGCGCCTGGGCGTCGGCCTGGACGATGCGTGCAACGGCGGCGGCAATATCGAGATTGACGGTCTGCGCCTCCTCCATCAGCTGGGTCAGCTCGGCGGAGCGGAAGCCGCGCCACCAATCCAGCGACGGCGGCGTATCTCCCTTCCCCGCGTATTTGTACTGCGTGGGAACGTCGAGCGCGGGATCGGGAAGATCCTGCGTCAGCAGGCACCCACCGGAACTCGCCGCAAGGCACAGCGCCGCAAGCCAGCGCGCCGCAAGGCGCGTCCGGGACGGCGAAGCAGGAGACCGCCGCATGGCGATCGCTGGAACATCCTGTGTCACATCCACCCCCCGCCGGGCAGATCGAGCCGCCACCGCGAAGCCGGATTAACCGATTCGCGGCGGCACAGTCGGGGGACGTTGGACAACTCGTTCACAGCTGCGATGCTTTCTCGGAACTTTGAGACCCATACTAGCCGGGCGCGGAACTGCGGGACAGTCCCGCAGGTGCGAGAAGCACGCCGGAACAGGCGGAAGTCAGGACCACACAAATGAGAAATATCCCTGTCTCGCAGGGATTTCTTTCATTGTTGTGCAGTCCTGCCACGCGTTCTAGCTTACTAAGATTTCATGTGATATTGCCGCAACAACCGCGCGGTCACGCTGCTTAACGGCATCGACGCGACTTCAGCTTCGATCTCGCGCTCAGACGGGCGCTCTCACGAGATCGTCAATTGCCGAAATTGCGAATGCGTCTCACTCACGCAGATCTCCGTCCAGCAGCCATGCCACCGAGCACCCCGGCGTCGACCTCATCGGTCGGAGGCGAAGACGATTGTCAGAGCGGCCCAAGACGATCGCCAGCTTCAGTGCTCCGAGGAGGATCGCGGATGTTCTTCTCCGATATCGCGCCTGGCGGTCCGGGACATCATTGCTGAAGTCTGCGGGCTCAAAATAACCCTGCTGCCGCGGCAACTTCGGCCGGTTTCGCCGCAGTGCAAAAGCCTTTCCCTTTTGCCGTGCAAGCACTAGGTTCTGGCCAGCCTGATCAACCCTTTGCCAGTGATTTCCCCCGATATGACCTTCACGAATGACGTTGTCGAAGCCATCGGCAACACCCCGCTCATCAAGCTCAAGCGCGCCTCGGAATTGACCGGCTGCACCATCCTGGGCAAGGCCGAGTTCATGAATCCCGGCCAGTCGGTGAAGGATCGCGCCGGCAAATGGATGATCCTGGAGGCTGAGAAGCGCGGCGAGCTGAAGCCCGGCGGGCTGGTGGTGGAGGCGACCGCCGGCAATACCGGCATCGGCCTTGCCGTCGTTGCCAGCGCACGCGGCTACCGCACGCTGATCGTGATCCCGGAGACGCAGAGTCAGGAGAAGAAGGATTTCCTGAAGCTGTGCGGCGCCGAGCTGATCGAGGTGCCGGCCCTGCCCTATGCCAATCCCAACAACTACCAGCATGTCGGCCGCCGGCTCGCCGACGAGCTGCGCAAGACCGAGCCCAATGGCGTGCTGTTCGCCGACCAGTGGAACAACCTCGACAATGCCAAGGCGCATTACGAATCCACCGGACCCGAGATCTGGGAGCAGACCGGCGGCAAGGTCGACGGCTTCGTCTGCTCGGTCGGCAGCGGCGGCACCCTCGCCGGCACCAGTCGCTACCTGAAAGAGAAGAACAACAGCATCCGCATCGCCTGCGCCGATCCGCACGGCGCCGGCATGTACGAATATTTCAGGACCGGCGATGCCAAGGCGACGCCGGGCGGCTCGATCACCGAGGGCATCGGCCTCAACCGCGCCACCGCAATCGTCGAGACGGCCAAGGTCGACGACGCCTATCTCATTCCCGACGCCGAAGCGGTCAGCGCGATCTACGAACTGCTCCAGCACGAAGGCCTGTGCCTCGGCGGCTCGACTGGTATCAACATCGTCGGCGCAATGCGGCTGGCCAATCAGCTCGGACCGGGCAAGACGATCGTCACCGTGCTCTGCGATTCCGGCAGCCGCTATCAGTCCAAGCTGTTCAACGCGGACTTCATGCGCGCCAAGAACCTGCCCGTGCCCGAGTGGCTGGAGAAGCGCAGCAACATCAAGCCGCCCTTCGTCTGATAGCCATAGCGAGCGCGCGTCGGACGCGCGCTCAGGCCGGCGCTTTAGGCGCCCTCGCCGTTTGCCGCGGCCGCGGCACAATAGTCGCGCCAGAACTGGCGATAGCCGGCCTCGACCTGGCGCGTATAGATCTCGACATTGCCGGCCGGCGAGGCAGCGATCCGAGCCGGCAGCTCCGCGCGCAGCTTCGCCAGGTAAGCAGGCTGCGCCGCGTGCTTGCATGCGATCGCGGCGTAGCCCTCGTCGTCTTCTGCGACCCAATCGTCGAGCCCGACTGCCGTCACGATGGAGCCGCCGGCCCGCGAGGATGCACCATGGCCGAGCTTGGCGACGACGGGAACGCCTGCATAGAGAGATTCCCAGGTGCTGACGCCGCCGTTCTGCGGGAATGGATCGAGCGAGATGTCGACATTCGCGAAGGCCTGCAGATGCTCGGTGCGATCGGACGAGCCGAGGCAGGTGATGTTGCCTTCCGCAATCCCCTGCGCCACAAATCGAGCGAGCAGGCCGTCACGCACCAGGGGATCGTCAAGCAGGGTGTGCTTGATGATGATCTTCGATCCCGGCACCTCGCGCATCACCTTCGCCCAGACGCGGATGGCCTCGTCCGAGATCTTGTTGACGCGGTTGAACACGCCGAAAGTAACGTGGCCGTTGCGGAGCATGGGAAGCTCCGAAGGCGGCACATCCAGGATGGGATCGGTCGTGATCAGGCACGGCAGGTCGAAGACCCTTTCGGCCAGCAGATGCCGCGCCGATTGCGGAATGAAGACCGGATCGGCGAGCACGTAGTCCATCGTTGGAAGACCCGTGCCGGTCGCGTGTCCGAAGCCCGTGACCTGAACGGGGGCCGGCTTGCGGGCGAAGACCTGGAGCCTGTTGCCCGACGAATGCCCGGATACGTCGATCAGGATATCGACCTTGTCGGCCTGGATACGGTCAGCCAATTGGTCGTCAAACATCTGCCAGGCATCGACCCAGACGTCTGCAGACGACTGGAATTCGGCTGTCACCTCGTCTCGTATAGGCGAACACGAATAGCAGGCGACCTCGAAGTTGGCATGGTCATGATGGCGCAGCACCGGCAGCAGACCAAACGCCGCCGAGTGATAACGGAATTCCGCGGAGACATAGCCGATCACGATCCGCCTGTCGGGGTCGAGCTGCCTGGGCGCGAGCCTGCGTTGCGGCACTCTGGCGCCGATCGCCTGCCCCCAAGACTTGCGCGTGGCCTGCTGGATCGCGAAATCGGCCTCGGGAAGAAAGTCCAGAAAGTAAATCTTCCGCGCGATCAGGTCCGGATCCGGCGAGATCGCCAGCGCCGCATCGAGATGTTCGATTGCGGACGCGATCTCTCCCTGGTTTGCAAAACAGGAGCTCAGCAGCGCCATCGCGATGGTGGAGTGTGGATTTTGCTCCAGCAAAGTCGTGCAGGCCAGGATCGCCTGTGCGGTATTTCCTAGGCTGAGTGAGACCTCGGCCTTTCCACGCAAGGCAACTTCAAGCCGGGGCGACAATGCAAGTGCCGCATCGAAGTCCGCTGCCGCCTGTTCAAGCCGCAACAGTTCGGCATTGAGGCGTCCGCGCTGCGCCCAAATCTTCGCGGAATCGGGCTTGATCGCGAGCGCCGCTGAGAGCGCGGCTTCCGCCTCGTCGTAACGCCTGAGCTCGATGCCGACCATGCCTTTGCCCGCGAGCGCTTCGACGTGGCGCGGCTGAAACAACAGCGCACGATCAAAGCTCTCTTTGGCGCGGTCAAATCTATACAGCGCCATCTCCGCAACGCCACGATTGCAAAGCGCGTCGGCATAGTCGGGCTTCAGCTTGATCGCCCGGTCGTACATCTCGATGGCCTGTTCGGGCAGGTTCATCTGGAGCAAGACGCTGCCCAGACCGGCCAAAGCCGGCGTGAAATTCGGCTTCAGCGCGATCGCCTTCTCCTGGCAGGCCCGGGCCACCTCTGGTTTCTGAAGGACGAAGTACACGGACGCGAGATTGCTATGAGCCTCGTGCGAACGCGGATCGATCGCGACCGCGCGTTCGAGCAGCTGCTGCGCCTCTTCAAGGCGCCCGCCCTGTTGCGCGCACAAGCCGAGTAGGTGCGTGGCGTCGAAATGATCCGGAATGGCCTGCACGATCTGGCGGCAGATCGCATCGGTCTCTGCATACCTGCCCTGGCCATAAGCGCTCGCTGCAGCGGCGATGGCAGCATCGGCCTGCTTCTTCAACTTCTTCTGCAACCGCGCATTCTGGAATGCGCGCGCGCCGGCGCTACTCTGCAAGGTGTCTCTCCGGAAGATGGCCCGCCGCGAGTCTAGCTGATTCGCACAAACGGGCCGGAAGGGATGAAATCGGCCCGGGATATCCCGGGGCTCGCTGCTGATCCGGCTCAGGAACCGGTCGGTGCGTCGGCCCTGGTTGTCGCAGCGTCGCCGCCATCAGAGGCAACTGCGCAATAGTCGCGCCAGAACTGCCGATACCCCGCTTCGAGCGCACGCGTGTAGATCTCGACATTGCCGGCGGGCGAGGCTGCGATCCGAGCCGGCAGTTCCGCGCGCAACTTCGCGAGATGTTCGGGCTGCGTTGCGAATCTGCGGGCGATCTCGACATAGCCGTCGTCATCCTCCGCAACCCAGTCGCCGAGACCGACGGCGGCCACGATGGAGCCGCCGGCACGCGAGGAGGCTCCGTTGCCGAGCTTGGCGACGACGGGAACGCCCTTGTAGAGGGACTCCCAAGTGCTGATGCCGCCGTTTTGCGGGAACGTGTCGAGCGAAATATCGATCTGGTCGAACGCGATGAGGTGGTCGTCGCGCGAGGTCGTGCCGAGGCAGGTGATGTTCTCCTCCGCAATGCCCTGCGCCACGAACCGTGCGACCAGGCTGTCGCGCAGCAGGGTATCGTCCAGCAGACCATGCTTGAGAACGATCTTCGATCCAGGCACCTCCCGCATGATGCGCGACCACACCCGGATCGCGTCATCCGAGATCTTGTAAATGCGGTTGAATACCCCGAACGTGACGTAGCCGTTGCGCAGCATCGGCAGCTCCGAGGGCTGCAGATTGGTGACGGGCTCCATCGTGATCAGGCACGGCAGATCGAAGATCTTTTCCGGAAACAGATGCCGGACCGAAGGCGGAATGAAGATGGGATCCGCCAGCACATAGTCCATCGTCGGCATGCCCGTGCCCGTCGCATGACCAAAGCCGGTGGCCTGGATCGGCGCCGGCTTCCGCGCGAAGCATTGCAGCCTGTTACCGGTGGTGTGGCCCGAAACGTCGATGAGGATATCGACCTGGTCGGCCTCAATGCGATCGGCGAGTTCGTCGTCTGAAAGACCCCAGGCATCAACCCAGACGTCCGCCAATGACTTGAACATGGCGGTGTACTCGTCCGCGCCCGGCCAGGAATAGTAGCAGATGATCTCAAACTTGGCGTGATCATGGTTGCGCAGCACCGGCAGCAGGGTAAGGCCTGCCGAGTGCTGCCGGAATTCGGCGGCGACATAGCCGACCACGATCCGCTTCTCCGGGTCCAGCGGCCGCTTCGGCAGCGTCCTTTGCGGTATCCTCGAGCCGATCGCGTCCCACCAGGATTTTCGCACCGCCTGCTGGACCACGAAATCGGCCTCGGCGCGGTAGTCCTGCAGGAAGATCTTGCCCCTGATTGCATCCCCATAGTCCGGGCGCAAATCTAGCGCGCGATCGAGATATTCGATCGCGGTGTCCATGTCGCCCTGGTTCGAATAAGCGAAGCCCATCAGCGCCATTCCCATCTCGGAGCGCGGATTTCGCTCGATCAAGGTCGCCGCCGCGGCCATCGCCTGCGCGGTCTTTCCCATGACGAGGCAGGTCTGAGCCTTACCCCGGAGCGCCAGTTCGAGCTTCGGCGAGATTGCAAGCGCCGCCTCGAAATCTGCAAGCGCGGGCTCCAGGCGCTGCAGCTCGTAACTGAGCCGCCCACGCTGGGCCAGGATCCTCGGCGCGCCCGGCTTGATGGCCAGCGCCGTAACGAATTTGGCGGCCGCCTCTTCGTAGTGTCGCAATTCCATGCTGACCATGCCGCTGCCGACAATGGCCTCGGCGTGACGCGGCTGAAACAGCAGGGCGCGATCGAAACTCTCCTTGGCGCGCATGATCTGCCCAAGCACGATCTCGACCATGCCACGGTTGCACAGCGCATCGGCATAATCCGGCTTCAGCTTGATGGCACGCTCGTGCATCTCGAGCGCCTGTTCGTACCGCCCCATATGCATCAGCGTGTTGCCGAGATTGGTCAACGCCACCGCGAAATTCGGCTTCAGGGCGATGGCCTTCTCCTGGCACCGCCGCGCGTCCTCGTAATTGCCGAGGTCGAAATGCACGGTCGCCAGATTGTTGTGAGCATCGTGCAGACGTGGATCGAGCTCGATCACGCGCTCGAGCAGCTGTTGCGCCTCCTCCAGGCGCCGACCGTCATGGGCGCACATGCCGAGCAGATGCATGGCGTCGACATGATTGGGGATCGCCTTCAATATCTCACGGCAGAGCGCTTCGGTTTCGGTATATCTGCCCTGGCCATAGGCGGCGGCCGCTGTGGAGAGGATAGCGTCCGCCTGCTTCATCAATTTCTTCTGCAATCGCGCATTCTGGAATGCGCGCGCGCCGCCGCCGCTGCTCTGCAAGGTGTCTCTCCGGAGGGTCGTCCGGCACGAGTCTAGCTGATTCGCGGCGGCAGCCATCCGATCAGCTGGGGCGGAGACACCCCCGGGATTTCCCGGGGCTCAGCGCAGGATCTGGCTCAGGAACAGCTTCGTGCGGGCGTGCTGCGGGGCTGCGAAGAACTCGTTCGGCGTGTTGGCCTCGATGATCTGACCGGCGTCCATGAACACGACGCGGTTGGCGACTTCGCGGGCAAAGCCCATCTCGTGAGTGACGACCAGCATGGTCATGCCTTCCCCGGCGAGGTCGACCATGGTGTCGAGCACCTCCTTGACCATCTCGGGGTCGAGCGCGGAGGTCGGCTCGTCGAACAGCATCACCTTCGGGTTCATAGTGAGCGCGCGGGCGATCGCGACGCGCTGCTGCTGGCCGCCGGACATCTGGCCCGGAAACTTGTTGGCCTGATGTGGGATCTTGACCCGCTCCAGGAATTTCATGGCGGTCGCCTCGGCGTCCTTCTTGGGGATGTTGCGCACCCAGATCGGCGCCAGCGTGCAATTGTCCAGGACCGTCAGATGCGGAAACAGGTTGAAGCTCTGGAACACCATGCCGACTTCGCGGCGCACCGCATCGACATGCTTGAGGTTCGGCCCGAGCTCGATGCCGTCGACGACGATCTCGCCCTCCTGGAATTCCTCCAGCGCGTTGACGCAGCGGATCAGCGTCGATTTGCCCGAGCCCGAGGGGCCGCAGATCACGATGCGCTCGCCCTTGCCGACCTCGAGGTCGATGTCGCGCAACACGTGAAACTCGCCGTACCATTTGTTGAGCCCGGAAATCTTGACGATGGGGTCGGACATGGCGCGCTCCATCAGTTGCGGCGGTGAGCGTTGAGGCGATGCTCGACGAAGAGCGAGTAGCGCGACATTCCAAAGCAGAAAATGAAGTAGACGATGCCGGCGAAGGCAAAGCCGGTGAACAAGGTCGACGGCGTCGACCATTTCGGGTCCGAGAACGAGGCGCGCAGCGAGCCGAGGAGATCGAACAGCGCCACGATCGAGACCAGCGAGGTATCCTTGAACAGCGAGATGAAGCTGTTGACGAGGTTCGGAATGACGTGACGCAGCGCCTGCGGCAGCACGATCAGCGAGGTCGTCTTCCACCAGGACAGCCCCAGCGCCGCCGCCGCCTCGCTTTGCCCGCGCGGGATCGCGGCGAGACCGCCGCGGACGTTCTCAGCCTGATAGGCCCCCGTGAACAGCGCGATCCCGATCAACGCGCGAACTAGGCCATCGACCGTGAAATTGCCCGGCAGGAACAGCGGCAGCATGTAGGTGGCGAAGAACAGCACGGTGATCAGCGGCACACCGCGCCAGAACTCGATGAAGGCGATCGAGAAGATCCGGATCAGCGGAATGGTGGAGCGGCGGCCGAGCGCCAGCGCAATGCCGATCGGCAGCGAGGTGACGATGCCGGTGACGGAGACCACCAGCGTCACCAGAAGCCCGCCCCACAGATTGGTCGACACAACCGGCAGTCCGCCGCGGTCAAGCCCCATCACCTTCATGACGATCGCGATGGCAACGAAGGTGACGATGCTCCACACGAGGGCTCGCCATCCGGTACGAATGCCGCCGCCGAGCACGAAGGCGATCAGGCAGACGATCGCGGCGGTGACGGCGAAATCGGCCCAGACCGGCTGCCCCATCGTCTGGATGTGATCGCGCAGCCAGGTGAGCGGAAAGATCAGCCAGGAGATCGCCGTGCCGACCAGCACGATCAGGCTTCCGAGACCCCACAGCAGCGGGGCGATGGCGGAGGTCTTGCTGAGATTGAGCAGCGCCTGCCCGGCCCCGACGATGCTCTCTTCGAACAGTTGCAGGAGGCTGGCCGTCCAGCTCAGGCCGAAGCCCTTGATGCCGCCGCCGTGCAGCAGGAAGAATGCGACCACCGGAAAGGCGACGAAGAACAGGCCGGCATTGAGGTTCTTCGCCGGCAGCCGCGGCACGAGCATCGGCACCAGCAGGACCACGGCCAGGACGAAAGTGAGATCGACCCGCCAGCGCTCTGCCTCGGGATAGAAGCCGTAGATCAGCTGCGGCAGCTTGGCCTGGATGTAGGGCCAGCACGCGCCAACGACAAAACCGGCGTTTTCGGTGAGGCACGCCGCGCGATCCTTGCCGGTCCAGACCGCATCGACCACCAGGAACTTGACGGAAGGGACAATCGTGAACCAGAGCAGCAGCGCGCCCACGATCGTGAGCAGGATGTTGGTTGGCGAACTGAACAGGCGGGTGCGCAGGACGCCGATGAAGCCCGTGGTCTTGACCGGTGCCGGACGCTCGGCAACCAAATCCTGACGGACGAAGGCGGAGGTGGTGACATCGCTCATGCGCCGAGGCTCCGGCTGACGCGCCACCCATAGACGCTCATGATCGCGCTGGTGAGGAGGGAGATCAAGAGGTAGACGCCCATCGTCATGGCGATGATCTCGATCGCCTGCCCGGTCTGGCTCAGCGAGGTGCCGGCGAACACCGACACGAGGTCGGGATAGCCGATCGCGACCGCCAGCGAGGAGTTCTTGGTCAGGTTGAGATACTGGTTGGTCAGCGGCGGCACGATCACACGCATGGCCTGCGGCACGACGATCAGGCGGAGCGTGGTGCCGCGGCTCAGGCCCAGGGAGGACCCCGCCTCCATCTGCCCCTTGTGCACGGACAGGATGCCGGCGCGGACGATCTCGGCGATGAAGGCGGCGGTGTAGGTCGCCAGCGCCAGCGTCAGCGCTACGAACTCCGGAATGATGCGCGCGCCGCCGGCGAAATTGAATCCCTTGAGCTGCGGCAGCTCGAAGGTAAAGGGCAGACCAAACACCAGCACGGTCGCGAGCGGTAGCCCGACCAAGAGGCCCAGCACGTAAGGCCAGATCCGGATCACCTCCCCCCGCTGAAACAGCGCGCGCCGTGCATGAATGCGCAGGGCCAGCGATGCCACGATGCCGAGCGCCAGCATCGCCAGGAACGGCACGAAGCCGCTGCCGCCAATCGGCGATGGAATGACGAGGCCGCGATTGCTGAGGAAGCTGATGCCGAGCAGCGAGATGCTCTGCCGCGGATTGGGCAGTGCCGCCAGCACCGCGAGGTACCAGAACAGGATCTGGAACAAGAGCGGCAGATTGCGGATGACCTCGACGTAGATCTCGCCGACCCGGGACAGCAGCCAGTTCGGCGAGAGCCGGCAGAGCGCGACGATGAAGCCGATCACGGTGGCGAGGACGATTCCGACCACCGAGACCACGAGCGTGTTGAGCAGGCCGACCACGAACACGCGCAGGAACGTGTCTGAGCCGGTGTAGGAGATCAGGGTCTGGTTGACGTCGAAGCCGGCATTGTTCCTGAGGAAGCCGAAGCCCGCGGCAATGTGCTGGTTCGCCAGATTGGCGCGGGCGTTGGAGACGATCTCATAGCCGATCCAGCCCAGGATCGCCGCGAAGGCAAACTGGACGGCGACGCCGTTCCAGCCTGTCTTGCCGCCCAGCATGCGCCTGATCTTCAGCGCAATCTGGGGCGGCGGTTTACGGGCCTCGGTGCTCATCGCCGCGAGCCGCGGATCGGGGCGATCAGCGGATCGGCGGCGCGTACTGGAGACCGCCCTTGTTCCAGAGATTGTTCAGACCGCGGTTGATGGCGAGCGGCGAGCCGGCGCCGACGTTGCGGTCGAACACCTCGCCGTAATTGCCGACCGTCTTGACGATCCGCACCACCCAATCCTTGGTCAGGCCGAGCTGTTCGCCGAAATTGCCGTCGCTGCCGAGCACGCGCTTCAGCTCCGGGTTTTCCAGCTTCGCCTTCTCGTCGACGTTCTTCGAGGTCACGCCGAGCTCTTCGGCGGTGATCATCGCGAACAGCGTCCATTTCACGATGTCGAACCACTGATCGTCGCCGTGGCGCACCATCGGCCCGAGCGGTTCCTTCGAGATGATCTCGGGAAGCACCATGTGGTCATTGGGACTGGCGAGCTTGAGGCGGTTGGCGTACAGGCCCGACTGGTCGGTGGTGAACACATCGCAGCGGCCGGCTTCATAGGCCTTGACCGTTTCGTCATTGGTGCCGAACGCGATCACCTCGTACTTCATGTTGTTGGCCTTGAAGTAGTCGGCGAGATTCTGCTCGGTGGTCGTGCCGGTCTGCACGCAGACAGATGCGCTGTTGAGCTCGAGCGCCGAGTTCACCTTGAGCGACTTCTTCACCATGAAGCCCTGCCCGTCGTAATAGGTCACGCCGGTGAAGTTGGCGCCGAGCGAGGTGTCGCGCGAGATGGTCCAGGTGGTGTTGCGCGAGAGCACGTCGACCTCGCCGGATTGCAGCGCCGTGAAGCGGTCCTTGGCGGACAGCGGCACGTACTTGACCTTGGTGGGATCGTTGAAGATCGCCCCGGCGATGGCGCGGCAGAGGTCGACGTCGAGGCCGGTCCAGTTGCCCTTGTCGTCGGGCGACGAGAAGCCTGGCAGGCCCTGGCTGACGCCGCAGGACAGCATACCGCGGTCCTTGACGGTCTTGAGCGTTTGCGCATCGGCGGCTTGGGTGGACAGGCCGGCGGCGAGAGCAAGTGTGAGAGCCAGGGTTACGCGTTTCATGGGCTGAAGGCCTTTCAAGGTCGTCTCAAGGTCAGGAATGTTGTCTTTGGAATCGTCTCTGCCGGGATGAGCCCTGCAAGAGTCATGCTGGAAAACCTTGCCGAACACTCGCCGATGTCGGGAGGCCTTACCCTTAATCCCCACCGCTGGCGCCCGCCATTTTTGGCTGTGGCACAGGTCCGGTCAGACGATGGGATCGAAGGTCGCGGCTGCCCCTCAACATGCGGCGACTGAATAGCACCTGCGCATCACAGAACGACTGGCCTGCCGGGTCAAGGGGTTGACGGGACTCTTCTGTGTTCTGTTATTAACGACAGCGGCCTTTGGGCCAGCCCGGCAGGCGCGGCGCGCCCGCGGGAAACGCGGTTTTGAAAGCAGACGCATGGATTCCTCACACCCCTCCCAGCAGCACGCCGAGACCCGGCTGGTCACCTCCGGCCGCGACACCAAGGCGCAGAAGGGGTTCGTCAATCCGCCGGTCTTCCACGGCTCGACCGTGCTCTATCCGACCGCCGAGGACCTGCACGCCCATCGCGGCGAGTTCACCTATGGCCGCCACGGTTCCCCCACGACCAAGGCGTTCCAGGAGACGCTGATGGCGCTGGAGGGGCCGCAATGCGCCGGCGTCGGCATCGTCCCGTCGGGGCTGTCGGCGATCTCCACCACCCTGCTCTCGGTGCTCAAGGCCGGCGACCATCTCCTAGTCTGCGACAACGTCTATCGGCCCTCGCGCAATTTCTGCAACGGCATGCTCGTCCGCTATGGCGTCGAGACCACCTATTTCGATCCGCTGATCGGCGCCGGCATCGACAAGCTGTTCAAGCCCAATACCCGCGCCGTGCTGGTCGAGGCACCGGGCTCGCAGTCGTTCGAGATGCCTGACATCCGTGCCATCGCCGAGGTCGCGCATGGCCGCGGCGCGCTCGTCATCGACGACAACACCTGGGCGACCCCGCTCTATCACCGCTCGCTCGACCAGGGCGTCGACATCAGCATGCAGGCCGCGACCAAATATATCGGCGGCCATTCCGACATCATGTTCGGCACCATCTCGGCCAACGCCAAGGCCTGGCCGCAGATTGCCGAGGGCATTCGCCTGCTCGGCGTCTGCGCCGGACCCGACGACGTCTTCCTCGCGCTGCGCGGTTTGCGCACGCTCTCGGTGCGCCTCGCGCAGCATCATCGCTCGGGGCTCGACATGGCGCGCTGGCTCGCCAGCCGGTCCGAGGTTGCGCGCGTGCTGCATCCGGGTCTCGAGAGCGATCCAGGTCACGCGATCTGGAAGCGCGACTTCACCGGCGCTTCGGGCCTGTTCAGCATCGTGCTGAAGCCGGCGCCGCAGCAGGCGGTCGACACCATGCTCAACACACTCAAACTGTT
>NZ_JXJM01000001.1:3244398-3254707 GCF_001593325.1 Bradyrhizobium sp. DOA1
ACTCAAACTGTTCGGCATGGGCTTTTCCTGGGGCGGCTTCGAGAGCCTCGCGATTCCCTTCGACTGCGATGCCTATCGCACCGCGACCAAATGGGCGCCGGGCGGCCCGACGCTGCGCCTGCACATCGGGCTCGAGAACGTCGACGATCTCAAAGCCGATCTTGACCGCGGCTTCGCTGCCCTCAAAGCGGCAATGTGAGCCCGCTCGCAAGGCATCGCGCCTGAGAACGCGGCATCACACTGCGGGCGCGTGGTCGCGCATTGGAGGAACGTGCACCTGTCGTAAACGTTAACGCCGATGCGCCAACAAATGGTTTGATCCTCAAGCGTTTGGCGCTAGCCTCACCAATCGACTCCAATCCGGACACGGAGCATGGGAACGTTGGTTCTGCTCGACCTGATGGGCGGCGTTGCGTTGCTGTTGTGGGGCCTGCACATGGTCCACAGCGGGATCCTGCGTGCCTTCGGTCCCGACCTCAGGCGCCTGCTCGGCAAGGCACTCGGCAACCGCTTCAACGCATTTGCCGCCGGCCTCGGTCTCACCGCCCTGCTCCAGAGCAGCACGGCCACCGCGCTGATCACCTCTTCCTTCGCTGCCGAAGGCCTCGTCAGCCTCGCCGCTGCGCTCGCCATCATGCTGGGGGCCAATGTCGGCACGACGCTGATCGTGCAGGTGCTGTCGTTCAACATCGCAGCCGTTGCGCCGGTGTTATTCGTGATCGGGCTCGTCGCCTTCCGCTCCGGCCCGCGCTCGCGGATCAAGGACATCGGCCGCGTCTGCATCGGCCTCGGCCTGATGCTGCTCTCGCTGCACATCCTGCTCGACACGCTGGCGCCGGCCGAAACCGCGCCCGGTGTCCGCGTCGTGATGTCGGCGATCACGGGCGATCCCGTCCTGTGCATCGTCGTCGCTGCGCTCATCACCTGGGCGGTGCATTCGAGCGTTGCCAGCGTGCTACTGATCATGTCGCTGGCCTATTCGCAGTTCATTACGCCGGAGGCCGCTCTCGCATTGGTGCTCGGGGCCAATCTCGGCAGCGCCATCAATCCGGTGTTCGAGGGCGCCAGGCGCGACGATCCCGCAAGCTATCGCCTGCCGGTCGGCAATCTCGTCAACCGCGTGGTCGGGACTGCCCTCGTCCTGCCCTTCCTGAGCGTGATCGCCGGACACATGCACGCCTGGCAGCCCGATCTCGCCAAGATGACGGCGGCCTTCCATATCGCCTTCAACGTCGGCACGGCCATTCTCTTCATCGGCCTGCTCGATGCCATGTCGCGCCTGCTGACCCGGCTGCTGCCGGATCGCATCCGGGAGGCCGATCCGGCGCGCCCGCGCTATCTCGACGAGACCGCGCTGGAGACGCCGTCACTGGCACTCGCGGACGCCGCCCGAGAGACCCTGCGCATGGGCGATCTCGTCGAGGTCATGCTGCGCAAGGTGATGGCTGCGATGATGACGGGGGACCGTGCGCTGGTCGACCAGGTCTCGAAGACGGACAATCTCGTTGACGGCCTCGACGAGGCCATCAAGCTCTACGTGACGAAGCTGATGCGGGGCAGCCTCGACGAGAGCGAAGGACGCCGCGCGATGGAGATCATCTCCTTCGCCATCAACCTGGAGCATATCGGCGACATCATCGACAAGAGCCTTAGCGAGCTCGCCACCAAGAAGATCAAGCACCGCTTCCAGTTCTCGGCCGAGGGCGCCGAGGAGCTCGCGGCCTTCCACAAGCGCACGATGGATTCGCTGCGGATCGCCTTCGGCGTCTTCATGTCGGGCGACGCCAACGAGGCGCGTAAGCTGCTGGTGGAGAAGACGGCGCTGCGCAACACCGAGCTCGCTGCCGTCGAGCGCCATCTGGACCGGCTGCGCGAGGGGCGTCCCGAGACTATCGAGACCACGTCGCTGCATCTGGACGTGCTGCGCGATCTGCGCCGCATCCATTCGCACATCTGCTCGGTGGCCTATCCGGTGCTGGACGCGGCCGGCGAGCCCTATCGCCGGCATGAGGCCGATCGTGCCGCCCTGCCCGCCTCAGGCGCTGCGTCGGCGCTGCCGCGCTAACCGGGTCAGCGGTCCAGCGTCTTCGAGGCGGTGCCGCGGTTCTTCCAGATCAGCATGATGTTTCTGATGTAGATGACGGTCGCGAGCGACTGTCCGAGGATGATGACCGGCTCGCGCTTGACGACGCCATAGACCAGCGTCATCAACCCGCCGCCCATCGAGCAGAACCAGAACGCCATCGGCACCACGCTGTTGCCGGCGCGTTCGCTGGCGATCCACTGCACCAGGAAGCGCGCGGTAAAGAACAATTGCGCGACGAGGCCGAATGCGAGCCAGAAATCGAACTTGGCGACGAAGACGTCGTAGAGATAGTTGCTCAGCGCCTGACCGTATTGAATGATCATGCGTTCACCTCGGTCACGTCAGGAGTCGGCTTCTTGCGGCGGATCAGCCACCACACACCGGCAAGATCCATGATGCCGATCCACAGCCGGTCGAAGAAGCCGTAGTTGGATACACCGGAGTGGCGCGGCCGGTCGATCACATCGACATAGGCGATGTCGTAGCCTTCGCGGCGGACGAGCGCCGGCAGGAAGCGATGCAGCCCGTCGAAATAGGGCAGCATCAGGAAAACGTCGCGCCGGAACGCCTTCAACCCGCAGCCGGTATCGCGCGTGCCGTCCTTCAGGATCGCGTTGCGAACCCCGTTCGCCACGCGCGACTGAAGCTTCTTGAAGCCGGTGTCCTTGCGCCCGATCCGCTGGCCGGCGGCGAGCCCGACGCGCCCCGCGCCCTTCTCGACCGCCGCGATCAGGTCCGGCAGGAACGCCGGATTGTTCTGGCCGTCACCGTCGAGCGTGGCCACGATGACCCCGCGCGCCGCACGCACGCCGCTACGCACGGCCGCCGATTGACCGCCCGATCGCGCATGGCGCAGCTGACGCAGGTTGCTCCGCTGCTTCATGATGGCGGCAAGCCGCTCGCCGGTCGCATCGGTCGAGCCGTCGTTGACGTAGATGATCTCGTAGTCCCAGCGGCCATCGAGCGCCGCCGTGATCTCCTCGACCAGCGGCACGATGTTGTCGGCTTCGTTGCGCACGGGAACGACGATGGAAACCGAAGGCTGGGACGTCGACAAATCGAGGCTCGTGGTTGGAATTGGCCTGCCCCGGGAACCGGCGTCCCGGCAGGCAGCCGCTTTTATGGGGCGGATGCCCCGCGGGCAACCCTTTTGAAAGGGCCCGGGATGGCCACGATGGCGCCGTCGGAGCGGATGGCAAAACCCAGCCTTCGGGCCGCAAACCAGTAGCGCACGGCCATGGCGCCGACCGTTCCCACCAGGGCGCCGGCCACGACGTCGCTTGGATGATGCGCGAGCAGCACGAGGCGCGTCAGCAGGATCACGATTGCGTAAGTGAACATGAACACGCGCAGGCGCGGCCACAAGGCCGAGACTGCAAACGCCAGGGCGAACGCGGCCACGGCATGGCCAGAGGGAAGGCTCGCATAGGCCCCCGTCCCTTCGAACGGGACGAAGTTGAATGCATTCGCCTTACCGCCGACGAAGGGCCGTCCGCGGCCGATGACATATTTCAGGATCTCGGCGGCGAACGCCGACACGGCAACCGACAGAAACAGGAATTGCAGCCGCGTGCCGAAGCCGAGCAGCAGCGCGCGGCGCCTCCCATGCAGCCCTGCCGCAACCAACGCCAGAACCACCAGCCCGGCACCCATCACCGACAGCAGATACTCGTCCTTGCCAAAATCGGTGAGGATGCGGATCGGCCATAGGCCCGGCGTTCCGCGCGCCGGCATCAGCTGGATCTCAGTCTGATCGAACGCGACCATCAGCACGATGGCCAGGGCTGCGCCCACTGCGCTGAGCCACAGCGAGTGTCGCGCCAGCTTCCGGGCGGCCTCGGCGCGGCGCGAATGCGAGGGCGAGCGCACGAGCTGGGCCAGCGCGCGCCAGGACACGGCGAGCAATTGCGCGGGATAGCCTGCACGCGGCGCGATGTCGGTCGGGCCCCGCATCCTATTCGGTGCCTTCCGAGCGGAAGATCGAGATCGAGATCGCACGCCCTTGCGAGAAATTATAGCCGTCGATGCGCGTGCCGACCTTGTAGCGCAATCCGATCGCCTCGGCGCGCTGCACGAAGCTGCGTTCCGAGCGCTGCTCGATCAGTGCGAAGCGGCAGCTGCCTTGCCCGAGGAAGTCCGCCGCACCCGAGCCGTCGGTTAGCAGCGTCTTCGTGCCCGTCAGGAAGACGAGGCTCGGCTCGTGATAGCCGGCAGAAGCCGCCTTCGGCCCGACGCAGGTGACGTTGCGCAGCGCGCGCGCGATCTCGATGCTCGGAAACAGTGGGGTCAGCGACGGCAGCACGATGCCGTAGACGACCACCGCCAGCATCAAAGCGGCGACCAGCGCGTTGAGCAGCGAGCGCTCGGCGCGATTGTTGTCGTAGAGCCACCAGGCGAACAGGCCGAAGATCAGCGAGGCCGCGATGAACGGCCAGGCCACGAAGGCCGGCTGCCGGGTCAGTATCACCGCCCCGACCACCGCGATGATGGAGGCGGCCGCGGGAATCGCGAACCACCAGGCGGCACCGCGCATCAGCCATGATCGTGACAGCACGCGTCGTTCCACGGCGCCGGCGGTGAGGATCGCAATCGCGGGGTACAGCGGCAGCACGTAATGCGGCAGCTTGGTCAGCACGGCCTCGAACACGATCCAGGACGGGATCAGCCAGGCCAGCAGGAACTGTGCGCCGGGCTCGCGCCGCGCCCGCCAGACCGCGGGCGCCGCCATCGCCGCGAGCGGCGCGCCGGGCCAGAAAGTGATCCAGAACA
This sequence comes from Bradyrhizobium sp. DOA1, assembly GCF_001593325.1. NCBI lineage: Bacteria > Pseudomonadati > Pseudomonadota > Alphaproteobacteria > Hyphomicrobiales > Nitrobacteraceae > Bradyrhizobium > Bradyrhizobium sp. DOA1. Next base: position 3,249,254 of record NZ_JXJM01000001.1, read on the forward strand.
GCGCCAAGTAGAGGCCGGGCGGCGCGCCGTGGGATTCCTGGGCCCCCAGCTTGCTCAGCATGTCGCCGCCGACGGAATCGGTGAAGAAGGTCTCGCCCGCGCGCCAGAAGATCGCGACGAACCAGGGCAGCACCAGTACCAGCGTCCACATCAGGCCCCAGACCGGGCGCAGCTTCCAGAGCCAAGACGAGTCACGGTCCTGGATCGCGAGCGCGACGATGGTCAGGCCCGCGAACATCAGGATCAGTGGCCCCTTGATCAGGATGCCGACGGCGAGCGCGGTCCAGAAGATAGCCGGCCAGCTCCAGGGCGGACGGGCCTCGTCCTCGGCGCGCTGCCAGGACAGATAGGCCCGCGCCATTGCTCCCATCGTCGCGACCACACAGAGCAGCAGCATCGCGTCGGTTTTGGCGAGCCGCGCCTCGACGCCGAGCAGCACGGAGGCGCACATCATGAGGGCCGCCAGCACTGCGGCACGCCGCGTGATGAAGCCGAGCGCCGCCCAATAGGTCATGAGCACCGCGCCGATCGCTCCCAGCAGCGACGGCAGGCGATAGACCCAGATGCGCAATTCGGCCTTCGGCAGCTTGAGCGCCGCGGCAGCTTCCACGGCAGCCGATTGCAGCCAATAGATGCCGACCGGCTTCTTGTAGCGGACATCCTCCTGGAAGCGGATGTCGACATAGTCGCCGCTCTCCACCATCTGCTTGGTGGCCTGGGCGAAGCGTGCTTCGTCGCGGTCGATCGGCGGAATAGTGAAGAAGCCGGGCAGGAACAGCAGCAGCGCACACAGCACCAGGAAGCCGACCGCGCGGGCATGGCTGGCCGTGGCGATATCGAGCATGCGCACGAGCCCGCTGCCCGGATTGACGGGCGATTTCGGCTCGCGGGGCGCTCCAAAACGGGGAGTTGGGTAGGTCTCGACCATTGGTTCCGCTTACGCTGAAACCGCCATCGCCACAACCGCTTGAGCCGGGCTCACTGAATTCGAATGACGACTGTGTCCGCGGCGCCCGTGGCGTCGATCACGGTGAGGCGGGCAAAGCCCGGACCGGGCGGATCGATCAGGCGCTGGCGACGGCCGTCGATCTCGCCGAGCGCAGTCCCGTTAACCATGATGGTCATGGGCAGCACGCCGCCAGCGACTTTGACCGGCATGGCTGCGCTCTCCCGGCCAAGGGAACGATCGACGTCGATCCGCGAGCCATTGAGCGGAAACTGGATGTGCAGGGCCTGCTCGCCTCCCGTGCGCACCAACTCGCCGACCGGACGGAACCGCTTCAAGGGCAGCGGCAGCTTGGTGTTGCTAGCCACCAGAGTTCCCTTGGGCGGCTTCGGCAAGGGCGCCAGCGTCTTGCCGGTTCGGGCGAAGGCGTCGAACAGGATCGGAGCGGCAGCGACGCGCCCGATCAGGCCCGGAACCGGCGCACCGTCGGGCCGGCCGACCCAGACGCCGATGGTCATGCGGCCATCGAAGCCGACCGACCAGGCATCGCGATAGCCGTAGGATGTGCCGGTCTTGAAGGCGATGCGGTTATGGGCGGCGTTCTCCGGCGGAGGCGTGCCCAACAGCACGTTGCCCACCTGCCAAGCCGCGACCTGATCCAAGAGCCGCAGCGGCTCGCGGTCATCGCTGTCGGCCATGATCTCGCGCAGCGGCCTGGTGGTGCCCAGCCGCGCGAAACCCGTATAGAGCTGAACGAGATCCTGGAGCGTCACGCCAACGCCGCCGAGACCCATGGCGAGGCCCGGCGCCTCGTCCTTGGGCAGCACGAGACTACCGCCGGCCTGCCGCAGCCGCGAGGTCAGCCGGCTGGAGCCGACGCGATCGAGCAGCACGATGGCGGGCACGTTCAGCGACAATTGCAGCGCCTTCCGCACCGGCACCGTGCCCTGGAACGTCATGTCGAAATTTTCCGGCGCGTAGGAGCCGAAGCGGACCGGCCGGTCGTCAATCAGGCTCTCGGGATGAACGAAGCCGTCCTCGAAGGCGAGTCCATAGATGAAAGGTTTCAGCGTCGATCCCGGCGAACGGACCGCGCGGGTCATGTCGACCTGCCCTGCCCGGCTCTCGTCGAAATAATCGGCCGAGCCGACGCGGGCGAGCACGTCGCCGCTCTCGTTGTCGACGACGATGATGCCGACCGAGATGTTCGGCCCAAGCGCAATCGCGCGGTCGCGCGCCAGCGGCTCCAGCACCTTCTGCAAATTCGCATCCAGCGTCAGCTTGATGACCGGCTTGTCCTTGACGATCGACAGCGCGCTGTCGGAGGCATGCGGCGCGAGGATCGGCATCGGCCTGCGCAGCTTCGGGATGGGAACGGTCTTGGCCTGCTTGGCATCCTCCGCACTCACCTGATGCTCGCCGACCATGCGGTCGAGCACGCGGTCGCGCGCGATGCGGGCTGCCTCGGGATGGCGATCGAGCCGGCGCGTCTCCGGCGATTGCGGCAGCGCCACCAGCAGCGCAGCCTCGGCCAGCGACAATCGCTTCGGCTCCTTGCCAAGATATGCGATCGAAGCCGCACGGATGCCTTCGAGATTGCCGCCGTAAGGCGCGAGCGCGAGATAGAGGTCGAGGATCTCTTCCTTGCTGAGGGTCCGATCGATCTCGATGGCTCGCACCATCTGCCGCAGCTTGGCATAGAGCGAGCGCTGCCGCCGCGGCTCCATTAGGCGCGCAAGCTGCATGGTGATGGTCGAGCCGCCGGACACGATGTGGCCCCGTGTCGTCAGTTGCAATGCGGCGCGGCCCAGCGCCAGCGGGTCGATGCCGTCATGGGCATAGAAGCGCTGGTCCTCATAGGCCAACAGGAGTTTCAGATAGATCGGATCGACATTCGTTTTTGCGTCGACCGGCAGCCGCCAGCGTCCGTCGGCCATGGCATAGGCGCGCAGCAGCTTGCCGTTGCGATCGACGATGGTGGTGGAGACCTGCCGCGCCTCGTCGAGCGGCAAAGGGCCGAGCGAGTAGACCCAGCCGACGAAGCCGATGATGGCGAGGATGAAGGTAAGCGCGAGGGCTGAGAGAAGTCGAAAGACGAGCTGCCCTCTCCGCCCGTCATGGCCGGGCTTGTCCCGGCCATCCACGTCCTTCGCCGCGGCAGCAAAGTTCGTGGATGCCCGGGGCAAGCCCGGGCATGACGACTGCGTGTGCGGCGTCACTTCCTTCATCTCACTTCGCTGCTCGCACCTCGACGGACCCCGTACCGGTGCGGCCGTAGCGCGAGGGATTATACATGTCCTCGACATAGGCCTGCGGCAGCACGTATTTGCCGGGCGAGACCGCGCGCACGATATAGGCGACGGTGAATACCGACTTTGAATCCGAGGCCCGATCGATGGCCGCAGTGAAGCGGTCGTCGCGGAACTCGGTATTCTCAGGCTCCTCGCCGTCCTCGATCCAGTCCAGCGTGCCGCTGTCCCCGGAGGACACAAGCTTCGGATTGTCGATCTCCAGGCCCGCCGGCAGATAATCCGCCACCATGATGTGGCCGTACTCCGGCTTGGCCTCGGTGATCTTCAGCACCACGGCAAAGCGCTGGTTCTGCTTGACCTTGCTGATGTCGGCGGGCTTGCCGTCGAGCGTGAAGTAATTGCGCTCGATCTTGAAGCCGTTCGACGCGGCCGGCTCCGGCGTGACCGGCGAGCCCGACACCGAGACCACCGCCTGCACCGGTGCATCGCCGGTATTGGTGATCTTCAGCGGCTTGCCGCCCAGCGTGTCCGCCTTGTAGCTGCGATAGAGCGCGGACTTGACCGGCTGGCCGTCCACCTCCATCGACAGGTTCTCCTTGGCGAGCGCCCGCGCCGCCAGCACCAGCCAAGCATTCTCCTGCGTGGAGGTGTAGGGCGTGAGGCCGCGGGCAGTCTCGACCCGAGCGACCGCCTGCGTCAGCGTCGCCTTCGGGGCATTGCCTTCGCTGGCGAGCGACACCAGCGCTGCGGCATCGCGAAGCTGCGAGCCGTAATCGGTGCGGCCGAACTCCAGCGCCGGCTTCGGCGCGAGGCTGTCGAGCGCAGCGCCGTACACACGCTCGGCCCGGTTGCGATCGCCGACCAGCGCCAGCGCCGCCGCAAGCTGCGATTTCGCGATCGGCGTTGCGAGGTTGGCAAGCTTGGTGTCGGCGAGATAGCGGAGGTCGCCGATCGGCGCCGCGCCATTGCGCGCGAGCACGTAGAGGCCGTAGGCGAGCTCGCGCCCACCGTCCTTTTCCGGCTCGTCGGCATTGACGACGGAATTGCGGATGCGGTCGAGCGCGTTCTTGAACAGCACGTCCGGCACCGCAAAACCCTTCTCGCGGGCGCGGGTCAGGAAGTCCGTCACATAGGCGTCCAACCATTCATCATCGCCGCCCGCCGACCACAGTCCGAACGAGCCGTTCGAACCCTGGCGCGCCAGGAGCCGCTCGATCGCGTCGCGGATGCGCTGGTCGACCTCGGTGTCCATCGCCAGATGCGCCCCCGCGGCGAGATCGTTGACGTAGAGCAGCGGCATGGCACGGCTCGTGATCTGCTCCGAGCAGCCATAGGGATAGCGGTCGAGTGCCTTGAGGATCGTCGCCGCATCGAGTGCGGTCGACAGGCTCGCCGAGACCGAGACGCTGCCGGTGCCCGGAACGAGATCCGAGAACATGTCCGGGGTCAGCGTCAGGCTCTCGCCCTTGGCCAGCGTCCGGATCGAGCGCCGCGCCAGCACCTGGGTTGCCGCCTTGACGTCGAGCGCATAGTGGCGCGCGAGCGTAAGGCCGTTCGGCCCCGTGATGTCGACGTCAAGCGTCGCCTGCCCCGCCGCGGTCGCATCGATCGCCAGCGCGAACGAGTTGCGCTGCTTGGCGGCGAGCTTGACGGTGGTGGCGGGATTACCCGTCATCTTCACCTGGCCACCCGTTCTCACGTTGATGACGTAGTCGCCGGCCTGGCCCTCGACATTGTCGATCTCGAGATTGACAGTGCCGCGGTCGCCATTGAGCAGGAAGCGCGGCAGCGTCGTCGTCAGCACCACGGGATCGCGGATCACGACGTCGGTGTTGGCGCGGCCGAGCTTGGTCGCGGTCCAGGCCACCGCCATCACGCGCGCGGTGCCGGCAAACTCGGGAACATCGAAGCTCACCTCAGCCGAGCCGTCGGCGGCGACCGTGACGATGCCTGAATACAGCGCCAACGGCTTTTGCGTGGGGGGCGAACCCTGGAGCTCGCCACCGGCATCGCCGCCGGACTTGATCTGGCCGCGCGTGCCCGACATGCCGTCGATCAGCTGCCCGTAGAGATCGCGGATCTCGGCGGTCAGGCTGCGCTGGCCGAGATAATAATCGTCCGGCGCCGGAGGCTTGTAATTGGTGAGATTGAGGATGCCGACATCGACCGCGGCGATGACGATTTTGGCGTCCTCGCCCGGATTGAGCCCGTCGAGCTTGACCGGGATCTTCAACGTCGAATTCGGGCGGATCAGCG
>NZ_JXJM01000001.1:3255269-3295518 GCF_001593325.1 Bradyrhizobium sp. DOA1
GAACCATTTCAGGCCGATCGCCCGTCCCGGCATGCGCTGGGCGGCCGCGTCGAGCGGACGGCGCAGCGTCGCCACGACATAGGCGCCGGTACCCCAGTCTTTGCCGATCGGAAGCTTCACCTGCGCGGTGCCTTCCTTGACGTCGACGGTCTGGGTCGTCAGCAGGCGATCGCCGAACACGTTGATGGTCAGCTTGCCGGCGCTGCGCACATTGACCGACACGGTCATGGTGTCGCCGGAGGCGTATTGCGGCTTGTCGATCGAGGTCTCCAGCAGGTCCGGCGTATCGGCGCTGCCGTCCGAATACCAGCCGACATCGAACTGTATTGAGGTCACCGGGCCGTCGGCATCATTCGACTTCACGTCGAGCCGGTAGCGGCCGGACTGGGGGTTCAACGAAATCCGCGACGGTTTATCGGCGGCGACCACGACGTCGCCGTCAGCAACGCGCGAGGTCGACTTGACCGGCTCGTACTCCCAGTAATTGTTCTGGCGATACCATTGGTAGCGCGACTCCATCTTCAGGAGCTCGTAGCGCAGACCGTCGCGCGGCAGCGTCTTGCCCTCTGGCGAGACGAACACGACGTCGAATTCCGCCTTGTCGCCCTCGGCGACGTTCTTGTCGCCGAACAGCGGCTTGATGCCGATCATGGCGGATGCGGGCGCGATCGGCAGCACGAGCTTGCGCTCGACGGCGCGGCCGCCGGTCTCGACCATGCGGACGAAGATCTGCGCCTCCTGCGGCCGGGTCGAAGCCGGCTGCTTGTCCAGCGTCACCGGGAAGGTCGCAACGCCGTTGGCGTCCGCCTCGGGCAGGTTCTCGAGCGGCGTGCGCTCGTTCGAGGTGGTCTCCTCGTCGTCGACGCCGAACTGGTAGCCGGCAAAGCCCGGCCGCTCCTTCGCAGGCGCCACCAGCATGTCGCCTTCGAGCTGGAGGCCCGAGGCCGGCGCGCCATAGAGGAAATGACCGTCCGCCTTCAGTTCCACTGGAGCATTAGCTGTGATCACCTTGTCCTTGGCGGACAAGTCGAATTCGATCCGGTCCGGGACATAATCCTCGACCATGAAGGTGGTCTCGCCGACTGCCGATCCCTTCGGGTCGGTGAAGGCGCGCGCCCGCCACGTCCCGGTCGGGACGGCCGAATTGAGCAGCACCGCCAGCGTGCGTCCGCCGGCGCCCTGGTCGGCCAGCACGGCACGCCGATATTCGACGCCGTCTGGGCGCTCGATCACCATCGTGAGCGGGCCGCCGGTGACGGCATTGCCCTGCCCGTCGCGCAACAGCGCGGTGAGATAGACCGTCTCGCTGGAGCGGTAGACGCCGCGCTCGGCATAAACGAACGCGTCGGCGCCTGCAGGCACCGCACGGCCGGACACGCCGCGGTCGGAGAGGTCGAAGGCGGAGGACTTGAGGCTGAGGAAGGCATAGTCGGCCTTCTCGCCAGTGACGGTGAGCATCGCCGGCGACAAGCCACCCTCGCCGCGCGCCAGCCCCGCCTCGAACAGCACATGGCCGGCATCGTCGGTCTTGCGGGTCGCCAGGATCTCGTTGTTGCGGGCAACTAGCCGCACCTCGGCCTTGCCGATCGGATCGGTCGACGCCAGCGAATTCACGAACACATGGATGCCGTCATTGCCGGAATAGGCGGTGATGCCGAGGTCGGAAACGATGAACCATTGCGTGGCGAGCTGGTACTCGTCGTCCGAGCCCGGGCTCTTGGCGGCAGCGGTCATCACGTACACGCCGGGCTGCAACTCGCCGAGCGCCTGGTCGACCGGGAATGCCGTGGTGACGTCCTGGTTCAGCGTCATCGCGGTCGCGAGCTCGCCGGACCAGACCTTGACGCCGCGCTCGCCGCCGAGATCCGAGAGCTGATATTTGGTCAGCGTCTTCTGGAAATCGCTGTCGACCACCGTGTTGATCAGGTTGCGGTCGCCGATCCGGAACACGTTGATGTTGACCGCGGGCGTGTTGACGCTGACCACGGGAATGCCGCGCTGGCCGGTCTTCGGCAGCACGTAGGCACGGCTGGTGAAGCGCACGAACGGCTTGCGGTCGCGCACATAGATGTTGAACTCGGCGGATTTCGGCAGGCCTTCCTTCACGGTCGACGGCAGGCCGGCGCGCAAATTGACGTTGTAGCGCTCGCCGTGCTTCAGCCCGTCGACGCAGAGCTGCTTGCCTTCGGCCGACAGCGCCGGCTTGTCCTGTCCCGCCAGCGCCAGGAACGGGGCGAAGTCGGTACGCTTTGCAAGCTCCTCCGAGAACTGGAAGCAGGCCCGCGGGCTCGCCGAATCCGAGTCCACGGTATAGTCGAGCAGCCGGAAACCGTGCTCGTTGCGCAGCTTCTCATATTGCCCGCGGACCTCGGCGACTTCACGCGTGTCCAGCGACAGCCGCATCGCGTCCAGTGCCGGCCGCCACAGCTTGCGCTCGGCCAGCGCCTTGCCGAGCACGGCGAGCGCGTCGGCCTCCTCGCCCGGATTGCCGGCGCGCTGATAGGCGATGTAGGCGGCCGTCGAGGCGCGCTCCAGCAGGAAGGTCTGCTCGCTCGAGCTCTTCGGCGAGATCTGGAAGATGACCTTGGCGAGCCGCAGCCAGTTGGCGGTGTCCTCGGGCGTGGTCGCCGCGATCTGGCCGAGCACCGACAGGCCGCTGCGATAGTCGTTGCGTCGGAATGCGGCGTCCGCGTCGGTGCGCAGCGTCGCGCTCGGTTTGGCGACGGGTCCTGCCTCGCTCTTGATCTGGGCCTCGAGCTTGATCGCGGAATCAGCGAGATCGTCGCGCTTGAATGCCTTGTCGGCTCCGTGCGCTGCGCTGAGGCCGAGCGCCAGCGTGGCGCAGAGTGTGACGGCGCGGATCAGACCGATCATGAAGGACTCCCGGAAAGCGCGGACGAACGCCGCGACGGCAAATGAAATGCGCGGAAAGGTGACGGACTCATGGCGGTGGAACCAAAGCTGCAGATCGTCGCATTCGCCATGACAAGGCCAGCCCAGAGGAGACCGATCAAGGTACCGCCGCGCACGCCGTCCTAATGGCGCAGCAATCCCAGACCAGTCGACCAGCAGCCGCGTCCCGGAAGCTGTTCAGCGGTCCCGGCGATGTGATCCATCGTCCAGTCCGCTGCCGCTCGACCCGGCACCCTGACACGCCACCGTTCCGCTTTGTCGCAGCACTGAGGAAAACGGTTCGGTTCAGACTTGGCGAAAGGCGAGATTTTTCATATTGGCATGGTAGATGAACAGTCGCCCCACCCGGGCGGCCTAAGAACGGTCCCGTAGCTCAACTGGATAGAGTAGCGGATTTCTACTCCGCGGGTTGCAGGTTCGAGTCCTGCCGGGATCGCCACGCATTGCATGCCTCGACGTTCAATGCGTCAAATCCTTGTCAAATTGGCTGGCTGGGGTTGGGACAACGACGCTCCCTTCGTGCTCCCTCCACCAACGCGCGACCGCCGCCGTCAGATCATCCCAAACCTCCGTCGGCAGATCCGGCACCGCCACCCGGACGCTGTAGCGATCCGTGGTGGCGTCGTGAAACCACTCGGTTGCCGCGAAGTCGAAGCCGAAGCTGCCGGCGTGGCGGATCGGAAATCCCGCCTCGCTCAGATCGCGGCTCATCAGCTCGGCGGCCTGGCGCGCACTGGCCTCGTCGAGCGGCCGGCTGCTGCGCAGCGTGACATAGAGGCCGTGGGTGAAGTGCAGCTCGGCCGTCAAAGGCGCCAGCGCCGCGGCAAAATATCGGCTGGTGCGCCGGCCGTTGCGCAGGATCGCGGCGATGCGCCGCCTCGTCAGCGACCAATAGGCCGGCGCGCCCACATAGGGCGGAAAATGCGCCGGCAGCGCTGCGCCGCCGAACAGACGGACCGCATCGCGCATGTCCTGCACCAGGCGATCACAGGTCGAAGGGCCCTGCCCATCCGCGTCCGGACCGACGAAGACCGCAGACCCGAGTCGGCCGTATTCCGCCCCGAGCGAATCCAGCTTGGTGTGGCTTCGCACCATCACGACGGGTAGCCGGCACCGCCGCGCCCAGCTGAGCACGCGCCGGATGCGACCCGATCCGCCGGCAAAGCACGTCGTGTCGAAGATCAGCAGATCGAGCCCAGCTCCATCAGTGCGAAGCGCAGCTTCGAACGCTCCGGCCGGAGCGCATGAATCCAGCAGCAGGATGTTTCGCGAACCGGCCCGAGCCAACGCATCGCCCAGCGGCAGCTTCAGCCTGACCAGCCGCAAATGCGGGGCGAAGCGCTCGATCAACTCGATGGTCTCGCCGTAGCAGCCCGGCATCACCAGGATGTCGGCCCCGTCGAACACGCGCGCCGAGGCGAACAGCAGCGCCGAGATCGCGGCCATGCCCGACGCCGTGTAGATCGTGCGGCCGGTCTCGTGCTGATAAAACGACGGACCGCGCACCTTGAGGTCCGCCCGCTGGTAGTCGTAGCTGAACTCGAAGGGGCCGCTTGCGGGCGAGGCCGTCGCCGACCACGCCGTCTCCGTCGCCTTCCAATCGCGCAGCTCATGATCGGCCCGCAGCGCGGCCGTGATCCGGAACTTCGACTTGACGACCTCGTCGACCGATCGCGGACGAGGCAAGCGCAGCGGGTTTCTCAGGCAACTATTCAGCAGCCCGAGTTCGTCATGCTTGCGTTCCAGATAGGCCTGAATGGTCTCCATGCGCCTCTACAGATCCAACATGGAGGGAACGTCCAGAAAGTGCCTTGGGTCCAAAGTGCTTGGGTCCAACAACGCCGCTGAAACGAACGTCGGCCTCGACCGTTGAGACTCTGCAAGGAGGACCACATGTCGGAAATCAGAGAGCACATGAAGATCATCGGCAAGGACGGCGCGCATGTCGGCACCGTCGACCGCCTCGAGGGCAACCGGATCAAGCTGACCCGGAAGGACAGCCCCGAAGGTCACAAGGACCATCATCACTATATCGATACCAAGTATGTCGGCGCCGTCGAGGGTGACACCGTCAAGCTGTCGGTGAATGCCGACGCCGTGCCCAAGCAGGAAGCGGCATAAGAAGATCAAGCCCCTTCGGGGGCTTTTTCTTTGTTCGCGGAGCGCGACAGCCAAGCTCCCCAAATCTCGTCCTTCAACAAAATGTGCGCAGACCTGTCAGGCGAACGGGAGCGCCCTATCTATGCGCCATGCCAGGAAGCTGTCGCAGGATATACTGATGCCGCCGTCTGATTGGACACGGATGGCCATCGCATCGGGGGTTGCCGCCACCGCCATCGCATTTTTGGCGATAGATGCTGCCGTGGACGTGAGCCCGAGGGGCATCGCAGGGCGACTCGAAGTGGTGCAAGCGTCCCTGACGCACGCCGCGGCGGGTCACCATCAATTGGCCTTTGCCGTTCGTGCCTGGGCGCGGGGGAGTGACCAGACGCACCATCCGGCCGGCTATCAATCATGCATCGAGCGTGACGAGCAAAGGCCGCAGCCGGTAGGCGTCGATCGCGGCGTTTGACAGCAGCAGTCTGCGCCGCTCCCCACGCTGCATCATGCGGTCGATCCGGTTCAGGATGAAGCGGGCCGAATCCTTGTGCTCGCCAGTGAGCAGGCCGGATTGGTCGAGATATCTCCAGGCGATCTCAAAGGATTGTGCGCGCAGCTCGGGATCGGTCATGGCCGGCCAACGCTGCCACGGATCGAATGTTCCCGCCTGAGACCTGAGCCGGGCGGATCGACCGCGGTCCCGATCGGTTGGGCGGCCGCGCGACAAAATTCTGCGCGTCGTGGAACGAGATCACAACCGGCACGTTGGATCGACGAAACAGAGTGGTGCCGACCCGCCAGCCCCGGTCGGCCGGACCTCGTGCTTGTCCCCCAAGCACGGGGTTTTTCTGTTTTCGGACTAGCCGGTGAGACAAGACCGTTACTCGCTCGGCTCCTCACGCCGTTCGCGAGCGAGCTGGTGCCAAGCCAGGGCGAGCTCGATCAGGCGTTGCCGATCAGCGCCTTCGGACGCTGCGGCCCGCTTCATTGCGGCCTCTGCCTCGTGCTGTGGATCGTACTGGCTACACATGACGCTGACATCTTAACCGGACGATCTGGACAAGCGCGTGGCATTTTCGTCCGTATGATTGCGGGGTAATGTCGCGACCGGAGTTGTGTCGTTGCGACCTGACAACCGCGCGATGCATGCGCTGATCGCAAAGCCGGACCTTCATTCAGACCGATCTGTGAATTGCATCACATCCGGCGGACGACATCTTCGCTAAACATCGAGGCAACGCTTCGCTGAAGCGCCAGCGCTTACACGAGCGCAGAGGATATGATGGTCGCTCCGGTCATGACACACAAAGCAGCAGCCGACGTGGTCGTCCCGACGCCACGACAGAGACCCGACCTGCTCGGCATCGCCTATCTCGGCACCATCACCATCGTGATGCTGGCCTGGATCGGCGGCCTGGTCTGGGCCGCGATCGCGTTCTTCAACTGGCTGGTATCTTGATGGGCGGAGCGATCCGGGGTGCAGTACCAATCCTGCTCTAGAGCTTCGGTTCTGCTTCAATCAGAACCGAAGCTCTAGATTCTTGTTTTGACGCGTTTTCTTCACGCGAACCGGTGTCCACTTCGCTCGAAAACGCTCTAGAACAGGTAGTGCAGCACCTGCGAGAGTTTGATCGCGCCGCATACGATCATGGCCCACAACGCCATGCTGATCTGGATGGCATCCAGCATGTCCCACATCCCCGCGAATCATCCCGACGTTTTTCTTTGAGACTTGCGTGGGGCGACACCGAGCGCCAGCGCTAATTCGAAGCCATCGCGGGCGCCAAACGAAAGAGGCGGGCCTGAGCCCGCCTCCGTTTCAAATCCGATTTGGCAAGCTCAGTAGCACGCGCGCGGATCGGCCTGCACATATTGACCGTTGGGATAGCGGTAATAGCAAACGCCCTGAGCCAGATAGTAGCCCGGCTGCGAGGCGGCCGTGGCGCCGGCAATCGCCCCCGTCGCTCCGCCGAGGACCGCGCCTGCGGCGGCTCCCGTCGCGTTACCCGAGAGCAGCCCACCCAGCACGCCACCGACAATGGCGCCACCGAGCGCGCTTGCACCGGGATCGGCCGGCGGCGGCGGCGGAGGCGCGTAGGCCACCGGAGGCGGCGCCGGGGCATAGGCCACCGGCACGTCGTCGTAATACTCCTCCGAGATATAGGCCGGCGGACCTGCCATGCGCTGCGGATAATAATACCAGACGCCGCCGACATCCCACCACCAGCCGGAGCGGCCGTTGCGGACCTCGTGGCGCCAGCGGCCGCCATCCCAGGAGCGGTTGCCGCGATAGGCGTGGCCGCCCCAGTCGCGCTCCCGCACAGGCCCGCGGGCGTAATGGCGTCCAGGCGGTGGGCCGCCCGCGTTGTGCGGACCGCGACCGCCGGCATGAGGCTGTGCACCGGGCTGCGGCGCGGGCCGAGCCGCCTGCTGCGGCGGCCGATCCTTGCGCATGTTCTGATTGTTTGGGGGCGGCGCGGCAGCGGCTGGGCCGGCCGGCGGTTGGCCGGCTTCCCTCGGCGGTCTGGCCTCCTGCGCCTGCGCGGACAACGCGAGCAGCGACATGGCCGAAACCAAGGGAATGAAGATCTTGATATGTTTGGAAGCACTCATGCGTGCTCGCCCCCTACTCTTTGATCGCCGTGATTTCCGAGCGCATAGACGATTCGTCTCGCGCCGGGCTGATGCCGGCTGATATAACTGACCTGCTTGATGGGCTAAGTCCCGTTACAAATGATTAAGATCACGGCAATTTTCGGCTCGACCGGTCGGGCCGGATCGCTTCTAGCGGGCCGGCTCGATCACGTTGCAATTGGTCCGCCCGGACATCAGGCAGTCCTGCATCTTGCTGGCCGAGGTCAGGTCGCGGGCAAGCCACCAGCCGATGCCGAGGATCAGAAGCGCGATGATCAGGCCGGCGACCGCGCCGCGGCGATTATCGCCGGATGGGGTCTTCGAGAGGGTTTGGGCTTGAGGCCCGGCTCGGGCTTGGACTCGGGCTTGGACATGACTACCTGGTCGTCGGGTCGGACGCCTTTACCACCTCTGCGGCGTGGCGTCACATCCCGATCGCCGGGCCGGGTTCAGCCGCGGGTCGGGCGGATTGCATCCTTGCGCGAGGTCTCGACCGCCGGGGTCGCTCGCGGCGCGCAGGTTGTCAGCACGAAGGCGGTCTGGGTGCACTCCCAATCGGCGCCCAGAACGGCACTGTCGACGGATTGCGGACGTGCGAACAGGAGCGTGGCACCGACCAGCGCCGCCACCACCAGGGTGAGCGCTAGCGCCTTGAGGCTCAGTCTTGAGATGGTCATGCCCGTGCTCCGTCTCGTCGTCGGGCGGACGCTAGGCGCCGCTCCGCGTGCTCCCTTATGAGGGACATCACAATTCGGCAGTTTTTTCGGGCTACGAGAGATCGTCGGGGGCGATTTTTCGTTGACCTGATCGGCTGCGATTATGGGTGGCGTCGCGACGCGCGCCGATGTACAGGCTTCTACGTCGCGTGGCGCCTGCTATGCCCAGCCGACGTACCAACTGCCAGTGATGTAGGATCGAAAGCGAGGAAGACAAGGCTCGTCGATGAGTGGATTCAGGGAACCCGGGTTTGCAGACCGGCAAAAGGCGGCACAAGACGCCCGCAAAAATCTTTTGAACAAGTTCAAGTCGCAGCCGGGTCCTGATGATCCCGCAGTTGCGGCGAAGCGTGCCGAACGCGAGGCCCTTGCGGCCAAGCGCGCCGAAGCCAAGGCCGCGCGCGAAGCCGAGAAGGCCGAGCAGAAGCGCCTTGAGGACGAGGCCAAGGCCGCCGAGGCCGCACGGATTGCACGCGAAGCCGAGGAAGCCGCAGAACGACAGGCTGCGCTCGAAGCCGAGCAAAAGGCCAAGCGCGACGCCCGTTATGCGGCCCGCAAGTCCAAGCGCAAGTAACGCTCGAAATTTACGTTCAATTGAAATTGAACTGAAGTGCCATTCCGGGGCCGTCCATGGGACCGCGCCCGGAATTCGAGATCGCGCGCCCGGTCGAGAGCCGGCATGGCGCGACGCGGACGGAAAATCAGTTCTTCTTCATCATCCCGTCGTCTTTCTTCATCCCGTCCTTCGACATGTGATCCTTCTTCATGCCGTCGTCCTTGGACATGGTGTCCTTCTTCATGGCGTCCTTGGACATCGTGTCTTTCTTCATCATGCCGCCGTCCTTGCCCATCTTGTCCTGAGCAAAAGCGGCCGGCGACAGCGCGAGGCCAAGCGACAGAGCGGCAGCCGAAACGCCGAGCACGATACGGGTGCGAATGGTCATGAGCAGTCTTCCCTTCGAGATGGTGTTGTCAGCGACGGATGCCGCTATCCTGTCTCGACGTATGGGCGCACGGCGGTGTTACGCGCTCCGCTGAGAAATTTCGCCGGAGCCATGCGGATCGGAAGTGTGCAGCGCAGCACGTCCGGCACTTGCCGGAGCATTCGGTCTCGCACTATCAGATGAGAGATCATCGGGTGAAAGACCGGCAGGATGGGCCTACGCACCGGTCTCGACAGCCCAGACCCAAATCGCGCCAAACAAGAACCAGTCCAAAGTACCGCCCAAGGGGATCACACCATGCTCACGCGCCGCCACCTGCTCGCGACCGCCGTCGCCGCGCCCGCCATTCTCCGCCTCGGCACCGGTACGGCGCAGGCCGCCACCACGCTGAAGATCTCGCACCAATTCCCGGGCGGCACCATCGACAAGGGCGACTTCCGCGACCGGCTCTGCCGCATGTTCGCTGCAGAGATTGCCAAGCGCAGCAACGGCGACATCGCTGCCGAGATCTATCCGAACTCCTCTCTAATCAAGACCAACGCGCAGTTCTCCGCGATGCGCAAAGGCGCGCTCGACATCAGCCTCTATCCGATGCCCTATGCCGGCGGCGAAGTGCCGGAAACCAATATCGGCCTGATGCCGGGTCTGGTAACCACCTACGACCAGGGCCTGCGCTGGAAGAAGGAGCCGGTCGGCAAGGCGCTGACCGACTTCCTCGCCGACAAGGGCATCATCCTGCTCACCTGGGTCTGGCAGGCCGGCGGCGTCGCCAGCCGGTCCAAGCCGATCGTCGCGCCTGAGGACGCCAAGGGCCTGAAGGTGCGCGGCGGCTCGCGCGAGATGGACATGGTGCTTCAGACCGCCGGCGCCTCGGTGCTGTCGGTGCCCTCGAACGAAATCTACGCTGCGATGCAGACCGGCGCCTGCGATGCCGGCATCACCTCCTCGACCAGCCTGATCTCGTTCCGCCTCGAAGAGGTCGCGAAGTCGCTGACATCAGGGGCCGGCGCCTCCTATTGGTTCATGCTCGAGCCGCTGATGATGTCGAAGGCGATCTTCGACAAGCTGCCGAAGAACCATCAGGACATCCTGCTCGCGGTCGGCACCGAGCTCGAGGCCTTCGGCCGCAAGGGCGCGCAGGACGACGACGTCGAGGTCGCCAAGGTCTACGAGAAGGCCGGCGCCAAGGTCTCGGCGCTCGACGCTGCGACCGTCGGCAAGTGGCGCGACATCGCCCGCGATACGGCCTGGAAGGACTACGCCGCCAAGACCGCGACCGCTGCGAACCTGCTCAAGCTCGCCACCGACGTCGCCGCATGAGTCATGGTCCGCTCCCGGATCGTGACGACCAGGCGAACGCTGCCGCAGGGACCGGCCTTGCGGCGGCGATCGATCGCGGTCTCGCCGTCCTCAACAGCATCATCGTCGTGTTCGCCGCGATCGCACTGGTCGCGGCCTGTGCGATCCTCAGTTACAGCGTGCTCAGCCGCGCACTGTACAAGGCCGCGAACTACTGGCAGGACGAGGCCGCCGTGTTCCTGCTGGTCGGCGCGACCTTCATGACGGCAGCCTATGTGCAGCAGCATCGTGGGCATATCGGCATCGAGGCTTTCGTCGGCCTGCTCTCGCCGCTCGCGAACAGGGTCCGGCTCTGGCTGGTCGATGCCGCAACGTTCCTGTTCTGCGCGTTTTTCACCTGGAAGTCCTGGACGCTGGCGCACGAAGCCTATGTCGACGGCCAGGTCTCCAACTCGATGTGGTCGCCGCCGCTCGCCATTCCCTACACCCTGATGGCGCTCGGGATGAGCCTGCTCTGCATCCAGATCCTCGTGCAGCTTGCGCTGCCTTTCGCCGGAGCCAAGCGGCCATGAGCGTTTTCGGTATCGGTCTCTCTTACGGGATCGCGACGCTGCTCGTGATGTTTTCGGGCATGCCGATTGCGTTCGCACTCGGCGCGGTCGCGGTCGTCTTCATGGCCATCTACATGCCCACCGCGTCGCTCGATACGGTGACGCAGAATGTCTACGAGGAAATGGCCTCGATCACGCTGTTGTCGATCCCGCTGTTCATTTTGAAGGGCGCGGCGATCGGCAAGTCGCGCGCCGGCCAGGATCTCTATTCGGCGCTGCATGCCTGGCTGCATCGCGTGCCCGGTGGCCTCGGCGTTGCCAACGTGTTCGCCTGCGCGCTGTTTGCGGCGATGGCGGGCTCTTCGCCCGCAACCTGCTCGGCGATCGGCTCGGCCGGCATCCCCGAGATGCGCAAGCGCGGCTATTCCGGCGGCTTTGCCGCCGGCATCATCGCCGCCGGCGGCACGCTCGGCATCTTGCTGCCGCCCTCGATCACCATGATCCTGTTTGCGGTCGCCGCCGAAAAGTCGCTCGGGCGGCTGTTCCTCGCAGGCATCGGGCCCGGCCTGCTGCTTGTCTTCCTGTTCGGCGCCTATGCAGTCATCCGCTTCCGTCAGGAATATGCCGCCGCCGAACTGGCCTACAAGAACGGCGGACCGGAGGCGCCGATCCTGCAGCGCGACGAGTACACGCTCGCGGAGCGCTTCAGCGTGCTGCCGCGGGTCATTCCGTTCGTGCTGCTGCTCACCGGCGTCATGGTCGCGCTCTATGGCGGCTACGCTACGCCGTCGGAAACCGCCGGCCTCGGCGGGCTGCTGGCGCTGGCGCTGATCGCCGCGATCTACAGCGTGTGGCGGCCCAGCGACCTCGCCCCGATCATGAAGTCGACGATCCGGGAATCGACCATGCTGATGATGATCATCGGCATGTCGCTGCTCTACTCCTACGTGATGAGCTATCTGCACATCTCGCAATCGGTCGCCGAAGCCATTGTCGCGATGCACCTGCCGCGGTGGGAGCTGCTGTTCGCGATCCTCGTCATGGTCGTCGTGCTCGGCTTCTTCCTGCCGCCGGTCTCGATCATCCTGATGACCGCGCCGATCATCCTGCCGCCGCTCCGCGCGGCGAACTTCGACATCATCTGGTTCGGCGTGGTCATGACCATCGTGATGGAGATGGGGCTGATCCATCCGCCGGTCGGCCTCAACATCTTCGTCATCCGCAACGTCGCGCCGGATATCCCCTTGCGCGAGGTGATCTGGGGTACCCTGCCCTTCGTGCTGCTGATGATGCTGGCGGTGCTGCTGCTGTGCCTGGTGCCGGGGATCTCGACCTGGCTGCCGGACCTCGTGATGGGGCCGGACGGGAGCAGGTAGAGGCACTCGCAGTTGCCGTGGGGTGGGTTAGCCGAAGGCGTAACCTACCTTCTTTTGTCGCTGAAAAGAACAGTGGTGGGTTACGCCAAGCAGACGCGCTTCGCGCATCTCCTCGGCCAAACCACCCTAGCTACGAAGTTGCCCGCTTCCTCTTCGCATTCAGCGCGGACGCCACGCGGCTCACGGGCGGCTTGCCCAAAACGCCGCTCATCTCGTTGGTGGCCGCCAGCAGCTTATCCATGTCGACGCCGGTCCTGATGCCCATGCCTTCGAGCATGTAGACGACGTCTTCGGTCGCGACGTTGCCCGTCGCGCCCGGTGCATAGGGGCAACCGCCGAGGCCGCCGGCGGCCGCGTCGATGACGCGCACGCCCTCCTCCATCCCCGCATAGAGATTGGCGAGCGCCTGGCCGTAGGTGTCGTGGAAATGCATCGCGAGCTTGGCCGTGGGAACGTTGGTGGCAACCGCGCGTAGCATCTCCTTCGCCTTGGCAGGTGTGCCGACCCCAATGGTGTCGCCGAGGGAGATCTCGTAGCAGCCGAGCCCGAACAGCGTATCCGCGAGATCGGCCACTGCCCTCGGCTTGATCTCGCCGTCGAAGGGACAGCCGAGCACGCAGGAGATATAGCCGCGCACTGGAATGCCGTCGGCTTTGGCGCGCGCCAGCACCGGCTTGAACCGCTCGATGGATTCCGCGACCGTGCAGTTGATGTTCGCCCGCGAAAAGCCTTCGGAAGCGGCGGCAAACACCGAGACGACTTTCGCGCCCGCTGCGCGCGCGCCGTCGTAGCCCTTTTCGTTCGGCACCAGCACGTGGAATTCGGCGTTGGTCACGTGGCTGACGCCACGCAGCACGGCATCCGAGCTCGCCATTTGCGGGATCGCCTTGGGCGAGACGAACGCGCCGACCTCGACGGTGGTAAGGCCAGCCGCGACCAGCGCCTCGATGAAGGCGATGCGGGTCTCGACGCTGACCGGCGTCTTCTCGTTCTGAAGGCCGTCGCGCGGCCCCATTTCGATGATGCGGACGGAATCGCTCATGTCACTCTCCGGACGGCTCGACCACGGCGAGCTCGATACCTTCCTGCACGATGTCGCCGACCTTGCACCTGACGGATTTCAGCACGCCGGCATAGGGCGCGCGCAGCGTCTGCTCCATCTTCATGACTTCGAGGGTCAGGATCGGCGCGCCCTTCTCCAGCTTGGCGCCCTCCTCTGCGAGCACGGCGACGACGGTGCCCGGCAGTGGCGCCGCGATCTTGTCCTCGCCGGTCTGCTCCTCGCTCTCGCCGCCGAACGGATCGACCCAGTGGAGGTCGAAGCGGCCGTTGCGTGTGCGCAGATACAGCTCATGCCCATCGATCACGGCCGCGACGGACGATTTGACGCCATCCAGGGTCAGGTCGAAGCCCCCCTCCCTGGTCGCAATCGCAAAGGCCAGCTCGCGGTCGCCGATCACCAGTGTCGACGGCCCACTGCCGTAGTTCAGTGTGATCTTCTGCTCCGGCCCATGGCCGACGCGGAAGGCAAAGCTGCGCTGGCGGCGGCCGACCGGCTGCCAGCCGAAGGTCTGCCAGGGCGAGTTCGCCTGCGCATGTGCGGCCTGTTGCTCCGCACCGATGATCGCGGCCACCGCGGCGCACAGCTCGAGCTCTCCGGGCGCCGGCGAGGCGGACGTCAGCACCGCCAGCTCGCGCTCGATGAAGCCGGTGTCGATCGCGTTGGTCCGCACCTTCGGATGCGTCATCAGCGCCGACAGGAACGGGATGTTGGTGACGATCCCGCGAACGTCGGACTCCTCCAGCCCGCGGTTCAGCCGCTCGATCGCGACATCCCGCGTCGGCGCCCACGCGATCATTTTTGCCAGCATCGCGTCATAATACGGCGAGACCGTATCCCCCTCGCGATAGCCGGCGTCGATGCGCAAGCCGCCCGTCTCCGCCGGCAGCCGCCAGGTCGAGATCCTGCCGACCGATGGCATGAAGTTCTTGGTCGGGTTCTCGGCATAGACGCGCGCCTCGACGGCGTGGCCGTTGAGCTTGATCTCGTCCTGCTTGAGCGGCAGCGCTTCCCCGAACGCGACGCGCAGCTGCCATTCGACGAGGTCGATGCCGGTGATCAGTTCGGTCACGGGATGCTCGACCTGGAGGCGCGTGTTCATCTCGATGAAGAAGACGTCCTTGCCGTCGGAGACGAACTCGATGGTGCCGGCGCCGACATAGTTCACCGCGCCCGCCGCCTTGCGTGCGGCGGCACAGACGGTCTCGCGCTGGGCCGCGTTGAGCGTCGGCGACGGCGCTTCCTCGATCACCTTCTGGTGCCGGCGCTGCAGCGTGCATTCGCGCTCGAACAGCGAAAGCAGATTGCCGTGGCTGTCGCCGATCACCTGCACTTCGATATGGCGGGGATTATCGACATATTTCTCGATCAGCATGCGGTCGTCGCCAAACGCGGCCTTGGCCTCGCGCTTGGCGCTGACGATCGCAGGGCCAAGCTCATCGGCCGAGCGCACGATACGCATGCCGCGCCCGCCGCCGCCGGCGGAGGCCTTGACCAGAATCGGGAAGCCGATCTTGTCCGCGGCTTTCGAGAGCGTCGCCTCGTCCTGGGCCTCGCCGTGATAGCCAGGCACCAGCGGCACGCCGGCCTTCTCCATCAGCGCCTTCGAGCCGGACTTCGAGCCCATCGCAGTCATCATCTCGGCGGTCGGACCGACGAAGACCAGTCCCGCTTCAAAGCAGGCCTGCGCGAACTCGGCATTCTCCGATAGGAAACCGTAGCCGGGATGCACCGCCTCCGCCCCCGTCTTCCGCGCAGCCTCGATCAGCCGCTCGACGCTGAGATAGCTGTCGCGCGCCCGCGCGGGCCCGAGCAGCACGGCTTCATCCGCCAGCGCGACATGCATCGCATCGCGGTCGGCCTCGGAATAGACCGCGACCGTGCGCAGCCCCATGGCGCGCGCGGTGCGGATGACGCGGCAGGCGATCTCGCCGCGGTTGGCGATCAGGAGCGTGCGGAAACGCCGGTAGAGCTTTGAGCGGTCCATCGCATCACATCCTGAACAGGCCGAATTTCGTCGGTTCGATCGGCGCATTCGACGCCGCCGAGAGGCCGAGGCCGAGCACGAGGCGCGTGTCGGCGGGGTCGATCACGCCGTCGTCCCAGAGACGCGCGGTGGCGTAATATGGATGCCCCTGGCTCTCATATTGCGCGCGGATCGGCTCGCGGAATTTGTCTTCGTCTTCCCTGGACCAGCTATCGCCCTTGGCTTCGATATTGTCTCGGCGGACCTGGCTCAACACCATCGAGGCCTGCTCGCCGCCCATCACGGAGATGCGCGCGTTCGGCCACATCCAGAGGAAGCGCGGTGAATAAGCACGACCGCACATGCCGTAATTGCCTGCGCCGTAGGAGCCGCCGATCACGACGGTGAATTTCGGCACCGAGGCGGTCGCGACCGCCGTCACCAGCTTGGCGCCGTCGCGCGCGATGCCGCCGGCCTCGTATTTCTTGCCGACCATGAATCCGGTGATGTTCTGCAGGAACACCAGGGGAATGCCGCGCTGGCAGCACAGCTCGATGAAATGCGCGCCCTTCAGCGAGCTCTCGCTGAAGAGGATGCCGTTATTGGCGATGATCCCGACCGGATAGCCCCAGATATGCGCGAAGCCGCACACCAGCGTCGTGCCGTAGAGCTTCTTGAACTCGTCGAATTCCGAGCCGTCGACGATGCGCGCGATGATGTCGCGCACGTCGAACGGCTTGCGGCCGTCGACGGGCACCACGCCATAGATCTCCTTCGCGGCAAACAGCGGCTCGCGCGGCTTGTGCATGTTGAGGTTCGGCCGCACCGGCGGCTTCAGCGTGCCGACGATGCGCCGGGCGATGCCGATCGCATGCGCATCGTTCTGAGCGTAATGATCGGTCACGCCTGATTGCCGCGAATGCACGTCGGCGCCGCCGAGCTCCTCCGCGGTGACGACCTCGCCGGTCGCCGCCTTCACCAGCGGCGGGCCGCCGAGGAAGATGGTGCCCTGGTTGCGGACGATGATGCTCTCGTCGGACATCGCGGGGACGTAGGCGCCGCCGGCGGTGCAGGAGCCCATCACGATCGCGATCTGCGGAATGCCCTGGGAGGACATCTGCGCCTGGTTGTAGAAG
Organism: Bradyrhizobium sp. DOA1; assembly: GCF_001593325.1. Taxonomy (NCBI): domain Bacteria; kingdom Pseudomonadati; phylum Pseudomonadota; class Alphaproteobacteria; order Hyphomicrobiales; family Nitrobacteraceae; genus Bradyrhizobium; species Bradyrhizobium sp. DOA1. Next base: position 3,271,965 of record NZ_JXJM01000001.1, read on the forward strand.
ATGCGGCCGAAATGCCGCTCGTCCGGAAAGATCTCGTCCTGCAGCGGCAGGAAGGCGCCGCCGGAATCGACCATGTAGACGCAAGGCAGATTGTTCTGCCGTGCGATGTCCTGCGCGCGCAGATGCTTCTTCACGGTCATGGGATAGTACGTGCCGCCCTTGATCGTGGCATCATTGGCGACAATCACGCATTCGCGGCCCGCGACACGCCCCACCCCCGTGACGACGCTCGCCGAATGCACGTCGCCGCCATAGAGGCCATAGGCCGCGAGCGGCGACAGCTCGAGGAAAGAAGTGCCGGGATCGACCAATAGGTCGACGCGCTGGCGCGCGAGCATCTTGCCGCGCGCGGTGTGGCGGTTGCGCGAGGCCTCGCCGCCGCCGCCGGCGACCTGACTCAGTTTCTCGCGCAAGTCCGCGACGAGGCTGCGCATGGCCTCGGAATTGCGCGCGAAATCGGATGACGACGGATCGATGCTGGAATGGAGCGGCATGATGATTCCAATGAAGATGAACGTATCAGGCCGTCTCGGCCATCAGCTCGCGGCCGATCAGCATGCGGCGAACCTCCGAGGTGCCGGCGCCGATCTCGTAGAGTTTGGCGTCGCGCCAGAAACGCCCCACAGGGAATTCGCTGGTGTAGCCGACCCCGCCGAGCGCCTGGATGGCTTCGCCCGCCATCCACGTCGCCTTCTCTGCGGAATAGAGGATCGCGGCCGCAGCATCCTTGCGCAAGCTGCGGGCATGGTCGGCGCGGTCGCAGGCACGCCCCACCGCATAGACATAGGCGCGCGTGGCCTGCCAGGTCGAATACATGTCGGCAAGCTTGCCCTGCATCAGCTGGAAATCGCCGATCGGCTGGCCGAACTGCTTGCGCTCGTGCATGTAGGGCACCACCGCGTCCATGCACGCCGCCATGATCCCGAGCGGACCGCCTGACAGCACCGCGCGCTCATAGTCGAGGCCGGACATCAGCACCTTGACGCCCTCGCCCACCTTGCCGAGCACGTTCTCTTCGGGCACCTCGCACTCGTCGAAGAACAAGGGATAGGTGTTGGAGCCGCGCATGCCGAGCTTGTCGAGGTGCTGGCCGTGGGTGAAGCCCTTGAAGCCCTTCTCGATCAGGAAGGCCGTCATGCCGCGCGGCCCGGCCTCCGGATCGGTCTTGGCGTAGACCACGAGCACGTCGGCATCGCCGCCATTGGTGATCCACATCTTCGAGCCGTTGAGCACGTAGCGGTCGCCGCGCTTGTCGGCGCGCAGCTTCATCGAGACCACGTCGGAGCCGGCCCCGGGCTCGGACATCGCGAGCGCGCCGACATATTCGCCCGAGATCAGCTTGGGCAGATAGCGCTGGCGCTGCGCGTCGTTGCCGTTGCGGCGGATCTGATTGACGCAAAGGTTGGAATGGGCGCCGTAGGACAGTCCCACGGCCGCGGAGCCGCGCGAAATCTCCTCCATGGCGACGATATGGGCGAGGTAGCCCATGTTGGAGCCGCCATATTGCTCCGGCGCAGTCATGCCGAGCAGGCCGAGGTCGCCAAAGCGCTTCCAGAGGTCAGCGGGGAACAGATTGGCTTTCTCGATCTCGGCCGCGCGCGGGGTGATCTCCGCCTCGACGAAGGCGCGGAGCGTGTCGCGCAGCATGCCGACCTCTTCGCCCAGATCGAAATCGATGCTCGGGATATTCAAGGCGATTCCTCCGTATTTTGGCCTTCGAACCTAGCGTTATCGAGGCCCTCTGGCGGTCGAAAAGGTTGCATTTTCCGCCAAACTTGGCGAGGATTTTCGAGAGGAATTTTGATGCCTTTTCAAGCCACCACCGCAACCTCGCGCCGCGCTGTGACCCCCGCCGCCTTCGTCCGCGGCGTGATCGCCGCATACGAACGCTACGGCTGCGATCCCGCGGAGGCGCTCAGTCGGGGCCAGGTAACCCCGGACCTTGTCAATTCTCCGGATGGGCGGGTCACGGCGGCCCAGTTCGAGGCCCTGGCCGGCCACGCCATGCGCGAGCTCGACGATGAGGCGCTCGGCTGGTTCTCGCGCCGGCTGCCTTGGGGCACCTACGGCATGCTGTGCCGCGCCTCGATCACGGGGCCGACACTGGAGGTCGCGCTCAAGCGGTGGTGCCGGCATCACCGCCTGATCACCGAGGACGTGCTGCTCGATCTGGAACTGGGCGAGGAGACCGCGGTCGTCTCGATCCGCGAGCTGCGCGATCTCGGGCCCTTGCGCGAATTCTGCCTCGTCACGCTGCTCCGCTACGTGCTCGGCTTCTCCTGCTGGGCGGTGGATTCCGGGATCGCGCTACGCGCAGCGGAATTCCCTTATTCCGAGCCCGCCCATGTCTCGGTCTATCCGACCATCTTCTGCAAGAACGTGCGCTTCGATGCGGAGTGCGCGCGCATCGTCTTCGACAAGCATTATCTCTCGCTACCGCTGACGCGCAGCCCGAGCGATCTCGACAACATGCTCAAGGGCGCGCTGCGGCTGACGGTGCTGCCCTATCGGCGCGACCGGTTGCTGATCGAGCGCGTCCGCCGCGTGCTTCGCCGTGCGCGCGGACGCAGTCTCGGCGCCGAGGACGTTGCCAGCGAGCTGGCGCTCTCCACCCGCACCATGCATCGGCGTCTGCGCGAGGAGGCCACCTCGCTGCGCGATCTCAAAGAAGAGGCGAAGTTCGAACTGGCAAAACAGGAGCTTCTGCGCGGCCGCACTCCGATCAAGCGGATCGCGGAAATCGCCGGCTTCCGCAACGAGAAGAGTTTTTCCCGTGCCTTCCGGACCTGGACCGGTGCGAGCCCGCGCGAATTCCGCGGCCGTTATCGCTGAGGCGCCAGCCGTCGCCTGCGCGAGAAAAACGAACGGCCTCCGGGATGAATCCCAAAGGCCGCAACGTCGCGAAACCGATGTCGATTTCAACTTCAGTTCGAGTTGGTCTGACCGCCCGAGCGAAGCTTGGCGCGCGGCTGTGTGTGCTTCGGCTGATAGGCCATCGCGTCGTTCGAGGTCTTCGCGCCGCCGCTCTGCGAGCAGGTGCCGCCGATCCCGCCGGCCGCCGCCCGGCAGGCTTCCATCGTCGGGTAGCCGCAGCCATGAGCGGCCTGGGCGCCGTTGGTGATGCAGTAGTCTTCCGCCTGCGCGGCGGGCGCGGTCATCATGAGAAACGCGGAGGCGAACAGCGTCGCAGCGGATGCGACGAACGTCTTCGAGGTCGAGGTCATGGTGTCTCTTCCAGCTTCAAGGGTCCCACAAAACAGGCCTCAGGATGCGACGCAGGCTGAGGTTCACCCCTTGCATCTAGGCGGGGCGGCGGACCCCACAATCACGTCTTGGCGCATCGCAGGGCTTCCGAAATCACATGTCACAGTTAGGTGAGTGAGTCATGCAAATGATTTGATTGGTTAAAATCCCGGTTGTCTCTTTCAGGACCCCTATCCGGCCGACGCCGCGACGGCGACCTCCTGCAACGGCAGCGGCACGTCTTTGGCGACGCCCAGCACGGGGAAGCTGCGAACGTTTTTCACATCAGGCATCGCGGCAAAATGCAGGAGCTGCTGGCGCATGCTCTCGACGCTCGGCGCCACGCATTTGAGGAGATAGTCGGTGTCGCCAGAGATGCGCCAGCACTGCTGGATGCGCGGGATCGCTGATATCGAGCTCTCGAACGCCTCCAGCACCGGCTGAGCCTGGCTGCCGAGCTGGATCGAAACGAACGACACCACCTCATAGCCAAGCAGCCGCTCGTCGATGACGGCGCGCACCGCCCGGATCACGCCCCGGCTGAACAGCAATTTCAGTCGCCGCAGGCAGTTCGGCGCGGACACTCCGACACGCAGCGCCAGCTTGTTGTTGCGAACCCGCCCGTCCTGCTGCAGCTCGGACAATATCTTCAGATCGATGCCGTCGAGCTGGTCACGCGCCGCCATACCCCTATCCTCGCCGTGATCGTGTCATGACGGCAAGCGAAGCACGCAGCGAAATGGCTGCCAAGAGTTCTTCGGTTCAAGCGACTAACCGCTCCCGGCGTCGGCCGTAACCGTCCGAAGGACGGCTCCCGCTCGCCTATGTCCCGGCCATCCCCGTTCTTCACGCTGCCGCCGAAACGCGGATGCCCGGGACAAGCCCGGGCATCACGTACCGATCGAGCTTGCCGAGGATCAATGCGTCCAGGGCTCGCCGCGGCGAAACGAGAAATTATCGGCATAGGCAACCGGGCGGCGGATCGATTCCTGCGGCTCGATCACCTGGTAGGCGATGCCCTTGCGCTCGCAATAGGCGACCGCCTCTTCCTTGCTGTGGAAGCGCAGCGTGATCTGCTGCTTCATGTCTCCGGACGAGGTCCAGCCCATCAGCGGCTCCACCGAACGCGGCTGCTCCGGCTCGTAATCGAGCTGCCATTCCTTCGTCTTGGACCGGCCGGATTGCATCGCGTTCTTGGCGGGTTTGAAAATGCGTGCGGTCATGGATGGTCCGGGCCTCTTCGTCTTTTTCGTTCGATTCCGATGCGTCACGGTGGCAGTTGGTGGAAACTGCAGCATAGTATAGAGACACCGTTCGGGACATGCGCGGTGATTCCGGCTCCCGGGGTGCCTTGCCTATGGGTATAGTCATTATGCTGCACCGTGACAATTGCGTACCCGCCTTCCGCGCCGGGATCCCGTCCGACGGCCCGGCCTCACCGATATCAGCGCTTCCGTCCTCTCCGAGAGCTCCCGACGCATGGCCTTCCTGAACGTCAGCGCAACGCTTCCCGACAAGGGTCGCGACCTCCGGCTCGACCTGTTTCGCGGCGTCGCGAACTGGGCGATCTTCCTCGACCACATCCCCGACAACGTGGTGAATTGGATCACGACGCGCAATTACGGCTTCTCCGACGCGGCCGATCTGTTCGTCTTCATCTCAGGCTACACGGCATCCTTCGTCTATGCGCGGATGATGCTTGAGCGCGGCTTCATCGTCGGCGCCACCCGGCTCACCAAGCGGGTCTGGCAGCTCTATGTCGCCCACATCATCCTGTTCGTGATCTACATCGCCTCGATCAGCTATCTCGCGCTGCGCTTCGGCGATTCCGAGATGATCAACGAGTTCAACGTCGCCGGCCTCGTCGACAACGCCACCGAGACGCTGCGCCAGGGCCTGTTCCTGCGCTTCAAGCCGCTCAATCTGGACGTGCTGCCGCTCTACATCGTGCTGATGGGACTGTTTCCGCCGGTGCTGTGGTTCATGCTGCGCAAGCCGGACCTGACGATGGCGCTGTCCATCGTGCTGTGGCTCGCAGCCCGCCATTTCGGCTGGAATCTGACGGCCTATCCGGCCGGCCAGTGGTACTTCAACCCCTATTGCTGGCAGGTTCTGTTCGTGTTCGGCGCCTGGTGCGCCATGGGCGGCGCGCGGCGCTCGGCGGCGCTGATCAATGCGCCGGTCACGCTCTACCTCTGCCTCGCCTATCTGGCCTTCGCGCTGGTCATGACCATGGCCGGCCGCTTCCCGACCTTCGGCGGCATGTTCCCGGAGTGGCTGTTCTCGGCCTTCAACCCCAACGACAAGACCAACCTCGCACCTTACCGCTTCATGCACTTCGTCGTGATCGTGATCCTGGTGATCCGTTTCGTGCCGAAGGAATGGCCGGGCCTGGAATGGAAGGTGTTCGATCCGCTGATCGTCTGCGGCCAGCAGTCGCTCGCGGTGTTCTGCGTCGGCGTGTTCCTGTCCTTCGTCGGCCATTTCGAGCTGTCGATGAGCTCGGGCTCGCTGCTGGCGCAAATATTCGTCAGCATCGCAGGCATCGCGATCATGACGACCGTGGCCTATTACATCTCGTGGTCGAAGAAGCAGGACAAGCCGCTGAAGCCGCCGCCGGCCAAACCGGCTGCTGCGGCAAAAGCCGGCTGAGACGAGGCGCAGCGATTTCGGCCTGACGACGGCAATGCCGGCTCAGGCCGCCGCTTCGCCGTCGAACTCGGTGAACTTCTTGTAGATCCAGTCGCGCCCGTCGTGGCGGCGCCAGACCCTGCCGTAAACGAGCTGCCCATTGATCGAGCGGCGTGGGACGATCACGGTCCAGAGATGCCAGATTTCGGTCCAGTTCGATTGCGGACCGGATTGTGGACCGGCGGTTGTGAAGTCGCGGTCGAAAGACATGACGCAGAGCTCGACTGATACAGGCGCCGCGACGAACTGTGACCCTGTGTGAGCACGGATTCAGACAGCCCATCGCGAGTTGGTGTCCATCTGATAACGATCACCAGGGCGGCTGCAACCACTGCTCTCGCTTAACCTAACCGATCAACCTTACTTCTCGTGCGCAACCGGCGAGATTGGTTGAAAGCCGGCCTCGACTTTCCTAGAATGCGTGCGTGATTTGAGAGCGCGCCGTTTTTGGAAGGCGCGGTGATTTTGAACCGACACGTATTTTGAAAAGTTTCGACGGGCGGGGCGACCACGATGAACTTGCAATGCGCATCTCTGCGCCTGGCGCTGCGATCGACGACGCCCGACCCGATCGCAAGGACGCCCGCCCATGATCCGCCGAAGGCCGCCAACGACAACCAGACGGCCTGGCCATTGGTGCCGTTTCCGTCCGGCTGGTACGCCGCGAACTGACGGATCAGACCTGAGAAACAACTGCTGAAAAAGCGCAACGCCGCGCAAGCGGAATATCATCGCTTGGCGGCGTCCGTTTAGACATTGGGCGCTGAAATCCCCAATACGGATATGTCTATGGCGACGAACGGAAGGTTCGATGAACCCCCGGCAATTCTGCGCCGCCGCGAAGGGCGCAGCGGTTTGAACGTCGCGCTGAGGTCGCCGCCCTGAGCGGCTGAGGTCGCTGCCCTGAGCGTAAGTGCCAAGGCCTCCACAGTGCCTTTTCAGCTCTGATGGCCGCAACCAATCACCGCGCCAGGCGTTGCAGCTTTTTCCCAATCAGGGGCATAAGGCGTCCACCGCGTGCGCCCGCTTGCCCCCACTCCATGTGAGGTGGAGCGTGCCGGTGAACATCCGCGAACGAGCCGAGGTGAAGGACGAGCAGGCAGCAGGGCAAGGCGACGGAACGAGCCAGGTCGATGCACCCAAAGCACCTGCCGATAAGACGCCTGCCGACAAGACGCTTGCCGACGAGACGCTTGCCGAGCCGCCGGAGACCGGAAGCTCGCTGGTCGCGCTCTGCGGTCTCGGCCTCGCCGTCGTCGCGATGTTTGGCTGGATATGCGCCCTCGCCTGGATCGGCTGGCGCCTCATCAACTGGCTACTGTTCTGAGCCCGCGAGGGTCGGCATCGCCTTGGGACGCCTCGCTGGGGATCTCCGGGACTGGTCGGGGCAGCTGGATTCGAACCAACGACCTGCAGTACCCAAAACTGCCGCGCTACCAGGCTGCGCTATACCCCGAATGTCCTGCGAGCCCCGTCGATACACGCTTCCCAATGCGCCAGCAAGCTTCCTGGAAGCTGCCGGCGACCCCGGAAACGCCCTCGCTTGCCCGGCCTATTTGCTGCCGAACAACGGATGGCCGACGCGGTCGCCGGGGCGGATGCCGTATTTCTGCGCCGTTCCCGCCACCACCTCCAACACGGCCCGGGCGGGCCCCTTGGACGAGATGATCTTGGTCGACATCGGCTCGGTATTCTCGGCGATGCGCAAGATGCGGCCATCGGCGCGGATGAAGATCATGTCGAGCGAGACGTAGGTGTTCTTCATCCACATCGAGATTTCCTGCTCGGGATTGAAGTCGAACAGCATGCCTTTGCCATCAGGCAGTTCCTTGCGGTACATCAGGCCGGTCTGCTTCTCCTCCTCGGTTGTCGCCATCTCGACCGAGAACACCTGCACGCCGTTCTTGGTGACGATCTCGAGCGGCTGGAAGCTCGCGGCGTAGACAGACCCGGTGGCCGCGGTGACGCCGGCAACGAGGATGGCGGCGAGCCACCCCTTCAGAGCGGACCAGACGGCCTTTCGATCAGAATTCATGGAAGTACTCGAGGCGTGGGACTGGAGCAGTCCTTACGCGGGGGTCGCCGGAAAAGCCAGAGGCGCGCCGGCCAGCCGGCGCGCCTCTGCTCACGATTGCGGGAACGGACCCGTCTAAATTAGTGCGACTGCAGGCCCGGCGATCCGGTCTCGGGATGGATCTCGGCCGCCATCATGCCCTTGGAGCCGGGCCCGAAGCGGACCAGCACATATTGCCCGGGCCGCAGCTCGGTCATGCCGAAGCGGCGCAGCGTCTCCATGTGCACGAAGATGTCGGGCGTGCCCTCCCCGCAGGTCAGGAAGCCGAAGCCGCGCAGCCGGTTGAACCATTTGACCTGGGCCCGCTCCAGGCCGCTGGTCGGGGTGACCGTGACATGGGTGCGCGGCGGCAGCATCTGCGCCGGATGGATCGCGGTGGACTCGTCCATCGAGACCACGCGGAAGGCCTGATAGCCCTTGGCGCGCTGGATGCACTCGACGACGATGCGGGCGCCCTCGTAAGCAGTCTGGAAGCCGTCGCGCCGGAGCACGGTCACGTGCAGCAGCACGTCCGGCCAGCCATTGTCGGGAACGATGAAGCCGTAACCCTTGGAGGCGTCGAACCATTTGATGACGCCGGTCACCTCGACGAGGTTGGCGCTGGTCTCACCGAGACCGGTGAAGGGACTGAGCGCGGTGTCACGGCCCGCGCCACCATGCTCACCCGGCGCCAATCGCCCCGGCGAAGCGCTCTGTCCGGGAACTCCAAGCTTCTTGGACTCAAATCCGTCCGACGACCCCATAACCCCGGACCCCACACTGCCATGCAACCCGCCACATTGGCGGCTCTCGAATCACGCGTCTTAAGAGAATGTTCTCAATTCGACGCGACGCGAATCTTTCGACTCAAAAGATAACACTCCCGGTTGCGAGGCATAGACAAAAAAGAGATTCGCCGGAACCTATGAACAGCTTGCACGGCCGCGAATCAAATTGATGCCTCAATTTCCGACAAAGGACCCGAGAGTCTCACCGATGTCGTGGCGGATGACGAGATCGGCGATGTCGTCCTGCTCGGTCGGCTCGCGGTTGATGATCACCAGACGTGCACCAGCGTTCTTCGCCATCATCGGAAAGCCCGCCGCCGGCCACACCACCAGCGAGGAACCGATGGCGATGAAGAGATCGCAGGCCTGCGACAACGCGGTCGCGCGCTGCATCTCGTCCTCGGGCATCATCTGGCCGAACGAGATCGTGGCGGTCTTCACCGGCTCATCGCAACTCGTGCAGTTGGGCGCGGCGCCGTCGGCGTCGAACCTCTGCTTCACGCAGTCGAGCGAAAAGACCTGCCCGCATCCGATGCATCGCGCATAAGTAGTATTTCCGTGAAGTTCAACCACGTGCTCGGGCGCCAGTCCCGAGGCCTGGTGCAGATTGTCGATGTTTTGGGTGATGACGGCGGGAACCTTGCCGGCGCGGTACAACGAGGCCAATGCGCGGTGACCGCGGCCCGGCTTTGCCGCGGCGAACACCGCCTCCATCGCAAAGCGCCGGCGCCAGGATTCGTCACGCGCCTCCTGGCTCGCCACGAACTCGTCGAACGGGATCGGACGATAGCGCGTCCAAATTCCGCCCGGCGAGCGGAAGTCGGGGATGCCGCATTCGGTCGAGATGCCCGCGCCGGTGAACGGCACGATCCTCTTCGCTTCGGCGATCATGTCGCCGAGCCGTTCGACGCCGCTGCGAAGATCCGATGCAATCACGCGCTGCTCCCGATGTGTTTGCGCTCCCAGGGCGGGCAAGCGGCAAGATTGTTGACGCTCTTATCCACCGTGAAAGAAAAGAGCGAGACAAACAGAGTAGGCAATTCCTTCCGCCCTTCCCATATCACAATCCTGCAATGCCTCCTCCCCATTGACGCCCCATTCCGAAGCACCAATGGATGCGTTGACGCGACTCAACGTGATTGCGGCGGCAGCGCTTGAGTTCAGGTGCACATACTCAGGTGTAGAGGGGATTTGACATGACCGAAGACGAACAACGCAAAGAGCGCGAACGCGAAGAGATTGCCGCCCGTGTCGCCGCCTTCCGTGCCACCCAGGAAAAATTCAAGCGTGAGCGCGAGGAATATTTCGTGTCGACACTGGAGAATGCCCGCAAGGTCGAACGTCCTTCGCTCTGGCCGTAGACGCGAATGTCGCGCGCACGAAAAAAGCCCGGAGCATCGCTCCGGGCTTTTCGTTTCTCGGTCGCTACCAGTGGCGCCAATGATGGTGCCGGTGGTACGGTCCGCCACCGTAATAGGCGTAGGGGCCAGGCTCGTAATAGTAGCGCGGGCCGCCATAATAGCCGTATCTCGGACCGTAATAGCCGTACGGCTGCGATGCGGCGACCGCGCCCGCGGTGATCGCGCCGGCGGCCAAACCGAATGCCAGGCCCGGACCGATGCCGCGACCGCGTGCCTCGGCAGGCGCAGGCGCCGCGACCGCGGTCACGCCGACCGCTGCGACGGTGGCCAGAACTGCCAGTGTCTTCTTCATCATCTTACTCCTTCGCGCGTCTCGCCGAGATAACGGCGGCCGCCTGCGATGGTTGCGCGCAGTTGGGAACCCGGAGCCACCAAAAAACAGTGAACCCGCGGGAACGATCGCGCGGCGGGCGGATTGACCTTGCAAGTGCGGAAGCCTCCGCCATCCGGTTGAGGCGACAGCACGAAGACCCCGTCAGCATCCTCCGCGGTGCTGGCGGGGTTTTTAGTTTCACGGGAGAAATGGCAGCAGACGCGTGTGGTTGCCAGCGGGGCGGACGAGTTAGGAGGAGAGATTGCCGATATCCGCTTTGCTGGCTCGTATCCGCCGGCTCGTGCCCAAATCCGACGATCAGCACTACGAGGAAATCGTCCGCAACTTTGGTGTCGGCGCGCTGCGTCCGCCGCCGACGCCGATGAGCGACCGCGAATTGGCGCAGGCCATCGCCGAGTTCCTGAGGGAACAGCCGTCGAGCGAATCCGTCGCGGCCTTGGGCCGCAAGCTCGATCCCTCCTCACCGCTTTGAGCCGTTCTGATGTGAGCGGGGAACGACGAGTTCGCGCACACGTTGAGATCGGCCTTCAGGAAGGAGAGACCCGATATGCCTGCGTGGCTCGAAGTCCTGCTCAATTTGTCCGGCTATGCCGGCTTCGTCGCCCTCGCCTCGCGCGGCGGCACCTTTACGAACGCGTCTGCTGACGACCGGACCAGCGGCGGGAGAAACTAGCGCGCTTCCTAGTTCGTGCGCGGCGGCTGCCCTGCCGTGCGTACCAGGCGGTCGGCCTTGACCGCCACCCGCGTGTCCTCGACCTGCGGCCGCAGCGAGAAGCTGATCAGCACGAAAGCGAGACAAAAGAGCGTGCCGACGACGGCGACGCGCCGATAGGTGTGGCGATCGCCTTGATGAAAGGACGGCTCTGAAAATGGCGTCATGGCAAATTGCTTCTTGGCAAAGGTCGTGTCTTGATTCTCTTGCCAAACACCTATCCCAAGCAGCGGCAAGCGCAACGCCATTGGGCTTTTAACCTAACCGAATAGGGTTATCGGCTTTTGCACAAGCTTTCGTTAGGAGTTGCGCAGCCGGCTTTCGCATCGCGGTGCGCGGCTTCCGACATCGCACGGAAGCTCGCGCCCTCCTCCGTTTTGTTCCAGCTTCGACTCCTTTTCGTTCGCGAAGAACGAATCGGAATCGAAGAAATCGGCGCGAAGCAACTCTTAACAAGCGGTATGCGCGCGCACGGCGAACGTCCGATCACGCGACGCCCATCGCGACGCTACGACAACCACGTAAAGCCTCTCGCGAACGCTGGCCGCCACACGCATGTCCCGCATCGATACAGAAGCCACGGCTTGTTCTACATCCGACTCCATTCCGTTCGCAAAGAACGAATCGGAGTCGAAAGAATCAGGGAGACGCAAATCCTAACGATCGGTGAAAGCCGGCGCCGTCACGTGCTCGGCGCAAGACTCGACGGCAAAATCTTCGGCGGCAAGAACTTCGAGACGACGCCGAACACGATGACGATCTCGCGGCACGGCTCGCAGCGAAAGCTGTTGGGCGAGATCGCCGTCATCGGCTTGGCGCATTGTGGACATGTCATCCTGCGCGAACGCAGGCGTCCCACGTTCGTTCCAATGATATGGCAACGCGTCTCGGCCGCCCGATCACGCCGCCCGCTTCGCTTTGCCCTTGTCCGAAAAGCATTCCAGGATCTGGATGCGGAGCTCTTCTGCGGCCGGACCTTCGAGCTTCCGGAGCTCGTTCCAGAGCCTGATCACTTCGCGCTGTTTCTCGACGGTCATGAATCACCTCCCAGAAGAAGATGCCTCACTAGAACAAACTGAGAACAAAAAGTCCAGACCTCTCCCTGAAAAACCCGGGCACGACGCGTTGAACCTTTCCCCTGCTGCGCGGACCCATGGAAAGCTGGGGATTTCAGCGCCCAGTCATACGGCAGCGCCGCCTGACGAACATATTCCGTCATCGCGGCGCTGTTGCTTTTTGGATTTTCAACCTTAAGTGTAGTGCACGGCTGGCGGCCAGGCGCTGAAATCCCAACGCCGCCGGCCGAGAGAGCCCCGTGCGCAAGCGCGGGGTTTTTCTTTGGAGCATGATCCGGAAAAGTGTGCGCGGTTTTCCGAAAAGATCATGCTCAAACAACGTCTTTAGACCGCGTCCTTGGCCACCTTCAGCGGCGAGGCCTTGACCGACTTGCTGGCGGGCTTGGCGGCGAACTGCATCGGCTCCTTGGTGAAGGGATTGATGCCCATCCGGGCTTCGGTCGCCGGCTTGTTCACGACCGACATCTTCACGAAGCCGGGAATGACGAACTCGCCGGACTCGTTGAGCTCCTTGTAGCCGACCGTGGCCATGTACTCGATCACCGACTTCACGTCGTTCTTCGACAGCTGCGTACCTTCGGCAATTGCATCGATCAATTGGGTCTTCGTCATCTTCGCCATGTTCTGAATTCCTTTGAAGGGATGCGCACGTAAACTCTGTGGGACGCGGGGGAAGACCCGCGGAGGCGCGCTTTGGATTCATGCCAGAGGTCATGAAGTGACCGGGCTTAGAGCCCATCGAGGCCCAAAACGCAAGCAGCGGTTCTCTGGGGTTCCAGACTACCTGTGAACGATGCGGCAGCTCGTGTGGATTCTTTTTGAACCATTTTCCGGCTGGCGCGTCTCATTCATGAAGTCCCCAAGCTTCACCCCACCAGAGAGCCCCGCTTCCCCCAGGCGGGGTTTTCGCTTCTCGGTGCCCGGCAGTCTGCCGGCTGCTATATGGTCGAGCAGTTTTCTCGTGGGGGACTCATGAAGGTCGCTATCGTTCTCGCCGGCTTGGTCGTTGTTGCTGTCGCAGCCATCGTCGCGATCCAGCCGAGCTTCCTGAAGCCCGCCTCCCTCGCCGGCGTGAAGAAGTCGGACATGTTCGGCTTCTCGCCCGGAATGACATCCGACGAAACGACCAAGCTCGTCACTCAGCGTCACTATCTCTGCCGTCAGGGCCGCGGCTCGCTAACCCTCGAATGCGAGATCAACGGCGCCAAGGTCACGGTCTACAGCGACGATGCGGACGCCAGGCGTCCGATCTGGCGCGTCCACGCGGAGCTGAACAATCCGGGCCCGCAGGAGGCCGCCGTCAAATCGATCTCCGACCAGTTCAACGCCGAGGCCGTCAAGGATCAGGACGGATGGACATGGATCGTCGGCCGCGGATTCAAGCTCAGCTATGACGGTACCGCCTTGAACCTCGTCGACGCGGCGGCGGAGGCCCGGCTTCGCAAGACCGACGCCAAGCGCTAGCGAACCCAGCCGGTCACCTCGTCGTGAAACTTGTGGCCGGGCACGCCTTGTTGAGACTTCGGTAACCTAACGCCGCCAATCTCGCATCAGTAAGGTTGCGTTGGAGTATCCCCGAAATGCTGGATTTTAACGAGCTGCGCGAACTCGCGGCAGATGTGCGCATTTTCGTCGATGTCGCCGAAGACAAGGCCGAGGCGCTGCGCGCCGTCATCGCAGCCTATGACGTGGTGCTTGCGATCTTCCCGTCCGGCGACGGCGTGGGCCTGCACGTCGTCAAGGGCAAGGAGATCCTGGACAGGATCGCAAGCTCGGGGAGCCACGCGATGTACAGCCACACGGCGATCGCAGTTCCCGACCTCGAACATGCCGAAGTGCTCAAATATCTGACGGGGCCAGTCGAGCAACGGATTGCAGCCTGATCGTTGAGGGGCGCACGTGTGGCGTGCGCCCGCTCTAGGCCATGCGGCTCTTCCGCCGCAGACCGATGCGCGTGCCCGGCAGATTGAGGCCGAGCTCGATCGCACGCGATCTGATCGAGGCGATCGGACGCTTGAGCTTCACGATCATCAAGGTGAGGCTCTTGCCAGTTTCACACATGGACCGAAGCAGGCGATCGTCATCTTCCGACCAGCGTTCGTGGTTGTAGGTGCGGGCAGCCATGGGCGTTGCCTCTAAGGCCATTGAGGCGGGGCCAGTCGCGGGAAATTCAAAGGACCCAGCTTCGCCTTTACTGAGCGCGGCGGCTGGGTGTCAGTTGAGGAGCGGCTTGTTACGCTGCCGCCTGACACAGAGATAATTCCAGGACGTTGTTTTTCAACTGACTTACGGATTTGTAATCGACTCGGATGATGTCCGACGTCAGCGCACGTCGGCGATGATCGCGGCCACGCGTCGTGAGTGCTGATCCACGATGACGAGACTGTTTCCCGCGATCAGGTACTGGTCTCCCCAAAATCCGTTCAGCACCTGAGTTGCTTCCGGCGGCAGGTCGGCGACACCGGTCTGGCGGGGGATCGAGGTGCCGATCATCATCTCGAAATTCGGACGATCCATGGCAGGTCCCTGTGCGGACGAGAAGATCGCACGGAGCTGGTCGCGTTGCGCGCCGCTGAGGTTCGCTGGACCGGCAGTTTCCTTGATTTCGCGGGCCCGGCGTCCTGTCGAATCTTCGTTTCGGGCGGGATCTTCCTTCGCAGCCGTGCTGATCGCTTCCCGTTGGCTCGGAACTCCGGTCCCAACCGTGGTGGCGGGCGCGCTATTGTCGGCGCCGGTGGACGAACGTCCCGCATGGTCGGTGGCCTTGAAGGTATGGGGCACGACAAACCACAATGCAAACCCCACGAAGAGGACGGCGGCGAGCGCGAATCCCCACATCATCAGCTTGCGGGTACCTTCTCTCTCTTCATTCCGGGACAGATTTGGGACCATGGTGAGCCTCTCCGATGTTTCGGGCCAACCCGAGCATCGAGCGACCGTTCCTAAGTCGCGTTCGGCGCGGTCCGCGTCTGCAAGACTCGCCGGCGGTCGCGACGGGATTGGAACGTTCAGCTCCCGCGCGCGCTGATCGAAGGCAATCAGAGCGGCCGCCAAGGCCGAACAGAGAGAAGTGCCATGCCGAACGATTCAGAACAGAAGTACAATCGATTCCGAAAGAGCGTTCCGAACCGCCCGGCCAACATCCCGCCGGACCGCACGCCAAGCCGGAGCTGACCGATCCGGACAAGACGCCCGGATGCGGCGTTTTGCCCGAACCGGATGACCCGAACATCAGTCCGACGGGCTAGAAAAACAATGGAGCTGCATTCCGACGTTGCCACAGCATCAGCCGGATTGCCTCCCGCGGGCGTCGTCAGTAGCCCAGCATGTACACCGTGAAGCCGATCACGATACAGCTGAGCCCGACGATTGCCGTCACGATCTCGACGAGGTTTTCCAAGCCTAGCGATCGCACGATGGTGTCCCATAAGGCGGACAGAAGGATCTCCAGTATCTCAGTGAGCAGGCTTTGACGCATGAAAATTGGTCACGCCCGGCTCTGCCGTGGTTCACGCGTCCTGCTCCTGGGACGGCCGCGCTTTTCATTTGAACTTTTCGCCGGCGCGAACGTCTTACAGTTGAAGCGCCCCTAAGCTTCACTTTGACAGAGAACCCCGCTTTCCCCGGCGGGGTTTTCGCTTTTGCGCGCTGCATCAGCTCACCTGCAATTTCAAGCCCCTCTTTGCCGTTGACCCGACGATCCCTTCCACGCACTTTTCCGGCGGGCAGGGTTTTGAGGAAAAATGATGCCGAAAACCCTAGTGGAATTCAGAGCGCAGAACCTTCGTTTGCTTGAGCAGCTTTGTCCCGACGATCCCGCCTACATTAAAGCCTGGCTGAAGCAATTCGATGAGCAGAACGGAATTCTGGCCGAGCTTCATGCGAAGCCCGGCAAGACACGAGGTGCTTCCGCCCGGAAGGCTGCATCTTCCGGTCGGGCCGGATCATCTCGCGCTTCGGTCCACTCGGTTTCGTGAAGCAAGCGCCGCGTATGTCAGGCAGCGCGGCGCTTCTTCCGCGAACCTGCAGACTTCGCTTTCGGTTTGTCGGAGCTCGCCTTCGAGACGCGCGCCACCGCGCCGAGTGACGCTGCGAGGATCTCGCGCTGGGCTTCGAGCCAGTGCCTTTCGGCGTGGCCATGCTCGGCACCGCCGTCCATCCAAAGCTGGTAAGCACGTTCGCGGATTGCTTGTTGCAGATCTGATATCGCTGTCCCCTCCAATTTGGAGCGGCATCGTGAGCGCGGTCGGTTAACAAGCTCTCAAGCGAGCGGCGTTCCGTCTAGGGAACACGCATCGCGTCACCTCGCGAGCCAACACCACACAGCGAGCCGATTGGCGATACGCACGATCATGGCAGCTCGAGCGTGAACGTCACGACGAGCGACGCTCCTCGACGCAAATCACGGCACCAAAGCGCTCACCGAACGTCCGCGGCTTTTCTGGTCTCGCCAATCGAGACTGGCTTGTTGAGAAAATACTCGCGGTTGCCGGTCGCCGCTTCCGCATATTGGTCGATCGCCACGATGATCGCCTGGACATGCGCATAGCACCAGCCTTCCCGCGTCGCCTTGCGGCGAACGTCCTCGAGCGCGGCCAGGAAGGGCGACAGCTCTCTCTCGTCGTCGAACCAGCGCCTGCTCACCATGTCCTCCCCCCGAGCACCCTGCCCTTGGTCTGGCGCGGCTGCGCCGCCTTCAGCGCGTCGCGCTGCGTGCAGAGGCCTTCGACCTTCGCCTCCATCCGCGACAGCAGCGCTTCGGCCGAGGCCGTGCCCAGACCTGCGCGCTGGAGCTGGAGGATCTCCTTTCTCTGCCGTCCTATCTGGATGCGCATCCGTTCGATCTCCCGCCTGAGATAGTCCAGGTCCGGCATGTTCCCGCCTCGCGATTTTGAATATGCGGCATGAGAACAAAAAAGGAACGAAGAGTCGAGTCCGACGTTGGACGGACGACGGAATAGGAGATGTGCAATGGCCGACAACACGCAGAAGGACCCGAAAGACTGGGTTTCCGGCGACGATCCGATGACCGGAGCCCAGGAGTCCTACCTTAAGACCCTCGCCGAGCAGGCCGACGAGCAGCCGCCCGAGGCCGAGCTGACCAAGGCGGAAGCCTCCGAGCTGATCGACAAGATGCGGCAAAAGGCCGGGCTGGAGAAGTGAGCCGTAGAATTGCGGGAACCCGACTCCGTGTGTATGCAAACGAAATTGGGAATCGGAAATGCCATATTTCGTTTGCGCCCGCGACGGAGCGGGCCAGGTCATTCTGAAAAGAGACACCAAGGAAGCGGCCGAGAAGAAGGCCGCCGAACTCCGCGACATGGGCTATTTCGAAGTCGAGATCATCGCCAAGGGTGTCGAGAAGGCGGCGTAGGAACGCGCGCGCCGCCGGCCGCGTTGGCCATACATGACAAAGGCATCGCTCCAGCACCAGGCCGACCGCGCCGAAGCCCTCGCCGCCCAGACGGCGGATGGCGAAATCAGAGAAGCTCTATTGAAGGCTGCGGAGGAATATCGAGCGCAATTGGAGAACGAAGACGACGAGGCGGAGTGAGGCGGCTCCGAGGATAGGTACCGCTGATGCATACGATTTCGACAACACCATGAGCGCACGCCTCGCCCTTCGAGACGACCGCTTCGCGGTCTCCTCAGGGTGAGGCTGATCGGGCATCAGGGCCGTTGATACTGCCGCCACGCACTCGGCCCTCATCCTGAGGAGCCCGCCCATGGCGGCGTCTCGAAGGATGGCCGCAGCGGGACCTTCGCTGCTTTCTCCGATTTCATCCGCCGGCCTGCAAGCGCATGGCGCCCTGCCCCGCACTGGCAGCCCAGCCTTTCGCTCCAGGCGCGACCAGGATGATTTCGCAGACGAAGCCGATGCCGAAACAGAGTGGCAATCCGGCGTCATCAAAACAGGTCGCCGATGAACTTCATGATACTGACGATCAGGCCGGAAAGACATGCCGCGGTGCCGAGATCGGCCAGATACAGCAACGCATGACGTTCATCCTCACTCAGTTCTGCCAGCGCCTTGCGCATCGTCCCCTCCACATCGCCTCGATGAGTTCCTCGTCATCGACAACATTCAGCAGATTGTTGATCGTCTCGTTGCAATCGCGCGATGCTGGCTCGACGTAACTTGCAAGAATGACCCGCGCCCTGTTCGACGGCTTCTCTCACGCGATCCGGCACGCCGGTACGCCACTCACTCCGTAAAGCAGAACGCGATCAGGAACGGCGCGTTCCTTCTCAACCGCCTTGAATAGCCTGCGCGCAACAACCGTTCGGAAGCGATGTCGCGACGCTCAACGTCAGGGTAGTCGGTTGCCCAGGTCGCGTTCGACTTCCTGGCGAAGCTACTCTGCGCAAAGCAGCACGAATGAGACCGGGGCGACAGCCTTGCCGATAAGGTCTCGACGAACCTCACGTAGAGGAACGAGTCCGCCCCACCGGAATTCACCCGGCGGCCCCGGCATTCTCCCCTGCATGCCGACGCCGACAGCCCCGTGGCCGCCGCTGCGGGGCTCTCCTTTCGGAGGCCATCATGAGTGACCGCACAGGCAATGAACCCGCACCCGTCGTGCTTTTCGGCTTAGCCATCCTCCCGATCATGGCGGTGCTGGCCTGGTTCGCGTTCTGACGATAGTGACGATTCCGACGCACGCTTCGGCTCGGTAAGGTCGCAAACAATTACGGTGGCAGCGCCATATCCATCGCACCTACTTGCTGCACGGGACGTCCGCGTTTGCATCTTGCTTTCAAGCACATCGTCTCTATCTGTCTCGCATGGAATTATCCGACATTCAGGACTTTGCGATCCAGGCCCGCATCGCGGCGGTTCTCGGCGCAACCGAGTTCGACCGCGTTTTCACCGGGGTTCATTTTGCCGAGGTCGAAGGGCCGCTGCTGTACGTCTACGCCAAAGACGACGCCGCCGCTGCCGCGATCGAGGAAGACTTTGCCCTGCTCATTGCAGACATTGCCGGCCGCATCTTGAAGCAGGACATCGAAGTGGTGGTCGTGCTGCCGAAGGTCTTGCAGTAGCGTTTTGGTTCGGCGATGGTGGCACGAGTTCGCTAGCCAGGTCTCCGATATTATTCCGCTTCTGTAGGTTGCCGCTCGGCCCTCCATCCCAAACGCGAGACGGTGGATGGCGGATGGAAAAGCCTAGCCTCCTTTCCATGGAAGCCGTGGCTCATCTCCTCGTCAAGCTCGCCTCGCAAACCGGTGGCTTGAATGAAAACCGCACTTGTCTTCGGCGCAACCGGCTTCATCGGCTCGCATTTGGCGCGCGACCTCTTGGACAGTCCCGACTATTCGAGGGTTGTGGCGGTGACCCGCAAGCCGCTGGCGGTGAGCCATCCGAAGCTCACGGTGTTGATCGGCGCTCTCGCGTCCCTGCCCACACTCAAGCCGCAATTGGTCGCCGACGAGATCTTCATCGCGCTCGGAACGACGCGCAAGCACACCCCTGACGAGGCCGAGTACTACAAGATCGACCATGATTATCCCCTGTTGGCGGCTGAGATCGCCAGGGCGAACGGCGCACGGTCGGTGTTTCTGGTCACGGCCGTTGGCGCCAACGCCGGCTCCGGCGTGTTTTATCTCAGAACCAAGGGCGAGGTGGAGCGGGACATTCTCTCGCTCGATTTCGAGCACACGCATATTTTCCGCCCGTCGATGATCCTCGGCGCGCGCGACGAGGACCGGCCGCGTGAACGCCTCATCATCGCGATATGGAGCGTACTCAATCCGCTGCTCGTTGGCCCAGCGGAGCGGTATCGCGGGCTCGCCGGCAACGACATCGCGCACGCCATCGCCAAAGCCGCGCGGCATCAAACCGAGAAGGTGCGCATCTATCATTGGAAGGAGATGGCGGCACTGCTTCGAACGTGATGCAGCGCGAGCCGAACCGGCACGCTTCACGCACATTTGCCCCCGCCCCCTGCCCCTCCCCCCACTTTCCTGCTATCTCTCCCCCGCCGTCCCGGCCCAAGACAAAAACCCTCCGTCCGTTCCAGGGAGCAAGAACCATGCGATACCTCCACACCATGCTGCGCGTGCGCAATCTCGATGCCGCGCTGAAGTTTTACCAGGATGCGCTGGGCTTGAAGGAGGTGCGGCGGATCGAGAACGACAAGGGGCGCTTCACGCTGGTGTTCCTGTGCTCGGCGGACGATCTCGAGGCGCTGAAGAAGCAGCCGCAAACCCGTGGAGCGCCGCTGGTCGAGCTCACCTACAACTGGGACGAGGAGAAGTACGGCGAGGATCGCTTCTTCGGCCATCTCGCCTATGAGGTCGACGACATCTACGCCACCTGCGAGAAGCTGCAAAAGGCCGGCGTCACCATCAACCGTCCCCCGCGCGACGGCAACATGGCCTTCGTGCGCTCGCCCGATCTGCACTCGATCGAGCTGTTGCAGAAGGGCGATCCGAAGCCGCCGCAGGAGCCCTGGACGTCGATGCCAAACACCGGCCATTGGTAGGCCAACAGGCAGGAACAACGCCCCTCGCCCGACGTTCTCCTTTCACGAAGCCGATTGGAGGAGGATGCGATGGCAAGAGGAATGTTGCTGTGGATGCTTGGCGTGCCGATCCCCGTGATCATCCTGTTGTGGCTGTTCTTCGGCCGCTGAGCGCTAGGTACGATTTTGCAATGAAAGCTCCGCCCATGGCGGAGCTTTTTGCATGAGGGGCGCGCGGCAATCGCGCATCGCCGATCCCGCGAAATTCCGCTATCACCCGCGCCAGACGGACGCGTAGCCCGGATGGAGCGAAGCGCAATCCGGGGTGCTTCGGCTGCGGCGCTCCCAGGTTGCGCTTCGCTCCATCAGGGCTACGGCACCGAAACACCGGGGAGACGCTTCATGCCTGACACCAAGCTGACGATCTGGGGCCGCGCCAATTCGGTCAACGTGCAGAAAGTGCTGTGGTGCCTCACCGAGCTCGGCCTCGCCTACGAGCGCGTCGACGCCGGCATGCAATACGGCAAGACCCGCGAGGCCGACTATCTCGCGATGAACCCCAATGCGCGGATCCCGACGCTGGTCGAGGGCGACTTCGTGCTGTGGGAGTCCAATTCGATCATGCGCTATCTCTGTCTCGCCCATGGAAGCGGCACGCCGATCTATCCGGAGGCGCCGAAACTGCGCGCTAGCGTCGACCGCTGGCTCGACTGGACGCTGTCGGCGGTGCAGCCGGTCGATCGCCCGGTGTTCTGGGGCATCGTGCGCACCGCGCCCGCCGAGCGCGACATGCTTCAGGTGCAGCGCGATGCCGATGCCGCCGCAGAGGTCTGGGCCATCGCCGACCGCCTGCTCTCCTCGCGCCGCTTCATCGATGGCGATGCGTTCACGCTCGCCGATATCGCGATCGGCTCCTATGCGCGGCGCTGGCTCGGCGTCGAGGGCATCAGCCGGCCGGCGCAGCCGCACCTCACGCGCTGGCTCGCCGAGCTCGGCAAACGGCCGGGATTTGCAGAGTTCGTCGCACCGCCGATGTCGTGACCCGGCCATCAGGCCGACCACTCGGCTGCCTCTTTCGACGATGCCATCATACCCCTGTTTTGCCCGACGCCTCAAGATTTGCTTCGCCGAATCCTAAGCATGTAAATCCTCAGCATTTGCCGTGACTTGGCTACTGTGCATGGGGTTGTTTTCGCGGTCTTGTTCTGGTTGGCAGGATCTTTTCGGAAGTCCGCTTTGCACGAAGCCCGGCCCTGCCGATCCGCCTCCCGCCTAGCGCCAGCCGCGCTCGACCAGCAGCACCACCATGATCAGCACCAGCGTCACCGCGGCCGTGGCGAGCCGCGCAGGCCAGCTCAGGCTGCGGCCAATCCACCACAGCAGCGCGCAATACATCAGCACGGGAACGAGGATATCGAGCCGCAAGAGGTCCTGCGTCATGAGCCCTCAACGCCAGATGGCGGTGTCGACGCTGATCGAGCCGCCGACCTTGACGCAGGTCCCGGTGCCCTCGACCATGACGAAGCGCGGTCCATAGGAGGCGCAGGACCCTGCCCTGGCCGTCCCGGCCGTCCCCTTCAGCGGCAGCGCCTTTCCGAGGTCCTTGCCTCCCTGCGGCCGCTCGGCGGGCAGCCGCAGGCTCTCGGCCGCGGTCGCGGACGTCGCCATGAGCGAGAGCAGGATCAGGAGCGGCAGGCGCATGGCCGCCTTGTAACTCGGACGCGCCTCACGCGCCATCGGATGCGCTGCGGCGCGATGTCAGAGGAACTTGATGCCGGCGGACTTGCCGCGGCGCCAGACCACCTGGCAGCTCCGTCCGGTGCGCGCATCGCGGGCGAAGGCCAGGCGGATTACGCCGGGAAGCTGGCTCGCGTCCTCGTCCATCGTGATCTTGGCGCCCGAATCCGAGATGTCCTGGACCAGGCAATGCCGCGCCGCGAATCCGCCGTCGAGCGTGATCCAGGCGTGCTGCGACAGCAACTTGCGCGCTGCGCGCTTCTTTGGCGGTGGCATCGGAATATCTCCTCCTCCAGCGCTACTCAGGGAACCCTAACAAACCGTTGAATTTGCCGCCCGATCGTCCCCGGCTCCGATGCTATCCACCGGCGCTAAAAGTCCGTTCCCGAACGGCTTGCCCGGGAGCGCAAAGGCCACTATACGTTCGCCCGCTGCAAGCTGCCGGGCCTGTTCGGCCGGCCAGCGGCCGTGCCGCGGAACGCGGCGGGGCCCTGCGTTTGCTCCCTTCGTCTATCGGTTAGGACGCCACCCTTTCACGGTGGAGAGAGCGGTTCGATTCCGCTAGGGAGCGCCACCCGCCCGAAACAGTTCCCCGCCAATGACACCGAGCACCAGCCTCGCGCCACCCGGCGACAGGTGGATCGTATCGGTGGCAATCACCTCCCGCTCCGGCGTACGCACCAAACATTCTTGCCTGATGTCGCAAAGAACCTTGCGCAGCGAGACGTAGCCGATCCCGGCCGATCTAGCGAAGCCGGACATCAGCTCGTCCTCGGCCGGACCGGAGACGCCGGAGCCGAGCCGGTCCGGGAGTTCATGCGAGAAGCGGTAGTGGTTGATGATCGCATGCGGCAGCGTGCGCTTCCAGACCGGCGGCGGCCCGACGATCACCACGCGCAAGACGCCGGCGTTTCGCAGCGCGGTGACGGTGCCCCCGAGTTTCTCCAGGTCGTTGTCGAAGCCCCACATCGCATGCAGCACGACGATGTCGGGCCGGGCCGCTGCGATCAGGCCAAAGGCCTTGCCATTGCTGA
>NZ_JXJM01000001.1:3296004-3312124 GCF_001593325.1 Bradyrhizobium sp. DOA1
TGCCATTGCTGACGGTGCAGCCCGCGTTCGGTCCGGCATCGAGAATTGGCGCACAACCGGGCGCGGTGAAGCGGCCGACACGGAACGAGGCGTGTTGTGCGGCTTGCGCGAGCGCCGGATAGAGCGCTGCCGCATTCGAATCGCCCCACAACACCAGCAGCGGACCGTCGCCCGGCGCGATGCAGCCCACGTCGAAACCGCTGTTGGGCGCTTCGAGGAAGCAGCGATCCATGAAGGCGGGGTTGTCGTCCGTGCTCACGCTCGCGACCGCCTGCAGCTCTTGCGGGAAGCGCCAGGGAACACCCGCCATGATGACGATGGCCGCGCCGATCACGCCGGCCGTGCCGAGTGCGATCGACAGGAACGGCACCAAATTGCGACGATTGCGGATCGGCCATTCGATGAAGTGGAAGGTCAGGATCGACAGCACGGTTGCCACGAGGATCGCGCCCCAGATCTCGAGGAAGTTCGGCACCCCATGCCTGATGATCCCGAGATAGGTCAGGAGCGGCCAGTGCCAGAGATAGAGCGGATAGCTGATCAGACCGAGCAGCACCGCGGGCCGGCTCGCCAGCAGCAGGCGGTTCGTCACGGCGTTCGGCGATACGATCACGAGCGCGGCGCTGACGACCGGTACGAGCGCCAGCAACCCCGGAAAAGGCATCGCGCGATCGAACAGCAGCGCGGACGCTGCGATGGCGCCAAGGCCAATCGCGCCGAGAAGATGGCTGCCGCTCTTCCTGACGAGATTGGCTTCGGCGAGCAACCCGCCGATCAATAGCTCCCAGGCGCGCGGCACCGGCGCGTAGAAGGCCCAGTCCGGATCCGTCACCACCAGCACCGCACTGGCGGCGAGCGACAGCGCAAGCGCGCCGAGAATATACAGCCGGCGATGGGGCGAACGCGCCAGCAGGCCAAGCGCCAACGGCCAGAAGATGTAGAACTGCTCCTCGACGCCGAGCGACCAGAGATGCAGCAGCGGATTTTCCGCGGCGAGCGGCGCGAAATAGCCGAGCTGCCCGAGCTGGAACAGATTCGAGGCGAACAGCACGCTGGCAACGATGTTCTCGCCCAGCAGCCGAAACTGCGACGGCAGCAGGATGACCCAGCCGATCGCAGCGGTGACCACCAGCACCGCGATCAGGGCCGGAAAGATGCGCCTGATCCGGCGGGCATAGAAGGTCGAGATCGGCATCCCGCCAGGGCTCAGCAGGATGCGGGTGATCAGGAAGCCGGAGATGACGAAGAAGACGTCGACGCCGACGAACCCGCCGGGAAGCATCCAGGGGTGCGCGTGATACAAGACCACCAGCAGGATCGAGACGGCCCGGAGTCCATCGATGTCCGGCCGGTAATTCTCGGAGGGCGTCATTGGACGTGACGTAGCGGCATTCGCCCTGCGACACAATCGGATGCAGACCGGCAATGTCCTGAAATGGAGCCGTCAGGAACGGCCGATTTCGCCGGCCAGCTTGAACCTCCCCGCACCCGGACGCCGACCAATGTTCGATCGGAACCGGTGCAGGTCGATGGAGCCGCGCGAGACCATTTCGGAAGAGCAGTCAGGCGTTGCCTTGCCGACGCTACCGCCATGGATGCGGCCCGTGATGCCCTACGCACCGGACCGGCGTGCAAGAATGCTGGAGCATATGGCGCGCGCCAGAACGCAGCCCCAGGCCACCGTGGCACAACCGCCGGCCCAGTCGCCTTTCGCTTCGGTCACGGCCATCCTGGGTGACGCCTTCGGCTACGCGGTCCTGTTCGGCATCATCGCGCTGCTCTTCCAGTCTCGCATTCCCCTCTACGTCGGCGCGTTTGTTTTCCTGGCCGACGGCCCGCGCATCGAAAGCGCGCTTGGCGCGATCGGCATCAGGTTCGAGCCCGATACGATCGGGCCCGATATCATCAAGAGCTCCGTGTTCTGGTTCGGCTGGATCGCGCTGCTCGTGTCCATCAGAGACGCCGTCCCCGCTTGGCTCGCGCCATGAATGCCCCCGACCTTGTCATGGTCGGCCATCGGCGGCATCGCCCTCGCGCTCGCCATCTTCGATGCGCTCGCAGCCTTGACGGTGCGTCGCACGGGTCCGTGGTTCGGATTGACGATCAGCCCGGACGGCCTGATCTGGACGACGGTCAAGTTCGTGATCCTCGTGGGTCTTCTGGCGCTGCTGGTGCTGCTCGGGACGGCCTGACCCTCGCCGTCCGCGCGATGACGAAGTTGTGACCTTGCGCCACGAGTGGTTTCGTCACATCCCGCCCGCGCATTTACCGGAAATTTACCCCTGCTCGGCGCCGACGGTATCGTTTGCTTAGAATTTGACGGCTACCGTGGAATTACGGAATTCACCCAAACCGGTTGGCGTTCATGTCTGTTGCGGAGTTCCTCAGGCAGCGTGCAGTGGAAGTGACCGTGAGCGGCAGCTACTCGCTGCCGCGCTGGTACGATTGCGAGGGCAAGCTCCGCAGCTTCGCCTGCCGCACCAAGCGCGTCTCGCCCTTCCGCATGATCGTGGACGTGCCCGTCGTCGGCAGGGTCGGCGAGCGCCTCACCTCTTACTTCCAGGATTTCGGTGAATTCCAGTGCACGATCAGCGCGACGCTGAAATCGGGCTTCCTGATGGAGCTCGACATGACGCGGGCGCGGCGCGCCTGGATGTCGGAAAAGCTGACCTGGCTCGAGAAGAAGCAGAAGGACGCTAGCGTCCAGGAATTGCGGCACGACGCGCGTTTCGTGCCGCAGGTCTCGCACACATTCCTGACGCTCGCCGACGGCAGCACCCATCCGTGCTTCATCATCGACGTCTCCACGGCCGGCGTCGCGATCTCCTGCGAATACGATCCGCCGGTCGGAACCCCGCTTGCGGTCGGCGCCTGCGTCGGTCGCGTGATCCGCAAGTTCGACCATGGCTTCGCGGTGAAATTCGCCGAAAAGCAGTCCCGGGACGATCTCGTCCGCCTGGTTGTTCGGCCGCCCATGCTTCAGTCGGCCTGACCCTTCCGCATCGCTGCCCTATAGCGGCCCTATTGCCGGGTCAGCTTTTGCCCCTGCAGACTTGCGATCGGGGGACCGAATGGCAGTCGACAAGACCACAGTTGATAAGATCACCTGGGACAGGGTCGGCCGGGTCACCGAGCCCGGACGCTACATCTACACCTTCGGCTGGCTCACCATCACCGCCGACGACCTCGAGATCTGGAAGCAATATCCGCAGGCCGCGTTCACGCTCCTGCAGGATCCCGAACCGCACGAGGCCGTCGGCGAGGAATTCCATCTCGGAGCCTTCGATATCGCCCCCGGCGGGCCATCGCCGTTCACCACCCACTGAACGCACCATCGCCGGGAACGTGTGGCATGGGCTGTGCTTTATCACCGCCATGATGCACATCCCCGCCGTCGACCAAGCCGTACTGCTCCTGCTCATCGTGCTGTGCCTGGGCACGTGCCTCGTACGCGTCTTCTGGCAGATCGAGCAGGCGCGGAGCCGCCGGACCGCATCCACTCGCACACGGTCCACAACGAAGCGTGATTAGGCCGTTCGAGGTAGCTGCTGGCCGTCCGGGCCGTAAGTCCCGGTTCTGGCCCCATCTGGGCCAGCCGACTGCACCGAGCTCAAGAAACTCCGTACATTCTATTGATGCGGCTTATGAAACGCGCTTCCAATGGAGCGGCGGATGACTCTTGCCATCGAAGGCGAATTGGTGATGGCATGCAATTGATTGCGCTCTTGTTCTACATTTGGCAGCCCTGATGAATGCCGGCTGTCGCGCCCATAAGCGAGGCGACAGCATCCGCATGACACATGGTCGCATCGGTAGACGTAGATTAGCGGATCAAGGGAACCTATTTTCGGCGCCGATGTACCTGATTGAAGCGTTACCCACCGTCATCGGAACTGCCGCCATCGCCCCGGCGCTGCTGATATTGTGGCTCGTCATCGCCGCCGAGGAGCGCCCTGGCCCGCCCGCACAGGTCTGGACCGCCTTCCTGCTTGGAGCTGCCAGCATTTCGCTTCTGGGCATCGCCCGCGCCCCCTTCGCCAAGATGGTTGCAGCGCCCGACGACCCCTGGGCGGCGCTCGCCATGCACTCGGTCTTCGGCGTCGCCCTTCCGGAGGAAGCCGTCAAGGTGATCGCCATCGTGCTGATCTCCTCGACCAAGCGGCGGACCTTTGCCAATCCGATGGACACCGTGGTCTATGGCGCGGCTGTCGGCCTCGGCTTCGCCGCCTACGAAAACCTCGCTTACCTCGTGCATCATGCCGACATGTGGCGCTCGCTGGCGGCCCTGCGCAGCGTGCTGACGGTGCCGTTCCACGGCGCGCTCGGCATCATCGCTGGCGCCTACCTCACCATTGCCCGGGCCGGCACCGCGCTGGGCGCCAATCGCCACAATCGCGATTGGGCCCGCCTGTCCAGCCGCCTGCTGATCTTCGCAGGCCCGCTCGCGCTGCATTCGGCGTTCGACTTCCCACTGCTGACGCTTCAGCGCATGCCGGATCTCGACCCGACGCTCCGGATGTGGCTGGGCGCGGCGAGCCTGTTGATCGGCTTCAGCTCGATCGCCTTCGCCATTCGCCTCGTCCGGCGCGTCGCGCGGCATCACGCGCCCCGGACCGACGTCGCCCGCGAGCGGCTCAGCCAGCTGCGCCGGATGTGGGCGCTGCTGCTCGCCGGCGGCGGCGTCGGCTTTCTCGGCCTCGCCTTCGTGCTGACCTCGATCCATCATTGGCTGATCAATCCCGAGCGCAACCTTACGCTGGCGCTGATCCCGATCGGCTTCGTCTCGATCCTGCTCGGCCTTGCGCTTCTTATTGTCACGACGGCGATCTATATTCTGGGCCGCAACCGCATCCGCACCAGTGCCGAAGGTTTTTCGTCGGCGCCCGGCAGCAGTTGAGCCTCCGCATGGCAAGCGCTCCATGGGTCGACTAGATTGGACGTAGTCTTTTCGTTCCGGAGCCAGACCATGACATCGCCCGAGGAGTTTTCCCGCCTGCAATCCAAGATGAGCCAGGCGGTCAAGGCGCATTGGAGGGCCTTTCTGTTCGAAGGCATCCTGCTCGCCGTCCTTGGCATTGCCGCGCTGATCCTGCCGCCGCTCGCCAGCCTGGCAACGGCGATCTTCCTCGGCTGGATGTTCCTGATCAGCGGCATCGGCGGATTGATCGTGACTTATTGGGCGCGCAGCACGCCGGGCTTCTGGTGGTCGCTGATCTCCGCTGCGCTCGCAGTGCTCGCCGGCGGAATTCTGCTGGCCCGACCGATACAGGCGGTGCTGACGCTGACCATCGTGCTCGCCGCCTATTTCCTTGCCGAAGGCGTCGCCACCATCATGTACGCGCTGGAGCATCGCCGTGATTTGAGCAGCCGATGGTCGTGGCTCCTGATCTCGGGCCTCGTCGATATCGCGATCTCGTTCATGGTGATCACGGGACTGCCGAGCTCGGCGGAATGGGCAATCGGCGTCCTCGTCGGTATCAACCTGCTGTTCGGCGGCGCGACCCTGATCGGCATGGCTTTGGCGGCGCGCAAAAGCAACACCTGAGACGGCTCGTCGCCTCTAAAGCGGTTTGGGGGGTGACAAGGCGTCAGCGGCACGCTATATGCGCTATCATGATCACCGTCGCCACCAGCTATTTTTGGTACTTTAGCTACGACAGCTTGCTGGCGGCAGGAGGATCACGCTCAATCTGAATATTGAAGCAGACGTCCGAACAAGCCGCCAGACCTGGCGGCTTTTTTATTGGCCGGCAGGTTCGAAACAAACAGGAGCCCGCCGTGCTGAGCACGACAGACGATCTTCGTATCCGCGAACTGAAAGAGCTGAGCACGCCGGAAGAGGTGATGCGCGAAGTCCCGCGCACGCTCACCGCGACACGCGTGGTGATGGCGGCGCGCAACGCCATCCACGCCATCCTCACCGGCCAGGACGACCGCCTGCTGGTCGTGGTCGGCCCGTGCTCGGTGCACGATCCGAAGGCCGCACTCGACTACGCCGAGCGCCTGGCAAAACTGCGCGAGGACCTCGCCGACCAGCTCGAGATCGTGATGCGGGTCTATTTCGAGAAGCCGCGCACGACGGTCGGCTGGAAGGGCCTGATCAACGATCCCGATCTCGACGGCAGCTTCGACATCAACAAGGGCTTGCGGCTCGCGCGCAACGTGCTCTCGGCCGTGAACAATCTCGGCCTGCCCGCCGGCACCGAATTCCTTGATATGACCACGCCGCAATACATCGCGGACCTCGTGTCATGGGCAGCGATCGGCGCGCGCACGACCGAGAGCCAGATCCATCGCGAGCTGGCATCGGGGCTATCCTGCCCGGTTGGCTTCAAGAACGGCACCGACGGCAATGTGCGGATCGCAGCGGACGCCGTGAAGTCGGCCTCGCATCCGCATCATTTCATGGCGGTGACCAAGCTTGGCCGTTCAGCGATTGCGTCCACCGCGGGCAACGAGGACTGCCACGTCATCCTGCGCGGCGGCAGCGAGCCGAACTACGATGCAGCGAGCGTTGCGGCGGCGTGCAACGAGCTCACCAAGTCCGGCGTCGCGCCGCTCGTGATGGTCGATGCAAGCCACGCCAACTCGAGCAAGAAGCCGGAGAACCAGCCGAAGGTGATGACCGACATTGCCGGTCAGATCGCCGGAGGCGAGAGCCGCATCATGGGCGTGATGATCGAGAGCAATCTCATCGCCGGCAGGCAGGACGTGGTGCCGGGCAAGCCGCTCACCTACGGGCAGAGCATCACCGACGGCTGCATCGACTGGGCAACGACGGCGACAACGCTCGAACAGCTCGCCGACGCGGTCGAGATCCGCCGCAACAGCCAGCGCGCAGGGCTGCACGAGCGATCGGCCTAGCTGAAATCATTGCGGACGGGGCGAAGCTGTCGCGCCCGCCCGCAATGTCACCGCCTAGCAGCCGCGGCAGATGCTCTTGATCTTGCGATCGAGCTCCGCGTCTTCCTTGTTCGCAGGCGTGTTCGGATTGCTCAGATTCTTCTCGCTCGGCACGTCGGCCGCGCGCGGCTGGCGGTGACCGACGGGCGCCGGCCAGGCCGTCCCGGAGCTCGCGCCGCCCGACGTCGATCCCTTGGAGCCGCCGGTCTGTGCAGAAGCCGCGCCGCCGAGCAAGATCACGAGCGATGCTGCCACCATGATTTTTTTCATGTTCGCTTCTCCATTCTCAAACCGACGCCCCGCTCCAGCACCGTCAGGTTTCGGGCGGATAGAGATGAACGTCGCCGCAATAATCCACGATACGATACCGCGTTTCGGCTCCCGCTTCACGCGCATCGGCTGCGGTATTTTGTGTCACTGACACATAATTCGGCCCGACCGGCGACTTGCCGGCGCCGCCGGGAATATCGATGACATAGTCAGGCTGACACAGCCCCGATACCCGCCCGCGCAACTGCCGCATCAAATCCTGTCCTTCGGCCAGCGTCGTTCGCAAATGCACGGTGCCCGGCGCGAGATCGCCGTGATGCAGGTAATAAGGCTTGATCCGGCATTCGACGAAAGCTCGCATCAAATCCGACAGAGCGGCGACATTGTCATTGACGCCGCGCAAAAGCACGGACTGGCTCACCATGGGAATGCCGGCGTCCACCAGCCGCGCGCAGGCGGCGCGCGCTGCTCCGGTCAGCTCCCGCGCATGGTTGGCGTGTAGTGCGACCCAGGTGGTGGCGCCCTCGACCTTGAGCGCGGCGACCATCTCGTCACTGACGCGGGCGGGATCTGCCACGGGAACGCGGGTATGAAGGCGGATGATCTTGACGTGGCCGATTCCGGCAAGATCTGCCATGATCTCGCTCATGCGTCGCGGCGAGAGCATCAGCGGATCGCCGCCGGTGAGGATGACTTCCCAGATTTCGTCGTGGGCGTGGATGTAGTCGATCGCCGCGCGATAGGCGCTGTCCGAGAGCGCGTTGTCCTTGCCAGGCCCGACCATCTCGCGGCGGAAGCAGAAGCGGCAATAGACGGCGCAGACGTGAACGAGCTTGAACAGCACGCGATCGGGATAGCGATGCACGATACCGGGAACCGGCGAGTGCGGATGATCGCCGATCGGATCAGCGCTCTCGCCCGGCTGCACATCCAGCTCGGCCGCTGTGGGAACGAACTGCCGCGCGATGGGATCCTCGGGATCGGTCGCATCGATCAGCTCGACGAGATGAGGCGTGATCGCCACTGCATAGCGCGCGGCAACGCCTTCGAGCGCGGGCAGCGCAGCGGCAGGCGCCAGGCCTTCCGCCACGAGCTCGGCCGGCTCGCGCAATGTCCGTACAAGGCAGGTCTTCGTCATCTCTCCCCTGCAGGCGGCGTCCACACCACCTGATCAATTCGCGCTGCGCCGCTCGCCAGCATCACCAGCCGGTCGAAGCCGAGCGCGACGCCGCTCGCCTCCGGCATGGCGGCAACGGCGGCCAGAAAATCCTCGTCGAGTGGATAGGCCTCGCCGTAGCGGCGCTGCTTTTCCGCCATCGATTCCGTGAAGCGCTTGCGCTGCTCCTCGGCATCGGTGAGCTCGCCAAAGCCGTTGGCGAGCTCGACGCCACAGGCATAGACCTCGAACCGTTCCGCAACCCGCGGATCGTCCGCCTTGACCCGCGCCAGCGCCGCCTCTGGAGATGGGTATTCGAACAGGATGGTCAAACGCCCCTGCCCCAGATGCGGCTCGACATGCTCGACCAGGACCTTGCTGAAGATGTCCGACCAGGTGTCGTCCTCGGTCACACGGACCTTCCCGCCGGCCGCCTCGGCAAGCGCGGCACGGTTACCCTCGCCGCCCGAGATTGTCGACAAGAGATCGATGCCGGCGAACTGCTCGAAGGCGCCCGCGACCGTGACAAGCTCCGGCTCGGCAAAGGGATCGGCGGTCCGGCCTCGGAATGAGAAAGCCCGGATTCCGGTCGCCTGCGCAGCCCGGACGATCACCGCCACGGTGTCGTTCATGATGTCGTCATAGGGAGCGCCGGCCCGGTACCATTCCAGCATGGTGAATTCGGGCAGATGCAGGTCGCCCCGCTCACGGTCCCGGAACACCCGGGCGAACTCGAAAATCCACTCCTCACCCGCCGCCAGCAGCTTCTTGCAGGCAAATTCCGGGGAGGTTCGCAAATAGCGGCTGGCGCGGCTGCCATCCGGCCGCATGATGTCTGTCCTTGGGGCGTGCAGATGGGTCTCATTGCCCGGGGAGACCTGGAGGACCGAGGTTTCGACCTCGACGAAGCCCTGCTCGGTAAAAAAGCCCCGCAAGGCCGCGTTAATGGCCCCCCTGGCCTGGAGGAAGGGCCGCCGGTCGAGGTGCCGCTCGGGCGACCAGAACGGCGACATCGGCTTGTCCCCAGCCATTACCCGACCGCCCCTTGGGACAGCAAAACGCTGGCATCCAACGGCAAAATCAGTATGTTGCGGCCCGAAACGGGCGCCGAGGTCCGATTTGAGGCCCCAAGTCCCCCATCGATTTGACCATGTCCTGGCCGGTGCCGGGCCAAGCAAGCAGGAAATACAGCTTTGAGAGTCATCGCCAGTTCTATTCGCAAGGGCAACGTGATCGAGCAAGACGGCAAGCTTTATGTCGTCGTGAGCGCCGAGAACATCCATCCCGGCAAGGGCACCCCGGTCAGCCAGATCGAAATGCGCCGAATCTCGGACGGGGTAAAGATCTCCGAACGCTACAAGACCACCGACCAGGTCGAAAAGGCCACGATCGAAGAGCGCAACTACACCTTCCTGTATGAAGATGGCGACGGCTACCACTTCATGAACCCCGAGACCTACGACCAGGTCCAGGTTTCCAAGGACGTCGTCGGCGATGCGGCCGCGTATCTTCAGCCGGACATGACGGTCAAGCTGTCCATGCACGACACCAACCCGGTGTCGATCGCACTGCCGCAGCGCGTCACGCTGGAAGTGGTCGAGACCGAGCCAGTGACCAAGGGCCAGACCGCCTCCTCCTCCTACAAGCCCGCGGTGCTCTCCAACGGCGTGCGCACCACCGTGCCGCCGCACATCTCGGTCGGCACCCGCATCGTGGTGATGACCGAAGACGGTTCCTACTCCGAGCGCGCCAAAGACTGACGGGGAACAGAGCGATCGCAACAGGTGCCGCCGGGGGGCGAGACAGTGGTTGGGAAAGGTTTCCGCTTCGTCTCGCACCTTCTGGCGTCGCTTTCGTTCCTCGTTGCCACACCGCTTGCTGCGGATGAATTTCGCAGCCCATCGCTTACGGCCCTGCGCGTCGATTGGCGCGCAGCGCTCGACCAGCTCCGCACTGAGATCAACAGCCGTCCCCGGATCGCAGGCGACTTCATCTTCGTGCCCCGCCGTTCGGTACCGCGTTACGATCCGCGCGCAGTGCCTGCGCTGGTGCAGCTCAACGCGGTCTCCTCGCAATTCTTCACCGGCATCGCCCGCAGCCCCGTGCCCGTGCTGCTGCCGTTCGACGCCGCCGCGTATCTCGAGGCGCAACGCAATGGCGCACCAGCGACCCTCGCGCTGTCGCGCTACCAAGCCGACTTCAATTCCGTCGACATGTTCGATGCCGGCCCGGCCGGTTATAGCGCGACCTTCTCGCTCGAGCCCGGCGCCGGCGACGGCATGCCGAGCCGCGTCTTCACAAGACCCGTCGAGGTGCAGATCACGGGCTCCGCGCTCGTCTATGACATCGCCGACCCCTCGGGGGGCAAGGGCGAGCCGGTCAAACCTCTCGCCGCAACTTATCCGGACCTGCGTAGGTTCATCCGCGAAGGCTATGTACGCTACGCCTTCACCCGTTTCGGTGTGGTCTATGTGGTGTCGGTCCAGTGCCTGGACAGCGTCGCAAAGCCGCGGCGGCTCGCCTGCAAGGAAGCCTATCCGGTGGCCGAGCGCTTACTGAAGGCGCTGCGGGTCGCCGGCGGGCAACGGATGCGGCCGCTGATGGACGTTGCCTCGAGCGTCATCGATCGCCCCACGGTGCGTTCGTCGGATTTCAGCTATCGTCCGAGCGGCGACATCATCCCGAATACCGGCTATCGCAAGCAGGGCGGCCATCCCGACGCGATGGCCTATGCGCAGATCCGCTTTCCGCTCGAGAAGGCGCCGGCCTTCGTCCGCTCACAATCCTACGGCAAGCGCGACAAGAACGACGGCCCGACGTCGTATCCCTGGCGCGACAATTTCTGCGAATCCCGCAGCTTCGAGGTGTGGCAGTGCGCCGGCGGCTACGGCCACCAGGGCGAGGACATCCGTGCCGCCGCTTGCCCGCCGCCCGGCGAGGGCCGCGAGCCCTGCGATCCCAAGCAGCGCGGCGTCGTCGCCGTGCGCGATGCCATCGTGATCCGCGCGACCAAGGACCAAGCCGCGACGCTGCAAGTCAACAGCCGCACCGAGCACATCCGTTTCCGCTACATGCACATGAACCCCCACGCGATGAACGGCGACGGCCTTGTCAACGGCCGCCTCGTCACCGAAGGCGAGAAGATCGGCGTCGTCTCGAACTATCTCGACCGTCCCGCCGGAACCTCGCTGCACCTCCATTTCGACGTGCAGGTGTTCACCCGCGACGGCTGGATCTGGGTCAGCCCCTACGTCACGCTGGTCTCGTCCTATGAGCGCCTGATCCGCGCCCGCGGCCGCGAGGTCGGTCCGGAGATTGCCGTCACGGCGCAGCCTGTGGCACATGCGCTGCCTGACGATGTTATCAAGCCGGACCTGCGCGAGGGATCGAGCGGCGAAGATAATTGACGGCTTGCTCGTTCCAATGCCGGGCAGAAGTGTGTCGTCGTTCACACCGCCGGCGTGGAGCGAAGAAGGAACAGGGTTGATATGAGTGTCGGACTGATCGGTCTTCTCGACGACATCGCGGCGATTGCAAAGGTGGCGGCAGCCTCTCTCGACGATGTGGCAAGCCAGGCGGCAAAGGCGGGTGCAAAGGCGGCTGGCGTCGTCATCGATGACGCAGCCGTCACTCCGAACTACGTCATCGGATTTGCCTCCAAACGCGAACTGCCGATCGTCGGCAAGATTGCGCTCGGATCGCTCCGCAATAAATTGCTGATCCTGCTTCCGGCTGCCCTGTTGCTTGGTTATTTCCTGCCTGCCGCAGTCACGCCGCTGCTGATGCTGGGCGGAGCCTTCCTCTGTTACGAGGGTGCCGAGAAGGTGCTCGAAGCGGTGCTGCCGCATCATGCGCATCAGCACGAAGCGCAGCTTCAGCCGATTGCGTTGAATGCCCGCTCCGTCGAGGACGAGAAGGTCGCGAGCGCCATCAAGACGGATTTCATCCTGTCGGCGGAGATCATGGCGATCACGCTGGCGGCTCTGCCAGCGGGCAGCATCTGGACGCAGGCCTTCGTCCTGGCGCTGGTTGGCCTCTGCATCACTGTCGGGGTCTACGGCGTGGTGGCCCTGATCGTGAAGGCGGACGACATGGGCTTGGCCCTTGCGCGCTATGACGGCGCCTCTGTCATTGGCGGTGCGATCCGCGCGCTCGGTCGCGCGGTCGTCCGCGGCATGCCCGTCTTCCTGGCGGTGCTGAGCACGATCGGCACTGCCGCCATGATCTGGGTCGGCGGCGGCATCATCCTGCACGGCATCGAAAAATACGGCCCGCCCGCGATCGGCCACGCGGTCCATGCTGCAACCGAGGCTGCCGCACACCTCCTTCCCTCAGTTGGCGGCATCATCGAATGGTCGGTCGAGGCGGCCATCTCGGGCGTGCTTGGGCTGCTTGTCGGCGCGATCGCCATTCCGATGGTCGAATACGGTCTCTCACCGGCATGGAAACTGTTGCGGCGATCGCAGCCGACCTGACCAGCGGTCGCGGACGAGCGCGACCTACTCCAGGAACGTCGTGAGCTGCGCGCCCTCGTCCGCAACGAACACAGCGATCAATTCCGCCGGCTCCGTCATGCTGGCATTGGCCGAGACCAGATGCGTCGAGCCGGGCGGCTCGAAGAACGACTGCCCGACGCCGAAGGTCTCGACGGGGCCGCCGCCGAGTTGAGAACGGATCTCGCCCTTGGTGATATAGGCGGTGACGGATCCCGCGTGACGATGCGGCCGCGAAAACCCGCCCGGACCGTAGGACACGCGCACGATGGTGACGCGCTTGCCGGGCACGTTCGGCAGCGCGTAGGAGCCGATCGGCTCGACCTTGTCGAGCGGCGAGCCCTCCGCAGCCGTGGCGCACAGCGGCGCCAATGCGCCTGACACGCTGTCGATCGTGACAGGCAGCACTTTGCCGATCACAAGCGCACAGGCGAGCCCTCCGATCGCTGCGATCGCCATCGACCGTGACGGCATCGGGCGCTGCGCGGCCAAACTCATTGCTGTCATGTTGACCTCCCCATTCTGCGACTACGATGCAGCGGCATTCGCCGTCATCGGCCGCTTCGCCGGTGTCCAGCGATAGGCCGCACCAAACCGGTTCCAGACGTTGATCGAGGCGATCGCCGAGGTCAGGTAGGTCAGCTCGCTCTCGGAGAACTCGCGACTTGCCTCCGAATAGACCTCGTCGCTGACGCCATCTGGCAGCAACGTCAACGCCTCCGCCCAAGCCAGCGCCGCGCGCTCGCGCGCGGAAAAGATCGGCGCCTCGCGCCAGACCGCGACCAGATGGAGCTTGTCGACGGGGACGCCGATCCGTTCCGACAGCAGGACGTGGTGCTGCACGCAGAAGGCGCAGCCGTTGATCTGCGAGGCGCGCAGCTTGACGAGCTCGATGAGTTGCTTGTCGAGACCGGCCTTGGTCGCAAGCTGACCGAGCGCCAGCACCACATCGAAAACGTCCGGCGCGATCGTCTTGAAATCCTCGTATTCGCTGCGGGCGTGTGACATTGCGGCTCACCTCGTCTTATTGTAAGTGTGCTTACACCTTATAAGAGCTCTTACATGTCACGCAAGACCGCAGCCGTCACGAGATCGAAAATTCCCCACCACGCCCCCGACGCCGGCCCTGTGCACGTACCCGCCCCCGGCGAAGGCAAGCGTGGCGAGCAAGGCTATATCGGCTATCTCCTGCGCCAGGCGCATGCCGCCGTCCGGCTGAAAATGGAGCGCACCCTCGCCGATCTCGGGGTGACGTCGCCGCAATTCGCGGTGCTGACCATGCTCAACGCCTATCCGGGCCTGTCGGGGGCCGATGTCGCGCGCCTCACCTTCCTGACGCCCCAGACCGTCGGCGTCATCATTCGCAATCTCGAACGTGACGGTGCCATCACGATGACGCCTCATCCGGTCCACGGCCGTATCCAGCAGTGGACGCTGACGCCGCGCGGCGCGACGCTTTTGAAGGCGTGCCGACAGCGGGTGCTCGAATTGGAGAAGCGCCTCGCCCGGGGCCTGGATGACAAGACGGAGGCTGCGATCCGGCGCTGGCTCACCGGTATCGCGACCGAGTTACAGGAGGATTAGGCGCCCGGCCGCTCGCGACTGAAGCGTGCTACCCGCCCTTCAGTGCATTCTTGACCTCGCCATCGGGCCAGGCTTTGCCTGCTGCGATCACCCGCACGCGGGTTCGATCCGCGGCATTGACCACATGCGAACTCACCTGGTCGCGGCTCGGCTCCAGGTGCAGATCGGTCTCGGGTTTCCAGCTCAACGTGGTCGCGAGATCGCCGGGAAAGATCTGCCATTGCGATCCGTCGTCGAGCTCGACGACATGACTTTCCGCATGCGCGTGTATCTTCATTCGACCCCGATTCGATTTGTCCAGCGCTCGAAAGGAAGGCCCCGGCATCGAACCGGGGCCCTGCTCCATCAGTCGTTGTCGTGATGAATCACGGTCTTCTCGCGATTGCCGAATTCATCTTCCTTCTTGATCACCGTGGTCCGGTCGGCGGGCTCGCGCTCCTTGATCACAGTCGTGCGGTCGCGATCGCGATCTCGCTCGCGATACTCATGGGACTGGCCAACCGTCACGCCGGCGCCAACCGGGTCGACGTGAACGCCGACTTCGTCAGCGAATGCAGGCGTCGCGATGGCCGTGACCATTGCGGCGGCAAACAGATATTTCCTCATCTTGTCCTCCTCGTGTGATGCGAGGGGAATGCTGGACTGCGACAGTTTGTTCCGATGAAATGGCAGGTCCAGCCGTGCAGATTACGGCGCTTTGCTGTTCCAGGAACCTGCCCACATGCACCATGTTTCACGCTAGAATGCGCCCATGAAACAAGCTGATTCCTCCCTCCATCCGACGCGCCGCAACCTGCTTCAATCAACGCTGGGTGCAGCTGCCTTGCTGACTCTTCCGACACGCGCCTTGGCCGCGCCTCCGGGCTTCGACGAATGGCGCGAAGCCTTTCGTGCGCGTGCGATGGCGAAGGGCATTTCTGCCGCGACCTGGCAACGTGCGATGGCGCGGGTCGAGCCTGATATGAGCGTGTTCAAGCAGATGCGCAATCAGCCGGAATTCAAGGAGCAGGTGTGGCAGTACATCAACCGCCGCGTTTCCGACTGGCGCATCATCAACGGCAAGATCGCGTTGAAGAACAACGAGGCACTGCTCGCGCGCGTCGAACGCGATTACGGTGTCGAACGCGGCACGCTGCTGGCGCTGTGGGGCGTCGAGTCCGCCTATGGCGATCCGCTGGTGCAGCAGAACCACATGCGGCCGGTATTTCCCTCGATCGCCGCGCTCGCCTGGAACGAGCCGCGCCGCAAGACCTATTGGGAGACCGAACTGATCAACGCCCTGCGCATCGTCGACAAGGGCTGGAGCACGCCGGAGCAGATGCAGGGGTCCTGGGCCGGCGCGATGGGGCATTCGCAATGGATGCCGGAAGTCTGGCTCAATGTCGGCATCGACTATGACGGCGATGGCAAGGTCTCGCCCTTCGGCAAGCCGGACGATGCGCTGGGCTCGACCGCCAAGTACCTCGTCAATCGCGGCAAGTGGCATCGCGGCGAGCATTGGGGCTACGAGGTGCGCGCGCCCGGCAGCATGAGCGGGAGCCGCACCTACGCCGCCTGGGCCTCGGCCGGCGTCATTCGCGCCGACGGGCAGTCGTTCCCGCAGCCGAACGCATCCGCGCAACTATGGACGCCGGTCGCGGGCGGGCCGACCTTCCTGCTGGGGCCGAACTTCTATTCGGTGAAGAGCTACAATCCGTCGATGAACTATGCGCTG
>NZ_JXJM01000001.1:3312621-3329490 GCF_001593325.1 Bradyrhizobium sp. DOA1
CATCTCGGCGACCGCTGCCTGGGTGCGCCACCGTTCATCCAGCCCTTCCCGGGTTCCGAGCGCGCGCTGACGCTCGCGGAGGTGCAGGAGATGCAGACTCGCCTCACCAAGGCCGGCTTCGACACCGGTGGTAGCGACGGCCGCGTCGGCAACGACACGATGAAGGCGGTGAAGGATTTCCAGCAGCGCGTCGGGATTGCGCCGGCGGACGGCTATGGCGGGCTGAAGGTGCTGGCGAAGCTGCGGCAGGGCTCGTAGGGCTTACTTTGGCCCGTACCCGGATGGAGCGCAGGGTAATCGGGGGGCGTCAATCGCGGATCTAATCCCGGATTGCGCTGCGCTCCATCCGGGCTACGACGGCCGTCGCAAGACTAGTGCCGGTACTGCGGCTCCTCAGCGTCCAGCTGCCTGCGGATTGCGGCCAGATGCAGCCGCGCGGATTCGGAATCGCCTTCGCGCATCTGCCGGTAGGTTTCGGCCGCAACAGCGGGATCGACAGGCAGGACCTTCCGTCCCGTCGACATCGCGAGCACCTGCACCTCGGCGGCGCGCTCGAGATAATAGAGATCGTCCCAGGCTTCCGCGATGGTCGGCGCCAGCACCATCACGCCATGATGCTTCATGAAGACGATGTCGGCGTCGCCGACGGCGGACGCGATGCGTGCGCCCTCGCGGTTGTCGAGTGCGAGGCCGTTATAGTCGCGGTCGACGGCGGTGCGGCCGTAGAATTTCAGCGCGGTCTGGCCGGCCCAGATCAGCGGCTCCCCCTCCGTCATCGACAGCGCCGTGGCGTAGGGCATGTGGGTGTGAAAGGCGACCTTGGCGCGCGGCAGGCGCTTGTGCATCTCGGCGTGGATGTGGAAAGCGGTCGCTTCGGGCACGCCATCGCCGTCGAGCACGTTGCCGTGGAAATCGCAGATCAGAAGCTTCGAGGCGGTCAGCTCGCGAAAGGCGTAGCCGTAGGGGTTGACCAGGAAGAGATCGTCATGCCCGGGCACCACGGCCGAGAAATGATTGCAGATGCCTTCCTCGAAGCCGTTGCGGGCGGCCATGCGGAAGCAGGCGGCAAGATCCTCGCGCGCGGTGCGGATCGCATCAGTGGCGAGATCCGGCCGGTTCGAACGATGCGGCGCGGGCGAGGACGCGTGAAGGCTGTGCGCCATGGCGAAGGACACCTCTATCGGAAGGAAGCTGCCCGTGTTGTACAGGGCTGGCGCAGGCGCGTCAGCCCCTGCGGCCGCCACCCTGCCCTGCGCAGCTCATGCGCGCCGCGGCACGCCCCCGGCGTTCATGCCGCCGTCGATGACGAGCTCGCTGCCGGTGACGTAACGCGAGGCATCGGAGGCCAGATACAGCACGCCGGAGGCGATCTCCGCAGCCTGACCGGCGCGGCCGAGCGGCGTGGCCATCTTGGCGCGCTCCTCGGGATCGATCGGGGCGTTCTGGCCGGCACCGGTCGCGCCGGTCGGGATCTTGCCCCAGATCGGCGTGTCGATGATGCCGGGATGCACGGAGTTGACGCGGATGCCGTCGCCGGCGGCCGCGCATTCCATCGCGATCGATTTGGCGAACAGCCGCACGCCACCCTTGGTCAGCGAATAGGCCGACAGCCCGGGGGCGCCGCGCAAGCCCGCCAGCGAGGACATCATCACGATCGAGCCGCCGCCGGTCTTGCGCATCAGGGGCAGGCAATGCTTGACCGAGAGGAACACGCCGTCGAGGTTGATCGCATTCTGCTTGCGCCAATCAGAGAGCGTCATGTCGACGATCGAGGGCACGGCAATACCAATGCCGGCGTTGGAGACCATGATGTCGAGCCGGCCGTAGCGCTTGGCGATCTCGGCGACGATTTCGATCCAGCGCTCCTCGCTGGTGACGTCCTGCTCAAGGAAGATCGCCTTGCCGCCAGCCTTGGTAATGCGCTGGGCCAATTCTGGGCCGCGCAGCTCGTCGATGTCGGTGGCAATCACGGTCGCGCCCTCGCGCGCGAACAGCTCGACGATGGCTTCGCCAATGCCCGAAGCGCCGCCCGTCACCAATGCGACCTTGCCCTCAACCTGCCCTGCCATGTTCACTCCCTTTTTTGTTATTTGAGTGGTCTCACGCTTTATCTAATCACGGATGGCCCCTGGTCCGGTAGCGCGATGTCGACGACACGAAATTGTACACGCTCGACGCCCTGGTAGCGATCGACCGATAACGATCCCGCGACATGCAATTGCTGACCGCGGTTGGCCAGCAGCGCATTGCCGAGCTTCTGGCCGACGGATCGGAAGGCAATGCCGTTGACGATGGCGCCATCGCCCGACTTGAAGCGCAGGCGCAGATGCGCCTGCCCGACCTCGTCAGCATAGACGAGCTGATGCGCCGGCAAGGCCAGCACCGGCTCGGGATTGCCGCTGCCGAACGGGCCGGCGCGGTTGAGGGTGGTCGCAAGCTCCGGCGTCACGGCACGCGCAGAAACCGCGCCATCGACATAGAGCTCGTTGACGTGGCGGGCTTCCGCGACGTCGCCTGCCAGTGCCTGCTCCATATAGGCGCGGAATTCGGCGAGCTTCTCTTTGCGCAACGTCACGCCCGCGGCCATCGCGTGGCCGCCGCCCTTGAGCAGGATGCCGTCGGCGACCGCCTGGCGCACCGCCTTGCCGAGATCGACGCCTGCAATCGAGCGGCCCGATCCGGTGCCGATGCCGCCAGGCTCCAGCGCGATGGCAAAGGCGGGCCGCGAAAACTTCTCCTTTAGGCGGGAGGCGACGAGGCCAACCACGCCGGGATGCCAGCCCTCGGCGGCAGTGACGATGACATTGAGCTTGTCCTCGAGCCCGATCGAGGCAAGCGCCTCGGCTTCGGCCTGCGCTTCCGCCGCCTGCTCGATGACGCGGCGCTCGCTGTTGAGGCGGTCGAGCTCGGCGGCGATCCGCGCCGCCTCGACGCTGTCACCTTCGAGCAGCAGCCGCACGCCGAGATCGGCGCGGCCGATACGGCCGCCAGCATTAACGCGCGGCCCCAGCATGAAGCCGAGATGCCAGGCCTCCGGCGGGCCGTTGAGCCGCGCCACATCCATCAGCGCGGTATGCCCGACATGGTCGCGCCGCCGCATCGCGATCAGGCCCTTGGCGACGAAGGCGCGGTTGAGACCGATCAACGGGGCGACATCGGCGACGGTGCCGAGCGCGACGTGGTGCAGCATGCCGAGCAGATCCGGCTCGGGCATCTCGCTGCTCCAGAAGCCGCGCTGGCGCAGCTCGCGGTTGACGGCAACCAGAGTCACCAGCACGAGGCCGACGGCGGCGAGATGGCCGAGGCCGGAGAGATCGTCGGAGCGGTTCGGATTGACCAGCGCATCGACCTCGGGGAGATCGAGGCCGCATTGGTGGTGGTCGATCACGACCACGGACATGCCGAGCCGCTTGGCCTCGGCCAGCGGCTCGATGCTGGTGGTGCCGCAATCGACGGTGATCAGCAGCGTGGCGCCCTTCGCCGCCAGCGCGCGCACAGCCTCGGTGTTGGGGCCGTAACCCTCGAAGATCCGGTCCGGGATGTGGATCAGCGGATCGAGGCCGCAATGGCGCAGATGCCAGGCGAGCAGCGCCGCCGACGTCGCGCCGTCGACGTCGTAATCGCCGAAGATCGCAACCTTCTCGCCCTTGCTGGCGGCATCCGCGATTCGCCGGGCAGCGGCCTCCATCTCCGTCACCGTGAATGGATCCGGCAGCAGCTTCCGGATGGTCGGATCGAGAAAGTCCGGCACGGTGTCGATATCGACGCCGCGCCCCGCAAGCACCCGCGCCAGCAGTTCCGGCAATTGGTGCCGCTGCACGATGGCGAGCGCCTTGGCCGCTCCGCGCCCGTCCAGCCGGTCACGCCACAGCTTGTCGGTGAGCGAGCGCACCACCCCCAGGAACGCCTGGGGCGCTTCGACAGGCAATGCGGTGGCGGAGGGCGTCATGAAAGGCGAATGGCTCGAGGAACCCGGAAAGGTGACGGCGGTCGGCCGTCAGAGTGATTGACCCGGAATCCCCTGAGATAAGCAATGTCCGCGCGGCATAAAGCGGTGGATTGCCGCTTTGCTGCGCGGAGTGACTATCATTTGGGCATTCCGCCGAACAGCAAATTAAGCAGGCGTTAGGCGGAATCTTCGAAAACGACTCGTATTCGATCTGTGATTTGTTGTTCCGGGTTCGTTGCAGATCAGACCTCATTGCCAAGGGAAATCCCCGATGTCTGCTTCGCTGGGTCTGAAAGCCAAGCCGATTGCCACCGAACCCACTGATGACGCTTCGGACATCTCCGCGCTGATCAACCGCCTCACGGCAGAGGTCAACCAGATCGCGGTCGACAAGACCAAGGCGATCCAGCAGATCACCAACCAGATGAAGATGCTGGCGCTGAACGCGCTGATCGAGAGCTCGCGCGCCGGCGCGCAGGGCGCGGGCTTCGCGGTGGTGGCGCAGGAGGTCCGCGGCGTCGGCCAGCAGGTCGAGACCATCGCCCGCGAGCTCGAGACCCAGCTGACCAAACGCACCGGCGACCTCGTCGCCTCGATCGATCGCATGAGCCAGCGCTCGCGCGGCGAGCGCATGGTCGATCTGTCGCTCAACGCCATCGAGCTGATCGACCGCAACCTCTATGAACGAACCTGCGACGTGCGGTGGTGGGCGACCGATTCCGCCGTGGTCGATTGCGCGGCCTCTCCGAGCGCTGCGGCCGTCAACCACGCCTCGCAGCGTCTCGGCGTGATCCTCGGGGCCTACACCGTCTATCTCGACCTCTGGCTCTGCGACCTCGACGGCAACGTCGTCGCCAATGGCCGCGCCGACCGCTTCCGCGTCGTCGGCCAGAACGTCGCCCACACCAAATGGTTTCGCGAGGCGCATTCCTTGCGCTCCGGCGACGATTATGTCGCCGGCGACGTCGAGAACCAGCCCCTGCTCGGCAACGC
Source organism: Bradyrhizobium sp. DOA1 (assembly GCF_001593325.1). Classification (NCBI taxonomy): domain Bacteria; kingdom Pseudomonadati; phylum Pseudomonadota; class Alphaproteobacteria; order Hyphomicrobiales; family Nitrobacteraceae; genus Bradyrhizobium; species Bradyrhizobium sp. DOA1. The sequence continues at coordinate 3,317,564 of NZ_JXJM01000001.1, forward strand.
CCAGGTCGCGACCTATTGCGCCAGCGTCCGCGCCGGCGGCCAGGCTAACGGCGCGCCGATCGGCGTGCTCGCCATCCATTTTGATTGGGAGCCGCAGGCCCGCGCCATCGTGCAAGGCGTGCGCGTCGGCGACAACGACAAGGCTCGTGTCCTGCTGGTCGATTCGAATTTTCGCGTCATTGCGGCGTCCGACGGCCAGGGCATTCTCAGCGAGCGCATCTCGATCTCGCTGAACGGCCAGCGCTCCGGCTTCTACCACGATCGTACCGGCACGTTGGTCGCCTTCCATGCCACTCCCGGCTATGAGACCTATCGCGGGCTCGGCTGGTACGGCGTGATCGTCTGCGGGGCGTGAGGCGCCCCGCAAGATCGGGCAAACAGCCCCCGCCTCATCAAGTCGCGAAAACAACCCCATGCACAGTAGCCAAGGGGTTGGTTTGATTGGGTATTTTTGAAGGGCTGCTTGACCCGAAACAACCCTTGACGCGTCGGGCAAAACACACTGGCGATCTGTAACGCAAGAGGGAATGATCCCTTGGCGACCTTGTGATATCGTCCCCCGGCTTCTTGAGCATTTTCCGACAAGCTGCGCCCATTCCAGGCAAGAGCCTGCTCCATGCGACGGATAGAGTCGCTTTGCATCATGTTCATTGAGGTGAGTGCGCGAGTTCGCGCCGCTTTTGATCATCTCGCGCCCCAGACACAGTAGGAGACGTGTCATGAAGATCGTCGTGATTGGTGGAACCGGGTTGATCGGATCCAAGCTCGTGACGAAGCTCAAGCAGCAGGGCCACGAGGCGGTGGCGGCCTCGCCGAAATCGGGCGTGAACGCCGTGACCGGCGAAGGTCTCGCTGCCGTGCTGGCCGGAGCGGACACTGTCATCGACGTCGCCAATGCGCCGTCCTGGGAGCCGGCCGCCGTGCTCGATTTTTTCCAGCGTTCGAGCAAAAATCTCGTCGCAGCAGAGGCGGCGGCGGCCGTGAAGCATCATGTGGCGCTCTCGATCGTCGGCACCGACCGGTCGCCAGACAACGGCTATTTCCGTGCCAAACTCGCCCAAGAGGCCGTCATCAAGTCCGCCTCGATCCCCTATTCGATCGTGCGCGCCACTCAGTTCTTCGAATTCCTCGGCGCCATCGCCGAGACCGGAGCGCGCGAGGGGAAGATTGTCGTTCCCTCCGCATTGTTTCAGCCGATCGCGGCGGACGACGTCGTCGAGCGCCTCGCGGAGGTCGCAACGGAGCAGCCGATCAACGGCACGATCGACATCGCCGGCCCCGAGAAGGCTCCCTTCAACGAATTCATCGCGCGGCGCCTGAAGGCGTCCGGCGACGCACGGCCTGTGATCGGAGACCCGCAGGCACCCTATTACGGCGCTCCCATCGACGACCAATCGCTGAATCCGCTCGGCGAGGCGCGGCTCGGGGCAACGCCACTCGCAAAATGGCTCGCGACAGCCTGAAGATTTCCGACTCGGTATTCAGATTCGCAGGAAAGGAATTCTCATGCGCACAATCTTCATCGCCACGGCAATCTATGCGTCATTCTTCGCGACGGCACGGGCCGCCGAACCAACAGCACCATCAGCCAAGGTGACCGTCGTGTTCGACCAGGCGCTGCCGAATGTCCCCGGCAAGAGCATGAAGGGTGTTCTGGTCGAGTACGGCCCAGGAGGCTCCTCGCCGGCCCACATTCACGCGCCGTCCGCCTTCATCTATGCCACCGTCCTGGAAGGGGCGATCCGCAGCCAGGTCAATGATGGTCCGGCAAAGGTCTTCCGCAAGGGAGAGAATTTCGCCGAAAGGCCCGGCGATCGCCACGCCGTCAGCGCCAATGCCAGCGATACCGAACCTGCGAAGCTGCTCGCCGTGTTCGTGGTGGATACGGCCGACAAAGAGCTGACGACGCCAATCGCGAAGTAGCGCCGGATGACCTGCGGTCAGGCGGCCTGGCGCGCGGCCATCGCCGCAGCCAGCAGCAGCGCGGCGCGGCTGGCGCCGATCGATGCGATGCCCTGCCCCGCGATGTCGTAGGCCGTGCCGTGCGCGGGCGTGCAGATCGGGAATGGAAAGCCGCCGAGCAAGGTCACGCCGCGATCGAAGCCCATCAGCTTCATCGCGATCTGGCCCTGGTCGTGATACATCGTCAGCACCGCATCGAAGGCGCCGGCCTTGGCACGCAGGAACACGGTGTCGGCGGGGAACGGCCCCTCCGCGGCGATACCCTCGCGCTGGCCGGTCGCGACGACCGGGGCGATGATGTCGATTTCCTCGCGGCCGAAATTGCCGCCGTCACCGGCATGCGGATTGAGACCTGCCACCGCGATGCGGGGCCGCGCGAAACCGGCATCGCGCATGCACGCATCGGTCAACTTGAGCGCACGGTGGATGCGTTCGCCGGATAACCTTGCTGCAACGTCCCTCAGCGGGATGTGCGAGGTCACCCGTGCATTCCAGAGCCGGTCCAGCACGTTGAACTCGCTCGCCGCCGTCCTGAGACCGACCACCTCGGCCGAAAACGCGATCTCGTCGTCGTATTCGGCGCGGGCGAGCCGCATCGCCTGCTTGTTGAACGGCGTGAAGCAGACGGCATCGACGTGCCCGTCGCGGCCGAGTTCGAGCGCGCGCCGGTAGTTCGCGAGCGCGAACTTGCCGCCGGCGAGCGTCGCGGTCTTTGGCTCGATTTCTTTCAGTTCAAGATGGCCGAGATCGAGGAACAACGCATCGCCCTGCCTTGCGCGGAGGTCGGTCCCCTGCTCCACCATCGTCAAGTCCGGCTTCACGCCGGCAACGCGCGCGCCCTCATCGAAGATGCGGCGGTCACCAATGACGACCAGCCGGCAATTCGCTCGGATGTCGTCCTGGACCGCGAGCTTCGCCGTCAGCTCCGGACTGATGCCGGCGGGATCTCCCATTGCCAATGCAATGAGCGGCCTTGCGGTCATATGGTCACCTTTTCCTGGGCTGGCGTGTCAGTCGCGTTGGATGCGGGCTTGCGCCAGAGCCGCGCGAGCTGCAGCACGAGCGGAAGCAGCAACAGCGCGATGCCGGCCACGATCAGGCAGGTCACCAGCTTGTTGGCAAAGAAGATCCCCAGTGATCCCTTGGAGATCAGCATCGACTGCCGGAACGCGTCCTCGGCCTTGTCACCGATGACGATCGCGAGGACGAGCGGCGCCAGCGGATAGAACAGCTTCTTGAAGAGATAGCCGACGACACCGAAGCCGAGCATCATGATGACATCGAGATAGGAGTTGGAGACCGAATAGGCGCCGACGACGCAGATGATCACGATCAGCGGCGCGATCACCACGAAGGGAATGCGCATCAAGGCGGCGAAGACCGGCACGGTGAGCAGCACCAGCACCACGGCGACGATGTTGCCGACATACATCGAGGCGATCAGGCCCCAGACGAAATCCTTTTGGTCGACGAACAGCATCGGTCCGGGATTGAGACCCCAGATCATCAGCCCCCCCATCATGACCGCTGCGGTGGCCGATCCGGGAATGCCGAGCGAGAGCATCGGCAACAGCGCGCTGGTGCCGGCGGCATGGTCGGCCGTCTCCGGCGAGACGATGCCTTCGACCTCGCCGGTGCCGAAATATCGGCCGCGGCGCGAGAAGCGACGCGCGATGCCGTAGCTCATGAAGGAAGCCGCGGTCGGGCCTCCCGGCGTGATCCCCATCCAACATCCAATCGCGGCACTGCGCAGCAGAGCCACGCCATGCCGGGGCAGCTGACCGACCGCGCGGAACACCTCGCGCCAATCGATCTTCGAGGAGACCGCGCGAGCGTGAAACTCCTCTTCGACCGCAACCAGCAGCTCGCCGATGCCGAACAGGCCCATGACGGCGACGACGAAGCTCACGCCCTTCACCAGCTCATCGACTCCCATGGTGAGGCGGACGCTGCCGGACACCGTGTCGATGCCGATGGCCGCGATCGCAAAGCCGATGGCCAGCGCCACGACCGTCTTGATCGGCGCCGAGCCGCCCATGCCGACGAAGCTGGCAAAGGCGAGGAAATAGACAGCAAAATACTCGGCCGGCCCGAAGGCCAGCGCAACCTGTGCCACCCAGGACGCGAGGAAGGTGATCAGGATGACGCCGATCAGCGCGCCGATCGCTGCCGAGCCGAAGGCGGTCGCGAGCGCCGTGGTCGGCCGGCCATCGCGCGCCATCGGATAGCCGTCGAAGGTGGTCGCGACCGAGGACGGCTCGCCCGGAATGTTGAACAGGATCGAGGTGACGGAGCCGCCGAACAACGCGCCCCAATACATGCTGGAGAGCAGGATGATCGCCGACACCGGCTGCATGCCGAAGGTCAGCGGCAGCAGCAGCGACACCCCGTTCGGCGCGCCCAGCCCGGGCAGCACGCCGACGAGAATGCCGAGCAGCACACCGATCGCCATCAGGGCCAGATGCGGCACGGTGACCGCGATGGTGAAGCCGTGCAGGAGCTCTGAGAGATTACCCATCGGCCTCTCCGTCAGAACCCGAACGCGGCGGCGAGAGCGCCGTGCGGCAGGCTGACTTGGAACATGCGCTCGAACACGACGTAGAGCGCAAGCGCCGTCGCGCCCGCCATGGCGAGCGCGCGGGGGACGGATTGATGCCGCGGGATGACGAGCACTGCAAAGACGTAGAGCGCTGATGCAACGTACATCCCGGCCAGCGGGATCGCCGCCACGAAGACCGCAGCCGGCACGAACAGACCGGCAAGCCGGCGCAGCTCGATCGACGTGATGGCAATCGGGACGTTTGCCAGTGTCGCCGCCGGCATCGCGCCGCGCACCAGATTGTAGAGGCTCCCGACCACGACGATGACCCCGGTCAGGAACGGAAATGTACCGGCCTCCACGCCGGCGCTCGACCAGCCGATGCCGTTGTCGAGACTGGAGACGATGACGGCGACACCGAAGCTGCCGGTGAGTACGGCGGTGGCGAGTTCGAGGGCGCGACGGGAGATCATGGGAGACTCCGTTCGGGCACAGACAATGGCCACCTGTGACGCACGCATTCTCCCAGCGGTCGATGTCGCCCCGGCCTCACTTGACGAGCCACCCTTGCTCACCCGCGACCTGCCTGATGTGCTCGAGGTCCTCCTTGATGAACTTGTCGAGCTCGGCGCCGGTCAGAAAGGTGTCGACCTGGGAGGTCCTCTCGATGTAGTCCTTCCACTCGGGCGTGGCCTGCACCTTCTTCATCAGGTCGACATAGAACGCGGCTTGATCCGGCGTGACCTTGCCGGGCAGCCATACCGTGCGCGGCTGCTCATATTGCTTGATGTCGAGGCCCTGCTCGACACACGTCGGAACGTCGCTCCAGCCTTCGGTCGCGGTGACCTTTGGCCCCTGCGGCAGACGCTTCGGGTTGAAGACACAGAGCGGGCGCTGCGTGCCGCCGCGCCATTGCCCGAGGCTCTCGCTGGGATTGTTGACATGGGAATCGAGGTGCCCGCCGGCGAGCTGCACGGCGGTCTCGGCGCCGCTCTTGAACGGGATATAGGTCAGCTTGATCTTGCCGGCCTTCTCGATCATGCGGGTCAGGACCTCGTCCGTGTCCTTCGACTGCGCGCCGCCCATCTTGAACTCGCCCGCGGCGGCGGCTTTCAGATAGTCGCCCGCCGTCTTGTAAGGCGAGTCCTGCTTGACCCAGAGCAGGAACTCGTCCTGCGCCATCGCCGCGATCGGGGTGAGATCGGTGTAGTTGAAGGCGACCTTGGAAACGAGCGGCTGCTGCCAGGCGTTCGAGGTGCCGAAGATCACCTTGTAGGGATCGCCGGCGGAAGCCTTGCCGTAGACATAGCCTTCCGCGCCGCTGCCGCCGCCCTTGTTGACGACGACGATGGGCTGCTCGGTCAGCTTGTGCTTGGTAATGATGTTCTGCACCGCGCGGGCGAGATTGTCGGTGCCGCCGCCGGGCCCGGCCGTGGCCACGAACTCGATCGGCTTTTGCGGTTGCCAGGCGCTGAGCACCGGACCCGTGCCGGCGAGCACGGTTACCGCTGCGGAAAGCAGAAGTGTTGACGTCCGACCCATGATTTCCTCCAGCTGACTTCTTGTATCTTTGTCGTTTGTTCTTGCCTTCCGCTCAGGCGACGCGTTCCTCGCGCCTGCCTGATGCCCGCACGATCGCGCCTTCTTTCTCGAGCGCTTCAATTCGCGGCTGGTCGAACCCGTGCTCGGCCAGCACCTCGTCGGTGTGCTCACCATAGACCGGAGCGCCGGATCGCACTTTGCCTGGGGTCTCCGAAAACTTGATGGGAAGGCCGATCGTCTTGACGGGGCCGAGCGTGGAGTGCTCGACCTCGACCACCATCTCGCGCGCCAGCGTCTGGGGATCACTGAGGGCTTCCAGCATGTCGTGCACGGGGCCGCACGGCACGCCCTTCTCATCCAATGCCGCGAGCCAGTGCGCGCGGGATTTGGTGCGGAAGCGTTCGCTCAGGACCGCTTCGAGCTCCTTCAGGTTGGCCATGCGATCGGCCCCCGTGACGAAGCGCGGATCGACGGCGAGTTCGCTGGCGCCGAGCGCTTCCAGCATCAACAGCCAGTGCTTCTTGTTGGCGCCACCGACGACGAGCCAGCCGTCCGAAGCTTCAAAGGCCTGGTATGGCGCGTTGAGGGGATGCGCCGACCCCATCGCGCGGGGCGCGGTGCCGGCGGCGAGCGCGATGGTCGACTGCCAATAGGTCTGGACCAGCGCCGCCTCGTAAAGCGAGGTCTCAACCCACTGCCCTTCGCCGGTCTTGAGACGATGCGTGTAGGCGGCGAGGATGCCCATGCTGGCGAGCAGCCCGGCGGTGATGTCGGACAGCGGGGGACCGCATTTGACGGGTGGACCGTCGGGGCGTTCGCCGGTGAAGCTCATGATGCCGCTCATGGCCTGCGCGACCAGATCGAAGCCGCGACGATGCTTGTAGGGGCCGGTGCGACCAAAGCCGGACAGCGAGCAATAGATCAGCGCCGGGAATTCGGCGTGCAACGCCTCGTAGCCGAAACCGAGACGTTCCATCGCGCCGGGCGCAAAGTTCTCGACCAGCACGTCGGCGCTCGCGATCAGGCGCCGCAGCACTTCCTTGCCGCCGTCGGTCTTCAGATCCAGCACGATGCCGCGCTTGTTGCGGTTCATCATCAGAAAGGACGCGGCTTCATCACCGATCTTCGGCGGCACCGAATGACGGGTGTCGTCGCCGTTCGGCCATTTCTCGATCTTGATGACGTCGGCGCCCATGTCGGCGAGCATCAGGGTGCAGGTCGGCCCGGCCATGACATGGGTGAGATCGATGACCTTGAGACCGGCGAGCGGTCCGGAACGGCGGGAGGTGGATTGCGAACTTTGCATCGGCCCGTCCTATTGGCCGCGCCATTGCGGCGCGCGCTTGTTGAGGAAAGCATCGAGCCCTTCGCGAAAATCCTGGCTCGTGTAGCACATCAGGATGAGGTCTTCGCCCTCGTCCTGCGTCAGCCGCCGTTGAAGGCGGGCGACGGCCTGCTTGGTTGCATTCAGCGTCAGCGGCGCATGGCTGGCGAGCAGCCGCGCCACCTCGTCGGCGCGGTTGTCCAGCGCGGCGATGTCCTCGACGACCTCGCCGAGCAGCCCGACGCTCGCAGCCTCCGTGGCATCGACGAGACGCGCGGTGAAGATGAGATCCTTGACGCGCGCAGCACCAATGAGTGCCGTGAGCCGGCCGACATTGGACATCGACAGGCAATTGCCGAGCGTCCTGGCGATGGGAAAGCCAATCTTCGCGCTGCGCGTGCCGATACGGAGATCGCAGGCCGCGGCGATGCCCGCCCCGCCTCCGGTGCAGAACCCGTTGATCGCCGCGATCGTCGGCACCCGGCACTGCTCCAGCGTGGTCAGCACCCGATCGATGCGGCTCTCGTAGTCGATCGCGTCCTGCGGTGTCTTGAACTCGCGGAACTGGTTGATGTCGGTGCCCGAGGCGAACGCCTTGTCGCCGGCCCCGCGCAGCACCAGCACCTTGATCGCATGGTCGCGGTTGGCCTCCTGGCAGATCGCAGCGAGCCGCTCGTACATGGCGAAGGTGAAGGCGTTGCGCGCCTGCGGGCGATTGAAGGTGATCCGCCCGATGCCATCAGTGCATTCAAAAACGAGGTCTTCTGCCTCGACTTGCAGGTCCATTTCCTCGCGCCTTTCTGTTTTTTGCATTTTTGAATGCAGAATGTGGAATTATCAAGCTGGAACTTGCGATTTCTCCCCTGTAAGCTGATTTTTGCATTCAAATCGAGTTTGGACCCATGCTTCATGAAGAAGTCGTCGGCCGCATCCGCGCCATCCTGCTCGACGGCGAGATCCCGCCGGGCGCGCGGATTCCCGAGCGCGAGCTGTGCGAGCGGCTCGAGATCTCGCGCACGCCACTGCGCGAAGCGCTCAAGGTGCTGGCCGCAGAGGGCCTCGTGCAGCTGCTGCCGCACCGCGGCTCACGCGCGGCGAAGCTGACCGACAAGGACATGCGCGATCTGTTCGAGGTCTGCCAGGGCCTGGAGGCTCTTGCCGGGGAGCTCGCCTGCGAGCGCATCACCGATGCCGAGATCGATGCGATCGCCGCCGCGCATGCGGAGATGGTGCAGCACTATCGCGAGAGTGATCTGATCCAATACTATCGCGGCAATCGGGCCATTCACGAAGCCATCGTGAACGCCGCCGGAAACCCGGTGCTCGCAGCGTTGTACACATCCGTCACTGCGCGCATCCGGCGCGCGCGCTATGTCACGCCTATGACGCCGCAGCGCTGGGCGCTCGCCGTAAGAGAGCACGAAGCAATCCTCAATGCGCTCCAGCGCCGCGACGGCGCCGGCCTCTCCCATATCCTGCGGGCGCATCTGCGCCATAAGCGCGAAGAGGTCTTGCAGGCGGGTTTTGCCGAGACGGAAGGCAACGTCGCGCTGAGAATTGCGTAAAGCGCAATTCCGCGGTCGCACATCTGCGAACCAATTCTACTTGCTAGCTAGTCGTAACCGGCGCAGCATGGAATCTGCCGACCTCCGGCCGCGTGCCGACGGCCGGCCGCAACGCGCGAACAATTGCGCAAGATAAAAGACAAAAGCGAGGAAACGCATGACAATCGATGTCTCTCGTCGGTCCCTGCTCGCACTCGGGGCGGGCCTTGGTGCCAGCGCCATGCTCGGCAGCAGCGCAATGGCGCGGGCTCCCAAGCTCGGCACGCAGACGCCCTATTGGCACCGCTTCATTCTCGGCGACGCCGAGGTGACCGTCGTCTCCGACGGGCCGCTGCCGCTCGGCGATCCCTCCGGAACGTTCACCGGCGTTCCCAAGGAAGAGGTCAAGAAGATGCTGGCGGACAATTTCCTGTCGCCGGACAACGTCGTGCTCGAACAGAATTCTCCGATCGTGAACACCGGCGACAAGCTCATCCTGTTCGATACCGGCATGGGCAGCTCGAAAATGTTCGGCGCCAGCACCGGGCGGCAACAGAAGAGCATGACCGAGGCCGGCATCAAGCCGGGGGACATCGACGCCGTGGTCTGCTCGCACGCCCATATCGACCATATCGGCGGCATCGTGGACGAGGGCGGCAAGCCGCTGTTTCCGAACGCACAGGTCTACATCTCCCAGACCGATTTCGACTTCTGGACCGATGAAGGCAAGCTCGGCAGCGCCGCCAAGGACTTCGTCGTGCACGCCCGCAAGAACCTGCTGCCAGTCCGCGACCGCATCGTGTTCTTCAAGGACGGCCAGGAGTTCCTGCCGGGCGTGCAGGCCATCGCCGCGCCGGGCCACACCGTCGGCCACACCATCTTCACGGTCTCGTCGGCGGGCAAGTCCTTCGCCTTCCTCGGCGACCTCTCGCACCATTCGGTGCTGCTGCTGGAGCGGCCACGGATGGAGTTCTCCTACGACACCGATCCGAAGCAGGCGGCCGAATCGCGCGTCAAGCTCCTGACCATGCTCGCGGCGAACAAGATTCCGGTGATGTCCTATCACTTCGCCTGGCCGGGCTATGGCCACATCGCCAAGACCGGCGAAGGCTTCCGCTACTATCCCGAACCGATGCAGATGACGTTGTAGACCGGCCAGAACGGCTCCGGGCGGCACGAGCCGCCTGGAGCAGCGTCATGCGAGGGTCTCGCGCTTGGGATCAACCCGGACGTCGTCGAAAACCTCGATCAGGCGAAAGCGCTCGCACATCAGCATCATGTCGTCGCTATAGCGTCCGAGCCTGCCGAAATAGGATTGATGGGCGCCGCGCCAATAGGCGAGGCTCCGATCGCCTTCCCCCTCGTCATGTGCAAAGGCCGCATCGACCTCATTGAAGCGCCGATACGTCACCTCGGTGGTTTCGATGACGCAGCGCGGCTCTGCCCGCCCATCGAGCACGACCCAGCGCTCACCTGGCGCGGACGTGTTCGGCTCGTCTTCGGTGCTGCAGGTCGCGGTCTTGATGCCCCTGACGACGAGCTCGACCAATTCGTCCGCCAGCGCAGGGCTGTCACCGAATGCGAAGCGTCGCAGATGTTGATAGCGCTCGGGGACCGGCTTGCTCATCGCTTCCCATCCCTCGCGAAGTGCGGCCTAGCAGCCGAGCTCGTCCGCGATGCCGCCAAAGTCCCTGGCGACGATGTCCCAATTGCCGGTTGCTTCGAAGTCGATCTTCTGAAGCGGACCGTACTCGGTCGGTCGCGCCACGAACGCGGTCCTAAGCCCGTTCTTCTGCGCGGCGGCGAGATCGCCATTGTGGGCGGCGACCATCATCACCTCTTCCGGCTTGAGGCAAAGCAGTCGTGCGGCGCCGAGATAGGTTTCCGGATCGGGCTTGTAGTGCTCGAACAGCTCGGCCGACAGGATGAGGTCCCACGGCAGGCCGGCGAACTTCGCCATATTGGTGAGCAGCGCGACATTGCCGTTCGAGAGCGGCGAAATCACGAATTTGGTCTTCAACCGGGCCAGGCCCGCGATGCTGTCGGGCCAGGGATGCAGGCGGTGCCAGCCTTTCGTGAGGTAGTCGAGATCGGCTTCTGTGAGGCCCTTGATCGCGAACTGGTCGACCAGCTTTTCCAGCGAGCGGCGATGCAGGTCGTCCAGCATGACATAGCCGCGCTCGGGGTGTTTGCGCACGTCGTCCATCGAGGCCATGTACATGCCGCGCCAGCCGTCGACGAGCGCGGTCCAATCAGCGGTGATGCCGCGCTGCTTGCTCCACCACATGAAGTCGGTGATCAGACTCGTGCGCCAGTCCACGACGGTGCCGAACACGTCGAAGACGAGGGCTTTGACGGCGGAGAGATCGGACATGGGCGCTTCCCTCGATGTTATTCTTGGTCATTTCGGGATACGCCGTGAGGCGCAGGCACGGAATCCATACTCCCAATCGTGGCTATGGATTCCGGGCTCTCCGGGCCGCGCGTTGCGCGGTCCCGTCGCCCCGGAATGACGGCAGCTGCTATTCCGTACTCAGTCCAGGTGGAACTTGGCCAGCTCGCGGTGCTCGGCCTTGATGTAGCGGACGGTGCCGGTCACCGAGCGCATCACGACCGTCTCGGTCTCGATCACGCCGTCCTTGCGGAATTTGACGCCCGAGAGCAGCGAGCCGGTGGTGACGCCGGTGGCCGCGAACAGGCAGTCGCCGCGCGCCATGTCCTCGATGCCGTAAATCATCTTGGGATCGTTGACGCCCATCTTGGCGGCGCGCTCGCGCTTCTCGTCGGAATCGAGAATGAGGCGGCACTGCATCTGGCCGCCGATGCAGCGCAGCGCCACGGCCGCGAGCACGCCTTCCGGCGCGCCGCCGGTCCCGAGATACATGTCGACGCCGGTGTTGTCGGGATCGGCGCAATGGATCACGCCGGCGACGTCACCGTCAGTGATCAGGCGCACGGCTGCACCGGTCGAGCGCACGCTCGAGATGATGTCGGCGTGGCGCGGACGGTCGAGCAC
>NZ_JXJM01000001.1:3330007-3377868 GCF_001593325.1 Bradyrhizobium sp. DOA1
GAACGGTGATGCCTTCCGGCTTGACGCCCTTGGCCTTGGCGAGGCGGCGGACGTTGTCGGCGGGCGAGGCATCGAGATCGACAACGCCCTTGTCATAGCCGGGGCCGATCGCGAGCTTCTGCATGTAGACATCGGGGGCGTGCAGCAGCGTGCCGCCGTCGGCCATCGCCATCGTGGCGATCGAGCCCGGCATGTTCTTGGCGCACAGCGTGGTGCCCTCGAGCGGGTCGACCGCGATATCGACCTCGGGGCCCGCCTTGAGGCCGACCTGCTCGCCGATATAGAGCATCGGCGCCTCGTCGCGCTCGCCCTCGCCGATCACGATGGTGCCCTGGATCGGCAGCTTGTTGAGCTCGCGCCGCATGGCGTCCACGGCGGCCTGGTCGGCGGCCTTCTCATTGCCGTGACCACGCAGCCGCGCCGACGACACCGCCGCCCGCTCCGTCACCCGCACGATCTCCAGCGTGAGGATGCGCTCGAGCAACGCTTGCGGCGGCACTGAAATATGGGTCGACATCGGCTCACTCCTTCGAAACGGTTCTGGACAGGAATCCTGCCCACATCAACTCTCAACGCCCGGTGTTCGTTCGAACGAACAACCGCATCATGGTTTGAGCATGACCTTTCCGGAAAACCGCTCAACACTTTTCGGGGTCATGCTCTAGTTCTTCTCGATCCGGATCACCTGCGGCCGTCCGCTGATCACCTTGTCCTTCTGCACGGCGGCGAGCGCGCGGCGCACGGCGTCCTCGTGCGTCGCATAGGTAATCAGGATGACGGGCACGGGGACCGCCTTGCCGTCGGCCGGCGCAGCGCCGCCATTGGGATGACGCTGCACGATCGACTCGATCGAAATCTTCTGCTCGGCAAGCCGCGTCGCGATCGCGGCCGCCGTGCCGGGGAAGTCGCGCGCGAGCAGGCGGATGTAGTAGCCGCCTTCATGCCGCTCCATCGGTGCCTTCTGGGTGTCGCGCAGCTGCGAGATCGGCCGGCCGAACGGATTGGCGCGGATGCCGCGCGCGACGTCGGCGATGTCGGCGACCACAGCGGATGCGGTCGCCGCTCCCCCCGCACCGGGGCCGACCAGCGTGATCGGCGGAATCCCCTCGCCGTCGATCGTGACCGCATTGGTGACACCCATCACCTGCGCGATCGAGGAGGATTTCGGCACCATGGTCGGGTGCACACGCTGCTCGATGCCCTTGGCGGTGCGAACCGCAACGCCGAGCAGTTTGAGCCTGTAACCGAGATCGTCGGCGGCGCGCAGATCTTCCGGCGCGATGGATGAGATGCCTTCCACATACACCGCGCTTTGAGCAACTTTCGTGCCGAACGCGAGGCTGGCGAGAATGGCGAGTTTCTGCGCGGTGTCGTGGCCGTCGACATCGAAGGACGGATTGGCCTCGGCATAGCCAAGCCGCTGCGCGTCTTTGAGGCATTCGGCGAAGGACAGCCCCTCCTGCTCCATCCGGGTCAGGATGTAATTGCAGGTGCCGTTAAGGATGCCGTAGACGCGGTTGATGCCGGTCCCGGCAAGACCTTCGCGCAACGTCTTGATGACGGGGATCGCGGCGCCGACGGCTGCCTCGAAATTCAGCGCGCCGCCGTTCTTCTCAGCTGCCTTGGCGAGCTTGAGGCCGTGCTTGGCGAGCAGCGCCTTGTTGGCGGTGACGACCGACTTGCCGGCGGTGAGCGCGGCGTCCACCGCGGACAACGCGGGATCGCCGGCGCCGCCCATCAGCTCGACGAAGCAATCGACCTCGGGATGGGTCGCAAGCGCCATCGGATCCTTCGCCCAGTCGATGCCGCGCAGGTCGACGCCGCGCTTCTTCGCCTTCGAGCGCGCCGTGACGGCGACGACGCGGATGCCGCGGCCGCTGCGGCCCGCGAGCACGCGCGCCTGCGTTTGGATCAAACGGACGACTTCGGCACCCACGGTGCCGAGCCCCGCTATGCCCACTTTCAGGGGTGCAACCATGATGCTTTTCGAAAACCCGTCGAAGAGAATTAGCGCCGATTGGCGAGCGGAACGACGTTGTGCAACGTTTCGATGCCGCTTTCAAGGAAGCGGCGCACGCCGCGCGCGGCCTGCCTGATCCGTTGCTCGTTTTCCACCATGGCGATACGGACATATCCTTCACCATGCTCGCCGAAGCCGACGCCGGGCGAGACCGCGACGCCGGACTTCTCCACCATCAGGGTCGCGAACTGCATGCTGCCGACGCTGCGGAAGGCTTCCGGCAGCGGCACCCAGGCGAACATCGAGGCTTCCGGCGGCGGGATCTCCCAGCCGGCACGGCCGAACGATTCCACCAGCGCGTCGCGGCGCTTGCGGTAGGTGTCGCGCATCTCCTTGATGCAATCATCCGGGCCGTTCAGCGCCGCGGTCGCGGCGACCTGGACCGGCGTGAAGGCGCCGTAATCGAGATAGGATTTGACGCGGGCGAGCGCCGCGATCACGCGCTCATTGCCGACCGCGAAGCCCATGCGCCAGCCCGCCATCGAATAGGTCTTCGACATCGAGGTGAACTCGACGGTGACGTCCATCGCGCCCGGCACCTGAAGCACCGAGGGCGGCGGATTGCTCTCGTCGAAATAGACCTCGGCATAGGCGAGATCGGACAGGATCAGGATCTCGTGCTTCTTTGCGAACGCGACGAGGTCCTTGTAGAAATCGAGGCTCGCGACATAGGCGGTCGGGTTCGAGGGGTAGCAGACGACGAGCGCCAGCGGCTTGGGGATCGAATGGATGATCGCCCGCTCCGCCGCCTCGAAGAATTGCGGCGTCGGCTCGGAGGGCACGGAGCGGATCACACCGCCTGCCATCAGGAAGCCGAAGGCGTGAATCGGATAGCTTGGGTTCGGACAGAGGATGACATCGCCGGGCGCAGTGATGGCCTGCGCCACATTGGCAAAGCCCTCCTTGGAGCCGAGCGTCGCCACGACCTCGGTGTCGGGGTTCAGCTTCACGCCGAAGCGGCGGGCATAATAGGCGGCCTGGGCCCTGCGCAGCCCCGGGATGCCGCGGGAGGCCGAGTAGCGATCGGTGCGCGGCTTGCCGAGTGTCTCCTTCAGCTTCTCGAGCACATGCGGCGGGGCCGGCAGGTCCGGATTGCCCATGCCGAGGTCGATGATGTCGGCGCCGGCATTCCGCGCGGCCGCCTTGGCCCGGTTGACCTGTTCGAACACGTAAGGCGGCAGGCGGCGGATGCGGTAAAAATCTTCCATGGCTCTCTGGGCTCCGGGCAACCGGTCAGGACAGAATCGACAGGCCACGACGGCCGCTCGGGAAAGGCGCTCATTCCTTCGTGAAACTTACTCAAATTCAAAGACTTAGAGCAATATTCAACGACGAGGACTGAAGTCGTTCGCCCTGACTCTCGGCTGAACTGAGGTCTTTTAGCACGGCAAGACGGGGGCGCCAGCGATTACCTTGCACCGTCACACGTACTCGCGCCCACTCGCCTTACACTTACTTGGCGTCCTTGGTAGCGACGGCCTGGCGATCGCGCGCAGCGGCGAGCTCGGCCTCGATCTTGGCGCGCTGATCTGGCGGGATGACCGCCTGATCGCGATCCGGCGGCAGATCATGCACGGGCAGATAGTTGCCCGGCTCCCGGGGATGCGCCTGCGCATCCCCAGGCGTCATGTCGGCAAGCTGGCTCGAGCAGCCGCCCAGAACAAGCGCAGTGATCAAGAGCGCGCCGCGGATCGGCAGCGCCTTTTGCAGGTCCCATAACGCCAACACTTGGGAAATCCCCTACTCGTCCCAAAGCACGGCCCCGGGCAACCTTACCCAAGACCGCGCTCAAGCTCAAACCATTGCTGCCCAAATGGCGTGAGCGACAAAATAGCCCGGCACCACCAAGCCGAGCGGTGCGGCTCGATTGTGACGGAACCAGGAATTTTTGTCGCACTGCAACACATCTTCGAGAGTGTTTAACGCCAAACATGCGAGCTTCGCGGTGACGAATACGGAATGAATCGTTACTGTTCTGCGCATGAGTACTGTCACAACCGACACGCCCAAATCCGGCAGCAAGTTCGAGACGAAGTTCGATGCCGAAGCTTTCGCGATGAATGTCGCGCGGGCGATGGAGAGCGGCGGCAAAGCGCTCGCCGCCTACCTCAAGCCGCGCGAGAGCGGCGAGGTGCAGGATCGCCCGCCGGCCGAGCTTACGGAGATCGTCAAGACCTTCACCTCGGTCGCCGAGTACTGGCTGTCGGATGCGTCCCGCTCCTCCGATCTGCAGACCAAGCTCGCCAAGGACTATCTCGACCTCTGGGGCTCGGCGGTGCGCCGCATGGCCGGCCAGGACGTGGAGCCCGCGATCGCGCCCTCGCCGCGCGACAAGCGCTTTGCCGATCCGGAATGGAAGTCGAACCAGTTCTTCGATTTCGTGCTGCAGCTCTATTTGCTCACGACCAAATGGGCGCAGGAGCTTGTGCGCGACGCCGAAGGCCTCGATCCGCACACGCGTCGCAAGGCCGAGTTCTACGTGCAGCAGGTCACCAATGCGCTCTCGCCGTCGAACTTCGTGCTGACCAATCCGGAGGTGCTGCGCGAGACGATGGCGTCCAGCGGCGAGAACCTCGCGCGCGGCCTTACGATGCTGGCCGAGGACATCGCGGCCGGCAAAGGCATGCTGAAGATCCGCCAGTCCAATCCGGACAATCTCGTCGTTGGCGTCAACATGGCGACGACGCCGGGCAAGGTGATCTATCAGAACGAGATGATGCAGCTGATCCAGTATTCGCCGACCACGGAGACGGTGCTGCGCACCCCGCTCCTGATCGTGCCGCCATGGATCAACAAGTTCTACATCCTCGATCTCAAGCCGGAGAAATCCTACATCAAGTGGTGCGTCGACCAGGGCATCACCGTGTTCGTGATCTCATGGGTCAATCCCGACAAGCGGCTCGGCAACAAGAGCTGGGAAGACTACATGAAGCAGGGCCCGCTCACGGCGATGGACGTGATCGAGAAGATCACCGGCGAGATGAAGGTGCACACCGCCGGCTATTGCGTCGGCGGCACGATGCTCGCAACCACCCTGGCCTGGCTCGCCGAGAAGCGCCGCCAGCGCGTGGCGTCTGCGACGTTCTTCGCGGCGCAGGTCGACTTCACCCATGCCGGCGATCTCCTGGTGTTCGTCGACGAGGAGCAGATCGCAGCGCTCGAGCAGGACATGAAGACGGCCGGCGTGCTCGAAGGCTCGAAGATGGCGATGGCCTTCAACATGCTGCGCTCCAACGATTTGATCTGGTCCTATGTCGTCAGCAACTATCTGAAGGGCCAGCAGCCGAGCGCCTTCGACCTGTTGCACTGGAATTCCGATGCGACGCGGATGACCCACGCGAACCATTCCTACTACCTGCGCAACTGCTATCTGGAGAACCGGCTCTCCACCGGCACGATGGTGCTGGACAACACGCTGCTCGATCTCTCCAAGGTCAAGGTGCCCGTCTACAACCTCGCCACCCGCGAGGATCACATCGCCCCGGCGGAATCGGTGCTATACGGCTCGCAGTTCTTCGGCGGTCCGGTGAAATACGTGCTGTCGGGTTCGGGCCACATCGCCGGCGTCGTCAATCCGCCGGCCTCGAACAAGTATCAGTACTGGACCAACGACAACGTCAAGGACGCCAACGTCGCGCAGTGGATGAACGGCGCCGTCGAGCACAAGGGCTCGTGGTGGCCGGACTGGCGCCAATGGCTCGGCGAACTCGATCCTGAAGAGGTTCCGGCGCGCGCCGTCGGCAACGACGCCTTCCCGCCGATCGAGGACGCGCCAGGCAGCTATGTCAGGGTTCGCGCATAGCGGACTCTGACACGCTCTTGTATAGACTCGCTCTCAACGCAGCTGCGACGACAGAGGGGACCGGACTATGACGCGCGAATTGTTCTGGCTGACACTGACGGTGATCCTGACCGGAATCCTCTGGATCCCCTACATCATCAACCGCTGCCAGGTTCGCGGCCTCACCGGCGCCATGGCCAACCCCTCACGTGGCGACAAGCCGCAGGCGGAGTGGGCCAACCGCCTGATGTTCGCGCACGACAATGCGGTCGAGAATCTCGTGATCTTCGCGCCGCTGGTGCTGATCCTGAATGCGATCGACTATTCCACGAAATGGACCGTGCTCGCCTGCGCCGTCTATTTCTGGTCCCGCGTCGCGCATCTGATCGTCTATGCGATCGGCATCCCGGTGTTCCGCACGCTCGCCTTCACCGTCGGCTTCCTCGCCCAGGCCGTGCTGGCGCTGGCGATCTTCAGGGTGTTTTGAGTTCGTGTCCCGGACGCGCAAAGCGCGAGCCGGGACCCAGAACGCCGCATACGATGCAGCAGCCTTGGGCCCCGGCTCTGCAGTGCATCGCTAAGTGGCGCTGCGCTGCGTCCGTGGCACAAACCTGCCCTACTCCTCCGGCAATCCCAGCATCAGTCGCATGTTCTGCACGGCTGCGCCCGAGGCGCCCTTGCCGAGATTGTCGAGGCGCGCGACCAGCAAGGCCTGATGATATTTGTCGCTGGCGAAGACGTAGAGCTCGAGCATGTTGGTCTCGTTCAGCGCCTCCGGCTCGAGCCGGCCGCCCTTGGCCGCCTCGTTCTGGAGCGGCATCACCTTGACGTATTTCGAGCCGGCGTAGCGCTTGGCGAGCGCCGCTTGGAGATCGGCACCGCCAGGCTTGCCCGGCAACGTGTCGAGCTGGAGCGGCACCGAGACCAGCATGCCCTGGCGGTAGTTGCCAACCGAGGGAATGAAGATCGGCCGCCGCGTCAGGTTCGAATAGAGCTGCATCTCCGGCAGATGCTTGTGCTCGAAGCCGAGGCCGTAGAGCTCGAAGGACGGCGCGCTGCCGTCTTCGAAGCTCGCGATCATCGACTTGCCGCCGCCGGAATAGCCGCTCACCGCGTTGACGGTGACGGGATGGTCAGGCGGCAGCAGACCGGCATCGACGATCGGCCGCAACAGCGCGATCGCGCCGGTCGGATAGCAGCCGGGATTGGAGACCTTCTTCGCGGCCTTGATCTTTTCGGCTTGGTCGGCCGTCAGCTCGGGAAAGCCGTACGCCCAGTCCGGCGCGACCCGATAGGCAGTCGAGGCGTCCAGCACCTTCGGGCCGGCCGTGCCCATGCTGTCGACGAGCGCAACGGTTTCCTTCGCGGCATCGTCAGGCAGGCAGAGGATGACGAGATCCACCTCCTGCATCAGCGCCTTCTTGGCCGCGGGATCCTTGCGCTTGTCGTCGGCAATCGTCTTCACGACGACGTCGTTCTGGAGCTTCAGCCGCTCGTTGATGCCGAGCCCGGTGGTGCCGGAGCCGCCGTCGACGAAGACGGTCGCGGGCTTCTTGGCCGCGCTGGTGGTCGGGGCTTTGGTGGTGTCAGCGAGGCTCATGGTGCGCTCCCTTCGAGCATGTTCGTGTCGTCTGCGAAAACCTGCGGCCTTGCCTGCCGCATCAATTGTGAGATCTGCTTGGCGTCGGCATCGCCGCCGCCAAGCGCGTTCGCGATCGCTGCATAGTCGGCGTCCGACTTGTGCTGGTTCAGCTTGAAGCTGCCTTCGACCTCCTCGACGGTCATGACCAGCCCAACGATCCCTTTCTTCATCGTCTCCAGCCGGCCCGCCGTCATCTTGGCCGATGTCCACGGCTTTTTCGGCAACAGCCAGTTCTCGAACTTGTCGCTGAGCGTGTCGATCTGCACCGCCAGCTCATCGTCCGACAAGAGCCGCACCGGGCCGCTGAGATGCACGGACTGGTAGAGCCAGGTCGGAACCTGGTCCGGCGAGACGTACCAGTCCGGCGACACATAGGCATCGGGGCCGTTGACCGCGAGCAGCCAGGACGCATCGCCACCCGCAAGCTTTAGCAGCGGATTGTGACGGGCGACATGAAAGGCGGCCTGCGGCGTGCCGTCAGCGGCGTAAGTCAGGTAGAACGGCAGCGGGGATGCGACCGGCTTCTGGCCGTCGAAGGCACACATGGTGCCGAAGCCGCGCTCTTCGGCGAATTTCAGGCTCGCCGCGCGGTCCTGCTTGAAAAAGGGTGGCGTGTACATCGTGGTCTCCTGCTGGGCCTCCTCGGGGGAGCCGCCGGATCAGATCGCGCTGACAGGAGAGAGAATGCCGCGGATCGGATCCAGCGGCAAAGACGATGATCTCAAACGCGATCGACCGCCCAAACCGCTAAGCTGCGGCGGCGGCGACGGGCGAACAGAATGGTCGCGGCGTTGATCATGGCGCGCGGCTATAAGGCCACGGGGTTCCATGGTCAAGAGCAAATCGGTCCGGCGGGACGGCAGGATGCCGCACCGCGCGACGGCAGAGTACTGCACTCGTGACGGCAGAGTGCCGCACGGTTGTCATCGGGCTGCCGCGGAATTTCCAGTAGCAATGGGGGTTCCAGAGAAAGACCGGCGCCACAACTCCCGCCGGTCCAAGCCTGTCATAACCAGCCCAGGACATCGCCATGACCGAGATTACCCGTCGCGCAACGCTAGCCGGCGCCGCCGCCTCGGCGCTCCTGCCTTTCGTCAAGACTTCGCCCGCGGCCGCCGCCGCGCCCTTGGCCGACAAGCAGAATGCGAGCTTTTATCGCTACAATGTCGGCACCCATCAGGTCACGGTGGTCTGCGACGGCGTTGCCACCGTCAATCTGACCGACAATTACGCAGCGGGCGCCAGCAAGGACGACATCAACAAGGTCTTCGCCGAACATCACCTGCCGACCGACAAGGTCACCCATACGTTCAACCCCGTGGTCGTCAACACCGGACCGAAGCTCGTCGTCATCGATACCGGTCTGGGGCCCGACCAATTCACGCAGAGCAAGGGCAAGGTCGGCCAGTTCCAGAACAACCTTACGGCGGCCGGCATCGACCGGGCGGCGGTGGACACCGTCGTCATCTCTCATTTCCACGGCGACCACATCAATGGCCTGCTGGCAGCCGAAAACAAGCCCGCGTTTCCCAATGCCGAGATCATGGTGCCGGCAGTGGAATGGAAGTTCTGGATGGACGACGGCGAGATGAGCAAGGGGATGGGCAATCCGATCCTCGAGAACAATTTCAAGAACATCCGCCGCGTGTTCGACGCGCTCGGCCGCAAGGTCACGCAATACGAAGCCGGCAAGGAGGTGGCGCCCGGCATCACCTCGATTGCGAGCCCCGGCCACACGCCGGGCCACAATTCCTTCATCGTCGCCTCAGGCAATGAAAAGGTGTTGGTGCAGGTCGACATCACCGCGGGTGCAGCCTTCCTGTTCGTCAAGCATCCCGAATGGAACATCGCCTCGGACGTCGACAAGCCACTGGCACAGCAGACCCGGCGCAAGCTCTACGACATGGCCATTGCCGAGAAGATGCCGATCCAGGCCTTCCACGCCGCCTTCCCGGGCCTCGTTCGCGTCGAGAAGGAAAAGGACGGCTCTGGCTATCGGTGGATCTCGTCGATCTGGAATGCCTCGTTGTAGGCGCGCTTGACGCGCCGACCGGGCGGCCCTGCCGCTCGGTCACACCAGGCGCCAGATCCATTCCATCAGCTTCGCGATCACGTCGCCGAACAGCAGCAGGGCCGCCGACCAGACCAGGGCCGAGACGAAATTGGCGACCTGAAAGCTCCAATAGGGCATCTCGAAGATGCCGGCCGCAAGCGGCACCGAGGCGCGCAATGGGCCGAAGAAGCGGCCGATGAAGATGCTGGGCACGCCCCACTTCCGCACGAACCCCTCGCCCTTCGGCAGCAGGTCCGGATAGCGCGAGAGCGGCCACATCTGGGCGACCCGTTCCTTGTAGCGGAAGCCGAACCAGTAGGAGACCCAATCGCCCAGCGCCGCGCCGAGGCCGCCGGCAATCCAGACCGGATAAAAGCTGATCCCGCTCGCCCCGATCAATGCGCCGATCCCCACCAGCGCGCCCCAGGCCGGCACCAGCAGCGAGATGAAGGCCAGCGACTCCCCGAAGGCGAGCAGGAACACGATCGGCGCCGCCCAAGCCTGGTGAGCGCGCACGAATTCGGCCAGGGCGTGCGCGTACTGCTCCATTCCAGATTAGCCTTCCGCCCTGTCTCAAGGTGCTGCCCGATGAAAGGACTGGTAAGCCAAGGGCTTGTGTGACATCAAGTCACAAAGCTCGACCCTGTGTGGGCTGAGACGTCAAATTGCCGGGAATTGGCGGGCCTGCGGCGTAAAATCGCCGGGATTGGCTCTCAACCACGCCGCTCGCCGGCGCCTGCGATAACCTTTCCAAGCCAGAAGTGGCATAGTCGCCCTGACCGATTCGCCGCTGCGGCGGCCCTCAAAGCGCATCAAGATATATGTCCAAGCAGTTGAAAACCAAAGCGAAAGACGACCTGTTCGGCGCCGACGAGCCGAAGTCCCGCGCGCCTGCCGCCAAGACGGCCGCGCGTGGAAGCGGCGGAGAAGCCGACTACACGGCGGCCGACATCGAGGTGCTCGAAGGCCTGGAACCGGTGCGGCGCCGGCCCGGCATGTATATCGGCGGCACCGACGAGAAGGCGCTGCATCATCTCTTCGCCGAGGTCATCGACAACTCCATGGACGAGGCGCTGGCCGGGCACGCGACCTTCATCGGCGTCGAGCTCAGCGCGGACGGCTTTCTCACCGTGACCGATAACGGCCGCGGCATCCCGATCGATCCGCATCCGAAATTCCCGAAGAAGTCGGCGCTCGAAGTCATCATGTGCACGCTGCATTCGGGCGGCAAGTTCGACAGCAAGGTCTACGAGACCTCGGGCGGCCTGCACGGCGTCGGCATCTCCGTGGTGAACGCCCTCTCCTCGCGTCTCGAGGTCGAGGTCGCGCGTGGCCAGAAGCTGCATCGGATGATCTTCGAGCGCGGCCATCCCAAGGGCAAGCTCGAGGATCTCGGCAAGGTCAACAACCGCCGCGGCACGCGCGTGCGCTTCAAGCCCGACACGGACATCTTCGGCGCCAAGGCGGCGTTCAAGCCGCAGCGCCTGTTCAAGATGACGCGCTCGAAGGCGTATCTGTTCGGCGGCGTCGAGATCCGCTGGAATTGCGCGCCCGAGCTGCTCAAGGGCGTCGAGGACGTGCCGGTGGAGGCGACGTTCCACTTCCCCGGCGGCCTCAAGGACTATCTCGCCGCGGCGATCCATGCCGACACGCTGGTGCATCCCGACATCTTCTCGGGCAAGTCGGGGCGCAACGGCGCGCACGGCGCCTGCGAATGGGCAGTGGCCTGGACCGCGGATGCCGACGGCTTCCTGTCGTCCTACACCAACACCGTGCCGACGCCGGATGGCGGCACGCATGAATCCGGCTTGCGCAGCGCGTTGCTGCGCGGCCTGAAGGACCATGCCGAACGTGTCGGCCAGGGCAAGCGCGCAGCTTCCGTCACCTCCGAGGACGTGATGGTGGGCGCGGCCGTGATGCTCTCGGTGTTCGTGCGCGAGCCTGAATTCCAGGGCCAGACCAAGGATCGTCTCGCGACCGCCGAAGCGCAGCGCATCGTCGAGCAGGCGATGAAGGATCCGTTCGACCATTGGCTCTCGGGCAATCCGAACATGGCCAACCGGCTGCTCGATTTCGTGATCGACCGCGCCGAGGAGCGGCTGCGCCGCCGCCAGGAAAAAGAGACCGCGCGGAAAACCGCGGGCAAGAAGTTGCGCCTGCCCGGCAAGCTCGCCGATTGCACCGACGCGGGCACGGAAGGCTCCGAGCTCTTCATCGTCGAGGGCGACTCGGCCGGCGGCAGCGCCAAGCAGGCGCGCGACCGCAAGACCCAGGCCGTGCTGCCGCTGCGCGGCAAGATCCTCAACGTCGCATCCGCCGGCAAGGACAAGCTGACTGCCAACGCCCAGCTCTCCGATCTCGTGCAGGCGATCGGCTGCGGCACGCTTGCGCATTATCGCGAAGAGGATCTGCGCTATCAGCGCATCATCATCATGACGGACGCCGACGTCGACGGCGCTCACATCGCCTCGCTCCTGATCACCTTCTTCTACCGGCAGATGCCGCGGCTGATCGACGAGGGCCACCTCTTCCTCGCGGTGCCCCCGCTCTACAAGCTCACGCACGGCACCAAATCGGTCTACGCGCGCGACGACAACCACAAGGAAGAGCTGATCAAGAGCGCGTTCAACGCCAACGCCAAGGTCGAGGTGAACCGCTTCAAAGGCCTCGGCGAGATGATGCCGGCCCAGCTCAAGGAAACCACCATGGATCCGAGCAAGCGGACGCTGCTCAAGGTGGTGCTGCTTGCGGACGACCGCGATACGACGGCGGATTCGGTGGAGCGCCTGATGGGCACCAAGGCCGAGGCTCGGTTCGCCTTCATCTCGGACAAGGCCGAATTTGCCAGCGAGGAGCTGCTGGACGTCTGATCTGCCAGACCTTTGACGCGTGCACGCAGCCGCGCGTCATCAAGAGCCCCGCCTCACCGCCGGGGCTTCTTCATTTGCGGGCACGGGGCGACCTGGCGCGGTGATCCTGCCAATGCATCGGCCCGCATGTCATTGATTCCCCCCGGTACACGGCGACTCGGCCAGCGACTCACGAGGCAAAAGGAGGGGCACGGCTGAGGCAGGATTGCCTCCATTTCGGGCAAAGCCGAATTTGCTAACGAGAAGTTACCAAAAACAACCTTCGCGATAAAGCTGATAACATATTGATATATATTAGCTATTTTGAATTTGCGCGGCAGCGACCCCAATCCCCGCATACCGGCGTTTTCCGGCGACTGTGCCTGCCCTGCAACAGCATTTCGGCGAGAACCGGCTATAGTCCGGACATCAGATGAAACGAACTTCAGTGCGCTCGCGCTGCTACGACAGACCAAGGTTGGGGATTTTGACATGAAGAAGACTTTGCTCGCTCTGACCGCCGTTGCGGCGATGACCGGTTCGGCCTCGGCCGCTGACCTTGGCGCCCGCCCCTACGTGAAGGCCCCGGCGCCCGCGCCGGTCGCCAACTGGACCGGCTTCTACATCTTCGGCGGTGGCGGCGGCGGCCTCTCGAATGCCGACCAGAGCATCGTGGACACGGCCACCGGCACGCCGCTGACGATCACGCAGCGCCAGGGTGGCTCCGGCTGGTTCGGCACTGTCGGCGCCGGTTACGACTGGCAGTTCAGCGGCACCTGGGTTGCCGGTGTGTTCGGCGACGCTCAGTTCGGCAGCATCCGTTCCACCATCCAGGATCCGACCATCGACATCACGGGCAACCAGAAGCTTGAAACCTCGTGGGCTGCTGGTATCCGGCTCGGCTGGCTCGCCGCCCCGAACGTCCTCACCTACGTCAACGGCGGTTACTCCGGCGCCCACTTCGGCCGCACCAACTTCACCGACCTGGCTGGCGTCCCCGTTGGTCTGCATCTCAATGGTTATGATCGTCACGGCTGGTTCATCGGCGGCGGCGTCGAGAACAGCCTGAACTTCTTCGGCATCAGCTCGCCTGGCTGGTTCATGAAGACCGAGTACCGTTCGGCCTTCTACAATGCCAAGTCTGAGCCCATTCGCTTCGATATCGGCGACCTCCCGACCATCAACAGCGTCCGGGCCAACAGCTGGAACCAGACGATCTCCACCTCGCTGGTCTACCGCTTCAATTGGACCGGCCCGGTTGTCGCGAAGTACTGATCTGATCTGAAGATCAAACGTCAAAGCCCCGGCATCGCCGGGGCTTTTTCGTTATGGGAGCTAGCGGAGCTCCCGAACAGGCACAATCCCTCCCCGCTGACTCCCTGAGCGGGCGCGCCGCCATTGTGTCCGAACGGCACCTACGGTTACTGTGCTGCCAGGCTTCGCGGGTCCGCGGCAGTCGTTGATGCCGCGTCGCGACAGAAGCCGACCGATGGGAGGAATGCATGCGCAGATTTCTGCTTGTGGTAGGCCTGCTTGCGACTGCCGTCGGACTGCTCTGGATCGGACAGGGCACGGGCACTGTGCCGTGGCCGCGATCGAGCTTCATGGTCAACCAGCTGCAATGGGCCGGCTATGGCGCAGCCATGGCAGGCTTCGGGCTGGTGCTGATCTGGCAAAGCAACCAATAGAAGAAACCCGGGAATAGAAGCATGACATCCAGCCGGTTCGATCTTCGCGGCAAAGTCGCGATCGTCACGGGAGGCAATGGCGGCATTGGACTCGGCATGGCCCGCGGCCTTGCTGACGCGGGCGCCGACATCGCCGTGGTCGGACGCAACGAGAGCAAGTCCGCCGCCGCCATCGCCGATCTCAAGCAGCGCGGGGTGAAGGCCGTTGCCATCACCACCGACGTCACCGACAAGGCCGCCGTCGCAGCCATGATCGACCGCGTCGTGAGCGATCTCGGCCGCATCGACATCCTCATCAACAATGCCGGCATGAGCATCCGCAAGCCCCCGCACGAGCTCGAGCTCGACGAGTGGAACAAGGTGATCGACACCAACCTCACCAGCGCCTTCGTGTGCTCCAAGCTGGCCTATCCGGCGCTGAAGGCGTCGGGCAACGGCAAGGTGATCAATATCGGCTCGATGATGTCGATCTTCGGCGCAAGCTTCGCGACGGCCTATGCCGCGAGCAAGGGCGGCATCGTGCAGTACACCCGCGCCTGCGCCAACGCCTGGGCGCCCGACAACATCCAGGTCAACGCCATCCTGCCGGGCTGGATCGACACCGATCTCACCCGCGGCGCACGGCAGCAGGTGTCAGGGCTGCACGAGCGCGTGCTGGCGCGCACGCCCGCGGGACGCTGGGGCGACATCGACGACTTCGCCGGCATCGCCGTGTTCCTCGCCTCGCCCGCCTCGAACTTCGTCACGGGCACCGCGATCCCCGTCGATGGCGGCTTCTCGGTGATGGCCTGAGGCCGGATCCGCACCACGAGACCGCACGCAAAAAAGAAGCCCCGGTGGAAGCCGGGGCTTTGAATTTGGCAGTGACCGTTTTTTTAGATGCTTGGTCGTTCGTTGATCGCTCAGTAGCGGCCGATAGTCGGCGCGTCGAACTTGTAGCTCGCGCGCACGACGGCCCACTGAAGATCGCGCGGCTTGGCATCGAACGTGTAGTTGGTCGTGGTGCCGCCAAGCTGATAGGTCTGGCTGGCGAAGGCCGCGTAATTGTATTCGAGGCCGACGATCCAGTTGCGGGTGATGCCGTATTCCCAGCCGGCGCCGACGGTCCAGCCGTTGGCCCAATGGGTCTGACCGCCCGAGCCCGTCGCCGGGCCGACCGTATCGCTGACGGAGAGACGGTTGTTCACGCCGGCGTAGCCGCCCTTGACGTAGAACAGGTTGTTCTGAACGGCGAAGCCGGCGCGGCCGACGACGGTCGCAAGGACATTGGCGCGCCAGGAGAACACGTCGTCACCGGCACCGAACGCGGTGTTCAGGAACGAGCCCTTGTTGTCGAGGCCGGAGATCGTGCCTTCCACACCGAACACGTAATTGTTGGCCTGCCAGTTGTAGCCGATCTGCGCGCCGCCCAAGATGCCGGAGTTGCGCTGACGATAACCCTCGCCCGGAAGCAGATCACCGAAGCCGCCGCTGTTGCCGCTGTTGATGAACTGCTCGTTGGTCCATGCGCCACCGATATGGCCGCCGACGTAAAAACCGGTCCAGTTGAACAGCGGCTCGACATAGGCAGGTGCCTTCGTGTAGCGCGCACCGAGATCGGCGGCGGAAGCAGCGCCGGTCGAAACCAGAGCGGTCGTGCAGGCGAAGGCGGCAATCAATTTATTACGCATGGTACACCCCGTGTCCTCAGATCGGCGCACGGTCACAGACGGCCCTTACTAAAATTGAAATCAACACGGTTAACGCCGCGGATGAGCACGTCCCGTGCCGTGAATCGTTTGGTGCTGTTGCAGGAGCGCAACGCATCGCGGACGCTTTTACGCGGCGTTATCCCTATCGAGACTTGCCCTACGAAGACGACGCCGCTTTCGAATGGACGTGCTCGGGCCGCACGCCGAGCGCAAGCAGGCGCGCCGGAATGCCCTGGAGCCACGGCAGCGCGGTGATGAGGCGCACGATCAGCGGCACCTTCAACGGCCGGTCGCCGCCCTGCAAGGCGCCGCTGATGATGTTATTCTGCACGACGACCTGCATGCGCTGCGTCATCTTCACCGGAAACTCGCGCCGGCGCCTGACGGCGTCGAGCTCGTCCTCCGAGGGGCAGCCGCGCTGCAGCTTGTCCGCCAGCAGGTTCGCGGTCGCGACCGCGTCCTGCACGGCGAGATTGACGCCGACGCCGCCGATCGGCGACATCGCATGCGCGGCATCGCCGATGCACAACAGGCCGGGCCGCGTCCAGCGCGTCAGGCGGTTGATCGCGACCGTGAGCAGCTTGATGTCGTCAAAGCTCTTCACCTCCGCGATGCCGGATCGAAGGACCGGTGCCATGCGCACGACGTCGTCGAGCAGAGCGGCAAGTCCCCTCGCCTTCACCGCATCGTGCTGCCCCTTGGCGATGACATAGGCGCATTGCCAGTAATCGCCGCGGTCGAAGGTGATCATCATCTTGCCGGGCTCGACCCGCGCGAACACGTTCTCGGTCTCGTCAGGCCTGCGGCCGGCCCGGAACCAGAGCACGTCCATGGGCGCGCCGATCTCCTCGACCGCGAGCCCGGCGCGCTCGCGCACGGTCGAATGGCGGCCGTCACAGGCAATCGTGAGATCAGCCTCGATGTCGATGATGCCGTCAGGCGTCTTCGCCCGCACACCGGCAATCGTCTCGCCGCGGCGGATCAGATCGACCGCCTCGGTGCTCATCATCACCTCGAGCGAGGCAAAGCGCCGGCCGGCTTCGCGCAGGAAATTCAGGAAATCCCATTGCGGCATGAAGGCGATGAAGGGGTATTTGGTATGGAGCCGGCGGAGATCCGCGATGCGCACCGGCGTGCCGCCGAACAGTCCGTCCATCTTCTGCAGGCGCTGATGCGGCAGCTTCAGGAATCCGTCGATCAGGCCGAGCTCGTCCATTACCTCGAGCGTAGAGGGATGCACGGTGTCGCCGCGGAAGTCGCGAAAGAAATCCGCATGCTTCTCCAGCACAACAACCTCGATGCCGGCGCGGCCCAGGAGATAGCCGAGCATCATGCCGGCCGGCCCACCGCCGACGATGCAGCAGCGGACTTTGGTCCGGCTTGGTTGTTGGTCAGATGTCACTGCAGACGCGATCCGCGCTGAGAGTATCGATCGATTGATGCCGGCCGATACTAGCGCGATTCAGGTCAAAGGCAGTCTCAATTCGCAGGGCGCAGGTGAATCAATGCCGGTTGGGATCAGCAAACCGGCGCCAAATGAAAGGCCCGCTTCACGCGGGCCTTCCGTGACAATCGCATTCGGCTATTTCTGGTCCTCGTTGCTGGTTCCCGAGCCCGGACTGCCGATCGGCACCCCATTGGCAGCACGCCCGACGCCCATGTTTTGCTCGGCTTGCGCAGCTGATGGCGACTTGCCGGCGGCGGTTGGCGCTTGGACATTCGGATTGTTCGGCCCGGTATTGGTGTTCACGTTGGCGCCTGTCGTCGTGCCATGGACCCCCATTCCCGAGGGAGCCGAGGGCCCGGAATTGGCGCTGCTGGACGACGTGCCCATTCCGGCCCCCGATGAGGCCGCGGATCCCCCGCTGGCGCCGCCAGTCCCCGTTCCTGCACCCGCCGCTGCACCTGCACCTGCACCTGCACCACCACCGCCTCCGGCGCCACCACCACCACCGCCGCCGCCCCCTTGGGCGAAGGCAGCAGTCGAAAGAGCCGCACAAGCGATCGTCACGAGGATGGATTTGCGAAGCATGGATCGTCTCCCTGGTTTGGTGGACAATCCAAGTCAGGAGGAGTTGTTCCTTTGCCGCTCCTCACGCTGCAGACGGCAACGAAACCCCTCAATTATTGCTCCGGTTCGCGCTGCGGAAGCTCTTGATCTCGGAGACGCTGCCGTCGCGATAGGTCAGCTCCACCGAGACGGTCTGCGTGCTCGGCGCGAGCTTCATGTAGAGCGGCATGCCGGCGCTGACGGCGCTGGGGTCACGCATGTCGCAGGGCGGCATCTTCAGCACCTGGTTGGGGACGGCGCTGTCGATGCCGATGCGCACTTCGCGGATGGCGCAGCGGTAGGACACGAGATGAGTGTAGTAGACCAACAGGCCGTTGAATTCGCGGAACGACAGCCAGCTCGTCGCGGTCATGTCGAGGATCTTGCGCTGGTCGCGGATCAGCGCGGCCTCAGGATCGAACCTGATCGGGAACGGCCCTTGCAAATCACCGGACTGGTCGACATAGCGGACCTCGATGGTGCCGGCTGAAGCATCCGGCGGCAACTCGATCGACGGATTCGGCATCCGCTTGCGCGTGCGCGGATCGAGCGTGTCGATGAAACCGGTCTCGCGGAAATCGCCCTTGCCGGCCATGCGCCAGGAAATACCGAGCGTCGGATCGGCGAAGGAGAACACCACGCTCCAGCCGCCATTGTGCCGCGAGAAGCTCGCGATCGGCGCGTTGGTGGCTTCCTCCTTCGGCAGCTGCGGCACCGAGACCGGCGGCAGCGCCGCAAGCTTCGTAGGCGGCGGATCGTCGGAACGCGCGATGGCATCCTTGGCAAGGCCGCTGAGGAACACGTCGTCGACCATCTGGTCGAAATAGACGGGCACCTGCCTGTGCTTCACGGTGTCGGCGAGCTCGCTGACGGCACGGCGGGTGCGCTGCGCCACCTGCACGAGGTTCTCGCCGGGCTTGAGCAGCTCCTTGGCGAAGGTGCGCGTGAACACGGAATTGGGGTTGGCATCGTCGTTGGACAGGCGATCGAGCGCGGTCTGCCGGGGTCCCGCGGAGAACACCGAGAACACGCCTTCCGGCAGTTGCGTCATCGGCGCAAGCCCGCCCGCGCCGGCGACCGCGCGGGTGCCCTTGCGCTCGAACGGATTGTTGCGGCAGGCATCGAACACCAGGATCGAGGTCCGCGCCTTCTTGTTCTGGAGACGCTCGACGATACGGTCGGCCAGGATCGAGGCGTCGCGCACCAGCTCTTCCTGTCCTTCGGTCGCCGCCGGCACGTCGGTCGGCAGCAGATAGTTTTGCCCTGCGATCTCGAATCCGTGGCCGGCATAGAAGAAAAACGCGGTGTCGCCCGGCTCGATCGCCTTGTCGAAGGCGAGCAGCGTCTCGGAGAATTGCTGCCGGCTCTGGTTCTCGGCGACCATCACCGAGAAGCCGAGCTGCTTCAGCGTATCGCCCATGGTGCGGGCGTCGTTGACCGCCTTGAGCAGCTTCGGCACGTTCCTGTAGTCGTTGTTGCCGACGACGAGCGCGACGCGCTTTTCGGCGTAAGCGGGAAACGCGAATCCGCTCAGGCCCGCCGCAAGGCCAAGAGCGGCCAGAATTCTGAAAAGCCGACGCGTCATCGTCATATTCCCGTTGTGGAGCGGCCCATGCTGGTTTCCCTTGAAAGGTCGTTCGGGGGACCCCCTGCCGCTGTGTGATAGTCGGGCCAAGCGCGATGACGGTTCAAGGCTCCTGATCCGCCGATTCCGTCATTGGCCTATGGCAGATTCGAGCGGAATCTGCTTTTTCTTGGGCATTCCGTTGAAAGGGGCTGCCGTGTATCGCTGGTGCACCGACGAGGTCGAGCCGCACGACCGCTTCGACTATTGGCGCGAGGTCCGCGCCAAGGGCCTGTTCGGCGTCACGGCCGAGCTCGAGCACGAACGCCGCGCCGATTTCTACGGCGAGTTCTCGCTGCGCCAGCTTGGCGGAGCCGGCCTCGTCGAGCTGAAGGCCTCAGCCTACACGGTCGAGCGCAGCGCATCCGACATCGCCTACGCGCCGGGCGATGCCATCTGCGTGTACCAGCAGCTCGGCAGCGGCGGCTGGTTCGGCGGGATGCGCGCAAGCGATTTTGCGATCGCCAATGGCAGCTTCGCGACCAGCCATACGGACCTGCCCTACCGCACCGTGCCGCTCGGCGCAGGCGGCTTCCACTTGCGGATCCTGAAGATTCCGGTGAGCAGCATCCCGGGACAGGACAAGCGCGTGCGCGAGCTTGCCCCACGGACCTTCGACGATGCCGGCCTGTCGCCCCTGCTCGGCGCCTGCTTTGCCGATCTCGGCGAAGCTGCCGCGGACGATGAAGGCGCCGCCGGGAGCGCTTCGCAGGCCTCCCTCGTCGAGGCTCTGGCTCATCTGGCGCTGATCGAACGCGGTATCCTGAGGCCCGGCAGCCGGCGGGGACAGGCCGCACTGCGGACCGCCCGTCTAACGCAGGCCCGGCGCCTGATCGCGCGTCACCTGCAAGACCCCAATCTCGCACCGAACATGGTCGCCGATCTGCTCGGCGTGTCGGTGCGCCACCTGCACATGCTGTTCGAGACCGCTGAGAAGAGCTTCTCGCAGACCGTGACCGACGAGCGCCTAAAACAGAGCCGCCGCCTGATGCGCGAGGCGCCGGACCGGCTGATCGCTGATATCGCGACCTCCTGCGGCTTCGAGAGCCTGGCGACCTACTACCGGGTCTTCAACGCCGCCTATGGCATGGCCCCCGGTGATTTCCGGGCCCAGGGCCCCGAGGGACACTAGCGGCCGCTTGGCCGACCTCCGGCCGAACCCGGAGGTGAGGCGAAAATCCCAGCCGCGCCCGTGATTTGGGCGAAAACCTCAGGTTTTTTAGGGTCTTCCCGCGCCCGCTCCATTGACTTTGGCCGATTCCTGCCTATGTTCCGGGGCGACGCGGCTCAGATCGAAGAGCGATTCCTGAGCCTTGCGCTTTGTTCGCGTGAGTCAGCACCCCCAGCTTCCTAGAGAGCCCGCCGTTTCGGGGTGGAACGCGACAGCCTTATTACCCTCGATTCCGAACGGCGGTTTCGACCAGAGGCTCAATGTCCTTTTCAGATCTCGGACTGTCCGAAAAAGTCCTCGCCGCAGTGGCGGCCACCGGTTACACCACCCCCACCCCCATCCAGGAACAGGCGATTCCCCACGTCCTCGCACGCAAGGACGTGCTCGGCATCGCCCAGACCGGCACCGGCAAGACCGCGGCCTTCGTGCTGCCGATGCTCACCATCCTCGAAAAGGGTCGCGCCCGCGCACGCATGCCGCGCACGCTGATCCTCGAGCCGACCCGCGAGCTCGCGGCCCAGGTCAAGGAGAACTTCGACCGCTACGGCGCAGGCCAGAAGCTCAACGTCGCGCTTCTGATCGGCGGCGTCTCCTTCGGCGACCAGGATGCCAAGCTGATGCGCGGCGTCGACGTGCTGATCGCAACGCCCGGCCGCCTGCTCGACCACACCGAGCGCGGCGGTCTCCTGCTCACCGGCGTCGAGTTGCTCGTCATCGACGAAGCCGACCGCATGCTGGACATGGGCTTCATCCCCGACATCGAGCGCATCTGCAAGCTCGTCCCGTTCACGCGGCAGACCCTGTTCTTCACCGCGACCATGCCGCCGGAGATCCGGCGCATCACCGAGACCTTCCTGCACAATCCGCAGAAGGTCGAAGTCTCCCGCCCCGCCACCACTGCCGTCACCGTGACGCAGGCCCAGGTGCCCGCCGGACGCGAGGCGCATGAGAAGCGCGAGCTGCTTCGCCGCCTGCTCCGCGATGCCAAGGACCTCAAGAACGCGATCATCTTCTGCAATCGCAAGCGTGAAGTCGCCATCGTTCACAAGTCGCTCCAGAAGCACGGCTTCAGCGTCGGCGCCCTGCACGGCGACATGGACCAGCCGGCCCGCATGGCGGCGCTGGATCAGTTCCGCAAGGGCGAGCTGCCGCTGCTGGTGGCCTCCGACGTCGCGGCGCGCGGCCTCGACATTCCCGAGGTCAGCCACGTCTTCAATTTCGACGTTCCCCATCACGCCGACGACTATGTGCACCGCATCGGCCGTACCGGCCGCGCCGGCCGCACCGGCACCGCGATCTCCATCGTGACGCCGCTCGACCAGAAGTCGATGGTGGCGATCGAGAAGCTGATCGGCCAGAGCATTCCGCGCGCCGAGGGCGATTACGAGGTCAACGCCGAGGCTGCCGAAGGGGACGAGCGTCCCCGCGAGCAGCGCGGCCGTGAGCGTTCGCGCGGCGGACGCGGTAAAACGCAGCGCGGCGAGCGACGCGGTCACGACCGCGAGCGCAGCCACGAGCCGCGCGAGGCGCGTGGCGAGGAACGGTCTTCAGCCGAAACAAGGCCCGCTCCCGAGGCGAAGCCTGCACGCGAGCCGAGGACTCCGCGTGAAGGCAGGCAATCATCCGAGCTGCGTCGCGGCGCCCGTCAGCAGGCCACTGCCTCGCATGTGCCGTCGATCGGCCGTCCCGAGCCGCGCCGGCAACGTGAGGCCGATACCGAGCCGGGCGATCATTCGCATCTGCCGGCATTCCTGCTGCGGCCGGTCCGCTCCCCCGCCGGGGCTTGAAGCGCGAGGCGCTCCGGGTTTCGGTTGAGCAAACCCGCAGCGCAACTTTTTAGGCGTAATCGGGAACGTATATTTACGGGGTGTTCACGAACGTCCGTTAGCCTACGAACATAATTTAAGCATTGCTGCGGTCGAGGGCGCGCCGACCGTTGTGGGGTATGTTCCGTGGTCAAGGTACTCGATGAACACGAACGCACGATGGCGTTCGCCGAGGTTGCGCTCGGACAAATCCGATCGCTTCGGCAAACGGCAATTCCCCGAAATTACGAGATCTGGTACGTCTATGCGACGGGCTACAACGCCCCGCTCAACAAGATCATCAACGAGACGCTGGCGCGCAACGGCAAGCTGACCGAAGCCGATCTCGAACAGATCTACGAGACCTATCTCTCCCACATCAAGACCACCGACCGCATCGACAAGGTCGGCGCGCGCGTCATCGGCGAGATCGACGACGTGATGAAGGTTCTCGGCGATGCGCTCGGGATCAGCGGCTCCTACGACGCCAGCCTGTCGGGTGCGACCGCGAAGCTGTCGGCGGCCAAGAGCCGCGACCAGGTCAAGGCGATCGTGGAGACGCTGTTGCGTTCGACCAGCGAGATGCGCGAGGCCAACAAGGCCCTGGAAGACCGCCTCACGCTGTCCAAGAACGAGATCAGCAATCTCCAGCAGAGCCTGGAGGCGATCCGCGCCGAGAGCTTGACCGATCCCCTCACCGGCCTCGGCAACCGCAAATATTTCGACCGCATGATCGGCATGGCCGTGCAGAACGCGCTCGCCTCCGGCGAGCCGCTGTCGCTGCTGCTGTTCGACATCGATCATTTCAAGTCGTTCAACGATTCCTACGGCCATCTCACCGGCGACCAAGTGCTGCGGCTCGTCGGCCTTTCCCTGAAGCAGACCATCAAGGGCCAGGACATCACCGCGCGCTATGGCGGCGAGGAGTTCGCCGTCGTGCTGCCCAACACTGCGCTGCGCCAGGCGCTCACGGTCGCCGATCACATCCGCCGCGCCGTGATGGCGAAGGAATTGAAGAAGAAATCCACCGGCGAGATCCTCGGCCGCGTCACCATCTCCGTCGGCGTCTCCATGCTCAAGCCGGGCGACGACCCCGACGCGCTGATCGAGCGTGCAGATGCCTGCCTCTACGCCGCCAAGCGCAACGGGCGCAACCGTGTGATCTGCGAAGTCGATCCGGAATTCGCGGTAGAGACGCACAACCGCGTGGCGTAAGGTTTTCACGAGCTGCTGTAGGGTAGGCAAAGGCGCGCAGCGCCGTGCCACCAGCACGCTCTGCGACGGAACTATGCCTGTTGGTGGGCACGCTTCGCTTTGCCCACCCTACCGCACCCGTCTCTTGGTTACTTTCTTGGTCACGGCCTTCTTCCCCGACTTCTTCTTCACCGCCTTCTTCGCCTTCGGCCGCTTCTTCACCTTGGCGCGCTGTGCGGCGGCGAGCGCGGCTCTCGCCCACTGCGCCAGCTCCTCGGAATCGTCAAACAGACGCGCGGGCAATTGCCAGTAGGAGTTCACCGTGACGGTCTTGGCGCGCGTGGAATATTGAAACGGCTTGGAGCCTTCCGCTTCGAAGTCCGGGATCGTCGCCTCATCGGCGCGGAAGAACAGGCCGGCGCGCAAGGACAGCGCGAAATTGACGCCGTCGGCGGAGATGCCGTAGCCGGAGAACATCTTACGGATGGTAACGGGGCCAAAATCGGCGAACAGGTCGATCAGGAATTCGCGGTCCATGAAGAGCGTCCCTGGCGAGAAGGCCAGCTTTCATAGCACCGGCGTCATTGCGAGCGAAGCGAAGCAATCCAGGCTGCCTCGGCAGAGGCAGTCGGGATTGCTTCGTCGCAAGGGCTCCTCGCGATGACGGAGAGAGAACTACCCCTCGACCTTCGCCGGCCGCAGCTCGACCGACTCGCCGCAGCCGCAGGCGGAGATCTGGTTGGGGTTGTTGAAGACGAACTGGGCCTGCATCTTGTCGGCCTTGTAGTCCATCTCGGTGCCGAGCAGGAACAGCACGGCCTTGGGATCGACCAGGATCTTGACGCCCTTGTCCTCGACGACCTCGTCGGTCGGGCGGACATCATGGGCGTATTCGACCGTGTAGGATTGGCCGGCGCAGCCGCCGTTCTTTACGCCGACGCGCAGGCCCACGATCTCGGAATCGGCGCGCTGGGTCAGCTCGGTAATGCGCTGGGCAGCAGCATCCGTCAGCCGCATCACCTGCGGGCGGGGCCGCCGTGGCTTCGGAGTAGATGCTGGTGTCGCCTGGGTCATCTTATCTATCTGGTCCGTTGCAGAGCGAATTCAATGCCGGGGATACGCGTCACCACATGTTGAGCACGAGGCGGGCCTCGTCGCTCATGCGCTCGGGCGACCACGGCGGCTCCCAGACGACCTTGACGTCGACCACGCCGACACCGGGCACGCTGGCAACCGCGTTCTCGACCATGGTCGGCAGCTCGCCGGCGGCCGGGCAGTTCGGCGTCGTCAGCGTCATCTGGACGTCGACCGAACGGTCGTCCTTGATCTCGACCTTGTAGATCAGGCCAAGCTCGTAGATGTCGGCGGGGATCTCCGGATCGAACACGGTCTTGAGGCCGGCGATGATTTCGGTGGTCAGCCGTTCGGTCTCCTCCGGCGGCAGCGCCGATTGAGTCTCCATCGGATTGGCTTTGATTTCGGCCGTGTCACTCATGCGAACAAATCCCGCGCCTTCAGCAGCGCCTGTGCCAGATGATCGACTTCTTCCCGCGTATTATACATGCCGAACGAGGCCCGGCACGTCGCAGTCACGTTGAACCGCTCTAAAAGCGGCATCACGCAATGGGTGCCGGCGCGCACCGCGATGCCCTGGCGGTCGATCACGGTGGCGACGTCATGGGCGTGTGCGCCCTTGAGCTCGAAGGAGATCACCGGTCCCTTGCCCCGCGCCGTGCCGATCAGCCGCAGCGAGTTGATCTCGCGCAGCTTCTCCTGCGCGTAGGCCGTCAGATCGGCCTCATGGGCGGCGATGCGCTCCTTGCCGATCGAGTTGACGTAGTCGATGGCAGCACCAAGCCCGACGGCCTCCACGATCGCGGGCGTGCCCGCCTCGAACTTGTGCGGGGGATCGCCGTAGCTGATGAAATCCCGCGAGACCTCGCGGATCATCTCGCCGCCGCCGTTGAATGGGCGCATCGCGACGAGGTGGTCGTATTTGGCCCAGAGCACACCGATGCCGGTCGGCCCGTACACCTTGTGGCCGGTGAAGACGTAGAAATCGCAGCCGAGGTCCTGGACGTCGACGGGCAGATGCACCGCGCCCTGGCTGCCGTCGACCAGCACCGGAATGCCGCGAGCGTGGGCGATTTTCACGACGTCCTTGATCGGCACGATGGTGCCGAGCGCGTTCGACATCTGCGTGATCGCGACCAGCTTGGTCTTGGCGGTCAGCAGCTTCTCGAACTCGTCGACGAGGAAATTGCCCTCGTCGTCGACCGGCGCCCACTTGATCACCGCACCCTGGCGCTCCCTGAGGAAATGCCAGGGGACGATGTTGGAGTGGTGCTCCATGATCGAGATGACGATCTCGTCGCCCTCTTCGATGTTCGGGCCACCCCACGAAGACGCGACGAGGTTGATCGCCTCCGTCGCGTTGCGGGTGAAGATGACTTCCTCGGTGCGGGCCGCATTGATGAACTGCGCCACCTTGGTGCGGCCGCCTTCATAGGCTTCCGTCGCGGCATTGGCGAGGTAATGCAGGCCGCGATGCACGTTGGCGTATTCGCTAGTGTACGCCTGCGTCATGCGGTCGAGCACGGCGCTCGGCTTCTGTGCCGAGGCAGCGTTGTCGAGATAGACCAGGTTCTTGCCGTAGACCTGCATGGCGAGCGCAGGAAAATCCTGGCGCACGCGCGCGACGTCATAGGCGCCGTTCTTGACTGCAGGATGTGTGCTCATTGGCGCCGCTCCAGCCAGCGCTCGGCAATCCCGATCACATGCTCGCGCAAGCCGTCATCGGCGATCTGCTCGATCGCCTCGCCGACGAAGGCCTGGATCAGCAGCGCCTGGGCCTGCTTCTCCGGCAGGCCGCGCGCCTTCAGATAGAACAAGAGGCTGTCGTCCAGCGCGCCGGCGGTGGCGCCGTGGCCACACGAGACGTCGTCGGCGAAGATCTCCAGCTCCGGCTTGTTGTCGGCCTCGGCTTCGTCGGAGAGCAGCAGCGCCCGGGTCATCATCTTGCCGTCGGTCTTCTGCGCGTCGGGACGGACGATGATGCGGCCCTGGAATACCGAATGGGCACGATCGTCGATCACGGCGCGGAAGGTCTCGCGGCTGACGCAGTTCGGCACGGCATGGTCGACCACCAGCGTGGTGTCGCCATGCTCGGTCTTCTGCAGCAGGTTGACGCCGTTGGCCGAGAGCTCGCTGCCCTCGCCCGCGAGCGTGATGAAGCCCTGCAGGCGGCTGACCGCGGCACCGGTGGTCATGTTGAAGAAATTGAGCTTCACGCTGGCGCCGACGGTGACGAAGTGCGACGAGATGTTCACCGCGTCGGGCGCATCGTCCATCAAGCGGATATGCGCAACATCGGCGTTGTCGCCGACCGTCACGAGCACGGCGTCGTTGACCTGGTAGGCCGCAGCGCCGGCGGCGACGAAGCTCTCGACGATGGTGGCGCGAGCGCCCTTCCCGACCGCGACCTGCGAGCGGGTGAAAGCCGACGCCGAGGCGGCAGTCGCGATGTGGATGATCTGGATCGGGGCGCTCAGCTGTGCGCCGTCGGCGATCGACAGCACGACGCCGTCGGTTGCCATCGCAGCATTCAGCGCGATCACGGCATCGGTGGCCGTGGTCTTCAGCAGGCGTGCGTCCTTTTGCAGCGTTTCACGCAGGGTCCTGAAGCCTACCTCGGCGGTGAGCGCCTTCACGTCGGAAAGATCGGCCGCGAACACGCCGTCGACCAGCACCAGCTTGCGGGCGCCCGCAATCCCATGCGCCTTCACCGCCTCCGCGGCGCGCTTCAGCGCCGCCGCATCGGGTGCGACGGCCAGC
This sequence comes from Bradyrhizobium sp. DOA1, assembly GCF_001593325.1. Lineage (NCBI taxonomy): Bacteria > Pseudomonadati > Pseudomonadota > Alphaproteobacteria > Hyphomicrobiales > Nitrobacteraceae > Bradyrhizobium > Bradyrhizobium sp. DOA1. Next base: position 3,357,410 of record NZ_JXJM01000001.1, read on the forward strand.
GGCAGCACCTCACCGACCAGCGCGCGCAGATCGGTGTATTTCCATTCCTCGATCCGGCGATGCGGCAGGCCGAGACGCTCATAGGTCTCGAATGCCTCGCGGCGAGTCGCGATCACTTCGGGCGACCCCGGCAGCCGGCCTTCGGCGCTGGCGAAGAGATCGCTCACCGCGCGGCCGTTCCCGGTCTTTGCCACAGCAACGTTCATTGCAACCAATCCTTACGCGGCCTCGAATTGCGCGTAGCCGGACGCTTCCAGCTCCAGCGCCAATTCCTTGCCGCCGCTCTTCACGACGCGGCCCCTCGACATCACATGCACGACGTCGGGCACGATGTAGTTCAGCAGCCGCTGATAATGGGTGATGACGACCATCGCGCGGCCCGGCGAGCGCAGCGCGTTGACGCCGTCGGCCGCGATGCGCAGCGCGTCGATGTCGAGGCCGGAATCCATCTCGTCGAGAATGCACAGGCTGGGCTCGAACAGCGCCATCTGCAGCACCTCGTTGCGCTTCTTCTCGCCGCCGGAGAAGCCGACATTGACGCCCCGCTTGAGCATGTCCTGCGGGATGTTCAGCGACTTCGAGACCTCGCGGACCTTCTTGAGGAAGTCCGGCGTCGAATATTCATCCTCGCCGCGCGCCTTGCGCTGCGCGTTCAGCGCAGTGCGCAGGAAGTTCATGGTGGCGACGCCGGGAATCTCGACCGGATACTGAAATGCCAGGAACACGCCCTTGGCGGCGCGCTCGTCCGGGCTCATCTCCAGGAGATCCTCGCCTTTGAACAGAATCTGGCCGTCAGTGACCTCGTAGCCGGGCTTGCCGGCGATGACGTGCGAGAGCGTCGACTTGCCGGAGCCGTTCGGCCCCATGATCGCGTGCACCTCGCCTTCGTTCACGGTCAACGTCAGCCCGTGGAGGATCTCACGCTCCTCGACACGAACCTTGAGGTCTTTCACTTCAAGCAAAGCCATCTTGGTATCCAGTTTATTTAATTGATGTTGGAGCGCCTCAGCGCACCGCGAGGGTCGGCAATTAGCCGACCGACCCTTCAAGCGAGATCGAGATCAGCTTCTGCGCTTCCACCGCGAACTCCATCGGCAGTTGCTGCAGCACGTCCTTGACGAAGCCGTTGACGACGAGGCCGACGGCCTCTTCCTGGCTGAGACCGCGCTGGATACAGTAGAACAGCACGTCCTCGGATATCTTCGAGGTGGTCGCCTCGTGCTCGAAGGTCGCCGACGAGTTCTTGGCTTCGATGTACGGCACGGTGTGCGCACCGCATTTGTCGCCGATCAGCAGCGAGTCGCAGGCGGTGAAGTTGCGCGCGCCGGTCGCTTTCCGGTGCGCGGTGACGAGACCACGATAGGTGTTCTGCGACTTGCCGGCCGCGATGCCCTTGGAGATGATGCGGCTCGACGTGTTCTTGCCGAGGTGGATCATCTTGGTGCCCGAGTCGACCTGCTGGAAGCCGTTCGAGATCGCGATCGAGTAGAACTCGCCACGGGAGTTGTCGCCGCGCAGGATGCAGCTCGGATATTTCCAGGTGATCGCCGATCCCGTCTCGACCTGGGTCCAGGAGATCTTGGAATTGGCGCCGCGGCAATCGCCACGCTTGGTGACGAAATTGTAGATGCCGCCCTTGCCTTCCGAATTGCCGGGATACCAGTTCTGCACGGTCGAGTATTTGATCTCGGCATCGTCGAGCGCGACGAGCTCGACCACGGCCGCATGCAGCTGGTTCTCGTCACGCTGCGGCGCGGTGCAGCCTTCGAGATAGGAGACGTAGGAGCCCTTGTCGGCGATGATCAGGGTGCGCTCGAACTGGCCGGTGTTGCGCTCGTTGATGCGGAAATAGGTCGACAGCTCCATCGGGCAGCGCACGCCCGGTGGCACATAGACGAACGAGCCGTCGGAGAACACCGCCGAGTTCAGCGTCGCGTAGAAATTGTCCGAGGTCGGGACCACCGAGCCCAGATATTTCTGCACCAGCTCGGGATGCTCGCGGATCGCCTCCGAGATCGGCATGAAGATCACGCCGGCCTTCTTCAGTTCAGCCTTGAACGTGGTCGCCACAGACACCGAATCGAAGACGGCATCGACCGCGATCTTGCGGCGGGCCGGATCTTCCTCGCCCACCTTGGGCTCGACGCCCTCGAGCATGGCGACTTCCCGCAGGGGGATGCCGAGCTTCTCGTAGGTCTTGAGGATCTCCGGATCGATCTCATCCAGTGACGAGACCGTCTTCTTCGGCTTCGGCGCCGCGTAATAATAGAGGTCCTGGAAGTCGATCTTGGGATAGTCGACGCGCGCCCAGGTCGGCTCCTGCATGGTCAGCCAGCGCCGATAGGCTTCCAGCCGCCACTGGAGCATCCAGGCGGGCTCGTTCTTTTTCTGCGAGATGAACTTTACGATCTCTTCCGAGAGCCCCTTGGGGGCCTTCTCGGTGTCGATCAGGGTCTCAAACCCATAACGATACTGGTCGACGTCGATGCGCTTCACGCGCTCGACCGTCTCTTGTACGGCTGGCATTCCATCCTCCGCTCGCGGTTTCAAGGACCGCGGTGGATCAAACTCGGACGAGTATTACGATGTTTTTGCGCGGAAAGCACGGGCTTAGAACCGTTCAAGCCCTGTTTCATCGCTTAGTGCTTAAGTAGGCTATTACCGAGCCTTTTCCAAGCCTCTAACGCCGTATTGATGTCATCTGGCTCCGTGGACCAGCCCAGACTGAGACGCACCGCTCCCTGGGCCACGGCGGGGTCATAGCCCATCGCCGAAAGCACGTGGGACGGCTGGACTTTTCCTGAGGAACAGGCCGAACCTGACGATACGGCGACCCCGGCAAGGTCGAAGCCGATCACCGCCGTCTCGGCCTTCAGACCCGGCGCGGTGAAAAGGACGGTATTCGGCAACCGCTCCACATCCTCTGCAAAGATCGTTGCCCCGGCAATGGCCTTCAGGCCATTTTCCAAATGATCTCTGAGGGTTGCCATCCGCTTCATATCCTCCGGAAGAGTCTGAAGCGCCATTTTGACTGCCGCGCCAAAGCCGGCAATCCCCGCGACGTTCTCGGTACCCGCCCTCCGGTTGAGCTCCTGCCCGCCGCCTCGCAGGACGGGTTCCAGCCCGGCTACTCCTTCCGCCACCGCCAGCGCACCAACGCCCTTGGGGCCGCCGATCTTGTGCGCAGAAAAGGTCGCAAGGTCTGCGCCTACAGCATTGATGCTGAACGGAATTTTTCCGAGTGCCTGGATCGCATCGACATGCAGGAGGCCACCGGCCTCATGAACGATCCGCGCGGCCTCCGCGACCGGCTGGAGCGCCCCCGTCTCGTTATTGGCCGCCATGATCGACACCAGCGCCGGCGCACCGCCGTCGAGTTCGGCCCTCAGACGCTCAAGATCGACCACACCGGAACGCGTGACGGGAATCAGCCTGATCCTCTCTGCGGGGAACCGTCCGCCCGCCAGCACCGAGGCATGCTCGAACGCGGAGACCAGGAGTCGCTCGACTGGCCCTCCGGACGGACTGCGCAGCCCACGCGCCAGCGCCAGCGCATTGGCTTCGGTTCCGGCGGAAGTGAAGACGACGTTCCGCGGCAGCGCGCCAACCGCCGTGGCCAGCGCGGTCCGGGCATCCTCGACCAGCCTCCGCGCCTCGCGCCCCTCGGCATGGACCGAGGACGGATTACCGACCAGATCGAACGCCGCAACCATCGCGTCCCGCGCCTCAGGGCGCAGCGGCGTGGTCGCGTTCCAGTCGAGATAGACACGGTTCGACATTTCGCTCTCTTAGCACCTTTTGTCGTCCGGCCAATCGGACGGCGGGCACTCGTCAGGCCGGCTGATGCTGCTCCCATCCTCGCAAGCCTTCGCGGCGCCGTCCGCAATCCGAACAGAGGCCGCAGCCAGGACATGCGTCGAACGATCTCGTAGGTCGCCACACATGTGAGTGCGGTCCCCATGATGACAATGCACGCCTCGATTCCAGCCGGGAGGCCGCGGCCGCGCAATTGATGCGCGATCACGATGATCGCGGTCTGATGCACGATGTAGTACGGGAAGATCGCGTCTGTCAGGTAGCGCCGCGCGGGGCCGTCGGCGGTGAGATGGCGTCGCGCAAAGCCCAGCACAACCGCGATCGCGAGCCATTGATAGCAACCATAGGCCGAGGCCGCGGCCCACTTCAGCGCGGGCGACGGCGCGAACAGGCCGGCGCGAACCAGGATGAAGGCAGAGAAGCAGGTGGCTGCGGCCAGCACGGCCACCCAGCGCCGCCGCTCGAGTTCGCGCCAGATCCCCTCCTGCCTGGCCAGCAGGAAACCGGTCAGGAAAGCCGTCGCGTGGTCCGCGTGGTTGTACCAGTCGCCGAACAGTGCGTGCGTCGACGGAAAGGCCGGAAACAACACCAGGCGCCAGGCCGCAAACAGCAGACACGGCACGATCAGGAGCCATGGCCCGGCGAGCATCCCAGCCAGCTTCCGTCCGAGCCAGTCGGCCCCCGCCGGCCAGAGCGCGAGCAGGCCGATCAGGGCCATCGTGTAGACCCACAGATAGACCACGAACCAGAGATGGTTCCAGGTCGGGAGCACGATGCACGGGTTTGGGCAGAACTGAGTGTCGAAGGCGAAGTAGTGCTTGATGTAGAAATCGAAGAAGCCGGCGGGATAGCCGAGGCTTTCGACGATCTGGAGATAGGACTGCGGCGGCACGATAACGAGCATGCCGAAGATCAGTGGGATCAACAGCCGTGCCGACCGCGCCCCGGCGAGCAAGGCCAGGCTGGACTTGTCGAGCATGAAGCGCGCGGCAACCCCGGACACCAGAAACAGCAGCGAAAGGCGCCAGGGGTTGAGGAACAGCATCACAGGTTCCAGCCAGGTCAGCCGGTGCTCGCTCTTGATGTGAAATCCCCAGGACACGTAGAGCATGCCGACGTGGTAGAAGATCAGCAACCCGAAGGCTAAAATCCGCACCCAGTCGAGGTCGATACGCCTGTCCGAGCTCTGGAATTGCTGTGGTGTTGTCATGGTTTTCTGCTCCTTGACGGAACGACGAACGCGGTTTCGGGGCCATGGCTGACACCGAAAATGCTCCGCCTGCGGCGCGCGTCGAGCCGGTTTGGGATCAGACTGGGACGCGAGGGGACGAGCCGCCGTCCGCTGGGACGAGTCGTGGATCTGTCGGGATCGGCGGCAGCGACTGGATGATGTTCGCTGCGATTGCGGCCGTCGCGCTCGCGATCGGAATCGTCAATGCGTTTTCCGGCGCTCAGGACGCGGCTTGGCGCGGCGGCAGCTACGACATCGGGCAGCGGCTGTTTTGGGAGATGTCGAGCATCGCCGTCATCCTGCTGTTGCTGCCGATCCTGGTCTTGGCCGTCCGCCGCATGCGCCGGACACCCGGCCTCGCCTTGCAGGCGGCAATCGCGGCGATCGCCCTGCTCGGCTTCTCTACCCTTCACATCACCGGCATGGTCTGGGTGCGCAAGCTCGTGCTCTGGCTCGCCGGCGGCGCCTACGACTTCCGTTTCTCGCTCGCGACCGTCCTGTACGAATTCCGGAAAGACGCCGTGGCCGTTGTCCTGATCGCCGCCACGATTTGGCTGCTCGAAAGCCGGCGTGAGCTGAAGCGCGCCGCAGCCGCTCTGTCGGCGCCGCCGGCCCCGCCCCAGCCGTCGTCACCCGATCTGATCTGGCTGCGCGACGGCACGAGCCGCATTCGCGTGGTCCCGCGCGAGATCCTTTGGGTCGCGTCCGCCGGCAACTACATCGAATACAGCCTCGCCGACGGCACCCGGCATCTGATCCGCGGCACGCTGGCGGCGGCGGAAAGCGAGCTGGCGCAATTTTCCATCGTCCGCGTCCACCGGACCAAGCTTGCCAATCTCAATCGGGTGCGCGGCGTCGACCTCAAGCCATCAGGAGATTTCGAACTCGCCTTCGATAACGGCCAGACGCTCGGCGGCAGCCGGCGTTACCGGCCGACGGTCGCCTCGCTCGGAAGCCGAAGCTCCCCAGCGGGAAGCGCCACGGTCGATCCACCAGCGATTCACAAACCGTCGTGATTCCAATTGGTTGAGCGTTGTCCTCCGACAGTGCGCCCGGCTCTCGCCGTGCTCCGGTCGATTCAGGCAAGTCCCGGTCCTCGGAGGCAAGGCAGAGATGACACTGCAATGACCGGCTAAGCTCTTGAGCTGATTGAGAGATGTCGAAGAAGCTTGCTTTTTGACCCTGGCCTCGTGTTAGAAGCGCGCGTCAGTTCACCTGCGCGCCACTCGCGCATCATCCGAGGGCGCGCCTCGCCACCCTTCATCCGTGCTCTTGTCTGCGGCGACGCCAGGGAAAGCCACAATCGGACGATTGCGCAGGGATCACCTCAAGGGACTCAATCAGAGATCATCGATGCCTGAAGTCATTTTCACCGGCCCTGCTGGCCGTCTCGAAGGCCGCTACCATCCGGCCAAGCAGAAGAACGCGCCGATCGCGATGATCCTGCATCCGCATCCGCAGTTCCATGGCACGATGAACCATCAGATCGTGTACCAGTGCTACTACGCCTTCGCGCATCGCGGCTTCTCCGTGCTGCGCTTCAATTTCCGGGGCGTCGGCCGCAGCCAGGGCTCGTTCGACCACGGCACCGGCGAATTGTCGGATGCGGCGGCAGCCCTCGACTGGGCCCAGACCATCAATCCCGAGGCGCGCGCGTGCTGGGTCGCCGGCTTCTCCTTCGGCGCCTGGATCGGCATGCAGCTCCTGATGCGCCGCCCCGAGGTCGAGGGCTTCATCTCGATCGCGCCGCCGGCCAATCTCTATGACTTCTCCTTCCTCGCGCCCTGCCCGTCCTCGGGCCTGATCGTCCACGGCGAGAAGGACGCGGTGGTGCCGCCGAAGGACGTCAACACCCTGGTTGAGAAGCTGAAGACGCAGAAGGGCATCGTGATCGACCAGCAGGTCATCCCCGGCGCCAACCACTTCTTCGACGCCAAGCTCGAGCCGCTGATGGAGACCATCACGGCGTATCTCGACATGCGCCTCGCCAACGTGCGCTGAGGCTGCCGCTCAAGCCAGCTTGAGCGCGACGATGCCCATCAAGACGAGCGCGATGCCCGCAAGCTTCATCGCGCTCAGGGTCTCACCGAACAGCGCCACGCCCATGATGAAGGTGCCGGCAGCCCCGATGCCGGTCCATACCGAATAGGCGACGCCGACCTCGAGCACCTTCAAGGCGCGCCCCAGCAGGAAGACGAAGGCGGCGAGGAGCACAAGCGAGACGATGCTCCAGCCTGCTCGCGTGTAGCCGTCCGCATATTTCATCGCGATGGCCCAGCCGACGTCGAGCAGGCCTGCGATCACCAGCATGAGCCAAGCCGCGGACTGCGACATCGACCTGGCCTCAGGCCGCTAGCTTTAGGAGATGCGCGTCGTGCCGGACGAGGAAGGCGCGCAGCAATTGCGGATAGTCCTCGCCGACCGCGGTGCGAACGCTGGGGCGCTTCGCCAGCCCTGCGCGCCAGGCCCGGACCTTCGGCAGATCGCTGAGGATCCCGAGTTCGGTTAGTTCATCGAATACATCGAAATAGCGGAAGATCGGGGCGAATACGGCATCGACCAGGCTGAAGGCATCGCCTGCAAAATAAGGCCCCGCGCCAAGCGCCGTTTCCACGCGCGCGAATTTGTCGGCGAGCGCCTGACGCTTGCTCTCGAACGTCGCCGCATCCGTCGTCGTCTCCAGCCCCCAGAGGTCGCCGAGGATCGCCGACCCAAACTCCATCCAGGCGCGATGCTCGGCGCGCTTCAACGCATCTGCGGGATGCAGCTTCGCACCGCCTTGGGTTTCCTCGATGTATTCGCAGATGACGTTGCTCTCAAACAACGCGACCTCGCCGCGGTCGGTCGTCACCACCAGCACCGGCACCTTGCCGAGCGGCGACAGCTTCAGAAACCAATCCGGCTTGTTGGCGAGATCGATGTCGATCCGCTCGAACGGCACGCCCTTCTCTTTCAGCGCGATCACCGCGCGCTGAACATAGGGGCAAAGCTTATGGCTGATCAGTTTGAGGGTGGCAGTCATGGCGGCGATCCCGGCGGTTATATGCAACTGCATCTAGATAAATGCAGTTGCATATACTCGTCAAGATCGATGCATCTGCATCAACTGCCTGTGAGATCCTCAGGGCCGCGCGATCACCCCGCCCGTCATCGGCATCGGCACGCCCGTCGTCGCCGGATAGGACAGCGGCAAGCCCTTCAAGCCGCGCGCTGCGAGGAAGCCGAAGGCCTGCGCCTCGATGGCGTCGGAAGCCCAGCCCAGCGTCTCGGCGGCTTCGACGGTGGCGGAGCCTACGCGCTCGCGCAGCATCCGCAGCATGGTGAGGTTGCGGGCGCCACCGCCGCAGACGATCCAGCTGCGCGGCCGCCGCGGCAACAGCGGAATGATGCGGGCGATCGCAGCGGCGGTGAAGGCGGTCAGCGTCGCGGCGCCGTCGGCCGGCTGGACGTCGCCGAGCTTCAAGCCGGCAAAATCGTTGCGGTCGAGCGACTTCGGCGGAGGGCTTGCAAAGAACGGCAGCTTCAGCGCCCGCGAGATCCAGGCCTCATCCACCTTGCCGAGCGCCGCGAATTTACCTTCCGCATCGAAGGCCTGGTTCATGGTGCGGTACATGAAGTCGTCGAGCAGCGCGTTGCCGGGACCGGTATCGCAGGCGATCAGCGTGTCGTTGCCGTCGATATAGGTGATGTTGGAGACGCCGCCGATATTGACCACGACGATGGGCCCTTCGCGATCCAGCGAATTGGCAAGCGCACGATGATAGACCGGCACGAGTGGCGCGCCCTGCCCGCCGGCTTCGACGTCGGCTGCCCGGAAATCATACATGACCGGGATATGGATCGCCTTGGCCAGTGCCGGCCCATCGCCGATCTGCACCGTCAGCCGCTTCTCGGGCCGGTGCAGCACGGTCTGGCCATGGAAGCCGACGATGTCGATGTCCTCCGGCCTCATGCGGTTCTGGGCGACGAAGGCGGCCACTGCCTCGGCATGGGCCTGCGTCACCGCGCGCTCGGCCTCGGCCAGAACGCCCGGCCGGGCATCGCGCTGCGGCAAGTGCACAGCTTCGCTCAGGGCCTGGCGCAGCAGGTTGCGCTCGGCCGGGCCGTAGGGCCGGTAACCGGACGGTCCGAACGCCTTCACCTGCTTTCCGTCGGTCTCGATCAGCGCGACATCTACCCCGTCCAGCGAGGTGCCGCTCATCAAACCGAGTGCCGTCAACATCATGGATCAGCGTCCTCGAAAGACCCCTCCGGCATGCCGATCTTGTGCCAGAGGGACACATCTTATAATGCCACAGCGCCAAGTGGCGGGCGGCCAGCGGGTTCCCACGCAAGACCCTTAAATTGCCCCCAAAACAGTAAACCAAGAATTGTTGGGCATGCCGACAGATGACTGCATTTAAATCGGAATTCCTCAATACCCTGCAGGAACGTGGTTTCATCCACCAGTGCTCCGATTTCGAGGGGCTGGACGCACTCGCCGCCAAGGGCGAAGCGACAGCCTATGTCGGCTACGATTGCACCGCCCGCTCGCTGCACATCGGTAATTACCTGACCATGATGATGCTGTACTGGCTCCAGCAGTCCGGCAACAAGCCGATCACGCTGATGGGCGGCGGCACCACCATGGTGGGTGATCCCTCCGGCAAGGACGAGACGCGTGCGATGCGTACTGTCGCCGAGATCGAGGCCAACAAGGACTCGATCCGCGGCGTGTTCGCGAAGGTGCTGCGCTACGGAGATGGCAAGAGCGACGCCGTCATGCTCGACAATGCGGAATGGCTGACCAAGCTGAACTGGATCGAGATGCTGCGCGACGTCGGCCGGCATTTCTCGGTCAACCGCATGCTGACCATGGACTCCGTGCGGCTGCGCCTCGAGCGCGAGCAGGAGATGAGCTTCATCGAGTTCAACTACATGGTCTGTCAGGCCTACGACTTCGTCGAGCTCGCCAAGCGCACCGGCTGCCGTCTCCAGATGGGCGGCTCGGACCAGTGGGGCAATATCATCATGGGCGTCGATCTCGGCCGCCGCATGGGCACGCACCAGCTGTTCGCGCTGACGACGCCGCTGCTGACGACCGCGTCCGGCGCCAAGATGGGCAAGACCGCACAGGGCGCGGTGTGGCTCAATGCCGATCAGTTCTCGCCATATGATTTCTGGCAGTACTGGCGCAACACCGAGGATGCCGACGTCGGCAAGTTCCTGAAGCTGTTCACGACGCTGCCGATGGCCGAGATCAGGAAGCTCGAAGCCCTCGGCGGCTCCGAGATCAACGAGGCCAAGAAGGTGCTCGCCACCGAGGCGACCGCGCTGCTGCACGGCCGCGATGCCGCGAACGAAGCCGCCGAGACCGCGCGGCGCACCTTCGAGGAAGGCGCGCTCGCCGAAAGTCTGCCGACCGTGGAAATTCCGCGCGGCGAACTCGACGCCGGCCTCAGCGTGCTCAACGCCTTCGTTAGGGCGGGCCTGGTTGCGTCCAACGGCGAAGCCAGGCGTCAGATCAAGGGCGGCGGCCTGCGCGTCAACGATGCGTCCGTCACCGACGAAAAGATGGCGCTCTCCGCCGCGAACCTGACGCCGGAAGGCGTGATCAAGCTGTCCTTCGGCAAGAAGAAACATGTGCTGATCCGGCCTGCATAGGCGTATGAGCTTTTCGCTGCTTGTCAGGGCGCGCCGATGCGCGCTCCCTGACGGGCAATGGATCAGAACACGCCCAGGGAAACGACCAAGGAACAAGTCGGACGCGCCAGGCACGATGCGGTGCGCACCGCGCTCGTGATCCTCTGCCTGTGCTTCACGCTTGCTGTTCTTGGCCGCGGCCTCAGTGAGAGCTTCACCGTCTTCCTCAAGCCGATCTCCGAAAATTTCGGCTGGGATCGCGCCGACGTCGTGTCCATCTATTCCCTCACCTGGCTCATCAGCGGCCTGACCGCACCGCTGGTCGGTCGCCTGTTCGATCATTCCGGTCCGCGCATCGTCTACGCGCTGGGGCTATTCCTTCTCGGCTCGGCCTTCCTGATCGCAAGCCAGGCGCAGGCACTCTGGCAATTCCAGCTCTCGATCGGATTGTGCGTCGGCATCGGCGTTGCGTTCATCGGCAACGTGCCGAACTCGATCCTGCTCGGCCGCTGGTTCGGGCCGCGGCTGCCGACCGCAATGGCGGTGGTCTATTCCGCGATGGGCGGCGGCGTGCTGGCGCTGCTTCCGGCCTCGCAGCTGCTGATCGATCATCTCGGCTGGCGCGAGACGTATCAGCTGTTCGGCTTCGCCGCGCTCGGCTTGCTCGTGCCGCTGCTGCTCCTGCCCTGGCGCCTGTTCGCAGCCGGCTCACCGCACGTCGCCAAGAAAAGCGATCCGGATTTCATCGACAACGGCTGGACGCTTGTCAGCGCGATGCGCCACCATGCCTTCTGGGCGCTGTTCTCGACCTTCTTCTTCACAGCCGTCGGCATGTACGCGATCGCCGCGCAGATCGTGGCCTACCTGATCGACGCCGGCTTTGCCCCGCTGCAGGCGGCTACTGCCTGGGGCTTCTCCGGCGTCGTTCTCGTGTTCGGCATGCTCGGGGTCTCCGCGCTCGACGGGCTGATCGGGCGCCGGCCCTCGGTGCTGCTGAGCTACGCGATCTCGATCCTCGGCATCGTCCTGCTCTGGCTACTGCAGTATTATCCGAACATCATCCTGCTCACCGGTTTCGTCGTTTGCTTCGGCAGCATGATGGGCTCGCGCGGTCCGCTGATCACCGCCACCGCGATGAAGATCTTTCGAGGGAAGCGCGTCGGCACCATCTTCGGCACCATCTCGATCGGCAGCGGGTTGGGATCGGCCTTCGGCTCATGGAGCGGCGGCCTCATCCACGACTTTACCCATGGCTACGATCTCCTGCTCGTCTTCGCACTTGCGAGCGTGATCCTCGGAATGATTCCATTCCTGGTCGTCCCCGCATTGCGTGAATAGGTTTCCCAGAAGTAACTTGAGCGCATACGGATCACCGGGAAATTACGGATGGGCACTGCATGAGGGATGCACGAAACCCGCTTCGCAACCGGCTGAAACCGGGGGCGTGCGGTGTTTTGTCCTACATGACGAAAATGTCAGAACGCAGTTGATCCCGGATGGCTTGCGGGACAGAACTGAATGCGATCCAAGTCGCTCATTGGATGGAGGGCACAAACCAATGAACTTTCCTTATCTCACTCGCTTTCAACCGGTTCTCTTGAGCCTGTTTCGCTTCATCACCGGCCTGTTGCTGTTCCAGTATGGCGTCGCCAAGCTGTTCAAGTTTCCGGCCGTTCCGATGTTCGCAAAAGTCGAACTGATGTCGCTGTACGGCGCGGCCGGCACGCTCGAATTGGTGCTCGGCGGGCTGTTGATGATCGGCCTGTTCTCGCGGCTTGCAGCCTTCATCCTGTCCGGTGAGATGGCGTTCGCCTACTTCATGGGACACATGTTCAGGGGCGAATCTCCGGTGTTCCTGCCGCTGCTCAACGGCGGCACCTCGGCCATCCTGTTCTGCTTCGCCTGTCTCTATCTGTCTGCGGCCGGCGCCGGCCCGATCAGCGTCGACGCGGCGATGGGCAATGAACGCGAATCGACCGGCGGCGCATTCGCGCGGCGCTGACGCGCGAATGTGACGCGCAAATAAAAGATGGCACCGGCGGCTTCGCCGGTGTCGTCTACCGCGAGCCCAGCACGTTCCAGATCAGGACGAGGGCAGCCACGAGCAGCACGGACATGATGATGCGGTGAGCGAATCGGTTCATCGCCATCCCAATCGGTTCATCGCCGCCCCGGCTCGGCTCCCACCAATATCCAGCATCATTCCTCTCCGCGACCTGGCCCGCCATATGCGCGCAAGGCGCGCTCTGCCTGCACATTTGCGCGTGCGGCTGCGAACGCTGCGCGCTCGGCAGCGGGCCGCACACGTCCGTTCATGAATGGTAAGAACTTCATGCTACCGACGCGAGTAATAACAACCATTTCGCAAGGGGCTGCGATGAAGCTGCTGAGTCATTTCAAGATCCGCACCAAGCTCGCCAGCATGGTCTGTCTCGCCGCGCTCACGGTCACGGCCATCATCGGCGTATCGGCCGTGCTCAGCAAGAGCCGCATGATGGAGGATCGCGTCCAGCAGATGCGGACCGCGGTGGAGCTGCTCTATAACTACGCTCAATCGCTCCAGGACGAGGTGACCGCCGGCAAGCTCACGCAAGCCGAGGCCAAGAGCCTGTTCCACCAGCGCGGCCGCCGGATGAGCTTCAACGGGAGCCAGGGCTATCCGGTGGTCTACAATCAGGACAGCTCCCTGGTCGTGAACGGCGCCAATCAGCAGCTCGAAGGCAAGATCACCGGCGCCAAGGATTCCAACGGCGTGCTGATCGCCGACGCCATCATCAAGGCCGGCAGCGAGACCGCGCAGGGCGGCGTGACCTCCTATCTCTATCCCCGCCCCGGTCAGACCGAGCCGGTCCGCAAGACCGTGTATGCGCGCAAATTCGCGCCATGGAACGTGACGATCAGCTACGGCCTTTATGTCGACGACATCGATGCCGACGTGCGCGCGCTGACGCTGGAGCTGGCTGCGATCGGCTTCGGCCTGATGCTGCTGATGGCGGCACTGTCCTGGCTGATCGCCCGCGACGTGCTCGGTGCGCTCGACCGCCAGAAGAACCGCATGCAGGCGATCGCCGAGGGCGCCATCGACAAGGCGGTCGAGGAGACCGACCGCGGCGACGAGATCGGCCGGATGGCCGAGACGCTGGAAGTGCTCCGGCAAACCGCACAGACGGCACGCACGCTGGAAGCCGAACAGGTCGCCACCAAGACGCGCACCGAGCAGGAGAAGCGCGACGCCCTGATCGCGCTTGCCGACCGCTTCGACGCCTCCGTCGGCCAGCTCGTCGGCCAGATGGCGTCCGGCTCCGGCGAACTCGAGACCACCGCCAAGTCGATGTCATCCACCGCCGAGGGCACCAACCGCCGCGCTGCCGTGGTCGGCTCGGCCGCCACCGAGGCCAGCCAGCGCGTCCAGACGGTCGCCGCGGCTGCCGAAGAGCTCTCTTCTTCGATCACCGAGATCAGCCGTCAGGTCGCGCAATCCGCCGAAGTCACGGGACGCGCGGTGGACAGTGCCCGCCGCACCGACACGATCGTGCGGGCGCTGTCCGACGGCGCCCAGCAGATCGAGCATGTCGCCGAGTTGATCTCCAGCATCGCGGCCCAGACCAATCTGCTCGCGCTCAACGCCACCATCGAGGCGGCGCGCGCGGGCGAAGCCGGCCGCGGCTTTGCCGTCGTCGCCTCCGAGGTGAAGTCGCTGGCGAGCCAGACTGCGGAAGCCACCCGCGAGATCGGCGACAAGATCGCGCAGATCCAGGGCGCGACCAAGGAGGCCGTGGATGCGATCGGCGGCATCACCGCCACCATCGAGGAGGTCAGCCGCATCGCCACCTCGATCGGCGCCGCCATCGAGGAGCAAGGCGCCGCCACCGCCGAGATCGCCCGCAGCGTGTCGCAGACTGCTGAGGCGACCAAGGAGGTCACGACCAATATCGGCGCCGTCGGCACCGCTGCGAACGAGACCGGCAATGCCGCCGGCATGGTGCTTGCGGCAGCTTCCAGCCTCTCCAAGCAGGCCGAGCAGCTCTCCGGCGAGGTCGGCACGTTCCTCGCAGGCGTCCGCGCGGCGTAGGCTGGTTCGCACGCTCTCGACGTCGTCATGGCCGGGCTTGTCCCGGCCATCCACGCGTTGGCCACGCAGCACGAAGAACGTGGATGCCCGGGACAAGCCCGGGCATGACGGCCTGGTTGATATCCGCCTCTACCGCCGTGCGAGCGTACAGCCGCTCGACAGCTGGCGCGTCGATCCAGTGGAGCCGTCGTTCGACTGCGAGGGGAATTCCTCCCAGGGCGAATTCTGCTTGCCGGTGTTGAATTCGAAGATCTTGCGGAACAGGCCCGGCGCCATCGCCGAGATCGGATTGACGCGCATCACGGGCGCGGCCGGCGTGCCGACCACCTCGTAAGTGACGCCGATCAATCCCTCATTGTTGCCGCCGCCGAGGAAAATGCCGAACAGCGGGATCTGGCCGAAGATGTTGTTGACGCCATACATCGGCACGAAGGTGCCGCTCATGCAGACCTGGTTGCCGGGATAGTCGATCGAGCCCTCGATGGTGGCGCCGATCATAGGGCCCTTGACCACGCCGTCGCGGATCGTGAGCGCACCATTCTGCCGGGTGAACTCGGCCCGCAGCGCGCTGAAGGAAACGCCGTTGCCGGTGCCGTTGGGCGCGCCGGCGGCGACGCGATCGAGCTGCGCCTCACCCTTGACCGTGAAGTCGCGCACGTTGATGAGGCCCTCGCGCGCCGTGTTCGGTTCGGAGGTCGGCGGCTCCATCGCCACAACCATCTGGCCGCCAACCGCCTTGGTGTAGGTGTCGGTGAAACGCAGCAGCGCGCCGGCATCGTTGGTCTGGAGATAGATCACTTCGCGATTGCCCTGCGCACGGCCGCCGCGCAGATCGGCCGCAATCGGCGTGTCGCGGCCGATCTTTCCGCTCAGCGTCAAGGCTTTGATCGCGCCGTTGCGCTTCGACATCTTGGCATCAAGGCTACGCATCGCCTCGCCATTGGCGCCCATGACGGTGCCGAGCTTCACGTCGATGTCGAAATCGACGTTCTTCATCTTGTTCTTGTCATCCTTGGAGTTTCCTGAGATCGCCGACTTCAGGAAGCCGCGGCCGTCGAAAACGTCGCCGCGCATCGTGCCTTTGAGCATACCGTCCTGGCCGCGCTCGACCTTCAGCGACGTCTTGTCGCCGTCAGACGGTGAATAGACCGGGAAACTCGCATTCATCAGGTCGCCGTTCGCATCGATTTCCAGCGAGCCCTTGATCGAGGCGCCGCCGCCCTCGATGACGATGTCCTCGAAACGCGTTGATTGCGCCGTCGGCACGACCTTGAAGGTGGCCTTGCCCGACCGGCCCGGCAGCTTGACCCACCCGGGCAGGATGTTGTCGAGCCTGACCGAGGTCAGGTCGGCCTCGACGCCGAGCTTCGTCGTCTGCTCCGGGCCGCTCGCGATCTTGCCCGACAGCTTGATCGGCAACGATCCGCTGACGGCGGGGCTGAGATCGAATCCCAGGCGCGCGCGGCTGGCGTCGTCCAGCGTCGCCTGCAATCTGACGTCGGCATCGCCCTCGGCCGGCTTGCGATAGTCGAGTGAGGCCGCCTGCCCGTTGATCTTGACGTCACCCTTGACTTGATAGCCCTGGTTGCTCGCGGCGATCTTGAGGTTGTTGGCCTCCAGCTTCTGGTTCATCACCAGCTTGTCGGCTGAGAAACCGTTGAGGTCGGCGCTGACGGAATAGACAGTGTCGGCCTTGGTCAGCTCGCCCTTGACCGGCATGGCGAGCTGGATGTTCGCCGAGAACGTCCCCTTGCTGGTGTTGGGGTCGACGACGGTCGACGACAAATCGCTCAGCCGATCATTGGCGAGCATTTCGGCGGCCGCGGGCACCGGTCCCTCGACGCGAAAGCGCGTGCGCGACGGCGACGGCTTCGGCGCCATGTCCGGCACCTCGAAGGTGAAGTCGGAGATCGTGATCTTGCGGCCGGCGGGCGTATCGGCAATGCCTTGCGCGATGTTCACGGTCGCGGCGCGGCCGGTCACGCGCGCCTTCAAATCGGCATCATGCACCACAGGCATGCCGTCCACTGGGCGGACCGCGACGCCGCTCGCCACGATGTTAACCGATAGGCCGTCGTCAGGGATCGGCGGCCCCTTGCGCGGCAGGTTCTTCGTCGGCGAGTTGACGCCGATCTCGATGCGCTGGAGCGTGCCGCGCTCGATCCGCTCGATCACCCATTCGCGCAGCTCGGGAACGACGAGCGTCGGCCACATCCGCTTCAGTGCCGAGGCCGACATCGGCGTACCGGCAAAACCCAGCGTCAGCCGAGGCTCGCCCGAATAGTCGATGGCCCCGGTGCCGGCGACGCCGATCTCGCCGTTGCTGATATCGGCCTGCGTCAGCAGCAGGCGCTTGTGGTCGGTGTCGAAGCGGAAGCCGATCGCAATGCGGTTGAAGACGAGCGGCGGCTCGTTGTCGATGCCGCCGAGCAGGATCGAGCCGCCGCTGAAGCCAAGCTGCCAATCGTTGATGTTGCCGTTCGGCGGTTCGAGATGGGCCAGCAGCGTCAGCCGGTTCGCGCCGGAGATGATCTTGAAGGGTGCGACCAGCACGCGCCGGTTGGCGTCCCACTCGACGTTGATCTCGGCCTGGTCGATCGCCATCGGATAGTCGGGCGTGTCGGTATCGATGATGTTGCCCGCACCGACCGCGATCTTGCCGCGGAAGAAGGTCGGCACGCCGTCACGGCCGAGCTCGCCCTTGAGCTCGCCGGTCAGCGGCAGGTCGGCGGTATAGGTGAGATCCTTGACCCGCAGCGCCAGCAGGAGGTTGGAGGTCGAGACCTTGTCGGCCTTGATGTCGACCGAGCGCACGCCGTTCTCGGCCGGCCCGATCGTGGCGCGCAGCATCCAGGGACGCGCGCCCTCCTCGCCGAGGCTGAGCGCGACGCCGCCGCGGCTCGGCCGGCGCAGGCTGAGCGTGATGTTCTCGAACGACCATTTGCTGCCGCGCTGCTGATCGTCGACGATCAGATTGCCGTTCTTCAGGCCAATCTCGTTGAGGTTCTGACCATCGAGGCCGGTCATGCTCAGGCTGTCGAGCCAGTCGAGGCCCTGAAGAATGCCGCTCTGCGCCGTCGCCTGAGGCGCCGCCTGCGACGCGTCCGGGCTCGCGGGCTGCTGCGTGGCGAAGGGCGGCGGCGGAACGCCGGCGCGCGGAAATGTCGGCGGCAGGCCCGCCTCTTTCTTGGAGGCCACGCCCGTTGCCAGCGGCTTTGCGGTATCGCCGGCCGAGACCGTGACAGTGCCGTCGGGTGCGATGCGGATCGCAAGCTCGGCGTCGACGAGGTTGAGGCTTTCGGCGCGCAGGTGCCCCATCAGGAGAGCCGCGCCCGACAGCTTCACCTCGGCCTTCGGCGCACTGGCGACGACGGCGTGATCGCGGTCGCGGACGATGATGTCGCGGATACGGACCGCGATACGGATCCGCCCCGCCCGCTCGATCTGGGTGCCCCCGATCTCCACGGTATTGCCGTGGCCGATGTTCTCCTCGATCGCGGCAGCGAGCCACGGCGTTGCGATATCGAGATTGATCGGACCGGCGCCGAGCCGCCACCACAGTGCAGCGAAACAACCGACGAAGATGACCACCACTGCGCCGACCACCATGGTGAAGCGCTTCAACCAGCGATCTGCGGCCAGCCAGCGGTGCAGCGCCCGAAACCCGTCACCGAAGCGATGGAAGCCCGAATTGGAACGCGACAGCAGCCGGCGCGCGCGATAGCCCGCCGCCTCCTCCTGATCCGGATCCCAATCGGCGTTGTCCCATTCCTGCGGCTCTGGTTGACCGCCGCGCCGATCGAAGTCCCGCGTGTAATCCTGGGGCGACTTATTCCTTGCCATTGCCTCTCGATACAGGCGCCCATCGTGGGATTGAGCGCCGCCGGGACCGCAGCCGACGACGGGGAGCGAAGCCCCCTGCGCCGGCACTGCCGCCATACCTCGAATATTCCTGCTGTTCGTCATTTCGCCCCGGGAGCGCGTTCAACGAGCAGTTGGGTGGTGCGTGGAATTCCTTGTAACCATACTCCGGCGTCGCCAGACTTGCCCAGCCGAGGGCGCGAGTCCGTCACACCGGACGAGAGCTGCAATACCGCTTTGGTTGACCTGCCGAAAGCGACGAAAGGAAGGCGTATGTCCAAGAAATCCCGAAAGAAATCGTCCAAAACGCCCTCCGGCAGTCCGACGGCTAAGAAGAAGGCCGGGAAAACCCGGGCAGCGACTCAAACACGGTCCGCGAAAACACAGCGGACGCCAGCAAGCAAATCAACCGCAACGATAGCAAAAGCAGGATCACATAAGGCCGCATCGAAACAGTTAAATCCTTCCAAATCGCCCGCGGCGGCGAAGCCTGCCCTGACGGAGGGCCAGAGGGCGCCCGCCTTCCGCCTGCCCCGCGACGGCGGCAACGTAGTCACGCTGGCGGACCATGCCGGACAGAAGCTGGTCCTGTTCTTCTATCCCCGCGCCGACACGCCCGGCTGCACCAGGGAGGCCATTGACTTCACGCGCCTGGCGGACGCCTTCGCTGCCGCGGGCACCAAAGTGCTCGGCATCTCCGCCGATCCGTTAAAGGCCCAGGAGAAGTTCCGCGACAAGCACAAGCTCGGCATTCCCCTCGTCTCGGACGAGACCCATGCGATGCTGGAGGCCTACGGCGCCTGGGGCGAAAAGTCCATGTACGGCAAGAGCTTCCTTGGGATTC
Source organism: Bradyrhizobium sp. DOA1 (assembly GCF_001593325.1). Lineage (NCBI taxonomy): Bacteria > Pseudomonadati > Pseudomonadota > Alphaproteobacteria > Hyphomicrobiales > Nitrobacteraceae > Bradyrhizobium > Bradyrhizobium sp. DOA1. Next base: position 3,376,856 of record NZ_JXJM01000001.1, read on the forward strand.
TTCGCACCACGGTGTTGGTTGGAGGCGATGGCAAGGTGGCCCGGATCTGGCGCAACGTGAAGGTCGACGGGCATGCCGAAGAGGTGCTGGAAGCGGCAAGAAGCCTTTAACCAATCCCTCGAATTCGGCCGTTCCCGTTTCCGGAAAATTAACCATGAGCGGCCCAGATTGCTGCGGCAATTAGGCCGTCCGGACTGATCCGACCGGCGCGGGAGTGCCGATGTCGAAAAGTTCTGCCCAATACTCGCAGTACCCCCAACATCATCCTCACGACCACGGACGGGCCTTCCAACGCCGCGCTGCCGCCCCAGCGCCGGTCGCAATTCCCCTTCCCGCAGCCGACGACGCCTATACCATCGTCCATGCCGGCAAGCAGGTCCGCTTCGGGCCCGTGGTGTTCTGGATCGTGGTCGGCACCGTCGTGCTGCTCGGGCTGTGGTCGATCGCGACCGCCACCTATTTCGCCTTCCGCGACGACGTCCTGACCCGCCTGGTCGCCCGCCAGGCCGAGATGCAATACGCCTATGAAGACCGCATCGCCGAGCTGCGCGCCCGGGTCGACCGCGCCACCAGCCGGCAGCTGCTCGACCAGGAACAGTTCGACCAGAAGCTCGATCAGATCATGAAGCGCCAGACGGCGCTGGAGTCCCGGGCCACGGCGCTCGGCGCCATGCCTGACGTGACCGGATCGATCCCGCGCGCGGCACAGCAGCGCAGCGACGCTGGCCAGACGCAGGGCACACCGAAGCCGTCGCCGATCAGCGACACCGTGATCTTCGTGGCGCCGCCGGATCGCGAAGCACGACTCGAATCGCGCGCGCCGACCGTCGCAGCGCCTCCCACCAGCCAATTTGCCAAGAACCAGGGCTTCGACAATGTCCTGGTGCGGCTTACGACGTCGCTCGATCAGGTCGAGCGGCGCCAGATGGCAGCGCTCAACGCCGTCGAGGAAGGCATGGATTCGCGCATGCGCCGGATGCGCGGCGTCGTCAGCGATCTCGGCCTCAACCTCG
>NZ_JXJM01000001.1:3378489-3395672 GCF_001593325.1 Bradyrhizobium sp. DOA1
TGCCGGCCCCTTCGAGAAGCAGCTCAATCGCATCAACGTCACCCGCGCCGAGCTCGACCGTCTCAATCGCACGCTGGCGCTGGTGCCCTATCGCAAGCCGGTCATCGGCGAGGTCGAGTTCACCTCCGGCTTCGGCGTCCGCAGCGATCCCTTCCTCGGCCGGCCCGCGATGCATACCGGGCTCGACTTCCGCGCCGCCACCGGCGATCCCGTCCGCGTCACGGCCTACGGCAAGGTGGTCTCGGCCGGCTGGTCCGGCGGCTACGGCCGCTTGGTCGAGGTCGACCACGGCAATGGGCTTTCGACCCGCTACGGCCATCTCTCCGAGATCAACGTCAAGGTCGGCGAGGTCGTGAAGATCGGCCAGGTGATCGGTCTCGTCGGCTCGACCGGCCGCTCCACCGGCCCGCATTTGCACTATGAGACCCGCATCGAGGGCGAAGCCGTCGATCCGCAGAAATTCCTCCGCGCCGGCGTGCGACTGAGCGCAGGCTAGCGCATTGCTAGCGCCCAAGCGGCCCGCGCTAAGCCCATCCGCGTACAATGCCTCTGTTCACGCCAGGCCAGCTCGGCCAAGCGTGAACTGGTCCCGTTGATCAGACGGTCGGGACGGTGCCGCCGTCGATGACAAACTCAGCGCCGTGGATCGAGGCGGCGCGATCCGAAGCCAGGTAGGCGATGACGTCGGCGACCTCATAAGGTTCGGCCGCACGCCCGATGGAAATCCCGCCCAGACTGTCGAGGACGACTTGCCGCGCCTCTTTGATCGTGCCGCCGTTGGCGGCCTGCAGACGTTTCAACAGGTCGACGGAGGACTCGGTCATGATCCAGCCGGGGGAGACGACGTTGACCCGCACGCCCTTCGGTCCGAGCTCCTTGGAGATCGATTTGCTGTAGCTGATGGCCGATGGCTACATGAGCGAACGGACCTTGCAGCGCCGGATCACCGTGGAGGGCCATAGCTTCCGCGATCTCCCGGTTGCCGCCAGACGGGAGCTGTGTGAGCAGCTGGCTGCCAAAAGCGAGATTGGGATCGACGATATCGCCTTCCTGCTCGGTTATCAGGACACAACCTCCTTCCACCGTGCCTTCCCGAATGGGGAGGCGTGAGGCCCGGACGTTGGCGAGCTCCGCGCGCAGGGAGCAGCCACCCACTGCCCCTGCACCTGCCAGCGAGATAATCGCTTTGGCCGCCCTTGCCCCTGGGCATCGTAGATCGATCATCTCCACAATAAGTGTTGGCCGCGCGGCGCGAAAGCCAATACGCTGTGTGGTGGCAATGACGCCAGACGAACTCGTGAGTCGCAACAGCGGGTACCAGCATTGCGGCGAGATCGTTGAGAGGCTGCGCGATGACCGATCTTTCCTTGAATGCCGCGAAACCTGCTCCACCTGCCACCGATGCCGAGCCGAGCCTGCACCGGGTCATGGGTCCGTGGCTCCTCCTGCTGTTCATCGTCGGCGACATTCTCGGCACCGGCATCTATGCGCTCACCGGCCAGGTGGCCAACCAGGTGGGAGGCGTCGTCTGGCTGCCGTTCCTCGTCGCCTTCGTCGTGGCGCTGATTACTGCGCTGAGCTATCTCGAACTCGTCACCAAGTATCCGAAGGCCGCAGGCGCCGCGCTCTACACCCACAAGGCGTTCGGCATCCATTTTTTAACGTTCATCGTTGCGTTTGCGGTGATGTGCTCGGGGATTACATCCGCTTCCACTGCCTCTCGAGCTTTCTCTGCAAACATGTCGAACGCGCTTGGCTTGGGCTTGTCGGGGTTCGGCATCACCATGACTGGTCTCGTCTTCATGGCGGTTGTTGCCGCGGTCAATTTTCGCGGCGTCGGCGAAAGTGTAAAAGCGAACGTTGTTCTGACTTGCGTCGAGCTAACCGGTCTGCTGATCATCATCTTGATCGGTCTGTGGGCGATCGGCCTTGGCCAGGGTGACGTCTCGCGTGTCATGCAGTTTAAGGCGAGCGATACCGGTCTGGTCTGGCCGGTGATTGCCGCGACCACGCTCGCCTTCTTCGCCATGGTCGGCTTCGAAGATTCCGTTAACATGGCCGAAGAATGCAAGGAACCGACACGGGATTTTCCAAAAGTGCTGCTCGCCGGCCTATTCATCACGGGCGTAATCTACGTGCTGGTCTCAATCTCGGCGATTACGCTGGTTCCGCCGGAGCAGCTCGGCGAAGGAGAGACGCCGCTGTTGAAAGTGGTGCAGGCCGGCGCGCCGAACTTTCCGGTCTGGATCTTCGGCTTCATCACCATGTTTGCGGTCGCCAACTCCGCGCTGATCAACATGCTGATGGCGAGCCGACTCGTCTACGGCATGAGCCGCGAACATGTGTTGCCGCCGGTGCTTGGCAAGGTGCATGCGGGTCGCCGCACGCCCTATATCGCGATCGGCTTCACCACGCTGCTGGCGTTCGCACTGATCACCTTCGTCGGCGAAGTGCCTGCGCTCGGTGGAACGACCGCGCTGCTGCTGCTCTGCGTGTTCACGGTGGTCAATATCGCGGTTTTGGTGCTGCGCAAGGATAGCGTCGCGCACGGCCATTTTCGCACGCCGACGATCCTGCCGGTATTGGGGGCAATCTCCTGCGCATTCCTCGCCGGGCCATGGACCGGACGGGCGATGGTTCAGTACCGCGTCGCGGGGGTCTTGATCGCCATCGGTGTCGTGCTCTGGGTGATCACGACGCTGGTCAACCGCGCCCAAGGCGTCAGGCCAGAGGAGCCAGACATGGAGACGATCGGCGGCCGAGGACCTGTGAACTAGCTGCAGCCGGGTGGTGCGATCCTGGCCGACGCGGTGGGATCGGCTAGGGGTCCAAAAGCGGCCCTGAGCAGTCGTCGCCGTGAAGGTCAGCTACGGGCCAACAGCGGAAGTCAACGTGGGCTGAAAGAGGCGTCTAAGTGAGCCGGCCTTTAATTCATCTTGCGGCCGAGCTTCTGGTTGGTCTCGCGCAGCTCGGCGACATACTCCTCGATGATACGCCGGGCCTCGTCCAGCCGTGATGGCTTGGCTTCCTCACCCCCCGTCTGTTTGTCAGGTTCGGGCATGCCCCGATGGTCCGGCGTGGGGGCGTGCACTGCTTGATATAGATCAAGGAAGGCGACGCACATTCCGAAGCTCTCTGCGGATTGTATCCCAGTGCTCAACATGCGAAGCCCGGAGCAGTCGGTAAGTGGCAAGAATGTCAAGGGCGAGGTCGGTCGAGCAGCCCGCACGTTCGAGCTTGTCAATGATTTCAATTTGCCGGGCAATATGCTTGTCGCTCAGCGCAAGATGGCGCTCAGCCTGAGCGAGGTGTGCCCGAATGAGCCGAAGGTCCATCCAGGCAGCATACGCCTAATCAGGCCAGTCGAAAGAACAAAACAGGCCGAATGAGAGCGGCCAAAGTCCGCTCAACCGTCTCTGAACGTCCTTACTTGGCTCTCTTGTTCCGAGCCAAGTCGTCCTGGCCTTCTGCCAACATGTCATAAGCGGCCGCCATCCGGCTGTATTGGGCGCTCGTCTCCGGGTCTTTCATCAGATCACTCTTGGCTCGAAATTCTTCGGCTTGGTCGCGGTAACGTTTTGCGTTCGCTGAGTGATCCATCTATTCCCGATCTTCCCGGTATGCCTTCGCTTCCGTTCGGCACATTGCGCTCTCAAGTATGGTTAAACGCAGTGCTTCGCGACTACGCACCTGCTCGGATTGCAAGGCATGCTTTGCTCGTTGAAGGGCTTTACTCTCTTCAATGGCAAGATGAGCGCGAGCAAGCAGTGAATCATCCATCAGTTGACGATGGGGGCAATGGCGTTTCGTTACAATAGCCTATGTTACTCTCTGGATCATCCTTGGGGAATGGCTTGTAGGTCTCGCGTCCAAGGAACGTGTCAGGCGGCGGCCGCTTCAGCAACTCGCGCGTCTGCTTCACGACATCGAGCATCTGCTCGATTTGTTGATCCATAGGAATAGGACGATAGACCCGCATGGCCGCGCTCCATTTTTTGACGGGAGCGCAAACGGGCGTTCTCACGCAGATAAATGCCAAGGTCCGCTCTGCGATACGGAACTGTGCGCCTTAAATGTGCAAAGCGCGAGTCATTTTACTAACCGAACCTGTAGGAACGAAAAGAGCCGCTGCAAAAACCGTTGGTCAATATATCGGAAGCCGGCGTGCGCTGGTCCTTGGACGGAATAACAGCGTCCGAGTACGGAGTGAGAAAGCTCTGGGTCCGCTTTGGGTCAATCGTGACGATATGCCCCGGTTTAAGTTAGGCCCGGTCTACCGCTGACCGCCGACATGTCACGGGGGGCACTTTATGTTATTATGTCCAGCATGTTGGAGGGTATGAAGCAGACGCTGCTGGTGATGGGGTCGACTTTGGCCCTGATGGTTGTCGGCTGGGAACTTCATCTTCTTGTTGCTTACCCGGGGCCGTATACGTTCATCCTTTTCGGGGCGACCGTGCCAGTGTTCGTCATCGTTGGTTTGGGATTTTTCAAGCTGGCTTAGGTCCGGTCTGCCCCTCACAGCAGCCATTTTCGGTCGCGCGTGATCGGCCGCGATGGGCCAGGAGCAGTCATTATTCAATCACCTTGTCGGCTCGGCCGATGACCTCGGCCGGAATTTTCAATCCTAGCGCCGCAGCCGTCTTGAGGTTCAGGGCAAGCTCGAAGGCTACAGGTTGCTGGACCGGAAGCTCTGCCGGTTTGGCTCCCTGAAATATCTTGGCTGTATATTGTGCTGTTTGCTTGCCCATCACTGCGAGGCTTGCCCCGTAGCTTGCGAGGCCACCCAAATCCACGAAGGCACTGATCTGGTAAACCGCTGGAATCTTCGTACGAGCGGCCAGTAAAACAATTTGCGGCTCGATCGGAGCAGCAAGTACGAAAAGTGCATCGCACTTTTCCTGCACCATTCTTTCGAAAGCTTGGCCGAGATCATTCCGGGAGGAAGTAAAGATGGGGATGGTCACCAGACCCAATATCTTTGCAGCGGCCTCCGTCTCTTCAAACTGTCGTTTGCGGGCGGGGATAGGCGAGCCCAGCACGGCCACTCGCGTTGCTGCGGGAAGGATACTGTGCAGAAGCTCGAGTGACTTGCCGGTCGTGTCGGAGAACATCGTGGCTACACCGGTAAGGTTTCCTCCGGGATGCGCCAAGCTATTGATAAGGCCCAAAGCAACCGCATCCCCGGCTCCCCACATCACAATAGGAATGGTTGCGGTTGCTCGTCGCGCGGCCGCTATCGCAGGTGTCGCAACTGCGACCACTACGTCTGGCTTTTCGGCGATCAACTCGTTCGCGAGCTGATCGAGCTGCTCTATACGGCCCTCTGCCGCTCTGCGCTCGATGACGAGGTTTTTGCCGTCCGTGTAGCCGAGCTTCTGCAGTTCGTTCCTGAAAACCTCGAACAGGGCGCGCTGGACTTCACTTTCCCACGAGTCGGTGTTCAGGAAAGCCAACCGCCAGACCTTACGAGCGGACTGCTGCGCTCGTGCATTTGGCGGTCCCGCCAAAATCGCGCCCATCGCCAGCGTGATCACATCGCGCCGTCTCATTGCCAGACCTCCGGACGCGCATAAGAGGACAAGCATAGCACATTGAGACATGTCCGCTTAGGGCTTAGGGTCATGAGCGGTCCTTAGCGGCCGACACGCGAGAGGCGGGCTAAGGGCCATAACCGGACTCAGGCGCCATGCACATGCGTCGCGCGTAGCCTATTGCCGTGATCTGCTTTCCAGCAACCGGTCGCGGAGCTCTCCCGAAACAAAACGCTCCGCCCGCTGCCATGCCTCGTCATTGTCGCCGCGGAACTGGAAGTACTTCCGGAACACGATACGCTGGGAGGCTGTATCGATGGCAACAGTCTGCGCAAACTGTACAAGGGTGCTCATCTTATGGAAGCCGCCGATGATCAGGATCTGCGCGCCGGCTAGGGACGCCGCGCGCAGCCGATCGCGTAATGCCGGTTCATCCGTCGGACAACTTGTTCCGCAGGAGGACGGTACGAGCTGAAAACGGCGGTCTGCAGTGACGTCATCTCGCAGCGCGGTCATGAAAGCCCGCAATCGTTTCTCATGCACTGCCGTCTGATCGGTGAGCTCGTTCGACGTGTCTCTATATTTGAAATCGTCGATCGAGACAGCCATGGCGTGGCCGGCGTTCTCGGCGGATGCACCTGAGATGAGGCTGGATGATCCCAGCAACAGACCGGCTGCGGTAACAGCGTGCAGGATTGAGCTGTGGCGCATGGCGACTCGATCTCCTCCGCTAAGTCCATCTTAGAAGATCGACTCTTTCCGTCTCCTGTCGAAGGAATTAATCCTTGGTAATGCTACGCGGACCGCCCATGGCAGCGCAGCGCTATTGTGTGCAGTGGATCAAAATCCGAGAACTCAGGTTGAGTAAATCTGGTCCGCTCCAGCCCGGTGAGCGGACCTCTGTCGGATGCGGCGCAACTTCGCGAATGGGCCAAACGCAGACCCGTCAAGTTCGCTCCCTTCAGGGGCGGGAACGCAGGCGACGCGGGTTGGGAGGTGTCGCGTGCGCTGCGGGCTTGCCGCGAGCGCGTCGCTCCGCTTCTTCGACCTGAAGTCGGAGATCTTCCAATTCTGAGAGCTGAGCAGCAAGTTCGCTCAACCGTTTCGCAAACGGGATTCCCGGAAACTTGCGCATGAAAGCCCCCAATACAAAAGCATGCTAGAATATCACTTCGAATTAACGAGAGCCCGGCCGGAGCCGCATTAAAGCAGGTGAATCTCGCTAAACTTATGAACCGGCGCACATTTCCGTTCGCTCCCTTCAAGGGGGCTCAGCCAGCCTGAGAGTCCGCTTAGGGGGTCAAAAGCGGCGCTCCGCAGTCATCGCCGCGAGGTCGCTACGGGCACGCGGACCCATTCAATGGCCAGAGCCTTTGCCCCGCTTTCCAACCTCACGAATATCCAGCGCGCCAACAGCACTTGCACCGCCAACCCCGCGCGGATCTCTATGCCGCCAGGAACGGTATCTCGATCGCCAGTGTGTAGCCGTTGACCATCAGCAGGCCTCCCACAGCACCGATGATGCCGCCGAAGATCGCAAGCCACGGGAGCGTCGCGACAATCGAGACCGAGATCAGCACGATGGCGATCTGCAGAAGAGCTTCAGATAGTCGAAGTAGGGATCCTGCTTGAGGGCATGGTCGCGCTTGCTCTCGTAGTCCTTGGCCTGCACCATCAATTCCTTCTTGCCCTCCTGCGTCTCGGGCTCGGACTCGTAGCGTGAGGCCGTTTTGCGATAGGCCTCCGCTTTTTCCTTCAGGGCCGCCCTGGCCTCGGCGCTGAGGCTTCCGTCCTGCAGGAATGCCAATTCGATCGCGTCGGCCGCGAGGTTGTAGTCGGTCTGGCGGATGGTCTTGGCCTGGTAGAAGGCATAGTGGTTCGCGGCATAGATGTTGTTGTTGGTCGCCTCCTTGCCGGCGTTGGCGCCGCCAAGCCCGGTGATGGCCAGCAGCATCGCCAGAATCGCGATGCCGACCGCCGCGCGCTGCTTGAAGCGGTCGTTCTCCCTCTCCTGATCCATCATGTCCGCGGCATCTTCGGCTTTCATCGATCGGCTCCTCCTCGCTCCCAAAGGGCAGGCACGATAAACAACTGCGTTATGTCACTATCGCGACGCACGAGCGCGTTGATTTGCGCAGAATGCGGCAGGCGCGATCGGTCATACGAAAGGATTTGCACTTCCCGCGCATCGATCAAGGCTCACGCAAACGTTCGGATGCTTCTCTTCAGCTTTGCGTTGCTGGACCGAAGTTAGGAGGCAGGCTTCTTCGGCCGCGACACCAGCTCGATCATCCTGCCTTCATCGTCGTCGGGCATCGCCGCCTTCGCCTGCGCGTAGGCCTCGACGGCGGCGCGCGCGACCAGCGGCTTGCCGGCGAGCAAGCTCTCGGCGAGCTTCACCGCATAGGCGGCATCCTTGTGCCGGAGCGCTGCCGTGAAGGTCGCGCCGCTGAAATCGCGAGCGACCATGCGCTTGGAGTGCCGCTGTACCTGAGGACTCGCGGCAACGCCCGCCTGGATCGACTCCAGCACCAGCTTCATGTCGAGCCCGGCCTGCTCGGCGATCGCGAGACCCTCGGCAAGGCCCGCGATCTGGATCGCGCCCATCAGATTGTTGATGAGCTTGTAGACCGTGCCGGCGCCGACCGGGCCAAAATGGCGGATGGTCGAGCCGATCGGTTCGAGAAAGGGCCGCGCGCGTTCGAGATCGGCAGCATCGGCGCCGGCAAGCAGCGTCAACCTCCCGGCCGCGGCCGCATCGGGCAGTCCGGTGACGGGGCAGTCGATGTAGATCAGCCCGCGCGCGTTGAGCTCGCGGCCCATCTCGCGGGCGTGGTCATAGGAGACGGTGGAGCATTCGATCGCGATGGTGCCAGCCTTGGCAGTCTTGGCCGCGCCGTTCAGCCCGAGCCAGACCGCGCGCGAGGCCTCGTCGTCGGCGACCATGGTCACGACCGCGTCGGCATCGATCGCGGCATCCTCCGGCGAGGTCGCCCACAACGCGCCACGCGCGATCAGATCTTCCGCCTTGGTCTTGCTGCGATTCCAGACCGTCACCGTGAAGCCGGCATCGAGATAGCGACCGGCCATCCCGTGGCCCATCCGCCCAAGCCCGATGAAGGCGACGCGGGGCATGATCAGTCCACGTCCTCGATATCGCCGGTCGTGGTGCCAAAGGCGCGCTGCGCCAGGGTCGCGGCCATGAAGTCGTCGAGATCGCCGCCAAGCACGCCCGAGGTGTCGGAGGTCTGCACGCCCGTGCGCAGATCCTTCACCATCTGATAGGGCTGCAGCACATAGGAGCGGATCTGGTGGCCCCAGCCGATATCGGTCTTGGCGGCCTGGTCGGCGGCGGCCTTCTCCTCGCGCTTCTTCAGCTCGATCTCGTAGAGGCGCGCACGGAGCATGTCCCAGGCCTGCGCCCGGTTCTTGTGCTGGGAGCGGCCGGCCTGGCAGACCACGGCGACGCCGGTCGGAATGTGCGTCAGGCGCACCGCGGATTCGGTCTTGTTGACGTGCTGACCGCCGGCGCCGCCCGAGCGCATCGTGTCGACGCGGACGTCGGATTCCTTGATGTCGATCTTGATGCTGTCGTCGATGACCGGGAATACCTGCACGCTCGAGAACGAGGTGTGCCGCCGCGCGTTGGAATCGAACGGCGAGATGCGCACGAGGCGATGCACGCCGGCTTCAGTCTTCAGCCAGCCATAGGCGTTGTGGCCGGAGACCTGGATCGTTGCCGACTTGATGCCGGCTTCTTCGCCCTCGGACTCTTCGAGGTACTCGACCTTGAAGCCATGCGTCTCAGCCCAGCGCGTGTACATGCGCAGCAGCATCTGCGCCCAGTCCTGGCTCTCGGTGCCGCCGGCGCCGGCATGGACTTCGAGATAGGAATCGAAGCGATCGGCCTCGCCCGACAGCAGCGCCTCGAGCTCGCGTCGCGCCACTTCTTTCTTCAGGTTCTTCAGCGCGGCTTCGGCCTCGGCTACGACACCGTCATCGCCCTCGGCCTCGCCGAGCTCGATCATGCCGATGTCGTCTTCGAGCTCCTGCTCGACCTTGCCGATGCCCGACAGCGCATCCTCCAGCGAGGTGCGCTCCTGCATCAGCTTCTGGGCTTTCTGGGGATCGTTCCAGAGGTTGGGATCTTCTGCGAGCTTGTTCAGCTCAGCGAGGCGCGCCGTCGATTTCTCGACGTCAAAGATGCCTCCTCAGCAGCCCGACTGACTGCTTGATCTCTTCTACCAACCGTTCGATTTCGGCGCGCATGTCGTTCTCTGATCTCGCGGAACTGGTCCACGTTCGATTTGCACCGGGATGTAACGGCGGTGGCGCCAAAGCGCAACCGCCCGCCTCGCCCGTTTCCCGCGTTATCCGCTAATACAGCCCGCCGGTGCCCGGCCGCATGAAGAAGCCGGAATCCGGCTGCTGCTGCTGCGAGGCCGGCATGCGGCCATCGGCATCGGCAACGCCGATCACCGAATAATTATCCGGCGGCGCCGTGCCCGGCTTGAAGGCTTCGAGGATGGTTCCGCCGGTCTCGCCGGGGCCGGCACGCATGCCGGTCTTGGCGGCGACGCGCACGAGCTTGATGCCGGCCGGCACTTTGAACGGCACCGCCGGCTTGTCGGCGAGCGCAAGCTTGAGGAAGTCACGCACGATCGGCGCAGCGAGATGGCCGCCGGTCGCGGCATTGCCCTTGCCGAGCGGGCGCGGCTTGTCATAGCCCATGTAGACCGCGACCGCGATATCAGGGGAGAAGCCGACGAACCAGGCGTCCTTTGCCTCGTTGGTGGTGCCGGTCTTGCCGGCGACGGGCTTGCCGACCTCCTTGATCACCGTGGCCGTACCGGACTGCACCACGCCTTCCATCAGCTCGGTGATCTGATAGGCGGTCATGGGATCGAGCACCTGCTCGCGGCGGTCGATCAGCTGCGGCTCGGGCTGGTTCTTCCAGCCGCCCGGCGCGTCGCAGCCGCGACATTCGCGCTGGTCGTGTTTGAAGATGGTGTGGCCGTAGCGGTCCTGGATGCGATCGATCAAGGTCGGCTTCACGCGGCGCCCGCCATTGGCGAGCATCGAGTAAGCCGTGACCATGCGCATCGCCGTCGTCTCGCCGGCGCCGAGCGCGTAGGAGAGATAATTCGGCAGCTCGTCATAGACGCCGAAGCGGCGTGAATATTCGCCGATCAGCGGCATGCCGATGTCCTGCGCGAGGCGCACCGTCACGGTATTCAGCGATTGCCGCAGCGCGTTGCGCAGCGTCACCGGTCCCTGGAACTTGCCCGAGGAGAAGTTTTCAGGCCGCCACACGCCGGCGCCCTGGCCCTGGTCGATTTCGATCGGCGCGTCGAGCACGACGGTCGACGGCGTATAGCCGTTGTCGAGCGCGGCCGAATAGACGATCGGCTTGAACGACGAACCCGGCTGCCGATAGGCCTGCGTGGCGCGATTGAACTGGCTCTGGTCGAAGGAGAAACCGCCGACCATCGCGAGCACGCGGCCGGTCCAGGGATCCATCGCCACCATCGCTCCGGAGACTTCCGGGATCTGGCGGAGCCGGTACTGGCCTTCGACGGGATGACCGTCCTTGTAGAGCGGGTCGGCATAGATGACGTCGCCGGGCTGCAGCACCTGCGATACCGCCCCCGGCGTCTTGCCCCTCGTGCCGCCCTGCAGGGCCCGCGCCCAGCGCACGCCGTCGACCGTGACGATGCCCGTCTCGCGCTGCTTGCTCACCGCGCCGCCGAGCTCGCGGCCCGGCTGGAAGCCGATGCGTGCGGACTGGTCGCTGGTCTCCAGCACCACCGCCATGCGCCATGGCGAGATGTCGGAGAGCGACTTGATTTCGGCCAGCCTCACGCCCCAATCGCCCGAAATATCGAGCTTGCTGATGGCGCCGCGATAGCCCTGCTGCTCGTCGTAATTCACGAGGCCGGCGACCATCGCCTTGCGCGCCATGACCTGGATCTTCGGATCGAGCGTGGTGCGGACGGACAGGCCGCCTTCATACAGCTTCTTCTCGCCATAGCGTTCGAAGATGTCGCGGCGGACTTCCTCGGCGAAATATTCGCCGGCGAACGTGTGGGCGCCGTTGGACCGGCTGGTGACGGCGAGCGGCTCCTTGCGCGCCTTGTCGGCCTCGGCCTGCTTGACCCAGCCGTTCTCCACCAGACGATCGATCACGTAGTTGCGGCGCTCGATGGCGCGGTCGCGGTTGCGCACCGGATGCAGGGTCGCGGGCATCTTCGGCAGGGCGGCCAGATAGGATGCTTCCGCCACCGTCAGCTCGTTCACCGACTTGTCGAAATAGACCAGCGACGCCGCCGCAATGCCGTAGGCGCCAAGGCCGAGATAGATCTCGTTCAGATAGAGCTCGAGGATCTTGTCCTTCGAATAGGTCTTCTCGATGCGCATCGCCAGCAAGGCTTCCTTGATCTTGCGCGCGAAGGAGACCTCGTTGGTCAGGAGGAAGTTCTTGGCGACCTGCTGGGTGATGGTGGAGGCGCCCTGCGGACGCCGGTTCGAGCCGTAGTTCTGGATGTAGACCAGACCTGCGCGGGCCATGCCGGTGTAGTCGATGCCGCCATGCTCGTAGAAATTCTTGTCCTCGGCCGCGAGGAAGGCGTTGATCACGAGCTTGGGCACGGCCTGGATCGGCAGATACAGCCGCCGCTCCTTGGCGTATTCGCCGACCAGCGATCCATCGACCGCGTGCACGCGCGTCATCACCGGCGGCTCGTAATCCTGAAGCTGAGAGTAGTCTGGCAAGTCCTTGGAGAAATGCCAAATCAGGCCTGCCACGGCCCCGACACCGACAAGGAACACCACCGTTCCCGCGGCGAACAGGAAGCCCATGAACCGCACCAGCAAGCGCATTATGTGTTTATCCGTTCAAACTCTGGATCAGCCCAGTATCAGCCCAGTATCGGCCCTTTGGCACCCAAAGGGAGCCAACCTTCGTCGTGAACGCCCAAGCCTACGCAATCACATCAGGTCCGGAGTTTAGACGTTTGCCGAGCGGGATTCTCGATCGATTCCGGAACCCCCTGCGACATTTTTATAGATCGCCCGCTGTGGCCAAACTAGGGCTTTTGCGGCAGCACGGAAAAACCCTTCACTTCGAGTATCTCAGAAACGCCGCATTGGACGATCCCCGGGTCGCCCAACGGGCGATCCCGACGTCGTCAATTCGACGATCCCCGGGTCGTCAATTTGACGATCCCGCCGTGGCCATCCGCTTGGTCAGAAACGCGTCGATGGCCTGGGCCATCGAGCCGACGGCGCGGGACCGCCACCCCTCGGAAACCAGATGCTCGAGATCCGCCTTGTTGGAGACGTAGCCGATCTCGACCAGGACCGAGGGCACGTCGGGCGCCTTCAGCACCCGGAAGCCGGCCGATTTCAGGGGATGCTTGTGCATCCGCACCGTCGACTTCATTTCTCCCATCAGGAGCCGGGCGAAACGGTTTGAAAAGGTGCGGGTTTCCCGTTGCGTAAGGTCGATCAGGATGTCGGCGACGTCGGTCGGCTCCTCCGCGAGATTGAAGCCGGCGATCGCATCCGCCCGGTTTTCGGCGTCTGCCAGCCGCTGGGCCTCGGCGTCGGACGCCTTGTCGGAGAGCGTGTAGATGGTGGCGCCCTGCGCGTCGCCCTCGGCCCGCGGCAGCGCATCGGCATGAATTGAGACGAACAAGGCGGCGTTGAGGTTGCGCGCGATCTTGGTGCGATCGTTGAGGGGGATGAAGGTGTCGTCGTCCCGCGTCATGACCACGCGGAACTTGCCGCCCTTCTCCAGCCTGTCGCGGAGCGCCAGGCCAAAGGCCAGCACGAGGTTCTTCTCGCTCTCGCCGCTCGACTGCGTGCCGTTGTCGATACCGCCATGGCCAGGATCAATCACGACCACCGGGCGGCCATCGGCCTTCTGCTGCGGGGTGTCAGGGGCTGCCGTAGAGGGAACCGTGGCAGGCGCCTCGGCGATTGCGGGCCGCAACTCGGGACGGTTCTCGGGAGCGAGCGATGGCGCGAAGGCGGTGCGGTCGACCTCTTCCAGCTCGAGCACGAGCCGGGCCGGCTGGCCATTGGCGGCCTCGACCACGTAGGACTTGGCGATCTTCGCCGGCCCCGTCAGGTCGAACACGATTCGCGAGCCGCCGGGCATGACGAGGCCGTAGCGGAAGGCCTTGACCAGGCCCCGCCCCGCGCTCCCGGTCCCGGTGGGCAGCTGAAAATTGACCTGCGGCACGTCCACGACCACGCGATAGGGGTCAGCGAGCGTGATCGCGCGGAAGGTGACGGCCTGGTCAATGTCGAGGATGAAACGGGTCTGCTTGCCGTCACCGGCCAGACGGGCCGCCGAGGCGATTGGAAAATTCGCTGCCGCAACAGTAGGTTGCGGCTGGCTTTCCGCCGCACTTAGGCGGGACGAGTCGGCGCACGCCAATGCTGCAGCGCACAGCAGCGCGCATCCCAGCAAGACCCTTTGATTTGTGCGGCTCGCCACCGATTCCGTGCCTCCGAGCAGCCCTTTTTAACGCAATAGAACCACAGGGTTAAACGATCCTTAATGGCAGATGCGCGAAACTCGCTGACTGTGACCGCCGTGCGACGCTCCCTTGCACGGTTGGCTCATTCCTCGTATGTACGGATTGCTGACGGCCGATATTCCCCGTTGTGTCGCATTCAGCCTCCCGGTGCATCGCCGGAGCTCCCAAGGTTTGGGAATTCCAGCGTTTTCCGTTCCTCTCCAAGACCAGCGCGGTGCGCGGCAACGAGATGGAGCGGGTCAAGCTCCGGCGGCGGACGGTCCTGGGTTACCAATCACGTTACCCGGGCGGTTCTGACAGCGACGTAACCCAATACCCGGCCCCTTGATCCCAAGGGGGCGGTTCGTGACCCCAAGGCGAGCGCGCTCGCGCCATGCCTGGCCAGCAGCAACTGATTGAGGGGCGGCCTCGCCGCCCAATGTTTCATACGGGCCGACGCTTGATGCGCCAGACTGTGCCGACGAATTCTGAAGGACCATTCGCGACGCTGCGGAGTGAAAATCCCGCGCGCCGCCATGGTCCTGAAGCTTCCGGTTCGGCAAGGCGCGAGAGACGGCGTTTCGGCCTTCCCCTCACCCCCGAATCAGGTGGACCGTCGCGTCACCCGGCGGCGCGATACGCGCCCACGGTGAATCGCGCCCGCCGCCGCCAAGAGTTAAGACATGCCCAACAAGATGTTGATCGATGCCACCCACCCGGAAGAGACCCGGGTCGTCGTGGTCCGCGGCAATCGCGTCGAAGAGTTTGATTTCGAGACCGCGCAACGCAAGCAACTGCGCGGGAATATCTACCTCGCCAAGGTCACAAGGGTCGAACCCTCGCTCCAGGCCGCTTTCGTCGAATATGGCGGCAACCGCCACGGCTTCCTCGCCTTCAGCGAAATCCATCCCGACTACTACCAGATCCCCGTCGCCGACCGGCAGGCGCTGATCGAGGCCGAGGAACAGGCCCATCGCGAGGCCGAGGAAGAGAGCGAGAACCGCTCCCACGGCCGCCGCCGCTCGCGCCACCGCAACGCCCGCCGCCGCGGCCATGGCGAGCGCGTCCGCAGCGACATCGTCGAAGGCCTCGATGCCGGCGCCGATCCCGCGGCTCAGCCGGTCGAGGGCGAAGCCCTGGCGGCACAGGCCGAGGGTGCTTTGCACGAAGGCGAGCACTTGCACGCCGATGCCGAGCATCACGGCGAGCACGAGGGCCACGATCACCACGATCATGGTGATCACGATCACGGCGATCGTCAGCCCCATGATGAGGTTCACCATCACGCCCACGATCACCATGATGATCACGATCACCATGGCGAGCACGATCATCACGACCATGATCGTGCCGATGAGACGCCCGCGCCTGTCGCGGCCGTCGGCGCCGAGCCCGTGGTCGCGACCGAGTCCGCTTCAGAGCCGCAGCAGAGCGTCGCCTCCGAAGAGCATGCGGAGCTCTTGGCTGAGGCCGTAACCTCTGCCGCCGAGCCGGCCGATGCCGTTTACGCCGACGCCGTGTACAGCGCCGAAGCGCCGCTCGCCGAAACCGCGGAAGCGGGGGGCGAGGACGAGGAAGAGGATGACGAGGACGGCGAGGACGCCGAAGAGGAGCTCGTCGAATCCGTCGGTGGCGACGACGTGCTGGAGGAAGTGCCCGAGCGCACCTTCCGCCCCCGCCGCCAGTACAAGATCCAGGAAGTCATCAAGCGCCGCCAGGTGATGCTGGTGCAGGTCGTCAAGGAAGAGCGCGGCAACAAGGGCGCCGCGCTGACGACTTATCTGTCGCTCGCCGGCCGCTATGCCGTCCTGATGCCCAACACCGCCCGCGGCGGCGGCATCAGCCGCAAGATCACCAGCGCGCAGGACCGTTCGCGCCTGAAGGAAGTGGTGCAGGATCTCGACGTGCCCGAGGGCATGGGCATCATCCTGCGCACCGCCGGCGCCTCCCGCACCAAGCCCGAGATCAAGCGCGACTTCGAATATCTGATCCGGATGTGGGAGACGGTGCGCGACCTCACACTGAAATCGCAGGCCCCGACCCTCGTCTACGAGGAAGGCTCGCTGATCAAGCGTTCGCTGCGCGACCTCTACAACAAGGAGATCGACGAGATCCAGGTGGCCGGCGAAGCCGGCTACCGCGAAGCACGCGACTTCATGAAGATGCTGATGCCCGCCAATGTCAGCGCGGTGAAGCAGTATCGCGACGGCCAGCCGCTGTTCTCACGCATGGGCGTAGAGAGCCAGCTGGACGCGATGTTCTCGCCGACGGTGCAGCTGCGTTCGGGCGGCTATGTCGTGATCAACCAGACCGAGGCGCTGGTCTCGATCGACGTCAACTCGGGACGATCGACCCGCGAGCACCATATCGAGGACACCGCGCTCAAGACCAATCTGGAGGCCGCCGAAGAGGTCGCCCGCCAGCTCCGCCTGCGCGACCTCGCCGGCCTCATCGTCATCGATTTCATCGACATGGACGAGAAGCGCAACAACCGCGCGGTCGAGCGCAAGCTGTCCGATTGCCTGAGGCAGGATCGCGCGCGCATCCAGGTCGGCCGCATCTCGCATTTCGGCCTGCTCGAGATGTCGCGCCAGCGCATCCGCGCCAGCGTGCTGGAGTCCTCGACCGATCCCTGCCCGCATTGCGGCGGCACCGGCCACGTCCGTTCCGTCTCCTCGGTGGCGCTCCAACTGCTGCGCGGCCTCGAAGAGATCCTGATGAAGGGCGCGACCCACAATCTCGTGGTCCGCACCCGCACTGACGTCGCGCTCTACGTGTTGAACCACAAGCGCGGTCATCTGCGCGACCTCGAGAACAGCTTCAAGGTCACGCTGTCGGTCATCGCCGATGCCAGCGTCAGCGGACCGCAGGCCTATGTGATCGACCGCGGCGAGCAGGTGCATACGCTGGAAGCTGCTAAGGCGTTGCTCGTGGCGCAGGCGGCCGCGAGCCCGCCGCCGATCGTTGAAGAAGCTTACGAGGACGAGGAATTCGATTCCGAGCTCGAATCCGAGGTCGAGACGGAGGAGACCGAAGGTCTCACTGAGGACCAGGCCGCTGGCGAAGCCAGTCCCGAGCAGGACGGCCAGCGCCGCAAGCGTCGCCGCCGCCGGCGCGGCCGCGG
>NZ_JXJM01000001.1:3396242-3413825 GCF_001593325.1 Bradyrhizobium sp. DOA1
CGAGCAGGACGGCGAGGAAGGCGAAGACCAGGCCGCCCGTGGCGAGCAGCAGGGCAGCGGTGACCGCCGCCGCCGGCGCGGTCGCCGCGGCGGGCGCCGTCGGCGCGGTGGCGCAGAGGAAGGTCTTGCCGGCTCCATCGGCGACGAGCTCGGCGCCAATCAGCCCTCGGAAGCTGCCGAGGCGGTTGCCGATTTCGACAGCCCCGGCAACGAGGCAGCGCCCTCGATTGCGCAGGCCGAGCACACCTCCGAGCCGCAGGCCGCGCAGCCTGAACCGCGCACCGACTCGCCGGCCGAGGTGCTGGCCCAGCCGGAGCCGGCTCCTGTCGCTACGACCGTGGCGCCGGAAGAGGAGCCCGCCGACGACAAGTCAGCACGACGCCGCTCCACGGTCCGCGAAAAGGTGAGCTTCCTGCTCAACAGCCAGCCCGAGCCCGTGACGCCGGTTGCGCAGGCGACCGAACCGGTTGCGGCGCCCGCGCCGGCAGCTGAGCCCGCACCGGAAGCGGCCGAGGAAAGGCCGCCCGCCCCGCGCCGTGCCGGCTGGTGGTCGCGCCGCTTCGGCGGCGGCGAATAACGCCGAACATCCAACGCAGAACGCCCGGCACAGCCGGGCGTTTTTGTTTCGGCGCCGCCCTTGCTCGCACGTTAGCTGCATCAGTGCGCTGTCGAGACAGACGCCGTCGATGTGCTAAGTCGTTTTCAGGATTTGAAAGGGGACCGGCAGTGTCAGAGCTTTGCGATTCCAGCGCCGTTGAATTGCGCCGCCTGCTCGCCAGCCGGGCGATCTCGCCTGTCGAACTGCTCGACGCTTGCCTGTCCCGCATCGCCACCATCAATCCCGCCGTCAACGCCGTCGTGACGCTGGACGAACAGGGCGCGCGCGCCGCCGCCAAGGAAGCCGAGGCGGCGATCCTGCGCGGCGAGGATCGCGGCGCCCTGCATGGGCTCCCGGTGCTCATCAAGGACACCCAGGACACCGCGGGGATGCGTTCCACCTATGGCAGCCCGTTGCTCAAGGACAACGTTCCGGCCGCCGACCAGGGCTCGGTGGCGCGGCTCCGTGCGGCCGGCGCCATCATCTTCGGCAAGACCAACACGCCGGAATGGGCAGCGGGCGGCAACACCCGCAATCCCGTGTTCGGCGCGACCGGCAATCCCTTCGATCCCATGCGCTCGGCGGCCGGCTCCTCCGGCGGTTCGGCGGTGGCGCTCGCCTGCGGCATGGCTCCGCTCGCCTCCGGCTCGGACACCGGCGGCTCCCTGCGCAATCCGGCAGGCTTCGCCGGCATCGTCGGCATGCGTCCGTCCTACGGTCTGGTACCGAGCGAAAAGCGCATCTTCGGATGGTCGAACCTGTCGACCGACGGACCGATGGCGCGCAACGTCGCCGACACCGCGCTGATGCTGTCGGTGATGGCGAGCGACGATGCGCGCGATCCGCTCGCCTATACGCTGCCGGGCGAGGCCTTGCGCGGCCGCGCGGAGCGTTGGGCCGCGCCGCGCCCCGCCGAGCTGGGCAAGCTGCGCCTCGCCTTCACCGAGGATTTCGGCTTCGCGCCGACCGAGCAGGCCATTCGCCGCGTGTTCCGCGATCGCGTCTCGCGGCTTGCGCCGCTGTTCGCCGCATCCCGCGAGGCGACGCCGGACTGCTCCGGCGCCGACGATGCGTTCGCCGTGTTACGCGCGGGCATGTTCCTGGCGACGCACGGCAAGAATTATAAAGCACGTCCCGAGATGCTCGGTCCCAACGTCCGCGCCAATGTCGAGGAAGGGCTCGGCTACACGCTCGAGGACCATGCAAGGGCCGCAACGATACAGACGCGGATCTATCGCGCCTGGCAGGGCTTCTTCGAAACCTGCGACGTGCTGATCAGCCCGACCATCACGCTGAGCCCGCGCCCCTGGTCGGAACTCTATCCCGCCGAGATCGACGGCGTGCCGACCAAGTCGTACTTCCACTGGCTCGCGCTCGCTTATGCGGTCACCCTGCCCGGCCACCCCGCCGTCAGCATTCCGCTCGGCCTCGACGAAGCCGGCCTGCCCTTCGGCCTGCAGATCGTCGGCCCGCGCGGCGGCGACGCCATCGTGCTCTCGGTGGCCGCCAGCATCGAGGCGGCGTTCACGAACGATGCACAGCTGTGCCGGCCCGTGCCCGACCTGGCACGGCTCGCCGCAGCGCCGCCTCTATCGTCGGCTCCCGGCTTCCTTATTTGGGAATGACCCGGTCCGACAGGAGATTCTGCCAATGCAAAGCGTGATCGTTCTCGGCGGCGGCATGATCGGCGTCAGCGCGGCGCTGCACCTGCGCAAGCGCGGCTGGTCTGTCACGCTCGTCGACCGCAGGGAGCCCGGCCGCGAGACCAGCTACGGCAATGCCGGGATGATCCAGGCGGAAGCGGTCCGCCCCTACCCGATGCCGCGCGATCTCGCCACGCTCCTGAAGATCGCGACCGGCCGCACCAACGACGTGCGCTACAGCCTGTCGTCACTTCATCGCCATATCGAGCCGCTGCTGCGCTATTGGTGGCATTCGGCGCCGAAGCGCCATCGCGAGGCGAGCGAGGCCTGGGCGCGGCTGATCGCCTACGCGACGGCGGAGCACGACGTTCTCATTCGCGAAGCCCATGCCGACAATCTGATCCGCCGCGCGGGATACCGGCATCTGCATCGCGACGCCGCCTCGCTCGATCTCGCCATCAAGGCGGCGGAACAAGACCAGCGCGAGTTCGGGGTGAAGTTTCGCACGCTCACGGGGGCCGAGCTCGCCAAGGCCGAGCCGATCCTGCGCGACGATCTTCCCGGCGCGATCCATTGGCTCGACACCTGGACCGTGTCCGATCCCGGCGCCCTGGTCACGGCCTATGCCGAGCTGTTCGAGCGCCTCGGCGGCACCATCGTTCTCGGTGATGCGCAGAGCCTGCGGCAGACCGCGACCGGCTGGTCGGTCGACACGGATCAGGGGCGTCTCGACGCGCCCCACGCTGTCGTGACGCTCGGGCCGTGGTCGCCCGATCTGCTGCACAGGTTCGGCTACCGCATTCCGCTGGTGCGCAAGCGCGGCTACCACATGCATTACAGCGGCGGCGCCTCGCTCGACCTGCCTCTCGTCGACAAGGGCGGCGGCTACGCCATGGGTCCGATGGCCAAGGGCATCCGCATCACCACCGGCGCGGAATTGACCGGCATGGACGCGCTGGCGACACCGGTGCAGCTCGCCAGCGCCGAAGCCTCCGCGCGCGAATTGATCGATCTCGGCAAGCGGGTCGAGCCTGATCCGTGGTTCGGCACCCGCCCCTGCACGCCCGACATGCTGCCGGTGCTCGGCCAGGCTCCGCGACATCAGGGGCTTTGGATGAATTTCGGTCACGGCCACCAGGGCTTTACGCTGGGACCCGCGACCGGAAGCCTGCTCGCCGAGATCATGAGCGGCGAGACGCCGGCGATCGATCCGGCGCCGTACAGGCCGGAGCGGTTTTAGCTCTCGGCCTGCGCTGTTGCTGGACAACGCCGCCGCGCGCCGATCAGTCCGTCGTGATCGCCGTCTCCATGTCGGTCGGATCGATCTCCTTGGCGAGGTTGGCGTTGAGCTTGTCGCGGTCGAGCTCGCCCTCCCACCAGGCGACGATCACGCAGGCGACGCCGTTGCCACACAGATTGGTCAGCGCGCGACACTCGCTCATGAACTTGTCGATGCCGAGCACGATCGCCATGCCCGGCACGAGCCGCGGATCGACCACGGCGAGCGTCGCCGCCAGCGTAATGAAGCCCGCACCGGTGATGCCGGAAGCGCCCTTCGAGGTCAGCATCGCCACGACCAGGATCGTGGCCTGCTGGCTGAAGCTCAGATCGTAGCCGAGCGCCTGGGCGATAAAGAGCGTAGCAAGCGTCATGTAGATGTTGGTGCCGTCGAGATTGAACGAGTACCCGGTTGGCACCACGAGACCGACCACCGATTTGGAGCAGCCGAGCCGCTCCAGCTTCTCCATCAAGGATGGCAGCGCGCTTTCCGAGGACGACGTGCCGAGCACGATCAGCAGTTCGTCCTTGATGTAGGCCAGGAACTTGAAGATCGAGAACCCGGCCATGCGCGCGATGAGGCCGAGCACGACGAAAACGAACAGCGCCGCGGTGACGTAGAAGGTCGCGATCAGGCCGACGAGGTTGAGGATCGCGCCAGTGCCGAACTTGCCGATCGTGTAGGCCATCGCGCCGAATGCGCCGATCGGCGCTGCGCGCATCACGATCGAGATGACGCCGAACACGGCATGGGCGGCGTCGTCGATGAAGCTGCGGATGGTGTGGCCGCGCTCGCCGAGGCTCATGAGCGCGAAGCCGAACAGCACCGAGAACAGCAATACCTGCAGGATCTCGCCTTGCGCGAAGGCGCCGACCACGGTGTCCGGAATGATGTGCAGCACGAAGTCGACGGACTTCTGGCCGGCGGCCTGCTTGGCGTAATTGGCGACGGCCGCCTCGTTTGCTGCGCCGCTGCCGAAGCCCGCGCCCGGCTTCACCAGATTGCCGATGACAAGTCCGATCACCAGCGCGAAGGTCGAGACGACCTCGAAATAGACCAGCGCCTTGACGCCGATGCGGCCGACCTTCTTGGCGTCCTGGATGTGAGCGATGCCCGAGACCACGGTGCAGAAGATGATCGGGGCGATCACCATCTTGATCAGCTTGATGAAGCCGTCGCCCATCGCCTTGATCCAGTCGTTGGTCGCGAACGACGGCCACAGCCAACCGACGATGGCGCCGAGCACGATGGCGATCAGCACCTGCACGTAGAGGACCTTGTACCACGGCTTGGCGGCGGGCGGCGCGACCGGCGCCCCCGTCATCGTTGTCGTCGTCATCGTTTCACTCCCCTCAAAGACTCGGGCCAGCCAAGATCAACTTGGCCGGCCCTGTCAATTCAAACTGCTGGTTGTATCGCTCTTTACCCGCGGCGATCGACGATGCGGCGTGCTGCCGGCATCAACGCCGCGCCGAGCGCGTTCTTGACCAGCGAGCCCGCGATGAACGGAGCGATGCCGACCTGCCAGGCCTTCGCGGCGCCGAGACCGAGACCAAAGGCCAGCCAGCCAAACCCGGCAGCGAGAATGACGGCATGGCCAACGGCCATTGCCGCAAACAGCAGCACCACGCTGCGATCCCAGCCGCGCTCGGCGAGCCAACCGGTCACGAAGGCTGCCACAACGAAACCGAACAGATAGCCCGCGGTCGGCCCGACCAGCGGCGCGATCCCACCCACCGGGCCGGCAAACACCGGCAGCCCGAGCGCGCCCTCCGCGAGGTAGGCAATCATGGTTGCGCTGCCAAGGCGCCAGCCATAGGCGGCACCGATCATCAGCACCACCAGCGTCTGCAACGTCATGGGCACGTAAGGCAGCGGCAGGTTCACCTTCGCCGATAGCGTCATCAGCGCCGTGCCGAGCGCGATCAGCACGATCGCGCGCAGCGCACCAACGGTTTCGCCCGGTCGGGTCGGCCACATCAAGGCGGCGAGAGGTGAATGCGAAGCGGCGGCAGACGGGGCAGATCGGTCGGACAAGTTGAACTCCAGAAGGCTGTCGAAAACTGGCGGCTATTTAAGCCAGTGAGCGATCCGGTCAACTGCCTCCCGCATCTCTTCAGGCGAACGTGCGTAGGAAAATCGGACGAAGGAGCGTCCATGGATCGGATCGAAATCGAGGCCGGGCGTCGCCGCAACATGGGCCTCTTCCAGCATCTGCTTGGCAAATTCGAAACTGTCGGAGGTGAAGTCCGAGACGTCGGCATAGAGATAGAATGCACCATCCGCCGGCAGGAACTTGCTGAGCCCGGCCTTCGGCAATCCCTCGATCAAAATGCGCCGGTTTTCCTGATAGCCGTGCTTGATCTCCTCCATCTCGGCCGCGCCGTCGAAGGCCGCCTCTGCCGCGATTTGCGACAGTGACGGCACCGAGATCGAGAGGTTCTGCTGGAGCCGCTCGATCGGCCGCACCAGGATTTCGGGCACGACCATCCAGCCGACGCGCCAGCCCGTCATGCAAAAATATTTCGAGAACGAGTTGATCACGAGTGCGTGGTCCGACAGCGCGGCTGCCGTCACCGCGGGAAACGCGTAGTCGAGCCCGTGATAGATCTCGTCCGAGATGAAGCGGATGCCGGCATCCTCCGCCGCGGTGATGAGTCCCGCGAGCGCCTCGCGGGACATCATGGTCCCCGTCGGATTGGCGGGGCTGCCGACCAGCACGCCCTTCAGCGGCGCCTTGCGATGGGCTGCAAGCAGCGCCTCGCCGGTGAGCGCATGGCGCGTCTCGTGCGTGGTCTCGATCAGCACCGGCTCGCAGCCGAGCGCGGTGAGGATATGGCGGTATGGCGGATAGCCGGGCACCGTCACGGCGACGCGATCGCCCGGCTCGAACATCGACAGGAACGCGAGGATGAATCCGCCCGAGGACCCGGTGGTCACCACGATCCGCTCGGGATTGACCTCGCAGCCATGGGCCGCGCGATAATGCCGGGCGATGCGCTGGCGCAGCGAGGGAATGCCGAGCGCCGAGGTGTAGTCGATCCGCCCCGCCTCGAGCGCGGCATGGGCGGCCGCGATCGCGGTCCTGGGCGCGCCGGCCGCGGGCTGGCCGACCTCCATGTGGATGACATGGCCGCCGGCGGCCTCGATTCGGGCCGCCGCGGCCATCACGTCCATCACCATGAACGGGGGAACATCGCTGCGGCGGGAGGGATCGAGCCACTGCCCCAACCGGTTCCTCAATGTCGCATCGTGCATCGGTTTCTGCTATTTCGCTGGCGAACCGGTCCGGCCGGCCGGGAAAACGGGGGCCCTTGCGCCCCAGACTAGCCGCATTGTACGGCTCTTAAGGAGTACGGCGCATAGGGGGCCCCAAGGGCATATCGCGTATCCGGTCCGCCGCCAATCGCCAAAACCGATCACTGAACTGCTCGACCAAGACCGTTTGACCCAGACCGTTTGATGTTGCTCCAGACCGCATTGCGCAAGAAGGCCTCTGTCCTTACCGCCCTCGTCACGGCTGCGGCGATCGTGCTGACGCCGTTCTCTGCCGTGCGCGCGCAAGCCAAGGGGCCGCCGGTCCTGCGCGACACCGAAACCGAGCAGCTGCTGCGCGACTATACCCGCCCCATCCTGCGCGTCGCCGGCCTGGAGAAGCACAACATCCAGATGGTGATCATCAACGACGGCTCGTTCAACGCGTTCGTCGCGGACGGCCGTCGCATCTTCGTCAATTGGGGCGCGCTGCTACAGTCTGAGACGCCGAACCAGATCATCGGCGTGCTCGCGCACGAGACCGGGCATCTGGCGGGCGGCCATCTGTCCAAGCTGCGCGAGCAGCTCGCCACCGCCCAGACCCAGATGATCATCGCGATGCTGCTCGGCGCCGGCGCGATCGCAGCCGGTAGCACCCAGCGCAGCAGCGCCGGCAACAACGGCCTTGCCAATGCCGGCGCGGCCGCGCTCTCGGCTCCGCAGGAAGTGATCCGCCGTACGCTGTTGTCCTATCAGCGCCAGCAGGAGGAGAACGCCGACCGTGCTGGCGTGAAATTCCTGACCGCGACGGCACAATCGCCCAAGGGCATGTACGAGACCTTCAAGCGCTTCACCAGCGAGAGCCTGTTCGCTGCGCGCGGCGCCGATCCCTACCTCCAGTCGCACCCGATGCCAGCCGAGCGCGTCGCCGCGCTTCAGGAGTTCGCGAGCTCCAGCCCCTATTGGGACAAAAAGGACGATCCCGCGCTCCAGCTCCGCCACGACATGGTGCGCGCCAAAATCTCCGCCTTCATGGAGCGGCCGGAGACGGTGTATCGCCGCTATCCTCAGACCAACGACAGCATGCCGGCGCGCTATGCACGCGCCATCAGCACCTATCTGCACGGAGACTTGCGCAGCGCCCTCGCCCAGATCGACGCGCTGATCCAGGTCCAGCCGAACAACCCGTACTTCTATGAGGTGCGCGGCCAGGCCTTGCTGGAGAGCGGCAAGGCGGCCGAGGCCATCGCTCCCCTGCGTAAGGCGGCTCAGCTGTCGAACAATGCCCCCCTCATCGAGATGTTACTTGGGCAGGCTCTGGTTGGAACCGATAATAAGGCCTACACCGACGACGCCGTTCGGATTCTCCGCGCCGCGGTGGCACGAGAGCCCGAGGCCGTGCTCGGCTATACCCAGCTCGCGATGGCCTATGGCCGGAAGGGAGACTATGCCGAGGCGGATCTCGCATCCGCGCAGGCCGCCTATTTGCGCGGCGACAACAAGACCGCCCGCGAGCTCGCCACGCGCGCGAAAACCCGTTTCGCCGTCGGCACGCCCGGATGGGTCAAGGCCGACGACATCGTGGCATCCAAGCCGCCACGTAACTGACGCAACGCAAACGACGCCCGACCCCACGACGTCACGACATCGCGCTTTGAGTCCGGGACGTTTCATCGAAACCTGCTTTGGATAAGAGGATTTTGCCCATGCCTTCGCTGCGCCTGCTTGCTCCCGCGCTGTTCGCGCTCGCCATGTTCGGCGTACCCGCGCCTGCGTCGGCCGACAGCTTCTCCGACACGCAGCGCACCGAGATCCAGAAGATCATCAAGAACTATCTCGTCAGCCATCCCGAGGTGCTCGAGGAGGCCATGGCCGAGCTCAGCAAGCGCCAGGCCGCAGCCGAGACGCAGAAGTACGAGGCCAGCATCGCGCAGAATGCCGACGCGATCTTCAACTCGCCGCGCCAGGTCGTGCTCGGCAACAAGGACGGCGACGTCACCTTCGTCGAGTTCTTCGACTACAATTGCGGCTACTGCAAGCGCGCGATGGACGACATGCTCACCATCATGAAGGGCGATCCGAAGCTGAAGGTCGTGCTGAAGGAGTTTCCCGTGCTGAGCCAGGGCTCGGTCGAGGCGGCGCAGGTCGCGGTTGCCGTGCGCATGCAGGATCCCACCGGCAAGAAATATCTCGACTTCCATCAGAAGCTGCTCAGCGGTCGCGGCGCCGCGGACAAGGCGCGTGCGATTCAGGCAGCCAAGGAGGCCGGCCTCGACACCGCCAAGATCGAAAAGGACATCGCCAGCCCTGAAGTGCGCGCCACGATCGAGGAGAACTTCAAGCTCGCCGAAGCGATGGGCATGAATGGCACGCCGAGCTACGTGATCGGCAAGCAGATCGTGATCGGTGCCGTCGGCGTCGAAGCCCTCAAGGAAAAGATCGGCATGGCCCGCTGCGGCAAAGCGGCCTGCTGATCGCACATTTTACGAGATTGGAGACGCGAGAAGGCCGGCTGAAAAAGCCGGCCTTTTTTGCGCTAGACGTTGGCGTCATCGTGCAAAGTCATTCATCTGGCATTCAACAAACAAATGCCGCGGAACAGGCGAAGTTCCGGAACAACTGAAATCTCCTTTCGTTGTTGGCGCGGGCAATGACGCGATAAACACGTGAGGAGAATTTCGATGTTGAACCGCTTTATGATCTCGGTTGCCGCAGTCGCACTCGTCGCGGGCACCGGTCTGGCGAACGCACAGGGCACCACGGGCCGCGACAGCGGCGGCGGCGCCGGTGGCGCGCAGACGCAGCACTCGCAGCCCTCCGGCGGAGCCGCCGAGCGCGGCGGCTCGATGGGCCGCGATTCCATGAGTAAGGACAAGGGCACCGTCGGCCAGGCCGGCGGCTCCAGCCGCACGTCCGAAGACAAGTCCGGCGCGATGAAGGATGAGCGATCCTCCGGCGGCGCGATGAACAAGAACGCCGACGACAAGGCCGGCACCAAGGGCCAGCGCACCGACGACCGCGCGCAGGGCCAGATGGACAAGTCCCAACAAGACAAGTCCAAGAGCATGAGCCAGGACACCAGCAAGGACTCGACGAAGTCCGGCAAGGACCAGAAGGACATGAAGGCTGAGGGCAGCAAGAGCGGCACCTCGACCAACAATGCCGAGACCCGACAGGGCACCGGCACGAGCACCAACCAGAATGCTCAGGGCCAGACCGGCACCGGCACGAACCAGAACGCGCAGGGTCAGAGCTCGACCTCGACCACGGTCGGCCAGGCCGGCGCCGCTGGCAAGCTCTCGACCGAGCAGCGGACGCAGATCACGTCAGTGATCCGCGAGGAGCGCGTGGCCCCAGTGACCAACGTGAACTTCTCGATCTCGGTCGGCACCCGCGTGCCGCGCGAGGGCATTACCTTCCACACCTTGCCGTCGCGGGTCGTGTCGATCTATCCGGAGTGGCGAACCTACAAGTACATCCTGGTCAAGGAAGAGATCGTGATCATCAATCCGGACACCTACGAGATCGTGGCAGTCCTGAACGTCTAAGGCCGGATCACCGGCAACCGCATGGGGCGGGCAGCGATGCCCGCCCCTTTGCGTTCGGCCGGCAGCCACGCTTTGCGCTGGTTAACAAGCAATTTCCGTAGCTTCCGCACAGGTTTTTGCGCACTGGATGAGGCCCTTGAAGCCCTCCGGGAGGTCCTTCAAGGCTTCCCCTCACGCGGTTTGTTACCTATAACCCGCCACGCCGAAGCACCTCTTCCGGGATTGGAATGGCTGAACCTGCAACCGACACGATCCTCGTCCTGAACGGGCCGAACCTCAACATGCTGGGGACGCGCGAGCCCGAGAAATATGGCCATGCGACGTTGGCCGACGTCGAGGCGCTATGCCGCGAGAGCGCGGCGACCTTCGGCCTCAAGGCCGACTGCCGGCAATCCAACCGCGAAGGCGAGCTGATCGATTTCATCCACGAGGCGCATGGGCGCAAGATGAAGGGCATCATCATCAATGCCGGCGGTTATTCCCACACCTCGATCGCGCTCCATGATGCGCTGCTCGCGGTGCAGATACCCACCGTCGAAGTCCACGTGACCAACATCCACGCCCGCGAGAGCTTCCGTCATCATTCCTACACCGCGCGCGCGGCCTTCGCCTCCTTGTGTGGCTTCGGCATCGAGGGCTACCGCCTCGCCATCCAGGGCCTTGCCGCCAAGCTCGGCATCAAGCCCAAAGCCTGACGCTCCCCTCCAACAGAACATTCGGATCAAACAACATGGCGCGCCAGCCAGACGACAAAGCAGCCGCAAAGTTCTCCAGCGAGGATTCCGCGCTCGTCCGCGAGCTCGCACTGCTGCTCGATGAAACCAGCCTCACCGAGATCGAGATCGAACGGGCGGGCCTGCGCCTGCGCGTCGCCCGCAACATCAGCGTGGCCGCGACCATGCCGATGCCGATGGCGGCCGCTTCCGCCGCCTTGCCGGTGGCAGCAAGCCCCGCCGCGCCCGCAGCGGCGGCCGATCTGTCGAAGCATCCCGGCGCCGTGACCTCGCCGATGGTCGGCACCGCCTATTGGGCGCCGGAGCCGGGCGCAAAACCGTTCATCGATGTCGGAGCCAAGGTCTCGGTCGGCCAGACGCTGCTGATCATCGAGGCCATGAAGACGATGAACCAGATTCCGTCGCCGCGCGCCGGCACGGTGACGCAGATCCTGGTCGAGGACGGCCAGCCGGTCGAGTACGGCGAGCCGCTGGTGATTATTGAGTAAGCGCATGGGGAACAGCGAATAGCGAATGGTCCACCCCTTCCCTACTCGCCATTCGCCACTCGCCATTCGCGACAGGACACCATGTTCGACAAGATCCTCATAGCCAATCGCGGCGAGATCGCCCTTCGCATCCTCCGGGCCTGCAAGGAGCTCGGGATCGCGACGGTCGCCGTGCACTCCACCGCCGACGCCGACGCCATGCATGTGCGTCTGTCGGATGAGAGCGTCTGCATCGGGCCGCCGCCGTCCAAGGACAGCTATCTCAACGTGCCCGCGCTGCTCGCGGCCTGCGAGATCACGGGCGCGGATGCGGTCCATCCCGGCTACGGCTTCCTGTCCGAAAACGCTCGCTTTGCCGAGATTCTCGGGGAGCACAATCTGCATTTCATCGGCCCGAAGGCCGAGCACATCCGCCTGATGGGCGACAAGATCGAGGCCAAGAAGACCGCCAAGCGCCTTGGTATCCCCGTCGTGCCCGGCTCCGACGGCGCCGTCGGCCCCGATGACGACGCGATGACGATCGCGAAGAAGATCGGCTTCCCCGTGCTGGTGAAGGCGGCGGCCGGCGGCGGTGGCCGCGGCATGAAGGTCGCCCACAGCGAGGCGGACCTGCAGGTGGCGCTGTCGACGGCGGCCAACGAGGCCAAATCCGCCTTCGGCGATGCCTCGGTCTACCTCGAAAAATACCTCCAGAAGCCGCGCCACATCGAGATCCAGATCCTCGGTGACGGCCGCGGCGGCGCCATCCATCTCGGCGAGCGCGACTGCTCGCTGCAACGCCGCCACCAGAAGGTCTGGGAAGAAGGCCCCTCGCCCGTCCTCGCCGCCGCCGCGCGCGCGAGGATCGGCGAGACCTGCGCCAAGGCGATGCGCGAGATGAAATATCTCGGCGTCGGCACCATCGAATTCCTGTTCGAGGACGGCGAGTTCTACTTCATCGAGATGAACACGCGCATCCAGGTCGAGCATCCCGTCACCGAGAGCATCACCGACATCGACCTCGTGCTGGAGCAGATCCGCATCGCCGCCGGCGGAGATCTGCCGGCGAAACAGGAAGAAGTTCAGATTATCGGCCACGCCATCGAGTGCCGTATCAACGCCGAGAATCCGCAAACATTTCGGCCCTCGCCGGGTCGCATCACGCAATATCACCCGCCCGGCGGCCTCGGCGTCCGCATCGATTCCGCGGTCTATCAGGGCTACACGATCCCGCCCTATTACGACTCGCTGGTCGGCAAGCTGATCGTCCACGGCAAGACCCGGACCGAATGCCTGATGCGGCTGCGCCGGGCGCTGGACGAGATGGTGGTGGACGGCATCGAAACCACGCTGCCGCTGTTCCGCGACCTGGTACGGCAGGACGACATCATCAACGGCGACTATCACATCCACTGGCTGGAACAATACCTGGCCGGCAAGTCGGAACCCGCCCCGAGATAATCTGCCCTTCCCGTGGAACCCTTTGGCTTCGATCGCGTTCTGGACGGTTGGGGCCAGTTCCAAGGGGGCGTTTTGAATTCCGCTGAACGTAGACAGGTTCGTCGTGACCGCTGAAAGCCATCGGCGGCGCAGATTCTGGCAGATCCTGCTGCTTTCAGCGGGCCTTTTGGTGCTGACTGTGATCAGCGCCGGCTCCGTCTACCTCGTCAACAAAGCGCGGGAGGACAACAAATGGGTGGTTCACACCATCGAGGTGGAGAACCAGATCCACGCGCTGCTCCTCGAGGTGCGCCGCGCGGAGAGCGCCGCGCGCGGCTATCTCCTGACGCAGGGAGCGGATTTCAAGGCCGATCATGATAAGGCCGTGACGGCCATCATCCCGGCACTTGATCGGCTGACGCGTCTGTCCGGCGACAATCCGGGGCAGCGTGCAAATATCGAGAAGTTAAGCGCCTCGATCGAAACCCGGCTCGGTCAGTTTGCGCAGGAAATGGATTTCATCGCCAATGGTCAGCCGGAAAAGGCCACAGCGCTGGTCCGCGAGGTCGCCTCCACCGACGCCACCGCCGCGATCGCCAGGGTCGCGACCGCAATGCTCCAGGAGGAGGAGCGCCTGTTCCGCCTCCGCACGGCCAATGCCGACCGCAGCCAGACCTTTGCCGCCTCGATGACGGGCATCGGCTCCGGCCTCGTCGTGGTGCTGGCGCTGATCTCGATCTGGCTGGTGCGGCGCTCGGCCCGCGCCCGCGACGAGGCCGAAACGCGCCTGCGCGAAGCCTATGCCAACCTCGAGTCCGTCGTCGATGAGCGCACGGCGGACCTGCGCGAGGCCAATGACGAGATTCAGCGCTTTGCCTATATCGTCAGCCACGACCTGCGCTCGCCGCTCGTCAACATCATGGGCTTCACCAGCGAACTCGATGAGCTCAGGGGCGATATCTTTCGCCGCATCGGCAACCTCGCCCACGTCCCTGCGGACGGTGCGCCGCTGGCACCCGCAGCGCCTGGCGAGATCGCGCTCGAAGGCGCGGACAAGCAGCTCCAGGAAGATTTCTCCGAAGCGCTCGGCTTCATCAAATCATCCATCGCCAAGATGGATCGGCTGATATCGGCCATCCTCAACCTCACCCGAGAGGGCCGCCGCGAATTCCAGCCGGCGAAGATCGACACGACCGAGCTGATCGAGGCGATCGTGTCGACGGTGGCGCACCAGGCCGCCGAGGCGCAGGCCGAGATTCACCTCGAACCCCTGCCGAACCTCGTGAGCGACCGCCTCGCCCTCGAGCAGATCTTCTCCAACCTGATCGACAACGCGATCAAGTATTTGAAGAGCGGCGTGCCCGGCGAGATCAGAATCCGCGGGCGCACCAAGCTTGGTTATGCCATCTTCGAGATCAGCGATAATGGCCGCGGCATCGACCCGAAGGACCACCAGCGGATATTCGACCTGTTCCGCCGCGCGGGAACCCAGGATAAGCCCGGTCAGGGCATCGGTCTTGCGCATGTTCGTGCACTTGTGCGTCGCCTCGGCGGCACCATGTCGGTATCATCGGAACTGAACGCAGGCAGCACCTTCACCATCACGCTGCCGATCGCCTGGAACGCGAGCAACCGGAATAGAGAGCGATGACCCAGCCTGTCAGCATCATCATGATCGAGGACGACGAGGGCCATGCCCGCCTGATCGAGCGCAACATCCGGCGGTCCGGCGTCAACAACGAGATCGTCTCCTTCAAGAACGGCACCGATGCGATGACGCACCTGTTCGGGGCCGACGGCTCCGGGCTCGTGCAAAAGGGCAATGCGCTCCTGATCCTGCTTGACCTCAACCTCCCCGACATGACCGGGATCGACATCCTGAAGCAGATCAAGGAGAACAAATATCTGAAGGCCTCGCCCGTGGTGGTGCTGACCACCACAGACGATTCCCAGGAGATCAAGCGCTGCTACGAGCTCGGCTGCAACGTCTACATCACCAAGCCGGTCAACTACGAGAATTTCGCCAATGCCATCCGGCAGCTCGGCCTGTTCTTCTCTGTCATCCAGGTTCCGCCCGCCGCCACATGAACCAGCACATCCCGACACTGCTCTACATCGACGACGACGACGCGCTTGCGCGCCTGGTCGATCGCGGCCTGACGCGGCGCGGTTACCGGGTCGTCCATGCCGCGAGCGGTGAGGAAGGTCTCGAGCGCATCCGCCGCGCCGGCGCCGAAGGCGGCATCGATGTCGTGGCGCTCGATCAGTACATGCCGGGCCTCGACGGGCTGGAGACGCTCGAGCAGATCATGGCGATCCCGGACGCGCCGCCCGTCGTGTTCGTCACGGCGTCGCAGGATTCCAGCATCGCCGTCACCGCACTGAAGGCCGGAGCGGCCGATTATCTGGTCAAGGACGTCCAGGGCGATTTCATCCCGCTGCTCCACGTCGCCGCCGAAGGCGCGCTGCGCCAAGCCGAATTGCAGAGGGCGCGCGAGGAAGCCGAGGCCGAGATCCACGCCTCGCGCGACCGCTACGCCGCGCTCGCCGCCGAGCGCGAGCTCCTGCTGCGCGAGGTCAATCATCGCGTCGGCAATTCGCTCCAGATCATCGCCTCGCTGCTGCACCTTCAGGCGAGCTCCGCCGCGCAGGACGAGGTCAAGGCGGCGCTGACCAATGCGATGGGGCGCGTCGCTGCGGTCGCGCAGGTGCACCGCCGCCTCTATACCTCGCAGGACCTGAAGAGCGTGGTCCTGAACCAGTATCTGGACTCCCTGCTCGAGGATCTCCGCCGCTCGGCCGAAGGCAACCGCATGTCGCGCCTGACGCTGAAGGCCGAGCCGATCGAGATCGATCCGGACCGCGCGGTCGCCGTCGGCATCATCGTCAACGAACTGGTGATGAACGCGGTGAAATACGCCTATCCCGATGGCGCCGGCCCGATCCATGTCGAGCTGATCTCGCGGGGCGACGATCTCCTGCTGTCGATCACCGACGACGGCGTGGGCGACAACGTCAAGGCCGATCCGCGCTCCACCGGCATGGGCCAGCGTATCGTCGCGGCGATGGCCTCAAAGCTCGACGCCTCCGTCGAGCGCGACTCCGCCCACAGCGGAACCCGCATCGTGCTGAAGTTCCAGCGCGTGCCGCCGGCGCCCGGCAAGAGCAACCACGCGGCCGCAGGCTGACGCCGTCTCCGCCGCACCACCCATCGCAACGGCCTCGCGATCCTGCTATGGTCGCATGTCATGAATTCGCGCGACTCTGCTTCGTCTGAAATCACGCCGGCCGTGCTGCTGCGCGCCTATGCCTGCGGCATCTTCCCGATGGCGGAGAGCGCCGACGATCCGACCCTGTTCTGGGTCGAGCCGGAGCTGCGCGGCGTCATCCCGCTGGACGGCTTTCGCATCGCCTCGCGGCTCGCCCGCACGGTGCGCTCGGATACCTTCCGCATCACCGTCAACCAAGCGTTCAAGGCGACGATCGCTGGCTGCGCCATGCCGCAGGCCGGGCGCGAGGACACCTGGATCAACAAGCGCATCCGCGACCTCTATGGCGGCCTGTTCGAGCTCGGCCATTGCCACAGCGTCGAGGTCTGGCAGGGTGACGACCTCGTCGGCGGGCTCTACGGCGTGAGCTTAGGTCGCGCCTTCTTCGGCGAGAGCATGTTCCACACCGCCCGCGATGCCTCGAAGGTCGCGCTGGTGCATCTGGTCGCGCGGCTCATTGAGGGCGGCTTCGAGCTGCTCGACACGCAATATGTCACCGAGCATCTGAAGAGTTTTGGCGCGGTCGAGATTTCGCGGCGGCGCTACACAGCTCTGCTGGACAAGGCGCTCGCCGGCGAGCCCGGCGATTTCCTGAGGCTCTCCCCTGGCGAGGCGATCCCGGGCGCGCGCGCGCTCGAGATCATCGCCTCCCGACAATGATCACTGATCTTACCGGCTGAAGCCGGGGAAATTGAACAGGCCCGGCTGCTGCTGTGGTGGCGGCGGCGGTGGCGGAGCCGGTTGCTGCTGCGGCGGTGGCGGCAAAGGCTGCGGCGGACGCTGCTGTGTAGCCTGCTTGGGCGCGGCTTTCTTTTGCGCGGGCGGCGGCGGAGCCGGCTTGGCCGCGGGATCCGGCGCTGCGGTCGCAACGGTCTGCTGCGGCTCTTTGCAGTCGGTGAGCCAGATGTCGTAGATCGGATGCTCGACGCCGTGCAAGCCGGGGCTCGCGGCATACATCCAGCCCGAGAAGATGCGCTTCACCTCGCCCTGCAAGGTGATCTCGTCGACCTCGACGAACGCGTCGGTGTTGGCGGCCTCCGTGGCCGGCCGCGTATAGCAGGCGTTGGTCTTGACCCTGAGCGCGCCGAACTGGACGGTCTCGCCGATCTCCTCGTCGAAATTGATGATGCGCCCGGTGATCTTGTCGAGACCTGAGAAGGTCGCCTTCTTGTTCACGATCTTCTGGGCCGGCGGCTCGGTCACGACCTCGTCGCCCGGCTGCAGGCTCGCCGGCGCCTGCGGCACCGTGCCCGGCGCCCCCTTCTGCTGGGGCTGGCGCTGACCGGGCGCACCTTGTGGGCTGGGAGGCGCGATCGCCGCGGAGGGCGGCTGGTTCGGCGGCGCGACGCT
>NZ_JXJM01000001.1:3414352-3513356 GCF_001593325.1 Bradyrhizobium sp. DOA1
ATCTGCTGCGGCTGCGGCTGACCGCGTGGAATGTTTCCGGGCGGCCGCAGCGGTGGCGGATCGGAGAAGATCGTGCCGATCTGCGCCCGGGCCGGCGTCGCAACCGTCAGCGCGGTGGCGGCCAGCAATGCCGCAAGGCCTGTCAGGGAAAAGGTTTTGAACATCTCGCGCGGCTTCAACAGCGAATCGGGCTCGTTGGACATTCTATAGAGGATACCGCCGCTCGCAGGCCCTCCGGTTAACACGCCGAATACGGCGGGGGAAGGGCGGCATCCCTGCCCCGCCCGGCGCCGGCTGGCCAGACCGGCGCCCGGATGGGATAGTCCCAATGCCCTCCCGCGCCGAGTGGGCCTCGCCCGCAAACGACGTTCCAACCACCCCGGAATCCCCGCCTCATGCCCGTTGTGCTCGATCCCGATGCCGCCGCCGTCTACAAGGCCTTCCAGGAGGCTGGCCGCCCCGCCTACGAGACCCTGACCGCGCCGGAGGCGCGCGCCTATTATGCGCAGGCGCGCTTCGCCACCAATCCTGAGGCGCCGGAGCTCGCCCGCGTCGAAGAACTCGCCATCCCGGCGCCGCACGGGACGATCCCCGCCCGCCTCTGCGTTCCCAGGCAGCCGCGCCAGCACGACGGCCTGTCGCCGGCGCTGGTGTTCTTTCATGGCGGCGGCTGGGTGATCGGCGATCTCGACAGCCACGACGTCGTCTGCCGCCAGCTCGCGGTCGAAGGCGCGCTGATCGTGATCTCGGTCGATTATCGCCTCGCGCCCGAGCACAAATTTCCCGCCGCGACCGAGGACGCCATCGCCGCGACCAAATGGATCGCTGCGAACGCAAGCGAGCTCGGCATCGATGCCGCTCGCCTTGCCATCGGCGGTGACAGTGCCGGCGGCAATCTCGCGGCGGTCGTGGCTCTCGCCGCGCGCGACGCCGGCGGACCCGCGATCGCGGGTCAGCTGTTGATTTATCCCGCCACTGATTTCGCCATGACGCACGGCTCGCACAGCGAGCCTGAGACCAGCGTGCTCTTGACCCATTCGGTGATCCGCTGGTTCCGCGACCATTATCTCAATGGCACCACCGACATCCACGACTGGCGCGCCTCGCCGGCGCGCGCGACAAACTTCGTCGGGCTGCCCCCGGCCTATGTGCTCACCGCTGGCGCCGATCCGCTGCGCGACGAAGGCAACGAATATGCCGAGCGTTTGAAGCAGGCCGGTGTCCCCGTGACGACCAGGCACTATCCCGGCCAATTCCACGGTTTCTTCACGATGGGCAAGCTGTTGCAACAGGCCAATGTCGCCGTGGGCGAGATCGGCGCGTGGTTGAAGGGGCTGGGCTGACGGCGATCCGCATGTCGTCCGTTCTTCGAAACGCCCTTGCCCTCCTCCTGCGCGGACTGACATGGCTCGGCGGTCAGGGCACCCGCGCGGTGGCGGCCATCGCCTTCGTCGCGGTCGCGGTGCCGCCGCTCGGCGCGTTGCTGCGCCCCTATGTCACCGAGGCGATCTTCCTTCTGCTCTGCATCTCCTTCATGCGCGTCGATCTCGTGGCGCTTTACGGGCACTTGCGCCGGCCGCGGCTGATCGCGGCCGCCACGGCCTGGACCACGATCGGCGTGCCGCTGATCGTCGCCCTCGCCGCCTACGCGACGGGGCTGACCACGAGCTCACCGGGCCTTGCGCTTGCGCTGATGCTCCAGGGCATGGCCTCGCCGATGATGGCCACACCGACCCTTGCCGCGCTGATGGGCCTCGATGCAACGCTCGTGCTGGTCACGCTGGTCACCTCGACCGCGCTGGTGCCCTTCACGGCCTCGCTGTTCGCGAGCCTGTTTCTCGGCGGCATGCTCAGCATCTCGCCGGCCACGCTCGGCCTCAAGCTGCTCGGCATCCTCGCCGCGTCGCTGCTGACCGCGACCGTCATCCGCCGCATGTTCGGCACTGCGGCGATCCAGCGCCACAAGCAGCCGATCGACGGCCTCAACATCATCATCCTTCTGGTGTTCGCCTCCGCGGTGATGGGCGACGTCGCAACCAACTTCATCGCCGCTCCCCTGTTCGCGATCGCCGTCGCATTGCTCGCCTTTGCGGTCTACTTCGTGCTGCTCGCGGTCACGACGCTGCTGTTCCGCCGCATCGGCACCGAGCGCGCCTTCGCGCTCGGCCTGATGGTGTCACAGCGCAA
This sequence comes from Bradyrhizobium sp. DOA1, assembly GCF_001593325.1. Taxonomy (NCBI): domain Bacteria; kingdom Pseudomonadati; phylum Pseudomonadota; class Alphaproteobacteria; order Hyphomicrobiales; family Nitrobacteraceae; genus Bradyrhizobium; species Bradyrhizobium sp. DOA1. The sequence continues at coordinate 3,416,540 of NZ_JXJM01000001.1, forward strand.
TCTGGGCCTGATGCTGGCGGCAACCGCGGGCGCGTTGCCTCAGGCGACCTGGCTCTATTTCGCGCTGACGCAGTTCCCGATTCACCTCGCGCCCTATCTGCTGATGCCGATCGCGCGGCGGCTGATTGCGCAGGCGGATACGTCGCGCGGGGCGGCGGCAAATAGCACCACCTGAGCTAGTCCTGATGAACCGGATATCTCGTTTGGAAGGAAAATCGGACAGGCGGTCCCCTAGCAATGCCGCTGACCGCCAATTTCGTGTCTGCCCCGCCTAAAAAGGGTAGAGTGCCCCAGTTCTCGGCGCAGCAACCTATCGGCGTTCGCGGCTAGAGGAGGTCAGCATGGCTCTCATATGGCTAGGTGTGCTCCTTGTTTTTGTCGGCGTACTCCAAATGGCGTTCCAGCCCATCTGGCGAAGCCGATTCAGCGGTGGAAAGTGGCTTCGCTCCGGGCGTGACACTCTGGAGCCTGAAAGGCCAGGCAGCGGCTTCGACATCAAATCGAACTGGCCTGGTCTTGTGATGGTCGCGCTCGGGGGCGCTTTCTTGCTGGCCGGAGCTGCCATCTGAGTTGAAACGCATGTCTCGGGCGTTGCCCGTTATCTGCGGCGCGCCTCCTTTGTCTGCTGCGCAATTTGTCTGCGCCAATGTACCAGGGCCCTGTCCCTTCCAGTGGCAACGCGGCTTGCTCTCGCGCTCCGGATTGACGAGCACACGCCCTACCCCGCCCGCGCCGCGCGCCGTAGCGCCTGCGGCGGCTGGCCGAAGGCGCGGATGAAGGCGCGCCGCATTCGCTCGGGATCGCCGAAGCCCGTCACCTCCGCAACGCGCTCGATTGCCTCGCGCGAGGACTGCACACGCTCGCGCGCGACCTCGATCCGCAGGCGCTCGATCGCCTTGGACGGCGTCGTGCCGGTCTCGGCGGCAAAGGCGCGGGCAAAGTGCCGAGCGCTCATGCCGGCGCGATCGGCGAGGTCCTCCACCGTCAGCGGTGCATCGAGATGTTCGCGTGCCCAGGACAACAGCGCGCCGAAGCGCCCGTTCGGCGTCTTCAGCTCCAGCAGCGAGGAGAATTGCGACTGGCCACCGCTGCGGCGGTGATAGAGCACGAGATGGCGCGCGGTCTGTCGCGCGATCTCCTCACCGTGATCCTCGGTGACCATCGCGAGCGCGAGATCGATGCCAGCCGTGATGCCCGCCGAGGTCCAGACATTGCCGTCGCGGGTGAAGATCTGGTCCGGCTCGAACCTCACCTTCGGATAGCGCGCGACGAAATCGCGCGTGCGGCCCCAATGCGTGGTGGCGCGGCGGCCGTCGAGCAGGCCGGCTTCAGCCAGCACATAGGCGCCCGAGCAGACGCTCGCGACCCGCACGCCCCGCTTTGCCAGCCGCTGCACGAAGGCGCGCGTGACCTCGCAGCGCGCCGCATCCGCGACCCCCGCGCCGCCGGCCACGACCAGCGTCGTGATCGCGTTCGCCGACTTGAAATCGCGCGCCATCATCTCGACGCCAGACGAGCTGCGAACCGATCCCGCCTTCGCCGCAAGCACGCGGATGTTGGGCGGTTTGCCGAGGCAGCGGGCCGCGACCTCGAACGCCGAGATCGGCCCCGCCGCGTCGAGCAATTGAAAATCCGGGAAGATCAGGATGCCGATCATGGGTCATGTCCGAAAGGTGACTTATGTCCGAAAGTGAGGGAATTATGCCATTTCTGACAGAAGGCCACCATGCCATCCTGCTCCCGTCAAGCTCATTCTCGGAGGCTCCCATGTCGTCACCGCTCCAGATCGGAATCCTGGTGTTTCCGCGCGTCACCCAGCTCGACTTCACCGGCCCCTTGCAGGTGTTCGCCATGCTTCCGGGCGCGAAGCTGCACCTGATCTGGAAGCGGATCGAACCGGTGCCGAGCGATTCCGTGATGACGCTGACGCCGACCACGACCTTTGCGGATTGCCCCCAGCTCGACGTGATCTGCGTGCCCGGCGGCCAAGGCACCAACGACCTGCTCAACGACGCGGAGGTGCTCGATTTCCTGCGCAGGCAGGCCGAAGGCGCCAGATATGTCACGTCGGTCTGCACGGGATCGCTGGCGCTCGGCGCCGCCGGACTCTTGAAGGGCTACCGTGCTGCCACGCACTGGAGCGCGATGGAGATGCTCGCCCAGTTCGGCGCGATGCCGACCAAGACGCGCGTCTGCGTCGACCGCAACCGCATCACCGGCGGCGGCGTCACCGCCGGCATCGACTTCGCGCTGACGCTGGTGTCGATCATGGCCGATCGCACCACGGCGGAAGCGATCCAGCTCCAGATGGAATACAACCCCGCCCCGCCGTTCAATTCGGGCTCACCCGACACGGCGCCCGCTGAGGTGTTGGCCCTGCTGAAGGAGCGCGGCGCGCAGAACCACGCCCGCCGCCTCGAGGCGGTGAAGCGCGCAGCGGCGCGAGTGACGTAGGTCCGCTCTCGTGTCCCGGACGCGCGGCAGCGCGTAGCGCTGCTGCGCAGAGCCGGGACCCGGGAAGCCAAACGGGTCGCTACGAATTTTTGGGCCCCGGCTCTGCAGCGCACCGTCGAAGAGACGCTGCGCCGCGTCCGGGGCACGCGACCTTCCCAAAGAAAAAGGCCGCTCGGTTCCCAAGCGGCCTTTCCTGTCTTACGGCGGCTGCACATTCCATCGGGCGATTTCGGAGCTTTCAGACCGGGGGCCTATCTCCCGATCGAGTCCTTCCTCGGCAGCTGCTGCATTTCGGGACAGTCGCGAACTGTTGCCCGAACCGAACGCGATGGTCTCCCATCTCCGTAAGATGGGATGATTGAGCCGCATCGCTCGTGTGAGCGCAACGGCCGCGCAGGCGGCATCCCCGCTGTTCCCGTTGTCCACAGCGTTACGAGACGGATGCGCGTGCATCCAGTGGCGCGACGACGATTCGCGTCCGGGCAGATGCTTAGTTGGCGGGAGTCCAGGGCTGATAATCGCCGGTCGCCTTCGGCCGTCGGCCACTGGCGAGCGTCGAACCGGAAGGACGGTAGGCCTTCGCCGTGCCGGTGAGATTCGGCTGGTGCGGCTTTTCCCACTCGCGCGGCTGGTAGTTGGCCTCGGTCGGCGGCACGTCGACGACGTGGTGGATCCAACCGTGCCAGGACGGCGGGATGCGGCTCGCTTCGGCATAGCCGTTATAGACCACCCAGCGCCGCTCGAAGCCGAGCGTCGGATCGATCGCCCCGCCGCGGGTGCGATAGTAGAGGTTGCCCTGCTCGTCCTGACCAACCAGCTCCCCGTACCGCCTGGTCCAGAGTTGCGTGCCAAACGTCTGGCCATTCCACCAGGTGAAGAACTTGAGGAAGAACTGTTTCATGCGGCAAGGGCCCTGCTTCGTGGGGTCCTGATGCCATCCGGGGACCGAAATGTCCAGTTCGGCGGCGCGGCCTTTCCGTTCGCAAATCGGGCATCTGGGCACGGAAAGCTGCCGCAAAACCGGCGCGATCCGTTCATGCAAGATACAGCGGTCGGGTGCGACGTTCCTGTTGTACGCAAACTGGCGTGATCCAAGGAACCACCGGCTTTTCGTAGGGTTGGCTTGCGGGAAAAGGAGTTTGATCATGAACAGTCTGAAAGTTTTGAGTGCCGTCGCGGCCGTGGCGCTGGTCCTTCCGCTGGCGAGCCAGAGCTTTGCTCAAGGTCGTCCTGGCATTGGCGGCGGCGCCCATGTCGGCGGCGGAGGCGGCGGTGCTAATTTCGGCGGAGGCGGCGCCCGCATGGGCGGCGGCGGTTTCGGTGGCGGGATGGGCGGCGGCGCCGCGTTCCGTGGAGGTGGTGGCAATTTCGGAGGCGGCGCAGCGGTTCGTCCGAGCGGCGGTGGTTTTGCAGCCGGCGCTGCAGTCCGTCCGAGCGGCGGTGGATTCGCAGCGGCGTCGGCCCGTCCGGGCGTCGGCAGTTTCGCAGCACGCCCGACCGGTGGCAGTTTCGTAGGAGCAGCGGCTGCCCGTCCTGGCATTTCGCCGTCCTTCAGCGGGACGCGCGGCGTCGCAACCGCGGGCAACTGGCAGACCGGCAGCAACTGGGGCGGCCGCCACTGGCATCACCATCATCGTCGCGGCGGCTTCTGGCCTGGTTTCGCAACGGGTGTGGCATTCGGGGGTCTCGGCTCGTACGCCTATTACGGCGGCGGCTATGGCTATGGCGGCTATTACGACGATCCCTACTACTACGGCAGCTACTATGACGAGCCGTCGGTGGCGGTGGTGCAGGACGGCGGCGGTGACTCCGCCTATTGCGCGCAGCGCTACAAGTCCTACGACCCGGCTTCGGGCACCTATCTTGGCTACGACGGCCGGCGTCATCCCTGCCCGTAGCGCGGTCTGACGGATTGATGCACAAACAATTCGTGAGCGGCGCCGGCGACTCCCGGCGCCGCTCACGCGTTTTGGCGAACCGCGAGCGATTTTGCAGCTTGCGAGAACTCCAGCCTAAAATGCTCGCACGCCGTCAGCGGCCTCCCCTCGACGAGCATGCCGGACACCTTCTTTGAGCGGTGCAATAGCCTCCAACCTGTCGAACTCCACGAGTTCGTCCCGCGTCCCGCATGATCGCTGTCTCGTGATGCATTAGTCTCGCGGACCCGCGTCTCCGATCCGAACGCTGCCGAGGGCGGCGATGAGCCCGGCGAGTTCGGCTTGGCGTCCGGTCGCTGTCTTCGCGAAGACGCGGCGCGGATGAGTCTTGATGGTGTTGGGCGAGAGTCCGAGCGACTGCGCCGTCTCAATGATCGTGTTGCCGGGCGACGAGGCGAGCGCGACTCGCGCCTCGGCGTGGGTCAGACCGTAGGCATCCATGATCTGCTCGAGCGGGATCGATCGCTGGTTGGAGGGATCGACGACGAACAACAGCACCGCCGCAACCTTCACGCCGGCATCAGTCGGGTGAGACCGTGCGCATTGATCACGGACTCAGATCTCACGCCTGAGCGCGTTCTGGACGCGCGCCGAGCGACATGGAGGCCGTGAGTTTTCACCGGGCGCCGGACCGCAGCGGGTTCGCCCCGGTCGGCGACTTCGGAGCGCGGATCGCTCGGTCTGCCTCGATTTTTCATCGAAATGTCGCGATTGATGGGCGTTCGTACCAGGCTCGAGGAACCCGCAGGTCGGCCTCCTATGCACCACGCCGTGCATATCCTCATTGATCCAATCCAAAATTGACCGGGCATGCGATTCGCGGATATCACCCTTTCGGGGACTTCGATTTGCTGGGAAGAGTCATGCCGCGTATCCTCGTGGTTGATGACGATCCGATGGTCGGCGCGACCATCGAGGTCCTCCTCCAACGTCAGGGCTTCGACGTCACGTTGACCGACGGCGGAGAAACGGGACTGGCTGCGCTCGAAACACAGGTTTTCGACGTGTTGCTGGTCGACATCTTCATGCCGCACATGCGCGGCTTCGAATCCATCCGCATCTTTCACGAGCGCGCGCCGGCCACGCCACTGATCGCGATGTCCGGCTACGCCTTCGCTTCGTCGGCATCGCCCTCGCCCGACTTTCTCCGCATGGCGCTGGAGCTCGGCGCGACCCGGTGCTTGCGCAAGCCGTTCACCCCGGACGCGCTGCTGACCACGATCCGAGAATGCCTCACCGGTATGGGCGAGAGCGCACAGCCGAAGGACAAGAAAGAAGCCCCTTGATCCCCACGCAGCGCGTCATTCTCGGAGCTGGACTCGCCATCCTCCTGATCATCACCGCAGCCTCGATCGCCCTCGACGTGAAGTCGCGGTCCGATGCGGCATGGGTCAATCACGCCGTGCAGGTGCAGAAGAAGATCTCCGACCTGCGGGTGCTGATGCGCCGCGCCGAGAGCGCCGCGCGCGGCTATGAGCTCTATCGCAGCGCAGGCTTCAACGATGAGTTTCAGGCGGTGCGTGCCCAGATCGCGCCGGCGCTCGCCGATCTCAAGCGGAGCGTTCGCGACATTCCCGATCAGGTCGCTCTGATGGAGGGCACCGAGCCGCTGGCGCTGCGCCGGATCGAGATCGCCGCAGAAGCCATGCGCATGCGCGCCGAGAACGACCTCGCCGGCATCGCCGCGCTCCAAGGCAGGGCCGAGGGCCGCGGCCTGATGGACACGGTGATGGGCAATCTGGATAAATTGAGCGCCGCTGAGGAACGCCTGCTCAGCGAGCGCTCTCAAGATTCGCGCCGCACCGGCATCGTGCTGCTGGGCATCGACGTGGCTGGCGCGCTGGTGATCCTGCTGCTGGTCGTGATGGTGATGCGCGAAAGCCGGCGCACCGAAGTCGCGCTCAAGAGCACGCTGATGGAGACCACGGCCGCCAAGGAGGCACTTGCCGCGGCGGTGGCCGAGCGCACCGAGCATCTGGTCACCGCGCATGACGAGCTGCGCCTCTCCGTCAACGTGCTGCAAAGCACATTCCACAGCATGGCGGAGGCCGTGCTGGTCATCGATGCCGAGGGCAATGTTCTTTTGTCCAATCCGGCCGCCGAGCGCATGCTGCTGCATCGCGCCGGCATGAACTTGAAGAATCTGCGTGCGCTGTCCGACGTCTTCCATGGCGACGGCGTCACGCCGCTGGCGGCCGACGAGCTGCCGTCGACGCGCGTGCTGCGCGGCGAGCAGTTCGAAGAACTCGAGATGATCGTCCGCCCGCACGGCGGCAATCCTCCGCGGCATCTGATGATCAGCGGCCGGCCGATGCTGGACGCACAAGGCAATGTCTCCGGCGCCGTGCTGGTCTATCACGACGCAACGACCTCGCGCGAAACCGAACGGCAGCTGTATCAGTCGCAGAAGCTCGATGCGATCGGCAAGCTGACCGGGGGAGTCGCGCATGACTTCAACAACATGCTGACGGTCATCTCCGGCAACACCGAGACGCTGGTGGAGAGCCTGAGGGGCCAGCCCGAGCTCCAGCGCACCGCACGCCTGATCGACGATGCCGCCGAGCGCTGCGCCGAGCTGATCCAGCATTTGCTCGCCTTTGCGCGCCGGCAGCCGCTCCAGCCGCGCAACGTCGAGATCAACGCCGCCGTCGCCGACATCGCAAAACTCCTGCGCCCCACCCTCGGCGAGCAGATCCAGATCGAGACCGTGCTCGAACAGGGACGGATGACCAGCCACATCGATCCGTCCCGGCTCACCAATGCCGTGCTCAACATGGCCATCAACGCCCGCGACGCCATGCCGAACGGCGGCAAGCTGCTGCTGGAGACCCACCGCGTCGTGCTGGACGAAGCCTATGCGCAGGCCAATGCGGACGTGACGCCTGGTCCCTACGTGATGCTCGCGGTCAGCGACACCGGCACCGGCATGTCGACGGAAACCCAGCAGAAGGCGTTCGAGCCGTTCTTCACCACCAAGGAGGTCGGCAAGGGGTCGGGCCTCGGCCTGTCCATGGTCTACGGCTTCGTCAAGCAATCCGGCGGCCACATCAAGATCTACAGCGAGGAAGACCACGGCACCACGATCAAGCTCTATCTGCCGCCGGGCGAAGCCACGGCGGACGTGGCCGCTCCTGTCGCGCCGCAGGCCGAAGGGGGCGCCGAGACCATCTTCGTCGTCGAAGACGATAGCCTGGTGCGCAACTTCGTCACCGCACAGCTCCAGAGTCTCGGCTACAAGACGGTGGCCGCTTCCGACGGCCGAAGCGCGCTGGAGTTGATCGACGCCGGTCAGAAGTTCGACCTGCTCTTCACCGACGTCGTCATCCCTGGCGGCATGAGCGGACGCGACCTCGCGGACGAGGTGGCCAGGCGCCGGCCGGGGCTGAAGGTGCTCTACACCTCCGGCTACACCGACAACGCCATCGTCCATCACGGCAAGCTGGACGACGGCGTGATGCTGCTGACGAAGCCCTACCGGCGAAACCAGCTCGCCGAGATGATCCGGAAGGCGCTGGGCACCTAACCCCGCGTCGCCAGCACCACCGCGGCCAGCGTGAAGATCAGCGCTGCGATCTGCCCTGCCCCGAGCGGCTCACCGAGCGCGATCGCGGACGTGACGACGCCGATCACCGGCACCGCCATGGTACCGATCGCGGCGACCGAAGCCGGCAGGCGCGCGAGCGCTGCGAACCAGCTGACATAGGCGATACAGAATTGCACCACGGTGGAATAGACCAAGAGCCACCAGCCGAGCGGCGTCACTCTGTCCAGATGCGTGGTCTCGACCAGGAGGCCGATGATCGAGATCGGCAGGCAGCCGATGCCGATCTGCCAGGCCGCGGCCGTGAGCGGCGGCAAGTGGATCGGGTACTTCTTCGAGAACACCGTGCCGACGGCGAAGCCGAACGCGCCGCACAGCGCCATGATGATCCCAGGCGCCTTCTCGACGCTGGCGGCAATGCCGTTGCCGCCCATGATCGAGGCAAGGCCGGCAAAGGCCATCACCAGCCCCAGCGTGCGCAGCACCGTCGGCCGCTCCCCCAGCACGGGCCAGGCGATGATCGAGGCCCAGACCGGCATGGTGTAGGCGATCAGCGCCGCCTCGCTCGCCGGCAGCCAGAGCAGCGCCAGCCCCATCAGCACCATCCATCCGGTGACGTTGAGCACGGCAGCGGTGAGGAGGCGCGGCCAGATCGCTCGCTCCACCTTCAGGCTCTGCCGGCGGATGATTGCAAGCAGCGCCAGCAGCACGGCCCCGAGCACGCCGGTGACCCCGCGCAGGGTCAGCGGCGGCAGCTCGGCGAGCAGGAATTTGGTCACCGGCCAATTGAAGCCCCAGCCGATCGAGGTGATCGCGAGGAACATCAGGCCGGCCGGGGCGATGCGCGCGCGCGCATCCCGGCGGGTCGAATCAAGCATTGGGGCAGTCCGGCAAAAATCTTGCGGTCAGCTTGGCGCGGATTCGCCGCGCAAACCACCACCCCGGCGGGCATGCCTGCCCTCACCTTCCGTAGGGCTACGTGAGTCCTGCTGACGCAATCCCATGGCTCAAAAATATAGATGCCCTGTGAACAGCGGGATGAAGGCTCCGCATCATCGCGGGGCGCAAATTTTTTCGGTTGGGAATCTCTGAGGACTCACTGATACTTGCCTCCACAACAGGCGCGGCCCGGACCCCTGTTATCCCCCGCAATCCACCATATTTAGTATTTGATTCAGGAACTCGCACTAGTTCTTGACGGGCGCAACGGAGAGTCCTAGCTTTCGGTCCGTTCGGCGCGAGTGAGTTTGCGTCCCGCCGGCACTCCCCCAAAGGGTCTCGCAAATTTCAGCTCCGCCCAGCCAGCCAAAGGCAGCGGATGAGGGCTTGTCTGCCCTCGGAAAAGCGGACTTTTCGGGCGCCAAACGGGCCGGCAACAGGCTCGCATGGCATCGGTAGAAGTTGTGACGTTGTGGGGCGTTGAACGCATGTCGGACCCATCCCCTTGGGGGCGGACGGGTCTGGACATGCCGGCGGATGCAAGGTGCTCGCACCGGGCCTTCGCCGGGAGAAAGTGAGCCGGATCCACCGGCCAGAACTGCGAAACCTCTGGGGGCTATGAGCCCTTCAAGGGCTCGCCAAACGAAATGTCGACCGGACGCCTGAACGGAGGCGGTTCGGTCAAGAGATCAAAGGACGGGGCAAGACCATGCGGATTGAGCGGCGCCACACCACGGTAGGACAGTCACCTTACGCGGGAATCGATTTCCGCCTGACCACGTCGGAGATTCGCAATCCCGACGGCTCGGTCGTGTTCAAGCTCGACGGCGTCGAGGTCCCGACCGAGTGGTCGCAGGTCGCCTCCGACGTGCTCGCCCAGAAATACTTCCGCAAAGCGGGTGTTGCCGCGCGCCTGAAGAAGGTCGAGGAGGAATCCGTCCCCTCCTTCCTGTGGCGCTCCGTGCCCGATACCGACGCCCTCGCTGCTCTCCCTGAGAAGGAGCGCTATGTCAGCGAGCTCTCGGCCAAGCAGGTGTTCGACCGCCTCGCCGGCTGCTGGACCTATTGGGGCTGGAAGGGCGGCTATTTCTCCACCGACGAGGACGCGCAGGCCTTCTACGACGAGCTCCGCTACATGCTCGCCATGCAGATGGTCGCGCCGAACTCGCCGCAATGGTTCAACACCGGCCTGCACTGGGCCTATGGCATCGACGGCCCCGGCCAGGGCCACTATTACGTCGACCCCTTCACCGGCAAGCTGACCAAGTCCAAGTCGGCCTATGAGCATCCGCAGCCGCACGCCTGCTTCATCCAGGGCGTCGGCGACGATCTCGTCAACGAGGGCGGCATCATGGACCTCTGGGTCCGCGAAGCGCGCCTGTTCAAATACGGCTCCGGCACCGGCTCCAACTTCTCGCGCCTGCGCGGCGAAGGCGAGAAGCTCTCCGGCGGCGGCCGCTCGTCGGGCCTGATGAGCTTCCTCAAGATCGGCGACCGCGCAGCGGGCGCGATCAAGTCGGGCGGCACCACGCGCCGCGCCGCCAAGATGGTCGTCGTCGACGTCGATCACCCCGACATCGAAACCTATATCGACTGGAAGGTGAAGGAGGAGCAGAAGGTCGCCGCCCTCGTCACGGGATCCAAGATCAACCAGAAGCACCTCAAGGCGGTGCTGAAGGCCTGCGTGAACTGCGAAGGCTCGGGCGACGATTGCTTCGACCCCGAGAAGAACCCGGCGCTCCGCCGCGAGATCAAGCTCGCGCGCCGCAGCCTTGTGCCTGACAATTACATCAAGCGCGTCATCCAGTTCGCCAAGCAGGGCTACAAGGACATCGCGTTCGACACCTACGACACCGACTGGGACTCTGAAGCCTATCTCACGGTGTCCGGCCAGAACTCCAACAACTCGGTCTCGCTGAAGGACGACTTCCTGCGCGCGGTCGAGACCGACGGCGACTGGAATCTGAACGCCCGCACCTCCAAGAAGGTGACGAAGACGCTGAAGGCGCGCGACCTCTGGGAAAAGATCGGCTACGCCGCCTGGGCCTCGGCCGACCCCGGCCTGCACTTCAACACCACGATGAACGACTGGCACACCTGCAAGGCGTCCGGCGACATCCGCGCGTCCAATCCGTGCTCGGAATACATGTTCCTGGATGACACGGCGTGCAACCTCGCCTCCGCCAATCTGCTGACGTTCTACAACACCACGACGAAGCTGTTCGACGTCGAGGGCTATGAGCATCTCTGCCGCTTGTGGACCCTCGTGCTCGAAATCTCCGTGATGATGGCGCAGTTCCCGTCCAAGGCGATCGCCGAGCTCTCCTACGAGTTCCGCACGCTCGGCCTCGGCTACGCCAATATCGGCGGCCTCCTGATGACCATGGGCCTGCCCTATGACAGCAAGGAAGGCCGCGCGCTCTGCGGTGCCCTCACCGCCGTCATGACCGGCATCACCTACAAGACCTCCGCCGAGATCGCCGCCGAGCTCGGCACCTTCCCCGGCTATAAGAAGAACGCCGCGCACATGCTGCGCGTCATCCGCAACCACCGCCGCGCCGCGCATGGCGAGGCATCCGGCTACGAGGCGCTCTCCGTCAACCCGGTGCCGCTCGACCATGCCTCCTGCCCGCAACAAGACATCGTCACCCATGCCCAGGCGGCCTGGGATGCGGCGCTCGAGCTCGGCGAGAAGCACGGCTATCGCAACGCCCAGACCACCGTCATCGCGCCCACCGGCACGATCGGCCTCGTCATGGATTGCGACACCACCGGCATCGAGCCCGACTTCGCGCTGGTGAAGTTCAAGAAGCTCGCCGGCGGCGGCTACTTCAAGATCATCAACCGCGCGGTCCCCGCAGCGCTGCGCGCGCTCGGCTATCGCGAGAGCGAGATCGCGGAGATCGAAGCCTATGCCGTCGGCCACGGCTCGCTCTCCAACGCGCCGGGCATCAACGCCTCAACGCTGAAGGCAAAAGGCTTCACCGATGAAGCCATCGCCAAGGTCGAGAAGGCCCTGCCGACCGCCTTCGACATCAAGTTCGCCTTCAACAAGTGGACCTTCGGCGAGGACTTCATCCGCGACCAGCTCGGCATCGGCGCTGAGGCGATCGCAGCCCCCGGCTTCGACCTGCTCCAGGCCGTCGGCTTCACCCGGCGCGAGATCGAGGCGGCCAACGTCCACATCTGCGGCGCGATGACGGTGGAAGGTGCCCCGCACCTCAAGGCCGAGCACTATCCGGTGTTCGACTGCGCCAATCCCTGCGGCAAGATCGGCAAGCGCTATCTGTCGGTCGAAAGCCACATCCGCATGATGGCGGCGGCGCAGCCCTTCATCTCGGGCGCGATCTCCAAGACCATCAACATGCCGAACGACGCCACGGTGGAGGACTGCAAGTCCGCCTACATGCTGTCGTGGAAGCTCGCGCTGAAGGCCAACGCGCTCTATCGCGACGGCTCCAAGCTCTCCCAGCCGCTCAACTCGCAGCTCATCAGCGACGATGAGGACGAGGACGATGCGGTCGAGACCCTCTACGAGAAGCCGATGGCGGCGCGTGCCGCCCAGGTCTCGGAGAAGATCGTCGAGAAGCTGGTCGAGCGCATCATCGTGATGCGCGAGCGCGAGAAGATGCCGGACCGACGCAAGGGCTACACCCAGAAGGCGGTCGTCGGCGGCCACAAGGTCTATCTTCGCACTGGCGAGTATGACGACGGCCGTCTCGGCGAGATCTTCATCGACATGCACAAGGAAGGCGCCGCGCTCCGCTCCTTCATCAACAACTTCGCCATCGCGGTGTCGCTCGGCCTGCAATACGGCGTGCCGCTGGACGAATATGTCGACGCCTTCACCTTCACCCGCTTCGAGCCGGCGGGCCCCGTGCAGGGCAACGACAGCATCAAGTACGCGACCTCGATCCTCGACTACGTCTTCCGTGAGCTCGCGGTGAGCTACCTCTCCCGCTTCGACCTCGCCCATGTCGATCCCAACGAGACGGGCTTCGACGCGCTCGGCAAGGGCGTCGAGGAAGGCAAGGAGCCCGACGAGGACGGCGGCCACCACGCCACCAAGCTGGTCTCGCGCGGCCTCACCCGCTCGCGCACCGACAACCTCGTCGTGATGCGCGGCGGCACCACCGCCATCAGCCAAGGCAACGACAGCGCGCCCTCTGGCGGCAGCAAGGTCACGGCCCTGGCGCACGGCGCGTCAGCCCGCGCCGGCGACGCCATCGAAGGCGCCGTCGCCCTGAAGCAGGAGGTCCAGCACGACCTCTCCCCCACGGAGAAGCTGGAGCAGCTGCAATGGAGCAAGGCTGGCAGCGCCGCCACCGTCGCCACCCCCACCAAGGCCGAGCGCCGCGCGGAGGCGAAGGCCAAGGGCTACGAAGGCGAGATGTGCTCGGAGTGCGGCAACTTCACGCTGGTGCGGAATGGCACGTGCATGAAGTGCGATACGTGCGGCAGCACGACGGGGTGTTCTTAACTGTTGAGAACCGGCCAAACTAGCGAACGCGTGGGAAGGCCGCTCTGGTGAGCGGCCTTTTCCTTAACAAAGGGCCAGCCCTTGAGCGACAACATCCAGATTGCGATTTCCAAGAGAGCGGAAATCTCACCTCGCATTCGTATTCCTAAAGACACTCTCAACTCTTGGAAATCCGACCTCTCGAAATGGTCTCTGCCGGGCATCTTCCGCGCTCGTGTCGATCGGATAACTCAAGCCATTCCCCGAAGGACATTTTTCGGCCAGGGCGGCCTCGCGTTCTTGCGCGACGCCTGGATTGGGAGCCGCCTCGCATCTGCGTTGCAGCCAGACATGGTTCGGCTGGTCTCGGCCGACCGACCCGATTTCGAGATTCAGACCAATGAAAGGATTGAGCAATTCGAAGCCACCGAGGCAGATATGGAAGGTCGGCGGCGGGGCGACGAGCCGGATGATCTGCTTCCTCGGCCGGACCCCGTCGAGAGTTGGCGTGCCCGATTTGAGGCTATTCCAGCAGCGATCGATCGGGTGATCGCGAAGAAGCTAGAAAAGAACTACTCACCCGAAATCAACTTGGCGATCTACGTCAACCTCGGTTGCTACGGCACCTACGTGGAAGAAGGTTTGCCCATTCTTCGCAATCGCACAGCCCCTGCTGGAACCAAGTTCAAGCGCGTTTTTGTGCTGTGGGAGGGCTGTCTCTACGAGCTTTGGGAAGACGGGAAGCCGAAGTTCGAGAATTGGTCGTATACTCATCCCGAAGATTTGTAAGATTGATCTCCGCATCATGGGTCGAGCGGATCGATCCTCATCGATCTCAGTAGACTGATGGCTCGCGGAGTTACCATTACACTCAGGGAATCCATTTCAATACCGCCCTCCGACAAAAATGAGCGCACCATAAGCATGGAACGCCGATACGTCTGGGCCGTCGACGACAGTGCACGAGAGTCGTACGCAAGTATATCGGCACACTGCCCGAGCGGCAGTTGATCTCCGATCGCGCCCGACAGCTCGCAATACAGCAGGCTCGCGGCGCCCACTACGGTGACAGTGCAGTAATTCACTCGCTCCGCCGTGCCAATCTGCGGCTCGCGTTCGGTAACCGGCGTGAACTACCCTGCAATTGCAGATTGGTTCCGGCGTCGACGCTCATCAATACCCTCCGCCGAAATTGCCTTTGCAGTCGAGCCCTTCCCTCCTAAACTCACAATCCCACCGGCATGGGTTCCGACGGGCCCGGTAGAAGCGGAATAAACTTATGCCCAAACCGGAAAGCTTCCCGATCGAGAAGATCTTCGTTTCCACGAAGCAGAAGAAAGCCATCAAGCCCGACACCGTCGCGGAGATCGCGGAAAGTATTCTGGACATCGGACAACAGACCCCGATTTCCGTTTGGCGCGACGGAGACCGCCTCGTTCTGGTCGAGGGACTGCATCGGCTGGAAGCCTGCAAGGCGCTCGGCGAGACGACGATTCTCGGCGTGCTGGTCCCGGCCGAGGCTGCTCAGCACAAGCCACAGCTCGCCGAGCGACCCGAAGTCGAGGCGGAGCGCCTCAAGATGGCGCGGTTGAAACAGTTGCGCCTCGAGAAGGAAGCCGCAGAGGCTGCGAATGCTGGCTTGAAGGGCGCTGGCGCAACGGACGTGTCGCGCACGCGTCCGACGAAAGGCGGCCGCGATAATGCGAAGGCAACACCGGGCCGGATTGTGAAATCGAAACCGCAATCATTGTCGGCCTGGATCACGCAGCAGAAGGGCAGCGGCGGCCGCTATTGATTGTCGGCGCCAGAATTCTGTTCCGGTGCGCCACGGCGATCCCGCAGCGATCAGGATCGGCAACTTCTTGCCGGATGTATCGCAGCGGCAAAATCTCACCACATGGCCGCCACGCAAGCGACAGCCCACAATCGCGATTTCAGCGCAAACGCGACGGAGGCTCGCGGCTTCATCGATATTCAGGAGCCATTTGCAATGTTGAGTGCGGTGGGAAACAAGCCAACGGGAAAATCCGGCCGGCGCGGCGGCAAGAAGAAGGCGGGACAACGCGCCGTGGCCGGCGAGCAACCCGCAAGTGCAGCGCATCGATTGCCGGATGCCTCGGCGGAGAACAGGCAAGAGACCGAGCAAAAGATCGAGCAAGAGCCGAGCCCACAGATCAGTGCGGAGATACCTTCGGCTGCAGCCTTGCCGGACGAGGCTTCCGGGATGGAGATCGCTGCAAGCCCGCCCGTCGCACCGGTCGAACCCTTGGAGGCCAGCACGCAGGCGATTGCCGACGCCTATAGCGACTACATCAGGACGTCGCTCGAGCAAGCCTGGAGCTTCCTTGGAAAGCTCGCGATGGCGCGTTCACCCGTCGAAGCCTTTGAGCTTCAGATGGAGTACGCGAAACAGGCGTGCGACTCGTTTGTCGCCGAATCCCAGAAGATCGCCGAGTTGCACGAGCAATTGACCAGACAAAGGGTCATGCATCTTGAGGGGTTCGTGGCCAGGCTCACCCAGACGACGCTCGAAATCCGCGCGCTACGTCACTAACGGCAGCGGCCTATTCCGGCACCAGGGGCCGGAAGCCCCTGGGATGGGCAATATCCTTGCGAAGCCCATCATTCGTTGATGAGCTTCGCTCCGCTCGACCATCCTACGAACGCTGGAGTTCAGTACCCTGACTTCGAGCCGTTGGTCGGCCTCGTGCTCGCGCCGGTGGTTTGTCCTGTGGTTTGTCCTGGAGCGTAGCTCGACGCGCCGGGGCTGGTGCTCTTCGAGGACTTGGCCTGCTTCTTCCTATGCCCAGGAGCATAGCTGGAAGCGCCCGGCTCGCCCTTCTTGGAACCCATTTGCTGCATCTCATGACCTGGCGTCTTGCTCGATACACCCTGAGCAAACACGGCTGGGGCTGTAGCCATGACAACGGCAGCCGAAAGCGCGATGATCATTGCTTTCATGTTGTCCTCCTCGAACAAGCCCCTAAAAGAAAACGGAATGAACGGGCGCCTGTTCCCCTTCGGCGAACGCTCATGGGGACACCAGCGCTGCTCGACTGGCTCCTTTGGGTTTCGCTTCGCTTGACCCATCCTACGAGCTACTCGCTTGGTGCGACGGCTGGAGCGATCGCAAGGATCAAGGCGAGGTAGCCGCAATCCCTCGATCGCGGCCGCCTCTCCTCACCGATCAACCCGATCGCTTTACGCCGCCTTCGCCTGCTCCGGCGAGGCCGTCTCCATCGCGCGCATGTAGAGGTCGAGCAGGCTTTCGCGCTCGTCGCGCTCGTTCTTGTCTTCCTTGCGCAGCTTGATGATCTCCTTGAGGATCTTCACGTCGAAGCCCTCGCCCTTGGCTTCCGCGAAGACTTCCTTCTTCTGTTCGCTCAACTCCTGCATTTCCGTGTCGAGGTTCTCGATCCGCTCGACGAAGGAACGGATCTTGCCGCCGGGAATGGTGATGTCGGACATGGTGCCTCTTTGCTGACTGAGGTCGCGAAAATGACCGCAAAGAAATGACCAATGTCTTAACCTCGCAAGCCGCGTGTTGCCCGTCGATGAACGGGGAGAGAGCCGTTCCATCCCCGAGCTTCGCTTCGATGACGGTGCCGCCTCCAAGCAAGTGAGCGAGTCTCAATCCGTTCGCTCGGCGAAGTCTTCCTCGACTGGCTCTCGCCTGCACACGGGTTGCGCTGCATCGATTTCGGCTGCGGCAACGGCGCGGCGAGAGATTGCGCCTCGTCCAGTCGCGCCACTAACGCCCCGCCGCTCCACCCTCGCCCGCCATAATTTTTCCTCGCCACACGCGTTGTGTCTGACAGCGGCGAGACCTATCCTTCCCAAAGATCGGACTGCCTCCCATTGACGCCCGACCGGATGGAGAGCGCATCGGTGCCTGACACGAACGACCCCAAACCTGATACCGGCAAGCCTGAGACGGACAAGGCCGATACTGCCAAGCCGGATGCCGCCAAGCCGGATGCCGCGCGCGCCGATAGCGGGCTGACGCGGGCCTATGACCGGATCAAGAGCGCAGAGGAGGACCTTGCGCGGCTGGACCGGCTGGTTTCCGGAATGGAACGCAGCAGCGAAGCTCCGCGGACCTCGTACGCCAGCGCCGCCGCGACGGCAGCTTCCGGAGACAAGACGCCGCCGCCGGACGCCAAGGTTCTAAACACCAAGCCTCGCGAGCAAGGCCTGAGGGGAGACCGGGCCATGATGCGCGCTTTGATCATTCTCGTGCTGGCCATCGGCCTGCTCGGTGCCGCCGTCGCTTCGCAATATGGCGACGAGGCCACATCGATCGGCAAGTCGATCATGGCGCTATGGGCTCCGCCGGCCGCGAGCGTGCCCCCGCGCGCGTCAGCGCCGGACAATCCGGCGCAGCCGCCGGTCGTGCTGCTGGCTGCTGCAGGCGACTCGAGCCCGGTGCCCGCCCCGCCTGATGCCAAGGACATCGAAAGCGCGCCAAAGCCTGCCGCCGCGGCGCCCGAGGCGTCATCATCCGAGCTCGCACAATCGCTCAAGGCCATCACGAGCGAGCTTGGAAGCATCAGCGGCAAGCTCGAGCAGCTGAAGAGCAGCAACGAGCAGACCCTGCGCGAGCAGGCGGCCACCATCCAACAGCTCAAGGCGGCGCAGGAGAAGGACGCGGCGGACAATGCGCGCCTCGCCGCGCAGGTCCAGGCGCTGCAATCGCAACTGGGCGCGTCATCGGCGGCATCCGCCCCTGCAGCCCCCAAGCCCGTCGTGCGCAGCGCGGTGAACAATGATGCGGCTGCGCATCCCCGCCCGCGCGTACCGGCGGCCGAACCCCGACGGCCCAGACCGCCGCCGCGAGGCCCTTGGATGCCGCCCTATATGGCCGATCCCTATTACGGCGATCCGGATTGGTGAGCCGACAAGGCGCCGGCTAGTTTTCCCAACGCACGATTGATCGAAGTCCGAGGCGCTGCGGCTACGGCTCGCCTGCGTTAATCGCGCAAGTCTACCGTCCGGCCTAGCGAAGGTCTTCTGCAGCGCCGTCGAATGCGTTCTGGCTCTCGGCGGCCCCGCCCTGCTCCGCATCCGCAGCCAGCTGTCGCTTGCCGACACCGACGATGTCGTGCACCAGGCCGAGCTTCCCCAGCCCAAGAATGATCAGCCCGTTAATGTCGATCTCGTACCAGGCGTGCGAGAGATAGGCGTCGCGCGGAAAGCGGTGATGGTTGTTGTGCAGGCCTTCGCCGAAGGTGAGCAGCGAGGTCACGAGCTCGTTGGTGGTGCCGTCATGGGTCTCGAAGCGACGGTAGCCCCAGCGGCCATCGCTGTGGCAGACCGAGTTCACCAGCGAGGTCGCCATGGTCATGAGGTAGCTGCGGAACAGGCCGGAGAACAGCACGCAGCCGATCATCGTGTGCACACCACCGAAGGCATAGCCGATGCCGCCGGGAATGATCACGGCCGACAGCGCGACCCAGTACCAGCGCGTCCTGGTGAAGAACATCGCGATCGGGTCGGCCAGGATGTCCCTGGCGTAATAGGCGCCGTCGGTGGTCTCGCGGTCCCACACCCAGCCGCCATGCGCATGCATCATGCCCTTGCGGAAGCTGACATGGCTGTTGCCGCTGCCGTCATAGTAAGGACTGTGGACGTCGCCAGGCTTGTCGGAGTGAAGATGGTGGCGGCGGTGGTTGCTCACCCATTTCAGGATCGAGCCCTGCACGGTCATCGTGGCGATGGCGGCGAGGATCGTCCGCATCACCGGCCCGCAGCGAAAGCTCCGGTGCACGAAATAGCGATGCATGAAGCCGATGCCGACGGTGGTCAGCGCGAACATGCCGAGAAAGACCGAAATCTCCACCCAGCCGATGCCTTGCGTGAACACCCAGATCAGCGCCGCGATCGAGCCGCCGACCAGGAAGCCGAACCCGATATAGGAATCGAGAAACTTGGCATCGACCAGCGGTCCCTCGACAACCACGCCCGGTGGCAGTTTCGCCGCCGCAGCCTGCTCCGGCGCGACGCTTTCGATGACGGTCATTCCAGCCAGTCCATTGACGCAAAATTAACGCTTCTGCAGCGCAGCGTACAGCTACGGGTTGTCACTCGCAAGGACGCGATCGGCCGTAGAAGTGCGGAGCTGCGGGCTGGACGCGGGCAGTCAAAGCGAAAGAGCCTGATTTCCAGGCGTCGCTGATCGCGTTAACCAAGGCCAACTCTGCGTGGATCGCACGTTCGAAACGGCATGGCAAAGACAAGCAGACGCCTCCGCTCTCGCCTTCGCAAGCTCCGGCGCGGCGTCCGGTGGATGCGCAAGATCGTCAAACGATCACCGCGGATGGTCCGGATCGCGGGCGGCATCGCCATGCTGCTTGCGGCCGTCATGCTCGTGAACATCGTCACTCAGATCATCCGCAAGCCGACCGAGCTGTTCGCCGTCGTCGGCCACGCGCTCGACAAGGAGCCGGAGGAGACCTGGGCGAGATACGGGCCGCTGTTCCGCAAGCATTCGACCGCTGCGATCGCGCCGGAATTGCTGGCCGCGCTGGCGCAGGTCGAGAGCTCGGGCAATCCGGTGGCGCGCACCTATTGGCGCTGGCGCTGGAGCCTCAATCCGCTCGCGATCTACCGCCCCGCCTCGAGCGCCGTCGGCCTCTTCCAGATGACCAATCCGGCCTTCACCGAGGCCGCGCGGTTCTGCATCCGGGGCAACATCGTCACGAATACCGGATGCGGCTTCACGGGATTCTATATTCGCACGATCCCGAGCCATGCCATCGAGCTGGCATCGGTGTATCTCGACCGGCAAGCGGCCATGGTTTTCGCTCTCGCCGGCGATGCCAAGCCAAATCAGCAGCAGAAGCAGGATCTGGCCGCCTTCATCCATCTCTGCGGCGCCGGCCCCGCCACAGCGTACGCCCGCCGCAAGTTCCAGATGATATCAGGCGAGCGCTGCGGCGATCATCTGGTTGCGGGCTACATCGCGCGCGTCAACGCGATGAAGCGGCAGTTTCAACGGCTTGCTGCGGATGACAGCGATTAGGCCATGGGTGTCGTAGGGCGTAGGATGAGTGGAGCGACCTTCCGCCCTGGCTCACCGAGCAAAGGCGGAAGCGAACCCATCGACGCTGCGCGCGACGACGGGTTTCGCAGGCGCTCTACCCATCCTACGAACTCCCCCTACGCCCACTTCACCGTATTTCGTTCAACGACACGTGGGCTGCGATCCCGCTCAACTTGGGCTCTTCGGGCTCGCGCTCGTCATCTGAAAACGGGCCTACCGAGCCTTCAGTCATTCTGCGCTTGACCTGTTCGCATGTCTTGCGGACGTCTTCGGTGAACATCGCGCATTCTTCGATGCGCTTGAAGATCTTGCGTCCCTCTTCACGATAGCCCGCCGCCGTTTCCCGCATGAAGGCGATGGCGTCATGGACCTGGGCTGTCAGCGCCTCGCACTTCCGCGCGGCGTCGATCAACTCCGCGCCCATGGCCTCGATCTCTTTCGCTGCGAACTCATAGTCGCGAATGACTGCCTCTGCGCTGAGCGCGCCGACGCGAGACACCCCCTCGGTATGTTCGACATAATCGGGCAGAGAAAGGGAAGCGATCGGGTTTTCCGTACGTCCCGAAGCAATGTCCGCCTCCAGTTGAAGGAGGTTCACGCCTTCGCGTCTGTGCAATACTTCAACACTTGCCATGGATTGATCCTCTCAATACGCGCCCCGGACCCCCAAACACTTTTGTTTATTACGGGGACAACCGACGTTCTACTCCGATCTATCCTTGACAGTCTTAGGTTTGCCATTTTCTCCCGCCGCCGAGCGACGCACGCAAAGATGGTTGAATGGCTGGTTTCAACCTGCGCGGAGACTGGCGCTTTTCGCAAGAAATCCACCCGGCAAGCGAGGCACAAGCCCGATCGATCGGGGGCGCGAGGGGGCCCAGATCGAGCCAACGGTCGGAGCTTGACGCCGCGTGCGAGCTCAACTCGGCGTCCGTCGCCGGCCGATCACCATTTGCCGCAGAACGCGATGCTATTCACCACCAATACGGCCAACGCCATCCCTCATAGCGAACATAAGACGGCACCAGCGGCGGGCCGTAGGGATCGACCTTGTCGTCTTCCGGGCGATAACGATAGCGCGGAACGATGTTGTAATCCCACGGCGTCGGCCGCAGGACGGGCGCCGTGACGATCAGCCTCTCCTGCGGTGCGCGAACCACTTGCTTCCGAGGCTTTGCCTCGACAGCCGATGTCGCAAGGCTCCCCGCCACCAGAGCCGTCCCGAGCGCATAGGCGATGGTCATTTTCTTCATTGCATTGGTCTCCTTGCCGCCAGAGTGCAAAACGACGCAAGCCAAGGCAAGCGGATTTGCGCGCGAACTTTGCGGAAACGACCGATGCCGGCCCTTGACCTCTCCACAGTCATTGCGAGGAGCGAAGCGACGACGCAATCCAGAATCCCTCCCGGCCGGACGCTGGATAGCTCCGCGTCGCCCGTCATCGGGCCGCACTTCGCGCGGACCCGCTGGCCTGCAATGCCGAGGAAGCGCTTCGCTGCATCCGGGGCACGGGACCGTTTGCTCGCCTGCTGCGCCCTCACTCGCAGCGCTTGCCGCCGAGCAGCGCGAGCGCCCGCGGCACCTCCCCGCGGCCCGTAACCAGCACATATTCCTGCCGTGCCAGGCTGGCGCCGCTCGCGATCACGATGGCCTTTTTCGGACATAGGCCGAAGCATCCGGTCACGATCAGCTTGGCCGGCTTGATGCCGTCGCGCTTATTCGCCTTCAGTTCGGATTTCAGTGCACGCCCGACGTCGCGCCCCTCGTCGCTGCGCTTGAGGCATTTGCGGCACACCAGGACGGGCGGCGCGCGGCGCGCGCGCACGATCATCGGAGTCTTGGATTTCGAGAGCTTTTCAGACATCGCAGACCTATATGGGACTTCAGCTCATATAGGGATGGAACCGCGATCTCGCGCCGACCCGTTGGCTCGTCCGGGCTGCTTGCTGCCTACATCATCCGATCGCCCTGCCCGCCTATGCCCGCGCGCGGCGCACCGCTTCCTCCAGCTTCATTCGCTGCTTGTCCCAGCGGCCCAGCTCGGCCTCCGCACGCTCATCCAGCGCGGCGCGCTCGGCCTCGATCGCCTCCGTCCGCGCGTCGTGCTCCCGCCTCGCCTTGTCCAGCGCGGCTTGCGCACTCGCAACGGCCTTCTCGCGGCGCGCGCGCTCCCTGGCGCGGGCGGCCTCCTCTTTCCTGCGCTCGGCTTCGCGCCGCCGCTCCTCCTTCTCGAATGCCGCGGCGGCCTTGCGGGCGGCCTGATCGTCGCTCTTGCGCGGCGGCGCCTTCGCGGGCGATTTCTTCGGCGCCTTCGCAGCGTGCTTCTTCGGCTTGCGCTTGGGTCGCGCGCCATCCTCGGCGAGATCGGTCGGCAGCTCCGCGCTTTCGGTGAACGCGCCATTCGATCCGACCGGGCGCCTGAGCACGACGCCGGGCTTCTCCATGGTCGCAGCGACGATGTCCGGGTCGTCGGTCTCCTTCGCAACGCCCTGATGGAACAGATTGGAGCTGGCGCCCCAGGCCTCGAGCGCCGCCTTCATCGAGGGCGCGGCGATCGCCTGATCGTAGAAGCCGAGCGAGGTCTGGTAGGTCTTCAGTTTTCGCTTGAATGCTTTCGGCATGTCGCTCCGGGCCCTTCGACGCACAAGCCCGCTGTCGCACCGGCGCCACCATGCCAATATGCCCCATGTTTGCCCGACGAGTCAAACGCGATTCGGGATCACCGAAGTCGATCCGGGCTGCAAAGCGCACTCCTGCATTTCTGAATTTAAGAATCTTGGAATATCAACGAGTTCCCTACTGTGCATGGGGTTGTTTTCGACCCAGCATATTTTTAGCCCGCAGGCTCAAGCACCATCCGGCTCCAGCAACGCGTCATAACCGCGCTCGCTGAACGCCAACAGACAAAACCCGTGGCCGAACGGATCGGCGAGCATGGCGATCCGCCCATAAGGCGCATCGCTTGCGGCGACCTCGAGGATCGCGCCGGCGCGCAGCGCGCGCTCGACGGCGGCGTCGACGTCATCGACGACGATGTCGATATGCACCGGTGTCCAGTGCCGTTCGTAGCGGCGGTGGTCGCCGCCGGCGCCCACCGTGCCGGCCTGCTTGGTCAGGAGATACACCGGCGCCGGCCATCCCTTCAGCTCGACGAAGCCGCTGCCGAAGCGACGGCCGACGGTGAGGCCGAACGCTTCCGTGTAGAACGTCGTGGCAGCAGTGACGTCGGGAACGTCGATGTTGAGCAGGAAGGTCATGGGCGTAGCCTAGTCCGGATGGAGCACAGCGCAATCCGGGATGGTGCCGCACCTCGCGGTCGAGGCTTCGGTAACGCTAACGCCCGTTCCGTTTTCGGAACAAACTATTTTCTTATCACTGTCGCAAATCTGTGTAAGCTGGCGGTTGCCGGGCAGGCGTTTTGAGTGCGCATCGATTTTCTCGCCCCGGGGCTGGCTTGCAGGGTCACCTGTTCGATTGCATCACAGCTTTGAGACTTCAGCGGCCGCCCACGAGGCGGCCCTCTTATTTCAGGCGCCGCGATGCATCGGCGCCTATCGCTGCCGCTGCGCCAAATAGAACCCGCACAGCACCGTCACGAGGCCCGCAGTCTGCAAGGTCGTCGGCGGCTCGCCGAGCAGGATCCAGCCGACCAGCAGCGTCAGCGCCGGCACGATCGCGGGAAACACCGCGGCACGGGCGACGCCGAGGCGCTGCACCGAGACGGCGAACAGATAGAGCGCGGCGGGCCCTGCGAGCACGCCCTGCGCCAGCGCCTGGATCGCGTTCTCGCTGACGCCGATCGCCGCGATGCGGGCGGGCCCCTCGGTTGCGAGATAGATCGGCAGGAGCAGGAGCGACAGCACGTTGATGACGAGCGCGGCCGACACGGCGGAGACACGCCAATGGCGCAGCAACGTGCCGAAGCCGGCGAACATGAATCCGGTGAGCACGAAGATGAGGTCGCCCAGCACGCCGTCGGCGCCGATATGGCCGATCGATTCCGCGCCGATCACGCCGAGGCCGCCGACGATGACGAGCGCGCCGGCAAGGCGCGAGGCGGAGATCTTCTCCTTGAGGAACAGGGCTGCGAGCAGCAGGCCGCCGAGCGTCGCGCTGGAGGGTTGGATCACGCTGCCATGGCCGAGCGGCACGAACAGGAATCCGGTGTAGGAGATCAGCGCCATCACCGGACCGCCCAGCACCATCAGCGCAAGGCCCCTGCCCCAGCCGATGCCGCAGAGATCGGAGATGCCGGCGCGAAAGACCAGCGGCAGGAAGGCGATGCCCGACCAGACATAGCGATGCACGAGCAGATCGACCGGCGTGAAGCCGAGCTTCAGCCCGTGCCGCGTGGCCGCAAAGCCGAGCGCCCAGAACAGCGCCGCCGCCAGGCCGCAGACGACGCCGAGCAGCGCCGGGCTTGCGTCGTTCTTCTCGATGAGAGCGTCAGCGCCGCTCGTCCGCTGATCCATGGAAGAAGCGTTATGTCAGCGCGCGAGAGGCCTCAACCCACATGGCTGCAACGCTGGCACGCAGGCGCAACTTCTGGGACGAGCGCAGCGACATCCGTGCATGACCGGCACTTTCACACGAAGAGATCGAGCGTCGATTTCGAAGATCGCGTGAGGCGGCGGATCACGCGTTGCGCGACCCGCCTGCCCGTCATGCGATGTCAGTTCAGCGGGTGGCGCCCGTCGTGACGTCGGCCGTCTTGACCTTGCGGGAGCCCAGCACCTTCAGCTGGTGCACGGACGCAACCGTCGTGGGCGCAGCGACCTGCTGCTCGATATGGCCAGCTCCGAGGACGTGAACCTGGAGGGGAGAGACCGGAAATCCATTGGCCTCGTAGGTCGGCAGCTCCGCGGCGAAAGCCGAGGTAGCGCCCGCGATCGTCAGGATGGTGGCGGCGATCGTCAAAGTCTTCTTGTTCATTGTGATGCTCCTGATGGAAGATGCGGAGCACATTTAAGCGCGTCTTGCTGCGTTGCGACATGTATTGCTGCATTGCAATAGCGCGCGCGACGCATAGCGATATGCTCAATGCGTACAAAGCCTTGACCGAATCGCGTCGGCCGCGACATGGCGCTTTTACGGGCGGTGGTCAGCCGCCGAGCACATTGCCCCAGCCATCGAAGAGGTACGCCTTCCAAGCCACGGTTCCATCTCCGCGCGGCCGGCTGGCCTGTCGGTAGTCATCGGCCTGATCGGCGGTCCAGGTGATGATCGTGTCGGACACACGATCATGCAGAATGGCGGGCTCGGTGGGGTCGAAGGCGTCCATGGGACGAAGCGAGGGATGCGTGCTCATGGGCCGCTCAACGCTCAGCCCCGTGCAAAGTTGCAGCCGCGGAACTCGCGTTGCAACTTCGCAACACCGCTCCGAAAAGCCCGATTTTGCGAAATTGCGCCATTGCGCCGCCACACCGTCCTCCGAACAATCAACGCACTGCGTGCCTTTCCGTGCAAGTCTTGGTTGTTTGCATCATCACTGTTCGAACCGGACTGGTTTGGACGGTACCGTTTGGAGGCAGGGATCATGAACGATCAGCGGTCTCTTTTGGTGGCAGTTTCCTGCCCCTCGGCCGTTCTCGCCGGCTGGCTGGTGCTCTCATTGTCGGCCTACGCGCCTGCGCTCATCGAAAACAGTGGTGCGAATGCAGCCGCTGCCACGCGCGCGAAGGATCTCAGCCGCCTCGACCTAGCCGACGTCCCCCGCGCCGCGACCATCGAGGACGGTGTCGCCCTGACTGCCGATATCGCTGCTACGGCGGCGATCCCGCCAGCGGTTGAAGCGGCAGCCGCACCGGAGCTGCCCACCCCCACCCTCAAGGTGGCGTCGGCCGATGCCGCGGTGATTTTGCCGGCGGAGCCGCCGCCCGCGCCTCAGATTTCAGTGGAACCAACTCCCATCGTCACCGAGACTCCGTCAGCGCCGGCACCAGAGCCCGTCAAGCTCGCATCCGCCGATCCCACCGAGATCGTGACCACGGACGCATTGTCGCCTGCGACGATCGCGAGCGGATCCGCCCCGGTTGCAGCGAGCAAGCCATCGCCGCCTGCCGACACCGTTGCCGTGCTCGACGAATGCTTCGTGATGGATGCCTGCATCGACCGTTATCTCTGGGCGCTCTATGAGCGCACCGCCAAAGAAGACTCGATGAAGGTGGTGGAGCGCCGCCCCGTCACCGTCAAGCGCAAGGGCAAGACGGTGACCGTGATGCGCAGCTTCACCAAGCTCGTCGACCAGGATTTCACCTGGAAGGACCCGAAGGCGGCCGAGCGCACCGGCATGTCGATGATGGACTACGTCATCGGCGGCATGGACAAGAGCTTCAAGCGAAAGCTGTTTCGCACGCTGCTCGCCGCCGAGGCCGCCGGCCTTTCACCCGGTATCACCAGCGCGTTCCGCGACGACTATCGTCAGTCGATCGCGAGCGGCCTGAAGGCTGCTTCCAACCGCTCCTATCACGGCGGCAGCACGCGCGGCGGCTACGGCCACGGCATGGCCGCCGACATCGTCAGCACCCAGGGCAACAACCGGGCGCAACGCTGGGTCTCGACCGAGATCCTGTGGAAGTGGGTCGACGCCAACGGCAAGGCCTACGGAATCGGCCGGCCCTATCTCGGCCGCGATCCGCCGCATGTCGGCCCGATCGACGGTCAGGAATACGTCTCGCGTCGGGGCACGGCCGACCGCAAGGAAGCCCGCGTCAAGCCGAAGAAGACCCATGCTGTAGCCCATGCAAAGCCGCCCAAAGCGCAGGCCGCGCGCGGCGAGCAGAAGAGCCCGGCAAAACCGCAGAAGGCGGCACAATCGGCCGGCAAGCGCGCGACCTGACGCTGTTAAGGCTTGCGGCCCGGCAGCGGCACGAGGCGCATCTCGGCCGTGCCGGCCTCCTGCGTGCGCACCAGCACGGCAAAGATCGTCTCTACCGCGAGCTGCACCGCCACGTCCGTCGCCACGCCCTTGGCCAGATGCGCTGCGATCAGACCGGTGATAAGGTCGCCGGTGCCGTAGGGCCGGATCGGCAGACGCGGCGTCGCAAAGCGCGACAAATGGCCGTCGGCGCAGAGGATCGTTTCCAGCTGGCCTTCCGCCGTGTCCGCGAGCGTGCAGCCGGTGGCAACGACGTCGATACGACGCCCTTTCGCCAACGCCGCGCAGGCGGCGCGCAGGTCCTGCGCATCGGCGATCGAAAGGCCCGCTAGCAGCTCGAGCTCGAAGCGGTTCGGTGTGGTCAGGTTCGCAGCCGGCAGGAGCCGGTGCCGGACCACGTCCAGAATTCCGTCGGCGACATAGACGTGGCCGTCATCACCGATCACGGGATCGCAGAGATAGATGAGCTTCGGATTGTGCACCACGGCCCGCTCAGCGAAGTCTGCGACGACGGCGGCATTACCGGGCGAGCCGAGATAGCCGGTGACGAGCACGGCAGCTTCGTCGACAAGGCCGCGCTCCTCGACCCCCCTCAGAAGATCGGCGACCAGCTCGGTCTCGAGCACCCGCCCGCGCAGGCTAGGGTAGCGCGGATGGTTCGACAGCAGCGTCGTCGGCACCGCCGCGACGTTCACGCCCTCCGCTTGCACGGCATAAGCCGCCGCGCTGTTGCCGACGTGGCCGTGGACCACCTGGCTTTGAATGGAAATGACGAGCATGAAGGAGGTCCGTAAGGTCAAACGTCAGAGGAGGCAAGCGTTACGGCATCTCGTATTCGAGCCCCGGCCGCAGGGCCTGCATCTGGCGCGCCAGCCGCCGGTGGCCTGTCTCCTCCGACTGTGCCAATCGATTGACGACCGCGACATGGTCCGCATCGCTTTTGTGCTGGTTGAGCTTGGCCTGTCCTTCGATCTGATCCACCACGAGATCGACGACGCGGATCGCAGCCAGCATGCTCTCGCGCTTGCCCGGCTCCATCTGCGCGAGATCCCAGGGCTGTTTCGGCAGCCGCGCCTCGGAAACCGCAAGCAGCGCATCGCCGTGTCCGCGGTTCTCGTCGAGCCCGCGCAGATGCGCCACGCCCGACAGGTGCACCGCTTCATAGAGCCAGGTCGAGACGTTGTCGCGCGAGGCATACCAGTCATTGGAGATATAGGCGTCATCGCCGGAGACGATCAGCAGAAATCGTCTGCTGCCGTCGGCCAGAGGCACAAGCGGATTTTTGGCGGTGAAGTGAATCTGCACGATGGTGCGGTCGCCGCGCTCGGCCAGCACGAACGGCACGTGCGAGGCCCGCGGCCCGCGTTCGTCCGCGACTACGATCACGCCGAAGCCGCGAGATGCGGCAAATTCCAGCGCGCGCTGCTCCTCGATGCGGAATTGGGGGCGGAGGACGTGCATGGTGCGGCTGCTCGATCGGTGGACGGACGAGACGAGACTAACCCATGCCCCCGTGAAATCTGAAGAACAATCGGCCTTGAAGCGGCGACGATGCCCTCGCTCTCGCCGAATGAAGGCGTGCACCAGCGCGCCAGCGGAGGTCTCGCCCGGTCTGCCTTGGCGACCCAGCGGAACCTCTGGGCCTGTCGCAGGCTCGTCACTCACTCGTGATATCTGCTCCTGGCAAAGGCCATGCTCCGCGTGCTAAACAAACCTACCGCGCGGTATCTTTCGACTTCCGCGCCATGCCCGAGTTCGTCATGACATCCGCCTTCCATGCCTATACGGCACTCGCTATCGCTATCGTCTTCGAGGTCACCGCCTCCGC
Organism: Bradyrhizobium sp. DOA1; assembly: GCF_001593325.1. Taxonomy (NCBI): domain Bacteria; kingdom Pseudomonadati; phylum Pseudomonadota; class Alphaproteobacteria; order Hyphomicrobiales; family Nitrobacteraceae; genus Bradyrhizobium; species Bradyrhizobium sp. DOA1. Next base: position 3,445,616 of record NZ_JXJM01000001.1, read on the forward strand.
GTTCCTGCAGCAGTCGGCGCAGTTCACCCGGCCGTGGCCGACGCTGGCCATGGTATTGTTCTACGTCGCCTCGTTCTACGCGCTGTCGGTCGCGATCCGCGTCATTCCGCTCAGCATCGCCTATGCGATCTGGGGCGGGGTCGGCATCATCCTGACCGCAACGGTCTCCTTCGTGCTGTTCCGTCAGATGCTGGATGCCGCCGCCTTCGTCGGCATCGCGCTGATCGTATCAGGGGTCGTGGTCATCAACCTGTTCTCGGAGACCGCGGTGCATTGATGCCGGAAAGCCGCTACACCCGCGCCAAGCAGCCTGAGCAGGTGCGGCGCGCTTTGCTCGACCACGCAGCTGCCATCGCACTGGACCATGGCGTTTCCGGCGTGACGGTGCAGGCGGTCGCGGCGGCGGCCGGCGTCACCAAGGGCGGACTGTTTCATCATTTCAGCAGCAAGCAGGCGCTGATCGAAGGCCTGTTCGCCGATCTCCTCGCCCGTGTCGATGCCGAGATCGACGCGACCATCGAAGCCGATCCCAAGCCGCGCGGCAGATTCACGCGCGCCTATGTGAATGCGGTATTCACCGGCAAGGCCTTCGGCTTTGCCTCGCCCTGGGCGGCGCTGAGCATGGTCGTCGTCACCGATCCCTCGCTGCGCCGGCTTTGGAACGACTGGATCAAGGCCCGGCTCAAGCGCCATCGCGCCACCGACAGCGCGCCCGATCTTCACGTCGTGCGCCTCGCCGCCGACGGCGCGTGGCTGTCCTATGTCACGACGGGACAGACGCGCATGAGCGCGGACCTGCGTGCCGTGCACGACCGGCTGATCGCGCAGACCTATCGGCGCGGCTAATGGGACCCGGGACGTCGGCTAGTTTACGCCGGTCGAAGACTCATCGAGGGCGCGATCAAGCCGCGCCCTGTTCAAAACAGAAAAATCAAGCTTGCTCCTCAGCGGTTACGCCGCCGATGGCTGCTCGAATTCGGGCGGCGCGTAGGCCTTGCCGTCCTGGTCGGTGATGACGACCCGCCACCCCTCGCTCGCCCACACCTTCGCCTTGGCCACGATGAGCAACCGGCTCTCGCGGGCGAAACTGTATTTCTCATTGTCGCGTTCTGCGACCATTTTGTAGGCCAATGCGCATCCCCTTGCGTTGCCTGCCCCCGCTCCTCTCGTGGCAGCGGGCTTTGGCGGCAATTCGCCGGGAGCGTGGCAATTTGGTGCCCTCCGCAGGCCGCATGGCGCTGGCCCGCTAACAGCCGGGTGACCCGGGGTGAGCGCGCCGCATCAGGAACGCGCTTCTGATTGCCGTCGGTGCTCGACTGAGACCTGGCCTGCCGGGCTCCGCTAGTGGACGCGGATCACGTGCGGGCGGCCGAGATCAATCAATCCCTGCACTGCCGAGAGGCGGTCGTCGAGGGCCGCAATGGTGAGCAGCAGATTGTTACGGCGCTCGTCGAGCATGCCCATCTCGGCGCCGGTGAGCTTCGTGCCCGACCGCTCCTTGTGGATTTCTTCGAGAGATTTGCGCAGCCCGGCAATCAGGCCGGACAGCTGCTTGGCCTCCTTGGTCATCGACCGCTTCGCAACGTTGTGGCGGCGCGCCTCCGCCTGGCTCTGTCTCATCATCTTCCTCCCGTGCCCCGCTGCCCCGAGTGGAATGCTTACAGCTTTGAGTACACATATTACGATCGATGAAATCTGCCCGCGAAGAACTGACTTAAATTGTAAAGGCCTCTCGCAAGAAAAAGCCCGGCGCAATGGCCGGGCTTTCTCTTGAACGTTACTTCTTTTGATGGCCGCCGCCTGGACCACCGGCCGGCGCGCCGCCGCCACGTGGGCCGGCGCTGATGTGCGGAGCGCCCCCACCGCCCGTATGCGGCGCAGGCGCGGCCGCGCGTGACGTCGGCATCTGCGCACGGGCATTCATCGGCGAGCCATGGCTGACGTTCGGCCGGGCGACCTGCGGCGTTGCGGGCCGTGCAACCGGTGCGGTCGACACGCGCGGTGCTTCATGCGTACGCGTCATCGGTTGCGCGCGCACGGCGGCGCGGCCTGCAGCATTGTCGCGCATTACGCGCGCCTGCGCATCGCGCGGGCCGCGGTTCTGCACGGCAGTGCGCTCATTGAGGACGCGCTCGCTCCGTCCGGCGCGGGTCCGGTCGGCCGTAACCGCATCACGCTTGGTGATGGCGGCATCGGGCCGGGCCGTCGTGCCGGCGTCACGCCGAGAGATTGCAGCCTCTCCTTTGCCACGCACGCCGCTGCGTTCGAGTGCGATCGCTCCGTCACGCGTCGCAGCGCGACCGATGCGAGCCGCCCGTGGATCAAGGGTCATCCGCGTCGCAAAGCGTTGATGCGAGCTCCAGTAATTATTCCAATGAGCGTGGCGGCGATACCAGGGACGTCCGCCATAGTGGCTCGACCAATACGACGTCAGCACGAAGGGAACGATGGGAACGTCAATCACGTCGACATAGTCGGGGAGATAGACGTAATGATTGCGGTAGAGGTACTGGAGATATTGCGACGATACCCAGCCGCGATCGTCGGAGAAGCTTACGTCGCACCAGGCGTTGCCGCGCAGGCAGCCATGGATGTTGACGCGGGCGCCGCCGGGGACGCGATCGACCAGGGGAAAGCCCGTGCCCGGTCCGGCGCGCAGGCCGGTCGAGACGGTGACGATGCCCGGTGCGGCCAGCGCGGCCGTCGGGGCAAGCAGCAATGCGGCAAGTAAAACGCTTTTGAGTCTCATGGCGTGTTCCTCCTCTGCCAGTCGGAACGCGCTGGCGGAACGGGCGTTCCGCCTGAGGTCATCGCATGCGTCGAAAGATCGAGACGTAGCCGCGTGCGGTTCAATATTCACTCGCCGTTCATCAGCACAGCGCGCAAACGTGCCAGGCCGTCAGTTTGCTCGCAGCATGAAGGCGTCGAAGTACGACGCAAGCGCAGCAAAATCATCGAGCGGCAGAACGTTCGCGACATACTGGTCCGGCCGCACCACGATCAGGCAGCCGGCCTTGCGGTCGATGCCGCGCATTGCAAACACGTCGTTGCCGCTCTTGAGATCCGGACAGAACATCTTCTCGTAATCGATCAGACCATAGCGGCCCTTGCGCGGAAGCAGCAGCGGCGGCATCGCTTCCACGGCGAGCTCACGATGATCCTGCTGGAAGACCGCACGCAGGTCGATCACGCTGTCGATGTCGGCCCCCGAAGGCGTATGGCGCCTGATCGGCGACTCCCTGGATTCGCCGAGGAAATTGCAGAGAGCGCGCACGGCCGAGCCGGCGGCGGCAGGATCTTCCGCAGGCGAGAACGCGTAGATGCGGAAGCGACCATCAGCCTGCGCCGCGTGGCCGAGATGCACCGGCTTCGCGTCTGCCAGCCGGATCACCGGCGCGGAATGGAAGCGCTTGCCGATGACGAGGCCTTCTGCGAGATGCTGATGCGAGGCCGCACCCGTGAGAACCGACGGACGGTAATGCGTTGCGGTCCCTGCCGTGTAGCGGCCGTGCCGGACGAAATAGTCCTGCGTCTTCGCCGCATCGGCACCGCCCGCCTTGGCGGCCGAGGCGAGAATCCCGGCCCATTCACGGTCGAAGTCGATCAGCTCCTTGGCAACCGCCTGGCGTTCGGCCGAATAGGAATGCAGCAGAGCCGGTGAGCACTGCTTGCGCAGGACCGCGACGAGCTTCCAGCCGAGATTGAAGGCATCCTGCATCGAGACGTTCATACCCTGCCCCGCTTTCGGGCTATGGGTATGACAGGCATCGCCGGCGATGAAGATGCGCGGCAGTCGCCCATCAACCTCCGCCTCCGGCACGTCGTCGAACTTGTCGGTGAGACGCTGGCCGATCTCGTAGACCGACCACCAGGCGATCTCCTTCACGTCCAGCGTATGCGGCTTCAGGATCCGCTGCGCCTTCGCGATCACGTCGTCGGCGGTGATGTTGCGATTGGCGACGCGCTCACCGATGTCGAGCTTGGCGAGCTCGACATAGATGCGGACCATGTAACCGCCCTCGCGCGGAATGATCAGCAGGCTGCCGTCGTTCGCAGACTGGATCAGAGACTTGAAGCGGATGTCCGGGAAGTCCGTCACCGCCAGCACGTCCATCACGCCCCAGGCATGGTTGGCGGAATCGCCGTGCAGCTCGCGGCCGATCGACTTGCGAACCGTGCTGCGCGCGCCGTCGCAACCGACGACATAGCGCGCCCGGATTGTCTCGACCTTGTTCCCCCCAGCGGCATCGACGCATTCGAGATGCACCGTCACCCCGTGAGCGGCGGCATCAACAGCGGGATCGACCTCGAGATCCAGTACGCGCCGGCTGTAATACGGCGCGAGCTTGGCCGGCGATTTGCGCATGACATCGAGAAATGCGTCGTGGATGCGCGCCTGGTTGAGGATGACATGCGGGAATTCCGACAGCCCGTCCTCGACGTCCTGCACCCGTCCGCTGCGCACGATGGCCTCAGGCCGCCGCGCGTCCGGCTTCCAGAACGTCGTCTCATTGATCCAGCATGCCTCCTTTTGCACGCGCTCGCTGAAGCCGAAAGCGTGAAACATCTCCAAGGTGCGGCAGGCGATGCCGTCGGCCTGCCCGACCAGCAGGCGGCCAGGCTTCTGCTCGACGATGCAGGTCTTGATGTCGGGGAATTGCGCGAGCTGGGCGGCGAGGGTCAGGCCGGCCGGCCCGCAGCCGACGATGAGGACGTCGACCTCTTCGGGCACGGTGCCCGCCGCATCTGGGGCCTGAACGCGTGCTGCAGGATCCGCGATCTCGGGATCGCCCGGCTGAAATCCATTCAGATGGAATTGCATGAGCACCTCCCCGCCAAATCTCCGTTTGGATATTGCTCAGTATGCTGACGATCAGTATACGTGTCAACGATCCGTGCCGTCCCTGCCCCAATGGAGAATTCGGTGAAAGACAACAACGACATGCCTGGACATTTGGCGCGCCGGTTCCAGCAGATCGCGGTCGCGGTGTTCCTGGCCGAGGTCGGAGATGCGGGCTTCGATCTCACGCCGGTGCAATACGCTGCGCTCGCGACCATCAAGGCCAATCCGGGGCTCGACCAGGTGACGCTGGCAGGGTTGATCGCCTATGACCGCACCACCATCACAGGCGTGATCGATCGCCTGGTGCAGAAGGGCCTCATCGAGCGTCGCGCCTCCAGCCGCGACCGCCGCGCACGGGAGCTCGCGGTCACGGACGAAGGACGGCGCGCGCTGCGCAGGATCACGCCGGCTGTCGAATCGGCTCAGCGCGTCCTCTTGCGCGGACTGAGCGCGAAGGAAGGCGAAGAATTGATACGGTTGTTGCGCAAGGCGATCGCCGCCGGCAATGAGCTCAGCCGCGCACCGCTGCGCGAGGTGCAGGCATAGGGCCGTTTCTCCGCAATTGTCGCAGGACTGCGAAACCAGGAACTAACCTTCGGCTGCTAACGTCGACCGCAACGGATGCTTAACGCGCGATTAACTTTGCGGGATGGAGTTTCGGAATGTTCAGGTTCTTCGTTGTGGCCGCAGCCATGACGCTCTCGACCGGTCATGCGCTCGCGGGCGGCCATGGCGGAGGCGACCCTCCTCCGCCAAAGGTCGAGGCGCCGACGGCTCCAGCAAAGGTGATCCTGACCAAGCAGGGCTCCAAGCTGGTCGATCTCAACGGCATGACGCTCTACACTTACGAGCGCGACACCACCGGCAAGACCTCGAACTGCAACGACAAGTGCACCGAGAGCTGGGTTCCGCTCGCCGCCACGGCCGACGCCAGAGCCGTCGGCGACTTCACCGTGATCAGCCGCAACGATGGCACCAGGATGTGGGCCTACCGCTATCGCCCGCTCTACACCTCGCCCGCCGACAAAGCGCCGGGCGATGCCAACGGCAATGCCATGACGCTGCAATGGCGGATCGCGCGGCCCGAAAACTAGGCCATGCAGCTGCCGGAACTAAACTGAGGCGCAGCCCTCACCCGCGCCAGCGCGCGCCGCTCTCGGCTTGCGCGTTCTGCCCCGGCGGCAGCACCACGACCATCGAGTTGAGCTTCACCCGGCTGTAGAGGTCGATGACGTCCTCGTTGCGCATCCGGATGCAGCCCGACGAGATCGCCTGCCCGATATATTCGGGCTGGTTGGTGCCGTGGATGCGGTAGAGCGTGTCCTTGTTGCCGGCATAGAGATAGATGCCACGCGCGCCCAGCGGGTTGGCTGGCCCGCCCGCAACGCGCGGCGGATAGGGCCCGAGCCGCGCCTGGATGTCGGCGGTCGGAACCCAATCCGGCCATTCCGCCAGCCGGCCGACGCGCGCGACGCCCGAGAACGCCATGGCTTCCTCGCCGACCGCGACGCCGTAGCGAATCGCCTTGCCCTCGGGCAGCACGAAATAGAGATAGCGCGCATCGGTATCGACCAGGATCGTGCCCGGCTGCTCCTTGCGCTGGTAATCGACGATGTGACGCAGATACTGCTCAGGCACGTTGGCCTTCGCATAGGGCGCGTGGGCCAACAACTGCCGGTCGCGCGGCGTCATGCTCGCATCGGTCGTTGGCGAAAGTGTCGTCTGCATGCAGCCGCCCAGTGGCAGCAAGGCAACAACGAACAAAGCAAATAAAGATCTTGGCACCGCCGACCCCCGTTAGCGGACAGCAACGCCCCCGCGTCGCCACATACTGTCAAAATCGTGCTGAAAACAAGGCAGCCTGAAACACGTGCGCGTGTTTGGGAAAACGGGTTCCATCACCACAAACGGCAGAAGAGCGTCGCAGCATCTCCTTCCCGTCGCCTTGCTTTGGTCAAACCCGGCTGGACTCGTGGGCCCAAGGCTTGGGGATGGGCCGCCCCCTCTCGGCTCGCGCCAATGCGAACAACCACTTACGTCAAACACCAGGCTTCAAAGGAGTTGCGATGCTCGCGACGCTGAACGCCAAGCAAATCGTCGATGAGATCGTGAAGGACACGGTCAGGGACAACGATCCGCACGATGCGGTTCAGATTTCTCCCGACATCGTGCTGGCCTCGCGCCCGGGGACCACGGCGCCCGCGCTGGCGCCGGAGATCACGCCCCGTCCAGAGCCGAGGTTCGCTCCAGCTGCAGCGCGTGCACCGGAGCCCACGATCAACGTCGTCTACGGAAAACCAGCTGCGGCGGAAGGACCGCAGGCCGACACGGCCGTTCGCATTACGGCCAACGATGGCCCCCGCCAGCCGAAGCGATCCGCGGTCGGCAAGTGGCTGCGCGGTGCGTTCCTCGCGTTCCTGTTCGCCGGCGCCAGCGTCGCGGCCTCGATCGCCTGGGAGCAGCATGGCGACACCGCAAAGAATGCGCTCGCCGAATGGACGCCCGTGGCGGCGTCGTTGATGAATTCGTTCATGCCTTCGGCGTCGCAGACCGCGCCTGTCCCCGCCGCGCAGGCCGCTCCGCCTCCGGCGCAAGCGGCAACAGCCGATCAAGCCGCCGCGCCATCTGCGCCGCCGCCACCGGCCCAAGCCGCCGTCGCGCCGGCTGCAATGCAACCGGACCCGGCGCAAGCGGTACAGGCGATGACCAACGATCTTGCCGCGATGACCCAGCAGATCGAGCAGCTGAAGGCCAACATCGCCGAGCTGAAGGCCGGACAGGAGCAGATGGCGCGCGAGTTGGCGAAGGCGACTGCGCCGAGGCCGGTGGCTGCCGAGACGCGGCCGGTCGATCCACGCGCGCGTGCTGCTGCGCTCCCGGCACCGCCTGCGGCAGCGCCAGTTCGCAAGCCGAAGCCGCCCGTGACGCGGACCTACATGCCGGCCTCTTCGCCCGCGCCGCTCGCACCTCCGCCGCCGCCTTCGCAGACGGCCGCCGTGCCACCATCGCCTGCGCCGGTGACGACCACGCAAGCCGTTGCCGATGACGATGGACCGATCGTGCGTCCGCCGATGCCGCTGCGATAACGCAACGCCAGGCGACTGCGACGTCGCCTACGCTGTCCGAGTCGAAATGATGCGTTGAGTCCGGACAATTACGGGAAACGCTATGCAGCTCATCTTCCGCTCATGAGAAAAGGCCGTCGGGATCTATGCCGGCGGCCTTCTCTTGCAACTGCCGGTTCCCGGAGCCCGGTTCTGTTGCAATTCCATACATTGATGATCGCGCCGCGTATTTAATAAACTCTTAATGACCCCAGATGCTGCACATGATTTCTGCGCCATAAGCACAGAGATTGCGCGGCCTGTTCATTCGATAGATATCGACTCAGTGGTATCATCCCGGACGTGTCGAGACTTTCCATTGAAGACTTGTTTTCAGATTTGGGTCGTCACACCGGGGAATTCGGATGCCTTACTACTCCTTCGATCTCGTGGTTGGTGAAGAGTTCAAGAACCAGGGCGGAATCATCCTCGAAGACATCGAGGTCGCTTCCGATCGCGCCGATCAATTGGCATGCGAGCTGTCGCAGGTGAAGCCGGAGCTCCAGCACAAGGGTTGCGCGGTGCGTGTTACCGATCTCGATCACAACGAGGTCTATCGCACGCCGCTCGACCCCGTGCCGGCCTGGCAGCGCTAGCTACCCATCGAGCACCGGCGGTTCGAACCAGTTCGTCAGCGACAATCCGCCGTCGACGACGAAGGCTGCGCCGGTGACATACGCGGACAGCTTGTTCGACAAGACCGTGAGCGCCATCGGCGCAAGGTCATTGGCGTCGCCGAGGCGCCCGAGCGGAATGTGCCGCGCCAGCGCGGGGTCCGCGACGAACCCGCCGGCCGCGATCGCGCCGGGCACCAGCGCGTTGACCCGGATGCCGTGACGGCCGAACGTCTTGGCGAGCTCCTTCACCAGCATCGCCATGGCCGCCTTCGCCGTCGAATAGTGCGGCAGGTTGCGCGGCGTGCCCGCATGCAGCGAGGTGAGAAACAGGAACGAGCCCGGCTGCTTCGCCGCAATCAGATTCGTGGCGATTGCGCGCGCCAGATGAAAACCGGCATCGAGATTGACGGCGTGCATCTCCTGCCAGGTCCTGCGGTCGACCGCGAGCGCATGGTCTGCCTCCCGCCGTGGCGGCGATGCGCTGTGGACGAAATGCGTGACCTCGCCGAGCGACGCCTGTGCGGCAGCCAGCAGCTCGTCACAGGCATCCAACCTCGCGAGATCGCCGATCCATGGCACCGCCAGCTCAGGCCTCTTGCTCGCGCCGATCGCGGTCTCCAGGCGTTCGGCACTGACATCGGCGAACACGGTCCGCACGCCCTCGCCGACCAGGGCCTGCGCGATGGCCCGGCCGATGCCGTTGCCCGCGCCGGTGACGAGCGCGGTGTCGCGTGCGGGATCGAACGGCGTGCTGAACAGGCTCATGTCGCGCTCCGGGGGCCGGGAAAGGCCTCAGGTTAGCGCACTGCACGGCGGGGCGACAATTGCACTCCGATCCCATTGCGGAGCGGCGCGGCGGACGCTAGCCTCTCAAAAAAACGGAGGAGATACTAAGGATGCGCACCGGTTTTCTGATGGCGGGCCTGCTGCTGCTGACCACGCCGGCCCTGGCGGGCGACGCGCCGCCGCGCTCGACCTATGTGACCATGGTCCTGCAGGCCTTTGCCGCCAAGGTCGAGTGCCCCAACACGGATCTCGCCTATCAGGACCTCGTGCAGAGGGCGCAACAAATGCACCTGCCCGAAGGCACCACCGAGAAGGTACGCAAGGCGATCGCCTGGATGCACACCGGCGGCAAGATGGGCGAGAAGCAGGACGACGACTTGATGAGAGAGGTCGCCGTCGCGACCCAGGCGACCGACATGGACCAACGCCGCCTCGGCATGTCCGGCTGGTGCGAGGCCCAGAAGACCAATCTCGCCGGCCTGATCCGCGCCAAGGGCGGCTGACGGGACAGCGCCGGCCGCGTTAAGCACGCCGCGACGGAACGGCCGCGGCGGCAAATATTCGTCACAATTTTCGCAAGCATGCGGCGTCTTCGAACAGGAGAAGCCCATGCGCATTGTTCATTTCGTCTTGGCCGCTGCGCTGGTGAGCGCAACGCTCGCCGCCCCAGCCTTCGCGAGGAATTCCGACGCCCAGAAGGGCGAGGACAAATCCGCGGCGTCGTCATCCTGTAGCGCCTATCAGCAGACGCCGGACGGATCGTGGGAGCCGCTCCCCTGCAAGGAAACGGGCGAGCGCGGCCAGCCGCAGACGCAGAACCGCACCTCGCAGCAAGGTTCGGAGCGCGGGGAACGTTGAAGTCGCTCGGACTTACGACCGTCAGCTCTGGTGCGGACCGCGCATGATCTTCATGGCGTCGGCGATGTGGCGCCATTCCTTGGCCTCGTCGGCCTCGCCACGTCCCTCGCATGCCTGCGCCTGTTCGGCGGCCTTCGCGATCGCCGCAAAACCATGCTGCTCCAGCATCTGCCGCGCGACGGTGTGGACCTGGACCTCGGACATCATGGACGCTCTCCCGTCATGAGGAAACCGCGGCGCCCGGCTCGGCGCTCCGCGGGTCCGAGACAACGATCTCGCAGCGACCCCCGTTCCGGCCGAGGCCGATCACATCAGCAGACCTGGAACTCGAACCGTCCGAAACGACGAAGGCGGCCCGCCATGCCCGGCGGACCGCCTTCTCACCCACCCCGAAATGGGCCGTCGTCAGTCGCGTCCCCTACGCGACCGCCACGCGCTTGCGCTCGAAATCGTTGGGCACCTCGATATCGACCTCGAGGGTCGATACATCGTCACCCCGTTCGAGCCGCACGATCACCTTGGTCGGGTCCAGCGTGACGTGCTTGGACACGACGGCGAGGATTTCCTCACGCAGCACAGCGAGCAGATCGGGTTGGCCGCGCTGTCCGCGTTCATGGGCAAGCAGTATCTGCAGCCGTTCGCGTGCGACAGGTGCCGAAGCCTTCTTGCCGCGGAGAAGTCGAAGCAAACCCATGCTCATGCAGCCCTCCGTCGCAGCAGGCGGTCCATGAAACCTCTGCGCTCGGCAGGAACATGCATCGTCACGTTCTCGCCGCAGAGGCGCTTGGCCGCATCCATATAGGCCCGCGCCGGCGCTCCATCTGCGTTCGACAGCGTCACCGGCGTGCCGACGTTGGAGGCCTTCAACACGTCCTGGCTCTCGGGAATGATGCCGAGCAAGGGCGTTGCGAGGATTTCGAGGATGTCGTCGATGGTCAGCATCTCGCCGCGCGCGGCGCGCGATGCATCGTAGCGGGTGATGAGAATGTGCTTCTCGACCCGTTCGCCCTTCTCGGCCCGTACGGTCTTGGAATCCAGCATGCCGATGATGCGGTCTGAATCGCGCACCGACGACACTTCCGGATTGGTGACGATCACGGCCTCGTCGGCAAAACGCATCGCCATGGAGGCGCCGCGCTCGATGCCGGCCGGGCTGTCGCAGATCACCCAGTCGAAGCGGCTGCGCAGATCGGCGATGACCTTGCCGACGCCCTCCTCAGTCAGCGCGTCCTTGTCGCGGGTTTGCGAGGCCGGCAGCAGCCAGAGATTCTCCAGCCGCTTGTCCTTGATCAGCGCCTGCGGGAGTTTTGCAACGCCCTGTACCACGTTGATGAGGTCGAACACGACGCGGCGTTCGGCCCCCATGACGAGATCGAGGTTGCGCAGGCCGACGTCGAAATCGACGACGACGACCTTGTCGCCGCGTTGCGCGAGCGCGGCCCCTAGCGCGGCGGTCGTCGTGGTCTTGCCGACCCCGCCCTTGCCTGATGTCACGACCAGTACCTTACTCATCTGAAATGTCTCCTTTGCTGGTCAGTTCAGTGCTGTAATTCGCATGGTATTCCCCTGCAGCCAGGCCTGCGCCGGCTTGCCGCGCAAGGCGGCGTCGATGTCGTCCGCAGTCTGGTAAAACCCATCGATTGCAAGCAGTTCGGCCTCGATCTTCTGGCAGTAGATGCGCGCGCTTGTGTGTCCGTTGACCCCGGCCATGGCGCGACCGCGCAGCGCGCCATAGACGTGGATGGAGCCGCCGGCGACGACTTCGGCGCCGGAGCCGACCGAGCCGAGAATGGTGACGTCGCCCTCCGGAAAGATCACGGTCTGGCCCGAGCGCACTGGGCTATCGAGCAGCAGGGAGGTCGGCTTGCTCTCCGCCTTCGTCTCGGCCTTCTTGGGTGCGTTCGGCTCAACCACACAGCTGCGCCCGCCCGACAACAGCGGCGGCATCATCGGGGTCAGCCTTGCTTCCTCCACGCCCTCGATGCCGAGCACGCGGATGTTGCGGTCCTGAAGGCTGGTGAGCAGATGACCGATGCCGGCCTGGCTGAGATCGACCGAGGACAGGTCGATCACCACGGGCCGGCCAGCGAAGAAGCCGGGCGAACGCGCGATGGTCGCGTCGATCTCCTGGAGCCAGTCCTGGATCGGGACCGTCGGCACGAAGACGAAGGCCACGTAGGAGCGCCCGCGCAGGCGCACCATCTGTCGTTGAGGTTTGGCTACAGCCTCCATGGCGGCCGACTCGTTCCCAGTTATTGAATGGTTAACGATGCGGCCGATATGGTTAACGGCCGGTTAATTTCTCCGCGGGGTGACGTGGGATACTGGCCGGAGGCCGATTGGCGCCGCTCTGGTGTCCTGGACGCGCTGCGGCGTGCAACGCTGCTGCGCGGAGCCGGGACCCAGACCCGCCCGGATCATGCTCTCGGCGAGATGGGCCCCGACCCTGCAGCGCACCGTCAAGGGAAGCTGCGCTGCGTCCGGGGCACGAGCGGAGAAGCACACTCTCTCCACACAGTCAGTGCGAGGACGGAGCGAGCCGACCTACTTCTTCACCTTGCTCGCGTCCATCTTGATGCTCGGATCCAGCATCTTCGTCGTGAACGCGGTCGTCACGTCGAACGGCTTCTCCATGCCGAGATAGGTATGGACCAGTTCGTAGTCCTTCTTCATCCGCTCGCCGTCGATCCAGCCGAGCGATTTGGTCGTTGTGAATTCGTCGGTCATCAGGAACTTGATGCGCTCCCACTGGCGCTCCTGGTTCGCCTTGTCGAGCCCGGAGACCTGGTCGAGCAGCGCCTTCAGGCATGGCGTGACGTCGGCGACGCAGGCCGCAAAGGCCTTCTGCGTGACGCGTACGAAGTCTTCGACGACCTTCGGATTCTTCTGCATGTAGGCGCCGTTGACGATCAGCGAATTGCCGTAGGGGTTGAGTCCGATATCCTTCCAGTTGACGTAGCCGAGATCGCCTCCGAACTCGATTACCTTGAGGTCGTGCTCGTTGTAGAAGTCGCTGATGATGTCCACGGTGTGGCTCTTCAGCGCCGCGATCTTCGCGGTCGGTCCGACATTGACGAAGCCGACGGAGTCGGGCGCGATGCCGGCCGCCTTGGCAAAGGCCGGCCACATCACGCGCGAGGCATCGCCCGGTGGATTGCCGATCTTGTGATTCGGAAAATCCTTTACGCCGTTCACACCGTAGCTCTTCAGCCAGTAGAAGGTCTGGCCGGTATTGGCATAGACGCTCATCACGGCAACGGTGTCCGCGCCCTTGCTCTTGGCGACCAGCATGGTGGCGAGGTCGGCGACGCCGAACGGCGAGCCTCCGGAGCCGACCTTGGCAGCGGAGACGCCGGAGCCCTTGCCCGTCTCGATCGTGAGGTCGATGCCGGCCTTCTCGTACCAGCCCTGCGCCTTGGCGTAGTAGTACGGCGAGTGGTCGGCCGTCGGCGTCCAGTTCAGGATCAGGTTCACCGCCTCGCCCGCGCTCGCGGGCACCGCCGGCAAGCCCAGCGCCAGAGCCACAATAGCCGCCTGCAAATGCTTCATCGCATCTCTCCTCTTTGCCGCGACCCGGCTTGTCGCTTTCCCCTTGTGAGGATACCAATGCAACAAGCCCGCCCTCAACTTGTCAACTGTTTGGTTGGAAATGCCTGCAGAACGATCTGGCGACACCGTGCCGCAGCGCCGCGACCCCGTCGCGACCCGCAAGAAGCTGCTGACCGCGGCCCGCCTGGAATTCGCCCGGCACGGCCTTGCGGGGGCCCGGGTCGACGAGATCGCCGAGCGCGCGGGCGTCAACAAGCAGCTCGTCTATCATTACTTCGGGGACAAGGACACGCTCTACCTCGCCGTGCTCGAATGGGTTTATGAGGACATCCGCGAGCAGGAGCGCAGGCTCAAGCTCGAAGGCCTCCCGCCGGAAAAGGCGATCCGCAGGCTGATCGAAGCCTCGTTCGACCACCTCGCGGCAAACCCTGATTTCATCGTGCTCTTGAACGACGAGAACCGTGGCGGCGCCCGCCACGTCCGCGGCTCGACGCGGCTCGAGGCGATGCATTCTCCCTTGGTCAAAAGCGTGTCCCACATCCTCAACGAAGGGGTGCGCGCGGGCGTGTTCCGCAAAAGGATCGATCCCGTCCAGCTCTATATCTCCATTGCAGGCCTCAGCTATTTCTTCTTCTCCAACACGCCGACGCTGTCGGCCATCTTCGGCAAGGACCTGTCGAGCCGCGCCCAGCGCCGCGCCCGCCGCCGGCATGTCGCCGATCTCGTGCTCCATTCGCTCCGGCCCTAATCAACCAGATGGTTGAAACTTGTCCCGAGGGGAGCTAGGCTGACACCGCGGCAGCGAGGCCGCGGGCAATAGGGAGCGACACTTGGCAGCCGACCGGGCGCGCACTGCACGCAGCTTTGCGATCATCCTGATCGTGCACCTTGCCGTGCTCGTGCTCTGGCAGGTGGCGGTCGACGCCTTCCAGGTGCCGAAATTCATCCTGCCCTCGCCGCTCGCCACCGTGCAGACGCTGGGAACCGCAGGCTACGCCTGGGGTGCCAACACGCTGGTGACGGCGATCGAGATCCTCGGCGGCTTTGCGCTCGGCGCCTTCGTCGGCGTCGCGCTGGCGGTGATCTTCAGCTGGGCGCCGCTGCTCAGCCTTGTGCTGTTGCCGCTGTTCGTGACGCTGAACATGATTCCGAAGGTCGCGCTCGGCCCGCTCTTCATCGTCTGGTTCTCCTACGGCATCGTGCCGAACATCCTGATCGCCTTCAGCATCTGCTTCTTCCCGATCCTGCTCACCACCGCGCGGGGCCTGCGCGAGGTCGAGCCTGATCTGCTCGATCTCGTCAAATCGCTGCGCGGCTCGCGCTGGACGTTGTTTCGCAAGATCCAGCTGCCGGGATCGCTGCCTTACATCTTTTCCGGCATGAAGGTTGGCGCCATCCTCGCAGTCGCTGGCGCCATCGTCGGCGAGTTCATCGCCTCCGAGCGCGGGCTCGGCTACCTCATGATCCAGGTGCAATCCTCGCTCGACACGCCCGCGATGGTCATGGCGGTCGTGCTGCTGACACTGCTCGGGGTCGCCCTCTACGGCCTGGTGCTCGCGCTCGAACGCATGTTCGTGGTTGGCGATGCCAGGCAGAACTAGGACCAGGAACCAAATCCATGCTGCTCACCCGCCAAACGCTGCCAAAGACCATCCCCGACATTCAGGCGCTCGACGAGCTCCTGTGCCGGCCGACGCAGTCCCTGATCGACGACCTCAGGAAGGTCGAGGGGGACATCATGATCCTCGGCGTCGCCGGCAAGATGGGCCCGACGCTGGCGGGACTTGCGAAAGCTGCCGCGCCGGACCGCCGCGTCATCGGCGTCGCGCGCTTCAGCGAACCCGGCGTGAAGGAGTGGCTGCAGGCACGCGGCGTCGAGACCATCAATTGCGACCTGATGGACGAGCGCGCCATTCAAGCGCTGCCCAAAGCGCCGAACATCGTCTTCATGGCCGGGAGAAAATTCGGCGCAGAGGGCGATCTGTCGCTGACCTGGGCGATGAACGCCCATGTGCCGGCGCTGGTCGGGCAGGCCTTCCCCTCCTCACGCATCGTAGCGTTCTCGACCGGCTGCATCTATCCGTTCGTGCCAGTCGACGGCAAAGGCTCGACCGAAGACATGGCGCCGAACCCGCCTGGTGAATACGCGCAGTCCTGCGTCGGCCGCGAGCGCATGTTCGAATATTTCTCGCGCAAGTTCGGCACGCCCGGCCGGCTGTTCCGCCTCAATTACGCGATCGACATGCGCTATGGCGTGCTGCACGACATCGCAACCAAAGTGCTGACGGGCACGCCGATCGACGTCAGTCTCGGCCATGTCAACTTCATCTGGCAGGGCGATGCGTCCGCGCAGGCGCTGCGCTGCCTCGCTCATTGCACGACGCCGACCTCGCCGATCAATGTCAGCGGCCACGAGATTTTGGCCGTGCGCGATCTCGCCCAGAAATTCGGTGCAAGGTTCGGCCGTGCGCCCGTGCTGACGGGCCAGGAGGAACCGACCGCATGGCTGACCGATACATCGAAGGCGGTCGAATTGTTCGGCCCGCCCGTGGTCGACACCGAGCAGTTGATCGCCTGGACCGCAGATTGGGTTTCGCGCGCCATGCCGAGCCTCGGCAAGCCCACCAAATACGAGGTGCGCGATGGACGCTACTGAGGCTCCGCTCGTCCTCAAGCTCGGCGTGCAGGACGCGATCGCGGGGCTGGCGCTTTCGACGGAAGCGCACTGGAATCAGACCGAGGAAGACTGGCGGATCTTCCTGCGCGACGGCATCGTGTTCGGCATCCGCGACGGCGCGCGACTGGTCGCGACCGCGGCGCTGCTGCCCTATTCCGGCAACAACGCCTGGATCAGCATGGTGCTCGTATCAGGCACACACCGCCGCCGCGGTCTAGCAACCCGCCTTGTCGATGCGTGCCTGGAGACCGCGCGCAAGAATGGCCTGACGAGCTGGCTCGACGCCACGCCCGACGGTGCCGCCGTCTACGGGCCGCTCGGCTTCACGCCGACCCTGGAATTGCGCCGGCTGAAACTGACGAGTGCCGAGTCGTCCCTCGGTCCTGCGCCGGCGGCCGCAACGCTCGAGTCGCTTCGTGCCCGCGATCTTCGTGCTACCGGCCTCGACCGAACCGCCCTGCTCGCCGCCTTCGCGCAGCGCTCCGGATCACGTATCCTCGCAGCCAACGACGCCATTGCCCTGGTCCGCAGCGGCAGAACTGCGCGTCATATCGGCCCCTTGTTCGCTGATGATGCCGCCGATGCCCTGGCTTTGGTTGATGCGATCGCGCGGTCCGAGACCCGCCCGCTCCTGCTCGACGCCGTCGCATCGCAACGCACGTTCCTGGATGGATTGCTTGCGGCCGGCTGGACCATCGAGCGGCCGTTCCAGCGCATGCGGTGCGGCCCCGTCACCATCGCCGCCGAAGAAATGCCCTTCGCCGTCGCCGGCCCTGAATTCGGATAGGACATCATGCACCACAGCCAGATCAATGCCGACATCCGCAAGCTGATTGCCGACGGCACCGTGCTGCCGGCGCATCCCCTCGCCCTCACCGCCGGACGTCAGCTCGACAAAAAGCATCAGCGGGCGCTGACGCGCTATTACATCGACGCCGGCTCAGGCGGGCTCGCCGTCGGCGTGCACACCACACAGTTCGCGATCCGCGACGTCGGCCTCTACCGTCCCGTGCTCGAGCTCGCCGCCGAGACCGCAGCAAGCTGGACCAAGCGCCCGCTGGCGATGGTCGCGGGCCTTGCCGGCCCGACCAGCCAGGCCGTCGCTGAGGCCCGCACCGCGCGCGATATCGGCTATCACGCCGGCCTGCTCAGCCTCGCGGCGATGAAGAACGCCTCCGAGGACGAGATCATCGCGCATTGCACATCCGTCGCCGCCGAGATTCCGCTGGTCGGCTTCTATCTCCAGCCGGCTGTCGGCGGCGTCATCCTGTCCAGCCGCTTCTGGCAGCGCTTCGCCGCGATCGACAATGTCATCGCCATCAAGATCGCGCCCTTCAACCGCTACCGTACGCTCGATGTGCTCCGCGGCGTGGCGGCCGCCGGCGCGCTCGACCGCGTGGCGCTCTACACCGGTAATGACGACCACATCCTGCTCGATTTGGTGCTGCCGTTCGACCTGCGTGACAAGGGCGTCACGACGCGGACCTACTTCAAAGGTGGCCTGCTCGGCCATTGGTCGGTCTGGACCGCCAGCGCCATCAAGCAGTTCGAGCGCTGCAAGGCCGCGCGGCACAAGGACAATGTGCCCGCGGACCTGCTCGCGCTCGATGCCCGCGTCACCGACTGCAACAGCGCCTTCTTCGACGTCGCCAACAATTTCCACGGCTGCATCGCCGGCTGCCACGAGGTGCTGCGGCGCCAGGGCCTGCTGCAGGGCCTGTGGTGCCTGGATCCGAACGAGGGCCTCAGCCCCGGCCAGAAGGAAGAGATCGACCGCGTCACGCGCGAGCACGCCGACCTCAGCGACGATGCCTTCGTCGCCGCGAACCTGGACAAATGGCTGGCATGAGCTCGGCCCCCTTCATCAGCCTGCAAGGCGTCCGCAAGGTCTATCGCAGCGGGGGCGCCGACTTTCTCGCGGTGTCCGACGTCACCATGGACGTGCAGGAAGGTGAGCTGGTCTCGCTGGTCGGCCCCTCCGGCTGCGGCAAGACCACGGTGATGAAGATCCTAGCCGGCCTGCACGGCGCCGACGGCGGCACCGTCAAAATTGGCAATGCGAAGAGCCCGTTCGATCCGACCCGCGACATCGGCATGGTGTTCCAGCAGGCACTGCTCCTGAAGTGGCGCACCATCCTGGATAACGTGCTCTTGCCGGCCGAGATCGTCGGCCTGCCTATGAAGGCCACGCGCGAGCGGGCGCGCGATCTGCTCAATCTCGTTGGGCTTGCCGGCTACGAGCAGAAATATCCGCAGCAGCTTTCCGGCGGCATGCAGCAGCGCACCGCGATCGCGCGCGCTTTCATCCACGATCCAAAGCTGATCCTGATGGACGAGCCCTTCGGCGCGCTGGACGCCTTGACGCGCGAGCAGATGAATCTGGAGATGCTGCGGATCTGGCGCGAGAGCGGCAAGACCATCGTCTTCGTCACGCATTCGATCCAGGAAGCCGTGTTCCTGTCATCGCATTGCGCGGTGCTGACCGCGGGACCTGCGAAGATGGCCGACTATTTCGCGATCGACCTGCCCTTCCCGCGCGACCTTCCGCTGAAGACCACGGATGCGTTTGGTGCCTATGCGAGAAGGATTTATGCCAAGCTGGGACTGGCAACGGCGTAAGCCGCCACACGACAGGTCCTGTAGGGCGGGCAAAGCGCAAGCGTGCCCACCATTGCCAATGAAGCGAGAGAACGTGGGCACGGCGCAAGAGCGCCTTGCCCACCCTACGAGAGCCGGGCGCGGCGTGAACACCGCGCCCCCTCACAATCAGCTCCTGTTGCGCGTCTTGCTGAGCAGATAGTTGTCGTAAAAATTCTCCGCGATCTGCGTGTAGAAGAGCAGCTCCTTCATATAGGCGTCGTGGCTCTCCTTGGTGCGCTTGAACAGATCGCTCTTGGCGGCGAGCTCGTTCAGATGCTCCTGGGTCGCGTTGTAGCAGGCCTCGAGCACCGGCTGCGGGAATGCCTTCAGCTCCGCGCCATTGGCGATCAGCCGCTTCAGCGCCGCCGGATTCACGCTGTCGTATTTCTCCAACATCCAGGCCCCGGCCGCCGCGCCGGCCTGGTTGACGATAGCCTGGTAGTGCTTGGGCAGCGATGCCCATTTCTCGTCGTTGACGATCATGTGCAGCATGGCGCCGCCTTCCCACCAGCCGGGGAAGTAATAGTACTTGGCGACCTTTTGGAACCCGAGCTTCTCGTCGTCATAGGGACCGACGAATTCCGCGGCATCGATCGTCCCCTTCTCGAGGGCCGGATACACGTCGCCGCCGGCGATCTGCTGCGGGACGACGCCGAGTCGCGCCAGCACATGGCCGCCCATGCCGGCGATACGGAATTTCAGACCCTTGAGGTCGTCGACCGTCTTTATCTCCTTGCGGAACCAGCCGCCCATCTGAGTGCCGGAATTGCCGCAGAGGATGGCGTGCGCTCTGAAGGGCTTGAGCGCTTCGTTGGTGAGGTCGGCGCCGCCGCCGAAGTGCCACCAGGACTCCTGATGGCGATGGTTCATTCCGAAGGGCGCGCCGGTCGCATAGGCCAGCGCCGGCTCCTTGCCGATGTAGAAATAGAGCGGCGTCTGAGCCATCTCCACCGAGGACGTGCTCACCGCATCGAGCGCCTGGAGGCCGGGAACGAGCTCGCCGGCGGCGAAGGTCTGGATCTGGAATTTGTTGTCGGTGGCCTCGGCAATGTATTTCGCGAAGGTCTGCGCCGTGCCGTAGATGGTATCGAGCGATTTGGGGAAGCTCGACGTCAGGCGCCATTTGATCTCGGGCATGCTCTGCGCGATCGCAGGGGCCGCGATGAGCGTGGACGCGCCGGCGACCGCGCCGCCTTGGAGAAATGCACGGCGTTTCATGATGGTGTCTCCCTTGAACTCAGCGTCGAATGGATGGCCTGGGCCACGGTTTCTTGGCGAACCGTTTGCCCGTTCCTGGAGCGGAGTTCAAGCGACGGAAAAGACAGGTCGGGCTTGCACCGGATACCGCGGACCAGCTGGACCCAGCATGTCCGCGGGGGCCCCGGCCTCGCCTCAGGCCGCTGCTTCCTCGTAGAGTCCGGCGACGAAGTCGCTGAACGTCGGTGCAAGCGGCAGGACATAGCCCCATTGATCGGACATCGCCTGCGCCAGTGTCCACGGCTTGTCGTATTCGGCCATCTCGTGGTCCATGAACCAGATCTTGCCGAGATGGGCCTTGTCGATCGTCATGCAAATCGGATTGCCGCCGTGGTCGCTCATGATCCACAACAACTCATCGACGGTCGGCCATTGCGGCGTCTGGCGCGTCTGCACCAGCGAGCACTCGTCGGATCGCAATCCCAGTACCTCCTGCACTGAACCCGCCCAGTCCCCATGCGGCCAATTGAAGTCTGCGCCCCCCTGATGATAGCCGCCCGCGCAGGCCAGCAGGAAGCGACGATAATCATCCGGCAATCGGCAGCTGATGGAGGTCTCGAAGGCTGTCAGCGCCGCCTCAGTCGGCTGCTCCGCGCCAACGTCGATGCCTGCGATGAATTCTGCTAATTCCATACACCTCTCCCTGGCGCGGACACGCGCAAGGCTTCGTCGCACCCGCCTTGCAGCGGGTTCGAGGGCGACGGATCAGGCCAGAGGGAGAGCTTCTCTCAGAGCAGCTTTGCGCTGACGAACAGCGCGCGCACGGCGTTGGTCGCCTGCACTGCGAGCATGGCGTTCTCGGCGGCGCCTTCCAGGGCGACGACCGCGTCCTCGTGCAGGGAGCGGAATTCCATCCATTCCACCGACTTGAAATTGGTCAGGAACTGATAGGCCTGGCCGACGGTCGCAATCGCCAACGTGTCACCGTTCAGCTTGATCTTGAACGTCGTGCGCAGCGGGGTCTCGGAGCTTGATGGATCACTCATGGGCTGCTTCTGGACGAGGACGACTTAACGAAGGGGAAAGGGCAGCCCTGCCACGGCAGGCAAATATCAGGAATCGGTACTGGCGCGCTGCGAGGCGGTTGCCGATCCGCGCAGGCTCGGCACGACGACCAGACGATTGAACTCGCCATTGTCGTAGGCCTTGAGGAAGCGATCATAGTCCTTGATCGAGACGCAGCCGTTGGAATCGCCGCGCGGCCCAAGCAGGTAGTTGTGCGTCAAGAGACCGACGCGGCCAAGCGCACTGGTGCCTTCGACCGGGGTCATGCGCAGCGCCCGGACGCCGTGGAACAGCTTTTCGCGCGGCTTCAGATCATAGATCGCCGGCGGCGTCGCGCCGACCATCCGCCGGTCGACATGGTCGGGATTGTCCATCAGGGCGCCCAGGCCGGAATGGGCTTCCAGCGCCACGCCGCTCGGCAGATAGACCGCCTTGGCCGAGATGTCATAGACCGCGGTGCGCGAATCGTAGCCGAGCGCGGCGAGATCTGGCCCCCTGCCCAACAGGCCGTCGCCTGGCGTCAGCGAGGCCAGCTTGATCTTGTCGGTGAATTTCTCGAAGAAGTTGCGGTTGTCGACCCTGGGACCGGTATCGGCATAGGCTTGGCTGGAGGCGATCTGTGCAGCCAAATCCGCCTGGACCGGACGCGAGCGCGGCATCGGGATGCCGTCGGCGCGCTGCGAGGGCCTGGTCTCCTCGGCCGCCTGCCGGTCGTCCTCGGTGAGGGTCGAACGCCAATCGTCACCTTGGAGCTTCTGGGCAAGCATCGCCTTGGCATCGCGAAGCTTGAGCTGGACCGCATTCACGGCGGAGCGCTCCAATGTTCGCAGGCCGAGCTCGCGGGCGGGCGGATTGCTGGAGGCCGAAGCGAAACGGTCCTCGAATGACAGGGTATTGGCCGGCGGCAGCGCGGCGGAGACCAGCGGGGTCGAATCGCCCATATCCGTAACCCACGCGGCAGCGCCAACCGCCAGCGCGATCGCTGCCAGAGACAGCAGAACAGTTTCGGCTCGCCTGACACGGCGGCGCGACAACAGCCTCTCGGCATGTGCTGCGTCGGAAACCATCAGATCCCCAAAATCGACCCCCGGGGGCACCCAACCCCACCCGGAGACTCTATACCAGCTACCACATTGGGAGCCAAAAGTTAGGCATAATCGCGGCCGGCAAGGGCTTGGCAAGGCCTCTTAAGGTATCCAATGACCGATCCTTTCGATCTAGATCGCTTTGTCCGGGCGCAGGACCCCGTCTATCGGGACGTCCAGGACGAGCTCGCCCGGGGACGGAAGCAGACTCACTGGATGTGGTTCATCTTCCCGCAGGTCGCCGGCCTCGGCCTCAGCGCCATGTCGCAACGCTACGCCATCGGCTCCCGCGCGGAGGCCCGGGCCTATCTCGCCCACCCTGTCCTCGGGGGGCGCCTGACCGAATGCACCAGGCTCGTGCTCGCCGTTCAGGGGCGGACCATCAACGCGATCCTCGGCGCTCCGGACGATGCCAAATTCCGCTCGTCCATGACGCTGTTCGGCGCAGCCTCCGACGAGCCCCTCTTCGATCAGGCGCTCGCTCGCTATTTCGCCGGCGAGCGCGACGCCGCCACGCTGGATATCCTGGCTAAGCTCGATCGAAAGGCATAGCGCCGCATCGGCGAAGCGCCCAGCGTAAACCCGGGATTAATCCGGCGCGCCTACTTTTCCGAGAAATATCTTTCTCCTCCCGCGCCAATTGCCGGATAGATCATGAAAATCGGTACGCTCCTGACCACCGCCATCGTCTCGCTGTCGACCGTGGGCGGCGGCGTCGCCGTCTATGTCGCCGTGACGAAATACCAGACGATGGAACGGATCAGTGAGGCGCAAGGCCGCCTGGCGATCGTCCGCGCCGCCAGCGACATCCCGCGCTACCTCAACCCCGAGCGTGGCTTCGCCACCAACATCCTCTACGGGCCTGCCACCGTCGATCCTGCGCAGCTTTCCGAGCACGACAAGCTGCGCAAGCAGACCGATGCCGCCCGCGACAGGATGAATGCACTACGCAAGGAGCTGCCCGGCGCGTTCGATGACGGTAATGCCATCGGGATCGAGATCGACGCCATCAATTCGAAATTCACGGCTCTGCGCGAAGCCATCGACAAGGCCATTGCGGGACCCGCGGAGGCGCGCAAGGACGCGGCCAGGAAGGTCGTCGCCGACAACGCTCTGCTCAACGCCGGCGTCACCGCTTTGCTCAATGAGCAGGTGCGCCGCATGGCGATCCTCAATGGCGATGCCTTCCGTCAGGCCAACTATGCCAACATCGCCATGACGCTGCGCGACATCGGCGGCCTCAATGCCAGCGTCCACAAGAACCTTGTTGGCGGCAAGAAGGTCGCAACCGACGCCGAGAAGGCCGACGTCGCCCGCATGCAGGGCCGAAGCGACCAGATCGTGATGGCGCTGATGGAGCTGCGCGGCCACCCGGCAACCCCGGCCAATGTCGGCGCCGCGCTGGAGACGATGAATTCGCGTTACGTCGAGGAATTCGGCCGCGAGCTCAAGATGGTCAAGGAGGGCGCGGTCAGCGGCAAGTACGAGCACGACGTCGACACCTATTATGCGGCCTCGCAAAAGGGCCTCGGCTCCATCATCGGCGTTCGCGATGCGCTCTATGACAATGCCGAGCACATCCTTGCCGGCGCTTCCTCGGCCGCACGCACCAGCTTTGCCATCGCGCTCGCCGGCCTTCTCGCCGTGCTGGTCGCCAGCGCCGGCCTGATCGTGATGGTCCGCCGCCGTGTCTGCGCGCCGATCGTCGGCTTGACCAGTCGGATGTCGGGCCTTGCCGATGGTGACCTTGCCGCAGAGATTCCCGGTGCCGAGCGCTCCGACGAGATCGGCGCGATGGCCGCCGCCGTTCAGGTGTTCAAGGACAACATGATCCGGGCCGACCGGCTCGCCGCGGAAAAGCAGGCCGAGAACGACGGCAAGATGCGCCGCGCCCAGGCGCTCGACGACCTCACGCGCGCCTTCGAAGCCAAGGTCACCGAGCTCGTCGGCGGCCTGTCCCGCGCTTCCTCCACGATGGAAGGCACGGCGCAGTCGATGACGTCGACCGCGGCCCAGACCAACAGCCAGGCCGCAGTCGTCGCCGCCGCCTCCGAACAGACCTCGACCAACGTGCAGACCGTCGCCAGCGCCACCGAGGAGCTGACCTCATCGATCGCCGAGATCGGCCGTCAGGTCGCGCAATCGACCGAGATTGCGGCTCGCGCCGTCGACAATGCCCGCCGCACCGGCGATACCGCCCGCACGCTCGCCGAGGGTGCCCAGAAGATCGGCGACGTCGTGACACTGATCCAGAGCATCGCCGAGCAGACCAACCTCTTGGCGCTGAACGCCACCATCGAGGCCGCCCGCGCCGGCGAAGCCGGCCGCGGCTTTGCCGTGGTTGCTTCCGAAGTGAAGTCGTTGGCCGGCCAGACCGCCAAGGCCACCACCGAGATCTCCGAGCAGATCACCGCGATTCAGACTGCGAGTGACGAGACCGTGGCCGCGATCCGCAACGTTGCCGAGGTCATCGGCGAGATCGACCAGATCGGCACCGCGATTGCCGCCGCGATCGAGGAACAGGGCTCGGCGACCAAAGAGATCGCCCGCAGCGTCCAGGAGGCCGCCCGCGGCACCCAGGAGGTCAACAGCAATATCTCCGGCGTGCAGCGCGCCGCCGACGACACGGGCGCTGCCGCCAGGGAGGTGCTGGGCGCCGCCCAGCAGCTCTCCACCCAGTCGCGCGATCTCGCCGGACAGGTCGACCGCTTCCTCGGCGAGGTCAGGGCCGCCTAAAGCGAGTCAATAAGGCGGCGCCTTGCGTGCGCGCTGGGCCTTGGCCGCCTCGATCCACCAATTGAGATCGTCGGCGAAGCGCGGGAACGCGCGCTCCAGCGCCTTGCCGCCATCGCCGATCGGCTCGCCGGCTTCAGACAGCGTCTGCGCGATCGGGCCGACGCCGATGGTGCTCGACACCACCACCATGCCCATCTCCGACAGCGTCCCGTGCCAGGCGGTCGCCGCGCGCGCGCCCGAGAGCCGGCCGGCCGAGTAGCTGACGATCGCGGCCGGGCGCCAGAACCATTCTTCGAGGAAATGGTCGGTGAGATTCTTCAGGCCGGGCTGCATGCCCCAATTGTATTCGCCGGTGACGAACACGAAACCGTCGGCTCCGCGGATCTGTCCGGCCAGCTTCTCCAGCGCCTCCGGCGCCGAGCCCTTGAGATACTCCTTGTACATGCGGTCGAGCATCGGCAGGCCGACCGCCTTGGCGTCGATGAACTCGACGTCCTCGCCGCGGCTGCGCAGACCATTGATAACGAAATTCGCAAGGCGGATGCCCATGCGGTCGGAACGGTAAGAACCGTAAAGGACGAGAATGCGGTTGCTCATGGCCGGACGGTAGCACAAAACCGGCGAGAAGCCCTACGCGATATGTCACTGTCGTCCGCGACTGCGGTCCAGCGTCTGCGAAGGCGTCTCGCCGAACTGGTCGCGGTAGCTTCTGGAGAAGTCGCTGAGATGCCAAAAGCCATAGGCCAGCGCGACCGTCTTGACTCTGTCAGCCCCGGCAAGGAGCTGCCGCCGCACCAGCCACAGCCGGCGCAGGCGCAAATAGCGGTGCAGGCTCATGCCACGATAGCGGCGGACGACGTCGTGCATGGTGCGCACGGACAGCCCGAGCTTGCGCGCGATCTCGTCGCTGTAGATCGGCTGTGACAGGTCGTCGGTGAGTAGCGCATTGATATCTCGAAATACCCTGAAACTCCGTCCGTCATTGGGACGCAGGGTCCAGCGGGACGAAACGGCGCTTTCGAAGGCGTCGTCAACGGCTCCGAGCAGCGACTCCTTCATGGCCGCGCCCCTTAACGGAAGCTCCGAGGCCGCGATGGGATTGGCCGCCTCGGACAGCACCTCACGAACCACGCTGCGCAGCCGGTGCAAGCCAGCCGCGGAGATCTCGAAAATCTTGAAGCTTGTGTGCGTGGGAGGCCAGCCGCGATCCCTCACCTCCGGCCGGAAGATCACTGAGGCGATTTGCCGCTGCACTTCCTCAATGGTGGTATAGGCCGCCCCCCCGCTGCCAATGACCACCACCGGTCGCGCACGTTGCGAGCCATTGAAGCGAATAGGAACATTGAGGTCGTCCATCGTGATGCCGATCGCGGTGCAATCCCCGACGAGCTGTGCATCGACGACCCGAGGAAATGCGCGCGTCAAATTCACGTCGCAGCCGGGCAACGACAGGATCGTCTGTTCAGCCGAAATCTTCCGTACGAAAGGCGTAAATTCGAAATTCAGCCCGCGTATGGCGCTTCGAAACTCGTCGACGTCCGAAAAACGAAATGTGTTGAGTGCCGACCTGGGCACATCATCAATGCTGTTCATGAAAATATAGAACGCGGCGTAGCGTTAAACTTGCGTCCGGCCTCAGCGCCGATCGCTTCCCCCCTCGGCGTTGTCTCGCACCGATAGAATCAATTCTCGTGTGTCCCGATCAATTGGCGAGCGTCCCGCCGAAAGAACAAGCCTGGACGCTCTGCCCCGCCGAATTTCGATAACGTTTCTCACCCGGTCGGCGGTGCGAGAATACCCGAAACGCCAAAACCTAAAAGCGAAATTAACGTCCTTGAGGCGGAATAGCGACGTTTAATCGTCAGATTTATTTTATTTTCAGGCTCCTGCCATGAAGGCACATTCGCCTGCTGATATTCTGGTCGAATTGGAAGACGCGGTTGCGATCTGCCCGCTGGATCGCTGCACTCGCATCCTCTCCGGCATTTTGCAACTGCTCACAAGCAATCGGAACCGGCCTCAGGACTTGCTTGCCCATGTGACCGACGGCGTTCTGCTGCGCCTGATGGAGCGCGTCCAGGCCGACGCGCTGATTCAACTCAGCACGGCGCTGGCCGATCTCGAAATTGCTCCACCCAAGACTGTGCGACGCCTCGCCACACACCGCGATCCGGCTGTGGCGTGCCCTGTCTTGCTCCGATCACGGTCACTCTCGACCCACGACCTCCAGCGGATCGTGGCTTCGAGCGGTGAACGGCAGCAAGATGCGATCGCCGCCCGCGCGCCTATCGATCCACCGGTCATCGAGGCACTAATCAAGGACGGCGGCCGCAGCGCTTGTCTCGTGCTGATCGGGAATACAGCGGCGCACTTCTCTGATGCCGCCTTCTTTGCGCTCGCTGAAAAGTACCTCACCGATGATGAACTCACCAAGGCGCTGGCGCTCCGGCAGGACACGCCCGACGTCGTCATGCGCAAATTGCTGTCGGCAGCGCCTGCGCCGGGATCCGGCGTAGCGTCGAAGCCCACTAGCTCGCATCCAGCTGCAACGGCCGCTCCAATGGCCCCCAAGCTTCCCTGCGCGGCGGCCTATGCGAGCGCACGGCCGGAGATCGTTGCGCTCAACCGCACCGGCAAGCTCAACGATTCCACGATGAACCGCTTTGCCATCCGTGGCGAGACCGCCAATCTCCTCACCGCGCTATCGGTGCTTTCGGGAGCCCCCATCGAAGTCGTCGAGCGCGTCATGACCGACGACGATTGCGAAGGTCTCGTCATGGCATGCCGTGCCTCGCGGCTGAACTGGCAGACCACGTTTGCCATCTTGAGCAACCGCAGCGGCACGACGCTTTCCTTCGCCGAACGCGAACGCGCGCAGCACATTTTCGAGACGCTCCTTCTGTCGACCAGCCAGTGGACGGTGCGTTGGGGAGAAATTGCCGCGAACAAGGAGAGCAGTCGGGGAAGTCGCGGCGCAAAGATGGGGGTTAACCGATGAAGTTCGACGGTCGCAAAGCGTCTCGCGTGAAAATGGACCACAGGCAGCCGGTCAACCTCATGGGTTCTGACGGTACCTGGCGACGCAGTTGCGTCCTGCTGGACGTGTCGCAAAGCGGTGCCAAAATCGAGGTCGAGGGCACGCTGGATGTGCTCCAGGCCAAGGAGTTCTTCATGCTGTTGTCGTCGACTGGCCTCGCCTATCGGCGCTGCGAACTGGTCTGGATCGACGGCACCATGGCCGGCGTTCATTTCATCACCGCGGAAGGCAAGAAGAAATCCGCAAGCGCTTCGGCGCCAACGCAGAACGCAGTCCAGCGCAAGTAGATTCCAACACCTCTGTTTGAAATCCCTTGAATCGTAACGTTGGATTAAACCGTGCAGCACGCGCGAAGCAAATCTGGTCCCATCGATGGTGACGGCGGCATCACAGAGATAGCGGCGGATCGTCCCTTCCTGCATGTGCTGGCTGACAGGTCCGACAAGCTCGCGGGAATCTGTTCGATCCTCCAAGAGAAATTTACCATTTCAGGGGAGCGATTGGATGCCGATTCCAGGCTGTCGCAAGCGCCAGTCGCTATCGTCATCCGCGCGGAGCTGCGCGACGTCGACAATATCGCCGCCATCAAGAAACGGGCGAGCAAGCTGGCGAAGGCCAGCAAGCGCATCTTCCTGCTCGACCACACCTCCCACGTCTGCATTTCGCAAGCCTATGCGCTCGGGGCGACGCTGGTGCTTCCCGGCACGGTCGGCCGGGCCAAACTGCTGGCGGCATTGATCGATCGGGCTGACGAGGCCCCAGCTTCATCAACCGACGCGCGGCAATCGGACAATGCCGTGGAGACCGCGGCGACCGCCATTGCATCGATGTTCACGGCGGTGACCCTGGGCCAACCCCTTGACGTCGACGGGACCAAGAAAGCTGGTCGCCAGATTGCCGATCGTATTACCCGGCACGGCCTGACCGAGTGGCTCACGACGGTTCGGCGCCATCACGAGGGAACCTATCAGCACTGCCTGCTCGTGACCGGGGTCGCCATCGACTTCGGACTGAGCCTCGGGGTCGGCAAGGCCGACCTGGAACGTCTCTACTCGGCCGCCATGTTCCACGATATCGGCAAGGCGCAGATTCCACTCGCCATCCTCGACAAGCCGGGCCGCCTTGATGCGGCGGAACGCGCTTTGATCGAGACGCATCCCACAGCCGGCTACGACTTTCTCAAGGGACAGGACGGGGTATCACCCGAGGTACTCGATGCGGCCCGTCATCATCACGAGTATCTCGACGGCAGCGGCTATCCCGATGCGCTTTGCGCGGAGAGCATCGGCGATATCGTACGGATCCTGACGATCTCGGACATTTTCGCAGCGCTGATCGAGCACCGGCACTACAAGCCGACGATGCCGCGCGCCGAGGCCTACAACATAATTTGCGGGATGGACGGGAAGCTGGAAAAGGCTCTGGTTCGCTCGTTCAAGCAGGTCGCGCTTACGCGGTGAGCGTAGCAGACAACAATTCGATCACCCTTAATGCGTCGCGCGAAATCTGGCGCGGCGCGGAATGGAGCGACAGGCCAACCCTTCGGCCAGCAGCTTCATGTCCTCGCGCCTGCCGCTGCGGATCAGCCGGCCGAACTCCTCGGGTGTGAATGGAAGACTTGGATCATCATCGATCGGGCGCCGCATCCGCGGGCCGAAGAACCGCCGAACCAGGCTAGCCAGCCGCCGCATGTCAATTCCCTCGCGCCAGCAACAAACCTCTTAGTCTGCATATTGTTCCTCCTGCATGTTCGAGATTGCAAGAGGCCACTGACGACTCGGCACCAAAAAAAATTCCGCAGAGAATAATCTCCCTCGTCGTGCTCATCGGCAAAGCCGACGTAGGGTACAAACTCCTGATTGTGCTCGCGGCCCGAGCGCACCGCATTGGCGGCAAGCCATCGTCCGGATAGCCCATCGTGACACAAGTCATCATGACCTCGTCCGCCGGAATCGTGGCGACCTCGCGCACGATGTGGAGCGCATGACGATGCGGTTGCCGATGCGCCGCGCAAAATCTATGCTGCCCCGCAAGCAAGACCAAGAACCTCGCGAGGAGACACGCCATGGCCGCGCCGCTCGATCCCGTCATCGCCCAGATCATTCCGCTGATGCCGATGCGTGATCCCACGGTCATGACGCCACAGAGCGCCCGCGATTCCTTGCGCGCACTGGCCGCCTCGCGCGCCGCCATCCCGCCTCCGCGCGTCGATAGCGTGCAGGATATCAAGGTGAAAGGTGGCGCCGGCCCGCTCGATGCGCGCGTCTACCGGGTCGGCACCACGCCGGCACCGACCGTGGTGTTCTTCCATGGCGGCGGCTGGGTTGCGGGCGATCTCGAAACCCACGACCGGCAGGCGCGCAACCTTGCGATCGAGACCGGCGCGGTCGTCATCTCCGTCGATTATCGCCGCCCGCCCGAGACGCCCTTTCCCGGCGCCTTCGAGGACGCCTTCGCCGCGGTGAGCGACATCTTCAACCGCGTCGCGGAATTTGGCGGCGACGCAAAGCGCATTGGTGTTGCCGGCGATAGCGCCGGTGGCAATCTCGCGGCGACAACCGCGATCGCCTGCCGCGATGCCGGCATCAAGCTCGCCGCGCAATTGCTGGTCTATCCCGTGACCGACGTTCTCGGCGGTTATGCCGATGCGCGCGAGAACGCGCGCTATCCCTCACGCGCCGAGAATGCCGACGGCTACTTCCTGACGCGGGCCACCATGGAATGGTTCTGCGGCCATTACCTCGCCGATCCCGGTCATGCTTCCGACTGGCGCGTCTCACCACTGCGCGCGACATCGCTCGCCGGAGTCGCGCCCGCGATCGTCACCACCGCCTGGTTCGACCCGCTGCGCGATGAAGGCGCCGCCTATGCGCGGGCGTTGGAAGCTGCCGGCGTCCGGGTCAAGCACCACGAGGGCCCCGGCCTGATCCACGGCTATTTCGGCATGGGCGATGCCTCGGACGTCGCCCGCGCCGAAGCCCAGCGCGCACGCGCCGACTTCAAGGCCCTGCTGATGCGCGGCGTCTGAGGAGGGTCAAACGCTCCGCGCCCGCTGGGCATCCGTGTGCCCCCAGGTCTCATCCCAGTCCTGGCCGGCGGCATCGACCACGCGGCCGTCGGCCTCAAAGAACTTGTTCGGCACCTGGAAGATCGCCAGGATCAAGGCGCCCTCCGGGCACCAGGCGGCATGCCGGCTGCCGGCCTCGCGCCAGATGAATTCGCCGGCCTTGCAGGCGATCCCCTTGGCCGGCCCCTCCTTGTCGACGAGCGCGCCTTCGATGACGTAGCTCTGCTCGATGCCGACATGCTCGTGATCGGGCAGCACGGATCCCGGCGCAAAGCGCATCAAGGCGGTCATCAGGCCCGTGCGGCGATCGAACAGCAACGTCTTGGCTTCGCAGCCGGGAAAGCGCGTCTTCTGCCATTCCATGCTTTGCGGCTGAACCAGGTGAGAATGCCGGTCAGTGACTTCCTCGGTCTTCGGGGTCGCGGCGTCCATCACGATACTCCCTCCATGTCGATGGCATGACGCTAGCAGGATCGCGCAGCCGGGTCAGCGAGCGGTGCAACAGAGGGGATTGCCGATCGCGCGCGAAAAATCGGCCGGCAACCGGAGGGCACGACCTCGATCCTGCTTGATTGCGCCATGATTCCCGGTTCCAATCCACCGAGCCATTTCTGGTTTAGGGAGACACCCATGATGAAGCGGATTTTCCTCGCTGCGATCGTTGCCACCTTCGCGGCGGGCTCGGCCTTCGCGCAAGAGACCTGCGAGAGCAAGGCCGTCGGCAAGGACGGCAAGCCGCTGGCCGGCGCCGCCAAGACCTCGTTCCTGAAGAAGTGCAAGGCGGATGCCTGCACACCCAAGGCCGTCAGCGCCGACGGCAAGCCGCTCGCCGGCGCCGCCAAGAACAGCTTCATGAAGAAGTGCGAGACCGGCGCGTAAGGCGCCGCGTATTTGGCGGCCGATTGCCGAACGAACTCCGTCATGGCCGGGCTTGTCCCGGCCTTCTACGTTCTGCGCACTCAGAAGCAAGAGCGTGGATGCCCGGGACAAGCCCGGGCATGACGATGAGGCGCCCCTTACTCCCGTTTGAATCTGTAATCGAACGCTTCGCCCAACGGCTTGATCAGCCCCACCGTGAGCGCCGGGAAATGCACCGGCAGGATCAGCGTGTCCGTATCCGCAACTGACGCGAAGAATTTTCGTCGCGATACCGCCGACTGCTGCGGATCCCAATCCGGCTTCGCCGACCAGTCCGGCTCGCGGCACTGGATCTGGTGATGCATGAGATCGCCGGCCACCACCGCGCGCTGGCCTTTGGAGACAATATTCACGCAGCAATGGCAGGGCGAATGCCCCGGCGTGGGCGTCAGCGTCACGGTATCGTCGAGCGCATAGTTGTCATCCACCAATAGCGCCTGACCCGCTTCGACGATCGGCAGGCAATTGTCGCGAAACACGGTCCCCGGCGGATTGTTGCCCTTGGCATGCTCGGCCTCCCAGGCCGCATACTCGCCTTTGTGAAAAACATACTTCGCGTTCGGGAATGTCGGCACCCAGCGCCCGTCGCGCAAGGTCGTGTTCCAGCCGGTATGATCGATGTGCAGGTGCGTGCAGAACACGTAATCGATCTGCTCGAATCCGATGCCGAGCGCGAACAATTCGTTGCGCCAGCGCGCCTTGCCAGGGAAATCGAACGGCGGTGGATGGCCCTTGTCCTCGCCGGTGCAGGTGTCGACCAGGATGGTGTAGCGCGGCGTCCGCACCACGAAGGTCTGGTAGGTGATCACCATCATGCCGCGCGCGGCGTCGAACACCTCCGGCTCCATTGTCGGCAGATGGCGCTTGAATATCCCCTCATCATAGGTTGGGAAAAAGTCCTGCGGCCGCCGCCACGGCCCCTCCCGCTCGATCACCGCATCGATGGTGATGTCGCCGATCCGCAGTTGCTTCATGGCTGTTCACTCCCGTTTTTGGAGGGAGCGTAGCGCGAGGCATCAACGCGTCAAGGCAGAGAGACTGGAACGCTAGCTCCGCAGCCCCGGCGCCTCCTGCCCGGTCCGCGCCACATATTCCGTGTAGCCGCCGCCATATTGATGAATGCCGTCCGGCGTCAGCTCCAGCACGCGGTTCGACAGGACGCTGAGGAAATGCCGGTCGTGCGAGACGAACAGCATGGTGCCCTCGAAATCCGACAGCGCGGTGATCAGCATCTCCTTGGTGGCGAGATCGAGATGGTTGGTCGGCTCGTCCAGCACCAGGAAGTTCGGCGGATCGAACAGCATCTTGGCCATCACGAGCCGCGCCTTCTCGCCGCCCGAGAGCACGCGGCAGCGCTTCTCGACATCGTCGCCGGAGAAGCCGAAGCAGCCGGCGAGCGCGCGCAAAGAGCCCTGCCCCGCGGTCGGAAACGCGTCCTCCAGCGACTGGAACACGGTGCGCTCGCCCTCGAGCAGGTCCATCGCGTGCTGGGCGAAATAGCCCATCTTGACGCTGCCTCCGACCGCCACCGTGCCCTCGTCGGGCTCGCTCGCACCGGCGACGAGCTTGAGCAGCGTCGATTTGCCGGCGCCGTTGACGCCCATCACGCACCAGCGCTCCCTCCGGCGGATCATGAAATCGAGCCCGTCATAGATGCGCTTTGAACCATACCCCTTGTGCACGTTCTTCAGCGCCACGACATCCTCGCCCGAGCGCGGCGCCGGCGGAAAGTCGAACGCGACGCTCTGGCGCCGGCGCGGCGGCTCGACCCGCTCGATCTTGTCGAGCTTCTTGACCCGGCTCTGCACCTGCGCCGCGTGCGAGGCGCGCGCCTTGAAGCGCTCGATGAACTTGATCTCCTTGGCCAGCATGGCTTGCTGCCGCTCGAACTGCGCCTGCTGCTGCTTCTCATTCTGCGCCCGCTGCTGCTCGTAGAACTCGTAATCGCCCGTGTAGGTGGTGAGCGAGCCTGAATCGATCTCGATCACCTTGGAGATCACGCGGTTGATGAACTCGCGGTCGTGCGAGGTCATCAGCAGCGTGCCTTCGTAATCGTGCAGGAACTTTTCCAGCCAGATCAGGCTTTCGAGATCGAGATGGTTGCTCGGCTCGTCGAGCAGCATCACGTCGGGACGCATCAGGAGAATGCGCGCCAGCGCCACGCGCATCTTCCAGCCGCCGGAGAGTTTGCCGACATCGCCGTCCATCATCTCCTGGCTGAAGCCGAGGCCGGACAGTGCCTCGCGCGCCCGGCCGTCGAGCGCGTAGCCGTCAAGCTCCTCGAAGCGGTGCTGCACCTCGCCGTAACGGGCGATGATCTCGTCCATCTCGTCGGCCTTGTCAGGGTCCGCCATGGCGGCCTCGAGCTCGCGCAGCTCGGCGGCGACCTCGCTGACGGGCCCCGCGCCGTTCATCACTTCGGCCACGGCGCTGTGGCCGGACATCTCGCCGACGTCCTGGTTGAAATAGCCGATGGTGATGCCGCGATCGGTCGAGACCTGCCCCTCGTCGGGCAGCTCCTCGCCGGCGATCATCCGGAACAGAGTGGTCTTGCCGGCGCCGTTCGGGCCGACGAGGCCGATCTTCTCGCCCTTGTTGAGGGCCGCGGAGGCTTCGATGAACAGGATCTGGTGGCCGGCTTGCTTGCTGACGTTGTCGAGGCGGATCATTGGGTCATTTTGGGGGATTTTTGCGTTGCAGCGTCATAGGCCATGCCGGCCGTCAGGGGAAGCCCGGCGGGACACGGATTCCGGATCGTCATCGCGCGACGATCACGGCACAGCCGTTCAGACAGATGCCCGCATCTTTGCTGCGCCGCGACAGCGCATGGATATCCGGCTGCGCAGAGCCCGAACGGGATCGCCGAAGACCAACAATGCGACACCGGGCCCGCTTGCCGGTTGGCGGCAATGTGTCCAAACTGCGATCAAAGTCGCTGGAATGCGGCCTACCTCCAGCGGTTATCAACGAAAAACGCAGCGAAACGCGTTCGAACAACAAAGCCGCCAGGAGGACGTCCATGACTGCGAAGTCTGAAAAGACCAGAACCACGCGTCGCAAATTCTTGCTGACCGCCGGCGCGGCCGGCGCTGCCACCATCGCCATGCCGCAAGTCAGCCGGGCGCAAACGGTAGCCCTGAGGATGCAGGGCTCATGGGGCAAGGCCGATGTCTTCAACGAGATGGCCGAAGATTATGTGAAGCGCGTCAACGATATGGCCGGAGGCCGGTTGCGCATCGACTATCTCGTCGGCGGCTCGGTCGTGCATCCCTTCCAGGTGTTCGATGGCGTTCATGGCGGCCAGCTCGACGCAGCACACACGGTCACGGTCTACTGGTACGGCAAGCACAAGGCCGCCTCGCTGTTCGGTACGGGCCCGGTGTTCGGCTTCAACGCCAACGAAGGCCTCGGCTGGATTCACAACGGCGGCGGCAAGGAGCTGTTCGAGGAGCTCCAGACCAAGATCATGAACGTCAACATCAAGAGCTTCTTCGCCATGCCGATGCCGACCCAGCCGCTCGGCTGGTTCAAGAAGCCGATCACCAGTGACGCCGATCTCAAGGGCCTGAAGTATCGCACGGTGGGTCTGGCCGCCGATCTCTTCCAGGCGATGGGCGCATCCGTCGCACAGCTGCCCGGCGGCGAGATCGTGCCCGCGATGGAGCGCGGCGTGATCGATGGGTTCGAGTTCAACAATCCGACCTCGGACCGGCGCTTCGGCGCGCAGGATGTCGCCAAGAACTACATGATGGGCAGCCATCATCAGGCGACGGAATATTTCGAGATCATGTTCAACCGGACCAAATTCAACGCACTGCCGAAGGAACAGCAGGCGATCCTGCAATACGCCGCCGAAGCCGTGTCCTCCGCCAACGAATGGAAAGCGATGGATTATTATTCGAAGGATCTGCAGGAGCTGATCGAAAAGAACAAGGTCAACGTCGTGCGGACGCCGAAATCGGTGTTCGACGCGCAGATCAAGGCCTGGGACGGCCTGATCGCCCAGCTCGGCTCGGATCCGTTCATGAAGAAGGTCATGGACTCCCAGAAGGAATGGGTGCGCCGCGTGGTTTACTACAACATGAACAACGCGACGGACTACCGCGGCGCCTTCGAGCATCACTTTCCGGGCGTGCTCAAGGTGTGACGGCCATCGCCGCGGACCGCGGAAGACGACGTCGGGAAGGGCGGCGCAATTGAAGGCGCCGTCCACGAATTAAGAGGGGACATCCACATGTGCTGCTCGCAGCGGGCTCAGCTCGCATGACGAAATTCCTGTTCTTCATCGATGAGCTCAGCACGTGGGTCGGCAAGGCGTTCGCCTGGTTGATTCTCGTCCTCACACTGGGTGTCAGCTACGAGGTATTCGTGCGCTACGTGCTGCGAGCGCCGACCACCTGGGCTTTCGACATCAGCTACATCACCTATGGTGCGATGTTCCTGATGGCCGGCGCTTATACGCTCTCGCGCAATGGCCATGTGCGCGCTGACGTGGTTTACCGCCTCTGGTCGCCGCGCACCCAGGCGACGATGGACCTCGTCCTGTACATCCTGTTCTTCCTGCCGGCGATCGCGGCGCTGATGTATTCGGGCTGGAACTACGCACAGATGTCGATTCGATTCCGCGAAGTCAGCATCTTCAGTCCGGCCGGCGTGCCGGTGTTTCCGCTGAAGGCGCTGATCCCGCTCACCGGCTTCCTTCTGTTTCTGCAAGGGATCGCGGAAATCATTCGCTGTGTGCTGTGCATCCGCACCGGCCGATGGCCGCAGCGCCCCCACGACGTGGAGGAGACCGAGAGCGTCGTCATCCGCGAACATCAGCAACACGCGGCTGAGCTGCAGAACGAGAAAGGACCAGGCGCATGACCGATCCTCAAATCGGCATGCTGATGCTGGGCCTCTTCATCTTCATCATCATGCTCGGCTTCCCGATCGCCTTCACGCTGATGGCGATGGGCGTCTCGTTCGGCTACTACGCCTACTACACCCCCGGTCAGGACTTCTTCCAGAACCGCATCTTCACGCTGCTGGTGCAGAAGACGTTCGAGGTCACATCCAGTGACGTGCTGGTCGCGGTCCCGCTCTTCCTGTTCATGGGCTATTTGGTCGAGCGCGCGAACATTCTCGACCGACTGTTCTACTCGCTGCAATTGTCGATGAAAAACGTGCCGGGCGCGCTCGCGGTGGCCACGCTGATCACCTGCGCGATGTTCGCGACCGCCACCGGCATCGTCGGCGCCGTTGTCACGCTGATGGGGCTGTTGGCATTGCCGGCGATGCTGCGAGCCGGCTACGACACCAAGCTGTCGGCGGGCGTTGTCTGTGCCGGTGGCTGCCTCGGCATTCTGATTCCGCCGAGCATTCTCCTGATCGTCTATGCGGCGACCGCCGGCGTTTCGGCGGTCAAGCTTTATGCGGCCGCATTCTTCCCGGGATTCATGCTGGCTGGCCTCTACGTCCTCTATGCAATGACACGCGCGATCATCAATCCCGCGCTGGCGCCGAAGCTGCCGCGCGAGCAGACCGACGTGCCGATCTCCACGGTCGTCTGGGCGGTTGCCACGTCATTCCTGCCACTTGCGCTGCTTATCGTTTCGGTGCTCGGCGCGATCCTGTTTGGTCTGGCAACGCCATCCGAGGCGGCCGCGGTGGGTGCCCTCATGAGCATGGTTCTGGCCGCCGCCTATCGCTCGCTCAACTACGAGATGCTGCGCGAATCGGTCTATCTGACCGTGCGCGCGACCGCGATGGTTTGCTACCTGTTCATCGGGTCGTGGACGTTTTCAGCGGTGTTTGCAGTGCTTGGCGGACAGTCGGTGGTGGAGCAGTTCTTCACCTCGATGGACCTTTCGCCGATCCAATTCCTGCTGCTGACGCAGGTGATCATCTTCCTGCTCGGCTGGCCGCTGGAATGGACCGAGATCATCATCATCTTCGTGCCGATCTTCCTGCCGCTGCTTCCCCAGTACGGCATCGATCCGATCTTCTTCGGCATCCTGGTGGCGCTGAACACGCAGACGGCTTTCAATACGCCGCCGGTCGCGATGGCGGCCTTCTATCTGAAGGGCGTGGCGCCGCCTCAGGTGAAGCTGACCGACATCTTCTCAGGCGCGCTTCCCTTTGTCGGCCTGGTCTTCCTCACCATGGGGCTGGTCTACATCTTCCCGGAGATCGCATTGTGGCTGCCCACCTATCTCTATGGATCGCGATGAGCGAACCCGGCAAACCGCAGAAAGTCGGCGAATGAGTCTCAACGCGCTCGGCCTCACGGAAGCCGCGACCAGCATCCGCGACGGCCGCCTCAGTTCGACCGAACTTGTCGCCGACTGCCTCAGGCGCATCGACGAGGTCGATCCCGATATCCAGGCGTGGGCGTTCCTCGACCGCGACCACGCGATGCGGCAGGCCGAGGCCGCCGACGATCATCGCAAGCATGGCAAGGCTGTGGGCCCGCTGCATGGCGTGCCCGTGGGCATCAAGGATATCTTCGACACCGGCGACATGCCGACGGAATTCGGATCAGATCTGTGGGCCGGACGCACGCCGCGGCGCGATGCGGCGGCCGTGGCGCGTCTGCGGGCGGCAGGCGCCGTGATCCTCGGCAAGACGGTGACCACCGAGTACGCGTACTACAATCCCGGGAAGACCCGAAATCCGCACGACACGGCTCGCACGCCCGGCGGATCGTCCTCGGGCTCCGCTGCGGCGGTTGCGGGGCTGATGGTGCCGGGTGC
The DNA here is from genome assembly GCF_001593325.1 of Bradyrhizobium sp. DOA1. Classification (NCBI taxonomy): domain Bacteria; kingdom Pseudomonadati; phylum Pseudomonadota; class Alphaproteobacteria; order Hyphomicrobiales; family Nitrobacteraceae; genus Bradyrhizobium; species Bradyrhizobium sp. DOA1. The sequence continues at coordinate 3,484,529 of NZ_JXJM01000001.1, forward strand.
CATCGGCTCGCAGACCAACGGCTCGGTGATCCGTCCCGCCGCCTTCTGCGGCGTGGTCGGCTTCAAGCCCACGCATGGCCTCATTCCGCGCAGCGGGGCGCTCGAATTGTCCCGCACGCTCGATCATGTCGGCATGTTCGGGCGCAGCGTCGAGGACGTGGCCCTGCTCGCCGACGTCCTGGTCGGCTTCGACGACGAGGATCCGGACACAAGGCCAGTTGCGTGTCCGCCCTTCACCGCCGTAGCGGCGAGCGACCCGCCGTTGCCACCGCGATTTGCCTTCGTGCGCTCTCCTGTCTGGGATCAGGCCGAGCCGATGACGCGTGATGCCTTTGCCGAGCTCGTCGATGTTCTGCGTGACGCGCCGAGCGAAGTCGAACTCGGGGCCCGGTTCGACAAAGCCGTCGATATGCACCGCATCATCATGGAAGTTGATATGGCGCACAATCTGCGCCGCGACTACGAACGAGGCGGCGACAGACTGAGCACACCGCTGCGGCAGGCGATCGAGCGCGGCCGAACGCATCTCGCCCTGGATTATCGCAGCGCACTGTCCGGGATCGAGCCGCTCAACCAGGCGCTGGACCATATCTTCGACGAATACGACGCCATCCTGACGCCCGCAGCGCCGGGCGAGGCGCCCGGAATCGAGACAACCGGCAACCCGGTTTTCTGCACGCTTTGGACCTATCTCGGCGTACCCGCCATCAGCCTGCCCTTGATGAGCTCCGAAACGGGCCTTCCGCTGGGCGTTCAGCTTGTCGGTCGCCGCGGCAACGATGCCCGCCTGTTGCGCACGGCGCACTGGCTTGTCAGGACGATCGGCCGCACCGGTCGTGGCACCCGGCGCAAAGTCCCGAGTGCCGGGCCGAAATCGGCTCCCGGTGCGGAGGAAAGGAACCTGCGATGACCAATGTGATCACCGGACTCATCGGCCTCGCGCTCGTGCTGACATTTCTTGGAATCCTGGTGGTTTGGATCAAGGCCATCCCGCTCATCATCATTGTTGTGAGTGTCATGATGCTGGCCGTGATCGATTTCGTGCGATCGCTGCGGACGAACGGCGGGCTCCGCTGACTACCGGGCGCCGGCCTTCTTAATATCGGCGATGCCTCAGCGCCGGTGTCTCTTCTGCTGGAGCAAACGAAAAGACCTCAGCTCTCGGGGCAATGGGAACGAGCTGAGGTCTTCCTGCGTCAAAAATGGCCCCAGCTCTCAGGGGGGCGGTGAGCTGGGGCCTCACTTGGGGTACCCTTTGGGGAAGGGTACCGGGACAACGTGGCAATCGCGCGAACGTTCCAAACATTCTCGAGATATTCGGAAGACGCACCGACACTGCTCGCTGCGCGCTACAGGGTTCTGGAGTCAGATGGCAGAGTCCAATTGAGTTAGCAGGAGCTGGACGAGACCCGCTGCAGCGGACCGCAGCTCAGGGACTTGATTTTTCCGGCAGAGTCGAACGCCAAGACCGCGTTCACGACATTGTTCCCGGTGATGTACGAGATCATTGTCCCGCCTTGCGAAGGCTGCAGATCATCCAGCTCGGTTGCGGGCTTTTTTAGCAGACGATCAGCCCAATAGGCTCGGAGGCCTTCCCTGCCGGTGATCGTCAGATCGTCACAACCGCAGTGAACCACTGCATCTTCGGCGTACATTGCGAGTATCGCTTCGATATCGCAGGCACGGTAGGCGTCGAGCCAGTCGACGGCAACGGCCATCGGATCAAAGGACATACAAGCACCTCCATGCGCCAAGAAACCGAGATTTGGCCGGGGTACCAGCTAAGTCTCTTCGCCAACCGATCCTTGAATTTTGATGTTCTCGCTCGGCTACGGCCATATGTCGAAAGTCATAGGGCGGATGCTTGCCGGCGGGTCTGTGACGTTGCCCTACCCCGGAACCAGCATGGTGGTTTAATTTGTCCCGGACAGGCTCGGCTGTTCTGCTCTTCGCGCATGAGCCAATCTCGACGCCGTAGCGCGGCAGGGAAAAACATGCAAAATTTTAGACCTCGCTGACGCTAAACCGGGAAACGTCATGAAGGACATGCAAGCGCAGGCGGAAAAGCTGAGGACGGAGGCCGCCGAGTGCGCGCTCATTCGGGATCTCGCTACCGCACCTCACAAGCGCGAGCTATTCAACCGATTGGCCGAACATCTCAATACTCTCGCCGGGGAAGTTGAGAAGGCGATTGCGAATGGAACCGAAACGCGTGCTTGAGATGATCTTGTTGATCGCAGTCATTGGTTGCGCGATAATCGGAGCAGTGATTTTTCTCTTTGAGCTCAAGGCGGCGAAGCGCCGCACGCAGACGCCTCAATCGTAAGTGGCCGCCACCCCGTGTCGGACTGCGCCGAGGCCTGCCTCCAGCAGCACGTAGCTTTGCCACGCTCCCAGGGCGCACGCAAGGCGACGGCCGAGGCCGGCAGCCGCCCCGAAGAGATCGCTACGGCGCTCAGACGTAGCGAAGCAGCCGTCCGTGTCCGCGCTCGGCAACATGGCATCACGCTGTGGCCAACGACGAAAACGAAACAGATCGCCCGCCGACCGGAGGATCGTGGCTCCCTGCAAAATCCTCTCCAGCATGTGGAAAAGCGCCATCTCGCGAGTCAAAGTCGAGAGCGACCAAGGCCGCTCAATTGTAGCGTAGGATAGCGCCGGTGGCCGCCCCGTGCCACTCGCGGTCAGCGGTCCTTAGCCGCTTCGCCATACCGTCTGCTCTGGTGCTCTTCATGAATTGCTCAGCTATACGCACTCGCATCCTCAATTCTTCCAGCTCAGCGAGTTGAGAGGTGAGCACTTCGAATCGTTCATGGAGGAGTGCAACGTCATGTGCGCAGCGGAAGGCATACATCATCGGCCCCGTTTTTATTTTTGAAGATGGCCCGGCTCTAGACTACCGGGATATTTTGGCAAATCCGGCAGGAGTACGCACTTACATTCAGCACGTTGCGCCGCACTAATTGATGACAATTGGCGACAATGGAACCAAATAATATTAATTGATTTGATTCCGATCGCGGAGTTAAATGCCCAGGGCCAGCAGTTAAATACCTCAAAACCGGGAGTAGATGCGATGCAGAGATCGACGGATGATGATCGTCGCGAGTTCTTGAAGACTTGCGGACGGTTCGCCGCTGTGACGCCTCCAGCCATGACGCTCCTGCTATCGACGTCCCTCACGTCAGATGCGATTGCGAAGTCGGGCGGCGGACGAGCCGGCAACAATGGCAAGGGCAATGGCGGCGGCGACGGCACCCCTAATTGGAAGACAGATATAGGCCGCTGAGCGCTGTAGCGCGAAAAGCGTGGAACGCTTACCGGATCTCCAAGTTTCTCTGTTGCCCTGTCTCCTGGGCCAATAGTTGCCTTCCCCCCAAAGGCAGCTTGAACGGGCCCCAGCTTCGCCGCCACGTGAAGCTGGGGCCTTTTTGCTGCAACCGCTGACTTGCTTTGAGATCAGCCATGACAGAGACGATTGCGAAAAAGGTCATTTACGCCTGCGCGAAGTGCGGTGAGGCCTACGTAGCCCTTCAATCTCGAGCTTTCGTCAAACAGGCAAAATCATTTCGTTGCAGCCTGTGCGACGACATCGTGCTGCGTTGGATTGGCGACTACGACTTCAGCGATTGGGAGCGGGCTCGGAGCCGGCAACACACGAACGCACAGACCTGAATGGAATGAGCAGAGGTCAATTTGACGACGTCATCATTTCAGCCCCACCGTTACCTCTAGAGATTTCACAACCGCTCGCGTCACGCGGCCCTGCGAACGTTGCGAGCAGATCTCCTCTCTTCGTCTAAGATCGGGAAAAACCGGAAACTTTCGGGAGTGCCATGAGTTGCCAGCAACTGAGTTCGTCCCCGGAGAGTGAGCATGGTCGATGAAGCCGTCTTGAAGAACGCCACGGAGACCGCGTGGACGGTGTATCGGGCATGGCACCCCGATGTCGATGCTCATGACAGCCGGCGCGGCCTGCTGGAGTGGCATCTGCAGAGGAGATGCGAAGAGCGCGAGAGCGATACCGAAGAGCTCGCCAGCTTCGGGATTGCTTACTTGAAGCGGCTTCCCCGCGACGAATGCTGACGAGCATGAAATCGCTCGTCGCACGCGTAGCCAGCCAAAGCACAAGGCCGAGTTGGACGCTGCTCGCGATTTCTTTTCTCATCTCCGCGGTCATCGTGATCAGCTTGCGCATCGCATTCGGGGCCTAGTTCGATGCGGATTGCCCAGCTTGCTCCGTTGGCCGAATGCGTTCCCCCAAAGCTCTACGGCGGAACGGAACGGGTGATTGCCTGGCTGGTGGACGAGCTGGTCGACCTCGGACACGACGTTACCCTGTTCGCAAGCGGCGACTCAAGCACGAGGGCCAAGCTTCACGCGGTGTGGCCGCGCGCACTGCGGCTGGGACGGAGGGGCGTCGATCCGAACGCCGCCAGCGCAATGATGATCGAGGCCATTGCCCAGCGCGCGCGCGACTTCGACGTCATTCATTCCCATGTCGACTGGTTGCCACTGCCGGTGCTGAGCCGGACCGGCGTGCCGTTTCTAACGACCATGCACGGCCGCCTCGACCTTCAAGGCTTGTCCGACGTGATCGGGACTTTCGCCCAGGCCCCTTTCGTCTCCATCTCCGCCAACCAGCGCCGTCCGCTTCCCGATGCGAACTGGATCGCGACCATTCCGCACGGGCTGCCAAGGGACCTGTTTCGCCCCTCTTACGAAAACGGTTCGTACCTGGCGTTCCTCGGCCGGCTCACCGCTGAGAAAGGGCCGGAAGCTGCGATACGCATCGCGCGCGCCGTCCGGATGCCGTTGCGGATCGCGGCCAAGATACCTCGCGGGGAGACAGCGTACTTCAAGAAGAAGCTCGAGCCGGAGATCGACGGCGACAAGATCCAGCTCGTCGGCGAGGTAGACGAGGTCCAGAAGCAGCCTTTCCTCGACGGTGCCGCCGCCTTGCTGTTTCCGATCGATTGGCCCGAGCCCTTTGGTCTCGTCATGATCGAGGCGATGGCGTGCGGGACGCCTGTGATCGCCTACCGCTCCGGATCAGTGCCGGAAGTCATCGAGGACGACGTCACGGGCTTCATCGTGGATGGCGAGGAGCAGGCGATCGAAGCCGTCAAGGAAGTGGTCCGGCTGGATAGAAGAAAGGTGCGCGCCCGTTTCGAGGAGCGCTTCCTCGCGAGTCGGATGGCAACGCAGTATGAAAGCCAGTATCGCGATCTGGTCGTTCGCGGCGGGCGTTGCCCGTGAGGGACTTCATGAATTGCCGTTATGAATGCCAAGATGCAATCGGAGGTCCGCGTTCAAAGGAATAGTGACTTCGAATTTTCAGTAGCTACGCCCGTCGCATCAGCTTGAGCGACGCCGCAAGCCGTAAGCTCCGCTTCCCGGCGAGCGCGATGCCTTCGAGCTCGCCGCTATCGGCCGTGCAGGTCCCGGAGAAGCCGATTCCGACCTCGAAGCCGCCGAACACGGGGTTCTCGCCTTTCGCAGGCGTGTGCTCCTGATTCAGCATCTCACCCTTCCAGCGGCCGTCCGCGGAGGAGTACGAGCCGAGATAATAGAAGAACGCATCGCCGCCGAGAATGCGGCCATCGATCAGCAGCATGACGCCGGAGAGGCCGGCATCGACGCCATCGAGCGCGCGCAGGCCCATTCCGTAAAGTCCGTTGGCGATGCCGCCCTGCCCGATCGTGCCGCGTGGCGGCAGCGCTCCGTCATCGAGCCGCGTGAAATTGGCCCAGAAAGGCGCGCCCGGCATCGTGTTCGCGCCGCCCTGGAGACGTATCTCGTTGCCCACCAGCCGGCCGCGCGCCCCGATCGTGGCGACGTCCGCCCCCATCAGCGGCTTGTAGTTGGGGTCGAGGTTGTGCCGCTCGGTGATCACCTCGGCGACGACCTCGCCGTCACGTTCGACATAGGTGCCAAGGTGGGCAAAACCCGAATTGCCGCCGAGCATCTTGCCGTCATGCAGGCACATGATGCTGCGGCCGACCGCATCGTTGACGCCGTATTCAACCTTGTAGAGCCCGTCCAGCAACGTCTTGAACCCGCAAAACCGAAAACTATCGCGGGCTACCTAGCATCGCCGCCGCATGGACACCACCGACTTTTCAGCGCAGGACGGCTCGCGCGACGCTTGCCGCAATGATGCCACTCTACCCCCGTTTTGCCCGACGGATCAAGTCGATTTCGCAAAATCAGCATTTTCTGGGAAGGTTTGCGAGCGGCAAGAATTCACGCTTGGCACCCTAGCTATTTCAAGCACTTGGCTACTGTGCATGGGGTTGTTTTCGACCTTCGCGTCCAGCTCGCACAAGAGGCCTGCCCCGATCGGCCTGCTCGAACCCGCCTGCGCGGGGGCGCGACCAAGCAGCATGGACAAGCCGCAACCATCAGCCGAAGACGAGGTCAGCGCGATCATCGCAAAGGCCGCCAAGCAGCCTCTGCTCGATGCCGCCTACGAGCTGTGGCGTCAGCGCTACCGCCTCGAGACGATCGCGGGCCGCCCCACCGCCGAAGAGGTCCGCGTCAACCGCACCTTCTCGCCGGAGCAGTTCGCCATCCAGTATCGCTACGAACGTGACCACGCCCATGAAGGGCCGATGTTCGGCTATCTAAAGCGCGCTCATCCCCGCGCCGACGATCAGGCGATCAGAGAGGCCATCATCACAGCGGTCAAATTCGAAGACGCCTACAACAAGCACTTCGACTGGAACGGCGATTTCTGGGATTGCGTGGTGCGCGCGGTGGCGCAGGCTGCGCGGAAGTATCCGCACTATGTCGAGACCACCTATCGCGACGCCCGCAACGATCTCGCCTACTACATGAAGTAAATCAAAAGCACAGCGTGGTGACGAGCTTGCCCTGCTTGTCCTTGATCGCATATGGACAGCGAATGCGCTCCAGCGCCTTCTTGGCGTCCTCGTCGCCGAGCGCCGCGGCGCGCTCGTAATAGGCCTTCGCCGCGTCCTTGTCCTTCGGCCCGCCGCGGCCTTCTTGTGCAAAGGCGCCCATCCGCTCCAGCGCTCCGGGATGGTTTTGCGCCGCCGCCTTCTCGAACAGCGCGCGCGCCGCGGCATCGTCCTTCGTACCGTCCGTGCCCTCGGAGAGCATCAGGCCAAGCTGGTACTGCGCCTCCGCATTGGTCTCGGCGGCCTTGCCCAGCAGCGCGCGTGCCTGCGCGGGATCGGCGGGCGCGCTGCCGCCTGCGCCGCCGAGCGCCGCGAGATTGCTGACGCCGCGGGGATTGCCGGCCTGCGCCGCCTTCTCGAACAGCTTTCGCGCCTGCGCGTCGTCCTTGGCGACACCCGCGCCTGTGGCATAAGCGACGCCGAGCTCGACCATCGCCGCGCTCGACCCCTTATCGGCCGCCTTGCGCCAGGCCGCCATCGCCTCGCCTGTTTGCCGGTTGGCCGCATAGGCGCGGCCGAGCGCGAACATCGCCCGCCGCGAGGATGCTGCGGCCTGCTTGCAGAACTTGATCGCCGTCGCAACGTCGGAGGAAGCGATGTCGGTCACGCCCTTCACGTCCGCCGGCTTGTCGGGATCGCTGGGATCAGCAGCCACCCGGTCGCACAGGACGAGGTCGGCCGATTGCGCCCGTGCGGCCAGCGGCGCGGCAAGCGCGAAGACGATGACGAGGAGATAAGTCCACATGGGTGCCACGTTGCGTCGCCGCCCCGCAAATTCAAGGCTCGAGTCCCGATTGGCGCAGCACGGGCACAACATCAGGCGATGCCAGATAGCGCAGCAGCCGCTCAGCGGCTTCGGGGTGTTTCGCATTCGCCATGCGGCCAGCGGAGAACACGGCCGGTGTCTGCAGATCGTGCGGGATCGGGCCGACCACCTCGATGCCGCCGACCTGCTTCAGCTCGCTGATCTGCTGCACGGCGAGATCGGCCTCGTCGCTCACGAGCCGCTCCGCCGTGAAGCCCTGCTCCACGATGGTGGCCTTGGCATTGACCTCGGCCGCAATCCCCATCCGCACGATCAACTGGGCGAAGTAGACGCCGCTGGCGCCGAGCCGCGAATAGGCGACCGACCGCGCCGCGAGCAGCGTCTTGCGCAGCGCGGCCTCGCTGGCGATATCAGGGGGCGCCTGCCCCGCCCGCACGGCGATGCCGACATAGGAGCGCGCGAGATCAGCCGCACCGTCGGCGACAACACGGCCCTCTCCAAGCATCTCGTCGAGCCCCTCGCGCGTGAGGATCACGAGATCGGCGGCCTCACCGTCGCGCAGCCGCTTGAGCAGCGCCAGGGTCGGCGCGAAATCGGCCTCGACACGGATGCCGCTCCTGGCCTCGAAGGCCAAGGACAGGCTGCGCATCGCGCCCATCAGGCCGAGCGTCGAGAGCATGCGCACGCTTTCCATTTCCGATTCCTGTCGCGATCAGGCGCGGTGCATCAGCTTGAGCGCGGCGGTCAGGCGCAGGCTGCGCTTGCCGGTGAACGCCGCCGCCTCCAGCACCGCCTGTTCGCTGTCATAGCTGCCGGAGAAGCCGATGCCCACCTCGTGGCCGCCGAAGATCGGATCGTCCTTGGCCGGCGTGTGCTCCAGATTGAGGATCTGTCCTTTCCAGCGTCCCTTCGCGGCGGTGTAGCTGCCGAGATAATAGAACGCGGCATCGCCGCCGAGGATGCGGCCTTGATTGAGCAGCATCACGCCGGTGAGCCCGGCGTCGAGGCCGTCGAGCATACGCAGATGGATCGAGTAGAGACCGTCGACGATTCCGGCCTCGCCGACGCCGCCGGCGATCGCCACTTCATCCTCCGTGATCCGAGTCATGAGCGATTGAAACGGCACCCCGGGCAGCTCCTTGAGCTCACCTTTGAAGCGATAGAGATCGCCGTCGGGCCAGCCCTTCGCGATCAAGGTCGCATCGTCGGTGCCGGCCATGGCGCGGTAGTTCGGATCGGGGTTGTGGCGGACGGTCTTGATCACGACGTCGACGCCGCTGTCGGTCTTCTCGTAGGTGCCGATATGAGCAAAGGCCGAATTGCCGCCGAGCAGCTTGCCGTTGCCGGCATGCATCACGGCCCGGCCGACAGTGTCGCCGAGCTGAAATCTCACCTTGTAGAAGCCTTCAATCACCAGCCGTGTCCCCGGCCTGCGCGCATCCGAAGGCAGTCTATCCCGCATTCGGCGGTAATGGACAAGTTTCGCGCGCCCCGCCGACAGGCCGCAGGTGCAGCCGTCGTCAGAATACAAAAATCCGCCGGAGCGTCGCCGCTCCGGCGGATTGAGACAACCCGGGCCAGCCCCCCAGCCCGGGCCGGGAGGATCTTAAGCCGCGGCCTTCTTGTCGGTCGGCACGGACGAGATCGTCTTCAAGATCTGCGAAGCGATCTGGTAGGGGTCGCCTTGCGAGTTCGGACGACGGTCTTCCAGATAGCCCTTGTAGCCGTTGTTGACGAAGGAGTGCGGAACGCGGATCGAAGCGCCGCGGTCGGCAACGCCGTAGCTGAACTTGTTCCAGGGCGCGGTCTCGTGCTTGCCGGTCAGACGCTTGTCGTTATCCGGGCCGTAGACGGCGATGTGGTCCATCAGGTTCTTCTCGAAGGCACCCATCAGCGCCTCGAAATACTCCTTGCCGCCGACTTCGCGCATATAGGCGGTCGAGAAGTTGGCGTGCATGCCGGAGCCGTTCCAGTCGGTGTCGCCGAGCGGCTTGCAGTGGAACTCGATGTCGATGCCGTACTTTTCGGTGAGGCGCAGCATCAGGTAACGGGCCATCCACATCTGGTCGGCAGCGGTCTTGGAACCCTTGCCGAAGATCTGGAATTCCCACTGGCCCTTGGCGACTTCCGCGTTGATGCCTTCATGGTTGATGCCGGCCGCGAGGCAGAGGTCGAGATGCTCTTCGACGATCTGGCGGGCGACGTCGCCGACGTTCGAATAGCCGACGCCGGTGTAGTACGGACCTTGCGGAGCCGGATAGCCCGAGGTCGGGAAGCCGAGCGGACGGCCGTCCTTGTAGAAGAAGTACTCCTGCTCGAAACCGAACCAGGCGCCGGAATCGTCGAGGATGGTGGCGCGCTTGTTGGACGGATGCGGGGTCTTGCCATCGGGCATCATGACTTCGCACATCACCAGCACGCCATTGGTGCGCGCGGCGTCCGGGAACACGGCGACCGGCTTCAGCACGCAATCGGAGCTGTGACCTTCGGCCTGCTGGGTGGAGGAGCCATCGAAGCCCCAGAGCGGAAGCTGCTCGAGCGTCGGGAACGACGCGAATTCCTTGATCTGAGTTTTGCCGCGCAAATTCGGAGTCGGCGTATATCCGTCGAGCCAGATGTACTCGAGCTTATACTTGGTCATTGAGCCTCTCTGTAGATGATGCGAAAGGTTGGAGGCTTGGGAGCCCCCGAACGTTTTGTACCCGGCCATCATCGGCCGGCGCTCTACAAGCATTTGTCGTGCCAAAAGGCCGCAGTGCGGGCGGTTTTCCACCACGGTCGGTTGCTCCGCGCTGGTGGCGTGTCGCCTGAACCGGCGTGCGTCATAGCCGCGCACCTTCGTGTGAAGCTTCACCGCAAAAATCCCGGGGAAACCGCTCGATTCTGAAGCAGATGGCGCAGTGCGGGAAGTTGCCGATGAAACGCGCATCAACGTCCAGCAATTTTCGCAAAGTCAGGGGCCCCTGCCTAGCAACCTTTGGAATAGCCCATGCGTTGGTCACTAACACGGTGCCTTGGGAGATGCAGCAGGCGTGCTGCCTACAAATTGAGCGGCAACTGATCTCCTTTTCAGCACTTTTCAAATCGGGGGGCGCGGCCGATATGGGGATTCCAGTAACCACAATCGAACGAGTCGGGCGCACCATGGAGGCCAAGGCGCTTCGACCAAGGAGAATCGCAATGATGAACAATGGTCTGAGTCACGGATCTGCAAAGATCTACCAATTCCCCGTCGGGGGCCGCGCGGCTCTCGCCGGACGCCGCTATGGCGAGACCCGTCTTCCTGCTGATCACGGCTCGCTTCCCGCGAACGTCTCGATCTGCAGCGAAAGTTGGTATCACCAGGAAGCCATCGACGAAGCCAAGCCGAAATGGGATCGCTGATGCCTATGGCCGGTTTGATGTCGCCGAGCCTCGCAGGAAACAGGCGGCAGCTCGAAAAAGGGTCGAAACAACGGTGTTTCGGCCCTTTTTGATTCCGGCGGTCCTCGCGGCTAGATCGTGGGCTTTTCGGTCACCGCGCACGCCGTGACCGGCCGCTTCAGATGTTTCACCGTGGTGGGGCCGGTCTTGGGAATCCTCAGTGTGACCCCCGCCCCCGAATAACGCGCGCCCGACGCCGCGAGGCGCTTGGCGAGCGTGACCGGCTCGCCGTCGATCTGCAGGAAGGCGCGCTTGTCGCGGTCATAAAACCCGACGATGAACTGCGTACCATCGGCGCAGCGATAGGTCTGAAACGTCTGTGCATCGGCCGGCCGGGTCTCCAAAATTCCGGCCAACAGCATGGTGACGGCCAAAACAATGGCCTTGTATCGGTCCACGATCACCCCCTGTAATGGACTTCAAGGACGCCGCAGCGCATCCAGTGGAACCATAACCCAAGCCGATCCCAAGTTCATTCCCATGTCCGACTCCCCTGCCCGTCATCTCGCCCTGCAAGGCGCCAGCAATTTTCGCGATCTCGGCGGCTATCCGACCGCCGACGGCCGTACCACACGCTGGCGGCACATCTTCCGCTCCAACCACCTCGGCCAGCTCACCGCAGCCGATATCGAGATCGTCCGAGCGCTGGGAGTGCGAAGCGCGTTCGACTTTCGTGGACGCGAGGAGCGCGCGGCCGGCATCTGCGTCGTCAACGAGATCACGGTTCACTCGCTGCCGATCGAGCCGACCGTGGTCGCCGCGCTACGCACCGAGCTCGCGAAGGGTACGCTGACGGCGCCGGTCGCGCTGGAGCTGATGCGCGAATCCTATCGCAACTACGTTCGCCACAACACGGACAGCTTTCGCAGCCTGTTCGGCCACCTCCTGGAAGATCACGCGCCGCTCGTGATCCATTGTACGGCAGGCAAGGACCGCACCGGGTTCGCCAGCGCGCTGATCCTGCATGCGCTCGGCGTGCCCGACGACGTCATTGCCGAGGACTATCTGCTCACCAATCAACACTACAAGCGCGATGCCACGGCGGCCATCGACCTGCCTGAGGACGTCCGCAATGCCATCGGCGCCGTCGAGGCCTCTTACCTCGCAGCTGCGTTCGAAGCCGTCGGCCAGGACTATGGCGATATCGAAACCTATTTGCGTGACGGCCTCAAGCTCGGCAGGGTCGAGCGGACCGCGCTGAAGGAGCGCTATCTGCAGGCGTGATCAGGATTTCCATTCGGCGGGTAACCAGCTCGCCGCTACAGTGGCATCAACAATCGAATTGCACAGCGCCTTGGAGATCTGGAGCGTGCTCCAGTCGCTTTGATGGAGCTTGTCGCCATCCGTGGGATCGAGCAATTGCTCAAATGAGACGCCGTTGCTCACGTGCCAATGTCGCATCAGAGCCCAGCGCTGAAACACATTTATCTTCGCATCAGCGGCGATCCTGCGGATCTCCGAAACCATCTTCTCTGAAAGCTCCGCCTTGTCGTCGCGAAGCATGGCTGTGACATATTGCGGGTCGATCAACACGACGTCCATCGGATGCTTGCCGAGTAGACACACGCCCTCGGCAATCTTGTCGACGACCCCATTGAAGTCGAAGTCCTGCTTGCGAAAGACGGCGTTGGTGCCGATCTGCCAAAGCACCACGGTCGGCTCGTCTTTGAAAATGTCTGCATCAAAGCGCTTGAGCTCTTTCGGCGCTTCTTCTCCGCCTTTGCCTCTATTCAAAACGTCGATCCGAACTTTCGGCAGGTGGTCGGAGTAGTTCTGCCGCAGATACATCTCCAACCGAGAGGGATAGGGTACGACGTCTGCGCGACCGGCGGTCGAAGATGACCCCATCGCGACGATACGAACCGGACCTTCCCCGCGCAGCGCTTCGACGAAATTTCGTAGTGGGTATTGCAGTTTGATGATGTCTCGGGGGAAGTCGACCGCAGGCAGACTCTCGGACATATCAATCCCCTCCCGCCATCCAAGGTTGTAGCATCCATTCAGCCTTGAAGCCGCCGCCATTGCAAGTCCAATTCAAGCGGAGCAATAGTCCGCGCGAACTGAAACGACGGAGAGTTTCGTGCAGGGAAAAGTCATTGTCGTCACCGGTGCGCTCGGCGCGCTTGGCAAGGTCGTCGCCGAGACCGCGCAGTCACGCGGCGCGCGCGTGGCCGGCATCGATCATGTCCCCTCGCAAGTTCCCCCAACCGCTGACAGCATCGAGATCGGCGGCGTCGACCTCTCCGACGCGGCGCAGGCGAAGGCCGCGGTCGAGGCGGCGGCAAAGCACTTTGGCAAGCTCGATGCGCTGATCAACATCGCGGGCGGCTTCGCCTTCGAGACCGTTGGCGAGGGCGACATCGCGACGTGGCAGCGCATGCATGCGCTGAACGTCCTGACCGCGCTCAACACCTCGCGCGCGGCGCTGCCGCACCTCGCCGCGTCCAAGGCCGGCCGCATCGTCAATATCGGCGCCATGGGCGCGCTGCAGGCCGGCAGCGGCATGGGAGCCTATGCAGCCTCGAAGGCAGGTGTGCATCGCCTCACCGAGGCACTCGCCAATGAGTGGAAAGGCAAGGTGACCGTGAACGCGGTGCTGCCCTCGATCATCGACACCAAGGCCAACCGCGCGGACATGCCCAAAGCCGACGTCTCCAAATGGGTGACGCCGCAGGAGCTCGCCGACGTCATCCTGTTCCTCGCCAGCGACGCCGCAAGCGGCGTCACCGGCGCGCTGATTCCAGTGGGCGGACGGGTGTAGATAAGCTGGGCCGGCAGCACCGCGCGGCGGCTCCGATTCAATCTGAGCCGAGAAGGCTCTAGACTGCTCCCAACTGATTCTCCGACCGGATATTTCCTTGGAAACCGCGCTTTACCTGCCCGTCAAACGCTTCCTCGAAGAGCTCGGCTTCACGGTCAAGGGGGAGATCGGCGGCTGCGATCTCGTCGGCCTCAGCGCCGGCGACCCACCTGTCGTGGTGATCGGCGAGCTCAAGCTCGCCTTCAATCTCGAGCTGATCCTGCAGGCGGTTGACCGCGCGCCGGCCGGCGACGAGGTCTGGATCGCCGCGAAGATGTCGGCCCGCGGCAAGGGGCGCGAGAGCGATGCACGCTACCGCAATCTCTGCCGCCGCCTCGGCTTCGGCATGCTCGGGGTCACCGATCGCGGCCAGGTCGAGGTGCTGGTGAAACCGCCGACGGGGGCGCCCCGCCGCGAGCCGAAGGTGCGCTCGCGCCTCGTCGCCGAACACCAAAGGCGTCAGGGCGATCCCGTGCTCGGCGGCAGCACCCGCTCGCCGATCATGACGGCCTATCGGCAGCAGGCGCTGGCCTGTGCCTCGGCACTCGCCGACGGCCCGAGGCGCGTGAGCGAGCTGCGCGAGCGCTGCCCCGATGCAGGCAAGATCTTGCTTAATAATGTGTATGGCTGGTTCGCGCGGGCCGAACGGGGAATCTACGGCCTGACCGAGGCAGGACAGGCGGCCTTGAAACGCTGGCCGCAGCAACGGGTTGAGGCCGGTGCAGGTGTCGCGTCACCGCCGTGACACTTGACCGGTGCATAGCTGAGATGCCACACCGATTTCATATTGCAATGCACCATTCGCGGCACTAGGTATCCCGGCATCGAAACGAGGCCGTCTATGAACGCAGACTGGAATACCAAATATGGCACGCGGCGCGTGCGCCACGATCCGCCCACCCTGGACGAGGCGATCTTCGCGGCCGTCGGCATCACCGACGATCAGGAGCAGCAGGCCGAGATCGCCGCCGCCTTGATGGGGATGCCGCTCGATGTCGTCCAGGCCGAAGTGAAGAAGCAGGCGCGTACCAACAGCCGCATCACCGCGACCCGCGTGATCGCCGGCGAACAGGGCGCGCAGCGCTCCGTGGTGGTCGAGCGCCGTGTCGTCCGCCGCTTCGGCAACGACAAGCGCACCGGGACCTGAGCGGTCCCTTATCATTACCTGGAATACGAAAGCGGACCGGCCATGCCGGTCCGCTTTTTGATTCACGCGGCGCGACTGCCATACATGCTGGAGATGATCTTCCAGCAGGTCGAATTGAGGCTGAGCAAGGCCCGGCCCGCCGTGAACGGCGAGGCCGCGAGGTCGGCGAGCTCTGCCTCGGGTGTCTTGGCGAGATCGATCGTGCCGGTCGATTCGCCATGGCGGAATTGCAGATGCGCACCGAACTTCCTGGCGAGCGCCCGCATAGCGTGATTCTCAGCGCCCGTGGTGATGCGCAGGCGCTTATAGCCCTTCCAGCGCGCCTCCGCGATTAGGCGGCGGAACAGCACGGTGCCGACGCCTTGGCGGCGCGCGGAGGCCTCCACGCTGAAGGCGACCTCGGGCAGCGAATCGTCCTCCGGCGGATGCAGCTCAGCAGCACCGCGGACCACACCATCGACGATGTAGGCGACGATCACGGTGCCATCTTCGGCGCAGCGGGCGGCGTAACGCTCGATGAAGCTGTCGTCGAGAAAACCGTTGAAACGGTCGTGCCGGCTGCCGGCATCGAGCCTCAGCAGGTGATCGCGCAAAAGCGGCAATTCTTCCTGCTGGCTCAGGGTCCGCACGTAGCCGGGGGCGGTGCGGACGGTCTCTTCAAGTACCACGTCAAAACTCCTCTTGGTGTCCCTCGAGGAGGCGTTCGAATCCCTAGGCGCCCAATATTGTGCATCGCACCATCATTTTCAAGACGGGAACCTGCTCAACTTAGCGGCATCGTGAACGACTAATTCGTTAACAAATTCAAAGCCCAGTAGCCTTACAGGACCAGTTGGGTCTGGGTCACCAATGCGACCAGCTTGCCGTCCTCAGTTTCCAGTCGGGTGGTCCAGACTTGGGTCCGCCGACCCCGGTGAACCGGGGTCGCAGTGGCGATGATAGTGGTTCCTTCCTTGGCCCCGCCGATGAAGTTGGTCTTGCTCTCCAGCGTCGTGGTTCCCTTGGCGTCCTCAGGCAGATTGAGCACGGTCGCAGCCGCCCCGACGGAATCGGCCAGCGCCATCACCGCGCCGCCATGGATGGTGTGATGAAGCGTGCAGAGGTCCGGCCGGACCGTCATCCGTGCCACCACACGGTCCTTGCCGGCCTCGACGAACTCGACGCCCTTGAGCTCGGCGAACGGCATCTTCATCGCTTGAAGTTTTTCGAGCGGCGTCATCGGATCTCCTCCCAATTCGTTGTTGTCTCAGCGTGAATTGCTTCGCGCGGCAAAGCAATGACGTCCGAGGTAATGGACGGGCTGACATCGGCGCTCCCACGGCGCATATGCTGCTCTCCCATGCGCCACTTCCCGCCCCGCCGCATCGTTTGCCTGACCGAAGAGACGGTCGAGACGCTCTATCTGCTCGGCGAGCAGGACCGTATCGTCGGCGTCTCCGGCTACGCCGTCCGGCCGCCCCAGGTGCGGCGGGAGAAGCCGCGGGTGTCGGCCTTCGTCTCGGCGGACATCCCGAAGATCCTGGCGCTGGAACCCGAGCTGGTGCTGGCCTTTTCCGACCTTCAGGCCGGCATCGTCGCCGACCTCGTCCGTGCCGGCATTGATGTTCACGTCTTCAATCAGCGCGACCTCGCCGGAATCATGGCCATGATCCGCACGCTCGGTGCGCTGGTCGGCGCGGCTCAGCGCGCGGAGGACCTCGCTCGGAGTCTCGAGCAGCGCCTCGCCGCGATCACTGCAACGCCCCGCCCCTCGCCGCGCCCAAGAGTCTATTTCGAGGAATGGGACGATCCGTTGATCTCGGGCATCGGCTGGGTGTCCGAGCTGATCGAGATCGCCGGCGGCACGGATGTGTTTCCGGAGCTGCGATCACGACAGGCCGCGAAAGACCGCATCGTCTCGGAGAACGCTGTGCGCGAGGCCGCGCCCGATGTGATCCTCGCGTCATGGTGCGGCAAGAAGGTCGTCCCAGTCCGCATCAAGCAGCGCGATGGCTGGAGCGACATTCCGGCCGTGCGCGACGATCGTATCGTCGAGATCAAGTCGCCGATCATCCTGCAGCCAGGACCGGCGGCGCTCACGGACGGGCTCGACGCGATCGTGAGGGCGTTGTGGGGTGAGCATCCCTGATCTCTCCGCCGTCATTGCGAGCGAAGCGAAGCAATCCAGAGCATCTCTGCGGAGAGATTCTGGATTGCTTCGTCGCAAGGGCTCCTCGCAATGACGTGGAAAGGCCTTCCTCACGTCACCGCGTGCACGACCTGATATTCCGGCCGTCGCCACACTTCGCCCGTGATCACCTCCTCGATGATCTCGGCGGCGCGGACGATCTCGTCCTCGCCGACATACAGTGGCGTGATGCCGAAGCGCATGATGTCCGGTGCGCGAAAGTCGCCGATGACGCCGCGGGCGATCAGCGCCTGCATGGCGGCGTAGCCGCCGTCGAAGCTGAAGGAGACTTGCGAGCCGCGACATTCATGCGCGCGCGGCGTCACCAGCCTCAGAGCTGGACAACGGCGCTCGACCTCGGCGATCAGGAGATCGCCGAGCGCTAGCGAACGCGCACGGACCTCGGCAATATCAACCCTGTCCCAGATGTCGAGCGAGGCCTCCAGCGCCGCCATCGCCAACACCGGCGGCGTGCCGACACGCATGCGCTCGACGCCGCCGGCCGCCGCATAAGCGAGCTCGAATGCGAACGGCTTTGCGTGCCCCATCCAACCGGACAGAGCGGCACGCGCGCTGTCGGCATGGCGGGGCGCGACGTAGAGGAACGCCGGCGCGCCGGGACCGGCGTTGAGATATTTGTAGGTGCAGCCGGCGGCGAAATCGGCGCCGCAGCCGGAGAGATCGACGGGCAGAGCGCCGGCGGAGTGCGCGAGATCCCAGACCGTGACGATGCCGAGTGTGTGCGCTTTGGCCTTGAGCTTCGCCATGTCGTGGCGGCGGCCGGTGCGATAGTCGACCTCGGTGATGTACAGGACGGCGATCTCCTCCGAGAGCGCGACCTCGATCTCCTCCGGCGCCACCAGGCGCAATTGATGGCCGCGCCCGAGCGTTTGAATCAGGCCTTCGGCCATGTAGAGGTCCGTCGGAAAATTGCCGGTGTCTGACAGGATCACCTTCCGCGACGCATTCATGTCGAGCGCGGCCGCGAGCGCCTGATAGACCTTGAGCGACAGTGTGTCCCCGACCATCACGGAGCCGGATTCCGCGCCGATCAGCCGCGCGATGCGATCGCCGACATGGCGCGGCTGGGCATACCAGCCCGCGGTGTTCCAGGCGCGGATCAGCTCATTGCCCCATTCGTCGGTGATGACGCGGCTAACGCGCTCGCCCACGCCTGATGGCAGCGCACCGAGCGAATTGCCGTCGAGATAGATCACGCCGTCGGGCAGATGGAACAACGCCCTGGTGTCGTCATAGACGCGAAGCTGGGGCATGAAGATCTCTCAGAGAATGGTGCGCACGCGCCAGAGCTCGGGAAACAGCTCGACCTCCAGCATCCGCTTGAGATAGCTGACCCCGCCAGTGCCGCCGGTGCCGCGCTTGAAGCCGATCACGCGCTCGACCGTCGTCACATGGTTGAAGCGCCAGCGCCGGAAATAGTCCTCGAAATCGACCAGCTTCTCGGCAAGCTCATAGAGCATCCAATGCGTCTCCGGCGCCTCGTAGACGATACGCCAGGCCTGCAGCACACCCTCGTTGAAGCCATGGGTCTCGCGGACGTCGCGCGACAGCACGGCCGCAGGCATCTTGAGCCCATGGCGGTCCGCGAGCCGCAGCACCTCGTCATAGAGGCTGGGCGTCGCGAGCTCGGCTTCGAGCAATTTTGTCGTCTCCACATCGTGGGCGTGCGGCTTGAGCATGGCATGGTTGCGGTTGCCGAGCAGAAATTCGATCAGCCGGTACTGGCGCGACTGAAACCCCGAGGACTGGCCGAGCTGCGAACGGAAGCGGGTATATTCGCTCGGCGTCATGGTGCGCAGCACGTCCCAAGCGCCGTTGAGCTGCTCGAAGATGCGCGACACCCGCGCCAGCATCTTCATCGCGGGCTGCACTTCGTCACGCGCGATGGCGCGGCGCGCGGCACTGAGCTCGTGGATGGCAAGGCGCATCCACAGCTCCGTGGTCTGATGCTGGATGATGAACAGCATCTCGTCATGCGCTTCCGAGAGCGGATGCTGCGCTCCAAGGATTGCATCAAGCGCCAGATAGTCGCCATAGGACATGCGCCGGGCGAAATCCGTCTCGGCACCTTCTCTTGCAGGATCGTAATCGCTGGACGTCATGACGGGTCCTTTCGATCGATCATCCCTGCCGCGTCAATCGAGGCCGATCAGGCGCGCAGTGATCGGCGACGATGGATCCTTGAGTCCATCGATCACCGTAAAATGGTTGAGCCCGGGATCGACGACGAGGCGCGTCGGCACGTCGAAACCGGTCCAGATATTGGCCATCAGGTCGGACTGGCGGATGAACTCCGGACGCTCGCTTCCGCCGACCCAGGCGGTCACAGGCGCATGTCCGCGCGGCAGATGCAGCGCCGCGCTCTCCAGCGTCGCCTCCTCCATGGTCATGCGCAGCGTCTCGTTCATTTTGGTCTTGAGCAGCGGCCGCAGATCATGCAGGCCGCTGATCGAGAGCGTTCCGGCGATGCGATTGTAGACGGCGGGCTCGAGCCGGCTGTCGTTGCACAGCATGCGTGTGACGAGATGTCCGCCGGCGGAATGGCCGGCGAGCCGGATCGGCCCCGCGACCAGCGAAGCCGCCTTGGCAATCGCAGTTGTGATCTCGGCGGTGATGTCGGAGATGCGCGCGGCCGGTGTCAGCGTGTAGCTCGGTAACGCCACCGTCCAGCCATGGTGACGCGCGCCTTCGGCGAGATCTGTCCAGGTCGATTTGTCGAAGCGCATCCAATAGCCGCCATGCACGAAGACGACGAGGCCCTTGCTGTCACCGTCCGGCAGGACCAGGTCGAGGCGCTGGCGCTCGCCGGTGCCATAGGCGATGTCCGCACGAAAATCCTTCAGCCCGGCACGATAGGCCGCCGCCCGCTCCGCCCACAGCGCCGGCATCTTGTCCGAGCCCGGGATATGGGCCGAATTGGCATAAGCATCATCCCAATCGCGCATGGTCACTCCCTGGGACTCGTTCAGCGAACTGAACACCAGTCTGCCACCGGACAGACCGCCATCCTAGTCTTTCTTTTAAGCTTAAAGGAATTTGACAGCCCGTGTTTCGGGCACACGGCGCTGCCGCCGAGGCCGCATGGCGCAGGAGCGCCTTTGCCCACCCTTGCCACCCCTCCAGAACTATCATCCGTCATTGCGAGCGCAGCGAAGCAATCCAGCCTGCCTCCGCGGCAACAGCCTGGATTGCTTCGTCGCAATGACCGCGGAGAGAGGCCTACGCCTTCTCCACGCCGCACCATTCGGCGATGAACAGCGCCATCGCCTTGGTCGTCTTCTTCAGCGAATCCAGGTCGACATATTCGTTGAAGCCGTGCATCTCGCCGCCGCTGGCGCCGAAGCACAGGCTTGGGATGCCGTGGTTGAGGCCGTAGAAGCGGGTGTCGGTGAGCGCGGTGAAGACGAGGTCTTCGACCGCGCCACCATAGACGTTGTTGAAGGCCTTGCCGAAGGCAGCCTCGGGCGCGGCGGCGTCAGTCAGTTCGTAGCCCTCCGACAGGAAGCCCGACCATTCGACTTCCGGCGGGTTATTGGCGAGGAAGCGGTGATTACGCGCAGCAGCCGCAACGCACGCCATGATCTCCTTCTGGTGATCCGCAATCGACCAGCCCGGCAACACGGCAATCCGGCAATCGACGTCGCACCAGGCCGGGACGCTGGAGGCCCAGTCGCCGCCCTTGATGATGCCGGGATTGAAGTTGATGGGATGGTTGAGCGTCTTGAAGTGCCGATCAGCTTTCGCGCGCTCGTTCCATTCGATCTCGAGCTTTTGCAGGGCCTGGATCAGGTGATAGGCCGCCATGATCGCATTCGCGCCTGAACCTGCGAAGGCCACGTGGGTCGGGTGTCCCTTCACGCGCAGGCGGAACCAGATCACCCCGACCTGCGATCGCACCATCTTGCCGCCGGTCGGCTCGGGAATGAAGCAGGCGTCGGCGCGATAACCGCGCTGTAGCGTCGAGAGTGCGCCGACGCCGGTGCTCTCCTCCTCGATCACGGATTGGAAGTGGATCCGCGCCGTCGGCTTCAAGCCCGCCGCCTTGATCGCATCGAGCGCATAAAGCGCGCCGATCGTGCCCGACTTCATGTCGCAGGCGCCGCGACCGAACATCTTGCCGTTCTTGATCACGGGCGAGAACGGTGGCGTCTCCCACAAATCCAGCGGACCTGCCGGCACCACGTCGCAGTGGCCCTGGAGGATCAGCGATTTGCCGGCGCTGGTTTGCGGACGGTAGGTACCCACCACGGAACGCGCCTTGGAGAAATCGTGCTCGATCGGGCCAAAGCCGCGCAGGTCCTTGAGGTCGTCGACATTGATGTGCCAGTCGTCGACCTCATAGCCGCGCTCGCGCAGGAGATCGCCGATCATGTCCTGGCACGGTCCCTCGGCGCCGCGGGTCGAGGGGATCGCGACGAAATCGCGCGTGGTCGCCAGCTGGGCTTCGAAGCCGGCGTCGACGGCGTCGAGAATCCTCTGCTGCATTTCGGCATTCATCAAGCAACTCCAGGCATTCGCATCGTTCGAGGAATGCGCAAGCTAGCCGATTTCAGCCGTTCGGGTACTCCACATAATACGCATCCCGCAATGCATCTTCGAGCAGCCGGCCTTCCGAATAGCCATCCAGCGTCGCAGGACGGCTGACGCCGTCGAGCAGGCGCGGACACGGCTCGGGCGCGCCGAGCACGGTGCGCACCGGAATGCGCTCGGCGTAAACAGGCAATTCGTAGTCCTCGTCGTCGTCGGCCACGCCCTTGGCACGGACCTTGGCCGAGGCCTCCTCGATCTCCATCGCAATGAACGAGGTCGCCTTGATCTCCTGCGTGTTGCTTTGGCGCAGGCTGGCGGTGCGGCCCGGGAAAAAGCGGTCGACCATCGCGATCACCGCACGCGCCTTCTCGGCGGGATCGGTGACGAGATAGGCGGTGCCGAACGCCATCACCGCGCGGTAGTCGGCGGAATGGTTGAAGCCACAGCGGGCCAGCACGAGACTGTCGAGATGGGCGACGGTCAGGCAGACGCGCTCGCCTCTGGTCTGGTTGCGCAGCATGCGGCTGGCGCTACTCCCGTGCCAATACAGCTTCGTGCCTTCGCGCCAGAAGAATGTCGGCGTGCAATAGGGCTGGCCGTCGATCACGTAGGACACATGGCACAGCATCGAGGAATCCAGGATGCGGTGAACGGTCGCGTGATCGTAGAAGCCGCGGTCGTGACGGCGCTTCACCTGGTTGCGCGCTGACGTCGGATAGGAATTCGAAATCTCAACCTGGCTCACGGCCGGCTCCTCGGAAATGAAACAATCCCGGAGAGTTGTAGCCGCGGATTTGGTCTGCGATAGTGCCAATTCCATGCGAAAAATTCCGACCAATTCGTCCGCGGCGGCCAAGGCCCCTGCTCTGTCAAAGCCCGAGCTGCCGCTCAACCTCACTGGTCCGCACATCACGGCGGGCGCATCCGCCGCGCACCGGATCTACCAGGCGCTGTGCGAGATGATCGTCGCGGGTCTCGTCCTGCCCGGTGAGCCGCTGCCGCCCTCGCGGACGCTGGCCAAGCAAACGGGCTTCCGCCGCAACGCCGTCGTCGCCGCCTATGAACGGCTGATTGCGGACGGCTTTGCCGAGGCGACCGTCGGCTCCGGCACCTTCGTCGCAGCCCGGATTCCGGCGCGCGCGGCCGAGGCGAAGACGCCCAAGGCCGTGATCGAAGCACCGCGGCAGGGCGCATTCGCGCTCGGCTGCACCCATATCGACGAGCGCGCCGTGCAGCGGTTCCGCGCTTTCGTCGGCCGCCGCATGCGCGCATTCGGACCCGAGCATCTGCACTATGGCGATCCCCGCGGCAGCCGCGAGCTGCGCGCGGCGATCGCCGATCACCTGCTGTCGGCGCGAGGCCTGCGCTGCGATCCCGACCAGATCATGCTCACATCAGGCACGCTGCACGCGCTGCGCATCGTGCTGAGCGCGATCCTGAAAGCCGGCGACCGGATCTGGTGCGAGGATCCCGGTTATCCCATCGTCCGCCGGACGATCGCCCAATGCGGATATCGCATCGTGCCCATCCCCGTCGACGCGCACGGCTTACAGGTAGCCAAAGGTCGCGCGGCGGCGCCGTCTGCACGCGCGGCCTATGTCACGCCGTCGCACCAGTTTCCGCTGGGCGTCCAGATGTCGATGCCGCGGCGGCTCGCACTGCTGGAATGGGCCAAGCAGGCCGGCGCCTTCGTGCTCGAAGACGATTACGACAGCGAGTTCCGCTATGACGGCGCGCCCCTGATGTCGCTCGCCGGCATCGATCACCTCCAGCGCGTCATCTACATGGGCACCTTCGCCAAGACGCTGTTTCCGGGCCTGCGCATCGGCTATTGCGCCCTGCCCGAGCGGCTGATCGCGGACGTGACCGCGGCCCGCGCCACGCTCGACCGCTTTCCCGGCACGCTGATGGAAGGTGCCGTGGCCGACATGCTCAATTCCGGCGCCTTCGTTGCGAACCTCAAGCGCGTGCGCAAGCTCTATCGCGAGGCGCGCGATGCCCTGGCCGCGACGCTGGATGCCAGATCCGACGGCGCATTATCCGTGCCGGTGCCGTCGCAAGGGTTGCACCTCGTCGCCCGGTTCGATCCCGCAGTCGATCCGCGGGTGGCGGCAGAGGCAAAGCAGGCGGCTGGTGCAGAGGGCTGGCTCCTGGCCGACACCTATTCACGCGCACGCCCCCTGCCCGGCTTCGTGCTGGGATTTTCGGGGCACGCGGTTCCGCAATTGATCGCCTCGGCTGAACGGCTGGCGCGGGAATCGCGCTCGGCCCTGCGCGCCAGGAGCAAATCGCTTCGACGGGCGTGACGAAGCTTCACTATGAGAATCGGCTGCCGCTTCCTAGATTGCGGCTATCGATCCGGGATCTCATATCATGCAGCTGCGCCGCGCGACTTGCCTGTCTCTCCTGATATCCCTCGCGCTCGCCTCGACGGCGCACGCAGCAACGGTCGGCCGCGAGCAGGACATCGTCGACCTCAAGCTTGGCCA
This sequence comes from Bradyrhizobium sp. DOA1, assembly GCF_001593325.1. NCBI lineage: Bacteria > Pseudomonadati > Pseudomonadota > Alphaproteobacteria > Hyphomicrobiales > Nitrobacteraceae > Bradyrhizobium > Bradyrhizobium sp. DOA1. The sequence continues at coordinate 3,508,795 of NZ_JXJM01000001.1, forward strand.
GCGCGTGCTCGTAGATGACGGAACCTGCCCCGCAGGTCAGGTCAAGGAAGTGCGCGGCGCGAAGATGACCGACAAGGGCGTGTCGCGGACCAGCGCCTGCGTGCCGCGCTACGGTCCGAAAACCAAATGAAGACCTGAGAGCTACTTCGCCGGGTCGAACATGCACTGCAGGGTCGGCTTGGCGATCCTGGTGAAGGTCGGGCCGATTTCGCCCTGCTTGGACGTCGGTACCCAGTCGGTCTCGATCGTCGGCACGCCGGTTTCGCTGATGCCCCGCAGCAGGGCCTCGCGCAAATCGCGATTCTCGACCATGGCAGCCGCATGGTCGTGCAGGCAGGTGCAAACCGCCTCGGGATGCTCCCAGCGCCCGAGCATACGTGGCGCACACTGACGCACGAATTCGCCGCGCGGATCCGGCAGCCTAGAGGGAGCGCGGACCTGTGCCTGAGCGGCACTGATCGTCAGGAGGGAGATGAATGCTGCGGCGCAGAAACGAACGAGCATGATGGCCCTTGCCGGCTGATTTGCGTGTTGGCGATCAGAGGCGCGCGGCGAGCACGATCGGCTGCGGTGCGGTGATCGTCAGCGGCGAGCCGCTGTACTGGAAGGTGCCGACACCGGGCAGGCTGCCATCAGGCGTGCCTGCGAAGGAGGAGCCGGCGAGCACGAAACCGAAGGCAAGGATGAAGCTGAGCGCGCGCATGATCTTGTGTCCCAATTCGTGGCCGGCGGCGTGCCGTCGTCGTTGTGAAGCTGATAACCATGGGCGGTTTCCCCCGTGATGCGCCAAAAGCGGAAAATGGTTTCATCTTTCGCGTGCATTGTTTCGTCGCCTCCGGGACGACGAAACATTAGGCAGGAAACCCCAATCATTTCAGACGGGTCGCGCCAAGCCCCCAAGCCGCCCGGCAAGTTCCCATTCGAGCCCAAGCGAATCCGGAAGGCCGGCACCGTCACGCCCCAGCCTTACGCGCTTCACATGCGTTTTACGTTTTTCTGCTGAAGAGAAGCCGAACGAAGGCTGGGCCTGTCGAACCGGGGGCGCTTCGGCTGCGACCCAAGCCATCGAAACCGAGACGCCCGGAATCACCGGGCGCGTTCATTTGAGGATGGCCATCATGATGGCGACAGATCGCGCAACGACGCGCGAGGCGGACCAACGGACGGGCCGCGGATATCAAGGAGCCGATTGCGGCCGCGCCAAATCCGCGGGGGAAATGGCGCTGCAATCGAGCCGCGGCTTTGAAGCCGCGCCGCAGACATTCGTGCGGCTGACCGGTTCGCATCTTGCGAGGCTGCGCGCCAGCCGCGCCGTCGTCAGTGAGTGAAGAACTCGCCGCACTTCTGCACGTTTGCGTCCGAAGGTCCCCACGGCATGATCGGTACCGTCGAGGTCGAGTTCTTCGGCGAGCCCTCGATCAGCCTGTCCGAATAGACCATGTAGACCAGCACGTTGCGCTTGGTGTCGCAGCCGCGCACGATCTGCATCTTCTTGAAGAACAGCGAGCGGCGCTGGCGGAACATGTCGTCGCCCTGCTCCATCTTGTTCTTGAACTTGATCGGGCCGACCTGGCGACAGGCGAGCGAGATGTCGGAGACCTCCTCGGCAAGGCCCAGCCAGCCCTTGAAGCCGCCCTTCTCCGGGACCGTGAAATGACAGGCCACGCCCTCGACCTCGGGATCGTCGAGACCATAGGTCGCGAGCTTGTCATTCGGGCTCATCCATTTGAACACGGTCGAGCGGCGGAAGATCAGATCCGGCTCGTCGGCAGCTTGGGCGGATGCCGCCGGCGCAGCCAGGGCCAGAAGCAATAAGGCGAGGCGTTTCAAGCGGATGCCGGCAAGACCAGGGAATCGAGATGACATGAAGTTCTCCGGTAACAAGTGCCCGCAATGTAGGAACGCGACAGCCCGACAGGAAGACGACGCGCCAACGGACGCGGCCGCCGTTTACCGCTCCGTGAGGCTTTTTTGCTACGCCTTGGACAAATTGTAGCTGACGGCAGAACCGCGCTGCTGGTGAACGCGTATCCCCTTTGCGAGACTAACGTCTGATTTGGATGATGGATTCGAGGATGAATAGCGTGAACGGGGCCGCTTCTTCTACCAAGCCGGCGCGGCTGTGGCAGGTCGCCTTGCTGACGGCGGCAGGTGCGATCGGTACGGCAAGTCAGGCGGACGCAGCGTATTATTATTGGACGGATTATTCCGACGGATCCTATTACGCCCGGCAGGATCGGCGCCTCGAGATACCGACCCAGAAGCCTCAGAAGCGCGCCACCGCGGCCAAGAAGGACAGCGTCGTCCAAAAGGAAGCAGGCACCAAGCCGCAAGGACCGCTGGTCGTCGTCGTCTCGATCGAGCGGCAGAAGGTCGCGGTCTACGACAGCAACGGCCTGTTCGCGGAATCTCCGGTGTCGACGGGCATGAAGGGCCATTCGACGCCGATGGGTGTGTTCAGCATCATCCAGAAGCACAAATTCCACCACTCCAACATCTATAGCGGCGCGCCGATGCCGTACATGCAGCGGATCACCTGGTCCGGTGTTGCCATGCATGCCGGGGCGCTGCCGGGCTATCCGGCCTCGCACGGCTGTATCCGCATGCCGATGGCGTTCGCGATGAAGATGTGGAACTGGACCCGGATGGGCGCGCGGGTGATCGTGGCGCCCGGCCAGATGTCGCCGCAAAACTTCTCGCATCCGCTGCTCGCCTCGGTGCGCGTGCCGCCACAGCCCGCCGTCAGCCTCGCGCCGCAGATCAATGGCGACGACAAGGCCGATAAGGGTGCGGCGCAAACCAAGGCTGCCGAAGCCAAGCTCGCTGAAGCCAAGCCGGTCGAAACGAAGACCGCCAGTGCGGACAGCGTGCTCGACTTGCGCACCTCGGTCGGCCACACCGTGATGTCGGATGTGACGACCGGCAATGCGCCCGCCCGCGAGGACGCAGCGGCTCCAGCCGACAAGGTCGAAACCAAAACCGCCGAGGCATCCGACGCGGCCCAACCAGCAGCCACGGACGCGAAGGCCGTTGACGCCGCGGAAGCGCCGAAGGCTTCAACGACGACCGACAAGCCGGACGCCGCCAAGACCGACGCGCCGCCGCTTGCTGCCTCGCCCGACGTGAAGAAGGACGAGACGCGCATGGCCGACCCCGCGCCGGCGGCAAAGCCGGACGCGCCGAAGCGCGCCGGCCAGATCGCCGTCTTCATCAGCCGCAAGGATTCCAAGCTCTACGTGCGGCAGAATTTTGCGCCGCTGTTCGAGGTGCCCGTCACCATCGCCCCGAGCGACCGGCCGCTCGGCACGCACGTCTTCACGGCCGAAGTCGACAAGGCCGATTCAAATTCGCTGCGCTGGTCGGTGGTGTCGCTGCCGGTCTCCGTCCGCGCGGCTACGCGCGATGACGGACGCGTGTCGCGCCGCAAGGGTGACGCTGCCGTGATCCCCGTTGCCGCAAAGCCGGTGGTCACACCGGACGGCCCGGCCCAAGCCCTCGACCGCATCACGATCCCCGCCGACACCATGGCCAAGATCAACGAGATGCTGACCACGGGTGGCTCGATCATCGTCTCCGACCAGGGCATCAACCAGGGCGAAACGGGCGAAGGCACCGACTTCATCGTCCGCCTGTACTGAGCTTTCATCGCTCCCGATAACGCGGTGTTGACGCGCGAGGTCGCGGCGGCGGAGTAACATCCGCCCCGGGTCATTTCGGGGGACGCCGTCATGATGAATCGCAGGACCTTGCTCACCGTGGCGCTTGCCGGCACCTTCATGCCAGCGACCCGCACACTTGCCGATGGCGGCATGAGCCGGATTTCGGCTTATGCCTTCTCCTTCCGGGCATTGTCCGGCGACGACATCCGCCTTGCCGCTTTCACCGGCAAGCCGCTGCTGGTCGTGAACACCGCTTCGCTCTGCGGCTACACCCCGCAATATGCGGGTCTTCAGGAGCTCTGGGGCGAGTTTCGCGAGCGCGGGCTGACCGTCATCGGCGTGCCCTCCAACGATTTCGGCGCACAAGAGCCCGGCGGCCCCAGCGAGATTTCAGAGACCGCGCACCACCAATATGGCGTTACCTTCCCGGTCACGGCCAAGTCGGCCGTGATCGGATCGAAGGCGCACTCATTCTACAAATGGGCTGCCGACGCACGGCCAAGGGAGGTTCCAAAGTGGAACTTCCACAAATACCTGATCGGCCGTGACGGCTATATCGCGGAGGTCTTTCCGTCCGCTGTTGCACCGACCGATACGCGGGTCAAAACGGCCATCGCCAAGGCGTTGGCCGACAGCTGACGCCAGTTGGCCCCATCCGGCTGGGCACAATTGTGGCGCGGCATCAAACAGCCGTTGCAATGACGCGGGCCCACCATCTAGGCTAGGATCGTTTGGGCAGGACGTTTTGCCGCGAGCGAAAAGCCGCGGCGGAACAACGGGATCAATCTCGAGGACAACACAATGCGCGTGGCAGCAGGACTGATTTTGGCAGGCGCGATGTCTCTGGCCATGACGGGCGCGGCATGGTCGCAAGCCCCGGCCGCCAAGCCCGCGGCCGCGACG
>NZ_JXJM01000001.1:3513998-3516153 GCF_001593325.1 Bradyrhizobium sp. DOA1
GCGCGCGCGGCTTGCAACACCCCCGGCGCGCTCGGCGTCGCCCGCACCGTCGAGATCGACACCACGGGTGGTCCCGGCTTCGGCTTCGAGCATTTCAAGGAGCTCGACTTCCTGCGCGACAAGGAGGTGGTGCTGACCTTCGATGACGGCCCCTGGCCGCGCAACGCGCCCGCGGTGCTCAAGGCGCTCGCAGACGAATGCACCACCGGCATCTTCTTCATCATCGGCAAGCACGCGACTTATGAGCCGGAAATCCTGAAGCAGGTCTATGCGGCGGGCCACACCATCGGCGCGCACACCTGGTCCCACGCCAACCTCAACAACAAGAAGTTCACCGAGGCGCAGCGCAAGGACGAGATCGAGAAGGGCTTTGCGGCGGTGAAGTGGGCACTCGGCGGCGTCTCGCCGGCGCCGTTCTTCCGCTTCCCGGCGCTCCAGCATCCGCCGGAGATGGTCACCTATCTCGGCAACCGCAACGTCGGGATCTTCTCCTGCGACATCGACTCCTTCGACTTCAAGGCGTCAAAGCCCGAGAAGATTGTCGAGACCGTGATGAAGAAGCTCGACACCAGAGGTAAGGGCATCATCCTGATGCACGACTTCCAGAAGCACACGGCCGAGGCTTTGCCCGAGCTGCTGAAGCGCCTGAAGGCCGGCGGCTACAAGGTGGTGGCGATGCGTGCGAAATTCCCGGCTTCGACGTTGCCCGAATACGAGCAGGAGCTGGTCAAGGACCTCAAGCTCCCGACGGTGAGCCAGCGCCCGGTCAATTCCGTGGTGACGACCGTTTCCGAATAGACAGCAATTGTCTTTCCGGTTCGAAGGCTACGTCATCGTCTCCGCGGACGGCATGCTCGCCGACGCTGGTCATGTGATGCCCGATAGCCTGAAGTTCGAAGGCGACAAGCTGTTCTTCGAGCAGTCGCTCGATCGCGCCGCGCTGATCGTGCACGGCCGCAATTCGCACGAGCAGCAGCCGAATTCGCCCCAGCGCAAACGCCTGATCCTGACCCGCAAAATCAAGGCGCTGACCGTCGATCCTGAAATGCCGAACGCGACGTTGTGGAACCCGGAGCATACCAGCTTCGAGGAAGCCTGCGCCTTCGCCGACGTCGCCTCCGGCATGGTCGCCGTCATCGGCGGCCCGGTCGTGTTCGACATGTTCATGGACCGCTATGATACGTTCTGGCTGTCGGAAGCCCCGCAGGTGCGATTGCCCGGCGGCGAAGGCTGCTTTGTCGGCGTGCCCGAGCGGACACCGCACGAGGTTCTCACGTCGCACGGGATGAAACCGGGCACGCCGTATTTGCTCGACGCGGCGCACGAGGTGACCGTGACCCCGTGGCAGCGGAAATAGCCGTCTCACGACGCCGCTCAAATCCAAATGGGTAAAACAACCCCATGCACAGTACCGGCATGCAGATACCGCGCCGTATGTTGCTTATTGGTCTGCCAAAAATTAGTGCCACCGCCGGCCGGCGAAAAGCTGGCTAGCGCATCTGCGAAGAGCCGCTCCCGGGGCGGATTGACCGCTACACGTCGCCGTAGGCCGCCTCGGCGGGACGCGTTGTGCGTCCGTAGCCGATGATCATGCAGAGCGCGCCGATGATCGACAGGTTCTTGAGCGCGTCGACCAGCATCTTGGCGTTCTCGGGCGCTGCCATGTTCCAGAAGTCGTAGAACAGCACGGTGGCGACCGCGACATAGATGATCAGCAACATCGCGAAGAAGCGCGCACCGAAATTCAGCGCGATCATGAGGCCGGCGATGACCTCGAGTCCTCCGACCGCGATCGCGAGCAGCTGCGGTGTGGTCATGGCGGTCGCGGTCTCGACCTGCTTGGCGTAAGGCGCGATCACCTCGGGCACCACCACCTTGGTAGCGATGAAGTCTGCGGTCGCCTGGATAGCGAACAGCTTGGTCGCGCCCGTGTAGACGAACAGGACGGCGAACAGGATTCGCCCGAAAGTCACGAACGCTGGCATGATCGGCCTCTTGGCAAAACGCTAAGCAGGGAACGTGAGTTGATTATGAAGAGTCGTGCGCCGGTTTACAAATAGGGAAGTGAAGACCTGAAAGTATTTCAAATTGGCGGTCTCTTCCCTTCTCCCCTTGTGGGAGAAGGTGGCTCGCCGCGAAGCGGGGAGCCGGATGA
>NZ_JXJM01000001.1:3516236-3523240 GCF_001593325.1 Bradyrhizobium sp. DOA1
TCTCCCACAAGGGGAGAAGGGGTCGCACCTTCTATGGCGCGACACCTCGCCCCTACGTGAACAACGTCGGCTGCTGCCGGGCCGCGCGCTCCTGCGCTTCGACCACGGCCACCGCGGTCATGTTGAGGATGCCGCGCGCCGTCACCGATGGCGTGAGGATGTGGGCCGGGCGCGCCGGACCGATCAGGATCGGGCCCACGGGGAGCGCGTCCGCCAGCGACTTGATCATCTGATAGCCGACGTTGGCGGTATCAAGGGTCGGCATGATCAGGATGTTGGCCTCTCCCTCGAGCTTGGAGTGCGGCAGCACCATCCTCCGCGCCGCAGCTGAAAGAGCCGTATCACCCTGCATCTCGCCGTCGGCCTCGATCTCCGGATGCTTTTCCTTCAGCAACTGGGTCGCCCGGCGCATCTTGCGCGAGGAATCCGTATCGTAGCTGCCGAAATCGGAGTGCGAGACGAAGGCGATCTTCGGCTTGATGTTGAAACGCTGCACATGAACGGCCGCGAGCGAGGCGATCTCGGCGAGCTCCTCAGCACTCGGATTGGGGCGCACCTGCGTGTCGGCGATGAAGAAGGCGCCCTTGCTGGTGATCAGCAGTGCCAGCGCGGCGTAGTCGCTGACACCGGGCGAGAAGCCGACGATCTCGCGGACATGGCGCAGGTGGCTCATATAGCGGCCCTCGACGCCGCAGAGCATCGCATCCGCCTCCCCGCGCGTCACCGCGAGCGCTGCGATGACGGTGTTGTTGGTGCGCACCACCGTGCGTGCCGCGTCCGGCGTCACGCCGCGGCGGCCGGCGACCTCGACATAGGACTGCACATAGGAGCGATAGCGCGGATCGTCCTCGGGATTGACGAGATCGAAATCCTTGCCCGACTTGATCGACAGGCCGAAGCGCTTGATGCGGGCCTCGACCACCGAAGGACGACCGACCAGAATCGGCCGCGCCACCTTTTCCTCCAGCACAACTTGCGTGGCGCGGAGCACGCGCTCGTCCTCGCCTTCGGCGTAGATCACGCGCACCGGCTGGGTCTTGGCCTTGGCGAACATCGGCTTCATCACGAGGCCGGAGCGGAAGGCGAAGCGCTCGAGCAATGCGGTATATTCGTCGAAATTGGTGATGGGCCGCGTCGCCACGCCCGATTCCATCGCCGCCTTGGCGACGGCGGGCGCGATGCGCAGGATCAGCCGCGGATCGAACGGGCTCGGGATCAGCGATCCCGGACCGAAGCCTTGCGTCTCGCCGGTATCAAAACCTTGCGCCACCGCATCCGACGGCGCTTCGCGCGCGAGCTGGGCGATGGCCTCGACGGCGGCGAGCTTCATCTCCTCGTTGATGGCGCTGGCGCCGACATCGAGCGCGCCGCGGAAGATGAAGGGAAAGCAGAGGACGTTGTTGACCTGGTTCGGATAGTCGGAACGGCCGGTGCAGATCATGGCGTCGGGGCGCACCTTGCGGGCCTCCTCCGGCATAATCTCCGGTACGGGATTGGCGAGCGCCATGATGAGCGGCTTGTCGCCCATCGCCTTCGCCATCTCGGGCTTGAGTACGCCGGGCGCCGAGAGGCCGACGAAGATGTCGGCGCCGCCGATCACGTCGGCCAGCGTGCGCTTGTCGGTCTTCTGGGCGTAGACCGCCTTCCAACGGTCCATCGAGGTGTTGCGGCCCTCATGCACGAGGCCGTCGATGTCGCAGACCCAGATGTTCTTGCGCTGCGCGCCCATCGACACCAGGAGATTCAGCGTTGCGATGGCCGCGGCCCCTGCCCCCGACGCCACGATCTTGACGTCGGACAGCTTCTTGCCGTTCAGCCGGAGGCCGTTGGTGATGGCGGCGGCGACGATGATCGCGGTACCGTGCTGGTCGTCATGAAAGACCGGGATCTTCATGCGCTCTTTCAGGCGCGCCTCGATCTCGAAGCACTCCGGTCCGCGGATGTCTTCCAGATTGATGCCGCCGAAGGTCGGTTCGAGCGCCGCGACGGTTTCGACCACGCGGTCGATGGTGTCGGCGGCGATCTCGATGTCGAACACGTCGATGCCGGCGAATTTCTTGAACAGGACCGCCTTGCCCTCCATCACGGGCTTGGACGCCAGCGGGCCGATATTGCCGAGACCGAGCACGGCAGTGCCGTTCGAAACCACGGCAACCAGATTGGCGCGAGTGGTCAGCGAGGCGGCCTCGGCGGGGTTCTTGGCGATCTCGGTACAGGCGGCGGCGACACCCGGAGAATAGGCGAGCGCGAGGTCGCGCTGGTTGGCGAGCGGCTTGCTCGCCTGGATCTCGAGCTTTCCCGGGCGCGGCAGGCGGTGATAGGCGAGCGCCGCCTGGTGGAGATCATCAGAATAGGACGACATGCGGTGTCTCGCTTCGCGTTACCGGCCTCAAAATGCCCGATCCGGAGCCACCGCCCAAGATGAACGGTTATTTCCGGGTCATGGAAACGGGATGAAGCACGCCGGCCGCCCCGGTGGCAACATCCGATTGCGCGCCCATCAACAAGACGCGTTGTCAAATATTTGAAAACCATAGCTGTCCCTGGACCGCCCGCCGTTTCGCGAATATGCCAGGTTGCGCGATCAAAAACGGGCAACTGGGGCAGCGGAATGAAGCGAATCCTGATCGGGCTGGTGGCACTCATCGTGCTCGCCGCGGGCGGATGGTTCGGCCTCGACCTCTACGCCAGGCATCGCGCCACGGCCGAGGTCGAAGCCACCTTCGACAGGATCCGTTCGAGCGGCGGCAAGGCAAGCTACGGCAAGCTTGGATTCGATCTGCCCACGCGCACCCTGACGATCGAGGACATCGCGATCACGCCCGGCGACAAGCCGCAGGCGCAGATCAAGATCGCCGGCATCAAGGGCACCGGCGTTCGCCTGATCGACGATACCACCTTCTCGGCTGACAGCATCGACGTAGCCGGATTCGAGGTTGCCCTGGACCAGGTCGGCGCCGCGAAGCTGAAGGCATCCTACAAGATCCCGCAACTCACCTTGCGGGACTATGCCGGCCCCGTTCGCGTCGGCGATCCGCCGACGAGCGGCTCCCTGATCGACCTTTACCGCTATGTACTCGAACAGTACGCAAGCATCACGGCATCGTCGGTCACGGCTCCGACGCTGACGATGACCTTCGACGCGAGCGGCAGCGCCGCCGGCAATGGCGAGACCGCCTATTCCGGGCTGGCGATCCAGAACCTCAAGCGCGGCAAGGTCGAGGCGATGAAAGCCAACCGCGCCGTCTTCACCATCGACGTGCCGCAGCCGGGCAAGCCGGACAAGCTGACCGGCGATCTCTCCAACATGATCGTCAACGATTTCGACGCGACCGCAATCGCTGCGGCGCTCGATCCGCAGAAGACCGGCGACGACAACTATCATCGCGTCTACCGGCAGATCTCGGCCGGTCCCTATGTGCTCAAATCGACCCAGGGCATGCGGATGGAGATCGAAGGGATCAATTTCGAAGACATCGCAGTGCGGCCCTCGAAATTTCGTTCGGCCGATATCCTGGCGCTGATGCCGGCGGACCGATCGATCGTCCCGACCGCCGCGCAATCGCGCGAGATGATGGAGAAGGTCGCCGGATTCTATGAAGGCCTTCGCATCGGCAGGATCGAGATCGGCAAGACGTCGATGGGCACGCCGCAAGGGACGGCCAGGATCAATGCCGTCAGATATCGCGAGGGCGAATTCGCGGTCGAAGGCGTCGATACACCGTCCCCGCAAGGCCAGTTCAAGATGGAGCGTTTCGCGCTGAAATCGTTCAGCGCGGCAAACCTGATGCGCTGGGCTGCAGGGCTCGGCGCTCAAGGCAAAGTGCCCTCGCCCGATCAGATGCTGGGTCTGTTCCGCGTGTTGGAAGGCGCCGAGATCAAGGGCGTGGTGGCGCCCTACAAGAGCGCGCGCCAGTTCGTCACCATCGACACGCTCAGCCTGAACTGGGGGCAGCTGGTCGGATCGATCCCGAGCAAGGCCAATCTGGTCGTGAAGATGGTCGCGCCCACCGATCCCGCCAGCCCGGCGCAGCGGCCGCTGATCATGGCGGGTGTCGACAAGCTCGCGATCAACCTCGATCTCGGTGCCGCCTGGACGGAGTCGTCTGGTGCGTTTGCGCTCGCGCCCGCAACGATCGATCTCGGCAATCTCGCCAAGGCGCAGGCCCGCTTCGCGCTCGCCAACGTGCCGCGCGGCGTGTTCACGACCGATCCGGTGCAGGCCATGAGCGATGCCGGGCGGATCGAGGCCGGCGCGATCGAGCTTTCCTTGCGCGACAGCGGCGCCGTCGATCTGGTCGTGGCGCAATTCTCGCGCATCCAGAACGTCAGCCGCGACGCCGCGCGCAGCGCCATCGTCGAGATGATCCAGGCGCAGGGCGAGAAGCTCGCGGCATCAAATCCCGATGCCAAGGCGGCGGCAGGTGCGCTCGCCGACTTCGTCGCGACCTCGGGCCAGACGCTCTCCCTGAAGCTGACGCCGCACGGCAAGGTGCCGGTGGTTCAATTCATGGATGTCATGAACCGCGAGCCGATCGTCGCGCTCGGACAGTTCAAGATCGAGGCGTCGACGGGGCTGTAGGAGGGAGAGAGCCGCTCTCTCTTCCTCGTCATTGCGAGGAGCTTGCGACGAAGCAATCCAGAGTCTCTCCGCGAAAAGACGCTGGATTGCTTCGCTGCGCTCGCAATGACGAGGTGGAGGCAGCCTTTCCCTACATCCGCCTACGCTAAAGCTTCGGCGGGACAAGGGTGGTGAGAGGCGGTGAAAGCCTCACTTTTGCGGCAGGTTCACCCGCACATGCAGCTCGCGGAGCTGCTTCGTGGTGGCCTCCGACGGCGCGCCCATCAGGAGGTCCATGGCCTGCTGGTTCATCGGGAACAGCGAGATCTCGCGCAGGTTCGTGGTGCCGCACAAGAGCATCACGATGCGGTCGACGCCGGCCGCCATGCCGCCATGCGGCGGTGCGCCGTACTGGAAGGCGCGGTACATGCCGCCGAAGCGATCGACCACTTCCTGTTCGCCGTAGCCGGCGATCTCGAACGCCTTCACCATGGCTTCCGGCACGTGGTTGCGAATTCCGCCCGAGGCGATCTCGTAGCCGTTGCATGTGATGTCGTACTGGAACGCCTTGATGGTCAGCGGGTCCTGGCCCTTCAGCGCCTCGAGCCCACCTTGCGGCATCGAGAACGGATTGTGCGAGAAGTCGACCTTCTTGTCGTCCTCGTTGTACTCGTACATCGGGAAGTCGACGATCCAGGCGAGCTCGAACCGCTCCTTGTCGGTGAGGTTCAATTCCTCGCCGACCTTGTTACGGGCGAGCCCTGAGAACTTCCAGAACTTGTCGGGATCGCCGGCGACGAAGAAGGCGGCATCGCCTTCCTTGACGCCGAGCTGCGCGCGGATCGCAGCGGTGCGCTCGGGCCCGATGTTGTTCGCAAGGGGCCCAGCGCCCTCACCGCCCTCGCGCCACATGATGTAGCCGAGACCGGGCTGGCCCTCGCCCTGCGCCCACGAATTCATGCGGTCGCAGAACGCGCGGCTGCCACCGCCCGCAGCGGGAATGGCCCAGACCTGGTTCTTGGGGTCTTCGAGCATGCGCGCAAAGACCTTGAAGCCGGAGCCGCGGAAATGCTCGGAGACGTCCTGCATCTCGATGGGGTTGCGCAGGTCCGGCTTGTCGCTGCCGTATTTGCGCAAGGCTTCGGCGAAGGGAATGCGGCGCCAGCCCTTCGTCACCGGCTTGCCCTTGGCGAACTCCTCGAACACGCCGGTGATGACGGGCTCCATCGCCGCGAAGACGTCGTCCTGCGTGACGAAGCTCATCTCGACGTCGAGCTGGTAGAACTCGCCCGGCAGACGGTCGGCGCGCGGGTCCTCGTCGCGGAAGCAGGGCGCGATCTGGAAGTAGCGGTCGAAGCCCGACATCATCAGGAGCTGCTTGTACTGCTGCGGCGCCTGCGGCAGCGCGTAGAACTTGCCGGGATGGATGCGCGAGGGCACCAGGAAGTCGCGCGCGCCTTCCGGCGAGGACGCGGTCAGGATCGGGGTGTTGAACTCGAAGAAGCCCTGCCCCTCCATCCGCCGGCGCATCGACTTGATGATTTCGACGCGCGTCATGATGTTCTGGTGCAGCTTCTCGCGGCGCAAGTCGAGGAAGCGGTACTTCAGGCGGATGTCTTCCGGATATTCCTGGTCGCCGAACACCGGCAGCGGCAGGTCGCCGGCGGGGCCGAGCACCTCGATCTCGCTGATATAGACCTCGACCTTGCCGGTCGGCAGATCGTCATTGTCGGTGCCCTCGGGGCGACGGCGGGCCTTGCCGTCCATCCGCACCACGAATTCCGAGCGCAGCTTCTCGGCCAGCGAGAACGCCGGCGAGTCCGGATCGACCACGCACTGGGTCAGGCCGTAATGGTCGCGCAGGTCAATGAACAGCACGCCGCCATGGTCGCGGACGCGATGGACCCAGCCTGAGAGGCGGACCGTCTCGCCGATGTTGCTCTCGCGGAGCGCGCCGCATGTATGTGACCGGTAGCGATGCATGGTCGTCCCAAAATCAATGTCGGAGGAAGCGAATCGAACGGCCTGAAACGACCGGTCCGAAGTTGCGGCAGGGTTTACCCGACGAGGACCAAGGCGGCAACCAAGGGAACGGCCTGATTTTGGACCCGACCGGGCCATTTCCGGCTTATCAGAGACCAAGCCTTTGCCATCAGGCGTTCCAGCCCTATCTTAAGGCCATGACGGTGCATTTCCCCTTCCAGAACTCCTATTCGGCGCTGCCGGACAGCTTCTTCGCCCGCGTCGCGCCGACCCCCGTGGCCGCGCCCCGCCTGATCAAGCTGAACCGGCTGCTGGCGCTCCAGCTCGGGCTCGATCCCGACCTTTTGGAGACCCCGGAAGGCGCCGAGATCCTGGCCGGCAAGACGGTTCCCGCCGGAGCCGATCCCATCGCCATGGCCTATGCCGGCCACCAGTTCGGGCATTTCGTGCCCCAGCTCGG
>NZ_JXJM01000001.1:3524178-3569698 GCF_001593325.1 Bradyrhizobium sp. DOA1
CGTCATTACCCTGACCTGCTTCAGGCGAAGCGGCCCTATCACGACCTGCTCGCCGCTATCGTCGCGCGCCAGGCCGAGCTCATCGCGCGCTGGCTGCTGGTCGGCTTCATCCACGGCGTGATGAACACCGACAACACCTCCATCTCCGGCGAGACCATCGATTACGGCCCCTGCGCCTTCATGGATGCCTACAATCCCGCGCAGGTGTTCTCCTCGATCGACGAGATGGGCCGCTACGCCTATGCCAACCAGCCGCGCATCGGCTTGTGGAATTTGACGCGCCTCGCCGAATGCCTGCTGCCGCTGTTCTCCGACGACCAGGAGAAGGCAATCGCGGAAGCCCAGGACATTCTCGGCGCCTTCTCGGACCAGTTCAGCGCCGCCTATCAGTCCGGCCTGCGCAGGAAGGTCGGCCTGTTCACCGAGCGCGACGGCGACGAGGCGCTGATCCAGGACCTGCTCGACGCCATGGCCAAGAACCAGGCCGACTTCACCCTCACCTTCCGCAAGCTCGGTGAGGCCGCCGGCGATCCGGCGGCGGGCGACGCGCGCGCCCAGTTCATGGATCCCGCAGCATTTGACGAATGGGCCAAGCGCTGGCGCGAACGCATCGCACTGGAGCCGCAGAGCGCGGCCGAGCGGCAAGCCGCCATGCACGCGGTCAACCCGATGTTCATCCCGCGCAACCACCGCGTGGAGGCCGTGATCCAGGCCGCGGTCAACGAGGACGATTTCGCGCCGTTCGAGGAGCTGGTGCAGGTGCTGGCGAAACCGTTCGAGGACCAGCCGGAGTATGCGGCCTACGCCGATCCGCCGCTGCCGGACCAGCGGGTGTTGCAGACGTTCTGCGGGACGTGAACCTGGCTTAATCGGCATCGCGCTCTGATTGATTCATGAGACTGATGCGCGGTGCGCTATGCAACTCCTGTTCGGCGGCTCCTGTGAACACGACCCGTCCGCGGAACCGCTGTCATCAAACTGAAACACACGCGCTCTAACCGCCTGTCAGGGTCGTCTTGCCGGAGACGTCCATCCTCCAGACAGTTTCGATGCAGCGCGCCATGCCCTTCAAGTTCATCCACCTCACCGATACGCATCTCGCAAATCCCGGCTTGATGCTCTACGGGCTCGATCCGCGCGCCCGGCTGGACGCAGCAATTGCCGATATCAACGCGCGCCAAGCAGATGCGGCCTTCGCGGTCGTGACCGGCGACCTCACCCATTGGGGCGAGCCGGAGTCCTATGCCAACTTCGCCGAAGCGATGGCCGCGCTGAAGATTCCCTACATCGCCATGGTCGGCAATCACGACAAGCGCGTGGCCTGCCTCGACGGCCTGAAGGCTGCGCCGCGCGATGCCAACGGCTTCGTGCAGGGCACGCGCACCACCGAGCACGGGCTGTTCGTCTTCCTGGACACGCTGGACGAGACCAGCCACGCCGGCGAGATGTGCGCAAAGCGTCTCGGCTGGCTCGCGAGCACGCTCGCGGCAGCCCCCGCCGACATGCCTTTCGTCGTCTTCATGCATCATCCGCCCTTCCCGGTCGGCGTGCGGGCGATGGACGAGATCGCGCTGAAGCAGAGCGCGGAGTTTGCCGAGGTGATCGCGCCCTATCGCAGCCGCATCCGTCATCTCTTCTTCGGCCACGTGCATCGGCCGATCTTCGGCAGCTACGGCAAAATCCCTCTCTCGACGCTGAAGGGCACCAACCACCAGGTCTGGTTCGATCTCGACCCCACAGCTCCGCATCTGGCCAGCCACGAGCCGCCCTCCTACGGCGTGGCACTGATCGACGATGAGAGCCTGATCGTACACAGCCACGACTTCCTCGACACCAGTCTGCGCTTCCCGTTCGAGCCGCCCGCGGGAATGGACGGCCGCGACTATGCGCTCAAATTCGCGGCGGTGAGATGAGCCTTGCTGAACCCGCGGCTCTCCCGGTCGCGACCTCGGCGGCACCGCGTCTGCACGTTCTCAAGCGCTTCTCCAGCGGTTTCAAGGCTTCGCTGCCGGCCTATCTGCTGTTGCTGCCATCGCTGATCTTCCTCGCGCTGTTCACCTACGGCGCGATGGGCCGCGTGCTCATCGATGCGCTCTACCAGCGCACCACGCCGAAGGCTCCGGTCCGCTTCGTCGGGCTCGACAACATCAGTGCGGTGCTCGCCGATCCCGCCTTCACCGGAGCGGTCGTCAACAATCTCATCTATGCCGTCGGCACCGCGATCCCGAGTATCGGCCTGGCGCTGCTGTTCGCGCTCGCGCGCACCAACGTGGTGACCAGCGCGCTGCGCGCCGCACTGTTCCTGCCGGTGCTGATCCCGATGGTCGCGGCCTCCGCGCTGTTCCTGTTCATCTTCCTGCCCAATGTCGGCCTGCTCGACCATTACATCGGCCGGCTGCTTCCGGTGCTGCCGAACTGGCTCGGCGATCCCGACATCGCGCTGTCGGCGATCATGGTGATCACGGTCTGGAAGAACGCCGGCTATTACATGCTGTTCTTCCTCGCCGGCCTCCAGGCCGTGCCTGAGGACGTAATGGAAGCCGCGCATCTCGACGGCGCCGGTCCGTTCCAGCGCCTGCGCTACATCATCCTGCCGGAGCTCAAGCCCACCTTCCTGTTCGTCATCGTGATCGCCACGCTCAACGCGGTGACGCAGGTCGACCACGTCTTCGTCATGACCAAGGGCGGCCCCGCGAATTCGACCAATCTCGTGCTGTTCTACATCTACCAGCAGGCGGTCGAGCACTACGACATCGGCAAGGCCTCGGCGGCGACGCTGTTGACGCTCGCCGCGCTAATGGGCCTCACCGCGCTGTCTTTCCGCACGCTGGCGAACCGCGAGGGCGGGCCATGACGCTGATCGACAGGCTGTGGAAGGACGCGCCGCTCGCCACGCGCAACGAGATCACGCCGAAGTTCGGCTTCGTGCTGACCGTGCTGCTCGCGCTGGTCTGGCTGATCCCGTTCCTGTGGATGGGCGTGGCGACGCTGCGACCGCCCTCCGACGGCATCAACCTCATGGCGGAGCTGATGCCGAGCCTGACGCCGACGCTCGACAACATCAGAGACGCCTGGGAGATCGGCGATTTCCCGCGCTACACGCTCAACACCACGATCATCTGCGCCGGCATCCTCTTGGTACAGTTCGTCACCATCACGCTGGCGGGCTTTGCCTTTGCGCGCCTCGCATTCGCCGGCAAGACGTTGATCTTCTACCTGTTCCTGATGCAGCTGATGCTGGTGCCGGTGCTGCTGATCGTGCCCAACCTGACCCTGGTGGCACAGCTCGGCCTCTATGACACGCTCACCGGCGTGATGATGCCGTTCTTCGCGTCCGCCTTCGGCACCTTCCTGATGCGGCAGGCCTTCGAGGCCATTCCGACTGAGCTCGAAGATGCCGCGCTGATCGACGGCGCCGGCCTGTTCCAGCGCATCCGCCACATCTACGTGCCGCTGTCGATGCCGAGCTTCTCGGCGTTCGCCATCATCTCCGTCACCAGCCACTGGAATGACTTCCTGTGGCCGCTGATGGTGATCAATTCGCCGGACAAGCGGCCGCTCACGGTTGGCCTGTCGGTCTTCACCGCGACCGCCGAAGGCACGCAGGCCTGGGGCACCATCGCCGCCGGCACGCTCATGGTCATCGCGCCGCTGCTCATCACTTTCCTGATCTTCCAAAAGCGCTTCATCAGCTCTTTCGTCACCTCAGGCATCAAATAGGAGATTTTCCGATGCTGTTCTCCCGCAGGCTCATGCTGGGTCTTGCCATGGTAAGCGCCCTCGCCGTCCCGGCGATGGCCGAAGGTCCGACCGAGATCGACCTGTTCTTCCCCGTTCCCGTCGACGGCAAGCTCGCCCGCGACATGGGCACCATGATCAAGGAGTTCAACGAGACCCATCCCGCCATCAAGGCGACTGCCGTCTACACCGGCTCCTACGACGACACGCTGATCAAGACGCGTGCCGCGATCAAGGCCGGCAAGCCGCCGGCCGCCGTGATCATGTCGGCGAATTTCCTGCTCGACATGCAGATCGAGCACGAGCTCACCAATCTCGATGCCCTGATCAAGGCCGACGGCACCACCAAGGAGCAATTCCTCGGCCAGTTCTTCCCCGCGCTACAGGGCAATGCGGTGATCAACCGCTCGGTCTACGGCGTGCCCTTCCACAATTCGACGCCGCTGCTCTACATCAACGCCGACAAGGCCAAGGAAGCCGGTCTCGATCCGAACAAGCCGCCGCAGACTTGGGCCGAGCTCACCGACTGGGCCAAGAAGCTGACCAAGCGCGACGGCGACAAGGTGACCCAATGGGGCATCGCGATCCCCTGCGCCTATGACTATTGCGGCTGGATGATGGAAACGCTCACCATGAGCAATGGGGGGCGCTACTACAACGAAGAGTTCGGCGGCGAGGTCTATTACGACACGCCCTCGATGCTCGGGGCGCTTACCTGGTGGAATGACCTCGTCTACAAGCACAAGGTGCATGCGCCCGGCGCGACGCCCGGACCTGCCGTCAGCACCTCCTTCATCTCCGGCAATGCCGCGATGATGATGCTGTCCACGGGCTCGCTCACCTATGTGCGCGACAACGCCAAGTTCGCCTACAAGGTCGCCTTCATCCCCCGCAACGTCCGCAACGCAGTGCCGATCGGCGGCGCCTCGCTGATCGTCCCGGCCGGGCTCGAAGCCGAGAAGCAGAAGGCCGCTTGGACGCTGATCAAATGGATGACCTCGCCCGAGAAGAGCGGCTGGTGGAGCCGTGCCACCGGCTATTTCGCGCCCAACATGGCCGCCTACAAGACGCCGGAGATGGTGGACTTCCTGAACAAGAACCCGGACGCCAAGACCGCCGCCGAGCAGCTCGACGTCGCAAAGCCGTGGTTTGCGACCTACAAGACCGTCCCCGTCCGCAAGAACCTCGAGGACGAGGTGATGCTGGTCCTCAGCGGCAAGAAGCAGCCGAAGGAAGCGCTCATCGCCGCCCAGAAGGCTGCGGACGAGACGCTCAAGCCGTACAACGCGGAGACATCGCTGAAGCTGCCGTAAGGCCGGCGGCTTATCGCGCAATCGAACTTCGGCGCTCCGTCATGCGGGGCGCCGAATGCGTTTCGGGGATGCGCGCGCTAGATCGTCACGACGATCTTGCCGAACTGCGTGTTCGACTCCAGGAAGCGATGCGCTTCGACGATCTCTTCGAACCGGAACGTCCTGGCGATGATCGGCTTCAACGAACCGTCCGACAACCCGCCGAGAATGAACGCCTTCGCATCCGCAAGACGCGCGGGATCGCGGATGACCTCGTGCACGAGGTAGCCCCGCAGCGTCAGGCTCTTTCCGAGCACGTTGACCAGCGGGAACGGCGTCGGCATGGGGCTCAGGCCCCCGTATTCAATCAGGACGCCGCCCGGCGCCATCGCCGCGGTCAGCGGTTCTAATGCAGGGCCTCCGACTGCGTCGAACACCACGCGGACACCGTTTGAACCGGCGATCTTCGCCAGCCGCGCTCCGATATCCTCCTCGTCCGAGGCGATCACGTGGGCGGCACCGGCATCGCGCAAGGCGCGCCGCTTGGCCGATGTCCGCGTCAACGCGACCGGGACCGCGCCGATCCGGTTTGCGATCTGGATGGCGGCAAGCCCGACACTGCTCGACGCGGCCGTGATGGCGACGACATCCCCTCGCCCGAGTCCAGCGATGTCGACCAGCGCGCCATAGGCCGTCAGATACTGCATCCAGACCGCAGCCGCGGCCTCGAATCCCAGCTCGGGCGGATGCTTCACGACGAGCTCAGCCGGAAACGTCGCGAACTCGGCATAGGCCGGCCATCGCACCATCGACAGCGGCGGCACGATACTGACGGCGTCGCCCGGGACAAAGTCGGCGACGCCTTCGCCAACAGCCGCAACGATGCCTGCCGCCTCGAGGCCCAGGCCGGACGGAAATGCCGCGGTCTCGATATAGGTGCCTCTGCGCAGCAGCGCTTCCGCACGGTTGAGACCAAGCGCCTTGACCCGGATCTGAACCTCGCCTTTTCCCGGCGACGATACGTCGACGGTCTCGATGCAGAGCACTTCGGGACCACCATGCCGGTGAAAGCGAACGGCGCGCGCCATGGATTACACTCCAAAGCAGTTGAACTGAATGGAGCTATACTGGCCCCGCTGGAGCGGATAAATCGCCCGAATAGGCCAACAGTCGAAACCAGGAGTTTTCAATCATGGACCGCTTGACCAGCATGGCCGTGTTCGTCAGGGCCGTCGATCTCGGCTCGTTCACGGCAGCGGCCGACGCGCTGGAGATGTCGGGGCCGATGGTCGGCAAACATGTGCGCTTCCTCGAAGAGCGCCTCGGCGTCCGCCTTCTTAACCGCACCACGCGGCGTCAGGGCCTCACCGAGGCTGGCCAGGCCTACTACGAGCGCTGCCGCGCGGTGCTCAACGAGGCCGAAGCCGCCGACGCCAGCGTGGCCGACGGGCTGTCCGAGCCGCGCGGCAGGCTGCGCGTGACCATGCCTGCGCTGCTGGGACGGCACTGCATCGCGCCCTTGCTGGTGAAGCTCGCTCGCAAATATCCGCATCTCGATCTCGACCTCTCCTTCGGCGACCCGATCGCCGACATCGTCGAGGCCGGCTATGATCTTGCGATCCGGACCGGCGATCTCGATGACCAGTCCGGCCTGATCACAAGGCGCATCGCGAGCCAGCGCATGGTGGTGTGCGGCGCGCGCTCGTATCTGCGCGCCAACTGCAAGCCAAAGTCGATCGACGATCTCGCCGCGCATCAGGCAATCATCTATCGCCGCTCGGGCCGTGTCCGGCCGTGGCTGTTTCCGCAAGAAAGCCAGCCTCCACGCGAGATCATGCCGTCAGGCCGGCTGAGGCTCGACGATCTCGAGGCGATCGCGGACGCCGCCGCGCAAGGTATGGGCCTCGCCTGGCTGCCCTATTGGCTGGTCCGCGAGCGCCTTAAGACCGGCGCACTGGTCGGTCTGTTCGCGGAGCAGCCCGAATTCCTGTACGACTGCCACGCATTGTGGCCCCGCTCACCCCGCTTGCCGCCAAAAGTCCGCGCCGCCGTGGACGCTCTCACCGCAGCCCTGCCGAAGCTGATGACGTGACGCAGGCCCCGCGAGAGCCATTAACCTCTCGTCCACCATTCGGGCCGGCCCGCGGCCGGTAACCACGAGAATTAACAGACCCTCAACACAGCCCCGACAAATTTATCAATGTTTCTGGAGATTTCGCCGTGGATCTGTTGGTTATCGAGTTCCTGGGACTGGCTCTGGTCGCCATGTGCGTGCTGGTGGTGGCGCTGCCCTGCGCCCGGAAATCCTCGCAGCGGATCCGCTACGAATAGGAATTTCGTCGGAAAGATCCGATTCCAGCCCAAATGCAAGGGTCGAATTCGCATCGAGCCCCTTGACATCACTGCGCTTTCGGCAGAACGGCTGATGGTCTCGTCATGGGCCGTTCATGGATTTGATTACCACCACTGCTGACCTCGCGGCTGCCTGCAGCCGGCTGGCCAAGCACCCCGTTATCACCGTCGACACCGAGTTCCTCCGCGAAACCACCTATTACCCGCTGCTGTGCGTGGTGCAGATGGCCAGCCCCGAGGAAGCCGTGGTCATCGACACCCTGGCCGAGGGCATCGACCTCAAGCCGTTCTTTGAGCTGATGGGCAACGAGGGGGTGCTGAAGGTCTTCCACGCCGCCCGCCAGGACATCGAGATCATCTGGCACCAGGCCAATATCATCCCGCATCCGGTGTTCGACACCCAGGTCGCCGCGATGGTGCTCGGTTATGGCGATAGCATCGCCTACGACCAGCTGGTGGAGAAGGTCACCGGACACCGGCCGGACAAGACCCATCGCTTCACCGACTGGTCGCGCCGGCCGCTGACCAAGGAGCAGATGCATTACGCGGTGTCCGACGTCACCCATTTGCGCGACGTATTTGCAGCGCTCGACGCCGACCTCAAAAAACGGCGCCGCAGCGAATGGGTCTCCATCGAGATGGAGGTCCTGACCTCCCCCAGGACCTACGATTTCCACCCCGAGCGCGCCTGGGAGCGGCTGAAGACGCGGGTGCGCAAGCCCAAGGACCTCGCGGTGCTGATGGAGGTCGCGGCCTGGCGCGAGCAGGAGGCGCAGAGCCGTGACGTGCCGCGCGGCCGGGTGCTACGGGACGAGGCGATCACTGATATCGCGACCCATGCGCCGAACACGCTGGAGAAGCTCGCGAACTTGCGCTCCGTGCCGAAGGGATTTGAGAAATCCAAATGGGGCGCGGACATCGTCGCCGCGGTCGCGCGCGGGCTGGCGCGGGATTTCTCCACGCTGCCGAAGCTGGAGAAGCCGCGCAACAACAACAATGGCGCGGCGATCGTCGAGCTGTTGAAGGTGCTGCTGCGCATGACCGCGGAGCGCCATGCCGTCGCGAGCAAGGTGATCGCCACCGTCGACGACCTCGAAGAGATCGCAGCCGACGACGAGGCCGACGTTCCGGCGCTGCGCGGCTGGCGCCGCGAGCTGTTCGGCGATGCCGCGCTGAAACTGAAGCGCGGCGAGCTGGCGCTCGCGATCGAGAAAGGCCGCGTGATCGGGGTGCAGCGGGCCTAGCGGACCGCTCCGCTCCCTCCATCGTCGTTGCGAGGAGCTCTTGCGACGAAGCAATCCAGACCATTTCCGAGGAGGGATTCTGGATTGCTTCGCGGAGCCTGTCATCGGGCCGCGCGCGGACCCGTTGGCTCGCAATGACGAAATCCGACGCAGCAGCGCGGCCTACGCCGGCGTCAGCTTCGCCACCTCGCCCTTCATGTCGTTCAGCACGCCCAAGATCGCGGCGACCAACTCGTCGATCTGGGCCTTGGTTGAGATCAGCGGCGGGCAAATGGCGATAGCATCGAGCATGTTGCGGGAGATCACGCCGCGTTCCTGGAGCATGCGGCTGGCAATGCCGCCGACCGCGCCGGGCGTTGCGGCTGCCGTCTTGCGGCCCTTGTCGAGCACGAGCTCGATCGCTGCGATCATGCCGACGCCGCGGACCTCGCCGACCAGCGGATGGCTGGTGAGCTCGCGGAGCTTGGCCTGCATGGTGCCGCCAAGCTCAGCGGCATGCGCGACAAGGCCCCGTTCCTCGATGATCTTCAGGTTCTCCAGCGCAATGGCCGAGCCGACGGGATGGCCGCCCGCGGTGAAGCCGTGGCCGAGCACGCCGATCTTGTTGCTCTCGTCCGCGATCGGCTCGAACATGCGATCGTTCAGGATGATCGCCGACAGCGGGAAATAGCTCGAGGTGATCTGCTTGGAGACCACGATCGCGTCGGGCTTGATGCCATAGGTCTCGCAACCGAACATCTTGCCGGTGCGGCCGAACCCGCAGATCACCTCGTCGGCGACCAGCAGGATTTCGTACTTCTTCAGGACCGCCTGGATCTTGTCCCAATAGGTCGCCGGCGGCACGATGACGCCGCCCGCCCCCATCACGGGCTCGCCGAAGAAGGCCGCGATCGTATCCGGTCCCTCCTTCTGGATCAGCGCGTCGAGCTCCTCAGCCCTGCGCGTCGCAAACGCCTCCTCGCTCTCGCCGGGCGCGCCGTCCTTGTAGAAATGCGGCGAGCCGGTGTGCAGAATGTTCGGCAGCGGCAGGTCGAACGAGCGGTGATTGTTCGGCAGGCCGGTGAGGCTGGCCGAGGCAATGGTCACGCCGTGATAGGCACGCATCCGGCTGATGACCTTCTTGCGCTGCGGCTGGCCGAGCGCATTCGAACGATAGGCGATCAGCTTCAGGACCGTGTCGTTCGCTTCGGAGCCGGAATTGGTGAAGAATACCTTGCTCATCGGCACAGGCGCGAGCGCGACCAGCTTCTCGGCGAGGTCGATCGAGGGCCCATGCGATTTGGCCGAGAACGTGTGATAGAACGGCAGTGCCTGCATCTGCTTGTGCGCGGCCTCGACGAGACGCTTCTCGTTGAAGCCGAGCCCGACGCTCCATAGGCCTGCCATCGCCTCGAAATAGCGTTTGCCCGACGCATCGAACACGTACGGCCCCTCGCCGCGCTCGATCACGAGCGGGCCGGCCTGCTGATGGGTGCGTGCGTTGGTGTAGGGATGGAGCTGGTAAGCCACATCCCGGGCCTCTTGCGAATTGGGCAGCATGGACATTGCAGGAATCCTTACGGTCGTGACGTCACCGGCATGGCCGGCGTCATCACTTGATGGTCAAGTGACTTGGAAGACCAAGCTACTTGGCTATTGCGGTGAAACGAAGCTTGCAACGCCAATTCGCCGGCAGCAAGCGCTCAGCAGCGTTGCACAAAGCCGCATGTCGGGATTCCAACGGCTCTCAGGCCGCATCATCGTGATGCCCATCGTCGTCGGCGACGGCCTCCCTCACCTCGACCAGCGCCATCGAGAGCAGATAGACCGTTGTGGGCAAGCCGACCCGGCGCGCCGCTTCGACGGCACGCGACAGATCGCTTGCCAGCTCCTTGAGCTGTTCTCCCCGTGACAATGTCGCAACCCCATCCGCCGATCGCGGCCGCCTACACCGCAACGGCGCCGCTGGTTCTGATCAGTTCGGCGCTGGATTGGATCGTAGCAAAATTCCCGACGACATTCACTACTGCACGCTTGTAGGCGGCGGCATCGCCACTGCCCGGCTGACGGCAAGCCACGGCGTCGGTGACCACCTCGTAGCGATGGCTGCGGTGAAACCCGTCCACGGCGGTGGCCAGGATCGTCTCGTCGAGGGAAAAACCGGCCAGAACGCAGCGCACATTGCGGATATTGGACATGTAGTCCACAAACCGCGACGAGCTGTAGGCCGACGGCAGCGGATGCTCGAACGTCATTTCGCCAGGACGCGGCTTTGCCTCTGCGATCCAATCGGTCAGCCTGGATGCCGGATTGAACCAGGCCGCCTGCGCGATGCGCTTCAGATGCATTACCGGCCAGAGATTGCTGCGCCACAGCGTCAGCAATTCCAGGCAGCGCGCGGTGGCCGCTTCGCCGTCGAGAATGACGTGGCGACGCCCGGGGGTGAGATATTCGATCTGGAGATCCGCGCAGACCAGGATCGGCGGATCGTCGTGGATGGAAACCGGCATTGTCCTGCGCTTGGCTGCACCTGTTTCAGCGGTCGGCGAGCGCGAGGTCCCGCAGCGGCGAGGTCACCGCCCGTCGCGCGGAGGCGTCGAGCACGCCCGGCCGATCCCAATCGCCTTCGGGCCGGATGATCACATAGGGATCGCTGTCCAGCGTGATGGCGTCCGGTCCCGGCTCGATCTCCAGCAGCATCTCCGTATAGGAGAAGTCGGAAAAAGTGATCTTGCGGTTGTGGCCGAGCGGCTTGGCGCCGAAATGGGCCCAGAAATCGACCAGCCGGTCCTGCGCCTGGCCGTAGATCTTGCGAAA
This sequence comes from Bradyrhizobium sp. DOA1, assembly GCF_001593325.1. NCBI lineage: Bacteria > Pseudomonadati > Pseudomonadota > Alphaproteobacteria > Hyphomicrobiales > Nitrobacteraceae > Bradyrhizobium > Bradyrhizobium sp. DOA1. The sequence continues at coordinate 3,535,601 of NZ_JXJM01000001.1, forward strand.
GCCCTTGCGCTTGACGTAGTCGACGCTCGCCTGCACCAGCTTGAACGAGACGCGCGAGCGGCGGTGCTGGTGACGCACTGCAAGGCGCTCCACCTTGGCAAAATCGCCGAAGAAACGGACCCGCAGGCAGCCCGCGGGCTCGCTGCCGACGAAGCCAATGAAATGCGCGGCGACCATGTCGTTGCCGTCGAACTCCTCCTCGAACGGACAATCCTGCTCGGCGAGATAGACCGCAGAACGGATGGCGGTGACGAGCATGAGATCGCTGGGGTCGCGCGCAAGGCGGATCGAGATGGCGCGGGAGTCGGGCTTGGCGAGAGGAATTCTAGTACCGTGCATCTGCAAAGCTCCTTGCTTGGATGATCGCACCCGGCATGTGCATCGGCTGGCGGTGCCAGGGGCGCTCGTAGCACCATAGGTCGGGCTGGAAGCTCGGGACCGGGGCAAAGCCCGTCGCCTTCATGATGTCGCGTCCGGCCACGGTTGACGGCTGCGCATAGCAATCGGCGCCGCGAAACCTTAGCTGTCGCAAATGAGCCGCCGCCTTGCCGAGGCCGGCGATGCCGCGCCCCGTCGCCGCGATCGCCCAGATGTAGATGGCCGCAACGTCGTCCTTCGCCGAGGCGAGATAGTGCGTTTCGGGCGCTGTAAGACAGATCTCATCGAGCAGCAGCGCATCGTGCCCGCGCTCGTTGAGGAACAAGAAGGCCATGCCACCGAGCAGATGGCCGTTCCGGCTGAAGGTCAGGATGCTCTCGGGATCGAACGTGAAATACCTTGCAAGCTCCGCCGAGCCGATCTGCACCCCCGGCACCAGGCGATGCGCCATCTCCGAAAGCGCGGCGATTTCGGAAAAATGCGCGCAACGGACATCGACGTCCGCGCTCAGCGGCAGCGCGTCGAAATCATGCCTTGCGGCAAACGAGCCCCTTTCCATACCGGTATCGTCCCTCTATCGTTTGCGGCTTTCGTACCCCGCTACGAGGACGACCTTAGCGGTTGGGGATCAGGAGTATGCAGCAGTTATTGCACCGGGGTGCTGCGATGATGCAGCACCGTGAAGAAGCCCTGGGTGCGTCCTGGGACGATTTGAAGCTGTTTTTAGCGTGCGCAAAATATAAAAGTTTTCGCAATGCGGCCGAAGAGCTCGGGCTCACCTCCACCACCCTGATGCGCAGGATCGACCGGCTCGAAGAGAACATCGGCTGCAAGCTGTTCCTGCGCGACCAGAGCGGACTCACGCTCAGCGACGAAGGCACCGCCATGATCGCTGACGTCGCGCATATGGAGCGTCATGCCTTCAACGTCTTCCGCCGCGCCTCGCGCTCGTCGAGCGACGCCGCCGGCACCGTGCGCGTCGCGGTGACGGAGGGGCCCGGCAATTTCTGGATCCTGCCGCGCCTGATCGATTTCCAGAAGACCTATCGCAAGATCACCGTCGACCTGCGCTGCGCGATGGAACAGGCCGACGTCGCGCGGCTGGAATCCGACATCGCTATACAGCTCGAGCCGCCGACCAATCCGGATCTGATCGTCGCGAAGCTAGGCCGTCTCCACATCTATCCGTTCGTCTCCAAGGAATACGAGAACCTCTACGGCGTGCCGGCGACGCTGGCCGAACTGAAGAACCATCGCATCATCAAGCAGAGCGCGCCGCAGGTCGACGACGGCGCCTATGCCCGCGTGCTCGGGCTGCAATCGCTGGAGGGCATCGTCGGGATCAAGACCAACTCTTCGGTCGGCGTGCTCTATGCCGTGGAGCGCGGCGCCGGCATCGGCTTCCTGCCGACGGTGTCGATCGCGCTCGGCGCACCGCTCGTTGCCGTCGATCTCGGCGTCAGCCACCATGCCGATCTCTGGCTCACCTATCACAAGGAGTTCCGCAGCTCCGAACGGCACAAGATCGTCGTCGACTGGCTGAAGAAGATCTTCGATCCCAGAACCTATCCCTGCTTCCGCGACGAGTTCATCCATCCGAACGCGCTGGTGCCGATGATGACGGCCGCCCGCGAAGGTTTTGGGCTGACGGGGTATGTGGCGGCGACGCCGGCGTGAGCTACCATTTGTATTCGAAGCCGACCGTGCCCTGGTGCGAGGTGAGCTCCCTGCGGAACTTGCCGTCGTAATTGACATAGAGCCGCGCCACGTTGGTCAGACTGAGCGAGGCTGAGGCGCCGGCATCCGCGCCGTAACGGCTCTCGCCGATGCCGGGAACGACGATGCTCTGGGCTCCCAGGCTGACCTGGATCGATCCGAGATCCTGGTGGAAATTGTCGACGAACTTGCCGTAGGCAGACAGATCCAGGATCCTCTGGTCGATGATGAAGTAGCGGCCGATCTCGGCCCCGATCATGACCCGCGCGCGGGACAGCGCAGTCGCGCCGACGTTGAGCGGATCGAGGCCGCCGGCCTCCTGGAACGCGGCGCTGGTGGCGCGCACATATTCGAGCGCCCCCTTGGGCACGATGCGCATCTGGTCCTTGGTCCAGTAGTAGCTGATCTCGGTCAGCGCGCCGTCCACCGCCGCGCGATAGCCCGCCGTCGCAAGGCCGAGGCCGGTGTCGCGGCTGGAGCGGACCTTGCCGAAGCCATGCACCACCGCAAATGCCCAGGTCCAGGGGCCTTTGTCGACCGAGCCGCTAAAACCGACTTGGGTCAGGTCGAGCGTCGCCGACTGCAGCGCCAGCGGCACGTCGATGTCGGTGTGGCTCTGATCGACCGAAAAGCCGAGATTGACACCGGGCGCAACGCGCGCGCCAAAACCGGCGACGCCACCAAAGGTCTTGCGCTTGTCGCCGACGAAGTCTCCTTGCGCGTCCGTTCGCACCGAGATGCCGTAGCCCTCGAACCAGGTGCGGTAGCGCGGATCTTCGGTGGCCGCCGACGCGCCGCCGCCGCCGGGATTGCTGCGGAACGCCCGGTTGACGCCGCCGGATGCCTGGTTGCCGAGGCGCTCCAGGAAATTCGAGCCGAGATTGAGCGCACTGTTGCCGGCCGACTGATCGTCATTGGCCGAATTGGCCGACGGGGTGGGAGGCGGCGGCGGGACGAGTTGGGCATAAGCGGGCGTCGTCACCAGGATCAACACGACGATGCTCGCGACCTTGGCCGTCGTCCGGCGAGTCCGGGCTCCTCCAATCACCTGCCGTGTCCCGGAGAGCTGCGACGTGCAGCACATGACGATCAATCCCAAAGCAAATGGCGGCGCGAAAATGCAACACGGTCTGCGCCGATTTGCGCCGAACTGCCGCGGAGGGTCAACCGCTCGGCGCGCCAAGATCGAGCCTATTGGCTCGATTGTGGTTCCGCTGCCACAGGTCGCAAATTGCAGACGGAGAGGCCTGGTCCGATCTTGAAATTCGCGCTCTGCTTGCTAACGCGCGATTTTCATGTTGCAATATTGGTCACAATCGGAATTGACCGCGCGGCTGTGCGTTTCGCGACGATGAGACTCGACAGACTTCCGGAAGCCCGTTTGTGGCGTGGCACGCGAAAAAGCGGCCGCGTCGTTTTTCTATCTAGTGGAGGAGACTAGCGATGCCGCAAAAGGGCACCGTCAAATGGTTCAACCCGACCAAGGGTTATGGGTTCATCAAGCCGAACGGCGGCGACAAGGACGTGTTCGTCCATATCTCGGCCGTCGAACGCGCCGGGCTCTCGACCCTCAACGAAAACCAAGTGGTTGAATACGACCTCGTGGAGAACCGCGGCAAATCATCCGCGGAGAACCTCAAGGTCTCCTGATTTTTCTCAGGGCTGAACCGCGAGAGATCATGACGTTGCCCCCGGCTCTGCCGGGGGATTTTGTTTGGGCCATTCGTTCGATTGCCTCTACCAAGCTTTCCGGTTATATTACCGGAAATCACATTGGACATGAGCCGTGGCAACGAAATCCCAGCGAAGAGCGACCCGGACGCATCGGCGTCGCGCCGCGGCGCGGGGGCTGGTCAGGGTCGAAGTCCAAGCCGCAAAGAAGGATGCGGGCCTCATCCGTGCATTGGCCGAAACCCTGCGCGACAAACCGGAGCGGGCCGCGTCACTTCGATCAACGTTGGCCAGCGCCCTCCAAAGTCCCGACGTCAAGACCGCCTTCGACATCTTCGGCTCCGAGCTTTCCGATGAAGTCTTCGAGGGCGTATTTGATCAGCCGCGGCGCGATGGCTGGCGCAAGGTCGATTTGTGAGATTTCTCCTCGACACCAACGTCATTTCCGAAATACGCAAGCGCGATCGCGCCGAGCCAAATGTCATCCGTTGGGTCAATCAGACTCCGCCGGAGCATATCGGAACCAGCGTGTTGGTTCTTGCCGAGATTCGCCGAGGCATCGAATTGAAAAGGCGAAACGATCCGGCCCAGGCGAAGTCTCTCGACCGATGGTTCTCACAAATGAGGACTCGACTTGCCGATCGGGTTCTTCCCATCGACGAGACTGTCGCCGAGACCTGGGCCCTGCTTGGAATTCCGCATCCGCTGCCACTCATTGATAGCCTGCTCGCCGCCACAGCCAAAGTCCACGGCCTCACACTGGTGACGCGCAACACTGCCGACATCGGGACGACCGGCGTAGCTCTGCTCAATCCATTTGCGGCATCTGACAGAGATCGATGATCCAACGATCAGCGCGCTCGCAGCGGCGAGCCGGCAAGCTACATCGAATAGCTGAGCGTCTGCCTTAGCCGACCACCGGTGCGATCAGAAAATTCTCCGACGCAGAGCTCCCCGCCGTCCTGCACACATCGCCTTCAATCCGGACCTTGCCCATAGCCAGCAGCCGCAGTGCCTCGGGATAGATGCGATGCTCGACTTCGAGGATGCGCTCCGAGAGTGTGTCGCCCGTGTCGTGATCGCTGACGGGGACCGCGCCCTGCATCACGATCGGGCCGGCATCGGTCTCGGGGATCACGAAATGCACCGTCGCGCCTGACAGCTTGACGCCGGCGCGCAGGGCCTGGCCATGCGGGTCGAGGCCGGGGAAGGACGGCAGCAGCGAGGGATGGATGTTGAGCATCCTGCCGTACCACGCCTTGGTGAACTCGGCCGTGAACAGGCGCATGAAGCCGCCTAGGCAAATCAGCTCGATGCCGTGCCGGTCGAGGGCTGCCTGCAGCACTTTCTCGAAGCCGGCGCGGTCCTTGCCGAACGGCTTGCTCTCGATCACCTCAGTAGTCACGCCGCTCGCCCTCGCCCGTTCCAGCCCGAGCGCATCGGCCTTGTTTGAGATGACGAGCGAAATCTCCGCCGGGAAATCGGCCGAGCTTGCTGCCTTGATCAGCGCGGCCATGTTGGAGCCGCGCCCGGAGATCAGGATGGCGACGCGGCGCTTCATCACAGCGCCAGTCATCACAGTGCCATGTCGAGGTGGCCGTTATAGACGACGCGGTGCTCGCCCTCGGCCGGGATCACGGTGCCGAGCTGCGCCACCGTCTCACCCGCATCGGTGAAGACCTCAATCACCTTGTCGACCTTGTCAGGCTCGACGATCGCGATCATGCCGATGCCGCAATTGAACGTGCGCAGCATTTCGAGCTCGGCAATACCGGCCTGCGCCGCCAGCCATTTGAACACGGGGAGTACCGGCAGGCGCGCGAGGTCAATGCCGACGCCGAGGTGCTTCGGCAGGACGCGCGGAATGTTGTCGGTGAAGCCGCCGCCGGTGATGTGGGCGAGCCCCTTCACCGCGCCGGTTTCGCGAATCGCGCGCAGGCAGGATTTGACGTAGAGCCTGGTCGGCGTCAGCAGCGCGCCGCCGAGCGTCATCACGGGCGCGAACGGCGCCTGCGCCTCGAAGCTGAGACCGGACTGCTCGACGATCTTGCGCACCAGCGAAAAACCGTTGGAATGCACGCCCGATGAGGCGAGGCCGATCACGGCGTCGCCCGCCGCGATATCCTTGCGCGGCAACAGCGTACCGCGCTCGGCGGCGCCGACGGCAAAGCCGCCGAGGTCGTAATCTCCGTCCTTGTAGAGCCCGGGCATCTCGGCGGTCTCGCCGCCGATCAGGGCGCAGCCGGATTCCCGGCAGCCTTCTGCGACGCCTGCGACGATCGCGGCGGTGGCCTCCGGATCGAGCTTGCCACAGGCGAAATAGTCCAGGAAGAACAGTGGCTCGGCGCCCTGCACCACGAGGTCGTTGACGCTCATGGCGACGAGATCGATGCCGATGCCGCCATGCAGGCCGGTCTCGATCGCAATCTTGACCTTGGTGCCGACGCCGTCGGTCGCGGCGACCAGGACCGGGTCCTTGAAGCCGGCCGCCTTGAGGTCGAACAAACCCCCGAAACCGCCGATTTCGGCGTCGGCGCCGGGGCGTGCGGTGGCGCGCACCATCGGCCTGATCAGGTCGACGAGGCGGTTGCCCGCGTCGATATCGACGCCTGAATCGGCGTAAGTGAGGCCGTTTTTGCGGTCGGTCATGCCCGATTTCCAGTGGGTTTGCGGCTGGTTACGTCGAATTCCGTGGACGCGCAATGGCTCGCATGGCGCCCCGCCCTATACTATGTAGACATATCAACCGGTTCAGCCTGTAACGGGCCGGATTCGAGGTCAGACCGGTGCCGGGAAGCGCTGCGTGAGTATTCCGAATATCATTACCCTAGGCCGCATCATGCTGGTCCCGATCATCGTCTGGGCCATCGTGTCGAGCCAAATGGAGGTGGCGTTTGCCGTCTTCCTGGTCGCCGGCATCAGCGATGCCGTCGACGGCTTCCTGGCCAAGCGCTTCAACATGACGAGCGAGCTCGGCGCCCTGCTCGATCCGCTCGCGGACAAGGCGCTGCTGGTCTCGATCTACATGGCGCTCGGCATCTGGGGCGCGATCCCCCGCTGGATCGTGATCCTGGTGGTCTCGCGCGACATCATGATCGTCGCTGCCGTGATCGTATCCTGGTTGTTCGACCGGCCGGTCGAGATGAAGCCGTCCAAAGTGTCCAAGCTCAACACCGTCGCCCAGGTGGCGTTCGCGGCCCTGGTGCTGGCGGCGCTTGCTTTCGGCTTCAAGCCGGCCCCCTATGATATGATCCTGATGGGTCTCGTCACGATCTTCACGCTCTCCTCCGTGTCGCTCTATCTCGTCGAGTGGCTGCGGCACATGAGCACGATCGAGGCCAAATGAGCTGCGAAGCGGCCCCGCAAAAGGCCAACTCGCGCCGGATAGGATCAAATCTTCAAGCTGAAGCCGGCGCGCCGGCATGGAGCAAAGCAAGCGTGGCAGGCCGCGTTCACCCCCGACAATTGGCGTTTTCGCTTCCGCACGCGGAAAGCCTTAGCCGGGACAATTTCCTGGAAGGCCCGGCCAACGCGGCCGGGCTGGGCCTGATGGACAGTTGGCCGGAATGGCCGAACCGGATCATGTGGCTGGCCGGACCCGAGGGCAGCGGCAAGAGCCACCTTGCCGCGATCTGGGCCGAAGAGGCCGGCGCCCGCTCGACCATGGCCAATGCGCTGACTGCTGCGGCTGTCCCGGGTGCGCTCGCCACCGGAGCGCTGGTGGTCGAGGACCTCAAGGCGAAGGCGTTCGACGAGCGCGCCCTTTTCCACCTGATGAATCTCGCCCGCGAGGACGGTGCCTACGTCCTCTTCACCGGGCGCGAGGTGCCGGCCTCGCTCGCGATCGAGCTGCGCGACCTGCGCTCGCGTCTACGGGCCGTGCCTGTTGTCGCGCTGCTGCCGCCCGACGACCAGCTGTTCCGTGGCCTGATCGTCAAATTCTGCGCCGACCGGCAGCTCACCGTGGATGAGAGCGTCGTCAGCTACCTCGCCACCCGGCTGGAGCGATCGTCGGCGGCCGCCCGCCGGGCCGTGGAGCTGCTCGACAGCGAGGCCCTGCGGCTCGGCCGCCCCGTCACCCGGGCGCTGGCGGCTGAGCTGCTCCGCGACGCCTGACCGGCCTGCGCTGGGCCACCAAGGCCGCTTGACGCGGCGGAGCGGCGGAACATCAATGTCATCGAAACGTCATCGCTCTAACACATGCTCCGGCCGGTTTTGCGCATAAGTCGCAAAGTGAGGCGAACTGGATGGACCGACTTCTGATGGATTCCGCGCAAGCTGTTGAAACAAAAGAAAAAGCCCAGGAACCTGAGGGCCTGCCGGCGATCGCCTCCAGCCCCGAGCGATTCATCAACCGCGAGCTCTCCTGGCTGCATTTCAACCGCCGCGTCCTGGAGGAATCGGTCAATCCCAGCCACCCCCTGCTGGAACGGGTGCGATTCCTGTCGATTTCGGCGAACAACCTCGACGAATTCTTCATGGTCCGCGTCGCCGGCATCAAGGCCCAGGTGCGCGAGGGCATTGCTGAACGCAGCCCCGACGGCCTGACGCCCTCCGAACAGCTCGCTCTGATCAATCGCACCGTCTCCGAGCTTGCCTCCGACCAGCAGGCGATCTGGCGCGATCTGCGCGGCACACTCGCCGAGGTCGGCATCGTGCTGGTCGAAGGCAAGGAGGTCACCAAGGCGGAACGGACCTGGATCGAGGATTATTTCCTCAACAACGTGTTCCCGCTGCTGACGCCACTCGCAATCGATCCGGCCCACCCTTTCCCGTTCATTCCGAGCCTCGGCTTCACCATCGCGCTCCAGCTCACCCGTGCCGCCGACGGCAGGCAGATGAACGCGCTGATCCGCATGCCCGGCAAGATCGACCGCTTCATCCGCCTGCCCGCCGAGGGCAAGGCCGTCCGGCTGATCTCGCTGGAGCAGGCGACCGCCCTGTTCATCAACCGCCTGTTCCCCGGCTACAATCTGCACGGCCAGGGTGCCTTCCGCATCATCCGCGACTCTGAGCTCGAAATCGAGGAAGAGGCGGAAGACCTCGTCCGCTTGTTCGAGACAGCACTGAAGCGGCGGCGCCGCGGGTCGGTGATCCGGCTCGAGATCGACGCCAAGATGCCGGAGGAGCTACGCAGCTTCGTCCAGCATGCCCTGTCGGCCGCCGACGACGAGGTATTCCTGGTCGACGGCGTGCAGGCGATGAACGAGCTCTCGCAACTGACGCGCCTCGACCGTCCAGACCTCGAATTCACGCCTTATGTGCCGCGTCACCCCGAGCGCGTGCGCGAGCATGGCGGCGACATCTTCGCCGCGATCCGGCAGAAGGACCTCGTCGTCCATCACCCCTACGAGTCCTTCGACGTGGTGGTGCAGTTCCTGCAACAGGCCGCGCGCGACCCCGACGTGGTCGCGATCAAGCAGACGCTCTATCGCACTTCCAACAACTCGCCGATCGTGCGCACGCTTGCGGAGGCCGCCGAAGCCGGCAAGTCCGTCACCGCGCTGATCGAGCTGAAGGCGCGCTTCGACGAAGAAGCCAACATCCGCTGGGCGCGCGACCTCGAACGTGCCGGCGTACAGGTCGTCTACGGCTTCCTCGAGCTGAAGACGCACGCCAAGCTCTCGATGGTGGTACGCCGTGAAGGCGGAAACCTCACGACCTACGTGCATACCGGCACCGGCAACTATCACCCGGTCACCGCGCGCATCTACACCGACCTCTCTTACTTCACCTCGGATCCGACCATCGGCCGCGACGCGGCGCGCGTGTTCAACTTCATCACCGGCTATGCCGCGCCGAGCGATCTGGAGAAGATGGCGGTATCGCCATTGACCTTGCGCAAGCGCATCATCGAGCACATCCAGGGCGAGACCGCGCATGCGCGGCACGGCCGTCCCGGCGCGGTCTGGATGAAGATGAATGCGCTGGTCGACCCCGACATTATCGACGCGCTCTACGAGGCCTCGCAGGCCGGCGTTCAGGTCGAGCTCGTGGTACGCGGCATCTGCTGCCTCAGGCCGGGAATTCCCGGCCTGTCGGAGAACATCCGCGTCAAATCGATCATCGGACGCTTCCTGGAACACGGCCGAATCTATTGCTTCGGCATGGGTCAGGGCCTGCCGAGCGCAAAAGCGGCTGTGTATATCTCCTCGGCCGACATGATGCCGCGCAACCTCGACCGCCGCGTCGAGGTGTTGTGTCCGCTCCAAAATCCCACGGTGCATCAGCAGGTTCTCGAACAGATCATGGTCGCGAACCTGAAGGACAACGAGCAGAGCTGGCAATTGTTGCCGGACGGGTCCTCAACGCGTATGAAGGCCGCGAAGGGCGACGAGCCTTTCAACGTCCACAACTACTTCATGACGAATCCGAGTCTGTCTGGCCGTGGAAAGTCGCTCAAGGAATCCTCGCCGCGCCGTCTCACGCGCCGTAATGAACGTCATCCATCCTGATTCCGGATCTGCGACGTGAAGCGGCCGCGCAAGCGCGGCGCGAGCGTCGCGGTCATCGACATCGGCTCCAACTCGGTCCGTCTTGTCGTCTACGAGGCGCTGGCGCGCAGCCTCATTCCGGTCTTCAACGAAAAGACGCTGTGCGGACTCGGCCGTGAGGTGCAGAGCACGGGCTTGCTCGCGCCCGACGCCGTCGACAAGGCGCTCACCTCGCTGAAGCGTTTTCGCGCGCTCTGCCGCGTGATGCAGGTCGGGCGCGTGTTCGCGATCGCGACGGCCGCCTGCCGCGACGCCTCCAACGGCCCTGACTTCATTGCCAAGGCCGAGCGCATCTGCGCCGTGAAGATCGAGATTCTGTCGGGCCCGCGCGAGGCACGGCTGTCGGCGCTCGGCGTGATTTCCGGTATCCATCATCCCGACGGCATCGTCGGCGATCTCGGCGGCGGCTCGCTCGAGCTGATCGACGTGCGCAGGAACAGCGTGCGCAGCGGCGTGACGTTGCCGCTCGGCGGGCTCGCGCTCCAGGACCTCGCGCACAAATCCCTCAAGCGCGCCGACCGCATCGTCCGCGAGGCGATCGACGGGGTGCCGCAGCTCGCCGCGGGCGGCGGCCGTATCTTCTACGCCGTCGGCGGCACCTGGCGCGCGCTCGCGCGCATCCACATCATCCAGAGCGGCTATCCGCTCCAGGTCATGCACGGCTACTCCATTCCCGCGGCTGAAGCGCTGGACTTTTCGCGCCGTCTCCGCCGCCTCGCGGCCGCCGACATGTTGGCCGACATCGAGATCGTCGCCGATGCGCGCCGCCCGCTCCTCACCTATGCCGCCCTAGTTCTCGAGCACATCATCCGCGTGGCGAAGCCGAAAACCATCGTGTTCTCCACCTTCGGCGTGCGCGAGGGCCTGTTGCACGAGAAGCTGTCGGAGATGGAGCGCAACAAGGACGGGCTGATCTGCGCCGCAGAGGAGCTCAACCAATTGCTGTCGCGCTCGGCCAGGCATGCCCGCGAGCTGATCGCCTGGACCGATCGCCTCGCGCGCGTCGTGAAGCTGCGCGAAACCGAAGAGGACCGCCGCCTGCGTCACGCCGCATGCCTGCTCTCCGACATCGGCTGGCGCGTGCACCCCGACCACCGCGGCGAGCAGACGCTGAGCCTTGTCGTCAACGGCAATTTCGGCGCGATCACCCACACCGAGCGCGCCTTCGTCGGCCTGTCCGTGTTCTATCGCTATGCCGGCCTGAGCGAGGAGAACCAGCCGCCGGCCACCATGCAGGGCCTGCTGACGCCTGCACAGCTCGAGCGCGCCCGCCTCCTGGGAGCAGCGTTCCGCGTCGCGCACCTGGTCTCGGCGGCGCGCCCTGGCGTTCTGCCGGCCACGCATTTCCGCAGCCAGGGCCGTAAGCTGATGCTGGTGTTCGAGCATCGCCTCGGCGATCTCGTCGCCGACCGCGTCGGCAGCCGCTTCCGCCAGCTCGCGCGCCTGATTGGCCGCGCCGGTTCGATCGTGAGGCGGTGACCCCTCAGCCGGGCCGCGATTTCCCGGGCCGTCTCTTGAGCCACATCATCGCGCCGCTGACGAAGAGGACGAGCGGCGCGAACCCGGCTGCGAACACCAGCAGGCGCCCTGCAAATCCGAACGTCGCGCCGTTGTGCAGCCAGAGCTGCTCGGCCAGATAGCGCTCCCCCATCGACATGGTACCCGGCGTGCGGTCGTGCACCACCGCACCGCTCCACGGATCGAGCCAGATCGCCCCACGCGACCGTACGGCAGGATCAGCCCCATCAGGACGGAACTGCACCCGCCACGTGTTGCGCGTTTCGGTCGGCGGATTGAGCATGGCGATGGTCGCACGGGGCTTGGCCTCCTGCGCGCGTCGCATGATCGCATCAGGCGAGAGCAGCGGCGTCCCTGCCGGAGGCGGCATTTCGACCTTTGGCAAGCGATCAGGCGTCGGCTGCGACACAAGGCCGACGATGGGACGCACGACGTCGGGAAAAACGATGCCGATGCCGGTGATCGAGATCAGCAAGAGCAGGCACAGCGCCCAAAAGCCGGCCGCACTGTGAAGGTCCAGAACAAATCGAAGCAGCGAGACGTTCTTGCGCACCGAGACCGATCGCCAGAATCGTCCCGGCTTCGGCCACCACAGGAAGAGGCCTGAGACCGCCAAACCGAGCAGCACGAATCCGGCGACGCCGACCAGCTCCTTGCCCCAGAACTCATAGAGCAACAGCGTGAAGTGGAGACGATAAACCTTGAGCGCGAATGCGTTGACGTAGTCACGCCGCCCGAGCACCTTCCCGTTCGAAGGATCGACCATGGTGGTCCACCGGTTCGGGTAGCTGCCTGGCGCGGTCTCGTGCGAATGAATCACGATCCAGACCGGCCAAGTCCGGTCCGGCGCCAGGATGGTGGCAATCGGCGCGGGATCCGCTGTCGCTGCGGCGCGCATCACCTCCGATAATGTCACGCTTTGCTCCGGACCGGCGGGAGCATAGAGCGACGGATTCAGGGCGACATCGATCTCACGGTAGAAGACGATGAAGCTTCCGGTCAGACCGATCAGCACCACGACGATGCCGCCGATCAATCCGAACCAACGGTGCGCCCACAGCAGCGCGCGCCGTGCGCGTCCGGGCATCATCCTGGATCGGACAGCCGCCGAGCCGTCTCGGCCTGGCGCCCTGATTGTTTGGTCCATTCAGAGCACCTGTCGTCAGCGCCTGATCCAGCCCCGCAGCCGGCCCGACGAGGCCATGGCTCAGAAATCGGTCGACATCGACAAGAGCAGGGTTCGCGGCGAGCCTTGCGCCAACGCGGAGAAGCTTGCGACGCCAGCCCAGTAATTGGTGTCGAACACGTTCTGGACCAGTGCGCGAACCGTGACGGGCCGGTTGTTGATGCGCGTGTTGTAGCGCGCGCCAAGATCGAGCCTCGTCCAGGCCGGGACAACCTGCGTGTTTGCCCCATTCAAGTACTGGTGCCCGGTATAGATGGTGTTTGCAACCAGTGTCAGTCCGGGTGCGAACGGGGTGTCCCATTCGGCGGACAGATTGGCCTGCACCTCGGGCACGCCGATCGGGGTCTTGCCCAAATTGGCCAGTGTGCTCGTCTTCGTCAGCTCCGCGTCGATCAACGTCACGCCGCCAATAACGCGAATGCCCGGCTGCACTTCTCCGAACACGGTGAATTCCAGGCCGCGATTGCGCTGCTCCTGATCAGCCCGGAAGACGTTGCCGGCGCCCAGCTGCCCGGACGGCTTGGTGATTTCGAACAGGCTGATCGTGGTCGCGAGCGCGCCGAAATCGACCTTGATGCCTGCCTCCTTCTGCTTGCTCAAATACGGCGCAAGGACCTCGCCTTGATTGGCTGCCGTCGTCGGTGCGGTATCGCCTTTGCTGAGCCCTTCGATGTAGTTGGCGTAGAGCGAAACGTTGCTCAAGGGCTTGACGACCACGCCGACCATCGGCGTGAACGCCGTTTGGTCGTAGGCCGACATCACGGCGCCCGTGGTGGTGTTGTAATTGTTCGACCTGACGCCCTGCTGCCTGACGCCGACCGTCAGCTGAAGCCGCTCCTGGAGAACCGACATGGTGTCGGCCAGCGCAATGCCCCTCAGCTCGGTGTCCGACAGCCTTGGCACGGTCGCGGGAGCCGGAACGAGCTGCTGCGGACGAGCAATCGGCGCATAAATGTTGGATAGCACGGGCGTGCCGTTCACCGAGCCCCGCGAGATCTCGTCCATGTAGTAGCTGCCCTGGAAGCTCACGGCATGACTGATGGCGCCGGTCTCGATCCGGGCCCGGACGCCGGCGTCGGCCACGTTCCTTTCGATGTCGAATTTGAAGCGTCCAGGGGTGGAAGTGGTGTTGCCCGCCGCATTCAGGATCGTCGGCGTGCCGAAGAGACGGTCGACCTGGGTCCTGCCACCACCTGCGTCTGCAAATACCGTTACGGAGTCAGTCACATCGTATTCGGCGCGGGCCAGCAGCGAGTTGTCGTGAACCTTGGCAAATTCCCAGGATTGCGTGACGTTGCGCCGTCCGACCGGCGCTGTCGGGACGGCGACGCCGGTTGCGACCAGGAACGGCCTCGAGGGCGCGTCGAACTTTTCCTCCTGCTCGATGAAATCGAGCGAGGCTCTGAACTTCTCGCCGCGGTAATCGAACGCCGCGGAGCCGACATGCGCCTCGCGGGTCTGGTTGTCGAGCGGCGTATCGCCGTTGTGATAGCTGCCATTGACGCGAATGCCGAATTCGCGGTTCTCGCCGAACCGGCGACTTACATCGAGGTGGGTGCCGAGCTGGGTGTTGGTCGCGTAACTGGTCGTGACCCGCGTGAGATCGACGTCCCCTGCTCGCTTCGGAACGATGTTGATGGTGCCGCCGACACTGCTGTTCGGCGCCATGCCGTAGAGCAGCGCGGTCGGGCCTTTGAGAATCTCGATGCGTTCGACGTAGTCGGTGAACACACGATAGTTCGGCGCGACGCCATAGACGCCGTTGAAGGCGATTTCTCCGACATTGCCCTCCCCGATCGGAAAGCCGCGGATGAAGAAAGAATCGAAAATGCCGCCAGGCTGGCTCCCTAAGCGGACCGAGGGATCGTTGGTGACGACGTCGGCGACCGTGACGGCCTGTTGATCTTCGATTTTCTTCGCCGTGTAGCTCGTGATGTTGAACGGCGTATCCATGAAATCCTTGTTGCCGAGCAGGCCAACCTGGCCTCCGCGTGCCACCTGCCCGCCTGCGTAGGTCGGCGGCAGTGCACCGGGCCTCGCGGCCGTCGGGGTCGCTTCCGCCTGCAACTTGGCCCGCTCGTTCGCGGGCGCGCTGCGGCCGGCCCTTCGGACTGGATTGGCTCGCGGACGCGCGCGCGGCTTCGGCGCGTCTGCGGTGACGGTCACCGCCGGCAACGTGCCTGCCCCCGCCTGGGGCGCAGCGCTCTGCGCGCTGGTGCCGTGCAAGACGCCGTCGCTGCACAAGGCAATGGAAACCACGGAGACCGCGAAGGCTCTCGGGCTGACGCACGACAGAAGCGTCTTGATGCGAGGGGCAAGAACGGCAACAGGACGGCAAAACAATTTCGACGACATCGCACCAGCTTCCGAATTCATGAACATGAACGTCGGAGCGACGTGCCGTGGGCACGTCCGTCGAGTCAACGAAAGCACCCTTGAATCTCAGCAGTTTATAATAAGACAAGGTCTAAATCGCGCGGTGGTTGCGAGAACAGACCGATCGCACAATCCCCACGCGCGCTGCGTGACAAAGCGCGGCGGTGCCTCTGCCCTCGGGCGCAATGCGCGCCGGTTGTACGAACGCGATGATCGGAACTTCGGCTCGTGGACTGAGCCCATAACGGATGATCGCTCGCCTCCCGCTGCCAATGCGGGAGCATACGATTGACGTGCCGCCTCTCATCGCTGGAGAGAGGCAAGGGATCAAGGGCTCGAAGCTACTCGGCCGAGGCCTTGGCGTGCCGCTGGGACGATTCGAGCGCCGCCGCGGTCAGGCTGCGCCTGCGCCAGATGCTGCCGACGATCAGCACGACGAGGATGCCGAGGACCGCGCAGAAATATTCGCCGCCTGCGCTGCCATGGGCAAATTGCGGCGGGATGCGGAAGGCTCCGAGCACGCCGTCCAGCGCAGCGCCGAGCGGGCCGTCGAACAGCGTATGCAGCTTCGGCGCGACGGCAGGATCGGTCGCGATCACCTCGCCCGAGATCCAGCCGAGCAGCGCCGCACCAGCCCAGACCAGCACCGGCAGCTTCGTGAGCAGTGCCATGATCAGCGCGGCACCGGCGACGATCAGCGGAACGCTGACGGCAAGGCCGAGGACCAGCAGCGGCACGCTGCCATTGGCGGCGGCGGCCACCGCGATGACATTGTCGAGACTCATGACGATGTCGGCGACCACGACGATCTGGATGGCCTGCCACAGATGCGAGGCGGCATCGACGTCGTCCTCGTCCTCGTTTTCCGGCACCAGGAGCTTTGCCGCAATCACGATCAGCGCGAGGCCGCCGATCAGCTTGAGATAGGGCAGCTCCATCAGGGTTGCGACGATGCCGGTGAAGATGATCCGCAGCATCACGGCTGCGCCGGCACCGAAGATCATGCCCCAGAGCCGGTGCCGCGGCGACAGACCGCGGCAGGCAAGCGCGATCACCAGCGCGTTGTCGCCGGAGAGCAGGATGTTGATCCAGATGATCTTGCCGACCGCGAGCCAGAACGTCGGCGCTGCCATCTCGTTGCGAAACTGGGTGAAGAATGCCCCGATCGTAGCGGGATCGAAGATCTGCCAGAGCCAGTCCACGAGTAAGTCCTTTCGCCCGTCGTTCTAACCTGTCGGCTGGTTGATCAGCCGACGATCTCGTTGCCCGAGAAGAACTGAGCGATCTCGATCGCGGCCGTCTCCGGCGCATCCGAGCCGTGCACCGAATTCTCGCCGATCGACTTGGCGTAGAGCTTGCGGACGGTGCCCTCGGCGGCCTTGGCCGGATCGGTCGCGCCCATCACCTCACGATATTTGGCAATGGCGCCCTCGCCTTCCAGCACCTGCACCACGACCGGGCCGGAGATCATGAAGTCGACGAGTTCGCCGAAGAACGGGCGCGCCTTGTGGACGGCATAGAAGGTCTCTGCCTGGTCCTTGGTCATGCGGATGCGCTTCTGCGCGACGATGCGCAGGCCCGCCTTCTCGATCACGGCGTTGACCGCGCCGGTCAGGTTACGCTCGGTCGCGTCGGGCTTGATGATCGAAAAGGTGCGTTCGATGGCCATAAGTCTTGTCCCTGGGAAGAATGCGGTGGTTCGGAGTTTGCGGGGCTTATATCGGCGCCTTTGCCGGACGGCAAGCGGCGGCACTGGCGCTTCGGCGCAGAGGAGCTTGGGTGGATTACAACAATTTCACCCAGATGAACCCAATCTGCAGCACCCGTCAGGGCTCCGTTCAGCTTCGCCGGCGTAAGGTCGGCCCCATCGACGCGACAGGCCCGCGCCGGCCGTTTTTGAGGAGATCACCATGTTGAGGAAACTTTCGCTTGCCGCCGTTGCCGCGCTGGCGCTTGGTGCCGCGCTGGCGCCGACCTCCGCCTCGGCTCACTGGCATGGCGGCTGGCACGGCGGAGGCTGGCATGGCGGCGGCTGGCACCGCGGCTGGGGTGGTGGACCACGCTTCTATGCCGGCGGCCCCGTCTCCTACGGCTATGGCGGCTGCTATGTGCGCCGGCTGGTCCCGACCCCCTGGGGACCCCGCTGGCGAATGATCAACCGTTGCTACTGAGCCCGACAGCACCTTCCTGCAAAGAAGGGTACCCTACGCCCCCCAAGGTATCCCTTCGCAGGACAGGCCCCGGCGTTTCCCCGCCGGGGCTTTTTTATTTGGACGGACTTGGGAGGGTTCATACAATTTTGACGAGAATGCCGGCATTCCCCGCCGGACGGCGAAACCATTTTCGGGCCAGAGACTTGGTACCGTGTCCATACTTTGAGAACACGGAACCCCGCGATGGCTGGCCTTTCTGCCAATGACAGCGAACAGATCGACCGGCGCACCAGCCGCTCGATTTGTGACGCCGTGGGCGAACGGCTTCAGCAGAGCCTGCGGCCCGAGCCCCGGCTCCCAACGCATCTCGAGCAGCTGCTCAACGAATTGCGGCGCCGCGAGCGCGACGCGTACTGACCTGCTGCACGGACCTATCACTGAAAAACGGGTTGCGTTCGACGCGCCTTGCGGTGACAAGGCCGCATGCTTGCCATCGCAGACCTCTCCGTCCGGCTTGCCGGACGCCTTCTGATTGACCAGAGTTCCGTGCAGATCACGCCCGGGTCGCGCGTCGGCCTGGTCGGGCGCAACGGCACCGGCAAGTCGACCCTGTTCAAGGTGATCCGCGGCGAGCTTGCGGCCGAGCACGGCACGGTGACCCTGCCGCCGCGCTGGCGCATTGGCAGTCTCGCGCAGGAAGCCCCGAACGGCCCCGAAAGCCTGATCTCCGTCGTGCTCAAGGCCGACCTCGAACGCGACGCGCTGCTCACTGAAGCCGAGCGCGCAACCGATCCACACCGCATCGCGGAGATCCAGACCCGCCTCGTCGACATCGACGCGCATTCGGCGCCGAGCCGTGCCGCCGCGATCCTCTCCGGCCTCGGCTTCTCCGCCGCCGATCAGCTCCGCCCCTGCGCCGAATTCTCCGGCGGCTGGCGCATGCGCGTCGCGCTGGCCGCGACACTGTTCGCTGCCCCCGACTTGCTGCTGCTCGACGAGCCCACCAACTATCTCGACCTCGAAGGCACGCTCTGGCTGGAGGACCACCTTGCGCATTACCCACGCACGGTGATCGTGATCAGCCACGACCGCGACCTGCTGGACAGCTCGGTCGACCAGATCCTGCATCTGGAGCGCGGCAAGCTCACGCTCTACAAGGGCACCTACTCCTCCTTCGAGGAGCAGCGCGCCGCGCGCGAGCTGCTCGATGCCAAGCAGGTCAAGCGCCAGGAGGCCGAACGCGCGCGGCTGCAGGCCTTCGTCGACCGCTTCAAGGCCAAGGCGTCGAAAGCAAGGCAAGCGCAATCTCGCGTGAAAATGCTGGAGCGGCTGAAGCCGATCACGGCACTGGTCACCGAGGACGTGCGCGAGATCAGCTTTCCCGCGCCGGAGAAGATCCTGTCGCCGCCGATCATCGCGGCGGACAACGTGTCGGTCGGCTACGACCCGGCCAGCCCCGTGCTCAATCGCGTCACCCTGCGCATCGACAATGACGACCGCATCGCGCTGTTAGGTGCCAACGGCAACGGCAAGTCGACGCTGGTCAAACTGCTGGCCGGACGGCTCGCGCCGTTCTCTGGAAGAGTCACGCGCGCGGACAAGCTGTCGATCGCCTATTTTGCCCAGCACCAGCTCGATGAGCTGAATGAGGACGCCTCCGCCTACGACCACGTGCGCAAGCTGATGGGCGATGCGCCCGAGGCCAAGGTGCGTGCGCGGGCCGGCGCGATCGGCTTCTCCGGCAAGGCCGCCGACACCAAGGCCGGCAAGCTCTCCGGCGGCGAGAAGGCGCGGCTGCTGCTGGGCCTTGCCACCTTCTTCGGCCCCAACATGATCATCCTGGACGAGCCGACCAACCATCTCGACATCGACAGCCGCGCTGCGCTCGCGGAAGCCATCAACGAATTCCCGGGCGCGGTGATCATGGTCTCGCACGACCGCTATCTGATCGAGGCCTGTGCCGAGCGGCTCTGGATCGTCGCCGACCGCACCGTCACCAATTACGACGGCGATCTCGACGAATACCGCCGCCTGGTGCTGTCCGCGCGCAACGCCGAAGCCCCGCGCGAACGCAGCGCCCCGAGCGAGAAGCCGCAGCGAGCGAAGTCCGACAATCGCGGCTCGCTGAAGAAGCGTATCGCGGAAGCAGAGGCCGAGATCGCACGCGTCAGCGAGATCATCAGCAAGATCGACACGGCGCTCGCTTTGCCCGACATCTTCACGCGCGATCCCAAGCAGGCCGCGCAATTGTCGAAGGCGCGCGCCAACGCCGCCGACGCGCTGGCGCGCGCCGAGGAGCAATGGCTCGAGGCGAGCACGCAGTTCGACGAAGCGGCCGGGTAACGCCAAGTCAGCGGGGCCGGGTCATCCAAGCGTGCAAAACAACCCCATGCACAGTACAGGTAGTACAATACCGTATACTAAACCACTGGAAACGCTGTGCTTTCCTAGCTTGGTGGCCGCACCCCAATAGTGGCGATATTGCGGCCGACCGCTCAGTCCGCGTACTGCCCGGCAGCCTTGATGATCGGCGCCCAGCGATCGATCTCGCTCGTCAGGACCGCGCCGAGCGCCTCGGGCGTCGCCTTGTCCTGCGGGACCGGCTCGGTGTTGATGTCGTTGAAGCGGGCGATCAGCGTCGGATCCTTCAGCGCCATCTGCAGCGCCGCCGTCAGCTTCTGAACGACCGCGGGCGGCGTGCCCTTGGGCGCATAGATGCCGTGCCAGACGCCGAGTTCAAATCCCTTGAGGCCAGCCTCGTCCGCCGTCGGCAGATCTGGCAGGCTCTTCAGCCGCTCCTTGGTAGTGATGGCATAGGCCTTGACCTGCTTGGCGCTGATCGGCCCGGTGGTGTTGGTCGCCTGGTCGCAGGTGAGATCGATCTGCTTGCCGAGTAGATCGTTCATGATGGGGCCGTTGCCTTTGTAGGGCACCGTGGTGAGCTGCTTCTGAATCGCCGTCATGAACAGCATGCCGCACAGATGCGAGGCGGCGCCGAGCCCGGCGTTGGCATAGGTCAGCTTGTCGCCCTGCTGCTGGGCGTAGGCGACCAGCTCCTTGAGCGTGTTGGGCGGGAAATCGGGGCGCGCGATGATCGTCATCGGCGCGTTGGTCACGAGCCCGATCGGCGCGAACGCCGTCTTGGTGTCATAGCTGAGGTTGCGGTACAGCGTCGCCGCAGTCGAGATGCCGACATGATGGATCAGCAGCGTGTAGCCGTCCGGCTGGGCGCGCGCGGCGCGGGTCGTGCCGATGGTGCCGCCGGCGCCGGTCGCGTTCTCGACGATGACCTGCTGTCCCAGGGCTTTCCCCATACCCGCCGCCGTCAGCCGCGCGATGGTGTCGGTCGGCCCGCCCGCGGCGAACGGCACCAGCATGGTGATCGGCCTTGTCGGATAGTCCTGGGCGACGGCCGCACCGAGCGGCAGCAGCAGAGCCGATACCAGGGCAGTGAAGAACCGCATAGTCTCCTCCGGATTGTTGTTGGCGCCATCAAAGCGCATTCCGGGGCGCGCGGCCACCACGAAAGCGACGTCGCCTAGAGCGTCGCGATCACATCATCGTCGCGAAGCCGTCGCTCGGTTGCCGGCAAGCAGCCGGGTCTGTTCGCTGCCGCGATGAACTCGTGCCGCCCATTGATCTCCGTCGCACGGTCTCCGGCCTCAAGGCGTCCTGGCAACATGCCGCAAGAAGCGGCGGTCAACTCTCTCCCGCGCGCCGCGCGCTAAGTCTTTTCCTCTGTCTCGCTTTCCAGCTTCGCACGTAGGGCGGCGGCGATGCGATGAACGTCTGGCAAGACGATGCCGCCTTCATGAAGCGGCAACCAGGCTTCATCTCCACCCAGCTTCACCGCGCGGTTGGCGATGGCCCGACATATCTGAACTATGCCGTTTGGGAATCGACCGCCGACTTCCGGGCTGCGTTCACGCACCCCGAGTTCAGATCGAAGATCTCGGCCTATCCCTCATCCGCCGTCGCCTCCCCGCATCTGTTCGAGAAGATTGCGGTGTCCGGCATCTGTGTCGCGTAGTCGCATCGAAGCGGCAGGACCCGATGACCAAGATCATCCACCCAGTAGCAGGAGCGGTCGCACTGACGATTATTGCGACCTTCTGGCTTTCCACGGCTCTCACCGAACTGTTTGCTTCGCACCAGAGCATCGCCATGGTGAAGACGGCCATACCGTGGGGCTTCCTGTTGCTGGTTCCGGCGGTGGCGGTGACGGGAGGTTCGGGTTCTTCCTGGCAAAGGAGCGGCGCGCCGGCCTGATCGGTGCGAAGATCAAACGTATGCCGTTCATCGCCGGCAACGGCATCCTGGTTCTGATTCCCGCCGCGTTGTTTCTTGCCTCCAAGGCGAAGGCCGCGGAGCTCGACACCACGTTCTACGCCGTGCAGGCTCTCGAATTGTTCGCCGGAGCAACGAACATCGTTCTTCTCGGCCTGAACATGCGCGACGGCTTCAAGTTGAAGGGCCGCTTCGGCGCTCGCCGGGCTGCTCGCTTCAACACCAAGCCGATCATCTGAGCGCGCCGCGAACCCGGCTTTCCGTCGGCACCGCCCCGCTCACGACCTGAGTCGAGGACTCCTCCGTTTCACTGGAGCCGAGGCGATCCCCGCTTAGGCGTGCTTCTTCTTCGACTTGGTCGCCTTCGGCACCGGCTGCGGGTCCGGATTGCCTTCGATCGAGGACAGACGGCCTGCGGTGAAGGTGTAGATGCCGGCGCGCGGGCCGGTCGTCCAGGTCACCACGGCGACGCGCCGACCGGCGGCATCGTTGGAGAGGTTGACGGTCGAGGGCGCACCGATGCCGCGGACCACGTCGCATTCGGTGTGGCCGAGCGCGACTGTGCCGCCCGCCGGCGCGGATGGCGTCGTCGATGCATTGGCGTCGGCCGGTCCGGGAGGCGGCGCCATGCCGGGACAGCCGCCGTCGGCGCTGACGAGGTCTTCGGCACCCACCGGCTTGTCAGGCGTGAGCGGCGGCGATTCGATCGAGATGTTCTTGATGAAGAGACGGCCGGGCTTCTGGAACCATTCGGCATCCTTCGACAGCAGATCGCTGGCGCCGCCCGAGCAGCCCGCGACCAGCGGTGCTACGGCAACGAGCGCAATCATGAGCGAGCCGGGAAGCTTTTGATGTCGCACGATAAACTAATTCCCCGCGTGAAGGACCAGCCCTAAACGATTGTCCCAACATCCCTTTGCGGCACGAAGGTGGCCAAGGCCAGCATCGTTCGAAAAGTGCAAATTATCATTAATTGCGAACGGCCGCTAATTCCGCTTCTGCCACCGGCCCCGCTCGTCGGCCTGCCAATAGGTGACATCAAATCCCCGCGCCTTGCAATCCGTCCAGGCGCTGCGGGCGAGCGCCAGCGCGTCGGGATCGTCGCCGTCGAACAGCAGCACCATGCGCTCATAGGCCTGCGCATCTTGCGGCAGCGCGGCGCTGTCGACCAGGAAGCGGACATTGGCGCCATTCGGATTGCCCTCCTCGATCGCGAGCACGATCGGCTGGTCGGCAGCATCGTTCACGCGCCATGTCGCATGCGGCAGGAAGGAATCGTCGCGATAGGTCCATAAGTGCGCATCCAGCGCATCGGCGCGCTCCTCCGAGGTCGACTGCACCACGACGCGCCAGCCGCGCTCGAGCGATTTCTCGAGAAGCGGCGGCAATACGTTCTCCACCGTCATGTTTTGCAGATGATAGAACAGCACTTCAGTCATTGCAGTTCATCTGGCAGTTCATTCGGCAGTTCATTTGCGCTCGTAGTGGTCGGCGACCAGACGATCCAGCAGACGGACGCCATAGCCGCTTCCCCAGCTCTGGTTGATGTCGGTCTTCGGCGCGCCCATGGCGGTGCCGGCGATGTCGAGATGGGCCCAAGGCACGCCGTCGACGAAGCGCTGGAGGAACTGCGCGGCGGTGACCGAGCCGCCGTGACGGCCGCCGGTGTTCTTCATGTCGGCGAATTGGGAATCGATCAGCTTGTCGTATTCGGGGCCGAGCGGCATACGCCAGACCTTTTCCCCGCTCTCGATGCCGGCCGCGAGCAGCCGGTCGGCGAGTTCGTCATTGTTGGAGAACATGCCGGCATGCTCAGTGCCGAGCGCGACCACGATGGCGCCGGTCAGCGTCGCCAGATCCACCATGAATTTCGGTTTCATCTTCTTGGCGACGTACCAGAGCACGTCGGCGAGGACGAGGCGGCCTTCCGCGTCGGTGTTGATGATCTCGATGGTCTGGCCCGACATCGAGGTGACGATGTCGCCCGGCCGCTGCGCATTGCCGTCGGGCATGTTCTCGACGAGGCCGATGGCGCCGACCACGTTGGCCCTGGCCTTGCGCGCGGCGAGCGCATGCATCAGGCCGACGACGCAGGCCGCGCCCCCCATGTCACCCTTCATGTCCTCCATGCTGCCGGCGGGCTTGATCGAGATGCCGCCGGTGTCGAAGCAGACGCCCTTGCCGACGAAGGCGACCGGCGCCTCCCCCTTCTTGCCGCCGTCCCAGCGCATGATCACGGTGCGGCTCGGCCGCGCCGAGCCCTGGCCGACGCCGAGCAGCGCGCCCATGCCAAGCTTCTGCATCGCCTTGACATCGAGCACCTCGACCTTGACGCCGAGCTTGCGGAGCTGGCTGGCTCTGCGGGCGAATTCCTCGGGGAAAAGCACGTTCGGCGGCTCGTTGACGAGGTCGCGCGCGATGACCACGCCGTCGACGACGTGGGCGGCGGCGGCGAACGCCTTCTTCGCAGCGGCGACATCGCCGACCGCCAGCGAGATGTCGGCCCGCGAAGCACCCTCCTCGCCGTCCTTCTTCCTGGTCTTGTAGCGGTCGAACTTGTAGGCGCGTAAGCGAAGGCCCGAGGCGATCGCGACCGCCTGCTCGCTGGACATGGCACCATCGGGCAATTCGGCCATGATGGTCATGGCGGCTGTCCCGGCCGGAAGCTTGCTCGCCGCCACGCCGCCGAATTTGAGGAAATCGTTCGCCTTCAGATTGGCCGCCTTGCCCGCGCCGATCACCAGCAGCCGGGTGGCCTTCACCCCCTCGGGCGCCAGGATGTCCAGCGCGGCGCCAGTCTTGCCCTTGAAGGCCGCGGCGGAGGCCGCCCGTTTCACAAGGTCGGCACCGCCGCCGAACGCCTTGGCCGTCGCCGGCCCCAGCTTCAGGCCATCGTCGCAGAACACGACCAGGATGCCACGGGGGGCGGCAGACAATGGGACAATGCCGACCTTGATGGCATCGGACATGGGTAACTCCTCCAAAACATGGGGTTTTTTGCCGCTCTGCGGTCCCGGCCACGGGCCCGAGCTGAACGGCGATTCACTGAGGCACCCTACTATGGGCCAGCCGCCCCGCCGATGCCAAGCACCCCCGTGGCTGAGGGGCCACAACGAGCGAAATATTAACCATATGTTGAGGGTGCCACGGCGCAGCCATTTTGTTGACGGATCAAAGGGATGGTAGTGAGAGAGTAAGCCGGCAGAACAAGATGGGCTGGCCGTCCCTTGGGGATCCCATAGCGGGATTGGGGCGGGCAGCCGGTTTCGGGCCGGCGTTGGGGTCTTGGTGGGGATTCGTGCGGTAGCGCATGGGGTCGATCGATAGGTATATCTTCCGCACGACGCTGGCGTCGTTTGCGCTGGTCCTGGTCAGCCTCACTGGCGTGATCTGGATTACGCAGGCGTTGCGCGGCATCGACCTGATGACGAGCCAGGGTCAGACCATCCTCACCTTCCTCGGCATCACCAGCCTCGTCATTCCCGCCCTCATCCTGATCATCTCGCCGATCGCGTTGATGATCGCGATCTCGCACACGCTGAACAAGCTGGCGACCGATTCCGAGATCATCGTGATGAATGCGGCGGGCTTCTCGCCGTTCCGGCTGTTCTATCCGTTCTTCTATGCCACCTGCGTGGTGGCACTGCTGGTCGCCTTCATCGCGGCCTATCTCGCCCCCGACGGCATGCGGCGGATCAAGCAGTGGGACGCCGAGATCACTGCCGACGTGCTCACCAACATCCTGCAACCGGGCCGCTTCGCCCAGCTCGACAAGAACCTGACGATCCGAATCCGCGAACGCCTGCCCGGCGGCATCCTCGCCGGCATCTTCATCGACGACCGCCGCGATCCGAACGAGCGCATCTCCATCGTCGCCGAGCACGGTGAGGTCGTGAAGAACGGGACCGGATCGTTCCTGGTGCTGGAAAGGGGTAATCTCCAGCGCTTCGAGGCCGGCAAGCGCGATCCCGCGCTGGTGGCGTTCGGCCGCTACGGCTTCGACATGTCGAAATTCTCGGGCCAGGGCCGCGACGTCACACTCGGCATCCGCGAGCGCTATCTATGGGAGCTGCTCTCCCCCTCCGAGGACGATCCCGTCTACAAGCAGATTCCCGGCCAGTTCCGCTCGGCCCTGCACGATGGCATCCTGGCGCCGATCTATCCATTCGCCTTCGCCGTGCTGACCTTCGCGTTCCTGGGGGCACCCCGCACCACCCGCCAGAGCCGCAACTTCTCGATCGCCTCCTCGATCATCGCGGTGTTCGGCCTGCGCATGGCCGGCTTCGCCTGCTCGGTGATGGCCGTGAAGTCGCCGGGCGCCGTGCTGGTGCAATATGCGATGGTCTTCGGCGCCATCGGCCTCGGGCTCGCGATGATCGTCGGCGGCCTCGTGGTCGAGCCGCCGCCCCGCCTGATGGAGGCCATCAACAGATCGAACGCGCGGATCGCGCGGCTGTTCGGACGGCCGGCCACCGCATGAGCATGCTCACCAACACACTCGGGCGCTATTTCGCCGGCCGCTTCGTGGTCGCCGCGCTCGGCGTGTTCGGCGGCATCTTCCTGCTGCTCGTGCTGGTCGACTACATCGAGATGGTGCGCAAGACCTCGGGCCTTGCCTCGGCATCGGCACTCATGGTGGCCGAGACCTCGCTGTTCCGGGTGCCGCAGCTCTTGGAGAAGCTGACGCCGTTCTGCATGCTAATCGGCGCCATGACCTGCTATCTCGCCCTTTCCCGCCGGCTCGAGCTCGTGGTTGCGCGCGCCGCCGGCATCTCGGCCTGGCAGTTCATCTCTCCGGCGCTCGGCAGCGCGCTGCTGATCGGGGTGATCGCCACGGTCGCCTACAACCCGATGTCGGCCAATTTGCGCGAGCTGTCCAAGCGCATGGAGGCGGAGCTGTTCGGCTCGGCGCCCGGCGGCGGGATCCAGGATGCCTCCGGCTTCTGGCTCAACCAGGTCACCAGCGACGGCCAGACCATCATCAATGCGGCGCGCAGCGAGAAGCAGGGCGTCCGGCTCACCGGTCTCACGCTGTTCCGGTTTGACACAGAGCAGCATTTCAAGGAGCGGATCGAGGCGCGCGAGGCAACGCTGGAGGCGGGCCATTGGCTGTTCAAGGGCGTTCGCCGCTTCTCGTTGGACTCGCCGCCGGTCGACCAGGCGACCCTCGAGATTCCGACGACGCTGACCGAGGCGCAGGTCCGCAACAGCTTTTCCACACCGGAGACTGTGTCTTTTTGGCAACTACCGAGCTACATCCGCTCCTCCGAAAGCTCGGGCTTCGCGACAGCAGGCTACCGACTCCAGTATCAGAAGCTTCTGGCGCAGCCGTTTTTGCTGGCAGCCATGGTGATGTTGGCGGCTTCCGTATCGCTGCGCTTCTTCCGGATGGGCGGCGTGCAGAAGATGGTTTTGAGTGGCGTGGGCGCAGGCTTTCTGCTCTACGTTCTGTCGAAAGTAACTGAGGACTTGAGCAAGGCTGAGTTGATGCATCCGATCGCTGCGGCGTGGTTGCCCGTTGTGGTGGGCGGCCTCACCGGCTTTTTGGCCTTGCTCTATCAGGAGGACGGATAGTGAGTGCCGTCCACCGAGGGCTCGTGTCTCGTTCGACGCGGCGCACATCGGTGCGCCCGAACGGGTGCGGCTTGTCCGTCCGCAGGCTGCTGCTCGCCGTCGTCACCGCCGCCTCGCTCGGCGGGTTGATCGACGTCGCCGCCGTGGCGCCGGCCTCCGCCCAGACCTTCACCTACAATCCGCTGCCTCCGCGCCCGAAGCCGGCGCCTGCGCCCCACGACAACCAGATGCTGGTGCAGGCGACCGAGGTCGACTACGACTACAACAACTCGCGCGTCTCGGCAGTCGGCAACGTCCAGCTGTTCTACAACGGCACCAGCGTCGAGGCCGACCGGGTCATCTACGACCAGAAGACCAAGCGACTTCATGCCGAAGGCAACATCCGCATGACGGATGCCGACGGCAAGATCACCTATGCCGAGATCATGGATCTCTCCGACGATTACCGCGATGGTTTCGTCGATTCGCTGCGCGTGGACACTGCCGATCAGACCCGCATGGCCGCCAGCCGCGCCGACCGCTCCAGCGGCAATTACACGGTGTTCGAGAACGGCGTCTACACGGCCTGCGCGCCGTGTAAGGACGATCCGAAGAAGCCGCCGCTGTGGCAGGTCAAGGGTGCGCGCATCATCCACGACCAGCAGGAGAAGATGCTGTATTTCGAGACGGCACAGCTCGAATTCTTCGGCGTGCCGCTCGCCTACATGCCCTATTTCTCGACGCCCGACCCGACCGTGAAGCGCAAGTCGGGCTTCCTGATGCCCGGCTACTTCCCGGGCACGACGAACACCGGCCTCGGCGCCGAAGTTCCCTATTATTGGGCGATCGCGCCCGACATGGACGCGACCTTCACCCCCCGCTTCATGTCGCGGCAGGGCGTAATGCTGCAGGGTGAATTCCGTCAGCGCCTGATCGACGGCGCCTACCAGATCCGCGCTTACGGCATCAACCAGCTCGATCCCGGAGCGTTTGCCGGGCAGCCCGGCGACCGCGACTTCCGCGGCGCCATCGACACCAAGGGTCAGTTCGCGCTGAACGACAAATGGGTCTGGGGCTGGGACGGCGTCCTGATGTCCGACTATTATTTCTTCTCGGACTACCGCCTCTACCAGTACCGCGATCCGCTCGGCTCGTTCCTGCTGCTGCCGACGGAGGCGCTGTCGCAGCTCTATCTGACCGGCGTCGGCAATCGCAGCTTCTTCGATGCGCGCACGATGTACTGGCTGAGCTATTCGGGCAACCAGAGCCAGGTGCCGATCGTTCATCCGGTGATCGACTACTCGAACGTGCTGAACTATCCCGTCTTCGGCGGCGAGTTCAGCTACAAGACCAATTTCATCAACCTGTCGCGTGACGAGGCGGTGTTCGATCCGATCACGACGATCGCCAACACCAACAGCCTGTGCGCGACCGCGTCGGCCGATCCGTTGGCCCGGACGCCCTCGCAGTGCCTGCTGCGCGGCTTCCCCGGCACCTACACCCGCTTCACCGCGGAAGCACAGTGGCGCAAGTCCTTCACCGATCCGTTCGGCCAGATCTGGACGCCGTTCGCCAGCCTGCGCGGCGACGCGATCAATTCCTCGATCTCCAACCAGCCGGGCGTGTCGAACTACCTGCCCGTCGGCGACACCCAGGCGTTCCGCCTGATGCCGACCGTGGGCCTGGAATACCGCTACCCCTTCATCAACATTCAGCCCTGGGGCTCGACCACGGTCGAACCGATCGCGCAGATCATCATCCGGCCGAACGAGACCTATGCCGGCAAGCTGCCGGACGAGGACGCCCAGAGCATGGTGTTCGACGCCTCGAACCTGTTCAGCGTCGACAAGTTCTCCGGCTACGACCGCGTCGAGGGTGGCGGCCGCGCCAATGTCGGCGTGCAATCCACCACGCAGTTCGACAAGGGCGGCGCCGTCAAGGTGCTGTTCGGCCAGTCCTACCAGCTGTTCGGCATGAACTCCTTCGCGGTCCGGGACAGCATCAACACCGGCATCGATTCCGGCCTCGACAAGCCGCGCTCAGATTACGTCGCGAGCGCCAGCTATTCGCCCAACCGCACCTACACGTTCAGCGTCCGCTCCCGCATGGACGAGCAGACCTGGAACGTGCAGCGCTTCGAGGCGGAAGGCCGCGCCAATTTCGATCGCTGGTCGGTCGCCGTGCTGTACGGCAATTACGCGCCGCAGCCGGAACTCGGCTATCTCACCCGCCGCGAGGGCATCCTGACCTCGGGCTCGATCAAGGTCGCCGCCAATTGGGTGGTGCAGGGTTCGGCGCGCTGGGATCTCGAGGCCAACAAGATCAACCAGTATGTGGTCGGCGCCGGCTATGTCGACGATTGCTTCGTGCTGGCGGCCAACTATGTAACTTCGTATAGCTATTCCGCGGGCACCGCCCCGCCCGTGCTGAGCCATGCGTTCATGTTCCAGATCGGCCTGCGCACGCTGGCGACCTCGTCGACGAGCAGCAGTTCCGGCCTCCAGTGAGCTGTTTGAATTGCCGGCCGCGTTCGCCCCGATCGCAGACTCAACGCGGCTGACATGCGAGCGACAACCATGACGATCCCATTGCCTGTGTTCCGCCTCCTGCTCGTCCTCGGTGTGGGACTGATCATGACCGGCCTGCCCTCGCCGTCGCGCGCACAGAACATCGTGCTCATGGTCAACGGCGAACCGATCACCGATTTCGACATCGAGCAGCGCTCCAAGCTCGATCAGCTGACGACCCAGAAGGTTCCGACGCGGGAGCAGGTGATCAATGAACTGATCGACGACAAGGTGAAGATGAGGGAGGGCAAGAAGTACGGAGTCGACCCCGGCGTCTCCGACATCAACCAATCCTACGAAGGCATGGCGCAGCGCATGCGCATCACGCCGGATCAGCTCACCAAGTCGCTCGAATCCAAGGGCGTGCGCCCCGAGACGCTGAAGGCCCGCATGAAGTCCGAGATGGTCTGGACCAGCCTCGTGCGCGGCCGCTACAAGGAGAAGCTGATGGTCGGCGAGCGCGACGTCGCGCAGGCCGTCCAGGCCCAGACCGGCGAGAAACTCCAGATCGAGGGCACCGAATACAAGATGCAGCCGATCGTGCTGATCGTGCCCCGCGGCTCGTCTCCGGCATTCCTGGAAACGCGCAAGAAGGAAGCCGAGACCTACCGCTCGCGCGTCGCAAGCTGCGCGGAAGCCAACTCGCTGTTCCGCTCGACCCCGAACGCCACCATCCGCGACACCGTGACCAAGACCACGGCGGAACTGCCCGAGCCGCTGCGCAAGGTGCTCGACGACACGCCGATCGGCCGTCTGACCGCGCCCGAGATGACCAAGAACGGCATCGAGATGGTGGTGCTGTGCTCGCGCAAGCCGACCATGATCGACACGCCGAAGAAGCGTGAGGTCCGCGAGAAGATGTATCAGGAGAAGTACGAGAAGACCCAGAAGGCCTATCTCGACGAGCTCCGCAAGGCGGCGATGATCGAATATCGCAACCGCTGATGGCCGAGCCTTCCTCAAAGCGCCCAGCAAGGCCCCTCGCCCTGACCCTGGGAGAGCCCGCGGGCATCGGCCCCGACATCACCATCGCGGCCTGGCTCAGGCGCCGCGAGCTGGATCTACCCGCCTTCTATCTGCTCGGCGACGAGGCGCTGATCGCCCGGCGCGCCAAGGCGATCGGCGCCGACATCAGCATCGCCGCAGTCGATGCCGGCGAGGTCGGGGCTGCCTTTGCCGACGCCCTTCCCGTGGTTGCCACCGCCGAGCGCGCCACCGCCGAGCCCGGCAAGCCCGACGCATCGAGCGCGCCGGCCGCGCTCGCCTCGATTCGCCAGGCGGTCACCGACGTCCGCGAAGGACGCGCCGCCGCCGTCGTCACCAATCCGATCGCCAAGAGCGTGCTCTATCGCGCGGGCTTCCGCCATCCCGGCCACACCGAATACCTCGCCGAGCTCGCAGCCGTGGACGGCCGCGTGCCGCAGCCCGTGATGATGCTGTGGTCGCCGCGACTCGCCGTGGTGCCCGTGACCATCCATGTCTCGCTGCGCGAGGCGCTAGCCCAGCTCACGAGCGAGCTGATCGTCTCGACCGTCCGCATCGTCGCGACCGAGCTCCGATCCCGCTTCGGCATCACGAAGCCGCGCATTGCGGTCTCCGGCCTCAATCCGCACGCCGGCGAGGACGGCTCGCTCGGCCATGAGGAGCAGACCATCATCGCGCCGGCGCTGAAGCTGCTGCGCAACGACGGCATCGAGGCCCGGGGCCCGCTGCCCGCCGACACCATGTTCCACGAAGCCGCGCGCAACACCTATGACTGCGCGGTCTGCATGTATCACGACCAGGCGCTGATCCCGATCAAGACGGTGGCCTTCGACGATGCCGTCAACGTCACGCTCGGCCTGCCCTTCATCCGCACCTCGCCCGATCACGGCACCGCCTTCGACATCGCCGGCACCGGCAAAGCCAATCCGACCAGCCTGATCGCGGCGCTTCGCCTGGCGAGCCGCATGGCGGCGGCGACGCTCTGATGAGCGCGATCGACGACCTCCCGCCGCTGCGCGAGGTCATCCGCCAGCATGCGCTGTCGGCCCGAAAATCGCTGGGGCAGAACTTCCTGCTCGACCTCAATCTGACCGCGCGCATCGCACGTGCGGCGGCGCCGCTCGAAGACTGCACCATCGTCGAGATCGGCCCCGGCCCGGGCGGGCTGACGCGCGCCTTGCTCGCGCTCGGCGCGCGGCGCGTCATCGCTATCGAGCATGACGAGCGCGCGATACCAGCGCTGCAGGATATTTCCGCGCGCTACCCTGATAGACTCGAGATCGTGCATGGCGATGCCATGACCTTCGACCCGCGTCCGCTGCTCGATGGCGAACGCGCAAAAATCGTCGCCAACCTGCCCTACAACATTGCGACCCAGCTCCTGATCAACTGGCTCACGATCGAGCCCTGGCCGCCCTGGTATGAGATGATGGTGCTGATGTTCCAGCGCGAGGTCGGTGAGCGCATCGTCGCCCGCGAGGACGAGGAGGCCTATGGCCGTCTCGGCGTGCTCGCCAATTGGCGCTGTGAGACCAAGATCCTGTTCGACATCGCGCCGTCCGCCTTCGTGCCGCCGCCGAAGGTCACTTCCTCCGTCGTGCGCCTCACACCGCGTGCAGAACCTTTGCCCTGCGATCGCAGACTGCTCGAACAGGTCGCCGCCGCGGCCTTCGGCCAGCGCCGCAAGATGCTGCGGCAAAGCCTGAAATCGCTCGGCGCCGATCCCGCGCGGCTCGCGCAAGCGGCCGGCGTCGATGCGACGCGGCGCGCCGAGACCATTCCGATTTCCGGCTTTGTTGCCATGGCCTGCGAATTGGCGGATATACGAAAGCAGGCTGAATAACAGGAATTTCGGAGGAAGGAATATGGCGCTGATGCGCAGGCAATCCCTGGTCAAGTTCGACGCGCCCTTGTGCGAAACCATCGTCGACACGCCCAAGCCGCAAGGCCGCGAAGTTCTGGTGCGCATCGAGCGCTGCGGCCTCTGCCACTCCGATCTGCACATCCAGGACGGCTATGCCGATCTCGGCGGCGGCAAGAAGCTCGACACCACGCGCGGCATGACACTGCCCTTCACGCTCGGCCACGAGATCGCCGGCGTCGTCGACGAAGTCGGTCCCGATGTCGAAGCCGGTCTCGTCGGCACGAAGAAAGCCGTGTTTCCGTGGATCGGCTGCGGCCAGTGCCGCGACTGCCAGAACGGCGACGAGAACCTCTGCGTCAAGCAGCGCTTCCTCGGCGTCTCCATCGACGGCGGCTTCGCCAGCCACGTGCTGGTGCCCGACGCCAAATATCTGCTCGACTATGATCCCCTGCCCGTCAACCAGGCCGCGACCCTGATGTGCTCGGGCGTGACCGCTTACGGCGCGCTCAAGCGCCTCGTCGACCGTCCGCGTCAGCGCAATTTGCTGCTGATCGGCCTCGGCGGCGTCGGCATGATGGGCCTGTCGTTCGCGCAGGCGATGTTCAAGCAGCCGATCACGGTCGCCGACCTCTCGCCGGCCGCGCGCGACACCGCGCTGAAGAACGGCGCGGCTGTCGCCTACGATCCGGCCGAGCAAGACGTGATCAAGCGCATCCTCAAGGAGACCGACGGCGGCTTCGACGAGATCGTCGATTTCGCCGGCAACGAGAAGTCGATGGCCTTCGCCGTCGCGGTCGCCGCGCGCGGCGGCAAGATCGTGGTCTCCGGCCTGATGGGCGGCCAGTTCACGCTGCCGATGGTGCAATGGGTCTACAAGCGCATGACCATCGAGGGCTTCATGGTCGGCACGCTCACTGAGGCCCACGAGCTGATGGCGCTGGCCCGCGCCGGCAAGATCAAGCCGACGCCGATGCGCGAGGAGCCGATGGGCGACGTCCAGAAATGGATCGACGAACTGCGTGCCGGCAAGGTCGTCGGCCGCATCGTGCTGAAGAACTGACAGCCCTGCGGCGAGCCCGACGCAAGTCTCGCCCGCCGCAGGGAACGCCTTCGGCCGGCCTGCGTTGGCTGCGCATGTCGATCCGATGCACAGTCGAAAGCGCATTCTTCATTGCCTGGAGCTGTCTGGAGAAGAGCGGCGAGCTCGGTTCTCCGGACGAGAGCGCCAACGTCATTCTCGACGCCATCGAAGCGCAGCTTCGGACCGGCGAACGCCGGCAGCTGATGCTCGCCAACAGGGCGATCGACATCTACCGCGCGCATGCGGCCAAGAGCGACAACGCCGGGGAAC
>NZ_JXJM01000001.1:3570236-3578833 GCF_001593325.1 Bradyrhizobium sp. DOA1
GCCTTGGCTGATGCTCCTTGCGACGCCGGTTGATGATCGCAAACCTTCGTATGTTCACTGCTACACAGACCGGCGCGGCCGCCGACGCCGAATTCCCGTAGTTCTCCGGCCGAGAACAAAGTTTCAGTCCTGCCGAAAATATGATGGCCTCAAATGAGGAACGTCGCGAACGTTGATCGCGTTGGTCTCCCGTCACGCAATGAAGGAGTGACTGACGTGATGACCCTCGGCCGATGGTACGATCCGATCTCGGAGCGCTGGATCGAGCCGCGCGACAGGCGCACCGCGCCGTCGGCGCGTGCGGAAGACGATGCCGCCTTCGAATCTCGCAGGACCCAGCGGGTCGACCGCATCTGGCGCGCGCTGGTCGATTGCTGCGCGCGCGACTGAGACGGTCGCAAATCGGAACAAGAGCGCCGCCGTAGAAGGCGGCGACCACGCTGCTGGCGCCTTACTTCTTCTTGCCGTCGGTCCGGTTCTCTCCCTTGGACATATCCTTCATGCCGGGCCGATTGGCCCGGTTCGCATTCATGCCGGTGGTGTCCATCGCGCCTCTTTCGGTGGCGCCGTTGGTGTTCTCCGGCCTTTCCATGCCGCTCTGCGGCACGGGTCCGGTGTTCTGGGCGATGGCAGGCCCGGTCATGGCGGCAAACGTGATCGCAGCGATGAGCGCTTTCATGAGCATCTCCCTCGTCCCAGAAATGACGTGCCGAGGAGGAAGTTGTTCCCCCTCAAGCTGGGCGCCGGCCGCCGCTCAGGGCGGCGGCGAGGACTGACGCTTCAGGTGCAGATAGGCCGGACTGAAATCGCCGAGCCGCTGCAACTCGCGCCATTTCAGCACGATCAGCTCGCCCTCGCGAAGATCCATCGCCCCACTCCGCCGGAGGTCGGCGAGTGTCCGGTTCACGGTTGCGATCGCCATGCCCAGCGTCTCGCCAAGCTGGGCGAGACTGATAGGCAGGCGGCAGCGATTGGCGCGGACGAGTTGCGCGGCGCGGGCGCGGTAGAACAGCTCGCAGAACAGATGTGCCATGCGCGTCTGCATCGGCCGGGCGCTGTTGTTGGTGATCGCTTCGCGGAAGATCGCTGCATCGAGCAAGGTTTCGCGCCAAACCGCCATCCCGAAAACCGGCCGCCGCCGGAACGCGGCGAACAATTCGCGATGCGGGATGAAGGCGACCGACGCCGGTCCCAGCGCACTCAGCCCATGGTCCATCTCATCGATGAACAGGCCCTGTGCGTCCGGCAGGTCGCCGGTGAAATGAAACGCGAGATATTGCCGGCGACCACTGCCGAGCAGATGGTAGCGAGCGACCGCGCCCGAGACGACCAGCACCGAATGCTCGGGCTTATCGCCTTGGCGGATGAAATCCTCGTTGGGCTCCAGATCACGAAGGGTGAAGGTCAGTTCCCGGATTTCGGCGATATCGTCCTCGACCAATGGGGTGTGCTCGCACAGGTTCCGGATCAGCACATCGTGGGCTTTGTCCATGAGACCGCCAAAAATCCCGCCGGTTCTATCAAATGATACATCCGGCCTGCGTACAGCGGACTAGAACGCTTATCGGAAGCACAGGTTGCTAATCGATTTGCGACATCGCCGAGTCGCATCCGTCCCATCCTCCGAAAGCGGGCTTCGCAGCTCTTCTCATGACACCCCCGACCATCCTGGAGCGCATTCGCTACCTCTTTGCATCGGAACAAAATCAGCATCTGGACCGCATCAGCGATGCCTTCCGGAACGGCACCCTGCAAGAGCCGGCAAATCCGATGTCCGATCAGGAACTCGCCCGCGCCATCCGCGAGTTCCGCGCTAAGCCCGTCTCCGATTGGACGATCGCAAAACTCTCGCGTCGCTTCGTCGAAGTGCCCGATCGCTGAGGCGCATATCCCGTCTCATGCCGCATCCGAAGTTCATCACGCGTCTCCAGGCGATCGAAGGCCTTTCCGACGAGGAACGCCGGCAGATCGCCGGCCTGCCCTCAACGCTGCGCCCCGTCGCGGACGGCGAGATCGTTCTGCGCCAGGGCGAAGGCGCCTCGCGCAGCGTCTTCGTTGTCAGCGGCTTCCTCTACCAGGCGCGCATCGTCGGCGACCGAAGCCAGATCCTCGCCTTCCACGTGCCCGGCGACATGCCTTGCCTGCACACGTTGCTGGTCTCGCCGATGGATGCAGATCTCGTCAGCCTCGGGCCTTCTACCATCGGCTATGTCGCGCACGGCGTGCTCCGGCAGCTTCTCGATAGCTCCATCCACCTGACCCGCGCGTTCTGGCGCGAGACGCTGATCGACGCGGCGATCTCGCGGCAATGGATCGCCCGCCTCGGCGCGCAGGCGGCGCTGCCCAAGGTGGCGCATCTGATCTGCGAGCTCGCCGCGCGGCTGGAGGTCGTCGGTCTCGTCGCCGACGGCTGCTTCCAGATGCCGATGACGCAGCGCCACGTCGCCGATGCCTGCGGATTGTCGATCGTCCACGTCAATCGCACCATCCAGGAGCTCAGACATCGCGGGTTGATCGCATGGGAGGGCAGCGAGATCGAACTGCTGCAGCCCGATGAACTGCGCAAGCTCGCCGATTTAGGCCTGACTATCTGCGCTGAACGAGGCGTATGATGGCGGTCAGGGTGCGCGACGCATTATCCCGAACGCCGAATTTCCTCCCGCTGAGACTCGACCTCTTCGGCGTCCTCATCATCGACTGTCATCACATGCTCGCGGCCGGCGACCTTGAGCAATTCATCGAGCTTGGCATGGATGGCCTGGGTGTCGCGGTGCTCGGCGCGTTGGATAACCAGCGTCATGCCCCAGGTCGCCAGTGTGGCGAAGGAATGCCATTCGAGCCCGTTGCCGACCGCGATCCAGGCAATGCCGTAGATGAGGAACACCGCAAACGCGGCCGGTCGCGCTGTGGCAACGCCAATCTCGGTGAGCCAGCCTCTTGATTTCGGAAGGGACATGCACGGCAACTCGCGGAGAGCACCCGTGTTCCCGGGTGGCTTCCGCGATGCGCGGGCGCGAGCGGACGTCATCCCCTATGAGCGCGCGGCCTGTCTCCGCCACGATTTCAGCAGCGGGCCGCGGGGGCCCAGCACGGGATCGGTCTTCGGCTTGCGGACCTTGGCAATGCGCTTGATGGCGTCGGGGCGCTCGCGCGTGTCGGTACACTCGTCATACGCCCCGGCTTGCGGATAGGCTCCGACGACCAAGAAGTCGCGGCTGGACTCGATCAGCCGGTGTCCGGTGCCTGCCGGCAGCACCAGGACGTCGCCGACCTTCACGCGCAAGATGCGCCCCTTGACCCCACCGCACTCGATCCGGCCCGTGCCGCGAGCCACACCCATCACTTCATGGATTTGCGAATGATAGTGGACGAAATCGTAGACCGTATCGCGCCATGACCGACCCCAGCCATTCGTATCGAACAGCGTGTCGATGACGACCTCGGGAGGAAAGCGCCGGGACTTGAGATTCACCGCCCCGCGATAGAGCAGCATTGGAAAATCGGGATTGTTCGGCACGATGCCGTCGTCCCGGAAATGGACGGCCGCGGGCTTCCGCGCCCGTACCAGCGCCCGGAGCGTTGCGGCGTCGGGACGCTCCTCCACCAGCTTCTTGGCGAGATTCTTGATCTGGTCCTTGATCGGCATGACCTCTCCTCAGCCGCGGTTCAACGGCGACGGAGGAGAGAAGTTTCGAGGTTGGAGCGGTGCTGCATCGAGCGCACGAACTCGCTCTATCGATGAGCGATCGCGGTCTAGTAGAGATTGGCGATCCCGTGGTCGATGACTGCCTGAACCTCCGCTTCCGTTTCGCCGGATCGCGCGTGCGTCACGATCGCGTGGGCCAGCGACGGCAGATTTGAGCGGTTTGGCCAGTGTTCCGGGCTCCACAGCTTCGAGCGGACCACACACTTCGCACAGTGTAAAAAGACCTCGTTTATCTCAATCACCAGGATCAAATTTGGCGGCTTGCCTTCGACGGCCAAACGCGCTTGCAGCGCGCCGTCACGAACGATTGTTCCGGTGCCGCTGATGCGCAGCGTATCGCCGTGGCCCGGAATCATGAAGAGCAGTCCGATCTCGGGATGCACGAGCAGATTTTCAAAGGTGTCGAGACGATTGTTTCCCCGACGATCGGGGATCGCCAAGGTCCTGTCGTCGAGAACCGCAACGAAGCCGGCCGGATCTCCCTTGGGCGAGACGTCGATATGGCCATCAGCGCCGCGCGAAGCGACGAGGACGAAGGGACAGGTCGCGATGAAGCGGCGGCATATCTCGTCGACATGGTCGATGACTTTGTTGCGAGCGCGGAAGCT
This sequence comes from Bradyrhizobium sp. DOA1, assembly GCF_001593325.1. Taxonomy (NCBI): domain Bacteria; kingdom Pseudomonadati; phylum Pseudomonadota; class Alphaproteobacteria; order Hyphomicrobiales; family Nitrobacteraceae; genus Bradyrhizobium; species Bradyrhizobium sp. DOA1. The sequence goes on from NZ_JXJM01000001.1 coordinate 3,574,551, forward strand.
TGGCAAATCAGAGAGCTCGCGCAGGCGCTCCTGCGTGGCGATCACCTCGTCGAAGCGCATGGACATGGCCGACTCCGATATCTCAAGGTCATTCGGCTCTGATCTGCGCCGTGCGGATCACCTTTCCCCATCGCTCGGTCTGCTCGGCAATGAGCCTGCCTAATTCGTCCGGCGAGCCCGGCAGCGGCGCGCCGCCGAGTTCCGTCAGCCGCGCCTTGATGGCAGCATCCGCGAGACCCGCATTGATCTCTGCGTTGAGCTTGTCGACGATTTGCGCGGGTGTATCCCGGGGTACTCCGATGCCCACCCATCCGACGGACTCGTAGCCGGGCACGACCTCCCCTAACGCAGGGATGTCCGGCAAGGCGGGAGCGCGCGTCGCCGTCGTTACCGCGAGCGCGCGCAGCGTCCCGGACTTCACATGTTCGAGCGACGAAAAGATTGGATCGAACGCGAGCTGGATCTCGCCGCGCACAAGATCGGTCAACAAAGCCGCCGAGCCGCGATACCGTACGTGCATCATTTCGATGCCAGTCATCATCTTGAATAGCTCGGCCGCCATGTGCTGGGGACTGCCATTGCCGGCGGACCCGAAATTCAGCTTGCCCGGATTGGCCTTGGCGTAAGCGATCAGCTCGGGAACGGTCCGCGCGCTCAAGGAAGGATGCACGGCCATGACAAGCGGGTTTCGCATGACACCGCCGACGGGTGCGATATCACGGATGAAATTGAAGCTGAGCTTATCGTAGAGCGTCGCATTGATCGTGTTGAACGATCCGACCAGAAGCAGCGTATAGCCGTCCGGCGCTGCCGTCACCACCGCTTCGGTCCCGATGTTGCCGCCCGCGCCCGGCCGGTTTTCGATCAAGCAGGGCTGTCCGAGACGGTCCGACAGCCATTGGCCGATCAGTCGAGCGCTGATGTCGGAAGCGCCTCCCGCCGCTTGCGGAACGATCAGGCGGATCGGCCGCGCCGGGTAGGTTTCCGCTCGCACGGGCGAAACCACGAGCGGCAGAGCGGCAACGCTCGCGGCAAGCTGAAGCAGTCTACGACGCGCAATGGTCATGACCTATGCCCTTTTTGCTGCACCTGATGGCTGCGACCATGGCATGTCGCCGGCGTGCTCGCTTTGCGAGTGGCTTACTTTACCCTTACCTTGGCCTTTATTTCAGCCTGCCGATCGTCGCCTGCCGTTTTGGAGTGCAAGTTGCTGTACTGCTTCGGAAATCATGCGCTCGACACCGACCGGCGGGAGCTTCGCCGCGACGGCGAGCTGGTGGCCATCGCGCCGCAAGTGTTCGATATCCTCGCTTTTCTGATCCGTAATCGCGAGCGCGTCATCACCAAGGACGATCTGATCGCCGGCATATGGGGCGGACGCATCGTGTCGGAATCCGCTTTGACGACGCGGCTGAACGGCGCCCGAAAGGCGATTGGCGACAACGGCGAGGAACAGCGGCTGATCAAGACGCTTCCCCGCAAGGGGTTACGTTTTGTCGGCCATGTTCGTGAGGAAGCACCCGCAACGAGTTCGCCATCCAAGGACACGATGGCTGCCAACCTCAGTCTAGGCGACCAGCCCTCGATCGTCGTGCTCCCGTTCGCGAATTTGAGCGGAGATCCGCTGCAGGATTACTTCACCGACGGTATCGTCGAGGACATCACCACCGAATTGTCCCGATTCTCCGAGCTGTTCGTCATCGCCCGCAATACGAGCTTCACCTACAAGGGACAGGCGGTCGATGTTCGGACCGTGGGACGCGACCTCGGCGTGCGCTATGCGCTGGAAGGCAGTGTGCGCAAGGTCAACAAGCGCGTGCGGATCAGTGGCCAGCTGATCGACGCGGAAACCGGAAAGCACATTTGGGCGGATCGCTTCGAGAGTTCGCTCGATGACATTTTCGAGCTGCAGGATCAGATGGCACACAGCGTGGTCGGTGCCATCGCCCCCAAGCTGGAACAGGCGGAAATCGAGCGAGCGAAACGCAAGCCGACGGAAAGTCTGAGCGCCTATGATTGCTTCCTGCGCGGCATGGCCGGCTGGCATGCCTGGACGAGAGCAGGTCACGATGCCGCGCTAAAGCATTTCTATCGCTCGATCGAGCTCGATCCGACGTTTGCGAGACCGTACGCGCTCGCCGCGGGCTGCTTTCTCATGCGCAAGTCAACGGGTTGGGTCGTTGACCGCGCAACGGAGACGGCCGAGACCGACCGGCTGGCGAGGTTAGGCGCAGACCTCGGCCGGAGCGATGCCGTCGCACTGGCGTGGAGTGCGCATGCGGTCGCTCATGTCGTCGGCGACATCAAGGCGGGCGTCGCGCTGATCGATCATGCGCTGCGATTGAACCCGAATCTGGCGGCCGCCTGGCAGCGCAGTGGCTGGATTCGCGTCTATGCAGGAGAGTGCGAACTGGCGATCGAACACCTGCGCACAGCCATGCGCCTTAGCCCGCTCGACCCGCAGATGCACCTCGCCTACAGCGCGATGGCCTTTGCCTATTTCCTTCTTGGCGACCTCGACCAGTCTTCGACCTGGTCCGACCGCGCGCTGCAGCTGCGGCCTGGCTGGCCCGTTGCATTGCGGGTCTCGGCAATGAGCCATGCTCTTGCCGGCCGCGAACGGCCGAAGCAGGAGGCGATGGCACGGCTTCGCATGCTGCAACCGAACCTGCGATTATCAAACCTCCACGAGCAGATATTCCTGCATCGGCCGGAACACATGGCAAGGTTCGTCGAGGGTATGCGAACGGCGGGGTTGCCCGAGTAGCCGCACCCCACGCCGCCTACTTCTTCAGGACGCCTGGGTTGGTGTCGCCAAGTTGCCGGACGGCGGCGTCTGCAATTGGCGTGTTGTAGGTGGGCCGAGATCCACCGCCATTCTGATCAGGTGCCGCTACGCCGAGTCTGTCACCCGTCGCGCCGCGGCGCAGGGCATTGGAGGTGTTAGGGCCCGGCGCACCACCCGTTCCGCTCAGCGTGGTCCCGTTCGACAGCGTCGAACCGCTGGTCCCGCTCGTCCCGGCTGCACTCGCGCCGCCAGAGGATGACGAACCACCCGAACCGCCTCCCGAACTCTGCGCCATGGCGAACGAGATAGTACCTGCCAGGATAGTCGCCGCGATTGCCAAACGCTTCATTCTTCCCTCCATCTGTCCCTGACAGGTTCGAAATTCATCAAGCTTCTCGGCTCCAAGAGGCAACTTAGCGCCGGCGTACGAACCAGGCTCCAAGAAGAAATGCGACAAGGAGCGAGCGCAAAGGTGCTTTCACGGTTGTCTCGCGCAGCTGGTCGGCCATTTTCATTAGGAGCTCGGGAGACGGCGGCCGACGGCTTGCTCTCTCCGGCCGCGCGTCGGGCTGCTGGCTGGACGTCTGCCGGTGCTCGTCCGTCAGCCCGGACGCTTCAGTCATAGCTGAGGCTTCCCTCATATCCATCGCGTCCTCCTCTGTCGGCGACGAAGTAACCTGCACCGTTCCTTCTGGTTCCTCCATGAAGCTCTCCCGACCGGCCTGCTTCTGAGTTCCGACGGCGGGGCGAGCAACCTTGTCGATCATTTGGCATTTGGATCCGATGCAGCGGATCGCCATCATCGCGTTCATCTTTGCCGTGGCCGTCATGCTCGCGCGCTGGGCCGGCGACGGCTACGTGCAAACTGCCAAGCGTGGCGAACCAGACAGAACAGCGACCGTCGGACAGGCGCGTTGAGCGCCGTACAGCGGACGATGACCACCGTCCTGAGACCGCAAGCGCGTCGAGGGCAGCCCTGGAACGTCCAGCGGAGCGACGGCTGCGGCAGAACCTGGACCTCAGCCAGCAGTAAGCCCGAAAAGGCCCGATTTCCCCCCGGAACGAGCGCGCGGCGAGCCCGATTCAAGCCACATCCTCTCCGGATTTGCGGCTCATTGCCACCCAAGTCTTTGACGACAAAGGGGTGGTTAGAGTTGCGTCACGCGTAACCGGGAGACCAGGATGGGCAACCGCACCGCAAAATTCGTATCCGCGCTCGTCGGCAGCATCATCGCCGGCGCGCCCCTGGCCGCCGTGTCGCAGAATGCGCCAACCGCGCCGGCCACTTCGAGCACTGCCAACGCCGCCGGCGACTGCCTCGCATCGCCGAAGGGCGCCGCGCCGCAGGGACAGCACTGGTACTATCGCCTCGAACGCTCGACCAAGCAGAAGTGCTGGTATCTGCGCGCCGCAGGCAGCAAGGCCTCCCAGACCGCGCAGGCAACGCCCGACGCGCGAGCCGCCCAAGAAACGGATTCAGCCTCACCACAATCCG
>NZ_JXJM01000001.1:3579677-3621472 GCF_001593325.1 Bradyrhizobium sp. DOA1
CCGGCGCGCGCGTCCGCATCCAGTCCGCTGATCGTCACGGCTATTGGGACGATTGGCAGGCACACGACCAGGACGCAGGCCGCGCGCCGTGGGTCGGTGCGATAGCAGCCAACGCGCAGCCGCCGCAGCCCGTCGACTTCGATGCCGCACGTCCGCAACCGGCAAAGCAAGTGACCAAGCTTGCCGCAATCGGCCGCGAGATCGAGCTGATCGACGCGCGCAAGCGGCGTGAAGCGGCACCGGCTGCCGAGCCCGCCGAGGTGAAACGCAACGAGGTCGAGATCAGGATGTTCGACCGGAAATTCCAGATCGAGGCTGCCGCGCCCAAGCTCGCCGCCAACGAGAGCGGCGAGGATCGCGATCAAGCGCCGGCGGCTCGCGACCATGATGCGGTCGACGTCGACGTGATCACGACGATGCTGGAGCAGATGGCGAAGGATGGCCCGCGCCTGTCGCGGCCTAACCTTGAAGCTGAGCTTGCAAGCTTCGAACGAAGCCTACGAGGCCGATCCGCCGCTCGCGCTTGAGGCGCTCTGCCTTCAGGATCGACTGCACTTCGGCGAAGGCATCGTCGACGTCGTGGTTGATCACGATGTAATCGTACTCGGCCCAGTGGCTCATCTCGTCGCTGGCGCGGCTCATCCGCTTGCGGATCACCTCGTCGGAATCCTGCGCGCGCGAGTGCAGGCGCTTCTCGAGATCGGCCGCCGAGGGCGGCAGGATGAAGACGCTGACGACGTCGGCGCGCGCCTTCTGTTTCAGTTGCTGAGTGCCTTGCCAGTCGATATCGAACAGCACATCCTGCCCCGCCGACAGCGCCGCATCGACGGGACCACGCGGTGTACCGTAGCTGTTGTCGAACACCGTCGCCCATTCCAGGAGTTCGTCGGCTTTCACCATCGCATCGAACGTCGTCTTGTCGACGAACGTGTAGTCCTTGCCGTTGACCTCACCCGGCCGCATCGCGCGCGTCGTCGCGGAGACCGACATTTTCAGGCCCGGCATCCGCTCGATCAAGAGACGTGACAGCGTCGTCTTGCCTGCGCCCGAAGGCGAGGACAGCACGAACATCAAGCCGCGCCGCTCGACACCGTCAGTTCCGTGGCCGCCCGTCGTCATCGATCACTCCAGATTCTGGACCTGCTCGCGGAACTGCTCGACCACATTCTTCATGGCGAGGCCGGTATTGGTGAGCTCGATGTCGTTCGACTTCGAGCAGCAGGTGTTGACCTCGCGGTGAAACTCCTGCGCCAAAAAATCCAGCTTGCGGCCGATCGGACCACCCTTGCCGATCAGCTCGCGCGCCTGCGCGACGTGCGAAGCGATGCGATCGAGCTCCTCGCGGATGTCGGCCTTGGTCGCGATCAGGATCGCCTCCTGCATCAGGCGGTCGGCATCGAAACGATCGGACGTGTCGAGCAGAGCCGCGATCTGTTCGGCGAGCTTGGCCTTGATCGCCTCCGGCTTGCGGCCGGGCGAGCCTTCCGCCTTCTTCGCCAACTGCTCGATCTCATCGACGCGCTGGGTCAGGATCTGCCCGAGCGAAGTACCCTCGCGCTTGCGCATCTCGACGAGATCGTCGAGCGCCTTGTCGAAGGCCTCGGCGGCGGCGGCACGCGCGGCCTTGTCCTCCTCCTCGTCGCCCTCGGGCTCGGCGACCTCGACGACGCCCTTGATGGCGAGCAGGCCGTCGATGCTGGGCGCCACGGCGTCGACCCTGCCGGAGATCAGCGCGGCCGCCTTCAGGACGGCGTTGAGCACGTCCTCGTTGACGCGGACCGTGGCGGCGGCGTTGGCGCGCTTGACGTTGAGATTGGCGTAGACAGTGCCGCGCGACAACAGCTCGCCGGCGCGTTTCTTGGCGTGGGCCTCGACCTCGTCGAACCCCTGCGGCAGCCGCACGCGCAGGTCAAAGCCCTTGGCATTGACCGACTTCAATTCCCATTCGAACGTGTACGGCCCGCTCGCGCCGTGGCTTCGGGCAAAGCCGGTCATGGACGACAGCGCCATCGATTGAAATTCTCCAGGAACACGGGATTCGCGAGGCATCAAGCCACGCGAATCTTAAAACTATTTTGCCGGAAAGTGGAATCCGCAATGCCGTGGGCAGGTCTGCGTCAGCCTAAAGCGCGATGGGGGACTGGATGAATTGTCATCGCGCTTCAGGTTGTTGTTTACGCGTGATCTTTCCGGAAAACCGCTTCGCACTTTTCCGGATCTGCATTAGCGCTGCACCACCGGCGGCGAGGACTGTACCGCGCCCTGCCGGGCCGGCGCGGGATTGGCGGGGGCAGCAGGATTGGCAGGCCGTGACGGTTGCTTCTTCTGTTGATTGGGGCGCGCCGGCGTGGTCGCGGTCGGCGTATCGCCGGTCGCGGGCGCTGCGGCGGCCGGCGGCTGCGCATCCTCGGGCGGCTCGACCGTGTCGTTCTGGATCTGCTTCTCCATCGCGCGGAGCTTCGCGACGTTCTTCTGATGCGCGTCGTAGGTTTCGGTGAAGGCGTGGCCGCCGGTGCCGTCGGCCACGAAGAACAGGTCGCGGGTGCGCGCCGGATTGGCGGCAGCCTCAAGCGAGGCGCGGCCGGGGTTGGCGATCGGGCCCGGCGGCAGGCCTTCGATCACATAGGTGTTGTAGGGCGAGGGCTGCGTGATCTCGCTGCGCTTGATCGGACGGCCCAGCGTGCCTTTGCCGCCGACGAGCCCGTAGATGATCGTCGGATCGGACTGCAGCTTGATCCTCTGCTTTAGGCGATTGACGAACACGGCGGCGACGCGGCTGCGCTCATCCGGCCTGCCCGTTTCCTTCTCGATGATGGACGCGAGCGTGACGAGTTGCTCCGGCGTCTTCACCGGAATGTCCTGATTGCGGCGATCCCAGATCTCTCCGAGCACGCGCTTGTGCGCCTGCTGCATGCGCTGGATCACCTGCTCGCGCGTGGTGCCGCGCGGGAACTTGTAGGTCTCCGGCAGCAGCGTGCCCTCGCGCGGCAGCTCACGCACGCTGCCGGTGAAGATGTCGTTGTCGGACAGCCGTGCCACGATCTGCTCGGAGGTCAGGCCCTCGGGAATCGTGACGGAATGCTGCACCACCTTGCCCTCGACGATGGTGGCGATGACGTCGCGCAAGGATGCGTTCTTCTGGAACGAATATTCGCCGGGCTTTAGATCGGAGCTCGCCTTCAGCGCGGCGACGCTGGCGATGAACACCCAGGGATTGATGTCGGTGACGCCTTCCCTGTTCAGGGTCTCGGCGATGTCGCGTTTGCCCGCGCGCTGCGGGATGTTGACGATCTTGTCTTCCTTCAGCGGGCCCGGCGCCTCCAGCACCTGCCGGCCGTAATAATAGACGCCGCCGGCGCCGAGCATGGCGATCAGCAGCAGCGTGATGATGGCATTGCCGACCACCACGAACGGATTGCGCGCACGGTCCGATCGCTTCGGCGGCGGCGGGACCTGCTCGGGCTCCAGCGCTGCCCGCGGACTCCGGGGCGAAATGGGCGGCCTTTCACTCATCGAAGCAACCTGAATCCTGCCGGTTCAATCGCGGCCTGACAATCACTTGCCGAGCCAAATGCACGCGCCCACTTCTATGACTATCGCCGAATACGGCAAAACGGTGGATTCGTCTCAAATACAAACTAACTGGTCAGACGCCGGACGATCACCGATGCGTTGGTGCCGCCAAAACCGAAAGAGTTCGACAAGGCGACGTTGACCTCACGCTTCTTCGCGGTGTGCGGCACGAGATCGATCGCGGTCTCGACCGAGGGATTGTCGAGGTTGATGGTCGGCGGCACGACATTATCGCGAATCGCGAGAATGGCGAAGATCGCTTCGATCGCACCGGCCGCGCCGAGGAGATGACCGGTCGACGACTTGGTCGACGACATCGCGACCTTGCAGGCGGCGTTGCCGAGCAGACGCTCGACCGCACCGAGCTCGATCTCGTCGCCGAGCGGTGTCGAGGTGCCGTGCGCGTTGATGTAGTCGAGATCGGCGGCCGTGAGGCCGGCGCGCTTGAGCGCCGCCGACATGCTGCGGAAGCCGCCATCGCCGTCGGGCGACGGCGAGGTGATGTGATAGGCATCGCCGGAAAGGCCGTAGCCGATCACCTCGGCGTAGATCTTCGCGCCGCGGCGCCTGGCGTGGTCGAGTTCCTCGAGCACCAGGACGCCGGCGCCCTCACCCATCACGAAGCCGTCGCGGTCCTTGTCGTAGGGACGCGAGGCTTTCTCGGGCGTCTCATTGAAGCCGGTCGACAGCGCGCGCGCAGCATTGAAGCCGGCAATGCCGATGCGGCTGATCGGCGACTCAGCTCCGCCGGCCACCATGACGTCGGCGTCGCCGAGCGCGATCAGGCGGGCGGCATCGCCGACCGCATGCGCGCCGGTCGAGCAGGCCGTGACCACCGAATGGTTCGGTCCCTTCAGCCCGTGCGCGATCGAGACGTAGCCGGAGGCGAGATTGATCAGGCGGCCCGGAATGAAGAACGGCGACACCCGGCGCGGCCCGCGCTCCTTGAGCAGGATCGCGGTGTCGGCGATGCCGTTGAGGCCGCCAATGCCGGATCCGATCATGGTTCCGGTCGCGCACTTGTCCTCCTCGGTCTCGGGATGCCAATTGGCATCGTCGAGCGCCTGGCCGGCTGCGGCCATGCCGAAGATGATGAAGTCGTCGACCTTGCGCTGGTCCTTCGGCTCCATCCAGATATCGGGATTGAAAGTGTCGTTGGTGCCGTCGCCGCGCACGACGGTGCAGGCGTATTTGGTCTGCAGATCGGAGACATCGAAGCTCTCGATCGGGCGCGCACCGCTTTCGCCGTTCAGGATGCGTTTCCAGGTCGGCTCGACGCCACAGCCGAGTGGCGACACCATGCCAAGACCCGTGACGACGACCCGCCTCATATCCGAAAACTCCGTATCGAAAGATTCACGGCCAATAACAAGAAACCGGCTGACCGCTGGGAAGCGGCCCGTCCGGTTTCAATGTTGTCCCCGCGAAATGAAGAGCCTTAGCTCTTCGCGTTCTTCTCGAGAAACTTCGTGGCGTCGCCGACGGTGAGAATCGTTTCCGCGGCGTCGTCCGGAATCTCGCAACCGAATTCCTCTTCGAACGCCATCACCAGTTCGACGGTGTCCAGACTGTCGGCGCCGAGGTCGTCGATGAAGCTCGCGTTGTCGACAACCTTCTCGGGTTCAACACCAAGGTGTTCGACCACGATCTTCTTAACCCGCTCGCCAATGTCACTCATTGCTTAACCTCGTGTTGTTCCCTGTAGACCCGACCCCCCGGGACGATACGAGCCGTCGTGGTCGTTTGACTGCCTTCGCTTACGAACTTTGATTTGGCCCCATCCTAACCGATGCAAGGCCCGGCGAACGACGGCCAAGGCTCCGCATCGCCAATATACAGGGTTTCAAAAACCTGCAATGGCGTTCTTTGCCCATCCGTTGAAGGTCCGGTTATCACACTTCAATTGCCTTGACTACAAGCCTCATTTCACACCGAAAACGGCCGTTTGCCGCATCCAGCGCCAGCTCCGTTGGGCGATGCGGAATGAAGCGTCAGATCATGGCCATGCCGCCGTTGACGTGAATGGTCTGCCCGGTGACGTAAGCCGCTTCGTTCGAACTCAAGTAGACTGCGGCTGCCGCGATGTCCTCGGGCGTCCCCAGGCGGGCGGCCGGAACCTTGGTCAGAATCGTTTCGCGCTGCTTGTCGTTGAGCGCATCCGTCATCGGCGTCTTGATGAAGCCGGGCGCGATGCAATTGGCCGTGACGCCGCGCTTGGCGTATTCGGCGCCAAGCGTCTTGATCATGCCGATCAGGCCGGCCTTGGACGCGGTGTAGTTGCCCTGGCCGGGATTGCCGGTGACGCCGACCACCGACGTGATGGCGATGATGCGGCCGAAGCGCTTGCGCATCATCAATTTGGTCGCGGCACGCGCCAGGCGGAAGGTCGCGGTCAGGTTGACGTTGATGACCTCCTCCCAGTCCTCGTCGCGCAGCTGCACGAAGAGATTGTCCCGGGTGATGCCGGCATTGGCGATGAGGATGTCGACCTGGCCCATGGCAGCTTCCGCTGCGGGCACCAGCGCCTCGACCTCGTCGGCCTTGGAAAGATTGCAGGGCAGCACGAAGGTGCGCTCGCCGAGCTTGCCGGCAAGCTCATCCAGCACCTCCTTGCGCGTTCCGGAGATCGCGACGGTCGCGCCCTGCGCGTGCAGCGCCTGCGCGATCGCGCCGCCGATGCCGCCGGTCGCGCCGGTGACGAGCGCCTTCTTGCCAGTCAGATCGAACATCGAAGAACTCCTCTAGCCCTGCTTGGCAGCGGCCAATGCATCCTTGGCGGCGGCAATGTCGTTGGGACCGCCGACCGCAACGCCGACGGCACCGTCCGCGATGCGCTTGACGAGGCCCGTGAGCACCTTGCCGGCGCCGATCTCGAAGAACCGAGTGACACCCTGCCCTGCCATATAGGCAACCGACTCGCGCCAGCGCACCGTACCGGTGACCTGCTCAACCAGGCGGCGGCGGATCTCGTCGGGATCGGTGATGGCGCTCGCCAGCACGTTCGAGACCAGCGGCGCCGCCGGCGGCTTGATCGTGACCTTCGCGAGCGCCTCCGCCATGGCATCGGCCGCAGGCTGCATCAGCTTGCAATGGAACGGTGCGGACACCGGCAGCAGCATCGCGCGCTTGGCGCCCTTGGTCTTGGCGATCTCGACAGCGCGATCGACCGCGGCCTTGCCGCCGGAGACCACCACCTGTCCGCCGCCATTGTCGTTGGCAGCCTGGCAGACCTGCCCCTGCGCCGCCTCGCCTGCGACCTCCATGGCGGCCTCATAGTCGAGGCCGAGCAGCGCGGCCATTGCGCCGGCCCCGACCGGCACGGCCTTTTGCATTGCGAGACCGCGGGTGCGAAGCAACCGCGCGGTGTCCGAAATCGTCAGGCTGCCGGCCGCCGCTAGCGCCGAATATTCACCGAGGGAGTGCCCGGCGACGAAGGCCGCGTCCCGTCCGACGGAAAAACCGGCCTCGGCCTCCAGCACGCGCAGGGTGGCGATAGACACCGCCATCAGCGCCGGCTGGGCATTTTCGGTGAGCTGGAGGGTTTCGGCCGGGCCATCCCAGATGGTCGCCGTCAGCTTCTCACCGAGGGCGGTATCGACCTCGTCGAATACGGCGCGCGCCACCGGAAAGGCGTCGGCCAGCGCCTTGCCCATGCCGACCGCCTGGGACCCCTGCCCCGGAAATGTGAATGCTGCCGTCATCGGCGCTCCCTCTCGTCGGGCGTGATCCTCATGAGAACCGGCAGCCGATTACGCGCGGCCTCAGGCCAAGGTTCCGGATCACGCTCCAAAGGGGGCCGTAGACACTGTCCGGGGTCGGACTGTCAAGCCAGGGATGGGAACCCACAGGCATTCAACCGGGGATGAGGTACCGCTAGAATCCGCCGGCCGTCTGGTTGGCGTCGACCTCTGCCCCCGCCCGCGCACGGCGTGCACTGTTGACCAATTGCCCCGGCCGATCGTCCTGGTTCGGCTTTGCCGTCGCGAGCCGCAGCACCGCGGCGTAGCCCGGCTGCACCTCCATGCGCCCCGCGTGCCGGCTGGCGCTGAGCAGGCGATGCACCTTCGGCAGGTTGTAGCAGGGCACGTAGAACAGGAGGTGATGCTCGAGGTGATAGTTCACGTAATACGGCGCGATGAACAACCGCTCGAGGAAATTGGCATGCGTGGTGCGGGTGTTGCGCAAGGGATCATTGCTGTCGGGGACGACGGCATGCTCGGCGATGTTGCGGATACGGGTGATGACCATCATCCAGGTCAGCAGCGGCACCAGCCAGAGCAGCGGATAAGCCCACCACACGCCGGCCGCAGCGAGCGCCGCAAACATGATCGCATTGACCACGCATTGCGGGCCGAGCTTCTCCCAGAAATGCACCGCCCGCTGCCGCCACGGCCAGTCCTTCGGCCCGAGCGCATTGAGCAATTGCGCTTTGCGCTGCTGGTAGCCGGTCTGCCCGGTGATATCGCGAATGAACTTGCGGCGGTAGCTCAGCCCGGTGATCGGAAACGGCGCCGACAGCACGAGATCGGGATCGTCCTCCTGCTGGGTGCGCGCATGATGCTGCAAGTGGTAGCGCCGGTAGCTGCGCGTCTCCGCGAACAGCGGATAGGCGCAGAACCACTGGCTCAGCGTCAGATTGGTTTTCTCGTCGGCAGACAGGCAGCCATGGGCGCCGTCATGCATGAGGATGGCGAGCCCGAGCTGACGCGAGCCAATGATGGCGACGGCGAGAATATAGGTGATCGGATTGGGCCACCACGCCACCAGTGCGATCGCGCCTGCGATCAGTGCCCAGGCATGCGCGATCAGCGCAACGCCTTTCCAGGTCACGCGCCGGCGCACGTCAGCCAGTTGATCGTCGGTCAGGAAATCGCGGGCACGCATGCGAAGCGCAGTCATGGTCTAACTCTCCCCATTCGGATTCGACCTGTCATCGACGAGCCGCAGGCGTGCCGTGTCTGACTTCGCCTGCTCGCCAAGCACACGCAGCATCTCGGCGCAGAGCTCCTCGGGCGAACGGCCCATGGCGTAGCCTTCGAGAATGACACCGAGGGCGACGGCCCAGAATCGCCGCGAGCTTTCGTCGGGCGCACGCAGGGAACGCCAGCCGTGCCGCTCGACCTGGCTCGCATAGGCGCGCGCGCCCTCGCCGTGCAGGCGCTCGATGGTGCGCTCGACCAAAGGCGCGAGATCCTGGCGCCGCCGCGTCAGCGTCAAAGCTTCAGCAAAGAAAGCGACCGAATCGCTCGCCGTGACCGTCTCGGCCAGCGCGTGGGTGTATTGCCGCGGCGTGCGCGCGCTTTGCGCTGCCTGCTCGGTCGCACGCGCGAGATACAAGAGCTCGCGACAGGCGCATTCCACGAACAGCGCCTCCTTGGTACGGAAGTAATAGGTGATCTGGCTCGGGAACGCGTCAGCCGCGGCTGCGATGTCGGTGATGGAGGCGCCTGCAAGTCCGCGCTCGCGGAACAGCGGACTCGCCGCATCCAGCAGCAGCGAGCGCATCTTGCGGCCCGCCGAGCGCGTGGCGCGCGCCGCGTGCTTGGGGTCGCTACCGCCCTCTTCGAACGGCACTTGGGCAGAATTGTCCGCCATTGCTCCTCCCGTTGATTTGTTTGTATGCTATACAAACAAGTAAATCAAGCCGCTAGGATCTGCGGGCCCGTCCCGGCTCGCATCCAGCCGTCCAGGCCGAAACTTGGCTCCCAATCTTGCAAAGCCGGCCAAAATCCGTATAAGGCGCCCATCCGCAGACCCCGGCCGGGAGCTGAACGGACGGTCTCAGCAAATCATTCGTGATTTTGGTGTGGCAGGGCCAGTCGGCCCGTCGTCCCGTGTTTCCGCCTTCTGAGCTTGATCCCAGAGTCCTTTCCGAAGGCCTCTTAAGGGTTTGACGCCGGGCGATGCGCCAACATGAGGAAAGGACTTCCATGCCTCTTTACGAGCATGTGTTTCTCGCGCGTCAGGACGCGAGCCCGCAGCAGGTCGAAGAGCTGACTGCGCAGATGACCGGTATCGTCGAAGGTCTCGGCGGCAAGATCACCAAGACCGAGAATTGGGGCGTTCGCTCCCTCACCTACCGCATGAACAAGAACCGCAAGGCGCACTTCGTGCTGCTCAACATCGACGCGCCGTCCGCGGCGATCGCCGAGATCGAGCGCCAGGAGCGTATCAGCGAGGACGTGATCCGCTATCTCAGCGTCCGTGTCGAGGAGCTCGAGGAGGGCCCGTCCGCGATGATGCGCAAGGCCGACCGTGATCGCGAGCGTGACGACCGCGGCGGCGGCTTCCGCGGCGAGCGTGAAGGCGGCTTCCGTGGCGACCGCGAGGGCGGTTTCCGAGGTGATCGCGGTCCGCGCCGTCCGCGCGATGAAGCTGAAACCACGGATGGGGAGTAAGACCAATGGCTGAAGCTGGTGCACGCCGCCCGTTTTTCCGTCGTCGCAAGAGCTGCCCGTTCACGGGCGCCAATGCTCCGAAGATCGACTACAAGGACTCCAAGCTGCTGATGCGTTACGTCTCCGAGCGCGGCAAGATCGTGCCGAGCCGCATCACCGCAGTGTCCGCGAAGAAGCAGCGTGAGCTCGCCCGCGCCATCAAGCGCGCGCGCTTCCTGGGCCTGTTGCCCTACGTTATTCGCTAAGACGAATTCGGCCGGCGGCGAAATCGCCGCCGGTCGCCAATTGAACTCATAAGGCTTCCGGGTCGTCCGGTCGCCGATGGTTGGGGCGAAATGCCTCTAACCGCTCGAAGGGAGCGGGACAGCTGATGATGGCCTTTGTGCTGATAGCCCTGATCGCCGGCGCCGCGTCGGCGCTGATGTTCGCCTCGATCATCTCGGGCGCGCTGATCTCGCTCGTCCTGTTCTATCTCGCATCGCTGCCGCTGATGGTCGCCTCGATCGGCTGGGGACCGCTTTGCGCAAGCCTCGGCGGCATTGCCGCCGCGATCGGCCTCGGCGCCCTGTTCGGCCTGCCCTACTGCATCGCCTTCGCCGTCACGGTCGCCTTGCCGGCCTGGTGGCTCGGCCATCTCGTCCTGCTCGGTCGGCAGGTCGGCCCCCTCGCGCCTGACGCCACCGCGACCGCTCCGTCGGCTGAGCCCGTCATCGAATGGTATCCGGTCGGCCGCATCCTGCTCTGGATCGCGGGCTTCGCCGCGCTGACCACGATTGCAGCCCTGCTCACGCTCGGCACCGACGCAGAGACCATCACCGGTTCGCTCCGGCGGGGACTGATACGCCTTCTGCGCGCCACCGACCCGCAAACCTCTAGCGAAGCCGGCCGGTTCGTCGACGTGCTGGTGCGCATCGCACCGGCGACTGCCACCCTCATCGCGATGTTGACGCTGACGCTCAACCTCTGGCTCAGTGCCAAAGTGACCGCGACATCGGGCCGGCTGCGCCGTCCATGGCCGGACATCAAGTCGGCGGAGCTGCCGCCGATGACGCTGGTCGCGCTCTGCATCGCCCTCGCCTTCTCCTTTACCAGCGGCCTGCTCGCGATCGCCGCGCAGATCGCCGCGGCGGCGCTGATGATGGGCTATGCGATGACCGGCTTCGCCGTGCTGCACACGCTGACGCTGGCGCTCAAGAGCCGCACGTTCTGGCTCGGCTCGTTCTACGTCGTCGTCGTCGTGTTCGGCTGGCCCCTGATCGCGGTGGTGATTCTCGGTCTTGCGGATGCCGTGTTCGGCTTCCGCGAGCGCTTTCTGCGTAGCCGGCAGCCGCCGCCGCTGCCGACCCCTTAAGTCCAACCCGAAAACTGCAACTCAAGACCACTTCAAAGGAGAACGAATATGGAAGTCATTTTGCTGGAACGCGTCAACAAGCTCGGCCAGATGGGCGAAGTCGTGAAGGTTCGCGACGGCTATGCGCGCAACTTCCTGCTCAAGCGCGGCAAGGCGCTGCGCGCCACCGCCGACAACCGGGCCAAGTACGACGGCATGAAGGCCGATCTCGAGGCCCGCAACCTTGCGTCCAAGGCTGAAGCATCCAAGGTCGCCGAGAAGATCGAGGGCAAGAACATCATCGTGATCCGTCAGGCTTCGGAAGCCGGCCAGCTGTTCGGCTCGGTCAACGTGCGTGACATCGTCATCGCGTTCGAAGCCGATGGCGTTTCGCTGGCTCGCCCGCAGATCCAGCTCGACGCACCGATCAAGACCATCGGCAAGCACTCGATCACCGTTGCCGTCCACCCCGAGGTCGAGGTCGAGATCACCGTCACGGTCGCGCGCAGCCAGGACGAGGCCGAGCGCATCAACCGCGGCGAGGACATCTCCACCCGCAACGAGGACCGCGACGCAGCCGCCGAGGCGATCGCAGCCGCCGGCGAGTTCTTCGATCCGGAAGCCCAGCACGACGACGTCGCGCCGGCGCCGGCTGAGGAAGAGAAGTAAGCCACAAGCTCAACTCGTCATGCGCGGGCTCGACCCGCGCATCCATCCAGACTCTGCGCAAGAAGATGGATTGCCGGGTCAAGCCCAGCAATGACTACAGAGGGCCAATTAGCCCGGCTGCTTCATGCAGCCGGGCTTTTCGTCTTGACCTCCTCGCTCAGCATTGCGATCGAGGCCAGTGCGGTAGCCGTATGTTTCTCGACGCCATCGCTGACGCAGAACACATCGGCCGCGACCACCGCGACCTGCCGGCCCGGCTTGATCACTTTTGCCCGACAGATCAGCTTTTCGCCGACCGCAGGCGACAACAAATTGAGCTTGTATTCCGCCGTCAGCGCCGCCTGACCGCGCGAGGTGGCGGCCGCGATCGTCGTGGCGTTGTCGACCAGGAAGGCGGTGACGCCCCCATGGAAAAAGCCGTGCTGCTGAAGCAGCTCCGGCCGGCGCTCGACGGCGATGGTGCAGGTGCCGCGCGCCAATTCAGACAGCTCGGCCCCGACCAAGTTCATGAAACCCTGCCGGCCGACATTGGCATGGATGCGCTCGGCAATGGGCGCGAATTCCGGATCAGCTTCGGCTCGCATGCGATCTCTCCTCATTGCTTGTTGATGCGATCGAACGGCCGTAGCGCACGGATGGCGCAGGCAATCAGCGTGTCGGCCTCGAGGCGCGGATCGGTGCGGTCGCGACCCGACAGGAAGGCGCGGCAGAAGATCTGCGCCGGACCGATCAGCTGGCTAACGAACATCACCGGCGTCATCGGCAGAAGCTCGCCGCCTGCAACCAGCGGCCCGCGCCAGCGCTCGATGCCTTCGGCGAGGCGCGCATTCTGCATGCGCTGGGCCTCGCGCACGTCCTCGCCCCATTCGCTGCGCGAGATCTCGAAGAGATAGCGCGCCTCGCGCCGGCTGGTGACGACCCAGTCGAGATGCGCCCGGATCAGGCGGCCGATGCCCTGCTCCACATCGGGCACGGGATCGAGCGCTGCCAACACCGCTGCATGATAGTGCCGGAGCACTTCCAGGAAGAGCGCACCGGCGAGCTCCTTCTTCGAGCCGAAGGCGTGAAAGAAACTGCCATTGGAGGCGCGCGCCCGGGCGCGGATCGCGGCCACCGTTGCGGCCTCGAAGCCGACGCGGTCGAACACGATAAGTCCCGCAGCCAACAGCTCGTCACGCACGCTCGCGGTCATCAAAGTCTCCTGGAGCAATACTCTAGAGCATTGCTCTAATTGTGGTCAAGACGACGCGGAGGCCGCGATGAACGCGACCTCCGCCACAATTGGAATGGGCGTGAGCCGGCTAGCGCGAGATCGGCGGCGCCGGCGGCCCGGAGGAGTCTGGCGCTGCGCGCGGGGCTGCGGCGGTCGGGGGCGGCGATGATTCCTGCGGTCTGACGGCAGGTGCCGGTTCGGAGCTCGCGGCAGGGGCGGCTGGCTTGGGCGCAGTCTCTTCCGCCGGCTTCGGTGTGGTCGGCTCGGCGGGTTTGACGGCAGCTGGTGCAGCAGGCGTGACCTGCGGGGCCGGATCGGGGCTCGCCGCCGGCGCTTCGCTACCGCGCGGCTCGGCCTTCGCGCTGTCAGGCTTGGCCTCGGGCTCGGACTTTGCGCTATCAGGCTTTGACTCGGCCTTCGGCTTGTCGTTGGCCGGCGGGGCGGCATCGACCTTCGGTGCATCCTCGGGTTTGGCCCGGCGCCTGGCCTTGCGTCCCTCGGGCGCTGCCTCGCCCTCGGGCCTCACGCCTTCCTCGGCCGGTCGCGCGCTGCGCTTCTGACGTGTGCCCTCTGCAGCTGGAGCTGCGCCTTCGGCTTCCGGCCTGGCGGCGTCCTGCGCGCGCTGGCGACGGCCCTGATGTTCAGGCGACTGGCCCGGAGCGGTGTTGGCGTCCTTCTTGCCCTCCTTGGCCTGGTAGCGGGTATCGGTCGCACCATTGGAGATGAGATAGGAGGCGAGCACGCCCGCCATGTCCGAGCTCGTGGTGTAGTGCTGACGCAGGAAGCCCGGCAGCGAGCCCGGCGCCACCGACTTCAACAAGCCGCGCGGGCTCTTGTGGCAGACGTTGCAGGTCTGGGCAAAAAGCTGGGACGGGGTCTTGCCGGCCTCGAGGTTCGTCGCCTGCGCAAGAACGGTGTCGGCTGCGCCGAAGCCGATCAGAAGCAATACCGTCGCGAGGCTGAGCGCTCGGCTCGACATTCCCATCATCTCCATGAATTCCGTGAATGCAGCCGGCAGGCGGCGCGGCGGCGGTCACCTTTTAGCGGATTGAGCCGCGAATGGAAGGCTTCCCGCGCGCGAGGATGTGATTAAGCGATTTTGGAATATCGGCTGTGAACACAGCGCAATAGCGGGGTCGCAGCCTGCACCCTAGATTGAATGCAAACGCATAGGAACCGGAGCGGGACCTGGGCGTCAGATGTGAAAGCCGGGTTAGTCGCATCTCTTCGGGGTTCGCTCGAGAGGTAGGTGGCGATGGACCGTTTGTTGCGTAAATTCCTGTCTCAATTCGTCCGCCGCGGGTCGATGACGGTGACCAGCGCAAGCGGGGTGAAGTTCACCGTTGGCGATGGATCGAGCGAGCCCATCGAGGTGCGCTTTGTCACCGCCGACGCAGAACGGAAGGTCCTCATCAATCCCGAGCTCGGGCTTGGCGAGGCCTATATGGACGGCGAGTTCGTCGTCGAGCGCGGCACCATAGCTGATGCCCTCGCGATCCTGCTCGATCAACCCGACCTATTGCCGCAGTGGGCAAAACCCTGGTGGCACCTGCGCTATCTGACCCGGCATCTGAAGCAGTTCAATCCACGCTCGCGCTCGCGCAGCAACGTGGCGCACCATTATGATCTCGACGCCCGCCTCTATTCGCTCTTCCTCGATGCCGACAAGCAATATAGCTGCGCTTATTTCGAGTCTCCGGAAACGACGCTCGACGATGCGCAGCTCGCCAAGAAGCGGCACATCGCCGCCAAGCTGCTCGTCAAGAGCGGCCAGCGCCTGCTCGACATCGGCTCCGGCTGGGGCGGGCTTGGGCTCTATCTGGCCGAGATCGCCGGCGCCGACGTCACCGGCATCACGCTCTCGACCGAGCAATTGCAGATCGCCAATGCGCGCGCCGCCGAAAAGGGCCTGACCGGCTCCGCCAGATTCCTGCTTCAGGACTATCGCGACATCGCTGGCCCGTTTGATCGCATCGTCTCGGTTGGCATGTTCGAGCATGTCGGCGCCCGCTTCTACGACACCTATTTCCAGCGCTGCGCCGAGCTTCTGAGCAAGGACGGTGTCATGCTGCTACATTCGATCGGCCGTTCGCAGGGACCGGACTCCACCAATCCCTGGATCGCCAAATACATCTTCCCCGGCGGCTATATCCCCGCTTTGTCGGAGGTGCTGCCGGCGATCGAGCGCGCGGGCCTTCTGGTCTGCGACATCGAGATTCTGCGCCTGCACTACGCCGAGACGCTGAAGGCTTGGCGGGAGCGCTTCATGGCGCGGCGCGAGGAGGCCGTGCAGCTCTATGACGAGCGCTTCGCCCTGATGTGGGAGTTTTATCTAGCGGCCTGCGAGATGACGTTCCGCAAGCAGGACATGATGAATTTTCAAATCCAGCTCACAAGGCGTCAGGGCGTGGTGCCGATCACACGCGAATACATTGCACGCGAGGAAGGCCGGCTGCGGGCGATCGAAGGCGGCGCTAAGCCCAGATTGAAGCTGGCAGGCGAATGAATGGGTTCTAGTGGCGCAGGGTCGAGATCTGCCGGAAAGAGGCGGTTAGCGCCAGTTGTGCCCTGAGTTCCACGAGAAGTTCGGGGGCGACCGGCTGACACCGCACCTCGGGTCGCTCGGCGTGCTCCATGGCCGCGATCAGGCCTGCCAGCCACAGCCGGCTGCCGGCCTCGCTGCGCCACGTCTGGTGCTGCCGTTCTGGCCGCATCGCCTGCCTCGTCTCCCTGCTGGCCGGACGGAGACAACCCCCTGCCCGCCGGCCTGTTCCCCCTCTACCCGAAAGAATCCGGGGAGATGTGATCTGCTTCACATAAGTCTCGTCGGACCTGGCTTAGATCGTCGCCATGAGCAAAGAGACCCAAACCTCATTCGACGTGCAGGACGACCTCCGCACCGATTACGCCCTGATCGTCACGGGCGTTGGGGCGGCCCTGGTCGCGCTGATCTACCTCCTGCTGGTCTGAATCCGAGCCGAAAGCTCCCAGCGCGCGTCAATTCGCGCGCCCTCCCGGTTAGGTCTGCGCGCCAATCCATTGGGTTCACGGGTTCAGGATTTTTCATGGCACGGTCGCGGCCGCTTCCAGGCCAACCTCGGTTCCGTGAAAATCCGTCAAGCGCGGCAGTTGCCGCAGCTGCCAATCATCCACCATTTTAACTGAGCGGTTGATAGCGGTCAGCTTTCGCTTCCGCTTTGGCGTGAGGCGGCGCTTTATCCCGGCCCCGCATCCGCCCAAGAAAATTGCTAAGCACGTCCGACCATGGCCCTGACTGATTCGAACGTCCTCAAACTCGCGCCCGACGCCGGAACTCCTGCCTATCGGAGCGCACCGCACAATATCGAGGCGGAGCAGAGCCTCCTCGGCGCGATCCTGGTCAACAACGACGCCTTCTATCGCGTGTCGGACTTTCTGGAGGCGAAGCATTTCTTCGAGCCGCTGCACCAGACCATTTTCGAGACCGCCGGCAGCCTGATCCGGATGGGCAAGATCGCGACGCCCGTCACGCTCAAGACGTTCCTGCCCGCCGACACCGACGTCGGCGGCATGACCATCGGACAATATCTGGCGCGGCTCGCGGCCGAAGCGACCACCATCATCAACGCCCAGGATTACGGCCGGACCGTCTACGACCTGTCGCTGCGGCGCGACCTGATCGGAATCGGCGAGGACATGGTCAACGTCGCCTATGACGCGCCGGTCGACTTCCAGCCGCGGGCGCAGATCGAGGACGCCGAGCGCAAGCTTTACGAACTGGCGGAATCCGGCCGCTATGACGGCGGCTTCCAGAAATTCTCGCAGGCGCTGGCGGTCGCGGTCGATCTCGCGGCCAAGGCATTCCAGCGTGACGGCAAGCTGTCCGGCATCTCGACCGGCATGCGCGACCTCGACACCAAGATGGGCGGCCTGCAGCACTCCGACCTCATCATCGTCGCGGGCCGTCCCGGCATGGGCAAGACCTCGCTTGCGACCAACATCGCCTACAATGTCGCACGCGCCTACGTTCCGGAAGTCCAGGCTGACGGCACCACGAAGGCTGCCAATGGCGGCGTGATCGGCTTCTTCTCCTGCGAAATGTCGGCCGACCAGCTCGCTACGCGTATCGTCGCCGAGCGCACCGGTGTTCCCTCCTCTCACATCCGCCGCGGCGGCATCTCGGAAGCCGATTTCGAGAAGATCCGGGAGGTCTCGATCGAGCTGCAATCGCTGCCGTTCTATGTCGATGCCACCGGCGGCCTGTCGATCGCGCAGCTGATGGCACGCGCGCGCCGGCTGAAGCGCCAGAAGGGCCTCGACCTGCTGGTGATCGACTACATCCAGCTGTTGTCAGGCTCGAGCAAGCGCGCCAGCGACAGCCGCGTGCAGGAAATCACGGAGATCACGACCAGCCTGAAGGCATTGGCGAAAGAGCTCAACGTGCCCGTGATCGCGCTGTCCCAGCTCTCGCGTCAGGTGGAATCGCGCGACGACAAGCGGCCGCAGCTTTCCGACTTGCGCGAATCCGGATCGATCGAGCAGGACGCCGACGTCGTGCTGTTCGTCTATCGCGAGGAATATTACCTCGCGATGAAGGAGCCCCGCCCGGGCACGCCTGAACACGAGAAGTGGCAGCTCGACATGAGTCTTGCCCATGGAAAGGCCGAGGTCATCATCGGCAAGCAGCGCCACGGCCCAACCGGCACCGTCGATCTGGCGTTCGAAGCCTCGGTCACGCGGTTCGGCGACCTTGCGCCTGACAGTCAGCTGCCGGCTCGCAGCGACAACGACTACTGAGTTCCTTGAACCGGACAGGCCTCTTGCGTAAAACGGCGCCATGACAATGGTGTCCGACCCGAAAACGAACCCGCAGCCCGGCATTCTCTCCGCGGAGGCCAACCAGGCCGCCGCGCTCGCCGCCTATGGCGGCGTGCTCACGGTCGATCTCGATGCCATCATCGCCAATTGGCGCAAGCTCGAGAAGACTGCGGTACCGGCCGAGTGCGCGGCGGTGATCAAGGCCGATGCCTATGGCTGCGGCGGCGCGGAGGTCGCGCGCGCGCTGAGCAAGGCCGGCTGCAAGACGTTTTTCGTCGCCACCATCGAAGAGGCGCGCAAGGTGCGCGCGGCGGTGCCGGAACCCACGATCTATGTGCTCGGCGGCTTCTTCCAGAACACCGGCGAGCACTACGCCAAAATCAACTGCCGGCCGGTGATCGGCGATCTCAACGAGCTCGCCGAATGGGACGTGTTCTGCCGCCGCACCGGCTGGACCGGCGGCGCCGCCGTTCATATCGACACCGGCATGAACCGGCTGGGCCTGACACTGTCCGAGGCGCAGGCCATCATCCCCCGCATCAATGCCGGTGATCACGGCATCACGCTGGTGATGAGCCATCTGGTCGCGGCCGAGCAGCTCAACAGCCAAGTCAATGCCAGACAGCTCGCAGCCTTCCGCAGCATCGCCAGTGAGTTCACGGGCGTGCCCGCCGCGCTCGCCAACTCCTCCGGCGTCTTCCTGGGCGCGCCGTTCCAGTTCGACATGGTGCGGCCGGGGGCTGCGCTCTACGGCGTCAATCCCACGCCGGAGGCCGACAACCCGATGCAGCAGGTCGTCGACCTCAAGGCGCGCATCGTGCAGATCCGCAACATCGAGCGCGGCGAGACCGTCGGCTATGGCGGCACCTGGAGCGCGCGGCGGCCGACCAAGCTCGCGATCATCGCGGTCGGTTATGCCGACGGCTATTTCCGCGCCGCCAGCTCCAATGACGGCACTCGCGGCGCCGAGGTGATCGTGGCCGGCAAGCGCTGTCCGGTCGCAGGCCGCATCTCCATGGACCTGATTGCCATCGACATCACCGACCTGCCGCCGAACGCGGTGCGGCGCGGCCACCTGGTGACGCTGCTCGGCGAGGGCATCACCGTCGACGAGCTCGCGCATCATTTCGGCACGATCGGCTATGAGGTGCTGACCAGCCTCGGCCACCGCTATGCCCGGGTCTACAAGGGCGGCAATGTGGAGGAGCCGCTGGCAAGGCCCGCTCCCGCACAGGCGGCCGAGCAGCCGCCGTCGCCGCCGCCAGTCGAACAGCCGTCCGCTCCGCCGCCACTCCCGGGTTAGACGCGCGTGCCCCGGGCGCTGCGCAACGCTCCTTCAGCGACGCGCTGCAGAGCCGGGGCCCATCTCTCAACAGCCTACCCTGTCGCCTTCCCGGTCCCGGCTCGCGCTACGCGCGTCCGGGACACGAGAGCTATTTCTTCTTCCTGTTGTCCAGCGCCGCCTTGCAGGTTGCGCTGAGCTGATCGCGCTTGCCGTCGAGACAGGCGACGACGCGGCCGCCGCCCGGCGCGATGCCGGCGCAGAATTTGTCATAGTCCGTCTTGCACGCGCCGCGCGGATCGGACGATTGTGCCGATGCGCCTCCGGAGAACGCGAGGGCGAGTGCGATGGCAACAAAGCTCAGCTTGGACATTGTATCTCCGGTGACGGAAGGCAGGAGCCGCAGCTCTACATGAAGATCGCGACGTTCAACATCAACAACATCAATCGCCGCCTGCCCAATCTGTTGGCATGGATGCGCGTGGCGAAGCCCGATGTCGTCGCGCTTCAGGAGTTGAAGGCAAGTGATGGCGAATTTCCGGCGGCCGCCATTGAAAAGGCCGGCTACGGCGCGGTGTGGTGTGGACAAAAGACGTGGAACGGCGTCGCCATCCTCGCCCGCAATGCCGAGCCCGTGCTGACGCGCGACCGATTGCCTGGCAAACCCTCCGATCACGAAGCCCGCTACATCGAGGCCGCCATACGCGGGATCATCGTCACCAGCATCTATCTGCCGAACGGCAATCCGCAGCCGGGGCCGAAATTCGACTACAAGCTCGACTGGTTCGCGCGGCTCAAGCGCCACGCCAGGACGTTCATCAAGCAGGATCTGCCCGTCGTTCTCGCCGGCGATTACAACGTCGCGCCAACCGGGATCGACATCTATCCGACGCGCTCATGGGACAAGGATGCGCTGATCCAGCCGAAGAGCCGCGCGGCATTTGCCTCGCTGGTCGCACAAGGCTGGTGCGACGCGATCCGGGAGCTGCATCCGGAGAAGCGCATCTACACCTTCTGGGACTACAAGCGGAACCGCTGGCCGCGCGATGCTGGCCTGCGGCTCGACCATCTCCTGCTCAGCCCTGCCCTCGCCCCGCGTCTTGCCAAGGCCGGCGTCGACAAGAAGATCCGCGGTGAGGACGGCGCGAGCGATCACGCGCCGACATGGGTGGTGCTGCGATGACCTTCACCACAGATTCCTGCCGTCGATGACGTTCACCGGCACGGCCTCCAGGTCGAAATCGTCGAACAGGCGCGCATTGACCGCAACCTTGGGATTGTCAAAGTCGGGCTTGCCGGTCGACCAGTCCGGCGACTCCGAATAAGTGCCGCAGCCGCAGCTCGCGCAGAAATGATGTTTGACGGTGCGACTGCCCCAGAGATAGGTCGCAACGTTGTCCGCGGGCGACAGCAGCCGGAACTGGGCCGGCGTGAAATAGGCCCACAGTGCGCCGCGCTTGGCGCACAGCGTGCAGGTGCAACGCGTCACGCTTGAAGGCGCCTCCGTCACCTCGAACACCGTCTCACCGCAATGACAGCTTGCCTCGATCGGCATCACCCGCTCCCTTTTTGTCAGGAGCCGGTCGTAGCTGGCCCCTGCTGCCAACATGCTGTCAGCAGTGGGACGGTCAAAGCAAAGCGGCGAAAACAACCCCATGCACAGTAGGAGACCCCTGTCCGATCAATGGCTTACGTTATTCCGAAACCAAACTTGATCCGTCGGGCAAAACCCTGGCATGATGTCACCATCGAGGGTCGTCCAACCGGGTCGCGGGTCGCCGGACTTCTTCAAACGGCGCCCTCATCGGGAATATTGAGGACGGTGCCGCAGGCCTTGCAATGCACGGCGTCGGCATCGTGCCTCTGGAGCCCGCAGGTCGGGCAGGCAAACCGCACCTTGTGCGGACTGAGCAGCGCGCGGGCCAGATTGAAGAACAGCGTGACACCGAAAATCATGATCACGACGGTGATCAGACGACCGAACGTACCCGCCAGGGTAATGTCGCCAAAGCCCGTCGTCGTCAGTGCCGTGACAGTGAAATACAACGCATCGGCATAGTTCCGGATCTCGTCGTTACGAAACTTCTGGGTCTCGTAGACGATCCCGGTCATGACGAAGATGAACACGGCCAGGTTCGTGACGGCGAAGATGACCTCTTCGTTGCGCCGAAAGAACGGAGAATCGATGCGCAACCTCACCAGCATCTGGTAGTCGCGGAGCAGCCCCAGCGTTCGCAGGATCCGGAGAAAGCCCCCCGCCTCGCCGGCAAGCGGCGCCAAGAAGGATACGATGGCGACCATGTCAGCCCACGTCGCGAGCTGAGTAAACTTCCGAAACGGATGTCGATCCACGAGGAGCCGTGCCGAAAAATCGGCCAGCAGCAGGATGCCGAAGAGAACATCGAGCGTTTCGACGATCTCGCTGGGAGGCAGGAACGACGTTCCGATGATGAACAGCACGGTCACGATATCGAAGGCGAGCAGCGCATAACGGAAGCCCACGCCGGTCGGCGTTGCGCCCTCGTAAAGGCTGCGGACGTTGCTTCTGAGGGACGTCAGGGTCACTGCATCATCATCCGGTTTGCACCGATGATCGCAGTTGGCAGCACGCGCCGCAAGCTCAGGCGGGTCGGACCTGCCCCAGTCGCACGATGATGTCGCCTGGCAAGAGGTGTTGTTCTTCAGCCGGCCCTCCCCGCCAAAGGCACTCGCCTTCCACCAGTTGCGGCATGGGCAGTCGCTCGCCCGCAAAGTTGGCCACGATCTGCAGAACCTCTCCCCGCTTTGTCTGCCAGCGCACGTGCACTCCGCCCTGACGAGGATCATCGCCGAGCAGTTCACGCTGCGCCGAAACAAAACCCCGTTCGATCAACGGCACGATCTTCTCGCGCCGGATCTGCAGCAACTGCGCCGTCAAAGCCCGGAAGCGCGCACAGCCGGGAGAACGGTCAATGCTGCTCCAATTAAGCTTCGAGGCTTGAAACGTCCTCTCATCGCAAGGGTCCGGAATTCTGGCGCGCATTTCGGGCGTCGAGAATGACTTGAAATGCGCAAACTCCTTGCGCCGCCCTTCCCGCGTCAACTCGGCAGCTTCTCCGGTCCAGTCCGCGAAGAACAGGAACGGCGTTTCGACCGCCGCTTCCTCGCCCATGAACAGCATCGGGATATGCGGATTGAGCAGGACCAGCGCCATCGTCTGGCGCAGCTTTTCCGGGCTCACCAGTTTCGACAGCCGCTCCCCCAGAGCCCGGTTGCCGATCTGATCATGGTTCTGCGCGAAGAAGATCGTGGCTTCTGGCGGCAGATGGGCACTCGGCTCGCCCCGGGGTTCATCGTGAAGCGCGAAGACTTCACCCTGGTAGGCGAAGCCCTCCGCAAGAGATCGCGCAAGATGTTCGAGCGGCTTGTCCGCGAACGCGCGGTAATATCCCTCGTCTTCTCCCGTCAGCAGGACATGAAGCGCATTGTGGAAATCATCACCCCATTGGGCGT
Organism: Bradyrhizobium sp. DOA1; assembly: GCF_001593325.1. Lineage (NCBI taxonomy): Bacteria > Pseudomonadati > Pseudomonadota > Alphaproteobacteria > Hyphomicrobiales > Nitrobacteraceae > Bradyrhizobium > Bradyrhizobium sp. DOA1. The sequence continues at coordinate 3,602,432 of NZ_JXJM01000001.1, forward strand.
CGTAATATCTTGGGCGTCCTTCCACGCGATCCAGAAGATGCGCCTGATTGGCCTCGTTCTCGAGCATCAGATGCACGCGCCGGCCCGGTAATTCCTGGCGGACGGTCTCGGCAAGCTCGACAAGGAAATGCCATTCGGAATCGTCCTTCAGGGCGTGAACGGCATCGAAGCGCAGCCCGTCGAAGCCGTAGTCGCGCAGCCAAATTAGTGCGTTTTCGATCAGGAACTCGCGCACGAAAGCGCCATCGCGTCCTTCCAGGTTGACGGCGGGCCCCCAGCCGGTGCTGTGGCGTTTGTTGAAGAAATTCTCCGCGTAGCTGTGCAGATAATTCAACTGGGGCCCGAAGTGGTTATAGACCACGTCGAGATAGACCATGATGTCGAGGTCGTGAGCTGCCCTCAACAGCCGCTTGAGATCCTGCGGCCTGCCGTAGCGCGCGTTGGGCGCATTCAAAAGCACACCGTCATAGCCCCAATTGTGCCGGCCCGGGACATCGTTGATCGGCATCAGCTCAATGGCAGTGATGCCGAGGTCACGCAGATAGTGCAACCGCTTCTCGACACCCGCATAGGTCCCCTCTTCGCTGAAGGTGCCGACGTGCAGCTCATAGATCACGGTCTCCGCCCAAGGACGCCCTGCATAGGGGTTGGCATCCCGGAGCGTCGATAGATCCAGTACCTCGCTTGGGGCGCCGACGTCGTCGGGCTGGAAAAGCGAGGCAGGATCAGGAACAACCAGATCCTGGTTGATCCTGAACTGATATCGTGTGCCGTCCCGAGCGGTCGGTGACATCAGCTGGTACCAGCCGTCGGCGTCGCGCGTCATGCGGCATGGCGGCCGGCCGATCTCGAGCAGTTCGACGGATTCCGCGGTCGGCGCCCAGAGATTGAAACACACCCCGCCTTCGATGATCCGGGGACCGTGGCACCGGTTGTGCCCGGCAATTCCCAACTGCTGATTCAATTTCGTTCGCCTTTCGCGTCCCCCTCGATCGGGCACCCTGCGATCGCCCGAGCATGCGTGAAGACGGAAAGCTGACAGGTGCGCATTCGTTCCTGGTGAAATGCCTACGGTCAGCAGCCTAAGCGTGGCAACGCTGCAGACTCTCGTGTGTACACTTTTGCACCAAATGCAAAAAAGAACAGCGCGCGGCCGTTGGGCAGGAACCTTTGCTGCGGCGCAGAATTGAGGGGTGTCGCTTCGCTGGGGGAGCGCGTTGGAATGCAAAAAAGATGGCTGGCAAAGACCACTGTCGCTCTTGTGGCTGGCGGGCGTAGCAGATGCGGATCCTGTTCGCGACGCCCGAAGTATCGGACTTCATTCAAGTTGGCGGCCTTGCCGCCGTCTCCGCGGCTCTGCCGCGAGCCTTACGGGAATTCGCTGACGTACGCGTCATCATTCCAGGCTATCCGTCCGTGCTGCGAGGTCTGCAAGACCTCAAGCCGGTGGGACGGTGCCAGCCTTTCGCGGCTCTACCGGCTTTCGAGATCGATCTCGGCCATACCGCCGACGGCCTGAGCTTCTACGTCGTCCGCTGCCGGGAGCTCTATGAGCGCGACGGCACGCCCTATTCCGATCGCAGCGGGTCGGATTGGGGTGACAACAACATCCGGTTCGCGACCTTTTCCTACGCTGCCGCGCAGCTTGCCAGGGGGCTGGTGGACAAGCATTGGTCTGCCGACCTGGTTCATGCCAACGACTGGCAATGCGCGCTCATTCCCGGATATCTGGAATGGCACTACGCGCACATTCCGACGGTCTTCACGATCCATAATCTGGCCTATCAGGGCGTCTTCGACCGCAGCACGCTCGGCCAGCTCGGGATTCCCGAGGCAAGCTTCAACATCGACGGCGTGGAGTTCTACAACCGCCTGTCCTTCATCAAAGCCGGGCTGGTCTATGCCTCGCATCTGACCACCGTCAGCCAGACCTATGCCCGGGAGATCACGACCGCTGAGTTCGGATGCGGTCTCGAAGGCCTCTTGAGGCAGCGGGCCGACCGCAATCAGCTGTCCGGTATCCTCAACGGCATCGACGAAAGCTGGGATCCGCGAACGTGCGCGTCGCTGCTCCAGCCTTTCGGTGCCGGGGACTGGACCGAACGCGCCCTGAACGCCGACGATGTCAGGGATCAGTTCGGTCTTGCGGTCTCGCGAGGTCCGCTGTTCGCGCTCGTGGCGCGCCTGGTGCATCAGAAGGGCGTCGATCTCGTGATCGAGAGCGCGCAGGCGATCGTCGACGCTGGCGGCCAGATCGTCGTGACCGGAAAGGGCGAGCCGCGATTCGAGGAGGCGCTGCTGAACGCGCAGACCCGCGCGCCCCGGTCAATCGCCGTGAAGATTGGCTTCGACGACGCCGAGGCGCGCAAAATCTTCGCAGGCAGTGACTTCACCTTGATGCCCTCGCGCTTCGAGCCTTGCGGGCTGAGCCAGATGTACGCCCAGCGGTTCGGTTCGTTGCCGATTGGGCATCGCACTGGCGGTCTGGCCGAGACCATCGTCGATGGCGAGACCGGCTTCCTGTTCGATCGCCCGTCGGCGCCCGGCTTCCTCGGAAGCCTGTGCCGAGCCTTCTCGACCTTCGGCATGAAAGACCGGCTCGATCATATGCGCCGTGCAGCGATGGCACAGGCCTTCAGCTGGACGGATTCGGCGAAGTCATACGCGGCTCTCTACAGATCATCGCTCTAGAAAGCATTTGGGGGCAGGCAATGAAGATCGCGCAAATCGCACCTCTCGCGGAGAGTTGCCCGCCGCGGCTCTATGGCGGCACCGAGCGGATCGTCTCATACCTCACCGAGGAGCTGGTGCGGCAAGGCCACGAGGTCACGCTGTTCGCAAGCGGTGATTCGATCACCTCGGCCGAGCTGGTGCCGTGCTCGAAGATGGCTCTGCGTCTCAATCCCGCGGTCAAGGACATGACGCCCCATCACGTCATGATGCTGGATCAGGTTGCGCGGCGTGCAGACGAGTTCGACGTCCTTCATTTCCACATCGATCACCTGCACTATCCTTTGATGCGGCCCTACCGGGATCGGATTCTCACGACATTGCATGGGCGGCTGGATCTCCCCGATCTGTTGCAGTTCTACTCTGCCTTCCCCGAGCCCCCGCTGGTCTCGATTTCGAATGCGCAGCGACGTCCGATGCCGCCAGTCAATTGGCTCGGCACCGTACTTCACGGATTGCCCGAGAACGTTCTGCCCTATAGGCATGTGCCTTGCGGAGACTATTTTGCTTTCCTGGGGCGGATCTCGCCTGAAAAGGGCCCGGACAAGGCCATCGAGATTGCGGCCAGGGCCGGTGTTCGGCTCAAGATGGCGGCCAAGATCGACGCTGCCGATCAACGCTATTGGGATCAGGTCATCGCGCCGATGGTCGCAGCCCATCCGAATGTCGAATTCATCGGTGAGATCAACGAATTCCAGAAGGCCGACTTCCTCGGCAACGCCCGTGCGCTTCTATTTCCAATCTGCTGGCCGGAGCCGTTCGGCCTGGTCATGATCGAAGCGATGGCTTGCGGCACGCCCGTGATTGCACTTGCCCATGGCTCCGTGGAGGAGGTCATCGATCACGGCGTGAGCGGGTTTGTGGTCAGCTCCGTGGACGAGGCGGTCGCGGCAGCCAAGTCGGTCGGCACTCTCGAGCGCCAGGCGATCCGCGCCCGGTTCGAGCAACGCTTCACGGCCGAGCGGATGGCGCGGGATTATCTCACGGCTTACCGCCGCTTGCCGGCGCTCCAGCAAGCACCGCAGTTAGACATGCTCGCAATCCCCGCAAGCGAAGACGCCATCCGGATGCCGATACCTTCCGCGAGCCTGGAGGTGCGCGCGGTGAGCGCGGCCTGACCACCATTTGCCGGCTGCTGGAACGGAATCACCGAGCGACGGTTACGACACACACAAGGAGTTGCCGCTATGCGTCGCTCGACATTGAAACCAATCCGCAACAAGCTCGACCTGACCGACCGCACTCAAATGCGCCTCGTGAGAAAACGTTTGGGTCTGTCCGATAGCGAGCTGACTGCGATCGCCGAGCGTATCGGCAATTCGATCTCCGCGATCAGCAAGGAAGTCTCCAAGCAGCGCGCCAACGCGCTGCCCAAGCCGGCCGACGTGCCTCCCGCGGCAGTGATCGCCGCGGCTGGGGCCACTGAGCAGGACGCGACCGAGGTACCCGCAACAGCGCCGACATCCTGACCGGATTGTCATCGGGGGCAGACATGGACCAAAAAACGCAATCAGACGACGCCCTGACGCGGGCGGCGTCGAGCCTGCGCCGATCCCGGATCACCGAGGGCAAACCGTTTCCGCTCGGGGCCACCTGGGATGGTCTCGGCGTCAATTTCGCGCTGTTCTCGGCCCACGCCACCAAGGTCGAGCTCTGCCTGTTCGACGACGATGGCAAAACCGAACTCGAACGGATCGAGCTTCCTGAATATACCGATGAGGTCTGGCACGGCTATTTGCCCTCGGCCCGGCCCGGCACCGTCTACGGCTATCGCGTCCATGGGCCTTACGAACCTGACGCCGGACACCGCTTCAATCCCAACAAGCTCCTGCTCGATCCCTATGCCAAGCAACTGGTCGGGCAACTGCGCTGGGGGCCCGAGCTGTTTGGCTACCAGCTCGATCACGCCGACAAGGACCTCTCCTATGACGATCGCGATAGTGCGCCACTGATGCAGAAGTGCCGCATCATCGACCCCGCGTTCACCTGGGGCGCGGCGCGCAAGCCCGAAGTGCCGTGGGAGCGGACGATCCTCTACGAGATGCACGTCAAGGGTTTCACGCAGCTGCATCCGCTGGTGCCCGAAGCTGACCGCGGCACATTTTCGGGCCTCGCGCATTCGGAAATCCCCGCCTATCTGCGCTCCCTCGGGATCACTAGCGCGGAGCTGCTGCCGATCCACGCCTTCGTTGATGACAGCTACCTGGTCGACAAAGGCCTGCGCAATTACTGGGGCTACAACTCCATCGCCTTCTTTGCGCCGGAGCCGCGTTACCTGAAGACGCCGTTTGCGAACGAATTCAAGGAAATGGTCAATCAGTTTCACGCTCACGGCATCGAGGTCATCCTGGACGTCGTCTACAATCACACCGCGGAGGGCAACGAACTCGGCCCGACGTTGTCGTTCAAAGGCATCGACAACGCCAGCTATTACCGCTTGCTGCCGGACCAGAAGCGCTATTACATCAACGATACCGGCACCGGAAACACGGTGAACCTGTCGCACCCGAGGGTGCTTCAGCTGGTTGCGGATTCCCTGCGCTATTGGGCAACGGAGATGCGGGTCGATGGCTTCCGCTTCGACCTCGCCACCATACTGGCGCGCGAGCCCTACGGCTTCGACGAAGGCGGCGGCTTCCTCGATGCCTGCCGTCAGGATCCGGTGCTTTCCAGCGTCAAGCTGATTGCTGAGCCCTGGGACATCGGTCCCGGCGGCTATCAGGTCGGCCAGTTTCCGCCTGGATGGGCCGAGTGGAATGACAAGTTCAGGGATACCGTTCGCGCCTTCTGGAAAGGTGATGAAGGTACGCTGGCGGATCTCGCAAAGCGTGTGTCGGGGTCCGGCGATCTTTTCAACAAGCGCGGACGGCGGCCCTGGGCCAGCGTCAACTTCGTCACCGCACATGACGGCTTCAACCTCAACGACCTCGTCTCGTACAACGACAAGCACAATGAGGCGAACGGGGAAGACAATCGCGACGGTCACAGCAACAATCATTCCTGGAATTGCGGGGTGGAAGGACCGACGGACGATCCCGAAATCACCGCGCTGCGCGAACGCCAGAAGCGGAACCTGCTCGCGACAATGCTGCTGTCCCATGGCACGCCGATGCTGCTTGCAGGGGATGAGTTTGGGCACACGCAGAACGGCAATAACAATGCCTACGCCCAGGACAACGAGACCACCTGGCTCGGCTGGATGGGCATCACCGCGAACGGCCGCAACTTGCGTGAATTCACGCGCAAACTGATTGCGACGCGCAAGGCTTTCCCGATCCTCTATCGCAGCCGATTCCTGGTCGGCTCCCATAACGAAGAGCTCGACGTCAAGGATGTGGCCTGGCTGTCGCCTACCGGCGACGAGATGACCGACGAGCAATGGCAGGACGGCAACGCCAAGTGCTTCGGCATGCTGCTCGACGGACGCGCCCAGGAGACCGGCATCAAACGCCGCGGCTCGGACGCCACCATGCTGCTGGTCTACAACGCCCATTACGACGTCGTGAATTTCACCTTGCCGCCCGTTACCGATGGAAGCCGCTGGTTGGGGCTGATCGATACCAATCAGCCGGATGCCCAAATGCCCGCGTTCGAATTCGGGCACGCTTACGCGGTGACAGGACGATCGCTCGTTGTTTTCGGCCTCGCTACCGAGAACGCGGCCACGCGTCGCCTTCGACAAGGTCTCGGGGCGCTGCTCGATATCGCGGAAGCGCCGCTGCCTGGCTAGCGTTCAAGCCTCCGCTCAGTCGGCATCGCCTCAGGAGACTGAAGAGCAACAGCGGAGGCGTGGAAAATTCCTAGACCCACCTCCGGATAGACGAGCGCCCGCATCGGGTTCAGGTCAAGGAAAGTTCAAGCCGATCGCAAGGATGGTGAAGCCAACGATCACCGCGTAGAACTTCGGCGCTTCCGCACAACACGATACCTGCGCGAAGCGGACGGGATGATTTTAGGAACAGGGAAAGCGACGTCGCGTTCAATTTTCCTTTGGGGTTTGAATGCTCAAAGCCGAGGAATGCCGGACGCTCGCCGCGCAATATCGCGCGCGTGCCAACGATCGAAAATCGGCGAAGCGCCTCGCCAATGTCCTTCTGAGTGTTTCCAACGCCTACCTCGCTCTGGCGAGCCAACTGGACCTCCTTGCGTCGGTCGAACACCAGGAGAGCGCGAGGACGACCGGTCGGGACGTCTAAGCTGAGCCGTCGCAGACGAAGCTGACACGGAGCCGGCGGCGGCGCCGTGAAGCCGTACCACTGCCGCGCCCCGCGACGCCTGCTGAGCCCTGCCGATCTCTCCGGATGATGCCTCTTGACCTCCGCGCTCTGGTAAGCATACTGGTCTTACCAAGATCAGACCAAAGAGACAGGGATGGAGCTCAAACGGGCCACCGAGGGCGAAAAGGGGTTCGAGAAGGTGTTCGCCTTCTTGCGCGAACGCCTCCTCGCGGGCTCGCTCAGGCCGGGCGACCGCCTGATCTCGGAGCGCGAGCTGGCTACCCTGCTCGGCGTCAGCCGGCCGATCGTGCGCGAGGCGCTGCGCGCCCTCACCGTGCTCGGGATCGTCGAGATCCGCGACCGCATCGGCACCGTGGTGACGCGGCCGGATGTCTCGGTGTTGAACGACTTCTTCACCTTCGCGCTCGCCCAACAGGCCGACATGCTCGACGATGTCATGCAGGCGCGCGTCGCGATCGAATGCCAGGCGATCCGGCTTGCCTGCGAGCGCGCCAACATCGCCGATTTCGAACGGCTGCAGCGTGCACTGGCAAAGATCGGCGAGACGATCGACGAAGCGGATGCCGGCGGCATGGCCGATTTCGACTTCCACCGCGCCATCGTGGTCGCCTCGCATTCGGAGACGCTGAGCGTGCTACACGCCTCGATGGCGGGCCTGTTGACGCATTCGCACCGCAACCGCCGCAAGCTGGTGCAGGCCTTCCCGTCGATGAAGACCTACCTCGTCGACGATCACCGCCGCATCTTCGACGCGCTCATCGCGCGCGACCCCGAGCGCGCGGATGCGACGCTGCGCAAGCATTTCGCCATCGGCGACGAATACCGCAGGCGCGCAATCGTCGGCGATATCGACAAGACCAGTGCCTCGGGCTGATCGCGTTCAGCCATCGACCAAGACGCCAATCAAACAAGAAACGGACTGACGACATGGGAAGGAACGACAAGGGCAATGTCGGCTTCATCGGCATCGGCACGATGGGCCGGGAGATGGTGCGCAACCTGCTGGTGGCAGGCCACGCGGTCCGCGTCTTCGATCTGAACGAAGCTGCGGTGTCGGACAGCGTCGAGCAAGGCGCGACCCGCGCGAGCAGCCCCGCCGATGCCGGGCAAGACGCCGACATCGTCATCACGATGCTGCCCGACACGCCCCATGTCGAGGCAACCATTTACGGCGAGCAGGGCCTGCTGAAATCCCCGCCGCCGGGCAAGCTGATCGTCGACATGAGCACGATCTCGCCGGTTGCCGTCCGCCGCATCCATGCCGACCTGCAACAGACGGGCGTCAGCTTCATCGATGCGCCGGTCTCGGGCGGGCCGGTGGGCGCCAAGAACGCGGCGCTCTCGATCATGGCCGGCGGCGATGCGGATGCGTTCGCCAGGGCCGAGCCGTTCTTCCGTGCGATGGGCACGACCATCACCCATGTCGGCGCATCCGGCGCCGGCCAGACCATCAAGTTGTGCAATCAGCTGATCTGCGGCATCAACATCCAGGCGATCTGCGAGGCGCTCGCGCTCGGCCGCGCTTCGGGTATCGATCTCAATCTGCTGCGCCGGGTGCTGCTCGGCGGCTCCGCGGCGTCCTGGATGCTCGACAAGCTCGGCCCCGCGATGATCGCGGGCGACGCATCCGCCGGCTTCCGGATCGATCTGCAGCTCAAGGACCTTCGCCTGGTGCAGGAGCATGCACAGGCGCTCAACGTGCCGCTGCCCGGCACGGCGCTCGTCACCAGCCAATATGTCGATGCGCGCGCCCATGGCGAAGGCAGCAACGGCAACCAGGCGCTGTTCCGCGTCTATGACCGCATGACCAACCAGACAACCGGCTGACCCTGACACGATGAGCCTCCAACTCGACTTTCCCGCAGTGCTGGAGCGTTGGCCGAGCTTTCTGGCCGGCGCCGTGCTGACGTTGGAGTTGGCATTCTTCGCGACCGTGCTCGGCGCCCTGCTCGGCACGCTCGCGGCGGTCGGGCGCGGCACGCACAATGCGCTGATATCAGGCGCCTGCAAGGTCTATGTCGAGACCATCCGCAACACGCCGCTGCTGGTGCAGATCTTTCTGGTCTATTTCGGCCTCGCCAGCCTCGGCCTGAAATATTCCGCCTTCACCGTGGCGGTGGCTGCGCTGACCATTAATGTGGGCGCCTATACCGCCGAGATCATGCGGGCCGGCTTCGAGGCGATCCCGCGCGGGCAGATCGAGGCCGCCGAGGGGCTGGCGCTGTCGCGCTTCCAGATCTACTGGCACATCATCCTGCTGCCGGCGATCGAGAAGGTCTATCCGGCGCTCACCAGCCAGTTCGTGCTGTTGATGCTGGCCTCCTCGGTCTGCTCGCAGATCTCAGCCGAGGAGCTCACCGCGGTCGCCAACTACATCCAGTCGGACACCTATCGCGCCTTCGAGACCTACATCATCGTCGCCGTGCTCTATGTCATCCTGTCGCTGGTGATGCGAGCCGGCTTCTGGGGCCTCGGCCTCGTCCTGTTTCCGCGCCGGCGCCGGCTCGGCACGCCATTGTGAGATGACCATGGGCGGACATCTCAACATCAACCATCTCATGTTCCTTGGCCAGGGCGCGCTCTGGACCATTGGTCTGTCGCTGATCGCGCTGATCGGCGGCGGCATCGTCGGCTTTGTGATCGCGCTGGCGCGCATCTCGCCGCTGAAGTCGGTGCGGATCGCGAGTGCCGTCTATGTCCAATTGATCCAGGGCACACCGCTGCTCGTCATCCTGTTCCTGGGGTATTTCGGCCTCGCTGCCATCGGCCTCAAGGTCTCGCCGCTGGTCGCCGCCGGCGCCTCGCTCACGCTCTATGTCGCCGCCTATCTCGGCGAGATCTGGCGCGGCTGCATCCAGTCCGTGCCGAAGCCGCAATGGGAGGCCGCGGAAGGCTTGGCGCTGAGCCGGACCCAGCGCATGGTCAAGGTGATCCTGCCGCAGGTGATCCGCATCGCCACGCCGCCGACCGTCGGCTTCATGGTGCAGATCATCAAGAACACCTCGCTCGCCTCCGTGGTCGGCTTCGTCGAGCTCATGCGCTCGGGCCAGATCGTCAACAACTCGCTGTTCGAGCCATTCGCCATCTACGCCATCATCGCCGTCACCTACTTCGCCATGTGCTATCCCCTGTCGCTGTTCAGCCAGAGGCTGGAGCGGCGGATGGGGCGTGGCAGGTCCAACCTCGCAACAGCCTGACATGCAGCAAAACGCCCCCTCCTCCGAACCGATCGTGTCGCTCCACAACGTGCAGAAGAGCTTTGGCGCGCTCCGCGTGCTCGACGGCGTCTCCTTTGCCGTCGCGCGCGGCGAGGTGCTCGCCCTGATCGGCCGCTCCGGCTCCGGCAAGAGCACGGCGCTGCGCTGCATCGACCGCTTCGAGAAGGTCGACGGCGGCGAGATTGTGGTCTGCGGGCATCGCGTCGACCGCCCCGATGTGAACCTGCGCGCGCTGCGCCAGGACGTCGGGATCGTGTTCCAGAGCTACAATCTGTTTCCGCACCTCACCATCGAGCAGAACATCACGCTTGCGCCCTGCGCGGTGAAGGGCATGGCGACGGGCGAGGCCAAGGACCTTGCGCGAAAAGTGCTGGCGCAGGTCGGGCTCGAGGAGAAGCTGCACGCCTATCCCGAGCAGCTCTCGGGCGGCCAGCAACAGCGCGCCGCGATCGCCCGCTCGCTCGCCATGCAGCCGAAGGTGATGCTGTTCGACGAGGTCACCTCCGCACTCGATCCCGAGCTCACCGGCGAAGTGCTCAAGGTGATCGAGCAACTCGCGGCCGACGGCATGACCATGGTGATGGTCACCCACGAGATGGGTTTCGCCAAGGGCATCGCCGACCGGATCGTGTTCATGCATCGCGGCAAGGTCCACGAGACCGGACCTGCCTCGATCCTGACGTCGCCGACCACGCCCGAACTCACGCAATTCGTGGGGACGGGAAACCTAAAATCATAACAGGGAGAGGAGAACCAAGGGATGACCAACAAGATTGTGCTCGGAACTGCCGCCGCGTTGTGCGGCCTCATCATGATGGCGGCCACGCCCGCATCAGCCGATCTGCTCGACGACATCATGAAGGCGAAGAAGATCCGCATCTCCACCGACCTCGCCATCCCGCCCTCGGGCATGATGGACAGCACCATGAAGGCCACCGGCTCCGACGTCGAAGTGGCGCAACTGCTCGCCAAGGACTGGGGGCTCGAGCTGGAGTTCATCCAGACCACCGGCGCGACCCGCATCCCCAACGTGCTCACCGGCAAGGCCGACATCATCATCTCGACCCTGTCGGTGACGGCCGAGCGCGCCAAGGTGATCGATTTCACCAAGCGCTATGCGACGCTGCAATCCGACGTCGGCTGCCTCAAATCGTCGACCGTGAAGGACTGGCCGGACCTGAAGGACAAGTCGATCGGCGTCTCGCGCGGCACGACGCAGGACACCACTCTGTCCAACATGAAGGACAAGGACCTCAAGATCGCGCGCTATGACGACGACGCCACCATGGTGACGGCGGCGGTGTCGGGCCAGGTCGACTGCGTCGGCTCGTCCGCGACGATCATCAACCAGATCGGCGTGAAGAACCCCTCGCGCGTGTTCGAATCCAGGATTCCGCTGGCGACCTTCGACCTCGCCATCGGCCTGAAGAAGGGCGAGCAGCCGCTGATGGACAAGCTCAACGCCTGGATCACCGAGAACGTCAAGAACGGCAAGCTCAACGCCATCTACAAGAAATTCCACGGCGTGGATCTGCCGCCGGATATGCGCAGCTGAACGGAAGAACGCCGTGACAGTCGCACGCGACTGTCACGGCTATTGCAAGATCAAGAAGGACATCACATGCGTCTCGTCATCGGATCCGACCACGCCGGCTGGCCACTGAAGCAGACCGTCATCGACTACATCCGCAAGCTCGGCCACGAAATCATCGACGTCGGCTCCTATGACGACAAGCCGGTGGATTTTCCCGACATCGCCCGCGCCGTTGCGGCGAAGGTGACGTCGGGCGAAGCCGCGCGCGGCATTATGGTGTGCGGCACCGGCGTCGGCGCTTCCATCGCCGCTAACAAGATGAAGGGCATCCGCGCCGCGGTCTGCCACGACGTCCATTCCGCGCATCAGAGCGTCGAGCATGACGACGTCAACGTCATGTGCATCGGCGCGCAGATCGTCGGCGCCTGGCTCGCCGTCGATCTCGTGTCGTCGTACCTGTCCGCCGAATTCTCCACCGACGAGGATTTCCGCCGCCGCGTCGAGAAGCTACGCGTCATGGACGAGCAAGGCTGACGGGCTCTCCGCCATGATCCTGGTGTTCGGGTCGCTCAACATCGATCTGGTCGCGCAGGTCCCGGTGATTCCGGGTCCCGGCCGGACGGTGCTGGCGCCGTCCTACCGGACCCATTTCGGCGGCAAGGGCGCCAACCAGGCCGTTGCCGCCGCACGGATCGCCGGACCTGGACGCGTGCGCATGGCCGGCCGTGTCGGCCGGGACGGATTTGGCGACAGCGCGATCGAGAACCTCAGGGCCAACGGCGTCGACGCCGATCTCGTCGCCAGGGCCGACGAGCCGACCGGCTGCGCCTTCATCACGGTGGATCAGGCCGGCGAGAACGCGATCACGGTGGCGAGCGGCGCCAATATCACTGCGAGCGCCGGAGATCTTCCTGCCGAGCTGTTCGATTCCGACACTGTGCTCGTGCTTCAGATGGAAGTGCCCTTCGCGCAGGCGCTGGAAGTCGCGCGCAGGACGACATTGGCCGCTGGCACCGTCGTCTGGAATCTCGCGCCCGTCCCGGAGAGGATGACCCGTGAGATGGTGACGGAGCTTCTCGCCGTGACCGATCATCTCCTCGTCAACGAGCACGAGGCGCTGGACGCCGCCGACGCCATCGGCCTTGCTCCGCCCAGTTACGAGGCCGCAGCCGCCGACCTCGCCAGGGCCGGCGACCTCACCTGCATCGTGACCGCCGGTGCGCAAGGCGCGCTCGCGGTGACGGCAGAGGGCACCCGCCTGCGTGCGGCCGCCCCGCGCATCACGCCGGTGGACACGACCGGCGCCGGCGACACCTTCGTCGGCGCGTTCGCGGCGATGATCAGCGAAGGCGTATCGCTGCAACGCGCGCTCGAAGTCAGTTGCGAAGCCGCCGCCTTGAAATGCCTCAAGGCCGGCGCCCAGACCGGCATGCCCATGCGCAGCGCGATGAGCTCCCTCGCTTAGTGCGGATCGCCCATATCCCTGCCCGCGGCTACACTCTCCCGATTCGTGGAGGCTGTTTTGGCCTTTCTCTTCGTCCTCATTGTCGGCCTCATCGCCGGCACCATTTCCGGCATCGTCGGTACCGGCTCGTCGATCATGCTGATGCCGGTGCTGGTCTATGCCTATGGTCCGAAGGAAGCCGTGCCGATCATGGCGGTGGCCTCCGTCATGGCGAATTTTTCGCGGATCCTGGCCTGGTGGCGAGAGGTCGACTGGCGGGCCTGCGTGGCCTATTCGGTGACGGGCATCCCGGCCGCAGCGCTCGGCGCACGAACGCTGCTGGCACTGCCCGCGCATGCGGTCGACATCACCATCGGCCTCTTCCTGATCGCGATGGTGCCGGTGCGGCACTGGCTGGCGCGGCATGATCTCAAGGCCAATCTCTGGCACCTCGCCATCGGCGGCGCCATCATCGGCTATCTCACCGGCATCGTGGTCTCGACAGGCCCCCTCAGCGTGCCGCTGTTCCTGTTCTACGGCCTGTCCAGGGGTGCCTTCCTCGCCACCGAGGCGGCCTCCTCGCTCGGCCTCTATTTCGCAAAGTCCGTGACCTTCGAGCGTTTTGGCGCGCTGACCATGGACGTCTTCGTCAAAGGCCTGATTGCCGGTTCCTCGTTGATGTCGGGCGCCTTCATCGCAAAGCGCTTCGTGATGCATCTCAAGCCGGAAACCTTCCGCCTGGTGATGGACGCGATCATGGTCGCCGCCGGTCTCTCCATGCTATGGAACGCGACGCACGCCACCTGAGCACGATTGACGTCCCATGGCCAAGAATACGCTTTCCTTTGTCTGCCAGAACTGCGGCGCGGCTTATAACCGCTGGCAGGGCAAGTGCGAGTCCTGCGGCGAGTGGAACACACTCGCCGAGGAGGACACCAGCGGCAGCGTGCCGGTGTCGATCCGCTCCAAGCGCAAGGGGCGCACATTCGCGCTGGAGAGTCTCGCCGGAAAGAGCCCGGATCCGCCGCGCCTGTCCTCGGGGTTGAGCGAGCTCGACCGCGTCACCGGCGGCGGCTTCGTGCGCGGCTCGGTGCTGCTGGTCGGCGGCGATCCCGGCATCGGCAAATCGACGCTGCTGACGCAGGCCACAAGCATGCTGGCGCGCGCCGGCCACCGCATCGTCTACATCTCCGGTGAAGAGGCCGTCGCGCAGGTGCGCCTGCGCGCCGAGCGGCTCGGGCTCTCCGATGCGCCGGTGCAGCTCGCTGCCGAGACCTCGGTCGAGGACATCGTCTCGACGCTGTCGGAGGGCGCGGTGCCCCGGCTGATCGTGATCGATTCGATCCAGACCATGTGGACCGACACCGTGGAATCGGCGCCCGGCACGGTGACGCAAGTGCGTGCTTCGGCACAGGCGCTGATCCGCTTCGCCAAGAAGACCGGCGCGGCCATCATCCTGGTCGGCCATGTCACCAAGGACGGCCAGATTGCCGGCCCTCGCGTGGTCGAGCACATGGTCGACGCGGTGCTGTCGTTCGAGGGCGAAGGCTCGCAGCAATTCCGCATCCTGCGCGCCGTGAAGAACCGTTTCGGCCCGACCGACGAAATCGGCGTGTTCGAGATGACGGGTCTGGGCCTGCGCGAGGTCACGAACCCCTCCGAGCTGTTCCTGTCCGAGCGCGATCTCGGCACGCCCGGCACCGCCGTCTTTGCGGGCATCGAAGGCACGCGGCCCGTCCTGGTCGAATTGCAGGCGCTGGTGGCGCCGACCTCCCTCGGCACCCCGCGCCGGGCCGTGGTCGGTTGGGATCCGAGCCGGCTCTCGATGGTGCTCGCCGTGCTGGAAGCCCATTGCGGGGTCAAGCTGTCGGGTCACGACGTCTACCTGAACGTCGCGGGCGGCCTGCGCATCCACGAGCCTGCGGCGGACCTTGCCGCTGCCGCGGCGCTGGTGTCGTCGCTGGTTAATGCGCAGTTACCGACGGATGCGGTCTATTTCGGCGAGATCTCGCTCTCCGGCGTGGTCCGCCCGGTGGCACAGACCCCGGCCCGGCTGAAGGAAGCGGCCAAACTCGGCTTCCAGCGCGCCGTGCTGCCCGAATCGGCCCGCGGCGAGACGGGCGGCGATGCCGGATTGTCGCTGAACGCGGTCAACAGCCTGACGACGCTAGTCGCCGAAATCGCCGCCCGCGGCTCCCGTCGGGGCGAATCGAACGGGCCGGCCGAAAAAAATGCCACACCGGCAAGATTCCGCCGCGGAGAGGGTTAGCCGGAGGTGACGCCGGAGGCCTGCGCCGCTATACAGCCGTCACAAAGCAGCATGGGATTGCGTGGTTGCGGCCTTGCCGGGAACGCCGTCTGCCCCTCTTTTAAGGCAGCGGCCAAGCACCGATTCGCTAGAGCACCTTTGAGAGTACGAGCGGACCAGACCAGCCGATGCCAGTAACCATCCTCGACCTGATCCTGCTCGGTGTGATGCTGATCTCGGGCCTGCTCGCCATGGTCCGCGGCTTCATGCGGGAAATCCTGTCGATCGCCGCCTGGGGCGCCGCTGCGATCGTAACGCTGTACTCGTTCTCGAAGCTGCTGCCGACCGCCAAGACCTATTTCAACAACGACACGGTCGCGAGCGTGGTCGTGGTTGCCGGCGTGTTCGTGGGCACACTGGTCGTGGTTTCCGTGATCACGGTGCGCATCTCCGACATGATCCTGGATTCGCGCATCGGCGCGCTGGACCGCACCCTCGGCTTCCTGTTCGGCCTTGCTCGCGGGCTTTTGATCGTCGTGGTCGCCTTCCTGTTCTTCACCTGGCTGGTTCCGGACAAGCAGCGCCCGGACTGGGTGACGGGGGCCAAATCCCGCGTGGTGCTCCAGGGAACCGGGGATTGGCTGATGGCCCTCTTGCCCGACGACCCCGAGAACACCATCTTGAAGAGATTCAAGAAAAACAAACCAGATGATGAACAAGCTGAATCCGAGCAGCAGCCTTCGGGCAGTGGCGACGGGTACAGTAAATCGGCTCGTGACGGCATGAAGAAGCTGATCGAGAAACCTGCGGCGCGTTGATTGGCCCCTAAAGAAAGGCGCGGACGAGATGCGACACCCTGACCAGGACGCCCAGCTTGATCTCGATCCAAGGGCCGGTTCGGGCCCGGCCGCGCTCGAGCTACAGGACGATCTGGAGGGGGATACGCTGCGCGAGGAATGCGGCGTGTTCGGCATCTACGGTCATCCCGATGCCGCCGCGATCACCGCGCTCGGTCTCCACGCTCTCCAGCACCGCGGCCAGGAAGCCGCCGGCATCGTCTCCTACGACGGCAGCCGCTTCCACTCAGAACGCCGCCTCGGCCTCGTCGGCGATACCTTCTCCCGCCGCGAGGTGATCGACCGCCTGCCCGGTAATGTCGCGGTCGGCCATGTCCGCTATTCCACCACCGGCGCCACCATCCTGCGCAACGTGCAGCCGCTGTTCGCCGAGCTTAATGCCGGCGGCCTTGCGGTCGCACATAACGGCAACCTCACCAACGGCCTGACGCTGCGCCGCGAGCTGGTCAGGCACGGCGCGATGATGCAGTCGACCACCGACACCGAGGTGATCCTGCATCTGGTCGCGCGCTCCAAGCGCAGCCGCTTCATCGAGCGCTATATCGACGCGCTGCGCGAGATCGAAGGCGCATATGCGCTTGTCTCGCTGACCAACAAGAAGCTGGTCGGCGCACGCGATCCGCGCGGCATCCGTCCGCTCGTGCTCGGCGAGCTCGACGGCTGCCCGATCCTGACCTCGGAGACCTGCGCGCTCGACATCATCGGCGCGCGCTTCGTGCGCGACATCGAGCCCGGCGAGGTCATCGTGTTCGACGAGAACGGCCAGGACATCCACAAGCCGTTCCCGCCGATGGCGCCGCGTCCCTGCATCTTCGAATACATCTACTTCTCGCGTCCCGATTCCATCGTCCACGGCCGCTCGGTCTACGAGGTGCGCAAGAACTTCGGCGCGCAGCTCGCCCGCGAGAGCCACGTGCCGGTCGATGTCGTGGTGCCGGTGCCGGATTCCGGCGTGCCCGCCGCGGTCGGCTACAGCCAGTTCTCCGGCGTGCCGTTCGAGCTCGGGATCATCCGCAATCACTATGTCGGCCGCACCTTCATCCAGCCGACGCAGGCGATCCGCGAATCCGGCGTGCGCATGAAGCATTCGGCCAATCGCGCCGCGATCGAAGGCAAGCGCATCATCCTGATCGACGATTCGCTGGTGCGCGGCACCACTTCGAAGAAGATCGTGCGCATGATGCGCGATGCCGGCGCGACGGAGGTGCACTTCCGCCTCGCCTCGCCCCCGATCCTCTACCCTGACTATTACGGCATCGACCTGCCCGACCGCGGCGGCCTTCTGGCGGCGACGCATTCGCTGGAGGAGATGCGCGAGATCATCGGCGCCGACTCGCTCGCCTTCCTGTCGATCGACGGCATGTACCGCGCCATGGGCGAGCCCGGCCGCGACCCCGCCAATCCGAAATTCTCGGATCACTGCTTCACCGGGGCGTATCCGACGCATCTCACCGACCAGACCCAGACCGAGCAGCAGCCGCGGCAATTGTCGCTGCTGGCAGAGGCGAGCTGACGCGGAAGGCATGCCATGACGCAGCCGGTAATTGCGATTATCGGCGGTCTATTGCTCATCGGGTTTATCTTCTTTGCCTTTCGACAAGGCACGAAGGTCACTCCCGATGACCGCGAAGATCATGGACCTTCGGTCGGGACAGGCAACGACTACTAGGGCTGGATTGTTTTTCCTGTGAACGGGCTTGTCCCGGCCATCCACGCCTGTAAAACCCCGCCATGACAAAGCACCTCGCCTCACGCATCGCTCTCGTCACCGGCGCCTCGCGCGGCATCGGCTATGCCACGGCCATCGCTCTGGCGAAGGCCGGCGCGCATATCGTTGCGGTGGCGCGGACGCAGGGCGGGCTGGAAGAGCTGGACGACGAGATCCGCAAGGACGGCGGCAGCGCCACCCTGGTGCCGCTCAACCTCACCGATTCCGACGGTATCGCGCGGCTGGGTGCCGGCCTGCATGAGCGCTACGGCAAGCTCGACATCCTCGTCGGCAATGCCGGCGTGCTCGGCCCCTCCTCGCCGGTCGGCCATATCGAGCTGAAGGCCTTCAACGACGTGATGGCGGTGAACGTCTCCGCGAACTTCCAGCTGATACGCTGCATGGAGCCGCTGCTGAAGCAGTCCGATGCGGGCCGCGCCGTCTTCATCACCTCGGGCGCCGCCAACAAGGCCACCGCCTATGTCAGCCCCTACGCAGCGTCCAAGGCCGCGCTGGAAACACTGGCACGCGCCTGGGCGCAGGAGACCGCGAACACGAAGCTGCGCGTCAATCTGTTCAATCCCGGCCCGGTCCGCACCCGCATGCGCGCGACCCTGATGCCCGGCGAAGACCCCGAGACGCTCGATACGCCCGAGCAGGTCGCCGAATTCATCCTGCCGATGTGCGCGCCCGACTGGACCGAGACCGGCAAATTCTACGATTACAAGACGCGCAGCCTGATGAGCTTCCGCGCGCCGGCCTGATTGACTCCATGACCTCCCCGCGATTGACTGCGCGCGCCTAAGCGGCAGCAAGCCGCAAGGCCAACAATAAGGGAGGTCGCCATGGCACCATGGCATGATCGCGCAAGCCTTGCGCGGGCGCTCGCGAACGTTTCTCACGCAATTTCGCTTCTGATCGCAGCCGTCGCCTTCGCGCTTCCGGGCATGGCGAGCGCAGGCGACATCCCGGCCTTCGCGGTCGATCCCTCCTGGCCGAAGCAGCTGCCGAATAATTGGATCCTCGGCCAGGTAGGCGGCATTACCGTCGACTCGCAGGGCCAC
>NZ_JXJM01000001.1:3622861-3626308 GCF_001593325.1 Bradyrhizobium sp. DOA1
AGAAGCTCGCGGCGCTGCTGCTGTTCATCAACGACGTGCACTCGCTGGGCCTCAAGACCGCGCAGGGCCTGACCTTCACCGAGTCGTTCTACTGGGACCTGAATGACAAGACCCGCGAATGGTCCAAGCGCTTCGCGGCGCAGGCCAGCAAGAACGCGATGCCCTCGATGACCCAGGCCGGCAATTACGCCATGGTGCTGCATTATCTGAAGGCGATGGAAGCGCTCGGCGGCAATCCGCGTGATGGCGCCAAGGTCGTCGCCAAGATGAAGGAGCTGCCGACCGACGATCCGCTGTTCGGCAACGGACCTCTGCGCCAGGACGGACGCCGCCTCATCCCGGCCTATCTGTTCGAGGTGAAGAAGCCCGAGGAGTCGAAGGGCCCGTGGGACTATTACAAGCAGATCGCCACGATCGCCCCGGAAGACGCGGCCAAGCCGCTCAAGGACAGCGACTGCCCGCTGGTGAAGAAGTGACCGCGTAGCGGTCATCGCAAAGGTCTTGACGACGTCATGCCCGGGCTTGTCCCGCCTGCGCGGCCGAAGCCGCTTCGGCGAGGCGAAGGCCCGGGCATCCACGTTTGAGGCCAGAGAGACAGAACGTGGATGGCCGGGACAAGCCCGGTCATGACGGACAATCAGCTTTCCTTCGCCCCGCCCAACGTCCGCACCGCGATCGCGACGCACACCACCATCAGCACCGCAGCGAGCAGGAAGGGCGCGCCGGGTAGATGCAGCGGCGCGCTGGCGCCGATGAAATAGGAGAATGTCAGCGTGAACAGGAACGGGCCGATGAGCTGCGATACGCTCTGCACGCTCGCGGTCGCGCCCTGCAACTGGCCCTGCTGATCGGGTGCGACCAGCCGCGTCATCAGCGCTTGCGAGGCGGCGCCGGAGATGCCCCATAGCGCTAGAATGGGAATGCCGAGCCAGGACAGCGGTCCCGTCGGCGCAGCGCCCAGGACGACGAAGCCGAGCGCGCCAGCGCACAGACCGAGCAGCAGCGCGTTCCGCTCGCCGAGCGCGCGCACGATCGGGCCGATCGCAAGCCCCTGCACCACCATGGCGCAGATACCGACCATGGCGAGCGTCAATCCTACGGTCTTGGAGTCCCAGCCGTAGCGATAGGTCGCATAGAGCACGAAGGTCGAGGGCAGGACGACATGCGCGACCTGCGCGATGAAGTTGACGACCGACAAGGCGGCCAGCACGGCATTGGACCGCAACAAATTCAGTGCCCCGACCGGATTGGCGCTGCGCCAACGGAACGGTGCACGTTTGTCGGGCGCCAGCGATTCCGGCAGCACGAAGAGCCCATAGAGCGCATTGGCGAAGCTTAAGACTGCCGAGGCCCAGAACGGCAGGCGCGGATCGACATCGCCGAGCAGGCCGCCGAGCGCCGGCCCCAGGATGAAGCCGGCGCCGAAGGCCGCGCCTATCCTGCCGAAAACCGCCGCGCGCCGTTCCGGCGGCGTGACGTCAGCGATATAGGCGAACGCTGTCGAGATGCTCGCTGAGGTGATGCCGGAGATCACGCGGCCGATGAACAGCCAGAGCAGCGACGGCGCCAGCGCCATCAGGACGTAGTCGGCCGCGAGCCCGAAATTCGACAGCAGCACCACGGGCCGGCGTCCGAAGCGATCCGACAGCGCGCCGAGCAGCGGCGAGAACACGAATTGCATCAGCGCCCAGGCGGTGCCGAACAGGCCGAAGATGCGCGCCGCGTGCGCGGTGTCGTTGTCGACGAAGCTCTCGATCAGCTTGGGCAGGATCGGCATGATCACGCCGAGCGCGAGCATGTCGAGCAGGATGGTGACGAAGATGAAGGCCACCGCGCCGCGCCGGATCGGCGCCGCGCCTTGCGCTGTCGCCTCGCCGGAGCCGTCGCTCACGACGGCCGCTTGCGCTTATGCGCGAAGGGATTGGCCTTTTCGCGAAGCGTGATGCGCACCGGCGTGCCAGGCAGTTCGAAAGTCTCGCGCATCGAGTTGGTGAGATAGCGCAGATAGGATTGCGGCACCGCATCGGCACGCGAGCAGAACAGCACGAAGCTCGGCGGGCGCGCCTTGGTCTGGGTGATGTAGTTCAGCTTCAGCCTGCGCCCGGAGACGGCCGGTGGCGGATTGGCCTGGATCGCCTGTTCGAACCAGCGATTGAGCGCAGCCGTCGGCACGCGCCTGTTCCAGATCGCATAGGCGTCCTGGATCGCCTGCATCAGGCGATCGATGCCCTCGCCCATCAGACCCGAGACGGCGACGATCGGCACGCCCTTGAGCTGCGGCAGCCAATGGTCGGCGTCGCGGCGCAGACCCGAGATCGCTCCGCCGCCCTTGGTCTCCATCAGGTCCCATTTGTTGACGGCGAGCACCACCGCCCTGCCCTCGCGCTCGATCAAATCGGCGATGCGCAGATCCTGCTCCTCGAAGCGGTTCTGCGTGTCCATCATCAGCACCACGACTTCGGCAAAGCGCACCGCGCGCAGCGCGTCCGCAACCGAGAGCTTCTCCAGCTTCTCCTCGATGCGCGAGCGCCGGCGCAGGCCCGCGGTGTCGAACACACGGAAATCGCGGCCCTTCCAGTTGATCTCGACCGCGATGGAATCGCGCGTGGTGCCGGCCTCCGGGCTGGTCAACAGGCGCTCCTCGCCGAGCAGATGGTTGATCAGCGTCGACTTGCCGGCATTGGGCCGGCCGACGATGGCGACCCGGATCGGACGCGTCGCGGCCTCTTCCTCCGAGATCGGCGCGTCGTCCTCGTCCTCATCCTCATCGACCGGCTCGGGCATCAGCCTGGCCAGCGCGTCATAAAGCTCGCCCATGCCCTCGCCATGCTCGGCCGAGATCTGGATGGGATCGCCGAGGCCCAGCGCGAAAGCTTCCATCGCGCCGGCATCGCCGTGCTTGCCTTCGCTCTTGTTGGCGACCAGCAGCACCGGCTTGTTGGCCTTGCGGGCGAAATCGGCGAAGGCGCGATCGGTGGGCGTCAGGCCGACGCGGGCATCGATGACGAAGAACAGCGCGTCGGCCTGCGCAATCGCGGTCTCGGTCTGCTCCTGCATGCGCGCGGTCAGCGAGCCCTTGGCCCCCTCGTCGAGGCCGGCGGTATCGATGATGGTGAACTCGAGATCGCCGAGCCTGGCCTCACCCTCGCGGCGGTCGCGGGTGACGCCCGGCAGGTCATCGACCAGCGCGAGCTTCTGCCCGACCAGACGGTTGAACAGCG
Source organism: Bradyrhizobium sp. DOA1 (assembly GCF_001593325.1). NCBI lineage: Bacteria > Pseudomonadati > Pseudomonadota > Alphaproteobacteria > Hyphomicrobiales > Nitrobacteraceae > Bradyrhizobium > Bradyrhizobium sp. DOA1. The sequence continues at coordinate 3,626,083 of NZ_JXJM01000001.1, forward strand.
TCGATTTGCCGACATTGGGCCGGCCGATGATGGCGATCGTGAAGGACATCGGTCATTCGTGCGCTGCCGGGGCTGCGCCTGTCAATGCAACGAGACTAATTGTTTGAGCATGATCTTTTCGGAAAACCGCTTCACACTTTGCGCTGCGCGGCCCTCCGGGTCCGGATCATGCTCTATCGCGAGAAGCTGCCGCTGGGCAGCGGCGCCGGGAAGGCGCTCTGCGACT
>NZ_JXJM01000001.1:3627584-3689816 GCF_001593325.1 Bradyrhizobium sp. DOA1
TCGGAGATCGCGTCGAGCCATTTGCGGGCCGCGGTCATATCGTTGTTGCGCCAAGCCGAAAGCGCCAACATTTCGCGGGCGCTGTGGCGGAAGGTCGATTTCGGCGCGGCGGAGGCCTCCAGCCGCTGCTGCATGTCGGCATAGCTCGCGCTATCGAGCACGAGACCGGCGGCCCGGAGCTTGGCCAGATCCTGCCACTCGCCGCCGACGCTGCGATCGGCGGCGATGTCGTCATACATTTTTGTCGCGGCCTTGGGATCGCGGCTGGCGGCCTCGCCCGCAGCGCGGAGCCGCGCCAGGGTGCGATAGCCCGACGGGGCCTTGGCGGCGAGCTCGGTGAAGGCCTTCTCCGCGTCCGCGTGCTTGTCCTGCTCGGACAGCTCGACGGCCTTCTCGAAGGCCGCGCCGGCCTCGGCGGCCTTCTTGGACTCCAGATACTGATAGCCGCGCCAGCCGGCGACGCCAGCGACGATCAGCACCATCAGGACGATGAAGTAGATCGAATACTTGTCCCACAGCTTCTTGAGCTGTTCGCGACGCATTTCCTCGTCGACTTCGCCAAATAAATCAGACACTTATGCCAATCCCATGCCCATTCGGGTGCGCGCGCCAAAGCGTTCGCGTCAGGAATCCCGTTCCCCACGTGGCGGCGAGGTACCCTAACGATATGGCGGTGGCAAGGCAAAGTGAGCCCGATCAAGGCGTTAACCACCCCGGAAAGGCCCGGGAGAACCGCCTGCCCGGCTCAGCTTCCGAGCAGCTCCCGCAGCTGCCGCTTCAGCACCTTGCCATTGGCATTGCGTGGCAACGGCTCGGCCGTAACCGCCAAGGTCTCAGGAACCTTGTAGTCGGACAGCCGCTCCGCGCACCAGGCCCGCAGATCGGTGTCGGCGACCGGGCTGCGGGTCACCACGACGGCGTGGACGCGCTCGCCCAGCACCGGACAGGCCTTGGCGATGATCGCGCTCTCGACCACGGCGGGGTGGCCGGCCAGCACGGATTCGACCTCGGCCGAATAGATCTTCAGGCCGCCGCGGTTGATCATGTCCTTCTGCCGGTCGAACACGCGGACGAAGCCATCGGCGTCGACCGAGCCGAGATCGCCGGAGTGCCAGAATCCGCTGGTGAAACTTTCAGCCGTGGCCTTCGGGTTGTTCCAGTAGCCCTTGATGACGGAGGCGCTCTGGATCCAGAGCTCGCCGATCTCGCCATGAGGCAGCTCGCGCCCGTCCGTCCCCATCGCGACGATGCGCGCGCCGGGGCACGGCAGGCCGACGCTGTCGATATGGCTCTCGGTCAGCTCGCCCGGCATGATCGTCGAGGGCGACGTCGTCTCGGTCGCGCCGTAGCAGTTCATCAGCTTCAGGCCGGGAATCTTCGCCTTGAGCTTCTCGATGGTCGCAACCGGCATCGGCGCGCCGCCGAAGCCGCCGATGCGCCAGCTCGATAGATCGTAGCCGTCGAAATCGGGCTGGAGCAGGCAGAGATTGTACATCGCCGGCACCATCACGGTGTAGGTGACGCGCTCGCGCGCGGCGAGCTTGAGGTAATCGGCGGCCTTGAACTCGGGCATGATGATCAGCGCGCCACCGCAGCGGATCATGGTCGTGATGTTGGCGACGACGCCGGTGACGTGGCCGAGCGGCACCGCCGCGATCGAGCGATCCGCTGCGGTCAATTGCAGGCAGGACACGAACACCATGGAGGAGTGGACGATGTTGCAATGGGCCAGCATCGCGCCCTTTGGCTTTCCGGTCGTGCCCGAGGTGTAGAGGATCATCGCGGTGTCCTCTTCGCTCACCTCGACCGGCGCAGGCGCCGGCGCGTTGTCGGAAAGCGCGGTGAAGCGGGACCGGCCCGGATCGTCATCGATGGCGATGCGATGGATCAGATCGGGCGTATCCTGCGAATCGGGCAACCGCTCGGCGAGCGAGGCCTCGTGGATCAGGATCTTGGCGCCGCAATCGGCGAGCACATAGGCGATCTCCGGCTTTTGCTGGCGCGTGCTGAGCAGCACGGTGACCAGCCCCTCATGGGCGGCGGCGAACAGCAGCAGCGGAAATTCGATGCGGTTGCCGAGCAAAATAGCGACGCGGTCGCCGCGCTGCAGGCCGAGCTTGCGAAAGCCAGCCGCGATCCGCGCGGCCTGCTCCACCGCCTGCCGCCAGCTCAGGCGGACATTGCCGCAGATCAGCGCTTCGCCATCGGCATTGCGATCGCGGGCGTCGGCGATCATCGCCCAAAGACTCGCGGGCCGATCCGCAAATGCCGGCACCACCCGATCGCCGAAGCGCGCCTCGAGCCGCATCGGCGGAATCTGAGAATGCGACCAATCCATCGAAGAACCTCGGCTTGTTGCTCTTGTCAGCTTCCGCGCATGAACGTCCGGGTCTTGTGCTGACCGGCTAGACCCCGATCACGGGGACGCCGATCACGACCGGATGGAACGCGAAGGCCAGCGCCAGGTAAGCGACGACGCCGACCGCGACCGCGATCAGATCGTTGCTGACGCCGCCGACCGGGATCGGCGGTGCGCCGCCGTCGGTGCGACGCTTCAGCGTGATGCGATCATACACCGCCCAGCCGAGGAACGAGCCGAACAGGATGATCGAGCCGAGATCGCCATTGGCGAGCAGATGCGCGGCGGCCCACAGCTTGATGCCCGCCAGCATCGGATGCTTCAGCGTCGCATAGATGCGGCCGCGCAAGTAAGAGGCCACGACCAGGATGACGGCGGGCAGCATAAGTGCGAGCGTGATGTGCTTCATCGCCTTCGGCGGATACCAGACGTCGATCCAGCCGGTGCTGCGGTAATGGGCATAGCCCCAGATGATCAGCGCGAGCCCCGCCAGCGAAACCAGGGAATAGAGGATCTTGTAAGTCCCCTCGCCAAATTTCGCGATCGCCTGCGCGCGCGCCTTGCGTTTCGTCGTGAAGACATGGGCCGCGAAAAACAGCACCAGCCCCAGGACCATCACCAGCAGACCCACAACATCCTCCCCTTCGGCAAGCGCCCCCGCCTCTGAGGTATCATCGATCGGCGGCCGCTCGCAACTCTGACCCCTCATGGTGAGGAGACGCAACGCGCCGTCTCGAACCATGCGGGCCCGGGTCTTGCAGCTCGGCCTCCATCCTTCGAGACGCGCGTGAAGGACGCGCTCCTCAGGATGAGGGGATAGCGCTATTTGCCGAGCTCGCGATTGTCGACATAGCGGATTGCGATCGGCCGTCCCGCGAGCGCGCTGCCGAACCCGCTGGTGAACTTGAGCGGCATCTCAGGAATATGGCGGCCTGCTCGAGCGACTATTCACGTGCTCGCGCTCAACCCGGTGTCCGTCGCCTGCCCTGCCGTCTTCGCGGAAGCTTCGTCGGGCGAGTAACCTTCCGGCGCTGCGCAGCTTTCGAGGTCTTGGCGTCGCTCGGCGCTATCGACAGTGTGCCTCACCTCCCGAGGAGCGAAGCTCGACAACCCGAGGACAGCGGACTGGAGGTTGCGTCCTAACCCCATGCCTGGCTTCTCGACGACGAGATAAAGCATGGTTGCGACAGCCACCGAGAGAGGAACGGTAATCACGACCATTAAAGCGAGCCGCAGGGTCGGATCGGCGGTGACGAGGGAGACGGCTGCTGCTACCAAGATAAGCGCGGGAATATGCGCGACATAGACGGAGTAGGAGATTTGGCCAAGCATGCGTAGTGGCGCCGCCTGCAACAGCCTAATGGGGTTGCAAGCGAGCACGGCAACCAAGACGGCCGCGCCGATGGTCTCTAAACTGTGCTGGGCCAAAAGTCCTAGATTATCCATCGCGCCGAGGTTGATGCGGAGCGCCTCGATAGAGCCCAGGTGCCAACCCGAGAATGATCGCGGGCCGATCACGGCGTGAGCGAAGACGAGCAGGATCGCGCCTCCGATGCCCCAGTAACGTTCAAGGCGAAACTGGACCTTCTCGACCAGCCCGAAGGCCAGCACGCCGGCGGCGAAACTGAACAGCAACATGTTCGTCATCACCCAAAGCGGAACGAGATGGGTGGGCCAGAACTGCAGGCCGAAGCAGAGAATCAGCGCCAGCGGTGCGTTGAGCAACATAAGCGGCAACACTATGCTGCCGACGATTTCGACGTGCAGGGTCCAGTAGACCGGGTTGATACCGTTGTTCGCAAAGAGAAGAGAGCCAGGCAGCTGATCGGTCGACGCGGTGAACGCCGGCCTCAACCAACCACTCAAGGGCAAGTCGGGTACCCATTGGCGAGTCAGGGCCGCGACAAGAAGGGCTATGATGAGGCCAACCCACGCCAGCGGGAATATGCGGAACAGCCGACGTACATAGTAACCGGTCACAGCTCGAAAGGAGTAGCCATCGAACGAACTCGCCAGCACGAAACCGCTGAGGACGAAGAATAAAATGACCGGCGCTCTCCCGCTGATCGGGATGAGCAACAGGTTCTGGAAGCCAACCGAGAACTCTGGCGTCCAAGTGACCACGCAATGAACAAGGATCACCATAAGCGCGGCCAGTCCGCGCAAAGGTTCCAAAGCCGGAAAGTATCTCTTCTCCATCACGCCGATTGGCCAAGACGGTCTATCGCAGCGAGCGCGGCATCGGGGCCGAGCTCGTTGGGAGCATTGCCGTACTGTACCACCATGTAATCGGGACGCTTATCGTGACCTTCAGCCAGCTGTCGGACCTTGATCGACGCGTCGGAGACCAGGCTCCCCATGGCTTTACTGGCCGCGATCTCACCGGCCTTGAGAGCCCAGAAGTAGTCTGGTGTGAGGCTGATCACCTTGTGCAGCGCCTGCACGACGAGCCGTGGATCGGTCGCTCTGGAGGCAAAGAGCAGATATCGGTCTTCTGCGAAAGGCAGCGCGTCGAATGCCTTCAGGATTCAGCGTGCCGCCGTTGGTCGAGTATCCCGCCCGTCCCCTCCAGTTCGATGATCAGGTCGATGGCCGATCCAACACCCGGAACCACATCGAAGTTACGGGAGCTCAGGAAACCCTGACGGTAATGCCCGTTGTCGTCGTGACAGTCGACAGCAACTCGGAAGTCGACGGACTGGCGCCTGCCGCCCGATGAGGCAATGGGCGACGTGTGAAGTTGCTCGCCGTGGAAGAGCACTGCGTCGCCAAAGGCAAGCGTGAACTCCGCGTGCTTGCCGAGCGCCGCGAGCGCCTCCGGAGTGCAGTTCTGGTCGAATATGGGCTCCCGGTACAGGTGAGGATAGACGCGCAGGATTCCGTCCGCATCCGCGTCATGGAGGGGAAACCACATGTTGAACTGAAACAGGTGGTGCGGCCGGTTGAAGTCGCGATGGATGTTCGCCGGCGCGGGCATAAAAATCTCACTCAGCCCAGCCGGGGTCGCTCGCTGAAAATCCGTGCCCTCGAAACGACCCGACGCCTTGGCTGCGTCTACGATCTGCAGCGGTAGAACCAACCGCGGTATGCCGCCGTCGTAAAGCGTCGGATCTGGCAGTTTCATCGCAGAGAAGAAGTCGTGGAAAAGCCGAGACCACAATCGCTTCGAACGGAAATCCTTAATGGCGTGGCTGAGCCCGTGCAGCGCGTCCAGAGAGGGCGCAGCCCCAGTACGGTAGAACAGTTCGAGCTCGGGCGCGGCCTTAGGACCCGCGAGTTCGATCATTTTCAAACGCCCGGCTTTGATCGGTTCGATGTTCCGGACAAGCACGACTTGGCCGGACCGCAGCGCGCCAAACACATCAATGCGGCCGTTCAGGACGTCCGAATACTCGGCATCGACCGACGGCGCCCAGTCCTCGGACGGCTTCCCGAAAAGCCGCTTAGCGATGTTGCGCAGCATATTTGTCCCCCAGGGATGCCTGCTTCAACAACAACACATTAACCGGTGACGGTTCAAGGTGCCCCTCCCTTCGGCAAGCGCCCCCGCCTCTGAGGTATCATCGATCGGCGGCCGCTCGCAACTCTCACCCCTCATGGTGAGGAGACGCAAAAGCGCCGCCTCGAACCATACAGGCCCGGGTCTTGCAGCTCGGCCTCCATCCTTCGAGACGCGCGTGAAGGACGCGCTCCTCAGGATGAGGGGATAGAGCTATTTGCCGAGCTCGCGATTGTCGACATAGCGGATAGCGATCGGCCGTCCCGCGAGCGCGCCGCCGAGTCCGCTGGTGAACTTCAACGGCAGGCAGGCCTTGAGCGATGAATTGATCGCGCTGAGATAGGTGGTTCTGATCTCGACGGGCACGCCCGCGGTCGCGTATGTGAGACGCGGCGGGCCGATCAGGCCGCCTGCCTTGTTGAAGCTGAAGCGCACCGACATCTGCATGCCTGCACGCGCATTGTCCGATGGCGGCGACCAGCAGCTGCGCAGCTCGGCGAAGAGGTCGCCGATGGTGTCGAGATCGTGATCGGGCCTTTGGTATTTGGCGCGGTCGGCCTCGGACGGCACGCTCTGGATCGTGAGCTGGAGGTTCTGGCCATAGGGGTAGTCGATCTCGGGAATGCAGGGGCCGGGCTCGAGCGGACTGCAATAAGACGGTGTGCAGGGCCGGCCGTCGAGCACGCTGCACGGCTCGTGCGCGAACGGGATCGGATTGATCTGCCGCGGCCTCGCGTCGGCTGCGGCTGATGTCGCAAGCGGGAGGAGAATGAGGATGCTGCGCCACATGCTTTGAGCTCACCCTGCCGTCTTCACAGACGTGGCGTCGTCAATGGCCGCGTCAAGCCCACTGCTGTTCACATGCGCGCGCGCGAGCGGGCGCACTACCCCTTCTTCTTGACGTCCTTGACGTTGGTGAACTCGATGCCCTCGGCGCGTTCCCTTGTGTAGCCGAGATAGAACTCGTTCCGGGCCAGATAGACGGGATCGCCGTCGACGTCGTCGGCGATGCTCGACGTATTGGCGGCGATGAAGGTGTCGAGCTTCTTGCGGTCCTCCGAAGAGACCCAGCGCGCCAGCTGGAACTCGCTGATTTCGAACTCCACCGGCAGCGAATATTCCGCCTCGAGACGCGCCTTGAGCACGTCGAGCTGCAGCGCGCCGACGACGCCGACCAGCGCCGGCGCACCGTCGCGCGGCCGGAACACCTGCACCACGCCCTCTTCCGACATCTGCTGCAGCGCTTCCTTCAGCTTCTTCGCCTTCATCGCATCGGTGAGACGAACGCGGCGGACGATTTCCGGCGCAAAGCTCGGCACACCGACGAAGTTGAAATCCTCGCCCTCGGTCAAGGTGTCGCCGATGCGCAGCGTGCCGTGATTGGGAATGCCGACGACGTCGCCGGCGAAGGCTTCGTCCGCGACCGAACGATCCTGCGCGAAGAAGAATTGCGGGCTCGACAGCGGCATGCTCTTGCCGGTGCGCACGAGCTTGGCCTTCATGCCGCGGCTGAGCTTGCCCGAGCAGAGCCGCGCAAACGCGATGCGATCGCGATGGTTCGGGTCCATGTTGGCCTGGATCTTGAACACGAAGGCGCTCATGCGCGGATCGGTGGCCTCGACCTTGCGCTGGTCGCTGTCCTGCGCGCGCGGCTCGGGCGCGAAGCTGCCGAGGCCCTCCAGGAGGTCGCCGACGCCAAAATTGCGCAGCGCGCTGCCGAAATAGACCGGCGTCAGATGACCTTCGCGGAACGCTTCCAGCTCGAACGGCTTCGACGCCTCGGTGACGAGCTCGAGCTCGTCCTTCACCGCGGATACGTCGAGGTTCGCATTCAGCTTGGCGAGCTCTTCGATCTCGATCTGCTGCGCCGCGCCGGTCTTGGCGCCGCCGCCTTCGAGCAGGCGCACGCCGCCGTTGACGACGTCATAGGTACCGAGGAAGTCGCGGCCGCGGCCGACCGGCCAGGTCATCGGCGTGCTGTCGAGCGCCAGCGTCTTCTCGATCTCGTCGAGCAGTTCGAAGACGTCGCGGCTCTCGCGGTCCATCTTGTTGATGAAGGTGATGATCGGGATGTCGCGCAGGCGGCACACCTCGAACAGCTTCCGGGTCCGCGCCTCGATGCCCTTGGCGGCGTCGATGACCATGACTGCGGAATCGACCGCGGTGAGCGTGCGGTAGGTGTCTTCCGAAAAGTCCTCGTGGCCCGGCGTGTCCAGGAGATTGAAGACGAGGCCTTCGAATTCGAAGGTCATCACCGAGGTCACGACCGAGATGCCGCGCTCGCGCTCGATCTTCATCCAGTCCGACCGCGTGTTGCGCCGCTCGCCCTTGGCCTTGACCTGGCCGGCGAGATTGATGGCGCCGCCGAACAGCAGCAGCTTCTCGGTCAGCGTGGTCTTGCCGGCGTCGGGATGGGAGATGATCGCAAAGGTCCGTCGCCGCGCCACTTCGGCGGCAAGCGGAGAACGGGCCGGCGATTCGGCTGCTGTGGTGGCGATGTCGGACATGGCGGGAGCGTTTGGCAGGGAAAATGGGCCTGATCAAGCCTCATTTGGTGATTGCAGGGCCTTCCGGCCAGCCCCATATCGGCCCTTGGGAGGGACGACCTTCCCGTTTCTCAGCACCTCAGCGGGGACGACCCTGCCTTGAATGGAGGGTCGTCATGGCCTGGAGCATCCTGTTCGTCGCCGGTCTTCTCGAAATCACCTGGGCGATCGGGTTGAAATACACCGAGGGCTTTAGCCGGCTTGTTCCGTCCGTCGTCACGCTGGCGGCCATGGCCGGCAGCGTCATCCTGCTCGGGCTCGCGCTCAAATCACTGCCCGTGGGAACCGCCTACGCGGTCTGGACCGGGATCGGCGCGGTCGGCACCGCGACGCTCGGCATCTTTCTGTTCGGCGAGCCGGCGACCGCCCTCCGGCTTGCCAGCATCGGGCTGATCGTTGCCGGCATCATCGGGCTGAAGCTCGTCACTTGACGAGTTGGACCACCCACCAGGTCAGCGCGGCGACGATTGCCGAGGCCGGGATCGTGATCACCCAGGCATAGACGATGGAGCTGGCGACGTTCCAGCGCACCGCCGAGACGCGGCGGGCGGCGCCGACGCCGACGATGGCACCGGTGATGGTGTGGGTGGTCGAGACGGGAACGCCGAGGAATGTCGCCATGAACAGGGTCACGGCGCCGCCGGTTTCGGCGCAGAACCCCTGCATCGGCGTCAGCTTGGTGATGCGCAGGCCCATGGTGCGCACGATGCGCCAGCCGCCCATCAGCGTGCCCAGCGCCATCGCGGCCTGGCAGGACAGCACCACCCAGAACGGCACTGAGAATTCGCTGCCGAGATGGCCCTGCGAGTAGAGCAGCACGGCGATGATGCCCATGGTCTTCTGCGCGTCGTTGCCGCCATGGCCGAGCGAATAGAGCGAGGCGGAGGCGAATTGCAGGATGCGGAAGGCGCGATCCACCGCGAACGGCGTCGAGCGCACCGAGGCCCAGGATACGATCGCCACCAGCAGCATCGCGAGCAGGAAGCCCACGAGGGGCGACAGCACGATGGCCAGCACCGTCTTGGACAATCCGCTCCACACCGCCGCCGAAATGCCCGCCTTGGCGAGACCGCCGCCGACGAGCCCGCCGATCAGCGCATGCGACGACGAAGACGGGATGCCCAGTGCCCAGGTCACGAGGTTCCAGACGATGGCGCCGACGAGTGCTGCAAAGATCACCTGGGCATCGACCACGGCGGGATCGATGATGCCTGTGCCGATGGTCTGGGCGACGTGCAGCCCGAACACCAGGAAGGCGATGAAATTGAAGAACGCAGCCCAGAACACCGCGAATTGCGGCCGCAGCACACGGGTCGAGACGATGGTCGCGATCGAATTGGCGGCGTCATGCAGGCCGTTCAGGAAGTCGAACAGCAGCGCGACGGCGATCAAGCCGACCAGGATGGGGAGACCCAACGCAGCATCCACGGCGGCCCGCCCTACACTTGCTCGATGACGATGCTGTTGATCTCATTGGCCACGTCGTCGAAGCGGTCGGCCACCTTTTCGAGATGGTCATAGATCTCGACCCCGACGATGAAATCCATCGCATTGCCGTCGCGATGCTTGAGGAACAGCTCCTTCAGGCCGATGTCGTGGAGATCGTCGACGCGCCCCTCCAACTTGCCCAGCTCTTCCGTGATCGCGGTCAGCATGGCGACGTTCGGGCCGATCGACTGCATCAAAGGCAGCGCGCGTCCGACCAGATTGGCGCATTCGATCAGGAGCCCACCGATCTCGCGCATCGGCGGCTCAAAGGTGCGGACTTCGAACAGCATCACCGCCTTGGCGGTCTGCTGCATCTGGTCGATGGCATCGTCCAGCGACGTGATCAGGTTCTTGATGTCGCCGCGGTCGAACGGGGTGATGAAGGTGCGGCGCACCGCCGTCAGCACCTCACGGGTGATGTTGTCGGCATCGTTCTCGAACTGGTTGACCCTCTGGCAATAGACCGGCGTCTCCTCGCCTCCGTTCAGCATGCCCTGGAGCGCGATCGCGCCCTGGATCACGGTCTGGGCATGACGGTCGAACAGGTCGAAGAAGCGTTCTTCCTTGGGCAGGAAAGCACGAAACCATCGCATCATGGGGATAGGCTACCGGCTGGAAATGGTCAGGCCCGAACGGGCTGTCATGAAACTGTCATAGACCATTTTCGATCCGCGCGCGTGTCATCTCGCGCGCGGAGCCGGATCATCCACCGCTTTCCAGCGGCGAGTAAATCGAAGTCAAATCAGCTACTTAGAGCGACCGCCGGAAGTAATGCGCAATTTCGCCGATGACACCGCGGCGGAAGGTGAGCACGCAGACCACGAAGATCGCGCCCTGGATCACCGTCACCCATTGGCCAAACCCCGCCAGATATTGCTGCATGGCGATGATCACGAAGGCGCCGACCACGGGACCAAAGATGGTGCCAAGACCGCCAACCAGCGTCATCAGCACGACCTCGCCCGACATCGACCAGTGCACGTCGGTGAGTGAGGCGTTTTGTGCCACGAACACCTTCAGCGCACCGGCAAAGCCGGCCAGCGTGCCCGACAGGACGAAGGCCAGGAACTTGTACTGGTCGGTGCGGTAGCCCAGCGAGATGGCGCGCTGCTCGTTCTCGCGGATCGACTTCAGCACCTCGCCGAACGGGGAGTTGATGATGCGGAAGATCAGGAGGAAGCCGGCAAGGAAACTGACCAGCACCACGTAATAGAGCACCGTCGGCTTGGAGAGGTCGAGCACGCCGAACATGCGCCCCTGCGGGATGCCCTGGATGCCGTCCTCACCATGGGTGAACGGGGCCTGGAGATAGATGAAGTACAGGAGCTGCGACAGCGCCAGCGTGATCATCGAGAAATAGATGCCCTGGCGGCGGATCGAGATGTAGCCGGTGATGATCGACAGCGCGAACGCCGCGACGACACCGACGAGGATGCCGAGCTCGGGTGGCAGCGCCCACACTTTCAGCGCATGCGCGCTGCAATAGCCCGCCGTTCCCAGGAACATCGCGTGGCCGAACGACAGCAGGCCGCCATAGCCGACCAGTAGGTTGAAGGCACAGGCGAGCAGCGCGAAGCACAGCGCCTGCATCACGAAGAACGGGTAGACTCCCGTGAACGGCACCGCCGCCAGCAGCAGCGCCATCACCACGAAAACGATCATCTCGTCGCGCATGGCGCGAGGACTTACCGGCAGCGTGTCGTCCGTCAGGGTCGTCATATCAGGCTGCCCTTCCCGTCAATCCCGTTGGCTTCACCAAGAGCACCAGCACCATCAGCACGAACACGACGGTGTTGGAGGCCTCGGGATAGAAATATTTGGTCAGGCCCTCGATCACGCCGAGCGCAAAGCCGGTGATGATGGAGCCCATGATCGATCCCATGCCGCCGATGACGACCACCGCGAACACGACGATGATGAGGTCGGCGCCCATCAGCGGCCGCACCTGGTTGATCGGTGCCGAGAGCACGCCGGCGAGCGCGGCAAGGCCGACGCCGAGACCGTAAGTCAGCGTGATCATGCGCGGCACGTTGATGCCGAAGGCGCGCACCAGCGTCGGATTTTCAGTGGCGGCGCGCAGGTAAGCGCCGAGCTGCGTCTTCTCGATCAGGAACCAGGTCGCAAGGCACACTACCAGCGAGAACACGACGACCCAGCCGCGATAGATCGGCAGGAACATAAAGCCGAGATTCATGCCGCCCTTGAGCTGGTCCGGAATGGCGTAAGGCAGGCCCGAGGAGCCGAAATAGTTCTGGAAGACGCCCTGCACGATCAGCGCGATGCCGAAGGTCAGCAGCAGGCCGTAGAGGTGATCGAGCCCGGTCAGCCATTGCAGCATGGTCCGTTCCAGGATCATGCCGAAGATGCCGACGATAATCGGCGCCAGCAGCAACGCCCACCAATAATTGATGCCGCCGAGGTTCAACAGGAAATAGGCGACGAACGCGCCCATCATGTAGAGCGCACCGTGGGCGAAGTTGATGATGTTGAGCATGCCGAAGATCACGGCAAGTCCGAGACTGAGCAGCGCGTAGAACGAGCCGTTGATCAGTCCCACCAGTAGCTGAGCGTAAAGAGCCTGCATCGATCCCGCACCCGGTCCCTTCGGCGTTCCCTAGAGCTGCCCGCCGGCTCGCGGCCGGCGGGCTGTTGGTCTTACTTCTTGAGCAGCGCGCACTTGCTCTCGGACAGCGGCGTGAACGCCTGGTCGCCCGGCACCGTGCCGACGAGCTTGTAGAAATCCCACGGCCCCTTGGACTCCGAGGGCTTCTTGACCTCGAAGAGGTAGGCGCTGTGGATGGTGCGGCCGTTGGGCTGAATCTCGCCCTTGCCGAACAGGTCGTCCTCGGTCGGCATCGACTTCATCTTCTCGACGATCTTGACGCCGTCATGCGGGTTGCCGCCCAGCGCTTCCAGTGCCTTGAGGTAATGACGAACACCCGAATAAACGCCGGCCTGCACCATGGTCGGCGGCGCATTGTTCTTCATCTTCTCCGCGAAACGCTTGGAGAACGCCCGGGTCTGATCGTTCATGTCCCAATAGAACGTCTCTGTGAAGTTGAGGCCCTGTGCCGTCTCCAGACCGATGGCCTTGACGTCGGTGAGGAACAGCAGCAGTGCCGCGAGCTTCTGACCGCCCTTGACGATGCCGAACTCGGCCGCCTGCTTGATCGTGTTCGTGGTGTCGCCGCCGGCATTGGCAAGACCGATGATCTTGGCCTTGGAGGCCTGCGCCTGAAGCAGGAACGAGGAGAAATCCGGCGTGTTCAGCGGATGCTTGACGCCACCCACCACTTTGCCGCCATTCGCAGTGATGACAGCCGTGGTGTCGCGCTCGAGCGCGGCGCCGAAGGCGTAGTCGGCTGTCAGGAAGAACCAGGTGTCACCGCCGGCCTTCACCAGCGCCTGGCCGGTGGTATGGGCCAGCATGTAGGTGTCGTAGGTCCAGTGCACCGTGTTGGGCGAGCACTGTGCGTTGGTGAGGTCGGAGGTCGCCGCACCCGAATTGATGTAGACGCCGTTCTTCTCCTTGACGACGTTGTTGACGGCCAGCGCGACGCCCGAGTTCGGCACGTCGACGACGATGTCGACCTTGTCGACGTCGAACCATTGCCGCGCGATCGTGGTCCCGATGTCGGGCTTGTTCTGGTGGTCACCCGAGATGATGTCGATCTTCCAGCCCTTCGCCGCCAAGCCGGAATCCTCGACGGCCATTCGTGCCGCCAGCGTCGAGCCCGGTCCGCCGAGGTCCGCGTAGAGCCCGGACTGATCCGACAGCGCGCCGATCTTGACGGTCTTGTCCTGCGCGGATGCAACGCCTGCCGCGGCGAAGGTCAGCGCGGTAGTCAGCAGCAATGACGCAATCGACCTGGTGTTCATGCAACTTTCCTTTTTCAATTCTTCTTTGGCGTTCTAGACGCCGAGATAGGTGTGGAGCTTGTCCATGTTGGCGGCAAGCTCGGCGTTGGAAAACCCGTCAATGATCTTGCCGTGCTCGACCACATAGTAACGGTCGGCGACGGTCGATGCGAAGCGGAAGTTCTGCTCGACCAGGAGGATGGTGAAGCCCTCCTTCTTGAGCCGCGCAATGGTGTGGCCGATCTGCTGGATGATGACGGGCGCAAGGCCCTCGGTCGGTTCGTCCAGCATCAGGAAGCTCGCGCCGGTGCGCAGAATGCGCGCGATCGCCAGCATCTGCTGCTCGCCGCCCGACAGCTTGGTGCCCTGGCTCTTGAGCCGCTCCTTCAGGTTCGGGAACAGATCGAAGATCTGATCGAGCGGGAGTCCGCCTTCCCGGACCACCGGCGGCAGCATCAGATTCTCCCGCACGTCGAGGCTGGAGAATATCCCCCGCTCCTCCGGGCAGAACGCGATGCCCATCCGCGCGATCCTGTCGGAGGTCGCGCGGATGATGTCCTGGTTGTTGAATTTCACGGAGCCGGTACGCTTGCCGATGATGCCCATGATCGACTTCAGCGTGGTCGTCTTGCCGGCGCCGTTGCGCCCGAGCAGGGTGACGACCTCGCCCGCATTCACGTCGAAGTTGATCCCGTGCAGGATGTGGGACTCGCCGTACCAGGCTTCCAGGTTGCGGACTTGAAGGATGTTTCCACCGGTCGCAGCCTTTACCGGAGCCTCGGCGATCGCAGTGTCAGGCATGACCGGCTCCCAGATAGGCTTCCTTGACGCGCTCGTCCTTGGTGAGCTCCGAGTAATGGCCCTGCGCGAGCACCTGCCCGCGCGTCAGCACGGTGATGATGTCGGAGAGATTGGCCACGACGCTCAGATTATGCTCGACCATCAGGATGGTGTATTTCGCGGAGATGCGCTTGATCAGCGCCGCGATCTTGTCGATGTCCTCGTGGCCCATGCCGGCCATCGGCTCGTCCAGCAGCATCATCTCAGGGTCGAGTGCCAGCGTCGTTGCGATCTCCAGTGCGCGCTTGCGCCCGTAGGGCATCTCGACTGCGGGCGTGTTGGCAAACTCGCTGAGGCCGACATCGTTCAACAGCTCGCGCGCGCGGTCGTTGAAGCGGTTGAGCACGGATTTCGAACGCCAGAAGTCGAACGAGGAGCCGTGCTGGCGCTGAAGCGCAACGCGGACGTTCTCCAGCGCGGTGAGATGCGGAAATACCGCCGAAATCTGGAACGAACGAACCAGACCCATGCGGGCCACGTCGGCCGGCGCCATCGCCGTGATGTCCTGCCCCTTGTACAGAATCTTCCCGGCAGACGGTTTGAGGAACTTGGTCAGAAGGTTGAAGCAGGTCGTCTTGCCGGCCCCGTTCGGGCCGATCAACGCATGGATGCTCCCACGGCGAACCTTGAGCGCAACGTCGCGTACGGCGAAGAAGCCCGCGAACTCCTTGGTCAAGCCTTCCGTTTCGAGAATGAACTCATCAGCCAAACAGATTTCCCCCTGCCCGCGCAACGCGCTGGCCGCGCGTGGCTGTCCTTGTTTACTTCGGCTTTCCGGAGGTCTTGGAGCCTATCCTTGGAGCCCATCCGGAACGCCGCCTCCGGGCGCGGAATATGCCGGAGGTGACGGGGGTTAGGCAAGGCGGAAAGCTGAGCAGATCAGGCCTCCGACTGGGATACAAATGCTCCCTTAGTCGGAGATGTTTGATGCGCCTGCCCGGCCTCCCGGTTCGCAAAAGCACCGGTCGTCAAGTCGTCGTTAACGGTCTTTCGTCCCGCGCGCCAGCCTTCATAGAAAATTTTCCCGCGGCGAGGATCATGTGCGGGCTTTTGAATGCCGGGAATATTGTTTTGGATTTCGCAAGCGCCGCGCCCTCCGTCGTCAAGTCGATCAGGCAGCGTGATCTCCTGAACACGTGGCTGCGACTTTATGCGCGCCAGCAGGTCGCACCGGCGATCTGGGAGTACCAGCCCGCGCGCCTCGAGGAAGAGCTGTCCGATCTCATCTATTACACGGTGGATGGCTCGGGGCCGACACCGCACCTGATCATCCAGAGCGAAAACACGCGCATCTCGCGCGCCTATGGGCACACCGGCAAAGGCATCCTGCTGCACGACTATGTCGGACCGCGGCTCGCCCCCTTCGTAATGCCCGCCTATCATGAATGCGTCGCGCGCGGGCTTCCGATCTACAGCGTTGCCGATGTCGACGATAGCTACGGACGCATCGTCGCCTATGAGCGGCTGCTGCTGCCGTTCCTGACCGAGGACAAGGTCAGCCATATCATCGCGTCGGTGAAGACCTTCTGCGAGGACGGCGGCTTCGAGATCAAGAACCTGATGCGCGGAAATGACGCGCCACCGCGTCCCCGGCTACGCGCCGTGATCGATCGCGACCTGTTTCATCGCGCCCCTGGCCGCATCGCGGCGGCGGACGTGGTCGAGCTTGCCGACCAGTCCAGCTCAAGCGTTCCCGCCGAAATTATCGAACTGAACTAACGGTCGGCGCGGCCCGGCACCGAAGTTTATTTGGTCCTGACTTCCTTGGCGTAGATGTCCGGCTTGAAGCCGACCAGCAGCTTGCCGCCGATTTCCAACACCGGCCGCTTGATCATCGATGGTTGCGCTAGCATCAACGCCAGCGCCTTCTTCTCGCTCAGGCCTTCCTTGTCGGAATCGGGCAGCTTCTTGAAGGTCGTACCGGCGCGATTGAGCAACGTCTCCCAGCCGACCTTGTCGCTCCACTGCTTGAGCTTGTCCTTCTCCACTCCCGCCGTCTTGTAGTCGTGAAACTCGTAAGCGACGCCACGGCTGTCGAGCCATGCGCGCGCCTTCTTCATGGTGTCGCAGTTCTTGATGCCGTAGATGATGTTGGGCAAATCGTTCCTCGCGCATGCGTGATGCTTCGGCTGCGGCGTTGTACGAAACTCCGGTTCGCGCGACAATATTGCGAACCACGCCAGACCTCCAAACGGACAGATCATGCACGTCACCCACGATCCTGCAGCCGCCACATCGCCGACCATCGATTTCAACAGCTTCCTCGCGGTCGATATCCGCGTCGGCACCATCGTCGACGCAAAACCGTTTCCGGAGGCGCGCAAGCCGGCCTGGCGATTGTGGATCGACTTCGGCCCTGCGATCGGCGTGCGCAAGAGCTCGGCGCAGATCACCGAAAATCATCCGCTGGAGACGCTGGTCGGGCAACAGGTCGCCGCCGTCGTCAACTTCCCGCCACGCCAGATCGGGCCCGTCGTCTCCGAGGTGCTGACGCTCGGCTTTCCCGATGCCGACGGAAAGGTGGTGCTTGTGCAGCCGAGCAAGCCCGTGCCGAACGGCGGACGGCTGTTCTAGCCTCAGGGCCGCTGCGGAATGTTGAGTCCGCGCTGCACCGCCGGACGCGCAAGGCCGCGTTCGAGCCAGGCACCGACCGACTTGAACTGGGTGAATTCGACCAGATCGCCCGCGCCGTAGAAGCCGATGAGATTGCGCACCCAGCCGAGCATGGAGATGTCGGCGATGGTGTAGTCGTCATCCATGAACCATTGCCGGCCGGCGAGATGCGTCTCCATCACGCCGAGCAGGCGCTTGGCTTCGTCGACGTAGCGGTCACGGGGCCGCTTGTCCTCGAAATCCTTGCCGGCGAATTTGTGGAAGAAGCCGACCTGACCGAACATCGGCCCGATGCCGCCCATCTGGAAGTACACCCATTGGATGGTCTGGTAGCGACGCGCGGCGTCCACCGGCAGCAGCTTGCCGGTCTTCTCTGCGAGGTATTGCAGGATCGCGCCGGACTCGAACAGCGGCAGCGGCCTGCCGCCGGGGCCGTTGGGATCGAGGATCGCCGGGATTTTGCCGTTGGGATTGAGCGAGAGGAACTCGGCCGTCTTCTGGTCGTCCTTGCCGAAATCGACGAGATGGACCTCGTAAGGCAATCCGATCTCTTCCAGCATGATCGAGACCTTGACGCCGTTGGGTGTCGGCAAGGAGTAGAGCTGAAGCAGCTCGGGATGCTTGGCCGGCCAGCGCGTGGTGATGGGAAAGGCGAACAGATCGGACATCGGGACCTTCGGAGCATGGACTGAGGCGCGCCCAATCTAGGCAAGACGCCGCACGGCGCAAGTCGCTCTTCGTCCCGTGGAAGGCTTAAGGCGGCAGCGTTGCCAACGCCACGATCGGGGTCCTCACTTGATACTGCAGTCGATACTCAGTGAACCGCTGGCCCGTGATCAAAAGCAGAGCCGTAAAGGCAATCGCGAGCATCGCGGTTGCCCACTGGCAGACGTCGTACATGGTCTTTGTCCCTCAGCAGCCATTGCTTAAACGTCTGCTGAAATGCCATGTTCCTGATCCGACCGAAAATATTGCTACTTTTTCCCGCATTGTGGAAGAAGCCTGCGCACTGTTCCGCTGCTGCGCGAGGGGACCATTGCGCCTTCCATGCGTTGTCAGCGGATGAGCATCGAGAAGCGCGCCCTACTCGACCATGCCGAGCGTTGTCGCCGTGTCGCCGGTGAGCTTGCGCATCGCGACGCCGCGCAGCGATTGCAGGCGATGGCCGAGGAGTACGAAAAAAGAGCAGCAAGCCTCGATGAGGACGATGTTCGTCTGCAGCATACTCATCATCGTCGCGGCTACAATGGAAGCGGAAGCGATCGCGAGGGATAAGCCGCTTCAGTAGTTGATCTCCATCCGCAAGCCGCGCGGATCGGTCTTGCCATCGCCGACGGTGTGCGTGCTGTCGCGTGCCGCGACCGCGCACGCACAGGCATCGATGAGATCGTCGCGGCCGATGCCGGTGCCGTGGCGCAGCGTCAGCCATCTTTCGATGCTGGTGAAGCCTCGATCTTTCAGCAGGGCAATGCGCTGCTCGCTCCCGCGCGCCGACGTCTTCGGCTCGAGCCGAACGCGGCCGGCCAGATTCCAGAAGATCAATTCGGGATGCGCTTCGCCGACCGTCGCCTGCCGCGCGGGCGTCATGACGTCGTCGACTTCCTTGAGCTTGTCCCTGATGTTCCAGAGCTGCGCCGACACGCCCCTGCCCCTGCCTTCCTGCTTCCAATAATGGCGATTGGCCGCGGCCATGTCGGCAAACGTCCAGAGGTCGCGGCGCGCGCCGAGAAATACGGAGGCGCCGATCAGCTCACGCGCCCGCCAATCGCAGGCGCGATACCCGCTCCACTCCAGACCGATCGGCATGTCGATCATCGCGCGTGCATGCGGCATCGCGAGCAGGCGCGTCAGGCCCGGCGAATAATCGAAGCCGTGATCGCCGCGCGCGTCGATCCAGGCTGCGACCCAGCCGAAGCGAAATCCATCGAGCCCAAGATAGTTCGGCACGACAGGTGTCTTGTCGTCGGTGTCCTGCAATTTTCACACGCGCTTCGCTTGACATCCGCAAGTTGCAGGCGTATGTCCCGCGGCCTCGCGAATACTTCCGTTCGCGACAGACCATGAACCGAGCGATGTCGAACCGCTACGAAAGAATTGTCCGCATGCCGAATAGCCCCAAGCTATTCGATGTCGCATGCCCGGCTCATGGGAGCGATCTTGCCTGACCGCAAGATCGACCGTCCGCTTCTCACGGACCCTCCCGAGCCTGCCGCTCCGGAGGGTTTTTTGTTGCCCGCCGCGCGGCTCAACCGAACATCCCGGCATTGGCCGGAACGGGAGACCCGGATCCCGGGGCTCGCGCTGAGAAGGCGCGTGCCCAAGTGCGCGGGGCCTGCCGGAGGGAACGAGGCGATGAGCCGGACACCGATGGCAGAGCGAACCCAGAGGGTTCGCAAATTGCGGCGCGTCGATAGCGCCGCGATAGAATTTTCTTGAAATCGGTTGGCCGCAATGATCGCGGCTCAACCGATGCTGGTGGTGAAGATCTCGGATACTTCTCCGCAAGGCAAAGCGGGTATGCCTCCCGCCTTTGACACACGCACCGGGATGCGGCCTCGGAAAAGGTACGCACGCGGCCCGGCGCAGGATCTGTCCGCAAGGACAGCTTCTGCGTTGTCGTCACTGAAAGCCGATATCGCCCGTTCCCCAGCAACCCATCAACGGCCGGTGTGAAAGCACCGGCCTGGCGGTGGTGAAGATGACTGTTACTTCGGTTAGAGCGCCGTGCTGGCTTGCCAGAACGGAGGTCGCGGGTTCGTCTCCCGCCGGCTGAAATGCCGTAGCTCAGTTTGCCCGACAGGGCAGCAACAGCATCGCCCGTTCCCCGCCAACCCCATCACGGTCCGTGGTGAAGATGTCTGTTACTTCGACTGATAATCGAGAGGTCGCGGGTTCGAATCCCGCCCGGTGTACTATGCACCGGTAGCTCAGAGGATAGAGCGCTACCTGGCCTGCAGGGTAAGCTGCAGGCCGGGGTCTCAGCATCGCCTGTTCCCGGATCGTGTCTTTCTCGTCTCCACCGCCGGTGGTGAAGAGCGCTGTTACTTCGGTGTCGGAGGTTCGAATCCTCCCGGACGTCAGTCCGTAGCTCAGCGGATAGAGCACGAACAGCCTCGTTTGTTCCCCGGCACCCGTTTCATTCCCCCATCAACCCGAGAGGAGGCCGTCATGGTCAGGCTCAACAAGATCGTTCGCGCCTTCACGCGTGAGGGCGCCCGCGCCATTCGCTTCACGCCCGAGATGGAGCTGAAGCGGGCGCTGATGAACTGCCTCTTATGGGAGGACCAGTTCTACGAGGACGGCGTTGCGATCGCCGACCGCATCAAGACGCTGGTGCCGAAGGTCGCGCCTGCGCGCGTCGCGCAGCTTGCGATCGAGGCGCGCGACGTGATGAAGCTGCGGCATGCGCCGCTGCTCGTCGTCCGCGAGATGGCGCGCAACGAAAAGCACCGCGCCCTCGTTGCCGACACGCTTGCCCAGGTGATCCAGCGTCCCGACGAGATGACGGAGCTGCTCGCGATCTACTGGGCGGATGCGCTCGGCCCTCAGCAGCAGCGCAAGCGTCAGCCGGTCTCCGCGCAGGTCAAGAAGGGCCTTGCCCGCGCGCTGACCAAGTTCGACGCCTACCAGCTCGCCAAATGGGACCGCGACGGCGCGGTGCGGATCAGAGACGTGCTGTTCCTGGTACACGCCAAGCCGAAGGACGCCGAGCAGGAGAAGGTGTGGAAGCAGCTCGTCGATGGCGAACTCGCTTCCCCCGACACCTGGGAGGTCTCGCTCTCGGCCGGCAAGAGCAAGCGCGAGACCTTCGAGCGGCTGATCGCCGAGAAGAAGCTCGGCGGCCTGGCGCTGCTGCGCAATCTGCGCCTGATGCAGACGGCGCAGTTCCCGCGCGAGACCATCGCAGGCGCGATCGAGGCGATGCGGACGGATCGTATCCTTCCCTACCGCTTCATCACGGCGGCGCGTTATGCGCCGGACTTCGAGCCCGAGCTCGAAGCTGCGATGCTCAAGTCGGTCAAGGACCATGTCCGGTTCCCGGGCCGCACCCGGCTCCTGATCGACGTATCGGGCTCGATGTTCGCGACGCTCTCCGCGCAGTCGGAAATGACACGCGCGGAGGCGGCGTGTGGCCTTGCCATCCTTGCCCGCGAAATCTGCGACGAGGTCGAGATCTTCACCTTCAGCAATGAGGTCGTGAAGGTCCCGCCCCGCCGCGGCTTCGCACTGCGGGACGCGATCATCAACTCGCAAGCGCATGGCGGGACCTATCTCGGCAAGGCCGTCACGGAGATCGACCGCAAGGGCGATCGCCTGATCGTCTTCACCGACGAGCAGAGCCACGACCAGGTGCCCCAGCCCAAAGCACTGGGCACCATGGTCAACGTGGCCTCGTATCAGCACGGTGTAGGCCACGGTGCCTGGACCCGCGTCAACGGCTTCTCCGAGGCCGTGGTCGCGTGGATCGCAGCATCCGAGACGGCGTTGAATTGATGCGCGACGACAACGGCCCCGGACGCGGAACACCGCGCTCGGGGCCAGCGAATTCTCCAAGATGTGAAGCAGGAATGAAGACCATGCGACGACCCGATCCCTACATGGAACGCGCCCGCGAGCTCTGCCTCGCCGCCGGCATCGATCCCGACTCGCGCGTCGGCGAAGGACGCGGCCAGCCGGCCTGGTGCCTGTACAAGGATGCCGCGCGCAAGGAGCATCTGGCGCGCGAGGCCAACGCCACCGCGAGCTCGATCGCCGAGTTCCGGATGCAGGACGCCCGCTTCGAGAATGCGCCGCTGAAGGTCTTCGGTCCGCACGAGGACGCGACCATCGCGCAGATGCGCAACTGCATGGCTGTCGGCAATGTCGTGTCCGGCGTGATCTGCGCCGATGGCCATCTCGGCTATGCGCAGCCGGTGGGCGGGGTCATCGCCTATGAGAAGCAGATCAGCATCTCCGGCGTCGGCTTCGATATCGGCTGCGGCAACATGGCGGCTCGGCTCGACACGCGCTTCGACGACATCGCAGGTCTCGTCCCGACGATCATCCGCGACGTCGCCAGGACCATCTCGTTCGGCGTGGGCCGCGCCAACGCCGAGCGGGCCGAGCACGATCTGTTCGACGACGGCGATGCCTGGCGCGAGAGCGACATGGAGTCCTACCGCCAGAAAGCGGTGAGCCAGCTCGGCACGGTCGGATCGGGCAACCACTATGTCGACCTCATGCGCGACGAAGAAGGCTTCGTCTGGATCGGCGTCCATTTCGGCAGCCGCGGTCTCGGACATACCTCCGCGACGCGCTACCTCAAGGCCGCCGGCGGCAAGGACGGCATGAACGTTCCGCCCGCGGTGGTCGACGAGGATAGCGAGCTCGGCCGCCGCTACATCGCGGCGATGCAGCTCGCCGGGCGCTATGCCTATGCGGGCCGCGAGTGGGTGGTCGAACGCGTCCGCCAGATCATCGGCGGCAGCGTGACCGACAGCGTGCACAACCACCACAATTATGCCTGGCGTGAGACCCACGACGGGCGTGATCTTTGGGTGGTGCGCAAGGGCGCGACGCCGGCGTTTCCCGGCCAGAAGGGATTCGTCGGCGGCTCCATAGGCGACGACGCGATCATCCTCGAAGGCGTCGATAGTCCGGAAGCCAAGGCCTCGCTCTACTCGACCGTGCACGGCGCTGGCCGCCTGTTCGGGCGGAGAGAGGCGAAGCGGCGCTTCTCGCGTGCGGAGATGGACCAGTGGCTCAACGAGCGCGGCGTCACCTTGATCGGTGCCGACCTCGACGAGAGCCCGATGGCCTATCGCCGCCTGCCCGACGTGCTGGCGCAGCACGCCGGCACCGTGCGCGTGCTGCATACGCTGCGGCCGTTCGCCGTCGCCATGGCCGGCGAAGGCGAGTTCGATCCGTGGAAGGACTGACGAGACAAAAGGCGGGAGGCGATTGCCTCCCGCTGGTGTCGCGGCACGGATCGGCGAGCCAAATCTCCCCTTCGCGTCAAGCTCCAACGGCCTGATAGGCCAGGCGCTTGAACTCGAAGAAGAACGGATTCCAAAAACCCATGTAGCGCTGCGCCATCAGCACGCCGGCAGTGTTCGCTTCAGGGCATATCCACCAATGGGTGCCGGCAAGGCCGCCCCATTGGAATTCACCGGTGGAGTTCGGGGGATCGAACGGCGTCGGCGCGAAGGTGACGGCGCCGCCGAGACCAAAGCCCTTGCCGGGGATCGGCCCGAGATTGGCGAAGCGGATCGTCCGGCCTGCCGGCAGCTGGTTCGTCATCATCAGCCGCAGCGTCTCCGGCTTCAGCAGCGCGTCGGAACCGGGCAGCAGCGCGCGCACCAGCGCGAGCATGTCGGGCAAGGTCGAGACCAGCCCGCCGCCGCCCGACAGCCGCGGCAGCGGCCTCCGATAGGCCTGCGGATAAGGCAGATGGTCGGCCCGGGTCAGGCCGGGCTTCATGGGATCGAGCACGTCGGCGCCGTTATAGAGTGCGACCAGCCTGCCCTGCTGCTGTTCAGGGACGTAAAAGCCGGTATCGGTCATGCCGAGCGGATCGAAGATCCGCGCTTTGAAGAAGGCGTCGAGCGGCTGGCCGGAGACGACTTCGACGACACGGCCGAGCACATCCGTTGCCACCGAATATTCCCAGGCCTCGCCGGGATGGTAGGACAGCGGCAGATCGGCAAGCTTGTCGATCATGTCGGAGAGCGGCGTCAGCGGATTGAGCACGCGCGCCTCGTTATAGCCTTTGAACAGCACCGTGCCGGGATCGAAGATTCCGTAGCTGAGACCCGATGTGTGAGTCAGAAGCTGACGGATCGTGATCGAGCCTTTTGCGGGCTCGACATCCGCGAGGCTCGAAGCGCCCCGCTTCAGCACCTTGCGATTGCCGAGCTGCGGCAGGAATGTCTCGACGGCATCGTCGAGCCCGATGCGGCCTTCCTCGACGAGCAGCATGATCGCGCACGTGACGAAGATCTTTGTGTTCGAGAATGCGCGGAAGATATGGTCGGGCCGCAGCGGTGTCTTCGCTTCGCGATCGGCAAAGCCGACGCATTGCTGGTTGACCACCTCGCGCCCGCGCAGCACCGCCCAGGACGCGCCCGGTATGATCTCCTGATCGACGTAGCGCTGCATCGCCGTCCGTGCGGCGGAAAAATCGGGTGTCCTGGCGTCCATGCGTTTCCCCAATGATGGCTCGGATGGATATAGCGCGAATTCGCCGGGGAGGAAGCCCGCGGCCAAGCTTATTCCAGCTTCATCAGCACGGTGATGTGCAGGCGACGGCGGATCGTCATGCCTTGCCGCTGGTACAGCGCAATGGCGGACGTGTTGTGGGAGAATACGTGCAGGAATGGAAACTCGCCGCGCGCCTCGATCTGGCGCGCGACCGCCGCGAGCAGCGCCTGCGCATAGCCGCGGCCGCGATAGTCGGGATGGACGCAGACGGCCGTCATCTCGGTGAACTTGCCCGGCTTCATCCGTTCGCCGGTCATCGCAACCAGCTCACCGCCGATGCGGATGCCGAGGAACGTACCGAGCTGGTGCGTCCTCGCCGCGAACGGCCCGGGCTTGGTCAGCTCCGTCAGCGCCATCATGGCCGGCACGTCGGCGGCGCCCAACGTGACGATCTCGGCGTCGCGCAGCGGGCTATCGGCCGGCGAGCCGATCATCTGCTCGCCGGTCTCGGCGAGCACGACCTTGAAGGCGGCGGGCACGTCGACCGGCTCAGGCGTGAACAGCACGGCGACCTGCGAGCC
The DNA here is from genome assembly GCF_001593325.1 of Bradyrhizobium sp. DOA1. Taxonomy (NCBI): domain Bacteria; kingdom Pseudomonadati; phylum Pseudomonadota; class Alphaproteobacteria; order Hyphomicrobiales; family Nitrobacteraceae; genus Bradyrhizobium; species Bradyrhizobium sp. DOA1. The sequence goes on from NZ_JXJM01000001.1 coordinate 3,652,548, forward strand.
CGACATTAGATCGCCGAGTGCGGCAAAGCTCGCCGCGGACATGTCGATCATGTCGGCAAACGGCGTCATGTCGACGGGATAGCGCAGCGCGCGCGGGCCACCCTCGGCCAGATGCTTGTGGCTGGTCGTCAGCGCGCTCCAGATCGGACGATCCAGCAGCGCCTCATCGCTGTCGTGCACCGACCTAGTCCTTGTCGAAGCTGACGATGACGGCGGCGTTGGCGATCAGGATCGGATCGTTGGCCACTTCCGTCGCGGAAGGAATCTCCAGCCCGCCCTTGACGGCAGTGACGGTCACGGTGCCATAGGGCAGCTCCTTCGCAACGGCTTCCTTGTCCACCGCTTCGGGGTTGGGCACGCCGATCGTGACGTCGACGAACATGTCGTTCGCGGTCTTGCCGATCATCCGGAAGAAGCCGAGGCTCGAATGCCTGATGGCATCCGACACCGCACGCTTCGCCGCCTTGGTGGCATCCCTGCCGTGGACGTCGACGCCCATGCCCATTTCGGTGACACAACGAACGCGGGTCATTTCATGTTCCTGTGATTGGTTGAACTACGTTGATGCAGGTTGTTATCGCATTTTGACCGATCGACAAACTCCGTCATTGCGAGGAGCGAAGCGACGAAGCAATCCAGAGCGCCTCTGCGGAAAACGCTGGATTGCTTCGCTGCGCTCGCAATGACGGACAGGGCCGAGAGTCACGAACATAATCACCTCTTCGCCTTCTCGTGCGCTCGCAACTCGTCGACCAGCACCCGCACGTTCTCGGAATAGTCGATCGGGATCGAGACCAGATGCACGCCCCCCTCCCTGAAGGCGGCGTCGAGCGTCGGACCGAAACTGTCGATGCTCGTGATGCGATGCCCCTTGGCGCCATAGGCCTTGGCATATTGGACGAAGTCGGGATTGCCAAAGGTCATGCCGTAATCGGCGAATTGATCGACCGCCTGCTTCCAGCGGATCATGCCGTAGGCATTGTCCTCCAGCACCAGCACGACGAGATTGAGCTTGAGGCGGACGGCCGTCTCCATCTCCTGGCTGTTCATCATGAAGCCGCCGTCGCCGGCGACCGCGAGCACGCGGCGGTCCGGATAGAGCATCGCGGCCATCATGGCCGAGGGCAGGCCCGCACCCATCGTTGCCAGCGCATTGTCGAGCAGCAGCGTGTTGGCGACGCGGGTGCGGTAGTTGCGCGCGAACCAGATCTTGTACATGCCGTTGTCGAGCGCGACGATGCCGTTCTCCGGCATCACCTGGCGGGTGTCGTGCACGATCCGCTGCGGCGTCGGTGGCCAGCGCGCTTCGGTGGCACGATCGGCGATGTGAGCTAAAATCTCTTCGCGGAGCGGCAACAGCGCCGCCGCCTGCGGCACCTTGCCTTCGAGCCGGTCCGCGAGCAGCTCCAGGCTCGGACCGACGTCACCGACGACCTCGGCGTCGGGGAAATAGACCAGCTCGACGCTCGCCGGCGTGTAGCTCACGTGAATCACCTTCGGACCCGACGGCCCCATGATGAAAGGCGGCTTCTCGATGGGGTCGTGGCCGATCGCGACGATAAGGTCGGCAGCATCGATCGCGTCATGAACGTAGTCGCGCTCGGACAGCGCGGCGGTCCCCATATAGAGATTGGTGCCGCCCGGCACGGTGCCCTTCCCCATCTGCGTGGTGAAGAAGGGAATGCCGGTCCGCCGCACGAAGCTTGCGATGCCATGCGTCGACCTCGGCCGGCTGGTCGCAGCGCCCATCATCACCAACGGACGTTTCGCCGCCAGGATCATCTCGGCGGCGCGGTCGAGCGCGGCCCGATGGGCGACCGGGATTTCGATCGGATGAATCGGAATCACAGGGACGGGCGACACTTCATCGCCGGCGATGTCCTCGGGCAGTTCGAGATGCACCGGTCCCGGCCGCTCCTCCATTGCCACGCGAAAGGCGTCGCGTACCACGGTCGGGATGCTGGAGGCGCTGACGATCTGCCGGGACAGCTTGGTCAGCGGCTTCATGGTCGCGACCACGTCGACGATCTGAAAGCGCGCCTGCCGGCTGCTCATGATCGGCTTCTGGCCGGTGATCAGGATCATCGGCATCGCACCGAGATGCGCATAGGCTGCACCGGTGGACAGATTGAGCGCGCCAGGTCCCAGCGTCGACAGACAGACACCGGGCTTGCCCGTCAGTCGCCCATACGTGGCTGCCATGAAGGCGGCGGCTTGCTCGTGGCGGGTCAGGACCAGTTCGATCCTGGAGGTACGCAGCGATTCGATCAGATCGAGATTCTCCTCGCCGGGTACGCCGAAGATCCTGTCGACGCCTTCATTCTCCAGCGCGGCGACAAACAGGTCCGATCCCTTCACCTTGTGGTCCTGCTCGCTCATGTCGCCTCCGCTTGCTGTGCTGCTTATCGAGTTTCGGGGAGCCGGCGCATGGTAGCGGCTCACAGCGAGGGCACAACTCACAATGAGGCGCTCGATTGCGGCCCGGTCAGTCACTCGGTTGACAGGCAGAGATATCTGACTAAAGTCAGACATCATGCTCGATCCCGTCTCCCGCGTTCGTCGCTTCAATCGCGCCGTCACCTCCGCCGTCGGCGCGCTCGATACCTCGTTCCTGGGGCGCGGCCGGCCGCTCGGCGCGGCGCGCGTGCTCAACGCGATCGGGCACGGGCGTTCGGACGTGGCCGAAATCCGCGACTATCTCGGCCTGGACTCCGGACTGATGAGCCGGCTGCTCCGCAGCCTCGAAGACGAAGGGCTGATCGAGACCGCCGCGCGTGAGGACGATGCGCGTCGGCGCATGGCAAAGCTCACGCGCGCGGGCCGGCGCGAGTTCGCAGCGTATGAAGCGCTGTCGAACGCGCAGGCCGACGGTATCCTTGCGCAACATTCGCAAGCCGAGGCGCTGCTGGCGGCGATGGATCTGATCGCTTCCGCGCTGACGCGCGAGCGCGTCACGCTGGACGAAATGGACCCGCAAAGCGAGGAGGCCCGTTATTGCCTCGGCGAGTACTATGCCGAGCTCGGCCGCCGCTTCAAACAGGGCTTCGACGTGTCGTTGTCGCGCGACCCTGACGCCAAGGACATGCGTCGTCCGCGCGGCACGTTCCTCGTCGCGATGTCGGACACGCTGTCGATCGGCTGCGTCGGGCTGAAAGGCACCGATCACGGCTATGCCGAGATCAAGCGGCTGTGGGTCGCGCCCGCCGCGCGCGGCTTGCGGCTCGGCCGGCGCCTGATGGACGCAACCGAGCAGGCTGCACGCGGCCTCGGCATCAAGCTGCTGCGGCTCGACACCAACAGCGCCCTGCCCGAGGCCGCCCAGCTCTACCGCAACACCGGCTGGCGCGAGATTCCGCGCTTCAACGACGACCCCTATCCCGATCTGTTTTTCGAGAAGCGGCTGTGACGCCGTGAGACAAATTTGCCTCCTGCTGCGTTGTGCTTGCAGCATGGGAGCCTCACGATGGACAGGGCCGATCTCGCCGACCACTACCGCAACTACATCGCCTGTTTGAACCGGCAGGACTGGCCGGCCCTCGGCCGGTTCGTGCATGACGATGTCGTCCACAACGGCCGGCCGCTCGGGCTAGCGGGCTATCGCGCGATGCTGGAGCAGGATTTTCGCGAGATACCGGATCTGCGTTTCAACATCGCGCTGCTGGTCTCAGAGCCGCCGAGAATTGCGGCGCGGCTGCAGTTCGACTGCGCGCCGGTCGGAACGTTCCTGGGGCTTCCTGTGAATGGACGGCGGGTGTCCTTCTGCGAGAACGTGTTCTACGAGTTCGGCGACGACAAGATCCGGCAGGTCTGGTCGGTGATCGACAAGGCCGCCATCGAGGCGCAGCTCTGACGGTGCGCCTCGATCGCAAATTCACGCCGGCGCCGGTGCCGCCTCGCCTTGCGGCTTGGCGAAGGGGCGGAACGTCATCGCCATCAGGAAGGCACCAAGGCCCATTGCCCAGGACGCGATGTAGAGCCAAGCATAGCTGGAGAACGCGTCGTAGATCAGGCCGCCGGCGAGCGGGCCGGTGGCCATGCCGAGGCTGCCGGCCATCGCCGTGCCGCCGATCACCGTGCCCATCATCTTGAGCGGAAAATTCTCGCGGATGAGCACGGCATAGAGCGGCATGGTGCCGGCATAGATGAAGCCGAAGATTGCCCCGACCACATAGAACGTCGCGAGCTGATGCGCGAAGACGTAAGCGAGCGCGCCGAAGGCCTGGAGCAGCAGGCCCGAGACCAGCACGCGCTTGGCGCCGAAGCGGTCGCCGAGGAGCCCGAAGGCAATGCGGCCGCCGAGCCCGGCAAAACCCTCGATGCTGTAGATCGTCACGGCCGCGACCAGCGGAATGCCGCAGCTCACGGCGTAGCTGACGGTGTGGATGATCGGGCCGGAATGGGTGGCGCAGCAGAAGAAATTGGTCGCGAGCAGGATGATGAATTGCGGCGAGCGCAGCGCCTCGCCCATCGACATCTCGCTTGGCGCAGCGCCCTCACCCGCCGGCGCAGCCTGCGCCAGGGCGGGCGGACGGCGCACCAGGAACGAGACCGGGATCATGATGGCGCCAACCACCAGTGCGACGATCTGCATCGAGGTGCGCCAGTCGTGGCCGGAGACGAGCCAGGCCGCGAACGGCGCCATCGTCATCGGCGCCATGCCCATGCCGGCCGAGACCAGCGACACCGCGAGGCTGCGTTGGGTCTCGAACCAGCCGGTCACCGCCGCCATCATCGGCGCGAAGATCGCGGCGCACGCTGCCCCGGTCAAAAGGCCGAACACGATCTGGAACACGATCAGCGAGGTCGCCTGGCTCGCGGCGAACAGGCTCAGCGTCAGCACGATCGATCCCGTCAGCACCACCGGAAGCGGCCCGAACCGGTCGGACAGCGTGCCCCAGACCATGCTGGTGAAGGCCATGGCCAGAAATCCGATCGTCATCGCGCTGGAGATGCCGGTCACCGACCAGCCGGTGTCTTTTGCGATCGGCTGCAGGAACACCGGCAGCGAAAACATGCCGCCGATGGCGACGCAGCCGAGCAGGCCGCCGGCGGCGACGATCACCCAGCGATAGGGGGATTGGGTCATTTGGGTCTCCCGTCAGATCTGTCTGGCTGGAAGACGAACGGGAACTGCGCCGGCCGACACTGCGACGTCGGTTTCGTAGCACGTGACCGCGAGCCGCCAACCCAAGTGCGAAAACAACCCCATGCACAGTAGCCGCCCCTTGCGGGATCAATGACTTAGCGAGCAGCATTTGGCACCCGGCGACTCACGCTTTCCATGCCGGACATGTCACGGACAGTTTGACACGTCGGGCAAAACACCTCCACTTGCGCCGTCAGCAGGCCCTGCGCGGAGGGCCGCTTCCTGCAAGGACGGCACGCCGTAGCCGGCGTGAGGTCCGTTGCGTGACTTCAGGCGGCCGCGTCACGCCGCCACCCGCTAACGGTCAGCCAGACCGCCGAGACCAGGAAGTAGAGCGCACCGACCGCGGCGTAGCCCGCGACGTTCGCGATCGATGGCACCGCAGGCATCGAGGCCTGAAAGATGAAGAAGCCGCCCGCAAGAGCCGACTGGCCACCGCTGAGCACCATCGCCCACTGCGCGCCAAAACTCTTCCACCGCCGCGCGGCCGTGCCGAGCTGAAGCAATCCAGACAGGATCGCCCACGCCCCGAAGATTCCGAGCACCCAGTTCATGCTGACCTGCAAGGCCAGGATGACCGCGATGGTGGTCGCGAGGCTGACCAGCACGTTGAAGCCTTGCGTGCGGTTCTGGTTCAGCCCGCCGCTTCGAAGCGCATCGAGGTAGTTGGCCGCGGCGTCCCAGGCGGGATAAGCGACTAGCAACGCCGCTGCCACCGCCGCGGACGACGGCGCGATCGCGAAGGCCGCAACAACCCAGGCGACGGAAAACGCGCCGCGCAGGAAATAATACTGCTTCAGCCATTGCGTATCTTCGGCTGTCTCCAAAGCGAGTTCATGAGGTCTCATGATGGTCTCCTTACCTACTAGTTGGTAGTTTTTGCGACAAGCGTCATCACCCGCGACGGCTTACAGCGCGTGTCGATCTCGTCAGTGCCTGGTGGAAAGCCGTTCCAGCAGCGGCCGGGTGATGATCCCGAACATCTTGGGATCACCATAAGCGCGCGCCGACAACATCGCGCCGTGAACGGTCGCCATGAACGCTTCGGCCTCGACCCGGGCCGTGCTCGAGAGATGCAGCCGCCCTTGCCGCTTGCCGCGCTCCATCACCGACGCCAGCCACGCCCCGAGGAAACGGAAATGCGCGCGGACTTCGAGCGCTACCTCGTCAGGCAAAATCGGAAGCTCGCTGGCCAGCAGCGCACAGACGCAGAATGGAGCCGTCGCATCCTTGATGCACGCCTCCCAATACGCGATGTAGCTCTTGAGCTGCTCGGCGGGGTCGGTGACGTTGCGTTCCAGTGCCGACAGTCCCGCTTGCGCCTCCTCGCGATAGCGCGACACCAAGGTGCGGACCAGATCGACCTTGCTGGCGAAATGGTGGTGGATGCTCGGCTTGCGGACGCCAACGACATCGGCGATGTCGGCGTAGCTGAAGCCGTTGTAGCCGCCCGCGATGATCAGCGTGCGCGCGCAGGCGAGAATGTCGTCGGCGGTGGAGGAAACATTGCTCATACGGGATCATCTACCTTCTAGTCGGTAGATTATCAAGAGAGGGGTGCTTCAACGAACCGTGAGTGGTAGGAGCGAGCATGACCATCCGCCCCATCCTCCGCTATCCCGACCGCCGGCTCGCGAGCCCTGCCCGTCCCGTCACCGCGTTCGACGACGCCTTGCGCGCGCTCGCGCAGGATCTGCTCGACACCATGCGCGCCGCGCCCGGCATCGGCATCACCGCGCCGCATATCGGCGTGCCCTTGCGGGTCGTGGTGCTGGAGCTCGAGGCCAAGGACGGCGCGCAAACTTACGTCAATCCTCAGATCGAGTGGGCTTCGCCCGAGATGATCCTGCATCGCGAGGGCAGCGTCTCGATGCCTGGAGTCAACGACGAGGTGCAGCGCCACGGCCGCGTGCGGGTCAGCTATCAGGATCTCGACGGCGACGTGCACAGCGAGGAGTCGGAAGGTTTGCGCGCGGTCTGTCACCAGCACGAGATCGACCAGCTCGACGGCCTATTCTGGATCCAGCGGCTGTCGCGGCTGAAGCGCGAGCGGCTGGTGAAGAAGTTCGAGAAAATGTCGAGACCCTGACGGGATCAGCGAATTCGCTATCAGCCAGCCCAGGAGGCCGGGCGGATGGACTGCGCCAGCGGCCCACGCTTCGCGCAGCCGCTGGCTCCTCACAAGGTCAGATCATCCTGCGTCAGCGGGGCACAGGCGTGTTGAGCAGCTGCTGCTCCCACAGATATGCGATGCCGCTCCCGCCGGCATGTTCCGTGATCACCTTCGTGAGCGCGACAGCTTGATCGATCCGAGCCCAGTCGCGCTGCCATTCGGCCGCGACCGCCAGCCAGGTCATCATGTTCACGCCGGCCGCGATCATGCGCTGGATTGCGACCTGATGGGCCTCCATAGACACGGCGCCAGAGGCGTCGGTGACGACAGTTACATCCCAGCCTTCGCCGCGCGCCTGGATCGCCGGCATGGCGACGCAGATCTCGGTCCACAGACCAGCGATGATGAGCTGCTTGCGGCCGGTGGCCTTGACTGCGTCAACCACCTTTCGATCTTCCCAGGTGTTGATGAAGGTCCGATCGATCACCTCCTGGCCGGGGAAAACCTCCGTGATCTGAGGGAAAAGAAGGCCACCGCGTTCAGCGATCACCGTGGTCAGGATCGTGGGGACGCCGAAGGCTTTGGCGGCCTTGGCCAGACCGGCCGTATTGTTGATCACCATCTGCGGTTCATGGCTGTTCACGTTCGCAAGCTGGTAAGGCTGGTGGTCAATCAAGACGAGCACCGAATCTTCGGGACGAAGAAGCGAAGCAAGGCCGTTACGAAAAGTCATCGTTGCATCCTTTACTGCCGTCGTGAGCGGCACTGGTTCGGAGGCGCACGTCAGCAGCGACGTAGCCTGACACCGACATTGGCGTTCCCGGATGCGATACGATAGTGTGCCGCCGCGGAACGCTGTGTCGCCGATTGGGGAACGCTGTTGGATATCGAAGAGATACGGACATTCGTCGAAGTTGCCGACGCCGGAGGAATTTCGTCCGCTGCGGCCCGGCTGGGGGTCGCGAAATCGATCGTCAGTCGTCGGCTTCTCCGGCTCGAAGCCGAACTTGGCGTCCAACTTCTTGCAAGAACGACCCGCGGAGCTGCGCTCACGGAGGCCGGCGTCACGTTCCGAGACTATGCAGCCAGGGTCCGCGCCGAAATTGACGCAGCGAGTGAAGCGATCCAGCCCGCCGGAGAGCTGCGCGGCCGCTTGCGGGTTGCAGTGCCGCTTTCATTCGGCCCGACGCACTTTGCTCCCATCCTTGCAGAAATGGCGCGCCGCCATCCCCACCTTCAGATCCAAACCTGCTACAGCGATCGCTTCGTCGATCTCGTCGCCGACGGCTATGATTGCGCGATACGGATCGGCTATCTTCAGGACTCCAATCTGATTGCGAGACGCATCGGCCCAATCCACGGGAAGCTTCTCGCGAGCCCTGACTACATCAAGGCCAACGGATCGCCGGAGTCGCCGGAGGAACTCGTCGCCCATGAGGCGCTCATGCAAGGCACTGAAGCGTGGCAACTCATGGATGGCGACAAGATCATCACGGTTCGTCCGCAGGGGCGCTTCAAGGCCGACAACGGCACAGCGCTCCTTGCCGCCGCAACGGCAGGACTCGGGATCGCCTACCTTCCCGATCGCCTCACCCATGCACATCTCGCGTCCGGCGCGCTTGTTCCGGTGATGACACGGTATCCTCCGCCTCCGGCGGGTGCCTATATGATCCGCCCACCAGGCCAGCATCCGGCACGGAAGATACGGGTTCTCACCGAACTGCTGATCGAGTATTGCGAGCCGGGTCCGCATCCTGCGTGACCCGGCTTCTTCACCACCAGGTTTGCAGCACCCTCAAGCCCTCTTTCCGCTCCGCTTGGTGATCGGCGCATTGCGGCGCTCGCGCTTGCCGCGCGCGATCTCGGTTGCCAGCGCGTCCAGCTTCGGCTCCCAGAAAGTCCTGAACTGGCCGATCCACGCATCCACCGCCCGAAGGCCAGCAACGTCCACCGAATAGAGCCGCCTTTGCGCCTCGGCGCGAACGGTCGCAAAGCCGCTCTCTCGCAGCACCTTGAGGTGCTGCGAGACTGCCGCCTGCGTGATGCCGAATTCGGCCCCGATCACTTCGACGACCTCGCCGGACGCCATTTCGTTTTGGCCGAGCAGCTCGAGGATGCGACGGCGCACGGGATCGGCGAGGACCTCGAAGACGTGCATCAGCTTCCTGTGCCGGGATGGGCGATGTCGGGCGGCATCTCGCCGCGATAGAACGCGATGGTGCGGTCCGAGCGCTCTTTCGCCGCGGCCGGATCGACGCCGCTTGCGACATGCGCCCCGCGCCAATATTCGCCGCTGGTCGTCATGAAGTCCTTGCCCTCAGGCGAGCCCATCCATGCTTCGGCCGTCTCATGGTCCACCGATGCCCCCGTCGCGAGATAGCGCTCCAGTCCGGCGAGCGCGAGGTCCCAGCCGATGCCCACCGCACTGGGGCCGAACTGATTCCAATGATCCTCGATGATCGCGGTGTGCTCAAGCGTCAAACGCGCCTGGCTTCGTTCCGCGGCCAGGGTGACGTCGATCCAGCTGACCGCGCCGCCGAATTCCCACGTCGCTGCAAAACGGGTCGGCGGCGTGCAGGCGGTGATGGTGCCGCCGGCATTGCCCTTGAGCTGATACTTCCCGCCGATCTGAAGGTCGCCCTCGACCGGCAGGAACCAGCGCGGGATACGCTCCCTGCTGGTCACGGCGTCCCAGAGATCGTCGACGCTGGTGTCGTAAAGCCGCGTCAGCGTCACGGCGCTCGCCGCCTTTCCGTCTTTGTCGAAATTCTTCACCGAACGCGTGACGAGCCCGAGGACCCTGGCGACGTCGATCTCCATTTGCGCTTCTCCCTGTCGCTACGTGCGAGGCAAAGGAATATCGATCAGCGCTAATATAAGTCAATCCTTATATTGCCAGACGTTGCTGCGTCAAACCGCCTCGCGTGCCCTTGCGAACCAAATACCCGGCCAGACGTCTATCGGTGCCCTCCCCGCCAAACCAGCCTGCACAAGACGGAAGGAACTCATGAAAGTTCGCAAATTCGCCATCACCGACGCTTCGCTCGAACGCTCGCCCGGGCAGGACGGCGATATCTTCGCCGGAAATGTGATCGACCAGCGCCACGGCGGACCGATCACCATCGGCTTCGGCCGTTATGCGCCGAACCAGAATCTCGACGAGAAGCTCACGGTCGACGATGTCATGCTCGTCCTGGAAGGAAAGCTCTCGGTCACCAGCAGCGGCAACACCGTGACCGCAGGTCCCGGCGAGATCGTCTACATGCCAAAGGGCGAAACGGTCACGATCCGCTCGCACGAGCAAGGCGCGGTGACCGCCTACGTCACCTATCCGCATTGGCAGGAGGCGCGCGAGTGAGGCGAGCCTGCCCGCAGCACGCTCGACTGATCTTGCGGTTTGCCCAGACCGCAGCTCGTAGGGCGGATTAGCGAAGCGTAATCCGCCATCTATCAGCACGGCTCGGCGCGAGATGGCGGATTACGCCGTGTGGCTAATTCGCCCTACGCACCTATCCCGCCATCAGCGCCTTCGCCAGTGCCATATACGCCGGCAGTGTCACCGGATCATTGGCGGCATTGCCGGCCATGGGATGCGAGGCGTAGCGCGCGATCACCATCTCGGCCTTTGGATCGATGTAGATGCCCTGGCCGTGAACGCCGCGCGCCATGTAGGCGCCGTGCGCGTTGTGCGTGATCCACCATTGGTTTCGGTACGAGGCGCTCGGCAGCGTGGTGTAGCCGGCCGGTTTGAACTTCTCAGGGTCGCCGCCGCGTGCGATGTCCTCGACCACTTGTGACGGCACGATCTGCCGACCGTTGAAGCGGCCGTGATTGCGCATGGTCTCGCCGAAGCGGGCGAGATCGCGCAACGTCGTGGAGAGCCCACCGCCGCCGCTCTCGGTGCCGATGCGGTCGACGTGATAATGCGCGTCCTCCTCCGCCCCATCGGCTGCCAGATGCGCTCGGACAGCAGATCGGACAGCGTCATGCCGCTGGCGCGCCTGACGATCCAGGCCAGCACGTCGGTGTTGACGGTCTTGTAGGCAAAGGCCTTGCCGTGCTCGCCCTGCTTCTTCTGCGCGATCAGGAAATCGAAGATCGTGGTCGCGCCTTCGTAGCCCGGCGGGATCGGCGCCATGCCGTTGGCGCGCCGAAGGCCCCACACGTCCGAGTTCTTGTCGGTATAGACCTCGGTGTAGAGGAGCCCCGTGGTCATATCCATGACCTCGTGCACGCGCGCATCACCGAACGCGCTCGCCTTCAGCTCCGGCACGTAGTCCGTAACAGGCGCTTGCGGATCGATCTTGCCTTCCGTGACCAGGATGCCCGCGAGCACGCCAGTGAACGACTTCGTCACCGACATCGCGATATGCGGCTTGTGCGGCTTCAACGCGCCAAAGTAGCGCTCATAGATCAGCCTGCCCCGATGCAGCACGGCGATGCCGTCGGTGTAGGTCTCCTCCAGCATCTTCGCGAAAGTCATGGGCCGCCCGTCCATCGTGGTCGAGGCGACCGCGCCTATGTCATGATCCTCGCGTGGGAGCAGAGAGGCCGGCCCCGCCCCGCGCCAGACATTCACGGTCGGCACCAGCTGGCGGATGTTGGACCAGGCCCAGCGCAGTTCGGGGAAGCTGCGGAACGAGCCGTCCTGGAAGGTGATGGTGCGGTCCGGGGATGGCGGGAAGCCGCGCATCCAGCCGAGGGATTCGGGGTCGGTGGAGGTGGATGGCTGGTTCAAATTCGGTGCAACGGACATGAAGATAGAATCCCGACACGGCGGTTCAAGTTGCGTAGCGCGAGACCGCGCGCTCCGCATCGGACGTTTGCCCTTGGGTGCTGTGCGATGGACTTCCCTCCCGCTTACCCGACTACGTCTTCTGATTGGGAGGCATTTCCCCGCTCGGTGTATTGAATGGGCATATCAGAAAAATTTGCTCGCCAGTCGTCAAAAATCTTCGGCACAACGGTCCGATCGGCTGGCACATTCGTGAAGTATCGAACCACCGTGTCGTCAATGTAGGCAGCCCACATCTCACCGGAATCATTGAGCATCACAATGCTTTCCATAATTGTGTAGAGTCCGGCTACGCCACCAGAGATGACTCTTGCCGCGGCAGAATCAATGTCCTCTCGCTCATGGAGATCGCTTGTACAATTCCGCATCTTATCGATATGCTCGCCTAAAAGCGCATACAAACGAACAACCTCTACTTCGTTCATAAGTCCAGCATCGAACCACGGCTCCCTTTGACGGGTGAAGTTACCGCCGAACGTAGCGCGGGCCCCCCGAAAACTACTACACGCTGCGGTTTCCTCGATTTCTATGATTCGCTTGCCGCTCTCCATCCGACGTCGGAAAATCAATTCCCCGTCCTCATCCGTCTCTCCGTTACGCACTCGGCAGTAAGCTACGTCTTGCGAGACTATGCGAGCATACGAGGTGATTGATCCCGAATGCGCTCCGTGGAAAACAACAAGATCAAAGAAAAAGCCGTTAGGCCCCACTTCGCGGATGAACAAGTTACCCCCAAAAGAGGCAGCATCGAAATCCCATTTTCCCCACCAAAGTTGCACTTCTGCCCCGCTTGCAATGGCGCTTGATGGTCCCGCTTCCAAGGCCATTCGCAGTCCGTGCTCAAGACGCCCCTGAAGCAGGGACCTCGCCTCAACCCGATCACTCTTCTCTATGGCCTCGTAAACCACGATGCGTCGCCCTCGCAGATCGAATGGCAGCAATTCGGGCCCGCCAAACGCACTATTCTGAATCAGAATGATTCTGCTCCAACCAAGCCGAGCGACAGCGTAACCCAACTCAACGAGCACATTGGGATTAGGAGTCGGACGGGCAGCGTTACAACTAACGATACTAACGTCCGCAACAAATGCGTCAGCGCAAGATATCTTAGCTAAAATGCTGTGCGCGATATCTGGAGCGCCTGCGAGGTTGGCCGTAACCCTATCGAGTACAGGTTCGATCTTAGCGTCTGCATCTTGACCGATCGAACGAATAGCTCGACTCAAACTTTCCTGGATCAGATTGCGATTGGTCGCTGAAGGGAGGTCTGACTGCCAAGAGTAGAACACAGTTCTTCGCATAGCGTCCCACTAAATTTCGTTATCCGAACGTCTGTCAGCGAGCGTGAAAGCAGATGGGGCTTTTCCTCTTCACCGATCATGCGGGCATTCTCTGCAACCTAAACGACAAATGCAGACATAGTGCCCGATGTCACGGGCTGTAAGCCTGATTCTCGGCGGCGCAAACAGCCGGTCTCAGACCTTAAGTTCTACGCCCCCTACTCCCACTCGATCGTCCCAGGCGGCTTGCTCGTCACGTCATACACCACCCTATTCACGCCCTTCACCTCGTTGATGATGCGCGTCGCGGTCTCGCCCAGGAATTTCATGTCGAACTGGTAGAAGTCCGCGGTCATGCCGTCGGTTGAGGTGACGGCGCGCAGGCCGACGACGTAGTCGTAGGTACGGCCGTCGCCCATGACGCCGACGGTCTTCACCGGGAGCAGCACGGCGAAGGCCTGCCAGATCTCGTCGTAGAGGCCGTGCTTGCGGATCTGGTCGATGTAGACGGCATCCGCTTTCCGCAGGATGTCGAGCTTGTCGCGGGTGATCTCGCCGGGGCAGCGGATGGCGAGCCCGGGGCCCGGGAACGGGTGGCGGCCGACGAAGATTTCGGGAAGGCCGAGCTCGCGGCCGAGCTTGCGCACCTCGTCCTTGAACAGCTCGCGCAGGGGCTCGACGAGCTTCATGTTCATGCGCTCGGGCAGTCCGCCGACATTGTGGTGCGACTTGATGGTGACCGAGGGGCCGCCGGTGAAGGAGACGCTCTCGATCACGTCAGGGTAGAGCGTGCCTTGCGCGAGGAAGTCGGCGCCGCCGATCTTCTTGGCCTCGGCCTCGAACACCTCGATGAAGAGGCGGCCGATGGTCTTGCGCTTGGCTTCGGGGTCGGTGACGCCTTCGAGCTCGCCCAGAAACTGCTTGGAGGCGTCCACGTGCACGAGCGGGATGTTGTAGTGGTGGCGGAACAGGTCGACGACGGTCTTGGCTTCGTCGAGGCGCAGCAAGCCGTGATCGACGAACACGCAGGTGAGCTGGTCGCCGATGGCCTCGTGGATCAGCACGGCCGCGACGGCGGAATCGACACCGCCGGAGAGGCCGCAGATCACCTTGCCCTTGCCGACCTGCGCGCGGATCTTTGCGATCTCCTCCTCGCGGAAGGCGCGCATGGTCCAGTCGCCGGAAAGGCCGGCGATCTTGCGCACGAAGTTGCGGATGAGCTTGGCGCCGTCGGGCGTGTGCACCACTTCGGGGTGGAACATCAGGCCGTAATATTTGCGCTTCTCGTCCTGGATGATCGCGAACGGCGCGTTCGGCGAGGTGCCGGCGACGGAGAAGCCCGGCGGCATCTTGGTGATGCGGTCGCCATGGCTCATCCAGACCTGGTTCTTGCTGCCTGACGACCAGACGTCCGCGAATAGCTTGCTGTCGGCCTTGACCTCGACATCGGCGCGGCCGAACTCGCGGTGATGGCCGCCCTCGACCTCGCCGCCGAGCTGCGCCGCCATGGCCATCTGGCCGTAGCAGATGCCCATCACGGGCACGCCGGAATCGAAGATCGACTGCGGGGCTCGCGGCGAGCCGGCCTCGTGGACCGATTCAGGGCCGCCGGAGAGAATCACCGCCTTCGGCTTCATCTCATCGAAGGCAGCTTCCGCCTTGTTGAACGGGACGATCTCGCAATAGACGCCATCCTCGCGCACGCGGCGCGCGATCAGCTGCGTCACCTGGCTGCCGAAGTCGACGATGAGAATCTTGTCGTGCGCCGAGGCCACCGAGGGCGTCGACGCGGAGCGGTCGTTCTGTGCTGCTGTCATGGCCAGCCAATACGCTGGCGCCGCCCGCGCCGCAACCGCGGCGGCGGCGCGCCCACATGCTTCTTTGGGCATGGACAGGCGGTACATGGGTAAGCATTATTGACCTAATTGCGCCCACCTCTGAAAGAGGGCCGATCGCAACGACGGAGACTGCGCCAGCGGCGTGCGCTAACAGAAGCGCCGCCGGCTCTGAAACAGGACCCCCCATGCAACTCCCCGCCTCGCCCTTCACCGTCACTGATTGGAGCAAGGTCGAGCCGACCACGCATCCCGGCGAGCGCGGCGAGGCCAAGTGGCGGACGCTCGAGATCGGCGATCTCCGGGTGCGGATGGTCGAGTATTCGCCCGGCTATCTCGCCGACCACTGGTGCGATCGCGGGCACGTGCTCTACGTGCTGAAGGGCGAGCTCGTCAGCGAGCTGCGCGACGGGCGCACATTCAAGCTGACGGCGGGGATGAGCTACCAGGTCTCGGATTTCAGCGACGCCGCCCATCGGTCCTCGACGGCCACCGGCGCGACCCTCTTCATCGTCGACTAGGACGCGAGAGCGCGGTTAATTTGCACCGCAAAATAGCAAAGTCGCGCGAGGCGCCGAGCCACGGGTGGTGCCTTGAAGTGGCCCCAAATTCTCGCTATATTGTGATCATCGATACTTGGCCGAACGACTGGGCCGCTTCGCTTCGTTGATTACGGGCGCGCACGCTTCAGATGAATTCTCCAAACATCGACTCATCAGGGACTATGGGCGCAATGCTGCGTACCGGTCCGCGTGCGTACCTCTCTAACTAACTAAAGGAAATTCCCATGGCTATGGGCACCGTGAAGTGGTTCAACACCCAAAAGGGTTATGGTTTCATCCAGCCGGACGACGGCCAGAAGGACGTGTTCGTGCACATCAGCGCCGTCGAGCGCGCTGGCCTCTCTTCCCTCAACGAGGGTCAGAAGGTCTCGTTCGACATCGTCGCCGATCGTCGCAGCGGCAAGTCCTCGGCTGACAATCTCCGCGTCGGCTAACACCCGCGCAACGTTCTGACCGCGGACGTACCGGCAGAACGCTAGAAAAAAGAAAGCCCCGCGACCGGGATCCGGTCTGCGGGGCTTTTGCTGTTGGGCGGAGTGAGATCAGGCGCTCTTTCGCAGCACCGACACGAAGAACCCGTCGGTGCCGGTCCGCCGGGGCGTCATCAGCCAGCCTTCCTCGGATTGCAGCGCGGCCTCGGCAAAGGCTTCCGCCTTGTCCCAGAGCACGCTCGCGGTCTGCTCGGGCGGCACCACCGCGAACTCGGGATGGCGGGCGACGAACGCCCTCACCTGCTCGCCGTTCTCTTCCGCCAGCACCGAGCAGGTGATGTAGGCGATACGCCCGCCCGGCTTCACCAGAGGAACCGCGCGCTCCAGCACCTCGGCCTGGTCGCGCAGGCGAATCTCCAGCGCGCCCGGCCGCATCCGCCATTTGGCATCGGGGTTGCGGCGCCAAGTGCCGGTTCCCGTGCAGGGCGCGTCGATCACGACGAGATCGGCCGAGGCGCGGATGTCGGAGAGCGGATCGGCCTCGCCCTTGGGGGTACGGATATCGGCATTGTGGACGCCGGCGCGCGACAGGCGTTCGTGGATCGGGGCGAGCTGCCGCTTGTCGCGGTCGGTGGCGATCAGCCGGCCCTTCCCCTGCATCAGGGCTGCGAGCGCCAGCGTCTTGCCGCCGGCGCCGGCGCAGAGATCAATCACCTGCTCGCCGGGTTTTGCCGCGGTGAATTGGGCCGCAAGCTGCGATCCCTCATCCTGCACTTCAATTCCGCCCTTGATGAAATCCTCCTCGGCCTGGATGCCGGGGTTGCGCGCATCGGCCGAAAGCTCGATGCGAAGGCCGGTTGCGGACCATTGCAACGGTTTCGCATGAAGATGAGCAAGCGCACGCAGCACCTTGTCCCGATTGGATTTTAACGTGTTGACCCGCAGGTCGAGCGGGGCCCGGCTCGCCATCGCGGCGGCTTCAAGAGCGCGGTCCTCGCCGAACACTTTTGCAAGGTGCGAATCGAGCCATTCGGGATAATCGCCCGCAACCGCGGCCGGGGCATCGTCGAGCGAGCGCGAGGCGAGCGCAGCCTGCTCGGCCTCGGTCAGCGGCGCCGGGGCGAACCGGCTTCCGTCGCACAGCGCGGCCATGGTGGCGGTGTCCATGCCGCGCTCGAGGCGCAGCATGCCGATCAGGCGCGCCCGCGCGGTATCTGCGTCCATGAGCCAGGCGCTGGAGGCGTAGCGGCGCAGCACGTCCCAGACCAGGCCTGCGATGGCGGCACGGTCCCCGGAACCGGCGAAGCGGTGCGCGGTGCCCCACTCCTTCAGCGCCTTGGCCGCGGGCACGCGGTCCTTCTCGATGGTGTCGATCAATTCGATGGCTGCGGACAGCCGGGCAGCGGGCGTCATTTGATTGCCTTTAGACGAGACGTTTCTGTTTTGCGCGTGATGCGCCGGGCGCAGGCCGTCAGATCAGCAGGAGCAGCTTCAGCGCGAAGTAGATCCACATCGCCAGCAGCACCAGCACACTGGCGAGCCAGACCGTGGAGCGGCGGCCGAGATCGTTCGAGGTGACGAAGACGCCGGCATGGGCAAAGCGCGTCACCACGAACACCCACGACATCAGCACGATGAAGAGATCGGCCCGGCGCAGCGGCAAGGCCAGCGCGATCAGGACGTAGAACAGCACCGGCAGCTCGAACTGGTTGCGGTAGCAATTGGCGATTTGCGTGGCGCCCGTGGGCCAGTTCGGCTCGCCCAGCGCAATGTCGCGGATCTTGGTCTCGCCCGAGACCAGCGTCTTGCGGCGCGCCAGCACCATGCCGATCAAGAGCGCGAAGGTGAGTGCGACCTGCACGAAAACCGGCAGCAGGACCATTTGAACGGACATCGGAACTTTCCCGGAAGGCGAAATGCCGCCGACGTCATTAGCGGCGCGTTTTGGCCCTGACAATGAACGAGATGAACCGGCGTTCCCGGTGCGGCGACCAACGGGCGATCATCACAGCGATTTTGGTCCTTTTGGACCGAGGCGAGCGCCGCCATGAACATCCTGTCCAGCCTTTTCGCCCAATCCGCCGACGGCCGGCACGGCCTCCTGTTGTCGGCGCTGGCGGGCATCGCCGCCGCGCTCGCGGTGGCACTGGCGATGACCGTGTATTTCCGCCTGAGCTACAGGACCTGGCGCGACGTCGCCAGGCATGGCTTGGCGACCCTTGCCGCGATCATCCTGTTCGGCTTTGCCGCCTACGACATGCGCCATGCGGCCCTCGCCTATCTCGGCCTCAACCCGTCCAAACCCGCGGTCGAGTTCGAGATCCGCATGCCCCGGGAGATGCTGACGGCGGTCACCGACACCCAGATCGAGCTGCACACCGACCGCAACCAGACGCTGGCGCTAGTCGACGGCGTGCGCGACCTCGCCGATGGCCGCGCGCTGCTGCGCGGCGCGGTAGCGCTCAACCATCGCACTGCGGATCGCGTGCTGGTGGTGAACCTGCCGGGCAAAGGAACGTTCGAGTTCCGCCTCCGCCTGCCCGCCGAGCCCCATCGCAGCGAGTTCGGCCCCTGGCACCTCGCCGACCGCATCGCCTCGCCACTGGCCGGGCCGATCGCGCCGCAGGACGGCTACACGATCCGCTACCGAGTGCTTTAAACTTTGTTCGATGCGAACGATGCGCGCAGCGTCATCGTTCCGACGTTCGGCCGGGCCTATGATCGGCTATGTCCGAATTTCGTCTCACACAGATCTCCGACACCCATCTGGCCAGCGCTTCCCCGGCCTGATCGAAAACTTCCATCGTGTCTGCGAGCACATCGATGCCGACAGGCCCGACCTCGTCATCAATACCGGCGACGTCTCCTTCGACGGGCCGACCAGCCGCGACGACGTCGCATTCGCCAAAAGCCTGCATGACGCCCTGCCGGTCGCCTGCCGCTACCTGCCCGGCAATCACGACATCGGCGACAATCCGACCGCGATCGGGCCGGCGCCGAAGCCGCCGGTGAGCGAGGCGCACCGCCGGCAATTCTGCGAGATCATCGGCGAAGACCATTGGTCGTTCGAGGCCGCCGGCTGGTACTTCATCGGCCTCAACTCGCTGGTGATGAATTCGGGGCTCGCCTTCGAGGCTGAGCAGTTCAACTGGCTCGCCTCGGAAATCTCGCGCGTGAACGGCAGGCCGGTCGCGCTGTTCCTGCACAAGCCGGTCTTCCTCAACCTGCCCGACGACCCCGAGGCGCCGGAGACCTCGATCCGCTACGTGCCGCAGCCGGCACGCGCGCAGCTGCTCGAGATGTTTGCGCCTGTCGACCTGCGCCTCATCGCCAGCGGGCACGTGCACCAGCGGCGCGACTTCACCTTCCGCCACACGCGGCACGTCTGGGCGCCATCGGCGGGCTTCGTCATCAACGATGCGCGGCAGGACCGGATCGCGATCAAGGAAGTCGGTTTGGTTGAGTATCGCTTCCGGCCCGACAGTCTCGAAGTCTGTCACGCGAGAGCAGCGGGCCAGCGCGATGTCGACATCGAAGAGCTGCTCGCCCAGATGGGCGGCGAGCACTAGAGCATTATCGGTTCTGACTAAATCAGAACCGTAGCTTTAGATTCTTGTTTGACGCGTTTTCTTCACGCGAACCGGTGCCCACTCCGCTCGAAAACGGTGTATCCCTACGCGACGCTCTTGAGATCCTGCTGGATCGCGGCGAGCAGCGATTGCAGCGCGGCGCTGTTCACCGGCTTTGCCGCAAGATTATCGGCAGGCGGCTGACTGGCCGGCTGCGCAGCCTTGACCGGCCGCTTCGGGAACGGCGGCGGAGGTGCCGGCATCGAAGGTCGGGCAAAATCGTCCACCTCCTCGTCGTGAACGAACTTGCCGTGGATGACGTCGTCGTGGCGGCCCATGACGAACATCGCCACCCAATAGCCGGCGGCCAGCAGAATGACGCAGAAAACACTGAGCTCTAACATCGCTACACCTAAAATATGCGCGATGATTCAATGCCTTCGAGTTGGCGTCAATGAACCGGCGGTCACACCCGCGGCTTTTGCCGACAGGTGTGACCATTTGGTGACTCTTTGTTAACCATCCTCGCCCGGCGTGTGGCTCAGGCGCCACGGGAGTCCCAGTGCCGTCGTCCTAGGCCTTATCGGGCCCAACCCGCACCAGCTGCTTGCCGAAATTGGCGCCCTTCAACAGGCCCATGAAGGCGCCGGGTGCACTCTCCAGGCCCTCGGTGACGAACTCCTTGTACTTGACCTTGCCCTCACGGACCCAGCCGGACATGTCGCGCAGAAAATCGCCATGGCGGGATGCGAAGTCGGAGACGATGAAGCCGCGGAAGGTCAGCCGCTTGGTCAGGGTCGCCCGCATCATGGATGCGGCCCATTTCGGCGGCTTGGCCTCGGTGTCGTTGTAATGGGCGATCAGGCCGCAGACCGGCACGCGGGCGAACGGATTGAGCAGCGGGAAAACAGCCTCGAATACGGCGCCGCCGACATTCTCGAAATAGACGTCGATGCCCTTGGGGCAGGCATCCTTCAGCTTCGCCGCCAGATCAGGATCGCGGTGATCGATGCAGGCATCGAAGCCGAGTTCCTTCACGACGTAGTCGCACTTGTCCTTGCCGCCGGCGATGCCGACCGCGCGCGCCCCTTTGATCTTGGCGATTTGGCCGACGGCTGAGCCGACCGCGCCGGAGGCACCGGCGACGACGACGGTCTCGCCTTCTTGCGGCTTGCCGATGTCGAGCAGGCCCGTATACGCCGTCATGCCGGGCATGCCGAGCACACCAATGGAGGTCGAGATCGGACCGAGCTTCGGATCGACCTTGATCAGGCCCTTTCCGTTGGAGATGGCGTGCGTCTGCCAGCCGGACCGGATGCGCACGATGTCGCCGACTGCGAAATCAGGGGTGTTGGAGGCCGCGACCTCGCTGACCCCCTCGCCCTCCATCACGCCGCCGATCGGTACCGGTGCGGCATAGGACGGGCCATCGCTCATGCGCCCGCGCATATAGGGATCGAGCGAGAGCCAGATCGTGCGCAGCAGCACCTCGCCTGCTCCAGGCGTCGGCACCGCGAATTCCTCCAGGCGAAAATCCGACGGCTTGGGCTCACCGACGGGGCGCGCGGCGAGAACGATGCGTTTTGCTTGGGCCATGATGGCTTCCTCCGAATTGTGTTTCGGCGCAAACGGAAGCGGAGGCAACGCGGCGCGTCAATACAAAAGCGCTGGGGCGGTTAGACGCGGCGCGTACGGCTCTCGTGTCCCGGACGCGCTGCAACGCCTGGCGTTGCTGCGCAGAGCCGGGACCCAGAAAGCAACACGAGGAGATGGGAAGACATGGGCCCCGGCTCTGCAGCGCATCGCCAAGGGGTGCTGCGCTGCGTCCGGGGCACGAGGGCGGAGTTACTAACCCCCGCCCGGATAGTTCGGCGCCTCGCGCGTGATGGTGACGTCGTGGACGTGGCTTTCGCGCAAGCCCGCGCCGGTGATGCGGACGAACTGCGCCTTGCTGTGCAGCTCCTTCATGTCGCGCGCGCCGACATAACCCATCGCGGCGCGAAGGCCGCCCGCGAGCTGGTGCATGACGTTGCCGACCGGGCCCTTGTACGGTACCTGGCCCTCGATGCCTTCAGGGACCAGCTTGAGCGTGTCCTTGATGTCCTGCTGGAAGTAGCGATCGGCGGAGCCGCGGGCCATCGCGCCGACCGAGCCCATGCCGCGATAGGCCTTGTAGGAACGGCCCTGCCACAGGAACACTTCGCCGGGCGTCTCGTCAGTGCCGGCGAGCAGCGACCCGACCATGGCGATGTCCGCGCCGGCGGCGAGCGCCTTGGCGAGGTCGCCGGAGAACTTGATGCCGCCGTCGGCGATGACGGGAACGTCGGCCTTCTTCGCGGCTTCCACCGCATCCATGATCGCGGTGAGTTGGGGAACGCCGACGCCGGCGACGATGCGCGTGGTGCAGATCGAGCCCGGCCCGATGCCGACCTTGATGCAATCTGCGCCGGAATCGATCAGCGCCTGCGCGCCTTCGGTGGTGGCGACGTTGCCGGCAACGACCTGCACCGAATTGGACAGGCGCTTGATGCGGTTCACCGCATGCAGCACGTGGCGGGAATGGCCGTGCGCAGTGTCGACGACGACGAGGTCGACGCCGGCATCGATCAGCCGCTCGGTGCGCTCGAAGCCGCTGTCACCGACCGTGGTGGCGGCGGCGACGCGGAGGCGCCCCTGCGCGTCCTTGCAGGCGAGCGGATGGGCGACCGCCTTCTCCATGTCCTTGACGGTGATGAGGCCGACGCAGCGATATTGATCGTCGACGACGAGCAGCTTCTCGATGCGATGCTGGTGCAGCATCCGCCGCGCCTCGTCCTGGCTGACATTCTCGCGCACCGTGACGAGGCCTTCATGCGTCATCAGCTCGGAGACTTTTTGCCGGCGGTCGGTGGCAAAGCGGACGTCGCGGTTGGTGAGGATGCCGACCAGCTTGCCGGGGATGTTCTTGCCGGCGCCGGTGACGACGGGAATGCCGGAGATGCCGTGATCGCTCATCAGCTTGAGCGCATCGTCGAGCGTGGCATCGGGGCTGATGGTGAGTGGGTTCACCACCATGCCCGACTCGTAGCGCTTGACCTGCCGGACCTGGGCGGCCTGCCCCTCGGGATCGAAATTGCGATGGATGACGCCGAGGCCGCCGGCCTGCGCCATGGCGATCGCCATGCGTGCCTCGGTGACGGTGTCCATGGCGGAGGCCATGATCGGGATGTTGAGCGGAATGGCGCGGGTGACGCGGGAGCGAATGTCGACCTCGCCCGGCATGACGTCCGACAGGCCCGGCTTCAACAGCACGTCGTCGAACGTGAAGGCCTCGCGAATGCCTTGAAGTTGCACCGTGGCCATCTGCCAACTCCTTCCTGCGGCCCAGCCGCAAATGCTTATGGATGAGCGCCGCCCTCGGCGTACCTTGCGGCGACGCCTTGAGAATCGGAGCCCATCAGTGGGGTTGACGCGGGTCGATAGCACGCCTGCGTGACGAATCAAAGCAATTCGGACCGCCGGCCAGCCATGCACAGGCTTTTTGAGTAAATTCAGCGTGGATGGCCGGTTCAACGTAGATGGCTGCGCGACCCCACCCACCTTCATTCCGGGGCGCGACGAAGTCGCGAGCCCGGAATCCATCCGGCAGCGGTCTCTGCGGCCCAATGGATTCCGGGCTCGCGCCAAGGGGCGCGCCCCGGAATGACGAGAGAATGTCGATGGGTCCGACCGCGGGAGGCACACCGTCGTCACGCAGGATTTAGGTGCCATGCGCCGATCCGCAATGGTCGTCGCCGGACGGCGGTGATAAGCCGCAAGTCCACCCGTCCTTTCCGATTTTCATTACCAATCCGTCATGGTCGACAAGCAACGCGTCATCCCGCTGATCGTGGCCACTGCGCTCTTCATGGAGAACATGGACTCCACGGTGATCGCCACCTCGCTGCCGGCGATCGCGGCCGATATCGGCACCAGCCCGCTGACGCTGAAGCTCGCGATCACCTCCTACCTGTTGTCGCTCGCGGTGTTCATCCCGGCGAGCGGCTGGACTGCCGACCGCTTCGGTGCGCGCATGGTGTTCGCGATCGCGGTCGGCGTGTTCATGGTCGGCTCAGTCGGCTGCGCGCTGTCGACGTCGGTTACCGATTTCGTGTTCGCGCGCATCCTGCAAGGCATGGGCGGGGCGATGATGACCCCGGTCGGGCGTCTCGTGCTGCTGCGCTCGGTCGACAAGAGCGCGCTGGTCAATGCGATGGCCTGGGTGACGGTCCCTGCCCTGATCGGTCCCGTGATCGGGCCACCGCTCGGCGGCTTCATCACCACCTACGCCTCCTGGCACTGGATCTTCCTGATCAACATCCCGATCGGGCTGCTCGGCATCTTCATGGCGCTGCGCTACATAGATCCCATCAAGAGCGAGACGCAGGAGCCGTTCGATCTCTACGGCATGGTGCTCGCGGGGATTGGGCTTGCCGGCATCGCATTCGGCCTGTCGGTGGCCGGGCTCAATTTGCTGCCCTGGAGCACGGTGGCCGCGCTGGTCGTGGGCGGCGCGATCTCGATGACGCTCTACGTCCTGCATGCGCGGCGCACGGGATCGCCGGTCCTGGACTTTTCGCTGCTGAAGCTGCCGACGCTGCGCGCGGCCGTGATCGGCGGCTTCCTGTTCCGACTCGGTATCGGCGCGCTGCCCTTCCTGTTGCCGCTTCTGATGCAGATCGGTTTCGGCCTGTCGCCCTTCCATTCGGGTCTGGTGACCTTCGCCTCCTCGCTGGGCGCCATGGGCATGAAGACGCTGGCGGCGCGCCTGATCCGCACCTTCGGTTTCCGCAACCTCATGACGGTGAACGCGATCGTCAGCGCGTTCTTTCTCGGAATCTGTGCGCTGTTCACGGTGACGACGCCGCTGCTCATCATCATGGTGATCCTGGTGGTCGGCGGCTTCTTCCGCTCGCTTGAGTTCACCGCGATCAACACGGTGGCCTATGCCGAGGTCGAGACCGCGCAGATGAGCCGCGCCACCACGCTCGTCAGCGTCAACCAGCAGCTCGCAGTCTCGGCCGGCGTCGCCGTCGGCGCAGCCTGCGTCGAGACCACGATGTGGTTCAGCCATGTCAATGAGCTCAATGCCACCGTGTTCGCGCCCGCTTTCGTCGTGGTCGCGCTGACCTCGGCGGCCTCGAGCTGGTTCTTCTGGCAGATGCCTGTTGATGCCGGCCACGAGATCTCCGGCCGCAAGGCGGTCGAGATCGCGAGCCGCAAGGGCGCGGGCAAGGGTGCCGAAAAGGCGGCGGTCAAGGCGGCGAGCGAGGATACGCAGGACGTGCGGGATCAGCGGCTGGGGTAGGCCTCTGTCAGCGTTCGCAGACGGGCCAGCACAGGTTCCCTGCCGATGCGGGCTTTCGCGGGGCCCACTATTTGAATGCGCTCCTATTAAATTGGTCCCATTAATTTGGCTCGATTAAATTTGATTAGACATTAATACAACTTTTGATTTAATGCCGCCCGCCTGCAGAAGTTCGCGGTGCTGCGGCGACGGAAGCCTACCGAAGAATGATGCAGATCGGCGCCGATAAGGCCCGATGGCGCGCCGACACGCTGAATGCGTGAGGCGGCAGCGCGAGGCGCTTATCCGCAGTTGGGCGCGCTTCGCGGAAGTCAATCCAGGCGCCGCGTTATTGACTTCATTGTTTGATGTCCAAGGAGGAAAATATGGCGAATACCATTCAAACAAAAAGCCAAGCCGCTCAACAATTGTTTCGAACCGACGGAACTCTCGCAGCAGATTCTCGCCTGTTCGACTGGATCTCCCTCCTAGACCCCGTCAGCAGTTTGATCATCGGCAGCAGACGCGACGATGTCCTGAGCGCGCACGCCGAGGGCGACATTGTCTTGGGACTTGCCGGCAATGATCATTTGGACAGCGCATTGAACCGGACAGCGTTGATCGGCGGCAGCGGCAACGATGATTTGACGACCAATGTCGTCGTGCTGCAGGGCGATACGCCCCGGCATGGACTCGCCATTCAGTTCGGCGGAACAGGCAATGACGACCTCAGCGCGACCGTTACTCTTCAAGGCGGGAACGCGCCTCAGAGCCCGGAACGGGTCGCGGATGTGCTGCTCGATGGCGGCAGCGGAGACGACACCATCAGTGCCACCGCAAATGTGGCGCTTCCTGTGCTCGCAGATGTAACGGTGAGGACCGATTTGTTCGGCGGAAGCGGCAACGATACCATTCACGCCGTTGCCGACGGTCGCAACACCGTCGGAAACAGTATCGCCTTGAATACCATCGACGGCGGCGCGGGCGATGACCGGGTCACCGCTCATGCCGAAACGGCATTCTTCGCGCTCCACGGCACAGCCAGCAACCTACTCTTCGGCGGAGCCGGCAACGATGAATTGAATGCACGCGCCGAGGGCGTTTCCAATCAGACCGATTTTGTCAGCAATGAGCTGCATGGGGGCCAGGGCGACGACGTCTTGCGCGCCTTCAACCTGACCGACTCCAATACCAGGACTCCGGTGGGTATCAACCAGCTCTGGGGCGATGACGGCAACGACACCCTTGAGGCGACCCACTCCACTGATGGGGAGAACGTCGTCACAGATGTCACGAATTATCTGGATGGCGGGAACGGCAATGACAGTCTGCTCGCAGACTCCACCGCGCTCGGCGGGTATGTTCACGCACTCAATCAGCTCGAGGGAGGTATTGGACGAGACAATCTGACGGCGCATCTCGACGCTGTAGCCCACGGTGGATTTGGTCTGGAGCAGGCTCTATACGATGTCGCGAATGTCCTGAATGGCGGCGCCGGAGATGACCAGCTCACTGCGTTTCTCTCAGCAACTCCTGATCCTACGGTGACAGACGATTCGATTGCCGAGAACCGTCTGAATGGCGGCGCTGGAAACGATGTTCTGGCCGCAACCGTTGCGCCAGGTTCACTCGGATCGAGCTTCCTTGCTGGCGGTACAGGCAATGATCAACTCACAGTGTTTGGTGGGTCGGGAAATATCCTCAATGGAGGCGATGGCAACGATACCCTCGTGAGCGGCATCGGAAACGATAGCATGTTTGGCGAATCCGGCGCGGATATGTTCGTCTTCGCCGCCCAGAACGGGCATGACACGGCCATTTTTGAACAGGGCCAAGATAAGATCGATCTCATGGGCCTCGCGGGGAATGACATCCACGATTTTGACGACTTGAATATCGAGGTGACTGGGGGAGAGACCATCATCCACTTCGATGCAAATAACGACTTCACGATCGCAGGCGTTGTGAATCTCAGCGCGAATGATTTTCTGTTCGCCTAGTCAGCCCGGAGAGACCCACAAGACCCCTGTGAAGATGACCTACGCAAGGCGCCTCGTGGAGAACCGCAGGTCTCTTCGCACGCCAGGCGCGCCATCGATCTCCACGAGGGCGACAAGAGCTAAGGGAGAGGGATTGCTCATTCGCGACGTGGGCGGCACTGCGCACATCCGCGCCAGTGGCTGTTCGTCCGCCCGATCTTAGAACAGGCCGAAGCGCGTTGCATCATGAGAGCGGCCGGCGCGATCGCTCTACCCTGATCGAAAGAGAACCTACGGCTGGCTCATGGCAGCGCCCCGAAACCCGGTCGCCAGCACATAGCGCTCCGAGGAATCCTGGC
The DNA here is from genome assembly GCF_001593325.1 of Bradyrhizobium sp. DOA1. Taxonomy (NCBI): domain Bacteria; kingdom Pseudomonadati; phylum Pseudomonadota; class Alphaproteobacteria; order Hyphomicrobiales; family Nitrobacteraceae; genus Bradyrhizobium; species Bradyrhizobium sp. DOA1. The sequence goes on from NZ_JXJM01000001.1 coordinate 3,679,923, forward strand.
GGCTCGCGGCGGGCTTGACGTGCCGCACCGTCGCGAAGTCGCGCTTGAGCTGGGCCAGCAGCTCGGCGTCGGCGCCGCTCTGGAACGTCTTTGCCAGGAAACTGCCGCCGGGCTTGAGCACGTCGCAGGCGAACGCGGCCGCGGTCTCGACCAGGCCGACGATGCGAAGCTGGTCGGTCTTGCGATGGCCGGTGGTGTTGGCGGCCATATCGGACATCACGACGTCGGCCTTGCCGCCGAGCATCGCGGTCAGCTTCTCGGGAGCGTCATTGTCCATGAAGTCGAGCTGCGCGAAATCGACGCCGGGAATTTCCGGCATCTCCAGCAAGTCGATCGCGACGACCTTGCCCTTGCCTTCCGTGGAGCCGACGCGCTTGGCCGCGATCTGGCTCCAGCCGCCGGGCGCCGCGCCGAGGTCGACCACGGCCATGCCCGGTTTCAGCAGACGAAACTTGTCGTCGATCTCCAGCAGCTTGAACGCCGCGCGCGAGCGATAGCCGGCCGCCTTGGCCTTGGCGACATAGGGATCGTTGAGCTGCCGCTCCAGCCACAGCTTCGACGAGAGCTTGCGCTTGCCGCCGGTCTTGACCTGGACGTGCAAGCGGCCGGTGGTGTCCTTGGCCATCTCACCAGCTCCTGAGCGCGCCGTCCTCGCGCATCATCTCGACCAGCATGCCCTCGCGCAGGCCCCGATCGGCGACGCGCAGCCGCGGCAGCGGGAAGGCATGCCTGATGGCATCGAGGATGGCGCAGCCGGCCAGCACGAGATCGGCGCGCTCGACGCTGATGCAATTGTTGGCCGCGCGCTCCACGTAGCTCATGCCGAGCAGCTTGTTGATGGTTGCGGTGACGTCGGCATCGTTCATCCAGATGCTGTCGATACGGCGGCGGTCGTAGCGCGCGAGGTTGAGATGGATGCCGGCGAGCGTCGTCACCGTGCCCGACGTGCCCAGCAGGTGCATGTCGGCGAGGTCGCGGCCGTGCTCCGCCGCGAACGGCGCGACGTGATGGGCGACCTCGCGCTCCATCGCGGCATAGATCTCCGGGGTGACGTCGCGGCCGCCGAACTGCTCGGCGAGCGTGACCACGCCGAACGGGATCGACATCCAGGCCCGGATCCGCGGCTCGGGATTTTCCGGATCGCGCTCGATCCGCACCAGCTCGGTCGAGCCGCCACCGATGTCGAACAGGATCGCCCCCCTGCCCCTGGGATCGACCAGCGGCGAGCAACCGAGCACGGCGAGCGCCGCCTCGGTCTCGCGGTCGATCACCTCGAGCTCGATGCCGGTCTCGGCCGCGACGCGGCTGCGGAAACCTTCCGCATTCGAGGCTGCGCGGCAGGCCTCGGTCGCGATCAGCCGCAGCCGGCGCGCCTTGCGCAGATTGATCTTGTCGCGACAGATGCTGAGCGCGGCGATGGCGCGCTCGATCGCGGCGTCACTGATGCAGCCCGTGGCCGAGACGCCCTCGCCGAGCCGGATGATGCGCGAGAAGGAATCGACCACGCGAAAGCCGTCCTGGGTCGGACAGGCGATCAGCAGTCTGCAATTGTTGGTGCCGAGGTCCAGGGCCGCATAGACGCCGGTTCCCGGCGCCTGCACGGGGACGGCCGGCCCAGTGGCCAACGCCACCGCGGCCATCGACCTCTCCAGCTCACCGTGCAGCCCGTGGCCGTCGCGGAGCCGCGTGTGGTCATTCATACAAACTGTCTTTCCGCGGCCCAATGGGCCGATCTGGAATTGCTTTTTCGCCTGAAACATTAGCAGCGCGGTCGGCCTGCGCAACAACGCATCACATGGGACCATGCCCATTCGTGCGTTGTCGTGAACGGGGTGGTGGGTTATCTCAAGGAGACCGGTCCCCCGCTGCCGCGAAAATGCGCAAATGCCGGCTTTTCAGGTCATTCCCATGCAAGAACACACCAAATCGTCCACGCTCGAAAACGCTATTGCACTGCAAAAATATGGCGTCGGGCAGCCCGTCCGCCGCAAGGAGGACGACACGCTGGTTCGCGGCAAGGGCCGCTATACCGATGATTTCAACCTGCCGGGCCAAGCCTATGCCGTGGTCGTCCGTTCCACCCATGCCCATGGCATCATCCGCGGCATCGGCATCGATACCGCCAAGGCGATGCCAGGCGTGCTGGGTGTGTGGACCGGCAAGGATCTCGATGCCGCCGGCTACGGCCCCTTCACCTGTGGCCTGCCGCTGAAGAGCCGCGACGGCTCGCCCCTGCTCCAGACCAACCGCCAGCCGCTGGCGACCGACAAGGTCCGCTTCGTCGGCGATCCCGTCGCCTTCGTGGTGGCAGAGACGCTGGCGCAGGCGCGCGATGCGGCCGAGGCGGTCGAGCTCGACGTCGAGCCGCTGCCGGCGGTGACGGACCCGGAGGAAGCCGCCAGGCCCGGCGCGCCGCAGCTCTATGACCATATCCCGAACAATGTCGCGCTCGATTATCACTATGGCGACATGGACAAGGTCAACGCCGCCTTCGCCAGCGCTGCCCATGTCACCAAGATCGATATCGAGAACACGCGCGTCGCGGTGGTCTCGATGGAGCCGCGCGTCGGGCTCGCCTCCTACGACAAGAAGGCCGAACGCTACACGCTTCAGGTGCCGACCCAGGGCGTTGCCGGCAACCGCGCCAATCTCGCCAAGAACCTGAAAGTGCCGAACGAGAAGGTGCGCATCCTCACCGCCAATGTCGGCGGCTCCTTCGGCATGAAGAACATCAACTATCCCGAATATATGTGCATCCTGTATGCGGCGAAGGCGCTCGGCCGTCCCGTGAAGTGGCTGGACGAACGCTCCACCAGCTTCCTCTCCGACAGCCACGGCCGCGCGCAGAAGATCCACGGCGAGCTGGCGCTCGATGCCGAGGGCCATTTCCTCGCGGCCAAGCTCGAAGGCTACGGCAATCTCGGCGCCTACATCACCGGCGTTGCGCCCGGGCCGCTTTCGCTCAACACCGGCAAGAATTTTTCCAGCGTCTATCGTACGCCGCTGATGGGCGTCGACATCAAGGTGGTGCTGACCAACACCACGCTGATGGGCGCCTATCGCGGCGCCGGCCGGCCTGAGGCCAACTACTACATGGAGAGGTTGATCGACCGCGCCGCCGACGAGATGGGCATCAACCGGTTGACCTTGCGCAAGCGCAACTTCATCAAGCCGAACCAGATCCCGTTCCAGGCGTCCTCCGGCGTCACCTATGACAGCGGTGACTTCCAGGCGGTGTTCAACAAGGCGCTGGAGATCTCCGACCACGAGAATTTCGCCAAGCGCAAGAAGGAGAGCAAGAAGGCCGGCAAGCTGCGCGGCATCGCGGTCGGCTCCTATCTCGAGGTCACTGCGCCGCCGAGCCCCGAGCTCGGCAAGATCGTGTTCGATGCGGATGGCTCCGTGCAGCTTATCACCGGCACGCTCGACTACGGCCAGGGTCATGCGACGCCATTTGCGCAGGTGCTGTGCGAACAGCTCGGCGTCCCCTTCGAGAGCGTGAAGCTCGTGCAGGGCGACAGCGACATCGTTCACACCGGCAACGGTACCGGCGGTTCGCGCTCGATTACCGCGAGCGGCCAGGCCATCGTGGGGGCTGCAAAGCTCGTCATCGAAAAGGGCAAGCGGGTTGCGGCGCATCTGCTGGAAGCGTCGGAGGCCGACATCGAGTTCGAAGGCGGCAGCTTCACGATCGCCGGCACCGATCGCAGCATCGACATCATGGAGCTCGCCAGGAAGCTGCATGACGGCAAGGTGCCTGACGGCGTGCCCGATAGCCTCGATGTCGACCACACCAGCGAGCCGGTCGCCTCGGCATTCCCGAACGGCTGCCACGTCGCCGAGGTCGAGATCGACCCGGAGACTGGCGTGGTGCAGATCGTTCGCTACAGCGCGGTGAACGATTTCGGCACGGTGATCAACCCGCTGTTGGTCGAAGGCCAGCTCCATGGCGGCGTCGTCCAGGGCATCGGCCAGGCGCTGATGGAGCACATCCGCTACGACGAGAGCGGCCAGCCGATCACGGGCTCGCTGATGGACTATGCCCTGCCCCGCGCCGAGGACGTGCCGAACATGACTGTCGGCGATCACCCGGTGCCGGCGACCACCAATCCGCTTGGCAGCAAGGGCTGCGGCGAAGCCGGCTGCGCCGGCAGCCTGTCGACGGTCGTGAACGCGGTGCTGGACGCGCTCTCCGACTACGGCATCAAGCACATCGACATGCCGCTGACCCCGGAGCGGGTTTGGCGCGCGATCCAGGAGGCGAAGGCGAAGGCGGCGTAGACGCGCGCTCCCCAGCTTCCGCTGGATCGCCCGCGAAGGCGGGCGATCCAGTATTCCAGAGACAGCGCGGTAGAACCGAGACGATGCGGCGTACTGGATTCCCCGCCTTCGCGGGGAATGACAGTCAATGCGAGGAATCACCAGCCCTAAGCTGCCGCCTGTTCGCGCGGCTGATAGATCGCGGTGTGCTGGCAATGCGCCAGCGGCGTCGTACCGTTGGCGACGACGAGAGCGTCGAGCTCGACGAAGCGGTGGCCTTTCTTCTCGTAGTTCGCGGTGACCTTCGCCCGCGCGGTGATCTCGTCGCCAGTGCGCGCGGCTGACAGCAGCTGCATGCGGCTGCCGACATGAATCCACGGACCCAGGATGGTGTTGTCCACCAGTACGCGGTTCATGACGTGCTGGATCAGGCCGGGATGGCCGAGCCCCTCACGGGCGAAGATCGGGTCGGCCTCCCTGACATCCGCGAGATAGTCGGCCGCATCCTGTCCCGCCCAGCGGCGCGGCGTCGTCCCGAGCCACTTGCCGGTCTCGAACGTTGCAGGGCTGACCGGTTTGCGCTCGGCGACAACGGGCACCTCGACATAGTCGCTCAATGAGACCGCAGGTGCGGCGGCCGGCAGCGCGGCCGTGCCCGTGGCGCACAGCTCAGTGCGGCTGAACACCTCGATCGTGAGCAGCTCGTTGTGTTCGGTGGCGTCGACATCGGCGGTCTCGCCATCATACACCGGCTTGATGAAGCGGGCCTCGACCAGCCCGCGGCGGAGGAAATCGCGGCCCCAGCGGGCAATCGGCACGTGCATCATGTAGGCGAAGACATCGACGCCCGGGACCAGCCCGCCGGAAAAGCCGAAGCGGCGCGCCACATTGTCGTCATGCATCTTGTTTTCGGATTGCTTGGCGGTGTTGTAGGCTTCGACGCGGTAGGTTTCGAGCCGGTTCGGCATGACGGGCGTTCCCTCGAATTCTTGTTGGTTGAGGGCCGATCGTAGAGCCCCGGGAACACCGGTCAATCCCCTCGCCTTTGCGGCCCGAATGGGGTACCACGCGGCGAATGAATGACACCCCCACCCGCATCTATGTCGACGCCGACGCCTGTCCGGTGAAGGACGAGATTTACCGCGTCGCGCTCCGGCATGGCGTGCCCGTGAGCGTCGTCGCCGGCAATTTCATCCGCGTGCCGCAGGATCCGCTGATCGAGCGCATCGCTGCCGGCGCCGGCATGGACGCCGCCGACGACTGGATCGCCGAGCGTGCCCGGCACGGCGACGTCGTCGTGACATCAGACATTCCGCTGGCGAGCCGCTGCGTCAAGGCCGGCGCGGACGTGATCGCGCCGAACGGAAAGCCGTTCACGGAAGAATCGATCGGGATGACGCTGGCGGTGCGAAATCTCATGACGGATTTGCGCTCGGCCGGCGAAGTCACTGGTGGTCCACGCTCGTTCGCGCCCCGCGATCGCTCCGCCTTCCTTTCGGCGCTCGACCAGACGCTGCGCCGGATCCAGCGCCGCCGTGCCGATCAGGCCGCAACGAGCTAAGGCTGACCATGGCGCCGCCGCTGATCCAACTGAAAGATATCAGGCTGACCTTTGGTGGCACGCCGCTGCTGTCGGGCGTCGAGCTCAACGTCGCGCCAAGCGAGCGCGTCTGCCTGATCGGCCGCAACGGTTCGGGCAAGTCGACGCTGCTGAGGATCGCGGCCGGCCTGGTCGAGCCCGATGGCGGCACGCGCTTCGTGCAGCCCGGCGCCACGGTCCGCTACCTCCCGCAGGAGCCGGATTTTGGCGAGCACAAGACGACGCTCGCCTATGTCGAGGCCGGGCTCGCGCCCGGTGACGACCCATACCAGGCGCGCTACCTGGTCGAGCAGCTCGGCCTCACCGGCAACGAGAATCCGGCCAACGTATCCGGCGGCGAGGCCCGTCGTGCCGCGCTCGCCCGCGTGCTGGCGCCCTCGCCGGACATCTTGCTGCTGGACGAGCCGACCAACCATCTCGATCTCTCCACCATCGAGTGGCTCGAAAAGGAGCTCGACAGCCGCCGCAGCGCGCTGGTGCTGATCAGCCACGACCGCCGCTTCCTCACCAATCTGTCGCGTTCGACCGCCTGGCTCGATCGCGGCCGGATCAAGCAGATCGACCGCGGCTTTGCCTCCTTCGAGAGCTGGCGCGACGAGGTGCTGGCGGAGGAAGAGCGTGACCAGCACAAGCTCGACCGCAAGATCGTGGACGAGGAGCACTGGCTGCGTCACGGCGTCTCCGGCCGGCGCAAGCGGAACGTCAAGCGGCTCGCCAATCTGCATGCGCTGCGCGACCAGCGCCGCAACTATCGCGGCACTGCTGGCACCGCCAGTCTCGCCGCGGCCGAGGCCGAGCAATCCGGCAAGCTCGTGATCGAGGCGAAGGGCATCACCAAGGCCTATGGCGAGCGCAAGATCGTCGAGAATTTTTCTACGCGTATCCAGCGCGGCGATCGGCTCGGCATCATCGGCCCCAACGGCGCCGGCAAGACCACGCTGGTCAATCTGCTCACGGGCGGCGCGCAGCCCGACACCGGCACCGTCCGGCTCGGGGCCAATCTGGAGATCGCGACCCTCGACCAGCACCGTGAAAGCCTCGATCCCAAATCGACGCTGGCCGAAGCCCTAACCGGCGGCCGTGGCGACCAGATCATGGTCGGCGGCAAGCCGAAGCATGTCGTGGGCTACATGAAGGACTTCCTGTTCGCGCAGGAGCAGCGCGGCACGCCGGTGGAAGTGCTGTCGGGCGGCGAGCGTGGCCGGCTGATGCTGGCACGCGCGCTGGCGAAACCTTCGAACCTGCTGGTGCTGGACGAGCCGACTAACGATCTCGATCTCGAAACGCTCGACGTGCTCGAGGAGATGCTCGGCGACTACGAGGGCACGGTCATCCTGATCAGCCACGACCGCGACTTCCTCGACCGCGTCGTCACCTCCGTGATCGCACCTGAGGGCAACGGCAAATGGATCGAATATGCCGGCGGCTATAGCGACATGCTGGCACAGCGCGGCGCCGACCTGAAGCGCGAGACGGCGAAGGCGCAAGCCCCGGCCGAAAAGAAAGAGGAGCGCTCCGCCGCTCCGGCCGCATCAGTGCCGAAGCGGAAGCTGAGCTTCAACGAGAAGCACGCGCTGGAAACCCTGCCGAAGAAGATGGAAACGCTGCAAGCCGACATCGCCAGGCTACAGCGCGTGCTCGACGATCCCAATCTCTACACCAAGGATCGCAAGAAATTCGACGAGACCTCGGCCGCCATCGCCAAGGCGCACGAAGAACTGTCCGCCGCTGAAGAGCGCTGGCTCGAACTGGAAATGCTTCGCGAAGAAATAGAGCAGGCTTAAAAAATGACCACTCCCCTCGCCGCCAAGATCGCCCGCGAATATGGAACGCCCTGTGCCGTCATCGACATGGACCGGGTCGAGCGCAACATCGCGCGGATCCAGAAGGCCTGCGACGACGCCGGCCTCGCCAGCCGGCCGCACATCAAGACGCACAAGAACCCGACCATCGCCAAGATGCAGGTCGCCGCGGGCGCGAAGGGCATCACCTGCCAGAAGCTTGGCGAAGCCGAGATCATGGCCAATGCCGGCATCGACGACATCCTGATCAGCTACAATCTGCTCGGCGAGGAGAAGATGGCCCGGCTCGGCGCGCTGCAGGCGAAAGCCAACATGACGGTCGCCGCGGACAATTCGACCGTCGTCGCGGGGCTACCCAAGGCGGCCGCGGCATCGGGCCGCACGCTCTCGGTCGTGGTCGAATGCGACACGGGCCGCAAACGCGCGGGCGTCGAGACGCCGGCCGAAGCGATCGCGCTGGCGCGCGAGATCGCCGGGTCCAAAGGACTCGAATTCGCGGGCTTCATGATGTACCCGACCGAGACCGGCTGGGCAGACGCGCAGAAGTTCTATGACGAGGCACTGGCGGGCGTACGCGCGCACGGCCTCGATGCAAAGATCGTCTCCACCGGCGGCACGCCGAACCTGAAGAATCTCGGCAAGCTCAAGGGCGGCACCGAGCACCGCTTCGGCACCTATATCTACAACGACCGCATGCAGGTCGCCGCCGGCGTCGCCAGCTGGGATGACTGCGCGCTGCACATCTATTCGACGGTGGTGAGCCGCGCCGCGTCTGAGCGCGGCATCCTCGACGCCGGCTCGAAGACACTGACGACCGACACCGGCGGCCTCGACGGCCACGGCCTGATCCTGGAGCATCCGGAAGCGAAAATCGCGAAGTTCGCGGAGGAGCACGGCTTCCTCGACCTCTCCCGCAGCAACACGCGGCCGAATGTCGGCGATATCGTCCGCATCGTGCCCAACCACGTCTGCGTCGTCGTCAACATGATGGACGAGGTGGTGATGGTGCGCGGCGAGGAGATCATCGGCACGCTGCCGGTCGCGGCGCGGGGCAAGCTCAGGTAGGGGCAGGCCACCGTAGGGTGGGCAAAGCGAAGCGTGCCCACGAGTTCTCGCCGTAACTGCGAAAGATGGTGGGCACGGCGCTTCGCGCCTTTGCCCACCCTACGATTTCTGCGACTGGGCGAGCCACTCCAGCAGGCCCCTGCCCGCGGCAGCGCCCGTCGCAAACGAAGCCTGCAGCAGATAGCCCCCGGTCGGCGCCTCCCAGTCCAGCATCTCGCCGGCGGCGAATACGCCCGGCAGCTTGCGGATCATATAATGCGTATCGAGTTCGTCGAACGAGATTGCGCCCGCACTCGAGATCGCGCGTACGATCGGCGCCACGCCGGTGAGCTTGACCGGCACGCCATCGATGAGCTCGGCCAATTGCTCCGGCGACATCGCCGACAGCGACTGACCTGCGCTGATCGCGGCTTCCTGAAGCAAGCCAACTGCGGCGGGCGAAAGCTGCGCTGCCTTCCGAAGGAAATTCGAGAATGACTGTTTGCCGCGCGATGCGGACAGGCGCCTGACCAGTTCGACCTGATCGACGTCCGGACGGAGGGCGATGTGCAGCACCGCCTCGCCCTTCGCGCCAACCGCCTCGCGCAGTTCGGCCGAAAGGGCATAGATCGCACCTCCCTCGATCCCGGCTTGCGTGACGATCGCTTCGCCGCGAAGGCTGTGCGGGCCGAAGCTCAGCGCAATCCCCTTGAGCGGCTGGCCCTCGAAACGCGCGCGGAAGACATCCGACCAGCTAACTGTGAAGCCGCAATTCGCCGGGCGCAGCGGGGAGATCGCGATGCCCTTGTCGGCGAGGATTGTCGTCCAATGGCCGTCCGATCCCAAGCGCGGCCAGCTTGCACCGCCCAGCGCCAGCACGGTGGCGTCCGCGGCGACGGCAAGCATGCCGTCGGGCGTCTGAAACCGCAGCCGCCCCTCGCCGTCCCAACCGTTCCAGCGATGACGAAATGCGAACCGCACGCCGCTGGCATCGAGCCGCCGCAGCCAGGCGCGCAGCAAGGGCGAGGCCTTGAATGCCTTCGGAAACACGCGGCCGCTGGTGCCGACGAAGGTCGGCTCACCCAGCGCCTCGCTCCAGGCGCGCAGCGCATCCGGCGGAAGCGCCTCGATCGCCGCTCGCAGCTTCGGCGCCGCCTCGCGATAGCGCGCCATGAACTGGACGAGCGG
>NZ_JXJM01000001.1:3690141-3691480 GCF_001593325.1 Bradyrhizobium sp. DOA1
GGTTCGCTGTGGGTGAGATTGAGCCCGCCGCGCCCCGCCATCAGGAACTTGCGGCCCGCGGACGGCATCGCGTCGTAGACGGTGACGCGGGCGCCGCCCTGCGCCAGCACCTCCGCCGCCATCAGCCCGGCGGGTCCGGCGCCGATGACGGCGATTTGTGAGTCCGTTTTGGTCATAGCGGGAGTTTAGGCCAAGAGCGGCGGCTTATGTCATGCCCGGGCTTGTCCCGGCATTCACGAGAGCCACGCGCGAGGTGCTCAAGAACGTGGATGGCCGGATCAAGCCCGGCCATGACGGCTGAGAGTGCCCTTATGCTCTCGCTTACAGCTTGATCCCAGCTCGCGCCGCGGCTTGGGCGACGTATTTCTGCGTCTGCTCGAACGCACCTGTCAGCGCCTTGGCCTTCGACATGTCGCTGATCTCGGCGAAGTGCGCGGCGACCGCGTCCGGGGTCCATTCGGACTCCGGCAGGTTGATGCCTTCGCTCTCCAAAATCTTGATCACGGCGAAAGAGCCGGCGCCGGCTCCCATGATGGTGCGGGTCGGCGCGTCCTCGCTCAGCATGTACTCGACTGCCGGCGTGATGGCGTTCGGCTTCATCAGCTGTAGCGCCTGCGGCGGCAGCAGCTCTTCGGTCATGCGGGTTGCCGCCGTCGGCGAGATGATGTTGACGCGGATATCGTTCTTGCGGCCTTCCTCGGCCAGCACGTTCATCAGGCCGACCATGCCCGACTTCGCCGCGCCGTAATTGGCCTGGCCGAAATTGCCGTAGAGACCGGAGGACGAGGTGGTCAGCACGATGCGGCCGTAATTGCGGTCGCGCATGCCGGCCCAGGCCGCCTTGCAGCAATAGAAGGTACCGACGAGGTGCACGTCGAGCACCTTCTGGAAATCGGCGGCTTCCATCTTGCCGAATGATTTGTCGCGCAGGATGCCGGCATTGGCACACAAGAGATCGACGCTGCCCCATTCCTTGGTGGCGCGCTCGACCATGGCGGTGACCTGCTCGAAATTCGAGACGTCGGCGCCGTCGGCCATTGCAGTGCCGCCGGCCTTGCGGATCTCCTCGACCACCGCCTCCGCCGGCGACAGCGAGCCGCCGGTGCCGTCACGCGCGCCGCCGAAATCGTTGACGACGACCTTGGCGCCGCGGCTGGCCAATCCCAGCGCATGCGCCTTGCCGAGACCATTGCCCGCGCCGGTGACGATGGCGACGCGTCCGTCGAACCTGATTGCCATTGTGCAGTTCCTGCTTCTTCTTCCTTCTCCCCTTGTGGGAGAAGGTGGCGCGAAGCGCCGGATGAGGGGTTGTCTTTACAAGCGAGTCCGCGGAGAGAGA
>NZ_JXJM01000001.1:3691500-3732622 GCF_001593325.1 Bradyrhizobium sp. DOA1
AGCGCCGGATGAGGGTTGTCTTTACAAGCGAGTCCGCGGAGAGAGACCCCTCACCCGGCTTCGCTCCGCGAAGCCACCCTCTCCCACAAGGGGAGAGGGCGAAAACGCGCGATTTGACAGCTTTTTGAGCAGCGATGGGTTGCCGGGTCAAGCCCGGCAACGACGGCGGAGCCTACGCGAAATAGATCAGACCCAGCCATTCCGCGACCAGCGCGGGCTTGTCCTCGCCTTCGATCTCGATGGTGACATTGGTGCGGGACTGCAATTCGTTCGGCTTGCGCAGCTTGGCTTCGGCCAGCACGAAGCGGCCGCGAACGCGCTTGCCCGAGCGGACCGGCGAGATGAAGCGCAGCTTGTCGAAGCCGTAGTTCACACCCATCGTGGTGCCCGCGATCACGGGCATCACCTCGTAGGACATGATCGACATCAGCGACATCGTGAGGAAGCCGTGGGCGATGGTGGTGCCGAACGCGGTCTCTTTCTTCGCGCGTTCGGGATCGACGTGGATGAACTGGTGATCCTCGATCACGTCGGCATAAGTATCGATGCGGGGCTGGTCGATCAGGTGCCACGACGACACGCCGATCTCCTTGCCGACCATGGCCTGATAGGCATCGAGCGTAATCGGCGGCTTCTTCCAGACTTCGTTCACTTAGGCCTCACCTCGTGTCTTCGCCAGCTCCGGGAAATCCTCCTCACGGAATTCCCGGCCGCGCAGCGGATCATTGCGATCATCGTCGCGTTCCAGCCTGCGTAGCTGAACGCGGCGGATCTTTCCAGAAATCGTCTTCGGCAGCTCCGTGACGATTTCGAGGCGGCGGATGCGCTTGAACGGCGCAAGGCGCGTGTGCAGGTGCTTGAAGATGGAGAGAGCGGTCTCCGGCGAGCGCTCCGCACCTGAGGTCAGCAGCACGAAGGCCTTGGGAATGGCGAGCCGGATCGGGTCGGGGCTCGGCACCACCGCGGCTTCCGCTACCAGCTCATGCTCGAGCAGCACGCTCTCCAGCTCGAAAGGGCTGATGCGGTAGTCCGAGGATTTGAACACGTCGTCGGAACGACCGACGAAGGTGAGATAGCCGTCGTCATCGGCGAACACCACGTCGCCGCTGCGATAGAGCTGGCCTTCGGCACCGGAGAGCTTGCCGTCATCGCCCTGGTAGCCCTGCATCAGGCCGGCGGGGCGATCCGGGCCGAGCAGCAAAGCCACCTCGCCTTCCCTAGCCGGATGGCCGTCGGCATCGCTGACCTGCACGCGGTAGCCGGGCAGCGGCCGGCCCATCGAGCCGATCTTGATGGGTTGCCCGGGCGAGTTGCCGGCGAGCGCGGTGGTCTCGGTCTGGCCGTAGCCATCACGAATGGTCAGGCCCCAGGCGGCCTGCACCTGGTCGATCACTTCGGGATTGAGCGGCTCGCCGGCGCCGCAGACTTCGCGAAGCGCGACCTTGAACGAGGCCAGGTTCTCCTGGATGAACAACCGCCACACCGTCGGCGGCGCGCACAGCGTGGTGACGCCGCAGCGGCCGATGGTAGCGAGCAGAGCTCTTGCGTCGAAGCGCGGCTGGTTGACCACGAACACCGTGGCGCCCGCATTCCACGGAGCAAAAAAACAGCTCCAGGCGTGCTTGGCCCAGCCGGGCGACGAGATGTTGAGATGGACGTCACCGGGCTGTAGCCCGATCCAGTACATGGTTGAGAGATGACCGACCGGGTAGCTGCGCTGGCTGTGCCGCACCAGCTTTGGTTTCGCCGTCGTGCCCGAGGTGAAATAGAGCAGCATCGGGTCATCAGCGTTGGTCGGGCCGTCGGCTGAAAAACTGTCCGAGGCGTTCGCCGCCTCGTCATAGGCCAGCCAGCCATCGGATGCCGTGCCGACCACGATGCGAACGATGTTCTCGACCCCAAGGCTGGCGAATTTCGCGACCTGGTCCTCGGCCGCCACCACCGCCTTCGCCCTGCCGCGATCGAGCCGGTCGCGAAGTTCTTCGGCGGTCAGCAGCGTCGTCGCGGGGATCACGACAACGCCGAGCTTCATCGCCGCCAGCATCGTCTCCCATAGCGGAACCACATTGCCGAGGAGCAGCAGAAGGTGATCGCCGCGATTCAAGCCCTGCGCGCGCAGGAAGTTGGCGATCTGGTTCGAACGCTTCGAGAGTGCCGCGAAAGACAGCTTGGTCTGCTTGTCCTGGGCAGCATCGACGATCCAGAGCGCGGGGCGATCCTTGCTGTCCGCATTCGCCGCCAGTTCGGCGTCGAACCAGTCGAGCGCCCAATTGAAGGGAACCGGATCGGGCCAGCGAAAACCTTCGACCGCTGCCTCGTAATCCGTGCGGTGCTTTAGCAGAAACGCGCGCGCTTCCTGGAATGTCGTCATCAAGCTTTCCCGGCTAGACTCCTAACGTGCTTGATAATTCCGGAAAAATCCACCCCGCCCTGGCCTGCTGCGTCGAAAGACTGATAGATCTCCTGCGCATGCTTGCCGAGCGGCGTTGCCGCGCCCGCAGCCTTCGCCGCGTCCTGCGCCAGGGTCAGATCCTTCACCATCAGGGCCGAGGCAAAGCCGGGCTTGTAATCGTTGTTGGCCGGCGAGGTCGGCACCGGACCCGGAACCGGACAATAGGTCGTCAGCGACCAGCACTGGCCCGACGAGGTCGAGGCGACGTCGAACAGCGCCTGATATGAGAGCCCAAGCTTCTCACCGAGTGCAAAAGCCTCGCTCACCGCGATCATGGAAATGCCGAGGATCATGTTGTTGCAGATCTTGGCCGCCTGCCCCGCGCCGCCGCCGCCGCAATGCACGATCTTCTTGCCCATCTTCTCCAGCACGGGCTTGGCCGCCGCAAACGCGCTCTCCTCGCCGCCGCACATGAAGGTGAGTGTCGCGCCTTTGGCGCCGCCGGTGCCGCCGGAGACCGGCGCGTCGACCGAGAGCACGCCGTGCTTGGCGGCGAGCGCATGGGCCTGACGCGCGCTTTCGACGTCGATGGTGGAGCTATCGATGATCAGCGCGCCCTTGGTCATGGCGGGAACGACCTCGTTCCAGACGCCGAGCACGTGCTTGCCGGCCGGCAGCATGGTGACCACGACATCGGCGCCCTTCACTGCACCCGCTGCGCTGTCGGCAATATCAGCGCCATCGGTCTTGGCCTGTGCGCGCGAGGCTTCGACGAGGTCGAAGGCCACCACCTTGTGGCCAGCCTTGACCAGGTTGGCCGCCATCGGGCCGCCCATATTGCCGAGACCGATGAATGCGATCGTCGCCATTGTCGTTCCTCCGCTGTCGCGTTGTCAGTTGAACTTCAGCTCATCGGCGCCGATCTCGGCGAGATACGGCGCAAGCATCTCAAGCGTCACATCCTCGATCCGCGGCGGTGACCAGGTCGGGTTGCGGTCCTTGTCGATCACGGCCGCACGCACGCCCTCGCGGAAATCGTCGCTGCGGAACACCTCCAGCGCCGCGCGATATTCTCGCACCAGACACTCTTCCAGGCTCGAAGATTTGCGCGCGAGCCGCAGCAGCTTCAGCGTCACCACCATGCCACGCGGCGATTTTTCGTTGAGCGTCTTCAGCGTGGCCATTGCGAATTCGGAGCCGTCGCGCGCAAGCGCAGCGAAGATGTCCTCCATCCGGTCAAACCCGAACAGCGCATCGATCGCCGCCTGTTTGGCGGCGACCGGTCCGGCCGTCTCGCCCGTCGCGAAGCCATCGATGAGCTTGCTGACATCGGCTGCGCTCGCGCCCTGACGAACCCTGGTCAGCGCCTCGCGCAATTCCGGCCATTTCGCCGCCGGCACCACGGCGTCCGCGAACCTGGCGTGGATCGCATCGGGGCCGTTCATGGTCTGGCCGGTCAGGCCGAAATAAGTCCCGATCTCGCCGGGCGAGCGCGAGAGCAGCCAGGTGCCGCCGACATCCGGGAAGAAGCCGAGCCCGACCTCGGGCATCGCAAGCTTGGTGCGATCGGTGACGACACGATGGCTGGCGTGGCCGGACAGGCCGACGCCGCCGCCCATCACGAGGCCGTCCATGAACGCGACATAAGGCTTCGGATATTTCGCGATCCGGGCGTTCATCACGTATTCTTGGCGCCAGAACCGCGCGCCGAGGTCGCCGCCTGCGTGCGAACTCTCCCAGAGGCCCCTGATATCGCCGCCGGCGCAAAGGCCGCGCTCGCCCGCGCCCTCCAGCACGATCACGGCGACGTCCGGATCAGCCTCGAAACGATCCAGTGCCCCGTCGATGCCGATGGACATCTCCAAGGTCATGGCATTGAGCGCCTTGGGACGGTTGAGCCGGATCACGCCCGCTGCGCCCTCGCGGCGAACGATGAGATCGCCCTCTTCCACTGAACTCATCGCGCGCCCTCGATCAGTTTGCGCGCCACGATGAGCCGCATGATTTCGTTGGTGCCTTCGAGGATCTGGTGCACGCGCAGATCGCGTACGATCTTCTCGATGCCGTATTCGCTGAGATAGCCGTAGCCGCCGTGAAGCTGCAGCGCGTGGTTGGCGACCTCGAAGCCGACATCGGTCCCGAAGCGTTTTGCCATGGCGCACAGCATGGTGGCATCGGGGTCCTTGCGGTCGAGCGCCGCTGCCGCCCGCCACAAAAAGGTGCGCGCGGCCTCGAGCTCGATCGCCATGTCGGCGAGGCGGAATTGCAGCGCCTGGAATTCGTCGAGCCGCTTTCCGAACGCCTTGCGTTCCTTCATGTAGCTGCGCGCCTTGTCGAGCGCGGTCTGCGCGCCCCCCAGCGAACAGGCCGTGATGTTGAGACGGCCGCCGTCGAGGCCAGCCATCGCGATCTTGAAGCCGACGCCCTCCTCGCTCAAGCGATTGGCCACCGGCACGCGGGCGTTCTCGAACATCACGGCGCGGGTCGGCTGCGCGTTCCAGCCCATCTTGCGCTCGTTGGCGCCGAAGGAGACGCCCGGCGTCTTGCCGTCGATCACGAGGGTCGAGATGCCGCCAGGACCGTCACCGCCGGTCCTGACCATCGCGACCAGGAGATCGGTACCGCCGGCGCCCGAAATGAACTGCTTCTGGCCATTCAGGACGTAATGATCGCCTTCGCGCACCGCGCGGGTGCGGAGCGCCGCCGCGTCGGAGCCCGCGCCCGGCTCGGTCAGGCAGTAGCTCGCGATCAGCTCCATCGAGCAGAGCTTCGGCAACCACTTCTGGCGCTGGGTGTCGCTGCCGAAGGCATCGATCATCCAGCTCGCCATGTTGTGGATGGAGATGAACGCTGAGGTGGTCGGGCATCCCGTTGCCAGCGCCTCGAAGATCAGCGCCGCGTCGAACCGCGTCATGGCGGAGCCGCCGACATCGTCGCGGATGTAGATTCCGCCCATGCCGAGGCTTGCCGCCTCGCGCATCACCTCGACGGGAAAATGTTTCTCCTCGTCCCAGCGCAGCGCGTGCGGCGCGATTTTCTCGGCCGCAAACGCGAGCGCCATGTCGCGAACCGCGATCTGATCCTCGTTCAGAGCGAACTGCATGCTGGGCTCCTCACCATCCTCGTCATTGCGAGGAGCGAAGCGACGAAGCAATCCAGACCGTCTCTGCGGAAAGATTCTGGATTGCTTCGCTGCGCTCGCAATGACGGGCTGGGCTACAGCCTTACTTCATCAGCGGGATCGAGAATTCCGCGCCTTCCTTGACGCCGGACGGCCAGCGCGAGGTCACCGTCTTGGTCTTGGTGTAGAAGCGGACCGAATCCGGGCCGTGCTGGTTGAGATCGCCGAAGCCCGACTTCTTCCAGCCGCCGAAGGTGTAGTACGCGATCGGCACGGGGATCGGCACATTGATGCCGACCATGCCGACATTGACCTTGGCCGCGAAGTCGCGGGCGGCGTCGCCGTCGCGGGTGAAGATGGCAACGCCGTTGCCGTAGTCGTGATCCGACGGCAGCGCCAGCGCCTCCTTGTAGTCATGCGCACGGACGACCGAGAGCACGGGGCCGAAGATCTCTTCCTTGTAGATCCGCATGTCCTTGGTGACGTTGTCGAACAGCGAACCGCCGAGGTAGAAGCCCTTCTCGTAGCCCTGCATCTTGAAGCCGCGGCCGTCGACGGCCAGCGTCGCGCCTTCCTTGATGCCGATGTCGATGTAGCTCTTAACCTTCTCGACTGCCTCGCGCGTGACCAGCGGACCGTAATCGGCCGACGGGTCGATCGAGGTGCCGATCTTGAGGCTCTCGACGCGCGGGATCAGCTTCTCCATCAGGCGATCGGCGGTGGACTTGCCGACGGGAACGGCGACCGAGACCGCCATGCAGCGCTCGCCGGCCGAGCCGTAGCCGGCGCCGATCAGCGCGTCGACAGCCTGGTCCATATCCGCATCGGGCATGATGATGGCGTGGTTCTTGGCACCGCCGAAGCACTGGCAACGCTTGCCGGTCTGCGCGGAGCGCTCATAGATGTACTGCGCGATCGGCGTGGAGCCGACGAAGCCCACGGCCTTGATATCGGGATCGTCGAGGATGGCATCGACTGCCTCCTTGTCGCCGTTGACGACGTTGAGGATGCCGGCCGGCAGGCCCGCTTCCATCATGAGCTCGGCCAGGAGCATCGGCACGCCGGGATCGCGCTCCGACGGCTTGAGGATGAAGGCGTTGCCGCAGGCGATCGCGGGCGCGAATTTCCACATCGGAATCATCGCCGGGAAATTGAACGGCGTGATGCCGGCGACGACGCCGAGCGGCTGGCGCAGCGAATAGATGTCGATGCCGGGGCCGGCGCCTTCGGTGTACTCGCCCTTCATCAGATGCGGGATGCCGCAGGCGAATTCGGCGACTTCGAGGCCGCGCTGGATATCGCCCTTGGCGTCGGGAACGGTCTTGCCGTGCTCGCGGGCGAGCAGCTCGGCAAGCTTGTCGTAGTCGCGCTGCACCAGCTCGACGAATTTCATCATGACGCGGGCGCGGCGCTGCGGATTGGTCGCCGCCCATTCCGGCTGCGCGGCGCGCGCGTTTTCGACGGCGGCGCGGACCTCGGCCTTGGACGCCAGCGCGA
Source organism: Bradyrhizobium sp. DOA1 (assembly GCF_001593325.1). Lineage (NCBI taxonomy): Bacteria > Pseudomonadati > Pseudomonadota > Alphaproteobacteria > Hyphomicrobiales > Nitrobacteraceae > Bradyrhizobium > Bradyrhizobium sp. DOA1. The sequence goes on from NZ_JXJM01000001.1 coordinate 3,698,511, forward strand.
CCTTGGCCTGGACGTCACCGGTCATCGGCTCAAAGACGTCTGCCGTCCGGCCGGACGTGCCCTTCACTTCCTTGCCACCGATGAAATGTCCGACTGAACGCATGGAATGATCTCCTTGAGGCCGAGCGTGAACGCTTTGACAAATCCTATCGACCTGCATTTTATAGGATTCAAGTCTGAGATATTGCACCATAGATGTGCGAAAATGCTGGATCAAGGTAGCATCGACTGGGACGACTTTCGCTTCGTGCTCGCCATCGTGCGGGGCGGCTCGGTGTCGGCTGCGGCAAAACAGCTCGGTGTGGACCATGCCACGGTGATCCGCCGCGTCGACCGGCTGGAGAAGCACCTGTCGGCCAAGCTGTTTGACCGGCGCAAGACCGGCTACCTCCTCACCGAGGCCGGGCAGCGCGTGGCCGACAGCGCCGAAGCGATGGAATCGACCATCGTCGCCAACCAGGAGCAGGTCGGCGGCTCCGTGGCACGGCTGACCGGCACCGTGCGGATCGGTGCGCCCGACGGGTTCGGCACCGCCTTTCTGGCGCCACGGCTAGCCCCGTTCGCGGACCGCTATCCCGATCTCGACCTGCAACTCGTGGCGACCGCGCGGCTGTTCAGCCTCTCCAAGCGCGAGGCCGACATCGCCATCAGCCTGACCATGCCGAAGGAAGGCCGTATCGTTGGCCGCAAGCTGCTCGACTACCGCCTCGGGCTATATGCCGCCCCCGCCTATCTCGACCGCTTTCCAAAGATCGCCTCCCGGCAGGACCTGCCGCAGCACCGCTTCGTCGGTTATATCGAGGAGCTGCTGTTCACGCCGGAGCTCGACTATCTGCCGCAGGTGTCGCCGAAGATCTCCGCGCGCTTCCGCAGCGCCAACCTGATCGCGCAGCTCAATGCCACGCTCTCCGGCTTCGGCATTGCGGTGCTGCCGCATTTCATGGCGAGCGACTATCCGCAGCTCGTGGCGGTGCTGCCGGAGGAGATCTCGATCACGCGGACGTTCTGGATGCTGATGCACGCCGACAGCAAGGATCTCGCGCGGATCCGGGCGGTGGCGGATTATATCGGCGAGATCGTGGACCGCGAACGGGCGTTGTTTGCGGGGCGCACTTCGTAGGGTGGGTTAGCCGAAGGCGTAACCCACCACGTCTGTCTCCGCAGCAATCGGAGAGGTGGATTACGCTTCGCTAATCCACCCTACGCATTCAACGGCACCTCGCCTAGGACTTGGTCTTCTTCGCTGCAACCTTCGGCTCGCGCTTCGCGCCTTCGAGCGCGCTGTCCCGGCCGGCCTTCAGCACCTCGTCCGACAGCTCGCTGGAGCCGGCGATGCGCGCCAGCAGCATGGTGCCGGCCATCGTCGCCAATGTCGCGATCGCCTGCTTGCGTGCCGCCTTGCGCGGCAGGTTGGGAATGTAGTCGGTCATCATCTCGATCATCTCGTCGAGCTTGCCGGCGAAGGCCTTGCGCGTCTTCGGGCTTTCGCGCGCGATCTCCGCGCCGAGCGCGGGGATCGAGCAGCCATGGCCGGGATTGTCGCGATGCAGCGCGGAGAGATAGCTCTCCGCGACCAGGGCCAGCCGCTTTTCGGGCGCGACCTCAACGGTGAGCTTGCGCCAATGGTCCATGGAGCGATCCATGGCATAGGCGAAAGCCTCGATCACCAGCGCCTCGCGGGAATCGAAATGCGCGTAGAAGCCACCATGTGTCAGGCCCGCCTCCTTCATGAGGTCGGCGACACCGATGCCGTGGGCCCCCTTCTCGCGCAGCCGCACCGAGGCCTTTTTCACGATGCGGTCGTGGGTTTCCTGCTTGTGTTCCCGGGAATAACGCATACGGGTCCTATTAAATGTCGAAGATCATCTCATAACACAGAATGGACCAGACGGTGAATTAAATCATGTCAAGTTGTTGCGCTGATCATCGAGAAGGTTGCAGTTGCATGGACCGCGAGCGCGCCTTTGCCGTCGCGCACAAAGCCTTCGGTATAGCTGGTCTGGCGTCCCAGCTTGATCACCTTGCCCTCGGCCGAGATCAACCCCGAGCGGACCGAGAGCGGACGCAGGAAGGTCATCTTCAGATCGAGCGTCACGGACGATTGCCCTGCTTCCAACCGGGTCGAGATAGCGCATCCCATCGCGGTATCGATCAGCGCCGCCGCCGTCGCCCCGTGCAGGAGGCCGATGGTGTTCTCGAGATCCTCGCGCGGCTCCAGTTCCATGACAATCCGGCCCGGCTCGACCACGGCCATGGTGAACCCGATCAGCTTGGCGAAGGGCGGCGGCGGCAGCCGGCCGTCGCGAATGCCCAGCATGGCGTCCATGCCCGACAGGCCCATCGCCACTTTCGCGACCGGCGCGGGCACCTGCCAGTCCACCACCCGCTCACGGCGCTGTTCGGGCGAAAACAGATTCAGTCGATCGGATCCGGTCATGGCGGCCTCTTTGTATGATATACATCATACTATGTCACGGATTTCAGGCTGGCAACTCCGTCGCCGCCCGCTTGACAAGCGGCCCGTTCAGACCGGAAGTGATCCGGACATCCATAGGCGTCCCGACACCACCAATCTTTCGAGATCAAACGATGGAAATGCTCAATCAACACTGCGGCATCACGCGTGATGACCGCGGCGTCGTTCATGTCGCGATCTGCAATGCCGGCTCGCTCAACATTCTCGGCTCGCCCGTCACCGATGCAGTGCGCGAAGGCCTCGAGCAGCTCGCATCTGACCGAAGCATCCGCATCGTCGTGCTGCGCGGCCAGAGCGAGAAGAGCATGATCGGGGGTGCCGATATCAAGGAGATGGCTAAGCTCGACCAAAGATCAGCCGAGGCCTTCATCAGCCGCCTTCGCGATCTCTGCGAAGCGGTGCGCCAGTTCCCTGCTCCCGTGATCGCGCGCATGCCCGGCTGGTGCCTCGGCGGCGGGCTCGAGGTCGCCGCCGCCTGCGATTTCCGCATTGCCGCGCACGATGCGCATTTTGGAATGCCGGAGGTCCGCGTCGGCATCCCATCTGTGATTCACGCCGCGCTCTTGCCGCGCCTGATCGGGTGGGCTCGCGCCCGCTGGCTGGTGATGACCGCGGAGAACATCGACGCACCGACGGCGCTGGCCTGGGGACTGGTCGACAAGGTCGCGCCGGAAGGCGGACTCGATGCCGAGGTCGAGCATGTCGTGAAAGCGCTGCTCGCATGCGGCCCCGAGGCGCTGCGGTCGCAGAAGGCGCTGCTGCGGCAATGGGAGGAATTGCCGCTGACGGAGTCGGTGAACTTGAGCGTCAAGGTATTCGGCCAGTCGTTCCTGACGGACGAGCCGACACGGCTGATGCAGGCGTTCGTGAACAGGAAGCGGTAGGCCTATCGCCTCTGCGCCAATGGGGCACCCTCCAAGCGAAAGGTGTCATGCCCCGGCTTGACCGGGGCATCCAGTACGCCGCGGCTTCTCGGCTTAAACACGACGGCCTCTGGAATACTGGATTGCCCGCCTTCGCGGGCAATGACAGGGTCGTGTGGGACGACGGTTGTACCCACAGGAGCAGCCCATTTGCCCACCTCCTCAATAGAACGAACAAATCTCATCCGACCCACGACATTTTCTCATCCCGAGCGTGGTTGCATTTTTTGCGCCGCATCATATGATGATCATAATCTTATTGGTTACCGCACGGAGTTCCGTCATGGCCGAAGCCGCCGATCCCGTCGTCATCGTCTCCGCAGCCCGCACCCCGCTCGGCCGCTTCATGGGCGAGCTGTCGCCGCTCCCCGCGCACAAGCTCGGCTCTCACGTGATCAGCGCGGCGCTGGAGCGCGCCAAGCTTGCGCCCGAGAAGGTCGACGAAGTCTTCATGGGCTGCGTGCTGCCGGCCGGACAGGGCCAGGCGCCAGCGCGGCAGGCGGCGCGCGCGGCGGGCCTGCCCGATGCCACGGGTGCGACCACCGTCAACAAGGTCTGCGGCTCCGGCATGAAGGCGACCATGCTGGCGCACGACATCATTCGCGCGGGATCTGCCGAGATCGTCGTGTCCGGCGGCATGGAGAGCATGAGCAACGCGCCCTACCTGCTCGCGAAGGCACGCGGCGGCTATCGCGCCGGCCACGACCGCATTATCGACCACATGATGATGGACGGGCTGGAGGACGCCTACGAGACCGGACGCACCATGGGCGATTTCGGCGAGGCCACCGCGGAGGCCTACCAGTTCACCCGCAAGGACCAGGACGCCTATGCGATGGAGACACTCAGCCGCGCGCGCAAGGCCGTCGAGGGTGGCACGTTCAAGGCCGAGATCGCGCCGATCACCCTGACGGAGAAAGCAGGTCCCCGCGTCATCACCAATGACGAGCATCCGCTGAAGGTCGACCCGGCAAAGATTCCCGGTCTCAAGCCGGCATTCCGTGCCAATGGCACCATCACGCCGGCCGCCTCCTCCGCCAACGCCGACGGCGCCGCGGCGCTGGTGCTGACCAGACGCTCGCTCGCCGACCGCGGCGGGCTGCCGGTTCTGGCCGAGATCAGGGGCCACGCCACCCACAGCCAGGAGCCGCAATGGTTCACCACGGCGCCAATTCCGGCGATCCGCAAGCTGCTCGATAAGGTCGGCTGGGCTGCCTCCGATGTTGACCTGTTCGAGATCAACGAGGCCTTCGCCGTCGTGGCGATGGCGGCGCAGCGTGACCTCGGCATCCCCCGCGACAAGCTGAACGTCAATGGCGGCGCCTGCGCGCTCGGCCATCCCATCGGCGCGACCGGCGCACGACTGATCGTAACGCTGCTGCATGCGCTCGAGGCGCAGAACCTCAGGCGTGGCGTCGCGGCGCTCTGCATCGGTGGCGGCGAAGCCACCGCCATCGCGGTGGAGCGGCCGGCGCACTGACGCGAGAAAGTCCGTAAACGAGGGAACTCTGTCATTTGCGACAGACACGTCCCGTGTCATCCTGCAAACTGAGGCGGGTCTCTTGCGACCTGCCATCGATACCGAGGCCCAATGATCTCGAACTGGCTCGCGGCAGCGCTTTCCCGCCGCAACATCCACTACGGCTGGGTGATGGTCGGCGTCACCTTCCTCGCCGCGCTGATCAGCGCCGGCACGGTCGGCGCGCCCGGCGTATTCATCGTTCCCCTCCAAAAGGAATTCGGCTGGAGCACGGCGGAGATCTCGTCCGCGCTGTCGATCCGCTTCATCCTGTTCGGGCTGATGGCGCCGTTCGCGGCCGCCCTGCTCAACCGCTATGGCCTGCGCAACGTCACGTTGGCCGCCCAGCTCATCGTGGTCTCGGCGCTCGTGCTCTCGCTCGGCATGACCGAGGTCTGGCAGCTCATCGCCCTCTGGGGTGTGGTGATCGGCATCGGCACCGGCATGACGGCGCTCGTGCTCGGCGCGACCATTGCCACGCGCTGGTTCGCGGCCAGGCGCGGTCTCGTGGTCGGCATCATGACCGCGAGCGTCGCCACCGGCCAGCTCGTGTTCCTGCCGCTCTTGGCGAGCCTTACCGAACGCTATGGCTGGCGCCTCGCGCTCGGCCTGGTCTGCATCATGCTCGTGATCTCGTCGCTGGCGGTGGTGCTCGCGATGTGCGACCGGCCGAGCGATGTCGGCCTGCGACCGTTCGGTGACGAGGGCACCGCGCCCCTGCCCGCCCCGCCCGCCAGCCACGGCTCGATCACGGGCGTGGCGCTCGGCACGTTGCGCGACGCCTCGAAGTCGACCGCGTTCTGGATCCTGTTTGCGACCTTCTTCGTCTGCGGCGCTTCGACCAACGGCCTTGTCCAGGTGCACTTGATCCCGATGTGCCTCGATTTCGGCATTCCGCAGGTGCAGGCGGCGAGCCTGCTGGCGGCAATGGGCATCTTCGACTTCTTCGGCACGATCATGTCGGGCTGGCTGTCGGACCGCTACGACAATCGCTGGCTGCTGTTCTGGTACTACGGCCTGCGCGGGCTCTCGCTGATCTTCCTGCCCTTCAGCGATTTCTCGTTCTACGGTCTCTCGCTCTTCGCGATGTTCTACGGGCTCGACTGGATCGCCACGGTGCCGCCGACGGTGCGGCTCACGGCCCAGAAGTTCGGACCCGAGCGCGCCAATCTGGTGTTCGGCTGGATCTTTGCCGGCCACCAGCTCGGTGCCGGGGCGGCCGCCTTCGGCGCGGGCTTCTCGCGGACGGTGTATCAGAGCTATCTGCCCGCCTTCTTCATCGCCGGTGCGCTGTGCGTGTTCGCCGCGCTGATCGTGCTGGGGCTGTCACGGCAGCCTAAACTACAGACGGCTGCGGCGTGAGGCCGGTTTAGTATCCAATCGCGATCGCGGCGCCGAGCCCGGCGGCGTCGCCATCCACTAGGCGCAGTGGAGCCTTTGCGCGCCACATTCCTGTTAGACTCCTCGCCGCAAACGTGGACAATGTCCTGAGCACGTCACGTGCGCAGTGCACACCAAGATGCGCCAGAGGAAACACATGCCGGCTGCCCTCCCGTCCTCAGCCCCCCTCATCCCGACCGTTCCCTTGAGCGCCGAGATGCGCGATGCGTTGCGCGCGATCGTGGGCGAGAAAGGCATGATCGAGGACGAGCACGGCAAGCAGCCGTTCGTGACGGATTGGCGGGGATTGCTGGTCGGCGGTGCCGGAGCTGTCGTGCGTCCTGGCAGCACGGAAGAAGCGTCGAGAGTAGTCCGGCTTTGCCATGAGCACGGCATCGCCATCGTGCCGCAGGGCGGCAACACCGGCCTGATGGGCGGGGCGACGCCCTGGCCCGCGCATACCGGCATCGTGTTGTCGCTGGGCCGCATGAATCGCGTGCTGGAGGTCGATCCCGTCGGCTATTCGATGACGGTCGAGGCCGGCTGCGTCTTGCAGACACTCCAGGAGACTGCAGCCAGTCACGACAGGTTCCTGCCGCTCAGCCTCGGCGCCCAGGGCTCCTGCATGATCGGGGGCAATCTGTCGACGAACGCTGGCGGCGTGCAGGTGCTGCGTTATGGCAATGCGCGCAACCTCGTCCTGGGGCTTGAGGTCGTCCTGCCCAATGGCGATGTCTGGGACGGGTTGCGTGCGCTCAAGAAGGACAACACCGGCTACGACCTCAAGCACCTCTTCATGGGCGCCGAAGGCACGCTGGGCGTCATCACCAAAGCCGTGCTCAAGCTATGGCCGGCGCCGAAGGATGTCAGCACCGCGTGGCTGGCGATCCGTGATCCCCGCGCGGCCCTGGAGATCCTGTCCGAAGCGCATGCGGCGTCCGAGGACAATGTCGGCTCCTGCGAGCTGATGAGCCGCGCTGCCATCGACATGGTGCTGCGCCACATTCCCGGCACCCAGGATCCGCTGACAGCGGACACGCCATGGTATCTCCTGCTGGAATGGTCGTCTGCGCGGCCACGCCGGGATGGGGCCGAGGGCATGTCCGAGAAGCTGGAGCAGTTCCTCGCCGATCAGCTCGAGGCCGGCCGCGTGCTCGATGCCGCGATCGCACAAACGGTCAGCCACTCGCGCAACATGTGGCGCATCCGCGAAGGCGTCGCCGAGGCCTCGCGGGCCGAGGGGCCGGGACTGAGCTACGATGTCTCGGTCGCGATCTCAAAAATCCCTGTCTTCATCGACAAGGGACTTGCGGCCGTGCGCGACATTCTCCCGACCATCCGCCCCTACCCCCTTGGACACATCGGCGACGGCAATCTGCACTTCTCGTTCATGGGGCCGGCGGGCATGGATCAGCAGACCCTGGCCCAATACAAGGGCGCTATCACGCGCGCCGTGAACGACCTCCTCACCTCCATGGGCGGCTCGATCTCGGCGGAGCACGGCATCGGCATCGACAAGCTCGACGAGCTCAGCCACTATCGTTCGAAGACGGAACTCGACATCATGCGCACCATCAAGCGCGCGCTCGATCCGCAGAACATCATGAATCCCGGCAAGGTGTTGCGGTTGTAACCTGGGATCAACAGGTCTTCTGCTGCAAGTGCTGGACGCAGGTGCAGGTGGAGGTCGCCGGATACTTCACGTCGTAATAAGGAAAGCTCGAGGTGGCCGGTCCGTTCGTCGAGCAGCGCGGGAATAAATAGTAGCTGTCCGACAGCTTTACGGTCCCGGCGATGGTGAAGCCCAGATTTGGCGTATAGTCGTAGGACACCTCGCTCAGAACCAGCGAGATATTGGCGTTGCTGGTGCCGCTTGGCCCTGTGAAGTTCGACAAGGTCATCTGTTGACCGACGGCTCGCGCCCCGGAGGAGCTCGTGGATTTGCTCCATTGCACGGTTGCTTTGCCGCTGCTGTCGGTCGACACGCCCGAGACCGTGATCGTCATCAAGGAGGTGCTACCGCTCTTGATCGGATAAGGAGCCATGATGGCGCTCGACGCCGCGAGAATGCCTTCCATCTGAGACGTGGTGACAGCCGTGTTCTGCGTGATCATGTCGGCGACGCTGTGCGCGGTCGAGCTGACCTTGACGTTCATGGCCAGGCCGTTGCCGAGCTCGACGCCACCGACATAGAGCACCAGCATGAACGGCACCACCATGGCGAACTCCGTCGCTGCGACGGCGCGGTTATCGGCGAACAAGTGCCGAGCGCGAGACGATAGGGCGGACATCATCATGATGGCTCGTTCTGGAACGCGGCGGTCGACATGATCAGCCGATTGCCATTGCTGAGGTTCGAGAGGTTAAAACCGAGCGGCCCGAGGACGACCGGCCACTCATACATGACGCGGAGCACAACGATATCGCCGCGGTCGCCGTAGTTGTACTGCCAGGTATTGCTGACCTTGCCCGAGCCATCGTAGGTCAGGCTGGGCATTCCCGTGTTCGCCGAGGTCCACGAAGTCGCAACCTGCATATCGACCATCAAGCCGTTGCAATTGAACAGGATCACGATCTGGTCGCAAACCTTCTGCTTGAAAACGGCCTGGCTCATCTGCGCAGATCGAACCTGCCCTGTCATGACGAGGCGACCCGACTGGCGCACGACGGATTCGAGCATCTGCTGGGCAAAGAAGACCAGGAACGTCTGGATCAGCGCGATGATGAGCGCGAGGAACGGCGCAGCGACCAGCGCGAACTCCACGGCCGTCGCGCCCCTGCTGTCCCGCGCAAAGGCGGCGCAGCGGTCGCGGCGTCTCTTGGTCGTTGCGGCGTGGCCGATCATGTCGCGTGTTCTCTACTTCACAAGGCTGGCCGTGCTGGATGCGACCTTGAGGAACAGGTCCGTCAGCGCCGCGGAGATGTCGCCGCCGGTCTGGACGCTCTTGTACAGACCCGGCGAAGCACATGATTGCAGCCGTTGCGCGATCTGGCCCGTGGATGAGGACGGATTGTTGAACTGCGCGATACGGCTGTTGTACCAGCCATCGGTCGGCAACTGCAGATACTCGGTGTAGAGCACCGCGATGCGAATGCCCCGGTTCTTAATCGTCGTGCAGGCCGCTGCATTGAGCGGCTGCTGGCATCGCACTTGCGTGCTGCCGACCGTCGGAAGTGGATAGGTGGCGTTCGGATCGCAGCTTGCTGACTTCAGGATCAGCTTGTCTTCGACCCCGTCGGTTACAAGGAACACCACCTCCTGCGGCGTGTCGCCAGACTGATTTGTGCCGCCGCCTGGCGCGGGCATGATGTTGTTCACGCTCGTCAACCCGCCGGCAATGTCCGAGCCGTAGTCGGTAGAACATTGGTTGATGATCACGCAGTTCTGGTGATCCACCGGCATGAGCTTAATGTTGCCGATCTGCGTGCCCGCGGTCGTCGGTGTCGTCAGCGTCTGGACCGTGTTCAATTTATAATCGAAAGTGTAGATGGCGGCCTTGTATGTCGTGTTGTTGAGCGCGGCCATGCATTGCATGACACCGCCCGAAACACCCGACTGGGGACACGTCCAGGGCCCCACGATCAACTGCTTGACGGCATTGGTCACGAGATCGATGCGCAGCGTGATGTTGTTGGCGCGCGCGACGGTGAGATTGTCCTTGTTCGATGAGCTCGGGTTCTGGTTGTTGGGATGAACCTCATGGCAGGCGAACGCACAGTTCCTCGCGTAAGCCGGCTGACTGCTCGTCGCCGTGATCATGCTGTTGATGTCAGCCTGCGTTGCCCCAAGCGCCATCGACGGAGACACGTCCAACAGCAAATAGAAGTTCATGTTGGGCGCGCTGGACGCCTGCGCCGTGGCGGAGCCGTTGACTTGCCAGGTCTGCTTGCCGAGAACGCCGGGAAAATTGTTGATGGACTGCGCGGTGTAGGCAACCGTGATCGTCCGTGCGAGACCGGAATCGGTGACCGTGACCGTGGGCGTTGGCACCGACGACAGGCCGGGAAGGTTCGCCTTCGTGGCGAACACGGCTTCCGCGGTCGCCTTGACGACGGCCGTGTCGGTCTGCGTCAGCATCGAGGGCCGCACGGCTGCGATTGCGGCGGCATCAGCGGCGGCGTCCAATTGCTCGCGCTTGCGCAAGGCAAGCGTGTAGTCGAGCGTCATGCCCAGAAGAAAGATGATCGGCACCATCATGAGCGCGAAGATAATGGCGACGTTGGCCTTCCGATCTCTCGCGAAATGACGCACTACGCGGCGGAGCATGACCTTCATCCTGATTGCCGGCTTTGCGGCAAAAACACTTCCTGAAATCTCAAGACGCTAAGGGGGCGCAGCTGTCCCGCTGCCGATCCTCCGCGCATCGCAAACCGGAATATGGATATGGCCTTCTTAATCAACGCTTACGGCCACCAGACAAACATGGACCGCAGCGAGGTGCGATCTATCGTATTGAGAAGGCATCATTAACGTCGCCTAAAGGCGATCGCAGAGACTCCGGTAAGGACGAACCCGTCACAGGCCGGGATGCCTGGCTGCCTGTCCTAACTTGAGACACCATGGCTCGAGCTACGGAGGCCCGCAGCTGCGCTCGATACCGGAGGTTTACCCCGCTTGCGCCTTACTGCATCGCAGCCGCGATCTTTTCCGCTGACATCAGGACCGGGAAGTTGGTGTTGGCGCAGGGCACCACCGGGAAGATCGAGGCATCGACGACACGCAGGCCCTGCACACCCTTGACGCGGCCCTGGCTATCGACCACCGCCATGGGATCGTCGGCCCGGCCCATGCGGCACGAGCACGAGGCATGCCACACGCCGATGGTTGCCTTGCGCACGAAGGCCTCCAGCGCCTCGTCGTCGTTCAGCACCTGGTCGAAGGTGAAGCCTTCGACCACGAAATTGTCGATCATGTAGTGACGCAACGCTGCCGGTCCGTCCATCAACGTTGCGGCGATCTTGGTCAGGATCTTGTTCCTGGTGTTGACGACGCCGATCTTGCGGACGCGATCGGTATAGGCGGCCGGAAACGGCTTGTCCGTCACCTTCCTGACGACCTCACTCATCTGCACGGCGGCCATCTTGCGGAAGCCGCTCATCAGCCGATCGAGGTCGCGGCGGTCGGACAGCAGGTTGAACTCGACGATCGGCTCGGCTGCGGGATCGCGCGAGGCGAGCTTGACCTGCCCGGTCTCGGAATAAGTCTTGTTGACGAAGGTAAGGAGCGAGCCGATCTGCGCGCCGACCGCGTGCCAGGCCGATTTGCTGATGACGACGACGAACATGTCGCCCTTCGGTACATCAGGCAGCCCGGAGGAATAACGCAGGCCGAGTTGCATGTGACGCCTGGTGTGCTCGTTCATGCGCGCGTCGCGTCGGACGAAGGACGACAGCGAGATCGAGGGATGATCCATCAGGCGCTGGCCGACGCCCGGAAGCCCCATCAGCACGGGAATGCCCAAATCCTTGAGATGACCGACCGGCCCGATGCCGGCCCGCAAGAGATGCGCCGGCGAATGGATCGCGCCGCTCGAGAGGATGATCTCGCGGCCGCGGAATTCCTGCTCGCGCCCGTCGACCATTGCCTTCACGCCGACGCATTGCGTGCCCTCGAACAGCAGCTCGCGGACTTGCGTGTTGGTGGAGATCGTGAGGTTGGCCCGCTTGCGCGTGTCGCGGTCGAGATAGCCCATCGCGGCCGAGACGCGCTGCTCGGCCTGGTTGGAATGCGTCACCGGGAAATAGCCGTCGACGAACTCACCGTTCTGGTCGGGCACGAACTGGTGGCCGGCCTGCTGGAAGGCTTGCGCGAACGCTTCCGAATGCCGCGTCCAGTGCTCCCGCGGGATGCGGCGGACCGGGATCCGGCCGTCCTTGCCGTGGTACGGCCCGTCGAAATCGAGATCGCGCTCGACCTTCTTGAAGAAGGGCAGCACGTCGGCCCAACTCCAGCCCTCGGCGCCGCGCGCCTGCCACTCGTCGTAATCGGTCGGCGCGCCGCGATTGGCCATCTGGCCGTTGATCGAGGAGCCGCCGCCGAGCACCCGCGCCTGCTCGTATTTGCGCAAGGGCGGACGTCCCTCGTTCGGATTGTTGTGGCTGACGATCTGGGTGGTGACCTTGAGCTCGGTCCAGTGGAAGCGCGGATCGAAATAGGCCGTGCCCGGATAGCTGTCCCTGATCTCGGCCGGCTCGTTGCCGGGTGGCGTGTCCTGTCCGGCTTCGCACAACAGGACCTTGTTGGTGCTCTTTGCAGAGAGCCTGTGGGCCAGCACGGACCCTGCCGAGCCGCCGCCCACGATGATGAAGTCAAACACGATTGGCGCGTCCTCTTGTTCTTATCCGGGGAACGTAGCGCGTTCTTGTTTCGCGGTCACGCCATTGCGGTCGCGACAAGATCGTCGCAGCCGCGATGATGGCTGAACATCACGGCCTAATGGAAAAATTCTCGGGCGGGCCGGCCTTGCGCAGCGGCTCGGCGAGGCGCGCGAACTCGCACAGCAGCGACCGCGTCTTCCTGGGGTCGATGATCTCTTCGACCCAGAATTTTTCGGCCGAGCGGAACGGCGAGCGCAGCTTGTTGAGGCGCTCCTCGATCTCCCTGAGCTTGGCAGCCTTGTCCTCGGCCGCGTCGATGTCGGCGCGGTAGGCAGCTTCAATGCCGCCTTCCAGCGGCAGCGAGCCCCAATAGGCGGACGGCCAGGCGTAGCGGATCGAGAAGCGGTCGGCCGGCTGATGCACGACGCCGGCGACGCCGAAGGCGTTGCGCAGGATCACTGTGCACCAGGGCACGGTGGTCTGGTTCACCGCGGCCATGGCACGGACGCCGTGGCGGATGGTGGCGGCTTTCTCCGCATCGAGGCCGATCATGAAGCCGGGGCAGTCCATGAGATAGACGACCGGCAGATGGAAGGTTTCGGCGAAATCGACCCAGCGCACCACCTTCTGGCACGCATCGGCCGTCCAGGACCCGCCGTAGTGGAAGCTGTCGCTGGCGAGCACCATCACCGCCCTGCCCTCGAGCCGCGCGAGGCCGACAATGATCGGCTTGCCGAAGTTCTTGGCGACCTCGAAGAACGAGCCCTTGTCGACGACGGACTCGATGATGGGCCGCATCTTGTAGACCTGCTTGCGGTTGCGCGGCACCGCGCTCAACAGTGCTTCGTCACCGCGCTCCGGATCGTCCCTGCACGGCAGGGTCGGCGGCAGCTCGTAGACTGACGACGGCAGATAAGACAGGAAACGCCGCGCGCAGGCGAACGCTTCTTCTTCCGTGTCGACGGCATGATCGACCGCGCCGGCGCGGGTCTGGATGTCGGCGCCGCCGAGCTCTTCCTTCGAAAGATCCTGCCCCAGCGCCTTCACCACTGGAGGCCCCGCGACGAACATCGCGGACTTCCTCGTCATGATGGAATAGTGGCTGGCGGCCAGACGCGCGGCACCCAAGCCCGCCACCGAGCCGAGGCCGAGTGCCACGACCGGCACGCGCGACAAATTCTCCGTCGTGAAGCGATACCAGCGCGTGCCGCCGATGCCGCCGGGCAGGTTCGCCGCGCCCTTGGTCTCGATGGTCTTGACCGAGCCGCCGCCGCCGGAGCCTTCGATGATGCGGACGATGGGCAGGCGGAAGTCGTGCGCCATCTCCTCCGCCATCAGCGGCTTTGCGGAAATGGATGCATCGGCCGAGCCGCCGCGCACGGTGAAATCATCGCCGACCACGACAATCGTGCGACCGTCGACGCGCGCCCGGCCGAACACGCAGTTGGCCGGTGTCAGCTTCTTCAGCTCGCCGCTGGAATCGTACTCACCGATGCCGGAGACGGCACCGATCTCGTGAAAGCTTCCCTTGTCGATCAGTCCGTCGATGCGCTCCCGAACAGTCAGCCGGCCCTGGTCATGTTGTCGCTTGACCTTGTCAACGCCGCCCATCTCCCGCGCGAAGGCTTCGCGCCGGGCGAGCTCGTCGAGTTCCGGCTTCCAGTTCATTCACTCCCTCCGAATTGATCGGCTTGTTATTGTTGTGCACGGCGATTGCGACCGGCTTACGCGAGATACGGTTGTTGAAGACGTCGCCCTCGGCGCCTTCCATCAGACTGCCGAGCGAGCGACCGAGCGTGAGCATCAGCGGCGCGACTTCGTCATGCAGGCGCTGTTCGTCATACATCGCCGAGAGCAGGCCGATCGTGATGACCACGAAGGTCTGATATTGCGGCGACCAGATCGGCACCGCGAGCCCGTTGATGTGCGGGCTCCACAAGCCGCAGGCCACGACATAGCCGCGCTCGCGCAGCGACTGCCGGTTGGCCTCGATGCGGGGCTTGAGGATCTTCGCGGCCTCGGGGGCCTCCCGCTCCATGTCGGCGATGAAGGCGTCGCCGATCTCAGGCGCCAGCGCGGCGGTGTAGGCTGCGCCTGCCGCGGTCGAGGCCATCGAGATGCGGCTGCCGGTGCCCTCGTGCAGGCCGAGCGCGCTCGCCGAGCGCGCAAACTGGAGATAGACGAGATGGAAACGATCGGGCACGACGAAGCCGACCGTGCCAGGAAGCTGGTCGGCAACCTCCTGCAGCCGCTGGCGGATCATGCTGCGCAGCTGCGCGCCCTTCATCATCGAGGCGCTCATTGCCACCGCGCTCGGGCCGATACGATATTTTTGATCGCGCGGCAGATAGACGAGCTGGCCCATGCGGGTCAGCGTGTGCGTGAGCCGCGACACCGTCGAGCGCGGCAGACCGCAGCGATTTGAGATCTCGAGATTGCCGAGTCGCGCCTCGTGGCCCTCGAAACATCGCAACACGTCGAACGCGCGCGACACCACCTGAATGACATCACCCTCACCGGCATCGCCAGCGAGCGCGCCTTGCCTACTCAACCGCTCCGATCGTCGTCCCATGTTCCCTACCGTTTGTTCCGCTCTGCGGAATTAAATTCCACTTGCAGACGACGCTACCTCAGGCATTTTGCGACGACAACAAAAAGGCGATGGCATGCCAGAAATTAAGATCGTCACGGAGATCGCGGGCCGGATCTGCGCAACTCCCGTGCAAGTTGGAGGAACCGTCGCGGATGGCGATGAGATTGTGGTAGTCGAAGCGATGAAGATGGAGATACCGGTGCCCTCGCCCGCGAGCGGCACGATCACATCGCTTCTGGTGAAGCTCGACGACGTCGTTGCGGAGGGACAGACCATCGCGATCGTCGCGAGTTGACTGCATGATCCGCTGATTCCGCGACATTCTGTCAGCGCCGTTTCTGCATTCGCGGTCCGGCGTTGCCATCGCTCGATCGCAGTGACATGATCTGCTGCAAACAAAACGTTGTTTCAAACAAAGAACGAAATTCTTCGCGGCAAACGCGAGGATCGATGGAGGGAAACATGCTTCGTGGGCTGCTCGTGCTCGCGCCTGCCTTGGTGGCGGGCATTTCTTTTGTGTCTACTCGCTACGCGTCCGCCGAGGATCTCAAGTTGCCGGCGACGTTGACGTTCACCGCTTATGACACCGGCACCGCCGGCTTCAACATCGCGGTCGGCGTCGGCAAGATGATGAAGGACAAATACGGCACCGATGTGCGCGTGCTCCCCGCGGGCAACGACGTCGCACGCCTCGCGCCGCTGCGTGCCAAGCGCGCGGTCTCGTCCGCGATGGGATCAGGCACCTATTTCGCGCAGGAGGGCGTGTTCGAGTTCGGATCGAAGGAATGGGGACCGCAGCCGCTCCAGATCCTGCTCTCGTCCGTCGACTGCAATTGCGGCTCGCTCGGCGTTGCCGCCGACACCGGAGTGAAGGAGCTGAAAGACCTCAAGGGCAAGCGCGTCGGCTTCGTGGTCGGCTCGCCTGCGCTGAACCAGAACTCGCTCGCGGTGCTGGCTTTCGCAGGCCTCACGCAGAAGGACGTCAAGGCCGTCGAGTTCGCCAGCTACGGCGCGATGTGGAAAGGGCTGATCAACAACGATGTCGACGCCGCCTTCGGCACCACCATCACCGGCCCGGCCAAGGAAGCGGAGACCTCGCCGCGCGGCCTGATCTGGCCGCCGCTGCCCGCCAAGGACAAGGAAGGCTGGGCGCGGATGCAGAAGGTCGGCTCGTTCTTCTTCCCGCAGCTTGCGACCTGCGGCGCCGGCATCACACCGCAGAAGCCGGTGGAGCTCGGCAACTACCCCTACCCGATCTTCGTCACCTATGCATCGCAACCGGCTGACCAGATCTATGCGATCACCAAGTCGATGATCGTGAACTACGATGCCTACAAGGACTCAGCGCCCGGCGCCGGCGGCCTCGGCGCCGACCGCCAGACCAAGAACTGGGTGGTGCCGGTGCATCCCGGCGCGGTGAAGGCGCTGAAGGAAGCCGGCCATTGGAGCGACGCGCAGGAGGCGCACAACAACAAACTGATCAAGCGCCAGGAGGTGCTCGGCGCGGCGTGGACGGACTATGGCAAGTCGAATCCGCCGTCCGACGACAAGGCGTTCGTCGACGGCTGGATGAAGGCGCGCGCCGCGGCGCTTGCCAAGGCCGACATGCCGAACGGGTTCGAGGAATAGACGAATGGCGTCACGCTAGGCGCTAAGAGGCAAGTGCGCAACCTCTCCCGCACGCGGGAGAGGTTGAGCCCGCGGCGCGAGCGTTCGACCAATAGTCATTAGCCTAATCTGCTTTCAGTAGCCCACCAGCGGGGTCGCTATGTCTTCTTCCACTTCCACCGCCCCGCAAGACGCGACCAAGCGAGTCGTGTTCGACGATCCTCACGGCGCCGCCGGCAACATGCAGGAGGCGGAAGTCACGCGCGTGCGCACGTTGCGCGGCACCTGGCGCTGGACGCTTGTGGTCGCGACGGCCGCGACCATCCTGCTCTGCATCAACCAGCAATTCTCGCTGCGCTTCTTCGTCGGCTACACCCAGCTCAACACGGAGTATTTCTATCTCCTGATCGCGTTGATGCTGCCCTTCACCTTCCTGATCTTTCCGGGCGCTGAACGCGCCCCGCTCGACCGGATTCCCTGGTACGACCTCGTCCTGTTCGTGGCGACATTCGCTGCGGCCATCATGCTGATGTCGAACGTGCGCAAGGCCGCTGAGGCCGGCTGGGAATTCGGCGGCGCGCCGCCCCCCGTGATCGCCGCGGGCCTCGTGATGTGGGCGATGCTGATGGAGGCGCTGCGCCGCACCGGCGGCTGGAGCCTGCTCCTGAGCGTGATGCCCTTCACCGTCTATCCGCTGTTCGCCGAGGCCAGCTGGCTCGGGCCGTTCCGCGGCACGCAATCGACGCTGGAACAGGCGACCGCCTATCACGTGCTTTCCGGCGAAAGCCTGCTCGGCATTCCCATCCAGGCCTTTGCCGACACCGTGATCGGCTTCCTGGTGTTCGGAACCGCACTGATGATGACGGGCGCCGGCAAATTCTTCATCAATCTCTCCTTCGCGATGTGCGGCACCTTCCGCGGCGGTGCCGCGAAGGTCTGCATCTTTGCCAGCGGTCTGCTCGGCATGATGTCGGGCTCGATCATCTCCAACGTGCTCACCGCGGGCACCATGACCATCCCCGTGATGAAGAAGAGCGGCTTCCGCGCCTCCTATGCCGCCGCCATCGAGGCCTGCGCCTCTACAGGCGCGGTGCTGGCGCCGCCGGTGATGGGCGCGACCGCCTTCGTGATCGCACAGTTCCTCAACGTCAGCTACGCGGAAGTCGCGCTCGCCGCCATCATCCCGGCCGCGCTCTACTACGTCGGCCTGTTCATGCAGGTCGACACCTACGCCGCGCGTCACGGGCTGAAGGGCATCCCGCGCGCCGACCTGCCGCGGGTCATGGATACGATCAAGGACGGCTGGTACTACGTATTCGTCATCGCGCTCCTGATCGTGATGCTGCTTTATTTCAAACGCGAGAGCCACGCTCCATTCTACGCCACCGCGCTGCTGCTGGTCCTCAACCAGCTCTTCTCCAAGGACACGCGCTGGACGTTCGCGACGATCGGAAAATTCCTGGAGGTCAACGGCCGCACCTTCGTCGAGCTGGTCGGCATCCTCGCCGGCTGCGGCCTTCTGATCGGCGCGTTCTCGATGACCGGCGTGGTCTCGAGCCTTGCCAATGACCTGCTGCACATCGCGGGCGACAATGCCTTCCTGCTGCTCGGCATGTGCGCCCTCACCAGCCTCATTCTCGGCCTCGGGTTGACGACGACGGCCTGCTACATCTTCCTCGCCATCCTGGTCGCTCCCGCGCTGGAGAAGCTCGGGCTCAACCGCATGGCCGTGCACATGTTCATCTTCTATTGGGGCATGCTGTCGTCGATCACGCCGCCGGTCGCGATCGCCTCGTTCGCCGCAGCAGGCATCGCCGGCTCGCCGGCGATGAAGACCGGCTGGGAATCGATGTGGGTTGGCAGCATCATCTATTTCATCCCGTTCTTCTTCGTGCTCAATCCGGCGCTGGTGCTGCAGGGGCCGAGCCCCTATTTCGCCGGCCTCGGCCTGATGGGTCTCGCCGCGTTCGGCACGCTGTTCATCTGCGGCGGCATCCAGGGCTACCAGCCTTTCGTCGGCGACTTGCGCGGCACCGGTGCCCTGGAATGGCCGATCCGCGTGCTCCTGGTGATCGGCGGCTTCGTGGTGGCGACGCCGGGCGGCGGGATCATGCCGCTGTCGCAGCTGCAGGTCACGCT
Organism: Bradyrhizobium sp. DOA1; assembly: GCF_001593325.1. Taxonomy (NCBI): domain Bacteria; kingdom Pseudomonadati; phylum Pseudomonadota; class Alphaproteobacteria; order Hyphomicrobiales; family Nitrobacteraceae; genus Bradyrhizobium; species Bradyrhizobium sp. DOA1. Next base: position 3,717,467 of record NZ_JXJM01000001.1, read on the forward strand.
GCTCGGCCTTGCGATCCTCCTGCCCACGGTCTTGCTCGCCCTGCTCCTGGTTCGCCGGCAGAGCATAGTTCCGGACGGGTTGCGCGCACCCTGATTGCGTTGCACAAGTGGGGCGATGAAGCCGTCATCGCCCGCCACCTCCGCCTGGACCCGCTCGAGACCGCCTTTGCTGCGGTTTCTGGACAATTGCCTCAATGAATTCTCGGCCGAGATCTCGGGCAGCGTCGCCGGCTACATTCCCGAGCTGAGCAAGGCGGACCCTGCCTATTTCGGCATCAGCCTCGCGACGCTCGACGGCCATGTCTACGAAGTCGGAGACAGCCGAGTGCCCTTCACCATCCAGTCGATGTCCAAGCCCTTCGTGTTCGGGCTGGCGCTGGACCTTCTGGGTGCAGGGAAGGTCGAAAGCGCCATCGGCGTCGAGCCCTCTGGCGATCCCTTCAACTCGATCCGGCTCAATTCCGACAACCATCCGTTCAACCCGATGGTCAATGCCGGCGCGATCGCCTGCACCGGGCTCATCTATGACAGCAAAGGCGCGGGCGCTTTCGAGCAGATCCGTCTCGCGCTCAGCCGCTTTGCCGGACGCGACCTCGCCGTTGACGAGGCCGTCTACACATCCGAAAGCCAGACCGGCGACCGCAACCGCGCGATCGGCTATCTGCTCAAGACCAATGCCGTGATCTCCGACAATGTCGCCGGCGTCCTCGACGTCTATTTCCGGCAATGCGCGGTGCTGGTCACCGCACGCGACATCGCGGTGATGGCGGCGACGCTCGCCAATCGCGGCATCAATCCGGTAACGGGCGAGCAGGTGCTGACGCCGTACGCGATCTCCCGCACGCTCTCAGTCATGACCTCGTCGGGCATGTACGACTATGCCGGCGAATGGATCTACCGGATCGGCCTTCCCGCCAAGAGCGGCGTCGGCGGCGGCATCCTCGCCGCGCTCCCTGCCCGGCTCGGGCTCGGCAGCTACTCGCCGAGGCTGGACAAGCACGGCAACAGCGTGCGCGGCATCAAGGTCTGCGAGGCACTGTCCTCGCACTACGATCTGCACATGCTCAACCGCAGCGACGACGCGCGCAACGCGGTTATAGCGGACTATGACATCGGCAAGAGCCCGTCCCGCCGCGTGCGCCGGCCACAAGAGCGCGAGATCCTGGCCGCGCACGAGCAGGAGGTGCGGATCATCGAGCTGGTCGGCACGCTGTCGCTTTCCGCCGTCGACTATGTCTCACGACGGCTCGCGGGCCGGCCGCGCCCGCAATTCGTGATCTTCGATCTGCACCGCGTCACCTCGACCACGCGCGCCGGCGCGCGGCTCGTCGCCGAGGCCTTCGAAGAGCTGGCGGCGCTGAACGTCACCGTCGTGATCTCAGGCATCCGGCGCGCCTCCAAGGAATGGGACAGCTTGCGGGAATGGACAGCGGAGCTGAAGAACGTCCGCGATTTCTACCTGCTGGATACCGCGATCGAATGGACGGAGGACCAGATCGTCTACCGCTATGGCGGCTCGATCGACTTCCACGAGACCACCGAGCTTGCCGAGCAGCCGCTGCTCGCCGGGCTGAGCGAGGACGAGCTGTCCGATCTCGCAGCGCTCTGCACGATCAGGAGCTATCCCTCCGGCGCGAAGATCGTGACGACTGGCGATGCCGCCGATACCGTGTTCTTCCTCCGAAGCGGCGCGGTCCATGTCACGCTGCCCGACGGCGTCAGGCTGGCAACGCTCACCGCCGGCATGGCCTTCGGTGAGATGGCACTGCTGGAGGCAACGCGCTCCGCCGACGTGTTTGCCGACATGGCGGCGACCGTGTTCGAGGTGCCGCTCAAGGACTTCGAGCGCTTCCGCGAACAGCACCCGCGCGCCAGCGAGCGCATCATGCGCAATCTGGCGCAGCTGTTGGCCGACCGCCTGATCGTCGCCAACGCAAAGGTGGATATTCTGACGTCGACCTGAACGCACGCCTCGTCCTTCGAGACGACCGCTGCGCGGTCTCCTCAGGATGAGGCTAAGCGGCACTGCGGCTGGTTGAAAACTGTTGCCGCGCACTCGGTCCTCATCCTGAGGGCCCGCCAACGGCGGGCGTCTCGAAGGATGGCTACACAGAAATGCATCAGCGGCTCGCGGCCTCGCCCAACCGTCGCTTGATCTTGGCCGCGCTGGCCTCGAGCAGTTCGGACGGCTTCCGGCCGGTCGCGGCGCACAGGCAGGCCCAGTAGTAGATGACGTCGCCGAGCTCATCGACCAGACCTGCCTTGTCGAGCCAATCATCGCGCAGCAGTTTCTTGATGTGATCGGCGACCTCGCCGGCTTCGCTGGCGAGGCCGAGCCCGAGATAGGACAGCCGCTCGTTGGACGGATGCTCTTCGACTTTCGCAATGGTTGCGGCCCAGGCCGCGTAGTCATCGATCGTCATCGGCATCCCTCGCCGCTCTTGTCGATCAGCCCACCACTTCCGTGACCGGCTGAAGATCAATCTCGAAGGTTTCCAGGAATTTCGACGTCATGATGTAGAAGCCGACCGAGAGCTGAAGCTCGACCAGCGCGGCCGGCGTCAGCTTCGATGCGATCGCCTTGAAGGTGGCGTTCGTCGGTTTGTTCAATTTCACGATCTCGTCGGTGAAGGCGAGCGCGGCGCGCTGCGTCTCGTCAAAACACTTGGCAGCTTGCCAGTTCTCGAGCGCCTCGTTCTGCTCGTCGGTGACGCCGACATTCTTGCCGATGCGCCTGTGCGCGACGATCTCGTATGGCGCCTCACACAAGATCCCCGTACGGGTAATCGCGAGCTCCCGCACGATCGGATCGAGCTCGCCCTTATGGCGGATGGCGCCGCCCAGGCGGCAGTACTGCTCGAAGTAACTCGGCGAGTGCGCCATCATACGGAAAATGTTGGCATTACGGTTCTTGTCGAGGATTTCGCGGGTGCGGTCGGAGGCCTTGGACGGGTCGCTGTACTGAATGCGGGCCATGATTTTCCTGAAGTTTTCCCTGAATTTTTGACGCTTTTTGTCGCCATCGGCGAGGGGTCTCTGAAACTCTATTCTTGCACCGACGCAGGAGCAACATCATCGAGTCAAATTGCCGCCGCATTGCTGATCGACCCTGACACAGTCGATATTCGCCGCGTGGGGACAGTTCGCGGTGAGTACTCGCAAGTGGGGTGTTCCGAGTAAAAACAATTGGCCGTCCTTGCGCTTCACCGCGCAACGATGAGTCACGCCCAAGTCTAGGGAGAAAAAGGCATGAAGGAAGCCATCAAGGGGGCGGCCTCGGGAGCGCTCGCGCACATGCTGGCGGTGACGGCGATGCTCGTCATCGCCAGCATCTTGTTCTACGGGCGTTAGTAAGCGTTCTCAGAGTTTTCGTCATTCCGGGGTGGCTCTCGCACAAGCCAGGCCCAGAATACCCGTTCCAGGTTCGGTCGTAAGACCGCCCCCGAATGACGAATCCCTTTACGTGCCCTTCGCGAAGAACGGCACGAGCTTCCCGGCAAACGGCTTGAAGCTCGCACTGACCGAATCGCCGATGGCGAGGTCATTCGCGCCGTGGGCCATCATGCGAAACCCCTCAGCACAATCGACCAGCAGGATGTTGTAGGGCACGTGCGCACGCGTCTCCGGCGTGGCGGCGCGGCAGACAAGCGACGTCGCGTACACCCTGCCCTGGCCGCTGGCGCGAGCTTCGGACAGATCGGACGCGCCGCAGGCAGAGCAGAAGGCGCGGTGAAAATACTGCACATGGCCGCAGGCGGCGCAGGTCTGATAGGTGATGGCCGGCTCGCCCTTGGTCCAGTCCGCCAGTTGCTCGCTCATCGCACCCGCTCCAGGAACATGCTGACATGCGACGACAGCACACCGCCGTCCCCGTGCAGCAGTACGATCGAGGCGTCGCGCACCTGTCGATTCGCAGCCCGCCCCGTCATCTGCAAATGCGCCTCAACCAGATGCGCCATGGCGCCGCCGACGCCGCAATGGCCGTAGCTGAGCAGGCCGCCATGGGTGTTGAGCGGCATCGCGCCGTCACGGCTGAAATGGCCCGATCGGACGCGGGCTGCGGCCTCGCCGCGGCCGGCAAGGCCCAGGTCTTCCAGCAGCATCGCCAGGGTGATGGTGAAACTGTCGTAGATGGCGGCGTAGCGCACGTCGGAGATCGCAAGGCCCGTGGCATCCCTGGCGCGCGCAACGGAGATCTCGGCGCCAAGTTCGCTGAGTACGGGCGCGGCCGTGACGTGCTGATGGGTGTGGGCCTGGGCGCAGCCGCGGATGCGCACGCCCGTCTCGCCGGTCCGCTCACGGCTGATGACGAATGCCGCGCCGCCGTCGGACACCGGGCAGCAGTCGAGCAATTTCAGCGGCATCGCCACCGGCTTCGAGGCCATGACGTCGGCCACCGTGATGGGTTCGTGGAATTGCGCGCCGGGATGGGTGCAGGCGTGCGCGCGCATCAGCACCGCGAATTCAGCGAGGTCTTCTTGGGTCACCCCATATTCGTGCATGTACCTGTTGGCAACGAGCCCGTAATAGGCGGGAATGGTCGGTCCGAGCGGCACCTCGTAATCGGGATGGCCGACCTGCGCCAGCGCCTGGATCGAGGCATCGCGGCTCTGCCCGGTGAGACGGTTCTCGCCGGCGACGACGAGCACGTTGCGCGCGACGCCTGTATCGACGAGGTGATGGGCAAGCATGGTCATCGCGAGACCCGTCGCACCGCCGACCTGCACCGCGTGGGCGTAGGCGGGACGGATGCCGAAATGCTCGGCGAAGACGGTGGCCAGCATGATGTGCGGCGAGACGGTGGAGTATCCGCAGAGGATGCCGTCGATGTCCGAGCGTTTCAGCCCGGCATCGTCGAGCGCGGCTTGGGCGGCCTTGCTCATCAGGTCGAGCGAGGATGAGCCTTCGTGCTTGCCGAACGGCGTGAGGCCGACGCCGGTGATGAAGCTCATCTCTTTACCTCTCCGCTGTCATTCCGGGGCGCGACGAAGTCGCGAGCCCGGAATCCATAACCACCCTCGGGAGTATGGATTCCGGGCTCGCGCCCCAAGAGGGCGCGCCCCGGAATGACGGATGAGAGAATCTTTGCCATTGCTCTCGCGTCCCGCGGGCTTCTTCAGGTCGAGGCAGATCGAGCGCTTGCTGCGGTTGGTGTTGAGGAACACCGGGCCCATGCCGGCATGCCGCGTCGGGCCGATCAGCCGGGTGACGTCGCCGTCCAGCGATTCCACCTTGATGATGTCGGCGCCGTAATCGCCGAGCATCTGGGTCGCATAGGGTCCCATCAGCACGGTGGTCATGTCGACGACCTTGATGCCTTTCAGCGGCCCCATCTTTCGCTCCCGATTGCGCAGGGCCGAAGCGCCCTCGCGGTTTCGATCCAGCTAACGGCAGCGCCGCCGCCCGCGCAAGGGCGAGCGGCGTATGGCGGCATGCGTCGCTCGGCGATATCGCGGAGCTATTTCTTCTGGCGGGATTCGCGGATCTTGATGAGACGGTCGAGCTCGTCGTTCTGCTGGCTGATGCGGTCTGCGATCCGCGACTCGTTCTGCTCGCCGGACGCGGCCGCGGCCTGCTCGATGAGCTGGCGGATATTGTCCTCGAGAATCGCGATGCGATCGTTGAGGGCGTCCATCGACAGCGAGGCTTCGTAGTCAGTGCTCATGATGCAGTTCCCGCAAATCAATCAGGAGCGTCAAGGTGGGCAAAACGAACCATGCCCACCTTGATCTAGCGCAAAAGCCGCGGGGTGGATTTGCCGAAGGCGTCGTCCACCGCGTCTATCTCCCGCGGAGACAGACCAAGCCTACTTCAACGGCTCAAGCACGGAGACATAGTTGGCGACCGCCGCGCCGCCCATGTTGAAGATGCCGCCGAGCTTTGCGTTCTTGAGCTGCATTCCCTCGGGGGCCTGCCCGGCAAGCTGCATCGCGGTCATCACATGCATGGAGACGCCGGTAGCGCCGATCGGATGGCCCTTGGCCTTCAGGCCGCCCGACGGATTGACCGGCAGCTTGCCGTCCTTGAGCGTCCAGCCCTCCTTGATGGCGCGGGCGCCCTGCCCCTTCGGCGTCAGGCCCATGGCTTCGTACTCGATCAGCTCGGCGACCGTGAAGCAGTCATGGGTCTCGACGAAGGAGAGATCGGACAGGGTGACACCCGCCTGCTCCAGCGCGCGCTGCCAGGCGACCGTGCAGCCCTCGAACTGGAGGATGTCACGCTTGCTCATCGGCAGGAAGTCCTGGGCGTGCGCGGTGGCGCGGAAGCCGATCGACTTGCTCATGGTCTTGGCAGTCTCGGCATCGGCCAGCACCAGCGCCGCGGCGCCGTCGGAGACCAGGGAGCAGTCGGTTCGCTTCAGGGGACCGGCGACGAAGGGGTTCTTCTCGCTCTCGGCGCGGCAGAAGTCGAAGCCAAAATCCTTGCGCATCTGAGCGAAGGGGTTGGCGACGCCGTTCTTATGGTTCTTGGCTGCGATCAGCGCCAGCGCGTCGGATTGGTCGCCGTATTTCTGGAAATAAGAGCTGGCGATCTTGCCGAACACGCCAGCGAAGCCGCCGACCGTGTCGCCGTCCTCGGGCAGGTAGGACGCCTTGAGCAGGTTCTTGCCGATCTCCGGACCGGGGGTGCGCGTCATCTGCTCGACGCCGACGACCAGCACGATCTTGGCCGCGCCTGCGGCAATCGCGCGCAGGCCCTGGTGCACGGCGGCAGAGCCCGTGGCGCAGGCGTTCTCGACGCGGGTCGCCGGCTTGAAGCGCAGCTTCGGGTCGGCCTGGAGCACCAGCGACGCCGTGAAATCCTGGGGCGAGAAGCCGGCGTTGAAATGGCCGAGCACGATCTCGTCGACGTCGGAGGCGGAAATGCCGGCGTCGGCCAGCGCCTCGTTGGCGACGCGGGTGACGAGACTTTCGACGGTTTCGGTGTCGAACTTGCCGAACGGCGTATGCGCCCATCCGACGATGCTGGCGGTCATGGTCTTTTCTCCCTGGCGGTCTCTTCCTGACCTAAGTCTTAGCCCAGGGATGGCAAGACTTCACGCGGCTTTCAGCGCCTTGAGGGCCCGCTCGCAGATGGCAGTTATGCCGGCCCAGTTCCCGGCCCTGATCTCGGCCGTCGGGCACAGCCAGGAACCGCCGACCGCGACCACATTTGGCTCGGCGAGCCAGCTCGCTGCATTGGTCTCTCCGACCCCGCCGGTCGGGCAGAACCGCACATGGGGGAACGGGCCACCAAGGGAGCGCAGGCCCTTGATGCCGCCGGCCTGCTCGGCCGGGAAGAATTTTGCGACGTCGAAACCGTGCGACAGCGCCAGCATCAGCTCGGAGGCGGTCGCGATGCCAGGCGCAAACGGCAGGGAGCTGTGGGCGGCGGCCTTGAGGAGGTCGGGGGTGAGGCCGGGGCTGATCCCAAAGGCAACGCCGAGCTTCTCGACGCGGGTGAAGTCGGCCGGATTGAGGATCGTGCCGATACCGACGACCGCCTCGGGCACCTCGGCCATCATCGCCCTCGCCGCCTCGATCGCGACGGGGGTGCGCATCGTCACCTCCAGCGTGCGGACGCCGCCGGCGACCAGCGCACGTGCCAGCGGCACGGCATCCTGGATCCGCTCGATGGTGAGAACGGGAATGACGGTCGCGGCTTTGAACAGCGCGACTAGGTGGTTTTGTTGGGCAGCCGTTGGCATAGGTCTCTATTTCAGTTGGTCTCGTTTACTTGGGGGCCTGGCGAGAGGCCGCCGGCCGATGCCGCTTCTTCGGCGGCATGGCATAGCCCGGAATAATGGCGCCGGGATAGCAGATCACGAGGCTGGCGAGGCGATGCCCGGCCTGGGCCGCCTCGACCGGCTCGGCGCCGCCGAGCCGAGCCGCGATATAGGCCGCGGCAAAGCTGTCGCCGGCCGCTGTGGTATCCACCACCGGCTTGGTCATGGGCTCGGCGCGAACTTCGCTAGTGCCGCCGGGGAAGCGCAAGAGGCTTACCGGTTCAGTGAGGCGGAACACCAGCTCAGGCGTGGGGATGCGCCCCATCAACTGCTCGTGGCTCTCGCCGGGATAGAGCGCGAGCAGATCCTCGGTCGAAGTCAGCACAATATCGGCAGCCGCGAAGGCCGCAGCGAACACCTCGCGCGCGATATCGCGGTCCGGCCAGCCGCGTGCGCGGAAATTGGTGTCGAACACGAAGCGGGTGCCGAGCAGGCGCGCGCGCTTGATCGCCGCGAACAGACGCTCGCGTCCGGGCGCATCGTAGATCGAGAGCGTGATCGCGGATAGATAGACGATGTCGTAGCTCATCAGCGAATTGAGGAGCTCATCCGTCTCGGGCAGGCTCATCAGCTGCCGCGCCGCCGCGCTGTCGCGCCAGTGGAAGAACTGGCGCTCGCCCTTGGCATCCGTCTGGATCATGTAGAGACCGGGCAGCTTGCCCGGCAGGCGTACAACGCGCCGCGTGCCGACACCCTCGGCGTTCCAGGCCGCGATCATCTCATCGCTGAGGGCATCGTCGCCGAGCGCGGTGAGATAATCGACCTTGACCTCGAGCCGCGCCAGATAGACGGCGGTGTTGAGGGTGTCGCCGCCGAAGCCGCGCGAGTACAGGCCGCCGCCCTGCCCCTGCCCGGCAGACGCGCCGGAGGAATGTCCCCCTTGGGCCTGCCGGAGCTCGACCATGCATTCGCCGATGCAAGCAACGCTCGCCATCACTTGGCTCGCTCAGTCAGAGATCAGGCGACGAAATTGCCGCCGAGCTCGTCTTCGATGTGAATGCGGATGATGTCGTCAAAATTCTTCTCGGCCGTGGTGAAACCGAGCTCCAGCGACCGCTTGGCGTTGAAATTGCGCGGCCAGCCGCCGACGATGCCGACGATGAAAGGATCCGGCTCCCGCTTGATGCGGGCGGCGACCTTGTCGCCGGCGACGCGCTTCAACGCGGCGATCTGTTCGCCGACGGTGGCCGACAGGCCCGGCATGGTCAAGTTGCGGCGCGGACCGACTGTCGCAAGGTCCATGGTGCCGGCATGGAGCAGGAAGCCGACGGCCGAGCGCGGCGTCGCGTGCCAGTGGCGGACGTCCTCGGACACCGGGAGGATCGCCTCCTTGCCGGCCAGCGGCTCGCGCAGGATGTTGGAGAAGAAGCCCGATGCCGCCTTGTTGGGCAGGCCGGGCCGGATGCAGATGGTCGGCAGGCGGATGCCGATGCCGTCGAGGAAGCCGCGGCGGGAATAGTCGGCCAGCAGGAGTTCGCCGATCGCCTTCTGGGTGCCGTAGCTGAGCAGCGGGGTGTGGAAGAACTCGTCGCCGATCGCATCGGGGAACGGTGCGCCGAACACCGCGATCGAGGACGTGAACACCACGCGCGGCTTGTAGCCGCCACCGACGAGCCTGATCGCGTCGAGCAGCATCCGGGTGCCGTCGAGGTTGATGCGATAGCCCTTGTCGAAATCGAGCTCGGCTTCGCCCGAGACGATCGCGGCGAGATGGAAGATCACGTCGGGGCGGCCGGCGATCAACTTTTCGGCCGCGCCCGGCACGGCGAAATCGCCCGACATGGTCTCGACCGGGAAGCCGGCCTTCTCCGGCTTCTTCGGCTCGACCACGTCATGCATGGTCACTTTCGTGATGTCGCTCTTGCCGAGCCGGCCATCGCGCAACAGCCGTTCACAGAGTTTGCGGCCGACCATGCCGGCGGCGCCGAGAACCAGAATGTGCAAGAGCTCAACTCCTTCTTATCGACCGGGCGCCTATTGACCGGAGCGCGCCGCTCCGGACGCGCCCTCGGCAAGTCCCGCGATCATTCCTTCACGGCGCCCGTCATCGCCGACACATAATGCTCGACGAAGAAGGCGTAAAGGATGACGAGCGGCAGCGAACCGGCCAGCGCCCCCGCCATCAGGGATCCCCAACGGTAGATGTCGCCATCCACGAACTCATTGACGATCGCGACCGGCACTGTCTTGTTGCTGGTCGATTGCAGGAACGTCAGCGCGTAGATGAATTCGTTCCAGCACAGCGTGAAGCAGAAGATGAAGGCCGAGATGAGGCCGGGGATCGCCAGCGGCACCACGATCTTGATCAGGATCTGCCACCGGCTCGCGCCGTCGATCAGCGCGCATTCCTCGAGCTCGAAGGGAATGGTCTTGAAATAGCCCATCAACAACCAGGTCGAGAACGGGATTAGGATCGTCGGATAGGTCAGGATCAGCGCCAGCGGCGAGTCGAACAGGCCGTACTGATAGACGACCGTGGCGAGCGGAATGAACAGGATCGAGGGCGGCACCAGATAGGCGAGGAAGATCAGCCCGCCGACGAGATTGGCGCCCTTGTAACGCAACCGCACGATGGCGTAGGCCGCGAACACCGAGGCCACGATCGACAGCACCGTGGCGCAGATCGCCACGTACATCGTGTTCCAGAGCCAGTACGGATAATAGCTCTCGAACAGCAGCTTGTGGAAGTGCTTGAACGTCGGATTCCAGGTCCAGAACGGATTGTACTTGTCGAGATCGAGCAGCTGCTCGTCCGGCTTCACGGATGTCAGCGCCATCCAATAAAACGGGAACAGCAGCACGACGACGATGATCGCGAGCGGCAGATAGAGCGTCACGAGCCGGCGCGGCACGGACTGCAAATAGCTCATGCCCTCGCTGTTATCGACGCGCGCCGGCGACGATATCACGGACTTGAGATCGACTTTCGCGGCAGGAAGATCAGTCATTGCTCTCTCCCTGTTGCCACCTGCGGCGCTGCAGGCCGAACCAGGACACCATGATCGCAGCGAGCAGGAACGGAATCATGGCGCTGGAGATCGCGGCGCCCTCGCCGAGCTGCCCGGCGATGATCGCGCGCTGGTAGGACAGCGTCGCCATCAGGTGGGTGGCATTGACCGGGCCGCCGCGCGTCATCGCCCAGATCAGCTGGAAGTCCGTGAATGTGAAGAGCACGGAGAAGGTCATCACGACGGCGATGATCGGCGTCAGCAGCGGATAGGTGATGAAGCGGAAATTCTGCCACCGCGTGGCGCCGTCGAGCGTCGCCGCCTCATAGAGCGACGGCGAGACGGTCTGCAGGCCTGCGAGCAGCGTGATCGCCACGAACGGCACACCGCGCCAGATATTGGCGAAGATTACGCAAATCCGCGCCCAGGTCGTGTCACCGAGGAAGTTGATGTTCTGGTTGATCAGGCCGAGCTGCTTCAGCGACCAGGAGATGATCGAGAATTGCGAATCGAAGATCCACCAGAAGGCCAGTGCCGAGAGCACCGTCGGAACGATGAACGGGATGAGCACCATCGCGCGCAGCATCGCCTTGAACGGCATGTGCTCGTTGAGCAGCAGCGCGAGATAGAGCCCGATCGCGAATTTGAGGGCGCTAGCGACGAAGGTGTAGAGCAGCGTGTTGAACACCGACAGCCAGAAGATTGAATCGTCCCAGAGCCATTCGTAGTTCTCGGTGGCGACGAACTGCCCCACCCTGCCGATGCGGGTGTCGGTGAAGGACAGCCAGATGCCGAGCCCGAGCGGATAGGCCAGGAAGAAGATCAGGAACGCCATGGCCGGCACCATGAACCAGAAGCCGAGCCAGTTGCGATTGTGTTTGAGCTGGGTCCAGGCGCTCGCCTCGCTTATCTGAGGCTTGGCCCGGGGAATTGCGACATCAGCCATGCCCGATATCCCTGATCGAAAATGTTGACGAGCGGGCGGCCGGATGGCCGCCCGCTCCGTGATTATCAGCGATAGATGCGCTTCAGCTGGCGCTCGGCTTCAGCCATCGCGCCCTTCGCATCCTTGGCGCCGGTGCAGTAATTGGCGAACATGTCGACGACGATGAAGTCGGCGATTGCGGTCGCCGCCTTTTCGCCGACCGTGCCGATGCCGGCCGCCGGCAGCGTGCGCTTGGAGGCCTGCGAGAACACCTCGTTCTTGGGATCGGCCTTCCAGATCGGGGCGGACTCATAGGCGTTCAAGGTCTGCGTCAGATAGCCTTGCGCGCCGGACAGCCACTTCTCGTAGTTCTCCTTCTCCAGCATGAAGGCGACGAAAGCCTTTGCGGCGTTCGGATATTTGGTGAAGTTGAAGGCGAGAATCGGCAGCGCCAGTTGCAGCTCGGTCGGCTTGCCGACCGGGCCAACCGGCCAGAGCGCGTGGTAGGTATCCTCCGCCAACTCCTTCTTGCTGGCATCAGTCTTGGCGGCGACGTAGATCGAGATGCCGTTCGCCGTGCAATAGAGCTCCCCGGCGAGGTACGCCTTGTTGTTGGAGGAATCGTTCCAGGACGCCGTGCCCGGAATGAAGCTGTCGTAGAGCGCCTTGCAATATTCCAGCGCCTTCGCCGTCTCCGGCGAGTTGATGACGATCTTGTCGTTCTGGTCGACCGTGTAGGCGCCGTGCCCCCACAGCACCCAGTGCAGCCACGCATTGCCGTCGCCCGAGGCGTGGCCGAGTGCGAAGCCGGCGGGCGTGTTGTTGGCCTTGAGCGCCTTGCACATCTCGAGGAAGCTGGGGAAGTCCTTCGGGAATTCCTTGAAGCCTGCTTTGTCGAGCGCCGACTTGCGGTAGGTCAGGTAACCGCCGTTGGTCGCCACGGGGATGCCAAGCCAGTCGTTGCCGAGCTTGCAGGTCTTGGCCGCTGCATCGGTCCATCCGCCATATTTGCCGCCGAGGTAATCGGCGACGTCGTTCATCTTCAGAACCTTGGTCGGGAACAGCTGGGGCAGCGTGTGCAGGCCCCAGGCGAGATCGAGTCCTGAGCCGGTGTTCGCCGCAACCGATGCCTTCGGCTGCACGTCCTCGAAGGACTCGCTGAACACGTTCATCTCGGTGCCCGTTGCAGCCTTGAACGCCGCAACCATCGCGTTGAACGCATCGTCCTCTGCCGGCACGAAGCGCTTCCAGCGCATCACGGTCAGCTTGGCGCCGGGCTCCGCCTTCCAAGGCGCGCTCTGCGCCCAGGCCTTGGCGAAGTCGAACAATGCCGGCCCGGTCAGCATGCCGGTCGCAGCCAGTGCCGTTCCGCCTTGAAGCAGAGTCCGGCGGGTAAAGTCCTTCATGTCGTCCTCCCTGTGATGCTTTTTCTTGTCTTACGTCTTGCTCTCGCCTGCCGCGCTAGGCGTTCATGCGCTTGCCCGTCGCCTCGTCGAACAGATGCACGAGCGAAGGATCGGGCTTCAGCCGCACCTTGTCGCCCGGGTTGAACTGGTGGCGCTCGCGGAAGACCGCGACGACCTGCTCGCCGCCGACCTTGGCGAACACCTGCGTCTCTGAGCCGGTTGGCTCGACCACGATTATCTCGGCCTCGGCGCCGTCATCGGCGATGGTGAAGTGCTCGGGCCGCACGCCGTAGACGGCCGGACGGCCGTCGGAATTGGCCGGCGCGGTCTTGAGCGGCAGCTTGACGCCGTTCGGCCCCTCGAAGGTGGCAACGCCGTTGACGCGCACATGGCCCTTGAGGAAGTTCATCGCGGGCGAGCCGATGAAGCCGGCGACGAACTGATTGTCGGGCTTGTCGTAGAGCTCGAGCGGCGTGCCCATCTGCTCGACGATGCCGTCATGCATGACGACGATCTTGTCGGCCATGGTCATGGCCTCGATCTGGTCGTGGGTGACGTAGACCGTCGTCGTCTTCAGCCGCTGATGCAGCTCCTTGATCTCGGTGCGCATGGCGACGCGCAGCTTGGCATCGAGGTTTGACAGCGGCTCGTCGAACAGGAACACCTGCGGATCGCGCACGATGGCGCGGCCCATGGCGACGCGCTGGCGCTGACCGCCCGAGAGCTGGCGCGGATAGCGGTCGAGCAGCGGCGACAGAGCCAAAATCTCGGCAGCACGCTTGACCCGCTTGTTGATCTCGTCGGAGCTGGCGTTCCGCAGCTTCAGCGAGAAGCCCATGTTGTCGGCCACCGTCATGTGCGGATAGAGCGCGTAGTTCTGGAAGACCATCGCAATGTCCCGCTCCTTGGGCTGGACATTGTTGACGACGCGGTCGCCGATCGAGATCGTGCCGGAGGTGATGTTCTCGAGGCCGGCGAGCATGCGCAGAAGCGTCGACTTGCCGCAGCCGGAAGGGCCAACCAGGACGACGAACTGGCCGTCCTCGATCGGAATCGTCACGCCGTGCAGGACTTCAAAATTGCCGAACGATTTCCGCACGTCGCGGATTTGCACAGACGACATCTAGCTCCCTCCTCGAAAGTCCACGACGACTCTAGCGCCGCGACCGTCTTGTTCTTTTTGGACTTCACCGAACGAAGCCCGATCATAGCGGGCGACATTGTCGGTAGTTTGTGCGGTTTTGGCAATTTGTCTTTGGTTAGTCGTTGCTGGTAGCGCTGTCAACGATCCTTTGTTTGCGTCAGTGGCTATGCTATGAGCAGCAAATGGGTCGAAAACGCACCAAGTCAGGCAAAATCCGGTTGGCTGAAGTGGCCGAGCTTGCCGGCGTCAGCCCGATCACGGCGTCGCGGTTCTTCCGCAATCCGGAAGCGCTGTCGGTTGCCAAGCGGACCCGGGTCGAGAGCGCCGCCAAGGAGCTCGGCTATGTGCCCAACCTTGCGGCGCGGGCGCTGGCCTCGCAACGTACCGAGGTGATCGGTGTATTGATCCCCTCCCTCACCAATAACGTGTTCTCGGATGTGCTGCGCGGCATCTATGACGCCTCCGAAGGCAGCCGCTACTCGATCCAATTGTCCAACACACGCTACAGTATTCTCCAGGAGGAGAAGCTGCTGCGCCTGTTCCTGGCGCAGAAGCCGGCCGGACTGATCGTTACCGGCATCGACCAGACCACGGAGTCCCGCGCGATGCTGGAGGCCGCGGACTGCCCGATCGTGCAGATCATGGAGATTGGCCCGGATCCAGTCGACATGATGATCGGCTTTTCGCACTATGATGCAGCCCGCGCAGCGGTTGCCCACCTGTTCGAGCAAGGCCACAGCAAGATCGGCTTCGTCGGCGCACGCATGGATCCGCGGGTGCAGCGGCGCCTCGACGGATATGTCTCGGCCATGAAAGATGCAGGACTATTCGACCAGCGCCTCGTCGTCACAACGGCGACGCCGACTTCGGTGACGCTCGGCGGCGCCCTGTTCACCGATCTGCTGGCGCGGGAGCCCCTCGATGCCGTGTTCTGCGCCAATGACGATCTCGCGCTCGGCGTGCTATTC